>NZ_MINN01000085.1 GCF_001877785.1 Rossellomorea aquimaris | reverse complement strand
TTTACGCGCATAGACGCCGAGAGAAATGGGAGGGTCCACCACCATGTCGCTTGTGGAGATCCAAAGGTGCGATCATATTTTAGTACCTATTATTGGAAATACCCCTTTCCGGTCTATTAACGTGCCAAGCGTGTTTCCAGATATATTTAAATTTGGGTGTATCTGTTTGACCATGCCGTGTCTCTTATGTTGAACACTTAAGAAATCCCGAGAAAAACAAAGATATTCTAAGTAACCTGCCATTATCGTGAGGGAGGCTCACGGGCTACCCGCGGAAAGCGAAGTCTTGCCCGGAAATCATTAACGGTGTTTAGAAATTATACTAGCATGTATGGCTTTAGACATTAAAATTATCCTTACGTAAAACCTTCACCCTATATGACTTCCACATCTCCTGCAAATCTGTCCAATCAACAATCTTCCACGCATTAAAAAACGTCTGCCCGCTCTTATTAAAGAACTTATCATCACCCACACAAAAAGATGCATGCTGAATGATTCCACTCTCATTTTCCCATGTCACAACGTCTCCATCCCTTATCTCCCCGTTCTCGACTCGACGGTAATGTGCTCTCTTTAACCCAAGACTGAACGTTTTTTGGTGGACCCACTCGTTGATGATCCACTCCTCCCGGGTAACTGCGAATAATGTCGCGGCTAAACAATTGCCTCCCCCGGAAGAAGGAAAGACATTCGCATATTTCTGCAAGTGCGGGCGGGATTCCAGTGAATATTCGTAACATGTCCACTCCTCCCACTGCTGTGCAAACTCACTGATAAGGTCTCTCTTAACGTCATAGCTGAGCTCTTCCCACATGACTTTCTGCAGAACGATGAACTGTTCACCTCCTGACTCCATAAGGTGATCCGCTGGTATCGAGTCATCGATCCTGTCATGCGAGATCTCATAAACCAGTCCGCTTCCGACCTCTTTTTGACGATGAAATAACTGCTTTCTCTTTACCTCAGGCAGCCTGCCCACCCAGTCCGGCGGTGCAACAATGACAAATTCAACTTCGTTTGATAAATTCCAATAAGTATAGCTGTTTTGCCATTGAATCCCGTTATAAGTAGCGTTAGCTGAAAATTCTTCTTTCGGAATGACTAAAACGTGATCTAGATATTCTTTAAAATCCCCAAGGTCCTTTTCCGTCAGAAAGAACAAGTCTCTTTCAGGGATAAATGCTCCGATCCAACGCTTGATCGCCCCGGATTCAGGCTTCATATGTATTTTCAATTCCCTTCCCCCCTTACTCCGTCCATTACCTTTTCTTGCGGTGCAGAACATGTTGACTGCTGCTCATTTTGAAGTTGTTTTTTTCGTAAAAGGGAATCAATTCTTTCTCACAAAATAAACTGATGACATCAATGTGGGCAAGCTCATCCAGCAATCTTGAGACCACCAAAGTGCCGGTACCAGTATTCCAATATTCCTTATCGATCACAACATCTTCAATATAAGCCCTGAACTCACCGTCACTCACTGCCCTTGCAAATCCAACAAGATCATTGCCATCCCATGCACCAACTGCATCACCGCTGTTCAGTACCTTCTCTATAGCTGTCTCTTCTCTTTCCTCCCACCAGCCTGCTTGTCTATATAGTCTCATCAGATCATCAGGGTTGATCCGTCTCTCTTTGAAGCTCAGATACTCTATAGGCACACTTGTCCCCCCATTCTTTTCCAAGCTTAAAAGACTCCATTCTCATTCGGTGATTCGCTCGGGACCGGCTGTCCGACATCCCACATCTCCACGATCCTCTCATCCTGAAAACGGAACATATGAACAACAACGGCACCAAGGTCTCCTGGATGCTGCTTTACGTGCGAATGAACCGCTATGAAATCTCCGTCCTCCAACACAAATTTGAACTCGAACATCTTTTCAGGATTCTTCCGGGCATTCTCTTCCATCGCCTGCATGATGGATTCCGCATCTCCTCGGAAATAAGGATTATGGTGAAGGAATTCACTGCTTGTAAACCGTTCGAAAGCTTCCCGGACATCCCCCGCAGCCGCCATCTGCAGAAATGACACTGCTTTCTCTTTTCGCGAACTCTTATTCATCACGACAACCCTTTCTTTTTTAAAGCCATTTCATGGACATTCTCAACAGGAACACCTGATTCTATGTAGCTTCTTACCAGCTTCCATCCTGAACCTTCTATATTTTTGAATGTGTTAAAGAATACATTCGCTGTTTCCATCGTTTTTCCCTTTATGATGATCGTTGCCGCTAAAACGGCCATCACTTCATCTTCCTTTAGAGGGAGAGTGAAAAGTTGGTTGATATCCCACCGGGCTTCGTTCTCATTAACAAATTGAAACCCCTGCTTCCACCCATTTATCGATTCTTCATAGCCAAAATCGAACCTTTCCCCATTAGATATTTCCCTGGCTTGGTAATCCGGCGATATGAACCTTTCCATCTCCGTGATCGATGACTTCTTCCATGCACCCAGGAATTCTTCAAGAAACCATTCAAACGTATCATTCATGATAAGTCCCCTTTCAATAATACACCTTTCAAAAAATTCGCACTTTTAAAATATACAAGAGAAAAGGCCAGCTCTCTAAGAGAACTGGCCTGGTGTTAAAAAATTAGAGCCACATTTGCCGTAATGTTGGATAAGAAAGTTTTAAACCACCACTCCTCAAAGTGGGTGTTTGCAGAAGATTTCCTGTCGTCCTCTATCGCGGAGGCTTGACATTCCGGCTTCGATATAAAACTCCCTGTTACAGTTTAAAGGTTAAAACTTCGTTATGATTACGTACAACGCAGCTTGTATACTATATAGTATATCATTTACCGGTGAATTTCAACCGTTAAATCTCAGGGAAATGATTATGCGTCGAATACTTCGACTTTCTCCATTACATCGCCATTTCTCATTGATTTCACGGTATCAATGCCAGAAGTTACTTTTCCAAAAACGGTATGAACACCGTTCAGGTGCGGCTGAGGCTCATGAACGATGAAGAATTGGCTTCCGCCTGTATCTTTGCCTGCATGTGCCATGGAAAGGGAACCTTCCTCGTGCTTGTGCGGGTTTCCTTCTGTTTCACATTTGATTGTGTAGCCCGGGCCGCCCATCCCGTTTCCATTCGGGCAGCCTCCCTGACTTACGAACCCAGGGATGACACGGTGGAAAGTCAAACCGTCATAGAATCCTTCTTTAGCCAGTTTTTCAAAGTTTTCAACAGTACCTGGTGCTTCATTCGGGAAAAGATCGAATTCTACCTTTTCACCTGTTTGAAATTGTATGTATCCTTTTTTCGCCATTTAAAACAACTCCTACTCTTTAAAGTCATTCATATTTTATCATTGAAGGTTTCCGTTGTCACTTTTAACATTAAACTGTCTGTCCTGAAAAATGTTGTCCAATCAGTCATGAACCTCCAAGTGGAAGGAATAGAATAGTAGCAGGCTTATTCAAAAGGAGGGCTGCAATTGACTGATTTACTGAGCGGCATCACCATTCATCCTCAATTGACGATTCTCGTGCCGGCTTTATGGGTATTAGGTTTTGCATTAAAAAAAACACCGCATATTCCCGACTGGCTCATCATCTGGATCCTGCTGGCCGCTGGTGTGGCAGCGAGCACCTCGACACTTGGATTGGATTTCAACGGCATTGCAAATGGGTTCATCTGCACCGGGGCGGCGATTACGACTCATCAATCGTTCAAACAGACGTTTGTCAGAAGAGTGAGGGACGGGGATAAGAGGAAGCGAAATAAAAAATAGCTAATCAAGAGAAGAAGTCATCCTTCTTTACCGGATGACTTCTTCCTTTACCGGATGACTTCTTCTCTTTTTTATTCAGCCATGACCTTTATAAATTCCCTCATATAATCCGGCAGATCAGGCGGCCGGCGGCTCGAGATGATGTGGCCGTCCACTACGACCGGTTCATTCACCCATGTGGCACCGGCATTTTCCATGTCATCTTTGATGCCCGGGGTACTGGTGACTTTTACGCCCTCCAGAATCTTGGCAGAAATCAATACCCAGCCGGCATGACAAATCTGTCCGATCGGCTTTTTCTTTGAATCCATCGCTTTTACCATATCAAGGACCTCCGGGTATCTCCGGAGTTTATCAGGAGACCATCCGCCGGGAACCAGTATCGCGTCATAATCTTCAGGGTTCACATCCCCGAACGTGAGGTCGCTGACGATCGGAACGCCGTATTTCCCTATGTATTCCTCATCTGACTTTTCCCCTGCGATATGGACTTCAGCCCCTTCCTCCCTTAAACGGAGAACGGGATACCATAATTCCAGGTCTTCAAAATCCGCGCTTACAAGCTGTAAGATCTTCTTCCCTTTCAGTTTCATCCTTCATCCCTCCTATGCCTTCATTGTGCTGATAAATCCTGTTCTTTGCAACCATAAGCACTTCAACTATACGGACTGTACTTCTTTATCGCTTTAATGATCGTATTCGTTTGGATAATGGAAACGGCAAACGCGATAACGGTCATCATGGCACCGCATATGTAAATGATGGCTGACAATTGCTTGCCTGTCACTTTTTTTCTCATGAATATCACCCTTTCGCTACTAAATGTCATGGTGATATTATTCCATTAATTAGAAATGTTATGAGGCCGGATTTTTTTCTTTTGAATAATCGCTCTTACGAATGAGCCTTCCGGATGCATTGCTAGTTATTGGATGTTCCATTATGTTTAAAAGGAGGCTTGAGGGGAATAACAAAACCAAACACAAGACAAAAGGCTTTAGGAGGAGAACATTCATGAAAGTAAATAAAACATTATTAGTCGGAGCTACTGTAACAGCAGGTTCATTAGGATGGCTGCTTTCTTCAAAGGAAAACAGAAACCAGCTGCACAATATGAAAGAAGGCTTGATGACGAAGATCAAAAAACGCAGATCTGAGGACCTGCCGGTGGACAAAGGCGGCAACCCCGATCCACAAAACATCGAAGACAACTCAATGGTCAGCGAAGGCGCCATGACATCAGTTCAATACTACAATGAAAAGAAGCAGGATAACCAATAAATAAACAGGTGGGAATCCATTAATTCTCTCCGCCAAATTAGCAGTCCTATTCGTAACTGAATGAGACTGCTTCTTTTTGTTGATATAAAAAAATCGGGTTTCGATCCCGTTTTAATATGGGGTCATACGTTGAAGTCCGCATGCTGATTGTAATACCAAATGGTGTGCTGCAAAAGGGGGATGTTGATTTTTGAGAGGCAGATAGATGAAGCAGACATTTCCTTCAATTGTGAGTAATCTCTTATTTTTATAATAAGGGGAGTTTTTCCTGCTATCCTGCACAATCTGGGTAGGTTCGGGGGATATAAGGGGAATTTTTTCCGTTAAGTCAAGGTAAATGGGCTCTTTACATGCTTTTGGAGTAAATAGGAGTAATAATTCCCCTTATTTACTCCATATTTCGTGCTAATTCCTCAATAAGGGGAATTTCTCCCCTTATTGAGGAAGTTTATTTTAACCTGGCCTCATCTTTGGAAAAGCCCATAATTAGGTTTTGCATTTAAAAACAGAACCTCTATCTGTTTAAAGAAAACAGATACATGAAGACAAAGACTAAGATGATCAAAGCGATAACCGACAAAAAGATGATCACTGCACTGGCCGAGGTAAATGTTTGCGTATTTATATGCTTTCGCACACGGTAATAATTAATCGTCGAGCCTACAATAAGAAACAATCCGACGATAATGCTTACTCCGCTGATAAGCACCGTGATCAGTCCTTGGAATTCACTTTCTACAATCGAAGTACTATGAAGGCTTGTCGTCAAAAACCCGATACCGAGTATGGCAATCGAGGTTCTGATCCATGCAAGATACGTCCGTTCATTCGCTAAATGCTGCTGAATGTATTTTGATTCATTTGTTTCTTTCAACGTGCATCATCTCATTTCTGCTTACTAAGAGTTCCCTTTTATCATTACCTTTTTAATCTTGGAGAAAACAAAAAGGACTAAATAAAAGTCCTTTTCTACTGTACCTTTCCATTCCAGGAAGACATTCCGCCGTCCACGTTCACCACATCGTATCCCTGGTATTCGAGAAAGCGGTAAGCCTGGCTGCTTCGCCCGCCGGATTGGCAGACCATGAAGTATTGTTTGCCCTTTTCGAGTTCATTCATCCTGAATTCCAAAAGACCGAGGGGTATATTCACGGCACCGGGTATTTTCCCTGCTCTGACCTCGACAGCTTCCCTCACATCAATTATATCAAGGGCTTCCCCGGTTTCGAATTTGTGTTGTAATTCATCCGTTGAAATTCGTTTCATTGTCATTTTCCTCTCTGTATATTGGCATTATGTCCAGGCGCCCATTCCGCCTCTGACGTTTGTGACCGAAAAGCCTGATGAAGATAAAATCTTGCATGCTTTCGCGCTTCTCATCCCGCTCTGGCAGATTACGATTATTTCCTTGTCTTTCGAAATCTTGTCCAGATTCCTGTGCAGGGTGTTGAGCGGAATATTTCTGAATTCCTTAATGTGTCTGCCTTTATATTCTGCCGGAGTCCGCACATCAATAAATTGTTTCGTCCTGTCCCCTAATTGTTTCTTCAAATCCACCGTTGAAATCTGTTTCACGTTTTTACCTGTTTTCATCTGCCTTATATATATAAGAACCAATCCGGCCAATATCAACAATCCGATGAACTCCATTAAAACACCTCTCTCAGTAAGTATATTTTCATTTTATACCCCAGGAGGTATTTTGTCAATTAAAAATAATGATGACGGACAGGAAGGAATGTTGAAACATTATCTGGATGTATTTAGCTGTACCCCTTCAAATAACACCACCCCGGATATCTGGATGTGTTCTTCTTTGTTTATTTCAATTCTGCAGGGGAAAGACACTACTAACAACAAAAGGAGGAATTCATTATCGCACACGATCCAAAGCGGGCAGCCGCACAAATGAATGAAGACAAAAAAGAGGAAATCCTGCAGCAATTCGATTCTTTCAAGAACTACCTGGGAAATCAGGTTCAAAGGGGAGAAAAGCTGGGTCTTAGTGAGGAGGCTCTTTCTAAGGGTGCTAAACGAGTTGCAGACTATTTAGCGGAGCACGAGGAGCCGCGGAACCGGGAGCAGAAAGTGTTGAATGAGATGTGGAACGTGGCCAATAAAGAAGAGCGCGAGCATATGGCTCATGTACTGGTCAAGCTTGCTGACCAAACCAACTAAATCACGCAGTACTGCCCGCAGCGATTTAGACCGCTGCGGGCGTTATTTTATTACTGAACATCTACATGCATATAAGCCAGGGCATCTTTTACCGTGGCAAGCGTGGGCATCAATGAAAGGTCGATATTCTGGTTTAGAGCACTCGTGACCATTTCCGGCCGTAATCCCGTGATGATGGAACGAACGCCCAGTAAGGCCAGCACACTTGTAATCTTAAATAAGGCATCCGTAACGAATGGATTTAATGTATAGACACCGGAGAAGTCGATGATTACATGATTCACGTTCTGTTTCCTCACTTTGGCCGGAATGATTTCGAGCAGCCAGCGGGCTTTCTCTTCATCGATCGTCCCGACGATCGGGAGGACGGCAATATCGTCCAGCAAAGGAACCAGTACAGCGGATAATTCATTTATTTCAGCCGCCATTTCCGATTGTTTCTTTTCCCTTTCTTTCTTCTCCGTGATGTCATATACATATGTTTGAATCGCCTGAGTATCCCCTATCATCAGGGGGTGACAGTACAATTCGACTTCGACGGTCGTTCCGTCCGTTCGATAGATTGTCTCTTCAATGACATCTGCGGGACTTCCGTACGCAGATTGAATTCTTTTCCTGATTGCGTCCTTTGAGGAATCCCTGAAAATATCCAATGGACTTTGACCGACGACGCCTTCTTTATCCGTTCGAAAAAATTCTTCTGCAGCATCGTTCACATACATGATTCGGTAATCCGTATGTATGATAAGTGGATCTAGTGAATACTCCATAACCTTTAGATAATCTATTTCTGACAAATCCTCGCTCACAATTGCTCACTCCTTTCCTCTAACGATATCGCTATTCACTGCAGGACGCAACAAATACGGGAAAACGTTTTCCATCCGACATCTGTCTATTGTCACTGCATGTATCGAAATTTAAAAATGCCTATGGATCAGGCAACAGAAAAAAAGACCTGTCATGGTTGGTTGACAGGTCTTCTTTCGTTTTGCCGAAAGATTCGGCTATAAGATTTTATTGTTGAGTTGTTAAAACTATTTGAGCTGTTGGAGCAATTAGATTTTCTTCGAGTTATTCGAGCTTAAGCCTTTTGCTCTAATTTCCTGATAGAATTTCCGTATTTATACTTCTCTTGGGTAATGAGGGTTGGTCAGCCTCAATTAGAAATTATGAAAATAGATTCTTAATCGACCTGAACAAATCAGCAATCGCATCCAGCAAGCCTGTAAAGAAATCGGATACTTTTTGACCGAAGCTTTCGTCATTCACAAGATCTTTGATCGTCGTTTGAATATCCTTTGTCAGATCTTCAAGCTGCTGCTGGACATTGTCGAAGTTGATATCAAGTGACCTGATTTTATCAAACAGATCAATCAACATCTGACGGTCTTCAGGATTGAGTTCGATGTTCATCGTCTTCAGCTTTTCTTCAACGATTTGTTCCACTTCTTCTTTTGTGGCCGGATCCTGCTCTGCGATTTCCTTTTTGATTTCTGTCAGGAGTTCACTGACCTTTTCTTTATCGATGCCTGCATCCTTCGCTAATTCAGTTGCGACATTCAACTCCTCGTTCGCCACTTCCATCCGTACGGAATCGAGCTCTTCCCCGCTTACGTCATACGCTTTATAAATGCCGGTCAGCGCGGAATGACCGCTCACTTTGACAGGTGAAGCCACTTCAACATCCGCATTCTCGACACCAGCCGTCAATAATGCATTGGCATACATGGATTCGGTCACTTCTGTGATCTGATCCGGAGTCACAATCTCTACATTCAGCCCCTGGCCTTTTTCCTGCCTTGTGATTTTCGCTGAAGAAAACATACGGGCATTTCGATTTTCTCCCTCTATATATTTTACAAGGTCTTCCCCTGTTACAGTGAATTCCTCAACGTCGGTATTTTCATCGATCCCGAGCTCATCTTGCACGGTCTTTTTTTGCTGGTCGGACAGTGTCTCGCCATATACGACAATCGGCACCCCGAATTTTTCATTGATGCTTTCTTCCTGCTTATTATTATCTGAAGCCATTGCAGGCTGCACGATTCCAATTACCAATAGAATAACGAGTACAGAACTAATCCATTTTTTCATATTTCATTCTCCTTTTCGATGCTTCAATGATTATTGCCCCTCATGAAACTTTACTCATTGTACAAGTACTGAACTTACTTTGCATCATCCTCTGGTCTTATTTTTCTACATTGTAATAGACGTTTAATATTGAAATAAGTTTCAGTTTTTTAAAAATCAGCTTTAGTCTCAAACCAGCCGGATCAATAAAAAAACGATGATGGATCGACCCTCATCGTTTTTTTATCTGCAATATGATATTGGTATCTCCACCTCGACACAGGTACCACTCTGATCACTGCTGATCTTTACTTTCCCGGAATGATTTTCGATGATTTGTTTACTGACCATGATCCCTAGGCCCGTGCCGTCGCTTTTGGTCGTAAAGAAAGGTTCTCCGATTCTTCCGGCAATTTCATCAGGGATGCCTTCCCCTTCGTCGATGAACTTGATCACCGTCACAAGATCGGACTGCTCCACTTCAATCATTACTTTACCGCCTGACGGCATCGCCTCCATTGCATTTTTAATAAAATTTATGAAGACTTGTTTGATCCGGTTTTCATCACAGACAACCATGCACCGCTTGCACATAAATACAGGCTTGATCTCTATGTCTTTCATGATGGCATCCGTATTGAGCAAGGTGACGACCTGATTGACCAATTCTATAAGATTCACTTTTTCCATATCGGAAGCTTTCGGCTTTGCGAGGGCAAGTAATTCGTTCAAGATTGATTCAATTCTGTTGATTTCAGAGGAGACCACTTCAAAATAATCTTTCTTCTCAGGAATATCATTCTCCATCAGTTGGAGGAAACCCTTTATAGATGTTATCGGATTTCTGATTTCGTGCGCAATCCCTGCAGCCAGCTGCCCGGCAACAGACAATTTTTCGGATTTTATCATCAGTTCCTGTGTGATTTTCTGTTCAGAAAGATCACGTACAATGATATGTATCGCTTTTTCATTATTAAAGAAGGTGGGAATGGCTTTCAACTCAACCTCTGCAACTGAACCATCGAGACAGATCAAGGTATAAGGATGAGGCAAAGCCGTTTCGCCTTTATTCAAGTTCGTCAATCGTTCTTTGAGTGTTTCTTTATCGTCATCATGAATAAAGTCGAGTATGCTTTTATTCATGATCTCTGATTTACTCTCTGCATGCAGCAGCTTTATTCCCGTTTCATTGATATACTGACACACATCATTCTTTGTAATAATTACGGTATCTGGGGAGAATTCAACGATCCGCCTGTATAGCTCGGCGTTATATTCCAGATTTCTCATGTTCTGTTCTGGAGTGTTCATCCCCTGTTCATGCAGCAGCCCGACTTTTCCCTGTGCTTCATCAGACACTGTACCCGCTCCCTCCATTCACGAATTGGTTTAAATTTCCTCAGTAATTCCATTGTAACGAAAATTACATTATTTGTGTATTTTTTTAGCTCAATTCTGAAAACTTAATCAAAAAAAACCTGCCCCCGCTGCAAGTGTAAGCATTACAGCGGGGGCAGGCATGCATCTTATAGAATGTCCAGCCAAATTTTGATGGCTGTACCCAGTATCAGCAGGGCCAATATCGTTTGCAGGATTTTTGTGTTCATTTTCTTTCCTGCCGTAGCTCCTAGTGGAGAGGCAATCAGACTTGCCACTACCATGATCATTGCAGGCACGTAGTCGACCTGCCCTGTACTGATCTTGCCGACGGTTGAACCGATCGAAGAAATCAGCGTGATGGCAAGAGAGGATGCAATCGTCATCTTTGTAGGGATTTTAAGGACGACCAGCATGATCGGAACCAGCAGGAATGCTCCCGCAGCCCCTACAATCCCTGCGCCGACCCCTACGATCAGGGACAGTACGGCTGCCAGCCATTTATTGAATGTTACATCTTCAAACTTGATGTCATCGATCCCTTTTTTAGGGATGAACATCATGATTGCAGCTGTCAATGCCAGGATACCATAGACAAGGTTGATGCCGTCTTCACTCATCGCCTTCGAACCGAATCCTCCGATAAAGCTCCCGATCAAGATGCTTACACCCATATAGGCGATAAGCGTCTTGTTCAGGTATCCGCCTCTCCGGTAAGCCCATACGCCCCCGAGTGTGGCGAAGAATACCTGTACGGCACTGATGCCGGAGACTTCATGTGCCGAGAATGCGGCCAGCCCGAATAATGGAGGGATATACAGAAGCATGGGATACTTTATGATGCTTCCCCCGATTCCAACCATTCCTGAAATATAAGATCCGATGAAGCCGATTAAAAATATGGTAATGATAAATGCCAAATCCATCGTCAGTTCCTCCTTTTCATGAGCTCTTTTGATTTATGATCAAGCAGCCCTGCGAAGTGCATCATTTTAAATGGGAACCTCCTGAAAGGTTCCCGTTTACTTTTCGTATTCGCTTAGCGGACTGCACAGCGGTTTGGACCGATTTCCATTTCACGCTGCTTCTCATCATCAGGAGTGATTTTCCCCATGTTTGTTTCACGGATTTCCTGATATGCATTCGGCTGAGGAGGAAGGTTCTCGGAAACAAGCTTTCTGAACTCTTCTTCGTCTTCGATATTCAAACCATGGTTCTTCGCAAAAAGAGTACCGAGTTTTTCGCCGACCGTACCGTCCTCGTTCAATTCATCGATGATCATGAAGTGAGCCGGAAGGACAGTCAGTTCCATGGATAAATTTTTATAACGTTTATATAGACTTTCTCTCAAATCAGCAACCCAGTCCTCTGCTTTACCGGCAAGGTCCGGGCGTCCGATGCTGTCTACGAACAAGATATCACCGGATAACAGATATTTCTCGTCGATCACGAAAGATGTAGAACCGATTGTGTGTCCGGGTGAATATAATGCGTTGATATCAATCGTTGAGTTACCGATGACGACCTTATTGCCATCCTCAAGTGCAGCATACTCAAACGTTACTTCCTCCGCATCTTTTGGAGGCAGCCAGTAAGTGGCATTCACCGCTTCAGCGATTTTACGTCCGCCTGAAATGTGATCGGCATGCAGGTGAGTATCAAATACATTTGTGATTTCTGCATTTTTCTCTTTTGCAAAATCGATGAAAATATCCGTCATGCGTGTAGCATCAACGACTGCCGCTTCACCATTGGAAACCACCATGTATGAAAGACAGCCTTTCCCCAGACGTACGAATTGGTACAGCTCGCCGCCGTCAGTGAGATCACCGACTTTTACCGGTTCAAGGTGTTCACTCCACGCTTTCATGCCGCCTTCTAAATAAGAAACATCCAGTCCTTCGTCAGAAAGCATCTCTGCCACCATGACGGAAGACCCTTCTTTCGCACATACAACAAGGATATCCTTGTCTTTCGGAAGTTTATCCATTATCTCTTCCACTCCATCCAGAAGATCGAAGTAAGGGATATTAAGATACTCAAACTTATGTCCGTCGATTTTCCAATCTTCAAACGCATCTGTGTTACGTACATCCAAGATGAACAAGTCTTCTTTATTCATCACTTTTTGTGCTGCTTCTTTTGGACTCATTGCTTTTACTGCCATTTTCTCTACCTCCCAGTTTTATTTTTCTTTAATCAACGTGATGATTTATTATTCAACTTCAGATTCTACGTCGCCTGACCATTCGCTCATGCCGGGCACTACATTGATGACATTCGCAAATCCTTTATCCACTAATAATTGTGCTGCCATATCACTGCGGTTCCCTGTACGGCAGACAACATATATGTTTTTATCTTTTGCAAGCTCATCCGCTTTTGCTTCCAATTCACCGAGTGGAATCGATAATGCTCCAGGAATGTGTTTGAATGCATATTCTGCTTTTTCACGAACATCCAGTACGAGCGTATTTTCATCGCCGAGCTTTCCTGCCAGTTCTTCATTATTCGTAACTGCTTCATGCTTGCGTTCCACGCTGTCTTCGCCGCTTGATTTTCGGACGAAGTGCTTCAGGACATCGCCTTCTTCAATCGTGCCGAGATAGTCATGGCCTGAACTCTTTGCCCATGCCTGCAGATCTGCTTTAGACCCCTTATCCGTTGCCTGGATTTCGATCACTTGGCCGGCTTCAAGATCTTTCATCGCTTTCTTGGTTTTCACGATCGGCATCGGACATGCCAAACCTTTTGCATCTAGAACGAAATTTGCTTCAATTGTCATAAAAAGAACCTCCAATTACCTCGTAGGGTATATTTTATTTCAAAAAAATTAGATAAATAGATTTACGTTGCCGTTCTCCGCATCAGCCAAATATGCAGCCACACCCGCATATTCGATTTCATCCATCAGTTCATCTTTATGAAGTCCCAATAGATCCATTGTCATCGTACATGCAACAAGCTTAACATCCTGCTCTTTTGCCATCTCGATCAGATCCGGAAGAGGCATTGCATTGTGCTTTTTCATGACACCTTTGATCATTTTAGGTCCCATTCCTGCAAAGTTCATATTGGATAATCCCAATTTATCTGCTCCGCGCGGCATCATTTTGCCGAACATTTTCTCCATGAAACTTTTCTTCACCGGAACCATTTCTTCTTTTCTCAGTGCATTCAAGCCCCAGAAGGTATGGAAAATGGTTACTTCGTGGTCATATGCAGCAGCACCGTTTGCGATGATGTATGCTGCCATTGCTTTATCGTAATCTCCGCTGAAGAGAATAATGTTTGTTGTTTTTGTCTCTGACATTTGTTTTCCTCCTTTAAAATACAATCGGGGGTATATTTCCCCTTAAAAAAATTTATCCTTTTTTAATCCAGAATGTGAATACATCATTTTCTTCTTTAGAATCGACAAGTTCATGTCCGCCTGACTTAGTCCAAGCAGTCAAATCACTTTTTGCACCTTTATCCGTTGTTTGAACTTCAAGGATCTGACCAGATTCAATTTCTTTGATTGCCTTTCTTGTTTTTACGATTGGCATCGGGCAGGCTAATCCTTTTGCGTCAAGTACTTTATCTGCATTCATTAATAATTCCTCCTAAATGTTTGTTTATAATTTTTTATCTTAAAATACCTATATGGGTATGTTAAATGATATAAAAAAAGTTGTCAACACTTTTTATTTATCTGCTTTTCACCAGCAGGTTCACTGCTTCTTTGACGATTTCATCCGTGTTTTCACCGGACTCCTGTGAATCTCTCACACATTCAATGAGGTTCATACTTACAATCAAGCCGACTGAACGATCAAGAGCCGTTTTGGCTGCTGACAGCTGGGTAATGACATCTTTACAATCTTCCCCTTGCTCCATCATTCGTAAGATTCCCCGGAGCTGCCCTTCAACACGTTTGATTCGATTTTTTACTTGTGAATTGTATTCCATGTAGACACCTCCCAGAAACTTGATTTGTTGTGATGTGTTCTTGCTACATTGACTATAATATACCCTATGGAGTATTCAGTCAAGTGGTGCGTGAAAAAATTTTTTTAGCTGAACAATATTAGGAAAACAGCATCCTATAGTAACTATCTTAGAGTGAACTTCTAATACCGCTTATTGATTTCCGTGCAGGACTTCGCTTTCCGCGGGTAGCTCGTGAGCCTCCTCGGCTTCGCCTGCGGGGTCTCACATTAGCTACTTTTCCCGCAGGAGTCTTCGTCCTGCACTCCAATCAAACGCTGGAAGGAGTTGAGATTCGTGTTTTTCAGTCCAAATATAAAGCCGGAACCAAGTTGCTGCAGACAAATTAGTTCCGGCTTATCTTATATTTTAAACATATTAACCAAATCTCGTTTGTATGGCTTCCATAAAATCCTTCAGTAATTATAACGGGTCACGTTTAGGCATGAAAAACTTAAAACTTTATATCACACCCAAATTAGCATCAGTATTAGCAGAACAAATAACACTTTGTTTAACAGTGATAACCAAGACTTAAATGGTTCTGGGCTTTTACGTTTTATTAACTTCTAATAACGTTAAAGCCCCCGATTGCGGAAGAACAAGAAGCTTAGTTTACTTTCCAATCAACTGCTTTCTTAATTAATTCATCAACAAATTTCTCTTTAACTTCTTGATATTTATGCGTATCATTAGGGAACTGTTTTGCCAAAATCTTTTTAAGATCTCCGTAATTTTTTGCATCCTCTGGATTATTGATTAAGTATTCTTTAAATGATAAATGGGCGTCAATGTTTTTATTTCCAAGTTGAAAGATATGAACGTGATGAGACCTTTTTTGTTTACCTTTTGTAAAATATCTTCTTTCTGTTATTCCGTGTTCATTCCTTGGTTCATACCCTAAACACAACATTTCCTTATTGAATAAATTTACTTTCTCAATGTCTTTTACAACGACTAAGATATCTATTATTGGTTTTGCATATCCTGCTGTAGGTATTGATGTACTACCTATATGGTATATCTCAATCAGCTCATCTTTAAAAATTTCTTTGAGTTTACTTTCTTCTTTCAAATATACTTTTCCCCATTCTTCTGTCCATGGAAGTATTTCTGTCTTTCTCATCGCCCCTTGCTCCTCCTGCAAAAATTTTCACCTCTTTAGAACTTATAATTTATTCTACTATCCTGTCCTTTTCTTGAACAAAGGGCAGCTGCTTCTTCAATGTGAAAGGTGGCCTTCTAATACCGCTATTGATTTCCGTGCAGGACTTCGCTTTCCGCGGGTAGCTTGTGAGCCTCCTCGGCTTCGCCTGCGGGGTCTCACATTAGCTACTTTTCCCGCAGGAGTCTTCGCCCTGCACTCCAATCAAACGCTGGAAGGAGCTGAGATTTGTGTTTTTCAGTCCAAATATATAGCCGGAACCAAGTTGCTGCAGACAAATTAGTTCCGGCATCGTTCATATGGGTGTCATGAAATTCTATTAATAAACCTAATTTTCAGCACTTAATGAGAAATTAGATTTTTCATTAGTAGAAAAAACTCATAAGTATTTATCACGAATCACTTTTAAATGGTGTAATTCGTGCCCGGCAATGCCGTATGCAATGGTGCTTACGGAAACTGGGCTGTTCATTACAGTTCCATTTCGACCCCACGCTGCATCATCAATGGTTGAAATAAGGCTTAACGTATTGGAGCGCACCGTGTCTAAACCAGCTAGTAACTGCTCCCAGGATAATTTATTGAAGTTTGCCGCAGAGACGTATTGATCCTGTTCCATCGCCGGGAGTGGTTCACTTTCATTTCGTGCAATGGCAAGCATTCGATACGACATCACACGTTCCGAGTCGGTCATATGCCCAATCACTTCTTTTAAAGTCCATTTCCCTGGTGCGTATGCCGTCCTTGCTGACTCCTCTGATACGCCGCTTAAGAGGGTAATGGTCTTCGTTCGCTGCTTACTGAGTATTTCTTCGATATCTCCATCTGGCACAAGACTCACATATCTGTCATGCTCTGGATTTTCAATACATACTGGTCTTGGACGCACAAGAATCCTCCTCAATAGTGCAGATTGTAATGGATAATGCACTTTTTATTGCTGCTTGTCGTTTCCTCTCCCAAAACGAAACCCCTTAGGGCAATCATACCCCCGGGGATACTTCTGACCGCAGATGCCGTGCGAATGTTTTGAGATGGTCCGGGGTGCAGATGTCTTCTTCGAGCAGCGGGATTTGGTATAGTTTTTGTTCGGTGAATTTTGTTTTCATGAGCTGCAGGTACTCTTTTTCTTGGTCTTTTCTTTTTTGAAGGAATTCTCCGTCGGCTGTTTCCGGGAGGATTTTGTTGACGATGAGTCCCTGGATGTTCAGTTGTACCTTTTTCATTAATTCGATGGCTTTTTCTGTTTCAAGGATCGGAAGCCGCTCGGGGATCAGGACGAATATGAAGCCTGTCTTCTTCGGATCCAGCAGGATGGAACGAACCATGGCGAATTTTTCCCTTCTTTTATGTAATGCATCGAATATCGGATCTTCCACGGGTTCGCCGTCATTCAGTAATTGGGAGTAATTTTTATTTGTCTTTTTCCTTCTTTCAAGCATGCCGTCCATCCATACCCCCATCAGCTCCGGGAGTGACAGGAGCCTGATCGTATGACCGGTGGGTGCCGTATCGAAGATGATTTTATCAAAATGCTCCTTCTCCTCGAGGATGATCGATACCACCCTGTCGAACAAAGCGGCTTCCTCCGCACCCGGCGCCGAGGCCGCCATATCAATCTGCCGGTGGACCTCGGCGATCATCGACGACTTGATCATGCCCTTTAGGTTGCCCTTCACCCCTTTTATATAGGATCTCGTTTCCTGGTCAGGGTCTATTTCAAGTCCCCACAGATTGTCCCCCAGCTGCACTTTCTCCCCTCCGATATGTGTGTGGAAAATGTCCCCTAAATTGTGGGCGGGGTCGGTGGAAATGATGAGTGTCTTTTCCCCGGACTGTGCAAACATCATCGCCAGTGCAGAAGCCGAGGTGGATTTACCGACTCCCCCTTTGCCCCCTACAAAGACGATGGATTGATTTTCAATTGTATTCACTTTCTCCCCTCCTTTCCCTGTATCAGCAGCATCTTATTCCCTCAAGCGGGGAATGCTCCATCCCCATCCGTAAATGCCAGTCATGGAATTTCTCGAGCATGAATGGATACAGTTCCAATGTGTAATAAAATACCGGATTCGGCAGCCCGAGCATGTCAGAATATAAAAGCAGGAAAAACAGGTCGTCCTCATCTCTTAATTCCCTTGCGATTTCTGTCTTGTGGGGATGCCGGATGATTTCATCGTACAAATGTATGATGCGCTTGAATTTTTCCAGCATAGCGGCGTTCATCACTATGTCCCCTCCTTCTGAAATATTGGAAAGGGACCTTTTTGGCACTCAAAAAGGTCCCTCTTTTCAGGCTGTGAACTGTGTAGGATCTTCTCCCTTTTTCGAAAGCGAAGAAGCGGCTGTGATCAATATCCACAGAGTGAAGATCAAGATGATGCTTCCAAAGATGAATAGCAGCATATTCCCTTCCGTATTCCCGGCTCCCGACCATTCAAAGATCACCTGGTTTATCATGGCCCAAAGTGTCATGAACATCAGGAACAGCATCGGGATCAAGGTTGCGATATAATTCCTTCCCTGTCTCTTGAGCCAGATCGTGATCAAGAGCAGACTGATACCTGCAAGCAATTGGTTGGATGTACCGAATAACGGCCACAGCAGATATCCGCCTGACCCAAAGCCCTTCGGACCCTGAGGCAGAAGTGTAAGGGCTGCACTCGACACAACCGCGATCGTTGTGGCCACATGCGCTTTCGTCAATGGCATGACGTTATATTCCTCACCCAATTCGGCAATGATATACCTCATCAATCGGACAGAAGAATCCAGCGTTGTAGCTGCAAAGCTCACGATGATGACGGATACGATCGTGGCAGCTATGTCTGCCGGGATTCCGAGGCCTGCAGCGAGCTGTCCTGCACCTTTGATGAAAACACCGAGCCCTGCTCCGCTTGCAGCAGCAAACCCGCTGTATGTAGCTTTGAATTCTGCGATATTCGGGAAAAATGTGATGCAGGCGATGATCGCAATCAGCGCGAGTGCCCCTTCACCCACAGCGCCTAGGTATCCGACAAATCTTGCTTCTGTTTCATTATTCAGCTGCTTGGATGAAGTACCTGACGAGACGAGACCGTGGAATCCTGAAATCGCTCCGCACGCTATGGTGATGAATAGCAGCGGGAACCACGAAACATCGGCGGAACTGTTCGTCATCGGTGCCGTGATCTTCGGATTTGAAAATAACAGCCCCAAATACAATAACCCCAGGCCGACGACCAGTTGATGCGAATTGATATAATCCCTCGGCTGCAGCAGCTTCCAAACCGGAAGCGTTGAGGCGATATAAACATAAATCATCAGGATGATGATCCATGCAAAGAATGCCATGCTGGTAGAGCTTAGGCCGAATAAAGATACCGCGCCTTCACCCCCGAAGTACTGTACAAAATCGATCTGCAGGAATTCCACCCTGCTTGCCACGACGGCGGAAAGATACATGACTGCCAGCGCAACCAGCGACGGGAGCAGCATGCTTCCGCTCCGCTTATAGACCCTGTACCCGATCCAGACAGCCAGCGGAATTTGAATGAATACAGACAGAACACTTGCAGGGAACGTAATGAATAAGTTCGCGATGACCCATGCAAAGACGGCATTGACCATCAGTACAAGGATTAAAATAATGAATAAAAACAGTACCTTGGCCCGTTTCCCGATCAACTTGCTTGCCAGTGTCCCCACTGATTGTCCTTTGTTTCTCACAGAAAGGACGAGTGTGCCGAAATCATGCACCCCGGCCGCGAATACGGTACCGAGTATGACCCATAGAAACGCCGGCAGCCAGCCCCAATAAACCGCGATTGCCGGACCGACAATCGGTGCAGCACCGGCAACTGATGTGAAGTGATGCCCCCACAGGACGAACTTATTCGTCGGAACAAAGTCAACCCCGTCTTTATACTGGTGTGCAGGTGTGACATAATTCGGATCCAATCGATAAATCCGTTCTGCAATCAGCTTAGAGTAATACTTGTACCCTAATAAAAATACAAGTCCCCCTATTAATGCAAGCCAAATTCCTCCCATGATTTTCCTCCTTCAACATGTTATAGAGTAATACATCCTGTTCATTCATGAAGGAGATCTCGTGATGATTGAAAATGCAGAATTTTTAGAATGTATACGCTTACTACATTTTACATTGGCTTATCGCCGTTTTCAACGGTAAGTTCCGTGCTGCACGAGGTGATGGAAATGATAGGGATATTCGTCGCATGAAAAAAGAACCGGATATTACCATCCGGTTCTTTTGCTATTTTACTATGATGCTGTCTTCATCCGTCGGGTCCACCGCTTGAGGGATATCCCAAGCTTTTTACTTCACCCTCCCAATCGGTGACTAGGTGAAGCAGAAACATGTTAAACTTTTGCCTTCTTAAAAAATGAAACCAGGTTCTATGCTCATAGAGATTTATAGAGGGAAAACCTCCCCTTAATTAGCAAATAGTATCGAAAATAGCTTATATAGAGGGAGAAATTCCTCTTATTTGACTCGATAACCATGAAAATAGGTAGCTTCGCTTAGTATATAGGGAAAAACTTCCCTAATATCCCCCAAATATCACTTCTAATCTGCAGTTAACAGTAAAAACTCCCCTTATTTTTCTATCACTGGTTACTCACTCTTCAAATTCCCATCTTTCGTATCTGCTAATAACATTTTAGCCATGTGGTTTTATCTAAATAGCACCCTAAATTGCACAATAACAATGTCTATTGTCAAGGTATCACTATCTTTTAAATATTGATAAAACGACATAAACAACCATTCGTTTAATGTGCTAAAAAGTAATCTGGCTCATATGGTATTTAAAGTATTTCTCCACTAAAACTGAACTACTTCATATGGACATCCGGTTCCTTTAATTACTTTACGATGATGCCGTCTTCATCCGTCGGGTCCACCGCCTGAGGGATATCCACGGTCGTCCTTAACACCGTTTCGTTGGTGTCATCCGTTTTGGGATGACTGCTTTCAGTCGGGAACTGAAAAGGTATCGTTTTTTTCTCCCCGGCTTTGATTGTTCCGATCTCATTCAGGATGAGCGTATTCAGCTCCTTTTCATGATAAGAAAAATCGCTGTCCTCTTTATCTTCTTCATACTTGTGGAGGAGCACAAGACTTACCTCATTGATCGGCTGGTCTGCCTTCCCTCCTTCAAGGATGACTTCCCCGTGGATGGTTTCCCCTTGTTTGATTTCGGCTTTGCTGACCACGGTATCCACTTTTACATGACCGATTCCGATACTTGATAGAAATTTATTTAACATGCTTTAACCACCTTTCTCCTGATTGTGAGTGTGCACTTCGAAATAAATGACTTATACATATCTTGCTATCCCAATGCAGAAACTATCAAGGAAACTTGATAGAAAGAAGGAATATGTATGAAAAAAACACTTTTGACCCTTTTCACAGTATGTCTCCTAAGCTTCGGATTCAACGGATATGCAGCAGCTGAAGGACAGCAGGCCGCCCCGCAGAAAGTCAACCTGACAGAAGCGCAGAAGCAGGAATTGGACAAATTGCATCAGCAGTTATTCAACTCAAAGAAAGAACTGATCACTAAATATGTTGAATATGGTGTGTTCACAAAGGAACAAGGCGACCTGATGCTCAAGAAAATGGAAGAACGCTACATGAAACTAAAGGAAAACGGCTATATGATGAGATGGCACCATCACCAGGGGAAGAATCTTCATCCGGAAAAGCAGCAATAAAGAATCCGGCCGGATGCAGTTAACCGGTTCCCGGAGGATTCCTCCTGCGGGAACCGGCATCTTCAATAATGATCACGGCCGATTTACAGCGATTTAAGAATCTCTGCCGCTTCCTCCACTTGATCCATACTCACATCGTAATGCGTCACAAACCTGACTGCATGAGGACCGAAACCGCCTATCAATATCCCCTTATCCTTCAGGATGTCCACAAACTCTGCCGACGTGTTCCCTCTTTCTTTTACATCCGCCACGACAATATTCGTATCCACATCATTCATGACAGAAATCCCGTCACAGCTTTCCAGAGCTTCTTTCAGGATGACGGCTTTTTCATGGTCTTCTGTCAATCGCTCTCTCATGGATGTCAGTGCAACCAAACCGGGGGCAGCAAGTATACCCACCTGGCGCAAGCCTCCTCCAAGCCGCTTTCTCCACTTCCTTGCCCGCTGAATGAATGGAGAGTCGCCGGCAATGATCGAGCCGACAGGTGCCCCGAGTCCCTTGGACAGACAAATCTGCACCGTGTCGCAATGGCGGGTGAATTCCTTCACATCTTTTCCCGCAGCAGCAGCTGCATTAAACAACCTGGCCCCATCCACGTGGACCGGTATCGAGTGCTTCCGGGCTACCGCATGGATGGCTTCCATGTTTTCCCGTGAAACGATCGCACCGCCGGCCCGGTTGTGGGTATTCTCCAGGCAGATCAGTCCCGTCTCGGGGAAATGCTGATCTTCATCCCGGATTGCATGTTCAACGGATTCCGGGTCCATTGCCCCTTTTATGCCGGGAAGCGTTCTCGTCTGTACCCCCGCCAGTGCTGCTGCGGCTCCTGATTCATAATAGAAAATATGCGAGTTCTCTTCGAGTATGATTTCATTTCCGGGACGCGTATGTGTCAGTACTGCGATTTGATTCCCCTGTGTACCGCTCGTCACAAACAATGCCTTTTCCTTGCCGAGTATCCTTGCCGCTTCTTCCTCAAGCTTCGTGACCGTCGGATCTTCCCCATATACATCATCGCCCACTTCCGCTTCAAATGCCGCAAGCCGCATTTCATTGGTAGGTTTTGTGACCGTATCACTCCGTAAATCAATCATGATATGTATCCCCCGCTTTTTTTATGTATTGATGATAGTATAACAAAAATGCGCGAAGCCCGTCAGGCAGGAATACATGTCCATACCAAAATGAAAACAATTCCAATTACCTATTAAAAAATATAATTATAGGAATATTCATAACATTCGGTTCTTTAGTATGTTACTATTTTAATGGGTAGTGTAAAGACACTTCAAAGTTTACGTGTTTCTTCTATTAATATAATCACGTATTCGGACCCTATCATGATGAATAAGGAGTAAGAAGATGAATATCGGTTCTAAAATCCGCTTCCACAGACAAAAGAAGAACCTGACACAAGAAGAATTATCAAAGGGGATTATTTCGGTATCATATCTTTCGAAGCTCGAAAATAATCAAGTCGTCCCGTCTGAAGAGATCATTCATTTATTATGTGAACGCCTCGGCGTATCTTCCCTTCAGAACGATGAGCAGGAATTGAATAAACTGCTTGAGAAATGGAACCGCTCCCTCCTCTGGAAAGACCTCGAGGCAGCCGAGTCATTTCATGATGAAATCAAAAAGAGGCTGAACGAAACGGATGACCTGACTCCGCAGCTGCTATATAAGATACTCTTTATTCGTTACCAATTGATCCATTCAGACCTTGCGAGTGTCCGTACGAACCTGGCCCGCATCCATAATCATTATAAGGAATTAAACGATACACTGAGATTTTACTACCACAGATATAAAGGCAATTACTACTATGCTGTACATCAATATGACAATGCCCTCAAAGAATTGAAAGAGGCCGAAACCTACTATGTGCTGGGCAGTGTCACAAATGAAGAAGAACGAGCTGATCTCTATTATTTATTCAGCCTGGTCCTGACGCGCTTGAATATGTACAGGCTTGCGATCTATTACGGGGAAAAATCATTGTCCATCTTCCAGGGTGTGTACTTCCAGCAGAGGTGTGCAGAAGTTCACTTGCTCCTGGGCATTTGCTACCGAAGGATCCGATACAGTGAAGAAGCCCTCAAGCATTATGAGTGGGCAAACTTCATAAGCAAGTCCATCAACTACAACAGCCTCACCTCCATGGTGGAGCAGAATCTGGGCTACTTGAAGTCGGTCATGAATAAAAGCGAAGAAGCGATCCAGCATTATTTAAGAAGCATCGAATTAAAGGAGTCCGATGTAGAAGGAAAGCTCAATTCCATTTTGGCACTTGTAAAAGAATACTATAAGCTGAACCGCTTCAATCAGGTGCGCTACTGGCTTCCTAAGGGGCTCGCACTATGCTCAAAGGAAGTGTTCCCGGGTAAATATTATCAATTATCCTATTATCAGTACGCCCTGGATGATTTCCCGGCAGACTTTGAACACTTCATGAAGGAACATATCCTGCCCTACTTCAAAGTAAACGGCGAACAACTTTTATATGCCGAGTATTCTAAATTCCTTGGTCAATATTATCAGGGAGTTAGAAGATACAAGAATGCAGCATTCCACTTGAAGGAATCCAATTCCATTTACGAAGAAATGCTGTCCTTATAGGGAGGTGAGAATGTGAAAAAAATGAAACAACTCGTTATCGCTGTAAGTCTGACCGCAATGGCGCTCGGAGGGGTGGTTGTGATCAATTCCCCTGAAGAAGATTTCCCGCCATACAGCGTGAAACAATAATCTTATAAACAAAAAGGCTGGTTAGCTATAACCAGTCTTTTTGTTTACTGCAAGCTGCGAGGAGGCTCTATTGTATGTGATTCCGTGGCGACTTCCTTGAACAAGTCATTCCCTTCCTCCTTCCCACTAACGGGAGACTGAGGCTTGTACTGCTGTCCATGTAAGGAAAGGCTCCCGATCATTTGCTTCAGCGCAAAAATTTCTTGTTTCAGCAGCTGTACATCTTGGTTAGTCGCCGGGCGGCTGCTTTCCTTAAGAATGACGCCCACTTGCCCGTTCGGTTCCAGCGTCGCTTCCTGAACATCTGAGAGCGTGCGGATCTGATTCTGCCTCAGCTTCATTTCCAGCTGATCGACGGTAAGCCTGAGCCTTTTAAGTGTATCGGTCTGCAGTTCCCCATCCTTGATCAGTACCTTCGATCTTCCCGTGATGAACTTTTCAACCCAATCCGCTTTGATTTGCATATATTCAATCACAACCAGGGAAACAACCAGGATCAACCCTACAAACAGCGTCGTCCATATACTCTCCCCTGCAATCGGCTGAACAAGCAGGGACCCGATCCCGATCATAATCACGACCTGTGCAAGCGACATCTGCGAGATTGACTTCCTCCCTGCAATCCGCAGGAGGAGTGTCCCCCCAAGAACGACGAGAATGGCTTTCCAAATTAAATGCATGTCCAACATTATCACTTCCTTCATCTAAAATTATCTTTTGGAGTCCTGCTGAAAATATCCATCAAATAAATAGAAATTTTCAGAATAAAGATATATAGTTAAAAAGGTAGATACCAAAGGGGGAATAAAACAATGAATCCACGTCACAGTGAAAATTTAGAGAGATATGCAGACCTCATCGTCAGAGTCGGCCTGAACATCCAGGAAGGACAGCAGCTGCTCATTTCCGCTCCTGTCACTACATATGAATTCGTCCGCATGGTCACGGAGAAAGCATACGAAGCCGGCGCGCTCCATGTCATGACGGACTTTTACGATGAAGATTTGAAGAAAATCAGACTGGAAAAATCCAGCGAGGAAGGGTTGAAAGTATATCCTCATTGGAAGCAGAAGGGGTATATTGAAATGGCTGAGGACAATATGGCCCTCCTGAACCTCATAGCCCCTGATCCTTCCCTTCTAAAGGATGCGGATCCCGGGCGGGTAGCCTTACTCAATAAAGTAGGTGCAGAAGCATCCAAGAAATTCTCTTCCTATATCGGCGGCGGAAAAATCAGCTGGCTGATCGCAGCCTACCCGACACAGCAATGGGCTGAAAGTGTGTTCCCTGACTTGGAAAGGGCAGATGCCGTCGAGAAGCTTTGGGAAAATATCTTCTACACCACACGTACAGACCGCGAAGAAACGGTGGGTCTCTGGGAAAAGCATATTGGCGAACTGAATGAAAGAGCCCGCCACCTGAATGAAGCTGGCTACCGCAAACTGCATTATAAAGGACCGGGGACCGACTTGACGATCGGATTCCACCAGCAGACGAAATGGATCAGCGCCCAGTTCACGAATGACCGCGGAACGCCGTTTGTACCGAACCTGCCGACGGAAGAAGTTTTCACGATCCCTGAGAGAAATAGTGTGAATGGCGTCGTTTCTTCCACGAAACCGCTCAATTACGGCGGCACATTGATCAAAGACTTTACGCTGACCTTCAAGGCCGGCAAAGTAGTCGACTTTTCAGCTGTAGAAGGATATGAAACATTAAAGAATCTTCTCGCTGCTGACGAAGGTGCCTCCTACTTGGGAGAAGTCGCCCTTGTCCCACATGACTCACCAATTTCGAACACGAACATCATCTTTAATAACACACTCTATGATGAAAATGCGTCCTGCCACATCGCACTCGGCCGTGCACTCTCCGTCTGCGTAGAAAATGGCAACAAGCTGACAGAGGAAGAGCTGAGTGACATCGGCTTCAACCAAAGCATGATTCACGTCGACTTCATGATCGGCTCGAACGAACTGAATATCGACGGAGAAAAGGCGGATGGCAGCCTGGAACCTATTTTTAGGAATGGTGATTGGGTGTAGAATACCATTTATAGCGGCCGGTTTATCGTGAACCCGAACAGAATTCGAATTTTTTGTTTAAAATTCGGACTTGTTCGGGTTTTTTGTTTGATATTATGGAGGAATTAGGGTGGTATGTGGGTTTTGGGATGATAATGGGAAGGTTTCCACATACCCCGATGGGTGTTTATGATCCATTTTCAGGATTTATGATCCATTTTAAAAATTTATGATCCTAATCGGAAAAATACGATCCTAAATGGAATTTTATGATCCTATTTCCAAATATACGATCTCATAAGAATGAATCTAAATAACCCGCCCCACCCTATGTTAACCGCATCCCATTCCATTTTTCCATAAATTACATCAATTATGACAATAAAATTTCATTTATAACATTTTCAATACCCCTTTTATCGCTTACAATAATAGTATAGGGATTAAAGGAGCGATACATTTGTCAACCTTCACGAGAAAACATACACTGGTTTGGAGCGGGCTGATATTGGCCTCTCTTTTTATCATATTCACGATATTTAAAACATCCAACGTACAATCAAGCGAAAAAGCTTTGACAGCAGTGGAGAAATATCCAACTGTGTTTGTACATGGTTACAAGGGAACCTACAATTCATTCAGAACGATGCTGGACCGGTTTGAACATCATCACGGCTGGGGAAAAAAGACACTGGAAATCTATGTGTCGGACAACGGAAGCGTCTCCTATAAAGGTACCATTCCAAAAGATCCTTCCTCCCCTCCTCTTGTTCAGGTCATATTTGAAGATAACCGGGCAGCTCTCGATAAACAGGCAGTATGGCTGGAAAATGCACTGAAGCTTATGCATCACAGCTTTCAGGTCGATAACATCAATTTAGTCGGTCATTCGATGGGCGGCCTCGCTTCCACCCAATACCTTGAAAACGCACGGGGTAAAGCATTTCTGCCTGCAACCCACAAGTTCATAACCATCGCCACCCCATTCGAAGGTGTGACGAAAGATTCTTATGATCAAATCAATACCGGAGCGGCCGTCATTGATTTGAAGCCTCAGTCCAGGGCGCTTAAACACCTATATCTCAACCGGCACATGATCGATCCGGGAATCAAAATTCTATCCATCGCAGGATCCGGGGATGACGTCGTAAATGTACCAAGCGCACTCGGAAGCAAAAAACTGTTTGACCGAAATGAATTTTCATCCCAAATCGTCTATGACCCAACCATCTCACACAGCGGGCTCCACGAAACCACAAAAGTCGACAGGCTCCTCGGTGATTTTTTATGGGGGAAATAGTCATTCTTAGATCTTATCCATTCATCGGATAAGATCTTTTTTATTCCCCTCCCCCTCTCTCCGCGGTTGCGTAATATCCCCAGAAGTTCTATACTACACAAGACTATAGTTACGTAAGGATGAAGTGCATGACTGCTGAAATCACTATAAAACCAAACCCAAAATTCATAAAACAATTTCAAAAAGGCTTCCCCCTCTTAAATAGGGATAATGTTCTGACGGACCTGAATAACCTTGACGAAGGGACGATCCTCACCCTGGCAGATTCCAAAAGGAACTTCATTGCAAGGGGTTACTACGGGAAACAGAATAAAGGAATCGGCTGGCTGGTCAGCTGGAAAGAGCAAGAAGAGATCGATGGGGCTTTTTTCGATCGGAAGTTCCAGAATGCCGTCAATCAGAGGCTGCATTTTTTCTATGATGAAGACACGACCGCATTCCGGGTATTCAACGGTGAAGGGGACGGCTTCGGCGGGGTCACCCTTGATTACTTCGAAGGATATTACCTGATCCAGTGGTACAGCAAAGGTGCCTATACTTTTAATGAAGAAATCATTTCCGCCATCAAAAAACTTCCCAATTATAAAGGGCTATATCAGAAAAAGCGCTTTTCAGTCGAAGGAAAGTATGTCGATGAAGATGATTTCGTTGACGGTGACCGTCCTTCCTTCCCTCTTCTGGTCAAGGAAAACGGAGTCCAATTTGCCATCTACCTGAATGATGGTGCAATGGTGGGTGTGTTCCTCGATCAGAGGGAAGTTAGAAAACGCATCCGGGATGAATACGCAGATGGTAAAAGAGTGCTCAATACTTTCTCCTATACGGGGGCTTTTTCGGTATTCGCCGCCCTGGGAGGCGCTGCAGAAACAACAAGTGTCGACTTGGCAAACCGCAGCCTGAGTAAAACCATCGAACAATTCAGTATCAACGGGATAGACTACGAATCACAGAATATCATCGTTGAGGATGTATTCAAATATTTTAAATTCGCGGTAAAAAAGGAACTCACCTTTGACATGGTCATCCTTGATCCGCCGAGCTTTGCACGTTCCAAAAAACATACTTTCTCTGCTTCAAAAGATTATAAGGATCTCTTGAAAGAAGCCATCGCCATCACTGAAAAAAATGGAGTGATCGTCGCTTCAACGAACTGCAGCACGTTTGATATGAAAAAATTCAAGGGATTTATAGATAAAGCATTCAAGGAGACGGGCGGTTCTTACAAATTGATGGAGGAATACTCCTTGCCTGAGGACTTCAAAACCATCAATCAATACAAGCAGGGCGACTATTTAAAAGTGGTATTTATCAAGAAATACTGAGTCTTGGGTGGAAACAAAACATTAAAGCCAAGGTCTATAGGCAAACATTTTAGATCGCCCTTTAAACAACGCTATTGATTTCCGTGCAAGACTACGCTTTCCGCGGGTGACCTGTGAGCCTCCTCGGCTTTGCCTGCGGGAAGAAAAGCGGAAGGGCTTTGTTCAGAGGCGGGTGGCATAAGGCGAATCGGCCACGAAGGCGTTCTTTGCCTTCTTGGTCGATTTGACTTATGACATGTGCCTCTAAGCCCTGTAGCTAGACACGTCTCACATTGGTCACTTCTCCCGCAGGAGTCTTCGTCTTGCACTCCAATCAACCGCTAGAATGAGCTAAATCCTAACTGTACATGGACCAAATAAAAAACCCGAACTGATTTGCCTAAACTCATGCAAATTAGTTCGGGTTTTACTTAGTCTGAATTACTTTTTATCTAAGCCTCTTTCTTTTTCTATGTGGATCTGTGTTCGTATATGTTGTCGATATTTTCGGGTTGTATGTCCGTCCTCTTGTTAAAGCTTACGTCCACAATGTATATTCAGGTTACAAACCCATATGAAAAGAAATATTCTACTAGAAAACAACCTTCATTGAAAATTACGGGTCAAGATGGGTAAACTTGTATACGACATATGTTTTATAAACACAAGCAAATTTCCCGAAATTCACTTACGGAAATAATGACAGAATAATCTGTCATTATTTCCTCGGAAACCGCAAGAAGCGACAAATGTTATGATGCTTTGTAGAAATCTATCGAATATGGGGTGTTCATGTTGAATAAAGCAATATTTTTGGATCGTGACGGGGTCATCAATGAAGTGAAAACAAAAAGAGTGAAATTCGTGAATAAGCCGGAACAGTTTTATTTCCTGGAAGGTGTGAAAGAAGCCGTTACATTATTATCACATGAAGGATATATGTTATTTGTCGTGACGAACCAAGGCGGCGTCGGTCTTGGTTACTTATCTCATGGTCATCTGGAGCAGATTCATGACTATATGGTCGGCGAGCTTGAAACGGCAGGCGGAAAGATCCATGAAGTTTCATGCTGCACCCACAAACCCCATGAAGGCTGCGCATGCAGGAAACCTGAGCCGGGCATGATTTGGGACCTTGCTGAAAAATATGAGCTTAATCTTGATTCCTCCTATATGATCGGCGACAGGGAGCCCGACATCGAGGCAGGACGGAAAGCGGGATGCAGGACGATTTTGATATCCGGCTCACCCTCCCCTCTCTATGGTGCCGATTATGTATTTCCCTCGCTGAAAGATGCGGCTGAATTCATCATAGAGTGATATGCGGCATTCCCTGCTTTTTTAGGGGGATGCTTTTTTATTTGCCTCACAAGCTGAGATTCTTATCACACCGCACATTCCCCTCCTGTTTTATCGTTTACCGATTGGGGAATTCTATGATAGAGTACTATGGGACTGATCTCTAAAGGGAGGGATTCATTTGGAGCAGCATGAACTGTTGGAAATCGTTAAAAACGTATATCCTTTTGATGTACTGACAGAAGATCAACTGCATTATATTATTTCAGGTTCGAAATATACAACCTTTAAAAAAGGGGAATTTCTCTTTCATGAAGATGAGACGGTAGAGGAACTGGATATTTATTTTCTAGTCTCCGGACTTGCGAAGAATGTCCTTCACCGTTCGAGCGGAAAACAATATTCTTTGCGATTCTATTATCCTGGTGATCTGATTGGGATCATGATCATGCTGACAAGCGGGGAAATGACGTTCTCGGTTCAGGCAATGGAAGATTGCAACGTCTTCCGCATCCAGAAAAGCAGGCTTCTCGATATCATGACGAGTAATAACGATTTTTCAAAAATCATCTTCGAAAGCATCGGAAACCGCATGAAGACGCTTTATGACGAAATCAAATCAAAATCATCCGACCAGGATGATGAAAATATCACGCTTTTCCGGACCAAGGTACATAATCTGATGGACTCCCCTTCTTTCATTCATGAAGAAGACTCGATTCTTGAAGCTGCAAACGTCATGAAAGACAGGGATACATACGGGCTCGTCGTCGTGGATGCAGACAAAACCTTAAAAGGGATCCTCACGCAGAGGGAAATCCTCTCCTATATCACCGAACCCGACCGGCGGGAAAAAGTGAAAGACTGGATGAAGAGGAACCCTTTTTGGATCCGCGATGAATCCTTTGCATATGAAGCACTCTCTTATTTCAAGCATGAAGAAGTCGATTTCGTTCCGATCATGCGGAATGACGCCGTTGTCGGTGTATTGACAAGCACCTCTTTCTTGAATATCCAGGACTCCAACTACCTGGATTTATCGTACCGCATCCAAAAAGCCGTTAAAAATGAAGATCTGGTTCAGCTTGCAACCGTTAAGAGTGAGACGTTCCAGCAATTCATCGGAGACCTCCTCATTCAGGAAAGTCCCGGTTATGACGTGTGTGAGGTCATCAGCAACTACAATGACCGCCTGCACAGGAAAATCATTCAATTGACGGAAAAGGAAATGCGCGAAGAAGGATACGGACGCGCTCCGATCAATTACTGCTTCATCGTCATGGGCAGCCAGGGCCGGAGTGAGCAGGGATTCCACACCGACCAGGATAACGGGATCATCCTTGACGATTACAGCCATTTATCGGACACGAAAAGAGTGGATTCATACTTCCAGGCATTCACTGAAAAATTAAATCAAAAGCTTGATGCATGCGGATTCCCTGAGTGCACAGGGGGGATCATGGCAAAAGAGCAAAAGTGGAAGCGTTCCTATACAGACTGGAAAAAAGCGATCGATGAATGGCTGCATGAAATTGACGCGCAGGAAGTGCAGAACACGACCATGTTCTATGATTTCCGTCCGATCTATGGGGATTATTCAATAGCGGAGGAAATCCGCCGTTATCTCGCCGAAAAATCAAAACGTTCACTCAGCATGCAGCAGCTGTTGAGAAAAGATGCCCTTCGCTTCAAGCTCCCTGTCGGACCACTTGGGAGGGTCAATCTGAAGCCGAAAAACCACTTATTCAACATTAAGAAATCCGGGCTCATGCAGATCGTCAATATGATCCGGATTCACTGCGTCAAATATGGGGTTAAAGAAGTGAACACTATCAAAAGGGTAAATGCCCTGAGGAACATGCAGGCTTTCCACCCCAGGGATGCCGAAAATGTCAAAATGGCCATGCATATCCTGTTAAGCCTGCGGACAAGGCAGAATCTTAAAGAGTTAAAAGAAGGCAAACCGCTCAGCAATGATATTGATGTGCGTGAATTATCAAAAGGTGAACGGCAAAGATTGAAGGAAGCCATCCAGATTGCGAACCGATTACAGCAAGTGATGGAAATAAGCTTTAACAGAAATCGGGTGGTCTGATGAATGATATCGGAATTAATGTAGGCTTTCGGATCATAAAATATTATTTATGGCAGCAGTTTTTCTTCCGTTCCCAGTTACGGGAAGAAAAAGCACGGCCGTCTTACTACAAAATCTCCGAAACCTTGAAAGAATTTGAAACTGAAAAATTCACTTTTCAAAAGAAACACTTAAATGACTGCACGTTCACTATTTTCGACCTTGAGACGACAGGATTTTTTCCCGAAGTCGGGGATGAGATCATTTCTATCGGAGCCGTGAAGATTTTCAATGGGTCTGTACAGGAAAAAGAAACCTTTTATAAAGTCATCGACCCGCTTCAAACGGTGTCCAGAGAAACCAAAAAATTCACGGGTCTGAGAAGGAAGGATTTCAAGCATGCTGTGAAATTCCCTGTCGGATTAAAGCAATTCCTTGAATTCGCCAAGGGAACGATTTTGGTGGCCCATCCAGCCAGTTTTGATATCAATTTTCTCCAAAAGCGCGTAAACAAATGGGAACTCCCCTCGTTCAATCCCGAATTCATCGATTCATTCGCTCTTGCAAATGCATTGATGCGGAGGAATGACTGTTATTTAGATGCGATGGTAGCGAAATTCGGAATCAGGAAAAGGACCCGCCATCATGCACTGAATGATGCCATCATGACAGCTGAATTATTTGAGGAACTGCTGAAGCTTTGCCATCTGCAGGGCGTTCACACTGTTCAGGCATTGCATGAGTGTATTGAAGGCCATAATTGAACTTTTTTATATAAGCAAAAAAGGACTCCCCGGACGTTACTCGGGGAGTCCTGCTTTGTTATTATCGGATTTGACCTGTACCATGCATCATATATTTGACTGTTGTTAATGCAGGAAGACCCATTGGTCCTCTTGCATGTAATTTCTGTGTGGATATGCCGATTTCTGCACCGAAGCCCAATGCTCCTCCGTCAGTGAAACGGGTGGATGCATTATGATAGAGTGCTGCTGCATCGACAAGCGTCATGAATCTTTTAGCCGTTTCTGCATTTTCAGTCACGATCGCTTCTGAATGTTTTGTACCATATTGTTCGATGTGATCTACTGCATCATCGAGATTTTCAACGACCTTCACGGCGATATCAAGGCTTAGATATTCGTTCGCCCAGTCTTCTTCACCTGCCGGCTTGGCACCGTCGAGGGCAGCTGTCACTTTTTCATCTCCGTGGATGGAAACATTATATCCAGCCAGTTTTTCAGTTAATGCATCTTTGTGTTCATTGAACCATTTTTCATGAATGATGACTGTTTCAGCTGCATTACATACAGCCGGACGATCGGTCTTGGCATTGATCAGGATGTTTAATGCCTTCTCCACTTCAGCCTCTTTATCGATATAAATGTGGCAATTTCCTACGCCGGTCTCAAGCACGGGCACTGTCGCATTATTGACGACTGCATTGATAAGGGCTCCGCCGCCGCGTGGAATCAATACATCGATATGCTCTTTCATGGTAAACAGTTCATTCGTTGCTTCACGGTCTGTTGTATTGATGAACTGGACCGCTTCTTTAGGGATGTCTGTCTGTTCCAATGCATCATGCATGACGTCCACAATCGCTTTATTGGAAGTGATGGCATTCGAACCGCCTTTTAGCACGATTGCATTCCCTGATTTCAACGCAAGCCCTGTTGCATCCACTGTCACATTTGGACGGGCTTCATAGATCATTCCGATGACACCCAGGGGTACAGTAACCTTTTGCACCTGAAGCTGGTTCTCCAGGGTCCAGTCTGAAACGACCTTGCCAGTCGGATCTTCCAGGTCAGCAACTTGTCTGAGTCCGTTTGCGAAATCTTCCACTCGTTCTTTTGATAGTGAAAGACGATCCATGAATGCTTCTTCGAATCCTTTTTCGCGTCCTCGTTGAAGGTCTTTTTCGTTTTCATCCAGAATGGTCTGGTAGTTTGCATCCAGGTGGTCGGCAAGTGTGTGCAGTGCTTTATTTTTTTGTTCGGTTGTCAGTAAGCTTAGAGTTTTTGCCGCTTTTTTTGCCATCATTGCCTGTTTTTTTACATCGGTTTTTTCAATTGTTAAAGTCATCAAATGCCTCCTGTTTTAGTTTAAGGAATTCTTGGATATTATATGGTAAACCGCTACACGCCGCTGTTGATTTCCGTGCAAGACTTCGCTTTCCGCGGGTGACCCGTGAGCCTCCTCGGCTTCGCCTGCGGGAAGAAAAGCGAAGGGGCTTTGCTCAGAGGCTTTGTCATAAGGCGAATCGGCCACGAAGGCGTTCTTTGCCTTCTTGGTCGAGTTGACTTATGACATTTGCCTCTAAGCCCTGTAGCTGGACAAGTCTCACATTGGCCACTTTTCCCGCAGGAGTCTTCGTCTTGCACTCCAATCAACAGCTGGGGTGCGGTTGAAATACATAATTGTCTTAAATCAAACGAACAATTGCTGGTGTTTATTGTTATAAAGTTCTTCTTATACCCCAACCGGGATTGGTACTTCGATGTGGCAGACGAGGTGGTCGATTTCTACTGCGATTTGGTCGTCTTTGATATCGGATGGGTTTTTGAGCTGGCCTGAACGGAAGTTGACCATTCCGAGTCCGATTTCTTCGTTGTTACTGTCAAGAATCCGAACGACTGCCCCTTTGTCGAAGCGTCCTTTTACCGTATAGATATCGTTGATTGTCAGGCTTTCTTTTCTTTCAAGGATCCGGTCTTTCGCTTCTAAGTCAATGGTGATTTCACCTTCGGGACCTGAATTGAATGCAATCCACTGCTTTTTGGAATCGAGATTCACTGCATCATCTGCAGATTCGAAATACGTACCTTTCGCTGTATGCTGCACAGCGTCATAGATGATGTTCGTATTGCCTGATTTACCAAGGAATGCAGGGATTCCGGATGCCATCGTAATTTTAAATGCATCAATTTTAGATCGCATGCCGCCGGTACCGACTGAACTTCCCGGTTCTCCGGCCATATCCTCAATGTCCTCGCTGATTTCTGATACACTTTCCAATAATTCGGCTTCAGGATTTTTCCGCGGATCGGAATCGTATAAACCGTCGATATCAGAAAGGATGATCAATTGATCGGCGTCAACCAATGCCGCGACTTTCGCTGAAAGCGTATCGTTGTCTCCGAATTTCAATCGATCCACTGTTACCGTATCATTTTCATTTACAATCGGGATGATACCGCGCTCGAGCAGCACATTGATTGTGTTGCGCGCATTATTATAGCGGTCTTCATCTGAAAAATCACTACGAGTAATCAGAATTTGAGAAGCTACGTATCCGTGTGAAATAAATAGATCAGAATATGCTTCAATCAATAACCCTTGCCCGATTGCGGCTGCAGCCTGCTTCTCAGGTAATGAGCTTGGGCGTGTCAGGCATCCGAGTTTACGGTAGCCGGCAGCGACTGCTCCTGAAGACACAAGTAATACTTCATGGCCGTCATCTTTCAGGCGCACCACTTCGTCTACCAGGCGTTCGAGCTTCCTTCTGCTCATTTCTCCGTGAAGACTTGTCAAAGAACTGCTTCCAATCTTGATCACAATACGTTTCTGCTTGTTTTCTTGGGACATTCAATCACTCCTAGTAAAAAGGTCCGCCCCTCGTCCCTTCATTGTGATGAGGGACGGACTTGTATTTCTGTTAAAGCTCCGTGCATTTATATAAATGGTAATTTTATATTTGAGGTTTTGTTTTTGCTTTTATTAGTTTGTCACGAGTTGACGGGACTGTAATTCAGAGCTGATTTCTTTCGATCTTTTTTCTGCTCCTTTTACAGCTTCTGAGATAGCTTTACCTCCGCCGAATTGTGCAAGTGCATCAAGGCCGGCAGCTGTAGTGCCATTTGGGGATGTTACGTTTTCTCTAAGTTGTGTTGGTGATTCTTCTCTTTCCAGCATCATTTTGGCTGCCCCGAAAATGGTCTGTGCACCGATTTTCCGTGCCATTTGAGGATCAAGACCGGCTTCTGCTCCTGTCTTTTCGATGTGTTCCATTAAATAATAGAAGTAAGCTGGTCCGCTTCCGGCAATCCCTGTGAAAATATCCATCTTGCTTTCATCGATCACATAAACTTCACCGATACTTGATAATAGTTCTTTCGCATTCATCATATCTTCTTCTGAAGTGAATCTGCCGGCACTGATCGCTGTCGCAGATTCTTTAAGCATACTTGACGTATTCGGCATCACGCGGATGACAGATTGACCGCCGGGAAGCTGTTCTTCCATGTGTGATGTCGTGATTCCTGCTAGCACCGACATGATGACTGTATTACTCTTGACGAGATGATTGATCGAATCCAGTGCTTTATCTATATCCTTTGGCTTCATTGCAAGAATCAGTATATCGATTTCGTTGAAGGGAAGTTCATCCTTCAATAATGTGCGTACACCGTACTTTTCATTGATTTCCTGAAGTTTCTCTTTGTTGCTTCGGTTTGAAACAATGATTTGATCTTTTGGGATCTTACCGCTTTGTACCGTTCCGGAAATCATTGCTTCAGCCATATTACCTGCACCAAGAAAAGCGATTGTTTTATTTTTCAACAAAAATATCCACTCCGTTTCTTTCATATTATAATGTTGTTTTCAGTTTTGTTTTTATTTTTAATGTTATTTTTTGTTTTAGATGTTTGTTTTGTTCTGTGCTTTGTTCACAACGTTTATAATCGTAACACGCTGGTAAATGATATCAAGGCGAATTCCGGAAGTAGTAAGGAATAAGCCGAAAAAGAAAGTGGAAGCGTTATCATTCCCATTTATGTCGTTCAAATGCCTTCTGAGGGCTTCAAATCACTAATAATCCGGTATAATCAGAATTATTGGAATGGAAGTTGGGGAATAAGCGGGTTTTTGAGGGGGTGAGTAGTCGGAGAATAGCCTTCTGGTTGGGGAATTTTTTAATTTTGTGGGTTGATCTTCGAATTTTGTGCGATAATCTTTTAATTTCGGCTGATAATCTTTCGAAACTGGCCAATAATCTTTTAATTTCAGCGATTATTCCGTCACTCGGAAAAATACTGTAAAAAAATACTCCCCCTTCACGTCCGCCTGCACACCCCAATCAAGCCCGGCATTCACGCCCCCACACCTCAATCACCTCCCCAAACACAACAAAAAAATGCACACCAGACGAAGAAACCGCCCAATGTGCATTCATTATTATTATTCCGTCACCTCATCCGAACTCTTCCCATTCAGGAAATCCTTCAAAGCCTGGATGTTTGCATCAAAGTCCAATTCGATGACTGAACCGACTCCCTGGTAGCTTGCGAAATCATAGGAGCCCTCAACCGGGATCGTCAGCTTGTCGATTTCAGCCTTGTTGCTTAACAAGACGTCCTTGACGAGCGATATTTGATCGAGTTTGCTCATGTTTGTCTGAATGTATGGCTGGATGGAACCTGCGAGTTTGGGCAGCTTCGTGACACCGCCGACGCTGAGTACCTCTTCCTTCAGAGCGGTGATGACTTTCTGCTGTCTCTCCACCCGCCCAAAGTCACCTTCTGCATCATGACGGAATCTTGCATAGCCCAATAACTCTTTACCGTTCAGCTTCTGTACCCCTGGCTGAAGCGAGACTCCGATGTTTTCAGACATCGCTTTCTCTACGTCCATTTCGATTCCTTCCGGGGCAAGAATATCGACGGATTGTTCAAATCCTTTGAAGTCAACCATCATATAATACTGGATGTCGATATCAAAGTTATGCTTAATCGTTTTGCGCAGCAATTCAGGTCCTCCGAGATAGAACGCTGTGTTCAACTTATAATTCTGGTATCCCGGGATTTCCACATAAATATCACGCATGAATGAAACCAGTTTCGTTTCATTGGTCTTAGGATCGACTTGAGCGAGCATCATGGTATCTGTACGGGATTTCTCTTCCCCTCTGCGGTCAACGCCCAATAGCAATACATTTATCTTGCCGTTTTCGTCTTTCACGCCATTGAATTTATAGTCTTTCATATTTTGTTCGCTGTCGGCCATTTGATAGCCTCTATAAAATTGAAAAGCGGAATAACCTACTAAACAAAAAATGATCAATAATAGCACTAATATGATTTTTCTGCCTCGTTTTTTCTTCGTTTTCTTGCGGTCGAGTCTTGATTCCATTGTTCCACCTTCTTTGCAAAATGAAATGGCAGCAAGCTATTGAAAGATTTTACTCTACATTTCCCGGTAACTCAATACTCAGGTTATGGAGCAGCATGCATGAATTACCAAAGGGACAAGAATATATAGTTTATACTACCATAATTGGCAGTATATTTCTCATTAATTTCGTGTTCAAGCCTCTGTGGTACATTCATGCTCAGAACCTGATCCGTTTATTTGATCCTAGAAGGTATTACCCCTGTAAATAAAGATTAAACCTCCGGCTGCAATAAAAAAACCGAGCCCCTATCCTTAAATAGAGACTCAGCCAACTATTTGCGCAAATCTTTCATGATCTTCCCGCTCTTTTCCTATACGATTCAATAGCTTTCTTCGTCGTTTCGAATACACCTTTTCCGATCAGGCGCCCGAGCGGTGTGACGCTCCCGGCAAATGGATAAGTTGTACCCTGGTGGGTCGATGCGATGAGGATGCTGTCAGTCGGTGTCCCCGTGGCAAGGGTGCCTGTCCGGTGATCAACGACATTCTGCTCCTGCATCGCTTTTACTTTCGCTTCGGTGGAAATGACCAGCGCCTCAATAAATGCTTCATCGGAAAGTCTGCCGTTCACGAACACCCATGTATTGACTGTGCCCGGCCTCAGTTCTTGGGGATACTCATGGGCTGCGGTCACATCCACTGCATTCCCTGCGCCTGCTGTCACAACGACAAAGATTGAATGGCCTTCCATCGAATACGAGTCATATGCCACATCTTCGAGATTCACCGCTGTCATCATTCCGACCGTAAAAGATGGATCCAGATCGTTTTCCATTAGGAAATTGATCATGTCCTGTCTGTAATCGGTGCAATCATAGTGGGGGGACACGTATCTGTTCACCACATTTTTATACCATCCGAATCCGGAGCCGGTCACGCCTGAAGACATACACTTCATATGGACTGGCGACCGATAGGTGATCATTTCAGGTGTAACATGCAGGAAAGCCTCCCCCGGCTGAGCTGCTTCCGCTGCCGAACTGTCTTCAGGAAGGATGACGATCTGCGGTTTGGCCACTTGGGGATGGGCTTGCTTATGTACTTCTGTATCGTATACTTCCCTGATATTTTCTTCCTTTAAAACTTCTTCCGGATGATCGACTATTTTCGTCTCACCCTTATTCAGCATGATGAGGCGGTCGCAATAAAGACTTGCCAGGTTCAAATCATGGAAAATCGAGATTACGGTCAATCCCTGGTCTTTTGTTTGTTTTTTCAATAATTCCAGTAAATTCTTTTGATAGGAAAGGTCCAAATGATTGGTCGGTTCATCGAGCAGGATGACTTTCGGTTCCTGTGCAAGCGCCTGTGCGAGATATACCCTTTGCTTCTCCCCTCCGGAAAGTTCGTCCAGCCTCCTGTCCTGAAGGGCTTCGACCCCGGTCTGCCTCAGGGCCTGGTGTACGATTTCTTCATCAAGTGGGGAAACCGACTTGAATAACCCATTTTGATGAGGGTAACGCCCCAGCATGACCGTCTCCTTCACCCTGTATGAAAAAGAGTGCGAGGTAATCTGGGGAAGCACGGCTGCAAGCTTCGCCAGCTCCTTGGGTGAATATTCATTCAACGGTTTCCCGTTTAATTGGATGGTCCCTGCAGTATGGGGAAGGATGCCGGACAATGCCTTCAGAAGAGTCGTTTTCCCGCTGCCATTCGGTCCAAGGATACCGAAAAACTCACCTTTACCGACATGAAAATCAATATTTTCCACAACGGACGCATCCTCATACCCAACGGAAAGTTGCTTTACATGAAGCATATTATCCCCCCTTCTTTTTAATCAGGATATAAGCAAAAATCGGAGCCCCAATCAAGGCAGTGATCACTCCGATCGGCAGTTCAGATGGACTGATGATCGTACGGGACACGAGATCGGCAGTCACGAGGAATGCCCCGCCGATGAGGATTGAAAGCGGCAGCACATGAGAATGATCGTATCCAATGATCCTCCTGATAAAGTGAGGGATCACCAGCCCGACAAAACCAATCGTACCTGATACGGCAACGGCTGCCCCTGTCAGCGTGCTTCCCGCAATCAGGATCAGGTATTTTCTCTTTTGGACCGAAATCCCTATATGACGGGCCTGCTCTTCACCAAAACTCATCCCGTTCAATTCTTTTGCGTTGAACATTAAGACCAATGTTCCCAGAAGAAAAAATGGCAGGACAATGAAAATATAATCCCATCCTCTCATCGATACACTGCCGAGCAGCCAGCCGATGATCTGCCGCAGCTCTTCCCCCGATAAAGCGATCATGAGAGAAATGACAGAGCCAAGGAATGAGCTGAAGATGATGCCTGTCAGTATGATCGTTTCAACCTTCATCGTACGGTCGACCTTCCTTGCAAACGCCAATACGAGGAATACAGTGAGCAGCGACCCAATGATACTGAGTACAGGCAGCGTGAACAAACCAAGAAACGGAAGGCTTATATTAAAAAAGAGAGTGACTACCGCTCCCACCGATGCCCCTGACGACATTCCCAGTGTATACGGATCAGCGAGCGGATTCCGCAGCAGCCCTTGAAAGGAAGCCCCGGCGACGGCCAGTGAGCCTCCCACAAGTAAAGCTAACAGCACACGCGGTAAACGAATGGAAAATACAATATTTGAATGCATGGGATCGACATCCGCAAGAGGGACTCCCGGCAGCCATTCAGCACTGATGATCTTGATGATATCCATGACCGGAACCTTTACAGTCCCGATCGATATCCCCGCCAAAAGCGCCAGGATGAGGATGGCCAGTGCGATCAGATAGATGACCCATATGTTATTCTTTGAAAATCTCCGGATAAACAGACTTGGCAATTTCCTCTACTCCTTCAACCAATCTCGGGCCGGTACGCGTCACGAGGTCAGTGTTGACATCATAAACCTGTTCGTTTTTCACTGCATTGACATCCTGCCATCCGTCTCGGCTCAATACTTGTTCATGATCACCGTACGTCGTGATGATAACATCAGGATTTGCGGAAATGACTTCTTCCTGGTTCACTGCAATCCAGCCTTCCTGATCTTTCATGGCATTTTCCGCATTGATTAGTTCAAGCATTTCATTGATGAATGTATTATTCCCGGTAGAATAAATATCCGGTGCCGGTGCCACCTCTACATATACCTTCTTCTTCTCTTTAATTTCCCCGGCCTTTGATTTTAATTCATCAAGGTTTTTTTTCATGGAAGCAATCAGCTCATTTGCATCTTCAGCCGTTCCGGTCAATTTCCCGATGTTCTCTATGATGGTATATACTTCGTTGATTTGCTGTGTATCACGCACCACATAGACGGCTACACCTGCATCACGCAGTTGATCCAGGCCTTCTTTCGCGCTTACCGCCGTGGACTCATGCGCAAGCACCAGATCGGGATCCAGGCTGATGATTTTCTCCACGTTGAATTCCATTCCGCCGATTTTCTCCTTCTCGGCCGCTTCCTCAGGGTAGTTATCAAAATCGGTCACCCCGACCACTTCTTCACCCAGTCCAAGTTCGAATAGTATTTCCGTATTACTCGGGATTAACGAAACAATCTTCTCAGGTTTTGATTCAAGCGTTATTTCATCTCCCAGGGCGTCTTTCACTGAAACGGACTCTTCGGCAGCTTTCTCCTCGGCACCCTGTCCGCCGTTCTGATTGCCTGGCTCGTTCCCGCAGGCAGCCGTAAATAATACAGACAGCATCAACATTAATAATAGACTGATTCTTTTCATTGTTCTCTCCTACTTTCTGTCATGATAAAAACCGCTTTCACTTTTCCAAATAAAAAAACATCCCCGGCCGTTATGGGGATGCTGTGTAAAATGCATATAAAAACAGATTGAATCCATGTATGCATGTTACACCTTCCTATCCGCGTAGTACCAGTGTCATTAAGATGTCAGGCAGGTCTCCTGGCTCATGGTCATTGCTTGCTGCACCTTCCCGTATTTTCATACAGTGGTTCCTGCAGCTTGCTCCCATTCACAGTGGCGGGACCGCGTTGGAATTGCACCAACTTCCCTTTTAAGAAGCGATGGAATAAGTTCTATTCCGCTTCACCCAAACATTCAACTATGTAATTTTCCGTTCACATGAATTATACAGGAGCATCCCGGTCCGGTAAATATCTTTTTGCCTCACAGATGCATCTTTTTGATTGTCAAACCTCCACGTGAAGTGATAAAATTTGTTCAACCTTAACTTTCTTTACCACATTAGAGCAGCAAACAGCTGCGGGAGGTTCTATAAATGACGAAAGAAATTCAACATGCCACGTTTGCCGGAGGATGTTTCTGGTGCATGGTTAAACCATTTGATGAATTACCCGGCATCATAGAGGTCGTATCGGGTTATTCAGGCGGCCATGTCGATCACCCTTCTTATGAAGATGTAAAAAAAGGGGACTCGGGACATTATGAAGTCGTCCGGATCACATTTGACCCTTCCTTGTTTTCTTATCAGGAGTTATTGGACCTTTATTGGCCCCAGATCGATCCTACTGATGAGGGCGGACAGTTCCATGATCGCGGGGATCAGTATCGCACAGCTGTCTTTTATCATAATGAACAACAAAAGGAAGAAGCCGAAGCTTCCAAACAAAAAATAGCAGACAGCGGAAAATTCCAAAAGCCGATTGTCACAAAGATTCTTCCGGCAGCACCTTTTTATCGCGCCGAAGAATATCATCAAAAATTTCACAAGAAAAATCCTAATGAATATAAACAAGACCGTGAAGTTTCCGGCAGGGATGAATTCATCGACCGCCACTGGCAGCGATAGTCCCGGATGACAAATCCTCCTTTCTTAAGACGGAAAGGGGGATTTTTCGTGAGAAAAGATCATTTGGACAAAGAACAAGCAGTTGGTTTTGAAGGCCCCGTCAATGCAGCTTCTTCGACCCATACCCGGATGAAGACAAAGTGAATGCAGTACAGGGCGAGGAAAGAAAACAAAAAGAATGATTTAGTTTAGCACGCGATGAATAGAATGATACCTTTTGTATAACTTAATGGTAAGGAACCGGGGAAATCCTCCACCAAGAAAAGCCATCAATCGCCAGATTTTCTCGGTTCTGACCTGCTAATCAAAACGTTTTCAGCAATCATCCCATCCATGAATCAAAAAAAGGAGGCGAAAAAATCGCACTCCTTTTTTTCTATTTTTTCAAGTAAGTCCAGCCTTCTTCTTGATAAACCTTGTTTTCCTTCATCAGTTTCCCGATCGCCCGTTTAAAGGAAGCTTTGCTCATATTGAAGCGTTCCTTGATTTCATCAGGCTGGCTCTTGTCCCAGAACGGAATGGCGCCATTACGCTGCTCAAGGTAAGAGAGGATCACTTCGGCATCATCTTGCATCTTTTCCTGTTTTAATGGAAGAAAAGAAACATTCAGGTTTCCGTCATCCTTCACATCAATGACTCTTCCTTCAACAAGCTCGCCGAGTCTCGGCTCTTGTTTCCGTTCATTTTCATGCACGAAGCAGCGATAGCCCTGTTCGGATAAAAAGAATGTACCCACTTTCAATAATCGGTATACCCTGCCCTGAATCTTTGCATTCAGCATTTCCCTTGAAGCTCGTCTCGATACTTGTTCAATGATATTCTCAGTGGCAAGTTTTCCGTAAAGACGGTCCTGCTTGTCGCGGTTCAATGACAAGAACAGTTGATCGCCGGGTTCAGGCCACAGGGAAAGGAACTTTGGAAGGTCGTCTGCGGAGACCAGAATATCCTTAGGGAGCCCTATATTCACGAACACTCCCAGGTCTTCCCGTTTATCCACTACTTCCGCCCATCCGTATGCTCCCACCTGTACCTTTGGGATGCGCATGGTCGCTGTCAGTCTGACATCCTTATCGTGATAAAGGAAAACTTTGACGGTATCCCCTTCTTGAATTTCTTCTGTGATTTCTGAATGATGCAGCAGCACGCGGTCCTCATCATTTGTTAAAAAGAAGCCGTACGGGACTTCCTGGTCGACATATAGTTCTTCAACCGTTCCGGGTTTCAGTGAAGACATGTTCAGATTCCTCCATTCAATTGGTAATAGCAACAGTCCGCTCATTACACGTGTATTGAATTAATATATCTTTTTTTCTTCTATGTGTATAGTGTCTATTTTCCGTAAAAAATAAAAAGTGAATTTTGAAAATACCAACATTTACAGATCAATGATTCAACTTCCGCACCATCTCATCCGTCGGCAGCAGGAATGTCAGCATTCCGAGGAGCGGCAGGAAACTGCACAAAATCATGACGAACCTTATCGAATAAAGATCCGCGAGCCCCCCGAAGAGAACAGCCCCTACTGCACCCATCCCGAATGCGAAGCCGACCGTGAGCCCTGAAACCATTCCGATCTTTTTAGGCAGCAGCTCCTGTGCATAGACAACGATGACACTGAAACTTGAGGAAATGATGAATCCTATGCAGAAGATGACGGGAAACACGATCTCAAGCGGCAGATATGGAAGCGCCAGGGTCAACGGGGCGGCACCCAGCATTGAAAAGAAGATGATATTCCGTTTGCCGAATCTGTCCGCTAACGGACCTCCAAGGAACGTACCGAGTACACCGGCAAACATAAAAGCGAAAATATAGGCCTGCGCCTTCTTGATGGATAACCCGTAATCTTCTATTAAATAAAATTGATAATAGTTCGACAGTCCTGCCCCATACCACGAACGGGCGAATACAAGAAATACTACCAGCACCATCGCCCACTTAATCTTATTGTGGATAGGTGAAGGTTTTGAAGAAAAAGTTTTATTATCACGTATTTTTATGGCTTCCGTCTCTTTCACCCGCTCTGAATACCATTTGGATACCTTCAATAAAACGAGCATACCGAAAATTGCTGCGATTGAAAACCACAGGGCCCCTTTTTGTCCGAATGGAACAAAGATAAAGGCAGTAATGATGGGTGCGAGCGACTGCCCCGTATTTCCGCCGACCTGATAAATCGATTGAGCCAGACCTCTCCTCTGGCCGGCAGCCATATAGGCAACCCTCGATCCTTCGGGGTGAAAGATCGCTGAACCAAAGCCGATGAACAACACAGAAAGAATGATCCATAAGAAATGCCCGGATAATGCAAAGCCTACAAGCCCCACTAAGCTGGAAAGCATACCCAACGGCAATAAATAGGGTCTGGATTTCTTATCCGCATAAAAACCAAAGACAGGCTGCAGCAAGGAAGACGTCATATTCAACGCAAATGCAATCCAGCCGATTTGCGTGTAGCTTAACTGGAGGGACTTTTCAATGATCGGGAACATGGCAGGTACGACCGCCTGCAGGATATCATTGATAAAATGTCCCGAACTGATGGCAAATAAAATTCCGTAAATGGTAGCATTTTGTTTATGTACTGATTTCAAGGCTGCCTGAGCCAAAAGATCTCCCCCTTAATTATTTCGGTATGCTAAATAGTATACCGAATCGTTAAGACACTGACCACCTGAAAAATGACTAATAAAAAAGCCGCCGAGTCTCGACTCGACGGCTTCATTCAGGTTCACCGCTTATTGTTGGCGGTCCGGGAATACTCTTTGGAAAGTAGTGCTTAATTCTTCACCAAGCCCTTTAATCGGTTTCCCATTTTGAAACTTATCGCCATATCCCTTCATTCTGTCAACAAAATCAGGATTGGCCGATACGTATACATTATCAAGCCCCGCATCTGCCTTTCTTACTTGTCCGGCAATCTTTTCTTCGAGGTTCTTACTGATGTTCCCTTTTTCACCATTCGCCAGCGTGACTGCAACATACGAGTTACGTGCCGTTGTGATGACATAGGCCTTATCCACTTCTTTCAAATCAGCCACATGATTGGCAGCTTCTTCTGACAGTGAATAATCTTCAGGCACTGTATCACGCATACCTGTATCATTCACGTTCATGTAATCCCTTGGTCTGTCCTGGTCGTAACCGACTCTTTCAAGGGCCCCATTATCGTAATTTGTGTTCATGCCCTGCTCGTTCATATTATCATTGTTGGTTCCGCAGCCTGCCGCCGCACCTGCAAAAATGACACCCATTAACGTTAAGACGATGTATTTCTTCATTGTGTTTCCTCCTTAACTTTTTTACTTTGAGTCATCCTTTTTACTATCTCCCTATTCGGGATTCTTATTCGCTTTTTCTCCCTTGTTTAAAGGGAAGTCATAATAGGGAATGATACAAGTAATTATTTTGGATCAGAGAAAATCAGCAAGGGGGAATGGAGATGGCACAGGCGGCACTGTGGGGAGGAGTGGCAAGTTTATCGTTATTCCTGGGTGCCTTATTGGGGATTTACTTTAAGATACCTAAGAAAGTCACAGCCTTTATCATGGCATTCGGGACTGGACTGATCATTGGATCAGCTACCTTCGATTTGCTTAGTGAAGCTGGCGGGAATGCCGATATCCTGCATATAACGATCATGTTTTTGGCAGGTGCGGCTGTTTTTACATTGTTTGAATTATGGATCAATAAAAAAGGCGGCAGTCAGCGTAAACGTTCACAGAAGAATCCGCATAATCACTCAGGACTGGCCATTTACATAGGGACACTGATGGATGCCATCCCGGAATCGATTATCATCGGGATCAGCTTCCTTGGCGGCCAGTCGGTTCAATGGGTGTTCATCATCGCCATTTTCATCAGTAATTTTCCTGAAGCATTATCCAGCAGCATCGGGTTGAAACTCGACAGCTACAGTACGAAGAAGATTTTGGTGTTATGGGGAAGTGTAGTGATCGTTTCATCCCTGAGCGCTCTCTTGGGGTACGTGTTCTTGGCGGATGCTCCCGAAAGCACCGAATATATCATCGGGGCATTTGGTGCCGGCGGATTACTCGCGATGGTTTCTTCGACCATGCTGCCGGAAGCATTTGAAGAAGGAGGACCGGTTGTCGGGTTCATTTCAGCTCTCGGCATCATCCTTTCGTTTATCTTCACCAATATTTCATAATAGAATGGCCGGCCCTCAAAACTCAGAGGGCCGGCCACTTATCATTCAGTATGTCATTTTGCCGTTCTCATTTTAAACCGGAGACGCTGCCATTGATAGCGGACGAAACATCCTATGCAGAATCCTGCAAGCGCAATGGAAGCCGCGGCCAGGACCATACCGGAAAACAGATAGTATCCTGTCGCCCAGCCTGCGCCGCTGCTGATAAGGGACGCTCCCAGACAACCCGACGCTATCCCTGCATTGAATCTTTGCTGGGCTGCATCTTCCTGGCGGTATTCAGCCGGGGCTTTCCTCAGAAACAATCTCCCTATCTGTATGACGGGATTATATTTTAACAGGACTCCTGCGAACACGGCCAAAAAAGGAATGAAAAGTATCCACGGCTCCGTCGTGATCCAGGAGATGATAACACTTGCTATAATGAAGATTTGATTGCTATCGACTAAAGGTTTAGGAATCGAATGGGTTGCATTCATTTAATTCATACCTTTCTGATTGGAATTTATGTATTTATAGTTTACTCCAAACGATGCAATTAATCAAAATAAAAAGCTGTCAATCACAGCCCATTTTAAAAATGCCCGCTCCCCCGTTACTGGTGAACGGGTTGACTTCATTCCTTTAAACGCTATCTTTTTGACCCGTACGCATGTTATAATCTTTTAGATTGAGTATTGGGAGGTAGTATGAATGATTCAAGTATCAGATGTAAGCTTACGTTTCGGTGACCGCAAGTTATTCGAAGACGTGAATATAAAATTTACCCCGGGAAATTGTTACGGATTGATCGGTGCGAACGGCGCCGGTAAATCAACATTCCTGAAAATCCTTTCCGGAGATATTGAAGCACAAACAGGGAATGTTTCGATGTCGCCTGGTGAGCGCCTCGCTGTTTTAAAGCAGGATCACTTTGAATATGAAGAATATGAAGTATTGAAAGTCGTCATCATGGGACATACCCGTCTTTATGAAGTGATGCAGGAAAAAGATGCTATATATATGAAAGAAGATTTCTCTGATGAAGACGGCATGAGAGCCGCTGAATTGGAAGGCGAATTCGCTGAACTGAACGGATGGGAAGCAGAATCAGAAGCCGCCATCCTATTGAAGGGCCTTGGAATCGGGGAAGATCTGCATGCAAAGCAGATGTCCGAGCTTACAGGCGGAGATAAAGTAAAAGTTCTTCTTGCCCAGGCATTATTCGGTAAACCCGATGTCCTGCTTCTTGATGAGCCTACCAACCACTTGGATATCCAGGCAATCCAGTGGCTGGAAGAATTCTTGATCAACTTTGAAAATACGGTCATCGTTGTATCCCATGACCGTCATTTCTTGAATAAGGTATGTACGCACATTGCCGACCTTGATTTTGGAAAGCTCCAGATTTATGTCGGTAACTATGATTTCTGGTATGAGTCCAGTCAGCTGGCACTTAAAATGGCTCAGGATCAGAATAAAAAGAAAGAAGAAAAAATCAAGGAGCTCCAGGCTTTCGTTGCGAGATTCTCAGCCAATGCTTCCAAATCGAAGCAGGCGACTTCCCGTAAAAAACTACTGGATAAAATCTCGCTTGATGATATCAAGCCAAGCTCGCGCCGCTACCCTTATGTTCAGTTCAAGCCGGAGCGCGAAATCGGTAACGACGTACTGAGAGTCGAAGGGCTGACGAAAACGATCGACGGAGTCAAGGTCTTGGATAATGTCAGCTTCATCATGAACAAAGATGATAAAATCGCTCTTGTAGGCGCTGATGAAATTGCCAAGACGACCCTCTTCAAAATCCTTGCAGGCGAAATGGAGCCTGACAGCGGTTCGTTCAAATGGGGTGTCACTACCTCTCAAGCTTATTTCCCTAAAGACAACACAGAGCACTTTGAGGGATCTGAGCCTACTTTGGTCGACTGGCTGCGCCAGTATTCACCTGAAGATGAAAGCGAGACGTTCCTCCGCGGATTCCTGGGACGCATGTTGTTCTCTGGTGAGGAAGTGCTGAAGAAGCCGAGCGTACTGTCAGGTGGGGAAAAAGTGCGCTGCATGCTTTCCAAGATGATGCTGAGCGGCTCAAACGTCTTATTATTGGATGAGCCTACCAACCACTTGGATCTTGAGTCCATCACAGCATTGAACAATGGATTGATCGCGTTTAAGGGAGCCATGATTTTTGCATCCCATGACCATCAGTTCATTCAGACGATTGCAAACCGCATCATTGAAATCAAGGATGGCGGAATCATTGATAAGCAGACGACTTATGATGAATTCCTTGAATTGAAAGCTTCTCAAAAAGCGTAAATTCGCATTTATTATAGGCAGGATTAAAAAAACCTGTGAAAACTTAATGTAATAAGATTAGCCTCTAAATACCGCTAATGATTTCCGTGCAGGACTCCGCTTTCCGCGGGTAGCTTGTGAGCCTCCTCCGCTTCGCCTGCGGGGTCTCACATTAGCTGCTTTTCCCGCAGGAGTCTGCGTCCTGCACTCCAATCAAACGCTGGTTAGAGCTAATACCTTCATGTATATTTAAACTAAAAACCCGAACTAATTTCACGAATTGGTTCGGGTTTTTTATTTACACTTTTTAATGCATTCTCTTTTTAGCCAGATATCCTTTGATCTGGAAGTAGGATATTTGGTCGGGCAGTTCTTCTTTTATTGGTTTCAGAGGCTTTTCTCCTGTTTTGTTGACCGCTGATTCGATCAGTGATTCTTCTTCATCGGTAAAGAAGCGGCTCCAGTCATCGAGCAGACCTTCTTCGTAGGAGCGGATGATATGGTTTTCAATCGTTGCCGTACTCATCCCCCGTGCTGAAGCAATTTCTTTAATATCCTTATCTTCGCTGAACATTTTGAACGTGACCATATGGGATGGCTCGTCCGATTGTCCCTTCCCCCTTGGTGATGGGGATTCAGCCGGCTCTTCTTCAATCTTACGGGTATAGTCTTGATTTTCTTCTAAGAAGGCTTGGATTTCCTTCATGAACAATTCACCGTAGCGTTCGAGTTTACTTTCCCCAACTCCGCTGACATTGAGGAACTCAGCTTCATCAGAAGGCTGCTTCAGGCACATATCATGCAGCGTTTTGTCTGAAAAGATGACAAACGGAGGCACCCCTTCCTCTTTTGCGATGGTTTTTCTCAAATCCCTCAAGACCTGGAACAGTTCGTCTTCATTCGATAAAGCTGGAGCAGGAGTGACTTGTTTCTTGCGTGTAACCTGCTTTTCCCCGATTAAGACTTCCCGTCCTTTACTTGAGACTTTAAGTACCGGATAGCTTCCTCCCTCTACATCGATGATGCCTTCTGAAATCAAGTAGTCAATGAAGAGGCCGACTTCCTTTTGCGACTCTCCCTTCAGCAACCCGTATGTCGACAGCTTATCAAATCTGAAATCAAGGATCTTCTTTCCCTTAGAGCCGGTCAGCACGCCGCTGATCATGGAGGTGCCGAAACGTTCGTTCATCCGGATCATGCATGAAAGCACCATCTGGGCCTTGACCGTGACATCCTCCGACTCCCTGTCATCAAGACAATTGCTGCAGTGGCCGCATTCATCCTCTGACTCTTCCCCGAAATAAGAAAGGATATAATTTTGAAGGCAGGTTTCTGTATGCACAAAATCAACCATGTCCCTCAGTTTCTGCAATTCATTATGATGCAGTTCCGGACTCATTACGTTCTGATCGATGATGTATCGCTGGGTCTGGATGTCTTGCGGGGAAAAGAGCAGTATGCATTCACTTTCCACTCCGTCCCGTCCGGCACGGCCGGCTTCCTGGTAGTACGCTTCCATATTTTTCGGGATCTGATAATGAACGACGTATCTTACATTTGATTTGTTGATCCCCATCCCGAATGCATTGGTGGCCACCATTACCATGATGGAATCATTTAAAAATGCTTCCTGCTGCTCGAGCCTGAGGCCATCGGACAGTCCGCCGTGATATTTCCCTGCCGACACTCCCTTTTTCACCAGGTAATCATGAACATTTTCAACTTCTTTCCGGGTTGCACAATAGATGATCCCTGACTGCTGGCTGTTCCTTCCTGCATATTGACCGATCCACCGTTTCCTGTCCTCGCCCTTTAATACATTAAAGAAAAGATTGTTTCGTTGAAAACCAGTCAATACTTTGTTTTCTGGGGGGATATGCAGATGGTTGAGGATATCACGTTGAACTTGAGGGGTTGCCGTGGCAGTCAAAGCAAGTATGACAGGTTGTGAAGATAGTTGATTCACTGCATCATAGATTCCCATATAGCTCGGCCTGAAATCATGTCCCCATTGAGATAAGCAGTGAGCTTCATCCACAGCGACCAGCGGTATATCCAATGAATTGAGATAGCGGATGAATTGCGGGGATTCCAGCCGTTCAGGTGCTATATACAGCAGTCTATATTCTCCGTACGAGAGTTCTTCCATCCGCTCTTCCACTTCGGCTGCACTGAGTGTGCTGTTTATGTAAGTGGCAGGTATGCCCTGGAATGTCAGCGAATCGACCTGATCTTTCATCAAGGAGATCAAAGGAGAGATGACAAGGGTGACCCCCTCAAGCATCAATGCGGGAACTTGATAACAAATTGATTTTCCTCCGCCGGTAGGCATGATGCCGGCTGTGTTCTTTCCTGATAAGACGTTCGAAATGATCACATCTTGTCCTTTTCTGAATTCTGAATACCCAAAGTATTGTTTGAGTATATCGTGAGCCTCTTTCAATCTCTTTCAGCCTCCTTTCATTTTGCTTCCTTTATTGTAATCTACATTTTTCGTTGTGCCAACTCATACACGGAAACAAAACGATCCAAAGGAAACATCGTCTCCCCGGACCGCTGTCTAACCGATTATTTTCAGTTTTTACTGTAAACTTTTTCACCTGAAGCCCATGTCTCTATCACTTGAATAGAATGAAGCTCGTTTTCAGCAACTTCCAGAGGATGCCGATCGAGAAGAAGGAAATCTGCCCTTTCACCAATCGTCAGTCTGCCTTGATTATGCTCCTCGTTCAATTCGATGAGAGTCGGTGTGGAGGTATAGCCGATAAAAGCTTCATCGACGGTAAGCTTTTCCTGGGGCTGCCAGCCGCCTCCCGGGTTTCCTTCAAAGTCAGTCCGATTCACTGCTGCAAAGATCCCTTCAAAGGGATTAAGCGACCCGATTGGCAAATCGGAACTAAGCGTAATGGGAACATTGTGGTTGAGCATACTCCTGAATGCATCACAATATGGCGCAAGCTCTTCCCCTACCCACTTTTCTTTCTTATCCCACTCACTGAGGAGAAATGATGGCTGCGTCTCAATGAATATATTAAGCTTCTCTAAACGGTATAAAAGATCCGGCCCAAGGGTTTGGGCATGAATGATCCTGTGCCGCAGGGTTTCTGTATTCGCCTCAGGCTGCTCAAACGCTGTTATCGCCTGTTCCACTGCCCTGTCGCCTATGGCGTGCACCGCTACCTGCATGCCGTTCTGCCCGGCAAGCGTTACAATATCATTCAGTTCCTGCTGTGAATAGACTGCATTCCCAGTCGTATCCTTTTTATCCCTATACGGTATTCTCATGGCAGAAGTATGAAGCCTTTGAGTTCCGTCAAGAAAAACCTTCACCGCTCCCACTTTTACTTTTTCCGTGCCTTCCCCGGTACGGAATGGATGCGAATCCAGATAGTCTTCCAAATGCTTCTTCTTAAAAATATAGTGATGCAGATAAGCCCTGATCGGAAGCTTTCCTTCCTTTTCCAAAGAAGTGTAGGCACTCCACAGCCGATCGAATGAACCGATGAAGTTCAAATCTTCGGTGTGGATGGTGGTGATTCCATGTTTGAGGAGATGGGGGATTCCGTAATGCAGTGCATCTATTGCATCTTCTGTGCTCCTGCTGCGAAAATGATGTTTGATAAAATGAACAGCCGTATCTTTGAAGCGCCCTGTCCAGTTCCCTTCATTATCCGTCTCTTTAAAGGAGTCAGGTATGTCAGAGAATTCTTCCTCCCGCTCCAGAAGATCCATTACTTTATGATTGACAACACACTCATGCCCGTCCTGATGGAGGAAAAACATATATGTATGAAGATGCAGTTCATCCAGGTCCTTTGCCTCAAGGAGAGAATCGCGGTCGGTGAATGAACTATCATTGAGTCCTCTCCCTACAACCCAGTCACCCTTTTCCATTTGGGGATAATGTGCACGCACTTCCTCCTTCATCTGTTCCCAGCCCGTAACGTGTCTGAGGTCCAATTCCCTTTTCATCAGGCCGTAGCGCAGGAAATGCATATGCGAGTCATGGAATGCCGGGGTCATGACCCTTTCCTTGCCATCCACGACATGCGCGCCTTTTTCCTCCGTCTTTCCTTTATGGATGTCTCTTATCTTTCCTTTTTCAATCACTACATGATGGATCCCGCCATCTTGCTTGAAATCCTGTCCATCATATAGGCGTACGTTATCAATGATCAATTCCAACATTCCTCCTTCGTTCTTCTATAGTTATTTCTACCAATATGAGAGTATTGATAAACATTGCGCGAAGCAAATAAAAACTGCAGAGGGGATAATCTCCTCTGCAGTCCTAAAAAAATCAGAACCACCTGAACTTGGTTTCTTCTGTCTTCTGTTCTTCGGCCTGGGGTCTCGCTTCAGGTCTTTCAAGCTTCCAAAAGCTGTCCCAAATTGAATGTTCATCCTTCTCTGGCATGATCGGCACTTCTTTTTCCTTTTTGTTTTTACCGGACATGGTGCTCCCTCCTTTTACGCATGTTACACTACATACTATTCAGGAACAAAAAAAGCGTTTTAAAATAATAAAAAAAAGAACCAATCAAATGATTGATTCTTTGCTTCATCAGGACGATTTCATCGTTGGGTGGGGATTATCCACTACCTGCAGTACTTTAGTCGATTTCTCCATATCAGCGTTGCAGAGCGGGCACTTAGGTGTGTCTTCGCTCTTGAAGTTATCCCTCATCCACCCTTTGCAATCAGCGGAAGAACAAGCCCAAATTTCCGTTTCCTCAGTTTTTATTTCTTCTTCTACTTGATTTCGACGACCAAAAGCCATTGAATGTCCTCCTTTAAGATAAGCAGGATTTCCATGCCGGGCACGAAAAAACTGATTTGTGGTATTGTAGCTCAAGACAAAATTATGTGGGTATATAATGAAAAGCCGGTTGTTGTGTAGGTATCATTCTGCGATTAATTCCATTATACCATACTTGCTTACATATTAATATATACAGCTGCCCGCTGGACTAGAACGCCACCCGGTGAGATGCATGGATTACTTTTTCTTTTTCGACCGCGATGAATCCGCAGGTGATCCGCCGGGAAGTTCTTTGTTAGTCGTTCCTTGCCCTTCTATCTGTGATGAACCTAACAACGCTTTTGATGGATCTTCTTTCTTTCTACTCATCTATCATCACCTCCGTCCTATATCATTTCCTGATTCTTGCTTTTTTATGTACAGACACCTTCCATTTGATCGGTTTCCACATGAGTAATGTCAACAAAGTGGGGGAATCTAAACTAAAACATGTCTAGGGTGATGGGAAGTGTTCAGACGCAAGAAACCTGACGGTAAAACTGAAGCCGGTGCTGCTCACAGCTATGAGTTAGAGACTTTAAAGCAGGAAATCTCAGCGCAGGTAAGCAGCAGCGATGATTTAATCTTTCGGATAGTGAAACCGGGGGACGAGCAGATCATCGTTATGTATTTCGAAGACCTGGTGAATACTGCAATCTTAAACGAATGCATCATCCGTCCACTTGAAGAGATGCAAGATGAGATTCATGCAGAATCAATCGCGAACAGGGTCAATATTGGAGGTATCACCCGCACCAATCAACTGACAGAAGTTGCCCGGCAGCTGGTGGACGGTCAAGCGTATATATTCCGGGAAAAAGATACATATGGAATCCTGTGTAATATTGAGGATAAAGCCACCCGCGGCTTGGAAAAGGCGGAAACCGAGTCACTTGTTTTCGGGCCGAAAATATCTTTTACAGAGTCCATTTCCAAGAATCTGAATTTGGTCCGTTCGAACATCAATGATCCAAAACTATGTGTAGAAACATACATGATTGGAACACGCACCAAGAAAAAAGTACAGATGGTGTACATCAAAGACATCGCCGACGAAGAAAATGTCAATACGTTCAGGCAGAGAATCACTGACCTTGAGATTGACAGTATAATCGATTCAACAGTCCTGTCCCAAATGATAGAGGATAATTCATGGACAGTGTTCCCGCAGTTTATCACTACTGAGCTTCCGGACCGCCTTACCGTCTCACTTCTGCATGGTAAGATCGGCCTGTTGGTGGACAGAAGTCCAACTGTGATCATCGGACCGTCGACATTCCTCAATTTTTTCGAATCAACAGAAGATATTTATATGAGATGGAATATGGGGACATTCTTGCGGATCATCCGGTTCATCGCGATTTTCTTCTCTGTCTTATTGACACCGGCTTATGTAGCCGTCCTCACATTCCATTACGAAGTCATTCCATCGGCTCTATTGGTTTCTTTGGGACAATCCCGTTCGAACGTACCATTTCCCCCTGTTTTCGAAGCGCTCCTCCTGGAATTTGTCATCGAACTGCTCAGAGAAGCCGGGGCGCGGCTGCCTACGAAAGTCGGACAAACAATGGGTATCGTCGGCGGTATCGTGATCGGGCAGGCCGCCGTCGACGCGGGATTCACCAGCAATATCCTGATCATCATCATCGCGATAAGCGCATTGGGGTCCTTTACCGCTCCAAGCTATGCCATTGGCACGGCTGTCCGGATGATCCGGTTCCCGCTCATTTTGATGGCCGGCCTTTACGGGGGAGTCGGAATTATGTTCAGCTTCTGTTTCATCTTGATTCATCTTTTAAAGATCACCACACTTGGCAGACCTTATCTGTCCCCCATTTATCCGCTCAGGTTTGCTGATTGGAAATACAGTTTCTTCAGGCTTCCTTATCAATTTTTAGTAAGGCGCCCTATGACCAATCATACGAAAGATTCATACCGCATGCCTGTCGAAAAGCATAAAAAGAAAAAAGATGTGGATGAATGATGCCAGGCTTGCCGGGACTGAATGATTAAACTGGAGTGAAGGAAAGGGTGAAATGCATGAAGGTCAATCCGGAACCCCAAAAAAATTTACTGTTCAATGCTTTTCTGGTCGCTTTCATCCTTCATACTGCCCAAGTTGGTGTAGGTATTGCAGGCGTCCCGAGGATCGTCTTCATGGAATCGAAGCAGGATGCATGGATCACCATCATCGCTGCAGGAATCGTGATGACCATCGTGATTTTCATCATGACGAGATTGCTTGCGTCCTATTCAGGTGCAGATTTATTCGGCATTCATTATGATGTATATGGAAAATGGCTGAGCCCTTTGTTTAACAGCGTGTATATCCTCTATTACTTAACAGTGACCTACATCATCATGATGAATTATACAGAAATGGTACAGGCATGGGTATTCCCGAAGATGCCGACTTGGCTCCTGATATCTTTCCTGGTGTTCTTGACGTGTTATGCGGTACTTGGCGGAATCCGGGTCGTAGTCGGTGTCACCTTCATCGGACTTCTGTTAACATTGTGGCTGGTACTGATGATTTATACCCCGGTCAAACATATGGACCTCAATCACCTTCAGCCCGTCTTCACCTCATCATTTAAAGAGCATATAACGGGGTTGTTCAAGCTCAGCTTTTCCTTGATCGGATTTGAATTGATCCTGTTCATCTATCCATATGTCAAAGAGAAAAAGGATGTCTTGAAATATGCGTTGGCCGGCTCCTGGTATAGCGTATTTTTAATGACCCTGGTCACTGCGGTCAGCATTGGTTTCTTCTCTCAGGAATCCCTTCTGAAGACGATTTGGCCGGTGCTTTCGATGTTCAAGATCGTAAGGATACCCAATCTTGAACGTTTTGAATTCATTGCTGTATCTTTCTGGATGCTCGTCATACTCCCGAATTTATGCATCTATTTCTGGACAGCAACAAGAGGGGTCAAGCGGGTATTCAATTTATCCCAGAAAAAAACCATCTATTGTTTCGCGGCCGCACTGATTGCCGGAAGCTTTTTCATTGATGATAGACTCATGATGAATACGTTTACTGACAAGGTGGGGACTGTAAGTTTTGTGTTGACGTTCATCTATCCTTGCATTCTTTATTTAGTCGTTAAACTAAAACAAGCAGTTACCAAGGAAAGGAGTTAAGGATGAAAAGATTCTGCCTGTTGACTTTGTCACTCATCACTCTCTTATTACTCGCAGGATGCGTTGAAAATAAATATCTCGAAAAATTAGGGTTGATCACCGCGGTCGGATATGATGAAAATGACGAAGAGAAATTAATTGGAACGCTGGTTCTATATCAATTCAACCCGGCTATGGAGGATGTTGAGAAGATATTAACCGGAGAAGCCAATACCTCTAAGGGGATTCGGTTAACTGAAAATCTGGATACTGATCACAAGCTGGCATCGGGCCAGCTGAGGATTGCCATTTACGGCAGGGAACTTGCTGAAAGCGGCATCTCCCAGCTGGTCGATACGCTTGAAAGGGATTCTGCAATCGGGAATATGGTATACTTGGCCGTTTCTGACACCACAGCAGAAGAACTGCTGAAATATCCCCTTGCTGAAAAGTATTCAAACAGAGGAACCTATCTTTATAATCTAGTGAGACAGAATGTGGAAAGTGAGCTCATGATCGCCCCCACCCTTCAGGAATTCATCACTGATTACGGCAGCGTCGGTAAAGACCCCATCCTACCTATGCTCACTTCTTCAGAAGGATCACTGGGAGTTGGAGGGTTCGCCCTCTTCCACAGGGATCGATTTGTGAAAGAAATAGACGAGGAAGATATGTTTTATATTAGAGGCCTCATTGAAAATTATCATTCTTCAGGAAGTCTCGAGGCAGGTTTAAAGATGGAAGCCTTTAAAGACCATCTTTCAGAGAAAGATCAATCCGGAATAGAAAAAGCTGACATGGGAGAAAAACTTTATTTCGTTTTTGACAGCATCCATTCCCGGCACAAAATCAAGGCAGCCAAGCAGAAAAAACCCCACTTTACTATAGAACTGGACATGGAAGTGCGTCTTCAGGAAGTCACAGAGAAACTAAAGCTTTCTGATCCCGAAGTGCATGCATTGGTAGAAAGGGAGGCTGCTCAATATATAGAGAAGAAAATCGAGAGTACCATCAAGATGCTCCAGGAAAACAATGTGGACCCGATTGGTTTCGGGATGGAATACAGAACGGTAAGAAGCCATGAATCCCTTACCCAGGAAGAGTGGGACAATCTATATAAAGATGCAGCATTCGACGTAAGCGTTCATATGAATCTCAAGAGGACCGGGGTCACTGATTAAAGATGAACAAGAAAGAAGGAATGCAGTATCGACCTGCATCCCTTTAATCGTTTTCAATCAGGACTTTTAATTCTCCTTTTAATTTTTCATCCACTTTCATCGGCTGTTCATCTTCAAATAAAATGATGCCGTGATAGATTTGCACATCATCGTCACATGCTTCACAGAATTCCATTTCTTCTGGATTCCAAAAGACGATTGATTGATAATTCTTGGTTTTGACATTGGGGAATTTATTTCTCAATCGTGAGATTTCTGTCTTATATTTTTGAATGGCCTCCGATTCCTTTTCATATTCCCATATTTTGACGATATCCTTTTGCCAGTCTTCAAAAAACCACCACGGCTCCGCATCGCTTCTGGTCAGAATCACTTTCCTTATTGGTTCCAATGCTTCACCCTCCTTATTCTTCCCAAACTATTTTACATCACTTCAAATGAAAATCAAGAAAACCGAATGGGTACTCCTTCATATTAATTAGACAAGTTCTCTCCCCTTCATGCATAACAATAAAACAATGGCTGTTCTATACATTTAATAAGGAGGAGAAAGTTTGAAATTTTTAGTGTTGAAGAAATCATCCCTTATCGTTATCTTTTTCACCCTTTTGATTATCAGTCTGGGATCCATCTGGGCTTACAAATCAAATTCATATCCTACGGTTTCAATGGATCCAGCCGATGTACAGACCTTCGAGCTGGTGACAGGGGAATTCAAGTCGAAGACCGACGATGGGAAAGAAATCGAATCCTACCGCTGGGATCCCGGTACAATCGTCGTTGAAAAGGATAAACGCATCCAGCTTCGGATTCATGGTGTAAACGGCAAAGCCCACCCGTTCCACATTGAAGGGACAAACATCAAAGGCACGGTTGAAAAAGGCAAAGAAACAGTTGTCGACGTCACGTTCTCCAAAGAAGGAACCTACCGCATCGTTTGTGAAGCACATACAACGATGGAACAAAGCGGCCCGATGATCGGGTATATCATTGTGGATTAAAAAAAGATACAAAGTCATAAATTAATACCGTTAATGATTTTCGTGCAAGACTAAGCTTTCCGCGGGAACTTTTTCGTCAAAGTGGTAACTGTCCAGCTTCAGGGCTTAGAGCACATGTATAAGCCAAACACCTCTGAGCAAAACCCTTCAGCTTTTCTGATAGGAGTCTTCGTCCTGCACTCCAATCAACCGCTGGATTATACTTAAATCTAAATCTCATTAAATAAATTTAAAACCCGAACCGATTTGCCTTTTATAATGCAAACCGGTTCGGGTTTTACTTTGGTCCCAGCCTTTTTCTTTTTTTCAATACCTGAGACTTCTAATATTCCCGTTCCCGTAATCTCATCATTGAAATACCTGCTATCACAAGGATGATCATATAAAGGAATAAAGGATAAAAAAAGGATGAATACTCCCATTCACTGTGATGATTCGATGCCAGCACCTGCTGTTTTTTATCGGAGCGGTTAACAGCATGCAGCTTGGTGGAAGCAATCTCTTCATTGTCTTCGTTAAATATGGTCAACGTGCCGTTCGTGTCGACCACTTCATTCACCGATTGGTTGAACGGCTTTGTATAATAGAAGTCTGATTGCAATTTGTAGGAGCCGTTTTCTGTTTGAAAGTCACTGTCCTTTGATACAAACGTCCTCGTAAAATGATTCAATCCGTAATCAAGAAGTGAGCGTGTATCCGCATATATGGCCCTTTTACTCTGTGCATCCATCGTTACGGCGACAACCGATACACCATCATTTTCGGCAGAAGTCACCAGGGTATGATTGGCTTCAGGTACAAATCCGTTCTTCCCGCCTGTCACTTCGGGATAAGGCATTTCTCCCTTGACCATTTTATGGTGGTTGTAAAGGGTGGTCTTCCAGCTTTCAGTGGACCATTCCAGAGTATCGATATCAAAGATATCCCTGAACGTCTCGTTTTTCATTGCATAGCTTGTGATCTTGGCCATATCGTAGGCGGTCGTATAATGATTCTTATCATAAAGACCATGGGGATTCTCGAAGTGCGTATCCTTAACCCCGACTTCATCCTTCAGGAAACGATTCAGTTTATCTGTAAATCCCTCAACAGATCCCTCAGTATGCTCCGCGATCGCGACGGCAGCATCATTCCCCGAGTTGACCATCAACCCCTGCAGCAGCTGCTCCATGGATATCCTCTCTCCCGGAAGCAGATAGACAGTGGATCCTTCCGTCCCGGCTGCCCGTTCACTGACAGTGACTGTTTCTTCAAGGCTGCTGTTTTCAAGCGCATATATAGCTGTAGCGATCTTCGTAATACTGGCAGGGTTCATTTTCTTATGGGCACCCTTGGAATAAAGAACGCTTCCCGTTTCTGAATCTATCAATACAGCCGATTTACTAAAAAGAGTATCAGGCTTTTTTGCTGTATTAGTTTGTGCCGATGCCATAGTCGAAAATACCCAGAATAGCATGATGGTCATCAGCAATAACGTTTTCTTCATATCTTCACACACCTGTCCCGTCAATCTACTAAACCATTTTATCAAAAAAATGATACTTTAATCACAAATCGTTCATTTGTTATATAATTGAAAGAATGATGTCAATTCCTTACAAAATAATTGCTTCAGTCCTTTTGGGAAGTATGCCCGTCCCCCCTACTTCTGGTACAATATTAGTAACTGCATGAAACTTTTTCAGTCACTTCAACGTATAAAAGGTAAGCATTCTATTAAGGGGTAGATGAAATGAATACTTTTTTGCACTTTCTCTTGAGAAGTGTTGTCTCCATTACAATCGGAAGTACCAGTTTTGTCGTGTATTTACTGGCGTTTGATATCGGCTTCCCGCTCACGCTGCTTGCAGGGGCCGCGACCGGTATCGCATCCTTTTTTACGATAAAGGAAATTCAGCGGAGCGTATGGCTGAATAAAAAAGGGTTGAGCAGAAAGGAATATCGGTACATCGGCAAGAATTTAAAAGAAGCGAAAGAAAAAGTCAAACGGCTTCAGAAACAGCAGCTTAAGGTGCGGTCGCTTGGCGCTTTCAAGCAGATCCTGGAGATCAACCGGCTGACACGGAAGATCTTCCAATTGGTCTCAAAGGATCCCAAGCGTTATTACTCGGCTGAATCATTTTTCTACTATCATCTGGATTCCGTTGTGGAACTGACAGAGAAATATACATTCCTTGCTTCACAGCCGGGCAAAAGCCAGGATACTTTCCTTTCCCTCCAGCAGACCCGCTCCACCCTGGATGAACTGATTGAATCATTGGAGAAGGATCTGCAGATGGTGGTGGCAGATGATATGGATCACTTGAAAATGGAATTGACTTTCGCTAACAAACATCTTACACAAAATAAAGATTTAAAATAGATGATGGAGGTTTTATGATGGAACAACGTCAAGAGCTTAACGAGCTGGATCAGCTCCTTTCCAATCCCTTCTCTGATGATCAGGATAGAAAAACCGAAACTGCGCCTGCATTATTGGACCGTCTGCCGAAAGAACAGCAGGCCAAGGCCAGACAACTTGCCGAGCAGATCGATTACAAGGACTACGAGGCGATCCTGAAATACGGAACCGCTGCACAAAACCAGCTGTCGAGCTTCTCCCATTCAATGCTTGAGCATGTGCAGAAGAGGGATATCGGGCCGATCGGGGATGTATTGAGCGACCTGATGAAAAAATTGGAGCAGATGAATCCCGATGAACTGAATTCGAAGCAAAAAGGGATCTTCAAAAAATTGTTCAGGAAAGTATCTTCTTCAATACAGGAAGTACTCTCTAAATATCAAAAGATCGGATCCCAGATCGACCGCATCTCTGTAAGACTGGAACATTCTCAGAAAACCTTGCTTGATGACAACAGGCTGCTCGAAACACTCTATGATAAGAATAAGGATTACTTTCAGGCACTGAATATTTACATCGCCGCAGCGGAAATCAAGCGGGATGAGATTCAGCACACCCTCCTTCCTTCACTCAGAAGAAAGGCAGAGGAATCAGGTGACGAATTGATTTTCCAGGAAGTGAACGATACGATGCAATTCCTGGACCGCCTCGACAAGCGGATCCACGACCTTAAACTGAGCAGGCAGATGACGATTCAATCCGCTCCGCAAATACGGTTGATCCAGAATACCAATCAGGCACTGGCGGAAAAGATCCAGGCGTCTATCCTTACAGCGATCCCGTTGTGGAAAAACCAGATCGCGATTGCCCTCACCCTCTTAAATCAACAAAAAGCGGTGACGGCCCAGAAGCAGGTTTCCCAGACGACCAATGATCTTCTGCTGAAGAACTCGGAAATGCTGAAAACAAACAGTATCGAAACCGCAAGAGAAAATGAACGGGGCATCATCGATGTGGAAACCCTCAAGAAAACCCAGGAAAATTTAATCGCCACAATCGAAGAGACATTAACCATCCAGGCAGAAGGACGCCAGAAGCGTCTCCAGGCAGAACAGGATATGGCTGTAATGGAACAGGAGTTAAAACAAAAGCTGATGGAAATCAAAAAATAAGAGGCGCCCGCGGGCGCCTCTTATTTTTCTTCACTAACCGCAATCTCATCGGTAATCGCATCGTACTGCTTTTCTGCAAGGGCAGAAGACAATTCGCTATTGAGCATTTAAACCCCTGTCATCGAATAATAGCTTCTACACACCAGGTGTGCGGCAGCTGCCTAAAGATTATTCGACAAGTTGCTTGAAAAACGGGTGAAGTGGCTCGTATTTTTAAAAAGTGGATTGTAAATCTTGAAAGTGGCTCGTATTTCTTAAAAATGGCTCGTAAATCCTGAAAGTGGCTCGTATTTTTCCTTCTGCAGGAATTTGGATGACTGGTGACCGCTCTTATCCTTCTTTTTAATCCGATACCAGCCCCAGCTTGAAGGATGGTACCCTTTATTCTCAAAAAAAGAAGAAGAGGAAACCAGGAACAGTCCCCCACTGCCAAAAAAGAGGGACGGACCTCATCACAAGAAGTCCGTCCCTCTCCATTTTCTGACAACGTAACGAATCCTGAATCCAGACAGTTCGCCCTTAGAAGAGGACGCAGGATCACGGGCTGCCCGCAGAAAGCGAAGTCTTGCACTCCAATCAAACGTTAGAAAATGAAAATTATGATGGTACCTTACTAAAATAAACCGAACTAATTTGCTTGCCAAAAGTCAAATTAGTTCGGTTTTTTTCAATTAGATATAAGATATTTCTCAGCGTCTGCATCAAGTCAGATGCTTTTATACAACAATTTACGCAGCAGCGGGAATAACACATCCGGCAGTTCCTCGATATCTGAAACAAGGATGCTGTAATTGCCGTAGATGTTCTGGATGGTATTCCGCTGTCCTTCATCAATCGGTCCATTCGATAGGAACACATTGATGACTTCGATTCCCTGCTTCCTTGCATCCAACACTGCTTCATGCGTATCGACGATCCCGTTTTGATCATATTCCATCGCTGCAGGTTCGCCGTCAGAGAAGACTAGGAGGAATTTCTGTTTCTCGTTCCTTCTTAAAATCCGCTCGGTCATCAATCGGATGGCAAACCCGTCCCTGTTGTCTTCTTCAGGCTCGAGCTGCATGATTTCCGCTCCTGAGGATGGCTTTAAAGAAGAAGTGTATTCCAATACAGGTTTCAGATAATTAGGCTGATGTGTCTTTGTTGCCCGATTGGTATCTTCCCAGAACCCGACCACTTCGTGAGGTACACGAACAGACTTCAAAGATTCATGGAATAAAGTGATTCCCAGCTTCGTTTGATCCATTTTATCGAACATTGAACCCGAACAATCGACAAGGAGGGAAAAGACTGCATCAATTTCAGATGATGGATTCTGCTTTTTATAGAACAGTCTCGGATTATCATCTGTCAGAAAGCGGAGCAGCTTCTTGTTCAAGCGTCCGAAGTGCAAATCAGACCGAGGCTGGATCCGTTTATGCTCCAGCGTCTTTTCAATCATTTTTTTCAGTTTTTTCTGTAAGGGAGCAATGGCTGATTTATAATTACCGTAAACACTCTGGTCTTCGGCTGTCGGTATGTCCGGGTAAAGGAAGTAAGGAAGGGCATATCGATTATCCCTGCCATACTTATTTTCCCCTCCGCCCTTCATTTCTTCATGTTCTTTCTCTGCTGCTTTTACATTCTGATATTGTTCTCTTTCGGTCTCTTGAGCCGATCCCTGCACCATCGCCAGGGCCTGGTCGCCATCGTCGCCTTCCCGGACGCCTTCACCCATGAGGTCTGACTGCGAGCCCTGATCCAGATCGAACTGTAAAAAGGATTCACCTTTGTCTTCTGTTTCTCTGTGCCAGGTGCGGAATTCTTCATCGATCACTTCTTCGTCACCAGTGCTTTCTTCCTCAAGGACATCATGGTTCGCCAGTGGATCCTTTCGTTTCATGTCTTCAAAGTTGTCGACAGGAATATCATTTTGTTCATGTGCATCTTCCGGGAGGTGAAAATATTCATTGAGCATATCTTTTCTCACAATCTCCTCGACCACATCAATGACCTGAAGGCAGATACCGGCTACATCGGAAGTCGAATTCGTTTCGTAAAATCTTGTGATTGCTGACTGCAGATACGGCATGGCCAAGTCGATCTCCTCATTTATTGCGGGTGCTTCCTCCAATGGAGACTTGGCATTCAATAATAAAAATAAAGCATTGAACAATGAGTCAGTGAACACACTTTTGGTCAAATTCACTTTTAATTGTGCCTGAAAATACTGCCGGTATAACTCTCTTCTTGTCTCAAATGCCTGCTTTGTCCCCGGTCTTTTGGATTTACAGATTTCCTCGAGGCGCAAATCCTCCCCCATGACAAACAACTGCTTCGCAAACTTGGGAATGGAAGTCTTTTTGATTTTTCGGATATAGTTCCCAACTGCTTCGTAATCAGTTTCTGTCAGGCTGCCGACAGTTCGCAGGTACACATCGCTTTTTAAGCCGTTGACTTCATCCATCCTTTTCCGATGATCCCAGAAATGGCTGACATAGACGATTTGCTGCTTATAATCCACATAAGAATACGGGGCGTATTTCAGTTCCATATCCCCGTTCCTTGAAAGTGTCTTGGCTAAATCCGCCATTTCCATAAATAGAAATGAATCAATGGTTTCATCGTTGAATTGTATGAACCTTTCCATTATCGATCCCTCACTCAAACAAGGTTTCCGCTATATTTTTTATAGCCGCTTTCTCCCTCTCATCTTCCAGCTTATCAATGATACCGCGCTGAATGGCGCGCTTTGCCGGCAAGTACACGGCAAGATCGCATGCATCAAGTAAGGCACGGATGGAAGCAGCCTCCTCGGAAACTTGACCGTTTTTCACCTGAACCAATAAATCAGACGACAGCTCGACGAATGTATGAATCAGCTTCTCATTTTTCAACTGGCTTTGACTTTTAATGACATCCTTCAGAACGTCTCCTTCAATATAAGGGACATCCACAACGACAAATCTGTTTTTCAGCGCTTCATTCAATGGAACTGTCCCTACATACCCCTCATTGATCGCTGCGATGACACCGAACTCAGGAGCTGCTTTTATCACTTCTCCTGTGAATGGATTCGTAATGCTTCTCCGGTAATCAAGTACCCCGTTCAATATAGGAAGGGTTTCAGGCTTGGCCATATTAATCTCATCTATATATAAGAGATGACCTTTCTTCATCGCCTGGATCACAGGTCCTTCAATGAATTCAATTGAGTTTTTCCCGTTCTTTTCAGAAATTGTCTTATATCCGAGCAATGCTTCTGCATCCAGGTCCACTGAGCAGTTGATGCTGTGCATCGGCTGCGAGAATATAGAAGAAAGGGTATCAGACAACTTGGTCTTTCCTGAACCTGTCGGGCCTTTCAGGAGCAAGTTCTTCCCCATTGATAAAGAGATGATGCTGTCTTCAATGATATGGCCCTCACTCGAGGAGTATCCTCCCTCACCGATCAGGAATCCATACTCTGTGCTGTTAAATAGATTTTTTCTTTCATTTATAATTTCGATCACCGATTGCGGCAATACAGTTTCGTGATTCATCCATGACATCCTTTCAAATGGTCTACTAGACACATCATACATGTAATAGCGCTTTCACTGCAAAAAAAGAATATCATTGGACTGCTGGGCATAATCAAAAGCGGAGGCGGCTCGTTCAGGAGCGACAAGCATAAGATGAACTTACCGGAAAGGCGCTCTTTGCCTTTTTGGTAAGTTTAGCTTATGACCTCGAGCTCCTGGCCGCCGCAGCTGGACATTCGAAAAGCGGAGGCGGCTCGCCCAGAGACGACAAGCATAAGACGAGAACCCCGAAAAGGCGCTTTTTGCCTTTTTGGGGTTCTTGACTTATGACCTCGAGCCTCTAGCCGCCGCAGCTGGACAATAAAAAACATCCTTGACGGATGTTTAAAAAGTCTATACCTTAAGGTCCATGCGGGTGAAACTTCGATGAGTGTGCATCCCTGCCTTTTGATAAACGATATTCGCATCTGTCAGGGATTCACTGTCTACGGACAGCGCTGCAGAGGTCATCCCCCTTTCCTTCAGGATAGTGAATGCATGATGCAGAAGGATCGTTGCGTACCCTTTGTTCCTGCAATCTTTCCGCACACCTAAATGGGTTATTTCACCCAACCCCGGCTCATCATTGACTGTACACATAATAAAGCCGATCGGATCAGCTTCTTTTTTCAATAAAAACCAGAGGCTTGGATCAAATGATTCCCTTTGAAATCTTTTCTTGAAATCTTCAAGGCTCGTTGGGTGGTAATCGAAATGATCGGAGAAAACATCTTCAAATAACTCATGCAATAGTATGGTTTCATCCAAACTGAAAGTCGATAACACCGGACCATCCTCTTTATAATGCAATATCCCGTTGTAATCCGATAAGTCCATTTTCATTTGGAACCAGTGCCTGACAGGAGTGAAGCCGTATTCTTCTAGAGTTTCACTTTCGGTTTCAAGATTGGCAGATAAAACGATGACTCTTTCATCTCTCTCGTTCTCTTTTTTACTGACAGCTGAATGAACAAGCTCCTTCAGCAGTTCATTCATCATGTCACCCATCTGTTCTTCAGGGGAAACCATCAGAAGAGACGGCAGACGGTGGTCTTTTACGGTCAAAAGTGAGAATCCGGTCAGCTTCCCGTCTTTCCAAAGGGCTTTACGGTCGTTTTCATCAATGGTCGTCAGGATTTCCCTTACTTCAAATTCGCTTGTCTGCCTCTCTCCGTACACCTTCTCTTCATACTCCAAAAATAACTGAAAGATTGATGGCAGATCTTCAAGCCTTGCAGGCCTGACTGTGTATGTATGCTCTCTCATTACAATCCCCCCAGAAAGTAAAAAGCTGATTCCCGTCCGTTTGAAGAAATCAGCTTTACGAAAATATTATTTTATTTCTTCGAAGTACTCTTTGTAGAAGCCGCCCATTTTGCCGCTTTCATCGATTACAAAATAATAATCTTCAGATTCATTTTTCACTTCGTATTCTTTGCCGATTTCCAGCACATTCGCCACTGTGTATTTCTTGGCATCGGTATGTACACATTTCACTTTTTTCACTGCACTATTTTCTGTCCATGTATGATGTATCATTAGAATCCTCCTAAATGCTTTTGTATTCAGTATATTCTTCCCCAAAGATTTGTTCAACAGCAAACTTTTTGCAGAATCCATTCTCTATTTCAGATTTATCCCCTATCCCCCTGTAAGGAAGCAGCAGGACATGGTATATTATAGGAGAATCCAACTCGAAAGGCGTCATTCAATGAAAAAAGCAATGCAGCAGATTCTTTTTATCGCCCTGCTTTTTCTCGCCTGGTATATGACTACCCACAGGCCGTCAGAAGAACAGTTTTATACCTGGCTTGAAGAGGAATATCAGATCGATTGTAAAGAGAAGGTATCGTGTAAGAGAAAGGCCGATGAAAATTCGGTTTACACCTTGATTGAGACTGGCTCTACGATCAAGAGAGGATACTTACTGTTTAATACAGTAGGCAAAATTTACGAGGATCAAAACGGCGATAGATTCACCATAAAGGCAATCGGGGTTTTTGGAGATTATTTCACAATTGTTGATGATTCATCCCCGCACAGTTAAACCGATTTAACGGATATCGTTAAATCGGTTCATTTATTTCGATACCTGATTCTTTTCCTGAGGAATGAAGGATACTTTTTCTTTAGAAATTTAAGCAGCACGTAAAGCAGGATACATGAAACAAGGACTCCAGCTATAATGCCTGCTTTCAAACTGACTTCTTCCACGATCCGGCGAAAACTCTTCGGAAAATACCTGCCAATCTGGAAGTAAACAAGGGCCCACACAAAAGCAGAAGGGGCGGCAAATACGATGAATTTTATAAGCGTGATGCCTTTCGCTGTGCCCGCGATATAAGGCATCACAAGGCGGACCCCGGGGATGAAATAACTAATGGAAATAGCGAATGATCCATATCTCTCGATCCAATTCTCACCCTTTTCCATGAGGAACTGCATCTTGCCGTTTTTGAACTTCCGGATCATCAGTCTTGTACCAAAGCGGTCACCTGCAAAGTATCCGAATATCCCATAGCTCAATAATCCGCTGTACATGAATAAAAACGAGGTGTAGGGATCGAAATGTCTCCACTCTGAAAGATATCCCGCAAAGGCAGCTGCTATTTCGTTCGGTACAGGTAACCCAAGGAATACGATCCAGCTGAATAGAAACATTGCGATATAACCGTATTGGTCCACCAGCTCAAGTAAGGTTTCCATCATGCACCTCGTTTCCATCCAAGAATGTACTGCATTTTACATGTTTAAAATATGGACAATAGATGCTCCAGAGAACGATGATTCTGTGTGAATCATTCAGAAGTTTCGGGGTCTTTCAACAAATTCCTGACCTGTTCTTCAACCATACCCAAATCAATGAGCTGCTGCTGCAGCTTTGAATGATAGGCTGCACTTACATGGGGAAGGCTCCCTCTTAGAATTTCCCTCGCATAGTGTTCAGGGGGGCGTACTTCATCAAATTTCGTTTTCACGATAAATGTGAGAACATCTTGATAAACCTCTCCGCCTATCACTACATCCACGAAAGCCGCCCTGTACCAGCCGGGAGCCACTCCTTCTCTTGTAAATAGATACTCTACCGCCTCTTGTGGAATATCATAGACGACTCCCTCCATCTTTCCGCCATCTTCTATGATATCTCCGCGTCCGCCGTCATCCACTTTGAAAAGATACTTCATGGAGTAGCCATCCAGGGAGCCCGCTCCCATGCATTTTTGAAAGTGATGATCCACTTTTGCAAGCTTGAAACGGTCGTCGTCCATACAGGATCCATACGCAAAATACAATATCCTTTCTGGCTTTTCCTGAATGAATCGGTGAACCTTCCAATCCCCTGAGGAAATTTCTGTTTGAAATAGTTTTCCTTCAAGTCCGTAGTAAACAAATGCTTCCACCGGCCCGCGGTCCGTATTCACTTGCTGCAGCTGCCGGTTGTACAGGTTGTCCTCCCTGCCTTCTATATAGTCCTCGATCTCGTCGAGTTTCGCGAGGAGCTCTTCATTTATCTTATATATTTCGCCATAAACGGTCCCTTCCCCTTCTTTAAGAGCAGGGTATCCCTTACCGGTGTCATATAATTTGCCTTGGGTCCAGGCTTGTTCATATTGTAATGGTGCATCTTTTAGAAGTGAATGATTTTCCTCGTGCCTTCTTAATGTTCCGTAAACGAAAACGTTCAAGCTGTCTCTCCCCTTTATCTGTAATGAATAGATTCATTTTATCAAATTCTGTTTGATTTTTCAGTGAAATGGTTTCTGCTATAGTTCTGGCTTTGAATACGCTTTTGATTTCCGTGCAAGACTTCGCTTTCCGCGGGTAGCCCGTGAGCCTCCTCGTCTTATACACGGGGACTAACTGCAGTTTCTGGGCTTTGTGGCCCATGTCATAAGTCGAACCGGCCAGGAAGGAAAAGAGCGCCTTCTAAGCCAATTTCTCTTATGCCACACGCCTCTCTTCAAAGCCCTCCCGCTTTTCTGATAGGAGTCTTCGTCCTGCACTCCAATCAATCGCTGGAATCGGTTTTGAATTTGGATAACTACTCAAATAAATCATTTAACTATTTGTAGAGACTTCCCTTAGTACATCTTGCCCTCAAATCAATCGCTATATCAAGCTGCAAGACATAATCAGGACAAAAAAATCCAAACTAATTTGAACCCTAAGATTCAAAATTATAGTTTGGATTTTTTTCGCCTAGCATTCTATTTCCCAATGTCTTCAAGAATGCACTTTAATATTCATTTATCCCTTGGGAGTGATTGCTTGTTGGGCTTGTTCTTTGAGTTTGAATTTTTGGATCTTTCCTGATGCGGTCATCGGGTAGGAATCTGTAAATTCAATGAATCTTGGAATCTTGTGGCGTGAAATTTTTCCGCTGCAGTAATCTCTGATCTCATCGCCGGTTGCGGAATGCCCTTCTTTTAGAATGATCCAAGCCATTACTTCTTCACCGAACGTTTCATCCGGGATTCCGATTACCTGAACATCGAGTATTTTCGGATGCGAGTACAAAAACTCCTCAATTTCACGCGGGTAGATATTTTCACCGCCTCTAATGATCATATCCTTAAGTCTTCCGGTGATCCTGCAATAGCCATACTCATCCATCACGGCGAGGTCTCCGGTGTGCAGCCAATTATCATCATCGATGGCCGCTTTGGTCGCTTCTTCGTTTTTATAATAGCCTTTCATCACGTGATATCCCCTGGTACAGAGCTCCCCCTGTTTCCCTGTAGGTACTTCAAGGTCGGTTCCCGGCTCCACAATTTTCACTTCCACGTTGGGAAGGGCCCTGCCGACTGTTTCCACCTTCAATTCGAGGGGATCATGGGTGCGGGTCTGGGTGATGACAGGCGAGGATTCAGTTTGACCATAAGCGATGGTGATCTCCTCGGCACCCATTTTATTCATGACATCTTTCATTACTTCTATAGGACAGTTGCTTCCTGCCATGATCCCTGTCCTCAGACTTCCGAGGTCATATTGATCGAAATCAGGCAGGTTCAATTCCCCGATGAACATAGTGGGAACCCCATGCAATGCCGTACACTTTTCATCTTGCACGACCTGCAGTACTCCAGATGGATTAAATTCCTGCACGGGTATCATGGCAGCACCGACGGTCACACAAGCAAGCGTCCCCATCACGCAGCCGAAACAGTGAAAGAATGGGACTGGTATGCACAAGCGATCTTCATCGGTCAATCTCATACAGCCGGCTACATTATAAGCGTTATTGACAATATTCGAGTGAGTCAGCATGACCCCTTTCGGAAAACCGGTCGTGCCCGAGGTATATTGCATATTGATGACTTCCCGGGGCGACAGGCTCCCCATCCTTTTATCCAGCGACTCATCATCCACTTCACTTCCCAGTGCCATGATTTCATCCCACTTGAACGTGCCTGGGAAATTCTTATCTCCCATCACAATGACATTTTTTAATTTCGGCAGTTTTTCACTATGTAATTTGCCAGGTTCAGAGTCTTTTAGTTCAGGACAGATCTCATAAAGCATATTGATATATGAGGCTCCCCGGTATTCTTCCATCAAGATGATGGTCGTGCTGTCAGACTGCCTTAATAAGTATTCGAGTTCAGCTGTGCGGTAATTGGTATTGACGGTTACCAGCACCGCCCCCATCTTACCTGTGGAAAACTGGCTTAAAATCCATTCAGGTGTATTTGAAGCCCAAATGGCAACATGTTCACCTTTTTCGATGCCAAGCTTCATGAAGCCCCTTGCTGCCTGTCTGCATTTCTCGTTCAATTCTTTATAAGTCCATCTCAAACCCCTGTCAGCATAAACCACTGCATCTTTGTTCGGCTGTATCCGTGCTTTTTCTTCAAGCAGTTCCCCAATGGTGGTCTCCAGAATGTCCGTCAATTCAAATATCCCCCTTTGAATGGTATCGCTTACATTAAAAAATATTATATGCGTGTATATTATCACAAAAATTTAAATTTTCAAACTAATATAATCTAAAAATCGGCCAAACTATTTCTTTAGACAAATAACCAAATAAATAAACCAATTTCAACATAATCTCTTAAAATGCTACTTTTGAAGGAATTTAATAAAAACTCTTTTCAAATAGGCCGTTTCTATGTAAAATATAGAGAAAATATAGAAAATTCTATATTTTAAACATTCCTAGGAGGTTGGTCATGAAAATCTTAAGTAATGAACAGTTAGTGGCAGCTTATCGAGATGCTGAGAAGCAAGGGAATGATCAAGATTGGATTCAGTTATTAAGAAAAGAGATCCGCATTCGAGGGTTGAAGCCTTTTAGGAAATCATGACAATCGTAAACAAGATAAAATAAAAACAAAAGATTCTCACCCCCTGAGAATTGTTGGTTGACAGACTCCCTTAAGGAGTCTGTCTTTTTCATTCACTACGTGATACTCCGCTTTTTCGAATAATGCTTCTCAAGCTGCTGCATTTGGCTGTAATCGAGTATGCCCATTTTATTCAAGACATACGCATAGTATATCAGTCTCTTTGCATGCCGGTCCTTCACGGCTCCATCCCCCTTTTTTGCCTCAGGAAAAATATTTTCTTATTTCTATATTTTATGCAGAAGGTAAAAATCAGTGAGGCCTGTCAGAAAAAAAAAGAGCCGGTACACATATAGTGTACCGGCAAACACATTCATCTATATTCAATAAGGTAAAACGATTATCCTTCCAGCAGTAAATCTTCAGGATTTTCAAGAAGGTTCTTGATTGTTGCCAGGAACCCTACCGCTTCTTTCCCGTCAATGATCCGGTGATCATAGGAAAGTGCGATGTACATCATTGGGCGGTTCTCCATGTTTTCTTTGTCGATTGCTACAGGTCGGAGCTGTATTGTATGCATTCCCAGGATACCTACCTGTGGTCCGTTTAAGATTGGTGTGGATAATAATGAACCGAATACTCCCCCATTGGTGATGGTGAAGGATCCGCCTTGAAGGTCGGACAGTGCAAGCTTGTTATTTCTTGCTTTTGTCGCAAGCTCCATGATTTCGCCTTCAATTTCTGCAAAGTTCTTGCGGTCGCAATCTCTTACAACCGGCACGACAAGACCATCATCCGTTGAAACAGCTACACCTACATCATAATATTTCTTAAGGACGATTTCATCACCGTCAATTTCTGCATTGACGTAAGGATATTTTTTCAGTGCGGCTGTTACAGCTTTTGTGAAGAAACTCATGAATCCAAGACGAACATCGTGATCTTCAAAGAATTTGTCTTTTTTGCGCTTTCTCAATTCCATGACGGCAGACATGTCAATTTCATTGAAAGTGGTCAGCATTGCTGCTGTCTGTTGTACTTCTACAAGACGCTTCGCAATGGTTTGTCTTCTGCGGGACATTTTTTCACGAACGACCGGCTTTCCGTCATCTTTCTTCGCAGGAGCTTTCTTTGCTTCCTGAGCAGGCTTCGCAGGTGCGGATGCCGGCTTGTTCTCATAAGCTTCGATATCTTGCTTTCTCACTCTTCCAAGCGGGTCTGTAGGTACTTGAGAAAGGTCGATTCCTTTTTCACGAGCAAGCTTACGGGCTGCAGGAGAAGCGATCGGACGATTCTTTTTATCGTCTTTTGATGCAGGAGCTTCTTCTTTAGGAGCTTTCTCCTCAGCTTTTTCCTCAGCTTTTTCCTGCTTAGGTTCCTCTTTTTCTTTGCTGTCTGCAGGTGCCGGAGCTTCCCCGCCTGCTCCCACAATCGCGATGACCTGACCAACCTCTACAGTGTCACCTTCATCGGCTTTAAGTTCTTGAATGGTACCCGCTTCTTCAGAAATCACTTCTACATTTACTTTATCTGTCTCTAATTCTACGATGTACTCGCCTTTTTCAACATAATCGCCAGGCTGCTTCAACCATTGAGCAATCGTACCTTCTGTAATTGATTCTGCCAATTCTGGAACTTTGATTTCTGCCACTGTGATGTCCTCCTCTTTCTTATCGAGTTAACGCTTCGTTAATGATACGTGCTTGTTCTTTTTTGTGTACAGTAGGTTCCCCTTCAGAAGGACTTGAACGTCTTCTGCGTCCTACATATTGAACGTCAACGCTTTCTGCTGCCAAGTCACGCAGTCTTGGTTCAACAAATGTCCATGCTCCCATATTCTTTGGTTCTTCCTGGATCCAGACCAATTCTTTCAGGTTTGGATATCTTCCCAGGATTTCTTCCATATCATTTTTAGGGAACGGATAAATTTCTTCAAGTCTCAGTATATGGAGCCAATCCGTTTCATCCATGCCCTGCAGCTTTTCTTCAAGGTCGATTGCGATCTTACCGCTTCCGATTACAATCCGCTCTACAGCTTCACGGTTTTCTCCCAATCCTTTTTGTTCGAGTACAGAATGGAATTCTCCCTCGGCAAGCTCTTCCGCAGTTACGGATGCGAATTGATTTCGAAGCAGGCTCTTAGGCGTCATGATGACAAGAGGCCTGACTTCTTCCTTTTGAAGGATCGCTGCCTGGCGTCTCAGGACGTGGAAATACTGTCCTGAAGTCGAGCAGTTGGCGACTGTCCAGTTATACTCTCCGCCCAATTGAAGGAATCTTTCAAGACGGGCGCTTGAGTGCTCAGGACCCTGTCCTTCATATCCGTGTGGAAGGAGCATGACAAGACCTGTTTTCTGACCCCACTTGGCGCGGCCTGCTGAAATGAACTGGTCGAACATGACTTGTGCCATATTAGAGAAATCACCGAATTGAGCTTCCCAAAGAACGAGGGTCTCAGGCGCAAAAACATTATATCCGTACTCATACCCGACAACCGCTGTTTCAGTCAAAGGGCTGTTATGGACAACGAACGATGCATTGCTTTCAGCGATATGGTGCAGCGGGATGTATTCATCCCCTGATTTTTCATCATGAAGGACAAGGTGGCGCTGCGCGAATGTACCGCGCTCAGAGTCCTGGCCGGTCAATCGAATCGGGGTGCCGTCTTTAAGGATGGATGCAAATGCGAGTGTCTCTGCATGTGCCCAGTCGATTTTCCCCTTGCCTTCGAATGCCTGGCTGCGTCTTTGCAGGATCTTTCCAAGCTTCTTGAACACATTGAAACCTTCCGGCCATTGAAGCAGCTCATCATTAATATGCTTCAGCTTATCGAATTCCACGGACGTATTAAGTTCAGGCAGACCGTTTGCCACGTCTTCCGGCGGTGCCATGACGGTATCAGGATCTTCATCCTTCGCCGGGACCTTATCGTAGGCGGCTTTCAGCACTTCTTCCACTTCGGAGTCCATTCTGTCGACTTCCTCCTGAGAGATGATCCCTTCAGAAATGAGTTGTTCGGCGTACAGTTTTTTGACATTCGGATGATTCTGGATGATGGAATACATCTGAGGATTCGTCACCATCGGTTCGTCCATTTCGTTGTGACCGAATCTGCGGTAGCCGATGAGGTCGATGACGAAATCCTTGCCGAATGTTTTGCGATATTCATAGGCTAAAACGGCAGCTGCCAGACAAGCTTCGGGATAGTCTGCATTGACGTGCACAATCGGCACTTCAAAGCCCTTGGCCGTGTCAGATGCATATTTAGTGGAACGGGAATCACGGCTTTCCGTGGTGAATCCAATCATATTATTTGCGATAAGATGGATGGATCCTCCAGTATGATAGCCGCGGAGCCTGCTCATATTTAATGTCTCGGCAACCACACCCTGTCCAGGGAACGCTGCATCTCCATGAATCATGACAGCATAGGATGATTCGGGTGATTGAACCGGATATCCGTTTTCTTCACGGTTTTCCTGTGCAGCACGTGTATAACCGGCAACGATCGGGCTCACTACTTCCAAGTGGCTCGGATTATTCGCCAATGTGACACGCGCCCTCGCTGTCGGCATCGCCTGCGGGGAAATCTCCCTGTCTGCTCCCAAATGATACTTTACATCCCCTGTCCATCCGAACGTAATGCCGATGGAGCCTTCTGATGGAATCAGGTCTTTACTTGGTGCATGCTGGAATTCTGCAAAGATCATTTCGTACGGCTTTCCGATCACGTGGGCAAGGACGTTCAGCCTTCCTCGGTGTGCCATCCCGATATTCACCGTTTTTGCTCCCGATTCAACGGAATAGCGGATCATCTCATCGAGCAGCGGCACCATCGTGTCCAACCCTTCGATCGAGAAGCGCTTTTGTCCTACGAATGTGCGGTGGACATATTTTTCAAATCCATCTACTTCTGCCAGGCGTTTCAATAAGGAAACCTTCTGTTCTTTGGACAGAGGTGAAAAATAAGACCCTGACTCGATTTTTTCCCTGAGCCAGTTCTTTTCTTGCAGCTCATGAACATGCGCATATTCGAATGCCAGTTTCTTTGTATAGACTTCTCTCAAGTGATTCACTGCCTGAAGGCCGTCTTTGATGTGGGACGGTGCATCAGGGCAAAGGAAATCAACCGGGATATTCTTCAGGTCTTCCTCGGTCAAGTCGAACTCTGACAGTTCGATTCTCCTTGTATCTTTATTGCGGTCATTGAGCGGGTTGATGTCTGCAGCCAAATGACCATATGTACGGATATTATCTGCAAGCTTGACGGCTGCGACCATTTTGCTGAGCGCAGTAGGCTGTGCAGGCAGGGTGAAAGAAGTGTCTGCTTTCTGAGCACTTGCCATCACTGCAGCATCTTCAGCAGTAGGAGGCCCCCATTGTTCAAATAACTCCCTTAGTTCAGGGTCTACTTCCGATGGATCTTCAAGAAATTGTTCATAGACCTCCATCACGTAGCCCAGGTTTGGCCCGTAAAAGGAATGCCATGGCTCGCCTTGGTTTGTCGATTGCTTTTTCATTTTGAAAAACCTCCAACTATTTGCCAGTTAGTATAATTTGGATATCGTGTATCCTTCCATTTCAACTTCAAACAAAATTGTTATGCAAGAATAATATTATTTAAGCACTAAAACGCTTACAGAGATATTTTATCACTGTGCAGTAGTAAGTTAAAGTCTTTATGTCAAATTTCTTAAAATTTTGTGTTCGACTTCATCTCCTGCTCATTTACTTATATTCCCATAATGATTTGTGAAAAATTTCATATAAAAACGACTATTCTGAAATAACATTTTATTAAGCGCTTTCTTATTCACTCTATTATAAAACGTTACTCCGGTAACTTTTTTCATAAACCATCTTACTACTCTTACTAAAAAAAACCAAATACTTTTTATCAAATTCAGTCTTTTTTATTGATTGTAAAGAATTCTATAGTGCAAGGTTCAATATTCCATTCCCGCAAAACTGAATCTTAATCTTTCTTCACCTGAACTCTTCGCCCATTTCTGCATACGATATATCAACCAATACTGTTTATAATGAACTGTCTAAGTAAGACCTTGTGCGCAAAAGAAAGGTGATGCTTATGTTTCCATGGAGCCTGTTCCCGTTCAATAAAGACATGAAGGAACAAATGAATAATATGAATCCTAAAGAAATTGACTCGTATGTACAGAATATGATGAAAAATATGTTTCCCGGCGGCTGGAGCAGCATGATGAACCCAAATGAAGCTATGAAAGGCCATCAGCCTTTCATTCATCCGATGGACAACGAATCTGCACAACGTGATCAAGCAGCCCCTTCCCAGCATAATCAAATACCCGTCAATATTTTTGAAACCTTTGAAGATGTTTACATCCGGATGAAGATCCCTAATGAAGAGTGGATGAGACAGATGAAGATTTATCACACTTCCAACCAGGCAATCATTGAGAATATACCCGAGCACGGTGACCGGCAGGTACTGACACTTCCTTCACTGGTCAAGAAAAAAGGGGCGGTGGCGCAGTATAAGGATGGGGTGCTTGAATTAAAAATCCCGAGAAGCATCGATATGCAGTACACAGAAATAGACGTCTCAGAAAAATACTGAGACGTCTATTTATCTTATTTGTGCTCTGATGCCCTCTTTAATGAAACACGGATAATCGTTCCGGCTGGATCATTCCCCGCTGCTTCGATCGTGCCGCCATAGTTATAGATCAATTTGGAGGCAATCGCCAGACCCAGCCCGTAACCGCCTTTTTCCCTGCTCCTCGCTTTATCTACCCGGTAAAAGCGGTCAAACACCTTTTGCAGGTCTTCTTCCGGTATTCCGATTCCTTCATCCTTTACTTCAAGTACGAGCTGTCTGTCCTGTTCGTACATCCGAACCTCTACACGGGTTCGTGTTTCGGAATACTTCACCGCATTATCCAATAAGATGACCAGTATCTGTTCCAGATGCCTTTTTAACATAAAAGCATCTGCAGTATCCTTGAGATCATCCTCGAGTGCAAAATCATAGTCCTCGTGAAGGAATGCAAAATCACGGATGATTTTGCGTGAAACCTCTTTTATATTCACTTTGGCGTTTTCATAATCCGCCAGTTCACGGTCGGCCTTTGATAACTCAAGCAGTTCTCCGACGAGGCGTTTGACTCTGTCAAGCTCCTCAAGGGAAACCTGTAATGATTCCTCCAGGATCGAGGGGTCCTTTTTGCCCCACCTGTTCAGTAAGGCGAGATGTCCCTCCAGGACCTGGATGGGGGTCCTTAATTCATGGGAAGCATCTTCCACAAACTGCTGCTGCTGCCTGAATGACCTCTCAATTTCGATCATCATCTTATTGAAGATCTGAGAAAGCTCACTGATTTCATCATGAGCGTTCGTCGCTTCCACTCTTCTTTGAAACCCATTTCGTTCAATGGAGCGCATCGCTTCTGATAATTTATTCAGCGGCCTGATGAAATTCCGTGCCATTAAGTAGCCGAGCAGGGCACTTAATAATAATGCTGCGACGCCGGTGAAGGACATCATCCAGAAGAGATTCTTCATGATACTTTCATAACGATTCAGCGGCTGGATGATTTCTACGTATCCATTGAATTGATTTGAACGAATCGGCGAATGGCCGATAAGGATCTTTTTATCATCAGATTCGATCAACTTGACTTCTTTATCCCTGACAGGCTGAAAAGGAATATAAAAAGCAGGCTCATTTTCCCCTCTGATCTCCAGGGCCTGCTTCCCATTACGGTTCAATATCCTGATTGTTTGATCTTTTTCTGCAATTTGCTTCATGAGGTCTCTGCTGTCATAAATATCCTGCAGTGTCACATTGTCCCCACGCTGTTTGAAGAAGACAGTGATTTCATCAAGGACCCTGCTGAAGTTATTCTCCTCTTCATCAAGCATCCATTTGTTAATGGCATGATATTGAAAGAAGCTGAATAGAAAGAAAGCGAGAAATATGGCGGATCCCGATGCCAAAGCCCATTTGATCTTCAGGGAAGTCGGTTTGATCCACCTCTTTAACTTGTTCATGACCTCATCACATATCCGGTGCCGCGGACCGTCTGGATGATGCTTTCTTCTTCCGGCGAATCAAGTTTATTCCGTAAATATCTGACATAGACGTCCACGACATTGGTTTCGACTTCCGTATCGTATCCCCATACTTTATTCAACAAGACTTCCCTCGTCAGAACAATATTCTTATTTTCCAGGAAGGCAAGCAATAAATCGTATTCCCTCTTAGTCACTTCTATTTCTTTGCCTTCTTTGAATACCTGCCTTGATTCCTTATACACAGTCAGGTTGTTGTGGACATATGAGGTTACCGGCGGCTGCGGGGCATCGATCTGGGTCCTCCGGAAAACGGCGCGGAGCCTCGCGAGAAGCTCTTCGATTGCAAAAGGCTTCACGATATAATCATCTGCTCCGCTGTCGAGGCCGGACACTCTGTCCATCACGCTGTCCCTCGCTGTGATCATCAGGATCGGCGTCTCCTTGCTCTGCCGGATCCTTCGACATACCTCCAATCCATTCAGACCGGGAAGCATCAGGTCCAGCAGGATCACATCCCACTCTTCGTTCAATGCCAAGTCCAGCCCGTCCCTGCCTGTAAACGCAAGACCGATTTCATATCCTTCATATTTAAGCTCAAGTTCTATGAAACGTGATAGGTTTTTTTCATCTTCGATTAATAAGACTCTTTTCATTCACTCACCTGCTATAATCACTGATCCGTTTATTTCTTTGAAAAAAAATCATTAAATGCATGGAAAATCTCAATTCCCTGAAACGTAAACAATGTCAAAGCCGTTATGCTGAAAAACAGGATGGGTATGAAGCGTATGAACATCATCATATCATTACCTCCCTTTTTTGCTCTAAGTTCATCATGCTCTCTTAAAATTAAAATCTGATGAGAAGATGATAAAATTACTCTAAATTAGGAGGTTTACATAATAAATTTATTATCCACTTAATCTCATGATAGTAAAAAGTGATGATGAAATGAATACGATGCAACCCGTGTTTAACTGTTTTCATTAAGTGGTACATATACCCATATACTGTATTATCCTGTTAAGAAAGGAATGATGTCGGTGACTTTCTGGATTTCGTTAGTTGTATCCTTATTAATACTATTAGCCATGCTTGAGGAAATCATTTATTTTATTCTCCGTACAAAAGTCATAAACGATAATCAGCCGGCCAAAGAAGGAAAAATAAAAACCTTTTACGAAAAGGTCAAAATAAAGCTTAGTCCTTCCTAGGATCAAGCTTTTTCTTTTTACTATACATACTTATGATAAGATAATAAACAATTATATTTTCTATAAAAATCGTATAAGAAAGGATGCTTGGGATGAAGATCGATTTGAATTGTGATTTGGGTGAAAGCTATGGGGCTTATACAATCGGGCAGGATGAAGAGATGATGAAGTATGTGGACTCTGTCAATATAGCATGCGGCTTTCACGCAGGTGACCCGCTCGTGATGATGAAAACGGTGGAGCAGGCGCTCTCGCATGGCCTTAAGATCGGGGCGCACCCCGGCCTTCCGGACCTGCAGGGTTTCGGGCGCAGGAATATGACCATCACTCCTCAGGAAGCGTATTCCCTTATTTTATATCAAGTAGGCGCATTGCAGGCAATCGTAAAGGCAAAGGGCGGGACGCTTACGCATGTGAAACCCCATGGTGCTTTATATAATATGGCTGCAAGGGACGCTGAACTGTCCCGCTCCATTGCGGAGGCTGTCCGTGATATCGATGATTCCCTTGTATTATTCGGCCTCTCTGGAAGCGAACTGACGAAAGCTGGGAATAAGGCGGGGCTTACGGTCGCACATGAAGTATTCGCGGACCGCACCTATCAGTCAGACGGCACACTCACCCCGAGGTCGCTTCCTAATTCCGTCCTTCATGACGCAGATAAGGTGGAAGAACAAGTGATGAGGATGGTCGAAAGACAGGAAGTAGTCACGGCAGGCGGTGAAGTCATTTCAATAGAGGCAGATACAATCTGCCTTCACGGGGATAACAGAGAAGGCGTCAGCCTGGCCAGAAGACTAAAGGAAAAATTGAGCTGAATGCTCAAGGAAGGAGATTGACAAATGAAAATAATGGAACTGGAAACCAGAAAGCGGGATGAAATGATAGAAGTGACTGACCGTGTTCAGGAGTTTGTGAATAAATCCGGTATAATAAACGGAGCAGTCATCATCCAATCCCTTCATACGACTGCGGGCATCACGGTAAACGAGAATGCCGACCCCGATGTAAAGACTGATTTTATGAGGCGCCTGGATGAGGTTTATCCCTGGAATCATACAAAGGACCTTCATGGTGAAGGCAATACGGCAGCGCATTTGAAAACGAGCACGACAGGTCATTCACAGACAGTCCTTATTAAAGATGGCAGGTTATTGCTGGGAACATGGCAAGGGATTTATTTCTGTGAATTTGACGGCCCCCGGCATCGGAAAATGGCCGTTCAAATTTTGGGATCCTGACTACTAATTAAAGACCCCGGTAAGAAATATCGGGTTCGGATTTCGAATACACTAATTGAATTAACACACCAAATCAGCAGTCCTATTCACAACTGAATAAGACTGCTTCTTTTTGTTGAAATAAATGGGGGAACAAAAATAAACGGTAAATCGGTCCTCAATTTCGAATCTTTTCAACATAGGGTCCTAAATTTTTGTCAGTAGAAATTCGGATGCTAATTGTTATACCAATTAGTGTGCTGCAAATGAATATTAATTGGCAGGTGGCGGGTGTTGTTTTTTTGAGAGGCGGATGAAGCAGACATTTTTTCATCCTTTATTGTAAATAACATCTGATTGTTTAAATAAGGGGAAATTTTTCCGTTGTCCTGCAGAATCGTACTAGGTTCGGGGGATATAAGAGTAGTTTTTTCCGTTAAGGCAAGGTAAAAGGGTCCTAATTCATGCTATTGGAGTAAATAGGGGGAATGTTTCCCCCTATTTACTCCATATTTCTTGCTAATTCCTTAATAAGAGGAATTTATCCCCTTATTTTGACAGACTATTTTATGAAGATTGCTAACCAGTGCATACCTTTGTAAAAAAATTCTTGGAGTATCTGTCTCCAAGCATTTTCCTATTCTGATTTTCCTGCCAAATTGCTTCTTGGGTTTGAGGCGAATATTTTCACTTTAAAACAGATCCCCCTTATTTAAAAGAACGGGGGCTTTTCCGTTATCATATAAACCTGTCCCGGCTTTCCTTACTCGGGATCATACAGGATTCCTTTCGGCCAAACCACTTGTACCGGTTTGCTGCTATCCACTTATAAACTTTATCCCTGATTGGTTTAGGAATAACCAGAAAAATGCGGAACCATTTCCAAGGCCGATTTAATCGTGATGCTGTCAGGAGTGCAGCCGTTGACTCCATATACACTTTATCATCCATGATCAACACTATGCTGTCGGTGGACGCCGGGATTTTGAACAGCTCCTGATACCTTTTTCCGGTTTCACTTTGCAGCGAAGCGAACTTAAACACCTTTTCGGGATCTCTTTGGATGATGAATTGAACAGAGCTGCTGCATAGATTACAGACACCATCGAATAAAATGACTGCCATTGTCTCATCACCCCTGACTTATTATTTCTCACATTCCATTAAATGTTCCGTTACATTATAATCTTCCACATTCCACATATTCTTTTTGAGACTTATATTAGTCAAGCAGCCATTGAACAACTTGAATTCCTCAAGCTGACTGCCTTCCATATGAAACTTTTTGATGATGGCATGGATCACGGCCCCGTGTGAAACAAGTAAGATTTTTTTGTCAGGGAACTCTGTACTGACAGCCTGCAAGCCTGCTTCGATCCTTCTATCAAGTTCCTCCCTGGACTCCATACCGGGAAAGATAAAGTCCGGATACTTCTCAATCCTCACTTCCCGTGTCAGTCCTTCACCGTCGCCAAAATATCGTTCCTTGAACTCATCCATTTCAATCATGGGCAGGTTCAGGTCTTTATTGATGATTTCAGCGGTTTCTTTCGCTCTCTTAAGGGAAGTCGTAATGACCCCATCCCACTCCATACCTTTAAGGAACTCCCTGCATTCTTCAGCCTGCTTTCTGCCGGTTTCATTAAGGGGGATATCCGTCTGCCCCTGCAGTCTTCCATGTAAATTCCAATCTGTCTGCCCGTGGCGCACGATGCAAATACTAGTCATGTCTTCCTCTTCCTTTCTATCAAAATACCTATTTCACTGATTTTATCATAACCACTACGGTAATGGATGATAAAAAATCAACGGGCATCGGATCATGAAACCGTACATCTCTAAAGGAAGATGTTTTGTTAACCATTTTTAGGGAAAACAAATAAAAAACAAGGAGGCAGTCAATCTATGAGACCAGAAGTCGGAACCCATGATCATAAAAAAGGATCTGAAATCAAAGAAATTTTCACTGATGCCCTGCAAAGGGACCTTTCAAGCGACGAGAATCTCCTGATCAACAAATGGGTGCAGCATTTCAATCAGGAAGAAAGGGCAACGATCATCAATATGATGAAAGAACTGGTAAATAAACATAAACGTCATGATTAAGCTTCCAGAGTCAAAGCCCTGACGTGACAGCAAAAAAGGAAAGTCCAATGTTTGGGACTTTCCTTTTTTTATTAAAGTTTATTAAAATATTTCTCTCATCAAAGATTGTCTGTTTGTTCCAACAGACGGTCAATATCGAATGTATAGATTGGTGAATGGATATCCTCTTGTGCAAGTTCTGCGGTATCTTCCAGTATTTCGTCGATATTCATACTTAAAATACCTCCCGGTTGTTAAAATGATCTTTGTTATTACACTATTCGTTGAAGCATGATCATTTTTGGGGGTGTATTTTAATTTTTTTAAGAAAACTGAAGAAAACTGTTGAATTACTACCAGACTTCTTTTTTGAGAAGGCTTCTGTTCTATGAAATATAATGTTTATCCTTATATTCCTGTACCATTTCTTCATGGCTCCGGACCATGTTTGGCGGCAGGTCATCAAGCGGGAAAAATTTCAAAGAAATGGATTCTGATTTCTCTGCTTTCATATGCCCGTGAAATTCGTTTGTGAAATAGGCGGTGGCAACGACGTAGAATTCATCTCCGTTTTCAGCTTTAATATATTGGTCTTTGCCGGAATAAACGTTTAGTAAGTGCAGTTCCCCCATTTGGAGGTTTGTTTCTTCCTTTACTTCTCTTCGCGCTGTTTCTTCAGTGGATTCTGCCAGTTCCATCAATCCCCCCGGCAATCCCCATTTACCGTTAGGGAATCGCCTTTGCTGCAGGAGTACCTGGTTATGGACATTCAGAATGATCACCACCGCCCCTGGCAGAATTACCGGCCTGGTTCCAATCAGCTTTCTTAAATCCTCTATGTATCCCATCATTTTCTCCCTTTCCAAAAAATAATAACCAATAAGGCTAATCTTATCGGGGTTGTCTCTGAGGTACAAACTTCCAATATTTCATGTAATTTCATTCTATAATTCACCATTTCACAAATTTAAAGTTCGAACTAATCCTCCCTCTTCAAATGCATTTAGTCCGGTTCTTCATTGTCTAAAACTTCTTTTTTATCTCAGCCTCATTTTTAAACGCTGCGTTCAACTAACACCCCGTTAGTTATACATAAAGACTTTCACATTATTTACATATTATATATTTGACGTGACAATATGCCATTATTTCTTACTTCTTTGTTCTAAAAGTACAGGTGCTATATTTAGTAAGATGGAAATAATCGTCAACACCCATAATGCCCTTTCCATACCAGGTACTACATCATCTAAAGCTGCCCAATCTTCCGCTCCTACCCACTCCGATACAAGACTGTATTCTGCACAAAGTGTTAAGGCTGTAAATGATAATCCCATCGCCATAGCAAGCTTATAATCCTTTCCTGTTAAATACATAAAAAAAGATTTATAAAAGTTACTACTATTGCAATGCCCCCTAAAATTACCCACATAACGATTCCTCCTTATGTTTTACTTTTCTTGTAAAAATACTGGTGACATCATCAAATCTTACTGATATTCCATACCTTGCAATAATTGTTCCATCCCGCATCAATCAGGATGTGATTCCTCATAAGTTTTATCAACCATTACGCATAGGACAACTGTGATACCAATAAAAAACACACTGTGGATTTCAAGGTGAAATACAGTGTGTTTTTCTTTGATATATACTTGTTAGCACCTCTGAAGAAAACCCGAAGTAAAATCTTCACTGGGTTAGCAAGTTTCGCGGCCCACCATTAATAATCTGTATTGTCCAGCTTTTGAGTTTGATCCATTCTTTCAAGAGCCTGCAGCAGCCTGCGGTCGTTTTCAGTTTTATGTTTCATGAAACTCATGGCTTTGAAGATGAACACAATCGTCAATACCGTAATAAATAGTGCGATTCCTATATACAAAATACTAAAAAGTCCAAAGAATACCCCGATTCCTTCCATTCCCATGCCTTGATCCATACTATTTCACCTCCCCTAAGTAATATATTGAAAATTCATCCAATAAATCAACTTATTAACAATCGTTATGGGACTTAATCATAACAGGTATTTAGACGGATAGAAAGTGACATACTTCAAATCGGTTGCCGTCAAGGTCAATAAATTCAAAATACGTCACACCATCATCTGCCTGAATTCCCCCTGCTTTCACTTGCCGGTCGATCAGCTTCAGTCTGGTTTCCTCCAGGGCATCGGAGAACAAAATGGTCCGCGTAGATGAAGAATGAACTTCCCCCTCCTGGATGGTGAGCGTTGTTTCACCGGAACCCACTTTGAACACAATATAGTGCCCGGGGTGGAAAATCTCCTCGAGCTCAAGTACCGACTTATACCATTCCCGGGCCCGGGCCAGGTCTTTGACTGAAATATGTATGGTATCTATTCGAGAAAACATATGTACTCCTCCTTGATTATGTTTAATTCTTCAATAATGTGAGGTGCCCTACAATTCCTTTGGCTTCCCATTTATCCATTGGCGGCAATGCTGTGACGGTAAGCGACCCTTTTTGAATCTCCGTCAAGCCGCTGTCACGGATGCTGAAGAATCCAGCCTTCTCAAGTTTCTCCAGTTCAGCTTGACTGCCTTTTAAGATGATTTTTTTCATTCCGGTTTGCAGCCACTCAACGAAATCCGGCTGGCGATCCATGAATGAAGATTTGGCAGAAACCAGCTCCAGGGTACTTAAGGTTGCAGCATGAGCAACTTGTGCAGCTGTTTTCCCCCTTGACATATTCACGTCTTTATTCACTACAAAGTATTGCACAAGGTCTCGTTGTTTATTGGTCATTCATACTCCCTCCTTTGACAAAATGATCATTATATTTATAGTAGCGTTTTTCTCAAAAGATGGGAAATCTAAAGCCATATCATTTTCTCCTGATTTTCACAATGGAATCCTTACTGACCGTCACCTTTACTTTCTCCCCGATCCGGAAATCAGTGTATCTGTCACAATCTACCGGATAAATTTCGCTGCGGTCGGCGTTTTTGAATTCTATTGCACATTTCTTTTGGGTTCTTTTCAAAGCTTTCCCTGAACTGATTCCTGTCAGGACCCCGGGGTTGTTACCGGGATAATATTTTTCTTCTATCGTCATCCATTTCTTCCCTTCGAAGTCATTGAGGACTTTTATCAACAGCAGCAGACTTACCAACAGCATTCCTAACACAACAAATTTCACATGTACTTTCTTCATGAACTCCCGGCCTTTCTGTTAAAATCAACAGAGCCATTATATGAACTTCAATCAGGAAAAATGACAGATCTCTTCTGTTGCATTGACCCCGTAAAGAAGTTACACTTCAGACTAACGAACGGTAGTTAGTTTACTGGAGGTTATTGTTTTGAATCAGAGCAATAAAATTGGAATCAAGAAAGCTGCGTTGCGCTTATTCAGCGAAAAAGGCTACGAAGATACTTCACTTCATGAAATCGCCCTTGCGGTTGGAATTAAAAAGCCTTCCATTTATAATCATTTTGATCATAAAGAGGATATTTTTTGTGCTGTATTGGATGATCTGCTGCTATCTGAAACAACGGAATATCAACATCTTCGGAAGCAAATGAAAATAGATGAGCCGAAAACGAACCTCAGGATGCTGTTTGATCTTTATTGCAAACGATTGATGACAACCGAGGAAGCGTTACTTTGGAAGAGGGTCACCTTTTTTCCGCCCCAGCAGTTCAAAGAAATGATCGAGGAAAAGTTTTTTGAATTTGAGAATGTGGTCACAGAGATATTATCTGGGATTTATAATGATGCCCGGGCCGCAGATATTCTCCGGGATGTGGATGGGGATGAATTTACTGCTTCTTTCTTCTGTTTGGTAGATGGTATATTCCTTGAACATCACTATTATAATGAACAAGTTTTCCGGCAGCGAATGGATGCGGTATGGAAAGTGTACAATCTGGGTATTTTCAAAGGGGAAGGAGAATGATCCATGGGTTGGATTTATGTCATCATAGGAGGCCTGCTCGAAATCGGCTGGGCCACTGGACTCTATTTATCAGAAGGTTTCACAAAACCCCTGCCCAGTGTCATTACAGGCGGTCTGATCCTTGTCAGTTTTTATTTTTTCTCTAATTCGATGAGACTGCTGCCGATTGGCACTGCTTATGCTGTCTTTACCGGAATAGGAGCTGCTGGAACGGCGATCGTTGGAATGACCTTTCTACAGGAGGATATCAATGTGATGAAAATTGTATTTATCTCCTCTCTTATTTTCGGTGTTATCGGACTAAAAATGAGTGATAAAGAAGAATCGGATGACAAGGAGGTTGAAGAATGGCCTGGATGATTTTGATTGCAGCCGGTTTATGTGAAGTGATCATGGTTACTTTTATGAAGCTCTCGGATGGTTATAAAAAATTGGTGCCGTCCATCGTGAGTTTTTCTGCAGGTGCACTGAGTTTTTATTTATTGTCCCTGTCACTTCTTCACCTACCTGTTTCTACAGGGTATGGCATTTGGACAGGGATTGGTTCTGCAGGAGCGGTTCTAATCGGGATGTTGTTTTTTAAAGAAGAAAAAAATCCTTCCCGGTTATTTTTCATCGGTTTGATTATCATCAGCATTATCGGGTTGAAAACTGTGTCATAAAAAAGTGTCCAGATTCTTCTGGACACTTTAATTTATGATCCCATTCCCAATGATTTCTGTTTCGATTTTCGGGGTAATGGTGATTTTCTGATAGTCTTCTTCCCAGTTGAGTTTCTCCCATGTCTTGGGGTGGAATGCAATCAGTTCCCTCCCGATTCCGAAAAGGTCGGAATTGGCGGTTTGGATCGTTTCTATGAGGTTTTCGGCACGCTTCTGCAGATCATGTTGTATTTTTTGGTTGATTTTTTTAACTTTTTTCTTATCGGTTAATTTATCAGCTGGAAATTCTACAATTGCAATGCCGGTTTTCATGCTGATTTCAACTTTTATGTCATAAGGGGAGTCAGAAATAATCTTCATTTTTGACTTGGGTTTTATCAGACTATAGGAAATGTAGTCATCCAGCGAAGACTTATTCTTTGTATCCATTTTCGAAGTGAATCTTGCCAGTTTCGCTTTTTTATTGGCTAGTGCAAGGAATAACGTGGATTGGGCAACACTTAGTTCCCCTGTCATGGAATGCTTATGGAAAAGTGCATTCCCCACTAACTGTATTTCATTGTTCTCGAGCGCCAGCAGGGGGAGCATGAAGTCTTTTCCTTCGTCAAACATGACCGTGCATATTGTTTGAAGATTGTGTTTTTCAGCCTCTGTTGCGCTTTCCGCGCTGCTGATCTGCTCCGCCAGGTATTCCGAAATAAGGGTATTCTTTTGTCCCAAAGTCGAAAGAAGCTCTCCCCCATTTCCTCTCGCAATGGAAATCTTAGATGAAATGGAGCTGGTGGGATCCCTGTAAAACACATCCAGGAACTGATAAATGTCTTTTTTCGCTAAATCCTCCCCGAGTACAAAGACCCTGTTCTTTGAAGGCTCGAAACTCCCATTGATTTTACGGTCCATTTTCATCCTGGTTTCCCTGAGTGTATTGCCGACTGCCTGCAATTCCACGTTGGTGGGGAACTCTCCCTGAAAGTCTCTTATTATCGCTGTCGTTAATATTTTGTTTTCATCTTCCAGATCAAATGCCGATGAATAGACAAGCCTTGAATCCTTCAGCAGCCTTTGATCCCAACAGCCTGTCAGACATACATGAAGTAAAAGTAAACTCATTGCCGCCTTCAGCTTCTTTTTCAAGCTCCCTCACTCTCCTTTTTCTTGAAGATAAACGAAACAGCCAATAGGAAAACGGGGATAACAATAACAAATAAATAAGATAAAATAAGAACCCACTTATTCACTATGTCCATCTCCGATAATTTCCCCGGTATCAGTGCGATACAATAGGAAGTCAGCCCCCAAAACACAGTGCAGTACCCTCTTTTAAGCTTCTTGAACTTCTTGAACAAATGACTGCAGCATTCGGTACAAAGAAATAAGTAACTGGTCAAAGAGGTAATGACGTTCACGACCCAGAATGATGCAAAAAGAAGATCGACCCTCTCCACCACTTGCAGGTAGAGGGATTTAACATAATAAAGAACGGGCTGAGGCACAATTTTTAATTCATCAGGACTGAAAGTGACCGTGCTGACGATTGTCAAGAACGTATATACAAGTGTCACGGACAGATTTGCCGCAGTGGCAGCTTTATAAATCGCCGTGCTTCCGTTATGCTGAAAATAAGGATACAGGATCAACAAAAGTTCAAATCCCAGCATGGAAAAATAAGCTTCCTTTGCCCCCTTCAGTATGGTCAATCCTCCGGATGCACCCATAGGGAACAAATAACGCCAATCAACTGGGTAAATGAACAGGACGACGATCGACACGATGACCAGCAGGACAATCAGGAAAGTCAAGACTACATAGACGTTGCTGATTTCCATTACCTTTTCTTTGCCCAGATAAAACCCGGGGATAATGAGCATTAACATTACGGCCCAGGCGGGTGTGAGAATGAGCGACCAGGATTTTATTATCGCAGTCGAATACATCAAAATGATGATGACGACAAGTACGCCGTAGATGAGGTATCCGAACGTGATAATTGTCGCTGCGAATTTACCGAGCAAGACTCTTGAATAGTCGAAAAGAGATTTCGAAGGAAATCTGCGTCCTAATAGCCAAATGATGGTTATCATCATTTGGACAATAGCACCTGAAACAAGCACCGAAATCCACGCGTCCCCTTTGGAAACAGAGAATACATTAAATGGAAGCCCGAGGATGCCTACACCAATCTGGGTTTGAATGATAAAGATGGATAATTGAAAGGAAGTAAGCTTAATCTGTTTTTTCATCTTTTTTCCATCCCCTTGAGCCTGACGATGCCCTCCATTTGTATCGTGCATTCACATCTTTTGGTCTCGTCTTTATCATCCAGATAGGTAACCGGATTAGAGTATCTTTCAATCTTCCGACATCCAAAGGTGCAATAGGATATAGGTAGTAGTTGCCGAGTGACTTTAATTTTGTCAAATGAATGAAGATGAGCATGAGACCAATCACGATTCCGTAAATTCCAAAGATAGCGGCCATCAGCATAAGAGGAAAACCTAAAATCCTCAGGGAGGTGCTCAGTTCATTCGACGGTATGACGAAAGATGAAATCGCTGTGATCGCCACCACTATGACCATCGTGTTGGAGACAAGGTTCGCTTCCACTACTGCCGTCCCGATGACAAGACCTCCGACTACACCGATTGTCTGCGCAATCGGATTCGGCAGCCTGATCGACGCTTCCCTCAGCAATTCGAGTGTAAGCTGCATGATCGCGGCTTCGATGAGCGGCGGAAATGGAACATATTCCAGAGAACTTTTGATCGAGAAGATGATTTCAACCGGAATGATTTCATAATTAAACGAAATGACTGCTATATAAAAAGCGGGAAGACAGAGCGCAAGAACGAAGCTGAATAACCGGACGATCCGAAAAAATGAACTGATGAACGACCGGTTATTGTAATCTTCTGTTGTTTGTAAAAAGCTGAAGAATGTAACCGGAAATATCAATACAGTAGGGCTCCCTTCCATCACGAGGGCGACCCTTCCTTCCATCAAGTTAGCCGCCACCCTGTCAGGCCTTTCGGTATTTAAAAACTGTGGAAAAGGGGAAAATGAGTCATCCTCCAGGAATTCTTCGAAGAATCCCGGTGATTGTATGGAATCAGCATTGATATAACTGATTCGGTTTTCAATAGTGGCCAGTAATTCTGGATTTGTCAGCTCTGAAATATATACCAGTGCATATTTTGTATTTGTCGTCTCCCCTATGTTTGCATACTTAACAGTTACCCGGGGATTAGATATCCTCTCCCTGATATAATGAATATTTTTTGTAATGCTTTCCTGGAATCCCTGGTGCGAACCCCGGATGACTTTTTCATTGATCGGTTCCTTGGTATCCTGGTCCACTTTAGGCAGGCAGACCAAATGCATGTCTTCAGACCCCTCTGATAAAATCAGACAGTGCCCGTCCACCATTGCACTCAAGGCTTCCTCAATGCCAGATGCTAAAATGATGGCATTGGCACTGATTACATTCTCAAGCTTCCCTTCTCTTTTCTCGTTAACTGGCTGAATGACATAGGTTTGCAAATTCTTATTATCAATGACGGAATCCACAAATAAAATAAACATGGATTTCTCATTGAAAGTTAGCTCTCTAACCTTCAAATCTTCAGTATAATATAGCCCTGATCTTATTTTATCTATCTTTTCATCCAGGGTGATGGTCTGTCCTTCTTCAGAAGGTATCAGCTGTTTCACTTTTCGCTTGTTTTTCTTTTCAAAACCACTCATCATAACACCTTCAATTGGGCTTGTTTCTAAATATTGTCTCCATGAAGGTATCAGTTATGCACTTCAGCCAAATAGACGTTAATCAGTTAAACGCACTCCATATCCATTCCATATATCTTTCAGAATCTCAAGAAATAATTCATTGAATTCTTCTATGTTTCCTGTATGATCCCCAAAACTTTCCGTTATCATATTTTCCAGCCGTTTAAGATCAAACTCCATCGTTTCGATTAAGGAAATGAAACGCTTTTTGTCTATCAGGACCGACCTCTGAGTTTTCAAGTTAAGGATGCATTCAATATCCTCTCTCACAGTTTCACTGAGATCAGTCCGTTTCAAAGTGGCAGAGATTCTGTTGGGAGGGAAGGCTTGCAATTTTGACACCCATAGACATGACAGGAACGGCCTGATGATATGGATATAGTCCTTTACATGATGGAAAGGCTTGTTTTCAAGGTGAATGATATTTTTCTTTGCCATTCTTACATAATGATGCAGCACTTTATATGGTGAAAAACTTTTATCTGCCAGCCGCCTGATTTTGTTGACGGTATCATGCTCGATATAAATGTTTTCCTCGGTTAACCATTCCAGGATGGAAGGATTCGATTTGTGAAGGAGAGTCAGAGCTTTTTTTATATCCCAGCCGGCCAATTCCACCTGAGGCAGCGCCTTTTCTATTACATCTCTTTTATTTTGAAGGGACAGATAATGCTGCACCCGATTTACATAGATGAACCTTACGTCGTAATCACTCGCTTCTGATTCATACCCCCATGCTCTGCTCCCCGCCTCCACTGCATAAATAATTTTTATGCCGTATTGATCTTCCAACTCTAAAAGACTGCTCACTATATGGTCCATGTGCACATCACATCCTCTCACTTGTAACAATTGATAGTAATTTATCCAACATGTGGATGAAATATGGCGGCAAAAATAATTTTATAGAATAATTCATATATATTCGGACATCTTAAGATGGACGGAGGTGATAAACATGACAAACAACAACCAAAAACCACAACAACAAAAAAATGAAGCTGAATTCGCTCAAGAGCAAAATGCAGCTCAACAAGCTCGTAAAGCTGCTCAACAGCAACAACAACAGCAACAACAGCAGCAGCAAAACGAAAACAATAAGTAATCAGACATATAATTCAACATCTGTATACTTAACAAAAGAGCAAGAGACCGGGTTAATCCGGTCTCTTGCTCTTTGTCTTGAGTATTTTCTAAGAAAATTATTTCATAGTGCCGGCATCTTTCACCTTTTTATTAAATGGTCGATAAGCAGCCAAAACAGCTGTACCGGCTGCAATCACATTGATCAAAGTACTTATCATTGGATGACCTGTAAAGCCGCCTTCTTCATAGAAATAGGTAAGTATCAACCCTGTGATGATGCTCAATACAATGCTCGTCCCGACAAAAACTCCTGCAAAGATAAAAAACTTCTTAAAATAGCTCCGCAAAACTCAAGTCACCCCTCTGTTGATATATATTAATGCCAGTAAGTATCAAATAATAAAATTATGTAAACCTCTAAATGTATTCATCAAAAAAACAGAGTACCTAAACGTACTCTGTTTGTAGTTTTACTATTTAATTACTTTTGAACGTTGGCTGCTTGTGGTCCACGAGCACCTTCAACGATTTCAAATGTAACGTCTTGTCCTTCTTCAAGTGATTTGTAGCCTTCACCTTGAATAGCAGAGAAGTGAACAAATACATCGTCTTGACCTTCAACTTCGATGAAACCGAAACCTTTTTCTGCGTTGAACCATTTAACTTTACCTTGTAGCATAAAACAAGTACCTCCCAGTGCAGATGCACATAAAAATATTACTATTCTTGCTTCGATTAAGTTTCAAGACGAATGTTCTTCTGCCCGAACATGATTAACCGAACAAAAATAATTATATATATTATAACAGACTGTCAACCAAAACTCAAGGAACGGATAAATTTATTCAACCATTTCCTTCTCTTTTGTGAAGATTTTTTTGATCATCCGTATTTGTCCGCGGTGATTGATTTCGTCCTCGAACACATGAAACCATTTAAAAAAATTGTTTCCCTTCTTGCCATACCACCAATCACTTTCTTCATACAGCCAGTTTTCCGGCAGATCCCTGAACTTGTTGTAGGTTCTGTCCCGGGTCTCGCTTAATTGCCCGAGATACTCACCGGCTTCCTTCCCTTTGATTACTTCGGCGGCTTTACCAAGGCTCAGTGCAGGTTCCAGCGAATCAGCGTACCGGTCGACCTCTTCATCACTTAAATTTTCAAAGGTAAGCGCCTGATAAATTTTTTCCACCGCATCAAAATGAGCCAGGAGCATCCCGATTGAATTCGCATCTTCGTTTACCCTGTAATCCAATTCTTCCACAGTAAGGCTTTCAACCTCCTGGATCGTAGTCAGTCTCGCATAATCCATCATGGATGCGAGCAGTCCAAAGTCCTTTTTAAGACCCTTTTTTTCCTTGATCAAAAAGATAGTATCGTCCATATCTATATCCCCTTTCTTATCCCACTTCTAAATATTAGATAAAAAGTGTTCAATTCCTTCCTCGATTGGGAAACAAAAGGTTCTTTCTGTAAAATTCCTATCCTCTTATTGAAAATAGTGGTTGGGACAAAACTATCAAGCCAGGGTTTAAAGGCGAACATTTTAGAGTGGAAACTAAACAACGCTAAAGATTTCCGTGCAAGACTTCGATCTCCGCAGCTGGACAAGTCTGACTTTTCCAGCTGCAGGGCTTAGAGGCACCTGTCATAAGACAAAACGACCAAGAAGGCAATGAACGCCTTCACGGCCGATTCGTCTTATGCCACACGCCTCTCTTCAAAGCCCTTCCGCTTTTCTAATAAGCTACTCTTCCCGCAGGAGTCTTCGACTTGCACTCCAATCAAACGATGAAAAGCGCAAAATCTTAAATACATCTCGAACAAATAAAAACCCGAAATAATTCGCCTCTTCCCATGCAAATTATTTCGGGTTTCACTTAGACTATATCACTTTTGTTTCAGCCTCTACTTCGTTTCCACTTTATGTATCACTTTATCATCCAAACGTCCGTTATCGTTAATCACTTCGATCGTGACCACTTTTTCTTCTTTATCCTTTATCGCTTTTATCAACTCATCGATTTTGTCAGGCTGCTTCAATTCGATGGTCGTCTCCACCTCATACTCTTCAGATTTCTTTAAATCCGAATCACTTTTCAATTCCTTATCTGTATAAATCAGATCCTTGCCAAGAGCATTCCTGATTGTGCTCCCTTGAAGGAAAAAGCGTGCCTGAAATGAAGTGTCTGCATCAAGATTACGATCGGTGAGCACCCCTTTGAACGTGACGGTGCGTTCTTCTTCGTCGATGATGACTTCACCGTCCGTAATCATCTCAGCTGCATTACGGTTACATCCTGATAAAATGATCAACAAGATCGTAAAGACTAGTATGTATTTTTTCAATGTTCACTTTCCTCCTGCATATTGTATATTGCTTCATACCTTACCCGTAGGGACGGGGGTTGTTTCTTTTGATTTATTCTATCATAAGATCGCATATGTAACTTCATATATCTTGGGGCATGTGAAAAAGGAGTGGTCGTTTTGGGGAATCAATGAGGAAGAGAGAATTCCATCGGATGCAGATTCATGTATGGTAAGTCAGTAAAATTCTCTCCGGCTGGATTAGTCCGCAGTAGAATAGAATGTTATTTCACCGCGACTTTCCGGGGCTGGTTGGCTTTATTGCAAACCGCCTTCAAAATAAACATTTTTTCCTGAACACTGAGCATTCTCCATGATTTGGCACGAATGATCATATTATTACCTCCAGTCATACATTTATTTGTTTATTATTTACCTCTTTTTAAACGGATGCAAACCAAACAAATGCCGACAAGAACACATGGAAAAATACTTTCTCAGACAAAACTCTTGCCGTAAGAAAGTATATTTGGAATAAGTATGTCCAATTTGGTAATAAAGTGTTGAAAATTATTTATTATCTGATATGAGCTTAATAAAGTGATGAAGAATCCTTGCCGTCAGTCCCCAAATGACTTTGTCCTCATAATAATAAAAATGTTCCTTCATTTTTCTTGCCTGAAAGTCATAATTTTCTCCGCCCGGGATGCTCTTATAGGGGAACCCCTTTTCAGGCTCCATCCGGAATTCAATATTATATAATTCAGGCTCCTTTTTTTGCAGTTCACTCAATGGAGAGGTAAAGATTTGTTCCACTTCCGCCTTGTTCGGGTCCAAATCCTCTACATCTGCATTCAGTATTCCAGCAAAAGGATAGATGATTGTACCAAAGGGGGAAACAAGATAGTCCAGCGGCTGAATACCGGAAATCGATTGTTGATCAATACCCAATTCTTCTGAAGTTTCCCTTATGGCAGCACTCTCTGCATCTCTGTCGGCCCGATCGACCCTGCCTCCTGGAAAGCAGATTTCCCCTGGCTGCCTGCGCATATTATATGACCTGACTTCAAACAAAATATGTGTTTCCCCATCCACTTTTATCAAGGGCACAAAGATGGCAAACTCACTGTACTCTTCACTCCCGAGGATTTTCGGAGTACGGCCCTTGATTGAATGCATGATTTGATCTGCGTCCATTCCTCCACCCCCAATTCACTATTCTCTCATTATAATATGAATCTTGAGGCGGACCAAATGATACGAAACTGCAAACGATTTTAAATGAGCCCTTATCGCTTTTCACCCTGCGTCAGGAATTCAATCAGGATTACTGTTCTCCCACTTCCTGATACCGTCGTCCTCAAGGATGCCAAGAGTTGCATCCGATATATCCGGGTCAGAGGTTAACTGATCCTGTATCACAAATTTAATGTCGTCAGCCTGCGATAACTGAAGACCCCTTTCAAGCTCAAGATACGCTTCAACATGATAATATCTGCCTTCCTGGATGATTCTCATTTTGTATATATCCACTACCTGTTCATGAGCAAGGATCATTTGACCCACTTTATCCTCTACGTCTTTAGGGGCTGCCACTCCGATCAAACCGACCATATTGTCATAGCCCACCCTGAAAGCAACAAATACCATCAGACACCCAATGATGATGGTGACGATTCCATCCAATAATAAAAAGGAGGTATAATAAGAGACAATAACCGCAACGAGGGCAAATACAGCCCCGCTCACAGCCACCAAATCTTCATAAAAGACGAGCCGTGTAGGAGGGGACGCTTTTTTTACATTCTTGAACGCTCCTGGTATGACTCCGAATCCTTTCCTGATATTCCTGGATTCTTCCCCGATTTCTTTCATGACTTTTACTAAAATCGCTCCGTCGATGATGATATTCAGCAGTAAAATGGATACATTGAGCAGGATCCCTTTCACTTTTGCCGGATGACTGATCAAATGGAAGCCCTCTTTAATCGTTTCGTATGCCATGATTGAAACCACAATGACCGCGATCATACAAAACAAGTTAATAACTCTTCCGAAACCTGTCGGGAATTTCTTTGTCGGTTCCTTTTCAGACAGGACACTGCCAATAAACACAAATCCCTGATTGACTGAATCAGCAAGTGAATGCATGGAAGATGCAAACATCGCACCGCTTCCGCTGACAAGATAAGCCCCGCCTTTTGCGATTGCGAGTACCGTATTGCCGATCATGGCATACAAGGAGGACTTATTGCCCTTCTTAACCAACTCCCATACTGATTGCTGTCCCATATCTTTCACCTTCTTCCTTCCAAATAAATATTGCTTCGTTTTTTAATAAGTCAGTTCCCTCATCAGGACAACATTCGTTCCCTCTAGTATCCCTTAAATAGTAAATTTCATTACTGAATTGACGAACGATATATGCTTACTTATACTGAAAAAACAGAGGAATTCTTTAATGAGAAAAACATCCTCAAAAGGAAATGGAGTTCAAAAATGGAGTTCATGATTCAAAATTTATCTTTTTACTTAATCCAAGTCGACGGCAAAGGCGAAGAAGCAGAAAAACATGTCAAACACTTTCAAACCCTGTCATCAGAGCAATACGAAGAAAGCGACCTGAAAACATTCCTGGATGGTGAGTTGACAAAGATCGTGAAAAGAAAGGTTGACCGTCACGCCAAGTCTGACTCAGCCCCTACGAAAATTGGCAGATTCATTGTTGAACCCGGACATGAGTTAACATCCAACCCTAATTACAATTTATTTCATAAAACAAGGTTCGCAGAGGACAAAGAGACATTCAGGGAAGCCTGTGACCAGCTGGCTCAAATGTATATCGAAACCAGCGCGGTCAGGGGCGGGGCACTTGTAATCGCCACCGCCAAACTCACCAAATTTTTCGATGACCCGTTTGTATTCATAATGAAGTGCGACTTCGAACCAAAGGTTGCCAGGATCACCGATGCATCAACACTGATACATAACGTCGAAATGGCCATCACCACTAAAAATATGAAATCGGTCCAATATCCTTTCATGCCGGAAGAAGGGATGATGGATGCCGCCGAACTAAAGATTCACCAGTCTTCCCATTCGCGTTACTTTGAAGATTTCCTGAAATGGGTGGAATTCGAGAAATCAATGCCTGAGATCGTCAAATCCCAGGTTTACGGCATGGTCAAAGAACATATTGAAGAAACATATAATGAAGAAAGTGATGAACGGGTAGAATTCGAGCAGGCGATGGAAGAATGGGCGATCAGTCCGAAACGGGAACTGCAAGAACGCTTTTCCACCGATCAAGTAGTGGAAGCTGCCTCCCAGATCGTCGAGCAGTCGCCCGATGTGGAGCTGAAAGTGAAGCTTGACCATGTATCGGTGAAAGCCCTCCTCTCTGACTTCGGAGACAGCATCCACCTGGCAAAAGTCAACGGCCGGTATATTCTGATGATCGAAAGCGAATCGGTGATGTTCGAAAAAGGATTTTCCCCTCTCGAATTTTTAAAACCGGATGAACTGCATGAAGTGATTCAGCGGATTCAGACGAAAGAATAATTCAATCGTTGATGTACAAAAGTATATTGTTTTTAGATAGACCACAGCTAATTTTGGCATTCAAATTAGCTGCGGTCTTTTATTGAAGAGAAGCATGATTTCTAAATACGAGTGCACATTTAAAGATGTTTAAGGGTGTTGGAAATTGTTGGAAAATCGGTAGTTCGCACCATCAACTGAGGAATATCGCACTTATATTAAAAATTTCGAAATTAAGTAAGAGGTGACCGCTTATAAAATGATTGAATACCCCTGCCAGGCTGAAATATTCCTTCGAATAAAACGCTTGAAGTCAGCAGTGTCAGTCATCGCTATGGGGATTCGACAGTTCGAGCAGAAAAGCTGAGTTTTCAAGCACAAATAACCTGATTTCGAGCACAAAACAACCAGGCTCGAGCAAAAGCAAGAGGTTTTCGAGCATAAAATTGAAAATCGGACCAATAACTCGTGTACATACCCAGCGCCGTTTGATGAGCCCCACTCCACAACAGAAAAAAATATTCTTCAATGCTTTAAGCATCATTGAACGGCCTTTCAACTAAAAGGTTCGCCATTAGGTTATTTATTTTCGTGCCAATCACCATCACTCCAGTTGCGTAACCAAACAGAATCACATAAAATTAGTAAGAAAATTCTATCTTTTAAACAGGAGAGTATTATGCTGAATCAAAATCAACTGAAGGAAATAGTGGCACTACAGAATATCTGTGAAGAACATGAAGGGATAACACTTAAATTAAACTGGGATATGCTTGAACACCGCACAGGTGAAAATGATGACTATTTTCTTTATTCAGGAGAAAATCTGATTGGATTTCTGGCACTTTACGGTTTCGGGGATCAATATGAATTATGCGGCATGGTCCATCCCGGACATAGAGGAATGGGGATTTTTAAAGACTTACTTAAAAAAGCCCTGATCTCTTTAAAATACCGCAATGCAGGGTCTCTGCTTATCAATATACCGGGCACCTCTGTTTCGGGAAAAACATTTGTTAAATCCATTGATGCTGATTATGACTTCACTGAATATGAAATGAAATGGGAGCCTGGAAGCCCGCTGGCACTTTCAGAGAGTGTGATGACCAGAGGAATGACTGAAGATGATATCCCGCTTTGCATATCGCTGGATATCGACTGTTTCGGACAGAGCCGCTCGGATGCGGAAGCCATGCTTAAACAAATGCTCACGGAGCAGGGACAGAAAAGCATGATGATAGAGGCTGACGGCGAGACTGTCGGAAAAATCCGCGTGCAGCGCATCAAGGGGCAAAGCTTCATCTACGGGTTTGCCATCGATCCCAAATACCAACGAAGGGGAATTGGGCGGAAAGCACTTTCTTATGTCGTTTCTGAAGAATCAAAATGGACGGACGACATCTTCCTGGATGTTGCAGCTGAAAACAGCCATGCTCTGAAACTTTATGAATCAAGCGGTTTTCGGACGATTTACAGTCAGGACTATTATCATTATAAGCTGTAAGCGAAGCAGGCTGAGATGTGATGAAACTTCTCAGCCTGCTTACATCAAGAATAAAACTTGTGCTGGATCGACCAGCTCCCCACATGGTCGATTTCCATCATCCCGTGTGAAAACATCGGCATCTTCCGCTTATCAGTGGGTGACCCGGGATTGAACAGCAGCACCCCGTCATGGTATCGCAAATAAGGGATATGAGAGTGACCAAAGATGATCATATCGACTTCATCTTTATTGAAGGCTGCCCTTGCTCTCTTTTCCGTTGTCTTCCCCTTGCCGTCCCCATGTACGATTCCTATCTTCAACCCCTGGATTAAGCATATCCGGCTTTGTGGCAATAAGCCCTTTATTTCCGGGTCGTCGGTATTTCCGTAAACTCCCAATAACTCCCCGAAGTCCGCTAACTCTTTGTAAGTCTCTGCACTCTGAAAATCCCCGGCATGGATGATGAACTCACTTTCCAATATATCCTTAATGAGAGTGTCTGGAAGCTTCCTTTTACCCTTCGGCAGATGAGTATCAGAAAGCACTGTAATTTTCATCGTACTCCCTCCTTGTTTCATGATATAAAAATGTACTGTCCTCTGAAGATGTTTCAATATGTACATATGGTGGAATGATTGTATTATCAATCTTAAAAGAGGAGATCCTATGACTTTTTCACTGCAGAAACAATTTAAACAGCCAAAAGGCATCCTGGGATGGATAATAGGCAAGGTAATGGAAATAGACAATCGTAAAATCAATAAATGGTCCATCAAAAAGATGCCGATCCGGCGGGGGGATCATATTCTTGAAATAGGTTACGGGCCTGGATACTGCATCCATAAAATCATCCAGAAATACCCCGGCTGCACGGTTGATGGCGTCGATATCTCCTCCACCATGAAAGACGCCGCGGGTCAAAAGAATAAGGACGCAATAAAAAAAGGAAAGGTTCATCTCATTGTCGAGGATATTTCTACATTCAAGCTGGATGACGAACGATATGATCACATCTTTTCAGTGAACAACTATCCTCTGTGGTCTGACCCAAAAAAAGCCCTATCCCATTTATATCATATGTTGAAGCCGGGGGGAACGCTGGTGATAACTGTCCAGCCGCGCGGTGATGAAGAAAGGGACAGCAGGGCACGGAGCTACGGCGAGCAAATCTCCAATGAATTAGAACAGGCGGGTTTTACTAATATTGCGATTTCATATAAGAAAGTGCGCCCCTCATTAACAGTTTCAGTAACATGCACAAAATGACGCCCTTTCGTTTTAACCTGACCCGGGGAGCCGGATTCTAATTAAAAAATAACAGCCAGCCCATTATTGGGCTGGCTGCTGCTTTTTACTGTTCTTCACTGGTATCTTCTGCACTATCTTCCGTATTGGATTCTTCGTCCATTTGTTCTTCGGTCCCATTGTCTTCTTCACTGCCGCTGCTGCATCCTGCTGCAAATCCGATGACTGATAATGACACTAAAAACATGACCAACCATTTCTTCATTGATTTCATTTTTCAGCCTCCTGGTAAGATGCATTTGTACTGCACCTCTATCATACCGATATTCCCTGGCTAAAAAAGGACATTTACCATTTATTAACTTATCTTTAGATTATTTTAACACCAATCCAACACAAATTAACTGAATACTGAATAATGACTATCTTTTTACCCCGCTCATTTTGGCCGCATCCATCAAACCCTTCATTTCAGTGAAATTACCTTCCTGAAGGAGTTCAATGATCCTGCTCCCAACAATGACGCCATCGCAGTCACGGGTCATCTCCCTCACATGGTCGGGGGTTGAGATGCCGAACCCGGCGAGTACGGGGACCTTGCTGTATTTTTTCAGTAACTGTAGATGCTTCCCGATGCTCTCATTGACTGCACTTCTTGCACCGGTCGTTCCGTTGATCGTCACGGCATATAAAAATCCTTCCGACAATCCTGCAAGCTCGGAGATCCGTTCTTCGGGACTTGTAAGGGTGGCAAGCTGGATGACCGCGATGCCATGTTCCTCAGCCGGTGAGGAAATGAGGTCCCTGTGCTCCGCAGGGAGATCCGGGATGATCACTCCATCCACCCCCGCTTCTTCACACCGCCTGAAAAAGTGCTGGATCCCGTATTTATAAACAGGGTTGATGTAAGTCATGAACACCAGCGGAATTCCGATTTCCTCTCTTCTCACTGTCAATTCATCCAATACTTGTTTAAGGTTGACCCCATTATCCAATGCCCTCTTGCCTGCCTGCTGTATGGTGGGTCCGTCAGCGACCGGATCTGAAAACGGGATCCCCAGTTCAATTGCGGATGCCCCTGCTTCTTCCAGGAGCTTCAACGAATCTATCAGATTCTCAATACCGCCATCCCCGGCCATGATATAAGGGATGAATATTTTATTACCGCTGTTCAGTTCCTTTTGAAATGCCTTTTCCAAGAATAATTTACCCATTTTGGTGTCCTCCTAACAACTCTTTTACCTGCTCGACATCTTTATCTCCCCTGCCTGACAGGCAAATGACGATCGACTCATCGGGTTTCATCTGTTTTGCCAATTTCACAGCATAGGCAACGGCATGGGAGCTTTCAAGCGCGGGGATGATCCCTTCGGTCTGACAGATAAGCTGGAATGCTTCAAGCGCTTCCTGATCGGTAATGGACGTATACTTCACGCGGTCGATTTCCTTCAGGTAGCTGTGCTCTGGTCCAATACCGGGATAATCGAGCCCGGCAGATACGGAATGGGCTTCCTGGATCTGCCCGTCTTCATCCTGCAGGAGATACATCAGGCTGCCATGTAAAATCCCGGGATTTCCTAGAGTTAAGGTGGCAGCGTGCTTATTGGTATCAAGCCCCGAGCCGGCAGCTTCAACCCCGTACAACTCCACTTCCCTGTCATCGATGAATGGATGGAACATCCCCATTGCGTTGCTCCCCCCGCCGATGCACGCCACGATGGCATCCGGGAGTGTTTGTTCCTTCATGAAGAATTGTTCCTTCGTCTCTTTCCCTATCACACTTTGAAAATCGCGGACCATTTTCGGGAACGGATGGGGTCCAAGCACCGACCCGATGATATAATGCGTATCTTCAACATTTGCGACCCAGTAACGCAGGGCTTCATTCACTGCATCCTTCAGGGTTGCGCTTCCGGCCGTGACACTGACAACCTTCGCCCCAAGCAGCTCCATTCGGAATACGTTCAATTTCTGCCGCCTGATGTCTTCTTCGCCCATGAAAATCACACACTCAAGGTTCAATAATGCACAGACGGTGGCAGTCGCTACACCGTGCTGCCCAGCGCCTGTTTCCGCGACGATTTTTCTTTTGCCCATCCGTTCTGCAAGCAGCGCCTGCCCGATCGTGTTATTGATTTTATGGGCTCCGGTATGATTGAGATCCTCCCTTTTCAGGTACAATTTTGCCCCGCCCAGCCGGCTTGTTAAGTTTTCTGCAAAATATAGCGGGTTTTCCCTGCCGACATAGTCCTTCAAATAATATTTTATTTTCCTTTGGAACGCTTCATCCCGGGATGCTTCCTCATAAGCCGTTTCCAATTCTTTTACCGCTGTCATCAATGTTTCAGGTACATATCTGCCGCCAAATTGTCCGAATGATCCTTTTTGATCCGGTTGTGCGTAAGTCATGATTATTCCCCGCTTTCTTCTTTTTGGATTAATTTTATTTCTTGGATGAAGGCTTTGATCATTTTGCGATCTTTTCTGCCGTCCCGTTCAACACCGCTCGAAACATCCACCATAAAAGGTTTAGTCTTCTTGATTGCTTCCTTGACATTTTCTTTCCTTAAACCTCCGGCAAGGATTAGACGATCTTTATGAGATTCATAGTCCGATAGATATTCCCAGTCGAAAGTGGTGCCGTTGCCTCCCCTGAATGGTCCCTTTCCGCTGTCCACTAAAAGGAGTCCGCTGCCGTATCTCTCCAGGGATTTGAGATCCCTTTTTTCCCTGATAGAGATTGCTTTTATAAATGGAATATGAAGCCCGCTGCAAAATTCCGGTGTTTCATCCCCGTGCAGCTGGACATAGTCAAGCTTCACCACATCCATCGCATGTTGAAGTTCGCTGGTCGATGCATTGACGAACACCCCTATCTTCAAAATATCTTTCGGGAGTGAATCTGCTATGGCAGCAGCCTTCTCGAGCGTGACCCTTCGTTTACTTTCGGCAAATACAAATCCGACGGCATCGGCGCCTGCGTCTGCAGCCCATTTTGCTTCCTCCTGTTCCCGGATCCCGCAAACTTTGACTTTTGTCATCTTCCATCCCCCTTTTTTATCTGCAGGGAAGACAGCACTCTGCCCGTATCATCACTTCTCATTAACGTTTCTCCTACCAGTACGCCATGTGCGCCGGCTTTTGCAGCCCGGATGCAATCCTCCACATGCCGGATCCCGCTTTCGCTGATCAGCACAACCTCCTCATTGTGAATCATTCCAGCCAGCCTTTCCGTCACATCAAGGCTGACTTCGAATGTCTTAAGGTTGCGGTTATTGATTCCTATGATTTTTGCACCGAGATCGAGTGCAGTCTTCATTTCTTCCTCATCATGAACTTCCACGAGAACTTCGAGCCCCTTATTTTCGGCGTAGTGGAAAAGCGACCGAAGAAGAGGGCGTTCAAGGGCTGCCACTATCAGCAGGATGATATTTGCCCCCGCATCCCTTGCGCGGTCAATCTGAATGGGATCAAGAATGAAATCTTTGCAGAGGATCGGAATCGATACTTCCTCCCTTACCCTTGCCAGGTCTTCCATCTTTCCTTTAAAGAAATGAGTATCGGTCAATACCGAAATGGCAGCCGCTCCGGCCCTTTCATATTCTTTTGCCTGTACAGGAGGATCCACCTCTGTCCTGATGTCCCCCTTCGAAGGCGAAGCCCTCTTAATTTCTGCAATCACCCCAAGCTTTTCAGCCCCCAGCAATGAATCATATAACTTGTTAACACCCCGGATATTCGCGTTTTCGTAGCGTTTATATCCTGATTTTTCAAGGCATTTGATTTCTTCCGCTTTCTTTTCTATTATTCTCTGAAGAATGTCAGCCACCTAAATCACCTGCTTCCTTTTCGATTGGCTGTACTCGACGAGTGTCTGAAGGGCGTTTTTCGCTTTACCTGAGGTAATGCTGTCCCGTGCCGCTTTGACGCCTTCGGCAACACTTGACACACTGCCGTGGGCATAAAGCGCAATCCCTGCATTGAATAACACTGTATCCAGATGGGCCCCTTCCTTACCTTCCAGTACATCGCGAAGGATGGCGGCATTCTCGGAAGATCCCCCTCCCTTGATCAAGCTGTTCGGATAATGTGGAAGACCAACCTCTCCGGCTGTCAGTGTAAAAGGCGTGATCCCTCCATCTTCAAGGAGGACGAGATGGTTCTCACCTGCAAGGGAAGCTTCATCCATGTAGTCCGCTCCGTTTAATACGATTGCCCTCTTTCTGCCAAGTTCATTGAGCACCCGTGCCATCGTCTCCAATCGATCTCTCCTGTACACTCCGATTAATTGAGTCTCCAGCTCCACAGGGTTCGTCAGCGGGCCGATCAAATTGAAGATGGTCGGTATTTTCAGTTCTTTTCTGACCTTCATGATCTTCTTAAGCCCGGAATGAATATGCGGGGCGTAAAGAAACGCAATATTGCACTGAGATAGCAGATCATTGATCTCATCTGCCCGAAAATCGAGGGATATTCCTAAATGCTCAAGCACATCGGCACTTCCGGTTCTGCTTGAAATGCTCCTGTTTCCATGCTTGGCAACCTTAATCCCTGCACCGGCCAGCACAAACGCACTAGTCGTGCTGATATTGAAGCTGTGGGAACCGTCCCCTCCCGTCCCGCAATTATCAAGGACGCCTCCCATGCTGCTTCTGACCGGCAGGGCTTTTTCCCTCAGCACTTCGACAAGCCCGGTGATTTCTTCAACCGATTCACCTTTCATTTTCAGCAGTGTCAGGAAACAAGCGATCTGACTTTCAGTCGTTTCCTCATTGAATAGCTGGTGTGCTGCTCTTCTCATCTCGTCTTTTTCTAAAGAATGTCCGTTAGATAGCTTTTGCAGAAACTCTTTCACGGTTATTCCCCTTTCTCATCTCATCTAAAAAGTTACTCAGTATTTTTTTTCCTGTATCGGTTCCGATTGATTCCGGATGGAATTGAACACCGAAAAGCGGATATCGTCTATGCTTGATCGCCATGATCTGGTTGTCATCCATCGAAGTGGCGGTGACCTCGAACTGCTGGGGGAGGGATTCCTTTTCCACAACCAGCGAGTGGTACCTCATCACGGTGAGCGGCTGGGACAGATATTGGAACACCCCATCACCGTCATGCCTGATCAGTGATGTCTTTCCATGCATGATCCTGTCTGCGATCACCACTTTCGCACCGAAGGCAGCGGCAATCGCCTGATGACCGAGGCAGACTCCGAGAATCGGCGCACTAGCGTGAAGATTCCGGATAATTTCGATGCAGATCCCCGCATCTTCAGGTGTTCCGGGTCCGGGGGATAAAATGATTCCCTCCGGCTTTAACTCCTGTATTCCCTCTAAGGTGATTTCATCGTTTCTTTTTATCAGGACATCCTCACCCAGCTCCAGTAAATACTGATACAAGTTGTATGTGAAGGAATCGTAATTGTCGATGAGCAGTATCATTTTCCCACCTCCAATAAAGATTTTGCTTTATTCATCGTTTCCTCATATTCACTTTTGGGGTCTGAGTCATAAACAATGCCTGCCCCTGCCTGGACGTAAGCCGTGCTATCCTTCAAAACGAGCGTCCTGATGGCCAGTGCGAAGTCCAGGTTTCCGTTGATCCCGAGATAGCCGATCGCCCCGGAGTAAACCCCTCTTTTCCTGCCTTCAAGCTCATTGATGATCTGCATAGCCCTTATTTTAGGTGCTCCGCTAACCGTCCCCGCGGGCAGGCAGCTTACCAATGCTTCCAGCGGTGTGATGCCATCCTTCAAGTTTCCTTTCACTTCAGATACAAGGTGCATCACGTATTTGTAACGCTCGACCAGCATATACTTCGTGAGCATGATGGATCCCGCCTCGCACACTTTCCCCAGGTCATTCCTCCCAAGGTCGACCAGCATTCTGTGCTCCGCTATCTCTTTTTCATCCGCAGACAATTCATGCTCCAATCGCAGGTCTTCATCTTCGTTCTTCCCCCGCCTCCTTGTTCCAGCAATCGGATTCGTCGTAATCTTCCTGCCCTGCACCTTGACCAGGCTTTCAGGTGAAGCCCCAAGAACGACATAATCCCCGAAATCTATATAAAACATATAGGGAGATGGATTGGACTGACGAAGCCGCCGGTAAAAAGTGAAGGAATCCCCCTTAAATGCGGCACGCATCCTTTGGGACAGGACAACCTGGAAGATGTCTCCCTTCCTGATATGTTCCTTCGCTGCTTTCACTTGCTGGATATAATCCTCTTCTGAAATCTGGGATTCAAATGTCACCCCGTTTAGCTCGACACCGTGGACATCAAGATGAACATTCGTTATTTCCTTCTCCACTTGAGCAAGCTTATTTTCAAGTTTCTCTTCATCCTCATCCTGTACCACCACAACCATTTTCTGCTCTGCATGATCAAACACGATGACCTTTTCATAAAACATCAGGTGGATATCCGGCATATCCAGTTCATCCTGCGGAACGGGACCGATGTTTTCGTATTGGCGGATCACATCATATCCGAGATATCCGACCGCTCCCCCGGTGAAAGGGAGGTCAAGGTCCATTTGCTCAACATGCGGAATCAAATCCTGGATGATTTTAATGGGATCGCCTTCCCTCTCTTCCCTTTCTCCTGTTTGGTGTTTCAAGATCTCCACCCGGCTTCCGGCCGCTTTACATTCAAGATAGGGATCACAGCCGACGAAGGAATATCTGCCTGACTGTTCATGCTTCAGTGAGCTCTCAAGAAGAAACTTCTTTGAACCCTTCAATGATTGAAAAAGCGATATCGGCGTATATAGGTCACCATTCAATTCCCTCACTGCATAATTGATTTCTCTTTGCTGATTCACTTGCCATTCCTCCATTCGAATTAGAAAAGTTTAAGCACCTCGTTCAGCTCCGGCGAACGCTTCTGAGCTGACCGGTGAAGTCGGTCTTTGACTTCAGAGGGCAGGGAACGTCTCGAGGGGCTTGGCGCTGAAGCTGGACAAATAAAAAAGTCCCCTATAAGCACAATATTATTGTGCTTATAGAGGACGATGCTGACCGCGGTGCCACCTCAGGTTGGAGTAAGAAACTTACTCCCTCTTCTTTTCGAATACGGGGTCATGAAAACCCGATATTCTATCCTTATAACGGAGGAAACCCGTATGACCCTACTGCATTGTTCAAGTCATCTCTCATAAGTCCATTCAACTTAAGCTATCCTGCCAGGGTCTCACCTTTCCCGGGCTCTCTGTAAAGCATCACTTAAGCTTACTACTCTTATTCTGCGATTTACACGATTAAGTTTTTGAAAATAAAAAAGGGCATCCCTATCCTTATAAAAAGGACGGAATACCCGTGGTGCCACCTTTGTTGACTGCTTCCCGCAGTCCACTCTTCCGCATCGAAGCCGGCCGGCTTGAATGCGTGTCTTTTGTAACGATAAGACATTCGCCAAAGCCTACTCTCCCGCAGGATTTCGGTTTGGAGGCTCGGAAGTCCATTCCCTGACGCATCCACACTGGTTCACACCACCCACCAGCTCTCTTTAGTGTCTGCAAAAGGTACTCCTCTTCGTCGAAGCCGTTCGCTCATTGAATTATTGTTTATTATACTAATTTGTTTCTTTGAAAATGTCAACATAAAATAAGAATTCTTTTTGTATTCTTATTTCCGCTTTTTGATTTCCGTGCAAGACTTCGCTTTCCGCGGGCGGTTAGTGAGCCTCCTCAAGCCGGGGGTCTCTCTTGTCCAGCTGCAGTGGTCTGCTCCCGTTTGAAAATTAACCTTAGGCTTTTGAGGCAAAAAGCGCCTCTAAAGCCTAAGAACATTTTTCAAAGGAGCAAAACGCCCACTTCCGCTTTTCTAATTGTCCAGCTGCAGGGCTTAGAGGCACATGTCATAAGCCAAACCGACCAAGAAGGCAAAGAACGCCTTCGTGGCCGATTCGTCTTATGCCACACGCCTCTCTTCAAAGCCCTTCCGCTTTTCTGATAGGAGTCTGCGTCTTGCACTCCAATCAACCGCTGGATATTTCCAGAATTAATTATAAAAACAAGACAAATAGAGTGCAAAGTTTATTTAATATTCACCATTAATGAATCACAGACTGGAACGTATCCGATATCCATGTAAATTTTGTTGGAAGTTGGATTCTCCAGGTCTGTGTAGAGAGTACAGAATTTATAGTCCTCCAGCAGTTTGCTGCTTAAGCCTGCTACGACTGCGGAAGCATATCCTTTTTTCCTGTATGGCTTTGGTGTGTAGACAAAGTTTACGGTGATCCCGTTGTCCGTCCATCTTCCGCCCCTTGCCATGGAAACAGGTTTTCCCTCAGCTTCCCAAAAGTATAGATAATTTTCATTTACGATCATATCTTCAGCACGTTCGAGTGCCTCACTTTCGGTGAGGGGGCGGACTCCGGTTTCTACAGTGAAACGCTGGATCCAATCAGAAAGGAGTGTGAGATGCCCCTCTTCCGGCTGTATTAATCTGCCTTCAGGGAGTTCGATTTCATTGACATGATCCATTTTATAAATGCGCTGATCCATGCCGATTTCGTGCTCGCATCCTTTTAAATTGCACCAGGCCTGCGTAAGTTTTTCTGCAGAAACTTTTTCAGAAACAAACCCGGGTACCTCGATCCCTTCTTCATTGAGCAGTGTATTCAGCTTTTCTGCAAGGGTGCTGTATTCCTCGTCATTTATTTTAAGTACAGACACCATATGATGCGGCGGTGTCATAATGAAAGCTCCTTTTATGCGGCCATCTTCATCCTCTGCGCTGACGAGAAGCGGGTCTTTGTATCTGCTTCCTGATTTTATACTGTTCAACAGTCCAAGCGGCAAATTATTTTCAGCTTCATTTTTCATTAGAAACGGATAGACCGTTTTGTAATACTCATTGATATTCTTGTATTTTGTCAGTTTCATTTCCTCACCCCTCCCTTAAAATTCTCCTTTTCTATCTGGAATTCCTTTTATTCTCAGGAACACCGCTTTTTTCACTTCCCTTCAAGTCCAAAAAAATGGACAGCCTTTTGAAAGACTGTCCAGAAATACACATTAAATAAGTTTTTGTTTCGTCAACAGTGATACTGTAACGTAGACGATAAACGATATCAGGATCGGGATGACGACTGTGTTCATGTCCAGGTAGTCGGGCAGGAAACTGTGGAACAGGATATAGGAGATCATCCCGGACAGCATGGAAGCAAGTGCTCCATAGGCATTTCCTGTCTTCCAGTACAGTCCGAGGACGATCGGCCAGATGAATACGGCTTCCAGACCGCCGAATGAGAATAAATTCAGCCAGATGATCAATTCGGGCGGGCTCAATGCCATAAGGAATACGGCAATCCCGATTAACGAAGTAACCGTCAAACTCATCCTTTTTACCTTTTTTTCATCGGCATTCTTATTGATATAATTCATGTACACATCTTTTACGATGGCTGAAGAAACAATCAAGAGCAGCGAGTCCACGGTGGACATGATCGCAGCCATCGGAGCAGCTAGGACTATGCCTGCAAGCCACGGCGGAAGGACTTCCAGCGCAAGCAGCGGCATGACCTTATCTGCCACTTCCACCCCGGGCATCACCGCCCGTGCCAGCACCCCGATCAGGTGCATCCCGAGCATGATGGTACCGACTACAATTGTCCCGATTACGAGGGCACGATGCATGGAGCGGGAATTTTTATAGCTCATCGCCCTGACAGCCACTTGCGGCAGACCGACAACCCCGACTCCGACCAGGATCCAAAATGACGATATATATCTTGCACTCAGCTCGCCATTCGCTCCATTTGGAGTCAGCAGGTTAGGGTTTTCCGCCTTCAGATCAATCATGATGTTTTCCATTCCCCCGCCTGCAATGATCGTCGCAATCAACAGGATGATCGTTCCTGCTAGCATGACGATCCCTTGTATTGCATCTGTTACAGCCACAGCCCTGAAACCTCCGACGATGACATAAATCAATACGGAAACGGCAAAGAGGAACAAGGCACTTTTATAAGACAGGCCTGTCAACGATTCAATCAATCTTGCTCCCCCTACCCATTGGGCAATCATCGCAGAGAATAGGAAAATGATGATGGCGAGAGCGGAAAGAATGGTTATGTAATGACTTTGATAACGTCCTTGCAAATAATCCACCAGGGTCACGGCGTTATATTTGCGTGACATGATGGCAAACTTTTTACCCAGGACGAGCAGGACGAAATATCCGGTGACCACTTGAGACATCGCAAGAAGGACCCAGGATAAGCCGTATGAGTAAGCTGCCCCGGGGCCTCCTATGAAACTGCTTGCGCTTCCATACGTTGCAATCATGGTCATGGCGAGGATGAAACCGCCAAGCTGTCTGCTCCCGAGGAAATAATCCTGAACGAAGGAATCTGCCTTTCCTATGTTTCTTGAAGAATAAACTCCAACAATAAAAATAATGACTAAAAATAAGATCATTGGCAATAAAGCCATACTATTCATGATATTCCTCCTCTTCATCATCAAAAGGAATATCTGTGAGCATATACCTGACAACGAAAATCACCAAGACCACCATAAGCAGAAAACCTGCTATACAGCTGTAAAAAAACCATGCGGGCATCCCGAAAATCCAATCATATTCTGAAACGGGACCGCCCCCGAGTCCAAACGCAAAGCCGTACCACCATAGAAAATTTATCACTGCCAGGACAATACCGATTATTGCTTCACGATGAGCGATATGAAATCTTTTGTCTTCTTTTTCATTCACTCTTTTTTCACTCCTTTATGATTCCGGCATACGCATCCTTTTACAATTTACGACAGGGGGCAGTGAATTGCAATAAAAAAAGACAATCCCGGATTCGCACTCCGGGATTGTCTTTTTGCAATTTATTAAAGGGGGGTAATCATGAACCATTCTCCAATATAAAAGAAAGAGGGGGAAACTCTTGTTTTTTCATTGAGAATGATTTTCAATATCATTGTAATTCTTATCAACTGCTTTGTCAACACAAAATATTAAATTATTTTTCTTGATTTCGTTCCCTGACCATAAGAGATGAATCTCTTTCATTCCCTCGTCTCCCTCCCAGTCTCCTGAATAATAGATAATTGATCGTAAACACGATCACGGCGGCGATTTCCAGATTGATAATATATACGACGCCATCCCCGAACCATAACAGCGGGGTTGTTCCTTCAGGAGGGCCTGCCAGGAAGAAATAGTTGGATCCGCTGAACTTGTTAAGGATGAAAATGGGGACGGCCAGACAGTTCAGAAGCCCCAGTCCATAAAAGATTGATGATTTCCTTACCTGATAACGATCGTGATAAAACAAAAACAGAACCATTAGAGGAATGGCCATATGATGAAGGAAATATTTGATATATCGATAGTGCGGGAATGAATATGGATTGTCGGGTGTGAGGAGTGCAAGAATGGGAGGGATAAAACCAATATAAAGAAAGAGATAGAAGAATTTGCTGTCACGTTTGAAGTAAAGATAGATGCCGATAAACGTGCTGATACTGCATAGATGAAGAGGCAGTGTTGACTGAATTGTCCAGCTTTCATTGACGAGCGACCATATCTGATAACTGATTTCTGAAGCACATAATATACAAACCAAGACTATACCGATCCATTTACTATTCCTGCTCTTTCCGTACCATTTTATCAAGACCGCGGCTGACAGGAAAAACAGCAGCAGCGTCACTACGTGTGTGAGTGAAAACAGTTGAAAGTCCATCATCTTATCCGGTGAAAACATAAGAACCACTCCCTGCTTTCATAAAGTCATGAACCTTTTTCAAATACGTCGAATCATAGAGCTTAAATCAACCTTCTGGAAGGAAATATTTGGTGTCAACAAAAAGGAATTGTGGTAAAATTCTTAATTGAAATACAAATATAGATAGAGAAAGATTGAGGGGGATTTTGGTGAAAGAAAAACTAAAGTCATTCGGTGTACCTTTATTGATCATGCTTCTGCTGATTGGTGCATTATTTATCCACCAATTACTGGAGGTAAAGAAACAGCCTCAGCCTGATTGGAGCCGTTCGGTACCGCTTGGCTTCACTTCTGAAGAACGCCCGCAGGCATTCTTCAACAAAGATACCCTTTTCCTGACTGACAACGGAAATGTGCATGGGCTGAAATTCGATGAACAACTGAATCTCTTGGAAGATTCTGCAGTGAATACAAAAATCACAAGGGGAAATCCTTTCTGGACTGACGGATCCCTCTTCATCCAGAAGAAATCAGACCGTCTGGTTGCAACTGAAAACAACAAAGATACCGTCATCACGGAAGAAGTGGACGGCATCAGCACTGGAAAGGAACGAGTATATTATTGGAGTAAGAATGAGCTTTTTTCACTGAATCCGGCTGATTTATCCTTCAATAAGGTACACACTTTCCCAAAAGATATAATGGAAGTTTATCAAGGGGATAATGGCAGCGCAATTGTACAGGTCCATCAAAATGATGCAACAGCTGTTCTACAGTATATGGATGAAAAGGATCGAATAGTAGGAAATCCTTTTGCATCGGTCAAAATCTCGACAAATCACCACATCGACGGCCTTACCTATGGGGTGCAGGGTGACGAATTGAAAATACTTTATAATGAAGAATTAAGGGCACAGGGTGTCTTAAGCTATAAGATCGTGAAACTTCAAGGATCATTGGATAAAATCGGAACAGAAACACTCAAACCACAAGGCCTCACTTTCTTAAACGCAGATTCCGGCGAGAAGCTTCAAGGACCCCGCTCTGCTAAATTGGTTACCATTGAAGGCAAGCCTGTTGTGTTATTCACTTCTGAAGGTCATAAAGCCAGTGATCAAAACTCTGTACGCGTGTACCTGGCTCCCTTCGAAGATAAATCACAACTTAATGCAAAAACAATCGGTACCACCAAACATTATTCATACCTGCCTTTCCAGTTAAATTCGAACAGCATTGCCTGGCTGGAATACGGCGGGGATACGTATGAATTATTCGGTGCTTCCAAAGACCCGAAAATGATTTCGGCCAGCGTCGAATTGAATAAAAGAAGTGTGAAGGAAGCTGTGAATAACACTGTAATGATGATCTTCAGCAGTGTCATCACGATTCTGATCTCCTTCTATTGGGTGCTGCCATCTTTGTTCCTGTTGATCCTTTTATATATGTTCAAGCCCAACATCTTTGAAAAAGACGGCATAAACTGGGTCGAATACGCTTCTATCCTGATCTTTTTGATCATGCCCCTTACATTCATGGGCAAGGCATTGAACGGATACTTTTATTTTGCAGCCCCGGAATACCTGACCTTTACCGGGAGCGGATATGTAGGTGTCACGGTCATCAGTCTGTTGACCGCTCTTATTTGGAAGTTTGGACGAAATCCTGACTGGGGGACGTTCGGGGGAGTCTTTTATTTCATGGGGGTATATATCCTTCTTTACGTCTCTTCGTTCGGTCCTTATGTCTTCAATTTATTTTGATTAATCGCTGCAATGAAACTGAAAGAGGTTGGGACAAAACTTTCAAGGCAAGGTCTAGAAGCGAACATTTCAGAGTGGACACTAAACAACGCTAATGATTTCCGTGCAAGACTACGCTTTCCGCGGGTAGCCCGTGAGCCTCCTCGGCAAGCCTGCGGGAAGAAAAGCGGAAGGGCTTTGCTCAGAGGCGTGTGGCATAAGACGAATCGACCAAGAAGGCGTTCTTTGCCTTCTTGGTCGGTTTGACTTATGACATGTGCCTCTAAGCCCTGCAGCTGGACAGGTCTCACATAAGCTACTCTTCCCGCAGGAGTCTTCGCCTTGCACTCCAATCAACCGCTGGGAATAGCTAAACTCCTAAATGCACTAAAAAAACCCGAACTGATTCGCCTTATCCCAGGCAAATTAGTTCGGGTTTCACTTAGATTGAATGACTTTTGTTACAGCCTCTTTTCATTCGTCTATATACTTCCAATCACTGCGTTTATAGAAATAGATATAAACGGACATACAAAGTGTCAGCCAGGCCCCCCCTGCTGTAAATCCCGCGATGATATCACTGGGATAATGCACGCCGAGATAAACCCTGCTCAATCCGATTGATAAAATCAATAGTGATAGGAAAAATACACTGAGCCATTTGTAGATCCGCTCATCCAACGCACGGAAGAGCATAAATGCAGCGGCACCGTAAAAAATGAATGATCCCATTGAATGTCCGCTCGGAAAGCTGTACCCTCCCTGCTCAATCAGCGCTTCTATATCAGGCCGGTCCCGTTTGAATATCCACTTTAGCAGCCAATTGAAAGCAGCTCCAAGGCCGACAGTCAAGGCAACAAATAAAGCCAGTGGATATTTTTTCATGAATAATAAGACAATGACAATCCCGATTGTACAAATGCTCAGCCATTTCACCCCGCCTAAAAACGTGATGGATGTCATCAATGTCGTCAGCTTTGGTGAAATGAAAGAATGGACGATATCGAAGACACCGTTGTCGAAACCGGCAATTTCGTTCTCCTTCCACTCTTCCAGGATCGAAACGAATCCCCAGGTAAATATACTTAAACAAACCAACGAGATGATAAAAAATACTGCCTTTTTCTTCTGCCGTTCCTCCACCTTATATCTCCTGCCCTCTTACAAATATTTATTGTGCTTTTTTCTTTTTGGTTGTTGCTTTCTTTTTTGCGGGTTTCTTTTTTTCTGTTTTCTTCTTTTCCTGTTTTTCCTTTTTATCCGGCTTCGTTGAATCGATTGATGCCTGCAGTGCTGCCATCAAATCCGTCACATTTTCTCTTGGAGCCTTCTCTTTGGCCGTTACAACCTTTTCCCCCGTCTGCTTCGATTCAATCAGCTGACTAAGCCTCTCACGGTATTCATCGTGATAGTTTTCAGGCTGAAACTCGGCAGTCAATTGTTCGATCAGCATGGTTGCAGTCTCCAGTTCCTTTTCTGAAATGTCATCGTTCTCAGGTACATTCGGTACGTCTTTCGACGGTCTCACTTCATCAGGATAATGAATCGTTTCCATCACAAGCGTATTATTATAGACCCTGACTACGGACAGCTGTTCTTTCGATCTCATCGTAATTTTGGCGATCCCGACTTTCCCTGAAGTCACCAATGCTTTCCTGAGAAGTGAATAAGCCTTCTTCCCGCCGTCATTAGGGGAAACAAAGTAACTTCTGTCATAGAAGATCGGATCGATTTCGTCAATTTTAATAAAATCCAATATCTCAACTGCTTTTTCGTCATTTGCTTCTTTTATTGCATTCAGCTCGTCCTCTTCCAATACTACAAATTTCCCTTTTGTCACCTCATATCCTTTTACAATGTCTTTATTATCGATTTCTTTATCACAGACCGGGCAGACTTTTTCATATTTGATGGGTGTGTGGCATTCTTTATGAAGAGATCGAAGCTTAATATCCCGGTCCTCGGTTGCGGAATGCAATTTGATCGGGATGTTTACCAACCCGAAACTGATGGAACCTTTCCAAACTGTATGCATTACAATACCCTCCTTTATTAATAGTAAATCCTGTTAGCTTTATCTTTTAATTACTTCCAGTGCTTCATTCACAAAAACATCTGGAAATAATCAGCGGGTTTCCCGGCAACACTATACAAAAACAGTCAAGGAGATGCCCAATGAGACCGATGCTGCCGACTCTCACAACTGAAGCTCCGCATAAAGGAAAATGGAGCTATGAGGTAAAATATGATGGCTTCAGGGGTATTTTAAAAATTGATGCATCAGGCGTCATTTCACTCACAAGCCGAAACAACAAAAATTTACTGCCTCATTTCCCCGAAATCAAAGCATACATAGCGGATTTGCTTCAAACCGCTTCCCTTCCCCTCCCCCTTGTGCTTGATGGTGAGATAGTCATGCTGCGTTCGGCATTCTGCAGTGAATTCTTTGAATTGCAAATCAGGGGAAGGATGAAAAGCAAACAAAAAATCAAGGATGCAGCAGAAGCGAGACCCGTCAAGTTTCTAGCGTTTGATCTATTACAAAGCGGGGAGAAACGATGGGAGGATTCCCCTTATAAGGAACGGAAACAGGCCCTAAAAAAGCTTTTTTCCGATGAAGGCATCCCGACTGCTCCAGATCCTGCAAACCCGGCTTCCATCCAGATGATTCCCTCCAATAAAGAATGGAGTGAAGTGTGGGGGAATGTCGTAAAAGAAGAAGGTGAAGGGGTAGTAGCAAAGCTACTCAACAGCAATTGGGAAGAGGGAAAACGGAGTCAGGCATGGCTGAAAATAAAAAACTGGAAAAAATGCTTATGTTTTATCACTTCCGTGGATGTGTCAAATGATTATTTTCACATAGGCGTATTTGAAGGAGAAGAAATTAAGAAAATCGGATTGTTTCATTTTGGTATTTCACCCGATGAGAAAAGGACGCTGAAAGAAATCATCAAAGCCAATCATTCCCGTAAAGAAGGCAGTCATTATTATATCGAACCGTCTATATGCGTGGAGGTTCTATATCTGAATTGGCACGAAGATCAATTAAGGGAGCCGCATTTCAACCAATTCATGTTCTCGACCCGGCCTGAAGAGTGTACGATGGAAAGGTTCTTACTGAATGAAGCAAGCCTTCCGTATAACGTAGTCATCACGCATCCGGACAAGCCTCTATGGGAAGAACCGCCTGTTGCTAAACTGGATGTCATCCGGTACCTCCGCCGGGTATCAGCTGTCATGCTTCCTTTTCTGGGCAACCGTCCATTGACTTGTATCCGCTACCCCCATGGGATGTACGGAGACTCTTTTTATCAAAAGAATGTCCCTGATTATGCGCCTGAATTTGTGGAGACATATAGACAGGACGGGATTGAATATATCATCTGCAATGGTTTGGAGACACTCATTTGGCTAGGGAACCAGCTGGCACTGGAGTTTCACATCCCTTTTCAGAAAACGGGGCAAGGGGATGTCAATGAAATTGTATTTGATTTAGATCCGCCAAGCAGGGAGGAGTTTTCCCTTGCAGTGAAGGCAGCCCTTGTCATGAAAGACTTATTTGAGGGCTTGAACTTAAGGAGCTTTGTTAAAACTTCAGGGAACAAAGGCCTTCAGATCTATATTCCGCTGCCGCCGGGTTATTCATGGAAAGACACCGGGGTTTTCACGGAATTCATTGCTCATTACCTTGTATCCAATTATCCCGATGACTTCACAATCGAGAGGTTGAAAAAGAACAGGAAAGGCCGGCTGTACGTGGATTACATTCAGCATGCTGAAGGAAAAACGATCATCGCCCCTTATTCATTGCGGGGGAATGACAAAGCCCTGGTGGCTGCGCCGCTGTGGTGGCATGAAGTGAACGAAGAGTTGACTCCCGAGAAGTTTACGATGAAAGAAGTGTTAAGGCGGTTAACAAAGCTCGGCTGCCCCTTCCGTGAGTTCGACCGTGTTAAGGAGCAGCAGCCCTTTAATGAAGTGATCTCATTCCTGCAAGGCAACTCTAAAAAATAAGCCTGGACGCATCTGTCCAGGCTCACTTCTTTATGCACTTGTGAATATCTTGCGATCGACGACTTTTTTGGCGTGATCTTGAAGAAGTCCATAGGCCGCTTCTTCGTTTAGGTCTGTTTGAGATAATATTTCGAAGTTTTCAGGCTGCGATAAGGTTAATTGGAGTTCAGCTTCGAACAGATAGGTGGCATTACCGATCAATTCCATGAAGTACTCACCGGTTTCTTTACGGTTCACCACCACCCGTACCTTTCCGCCGTTATTATAAACCTCGATTTCTTCGCCTGGTTCATTTCGGCCGAGAAGGCATGTGACAAGACTTGAGGCGGACATTGCTGTACCGCACGCATTCGTGAAACCTACTCCTCTTTCAAATGTACGGACATAGATGGACCCTCTTTCAATCTCGTGAACAAAACTGACATTCACCCCGTCCGGGAAAAGATTGTTTGGACCGTTGACCGTTTCTGAAATCTGTTTCTGTTCATTTGAAATGATGCTGGCTGCCTCCACCATACTGATCAGATGCGGGTTTGGTACGGCCAATACCGTGAATTGAAGACGATCGGATATTTCAGGGATCTTTTGATCGATCACTTGTGAATGCTCCATATTCATCGGTACTTTATCCAGTTCGAAATAAACCGGTGAAATTTCTACATTATAAGTAGGGATGTCGTCATAGATGCTGGGTGCTGATGCAACTTTCAAATCAGCCTTCATCGTTTCGATGACGATTGCATCCCTTCCTGTTAATTCACACACATATCTTCCCACGCACCTCAGCCCATTGCCGCACATGGAAGCTTCAGAACCGTCTGCATTAAAGACCCTCATGACAGCGTCGCACCGCTTGCTCTCAAGAACGAACAGGATTCCATCAGCACCGATCCCTTTTTGCCGGTCACATAACGACAAAGCCAGGTTCTGTCTTTCTTCTTCTGTAAAAGTGTAAGGATTGGACAGTTCATCAATCAGTAAAAAGTCATTCCCGGAACCATGGCATTTAAGTACATTTAGTTTCATCTCGAAGCCCCCCGTTACTTGCAATCTGCCAAACTATTCTTTATCATTTGGATAAGTCTAATGTCGGATTAGAAATCCTTTGTAATCAACAGCTGACAGTGATTTTAAAATAATTTATACTAAGCTTGCCATAAACGAATTCATTTGGCAATGTACTGTTCTATTCTCTATCAGTTTACTAAGTTGAATGCTCAATTGTGAAGCAGGAAGATCATGAGCGGGGTGGAAATGATATGGAGGAATTACAATTCAGATTTCAAGTGAAGCAGGTCAGTGATGCCGGGGATGAGTATGATTCCCTCGACGTTCTCACCTTTTGCAGGATCTTCAACGAAAAAAAAGACCTTCTTCACGAAGGCCTTTTCAGGGTCCGATTTAATTCAATGGGTATATACCCGTTTCCTGCTGACATCGCGAAGCAAGTCAGTTCAAGAAAAATCCAGCGTCTCCTGCTTATGGAGTTAAAGCGTTATATCAAACCGCAGAGGAAATTCCTGAAGCCTGGCGTTTATAAACCTGTCTGGTGAGCGATCAATGGGTAAGTTCATGTGTGAGCAGCTCTTCTGCCCAAAGGCATGCCTGCTGATAGCTTTCTGAAATTTCCTGCTGTGTCAGATTTAACACAGCCATTCTTTCATCAAGGTCCACCCATTCAGCCTTCTCGACAGAAATGACCAATTCAAGCATATCCTTCAACTCATTGGAGTTTCCAATCAATGCATCACATATTTCATCGTTCAATGGCAAATCCTCAAGGATCTTCATCATCGGAACAGATAGGATGGCATCCATCAGGGAGAACATCCCGGTCAGAAAATAGCTTGACGCATTGACCTTGCCCGTTAACTTCTTTGCAGTGAGCTCACACATCTTTGCCCTTATCAGGCATAAGGAAATTACTTCATTCTTCATCTTCTCCCTGCGCGTTGCCTGTTCCCTGACCGCCAGGACGTATATCCACCGTTTTATCTCCATCAAACCGAGCAAAACGATCGCCTGCCGTATAGAATGAATTTTATGCTTCGGTCTATACGCCGGTGAATTGATCAATTTCAACAGTTTATAAGAAAGCGAGAGATCCTGCTCGATCAGGCCGCTGATGACATCGATGCTTGGTTCTGCCATCTCAAGACTCTGAATGATGGAATAGTAGGAATGAAAATATACGGGAACATCATGGGATGCGATGATCTTCGGTTTGCTGAAGAAGTACCCTTGGAAGTAATGATATCCCCTCTCCCTTGCCTCCCGGTACTGCTGCTCGGTTTCCAACTTTTCCGCGATCATCTTATAACCGAGAAGCGGAGACAACACTTCAATCCTTCTTCTCATTTCCCCGGTTGTTGCAAGGAAATCGACCTTGATATAGTCGGCAGCCTTCATAAGCTCCTTGCAATAAGGATTCGATTCGTTGAAGATAAAATCATCCAATGCCACCTTGTATCCCAGTCTTTTAAGTTCCAGACAGATGTCCACTACATTCCTGCTCGGTTCTACCGATTCCAGAATCTCCACCACAATCTGACTTGGATTAAAATATGTAGGTACCTTTAAATTCAATAGATTTTCAGTAAAATTGATAAAACATGGTTTACCCGAAGACAGTGAATCTATTCCTATGTTCAGGAAACTGTTAATGATGACATCGGCTGTTGCTGTGTCCCCATCAATATCAGGAAACATATTCATTTGACTTTGTCTATATAGAAGCTCGTAGGCTGCCTTTTCCTCATTCACATCAAAAATCGGCTGCCTCGCCACAAACACTTCCATTCTTTCCACCCCTGCCTTTATTCACGCTTTGAACCAATATATGTGTTAAAAATGGTTATTTAGATACATTTTCCCTTCATAATATCAAGAAATTTGTGGAAAGTCTACATTATTTGTATATTCACGGGTGTATTACGTGTCCTTTGTCATATAGTGTTGCTTTCTTATTTTAGAAAAGAAGAAAGAGACGACAAGATGCCGTCTCTTTTTTTGGTAATCTATCAATGTATTGAATGAACAAAGAAGTTCATCAGGAATAATCCGGCAATGATGTAAAGCGGAATCGATACTTCCCGCGCTTTACCGGTAGCCATTTTTAAGATCGGATACATGATGAATCCAATGGCTATGCCGTCTGCAATGCTATAAGTGAAAGGAATCATCGCAATGATGAAGATAGCCGGAAATGCTTCCGTCAGATCCCTTAAATCCATATGACGGATATTCTGGATCATTAATCCGCCGATGATAATGAGGATCGGAGCGATCGCATGGTCCGGGATCCATTTCAAATAAGGAATGAACAAAACGGATCCAAGGAAAAAAACCCCTGTCGTCAGAGACGTTAATCCCGTCCTTCCCCCGGCTGTCATCGCTGCTGCACTTTCAACCGTTGCAACGGTCGGACTAGTTCCGAAGAATCCGGATGTAAATGCTGAAAATGCATTTGCCTGGAAGGCTTTCGGATACTTATGAGGCTGACCGATCATATCAACATGACCGTGGATCAGGCCAATATTCTCAAATACCAAAACCATTGTCACTGAGAACACTGCAATCCAAAACGGGATTCTCATGATCGAATCAAATGAAATCTGTCCAAACACCTGCCCGTATTCACTCCAGTGAAATGTGCTGCCGGATATGGACGGCTCGATTCCAAATAGGAAACCAAGCAATGTACCAAAAGCGATACTCCATAAAAACTGTCCTTTTACGTTGCGGATAAAAAGGAAAATCGTAACCAAAAAGGTGAGCACGGTAGCGAGCACCTTAAGTTCACCAAAGTCACCGATCGTGATGAGGGCTGAGTCCCCTCTTTGAATCAGACCGCCTTTTTCAAGGCCGATGAACATTAAAAACATTCCGAGACCGACCGTGATAGCCTCTTTTAATGTTTTTGGGATGGCTTCCGATAATACTTTTGAAAGCTTCGTAAACGCAATGATCATGAAGAGTATCCCGGAAACAACGACGACAGCTAAAGCTTCCTCCCACGTCAAACCTGAAGATTTCACCAGCGTAAATGTAAACATCGCATTGATGCCCATTCCCGGAACCAGAAGAATTGGCGCATTCGCCCAGAAGGCCATCACCAAACACCCAACAAAGGAAGCCAGTATGGTTGCCATAACTGCCCCTTCGAATGGAATTCCAGCTTCAGAAAGAATGAGTGCATTTACTGCGATAATGTACACAATCGTAAAATATCCGATTGCACCGGCCATTATCTCCTGCTTGAACGAGGTACCATGATCCTTTAACTGAAAAATACCTTTACGTTCCTTCATATAATCTTCCTATAAAACTGCCCTCTCCCTACCCGCTCAATCCCCAAAAGGGTGAGCCACAAGATATTATTGTAGCAAAAACGAGGGGGTTTGCCAATAAGAATAATTTGAGGCCGTACTATTATTGCGTATGGAATAATGATATCTTAGTATGCTGTCACACGCCCGTTCCATGGTTTCAATTAGCTGTCCGTCTATGCGGGGCTTGAAGATGTTCAGAATGAATGAAGTTGAATATGATTGTAGGAGACCGCCACCGCTTAGTCCTGACTTGATGACGATAACGTAAAGATTTTTCAATAAGTTGGTAGAAAAATGAGGAAAGTGGAACACATTTTACAAATGTTGCACGTAAATCTGGAAAGTGGATCGTATTTTTCAAAAATGGCACGCAAATGTTGAAAGTGGTATGTATTTTTGAATTTGGAAATATCCAGGTAACACCAGAGGGGTGTTTTCGAGGTGAATCCATCCGTATAGGGAAGATATAGTTCCGTGAACCCGTTTTTTGCTACCGGACAACACCCTACTCACTTCACAAAAAGAAAGCCGGTTCCCAAATGGCACCGGCTTTTTATCAATATTAATTATTTATCTATTTCACGAACCAGATTCGCCATTTCAATCGCCGAAACGGCTGCTTCCCATCCTTTGTTTCCTGCTTTTGTACCTGCACGCTCGATTGCCTGTTCGATCGTGTCAGTGGTCAGTACTCCGAAGATGACCGGGATATCTTCTTGCAGCGCAAGGCCGGCCACTCCTTTGGCTACTTCCCCGCTTACATATTCAAAGTGGGCAGTTGCTCCGCGGATGACCGTTCCAAGTGTGATGACGGCATCATATTTACCGGAACGCGCAAGTTTCTTGGCGATCATCGGGATTTCGAATGCACCCGGAACCCATGTGACAGAGATATCATTTTCTTCGATACCATGGCGCTTCAGTGCATCTTCAGCCCCGCCCAGCAGCTTGGATGTGATGAATTCATTGAACCTTGATACCACGATTGCTACTTTCAGACCTGTACCGACTAAATTACCTTCGTAAATTGTTTTCATTTTTCATTCCTCCATAAATTTTAGAATTAGAATTTTAATAAATGACCCAGTTTTATATGTTTTGTTTTCAGATACCTTTCATTTTCCAGTTTGGCCGGGATCTGTATCGGCACACGATCGACGATATCCAATCCGTACCCTTTTATGCCTGCGATTTTCCTTGGATTATTCGTTAACAGCTTGATGCGCTTTATGTTCAAATCCCTTAGTATCTGAGCACCGATGCCATATTCCCTCAGGTCTGCGCCGAAGCCGAGTTTATGGTTGGCTTCAACCGTGTCAAACCCTTCTTCCTGCAGCTTGTACGCTTTTAATTTGTTGATCAGGCCGATGCCCCGTCCTTCCTGCCTCATATACAGCAGGACCCCCTGCCCTGCTTCTTCGATCTGGGCAAGCGCCGTGGCGAGCTGCGGACCGCAGTCGCATCGGTTCGAACCGAAGACATCACCTGTAAGGCACTCTGAGTGCACCCTTACCAGCACGTCTTCATCTTCTTTCCATTCACCTTTGACGAGTGCGATATGCTCTTTTCCAGTCAGGTTCTCCGTATAGGCAACCGCTTTGAATTGTCCGAACTCAGTCGGCAGTTCGATTTCGACCTCGCGTGTGACAAGTTTTTCTTTGCTGCGCCGGTAGCGGATCAATTCTTCGATTGTAATGATTTTGAGATCCCATTTTTCAGCAATCTTCATTAATTCAGGGACTCTTGCCATTGTGCCGTCTTCATTCATGATTTCACAAATGACACCGGCCGGCTTGGATCCGGCAATCGATGCGAGATCAATGGCTGCTTCAGTATGACCTGCCCGTTTCAACACGCCGCCTTTTTTTGCAACCAGCGGGAATACATGTCCAGGCCGCTTGAAATCATCCGGCTGTGACAAAGGGTTCAGAAGCTGCTGTATGGTTTCCGACCTTTCGAAAGCACTGATCCCTGTCGTCGAAGAGCGGTGATCAATACTGATTGTAAACGCAGTTCCATGTGGATCAGTATTCTCATCCGTCATCGGAGAAAGTTTCAGACGGGTTGAGAGTTCTTCTGAAATGGGAGCGCAGATAAGGCCCCTCCCTTCCTTCGCCATGAAATTTATGACTTCAGGCGTCGCTTTTTCAGCAAGGGCAATGAAGTCTCCTTCATTTTCACGATTTTCATCGTCAACTACGATGACGACTTTCCCGTTTCTCAGATCTTCTACTGCTTCTTCGATTGTATGAAACATCTGAAATTCCTCCTCTGTTAATCAGCAAATCCGTGATTACTCAAGAATTCATAACTGATTTTACTACTTTCTTTTCGCTGTGCCTGTTCATAAAATCGTTGAAAATATTTGGCCATGACATCGCATTCCACGTTGACCTTATCGCCTGTCTTTTTTTGACCCAGGATCGTATCTCCCCGCGTTTGAGGGATGAGTGATACTGTGATGGAATCATCGCTCAGTCCAAATACAGTCAGGGATGTGCCGTCGATCGCAACGGACCCCTTCATAATGAAATAAGGTGAAAGTTCTTTCGGTACAGATATTTCAACATAGACGGCATTTTCAACTTGTTCGAGTCTTTTGATTGTTCCTATACCGTCAACATGCCCATTGACAAAGTGGCCGCCGAAACGTCCGCCTGCTGCCATTGCTCTCTCGAGATTCACACGAGACCCGGCCGTCAAATCCCTGAGTGTCGTCGCCTCGAATGTTTCCGGCATCACGTCGACTTGAAATCTGCTGTCAGTAAAAGACGTTACCGTCAAACATACTCCATTTATGCTTATGCTGTCCCCGATATGGACATCTTTCAAAATTTTGCGGGCAGATATGGAAAGCACCATCGACGCCGCAGCTTTTTTAATTTGATCGATTTTCCCGATTTCCTCTATGATTCCGGTAAACACTTCATCAGCCTTCTTTCATATTGGAGTATTTTTTTGGGTGAGCCGTTATTTTTATATCAGGCCCGAGTGTTTTCATGGAAACGATATTCATTTCAAGACCTTCCGTAATGGCAGATACTCCACTCCCGCCAAAACTGGTATGTGCATCCCTGCCGCCGATGAGCTTTGGCGCCATATAGATGATAAGTTCCTGAAAAGCTTTCTGTTCAAGAAAAGATCCATGGACCGATGATCCGCCCTCTACATATACGGACTGAATTGACTTCTTGCCTAATTCTTTTAATACTGATTGCAAATCGATCCGTTTCCCCGGAAGAGTTATCACTTCACACCCTTCTTGCAGATAAGGGGATTTATCCTCTTCCGTGACGGAATTACTTGTTATGATTATGGTCTTACTTTTTTTATCTCTTACAACATTGGACTCAAGTGGTGTTCTAAGGGTATTATCTAAAATAATTCGAATGGGGTTTTTTCCACCTTGGGGCAAACGGGTGGTAAGCTGCGGGTTATCGCGGATGATTGTATTGACTCCGACTAATATCGCGTCATGCCGGTGACGATCATAGTGGACATCGAGCCTTGATTCTTCAGATGTGATCCATTTACTGTCTCCTGAAGCAGCAGCAGTCTTGCCGTCAAGGGTAACGGCGGTTTTCAGCGTCACATAGGGGGTTTGATTCTTCATATAATGAAAGAAATCTTTATTGAGTTCCAGCGCTTCTTCCCGGCCTTCCCCTATATGAACCTCTACTCCAGCCTGCCGGAGCTGCTCTATTCCCTTTCCGGCCACAAGCGGATTCGGATCTGTCGTGGCAATGAACACCCTTTTGATTCCGCTCTTGATGATAAGCTGTGAACACGGCGGAGTCCTGCCATGATGGGAGCACGGTTCCAAGGTGACGTATATGTCTGCACCATCTGCCTTTTCACCTGCTGCAGTAATAGCATGGACTTCAGCATGTCCTTCTCCGGCTTTTAAATGGGCACCCATCCCTGCAATTTCACCATTTTTAACAACGACGGCTCCCACTGCCGGGTTCGGTGATGTCTGTCCCTTGGCGGCCGCGGCCATTGTAAGCGCAAGCTGCATATAATCTTTTTGTTCCATAAGTATACCTCCTCTCTCTATATAAAAATAAAACCCCAAGAAAAATAACTTGGGGAGATTGGCATGACAAATAAACATATTTAATGATACTATTCAGAAAAATCCAATCACTATGGTTCTCTGCTTTCCCATCAATAAATACTGCCTTTCCTTCTCCCATCCAGACTATCACTGTCGGCTTTGGAGTTTCACCAAATCCACCGTCTGACCTTAATCAGCCGGGTCACGGACTGAGAGCGCTATGCTCATCACCGCCGGTAGGGAATTCCACCCTGCCCCGAAGGAAACCATATTCGATTAACATTATTCTATCATAGTTTTCTTCCAGAGTTCACTCTCGATACTCATATCATTAAAAATTTGGACCATTTGGACCAAAAAATCAAAAAGGAATGTCCCTCCTTTTAGGAAACATTCCTTTCATTTAAATAAGTTTCCTGCATTCCTCGGCACAGTGGAAGCATGCTGCGGCACAGTCCTTGCAATGCCTGTGGTCGTGTGAATCACACTCTTTACCGCATGCCTCGCAGATATCAGCACAAAGTGCAAGGATGCCGGACACAAACTTGCTGCTCCTTTGGATTGCGTTGATTGCATATGAACAAATGCCGGCGCATTCACGGTCGAATTCAATGCATTGCATCATACGCTGTTCTTCCTTTAAGGACGCATGATAGCAGACGTTGCATGCCTCCATGCAATTCCTCAAGGCAGCCAGGCATTCTTTATAACTTGCATTCATATCCTCACCTCCAGTATCTCAATAGGATTCCCAATCCCTTAAAAACGATGACTATGAAGTAAGAAAATAATCTGAATCGACAAGCCATAAGAATACCAGCAGCCAGTCATCCGCTTCTGAATAAGCTTCAAAAAATGTAACATGGCTGTGATGACTGTCGAACAGTCTTTGGAAGCTTTGCGGAAGGAAGCCTTTCTGCAGGGAGAGCCGGTTTTTTCCTTTATAATTCAATATCCACCTCTTATTCCCTTTATACAAAAGGATCGTCTCGCCATTTTCTTCATTTACCCATTCCACCGCTGTCAAACTGTGATATTTGAGTCTGTATTCTATGTTTTTTTCCTCATGGGCAATGATGACCCGTCTGCTCCACTTATAAAGAGTGATAGGCATTTTATCTTTTCGCTGAAAAACATATTGCTTGGGACTATCGATGAGGGAGGTCCTCTGAAGAGAATAACTGGACCAGCCATTTGATTTTAGGTAATAGAAGGCTTCTTTCGTATTTACGCCTATGAGTGAGTGGCTTGAAACCGGAATTTCCTCATAAAACAGGCGGGTTGACTTCCTGATTTCCTTCTTGATGCTGCGGCTTAAATAGAGGTTCGTCATGGCGGGTATAAAAAACAGCAGCGGAAAGTAAAAAAGTTCTTCCACCACCAGGAGCATACCGACGCCAATCAGCAAATACATGATACCATGATAAAGCAATGTGTGCTGTTCGTTCTTGTATATATGATAAAGGTTCATGAATGCTCGTCCTTTCCACGAATCATTACCATATGTATGTTTGGAGAATAAAAAAAAGACCCATAATTCTTCCACTCCAATCAAATGCTGGAGAGGCTGACACCTATCTATACATTTAAACAGACACCCAACCATGCTACTTTCTCATTTATATTCCACACAAAATATTCCTTAACTAAATTAGCCGGAGAACCAGGTATTTTAGTTCGATATTATTCAGTGACTTTCGGCAAGGAACATATTGAAATAAAAAAGAGCGGCAAAATCAATGTGATTTGGCACTCTTTTTCACATGCTATATTTGATTCTACACTCGTCAGCCTAAAGCATGAATCCACAGTTTACGAGCGGATTGCTTCAGCGGGAGCGATTCCGGCCCATTTCAGGATATCACTATGCTTGTTCTTTGCATCCTCATATCCCTGCTCATACAATTCATCCAGCTTATTGGGGTCCTTTTCAATCCTGCTTACCTTTAAAGGCAGCCGGGGCTGGATGATGAGGGCCTTTCCTTCTTTCTCTCTTTCCTCGAGCTCTTTCACCGTCTGGTTGTACACCTGATAGCGATTCATGAGGGTTTTATGAAGTTCCGGGTAATGAGGGTATTTTCGTTTGATAAAGAATGAGAAACGAGACGGCTTCTTGTAATAGCCTCTATTCCGGGTGAGAACCACTATATTTTTCTTGAAACCATCTTCTTCCGCTTTGTGAATGGGGATCGGATCGCTGATTCCCCCGTCAAGGAGATGATATTCACCGTATTCCACAACTGGCGCAAAAAAAGGAAGAGAGCTTGATGCCCTTATGATCGTCAATATGTCTTCCCCATAATCATTTCGTGAAAAGTAACGCGGTTTCCCGCTGTGACAATCTGTGGCGCCAATGACAAACTCGGTTTCACTGGATTGAAAAGCTTTATAATCATAAGGAACCAGTTTATTCGGGATTTCGTCAAAAACATAATCCATACCGAATAATTCTCCGGTCTTCCAATAATTTTTCCAGCTTAAGTATCTTGGATCGCGGATGAAACCTATATTCACCTTCTTATTTCTCCCTGCCTGCCTGGAAATATAGGACGCCGCATTGCAGGCTCCTGCAGAAACGCCCGTAACATAAGGGAAATGCAAATCGTTTTCCAGAAAGTACTCAAGGACCCCTGCAGTGTATATGCCTCTCATTCCTCCGCCTTCAAGCACAAGTCCTGTTTGGTCAATCATCATGAATAATACCTCCTGGTCACTGTTGTAACAGATATAATTTTACTTCCTGCGGATAAAGCACCACATCTTTCAGCCGATGCAGATCAATCCAGCACGGAAGATAAGTTCCTTTACCGGACCGGTATTCTTCCCCTCTCCCACGGCCCAATTCACCTATATATTTTCCTCCAAAAAAATACTTTTGGGAACCATTTTGCTCAAATTCCAGTGCAAGAGAAAGACCTTCCACTCTGATGCCAAGCTCTTCTTCTGCTTCACGCCTGGCAGCCTCTTCGAATGATTCACCTTTTTCCACCCCGCCACCGGGAATGACAAAATATTCATCTTTTCCAATGGTCCTTTTAATAACAGCGATTTTATTTTGCTCGATCATCAGTATTCCTGCCCGGTTCCTCGTCATATAAAGTCCCCTTATTTAGCGATTTACGTAAGTTCTTTCCGTTTAAACAAAATCGGAGTCAGTATCAATAATAACAGACATAATCCCCCGGTACCCAGCATGGCAATGGTAAGATCGCCGGTCCATCCCTGACCGCTCACTATTTCCGGAATGTAGGAAGAAAGCCGTGAAGGAGACCATTTCATCTTATCTGGCAGCGACCCGGATAAAAAGCTGAGGATAATGGAAACCGCTACCGCTGAGAAAGCTGCTGACCCGGATGCTTTAACCAATGAACTGAAGAATAAGAGCACCGTCAACAAGAACGTCAGCCACATGCCGAATACGGCCAGTGACTGAAAGAAAGCCGCCGGGGATATATTCTCAAATAATAAGTTGATATAATACCAGGTGGAAGCGAGACCAAGGATATAGGAAGTCCATATAAGAAGAAGTGCCGCTGCCCATTTCGAGTATATATACGCATGAAAGGACACCGGCTTAACAAGAATCATCGCTGCAGCACCGCTTTTCCTCTCGCCTGAGACAATCCCCATGAAAGCAAGGACGATTACAAGCACTCCCAGCGTATTCATCTGGCCAATGGTGGACATAAGGATTTCTGCCGAAGAAGGAGGCGGGATCTTTATCACTGCTCCCTCGGGCAGATCCCCCAAAGACTTTAGAATATCGGGCAGATAATATGCGGTTAAAGGTTCGGTGACCCCAAACAGGATGAATACGATCGGCATCCAGAGCCACTTGAAATTACGGGCGGATTCAAACATCTCTTTTTTAAATAAAACCCATGCAACCTTCATTTATCTCATCACCTTCATAAAAAGTTCCTCTAAACTTTGATCGCTGCTCTCAAGGCGCACTACCGGCCAGTTCCCTTCGGCAATCAGGCGGAATAACCGGCTTCTTCCTTCTTCCAAATCTTCTACTTCGATAATCAGAGACTCTTTTTCTTCTTTTATCTGTTTGATCCATTCGAACCCCTGAAGAATATTCTTGTAATGTTCCGCTCTTCCTTTGAATTCAAGCTTCATGGCTGACGTCTGATGCCTCGCCTTTATATCGGACAACGGCCCCTGCTCGATCAATTTGCCGTCGTATAGAAAAAGGACATCATCACATACTTGCTCTGCATCATTCAGTATGTGGGTTGAAAACAGAATCGTCGTTTGTTTTTTTAATTCGTTCAGAAGATCCAGTACCTCCCTGCGTCCAAACGGATCAAGTGCGGAAACAGGTTCATCAAGAATCACGAGCTTGGGTTGATGAATAAGAGCCTGGGCAATCCCGAGCCTTTGCTTCATACCGCCTGAATATTGGCTGATCTTTCTGTTTTTTCCTTCATTCAAGTTGACGACCGTGAGTAATTCTTCACTTCTTTGACGTGAATCCCCCTTTGACAGCCCGGTGATTTCACCTGATAACGTTAAATATTCAATTCCTGTCATCCACTCAAAGAAAGAGGGATATTGAGGGAGATATCCAATGATTGACCGGATATCACCAGAATGCTCAGGAGTTGTGATACTCCCGCTTGTCGGCGGCGTCAGTCCCGTCAGTATATTTAAAGTGGTCGTTTTGCCTGCACCATTCGGGCCGATGAGAGCAGTACAATTCCCTTTCTCAAGTTGAAAGGATATCCCTTTGACTGCATGCTTTTCTTTATACTTCTTTTCAAGTGCTTTCACTTCAAGTACGTTCATCCATTTTGTCTCCTTCCAAATATGAAGTAGATGATCGGACCGATCAGGTTTATGAACAATACGACCAGAAGCCAGATCCATTTTGGTCCGTTTGTGTGCTTTATCCTGATCAGGTCGATGACTGCTGAGACCATAAGGATAAGTTGCAATATGATGAGCGGGGCAATCAGACCCCAGTTTATTGTTTGTAATGCTTGTTGAAGTTCCTGCATGTTTGTTTCCTCCTTTTGTTTTTCTAATGATAAGACGCATAGGAGGAAAAAACGTTCAAAGAAATTTCTCACTTTTATACGCAGTTGGTTCCCGTACATGACTTCTCATTCAGCAGGATGCCGGTATGCCTCTCGTCGCAGACGCTCCTACTGGATGCTATAGGGTTCTGTTTTGAGGTACAAAATATGAATGAACATTACTTTTCGTATATTGATTCGCCCCAAAATTAAGAAGCAAGAGAATCAAAATAGAAAAATGCTTGGCGACAGAAGTTATAAGCATTTATTTTCCCAAGATAAGCCCAGGTAGCGATCCTGGAATATACAATAATTTAATCAACTAAATTACTAAAATAAGGAGAGAAATTTCTTTTATTGAGGAGTTAGCAAGAAATATAGAGTAAATAGAGGGAACCATTCCCCCCTATTTACTCCAAAGCATTCAAATGGACCATTTTATCTTCCCTTAACGGAAAAAATTCCCGTTATATCCCCCCGAACATACTCCGATTCAGCAGGATAACAGAAAACACTCCCCTTATTAAAGAAATAGCAATCAGAAATTATTCACAATTTATCTGCCTCTCAAATATCAACACCGCCTCCTGCTGGTTATAAAACATTTGCTGCCACTAATCGGTATAACAATTAGCTTGTGAATAAACCCTCCAATTAAAAAGGGTTCATTCATTGGGAATTTTCCGTATGTTTTATTTATCCCTATATATATCAACAAAAAGAAGCAGTCTAATTCAGTTACGAATCGGACTGCTAATTGATGTGCAATTTAGTTTTTATATTTGAAATCTGAACACGCTAGCGGGATGCAGGATTTTTTAGTTCCCATATAGTTTGTTCATATTGGTTACTTCTTCTTTGACTGTTTGGAGCAGTGAGGGGGGTGAAATCACTCTTGCTTTGGAGCCGAAGTTCAGTATCCAGTTGACGAGTCCGCCGCTGATTCTTGCTTTAGTTGATAAGATGAAATGATCATCATCATACTTACGGATGTCTGCTTCCTTGCCGAATTTATCAATGATCACATTGATCAAGCCGTTATGGAATTTAACTTTGATCCACTCTTCATCGCCGGCAAACATATGAAAAGTGGATTGAACATACTTAGAAACATCAAATGATTCGTATGGAAATGATTCCTCCAGGATGGATACATTTCGCAGACGATCTACCCGATAATGGCGGATTTCGCCCGCCTCATAATAGTAGGCTATCAAGTAATAGAAATCATTTGCCCACGTAAGTGCATATGGCTTTACTTTGTAAAGGCTGCCTTCGTGGCTCAGATTAAAATTCTTGTCAATGTCATACCGGCCGTACTGAAAGGTGATGACACGGCGTTCTGAGATGGCCTGGTGAAGATCGTGAATCGCCAATCTGATATAGGGGCTTTCACTTTTTATTGAAGAATCGACTTGAATTTCATTTTGAAGCATTTTTCCCTGGTGGTTGCTGGTCAATTTTCTGATTTTACCGATCAGCTGACGTGTTTCTTGTTTTGTAATGAATTTTGCGGATACTACGGCGTCGACCAGCATGCGGAGTTCGTATAATTCGAACAGGCGATATTGATGACTGTAGTATTTTGGAAGCCCGTCTTTTTCCTGATTGATGGTGACATCGAATGAGTGATTGATAAGGTGATTGATGTCATCTTTCAAGGAGTTTTTATTCAGCTTTACGTCAGGACCGTAAATTTGTCGGAAACGGTGTATGATTTCATCGAGATTGAGTTCATGGTCTTCGTCTGTTTCCTGGCTGAAGATGGTCATGAGTCTGAGCAGTCTTTCTTTGTTATCGATCCGTGTCATGTTTTTCTTCCCTTCTTCCTTAAGCCTTGGGGTCTATCAAATTATGTATCTGAGAAGTTATTTTTATATAAACTATCAAGTTTAGGTTGTAATTGTCAATAGAATTCCAGATAAATGGGTAAGAGCTCACAGATTTGTGCCCGTGAGCTCTAAGAAAATTAATTTTGCCTTCTTATTCCGCTGTTGATTTCCGTGCAAGTCTTCGCTTTCCGCGGGTGACCCGTGAGCCTCCCTTCCATATTAAGGAGGAGGATCTGTCCAGCTCCAGGGCTTAGAGGCACATGTCATAAGCCAAACCGACCAAGAAGGCAAAGAACGCCTTCCAGGCCGATTCGTCTTATGCCACACGCCTCTGAGCAAAGCCCTTCCGCTTTTCTGGTTGGAGTCTCCGCCTTGCACTCCAATCAACAGCTAGTGTGTTGGAAATAACCATTCTCATTTCTCCCATAAGCAAAGAGTCCGGACGATGCTAAATCCATTACCTACTCAAATTTATTCAATCTGAAACCAAACAACCTACTTAATAAAATGTATGACTGTGGGGATTCGGTAGGTTTCTCCTTGGTAGGCTTTGATGGCGGCCAGGATTGTGAAGATCAGGGCCAGGATTCCTACGATAGGGGCAAGGACGAGTCCGATCAGTACGATCACGAGTATGGAACTGACGATTCCGTAGATTGTATAGGAAATGAGGAAGTTAAGGTATTCTTTCCCGTGGTAATCAATGAATTCGGAGTCATCTCTTTTCCAGAGCCATAGGATGATCGGTCCAATGAAGACTGTGAAAAAGCTTATTACATAAATGAGTGCTGCCAATAATCTTTCGTCTTTCGAGGGCATCTTATTCCCTCCTTTTTAATGATTATAAATGCCTCATCTATAGTTACGTTTTCCCTTTATAAAAGTTTCATCATATGGCGATCTTTTTCATGAAATGCTCAGCTTTTGAATATACGTTAAGTGAGGTGGTTTGTCCAACGTATTTCAAATGAAAGGTTCGATGCCAAAATGGATAAATTTGAAGCTTTTGTGCTCGGAATCATTCAGGGATTGACCGAGTTTCTTCCGATTTCAAGCACCGGACATCTTTTTCTGGGAAGGTTCGCCTTTGGTCTTGAAGAAGCAGGGTTGTTCCTTGATACGATGCTGCATATCGGGACTCTGGTGGCGGTGCTTGTTTTTTATCAGAAAGAACTTCTCCACATGATCAGGCATCCTTTCAGTAAACTGACTTGGATCCTTGTAATCGGAACAATCCCTGCTGTGATCGTCGGCTTGTCGTTTGAAGATTTTTTCGACTCTATATCGAAAAGCGGTTCTACGATCGGATGGGAATTTCTGGCTACTGGATTGATCATGTTCATGGCGGATGGTGTGAAGAACGGTCATAAGAAACTGGATGATATCAGCTATACGGATGCCCTTGTGATCGGAAGCTTTCAGGCGGCGGCCATTTTCCCCGCCTTATCCCGTTCCGGGCTTACCATAGCAGCGGGGCTTTTCCGGAAACTCGACAGGGAAACGGCTGCTTATTTCTCATTCCTTCTCTCAACACCGGCGATTCTCGGTGGAATTGTCTTTCAAGGCAAGGAAATGATGAGCGGCCATGTGGAGGCGATTTCGTTTTCAAGCCTTGCGGTTGGTACGGTTACCGCAGCTGTCTTCGGGTACCTCGCCATTGTTTCGATGGTGAATTTTTTAAAAAAGCATTCTTTAAAAATATTTTCTTATTATGTATGGGCATTGGGAATCCTGATTCTCGTTCTGCAATTCTCAGGAGTCATGTAGGAGGTATGGGATGAATCACGAGTGGTTGACCAATATTTTGACAATGTTAACGGATTTGGGATATATAGGAGTCGCACTTGCCCTCATGATCGAAGTGATTCCAAGCGAGCTTGTTTTAAGTTATGCGGGCTTTATGGTCAGTTCGGGAAAATTCTCTTTTATAGGGGCTTTTATGGCAGGGGTGATCGGCGGAACTGTTGCCCAGCTCTTTCTTTACTGGCTTGGGTATTACGGCGGCAGGCCATTTTTCAAGAAATACGGGAAGTATTTGTTTATATCTGAAAAGCATATCGAATCAGCGGAATCATGGTTCGAGCGTTATGGCACCATCGTCATTTTCACTGCGAGGTTCATTCCGGTAGTGCGCCATGCAATCAGCATCCCGGCCGGAATAAGTCGTATGTCCCTGCCTGCTTTCACTCTGTATACATTTGCAGCCATGCTTCCATGGACACTGTTATTCATGGTCATTGGAATGGAACTTGGAACCCACTGGGAACATATCGAAGTAATCGGGGTCAGATACATAAAGCCTCTCAGCTTCATTGCCATCGCAGCCACAAGTGTGTATCTGCTCTACTCATTTATTCAAAATAAAAAGAAGGCATGACTTCTTTTTTTAGGGAAAATTGATTAAAATAGGAGTAATATACCACTCGGAAAATGAAAGGATTAGCTATGAATTCCATACTATTAGTAAACGCCGTCATCTATCCGGTCACTTCCCAGCCGATCGCAAATGGTTCCATTTACATTTCAGATGGGAAAATCAAGCAAATCTACAATCATAACATCGATGTGCCTCCGAATATCAAAGTGATTGACTGCCGGGGGAAATACGTATTTCCAGGGTTCATCGATTCTCATACCCACCTTGGGTTATACGATGAAGGAACTGGATGGGCAGGTAATGATGCGAATGAAACAATCGAACCCATGACTCCCCACATCCGTGCCTTCGATGGCGTCTACCCGCTCGATCCAGGATTTACGGATGCACTGAAGTACGGGGTCACTGCCGTGAACGTAATGCCGGGGAGTGCCAATGTAATCGGCGGAACGACCTCTGTCATCAAGACACACGGATCCTCCATCCGTTCGATGATGATCAAGGAAACGTCGGGATTGAAATTGGCTTTGGGGGAAAATCCGAAACGGATACACAGTAACGGGAATAATGATTCGATCACCCGGATGGGTATCATGGGCATGCTGAGGGAAGCTTTCTTTTCAGCTAAATATTGTGACCAGCCAGAAGAACTGAGAGTGGCTCCCCTCGTTTCCGCATTGAAAAGAGAAATTCCTGTAAGGATACATGCCCACCGGGCGGACGACATCCTGTCGGCCATCCGCTTTGCGGAAGAATTCAATCTCGACTTGCGGATCGAACATTGTACAGAGGGGCATCTTATCGCCGATGAATTAAAAGGGAAAAACCTGATGGTATCGGTCGGGCCGACTTTTACCCGCCGGTCTAAAGTCGAATTGAAAAACAAGAGCTGGATCACGTATCAAAAATTGACCGGAGCCGGTGTGGGGGTATCCATTACCACCGACCACCCTTATACCCCTATCCAGTACCTGAATATGTGTGCAGCAATTGCTGTTCGTGAAGGTCTCGATGAGCAGAAAGCATTGGAAGGGATAACGATTTCGCCAGCCAGAAACCTCGGCGTCGATGATAGGATCGGCTCTCTTGAGGCCGGCAAAGATGCAGATTTGGTCATTTGGAGCCACCATCCTTTCCACTTCATGGCAAAGCCTGTCATGACCGTGGTGAATGGAGAAATCGCATATCAGAATTTGTAGAAATTTGTTAAAAATTTTTAGCGAAATTCATCATTTTCCCTATTCCCTTTTTGAAAAAATTCATATATGATACAGAAGGATATATATTTCCGATTACATTGTTCTTAAGCGCGATCTATTTATAATAGAGCGATTGTAATGGAGGGAAGGCAAAAGGTGCGCCACCAGTTTCTTGACTGGTCTTAGTGGGTTCGATTCCCACCCCGAAATTTTTTAGTTAACTTTTAAAAATTTCGAGGGTGGATTCGTACGCATGAAGACTGCCCTCAAGGAGGGTCTACTATGATCAAGAAACGTGAATTACATGAGTGTCATACTCTTTATGACCTGATGGTGCACCCGGATGTCTTCCCTTTTGTGCGTCAAAAAGCGTATTCCTATGAAGAATTTCTATTCTTGTCAAAACAAACGATAGAAGCTGAAGAACGCGGCGAATTGATTTCCAGGACCATTTTGGATGAATGGGGCAATGCCATCGGCACGATTAATTTATTCGATATCCAGGAAAACGCAGGCTTCCTTGGAACATGGATTGGCAAGCCGTATCACGGCAAGGGGTATAATCAGCCTGCAAAGGATGCATTCTTTTCCGAGCTTTTCTTTGAACTGGGCATGGAAACCATTTTCATGAGGATCCGAAAGGTGAATACCCGCTCCCAAAAGGCTGCGGAAAAACTCCCTTATGTCGTCAAAGCGAATGAATCGAGGAAATCTCTTTATGATCAATTAAATGCTCAGGAAGAGGTTTATGATTTATATGAAATCCCTAAAGATCTTTACACACTTTATTTATATCAGCTTCAGCAATCTGCCGAGGAAGAGCAGGCGCTTGAGGCGTAAGAAGAAGAAAAAGCAGCTGAACAAAACGCTACTTACACTGTCTTAAGACGAATATTATAGTTATATGCTCTAAACACCGCTATTGATTTCCATGCAAGACTTCGCTTTCCGCGGGTAGCCCGTGAGCCTCCTCGTCGCTTGCGCTCCTGCGGGGTCTCACATAAGCTACTTTTCCCGCAGGAGTCTTCGTCTTGCACTCCAATCAACCGCTGGATAGATTCAATACTAAATATAAGACTAAAAAACCCGAACCAATTTGCCAATTTTAAGGCAAATTGGTTCGGGTTTTACTTACTTTACAATACTCTTGTCCCACCCGCTTTTATTATATGGTTGTCAAAATGAAGCATGGATCATAAACAGTACTGTAAACGTTATGGCAAGTTTAAGATGCCAGCTTTTATCCTTCCTTTTAAAGCGCTTAAAGCCCATTATCATAAGGAAGAAGAGAATGATACTCGAGAGGGTTCCTGTCGTGTTCGTGAAATACCATTGAAAATCTCTGGTTAATGCCAAACACCCGTGCAGCACAACACCTGCAGAAGCGAGCAGTGCAAGCGGGACATGCCATTTCCTCAACAGCTTCCATGTATATTGGATGATGCACTTAAATTTAATACTTCCCCTTTTCATCCTCTTCAAGCCCTTCCACTTCAGCAATAAGAAAACAGGAAAGATGCTGAGGACGGCAAAATATACAATTCTTGCAGCGGACCCGAATTGTTCGAGGAATTCTTCGTAGGATTCTTCATCCATCCCCATAAGGACATCCCTATAAAATGAAATGAGGAGGATACCTGCACCCGCCAAAATAATGCTGCCGGCCAGATAAAGGAGTATCGACTTTCGTTCCCTTGGGTTTGGAATCGTATTGGCTAAAAAAAGAAGAGCGGGTGATTTGTCTGGATTTTGTTGTCATATGCTTACCTCTGGATTCGTTAATACAGTTAATATAATCCGTTAACATGAAAATTAAATGAAAGAAGGTGAAAAAAGTTTTTCCTAATCAAAACAGGAAACATTATGATAACCAACTGAAAAAGTTCTATACGTTCCGAGATGTGGGTTGTTCATAAAAAAAGAACTGAACACACGGCCTATCTGAAAATTCCAGACAAGCACCCCTGCGTTCAGTTCTTATATTTATTTTCATTACTTCTTTTTGGCGATTTTCTCAAAATACAAATTCCGGACAACAAACGTTTTATAGTTTTCCAATTTTCTCTTTTCGATTGGATGATGATTGATTCCCATTTTTTTAAGCTCTTGCAGGTACCATCCTTTTGAAAACTGATATGCCATCTCACTTCTCCCCTTCAACCATTTGTATACTATATGCTTGAAGGGCAGGCAAATGACTTTCTAACGCGCCATTGATGAAAGTTCCTCATACATGTCTTGAATGGTATATGCTTTTTCTCCTCTTTCCATATTACTGATCATTGTATCACTGTTTGTTTCCAATTCCTTGACTTTGGATAAGAAGCTTTCTTCGTTCAACTCTTCTTCTTCCAATGAAAGGGCATAGCCATGCTTCACAAAGCTGTTTGCATTAAGGATTTGGTCTCCCCTGCTCGCTTCCCTTGAGAGCGGGATCAGGAGCATAGGTTTTTTCAACGCCAGAAATTCAAAAATGGAGTTGGACCCGGCTCGTGAAATGACATAGTCTGTCATGGCCAGATAATGCGGGAGGTCTGCTTTTATGAATTCATACTGCCTGTAGCCTTTTTGTTTGTATTGCTCTTCGATATTCCCTTTCCCGCATATATGGATGATCTGGAACTTTAAAGAAAGTTCATCGAGATTCGCTCTTACCGCTTCATTGATTTTTCTTGCCCCAAGACTTCCTCCCATGATCATCAGCACAGGCTTATCATTATAAAATCCTGAAAGTCTCTTTCCTTCCGACGCATCACCTTTGAACAATTCCTCACGAATGATGGCACCGGCACATAACGACTTTTCCGCAGGGAGTGTCTTCACTGTTTCAGGAAAAGTGGTGAAAATCTTTGTAGCGAAAGGAACGGCCAATTTATTTGCCAGACCCGGCGTGACATCAGATTCGTGGATAGCTACCGGCACTTTTGCCATTTTTGCGGCCATTACCACCGGGACCGAAACAAAACCGCCTTTTGAAAAGATGATATCTGGTTTTGTTTTTCTGATGACTGACAAAGCTTCCATTACCCCCTTCATTACCCTGAAGGGATCGGTGAAATTCTTCCACGAGAAATACCGGCGGAGTTTACCGCTCGATATACTTTTGTAAGGGATGTGAGGGAACTGATCCGTGATGATCTCCTTCTCGATCCCTTCTTCCGAACCTATGTAGGTAATTCTCCAACCTTCTTTTTCAAAATGAGGAATCAAAGCTGTGTTCACTGTAACGTGGCCGGCAGAACCGCCGCCCGTAAATAAAATATGCTTGTTCATATATATGTACTCCTATCTCAATATAATCGGTATCATTTTAAACTATCATTATACACTTTATCAAAAATTCGCAGCGGATAGAACAATGAATCATCCATTTCCTTTAATACCCTCTATAAAGTTTCATACACTGGGGAATTTGGAGTTACTCGTGTTCCAGGAATTATGGTACATTATGATAGTGTATTTAAGGTTTATCAAGAAATACTACTTCAGCTGTCGTAAAGAAATTGACTAAGGAGACACTTAATGAAACAGACATACAATATAAAAGGAAAACTGGGACAGCTATCCATCATCCTTGTCCCTATCCTTGTCACCCAACTCGGCATGTTTGCGATGAATTTTTTTGATACGATCATGTCCGGACAATATTCTCCGACGGATCTCGCCGGGGTTGCCATCGGTTCATCCCTCTGGGTACCGGTATTCACCGGTCTGAGCGGGATTCTCCTGGCCGTGACCCCGATTGTTGCCCAACTGATCGGCGGAGGCAAGAAGAAGGAAGTCCCATACACCGTATTTCAGGGTGTGTATGCTGCCATATTCCTGTCCTTGATCGTCCTCATAATCGGATCGGCCGTCATGGATCCGATCCTTGCAGGCATGGATTTAGAAGAGGATGTTCACAGGGTCGCAAGAGAGTATTTGATTGCTTTATCATTCGGAATGGTCCCCTTATTCGTCTACAATGTTTTAAGGTCCTTCATCGATGCACTCGGTCTGACAAGAGTGACGATGTTCATCACCTTATTATCACTCCCTATAAATGTTGTATTGAATTATGTTTTTATATTCGGGAAACTTGGGCTCCCGGAACATGGCGGAATCGGGGCAGGCTATGCTTCAGCCATCACCTATTGGATCATCACGATCGTTGCATTCTGGGTGATTCATACGAAAAGTCCTTTCCGGGAGTTCTTCATCTTTAGGGCGATTCAAAAACCAAGCTTCACAAAATGGAAAGAAATCTTCAAGATCGGTGTCCCGATCGGCTTGTCGATCTTTTTTGAAGTAAGTATCTTTTCGGCTGTCACGTTATTGATGAGTGAATATACAACCGCAGTCATCGCGGCTCACCAGGCAGCGCTGAATTTTGCATCCTTCCTTTATATGATTCCTTTAAGCATCTCCATGGCCCTGACCATTGTCGTGGGCTTTGAAGTGGGTGCCAAAAGACTTAAAGACGCAAAGATATACAGCTGGATGGGCGTTTTGATCGCTCTAATACTGGCTGTGATTTACGGATTGATTCTTTATGCTTTCCGTATTGAAATATCGTACCTATATACAGATGACTCCCATGTACTTGAACTCATTGGTCATTTCCTTTTATACGCTGTGTTCTTTCAGCTTTCCGACGCGGTTCAGGCACCGGTACAGGGTGCTCTCAGGGGATATAAGGATGTAAATATCACGTTTATCATGGCATTGGTTTCTTATTGGGTGATCGGATTGCCGCTCGGTTACCTGCTGGCCAATTATACGGATTTCGGTCCTTATGGATACTGGCTTGGCCTGACTTCGGGCTTGACTGCAGGTGCAGTGACCCTTTCAGGCAGATTGCTTCTTATTCAAAATAGATTCAAAAAGGAATATGTGAAAGAAAAAGCTTAAAAAAGAGATTCGCCCGTTATGGAGCGAATCTCTTTTATTTATGGAATATTTTCCCGAGAACGTCTTTTCCCCCGGTTACCGGGATGATCGCACCTGTAATGAAATCAGATTCTTCCCGGCAAAGGAATTCAACGACCCTTGCCAGGTCTTCACCAGTACCTGGACGGCCGACGGGAGTGGAAGCATCTTTTTCTCTCTGGGCATGTTCGATTTCATCCTCTTTCCAATCACCGACAATATCGCCGGGACAGACCATATTGGCCGTGATCCCATTATGAGCTTCCTCGATTGAAATTGTTTTTGTGAAAGAAGCCAGTCCTGCCTTGGCTGCCGCAAAAGCAGATCTGTATATCCAGCCCGGGGAAGTTTCCACACGGTCGTAACCAAATGTAATGATCCTGCCCCACTTATTTTCCCTCATTTGAGGTATCAACAACCGGGTCAGGTAAAATACGCTGTTCAAATTCCCATTAACTATGTAATTCCATTCATCAGGCGAATACTCATCAAATGTTTTTCGCTCCTTTACATAGGGGCCGGCATTGTGGATCAAGACATCTATACCGCCTGATTCCTGATTGATAAGCTCCGTCATGTTCCTGCACTCTTCAGGATCTGAGACGTCACCCTTGACGGAAAAAACTTCATTCCCGTAAGTGTTCATTAATTGCCTTGCAAAATCATTTGCATGGACTTCATCCTGTCGATAATTTATGAATACTTTATAACCGTTTTTCGAAAATTCTATTGCGGTCCGGCTGCCTAATCCCTTAGCGCCTCCCGTTATAAGAACTGATTTATCATTGTTCACCAAAATCCACTCCACAAAGTCTTTATATTACCATACTAAGAATCATTGCGATGAAATGCAACTATTAGCTGACTCTGTTTTTCCGTACATCAATATTTATTTAATCGGTCTTGACGAAAAGAAAAAGCAGCCCCTTGATAAGAGGCTGCTCAGGTTGTTGATCCTTATTTAGAAATGAATTGCTGTGTCCAGTAATGACCGTCTTCAACGTACCCCACACCAATGTGAGTGTAGTTTGAATTCATGATGTTTTTACGGTGGCCTTCACTGTTCATCCAAGCTTGTACTACTTCTTCTGGAGTAGGCTGACCCATTGCAATGTTCTCTCCTGCAGATGAATATTCGATACCGAATTGCTTCATCATATCAAATGGAGAACCATAAGTCGGGCTGTCATGAGAAAAGTAGTTGTTTGCCTGCATATCGCGGGATTTTTCTTTTGCTACTTTACTTAGTTCAGCATCCACTTCAAGGGCAGGAAGACCTTGTTTTGCACGTTCCTGGTTAGTCAATTCAACCACTTTTTGTTCATACTCACTCAACTGGCCAGTTTCTGCCGTTGGTTCAGCTTGCTGCTTTTGCTCAGCTTGCGGCTGTGCCTGTTGTTCTTGAGGCGCAGGGGCAGCTGCTTCTGGTGCTTCAGCTTTAGGTGCTTGCTGCTCTGGTGCAGGAGCTTCAGCTTTTGGTGCCTCTTGCGGGGCAGGGGCTTCAGCTTTTTGACCCTGTTGTTGTGGAACCTGGCCATTCACACAATCTTGCAGATTGATATTTTGGCCTTGTAGATTGATATTCTGACCATCGACTCCATATTTTGATAGGATGTCTTGGATATATTTATTTAAATCTTCTTGATTACCGTTTAATTGAAGAGTCTGTACCTTCGTTTTTACTTGCTCCGGACTTGCAGCATCTGCACTTCCTGCTGCGAGCGGTGATGCTAATAATGTTAATGCTGTTGCTGCTGATAACATTTTTTTCTTGTTCATAAAGATGAATTCCTCCTTAATGAATGTGTTGTTTTCTTGCTGCACATTCATCATAACACCCTTTTTCTGTTACATTTACGGGAGGAAATGGTAATTGTGTTTGAATTGTTCAGTTTTGAAAAACAATTCATCCATCAAACTCGAAATCTATTATAAATAAAGGAATCACTAGATTAACTTACATTTCCGGCAAATGAATATTTTGTCTCACAGCTCTAAAATTTACCGAAAAATCAATGTTGACACCCAAAAAAAGCAGGTCCTTTTGTAACGGATATTACAAAACCGTTTCAAATACACAGGGTATTTCATCCCATAGACAAGCTTTCCTTGCATGGTTGTTTCCTTACTGCACTTATATATCCCACTACATTGAATCCTAAACTTTTTAATTGTCTCACACTCACATTGCACTCGACAGAAGAACTGCCGATCACGACAAGCGGTCCTTGTGGAATCTCATGATAATAACGCTTTAAGTAGCCGCAAGGGATGGCCAGCGCCTGGTTGCAGTTTGATTTATATGAATCCTGATAATCCCGGACGTCGAGTATAATATGGCAGTCACGCAGTTCCTTATCGCTCATTTCTTTGACACGAACGGGTGCATAACGATAGTACACCATATATATAAGAACGCTGAATATAGCTAAAGTAATAAACAGAAGCATTCTGCATCATCCTTTTTTCAATAATCTATGTTGTATTATATACCTTCAAGGGTATGAAGAAAAGAAAAAAGTCTCGAAACGAAATAATCTGAATTTAAAGGATCTGCAGATGATTACCCTTTCAGTTGATCGATCATTTGTATGTGTAGATCAAGCAGTTCCACCTTAGACTCCGATGATAAGCCGGATTCGAGAATACGTTTGGAAGCGGATATGTATTTTTCTGATATCGGCTTCCTGACACGCGGGTGGCTGTTTTGGTCAAGGAGCTCGCGTTTGATGGCTTCTTTCAGGATTTGTTCCGGCGACTGATTTTCATCAAATAAATCCCTGTTTTTCCAAACGGAACTGTACTCTTTGAGTAAAACTTGATAGGCAGCAGTATTCATGTTCATACTCCTTTACATAAATATTATCCAATTGAACATACTAGAAAAAAACAAAGAAAGGTGATTGTTATGACTACACCATATCGTTGTCCGAATTGCCGGACGAACCGCACTAGGTTCAATATCATCCAGCAAGTTCCGCAAAGCGTGAAACTGGATCCCCAGTCAGGACAAGTTGTCCAGCAATATGAGGAAGGTCATCTTGATCCTTTTCATCTTGCCTATAACGGACCTGAATTAAAGGTACAATGTGCCGCATGCGGACTTGTGGAAGATGAAATGACTTTCAAGAAGTTCGGGGAAAGCAATCATTAAGATGTAAGGGGCAGCCGCATAGCGGCCGGCCCCTTTCATTTTTTTTGAATGTGATCTATCGCTTGGAGTGACTGTAAAATATCTGATTTAGATAATTCTTCACCGATTATCACAAAATTGGTTTTGTATTTCATATCAGCCTGCATAAACAGGGGCATCCCATATGAATATTGAAACATCGCCGGATATTTTTTTCCTTTGAGCGGGATATATCCTTTCATTCTGTAGATGGTATCGGGCTGCTTTCTAACCCACTCCTCAAACTCTTCTCCATCTATTTCCCCTTTGAACGTGTAAACCACCGCCTGCAGGGAAAGATGCTTGCCTATTGATGCCTTGTCATAACCCTCCATTTCTATTTCGGGTGCCGCTGAAAAGATATCTTTCATCGAGACTTTCGCATAGTTGGTCATATATACTTTAGCCCGGTTATTAAGCTGTTGTAATTCGTAAATGAACATTCCCTGCTCCATTTCAGTCAGGAGATCCATTTTATTCGCAATGATAAACTGTGCATGTCGGATCTGTTCCCTCATAAGGTGCAATACTGAAGGACTGAATTGTGAACGTTCCTTCCATTGCTTGCCGTCCACTACCGTTATGATCCCTTTGAACTCAAACCTGTCAGCAAATAATGGGGACAGGATGGAATCCACTACTTCGACGGGGTGTGCGGCTCCTGTTGTTTCAATTATCAGCACATCAAATTGTTCGTTGACCAGAAGATCCTGTAACTGTGCTTCCAGTTTATCTGAAATGGTACAGCAGATACATCCGTCCAGAAGTTCTCTCATGGATGTATCTTCCTCCACGGCATCACTGTCAATCGACACGCTTCCCAGTTCATTCATCAAAACAGCGGGTTTTTTATTTTCATCTTTTAACGCCTGAAGTACATGTTTCAATAATGTTGTTTTTCCACTTCCAAGAAACCCGGATAAGATATATACTTCTTTCTTCACCATTGTTCCTCCCCACTTTTACTGCAATCTACATCCCTCCATTTTATATAAAACATGACCCAAATACAATGACATTGAACTGATTGTTCTAACGGCACACCGGAAAGCTATATAATAGTAGAAAGTGAAATGTCCAGTCTGCATTAACTCCTAATCGAAGGGTGGGGATTTCTTTGTTCTATGAAAAAATTGTACCCATAAAGCTGCGGGATTTCCTGAAGAACCCTTCCCATGAAACACTGAAAGACCTGCTGCTCCTCAACACTGGGGAAACTGATTATGTTGATTTCAAATCCGACTGGATTGAAGTCTCTAAACTTGCAAAACATGTCCTGGCCATTTCCAATTCAGGAGGCGGCTGCATCATCATCGGGGTCATGCAATATGATGATGGTTCATTAAAGTTAAAGGGGTTATCTGAGGAAGAGTTTCTTGACAAGGCGGATGTTGATAATAAACTTCAGCACCTTCTTCCAAAGTATCTTCGATATAGAACGGAAGATTTTATTTTCACCGGTAATATCCATCCCTTTTTAAATATGAAACGGTTTCAGGTGCTGATCATTGATTACGACCCCAGATACGTCCCTTACACTTCAATTGTAACGAGAGGAGAGCTGCGTTACGGAGCTATTTATGTGCGGCAGGGTACCAAAACAATTGAAGCCACAAATGATAAATTGGTAGATGTCATACTAAGAAAAGTGCAATCCGGCGGTTCGGACAGTGAGGAACGCTCCCTCCAAGAACACTTGGAACACTTAAAAATACTTCAATATGAATATGATCAATCTGAAGATGAAAAGTATAAGAACTATTTAAATCAATTGATTGGACGAAAAATGAAACGTATCGAGAACTTCCTGGATCTCGACTCCGCTGATAACTTCCCTCCCTGATCCACCCTTGCATTAGTGACTAAACTCTCTCAGGGCCTGGATATTGGTGGTTTCATCCATTTCCAAAACATCTCCCGCACCAGGTTTCGAGATGCTTTGGTAGCTGCCTTCCACCGGGATCCTTATGGTTTCGACGGAGTCGATCGGATGAAACAGAAAAGATAGTCCGTGCTTCATAACCTGGTCAATCGAAAATGTTGTCTCGACGTTTTTAAAACCATCACGCATCAACTCGATCGCAGTGGGAATACCCTTTCCTGATTTCAACTGCTCCATTATATTTTTTTCAGCAAGTTCAATGATTTCCTGCTGTCTTTCCACCCTCCCGAAATCACTGGATACATCCCCGCGGTAACGAACATATTGAAGTATTTCTCCACCCTTAAGCTTCTGCATGCCCGGTTGTTTATCCCACTTCCAATGACTGATCATCCCCTCGGTTATGGGAACCTGAACACCTTCGGGGAAAATGATTCCCATGATATTTATAAAATCTTGAAAGTTAAGATTCACGGTGTGATTAATTTCGAGATCAAAATTTTGTTTCAGTGATTTCTTTACAAGTTCATTGCCGCCCCACGCATAGGCATGATTTATTTTACTTTTACCGTATCCAGGGATATCCACATAGGTGTCCCTCATAATCGAGATGAGTTTTAGTGTTGGATGATTGGGTACATATTGAGCGACCATCAGCACGTCTGCCCTCTCTGCTTCATTTTTTCTTTGATCAGATCCGACTACAAGCACATTGATGGGTTTGCCTGCCTCTTCTTTACTTATTGGAAAGATGGTATTTGTTTTCTCCGTTTCTTTTGCGCTTTTTACATCTGCTTGCTTTTGAATTTCAGTCATTTCGGAAGGCTGCGTGGACGTATTCGTCGTTGCATATATGATGAATGTAATTAACAATACGATGGGAATGGCGGTCCATTTTCTAAACATTTCGATCACCTCATACTTTGTTATCATCATTGTTGGTCTTAGGGAATTCTTCTATACAAGTAAGTGTGAGGGAAATGTGTGTTCAAAGAAAAAACTTATGGGAATGTCTTTCGTGGTTATGTGCGAGGGAAAGTCCTCAAAAATAAAGGCATATTCTCAACGGAAATATCGTATTTTTCTTTCGAGAAAGGCGGGGGGAAATTCGTCATTTAAATAGGAATAATTTCAGTATAGGTTATAATACCGCTAATGTCCGTGCAAGACTTCGCTTTCCGTGGGTAGCCCGTGAGCCTCATCCTGTCCAGCTCCGGCGGCTAGCCCCTCGAGGTCATAAGCTAAATGGACCAAAAGGCAAAAAACGCCTTTCCGGCCCATTCATCTTATGCTTGTCAGGGCTGAGCAAGCAGCCTCCGCTTTTCTATTGTCCAACTGCAGGGCTTAGAGGCACATGTCATAAGTCAAACCGACCAAGAAGGCAAAATACGCCTTCGTGGCCGCTTCGTCTTATGCCACACGCCTCTGGGCAAAGCCCTTCCGCTTTTCGGTTAGGAGTCTTCGTCTTGCACTACAATCAACCGCTGGGGAGAGCTAAAACTAACTATACACTTGAACAAACAAATTATTTCGGTTTTTACATAGTCTATAAACACTTTTTATCCAAGCCGCTTTTTTTAAAGCTTTCTACCCATTAACGCAAGCAATAGTGGAATACTTTGTCGAATATGTTTATGTCGCAAAATAAATCTTTTATATCTATAGATCACGCATGTTCCAAACAACTTCTTCTCCATTATCTTTCCAGGTACTATGGTGGCGTATGAAACCAATCTTTTCAAGAACTCGAAAGGAAGCAATATTCCAAGATCCCACAGTTGCCCACAGACGTTGCCGCCCAGTAGCGGCCGCAGCTTCTATAATTGCTGATGCAGCTTCCGTTGCATAACCTTTTCCGTGGACTCTTTTAAACAGTTCATAAGCAATTTCCGGCTCCTCTATAGTAGAACGACCAATAATCAATCCACAATATCCAATTATATCTCCTTCATCTTTGCGTCGGATTGTAAGTGCACCTATACCACTTTCCAGTGCTCTATCGCGTAAACTGATAACATGTTTGCGAGCATCTTCAAGAGTCAGCTTATCAACTCCACGTTCCCCAACAAGTTTCCTATACCAAGATGCATCTGATTCCTCCCATATATTCATGTAAAGCCGTTCAGTTATTATTTCAAAATTCATTACCGAGAATCTACTTGTCATCTGATACCTCCTATTTAAGTGCTCATACTGTCACGAGAAACATTTTTTACTTATAAGTAAAAGATGAATATCATTTCACAAAAAGTGGTTCAATTATTAGTATCGAAGCTTAAACTCTATAGTGTCTTTCCCGTCTATTAATAATTCATATTCAATTAAAAAATCATTAACCCTCTTAGTTTAATGATTAAAATAAAGATCTTCTTCAACAATCTTGTACACATCTTTTATAAAAATAAAAACGCACTGTCAATTTCAATGTGAAATACAGTGCGTTTTTATTTGATATTTAATTAGTTGTACCCTGAAGTATACCCGTCAATTAAGATCCAAGAGGTTAAATAAATTATTGTTTATTTAGTACCTCAACCGCTTTTTTGAATTGAGGGTCGTTTTCTTTTAGTTTTTGGCGGAGCTGGTCCATCAGTTTGACGGTTGTTTCGCCTTTTAGTACGCCTGTTGAATCCAGTTCATTTTTTTCCTGGAACTTCTGTACGGCGGCTTTCGTATCTTCATCGTAATAGCCGTCAACATTTCCCGGATTGAATTCGAGGGCATTCAACATTTGTTCTGCCGCCTTCACTGTTTCGGACATGTCACTTTCTTTCAGCTCTTTATCAGGGTTGATATAAGGAAGCTGCGCGTAATCAGGCATCTTCACTTCGTAATCAGGTTTGATTCCTTTTTCATGGATCCAATTCCCTTTTGGCGTCAGCCATTTAGCCGTGGTGAATTTCATGTTCGAACCGTCCTCAAACTCTTCTGCGGTCTGGACAGTCCCTTTTCCGAACGTTTTAGTACCGACGAGCGGGATATTATTGGACTCACTTACAGCGGAAGCCAGAATTTCTGAAGCACTCGCACTTCCTTCATCTACCAGGACCGCGGTTGGGACTTTCACTTTTTGTCCGTCTTCTGCCACATATTTTTCGACTTTACCGTTGTTGTCTTCGACTTGGAAGAGTACTTCTCCCTGGGGCACAAAAAGGTTTGAGATCTTGATTGCCTGATCCAAGAGGCCCCCAGGATTCTGTCTCAGATCCAATACAAGCTTTTTCATCCCTTTATCCTGCATTTCATTCAATGCATTCACTAATTCTTTATAGGTATTTTCAGAGAAGCTTGTAATTTGGATTTCAGCGACACCGTTATCTTTCATTTCTGCGTATACCGTTTCAATCGGAATCTCGTCCCTTGTGATTGTCACTTCCATCGATTCTTCCTGACCTGGACGCTGAATGGTCAATGTTACCTTCGTGCCTTTCTCTCCGCGGATTAAAAGAACCGCCTCGGTAACAGACATACCCTGTATACTTTTTCCATCGACCTTCAAAATCTTATCATTGGGCTGCAGTCCCGCTTTTTCAGCAGGCGATCCCTTGATTGGGGAAACGATTGAAACATACCCTTCCTTCTCTTGAATTTCAGCACCGATCCCTTCAAAAGAAGATGATATGCTTTCCTGAAACTTTTTGGCTTCTTTCTCGTTCATATAATCGGAATAAGGATCTCCCACGCTCTCGAGCATGCCGTTGATTGCTCCGTTGACGAGCGTTTCATCCTTAAGATCCTTATAATAATTTTCATTTAATTTATCATATGCTTCATAAAGCTTTTTAAATTCGGATCTTTCTGTGACACCTACATTAACTGCCTTTTCATCCCCGAACGCCAATGCGAAGGTTGTAATTCCCGCTGTCGCGAATACAAGGAAAAAGAGAAGCATCACAAATTTGAACTTTTTTATTTTCAAATAACTTGTTTGATTTTCTTCTTGAGTGACTGATTGATCTGTTGATTTATCCTGTTCCAAGGTTTTCACCACTTTCATTGCTATGTATCAAAACCGTAAGTGCGATCATCCAGATGGGACAATCAGATAACTTCTTTATTCTATCAGCTTTTATAACTTAGTGAAAGGAATATCCATCACTATCCTTATGATGTGTCAAAATTGTCGTAAAAAAACCTACTGTACTTATTGCGAACAGGGAATATAAAAATGATTCCAACCCGATGATCGACCATCCTATTAGAAGAACCACACTGTCGATAACAAAAATCAGCTTTCCTACGTTGAACCCTGAACTTTTGCCGATTAACTGAGCGAGTAGATCCGTACCACCGGTTGCCGAATCAGCCCTGAGCATCAATCCGATCCCGATGCCGACAAACGCCCCTCCGATAAAAGCGCTTAACAACGGCGGAAGAATGTGCAAATCTTTCCATCTGTGAAAAAAATCAATCATAAACGAGGACAGCCATAACCCGTGGATACTGTTATAAAATAGCGGCCGGTCCTTTATGAAAGCCAAACAATAGAGCGGGATGCTTAAAAGAATGATGGTGAGTCCGGGTTTAAAGCCAAACCAATAGTGGAAAATGAGCCCGATGCCGATCATGCCCCCGTCCAGGAAGTGATGGGGCACGAAATAAAGGTTAATCCCTAAACCGACGAGAACGCTGCCTATTACCAGAATATAAAACCCTTTAAACATCCCTCTTCCCCCCTATCAGGTCCAGTTGGACAGACTCTTTTATTATTGATGTTTATGAGAAAAAGGGATGAAAAAGTCTTTTTATTTCAGCGGGACCCAAATTCCCCTGCAACTTTTAACGCAATAAAAAAACAGGAAGCGTATAGCTTCCTGCCTTTCACTTATATTTCTTTTACATTTTTAAAGTATTCTTCAAGTGACCAGTCATTTTCATATATGACTTTGGCGGCGTCTTTCCCTACGTATCTGAAATGCCAAGGTTCATACTGGTATTGTGTAATATCGACTTTATCTTCGGGGTAGCGGAGGATAAATCCGTATTTATGGGCATTGGCTGCCAGCCATTTGCCTTCTTTCGTTTGTGCAAATTCAATATTCACTTGGAAATCATTGCTTTGGCTTGAGATGTCCATTGCCAGTCCGGACTGATGTTCACTTTGTCCAGGAGGTGCAACGGCCATGACGGCCTTTTCTTTGCCGAACTGCTCAATTTCACGATTCAAGAGCATTTCCTGGTAATCATAAGAACGATAACCTGAAATAGCTGTGAGATAGATTTGTTTTGATTTCGCAGCTGCAAACATTTGCTCCAGGGCTTTTGCAGCTTCCTCACGGAGATGTGCCTTTTCCAGATCTTCGTTTCCGAAAACGAATGGAACTTCCGGACGCACTAAATCTTCCGGTTTGTACTCACCGAGAGCAAATTCCTTATTCACAAGTACAAGCTTATTAGCAGGGTTCTGAATGACCTGCTTGCCATCCACTACCTTCACTTGATTGAAGAATTGTGATTCCAACTGAAGTTCGGGCGGGACTGTCTCTTCCTCCGCGACTTCACCTTCATCCTCCTCACCTGGAGTTACCTCCGGGGATTCATTCATCTCTGAGCTGCTGTTTTCTTCTGTGTCCTTCGTTTCTTCGGACTGTTTTTCACCGAATAAATTCTGGGTCCATTCTTGTGCTTGCTGACACCCGGACAATATGACAAGGGAGCCGGCAATAACCAGTATGACCTTCTTCATACTTTCACCTAGTTTCTCTATATTGTTACAAACTACATATTAACATGGATTTACTGCCATGTAATAGGATAATCCTACTGTATTCAAGATTATTGCATAATAAAACTGCTTACCAAATAAGTAAGCAGTTTAAGAAAGCGTTATCTTTCAGAGTTATTCCTTGATTGCTGCTTCGAGAGCCACTTCAATCATTTCATTGAAAGTCGTTTGGCGCTCTTCGGCTGACGTTTCTTCACCTGTCAGGATGTGGTCGCTGACTGTCAATACGGAAAGGGCGTTGCGGCCATATTTTGCAGCCAATGTATAAAGAGCCGAGGTTTCCATTTCAATTGCAAGGATTCCATATTGAGCCCATTTTTCATGTTCCGCATTATCGTTATAGAACATATCCGCCGTGAATACGTTCCCCACTTTCAGACTAAGGCCTTTTTCTACTCCGCTGTCGTATGCGCGTTTCAGCAAATCGAAGTCAGCAGTCGGAGCATAGTCGATGCCGTTAAAGGTCAACTTGTTCATTTGTGAATCCGTTGAAGAAGTCATGGCAAGGATTACATCACGCACTTTGACATCCTTCTGGATTGCTCCGCAAGTACCTACGCGAATCAAATTCTGCACATTGTAACTTTGCATTAATTCGTTGATATAAATGGAGATGGATGGGACACCCATTCCTGTACCCTGTACACTGATTCTTTTTCCCTTATACGTTCCTGTGTACCCAAACATATTGCGAACTTCGTTATAACAAACAGGATTCTCCAAGAATGTCTCTGCTATATATTTAGCCCTTAACGGATCTCCCGGCAGTAAGACCGTTTCTGCAATTTCATTTTCTTTGGCATTAATATGTATACTCATCTTACAATTCCTCCTATTATAGACTTACTGAAGTACCATTGTAATCCTTTTCTTGAGCTTATGCAACGCTTCGGAGGTTCACGGATAGGAAGCGGAGGACTGGTAAAACTATAGATGGAAGGAGGTATGGTCATGACGAAGGAAAAAATGAGCAAGAAACTTAAGCAGGCCGTCCAGCATGCGAATGAAACAAACCCTTCCACCCGTTCGGGGACTCAGCCTAACTCTTCAAGAACCGAAAGGCTAAAATCTTAAAAAAGCACGGAGGGATCCTTTTGGGTAAAAAGCACCGAAACAGAATAAACTCGCCAAAGAAAAATAATCACATTCCTAAAGAAGCAATCGAGGCCGAACACAATGCCCATGCGAAAGAACATTCAACGGTTAACAGGAAAAGCGGACCCGGCCACAACCTATAATGAAAAAAGGAAAGACTCCATTCCGGGCGTCTTTCCTTTTTTTTCAATCAGTGGAGAAGGATCCGGTTGATCCTTTTCCAGCCGTTTGGCTGCAATCGATAATAGAAATGACCCCTTCTTCCCTCATCTATAAAAATGACATCACGGGTTGCCATATACCTGCCTTTGTAATCTGAGGGCAAGAGATCGGGTACATTAAAAATCCTGAATGTTTCATATAGTGCCTCTTCATGATTATTCGCTTCTATTGAAATCCGGTACACCTTCTGGTAGCCCTTGTCTTCCCCGTATTTTGGAGTTTGAAATACAGTGATGTCATAATTTGACCTCAGCATTCTGGGACGTTTGATTTTTTCAAGTAACAGCATATGAGCACCCCTCCGGTTAAGTAGTAATTAGTAGTATTAAACAAAGGGGCTGTCGAATCCTTCATAAAAAAATGAGAACCTTTGTCGAAACGTCCTAAATGAATTTGTCGATGGCTTCTTTCAGCTTTGAAGATAAGTGAGGCAGATCGCTTGAGCGGATCGTCATCTTTACCATTGATTCGTCCATTTCGAGTGCTTCAGCCAGGAACCCCCCAAGCCCTCTTGCTCTGCGGTCCACTTCAATCAACACATCTGCCTGTTCTTCAGACTGATTAAGGAACATCAGCTCGATTTCATCCAATGAGCGCTGATAACCGCCGCTTACTGGAACGAATTCAAACTCCTGAATGAACGGATATCTTCCCCTGAATCGGCGGGGAGCCTGTTCGCATTCGACCTTCCTTATCCTGAAACCAAGATCTTGTACAGATTGGAGAATGCCATTTATTAAGTTATGGGGAACGATTTCGATATAATCTTTATCTTTTGGATCCACCGAATTTTTTATATCAAGACCCGTTGCCACCCACACCCTTGTATTGCCGTATGTGATTGGCGTTTCAAATGGAAGAGTGAACGAAAACGGGATTTCTCTCTTTTCATTTTCCCCGATTGTGAATGGTTCTGATATTTGAACCTTTTGAATCGGAGCATAATCGGTATATTTTTTATCATCCGACTCACGGATATACGTAGTATAGAGAGTGAGATAAATCGAATCGATCGTCTGGGAAGTACTCCCCCCTTTGATTTCAACAACGCCTTTTGCCATTTCACCTGCTTGATAACTTGATTTTTCCAACTTCGTATCTACTGTTGCTGCACCGATTCCAATAGATGCAAATACTTTATTAAAAAACGACATGCCTATTCCTCCCTTATCATCTTCTTATTATATCTGATTTTCATTAGTTCCATATAAGCTTCTTCAGCATTTTCAAAAGAACCGTCACACCTGAAAAGTTTTTTAATTAATCCCCTTGTATCCGGGCTGATGTCCAGTTCTTCCTCCCAACTCCTTTGTCTCTGTTCAACCGGCTCGTAAGATGAATACAGAAGGAACAACAGAAAATGTCCCAGTGCATACAAATCACTTTTTACAGTCTTTTCCCTCATATATTCCTTGTGGAGAAGAGGAACTTCCGGATTATCTCTTTGAATCCTGCACGCAAGGCCGAAATCGATAATGTTTATGACTCCGCTAGCCCACAAGATGTTCGGGATCCTCAAATCCCTGTGTATATAGCCGCTCTTATGGATAACCATGATCAATTTCACCAATTGAATGCCTAAGTCTAAAGATTCTTCTTCTGAATAGGTTTTTCCTTCCTTAAAAATCAAATCTTCAAACGTCCTGCCATCCATCTTCTCCATAATGAAATAAGGTGTCTGTTTAAACACACCCTTTTCATATATTTCAGGGAACCGGGGATGGTTCAGTTCTTCAAGGACAGCTGTTTCATTATCAATGTATTTCATGGAATCGGAAAACCATTTTTTATAAGGGCGTATCCTTTTCAAGACAGCTTTATCCCCGGTATGGATATGCCTGACATCATAAGCGGTGCCGTAGCTCCCCTTCCCTAAGCAGGCAATGACCTCGAATTGATTGATTCTGTCTCCGTTTTTCCATTCTAATTCAAAGCCGTCAACCATCCTTCGAAACATAGACCAGATCATGATGTGCCCTAGCTGCTGAAAAAGCTTGAAAAGAAACTTTTACTCTTATATTTTTTCTTGTAGTGATGATGACCATAATGTTTATGCTTTTTATACTTCTTCCAATTATCACTTGAACTGTAGTAGTGCGGTTTAGAATGTGATCCTAAAAAACTCTTCAGTATTTTCTTTAGCACCCGAGGTTCCCCCATTCAAATTTATTTTACTGTAGCTATATATACGGTTATATGTTTCCTTTGGTTTCAAAAATAAAAAAGGTCCGCCCCCCGGCACATGTGAATGTGCCAGAGGGACGGGCCTTTTCATTCGAATTTATACGTCCTCTTCCCATTCTTCGTCAATGATGCACTTGGCAATCAGATACTCGAAGGTTATGTCCGCCAGTTCCTCAAGCTCTTCTTCGGAAGGAACATAGCCTCTTTGCACAAGTTCTTTCATGAAGAAGTCGGCAATTTCTTCAGTGTCGATAAAGACTTCTATCTCCCGCATTTGATCGCCCCCTTTGATTCTCAATTTATGATGCTGACAGCTTAGTTATGCCAGGAGAAAAAAGTTTTCATATGAGGTTCAGGACAAGCATACACTTTACCATTAAGATTAGAGGAGCGATTATATATGTTGACATTGATCAAAAAAGGCCGATCCACATTAAAAGATTTTGAAAGCGGCGAAGGGAAAATTGCAGCCTGTATGCAATGGGTTCTTCGTGCCATACTGATATCCTTCTTATTAATAAGTGTTCCGCTATTTTTATATATTATGTGGATTATTCCTTCTCTTTGACTGCCGAGTGAGAATTTGCGTGATTTTTCAACTGCTCAAGGACATGCTCCATTTTCTTTTTATACGTGGGATCGCGAAAGAAAAGATAAAGAGCTTTATAGTCATTATAGTAATCGAGCAGCTGGTCCACCCAGCTTGTTTTATGTGAAGGGGACTTAAGGAGTTTGGTCTTGGCATCCTTTTTATGAGGAAAAACAAAACCATACTTTTTAATAAACGCTTCCGCCTGTTCTTCATCTGCTACAAGAGTGATCTCATCTTCGTCTGCTTCCAGCCATTCCCCGTCGGTTACCCTCATCAATTCGTATATGACGTCTTCCCAGGCATCGTCCTTATAGCGCCAGATTTCAGTCCTGAATCCAACCACTTTAAATAAATCCTCTTCGTACCCCTTTACGATGACAAGATCTCCAAATAAAAATTTATATTCAATATCGATTTGTTCTTGTTCGAAAATATAACCGTCATAAGATTCCAGGAGCTCCAGTGCTTTTTCTTTGAATAGGCCTTCACTATCGTTTACTTCATAAAGGAATTCCCCATCCAGTTTTTTAATATTCGTAATTTTCCCTACTGTACCGTAGATTGTCACGACTACCGTTTCTCCTACCCTGAATTTAGGCTCTTTTCGATTCTTCATTCTCCCCTCACCCTTAATCGCCTTTTTTATATAATATGCAGTAATCACTGTAACGGGATACAAGAATTCGGTTTTCCGCTTCCCTCATCGAATCTGTACTCATACCTACCACCATCCCTTTGGACGTTTGGGGTAAAAATAAAAAAGACTGACTTCAGTTCAAAGATTCACTTCAGTCAGTCTTTTTTCTTATCCTTTTTCTTCTATTAGATATAGATCCCAGGCCCGGTCAAAGATGGTCATGCTCTCCAGGTATGAACCATTCATTTCGAGGTATGAACTGATTTCATCATAATCCCACGATTGTTTCGGGAAGCTGTGATCATCATATGCTTCATTGGCAAACCTCGTTATATCGTCTTTCGCTTGCGGCTGCCTGTGTTTCATTAAATAATGATAAAATGATTTCCTCATCAAACCACCTGTCCTTATAAAACTGTCTTTTTTAAAAGGATAGCGGATGATGGGGCATCCGTAAAGGCGGATGCTAAAACCGGAAATAATTTTTCTTAAGGAATTTTGGAATTTTCAAAAGTTCTTCGTACGTAAGCCGGTCATTGAGCTTTTTGGTGTCAATCAACATTAATTGATCTTCAATTTCATTAATGACATTTTCCTCCTGATATTCCATCCCGCATTTTTTGCAGTTGAGCACAGGGACCTGTTCTATTGTTATCGCCCTGGTGCCGTCCGGAAGCTCCCAGTAGACATTCCCTTTTTCATTCGTTACTTCTGCCTCACCGCACCACTCGCACCTGATTTTATTTTCCATCGGCACTATCTTCCTTTTTGACGGCAGTGTTTTCCATTTTCGCAAGCATGGCTTTATGCTTCTTTTCTTTCAGCTGATCCCGTTTATCCCTGAAGTTCTTCAATGAATGATGGGAAGGATCATCCTCGTACTGCTTTCTTCTCTCCAGCCTTTTTAAACCACTCGGGGTCAAAGAAGCATGTGTGTCATTCATCAGGCCGGCAATTCCTATGGTTGTATCTTTAATTTCTTCATCATGATAGATTTCCTTGAAATATTCATCCGCTTTTCCGGCAATATATCCCTGCGGTTCGGGATACGTTGAAATCACTCCCTCAAAGTTCCTGACAACGACTTTGGAGGCACTTTGGGAGATGAGATAGTTCGGCTGAAGGGATATTTTCCCTCCCCCTCCCGGAGCATCCAATACGAAAGTAGGCACTGCGTATCCAGATGTATGTCCCCTGAGACCTTCCATGATTTCAAGCCCCTTCGCCACAGGTGCCCTGAAATGCCCGATCCCTTCTGAAAGATCACATTGATAAATATAATATGGCCGCACTCGTATCTTGACCAGATCATGCATCAGTTTCTTCATGATAGGGGTACTGTCATTGATACCCGCCAGGATGACAGCCTGGTTCCCTACAGGCACTCCGGCATCTGCAAGCATTTCGCAGGCTTTTTTCGATTCTTCCGTGATTTCGATCGACGTATTGAAATGTGTGTTCAACCAAACAGGGTGATATTTCTTCAGTATTGTGCAAAGATTCTCAGTGATCCGCTGCGGGAATACCACCGGTGCCCTGGTACCGATCCTGATGATTTCAACATGCGGGATTTCCCGGAGGTTCTTCAGGATATATTCCAGGATTTGATCATTGATCAATAACCCGTCCCCTCCCGACAGTAAAACGTCCCGCACTGCCGGGTTCTCACGGATATATTCGATTGCGGCATCCAGCTGTTTTTTCGGGACACCCATGCCGATTTGTCCCGAAAAACGCCTTCTCGTACAATAACGGCAGTACATGGAACATTGATTTGTCACGAGGAAAAGAACCCTGTCCGGATATCGATGTGTCAAACCGGGTACCGGCGAATCCTCATCTTCATGAAGTGGATCCTCCAAATCATATTTTGTCTTATTGATTTCTTTTCCGATAGGAACTGATTGCATTCTTATGGGACATCTCGGATCATTTTCATTCATCAGCCAGGCATAGTAGGGTGTGATATTCAGAGGAATCGTCTTTGTTGAGATTCTTACCCCCTCTTCTTCCTCGGGAGTCAGATTCACTACTTTTTTTAAGTCATCAAGTGTTCTTATTGTATTTGTCAGCTGCCACAGCCAGTTATTCCATTGTTCCTCGGTAACATCCTTCCACAACTCAATATCTTTCCAGTCCCTCTTTGGTCTATATAGGTTCATCTTCAATTCATCCACCAACTTTCATAAAGTTTCACCATAAGAACCATATGATGGCCGGCCCACTCTATCTGCCTGGTCTTTTCACGTTGTTCCAGTTGGATTCAACGCCCTAAATCTTTTTCCCAAATATTCATATCTTCCAACTTATCGTAAATATAACAATTATTTGCGAGCCTTCCCCCATATTGATAGCCTAATTGATGAAATGCAGCATTCATCCCGAAGGAAAGGGCCCTGGCAATGGTATAAACACAGAATATCCCCCGCGACAGCAGCTCTTCCTCAAGCTTCATAATCAGACTCTTCATGAAGCCTCCCTTTCTGTACTGAGGCAGTGTTGCACAATCTGTCACTTCGGCATTATGATGCTGATCATCAATTTCTGCCGATGCAGCGCTGATGATCTGATTGTTTTCACGTATGCATACAAAAATAGTCCCATTTCCCATCGCATCCTTGATGTAATCGGGATCTTGCAGGGGTACAGGATAAACCTGAAAAACCTCTTTATACAGGCTGGCTAACTCAGCTGCATCCCCGCATCCCGCCAGCAAAATGGAATGATCATCGTTCTTTACGAAGGGCCGGACCCCCAGGCTTTGCACGGAGGATAGAATAGCATCTTCTTCACTCCAATGGTTACTTGATCGGCGTTCTTTACTCATAAATCTTGAGAGGAAATGAGCACGGTCCCCGTTGAAATAATGATGGATCATCCCTTCGTGCACAAACCCCTTTTCCAATAACGTCCTGAATTGATGTTCCCTTGCCTTAAATATAATTTTTTCACAAGGAAACGAAGCAGCCTTGCTTTCTACATATGTCAGCAGAGACGTGAGATCCCCCCGTACCATATCAACCCGGATCCTTTTATTCATCTCATCCAGATATAACGCAGCTGAAAGTTTTGACCGCTCGATTTTTTCATATTTCTGCATAAGCATGCACCCTTTTTTATCAACATATGACTCCGTCTGAGAGGATATGAAACAAACATCCCTTCAAAAATGAACAGCCAATCCTCCGTAGTTTATATTTATACCTTTGAATCACAAACAGGGATGGCCGCCCGAAGGTCAATCCTTGCCGTTACACCAATCAATAATGAACAAGGATAAAACCTCCGCGGCTTGAAATACTTTTTCCAATTCGATGTATTCATTTGCATCATGTGCAAGTTCTGTTTTCCCCGGACCAAAAACGACAACGGGAATTCCCCCGCCTTGATAAAGAATCCCGCCATCAGTTCCCCAGGGAGATGCTTCGATCACCGGTTCTGTACTCATGACTTCCTTAAATTTGGCTTTCAGCGAGATCATGATGGGATGTTCGGGTGACAAGTCACTTGGCTGCCACCTCCCGCCAAACCACTCAATTTCAACTGGATGATCCATAAACCAGGGATCAACTTCACCCAGTGCAGATAGGCATTCTTCAATTTCCCTTTCCACGTCATCCATTGTCTCCCAAGGTCCAACACCCACTCTCCCCTCAATCACGGCGAGGTCCGGTACCGAAGAAGGCCACTTTCCGCTTTCGATTTTCCCTATATTGATTGGTAAGGGGATGGGGACCTTTTCATACAATGGATCATGCACCCTCCCATTTCTTTCGCGCTCAAGATTTTTCAGTGCTGTCATGACACTGAACCCCTTTTCAATTGCATTAACCCCTTCGTACCTGGTACCTCCGTGAGCAGCTTTCCCCTTTACGGCAAGCCTGAACCACATCGAGCCCTGCTGCTTGGGGAATATTTTCATATTTGTAGGCTCGGGTATCACGGCACCATCCGCTGTATAGCCCCGCAATAATGCTGAAAGGGTACCGGTACCACCGCTTTCTTCTTCTATTACACTTTGAAAGATGATGTCTCCTTTTAATGGGCTTTCAAGTTCTTGTATAATTTCTATCGCCAATAACAGGGAGGCCGTCCCTCCCTTCATATCAGTTGAACCCCTGCCATATAATTTCCCGTCGATGACAGTGCCGCTGTAAGGGTCAACCTTCCAATCCGTTCTGTCTCCCTCTGGGACAACATCAATATGACCATTCAAGATCAGACTCCTGCCGCCACCGGTCCCTTTCAGAATAGCTGTCAGGTTTGGATTCCCCTTAAAATCAGTGCGGTCACACCGGTAAAAAAGATGCTCTTTCAGTTCGTGGTCCTGTACTTCCCAAATGTCGAGATCCATTCCCAATTCCCTGCATTTTTCAATGACGACGGCCTGAGCCCTGTATTCGCTCCCCCTCGTACTTTCCTCCTGAACCATCTTTTGAAGAAGTTCCACGGTACTTTTCTTTTTTTCATCCAATTTATTCTTTATCAGACGGTGTAAATCACTCACTTTTAGTCCCTCTCCTTTCCGCTTCTTAATCGATATAGAGTAAATCGGGGCTTGTCACAAAATCTGCTTCCGTGCAATCTTTGATTTCTTTTAACGTATAGGGACGGAATATTTCGACCAATATCAGCCGGCCTTGATTTATTGAAAAAACTCCCCTGTCTGTAATAATCATGGACACACACTGTTTAGCCGTTAAGGGGAGTGTACATTCTTTAACAAGCTTGCTGGCTTTATGCTTATCGAGGTGTGTCATTAATACAATCACCCTTTTCGCTTTGGAAGCAAGCTCTGTAGCCCCTCCCATGCCAGGCACTTTTTTACCGGGAATGATCCAGTTTGCCAAATCCCCTTTTTCACTTACCTGCAGAGAACCCAATATCGTTAAATCGATTTTGCCCCGCCTGATCATCGCAAAGGAAACAGCACTGTCTGTATAGCTCCCCCCGTTTACTAAAGAGACCGGGAACCCGCCTGCGTTGCATAAGTTTTCGTCTTCCTTCCCCTTTGGGGGAGCGGAACCTATTCCCACGATGCCATTTTCTGACTGAAAGACGGCTCCATACCCTGAAGGGAGATGATTGGGTACAAGGGAAGGGATGCCAATTCCTAGATTGACAGTCATTCCTTCTTTTACTTCCCGGGCAGCCCGCTTTGCGAGTTTATTCTTTATTCCCATATCCATTTCCAGTCGACTCCTTTAGAGGGTACAATATGATCGACGAATACACCGGAGGTCACGACCTCTTCGGGATCGAGCTCTCCTGTCTCCACTATTTCCTCAGCTTCTACAATGGTGATGTCTGCAGCCATTGCAACCAAAGGATTCGTGTTTCTTGCACTTTTGTCATAAATCAGGTTCCCAAATGGATCCGCTTTTTTTGCAAAGACGATGCCGACCTGGGAGGTTAAAGCGGACTCGAACAAATAAGACCCGCCGTCAAGATTTATCACGCGTTTCCCTTTGTTCAAGTATGGGTCGTCTACTCCGATATCGGTCAAGATTCCTTTAAGCCCCACGCCGCCTGCCCTGATTCTTTCAGCCAAAATTCCCTGAGGGGAAAATTCCACTTCAAGCTTGCCTTCACTCATCAAGGTTCCTGCAATCGGGTTCGATCCTATATGAGAGGCAATCACTTTTTTAACCCTGTTATCAGCAATCAGCTGGCCGATTCCTATATGAGGGAAACCGGTATCGTTGCCGATAATCGTAAGGTCTCTTATCCCCCATTCAAGAATGCACTTTATGAGTGAAGGGGGAGACCCCACACCGCCAAACCCGCCGAACATTAAACACATTCCGTGGAAAAACAGGGGCTGGATCTCTTCGTAGCTCCGTATTTTATTCAGTTTTTCTGACATTACGTACTTCCTCCCGAGTTTTTTCTATCGTCTGCAAGGTAGAACGTAACCGTTTGTATACTTCTTCGAGTTCCCGTTTAGAACTGTTCAACGGCGGAGCCAGTATAATGGCAGAACCCTTCCTGCCATCGATTCCGGCAGCAGCCGGGTACAGCAGGATTCCGTTTTCCACTCCCGCCGACACGACCGAAGAGGTAAAAGAACCCCCTGCTGCTTCACCTATCGGGTCAAATTCGATACCAAGCAATAGACCCTTGCCTCGTATTTCTCCCACAAATGAAAATTCATTTTTCAATTTAACCAGTAAATTTGTTAAATACGTACTTTTACTGTCCACACCATCAATGATCTTCTCAGAATCTATCAGTTTCAGGACAGCAAGAGCAGCGGCGGAAGACAGAGGATTCCCGCTGAATGTATGCCCGCTCATCACAACCCTTGTCCCATTTAAAATCGGATTCATCACACGGTCGGATATGAGTGTTGCCGCAATCGGGGAATAACCTGCGCTCAATCCTTTTCCCACTGCTGCAATATCTGCCTCTACCCCCCATTGCTCAAGGGCCATGAATGTACCGGTCCTTCCACATCCTGTCATGACTTCATCGGAAATGAACAAAATGTCATTCCTTTCACAGATTTCTTTAATGCGTAAGTAATAATCTTTAGGAGGAGTTATGGCGCCCCCTGCAGCCCCGATGATCGGTTCAGCCATGAAAGCGGCAATATTTTCCGCACCAATTCTTGATATCATAATTTCAAGCTGCTCGGCGCAGGCAAGTCCGCATGAAGGATACGTCTTGCCGAATGGACATTTTGAACAATATGGAGGCTCAATGGCCGGCCAATCCCCTATGACCGAATCGAAGCGCTCCCTCCGGACTGGATGACCAGAAGCAGATAAGGCCCCAAACGTGATTCCATGGTAGCTCAGCCACCTTGAAAGGATCCTCCGCTTGGAAGGCATGCCTTTTTCCTGCCAATGCTGCAGAGCAATCTTAATGGCCGTTTCCACTGCTTCGGAACCGCTGTTCACAAAGAAACTCCATGGATAGCCCGTTTTTTCATGAAGGAATGCTGCAAGGTCTTCAGCAGGCTGATTGCTGAACTGCGAACGATAGACAAATGCCACCTTGTTTCCCTGCTCTACTATTGATTGGATGATTTCTTCCATCCCATGCCCCAGATTAGCAGTGACTGCGCCTGAACATGCATCTACATATTCCCGCCCTGACTTGTCGTACAAGTAAATACCCTTCCCATAATCGATCATCGGATAATGATCACCAATCAAGGGTTTGATTAAATGTGAATGAGGCATATTCTCCCTCCCAAGACTAGAGTGTAAGCTCCCTTATCATTCGGCTGTTCATTAGATGAAAGTTCCCATACTTCATTCATATGTATGGAATCCCGAATCTTTCTTTGCATTTCAAAAAATATGAAACTTGATAGACAATCCTGACACAGAACGAAAAATAATACTAAAGTCCCGGTTTAACAGTTGAAATTCGACATAAAGTTACCTAAATAGACTAGATTAATCTGAATATTATAGGTAGAATAATGGTAAGTTCATCCTTTGATGCTACTTTTTTCACGTCCAGGAGGGGGATGCAGTGTTTAATAAAAAAGGTAAAAAACCAACCAAATTGCCTAAAGCGAAGAAAAAGAAAGCGGAAGGGCAAACAAAAAAGAAAGATCGGGGATTTCTTACATATTTCCGTACAATCCGCGGGAAAGTAGTGCTTTCATTTGGTCTATTGACCATCGTCTTATTGATTCTTGCTTCAACTTCTTATTACAATATGATGAAGCTGGAGAGTGAAATCAACACGCTGATACAGTACGACATGAAAGTGGATACGAAAGTGAAGGACTTATCGAAAGTATTGAATGACATTGAAATTGGTGAACAGGGATTTGTCATCACGGGAGCAGCCGGATTTTTGGCCCCTTATGATAATGGGAAGAGAGAAGTTGAAAACCATTTCAACGATCTGGCAAGCCTGTTGAAGGACGACAAGGAACAACTCGATAAAATGGAGAAAATCACCAAGCAATATGAATACTGGATTCAATTTGTTGACAGGGTCATAGAGACGAGGAAGGACGACGGGCTTGAAAAAGCGGCAGCACTGGTGGAATCAGGGACCGGTAAGAAATACCTCGACGGCATCCGCTCTTATGTCGATATGATTGTAGTAGATCAGGAAAAGGATCTTGCAATGAGGATCGATTCATTGAACCAGCAGGTAATGATATCCAAGATTGCGACAATCAGCTTATCCGCATTCGCTGTACTGCTCGCAGCCTTTTTCGGTTTTATTCTTTCTAAGAATATCAAAACCAATGTTAACAAAATCAGCCGTTCCATCCTTGAAATCGCCAACGCCGGCGGTGACTTGACGAAACGGATCAAGGTCAAGTCCAAGGATGAACTGGCCGGACTCGCGTCTGATACAAACCAGCTCATAGAAGGGATTTCCGTCTTGGTCAGACAAGTATCAGAAATGGCTGAAAATGTGTCCGCAAGTTCGCAGCAATTATTGGCATCCGCAGAAGAAACTTCTAGAACCATCACATCGATTGCCGAGACGTCAAGTGAAATTGCTGCCGGGACAGATCAGACAACCCTGAAGATGTCAAACTCATATGAAAAGATGAACAGCCTTGAAGAAGCAGCGCGCTTTCTCTTCGACCAGGCCGAATTGGTTAAACAGACTGCGAATGATATGAGGAGTGTAGCCGAAAAAGGAGGAGACTCCGTGCAGGCCTCCTCAACTAAAATGCAGAATATCGAAGAAACAATGGCCAATACAAGTCAAACAGTAGAAGCTCTTGGCAAGCGGTCCTCCCAGATCACCACCATTATCGGCACGATCACTGAGATTGCAGAACAAACCAACCTCCTCGCACTGAATGCAGCGATAGAAGCTGCCCGTGCAGGTGAACACGGACGGGGATTTGCAGTTGTAGCCGACGAAGTAAGAAAGCTGGCCGAACAATCACAAAAGGCTGCAAAAGGCGTGACGGAAATCGTACACAGTATTCAAGAAGAAGTAGATGAAATCATTAAACAAAACTCAGAAGGTGTGAAAGAAGTCATCGCCGGAGTGGAGATCACAAACGAAACAAATGCTTCCCTTGAAGATATCCTTAATCAGACGAATAAAACGACTGTTGTGGTGAATGAAATGGTGGATCATATACAAGCCACACTCGATCTGAGCCAGGAAGTCGCGAATTCATTTGCACAGGTAAATGAAATTGCTGTGGCAACCGCATCCAACACTGAGTCAACCGCAGCGGCATCCGAACAGGGGTCGGCTGCCATGCAGGAAGTCACTGCAAGTGCCTCTGAATTATCCCAGCAGGCTGAAAAACTTAAAGAACTTGTATCAAGCTTTAAAATATAGTCATCCTGAATAAATAAAAGGTGCCGAAGCAGACTGCTCCGGCACCTTTTGTTTCATCCAATTTATTTACAGTAACATACAGCTCCGATGATAATGAGCAAAATAAACAATACAACAATCAAAGCAAAGCCATTTCCGCAGCCTACTCCGCCAACTGGATATCCATAACCTGGGTGGCATTGAGTATATGCAGGTTCTACAGCACCTTTATACATATCTATCTCTCCTCATTTTTTATTTACAATGACAATGTATGTCAAGTGCCCGGCCACTGTTTGTGCATTTGCCCATTTTGCCCAAAAAAGAAAACGCATCGCTGGGGGAATTCTTAGTTTAGGTCCAAAAGCGAACATTTTAGAGTGGACTCTAAACACCGCTCATGATTTCCGTGCAAGACTTCGCTTTCCGCGGGTAGCCCCGAATGAAAAACTCCTCCATGCGCTAATGTTTTGGTTGGTGAACCAAAAATATTTAGCACCATAGAGGAGTTTTTTAATATTAGCTGAATGCTTTTTAAAAGATGCCTAGACTAGGGTTTTCTTTCCCATAAGAAAAGGGTGTGTCCACAGCCGCCTTGAAGCGGTGTACACACACCCTTTTACGTCTTACTCTGCAGTTATTTCCAACACTTCTTCTATGCCTGCCGTTACAGAAACAGCCTCTTTCTTAACCAGTTCACCCATGTTGTCTCCGTTTGTGAGGATGATAGGGGTAATCGTACTTTTCGCTTTTTCTTTCACCAAGTCCAGATCAAATGTAATAAGGGCATCCCCTTTACTCACTTTTGATCCTTCCGACACATGTGCTTCAAAGCCTTCACCATTCATGGAAACTGTTTCGAGGCCGATATGGATCAGCAGTTCAGCTCCATTTTTTGCTTTGATTCCGACAGCATGCTTAGTAGGGAAAAGCTGCATGATCTCCCCGTCCACCGGTGAAACGACCTTGCCTTCTGATGGATCGATTGCGATTCCATCTCCCATCATCTTCTGGGAGAATACCGGATCCGGAACCTCTTCCAGCGATTTGACCGTTCCTGTCAGCGGTGCAGATGCAACAACAGTTTTAGGTGCTTCCTCTTTTTTACCAAATAGTTTTTTCAGCATAAGACTTTCACCTTCCTATATTAAGTATTTACACATATGTACAGCTGTATAAACATGCAGATTTAATTTTAGCACATATGTGAAAGTACTCACAACAAAACCAGTTACTTAAAATAACTTCTTGTACTTACCGTATCCCTCTTCTTCAAGCTTTTCATATGGGATGAACCGTAGCGCCGCCGAGTTGATGCAATATCGCAGTTTCGCCGGACCCGGTCCGTCATCAAACACATGCCCTAAATGGGAATCAGCTGATTTGCTCCTCACTTCGGTGCGTACCATGAAATGGCTCCGATCCTCTTTTTCCTCAATTTCCGATTCATCGATCGGTTTTGTAAAGCTTGGCCATCCGCAGCCTGCATCGTATTTGTCCTTTGAGCTGAATAGCGCTTCTCCTGAAATGACATCAACATAGATTCCTTCTTTGAACTCATTCCAGTATTCATTTCTGAAAGGCGGTTCCGTCCCATTGTTCTGTGTCACTTCGTATTGGACTGGTGATAACTTTTTCTTGAGTTCTTCTTTATTTTTCATCATTTCTCCCCCCAATGTTCTTTTATAAATGACTTTCTTCCAGAACCATGGCTGTAACGCTCATAATGCACAGGGTTTTTCTTGTAGTAATCCTGATGATAATCCTCCGCAGGATAAAATTCCTTTGCAGGAAGGATGGCTGTTGCGATGGGCTTGTCAAATTTACCTGACGCCCCGAGTTCCTGCTTTGATTTCTCCGCTGCTGCCCTTTGTTCTTCATTATAATAAAAAATGGCGGTCTTATAGGAGTGGCCCCTGTCAAAAAATTGGCCGCCTGGATCTGTTGGATCGATCTGCTGCCAATACACGTCCAGTAATTTTTCATAAGGAAACACTTCAGGATCGAATAAGATTTGTACAGCCTCGTAATGTCCAGTCGTTTCAGAACATACTTCCTGATACGTCGGGTTCCGGGTGGTGCCTCCTGTATAACCCGAGGTGACACTTTCGATACCCGGCTGTTCATCGAAGGGTTTCACCATACACCAGAAACATCCCCCGGCAAATGCGGCCTTTTGTAACGTTTGCTCATTTGACATCCTCATCAACCTTTCATAGTGTTAATTAGACTTTTCCCTTTTTAAGAAATTTTAACTCATATAGGGAAAAAATCAAAAAGATTGACTCTGTAAAGAATCAATCTTTTAAACGTTATTTTAGCTTGCGCTGTTTCCCTATGTTTTTCCATTTTTTCCGTTCCAGGGATTCGAGCCGCTTGTTCCCTCTTCTTTCTGTATAAGCGATTTCCCTCTGAAGCTTGTGGTAATGATCCAATCGATTATGATCAAGCTCGCCTGCCAGGATCGCTTCCTTTATCCTGCAGCCCGGTTCACCTTCATGGGAGCAGTCATTGAATCTGCACGACAGTGCCAGCTCTTCGATATCACCGAATTTAGCAGACAATCCGTCCTGCCCCTGCCATAATTGTATTTCTCTCATCCCTGGTGTATCGATAAGGGAGGCCCCATTTCCCAACAGGAATAATTCCCTGTGCGTCGTCGTATGCCGTCCTTTATCATCACACCCCCTGACCTCTTTCGTTTTCTGCACATCTGCTTCAATGAGAAGATTTGTCAAAGTCGATTTCCCTACACCTGAAGAACCGACTAACGCCACTGTTTTACCCATTTCTAAATAGGGGTTCAACTGTTCGATTCCTTCTTTGGTGATTGAGCTGATGGTGAGGACCTTCACGCCGTATAATTTGTCCTCCACCGCTTTTCTCTTTTCGGCTGCATCTGTACAAGCATCAGCCTTCGTCAATACAACCACCGGATTCGCCCCGCTCTCCCAGCAGAGCAATAAATACCGTTCGATTCTTCCGATGTTCAACTCATCATTCAAGGAAGAAAGGATGAAAATTGTATTAATATTGGCAGCGATGATCTGTTCCTCCGCTTCCAAACCTGCTTTTTTCCTTGAAAATTTGCTTATTCTCGGGAATACTCTTTCTATGATATTACCTTCTTCATTAAGCAATACCCAATCCCCGACTGCAGGAAGACCCTCCCTGCTGACCGCTTCGAAGCGGAATTTCCCGGATATTTTACAAAGCAGGTCATCGGAAAAGGTCATCACCCTGTATGCGCCTTTTTGTTCGGTCACTACCCTTCCGAGCCTGGTTAGGCTTAAGTGTCCTTCCCCCAATGATTCCAGTTTATTCTCAAATAATTGTGTTCTGATCGTTTTCATCAATAGTCCTCCTAAAATAAAAAAATCCATTAGCGCTCTGCACGCCAACGGATTCATTCATAGGGTATAAGAAGACCACTAATTTAAATCACCGGTTAAAGCGGTATGCTGGCATGCAGAGACATATTTATACTGATATGCTTTTTGATTGATCATTTGTCTGCTCATATCTCATCACCCGCTTTCTGTAAGTTAAGTATATTATCGCTCAAAAATTCAGATGATTCAAGAAAAATTTTCTTTTTTTTGAGGAATATGTAAAAATGGGTACTTTCACCATTTTCCTTCATATGCATATTCTAAGGTGTTGAGAAAGATTAAAGGGGAGAAAGCGATGAGAAATCAACAGGATTACCTAAATAAGGCTTCATTATACGATTTACTGGCGGGATACTATAAATACAGTAACCCTTCCATGCATATCCATTATTATCAAAAACATTTAAAATATATGAATCTTGCCCTCCAAGCCCAGCAGAGAGAAATGAATCTTTCCAGCCAGCCAGCTTATGTCAGAGTGCTTCACGCCGTCCCCGATGCACCAAGTGTGGATATATATATCAATGCCAACCGTGTCTTAAGGGATGTGGCATTCAAGGATATCAGTGATTATCTTACGCTGCCTGCGGGCAAATATCACATAGATATCTATCCAGCCGGCACCGGCGTCAACACGCTGATCAGCAAAAAAGTTAAAATTGAGCCGGGCAAGGTATATACACTTGCTGCTGTCGGCTCCTCAAATAAACTGCAGCTGCTTCCATATATAGATGATCCGTCCGTCCCTAACGGGGAAACCAAAATCAAATTTATTCACCTCTCACCTGATGCCCCTGCGGTCGATATAGGTGTTAAAGGAGGAGACACAGTATTCCCGGACATTTCGTTCAAGCAGGCCACCGAATATTTAAATCTGACTCCGATGACGGTTAATCTTGAAGCAAGAATCGCGGGTACAAAAAATAAAGTGCTGGATATACCGGGCGTAAGTTTAAAAGCCAATCAGTCATATACCATTGTCGCCCTGGGATTCGCCGAGGGTGAACCCGGACTCGAAACTCTATTATTAAAAGGATAAAAAAGGATGACCATTTTGGTCATCCTTTTTTATTGAGCCTGATCTACAGGCACTAACAAGCGGAACATGATGTTGTCTTTTTCCAGATCAAATTCCTTTGCACGCACTTTAATATCACTTTTGAGTTTCATATCCTGAAGTGACACGTAAATCAACTCATCACTCGGCTGAATCTTAACCCATTCAGGAAAATTATATGAGTCCCTTATGACCTTCAAAACATATGATACAGGCAAGTTCAGGGCTCCAACTGAAATTGATTTCTGTTTAAGGAGGATATCCCCATTCTCCAGTGCCTTGGGTTCAAAGGTAAGCTTAAAATCCAGGTCTGATGTAAAAACAGGCACAGATCCATGTAATTCTACATCATCTTTTAATTTCACATCGTAGTCAACCGGACCTTTCAGGCCCTCTTCTTCAATATAGTGTTCAATGATGAGATTCAGGTCGTGCTTGTTCGATCTGACATCAAACCCCACTTCTTTGTCTGTATTATCTTTATTTAAGGGCAATTCATCGTTTTCGGCAGGAGCAAAAATCATGACTAATAATATGACGAGTCCTGCAATCAGCGCTCCTGATAAGGCAAAAAACCCTGCCTTCCATTTGTTCTTCATAACAGCTTCTCCTCTTCTGGCTATATATCGTTAATCGGTCAGTCTTGCAATTGTTTCCCCTTGTGAAAGAGTCTCAAACATTCGGTCCGCGATCAATTTATATCCTTCATCATTTGGATGGAAGTAATCTTCATAGAGCAGGGTATCCCCGCTGTCGATAAATAAATCGTCAATCTTTATAAAGAGCGTTTTATCATAGCTGCTCAATACCTGTTCGCTTGCACTGTTCCAATTGGAAATGATTTGATTTACTTCATCTATTTCAGAGAACCATGTATTAAATGGATTATACAGACCGACAAGCACGACCCCGGCATCCGGATTATAGCTTTTGATCGTCTTCATGATTTCAGCAAGCCTTTCTTGATACAAGCGTTTTTCTTCTTGAAAAACTTCCAGACTCAAATGAGATAGATTTTCCCTGAAAATCTTCATGACATCGTTTCCTCCAATAGTGATCATGACGACATCGGATTCTTCGATCGACTCTTTCACTTTGTCTTCTTTCAACCGTTTCAGCAGCTGATCTGTACGGTTTCCCCTAACCCCGTAGTTATGGAATTGTGCATTATTTATACCTTCCATAGATTCAAGGTGATCCTCAAGATAAGGAACATATCCTCCGCTTTTCGTGCTGTCGCCTACTCCCTGTGTGAGGGAATCCCCGATTGAGACGATTTTTAGATTTTTCGGTATGAAGTCTTCGTTTGGGGTCTCTTTATCCCATAAGGAAACTTCCCTTGTCACATGTTCCGCTGCATCTTCCATGGAACATCCCGATAATAGAAGAACAAAAGCAAGCATGAAGAAAGCTATTCTTTTCATCTGCTTCACCTCGCTTACACTTTAATATTATTATATCACGACAGTATATCAGTAAAACCTTTGTTAAGAATACATAAACGAATTGTAAACTGCTTTCTGATCATGAAAGTTCCTATATAGTAGTATATGTTATTAATTGTATATTTGAATCAAAAAGGTATTCAGGATTTTTCCAGTAATGTCAAAAACGGCGAAGGATCTCCCCGCCGTTCTGCGTTTTAATCTGTATAATACATAAACCCGATTGCCCCGATTCCTGTATGGGTGCTGATGACGGGAGTCGTTTCCCCTATCTCGAAATCATCAAACCCGGTCTTTTCTTTTATCTTATTTTTAATATTCTGTGCCAGTTTCATTCCATCCGCATGTACCAGGCCGACACCCCGGATCGTCTTCCCTTTGACGTCATCAACGAATTGGGAAGTTAAGTATTTTACCACCTGAGAATGACTTCGTACCTTTGCAACCGGGGTATACTCACCGCCTGCCAGTGATGCAATCGGTTTGATATTAAGCAAAGAGCCGATCATAGCCCGGCCCTTTCCGATCCTGCCGCCCTTTACAAGGTTTTCTAATGTGTCGACGACAACAAATAGATCTGTGTTATTTCGAATTTCTTCGATCGAGCTCAGGATTTCTTCAAGCGATTTTCCTGCTTTGGCAAGCTTGGCAGCTTCGATGACTTGAAAAGCAAGGCCCCTGGAAATGAATCTTGAATCTACAACCTTCACTTGTGAAGAAGACATTTCTGCAGCAGATTCTGCCGACCTTACAGTTCCGCTCATATTGCCGGTCATATGTATCGAGAGTATGATCGATCCATCTTTTCCTAATTCGTCGTATTTTTCCAGGAAAGCGCCGGCAGGAGGCTGCGAGCTTTTAGGGAGTTCCTTTGAATTCCTCATCTTTTCTAAAAAGCTCGAAGGATTCAGTTCAACCCTATCTAAATATGTTTCCCCATCGATGGTGATGGATAGAGGAACAACATGAATGTCCAAATCATTGATTTCTTTTTCTGTTAAATCTCCTGTTGAATCTGTAACGATTTTTATTTTGCTCAACTTAGCCACATCCTTCTACCATATCCCTTGTATTATAACGTTTACGAGTCAGGAATTAAATAGATTTTATCAATTGATGGTGTTTACGTTCCCAGAAAAGAAAAAGGCTGGATCCAGAGTGGATTCAGCGCAGGTGGTCATGCATTATTTTTCAACTCTGTATTGTGGTAAATTTGTTCATAATCGGACCATTTCATTGTTTTCTTCAGATGTTCCCTGAAACTGAATGCCGATCTGTTCGATTCGTCTTTGGAGATTTTCATTATGAAAGCATTTAATTTCAGATTTACTCTGAAGGAGAGCGGGCTGTCTTCCTTTAATACAGGGACTTCTAAGATTTTGACTTTCCTTCCATACTTTGATTTGAACTCAATGGTTTTTGTCAGCAAAGTATCAATCCTCTTTTATACCCGTTTGTATTCTTATTATACCTCAGGATGAAGCGCATATGATGTCTAATTTTGCAAAACTGAAAAAATTTGTGTTCAAGCAGGGCGGATACATTCTTTACTATCGTTTTTTGGCGAATTTACCATCATCGAAACCTCATAGCTCTTCATTTCATCCCCGGGATATGATCTTAATAGTGTTGAAGCTTCTTCAAACGGATATTTGTCCGTATCCAGCCATTTCTCAATATCATCATTATTTTTCAGCATGACCGGCATCCTGTCATGAACTGGATCGACCACGTCATTTGCCTTTGTCGTAAGGATGGTTGATGTAACCTTTCCATCACTTGTCCTGTCCCATAGTCCGGCAAAAACAAATGGTTCCTCACTCTTGAGAAGGAAGCGCACCGGAATTTTGCCATCTCTCCCTTTTCTCCATTCATAAAATCCATCCGAAAAAATGACCATTCTTCTTTTGTGCACCAATGAGCGAAAACTTGGTTTATCCAATAATGTTTCACTGCGCGCATTGATCAATGGTTTCCAATTATGCGTGTTTGCCCAGCCCGGAACAAGGCCCCACAACGTTTCCCCTGCCTTTCTTACACCGTTCTTGGAAATAAGCGACAGTACTTTTTGGGACGGGGCCACATTGTATCTCGGTGAAGTTTCTTCGATGAATTCATCAATCAAAAACTGGTTTACTAATTCTTCAAGCGGCGTCGAAAGAGAAAACCTTCCACACATAGATTTATCACCTCTGCAATATTTGTTTCTCCTATTACCGTATTCAACATCCCTATTCTTAAAAAGAGAGTAATCCAAACCACTCTTAAAAACAATATCTTTTGCAAAACGGTTGCAGATTTTGGTAAAGAGGATTACGATTAATACACAACATTTACTGTTCGTCAGAAAGGGTGTGTTCTTTTGACATATGACTTTGATTATTCAAATTGGAAAGAGGAACTTGCCAATGCCATCACCCATGGCATCGGCTTTATACTAAGCATCCCTGCATTGGTCATGCTGATCATCATATCCATAGACAGAGGTTCGCCGTGGCATATTGTCAGTTTTTCCATATTCGGGGCATCCATGATCCTTCTTTACTTATTTTCTACCCTGCTCCACAGCTTTAAACCCTCTAAGGCAAAGAACCTGTTCGCCGTCCTTGATCACTCGGCTATTTATATCTTAATTGCAGGGACATATACTCCGTTCATGCTTGTGAGTGTAAGGGGTGCTCTTGGCTGGACCCTTTTCGGGATCGTGTGGGGGCTTGCCGTAGCGGGAGTGGTATTCAAATGCTATTTCGTCGACCGGTATCAGGTGGTCTCCACCCTTTTTTATCTGGTTATGGGATGGCTTGTGATCATCGCCGTAAAGCCGCTTTATTTCAGTCTTTCCGGGGCTGGGTTCTCCCTGCTGCTAGCCGGAGGCATCCTGTATTCGGTAGGCGCCATCTTCTATGTATGGAATAAGCTTCCCTACAACCATGCAATCTGGCATTTATTTGTCCTTGCTGGAAGCGGATGTATGTATTTTTGTATTTTGCTTTATGTTTAAATTAAAAAAGTGCCTGGAACAAAACTAAAATATTCTCACTTAAAGGCCAACAGTTATAGCATAAGCCTTAAATACCGCTATTGATTTCCGTGCAAGACTTCGCTTTCCGCGGGCGGTTGGTGAGCCTCCTCGGCTTTTCGCCTGCGGGGTCTCACCTAACACGCTTTTCCCGCAGGAGTCTGCGTCTTGCACTCCAATCAACCGCTGGAAAGAGCTGAAAACAATAAAAAGTACATTGAACATGACTAAAAAACCGCACGAATTTGCATCCTAATTCGTGCGGTTTTTAATTAAACTAAGACACATTTTTGACTGTGTTCTTCTTTTACTTTCGGTCATATGTCATAAAGTAATAATCGTATGGGTTTTTGTCATCTTTAGGGCCTTTTTCCTTGCTTTTCAGTTCCCATTCTTCTTTATCAAAGGGAGGAAAGAAAGTGTCACCATCGAATTCTTCCTCTATTTTGGTAACATAAAGACGGTCTGCATAAGGAAGCATCTCATTAAAAATCTCGGCTCCGCCAATCACAAAGATTTCTTCCTCCTGACCTGCACCAAGTTGAGTTATCTTCTTCAGGTCATGTATAACATTACATCCCTCGGCCACAAAATCTTTATCTCTTGTGATCACAATATTCTCTCTTCCAGGGAGTGGCCTGCCGATTGATTCAAAGGTTTTTCTCCCCATGATGATCGGTTTTCCCATTGTCGTTTTTTTAAAGAAAGCCAGGTCAGCCGGCAGGTGCCAGGGAAGTTCATTGTTTTTTCCGATTGCTGACTTTGAGTCCATTGCTACGATAAATGAGATCATTACTTATCCCCTTTCAATTCCAATTATAAGATTGGAGCTGCATACGATTAAACAGCAACCGGTGCTTTAATGGAGGGATGAGGGTCGTATCCTTCCAATTCAATGTCTTCCATTTCAAAATCAAACACCGATTCGACATCGCTGTTCAGTGAAAGCTTTGGAAATGCCCTAGGTTCACGGTCAAGCTGTGTGGTGATTTGGTCAATATGATTGGTATATATGTGCGCATCCCCAATTGTATGGACAAAGTCCCCTACAGAAAGGCCGCATTCATGGGCGATCAAGTGGGTCAACAGTGCATAGCTTGCTATATTGAAAGGGATTCCGAGGAAGATATCCCCGCTGCGCTGGTAAAGCTGACAGCTCAATTTACCATCCGCGACGTAAAATTGAAACAGGGTATGACATGGCGGCAGTCCCATCATCGGGACGAATTCCGGTGACCAGCTGGATAAGATCAAACGTCTTGAGTCAGGATTGACCTTTATCTGTTCGATCAAGTCCTTCAACTGATCAATTGCCCCGCCTGAAGTCGTTTCCCATGCCCTCCATTGCTTGCCGTAAACCGGTCCCAGGTCACCAAATTTCTTTGCAAACTCATCGTCATTAAGGATACGCTCTTTAAAGTGCTCCATTTCCCTTTGATACAGTTTATTGAACTCCTCATCATTCTGGCTTCTCAATCCGAAATCCTTCATGTCCGGGCCTGAATATTCACTGCTCTCCACCCAGTTCTTAAAAGCCCATTCATTCCAGATGTTGTTATTGTGCTGCAGCAAATAACGGATATTTGTATCCCCTTTTATGAACCACAGCAATTCACTTGCCACCAGCCGGAAAGGCACCCGTTTGGTAGTCAGAAGCGGAAATCCTTTGGATAAGTCAAACCTCATTTGATAGCCGAAGACTGATAGAGTGCCGGTCCCTGTCCGGTCCTCTTTTCTGAAACCGTTGTCCAGTACATGACGGCACATATCCAGATATGCAAATTCTCCGTGTTTCATTGTCATCGCTCCTTCGCTGAATATAAATTTCGTTATGTATAGCAGAAGGATATACCTTCTGCTTAATTGTGTACTCGATCATCATTGAGAGTCAACCCAATGATTTAAAATATTGATACGTAGATGGAGCCTTTCTTTTCAATAGATTCCTTGAATCTTTGCTTAAATAATATAAAGCAAATGTTTCAGCAAAATACTCTTCCTGGTAATCTATGAAGTAAGATTGACCAGGAAATAAAAGAGGCGCCTCTTTTTTCCATATATGTGTAAACGCCATATCCGAGTAGGGATCGTTGATAACATATCGATCAATGCTGTGGGCAAGTTCATGTAATTCCAGGTTCACGGAATCATGCCCTTTTCCTTTTTCGCTATGTCCGATCTTTACCAGGACGAGTTTGGAACCTCCTATCCCGGGAACATCGTCCCAGGTCGTATCCTTATTCGTATATCCTCTTGGCGTCACGCCTTTTAAGTGACTGGTAGTAGAAAAATCCGTTAAATTCCTTTCGAATAAACGGACTTTTATCTCTTGATTATCGACAGCACTGAGTAAATGGCGTGGAATATGATCAAGCCTGCTGATGATGCCCCTCGCTTCACTTTTATCAAAATCTGTTTCCGGCAGCAGGACAATGTTCTCCAGCTGTTCTTCTGAATTTAATTTCATGGCGGTTTTAATGGAAGAATGCTTTAAAAGAATACCGCTGTAATTTGCCTGTGTCTGCTTCCAGACGATCAGAGAAGCTACGATCAGGACGAGAATGATGGATGCACGTTTCATGTAAGAGAACCTCCATTAACGACAGTTCTACTTACTATTCTACCATACTATTAGATTATCTTTTACGAAAGAATCCTTCCAATTCATCAGGTATCAACTGATTTGAGCCATAAAATAGCTGAGAAAAAACTAGTGTAGGTTCTTTATATCGCTAATGATTTCCGTGCAAGACTACGCTTTCCTCGGGTAGCCCGTGAGCCTCCTCGTCTCTGCGTTCCTGCGGGGTCTCACATGTCCAGCTCCGGCGGCTAGCCCCTCGAGGTCATAAGATAAATGGACCAAAAAGGCAAAAAACGCCTTTCCGGCCCATTCATCTTATGCTTGTCGGGGCTGAGCAAGCCGCCTCCGCTTTTCTATTGTCCAGCTGCAGGGCTTAGAGGCACATGTCATAAGCCAAACCGCCTCTGAGCAAAGCCCTTCCGCTTTTCTTATTAGCTACTCTTCCCGCAGGAGTCTTCGTCTTGCACTCCAATCAACCGCTGTAAAGAACTGACTATCCAAAAGTATATTCTAACAAAAAGCCCAAACTAATCAGCCCTTGAATAGGCAAACTAGTTCGGGTTTTACTTAGGCAAAAATTATTTTGTCCCAGCCTCTTATGTACATTTGTTCTATGAAACACTCATCCACTGAGGTGGAGTGTTTTTATCCCAATAAATGCTGCCTAAATCATGATGGGTCTGGAAATCATCATGGACAGTATGGTAGTGGAAATTGAAATAATAGCCGTCTTTGGGAGGATGATCTTTTCTTACGTGAAAACGGATGACATCTTCTCCCGATCTGTTATCGTAAATATGAAAGATTTTCTCTGTTTTTGCATAATGAGGAACTTCTGAGATGACGAGGAATGATAAATCTTCTTCATACTGTGAAGCGGTCTGCTCGATTGCGCGTTCCATCTTTGGAAGGATGACGCTCTTGAACTCATCTTCAATCGATGGCTTAATCTTGGCTCCGAATTTCAAGTATGAATTTTCCTCTGCCTTCTCCATTATCTGGTCCATAAAATCTTCTCTTGTCAGAACCGTTTCTTCTTGATGGACTTCTTCTTCCGAGCTTTCAACCGAGGATGGTTTTCCGCTTGTTTTGGCGAGAGCATGACCTTCCTCATTCAGGAATGCCTGCGAGGGTGAGACCAGTCCAAATGTAAGGATCGATATTAGAACAAAAAACGACTTTTTGAACCAAGTTGACATAGATAACGTCCCTTCCTATGTATTGCTTCTATTATTATACTATTTTTTACGTTTAAAAAGTGAAAAAGGTTTCATTTTTTTGTAGGATATAAAAATATTTCTGTGGTAGTATATTAATGAGGATATTTTGTTAGGAGGAGCACTAGAATGGATACTGGAATTATGATTAATATTGGTTATTTATTGTTATTGGGGTATTTTGTGGTTCTTGGGTTCACTGACTGATGTTAAAAAGCTGACAGGCAATGTTGATGCCTGTCTTTTGTTTTGTTCATCAAGTATTAAATTGTCCGTTACTTTCCGCTGCAGGCATAAGATTCCCCGGGGAGGAAGTCGACCCTCCCCGGCGTACCGCCTGCGGGTTAGAAAAGCGGAGGCGGCTCGTTCAGAGGCGACAAGCATAAGGCGAACAAGCCGGAAAGGCGCTCTTTGCCTTTTTGGCTTGTTTGACTAATGACCTCGAGCCTCTAGTCGCCTGAGCTGGACAAGTCTCGACTTTTCCTCTATGTCCCGTCGGAGTCAAATGCCTTCCGCTCCAATCCACTCAGTATTTTCAACACAATGTTCTTTCATTTTATTTAACTCACTCATCCAATCATACATAGTAAAAAGTATATTACAGCTCAATGACTCCAAAGTGAAATTTGGCTGAGGGTCTTTTGATGACGTGGAATCCGTGTTGGTCGAATAGTGGTGACTGGTAGTGGTTTTTCATGACGATTCTCTTACGGGCAACACGCTTTGCCTCTTCTATCACTTCTGCCGTCATTGGCGTATAGGCTGCCCAGTTCCTGATCGGATTGATGCCTGTTGAATCTGTGAGTGCTTCCTCGAACATAGGGTCAAAATAGACGACATCCATTGATTTGTCCCCGCAGTCAATCAATTTTTCTTCGAATCTCCCATAACAGACTTCAACTCTTTTCATCGCTTCGTTCAGTTCTTCAAGGGGGGATACCCAGTTTCTCAATCCTTCAGAAATGATATAGGCGATATACTCATTTGCCTCTATCCCTTTCACCATTCCCTCAGTTCCGGTTATATGACTTGCGATGATACTGTCTGAAGCAAGCCCAAGTGTACAATCCAGGAAACTCATCCCTTCCTCAAGGCTTGCCGCTTCCACAAGGGGATCACTTTCACCCCTCATTAATCTCTTGATCCGGAATGATGCTGAGTTAGGATGAAAGAAGAAGGGTTCTCCACTCTTTTCCCTCTCATGAAGCTCCAGGCGTTCTTTACCTGCCACCAGACAGTCCCTGCCCAGTCTGTCCATATGGTGGATCAGTGATTTTTTTCCCCGCTCAATATACGGAATCTTCAAATCGGAAGCGATTTGAAGCGCTTTTCCGATGACTTTCTCGTTCGCTCTCCCGCATGTTGTTACAAACAATTCGGTAATCTCCTTTATGATTCATTTTTTGTAAATGATAACACAAAAAGGGGGAACCCATGTTGAGTTCCCCGTGTATTCCTCAGCAATATTTGTCGAATGCAGAGGTCAAGTTTGAAATGATGTCTGCGATGTCATGATCTTCAATTTCTTCTCTTGGAATGAAATGAACCACTTCTTTCCCTTTCAGCAATGCCATAGATGGGGATGAAGGCTCATATCCCTCGAAGTATTCACGCATCTTCATCGTTGCTTCCTTATCCTGGCCGGCAAACACTGTCACAAGCTGATCGGGAGCTTTTTCATGATTAAGAACGGACTGTGTGGCAGCGGGCCTTGCAAGTCCCGCTGCACATCCGCAGACTGAATTCACGACTACCAGTGTCGTTCCTTCTGCATTCTCCATAAACTGCTCAACTGCTTCTTCGTCGCCGAGCTCCTTGAACCCCGCCTGGACAAGTTCCTGTCTCATAGGTTTCACTAGTTGTCTCATGTACTCTTCATAAGCCATTGACATGAATTAATTCCCCCCACTGTATTTTAAATTCGACTTTATATTAGTCCTGCATACGTGCTTCGGTCATTTGTTTCCAAACAGAACCTTTGGCTTCTTCTCCGCCTTCAATGCGTTCGATCGCCATTTTCACTTGCAGCTTCACTTCGAATTCCGGGTCATCTTCTGCTGCTTTTAAACCAGGAAGTGCTGATTCATCGCCTTCTTCGTAAAGAAACATAGCAGCACGCCATCTCACCAATTTACTTTTATCTTTCAATGCATCCACCATCTGCGGCATTGCCTGTTTGAATCCGAGATCGGATAAACAGTCACCTGCAGTACGGCGGACCGAAACAGATTTATCCTTAAGGCCCCTGTATAAATACGGCAATACCCGCTCGTCCTCGATCATCCCTAAATATACAACAGCCAAACGCCGGATCGACACTTTCTCATCCTCAAGTGCCTTTTCAAGGACAGGAAGATCTTCAAGGGAAGGGTCATCCATCGCTTCAAGCCTTTGATACCTGGTTTGCCAATCCGGCGCACCTAGGTCCTCCAGTGTGATTTTATGTTTATTTCGGCGGACAGGCTGTACTTCAGACCTGGTTTCGACTGCCTGTTCTGCGAGCCTTACCAGTCTTGAAACTGGATATGCAGCCGTCAATTCTTCTACAACATCGCTTCCAATATCGTCCAGCTCGCCATACCTTACACCATGCTCCTTCCACTTTCGGAGCAAAACTACATTGTCCCCGTCCTGCTGGGCATCTGCCAATGCTTTCATAAACTGCTCAGGAAGTGAAAAGCGTTTCTCCGTTTCTCCATCTGTTACCTTGACCTGCATGGGGATGCCTTTAAACATTTGCACGGAGACATTCACTTCACCAAAATGTTCTTCCATCCGGGATTCGGCCGATTCCTGGTGAGTCTCTTCACCGAATGCTTTTCTCACCTTCGGGAGGAGCTCCTGCCAATCGAACTTCGCATTTCTCTCAACGGCAAGGAAGTCTGCCACATGATAAACTCCCTTGATTCCGTCTATAAGAAGGATGTCTTTAATAATTGAAGGCGCACCTTCAGACTGATCTTTTTTGTAGTTATTACTTTTCCCAGCTTCAAGTTCCCTATCCAGGAGAATCTTCATCGTATTAGGGCTGGGCGTAGGTTCAATCGATACGATTTTCAAGATTAATCACCTTTCTGCCATCTCTATTTTATTCCATCATAACACAGTTAATATTCTGTAAAAAACAAAGCGCTTAATCAGCAAATTCAGAGAGATAGCTCCATCTTTCAATCAAGTGTTCCAGCTCGTCGTTCAATTGCTGGCTTTCATTCATCAATTCCTGTGCCCGTTCAAAATTGCTGCCTGCACGTTCAAGTTCTTCCTGCACGCTTTCCAGTTTCTCTTCAAGGGAAGCAATTTTCCCTTCAATTTCATCCCATTCGCGTTTTTCCATATAAGACAGCCTTTTTTTATCCTTCTCCGGCTGCTGATCCGTCAGCTTTGGTGCCGGGTCCTGTTTTTTCTCTTCTGCTGCCGACTTTTTCACTACAGCTTCGGCTTCCTCTAAATACTCTGTATACTCCCCAAAGTAGGTGCCGATGTCTCCTTCCCCGTTAAAGACGAGCAATTGGCCGGCCGTCTTGTCCAGGAAGTACCGATCATGGGATACAGTCACTACGACACCTGAAAAATCATTTATATAATCTTCAAGGACAGTCAGTGTTTCTGTATCCAAATCATTGGTAGGTTCATCCAGCAGTAGGACATTAGGCTTTTCCATCAGTAATTTCAGGAGAAACAGCCTCCGCTTCTCCCCGCCCGAAAGCTTGCGGATAAGGGTACCGTGAGTACTCATCGGGAAAAGAAAACGCTCAAGCATGGAGGTGACTGAGATCCTTTCTCCCTTATCCGTGGTGATGAATTCCCCGGCTTCCCGGAGATATTCGATCATCCGCATGTTTTCATCCAATTCTTCATGCCCCTGGGTATAGTAAGCTATTTTAACGGTTTGCCCTGTAATCAGTTCTCCGGTATCCAAGACGTCCGCCCCTGAGAGAATGTTAAGAAAAGTCGACTTTCCGCTGCCGTTCTTACCGACGATCCCGATTCTGTCACCGGGCTTGATTAAGTAATTGAAGTCTTTAAGTATCAACTTGTCATCAAAGGTTTTCGTTGCCTGCTTCAATTCAAATACCTGCTTGCCGAGGCGGTTCCCGCCGATTGCAATTTCCACTTGTGCATTGTCAGGGCCGGACGACATATTCTCCTGCAGATTTTCGAACCGCTGGATTCTTGCTTTTTGCTTTGTGGTCCTTGCTTTAGCACCTCTTCTCATCCATTGAAGTTCACGGCGATACAGGTTTTGCTGCTTCTCAGAAATAAGGCGTTCGTTTTCCTGCCTTGTCGCCTTCGCTTCTATGAAGGAAGCATAATTCCCGGTATAAGAATAGAGTTTGCCTCCAGCCAATTCGAACGTCCTGTTTGTGACACGATCAAGGAAATACCGGTCATGCGTCACGAGGAGTACTGAGCCTTTATATTTTGATAAGTAATCTTCCAGCCATTTAATGGATTGAAAGTCGAGATGGTTTGTAGGTTCATCCAGTATGAGAAGGTCAGGGGTCTCGATAAGCACACTTGCAAGTGCCACTCTTTTCTTTTGCCCTCCCGAAAGTTCATTCATTTTTTTTGAAAAATCATATATGCCCAATTTGGTGAGGATAGCCTTAGCATTGGCATTTGCCTCCCATGCATGGAGCATATCCATCCTCTTCTGTGCTTCAAATAACCGCTCCTGCAAAGTGGGGCTTTCAGGGTCACTTTCCATTTCCAGAAGGGCGGTTTCATATTCCCGCATGGCTTTGATCATTTTTGCCTCTCCGCTGAAAACCTGGCCAATGACGCTCAAATCACCGTCTATATCGGGTTCCTGAGGCAAATAAGCAATATGATAATCTCCAGGTGATGTAATTTCACCGGAATCATATTCTTCAATCCCGGCTATCAACTTGAGGAGACTTGATTTACCTGTTCCGTTGACACCGATCAGGCCGACTCTTTCCTTTTCAATTATAGAAAACGAGATACTGTCAAATAACGTTTTCTCTCCGTATGATTTTGACAGGTTCTCAGCTGTTAACATTCTCATTCTTGACCATTCCATTCTTTGTTGAATTGCTTCAGGAAGTGGAGCATGAAGTCATGACGATCTTCAGCAATGGCCTTCCCGGTTTCCGTGCACATCAAATTTTTCAACTTTAATAATTTCTCGTAAAAATGATGGATACCCGAACTTTTTCCTGTCCGGTATTCCTGAAGGGTCATTACGGACCTTTCTTCTATATCAGGGTCATATAATACCTGGCCTTTCTTCCCGCCATATGCAAATGTCCTGGCGATGCCGATTGCCCCTATGGCGTCCAATCTGTCTGCGTCCCTTACAATCATTGACTTTATGGAAGTCAGCGGTTTTTCATTTCCGCCTTTGTAGGAAATCGAGAAAATGATGTCGTACAGCTCTTCCTTCTCTTCTTCTTTTAAAGAGAGCATGGATACGTATCCATCAAGCTTTCTCTTCCCCTCTTCCTCAGAAAAATTAAGCTTATCATCAGGAACATCGTGAAGCAGGGCGGCCAATTCGATGATATATGTATCTGTTATTTTTTCCCGTTCTGCAATAAGCAGGGCATTTTTTCTCACACGTTCAAGATGATGCCAGTCATGACCAGAAGATTCATCTTTGAATTCCTGCTTTAATGCTTGTATCAGCTTATCTATTTCGTCCCGGCTCACATCATCATCACCTTTCTTTCTTATTGTAACAAAAAACGGGGCGTAACGATTAAAGAGATGACATATAAGCTTTACACTCATCCATCATCTCCATTTTTATCATTATCTGTTTTTTTCTTCTGACCAGCTGATCCCTATCGTGTTGGCTCCTGCATGGACATCGATGACCGCTCCCAGGGGGTACGCCCCGAATTCAATCTGCGGGTGGCTGGCTTTAAGTTCTTTCATCCATTCAAGTGCCTCATCGTGATTTAAGCCGTGAAGAATGGATACTTTCCTGATCTTCTTATGCTGAGCGGCGTCTCCGAGCAGACTGCTCATTCTATCCAGGCCTTTATTGATATTCCTCACTTTTTCTTTCACTTCAAGTTTCCCATCTGAAATCGCAAGGATGGGTTTGATCTTTAACATACTTCCAAGGAAGAAGGATAAACCGTTCATCCTTCCGCTCTTATGGAGCTGTTCAAGACTTCCCACCATAACATAGACTTCCCGGGTCTTAACCTTTTCTTCAATTGATTCCTTGATAACTTCTATGGATGCCCCTTCCTTATGAAGGGCTTGTCCATATTCAATCAGTTCAGTCAATGGGTATGTCAGCGTCTTTGAATCGATGCACGTAATGGAAGGAACGGTATCTTTCAGCAATTCAGCTGCCTGATGAGCAGAAGACATCGTACCGCTGAAGTGAGAGGAAACGTGTATGGAAAATATATGATCATATCTGCCCGATAGCTTCTCATATAATTCCTTGAAAGTGCCTATGGAAGGCTGTGAAGTTTTCACCTCTGTCCCTTCTTCTTTTAATTTCTCAAAAAGGTCCTGCGGAGATAAATCGATCCCATCCTTATACTCTTTCTCACCGATAAGTATATTCATCGGCACAACATACACATCTTTTTCCTCACATACGGATAGATCTTCAATATAAGCAGTACTATCAGTCACCCAAGCGATTTTCATCGGTACAGCCCCCTTAGTTACAGATCTTTTTTCTAAATGTCACATCACTTAAGAATATCAAGCGTCTCAATCGAAAAAGAAACCATGTGGATAACATCATCCACCATTTCTTCTGTTATGATTCTATTAAAGCTGAGAATGCCTTGGACTTTTGAAGGGTGGACGGAGGAGTGCACATCAATCCACTCCCATTCTTTATCCGGCCCCCATGCAGACTCCAGTTCACCCTTATGGTCATGCAATTCTTCTTTTCCGGAATAAATGAACCGAATATCCGCCCCGGCCTTGTTCTTTGAGCGAATGCCATTTCTTTCAGCTAAAAAATGCCCCATATCCGCCCTGAGTTCGAGAGTAATGGAACTTGTCATGTCAGGGAGGGAATATTCGATCACATAAGTTCGTTCATAATGAGCAAAATCGAATAAGTCCTTCCGGTCGAGGATGGAAATCTCCCCTGACAGATCAAAGTCGTACACTTCACCTTCAACAACCACCTTTAAGTTGTCAAAAGCCGTGGGATCAAACATACTGATCGCCTCCTCCCAAGTACATTTATTAGAAAAGTCCGGTGGCTTTGCCGTTCTCATCAACATCCATTTTCAAAGCAGCCGGCTGTTTCGGCAGTCCGGGCATCGTCATGACTTCACCCGTCAATGCAACGATGAACCCTGCACCGATCTTTGGTTTCAACTCCCTGATCGTTATCGTGAAATCCTCCGGCCGCCCAAGCCTGCGAGGGTCGTCCGATAAGGAATATTGAGTCTTCGCCATACATACAGGCAGATTTCCCCAGCCGTTTTTTTCAAATTCTTCAAGCTGCTTTTTGGCTTTCACTGAAAAATCCACTTCTCCGGCTCCGTAAACTTTACCGGCTATAAATTCAATCTTATTTTGAAGTGAGTCGGTCAATGAATAGAGGGGAGTGAATTCCTTATCATTATTTTCAATTACAGTTAATACTTTCTGAGCAAGGTCAAGTCCGCCAATACCCCCTTCTGCCCATACATCAGTCAGGGATACGGGCACCCCTTCTTTCTCACACCATGTATTCAGTGCTTCAATCTCGCTTTCTGTATCTGAAATGAACCGATTGATCGCTACCACATAAGAAACATTGAACTCATCAAGGGTTTCCATATGTTTTTTCAAGTTTGAAAGCCCCCGGTTCAAGGCTTCCAGATTTTCAGACTTCAACTCTTCCTTACTCTGGCCGCCGTGCATCTTCAAGGCACGGATTGTAGCCACAAGAACCACTGCATCAGGGGAGATGCCTGCTGCACGTGTCTTAATATTAAGGAATTTTTCTGCACCGAGGTCTGCACCGAACCCTGATTCGGTCACCACATAATCCGCAAGTTTCAAAGCAGTCCTGGTGGCGATGACACTGTTGCATCCATGTGCAATATTCGCAAATGGCCCGCCATGGATAAGTGCAGGAGTATGCTCGATGGTCTGCACCAAATTAGGTTTCAAGGCGTCCTTCAGTAATAATGTCAGGGCTCCCTCCACCTGCAGGTCTTTGACAGTAACCGGCATTTTGTTCACATCATAGGCCACAACCATCTTGCCCAGTCTCTTTTTCAGTTCATCTAGATTTTTGGAAAGACATAATACAGCCATGATCTCAGAAGCCACCGTGATATCGAATCCATCTTCTCTGGGTACACCCTGCATGGGGCCGCCGAGACCGATTACAACGTTTCTTAAAGCACGGTCATTCATATCAAGGGCACGTTTCCACACGATTCTCCTCGGATCGATATTCAACTCATTCCCTTGGTGTATATGGTTATCGATTATTGCCGCAAGGGCATTATTAGCGGTTGTGATACTGTGGATATCACCTGTAAAATGCAGGTTGATCTCGTCCATCGGAAGGACCTGTGCATATCCTCCGCCTGTCGCGCCTCCTTTCATGCCCATGACCGGTCCCAAAGAAGGCTCCCTCATGGCGATCATCGCCTTTTTATCCAACCGATTAAGTGCATCCCCGAGCCCTACCGTGACAGTCGATTTCCCTTCACCGGCAGGGGTGGGGTTGATGGAAGTGACCAATATTAATTTCCCATCGTTTAGTTTGTTCAGATTATGTATGGCTTCAAAAGAAACTTTGCCTTTATACTTTCCGTACATCTCCAGATCTTCGTCCCCCAAACCGATTTCCCGGGCGACTTCAAGGATTGGCTGGAGAGCAGACTCCTGTGCAATTTCTATATCTGATTTTAATTTCTTCGTTGTCAAAGTCATCGTATCCACCTTTTATATAAACATTAGTATTCATTCCGCTTACGATTACAAAGCCGGTATAACCGTTACCTTAGTATGCACTAAAAAAATCACCCCATCATGATGATGAACGTTTAAACATGAACAGCGTCATGAAAGTAAGTGCCTGTCTTAATTCATTTGAAAGTGATGCCGTCAAGCTTGCATCGACACCTTTTTTATATACCCATTCTTCATCGATTTTCTTCCAGCCTTTTTGTTCGGCCAGTCTTTCCAGTTCCCAGGGCATCATCGTGTTGCATATCGCTTCTTCGCCGCGGAGACGGGGAAAGGAATTTTCCCTTGGGTGTGCAGTAGGGCCAAGCAGTCCGATGCATATGTATCCTTCCTTGTCTGTGACTCTGTCAAGTTCATCTAGTGCAAGAACCGGAGATGCCGTCCATTCAATGGAATTGATTGCCATGACTGCATCAAATTCATTATCCTTGAATGGAAGTGATGCCAGGTCTCCCTGCACAAATTGCAGATCTTCACGTTCCAGCCTTCGTGCAATTTCCACCATATTTTCAGAAAAGTCCATTCCTGTCACCTTATATCCATTCTCGTTAAGCAGATGGGAGCCATATCCGTCCCCGCATCCCAGGTCACCGGTTTTCTTTCCTCTTTCTACTGTTTTAAGAAAGAAAGGGATCACACTTTTACGGCTCCCTGTCGTCCAGTTTTCCCTGCTTCGCGAGTGCCAATTACCGGCATTCTGATCCCAGCGCGTTCTGGCATTTGAGTGCCATTCAGATTTGTTCATCCTAACACCTCTGTCTGATTATTCTCTTACTCTATTTCTTCTTATTAAAACCGGAAAAATCCTTCTTTTTTCCCTATTTATCTTTTCAATTCAGCGCCCATTCCTTATGAACTGGTTCAGTTTTGACCATACTACTAGTGAAAACGATCGAGGAAGGAGGGCAGAAGATGGAAGAAATCACAAAAGTCCAGCGTAATTACCACGGGGATATCATAAGTTTTCAAACCTCGGACGGAAGGATCATTTCTTATCAAAAAGCCGTACTGGAAGCTGCTGAAGGTCTTCTTCAAGGTGTCGAACTTCATGAAAATGAATCGGGAGAGTACGAAATCTACTCAACGGACACGGCAAACAAAGGATTCGACGAATATCCGACGATATTTTGATAAAACATGAATATGTAAAAGGGCTGCACTGATTTTCATCGGGCAGCCCTTTTCTATAGTTTAGAATATAAATCTCATATTGAAAGTTGTCCGCCACCGGCACTTTCTTATTCACTTCGGCTTTGTACGTCTCTCAAGTCTTCAAGTCTTTTTTCTTCTTCTTCGAAAAACTGGACCAGGTCACCGATCCTGTCTATTGAATCCCAGCTGAGATGATGTTCAATTCCTTCTACGTCTTCGTATATATGTTCTTCCTTAACACCGATTACCCTAAGGAATTGCTCAAGCAGTTCATGTCTGTAAACTAAACGTTTCCCTATTTTATTTCCTTTTGGAGTCAGTACGAGCCCACGATATTTTTCATAAATCAGGTAATCATCTTTATCTAATTTCTGCACCATTTTCGTTACTGATGAAGGGTGTACGGTTAAGGCTTCAGCAATGTCCGATACTCTTGCATACCCTTTATTTTCGATTAACATATAAATTTGTTCCAAATAGTCTTCCATGCTTGGTGTAGGCATTCTGCACCCTCCAAATTCCCATAAATATCAATAAAAGTTTACTATAAGAAGAGAATGAATACAACCCGGATACTCCAATTAGCAAGCAGTCCTGCATCATCGTATGGGCAATTGGAAGCAGACACAGCGGGAGTATATGCATTCAACCGGGCATTCGAATCTTACCCAGATAAGTTTTTTTAAAATTTCTGCAAAATGCATTTCCGGGATGTTGACTCTAAAATCTTCATATTGTATAGTAAAGACATCATTGAAATGGAACGGTTTTTAGTGCTTCAGCAGTAGGAATCAACATTTCATGATAAATATTTTCCATGAGCACAAGAAGTGCTTGATTGATTTAGGAGGATTAGAAGAATATGCAAAATGGTAAAGTAAAATGGTTCAACAACGAAAAAGGTTTCGGCTTTATTGAAGTAGAAGGCGGAGACGATGTATTCGTACACTTCTCAGCAATCCAAGGCGAAGGTTTCAAATCTTTAGAAGAAGGTCAAGAAGTTTCTTTCGAAATTGTTGAAGGTAACCGTGGACCTCAAGCAGCTAACGTAGTCAAATTATAATCACTCATATATGCTAAAAGAGCGGACGATTTTTAAATCGTCCGCTTTTCCTTTTCTATCGGTGATTTTTTCACTGTAACTTTTCACCGTAGTGCCTGATCTCTTCCCCTACTGTACATTCTTTGATACAAAATCGATGTGCACGTGCTTTTCCGTATTCTTTACGGAAATATGCTTTTAGCAGGCAGTCTCTGCAATAGGTGTCAATCAGCTCATCCACTTTATCAACTGCTTGTCTGCGGTCCATACCCTCACTCCTAGACATTTACCATCTTAACGTTTTGTTTTATTTATAGAATATATTTTAGTGATTGAAATTATTCTATCCTTTTATGGCTGTGTACCTGCTTACCCAATAAAGCCTGATTGGCAAGTTTATCCGCCTCTTTGTTATCACTCCGGTTCAATACTTCGATAGTAACCTTCAAGTTCAGCTTTTCAATCTGAACTTCTATCCGGTCGAGCCACCTGTTTAACGCCTCGTCAAAGCATGGCCAGTCTCCTTCAAGCTGCTTCAATACTACCTGCGAATCCCCCTTTATTGTACAGGGTGCATTTTTTACCCCTATCTCTTCAAGAAGCAGAAGAGCATTATGAAGAGCTGCATATTCAGCTTCATTATTATTTTCCAGTTCTTCAAGTTTACCGTTTTTACGAATCCTGAATCGTTCATCGCCTTTTTCATAATAAACGACCATTCCGATGCCCGACAATACCGCGCTTTTATCAAATCCGCCATCAAAGTAGACGGTGATGTTTTGAGGCTCTTTGTCCAATTCTTTATTTAATTTGATGAACTCTTTTTTTGTCCACGAATTTTCCATTTCATCAATGATTTCCAGGTCGGTGATCCTTCCCGTCTTCATTAAATCATCAACATGGATCATCGTTTCTTTCCTGGGAAACCATGTGGATTCAAACCATATATCAGTGGCTGTTTTACTTGCATATTTGTACTTCAGCTTCATCTTCAACCTGATCACTCTCTTCTGTGTGAGTCTGATATTGTTCATCGTTTCTTTTATTTGTATAATGTAGAGTATTGTTTGTAAAGAGGAGGATTCCCATGTTTAATATCTGGTTTGGTCTTTTATTTGTTATTATTACATTTTCCCTGTTATTAATTATGTATAGAATGTTCGGGCGTACCGGATTATTTGTCTGGATCGGCCTGTCAACCATACTTGCCAATCTTCAAGTCGTTAAAACGATCGAGATATTCGGTCTCACTGCCACGTTGGGTAATGCCATGTATGGTTCAGCTTTCCTTGTGACTGACATTTTAAATGAACGCTACGGAAAAAAAGAAGCACAAAAAGCAGTTTGGCTCGGCTTCTTCACGTTGATCATTATGACTATTATTATGCAGATGGCCCTTATATTTCAACCCCATCCGGAAGATATTGCACAGGGAGCCCTGTCCACCATTTTCGGCCTGATACCGAGAATAGCAGCTGGAAGCCTTGCCGCATACCTGGTGAGCCAATTTACGGATGTATTTATCTTCTCCTATTTAAAGAAAAAGTTTCCGGGAGACAGGCAATTTTGGATACGCAATAATGGAAGCACCATGATCAGTCAATTATTGGATACTCTCGTATTTACCAGTATTGCTTTCCTTGGTACGTTCCCGTTCGATATCTGGCTGGAGATATTCATTACAACCTATTTATTGAAATGGCTGATTTCTATATTGGACACACCCTTTGGTTATATTGCCAAACGATTCCCGAAAGATATCAACTAATTTTTATTTTGAAGGAGTGAATGCCTGATGTTTGAAGTGAATATCGATGGAGCAAGTGCTGGTAATCCAGGCCCAAGCGGTGCCGGCATCGTCATTAAACAGAATGGACAAGTTAAGCATTTTTCATTGCCCCTTGGAGATATGGATAATCACCTGGCAGAATTCACCGCCTGCAAGAAAGCTCTGGAACTCTGTATTGAAAACAATGCGGACACCGTCTGGATCCGCAGCGATTCCCAGGCTTTGGTACATGCCGTTGAAAAAGAGTTTGTCAAAAGTCCACAATACAAATCGATGCTGCTGGATATTTTACGGCTGGCAGATCAGATTCCATTGTTCTTCATCAAATGGGTTCCGAGTAAAGAAAACAAAATGGCTGATGAACTTGCCAGGAAAGCCATTCACTTAAATGGATGATGGTCATTCATCGAATTCAAAAAGGAGGCCGCTTGGCACTCCTTTTTGTTTTGTATTCTTTCTTATCAATTAAGCAAGCCCTTGCTTAGTGCTTAAGCAAGCCCTTGATGGACCATCCATTTCAGGGCTTCTTTCCTGGAAGTTATCTTTTGTGAATGCAGGCGTTCCAATATAGACATATAAAAGCTTGAATCAAACTTTTTTTGTGCCTTCAGCGTGATTTCAATTGCACTGTTGACCAGCTCATCCGGTGCATCTGTATATTTTTTGCCGAAATAAATAAAACCGATTGCATCTTCCTGGAATTTAAATCCCCTGTTTTCCAAATCAATGAGAAAATCTTCTGTTGTTTTTTTCACTTGTCCCCTCACCCTAATTACAGTGTTGTCTTCTTTCATCTTACAAAAAATCTTTTTCTCTGCCTATCTTTTTTTGACATCAGAAACCCCAAAGATCCCATCACCAAACCCAGGAGGGCGCCTCCCACAACTTCCAGCGGCTGGTGGCCGAGCATTTCTTTCAGGCGCGTAGGCTTCTTTTCTTCAAACTCCACTGATTCCTTTTCGTGCGCTTTTCTGACCAGTTCATCCAGACTGTTCACTTTCAGTGTCAATTCTCCGGTCTGCCGCCTGATGCCCTGGGCATCGTACATGACAATCAATCCAAAAATAAAGGAAAGTGCGAAATCAATTGTTTTCATACCCTTTTTCAATGCAATGAAAGTGGTCAGCGAAGCGACCCCGGCACTGTGGGAGCTGGGCATACCGCCTGTTTGAAAAAACAATTCCGGTTTCCATTCTTTCCTTTTTATATAATGAAGGGGAATTTTGAATCCCTGGGCGAGCAGGATGCTCAGTAAGGCTGTCAGTATACCTTTATTCATCGCTATACACCTCCCTTTCCCTTAGTCTGTCCTAAAATTCATGTTTGCATGGGATAATTTAAGGGACAACACACAAAATAATCATGTAATCACCATGATTCAGGAGGCGAAGAAATGAGCAAAAACAACAATAAGAACAAAGGAAATACTGCATCCAGTGTCAACCCCCAGGGCAATGCTTCCGATACGGAATTCGCCCGGGAGCCAAAAAGCAAATTAGAAAATGCAGCGAAAAAGCTGAATAGAAAGTAATCATTGAAAAAAGTCAGGCTGCCTAATACCTGACTTTTTGATTGTTTAGCTTGTTGCGATCAATGATTCTGAGCTCATTAAGAATCTTCTAAGCACTTTCAATTCAAGTTCTTCTATATAGGAAATCGAAGTATGAGGCACTCTGCTCCAAACGGCGTTTTCTATTGTCAGCGGCAGCGGGACCTCACAATGTATTTCTGCAAGTTTCCTTGATATATGAAGCATGTCCAGATCACTTTCAATTTTCTTGCGCTGGGAAGGTGTCAGCTTATCCAGATTATTTAATATACCTGAAATGTCATTGTGCTCCTGAATGAGTTTAATGGCTGTTTTTTCTCCTATGCCTTTCACACCCGGATATCCGTCACTGGAGTCTCCCATCAGCGCCTTGACATCTATGAACTGCTCTGGTGTTATCCCGCGCTCTTCTATGAACAGTTCCTTTGTGTAGGTTTGATAATTTCCAAACCCTTTTTTTAAGAGCATGATTTCAATTCCATCATCAAGTAGTTGAAGCAGGTCTTGATCACCGCTCAATACGGTCACCCTGCGTTCCTTATGGTGTGCTTTTGCTAGTGTGCCGATGCAGTCGTCCGCTTCATACCCTGGAATCCCTACATTTGCAAGATTGAAGCCTTCCGCCACTTCCTTGGCCAGATCAAATTGAGGGATGAGCTCTACCGGAGGGGCGTTACGATTTGCTTTATAGTCTGTATATACCTCGTTGCGGAAAGTTTTGCTTCCCATATCCCAGCACACCAGTATATGGCTCGGCTTCACATGGTCTGCAGCCATCAGGAGGTGCTTCATAAATCCCTGTACACCGTTGGTCGGAAGGCCTTTTGAATTCATCATGAACTGGCCGGTGACGGCTGTGGCAAAAAACGAACGGAATAAGAGCGCCATTCCATCAATCAATAATAAGTGTTCATCTCTTTTCATCACTTACACTCCTGACTTCATCTATTTTGTCCGCTGTCTCACGGTTACTTATAATAAACAATCCATTAAGAGTATAACATATTTCAGCCCTCACCCCATTGGAAAATAGAAAAGGGGAGGCGGCTCGATCAGGAGCGACAAGCCTAAGATGGACTTACCGGAAAGGCGCTCTTTGCCTTTTTGGTAAGTCCATCTTATGACCTCGAGCTCCTAGCCGCCGGAGCTGGACAACCGAAAAGCGGAGGCGGCTCGTTCAGAGACGACAAGCATAAGACGAGAACCCCGGAAAGGCGCTCTTTGCCTTTTTGGGGTTCCTGGCTTATGACCTCGAGTCTCTAGCCGCCGGAGCTGGACAATAAGAAAACAAGCCTGAATTCACAGGCTCGTCCGCTTTGTTTCCACTTTATGATGCTCATAAGAAACCCAATCGCTGTAGCTGCCGGCATACAGCTTGACATCGCTGAATCCCGCTTCCAATAACGAGAGGACATTTGGCGTGGCAGTCACTCCCGACCCGCAATAAACAACGATGGTCTTATTTCTGTCCAGTTTTGCAAAGTGCTGGTCACTGCCTTGATCCAGGAAGTAACCTCTCCTCACTCCCTCTGTCCAGGGAATATTGACTGCTCCCGGAATATGACCCGGTATCCGGTCAATCGGCTCTTCTTTACCCAAATAACGCTCCACACTGCGGGAATCAAGTAAGATCCCGGGAATTTCCCCATCAGATATCCGTTCCACTTCCTCTAAGGATGCAAGCAATTCTTCGTTGAATGACGGGGTATAACTTTTCGTGTCATAGTCAGGAACGGACGTCTCTGTTTCATATCCTTCTTCCTTCCATGCTTTAAAACCTCCATTCAGCACGAAGATTTCTTCATGCCCAAGATACCGGAACATCCACCAGCACCTGCTTGCAAAAGCCCCTTCTTCCTGATCATAAGCAACGATGACCGTATCGTTATCGATGCCCGCACTTTCTATTTTTCTAAGGAAGTTTTTCATATTTGGCAGTGGATGACGTCCTCCATGCTCTTTCACATGTCCGGATAAGTCTTTTTCAAGATCAAAATAAACCGCACCTGGAATGTGCCCTTTCAAATAGGTGGTTTTTCCGGCTGATGAGTCCCCTAATGAAAAGCTGCAATCAATCACTCTCACCTTTCGATCGTGCAAGTGTTCCTTCAGCCAATCCACGCTCCTGACATTCCTCATCATGATATCCCCCTCTTTTTCATCAGATCCTTTACGGATTCCTTCGGTTCCCAGCAGGAAAATCGATAGTCGGTCCTGGTCTCGTAACCAAGACGGGAGCAAAAATAGGAAGTCTTTTTCGCATTCAGCTGTTTGCTGGCAGTGATATGAATACAGGTTGCACAACAATGAAACGGATTTACTTTCAAGCGGCTTCCCCCTCTTCCTGGTAAATCTTTCAGGACTGGTCAATCAGCGACTTCCACTCACTCCGGAGTTTTTCAATATCCTGGGTGGTACTCAGCGCTTCGATATTTGAATCGATCTGTTCAAATGCCTGCGATTTTGCTTCCTCTTTTAATTTCTTGAACCTTACATTAATGTCCTGCTGACTCCAGGATTTCATCTTTTCTTTTTCATTTTTCAGGTAGTCATCCGCAGGTCCATGAAGCCTCTTTACGAGCTCTTCCTGGATTTCTTTTTTTCCGCCTTTTTCGAGGAATTGTTTAGCATTCCTGAAAGTGGAGAAAGCCCCTTTGAAATGCTCGAGATCGATGTCTTTAAAAGCCTGTTGAAACTCGATGGCTTCCCCATTCCTGAATACCGGTGATGAAAGCAGAATTTCTTTTTCCAATTCACGAATATTGGACTCTATTTGATCCCAATGGGAATCAAGCTGCTTACCGATGAATTGAAGGATCCTCAAGGAAGTGGCTCTCAATTCCTGCGATAAATCAAAACCTACACTCGTTGTGAACTCCTTTAATCCGTGCTGCAGTGCTTTTGAATCGTTCGCTTCATTCATGAACAGGCCTGAGTGAAACGCCTCCTTAAAGAAGTCGGTAATCCGGAAAAATACCCGCTGTTTTAAATAATAGATCAATTCATCCAATTCCTGTTCTGTTTCCTGCTGGATGGCTGCGGCTGTCATTTTTTCAAGAAGTTCTTTTACTTCAGTTTTCGTCCGATGCAATTCCTCGATTTTCCGCTGTTTCAAAGACTGATCACTCGATGCCGCGTCGATATAATGCTTGAAACGCTTGATTCCTTTTTCCCATTCACTCATTGCTGAATCAACACTCATGCTGACAAGCTCATCCTGGATAAAGGAATTGAATGCCTCTTTGAAAAAGGTCATGCCATTGGAAGGGTTCTCTTTATCCTCCAGTGCCTGAAGGGATGAAACCCCGAAAATTCTCGGGAAGCGGATTCCATACTGAATGAGCTGCTCCCCGACATAGGAGATGACTTCTTCCTTTTCTTCTTCGTCCTTGGCGAGATCGATTGCGTTGACGATAAAGAACATTTTATCGAGCTCGAATGTGTCTTTCACGCGCCCCAACTGAATGAGGAATTCACGATCTGCCCGTGCGAAAGCGTGATTATAATAGGTGACAAATAGAATGGCATCCGCGTTTTTAATGTATTCAAATGCCACCCCGGTATGACGTGCGTTGATTGAATCGGCTCCCGGGGTATCAACCAGTGTGATACCTTTCCTCGTAATTTCACAATCATAGTACAAATCGATCGACTCAACGAAGCAGGATTTGTTTTCATCCGCTACATATCCTTTGTAATCATCCAAACCGACAGTGATTTCTTTGCCTAAGCGATTCTTGAATTCTTCGTACCCCTTATAAAACGCCGACAGGAAAGACAGGTGGATTTTTGCTTTCGCGTCACCTCCCGCTTCCCCAAGAAGGACTGGGATGATTTCAAAGGCATCCTCTAATGTTTCAATACGTTTGTCAAAGAAGGACAGTGAATGAGATATGTCCTGATAGAGTTGGGATTCGGATTTAATTTGCACTACTGCCGTCTCATGAAGATACTGATCCGTTACCGGCTTTATTCGGTTGATGGATGCAGTAGTCGGGTTCGGACTGACCGGTAATACCTTTTTACCGAGAAGAGCATTTGCAAAGGATGATTTCCCTGCACTGAAAGCTCCGAACAAAGCAATTGTGAATGTCTGGTTGGCAAGCCTCTCCCGCTTGCCCTCCAATATATCGGCAATCTTGCTGAACCCGTGCAGGTTGCCGAACACGCGGGTCATTCGGTCCAGCCTGTCGATTGCATCCTCCACGGATACCTGATTATCCTTCACTTCTCCGGAGTGCACTTCATTCTGATTATCTTCGCTTATACGTTCGCTTGCAGGCTCAGGAGGGTTTTCTTCCAACTCTCCTGCTTCAATGAACTCTTTTTCTTTTGCTACCCAGTCATTTACCCAGCCCTGAATCTTGTCATCTCTATTATCGGAATTCGAAATCCCTTCCAGCTTTTCTATCTGCTGGAACTTCTCCTCTTCCAAGAGGGCCCATTTATGCACATATACCGTTTTTTGACGGATTGCCTGCAGCTCCTCCTGCAGGCTTCTTGTTTTGCTTTTTGAATCTTCTTTCACGTGTTCCAGGAAGCTCTCCAGCAAATCGTTCGTTATTTTTCTCGCATCCCTCTTTAATTCTTCTGAGAGATTATCGCAATATTGAAGGACGTAATCCCCTGTCACCTTGGCCCCCGGCTTGATCAACCCAATTAAATAAGCCTCATCCACTTTGAGGGACAGCTTCTCCCAACCATTTAAAAGAGAAGGTGAAACAACATTATTTTTCTTCAGAAAAGACTTTCCGAGTGTCTTCAGATGCCACTCCAGCTGGGTTTCGATCCTGCTATTCACTTCTTCTTTGAAAATTTGCGCCCTGCGTTCTTTTTCATCTTCAGTTTTTTGTCTGCTGAACAGGAATCCGATTTTAAAATCCGGCTGCCGGCTTTCAAGAAATTCTTTCGCAAGGTCCCTTGTTTCAAAAGGCATGAGATACGCATTTTTCAAAATAGTGCTTCTCTCTTCCTCGAAAGCCTGCCTCAATTCGCTGACGTCGTTTTCTGATAGTTCGTCCAGAAGCCTTTCCTCTTTCTCAAGAAGAGTATCTTTATCTGCCCACTCTTCCTCTGTGACATGGTTTTTACCTTCTTCTTCAACCTGTTCCTGCTGATCTTCATACCAGCCGATATGCTCATGCACAAGCTGGGAAAGGGCTGACCGGGCGGAATCTTCGATCAGAGATTCCTTTTCCACGACCTGTTTATTTATGAACTCCCGCAGTTCTGCAACTTGATTATGGTCATGGTCAGGTTTCTTAAGACTTGTATAGAAGATGCCGTCAGGATCTACACCCCAGCTTGCAAAGGAATCCCTGACAGCCTCTTGGAATTTCCGGAATGGCAGTTCTTCCTCCTGATGTTTATCAATCTGATTGACCACCAGATATAATTTCACCCCATGACGCTTCAATTCTTTGGTGAATTGGAAGTTCACCTGCGACTGGACATGATTATAATCCATTACATAAAACACCGCATCCGCTAAATGGACAGCTGATTCGGTCGACATCCTGTGCGCGTCATCCGTACTGTCCACGCCCGGGGTATCCAGGACAGAGACCCCTTCAGGAAGGGTCGTTTTCTTTCTGCCTATTTCAACAGAGTATACATCTTCCCCGTTCCTGCAGAATTCTTTGATTTTTGAGTATTCATATGGCACCTTAAATAAGACTGGTTTGCCTGAATGATAATGAATCTTTGCATAGTCTTCCTCTGATTGATGCACTTTCACCAGATTGGCACTGGTCGGGATCGGACTGGAAGGGAGTATTTCTTCACCCATCAGGTAATTGATCATAGTCGATTTTCCGGCAGAAAAGTGTCCGCAAAAAGCCAGTATGAATTCCTGCCTGTAGATTTTTTCCGCCAGTCTTTCTACTTTCAGGGAACGTTCCTCGTCCCCTTTACTGCGGAATACTTCATCGTATCCTGCCAGTTTGTGGAGGATTGTATGTAAATGGGTGCTTTGCTGATCAGTGCGGCTCATGTGTAAGGTCCTTTCTGTTTCAAAAGATGATAACGCTTTTATTTTATCGCATTTACCCCAATTTCTCTATGGTTTGCTTTCGTTTATTGAAGAGAAATGACTTATTAACATCCTATTCAGGTTTTCTGTAATTGGAGAAAATAAAAAGCCTCCTTCGACTGAAGGAGACTTATCTTGTTGATTGTGTCGGTATAAGATTGGGTGCTGCGAAGGATTGGTTTTTGGTTTGTACAGATGCAGGTTTTGGAACCGGCTGTCTATCCTTCATCACATTAGACAAGACAAATTTCATTATGAAGCCATATGTAACCACTGTCATCATTATTAGAAACCATACCATTTCATTCGCCACCTTATTTTTAGTTTCAGGACATGCAACTGAGAATAATTTTCATCTTCAATTACATCCTATCAAAAACGATAATCATTTTCAATAAGAAATTTTATTTTTCTTTCTTTTCTGAGCCTATCCATCCAGGAGTCGAGAAATGGACATGTTCGTAATTCGTTTCCCGGCTCAGTGCTTCTTCCTCCACCGGTATCCGTGTTAAGAGGATCAGCTGATTGAGTACGGCAAAAATGATCAGTGTCCAATATGCATTGAATAAGAGGGGGATAATGGCTAACTCAACCGTGACAATAAGATAATTGGGGTGCCTGAAAAACTTATAGGGACCTGTGGCCACCACCTCTGTGTCGGGAAGGACGATTATTTTCGTATTCCAGTATTTCCCCAATGAGGAAATGACCCATATCCTCCCTGCCTGGGTAAGTAAAAACCCTGCAAGCAGGTATTCCCAAAGAGGATGAATCCCTGAATGAAAGAAACCTGCTTCTAATAGAAGGGACACAAAGAAAGCAGTATGGATTATCACCATGGCCCGGTAATGATTTTGTCCGTACTCCTTTGCTCCCCTTTTTTTCATCCATTCTTCATTTTTGCGGGCAATGATTAATTCCACCACCCGCTGCAAGGCCAGAACAAGAAAGAAAAGGATAAAAAATATCATCAATCCCACCTCATCAATACTAATTCCGAGCTGAATCCCGGTCCTAACGCTGTTCCAAGGCCGATATCGCCTCTCTGGCAATCATCCTGCAGAAATTCCTTCAGGACATAATAGATCGTCACTGAGGACATATTGCCGTACTTCCTGAGTGTTTTCAGCGCATGCCGGGTCATGTGATCATCGAACCCCAATGCTTCCTGATACGCCTCGATTACTTTCTTTCCCCCGGGGTGAGCCACAAAGTGTTTGATTTCTTCCATCTTTATCCCCTGTGCATGAATAAACTCTTCCACATTCGGCCTCAGCCAATTTGTGACCAGGGTTGGAATATCTTTTGAAAAAACGACATAAAGACCCTCGTTTTTAACATTCCAGCCCATGACATCGAGTGAATTCTTCAACGTAGTTGATTGTGTGGCAAATATCGAAGGCAGCGGACGTGCTATTTCATTTAGCGCAGAGCTCTCATCTCCACTAACGAGTGCACATGCCACTCCATCTGCAAATAATGAAGTACCGACTAAATTGCTTTTGGAACGGTCACCATGCTGAAAGGTCAACGAGCATAGTTCAATGGAAAGCACCAGTACATTCGCCTTTGGAAAAGCAAGGCAGTATTCATAGGCCCGGGACAGGCCGGCCGCTCCTCCAGCGCACCCCAACCCCCACACCGGTATGCGTTTGACATGGGATGAAAAGGGCAGGACATTCATGATCCTTGCTTCTATACTCGGTGTCGCAAGGCCGGTGGTGCATATCGTGAAAATGGCATCGATTTCTTCATAGTTGATCCCATTATTCTTCATGCATTTTTCAATTGCCCTGCTTCCCATTTCAACAGCATAACGGATAAACAAATCATTCTTTTCCTGAAAAGAATGATGTTTGGAAAACCAGTCAAGGTCACTGACAAAGTACCTGCTTTCTATTTCCCCGTTTTCGAAAATCGGCAGCAGGCGGTCTATATCCCTGAAGCTTTCTGAAAATAAATTCCGGGCAAATTCCGCTGCTTCGGATTGAGTGATTTTATAAGGCGGGATTTCTGTTTCAACACTCACTATTTTAGGCATTTCAACCATTCTCCTTATCGGATTTCCATGTAAGGATAGCATTACCAAAAAGTGAAAGAACATGTATAAACTTTCTTTTTCAGTGCAGAAGAAGATTTACAACGCCTAAAACTTTTTAGGTCTTTTATACTAGTGAACATGGTATAATAAATCTGACAAATTTCCGGAGGTTTCGACATGACGCTAACCAGCAGTATCACCGATCTATTACATCATTTCATGACTGCCCTAAAAAGTGTCGTCCCATTAAGCGTAACCCATGATGAACCGACCTTGCTAATAACACCGTATGAACATCAACATTTCACTGTTTCGATAGGAATGACCGGAGATGTCCAGGGAAGATTCGTCATCAACGGAACTGAAAAAAACTTTCAATCCCTTGCAGCATTTATGTTCGGAATGCCGCTAACTGGTGAGATGCTGGAGTCTTTTGCGGGAGAATTAGGAAATATGATTGTGGGAAATCTCGCGACCGCGATTGCAAGCAGCGGTCATAATGTGGATATTACAACACCGACTGTCATGACAGGAGAGGCAAGTATAATAGGGAATAACCGGGTCATACAGCTTCCGTTGACTGTCAAGGATGCAGGCCGGTTCCATGTTCTTTTAGTGACGGTTCCATAATTTAAGCGAAAAAAAGCGGGTATGGAGTAACCGCTTTTTTTAATTTGGCCTGAGTACATCTCGAATTTGAAACAGTTGTTACACGGTCGCATGGGGTATAGCATGGGGTATAGCATGGGGTGCGGCAGGAATGTGGAGCAGTTGATACTCGGTCGCATGGGGTACAGCAGAGGGCTATGGAACTATTGATATGCAGCCGGGTATAAAGAAGGTCGAATAGACGTTTTTGATAATATATTCTTGTTATTGATAATATGATGTGAGTTTTTGATAATATATTGTTATTTTTGATAATAAACTGTCCGTTTTCGATAATAAGAACAATCCCAGTCCACGATATACCCTCAATGACAGGCTGCCAACCTCTTTGCACCATAAGAATCCCAATCTATTTTATCGAATTGAACCAATATATAGTGAAATCCGTTTAAAAAGCATGATGATTTCCTCATTAGAAACGGGTCACGGTACCTGTCCCCACGACCCGCCCAATCAACCTCTTAAAATCCCTGAATGGTCATTCCCCCGTCAACAAACAATGTTTGTCCTGTTATATAGTTACCGGCATCCGAGGACAAGAACACTGCAGGGCCGACCAATTCCTGTAGTTCTCCTACCCTTTTCAGGGGGGTTACAGCTAAGATGTCATCAACATATTCCTTATTTTCAAGGAGCTCCTCGGTCAAAGGCGTTTTAAAATACCAGGGACCGATGCTGTTGACATTGATATTATGTTTGCCCCACTCAAAAGCCAGGACTTTTGTCATCTGAATCATCGCCGCTTTGGTAGAGGCATACACCACCCCTGTCCGGAGGGCGACATGCCCTGCAACAGAAGAGATATTGATGATTTTCCCTTTTCCTTTATCCTTCATATGTGATCCGATTTCCTGACTCATCATAAATGCAGATTTCAAATTGGTATCCATGATCGTTTTCCATTCTTCATCCGTCACTTCAAAAGCATTTGACCTGATGTTCATCCCTGCGTTATTAATTAAAATATCAATCTTCAACCCTTGATCTTCTATGTAATGCACAGCCTTTTTTATTTCATCCCTTGATGTCACATCTGTAGGGATGACATGGGCTTTTCTCCCCTTTTCCTGTATCATTGCTGCTGTCTCTTCCAAATCATTTCTTGTTCGCGATAAGAGGACCACGTCCGCTCCGGCTTCCGCCAGGCCTATGCTTAATGCCCTCCCTATGCCGCGGCCGGCACCGGTGATGACCGCTGTTTTATTATCAAGCGAAAAAGATGGTAAGTACATTCCCCACACTCCTGTCTATTTTTAATCTTCTTTATTTTATCACAATTTCTCATCGATCCGCCGCTCCACCCTCTTTGGTCCCCTGGCAATGCACGTTTATATGAATCTTCGTTTCTGCCATCAAACCGCAGACAGAACACTTTTGTTTCCTCGTATACAATTGACAGCATCTGTCGCAATAATACTTTTCCATTTTTACTCCCCCAAAAAATAGCCGTGATAGTTCAGTGTATGCTGAGCTTTTTTAGCTGGAACAGGAGAATATTCCCTTTTTAAAGTAATGATTGAAATGACATGTGACGAACTTCACATTTCTTTCACAATTATCACGGTTTGGTGTGACATTTATCACAGATGGACGTAATTCGAAGGGATTATGATTAAGGTAATCCAGAATATCACCTTTAACAGGTGAAAGGAGTGAACATGATGCCAAATCCTGAATTGAACAGAAAAACAAAAACCAAAGTGGAAGATTCATCAAGCCTTAAAGGGACTCTGACTTCCGTCCTGCTGCTCGGAGGGTTCCTTATACTTTCATGGATCGGTGTATTCTTACTATTCATTAATCGTTTTTAAAGCAGAAGGAGTGATTGAACATGCACATGCATCGTTATGAAAAATGGTGGTTGACCCTTGGAACCAGCTCTCTTATTATCTTTTTAATCATTTTGGGTATCAGTGCTTTTCACCAGGGCCATCAGCCCCCAAGCGCGAAGGCCTATATTAACCCTGAACAAGTGGACGTGATCGCACCTTTTGATGAACCCGGATTAAAGAAAGTCAAAGGGAAAGAATGGGATTACGAACTGGTCCTTGTGGCTTCCACTTTCCTCTATAATCCCGGGGAAGTAGAAGTGCCCAAGGGATCCAGGCTGAAAATCATCGCAACAACCAAAGATGTCATCCACGGGTTTGAGGTTGCCGGGACTAATATCAACATGATGCTTGAACCCGGATACATCAGTGAATATACAACAACATTGGATAAGACCGGCGAATTTTTAGTCGTTTGCAACGAGTACTGCGGAGTTGGTCATCATACAATGAAATCCATGATTAAGGTGGTGGACTGAAATGTCAGATCGTTTTATAAAAATTGACCGCAGAGATGGAAAACTTGCGATGGCACATATATATGTCGGTTTCATCGCACTTGCACTCGGGGGACTTGCTGGTCTGTTACAAGTTCTGGTCCGTTCCGGAACCTTCACGCTGCCTGCAGGGATCGGCTATTATCAAGTTCTTACCGTCCATGGCGTACTGCTTGGCCTTGTATTGACCACGTTCTTTATCCTTGGTTTTCAGCATGCTGCCATTTCAAGGACATCCGGCACCTATTCAAGCACATCCCGCCTGTTCGGATGGCTCGGTTTCTGGGTGATGCTGATCGGGACAGCGATGTCGGCAGTCATGATCCTTTTGAACGAAGCGACTGTCCTATACACGTTTTATGCTCCGCTGAAAGCTCATTGGATCTTTTATCTCGGATTGACATTTGTCGTTGTCGGCAGCTGGTTAGGCGGCACCGGGATGATCATGAAATATGCAGAGTGGAGAAAAGAGCATAGAGGAGAACCGAGTCCGCTCCTGACTTTCATGGCGGTCATCAATATTGTGCTTTGGATAGTAGCGACTTTAGGGGTCGCAGGCACTGTTTTATTTCAGCTGCTGCCATGGTCACTCGGTCTTGTCGATAGAGTCGATGTACTGATCAGCAGGACGTTATTCTGGTATTTCGGTCATCCTCTCGTGTATTTCTGGTTACTGCCCGCCTATATGGCATGGTACGCAATCATCCCGAAAATAATAGGGGGGAAAATCTTCTCCGACGCATTGGCCAGGCTTTCTTTTGTGCTATTTCTTTTATTCTCTATACCTGTCGGCTTTCACCATCAGTTGGTGGAACCGGGAATTGATGCATTCTGGAAATTCCTTCAGGTTGTTCTTACGTTCATGGTTGTCATCCCTTCATTGATGACTGCTTTCTCACTTTTTGCAACGTTTGAGATGTATGGACGTTCCAAGGGCGGGTCAGGGCTGTTCGGCTGGTTTAAGAAGCTTCCTTGGGGAGATGCACGATTTACCGTTCCTTTCATCGGCATGGTCGCCTTTATCCCTGCAGGTGCAGGTGGATTGATCAACGCTTCCAACCAGATGAACCAGGTTGTCCATAATACGATCTGGGTAACAGGTCACTTTCACTTGACACTCGCCACTTCAGTGGTTTTGACATTCTTCGGAATTTCTTACTGGCTGGTCCCTCACTTGACAGGACGAGTATTGACGAAGGCCATGAATAAAATGGCCATTGTGCAGGCTGTGGTTTGGTCAGCCGGGATGAGCATCATGTCCGGCGCCATGCATGCTGTCGGTTTATTGGGAGCACCAAGACGTTCTTCCTTCTCAACCTATGGAGATGCTCCGCAGGCACTCGACTGGATTCCCTATCAGGTTGCACAGGCTGTCGGGGGAACGATCCTTTTCATCGGAATCATTCTTGTGTTATACATTTTCATCAACCTCGCTTTCTTCGCTCCTAAAGGGGAAGAAGAATTTCCCGTCGGGGAAGTGGCCGGGGGTGCAGAAAAAACACCGATGGTACTCGAAAACTGGAAAATTTGGCTCACAGTGCTCGCAGCACTCATTCTGATTGCCTACACAGTACCTTTTATGGATATGTTCCAAAATGGCCCGCCTCCTTCAAAAGGGTTCAAGGTTTGGTAAAGTAAAAAAAGACCGCTTCAGGATTTTAATGAAGCGGTCTTTTTTTTAAAGTGAATAAACTTTGGTATATTTTTCTATGAGATAATCTGCAAGATAAGAAGCATTCAATCCTTCGCCTGTCACCTCTTCAAGGATCTCAAGCGGCTTTCTCATTTTTCCCCATTGATGAACATGATCGGTCAGCCACTCTTTGATAAGTGAAAGATCGCCTTTTTCGAGCATTTCATCAAAGTCGGGAATATCTTTTTCCATCGCTTTCTTGAATTGTGCAGCGTACATATACCCTAATGCATATGATGGGAAGTATCCGAAGCTGCCGCCTGCCCAGTGAACATCCTGTAGCACGCCTTCACCATTATTTGCAGGCTTGATTCCAAGGTATTCTTCGTACTTCTGGTTCCAGATTTCAGGCAGGTCTTTCACTTCGATTTCGTCATTGAACAAGCCTTTTTCAATTTCGTAGCGAATGATGATATGCAGGGCATATGTCAGTTCGTCTGCTTCTATCCTGATCAATGAAGGCTTTGATTCATTGATCGCTTGATAAAACTGGTCAAGATCCACTGAATCGAATTGTCCATCGGCATATTGTTTTAGCAAATCATAATTCTGTTTCCAGAACGAATAATTTCTTCCCACAAAATTCTCATAAAATAATGACTGTGATTCATGTATCCCCATCGATGTACCAGAGCATAATGGCGTCCCGGTCAGGTCTTCTGATATATTCTGTTCGTAAAGGGCGTGCCCTCCTTCGTGAATCGTGCCGAAAACAGCAGTACGCCAATCTTTTTCGTCGTATTTCGTTGTAACTCTCACATCGCCTGGATTCAAACCGATTGCGAAAGGATGAACGGTTTCATCAAGCCTTCCGGAATTGAAGTCATACCCCATTTGAGCAAGGATCTTCAAACTGAAATCCTTTTGTTGTTCTTTTGGGAAATGTTCATATAGGAATTCCGTCTTTGGTTTGTTTTCTGATTCTGATATTCTATGTACCAGTGGAACGATCTTGTCCCTCAATTCGCCGAATACCCTGTCTAGGATTTCTACCGTCACCCCTGGTTCATACATATCAAGGAGGGTATCATATTTATTGTTCTCATATCCCCAATAGCTGATGAACCGTTTCGTATAAGATACGAGTTTCTCTAAATACGGCTGAAACATGTTGAAGTCCGCTTTGGATTTAGCATCTTCCCAGATATTTTCTGCTTTTGATTGAAGAATGACATATTCTTTGTATTCGGATGACGGGATTTTTTTATTCCGGTCATAATCTTTCTGGCACTCCTCAAGCAATTTTTGTGTCATTTCATCCAGCTCATCCTTGTTTGGAGACAGCTTAGCGAGATAAGCAGCCATATCATTCGAAGTGGACATGGCAAATAATTCGGATGAAAGCATCCCGATGACTTCTGAACGCTGCTCCACACCATTTTTGGGAGCACCTGTCCGTAAATCCCAGAATAAAAGTCCAAGTGCCTCGTTATACGCTGTCATTTTCTTTACATAGTCGAGAAAGCTGTCTTTCATTTCTACTAATTCTTCTCTCATATTAAAGCCCCCTTAGTAAACATCCCCTCCATTTTATCATATTTTTCTGACAAATACTTCTAAAAGAATTTGCAATGGAGGGAAAACTAAAAATCATAGTGTAAGACAAAGATTCTGGAGCGTTCTCTAAACACCGCTATTGATTTCCGTGCAAGACTCCGCTTTCCGCGGGCAGCCCGTGAGCCTCCTCGGTCGTACCTCCCTGCGGGGTCTCACATTAGCTACTCTTCCCGCAGGAGTCTGAGTCTTGCACTCCAATCAACCGCTGGATAGAGTCACTTATGACGGTACATTCAAACAAAAAACCCGAACCAATTTGCCCCTCTTATAGGGGATATTAGTTCGGGTTTCACTTAGGCTAAAACATTATTATGTCAGCAACATATTAATTACACTTCCATTTTCATTTCGTCCACGGGGAGGATAGTTTGGAGCACTTTTTTGAATGCCGTTTCTTCCTCGTTTAATAAGATGTGAACCTTTCCGCTGTCTTCATTTGTACGGATGAGACGGCCGATTCCCTGTCTCGTGCGAAGGAGCATATATGGGGTGTCCACTTCCCCGGCAGGGTCCACGGCATGCTTTCGTTTAGCATCAAATACAGGGTCTTTAGGCGGGAAAGGCAGGGAAACGATCACTACCTGTGAAAGGGAATCCCCCGGGACATCGAGTCCTTCCCAAAGATGATACGAACAAAGGACAGAAGAGAGGTCATGCTGGAATTCCTCTACTGTAAGGCTGATTTCCTTGTCTCCTTCAAAAATTACTTTCCACGGCTGGCCGGACTCTTTTTTGTAATAAGCCCTGAAAGCGTCCATCTCTTCTTTTGAAGAAAATAACAGGAGTGATCTCCCTTCGTTCTCCCCGATCTGGTCAAGCGCATATTTAAATTTAGCTTCATCCCCGGGGAGACGATCAGCTATGAACATTTTCATCATATCATCGTATTCATATGGTGAATCGACTGAGAATTTTTCAAATTTCCCGATCCCAAGCGAATTTGCAACATATGAAAAATCATTGTTATACGACAATGTGGCTGATGAGAAGATGAACGGGATATTTTGCGAGAATACTTTCGTTCTTAGGATTTCTTCCACCAGTCTCGGCATAACGACAAACGTATGCTCGTCCTCCGATGCCTCGAGCCAGTAAATCCCTTTTTCATCTTCGAGGAATAATTTAAGCGAGTACTGAATCTGCTCTAGATACTCCTCTACAACCTTCAGTAAATAGTCATTCATCACATACATTTCAGATTCGAATACCAGCTCATTCAAAAGGCTCTCGATACTGTCTGTTAATTGTTTTCCCTGTTCCAGTACAGCGGATGAACGGTTGATATATTGCCTGGACGTCCCGATTTCCGACCAAGCATCCTTCTCTAATAGCGTGAACCATCTTTCATTGGCCATCATGATGTCTTCTATCTGATAAAGAGTAGACTCCCTCATATCTGAAGCCGATAATTTTTCAAGCAGGCTTTCCAATGTCTCCATCCTCATCCTGTAAGTCATCGCCTTCTGAGAGGCAAATTCCAAAAGGTGCCCTTCGTCAAAAACGACCGAGCTTGCCTCGGGGAGAAGCGGCAGCTGTCCTTCCCGCTTGCGGGAATCCTTCGTCCAAATATGTTCCATGTAGAAGTCATGGGAACATACGATCAGATCCGCCGACTTGCGATAATGCTCCCTGTGAAGGGTCTGGCCGCAGCGATGGCGGTAAACGCATGACATGCAGTCCTGAAGGGAATCCCACCCGATTTCATTCCAATCTTCATCAGGCAGATGTGCATACTCTTTACGATCTCCGTAATGCTTGAATTTGTTCATTGAGTTATTCTCATGGACAAATTCAGGCAGGCCCTCCCAGATGTCATGGAAGCTTTCATTCACGGAGAGTTTTTCCTCCAGTTTTTTTATACAGAGATATTGTTCCCTTGATTTGGCCAATCTGACATCTATATTCAGGTCAAGCGCCTTTTCCAGCTTTTCAATGTCACCGTCTTTTTTCACAAGCTGTTCAATCAGGGTTTCATCCGCGCAGGCAATGATGGCAGGCTTGCCGGTATATCTCGCATAGGACAAAGCGTACAGCAAATAGACCAATGTCTTGCCGGTGCCGACTCCAGCTTCTGCAAACATGACTTGTTTTTCTTTATATGCCTTATTTAGTTGAAAAGCCATGAAAACTTGTTCATCACGCAGGTCGAATCCTTTATCAGGCAGGATATCGTAGAATACATCCCCGATCCAATCTGAGAGTGCTTCGTAAAAGGATTGTTCTTTTGATAATTCGAAAGGTAGTTTTCTTTTCATAATGTCCTCCTGCATCCCTCTATACTGTGAATCTATTAAAAAGTCATCAGGCAGTAAAAAGCCTGTCACTTTCCTGCTCCACAAAAAAGAACGTTCCATCCAAATGGGATATTGCCATTTGAATGGAGCGTCCCTGTTTTAATCATATATTCTGTTTTGTCTCAGCAGTTCGTATTGAAATGCTCTGTTTAAATTCACCTTTGCGGCCATGAGGGTCTCTTGTATATTCTCTGTCCCCTCATTTTCATAAGCGATGGATGACAAAGAGCCCTCCAGTGCCTGATAAATTTTGTGATAATCCGTCAGAGAATGTTCCATCCTCTTTTCACTCCCCTAAAAATGATAGCACTATTATACGCAGGAAGCGCCGGATTTATTCATAATCATTTATTCAGGCTTTTCTTTTCTTGGCGGACGCGGTCCCCAATACTGATAATAATCAGTCCGGATGAATCCATTGAAGAGCTTGCGTTTCTTGGTGGCAGGCTTGCCGTAGAACCGTTCAAAGTCTTCGTGGGAAGTGAGCATATAGACAGACCATGTATCCAGTTTTTCAAATGCCTGTCCCATTTCTTTATACATACGCTCAACCTCCGGCCTTTCCCCCAGCCTTTCACCGTAAGGAGGGTTGCCGATTACCACACCATACTCAAGATCTGTTGTGAAATCCCTGACTTGCATCTGTTTGAACTTCACCAAATCCCCGAGCCCTGCCTCCAGGGCATTTTCTTTAGAAACTTTGACCATCCTGTGGTCGATATCCGTACCGATTATCTCGAGCGGCTGGTCATAATTGGCCAGATCTTCCGCTTCCATGCGGACTTTATCCCAAATGCCAGATGGTATGAAAGACCAATTCTCTGATAAAAATTCCCGATTGAACCCGGGAGCTATATTCTGTCCGATTAGGGCGGCCTCAATGGGAATCGTCCCGGAACCGCAAAATGGATCAAGGAAAGGGCGGTCAGGGTTCCACGTTGTCAATTTAATCAGGGCAGCGGCAAGTGTTTCTTTAAGGGGAGCCTCCCCTTGACCGATCCTGTACCCTCTTTTGTGGAGGCCTTGCCCGCTCGTATCCAGCGTGATGCTGGCTTTATCTTTATGAATCGCCACTTCGATCTTATAAAGCGGTCCTGTTTCATCCAGCCAGGATGTGCGTTTATATGCTGTCCTTAACCTTTCGACGATGGCCTTCTTTACGATGGCCTGACAGTCGGGAACACTGTAAAGCTTGGATTTGACAGACTTCCCCTGCACAGGGAATTCCGCATCTTCAGGCAAGTAACCTTCCCAAGGGAGCTTTTTGGTATTCTCGAAAAGTTCATCAAATGAATAAGCTTTGAACTCGCCCACCAGTATCTTGATCCGGTCCGCTGTACGAAGCCACATATTGGCCCTCGCAATCGCTGTTTCATCCCCTTTGAAAAGGACCTTCCCGTTTTCGACTTGGCATTCATACCCCAAGTCCTTCACTTCCCGTGCTACGATTGCCTCCAGTCCCATGGCTGCTGTGGCAATCAATGTATATGTACCCATTCAAAACACCTCGTCCGTCTCGATTCAATTACACAGTATGTTCGATTTCTTATATTTGTAAACTGCTGTCTTAGCCTCCTCCTTAAATAGAGGCTGAAAAACAAAAAGGACTGATGCCAAAGGTAATGTATACCTGAATGGATCAGTCACTTGGGTTTGTAGTCAAAAAGATTGTCTTCTCCTGAAATAGCGCTCTGTAAGCCATGTTTTGTTCCTTTGTACTGCAAGCGACTTGTCATCTCGTACTAAGGCGGTAATCATCTATCTACAAAGGGTTACCTTTGTCCCTTTCTTCGTTCGTTTCCTCCAAAAGGGTTCCCCTACCAAATTTGGGTTTCTCGCTCGTGGGGTTTACCTCGTTCCACTCCTGCCATTTCTAACAGGACTTCGTCACTGTGGCACTTTCAAGGTAGTCATACCATATCCGAAAAGGACGTAGGTATTTTCCCTGCCGTCAACTCAAGAACTTGAGCTGCCCTAGCTTATGAATTGGCTAGGCACGAACACTACGGGCATCTCAGCACCGTGCGAGCATGGACTTTCCTCTACAGCAGTAAGCTGCAGCGATTACCCAAACGCTATTAAGGATCAGCATTGTTTATTATATAATAATATCTTCTCTATTTCAACAGTCAATAAATGTCACTCGATTAATCGTAAAGCTTATTCCCGAAAACATGTTTCTCAAGGTTGGATAACCGCTTGAGAATATCGAAGTTTGTGGTGCCGGACGCTTGAGGCTGAGCCGCAGGACGCTTATTTGCTCCTTCAACCTGCTTCTTTAAGCGCAGATTCTCCTGTTGAAGTTCTTCTATTTCCTGATGAAAGGTTTCATAGTCTTTTATTATCAAATCAAGGAACTTATCTACGTCTTCGGACTTGTAGCCACGCATACCGCTTTTAAATTCTTTTTCCAGAATATCTTTAGCCGTTAACTTCACTTTATCTGAAATCATCACATTCACCTCTGCATTAATCTTTTTCATTTTTTCAAATTACCTTCACTTTGTCAATCATTTTAAAGAAAGCAGGAATCCTGCTTAATTATCAATAACAAACTCATTCGTTTTTCCACTGTTCTTCTTCCACTACCCATTGCAGATCCTGAAAGGAGATGGACCTGACTTCAAAATCAGGATTGCTTTCTTTATACCTTAAGGCTTCCTCATAAAAATATTTTGGTGAGCCTTCTTTTTCCTCATCGAATAATATAATTAGAACCTGTGTCTTGTTCAAGAATAAAATATTGCGGTTTCTGAATTGCTGCGGACTTTTGTAAGGTTCTTTGGATACAGAATCGACGAAATCAGCCTGACTGAGTATCATTTCGTAATATTCCTTATTACTTTCATTCCAGTTTTCTTCCTGATTGAGAAAGGGTGTCAGCACCGCCAGTTTCAATTCCGGGTATTCCTCCTGGAGGTCAAACACGACTTCGGCACCCCATAATTCCACACCCAGCTGCCCGCTGATCGTCACCCATTCGAGACCCTCGTCCAGCAGGGAAAGCAATTCTTTTCTTAATGCCTGTTTTATGTAATGAACCGCTTTATCGTCTTGCTTGAAAATTCCCAGCTCAAAGGATTTATAACCTGTCAGGCATGCAACTTTGCCCAAGATGCAAAACTCCTTTTAGCAGGCATACTATCCGGATATATAATAGTCTGCCCAATTCTTTACTGTCTATTGTAACATATTATCTGAATGTGTTCCTTTTTTATCTCATCTTAAAATAAGAATGGCGACTCCAACAAATTCCCATTTTGGATAAGAATCATTGAAGTCCCCAAAGTCGAATGTTTTACTTATTGCACTGGCATTGAATTAATATGGTCCGAATGGCGGGCGCGGGCGCGGGCCAAATCCTGGTCCACCCGGTCCTCCTGGTCCACCGCCGCAATTGAATTGCTGGTTTGTCACGCTGTCCACTGCGGATTGAGTTTTAGGGAAGTAATGCTTGTGCTGATATTGGATATTGTTTACTGTAGTTGTATGCTGCGGATGGATATGCGGCACCTCATAAGTGGTGAACGTTTGGTTTACGCAGTTTTTGGTTGGGTGCACAACTGCGGGAAGCACATGGCAGGGTCTAGGTCTTGGTCTACAAAACATAGTCATGTTCTCCTTTCATCATGTTTTCGATACATTAATAGCCTATGAAAGGGATAGAGAACATGTACTAATGAAAATACCTATTTTTAGTGTTTTGGGAATTACGCTGAATTATGGAAGAATATGATCTTTTTTACTTTTACATAAAACTGTAAAGAGTCTCAGAGTAATTCGAAAAGAAAAAGGCAGTTAAACCTATGACAACAAAGAATAAAACGAATATTGCACGGTACATTTTCATCATCCTATCTAAACATAAATAATTTCCACGCAATTATTCATTTTACATCTACTTGTGAAAATTCTCAATATATAAATAAGGATAATGGACCATAAATTTTCGATATTTTACTAGTTTAAAGAAATATTTTCAAATCAAGTTAAATGATTCCTCTCAACCTTTAAGGTGATGCGGTTTATCCTTTTATAAAGCTTTTCCAGCCTTTTTGCTTTTACCCCTTCCTCAGTGCAGTCTTCACTTAAGACCATTTCAAGTTCCCGGCATTTCTCCAGGGCCGTCACATAGTCCCTGTGTTTATGTTCATAGATTTTTGCCAATTCTTGAAGCACGACAGTTTTCATCCGGAGCGGACACTTCCTTGAGATCCCCTCCCATAATGATGCTGCTTTATCGAAATCCTTTTCTTTTTTATATTGGAAGGCAAGATGATGAATGGCATCAAGATGGGTTTCCCCTCTGTCGTTCACGATATGTTCAAAGCGTTCTTTCGCCATATCCTTATTTCCGGTATATTCAAGCCATCTGCCCGCCTCGAAGGTTTCCTGATCTGTGGAAGCCACCGATACTTCGAGCAGCTGAAAGGTCAAATGCGTGTATAAGCTGATCAAAGAAAGAATGTCCAGTTCATTATGTTCCATGACTCTCAAGATGCCTTCTGGATCCTGTCTTTCAATGAAGTCAAAATAAATCATCGGTGCAAGGTACCCGGGTACATCATCCACTCGTTCAAAGCCAAGCACCTTCCTTTCCACATTGATCAGTTTCACCGACTCCATTTTATGCTTAAAAAGCCTTCTGGATCCGTGATATAAATCGAAGTGTCCGAAAGACGGGAGTTTTGGGACATGCTCTTTGATCAGCGTATGCCTGGTCCTGACCTGCGGCCAATCAAAGGCTTTGCCGTTGTAGGTGACTAGAGCATTGTAATCCACTTGCTTCAGGAAGCTGTGATAAAGGGGGATTTCGCTTCCGGGCCTGGGAAGGAAGTGCTGGGTGACGACCACTTCATCCCCTTCGATCCTGCCGTGCCCGAGAAGGAAGATCGTATTGCCGACTCCCCCTCCCAAACCCGTCGTTTCAGTATCAAAGAAAAACAGGTCCCCGGGTGAAAGTCCTTTGCAGGATAAGGGATGGGTGCCGTTGAAATCCTGCCATGCGTCCACCGCCTTTAAAAGATCCTGGAACTTATATTTTCCGTGCTGATGCTGAAGATTGTACCTTTTTTCCCTTACCAGGCAAAAATCAGCATCCACAAAGTAAGACGTCGTCCCATGTTCCTTCCAAATCTCTTTAAATGGAAGATCCGTATTCGCGATATCAAGATTGACTGCTTTTTCCTTCACGTTTTCCGGCTCTTCCCTGACAATATGTTTTTTCATTCTGTTCAATTTATTTTTTAGAGACACCCAGGTCCCCCTCCCCGCTTTTACCAAAGAATAAAGAAAGCAGCTTCAATGTATCCGCTTTTGCCGTTTTCATGGAATGTTCCGTTCCGATGCATGATGGGCAGCCCGTCTGACACGGACAGTTTTCAATCAATCTTTTTGCTTCTGAAAGAATCTGCTCGATCTGCTCGTATACTTTTTCACTTAAGCCGATTCCGCCCGGATATCTATCATAAATAAAGATCGTCGGTTTTTCATTATGCGCGGCTTTCACCTGCGGTACCACAAATATATCGCTCGGATCGCACATGACGTAAAGCGGAATGATGGACTTTAAACTCTGTGCAGCACCGATCAACCCTTCCTCAAGGCGTTCCTGCGTAAAGGAGGAACTGTCGTTCAGGGATATCCAGCTGGAATTGGTATGAAGTTCTTCCTCGGGCAGATGGATTGGCCCCGAACCGATATTTTCATGAGTATCGAACTTGATTTTCTTGAAAATGGTGGCCATCGCCTGAACTGTAACATCCCCATATGCCGTTTCGCACAATCCCGTATTCCGTTCTTTGTCTGTTTCTAATACCCTGAGCTGAACGGCTAAGTTGGCATCGGTAAAGTAGTCGACGTCCACTTCCCTGACGAAAGCCTTCTTTTCTTCCCAATCCAGTTTCTCTACCTGATACTGAATTCCCTGATGCAGATAGATGGCTTCATCATGGAGCAGGGTCATGGCTGAAAACCGGTCCATTTCCCCGATGACCTTGACTGCTGCAATATCGGTTTGATCAATGATGATCACATTTTCCTGAGAGGCGGAACGAAGACTGATATTATGTGCCGGGAAGACATCGTTCATCCAATACCATTTATCCCCGTTCTTATGCAGAAGCCTCTCTTCTGCGAGGAATTCAAGAATATCCTCTACATCGTGTGAACCGAATTGTTCCCCTTCTTTGAAAGGCAATTCATAGGCAGCGCATTTAAGGTGGTCGATCAGGATGATCAAATTATCAGGATTGATCCTGGCTGTTTCAGGTGTTTGATCAAAGAAGTAATCGGGATGATCTATGATGAACTGATCCAACGGACTTGAGCTTGCCACCATGATCACCAGTGATTCGCCGTGTCTCCTGCCGGCCCTACCCGCCTGCTGCCAGGCGCTGGCAATCGTCCCCGGGTAACCTGTCATGATACAAACCTGAAGCTGTCCGATGTCCACACCCAGCTCAAGAGCATTTGTACTGACAACACCATATATATCCCCAGATCTCAGGCCCTTTTCAATTTCCCTCCGCTGGGTTGGAAGATAACCCCCCCTGTATCCGCGAATCGATTTTGCACCTAATTGACCCTTCACCAATTCCTGCAAATACGTGAGGATGATCTCCACCCGCACCCGGCTGCGGGCGAATACAATGGTCTGGATTTTATTCCTCAACAGTTCTCCTGCAATCCTCCTCACCTCCAGGGTCGCACTTCTTCTTATATTCAACGGTTTATTGACAATCGGCGGATTGTAAAAGACAAAATGCTTTTTTGCGCTCGGTGCCCCGTTTTTATCAATCAGTTCCATGTCAGATCCAGTCAGGTGCTCTGATAATTCCCTGGGATTCGCAATGGTTGCCGAAGTGCAGATGAATACAGGGGAAGCACCATAAAACCGGCAGATCCTTTTCAGTCTCCTGATGACATTGCTTACGTGGGAACCGAATACCCCCCTGTAGATATGGAGCTCATCAATAATTACATATTTAAGGTTTTCAAATAGTGATACCCATTTTGTATGATGAGGAAGTATCGCGGAATGCAGCATGTCCGGGTTGGTGATGACGATATGACCGGCTTTTCTTACTTTTTGCCTGATATTTGCCGATGTGTCCCCGTCGTATGTATAACTGTTGATGGAGGCACCGGCTTCGGAGATGATTTCATTCAGCTCACTTTTCTGATCCTGGGCAAGGGCTTTAGTCGGAAAAATATAGAGTGCCCTGGCATTCGGATCGTCCATGATCGTTTGCAGAACGGGCATGTTATAGCACAGGGTCTTACCCGAAGCGGTCGGCGTTACGGCTGTGAAACTTTTTCCTTCCATCGCCAGCCGGAATGCATCACGCTGATGGCTGTAAAGCTTTTCGATCCCTCTTCCTCTCAGCGCTGTCTTTATCCTTTCATCGATCATTTCAGGGATTTCTGTATACTTTGCAGGTTTTTCATCTATTGTATGCCAATGTATGATTTGTTTGTTGAATTGGTCGTCTTTCTTGAATTTCTCGATTAGTTCCTGAAGGTTGTTTTTCTTAAACATCTTCTTCACCTCTAAAGACCATTTTAGCGAATCTATGTTCGAATGTAAAAATAAAAAAATGACGAATTTCTTCGCCGTTATCATTTTCACCCAATATAATGCCGCAGTTGATTTCCGTGCAAGACTACGCTTTCCGCGGGTTACCCGTGAGCCTCCGGGGTCTCACATGTCCAGCTGCAGGGCTTAGAGGCACATCTCATAAGCAAAATCGACCAAGAAGGCAAAGAACGCCTTCCAGGCCAATTCGTCTTATGCCACCCGCCTCTCTTCAAAGCCCTTCCGCTTTTCTGATTGGCCACTTCTCCCGCAGGAGTCTTCGTCTTGCACTCCAATCAACTGCTGGAACAAATTAGTCATCATTGGTGGTTAACAATATACTCTTTTAAAATATACGCAAGTTTTTCCGGTTCTTCGAAGAGGCCCATGTGTCCTGATTCGGGAAGGACTTCCGAATGAATATGCGGCGCTTCGTGGATGAATACTCTCTCTTTAGGGATGACCCCGTCATGCTCTCCTGCTATAAGAAGGATAGGGAGATTGCTGTTTTTCAAAACATCCGAACGATCTGTTCTGTCCCTCATTGCTTTAAGGGTTTGAATGGCTCCGATCGGGCTGGTTTCATACCCTATCTCTTTCGCAGCATGTATTTTTTCTTTTAGTTCCTGTTGTCTCTCGGGGTTGAAAAGATTTGGAACTAGATCATCCACAAATGAATGCATCCCCTCTTTCTTGATCTTTTCAATGGAGGACAGCCGATTTTTTTTTGCTTCCTCACTGTCGGCAAAAGCGGTGGAATGGATAAGCCCGTATCCTTTTAATTTTCCCTTAAATAATTCTGCAAATGCGAGCGTAATATATCCGCCAAGCGAATGACCGAATAAATAGACATTTTCCAATTGCTTCTGATCCATGAAATAATTGATGTCTTTCGCCATATCTTCAATAGTGAATGCAGAGTCACTTATTCCCGATTGGCCGTGTCCTCTGAGATCGATTGTTATTACACGGCAGGAGTCAAGTAAAGGAACCACTTCCTGCCAATATGAAGAACTGCCGCAGAATCCATGAAGCAGGATCACAGTCTCCTCCCCTTCACCCCGGTCTTGATAAGCCAGATCGAACCCTCCAATGTGCTGCCTTTGCATACCATTTCCCCCTTTGTGGAATTTCTTATTACTTTTCCTCGGGTGACATGATTTTAAACAAAGGTGAGATAGGCACAATTGCACAATCAGTTCATACATTAATATGAAAAGATCTGACCTGACCGAAAGGAGATACCTTCCATGCACAGCCATTTTTCAAATGACCCATCAAAGAAAAACGGGTTTGGAGACCTGATGCAGTCAATGAATGAATTCTTTCACGAAAAACCTATGAGGGGCATGCTGCAGAGTATTGATGACTTCTTTACCTCTGCCTCAAACCCATTCAATTCCTTTCCTGTTGATTTTAAAGAAAATGATGACTATTACCTGATTACGGCAGAATTGCCTGGCGTTAAAAAAGAACAAATAAACCTGGAGGTATTCCCTAACTTTGTCACCATCACTGTAATCAATATGGAACTATATTCTGAGGAAAATACAAAAAGCCAAGTAATTAAAAGAAAACAGACGATGAACAGAAGCAGCCGTACCATCCCGTTTCCATCAGTAGTAAATGAAAAAAATGTTAAAGCTTCTTATAAGGACGGATTACTGCAAATAAAAGTGGAGAAGCAATCCGGAAAAAGAATCAGCATTGATTAAAATGATGTATGTAAGAAACCTGACTGAAGAAATAACAAAAAGAGCAGCGCCTCAGCTGCTCTTTTTGTTATATTTTTATATCTTGAATATACCGCCAAGCCCTTTCACAAGTGAAGAAACCTGGTTTACTGCGCCCATCATTTGCCCTGCAGTATTCATTGCTTTGTTGAAATCGAATGAGCCGTCCTGGGACTTGAACGAGTTCATGATGCTGCCCACTCCGGATTTGGAAGGTTTCGCCATAAAGGATGCCTTTGGATATGGATTAGCGTATTCCTGCTGCTGCATTGCTTTCATCTGATAGGGATTATATTCTTCATGTTGAAGAGGATTTTCAAAATATGGATTCGTGTAACCAGTCTGGTACATTTGATCGTTCGGGCGCACAGATTCGGGTGAATACTGAACTGGCGAAGTATAGTACTGACCTTCTCCCTGCATAGGCAAGTTTGGTAAAGGAACCATATATTGATTAGCAGCCTGATGTGGATTTGGATAAGGAAAATACGGTGTCTGATAACGAGTTTGATAACGATATGAATTCATACTTAGCCCCCTCCCATTTTTCGGTTACTACACAATATGAAAGTCTGGGTCATACGGTGAATGAACATATCATTTTCTTTCGACAAAAACCACAAATAATGTCGGAAGTTACATTATTCTAACAACTTAAAGAAAACGTTTTCTATGTTAGGATAATGAATGAAGAAGGATAAAAACTTGAAAGTATCGGGAGGAATTTATATGAACTTTAGTGAATTGTTAAAACAGTTTGAGAGTCAAAAACAGCAGCAGTCAGCCGATGGCCTGGAGCTCCTCATGTTAACAAAAAAACTATACATTTCTAATGAAATTTCTCTGCAAAATTATAAAGAACTCGTAAGGGAAATCAATCTGAGCTACGGTCACGCCGTTCCCTCATTATAAGTATGATTCAGGGCTTCCAGCAGGAAGCCCCTTTTTATTCTTATTCATCGGTTTCATCGGACAGATTATCCAGAATGGTTTGCAGTACATAGCGGACAGATTGATGATGACTGATAAACCTGTTATAACTCGATTCAGGAAAGAAACAATGCACAGACAGCATTTCAATATTGTCGTATGTATTCAAGACCTGTGGCGGGTGAAGATACTTTGGCCGCTCCGTTTCGATCCAGCTTAGGGAAAGTTCCTTCCACTTGTCATTTCTGTCTTTGACTTCATCTGCAAATGGTTTGACTTCCTTATAGAAGTCACCTTTCTCCCCTGTTTCCCGGCGTCTTTTGTATTCACCCATCATCTTTTCGACTAAAGCAATCAAATCTTCAGTCACAGAAATCAACTCTTTCATATTTAACCTCCAAACAGGGTAAGACAAAAATAAAAAGTAGCAATAAAATGCTACTTATAATAGTAAGTTTATGATGTCTTATACGATAATTCAAGCTTTCGGGCCGCAAATGAATGTTCTCTTCTATTGTGGAAAGTTTCCGCCCTGCTCTCGGCTGCTGCCACCTTGCATTCCAGGTCTTCGATTTTTCCAGCCAGTCTCGATTCTTCAGCCCTTTCTTCCATTGAAATTCGATCATAAATGCTTTGTTCGAGCTGGTTCAGGCTTTCCTCAATTTCAGCTAATTTCAACATAATATCTTGCTTTGGAAGCATATTTCTTCCCCCCGGCTTTTTTGGATTTAAGTAAAGAATTCTCTTTATAAAAAGCATTCCCTTCCCTCATGACAAAACTAGAAGCGTTTCGTCAAAGAAAGTGCATTTAGGACAACCGCCCCATTATTTTTCGACAGCCCCTGAATAAAACTGAAGAGAGCTCAAATAATAACAGCGGAGGTGTTCTTATGAAAACACAAAATAACAAAAACACAAAACAGCCTGCTGAAACCAACCAGCATCAAACAAAAGCATCAAAAGGCAACCCAAAACTGGAAGGCGAAAACAGACCTTCTACTTAACAAAATGCAAAGGCGGCTCGTTCAGCCTTTCATATGAAAAACTGCCGGTTCAATAATTGCCCGCAGTTTTTTTCTTTTTCATTAACAAGGATTTCAGACGCGCCACCTTCTTCATTTGTCCTTGTTTCCGGAAGAACCATTTTGTCATGAGCGGTTCCTCAGGCAGTTCAGCCTTCCTATACCATGAATTCTTCACCTTAGCGGCGCTTGACCAGTCTTCCGTGATGTCCCAATGGTGATTGACGTTATCATACACATCCTTCAGCGCGGGGGTATTTGTCCTCGCAAGTTCAGGTGCACAAAAACCCTCATAATCCCTCCTTGATCCCGTTGGATTTACATTGATGGCAAAATCATAAAAAGCTGGATGGTATTTTTCATGAAACAATATTCGATAAAGGATATTCCCCAATGTAATACGATCATCCACATTCCTGAAATCATGCACACTTGCCCCGAAGAGATCGCCGTTCCTGTTCGGAAACACGACAGAGCAAAAGTGGAGATGGTCCTCAATGAAGAACAAGCCCGACCGGAACACCTTCTCTTTGTATACGGGATGCTCGATCACCGGCTTCTGTATAAGGTTCTGCTCATTAATAATTTGAGATTGCACAAGTTTCGCCCCATCCCTGTGCTTCCAAAATTGTTCCCATTCTTTCTGGATAAATTCAGACACATGAAATTCCTTTAAAAGATGAAACATTTTCACTTCATTCAACGTCGAATAATGATAGATAAGAAGTTGAGGGAATGCATCCTGAAAAATTGCCCAATTGGCTCTTTCATATGTCATAAAGAGACTTTTCCTGGTTTCGGGATTCAGCAGCGCCTTAAACGTCCTTCCTTCTAAATCGGTCATATTCCATCCTGCGTTCCTTGAGACCATCGAAGCTAGAAACGCCCACTCGATTTCGGGGTGGTGAAGGAAAAAGCTTTGATAAGCGATGGTTCTTGTAATATTATCTTGATTGTAATGATCAACCATTCCCTGTAGAAATTTAACCCAGTCTTGATCACGTTTAAATTCTGATATATAGGGTAAAAAGCGATAGGTATTATTGAATTCATCCATTTAACATTATTCTCCTTTAGTCATATCTTAAGGAATTTGTAATCAATTATTCACACAAATTGGAGTGGTTTCTGTTATGATATAGTTTAGTCTGCGAGGTGTATTCCCATGAAATTCCATTATCCCAATGGAAAAAAATATACTGAATCGAAATCAGCCGTTAATAAACCGAAAGTCAAACAGGTTTCCTACAGTAACCGCGGGATGACACTGGAAGAAGATATTAATGAAACCAACCAATATTACTTGGTCCACAAATCAGCCGTCATCCATAAAAAACCCACTCCGGTACAAATAGTGGATGTCCATTATCCGGCGAGGAGTGCAGCTGTAATCAAGGAAGCTTACTTCAAGCAGCCGTCAACCACCGATTATAACGGTGTTTATAAAGGCAGATACATTGATTTTGAAGCGAAGGAAACAAAAAACAAAACCTCCTTCCCGCTCCAAAACTTTCATGAACATCAAATCATCCATATGGACAGTGTTCATGAACAGGACGGCATAACCTTCGTATTGCTTCGGTTTTCACTGTCGGAAGAAGTATATTTACTCCCTTTCCAACCATTGAAAGTCTATTGGGACCGTATGAAGAACGGAGGCAGGAAATCAATCAGGAAAGAAGAAATCGAAGAAAGCGGGTTCAGGATCCCATTGGGGCTGCATCCCAGGGTTGATTATTTAAAAATAGTCCATCAGTTATATTTTTAGATACACCAAAATGAGATAATCTATAGTTTATCTCATTATAGGTAGTAGAAATAAAATCTTAGACAATACTAAAAAGACAGAAGATTGAAAGCGAGGAAACAAAATGGCTGGTCAATATAAGTCAAGAGAAGAGAAGCGTCTAGCCCAGCAGAAGTCTAAACCGAAGAAAACAAAAAAAGGCTCTATGGTGAAACGTGTAATCATTTCATTATTTATTATAGGCATCATCGGCATGTTAGCTGGTGCAGGATTATTTGCATATTACGCATCCAGTGCTCCAAAGCTGGATGAAAAATTGCTTAAAGACCCGGTTGCATCTGAAATCTATGATATGAACGGCGAGTTGATCACAACTGTCGGGAAAGAAAACAGGGAATATGCTAACTTCGATGAGATTCCACAAGTCATGCAGGATGCAGTCCTCGCGACTGAGGATAACCGCTTCTATAAGCATAATGGAATCGACCTGATCCGCCTTGGGGGTGCTGTCATTGCGAATGTCACCGGGGGATTTGGTTCGGAAGGTGCCTCCACCATTACCCAGCAGGTGATCAAGGGTTCATTTCTGAGTCCCGATAAGACCCTGAAAAGAAAGGCCCAGGAAGCATGGCTTGCCCTTAAACTCGAGCAGGAATACACTAAGGAAGAAATCTTCGAGATGTATTTCAATAAGGTCTACATGTCCGGAGGAATACACGGCATGGCGACAGCAGCAGACTATTACTATGGCAAAGAGATCAAGGATATCAAGCTCCACGAAGCAGCTTTGATCGCTGGACTGCCTCAAAGTCCAAACAATTACAACCCGTTCAAACATCCTGAAAAGGCTGAAAAGAGAAGGAATATTGTGCTGTCCCTCATGGCCCAGCACGGTAAGATCAGTGAAAAAGAAAAAGAGGAAGCCCAAAAGATCCCGATCACTAAAGGATTGGTTTCCGAAGAAGAATTGGCAGCGGAAAATGGAAATAAATATCCCGCCTATGTAGATGCAGTTATCGATGAAGTCGAAAAAATGGGAGATTTCAATTTATTCTCGGATGGATTGAAAGTCTATACTACCCTGGATACAAATGCTCAAAAGCGTGTTGAGCAGATCCTTGCGGGTGAAGCGATCGATTTCGCCTATCCTGACCAGGCAGATGCTCTCATGCAGGCCGGCATTACCCTGATGGATACACAAACCGGGGAGATCCGCGCAATCGGCGGCGGCAGAAATACTGAAGAGTCAGTTCAGCGCGGCTTTAATTATGCCGTAGATACGAAACGCCAGCCCGGCTCGACAATCAAGCCGCTGCTTGATTACGGCCCGGCAGTCGAAAACCTGAAATGGTCGACATACCACATCCTCAAGGATGAGCCATATAAATACTCAAACGGCGCTGAAATCAACAACTATGACATGCAGCACAAAGGTGCCATCACGATGAGGGAAGCTTTATGGGATTCACGAAACGTGACGGCCCTCAAAGCATTCCAGGAAGTAGGACCGGAAAAAGCAGAGGAATTCGTGAACGGTCTCGGCCTTGATTTCGAGCATTACTATGAATCAGCATCGATCGGTGCCGTTTCACCAGGAATGAACTCTGTACAGATGGCCGGTGCATACGCAGCTTTCGGAAATGAAGGTGTATACAACAAGCCTCATGCAGTTAAAAAAGTTGTCCTCCGCGATGGTGAAACAGAAATCAAGCATGATGATAAACCGGAACCTGCGATGAAAGATTATACAGCCTATATGATTTCAGATATGCTGAAGAGTGTCATCGATCATCCACGAGGCACGGGTGCCCATGCAAAAGTCCCTGGCCTTCCGATGGCAGGGAAATCCGGTACAACCAACTATGATCAGAAAACGCGTGAAGCTAACAGCATTCCTAAATCACATGCACCTGATTCTTGGTTTGTCGGTTATACAACCAATTATACTGCAGCAGTATGGACTGGATTTGATCAACAGAATAAATATTCATTAAGTCCGTCAGACCGACACATTGCACAGTATATCGTCAAAGACTTGATGGGCTATGTTCATGAAGGTGTCGACACAGCCGACTTCAAGAAACCTGACAGTGTTGTGGAAGTACAGGTGGAAGAAGGAAGCAATCCGGCAAGACTGCCTAGTGACTACACGCCTGATGATAAGATCATCACGGAGCTTTTTGTAAAAGGAACCGAGCCGACAAAGGTTTCAAAAGAATACGATAAACTTGATGCTCCGAAAGGCCTGAAAGGGAAATACAATAAAAAAGATAAGACGATCACCCTTGCATGGGATTATGATAAGAAGAAAAAAGACGGCGTAACATTTGAAGTTTCAGTATTGATTAATGGTGCTGACAAACAAACGCTCACAACAACAGATAAAAACGGCCTGAACGTGGAAAACATCACATCCTCCGGCACATTCACTTTCGAAGTGGTTGCCGTCAAAGGTGACGAGCGAAGCGACCCCGCAACCGTGGATGTAAACGTGAAGGGCGAAAAAGAAGATGAAAAAGAAAATGAAGACGGCCAGGGTAATCAAGATGGCCAAGGTAACGAAAATGGCCAGGGTAACGGTCAAGATAACAATGGAGATGGAAACGGAAATGACCAAGGCGATGACGGCAGCACCGGTGACGAAGGAGACAATCCTCCTTCAGAAGATGACGGTACTGGTGGAGATGGTACTGGCAACGGTGAAGGCGGAACCGGTGAAGGAACCGGTGAAGGAGACGGCACAGGTACCGGCGACGGTGGAACCGGTGAAGGAGACGGAACCGGCGGGGGAACTGGAACCGACGGCGGAACTGGAACCGACGGCGGGGATAATACCGAATCCTCCCCTGGCTTATTCAATCAATAGAAATAAAGAAAGGCAGCACGGGAATCTCCCGGCTGCCTTATTTTTTGTTCTTATTTGAATGGTACATCGCCCTGTCCTTCGCAAACTGCTTATGCTGTTCCTGGAACAATCCTGCCAGCTGCACATAGGAATGATAAAGGCGGGGATTGTCCCTGATGAATGATAGTCTCTCTTCAATATTAACCGGTTTAAGAGAGAGATCTTCCATTTGCCTCTTCCATTCGTTTAATACAACAGGCTGGGAATTACTCCAAAACAGGATCATATAAAATAAAGCAATGCCTCTTTTCATGAAAAGCCGTTCAGAGCCATCTCGCAGCGTAAACCGTTCCTTGATGACATCTTGTACTTCATTCCAGGCGGCCAATATCTCCCTGACTGCCTGTTCCTCTGTTTCCCAAGGGAAATCGTTCCCTTCTCCCCCATTGTAAAATAGAATTTCCTGTGCAAAGAAGTTCCCCTCTTCCATATATCGCTCAGGGCAGACAGACACTTCTTTTTTCTCGAAAAAAAAGGAATCGGTCAGCTGGTCAGGGATGTTCAGGCGAACGACTGTCATATCTTTTCCTTCTTCTTCATCCGCTTCTGGCCTTCACGGCATAAGTCAAGAAGCGGGCAAATATCACATTGGGGGGATTGTGCCTTGCAATGATATCTTCCGAAGAAAATTAAGCGATGGTGAGTTTCAGACCATTCATCTCTTGGGATTTTTCTCATCAATGTTTTTTCGACTTCGAGAACACTGTCCTTCCATCTGCAGATACCAAGTCTTTTACTAACCCTCTCAACGTGAGTATCGACTGCAAGCGCGGGTTCCCCAAAGGCTACAGACACCACCACATTGGCGGTCTTCCTCCCTACTCCAGGAAGTTTGACCAGTTCAGAGTGTTCTTTTGGAACTTCACCGCCATATTCCGTAAGAAGTATTTCACATAATTTCTGAATGTTCTTCGCTTTATTGCGGTAAAGTCCAATGGAACGAATGTCCTGCTGCAGTTCTTCCAGTGTGACCCCCAGATAATCCTGTGGTGTCTTGTATTTTTCAAATAGCCCCTTCGTTACTTTATTCACTAATGCATCTGTGCATTGAGCGGAAAGCAGTACTGCAATCACTAACTCGAAAGGATTTTCATGCCGTAGTTCGCAATGCGCGTCGGGAAACATTTTTTTCATTTCATCCAGGCATATTTGTATCTGTTTTTTGTTCAGCACTTTTATCTTCTCCTCACTCTAATACTGATTACTTCTCTATATGTATTTTTATTTAGTATACACTGATAAAGGGACTGTCCCAAATTTCGGGTGCAGTCCCTTTGTATCATTCATTATTGTTCCAGCCAATTATAGAAAGGAACCGATTTCCTCTTTGGTGCAGAAGCGTCATTTTGAGCCTGCGGTTTCTGATGCATCCTGAACTTTTGACTTTGATTACGGGCATCTTCTATCGTTTTGACACCGTTTTTCTTCCACTCGAATAGAATCCGGTCAATGTATCTGAAATTCAGCTTACCGGAAATGACCGCTTCCCGGAGCGCAGCCTTGATGATCGTGGAATTATGTTCATCCTGGTCGAGCCACATACTGAGCGACTCACATTCAAGCGGTGAAAGCGGACGCCCGAATTCCTGCTCGAAAATCGAATAAATGTCAGCCTCTTCTTCCATTGACTTTTGCATCTGTTGCATCTTCGAAGTTTGGATGACAAAATCAGCAAGCTTCTCCCATAAAGGAACAAGCGAGTATCTTTCGAATAAGATCCCGTCCGGTGAAGCACCTTGATCGATCGTCAGGAACTGCTGCTGTATCAGTTTTCTTAAGATGGAGGAACAGTATTCCGCAGAAATACTCATATGTTCAGAAAGTTCCTCTGGTGTTGGAAAGCTGTTTCCTTTTTCGATTTGTCCGTAGATGTGAAGAAGAAGGACAAATTCGGATTCATTTAATCCGAGGGTATGATAATTAGATAGTAGTAATTGCGGGATATTCAGTGTCCCCTCTTCGATCCAGGACACCATTAGTTGTTTATAATCCATATACGGCACACCTCACCTTTTAGTATATCATGCTTATTATCTATGTCGATATGGATGTGTTCAGAAGAATTATTTAACACTTTAGGTACATTGAATACCGCTTTTGATTTCCGTGCAGGACTCCGCTTTCCGCGGGTAGCCCGTGAGCCTCCTCGTCACTTCGTTCCTGCGGGGTCTCACATTAGCTACTTTTCCCGCAGGAGTCTGCGTCCTTCACTCCAATCAAAAGCTGGATACAAATCAAATCCATGTTAAATATTTGTCATTCATGAATAAACGGCAAAAGAGAAAAAGCTGACTATAATCTGCATTTCTGCAAATAAAGTCAGCTCACATTTATACTTTATGGGTATAGACGGTTCAGGAGGCGTGGGAATGGGATTGTTTCTCTTACGTGTTCCACTCCGCTGATCCATGCGACTGTACGTTCAAGTCCCAGACCGAATCCTGAATGCGGGACAGAGCCGTATTCCCGCAGTTCCAGATACCATTTATATGCATCTGTCGCCAATTCATGTTCTTCAATGCGCTTTTTCATTAGTTCTGCATCGTGGATCCTTTCAGAACCTCCGATGATTTCCCCATATCCTTCAGGCGCGATAAGGTCTGCACAAAGCACTACATCGTCACGATCCGGGTCGGGCTGCATATAGAACGGCTTCAAGGATGTCGGGTAATGGGTAATGAATACAGGTTTATCATATGTTTCAGCAATCGCTGTCTCATGCGGTGCCCCGAAATCATCTCCCCATTCGATATCTTCGAATCCTTTTTCGTGCAATAACTTGACCGCGTCATCATAAGTGATTCTTGGGAATGGTGCTTTGATTTGTTCCAATTTGGACGTATCCCTTCCCAAACGGTCCAACTCAAGCTTACAGTTTTCAAGGACAGATTGGACGATATAAGAAACATATTGCTCCTGAACTTCCAGATTGTCTTTAAAATCATAGAAAGCCATTTCAGGTTCGATCATCCAGAACTCGATAAGATGACGGCGCGTTTTGGATTTTTCAGCCCTGAATGTCGGCCCGAAAGAAAATACTTTTCCGAGTGCCATGGCAGCTGCTTCCATATATAGTTGTCCACTTTGAGAAAGATAGGCATCTTCGTCAAAGTACTTGGTTGCAAACAATTCTGTAGTTCCTTCAGGAGCACTGCCTGTAAGGATTGGCGGATCGACTTTTACAAACCCCTCTTGATTGAAGAATTCATATGTAGCCCGGATGATTTCATTACGGATTTTCATGACCGCATGCTGCTTGCGGGAACGCAGCCACAAATGACGGTGGTCCATAAGGAATTCAGTTCCGTGCTCTTTCGGTGTAATTGGATAATCCACCGCTTCGTGGATGACTTCCACCGATTTCACCTGTAATTCATAACCAAAAGGTGAACGAGAATCTTCAGATACCACTCCTGTGACATATAAAGACGTTTCCTGTGTCAGCGATTTTGCTTTTTGAAAAATTTCTTCTTCCACTTCGCTCTTGACTACGACTCCCTGAATGAACCCTGTACCATCACGAAGCTGAAGGAATGCAATTTTACCACTTGAACGTTTATTGGCAAGCCAGGCACCGATCGTAACCTCTTCACCAACAAACTTACTTACTTGAGAAATTATTGTTTTCACGATTTTTCCCTCCAAAAAAACTAAGACGCTATATGTATCGTACTATATTATACAGTTCGAGTCGCTTTGTCGCAATAGATAGAAAAGCAGAGGCGGATCGATCAGAGGCGACGTGCATAAGTCAGGGCATCCTTAAAGGCGTTTTTTGCCTTTTTGGATGGCATGGCTTATGTCTCGAGCCTCTAGCCGCCGGAGCTGGACAGTAGAAAAGCGGAGGCGGCTCGATCAGCCGCGACAAGCATAAGATGAATGGGCCGGGAAGGCGTCTTTTTGCCTTCTCGGACCATTTAGCTTATGACCTCGAGGGGCTAGCCGCCGGAGCTGGACAAATAGAAAAGCGGAGGCGGATCGATCAGAGGCGACGTGCATAAGTCAGGGCATCCTTAAAGGCGTTTTTTGCCTTTTTGGATGGCATGTGGCTTATGACATGTGCCTCAAAGCCCTGCAGCTGGACAATACTAAATAATATAAGGGCAGAACGTGAAATACGACCTGCCCCAAGTGTGTTATTGACTTTTCTTTACAACGAATTCATGTATTCTTTCGATTGCCTGCTCCATGGACTCCAGGCTGGTTGCATAGGATAGGCGGATATTATCCTCAGAACCAAACCCAGATCCCGGGATGACGGCAACTTTTGCTTCCTCTAGTAGTGCTTGAACAAAAATATCAACACTTTCATAACCCGTGAGGCGTGCTGCTTCTTTTACATTCGGGAACAGATAAAAAGCGCCTTGAGGCTTGATACAGTCGAAGCCCGGGATATTGTTCAGCTTCTCGAAGACAATATTCAATCGCTCTTCGAATGATTTCCTCATGTTCTCAACAGGCTGCTGATCCCCCGTATATGCTGCCACGGCACCATATTGGGAAGTGGTCGTCGGGTTCGATGTAGAATGGCTTGCCAGATTCGTCATTGCCTTGATGACTGTTTCATTCCCTGCAGCATAACCGATTCTCCAGCCTGTCATCGAATGCGATTTTGAAACACCATTGATGATGATAGTCTGATTCTTGAGTTCTTCGGAAATCTCTGCAATGGAAGTGTGAGTATTTCCGTCATAAACGAGCTTCTCGTAGATTTCATCGGAAACGATGAGAATATTTCTTTCTAAACAGATTTGACCGATCGCCTTCAACTCTTCATCAGAATAGATCATGCCTGTTGGATTGCTTGGGGAGTTGATGATGACCGCTTTTGTTCTTTCCGTAATGGACTGTGACAATTGCTCAGGAGTAATTTTATAGGAGTTTTCCTGTTTTCCTTCCACAATGACAGGGTTTCCTCCTGCAAGCTTAACCTGTTCAGGGTAACTTACCCAATAAGGAGTTGGAATGATTACTTCATCCCCATCGTCCAACAATACTTGAAATAAAGTGTAAAGTGCATGCTTCGCACCGCTTGTCACGATGATTTCGGAAGGTTTGTAAGTCAGGTTCTGATCTTGTTTGAATTTGCTTATAACGGCTTCTTTCAACTGGGGGGTACCGCCAGAAGGCGTATATTTTGTATGTCCTTCAATCAGTGAATCATATGCAGCCTGGATGATGTGCTTCGGTGTGTTAAAGTCAGGTTCACCAGCTCCCAATCCGATTACATCGATACCCAGGGCTTTCATTTCCTTCGCTTTCGCTGTAATTGCCAAGGTAGTAGAAGGTGTTAATGCACTCACTCTTTTCGCTAAAGATACTTTCATCGATGGGTTCCTCCAATAACTTATAGGTTTTCTATCTTTTTCCACCATTCCCCGTTAGAGAATAGAAGATAAAAATAGTTTAAATTTTTCTGTTTATCCAAGTAGGTGATCTCCCATACCGGACCTACGGATTCATGACCTAATCGTACGGATAAGATTTCTTCAGGCTGCTTTTCATCTTTTAGTTTATTAATTGCCTGTTCTTTCGAAATACCATCAGCCCATTTTCTGACGATTATTTCTCCTTTTTTCTCAGGAACGAATGCAACCGATTTTTCACCATTTTTATCTTCTCCGGTGACCACGGTGTAAGATTTTGCTCCGTGATAAATCGTTTTTTTCTCGATTTCTTTCATTGCTGTCTCATTCAGTACCCGTTTGGACGCTTCATCAAATTCTTTCTCTACCGGCCCTCTGGCACTGTGATAGAGAAGAATGGACGCAATACCGGTAAGAATGACCGCTGCAGTGATAATAATTGTAATCCACTTTTTCATTTACAACCCTCATTATGTACGATAAATGGTCAGTACAGCCTGACTTTGATCTTCGGGATCCAGGGCCAGACCAAACATGTAATCATCTTTTTTTAATGTCCTGTTTAAGGCATCCACTACTTTATATAAATCGTCTGTGTACGAAATCTTGACCGTGGAAAGAATTTCAATTTTGCTCTCCAATACATTACCCTCCTTCTATACATCAGCCGCTTCCCAGGATGTTTTGTGCATAGCTGTCCTGATATCTCTATTCCTTACTAAACACTACTGACATTATAACAACATTCCCGCCGGATATGGTAGACAGAAACGCAAAAAACTTTATCCCTATAGTTTTTTCATCGAAAGCTGATGCTGTGATCAGCTTCCATCGGGCTGTTCTTTGAATGCTCCGTCATCTTGTTCAAAGGTAAGTACTTCATAATTACTTTTGTTGAATTTTATCGTGATTAAGCCGTGCTGGCCAGTAAGGTAGAGGTCAATCCACGCCTCATTGATTGCCTCAAGGAGGTCACCATTCAGCAATTTCTCTTTCGAACGATACAGAAGTGCAGTCTGGGGATCGATATGCTTGATCAGCGGGTCTGATATGCATTCTGTCTTTGAATGGAGCGGTATCTTGACAATGTTCACATTTTTTAAAGGTTTGCTCATGAATACGCCTTCTGCATGCTTGGACTGTGAACTCAGCCAAAGGAAGCGGTGATTGAAGAAAGTAAGCGAGAAATCAAGTCCTTCCTGTTTTTCATTGCCGTCGTGGATGACTTCCAAGTCCAGTTCTGGAGATAACCGATGAATATCCCCTTCATTCAAAATCTTCAACCCTGCCGTTTCAGCCTTCAAAAGCGGTTCGGAAAAGGAGGCTCCTGCCATGATTTCAGCAATTGAATATTTCTTCCTGAGTTTTAGAAGTGTATCCTCATATATTTCAGCTTCCTCCGTGATGATGACCGCTTTTATTTCATTAATGTTGATTTGATCCAGATAGTAGTACAGTTCTCTCACTTGGCTGCGGGGACCGGTGTTGATCAAATAATTGTCACCGGCAGCTAGGTGAAGGACCGCCACCTCTCCGCTCTTTAAAGGAAGGAAGCTGATTGCGTATTCATTTTCTGCCAGGTTAAGGTTCAATTCCGGTACTTTTATTCCGTAAATGGGCTGTGAAAAGAAAAGAAACAGCAGTAGTGCGAATATTACCCCTTTCATAATCCATGCCTCCAGTTTTCATCTATCCTCTATTTTGTGTTAAAGGATGGAATTTAACCAGAACGGGGGTACTGGAAGAAGAAAAACAATATAAAAAAAGACGAACCGGCTTTTCCTTAAAAAGGGCGGGTTCGTCTCCGTTTTTTTACAGCCAATCTTCTATCAGCTCAATCAAATCGAATAGATCTCCTTCTTTTACATTCATGGAAGGGATTGATTCTATAAAAGCATTGCCGTATCGGGTCGTTTTAATACGGCGGTCATACACAATGATGACGCCTCTGTCACTGCTTCTTCTTATCAACCTTCCCACACCCTGCTTGAAGCGGATGATCGCTTCAGGCAGTGAATGAGTTGAGAAAGGGTTTTTCCCATGTGCTTTAAGAAGTTCAGATTTAGCCTGGGTCACAGGTTCGTCCGGCGGTGAAAATGGAAGTCTCACCAGTGCAAGGCACGAAAGATCTTCCCCGGGGATATCCACCCCTTCCCAGAAAGAACTTGTGCCGAACAGGATCGCTTTATCGAAGCGCTGGAAATTTTTCGTCAGCCTCGTCCTGCTCCCCGAAGTGATTCCCTGTGCCATAAGGATATAATCTTCAAGCAAGCCGCTTTCCTTCATTAGTTCATACGTTTTTCTCAGCATATCATATGAAGTAAAAAGAATGAGCATTCTGCCTTTAGTAGCCTCGGCCACTCCAATTAAATGAGAACTGATGGATTCGATATACTCTTCATTTGAAACTTGCTGAATCTCAGGTACATCATTCGGTATAAATAGTGTGGCTGACCCGGCATAATCAAAGGGGGAAGAAAGTTTAAGCTGTTTAATTTCTTCCCTGTTAAGTCCTATTTCATTCAAGAAGTAATGGAATGAATCACTGACAGTCAATGTCGCAGAAGTCAGTACAATACTCTTCTTTTTTGTAAAAAGCTCTTCCTTTAAATTCCGGGCCACTGCGACAGGCTGGGCCTGAATAATTAGGCTGTTCGGCAGCGAGCGGGTATCTCCGTCGAGCCATAATACATAATCCATCATTTCTTTAAGGAACACCGTGCGGAAATGTTGATGAAGATCATCCCACTCGACTAAAAAGCTGTAAAACTCTTCAACCAGCGCTTTTTCGCTGTCTTTTAGTTTTATCTTTTTCTTTTTTATTGAATCGAGGATATCCTGAAATTCCCTTTCAATCGTCTTCATCCCTGAAATGACCCGTTCCATCGCCATATGGACAGGCTGCCAGTTCCTGCTTCTTTTCATCTCATCTGATATTCTCAGCTGTATTTTCTGTGCGCCTGTTCTTTTCTTGGCATGTTTGACAAAAACATTCGCAAGGACGGACATAGCTTCTTCCAGATCCTGATAAAATTGGTGCACAAGCGCATCAATTTCAAATGAGTAAAGATTTCCTTCTATTTCATATTCATTCATAAGGCTGGATAATCGTTTGAATAATTGATTCTGTTCAAGAGACCCGAGCTGTGAAGTCGTGAATTTAATGGAGAGATAATCCAACACGATCCCCAAATGCTGTCTGGCCGATTTCTCCAAATGATGTGCTTCGTCGATGACTAAATAATCAAAGGAGGGAATCAGATTACCCTTATTGATGATATCCGAAAGCAGCATCGAGTGGTTTGTGATGATAATATCAGCTGTCTGGGCACGTTTTCGCGCAGACAGATAGAAGTCTTTCGACACCCAGGGATCTTTGCTGTGCGGGAGGTGCCACCCGTCATACCGCAGCCTGTTCCAAAACAACTGACCCCCGGAGGTAAGATTCAATTCATCTACATCGCCGGTTTCAGTCCCCGTCAGCCATACCAGGATCTGCATCTTTGTCAGTACAACGTCATATTGGGGATCCACTTCCCTGAGTGACTGTTCGAATTTGAATAAATTTATGTAGTGATTCTTCCCTTTCAACAATACTGTCTGAAACGTGAATGGACTGATTGTTTCGAGAAGCTTGATTTCCTTTTGCAACAATTGTTCCTGCAGCTGGGTGGTAAAAGTACTGATCACCACTCTTTCACCAGACTGTTTGGCAAAATGCAGCGCCGGCCATAAGTATCCCAGTGATTTTCCGACTCCTGTCCCAGCTTCAATCACAAGATGCTTTCCTTCAGCGAATGATTGCCTCACTTCATCCATCATCTGGATTTGTACATCTCTTTTCTCATAGGAGGAAACATGGGTTGCCATGCTTTTCGTAATATCAAAATCAATTTTATCCACATTATCGGAACCTTGGTCAGGTTCACTTTTCTTACGAAGGGCAATCCCCCTGTATACCTCAAGTCCATGTTCGAGATCCTCGACATGCCTTTGCTTGTGGGAAACGATCTCATCAAACAGTAAAGACAAGTCACTTTTAAGATGCACGGAGAGCATTTGAAGCTTCTCCAGGGTCACCAGCGGCAGCCCGTGAAGTTCCTTTATAAAATGAAGCAGGATCTCAGCCGTTACATAGGCATCGCTGTCAGCCTGATGCGGTCTGACATGGCTCAATGACAGTGTATTTGAAAGCTCTGTAAGCTTGAAGCTGTCAGCTGAAGGCATGGCAATTTTGGCCAGTTCAACTGTATCAAAAGCAGGGCCTGCAAAAGGGTTATAGCCCGCCTCTTCAAGTTCTGCCTGTAAAAAAGAAAGATCGAATGTTACATTGTGAGCGACAAACACACCGTTATCCAATATTTCCAGAATTTTAGGTGCAATCTCATCAAACGAGGGTGCACCGCTGACCATTTCATCATTTATTCCCGTAAGCTCCTCTATGAATGGAGGAATGGGCTTGCCGGGGGAAACGAATGAGGTGAATTGATCCGTGATCTTTCCGTTTTCGATGATGACTGCTGAAATCTGTATAATTTTTTCTCCTTTGCGGGGAGAGTTCCCTGTTGTTTCCAGATCTACTACAACTAATTTGAATGGTAACATGTTATCTCACTGCCTTTATATTTCCATCTTCGTTCTTGCTCTATGATTTCTAGATAAGTGTACCACAATTCATTTCAGAAGGCTCATGATCTCATGATGGGTAAATCATTTAACAAATGAGTCCTAGATAAAATAGATAAAGCTACACCTCAAGTTAAACAATAAGGATGTAGATCTTATTACCGCTAATGATTTCCGTGCAGGACTTCGCTTTCCGCGGCTAGCCCGTGAGCCTCCTCGGCAAGCCTGCGGGGTCTCACATAAGCTACTCTTCCCGCAGGAGTCTTCGTCCTGCACTCCAATCAACCGCTGGAATCGGTATTGAATAGTAATAAACATAGACAACTCCATTCTGAAAAATGGCGGTTAGCACCAATGAAATTTGAGTAGAAAATTGAGAATAGGACTCGAAGACGAAAAGTAAAACCGAATGAAGGTTAAACTGGAAAACGTTCGAACTTACATCAAACAGCCTTAAAAACGATAGAGTAAACTACTCTTCCATTAGGTACTGACTCATTACCTTAACGTGTCTTTGAACACAAAAAACGAACTAACTTGAAGTCTTAAATTCAAATTAGTTCGTTTTACTAAAACTCAAACATTCTTGTCCGGGCCTATTCTAGTTTATGAATATACCGTCGCTTCGGGTTCGGTGCCGATCATATCAACGATTTGGTTGTTTTCGTTCATGATCGCCACTTTCGGGACATGGCTTTTCACTTGTTCTTCTGCTATCAGTTTGTAGGAAATGATGATGACGACATCCCCTTTTTGGACGAGCCTGGCCGCCGCTCCGTTCAAGCATATGACACCGCTTCCCCTTTCCCCCGGTATGATGTAAGTCTCAAGTCTTGCCCCATTGTTGTTATTGACGATCTGGACTTTTTCATTTGCTATCATATCTACTTCATCAAGGATATCCTGATCGATCGTGATGCTGCCTACATAATCCAGGTTTGCCTCTGTCACACGTGCTCTGTGAATTTTACCATTCATCATTGTTCTAAACATGCTGAATTCCCCTTTTCATCCAATGAAATGATGATGTTATCAATTAACCTTGCTTTCTCGAATTGTACTGCCACTGCCATGATCACTTCTCCTGACATTTCATTTACAGGGACGAGTTGTGGAAAAGAATATGCCTCCACATACTCCACCTCTCCGGAAGTCTCATTTTGAATGGTGTCCCTGACCTTTGAAACGACAGCGTCCAAATCCATTTTTTCGGATTCTATCATCTTCCCAGCTTCTTTAAGACTCTTATAAAGCACGGGGGCTTCTTTTCGTTCTTTTTCGGACAGATACACATTGCGCGAACTCTTTGCCAGTCCGTCTTCTTCCCGGACCGTAGGGACCCTTACAATCTGCACAGGGAAGAAGTAATCGTCAACCATACCTTCCACTACCGCAATCTGCTGGGCATCCTTCAGGCCGAAATAGGCTCTTGTCGGCTGCACTAAATGAAACAGCTTCGCCAATATGGTGACGACTCCGTCAAAGTGACCCTCCCGTTTCTTTCCGCAAAGCACATCAATGCGCTTATGCACGGTCATGGTGACGGATAATTCATCAGGGTACATCTCTTTAGCGTCGGGAATGAATAAGATATCGACGCCTGCATTTTCTGCGAGTTCCCGGTCACGGTCAATATCTCTCGGATACCGATCGAAATCTTCGTCCGGACCGAACTGCAATGGATTTACAAAAATGCTCATGACCACAATCTCATTTTGTTTTCGAGCCTCATCTGCCAGAGTGAGGTGGCCTTCGTGGAGGAATCCCATCGTTGGTACAAAACCGATCGAGACGCCTGAGTCTTTATGCTTTTGAATTTCATGGCGCAGTATATTCATGCTTGTAATGATCTTCACTTTTTACTACCCCCGTAAAGCATTTGCAATTCTTCTTCTTTCATTGTGAAAGAATGCTGTTCTTCAGGGAAGGATCCTCCCTTTACATCTTCTATATAGTTAACGATGCTGGCATTGATCGTTTCAGTAACGTTGCTGTATTGTTTGACAAACTTCGGAACCCTTCCGACACCATAAGTGATAAGATCATGAAAGACCAGAACCTGGCCGTCCGTGCCGCTTCCTGCACCGATACCGATTACAGGGATGCCGACTGCATCTGTTACCTCTTTTGCAAGCTGTCTGGGTACACATTCAAGGACAATGGAGAATGCCCCGGCCTCTTCGCACTTTTTCGCATCTTCAAGAAGCATCTGAGCTGTATGGGCGGTCTTGCCCTGCACTTTGTATCCCCCCAGGACACCTACGGATTGAGGGGTCAATCCTAAATGTGCCATGACAGGTATTCCAGCCTCCGTCATCGCTTTGATCCTCTCGATCACGACCCCTGCACCTTCTACCTTGACGGCATTCGCACCGCTATCCTGGAGGATACGAGCCGCAGTCCGCAATGTTTCCTCCCTGGAAAGATGATAAGTCATAAAAGGCATATCCGTGACAATGAACGTGCGGGACGCCCCTCTTCTCACAGCTTTCGTATGATGGATCATATCTTCAACGGTGACAGGAACCGTTGAATCATAACCTAAAACCACCATCCCGAGGGAGTCACCGACCAAAAGCAGATCGATGCCTGCTTCTTCAGCCAGCTTCGCACTTGGATAATCATAAGCCGTCAGCATCGTGAGCTTCTCATTTTCCCGTTTCATTTTTGAAAAATCAGTTGTCTGTTTCATTTTCTTCCTCCTTCTTTGCAGTCAGAGGTGACGAAACAAATATGAATGCACTTACATAATCGTATAAGGCCGTTTCAGCCTAATAAAAAAACCTCCTGAAAATGACAGAAGGATCCCAAGTGTCTAAATATTTGTTGTTTCGACCCTCTGTCCCAGTCCAATTTGGATCAAGGCAGATATTATTCAGTATTGAGATTCTTGCTCTTGTAAGGGTGCAGTTCTTTCGATACTGCCCACTCAAAATTATAACATAAAAAAACGGGATGGATATGAAGATATTTCTTCACTCATCCCGTATAATGACCATTAAATATTCACTTCGATATCCGCTGAATAGATTCTGTGTATGGTACCTTCGCCATCTTCTATTTTCAATACGCCTTCTTCAGTGATGCCTAGAGCCGTTCCTTCGATTGTACCGTTGATCGTGCGTGCCCTGATCCTTTTTCCAATCGAGACGGCATAGCTTTCCCACAGAAGTTTGATTGGTATGAAACCTTCCTTCATATAGAGGGAATACAATGATTCCATTTTTTCGAGGACTGTCTGCACCAGTTTAGACCTGGAGATCCTGGTCCCTTTTTCGATTGATAATGACGTGGCAATCTGGCGGATTTCATCAGGAAAATGATCAATCGAATGATTCACATTCATCCCGATACCGATGATGATGGAATTGATTTTGTCAGACTCAGCCTGCAGCTCAGTCAGGATACCGGTAACTTTCTTCCCATCTATCAGTATATCATTCGGCCACTTGATCTGGGGCTGGAGCCCCGTCACATCTTCAATTGCCTGCACTACTGCCACTGCAGTGATCAATGTGAATTGCGGTGCTTTTTGCGGCGGGAGATGGGGTTTCATGATCAGACTCATCCAAATGCCATTCCCGGATGAAGAATGCCATTCACGCATGAGACGTCCCCTCCCGGCAGTTTGTTCATCCGCGATGACAAGTGTACCTTCCACCGCTCCGCTGCCCGCTAAATCGTGTGCAATCTTTTGGGTGCTGGGCACCGATTCCTCATAATGGATGACTTGTCCCAAAGTCTTGGTATTAAGGCCCAGGCGGATCTTGTTTTCGGTGACACTGTCTGGTGTATCAATGATCCGATAGCCTTTTTTCCTGACAGCCTCCAATTTAAATCCTTCTTTTCTCAATTCTTCGATGTGTTTCCAAATTGCGGTTCGGGAACAACCTGCAATTTCAGCCAGCGCCTGGCCCGATAGAAATTCGCCATTGGATTCTGAAAATGCCTGAATCAGTTTTTTTCTGATGGATTGCATGTTTCCAGCCACCTCCTTATCGTATCATGATCATTTGTTATTTCTTCATTCAGTATTGCCTTTTCGATGCCCTCAAGAGTTTCCTTGACCCATGGACCGCCGGCTTTCCCGGACCAATTCATAAGGTCATTTCCTGTGACATTCAGTTCCTTGCGATCCTTTATAGGAAGTGCTTCATATTTTTCCAGTAATGATTCAATGGGTGAATTCGAAGAAAGAATGCAGTTGTATACTTTTTCAACATTGACTGCCCTTTCCAAACCTGAATGAAAGAGCAGCTCCCTCGTCCAGCCTTCTTTCATTCTTCTGGATAAAATATCCTTTTCCTTATTGCGTTCCTTAATCACCTTGGAAGGAAGCCTCCACATTTTCAAGAAAACAGAAGGATCTGCATCCATGCTAGCTGTTAAAAGCAGCCACATTTGATCGGCATTTAATCTTTTCACCAATGGAAGACGTGCTATTTTCCGGATGGCTTCAGATTCACCAGAAAGACCCGGCAGTTGTTTATATAGAGTGGATTGGATAAGAATCTCGAACGCTTTATCCCTGTAATGCCCGCTGATGGTCTTTTCGAATTCAATCGTCTTCCGCTCGATGGCGATATGGGACAGCAGATTCGAGTATGCCGTCAATGCCTCCCGGGTACCTGCTTCAAGCTCAAAACCAAGCTGGCTTACAAAACGGACACCCCTCAGCATCCGTAAGGCATCCTCGGAGAACCTTTCTGCAGGCTCTCCCACTGTCCTGATCAATTTCTGTTTGATATCGCCGCGGCCATCAAATGGGTCATATATGACACCCTCTGCATCCATAGCCATACTGTTCATGGTGAAATCCCTTCGCATGAGATCATCTTCAAGTGACCGGATGAATTCGACTCTATCAGGCCGCCTGAAATCATCATACCCGGATTCAGTCCTGAATGTGGTGATTTCGTATTCACCTTCCTTCTCGATGACCAATACCGTCCCGTGCTCGATACCGATATCGGCGGTGCGGGGGAAGATTGATTTTATTTCCTCTGGAAAAGCCGATGTTGCAATGTCCACATCATTGATCTGCCTGCCGAGAAGGTAATCCCTTACGGACCCTCCTACGAAAAAAGCCTGATAGCCCGCCTGTTCAATTTTCTTTAAAAGGGGGATCGCATCCTGAAACATCTTCGGGAGCATGTTAACACCTTCTTTTCTGTAAAGCGTATCTATACTAAGTCCCTGTATATCTGCTCGTATTGGCCGAGGATTTTCTTTGAGTGGAATTTTGTCCTTGCTGTCTCAAGCGCATTATCAGAAAGTGAACGGTGCAGGTCTTCATTACTCAAGAGGCCGATCGCTTTCGATGAAACTTCTTCAACATCTCCCACTTTACAGATATAACCGTTGAAACCTTCTTCAATCACTTCCGGTATCCCCCCGATATCCGTACCTATTGCCGGAACACCGCACGCCATTGCTTCAAGCGCGACGAGACCGAAACTCTCTTTCTCGGATAGAAGCAGCTTCAGGTCGCTGATTGAATAAAGTTCTTCAAGATTATCCTGTTTCCCCAGGAACAACACCCGGTCATTCAGACCTAATTCTTTCACCTGTCTGCATACGACAGTCATTTCCGGGCCATCGCCTACCAGCAGCAGTTTTGCCGGAATTTCTTTCTGGATAAGGTTGAAAGAGGCTACAACATCACTTACCCTTTTGACTCCCCGGAAATTAGATACGTGGATAATGACTTTTTCACCCTGGGCTATACCGTATTCTTTACGCAATTCACTTGAATCGACGGGCCTGTACACCCGTTCATCGATGAAATTATAGACCGTTTTAATCTCCTTATCAGGATGAATCAAATCATGCGTCTGGTCGACGAGTGCGTTCGAGACAGCCGTAACGACATCCGATTTTTCAATACCGAACCGAATGGCACCTGTCAATGACGGATCATAGCCGAGTACGGTTATATCCGTCCCATGGAGTGTCGTGACGATTTTAACGTCCCTGTCAGACATCTGTTTTCCCAATATGGCACATACTGCATGGGGAATCGCATAATGTACGTGCAGGATATCCAGGTTTTCACGCTTAATGATTTCAGCCATCTTATTGGCAAGCGCTATATCATATGGAGGGTATTGAAAGACTGAATACTGATTGACCTCAACCTGGTGAAAATATATATTATGGTACATCTTGTTGATCCTGAAAGGGATGCTGGAAGTGATGAAATGAATTTCATGGCCTTTTTCCGCGAGAAGCTTTCCGAGCTCCGTAGCCACTACTCCAGATCCCCCAACCGTAGGATAACATGTGATTCCAATTCTTAATTTCATACCTATTCTCCTATCAAGTCATGATGCAGTAGAAGTGTATTATAGGAGAAGAACCCTTCAGCATATCGGACTCCGGCATCCTTCCCCATCATTCTCTCCCTCGCTTCCACAGCTTCTATATAATTGTCGGTCAAGGGGGTGGCAACACCGTCTTTTCCCTCTGTGAATTGACTCTCGTAAGCACGCAGGCTTTGCAGCTTCGCTTCTATATGATTCTCGATATCAATGACAAAATGAGGCTTATGAAAACCGTTGATCATATAAAAATAAAGCTTGGCAGGTTTATGCACCGGGGTAGATGGATTATATTTTCGTATACCCGAAGAAAAATAAGCTTCCCTCACGAGCCTGGAAGCATTTCCATGATCGGGATGCCGGTCTTTCTCAAATGGTGCAAATAACGCTTTCGGTTTATATTTTCTGATGACCTCCACGACTTTTGATATATGTATATCGGTAAGAAGAATTCCCCTGTCAGGTATATCCAGTGTCACTCTTTCCATGACACCGAGATGCCCCGCGGCAGCCAGTGCTTCCTGTTTCCTTGTTGATACTGATCCGTTTGATGAAAGCTCTGCTTCAGTAAGATCGCATATGACGATTCTTTTGCCGGCTTCCGCATATTTAGCCAGTGTACCGCCCATGCCGATTTCAACATCATCGGCATGGGCACCAAAGGCAAGGATATCTACTTGTTCGTCTGCCAATCTAATCCTCCCTTTCCTTTTGGACGCCTCTCCACTCAATATCCCCTCTTTCAAGCCCTTTTACCAGTACTTCCGCTGTTCCCATGTTCGTCGCCAAAGGAACGGAATATACGTCGCACAATCTGATCAAGGCTGAAACATCAGGTTCGTGGGGCTGTGCTGTAAGTGGATCCCTGAAAAACAGGACAAGATCCATCTTGTCATTTGCAATATAAGATCCGATTTCCTGGTCTCCCCCGAGCGGACCCGACCGGAAACGATGGACTGATAATCCGGTTTCTTCCGATATTCTCTTCCCTGTCGTGCCGGTAGCAAAAAGCGAATGCTTCTCTATAATCGGTTTGTATGCTAAAACAAAACGGATCAAGTCATCCTTTTTTTTATCATGAGCAATCAAAGCGATATTCATTTGCTTCACCCCTTTACTCCAGAATATTTTCCAACCCATACACAAGTGTATCCAGCTTCATGACAATCTCGACGGATACTTTCACTCCCGACATGAAGCTTGCTCTGTTATATGAGTCATGACGTATGGTGAGTGTCTGCCCCTCTGCTCCGAACATCACCTGCTGATGGGCAATCAAACCCGGGAGTCTTACACTGTGGATATGCATTCCATCGATATCTGCTCCCCTTGCACCTCTTAAGGTTTCCTTCTCGTCAGGATGTCCCTGCACTTTCGCTTCTCGTACTTCCTTTATCATCTCTGCCGTTTTCACTGCTGTACCAGACGGCGCATCAAGTTTTTGATCATGATGAAGTTCGATGATTTCAATATCTCCGAAGTACTTTGCTGCCATTTGAGAAAACTTCATCATCAAGACTGCCCCGATGGCAAAATTCGGAGCGATGATGCATCCGAGTTTCTTTGATTCCGCTAACTGCGTCAACTCGATCAATTCATCCGGGGTGAAGCCTGTGGTTCCGACCACCGGCCTGACTCCATACTCCAGTGCGGTCTTTGTATGATGATAGCCTACTTCAGGTGTCGTTAAATCGATTAAAACGTGAGGTATATCCGATTCAAAACATTCTTTTATGTCTTTATAAACAGGAACGTCCAGGTTTGCTGCCCCTTTATGGTCTACCACACCGATCAAAGTAAAATGCTGCGTGTTTTGGACCAGTTCAACTGCCTCTTTTCCCATTCTGCCCCTTGGACCGGCAATGACCACATTAATTTGTTCCATTTTCGCCACCGCCTTCTTTTCTTGTCCAGCGATCTTTATCGCGGGTGTTAAACTTATTCATGACCCGATCATGAGCTTCCTCCAAGGAAATATCCAAAGAATTAGCAAGACAGATGAGGACAAATAATACATCTCCGAGCTCTTCTTCAACCGTTTTTTCCTTTTCTGTATGTTTCTTGGGCTTTTCACCATAATAATGGTTAATTTCTCGCGCAAGTTCCCCCATCTCTTCTGTTAATCTGGCCATCATTGCCAGGGGGCTGAAATAGCCTTCTTTGAACTGACTTATGTATTGATCAACTTCTTTTTGGAGCTGGATCATTGATTTTTCATTTGCCATATTAAAAGACACACTCCTTCATCATCTTTTATCATGTTAGCTAAATCTTATCACATTTACAAATTATTCGTTTAAAGGATTGCCACAATAATCCCCATCCTATATAATGTCTCTGTTATGAGACACTGCCCATCAAAGGAGGGACAACAAGGATGCTTGGTTTACGCTTTAAAAATGTATTTTTTATACTTTTGGGTGCAGCAATCTTCGCTTTCGGGCTCGTTCATTTCAATATGCAGAATGAACTTGCAGAAGGCGGATTCACCGGGATTACTTTGATTCTTTATTTCTTATTTCATATCGATCCTTCTTATTCTAACCTTGCACTGAATATTCCCCTGTTCTTTTTAGGCTGGAAGCTGCTCGGAAGAAAAGCCTTTTATTATACGGTTCTGGGAACGGTAAGTTTATCTGTATTCTTATGGATTTTCCAGCGGTATCAGATGGAAATACACCTCGAGGATGACTTATTTCTCGTCGCTCTGTTTGCCGGTGTCTTCATAGGAATCGGACTCGGAATCATATTCAGATATGGCGGCACCACAGGCGGAGTTGATATAATCGCCAGAGTGGTTCATAAATATGTCGGGTGGAGCATGGGGAAAACGATGTTCATGTTTGATGCAGTGGTCATCATTGCTTCCCTCATCACGTATCTGGATTACAGGCAGGCAATGTACACACTTGTTGCAGTATTCGTCGCTGCCAAGGTGATCGATTTCATGCAGGAAGGCGCTTACTCTGCACGCGGGGCGATGATCATCTCCGACCACCATGAGGAAATCGCTGCTGTGATCAATGAAAAGATGGACCGCGGCGTCACTGTTTTAAGGGGTCACGGTTCTTTCACAAAACAAGAACGGGAAGTCCTTTATTGCGTGGTGGGGAAAAATGAAATTGTCCGATTGAAAAATATCATTACGGCCGTGGATCCTCATGCTTTTGTATCCGTTACGGTTGTTCATGACGTACTCGGTGAGGGATTTACGCTGGATGCTGATAAGAATCCCCTGCACGACTGATAAGCACATCAAAAAAGCCAGGCATCAGCCTGGCTTTTTTTATAGGGGTGATTAATCTTCACCTTGCATTCCAGTGAAAATCAATACGAGCCTTAACAATTCGATTACCGCTACAGCGGCCGCTGCCACATAGGTCATTGCAGCTGCGTTCAATACTTTCTTGGCATGCCGTTCTTCTTCATTGCGGATCAGTCCGAGTGAAACGATCTGATTCATCGCCCGGGAAGATGCATTGAATTCAACAGGCAGGGTGATTAATTGAAAGACCACACCTGCAGCCATCAGGATGATGCCGAGAAGGAACATCCCGGTCATTTGAGTGAACATACCAATCAGCAGGAAGATCCATGACATGTTCGAACCGATATTGGCAACAGGCACCAGTGCATGACGGAAACGAAGAAAAGCATAGCTTTCAGCGTCCTGGATGGCATGCCCCACTTCATGGGCTGCAACAGCAGCGCCCGCAACCGAATGACCATGATAATTATCAGGTGATAATGCGACCGTTTTGGTCACAGGATTATAGTGGTCACTGAGGAACCCCCTGCCTTCCACTACTTTCACATCGAACAGACCATTTTCATCGAGTATCTTCCTGGCCATTTCCCTTCCTGTCATCCCCGATGTCGTAGCGACTCTCGAGTACTTTTTAAATGTACTTTTCACACGCAACTGCGCCCATATAGGAATGAGGGCAATGAGTAAGAAGTATACAAGAAAACCCATTACGAAAACCTCCAGATGTTCATATACCTAGATTTTATAGTGCGATATCAGCTATGTCAATTTTTTTGCCGCTCTGATTCACGTGAGTCCCTTTGACCTTTATATTTTCTCCAACCTACATAAGATAATGTAGAAACAATGATGCTTCCTGTTGAAATAATCACCCACCACAGAGAAGGATCGGCTTCATCTTCTTTTTTATTTTCAAACAGGTGCTCAAGATCCGTCTGAAGATTCGTCAATTCTGCAGTCGCTTCCGTGCTTTCCAGGATTTTCTGCCGGTAATGGTCAAGGTACGTAATCCTCGCATCCAGTGCCTGTGCCTGCTCGACAGGTATATCAAGCTTAATGCTTGGCTGGATGATATTATATTTGGCAAGGAACATATTCAGTTCCGAATGATATTGTTCGCTGTTCCCATTCTCTGCAGCTGTCTTCACGCCTTTGAATGCTTCCATGATTGGATCTTCCATTTCCACCCATAACGGCTGATAGTGGCTGGATAACGCATCCATGACCAGTCTGAACTTTGTTACAGCATTTACTTTTTGTTCAATCCCGGCATCCGCCTGGTTGATCGCCTCTAATGCCAGATTATGTGAAATCGTCAATATCCTTAACTCATCCATTGAAAATGATTGATGCATGCTTCCGGCGGCAAACTCTTCTGAGAAATAATTCAGAAGATGCTTTGCTTCTTCATATTTTCCTGCCTTAGTCAATTGAAGTGCCTGGTCGGCTATGTCATCGAGTTCATTCACCGGAGACGGAGCGTGATCTGCCAGAGATGGCTGCGGTATTGAAAAAAATAAAAATATGATAAATAGTGCTTTCATATGTTTCATACTTGTCCCCCCTAAAACTACTATTAAAGTGTATGAACGGGTGGACAAGAGTAGACCAAAAAACAATCAAATCTCAGGGGTTGATACTTAGACGGGGTGTCTTTTGGGTGAAATACCAGGCAAGCAGGATAGAAATGATACTTAACCAGAAAGTGAAGTACCCTATGTTCTGAATATAAAGGAATAATTTTGAATATACAGGGAATTGCATGTATACATAATCAATAATGTCATTATGTAAAGTCCAAAGAGCTCCGACCGCCAAATGCCAAATTTTCACCCGATAAAATGATGAGTACAGGATTCCCTGGACCGCCATGGCTCCGTGTGAAGCCATCAGCATGTACCCTTCCCATGGAAGCTCCCCGCTCACCCAAAGTGTAAGCAAGTTCATTACGACCGCCCAAACTCCATATTTAAATAATGTGACGATGGCAAGCACTTCAAAGATCGGCCAATTTTTTTTCATTAAAAATGCTGCAAGTACAAAACAGAAAAAGAGACTTGCAGTAGGGCTGTCAGGTACAAAGATCATGAACTGTTCAGGAGTATTTCTTAACTGTGCCATGTACCATATGTATCCGTAAATGGTGCCAAGCAAATTGATAATTAAAAGCATCCATAAAAATGTTTTGTCCCGCAGTATGGGATAAAGCCAGGAAATCATTTTGCTTCTCCTCTCTCAATTTCCATAGTAGAAAAAAAGAGCCAACGACTGCTGGCTCTTTTTAAAAACTATTCTGCTTTCAGACCGGAAATGAATTCAGCCAGTTTATCCAGCTCTTCATCCGTTCCTTTGAATAAACCAGCCGGCATGCCAGGCGGTTTACCGTTTTTGGCAATATCTTTAATCTCTTCAGGCTTTAATCCAGTACCCACCAGTGAAGGTGCAGCAGCACCGCCAGTCATGTTTTCACCATGACAAGTGATACAGCTGTTTTTCTCATCAGAGTAGATTTTATAGCCTTCAGATTCCTTATCGATTTCAGCTTCAGCTACGATCTTACCTTGTTCTTTAGCTGCTTCCCAGTCATGGGTAGCGACAGATTCCCAAGTAAGGAAATACGTAGCGGCAAGGGCCAAAATCATAAATCCGGTAGCAAATGGACGTTTTACAGGACGGCGTTCAGGTCCTCTGTCAATGAATGGCGCAAGAAGAAGTGCACCAAAAGCAATACCGGGAATGACGAATGCTCCGATTACATTATAAGGTCCGGATGCATATGTGTACTTAAGTAATTGGTATAAGAATAAGAAATACCAGTCAGGTAATGGAATATACCCAGTATCAGTCGGATCGGCAATACGTTCCAGCGGCGACGGATGCGCGATCGTCAAGCATAGGTAACCGATCAGGAAAACTGCCCCTACAAGCCATTCTTTCAATAAGAAGTTTGGCCAGAAAGCTTCTGTTTTCCCAGGGAACTCCGAATAATCTTTAGGAATATTCGGTTTCTTGTTTACAGGCACACGAGAATCACCTACAAACTTCATCCCTTTTCCTCGATGCATAGTGTCCCCCTCCTTTTTAAATAGGTTTTTCAGGTTTTTTTATTCAATCGAATCTTATAGCGGTCCAGAAATACCTTGCTTACGGATCATCAGGAAGTGGGCTCCCATCAATCCGAGTAAAGCTGCAGGCAGGAAGAAAACGTGAATGGCGAAGAAACGAGTCAGTGTCTGTGCACCGACGATGTGGGCATCTCCGGCCAGAAGCATCTTCACCTGATCTCCAATGAATGGTGTGGCACCGGCGATCTCAAGACCTACCTTAGTCGCAAATAGCGCTTTCATATCCCACGGCAATAAATAACCTGTGAAACCAAGGCCTAGCATTACGAAGAAGATAAGCACTCCAACAACCCAGTTTAATTCACGAGGTTTCTTGTACGCACCTTGGAAGAATACTCGCAGTGTATGTAAGAACATCATTACGATAACCAAGCTTGCTCCCCAGTGGTGCATCCCGCGGACGATCTGTCCGAAGGCTACTTCATTTTGCAGATAATAAACAGATTCCCAAGCGTTTTTGATATCAGGTACATAGTACATTGTCAGGAACATACCTGAAAGGATCTGTATCACGGTAACGAAGAATGTGAGTCCGCCAAAACAGTAAACAAACGCCGAAAAATGGTGCGCAGGGTTTACGTGTTCAGGAACTTCGTGATCCGCGATATCCCGCCACAAAGGCGTAATGTCCAAACGCTCGTCAACCCAATCATAGATTTTGTTCAGCACAGATTACGCCCCCTTACTTAACATATTTATTTGGTTCAGGTTGTCCAAGGTATAAAATACCGTCTTTTTCTTTTGTCGGATATGTATCCAACGGTGCCGTGGGTGGTGTACCAGGTATATTCTTACCATTTTTCTCATACAGACCACCGTGGCAAGGGCAATAGAACTTTTCTGGATTACTCTTGTCTCCACCCCAGTTGACCGTACAGCCAAGATGCTTACATACCGGTGAAAGAGCAACGATTTTTCCTTCCTTGTTCTTATAGACCCAAGCAGTCTGAGTTACTTCTGATGTGTACCACGCATCTTTCTGTTCATAAGAATAGTCGACACGAACAGGCTCATTTGTTAATTCTGACACTTTTTGTTTCGTCGCTATGAAGTCTCCGGCCGCTTCTGTCTTCAATACTGGATCTACAGCGAATCGAACCATCGGCATTAGCATTCCGGCAGCCATGAAACCGCCTACACCCGTAAGTGTATAGTTAAGGAATTGACGTCTAGATACACGTTGCTTGCTCATCCTTTTCCCCCCTCTATCGCGTAAGGTAAGTCCATCGGACATATTTCGCACAAATATAAAACTAGGACATAACTATGATATATTAAAGTTATTACAAGGTCAATAACTCAATAAACTAAAAGATGGATACAATGTGAAGTTTTTATGAATTTTTCTGCCATTTTTGTACAATAACATTCAGCAGTTGTTTCACTTGATCTTCCATGATCGAGTGTTTATACTGTTCGTCCAGATGTTCGAGCGGGATCGACGGAACCCATATCAGTTGGTCATTGAACTGCTGTTCGGATTTTTTCCAATTGCTGTCTGACGTAAGAAAGAAAACATGTTTTACCCCGCTGTCTTTCAGGCGTCTCCCCCATTCCTCGAGCTCCCCTGCCTTTTCTTCAGAGCTGCCCAGCAAATAAGTGAATGCCGGAGTCATGATCATGCGCCCCTTGAATTGTCTTTCCAGATGAAACGTCAATAAGGAAATAAATTCAGACTGTGCAGCAGAAGTTTTGATTTCCCTGGAAAAATCAATCGGGACAATAGGAATCACAGCGGTATCGATGTATTCTTTCTCAGTTTCAAAGACTTCAATATCTTTAACATTCCAATTCATTAAGTTCCCTCACTTTTCTATTCCTTCATACCTCCCATCATATCATTTTGTGTGCCTTCAATAAAAGGAAATTTCACTTATTCTGTAGTATGTACAAAATTATGGCAGGTATGACCCCAAAGAAAAAAGAATGAAGGAAACCCTCATTCTTTTTTCACAAGATTATTCAGTTCCTCCGTCAATGCATTGAACTTTTCCTTATCCCCGCTGTCCAACGCGGAATCGATTGCTTGAAGCAGCCGGTTTTTTTGAAATGAATGGAGACTTTCTTCCAGGAATTGTTCTGCCAGCAGCCGGTCTTTTTCATTGATCAGCAGATACTTCGGCATGAACGGGTTTTCTTCAAGTACCGCTGCAAATTGATAACTTGAATTCGCCTTACTGAAATTCAATTGAATATAAATATCTTCATCTTTATTTAAACGGATATCATGAAATGATTTTTCAGCATCTGTCGTCATGATGTTTTCCTTGTAGAATCGGAAAGGTACATCCTCCACGCAATGGGTCGACATGACCAGGCCTCGGGGACAGTATTGCGACTCTTCTACAAAATGGACTTTCTTCATTAATTGATCGTGGCTCATCAAATAATTCAATATCCAGACGCATTCTCTTCTTTTCAATTGATAACGATTTAAAAACCAGCGGATAAATTCTTTCTTCTCGTTGACAGAAACAGGGGTGGTCATTGGTTTCCCTCCTCTGCGAAATCCAGATTAAATTAAGGTCCGTGTACCGGGTAAAATCAAAAAGTGTGAATGAATGCACTTACCGACAGCTTTCTGTGTCACTTCGATGATTATCATTCTTGCAGTCTTGCGATGAGATCCTGCCATTCGTCATTAGAAGGATCCATATCCAGGAGTCTATTATATATTTCGACTGCTTCCTTCCTGAGTCCTTCCTCCATAAGGAATTGCCCGTATTCAATAAGGAAGTCTTCATGATTCTTAAAATAAGTATATGCAGCCCGGTATTGTTTTAATGCATCATTATATTGTTCAAGCCCTTCGTTTGCCTTTGCAAGATCCCAAGCCAGCTGTGGTTCTTCCTCACCCTCGGCGGCCAGCATCGCAGCAATTTCAAGCACATCATCGAAGCGGTCCTGGGTGAAGAATAACTTATTAATAAGCAGTGCCGCTTCCAAATACCCCGGGTCGAGCGCCAGTGCATTCCTCAGGTAAGCTTCTGCTTGTTCATCCAAACCAAGCTTAAGGGATATTTTTCCGCCGAACAAACTCAATTCTTTATTAAATTCGTCCTGTTTGATCCCTTCCCTTATCGTCTCCAGGCTTTTCTCAAGCTCTTCTTCATGCTCATAAGCTTTTGCAAGGAGCAAATATACCGAGTGATAATCAGGATCCAGCTCCTTGACAGATACAAGCTTTTCAATGGCCGTTTCATAGTATCCGGCCTGATACGCAGTAAATGCAAAACCGAAAAGCGTATTGATTTCCAAATGCTCTTCTATGGCTTTTTCATAATGGCCAAGGGCTTCTTCAAAGGAGCCTCCCACACTATAGGCCTCGGCAAGCCGCTGGTGAATATACGTTCCGCCGATTTCGGTGATCCCTTTTTCAACAAGCTGGGTGTAGTATCGGATCGCTTCCAGGAATCTGCCTGTTTCTGCATATAATTCAGCTAACCCGAATAGTATGACAGGTTCATCCGGCAGAAGTACTTTGGCTTGAAGAAGCTTCTGTTCACTTACTTCGAATAAACCCTGCATCTGATACAAATCAGCCATCAGTAACAGTGCACGGGGATAAGAACTGTCATCTTCTTCTATATGGGATAATAGCTCGATCGCATCTTCCTCACTGTCCATTTCGACCAGGACTTCAGCCAATTCGATGATCAGTTCGCCCTCCCCCGGATAATACAAGAGTAAATTTTCATAAAGCTCCTTTGCTTCATTCAAAAACCCCAGATGATGAAGCTCTTCAGCCAAGCTGAATTTCTCTTCGTGACTTCCAAACTTCAGGGTTTCATTAAAGTGACTTTTTGCATCTTCTAAATTACCTTCTTCCAAAGAAGTTAACATTTTTTCACTATGAGACATATTTATTTCCTTTCTATCATGCTAAGTTAGTACAGTCAGTTCGTTACATAAGCCTGTCAGGTAAAGAAACCCGGTGTCTGGATTTTGAGTTCTTTTCCCGCACCAGGATGGAAGCAGCTTTGTCCATTTAAATAGTGATACTTCCCTCTATTCATTGTACATTTTAAAACGTGACTTTCATAATGAAACAGACTATCGTCTAGTGACTCTTCCGTTTCTTTTTTCATATAGAGGTTATAACTTATTTCTCCACCAGGGAGAAAATTTCCTCTATGTGGATACATACCAATTTTTTTCAATTGTGATAAAGGAAGCGGGACTTTCTGCTTCATTTCTTCAGAAATATGGGGGATATTCTCGGAAGTCATCGTTTTTTGCCATATTCTAAGATGCTTCATCTTTTGCTTTTTGTCCAGTTTTGTCGTAAAAAAAGGGACAAAAGTAATGCGATAATCATAGAGCAATCCTTTAATCCACCCCCATTTGACAGAACTGAATGCATCCAAGTCATCCAGTACCATCCATATGACAGGCACTCTATTACGCTTACAGAGACGGATCACACCCGGTGTGATCAAATGGGCGGGAGCAAGAAGACCGATGGTGTAATCAATGGGGCTGCTAAGCAGGGTTGTTTTTCTCTCCTCCAGCTTTTTCAAAAATTCAAATTCATAGGTAATGGAAAAGGAGGTAAGGATCGTTGTACAGCCTTTTGAAATAAAATGACTTAAAAAATATGTTTTGAATGAGGGAAAATCAAAATCTGCAGGGAGGCAGGTGTCACATATCACATGAGACGGCGTCATAATGAAAGGTGAGATATTCATACGTATGTGATTGTAATATAAAAAGCTGTTACGGATTGCGGCTATCCTGTTATCTTCCACCAGCAAAGAAATCCTGAGGTTCGTTTCATCGGTGGCATATTGGGCATCTTCAATGATATATTTACTCATCTCTTCACCTTCCTTTATAGACAAGCTATGTAAAAAGGTGAGTGGAAATGACTCACTGACATAAGTTTAAGGAAGAAGAACAAGTCTTCTTCCTTACATGTAATTAATGGATTAACTTATCAAGATGATCAAAGAAGGCAGGATAAGATATGTTGATTGCTTCTGCATTCTCCAAAAATACCGGTGATTCGGTTATTAATGAGGCTACCGCCAACGTCATTCCGATGCGGTGGTCACCCCAGGAATCAACTTCTGCGCCACGGAGAGATGTCTTTCCTTTGATGATCATCCCGTCCTCCGTAGCTTCGATATCCGCGCCAAGTTTCTTCAGCTCCTGTACGACAGCATCGATTCTGTTCGTTTCTTTCACTTTCAGCTCTTCTGCATCTTTGATGACAGTCGTCCCCTGCGCCTGGGTTGCCAAGAGTGCAATGACAGGGATTTCATCGATCAAAGCAGGAATTAATTCACCGCCGATTTCTGTACCTTGGAGTTCTGAGTATTCGACCATGATATCCCCGATTCTTTCGCCCGATCCTGGGTTTTCAGTTATTTCCATTTTGGCACCCATCTTTCGCATAACCTCGATGATGCCTGTTCTGGTCTCATTCAAACCCGTATTTTTTAAAACCACCCTGCTGCCGCGTACGATGGCAGCTGCAGACATAAAGAAGGCAGCGCTGGAAATATCACCGGGCACATAGACATTTGCCGCTTTCAGCTGCTGTCCTCCGCGTACTTTGATAATATCTCCTTCTCTGTCTATTTCTCCCCCAAATTCTATGATCATCTTTTCAGTATGATCCCTTGTTCTCTCGGGTTCGATGACTTCTGTCACCCCATCTGCCTGAAGCCCTGCCAGCAGGATGGCGGACTTCACCTGCGCACTTGCCACGGGCAGTGTGTATCTGATTGCTTTCAAACTTCCTCCACGGATGGATAAAGGCGTGAAATTACCTTCTTCCCTCCCGTCGATCTTCGTTCCGAAAAGCTTCAGGGGATCGGTCACCCTTCTCATGGGACGCTTAGCGATCGATTCGTCGCCGAGCATGACGGAATGGAACGGTCTTCCTGCGAGAAGTCCCATCATCAGCCGGGTAGTGGTTCCCGAATTACCGGTATCGAGTACGTCAGAAGGCTCTGTTAAAGAGTCCCAGCCCTTTCCTTGAACGAGCACTTCGTCTTCCTCTATATCAATCTTCACTCCCAATCTGCGGAAACAGGAAATTGTGCTTAAGCAATCTTCCCCCATTAAAAAGTTATGGATCCTAGTTTCCCCTTCTGCGACAGAACCGAACATGACAGCCCGGTGGGAAATGGATTTATCCCCGGGTACTTGAAGTTCACCTTTGAGAGGTTGTGAAGGTTTAGTTAATTTACGTTTGTCCATAATGAGCCTCCTTAATCGATAAACAAATCGTATGCAGTTTTTTCTTTCAGGCAAACCACAGCACGTTCACGGTCTTCTATGGTTTGGAAGCTGATGACCAAAACCCCGTAGATGTCTTCCCTTGTTTCAAGGATCCGGATGTTGGTCAGACTGATTTTTTCCTCGGCTAAATAGGCAGTCACTTCAGAAATGATCCCCGGGTAATCCGGGACGTCTATATACAGATCATAGAAGGCAGGAATGGCACCTTTGGATAGAACCGGAAGCTCATCCCGGAATACCTTTGCCTCGTTAAAATAGTGAAATAATTTTTCCGCATCCCTTTCTTCAATCATATGGATGACTTCTTCCATTTCTATTTTCCACTTTTCCAAAATGTCCTTCAAGACCTGACTATTCTGCAAAGTGATGTCTTTCCACATCACAGGGTTTGAAGACGCGATTCTGGTGATATCCCGGAATCCGCCTGCAGCAAGCCTTCTTAAATAAGGGTGTTCCTCAGAAGAATCCTTCGCCTGATGCACAAGTGATGCAGCAATTATATGCGGAAAGTGACTGATCATCCCTGTCAGTTCATCATGCTCTTTCGGAGGGACGATAAGGAATTTTGCACGTGTGCCGCTCAGCCAGCTCTCAAGGCTTTTCATCTCACGCTCCCCCGCACTATCGGATGGGGTGAACATATAAAAGGCATTCTCAAACAGGATTTTCTTGGATGCACTCACTCCGCTCTTATGAGATCCCGCCATCGGGTGACCACCAATGAAGGTAATCCCCTTTTCACTCAGCGGGCGTGCTGCCTTCATGATTTGTCCCTTTGTACTTCCCGTATCGGTAATGATGACACCCTGTTTAAGGTCCGTATTATGTAAGATCTTCATTATTTTTTCCGTTTGGGTCACCGGTGTCGAGATGATGATAAGATCCGCTTTCTCAGCACCCTGCTCAAGTGACTGCACCATTTCATCGATGACACCGAGTGTGTTTGCAAGTCTCAATTCTTTATGATTCACATCATATCCAATGATTGATGCATGGGGATGTTCTTCTTTTATGCACAGGGCAAGCGACCCGCCGATAAGCCCCATCCCCACAATTAATACATTGCCTTCCATTCCCATTCTCTCCCTTTATCCTGAATCAAACTTTGGAAAAAAAGCCGGACAGGTCAATCGTGCTGACCCTCCGGCTGGAGTCCATTCAATTATCAGGATTGTTTTCTAACCGCAAGAAACTCTTTCATCAGTGAGATTAATTCTTCGTTCTGTTCACGGGAACCGACTGTTATCCGGACGCATTCCGGATAACCCAAAGCCCCGCCTGAACGGACAATGTATCCCTTGCTCATCAAGTATTGAAAAACTTCATCGCCGCTGAGTCCGAAATCAATCAGAATAAAATTCGCCTGGGATTTCATATATTTCAGTCCGATGCTTTCACAAAACTCATAAAATTGCTTGAGCCCTTCCCGGTTCTTCTCTCTGCATTTCTCAATGAATGCCTGGTCATCCATGGCAGCTGCTGCCGCACCCTGCCCGAGGGAGTTATTATTGAAAGGCTCTCTGACCGGCTCCAGTTTCCTGATCACGTCTTTGTTTCCAACCCCGTAGCCGACCCTGAACCCTGCCAGCCCGTATGCCTTTGAAAAAGTCCTCGTCACAACTAGTTGAGGATAAGAGTCTATGAGGCTGACCGAATCATGATAATCCGCTGCAGTGACATATTCATAGTACGCTTCATCCAAAACGACCAGGACATCCGAGGGAACCCTTTCAAGGAAATGGAGAAGCTCTTCATTACGGATGTATTCTCCCGTGGGATTATTCGGTGAACACAACCATACGACTGCAGTGGTCGCATCAATGCTGTCGAGCATTTTGGATAGTTGGTGTCTTCCATTTTCGTCAAGAGGGACTTCCCTTACCTCGGCCCCTTCGACAATCGCATTATGTTTATATTGCGGAAACGTTGGCGTCGCCATTACCGTGCTCTTCGAAGGATCCAAGAGAGCCCTTGAAATAATCTGAATCACTTCATCAGAACCATTCCCAAAGATGATCTGTCCGGGATCCACTGATAAATGGCCGGCAACTTTCATGCGTAATTGTTTGGCATACCCATCAGGGTAGATGGAATGGGATGAAACTTGTGCAGAGATGAACTCCTTTATTTCAGGGGAGCAGCCGTAAGGATTTTCATTCGATGCGAGCTTCACCACTTTTTCAAGTTTGAATTGCTCTTTTACGTCTTCCATCGTTTTCCCGGGCTGATATGCTTTTAGATTGTGCAGCTGTGATTTCCATTGCATATACAAAACTTCCTTTCAATCCACTGTCAGGTAATCTTATTCCTTACTCAACAAGTCCGGCCTTAAAGAAACAGCCTTTTTTAAATAAATATGCTTTATATCTTTTTGAGAACATGAAGTATTATAGTGAATCATGACTCTGATGCAGTATTTCAGACCTCCGGGAACATCCAATTCCTGCATGCACATCACCGGTACATACTTCCAGTCTTCGAATTCCCTCAATGCCCTGGCAGGAAATGCCTCCGTAATATCTGCTGTAGTCGATATGAAGACGGATGCCACCATACCAGGGTCGATTCTATTGTTAGCGATCATTTCATCCAGCAGCTCGTGAGTTGAAAGGAGAATTTCCTTTTCGCTATTCTCCTCAACGGTTGTTGCTCCCCGGATTCCCCTCATCACCATTCTCACTCTCCCTTTTATCCTTTTCTATTTTTCACATGCCCAATTTTTTACGCCGCGGATAAATGTATCTGCAGCTGTCAGGCCCTCTTCAGGCACAGTCACCAGGACCGGCTCACCTATTTCTTTTAACAATACAAAAACCGGCATGCCGTCTTTTGATTTTTTATCTTTTTTCATCTTATTCAAAAGTTGGGTGAATGTAATATGATCAGGGATTGTCAAATCATAGCCGATCGAGATGATCCAATTGACGAATTCCTTAAGATCGAAGGACAGGCTGCAATATTTTTCACTTAGGTATAGTGCATAAATCATCCCGATCATGACCGATTCCCCATGAGTCCGATTTCCATATCCGCTGGCACTTTCCACAGCGTGTCCATACGTATGTCCGAAATTCAGGAATGCTCTTATCCCCTGTTCTCTTTCGTCCTGGGAAACAATATCCGCCTTGACTTTAATTCCTTTGAGAAGACATTGCAGTATATACTCTTCCCGCAGCTCACTCACCGATGTAAAATTCGAATATAGTTCCCTGAGGAAATCTGCATCTGACAAGAAGGCGTGTTTGATCACTTCAGCGTAACCCGACCGCACTTCTTCGGCAGGCAGGCTCTTGAAATAATCCAAATCAAAGAATACACCATCGGGCTGGTAAAACTGACCGACCATATTTTTTCCCAATGGATGATTGATTGCCACTTTCCCGCCAACCGAACTATCGTGAGCCAGTATTGTAGTTGGTACGCTTATAAACGGGATACCCCTCATGAAAGTGGCTGCTGTGAATCCTGCAAAATCACCGATTGCACCGCCGCCAAATGCAACGACAAGAGCCTTCCTGTCCACATGATTCCGGAGGCCGTGTGAAATGGCTTCTTCGTATACTTTGAAGCTTTTAGCCTGTTCGCCGGATGGTGCCTCATAGACAGTCACCGGAAATACCCGCTCCAGCTCACTGGCAAATTGTTTTCCATATAGAGAATAGACGTCAATGTCAGCAATGATCCAGATGGTTGAAACTCCCGGATAGTTGGCGGAAATAAAATCGATGATATTCTGTGTCATTGCCTTTCCAAAAAGGACATCATAAGACTTGGAAGGGGTTTTCACTGTGAGCCTTTCCATTTTAAAATTCCTTCGATTCTTTTCTAAGATTCTCAACATCCCTTTGAAGCTTTTCAAACTGATCACTGTTGAACTGGTCTGCAATGGCTTCTGCAAGTTCCCATGCCACTACCGCTTCTGCAACGACACTGGCTGCAGGGACGGCACAGCTGTCGGATCGTTCGATACTTGCTTTAAACGGTTCTTTCGTATCAATATCCACGCTTTGCAGCGGTTTATAGAGGGTTGGGATGGGTTTCATCACCCCTTTGATATGGATCGGCATCCCGGTTGTCATCCCGCCTTCAAATCCGCCCAGGCGGTTCGTCCTCCTGTAGTAGCCTTTTTCCTCGCTCCACAGGATCTCATCATGAACTTCACTTCCCGGTTTTCTCGCCATTTCAAATCCGAGCCCGAATTCAACTCCTTTGAATGCATTGATGCTCATGATGGCACGGGCCAGCTTTGCATCCAGCTTTCGATCGTAATGAACATAACTTCCTACACCTTGCGGCATGCCCTCTACGATCACTTCAACAACTCCCCCGATGGAGTCCCCGTTTTTCTTTGCTTCATCTATCAAATTCATCATTTTGTCAGCCGCTTCACTGTCCAGGCAGCGGACAGGCGATTCTTCAGATCTTTCTTTTAAATCATTTATGGAATCGTATTTAACGTTTTCTGCTTTTATACCGCCTATTTCCAGAACATGTCCAACTACTTCGATACCAAGGAGGTTCAATAACTTTTTCGCCACGGATCCGGCAGCTACCCGCACAGTCGTTTCCCTGGCAGAAGATCTTTCCAGAACGTTCCTGAGATCACGGTGTCCATATTTCATTCCTCCAACCAGGTCGGCATGGCCGGGTCTCGGACGTGAAATTTTTCTTTTCACTTCTTCTTCTTCACCCGGGGACAGCGGTTCAATCCCCATTACCTTCGTCCAATGAGTCCAGTCCTTATTCTCGACTACCAGTCCCAAAGGGGATCCAAGTGTATACCCGTGTCTTACACCACCGACGATTGAAACGCGGTCTTTCTCTATCTGCATTCTCCGTCCGCGTCCATATCCTTTCTGCCTTCTTGCCAGATCTTCGTTGATGTCCTCCGCTTCCAGCGGCATCCCGGCAGGCAAGCCTTCGATGATTGTTGTCAATTGCGGTCCATGAGATTCTCCTGATGTTAAATATCTCATAACACTTTCCCCCTTCAACTCGTTAAAGAATTATGTACCAATATAACATAAGTTCAATATTCATTCCTAGTACTATGTTTAAAAAATTTGAACATTTCATCCTTTGCCCGCACTCAGAAATTCCCTCTCGCTTTCCAATCAGCAAGTTCAGAGTCAAACAAAAAAGAACGATGAAATAAGAAGCTGCCTGCATTGCTGCAGTAGGCCTTTGTTTCATCGTTCATTAATCAGACTTTTTTATAAAAAAAAGTATCTTCCGATTGAAAGCCGTATTGCCCGGGATTGAAAATCTGCTCGGTACTCCCTACAAAAAAAACACCTTCTTTATTCAGTGAAGCGTTGAACTTTTTATAGAGAATGTCTTTCGCTTCTTCAGTGAAATAAATCATTACATTCCTGCACACAATCAAATCAAAATCTGTATCAAAAGGATCGGCCAGCAGGTTTTGTTTTTTGAAGGTGACGGCCTGCTTAATCCGGTCATCCACCTTGTAAAGAGAGCCTTCATCAGTAAAATATTTTTGTCTGATCTCAGGAGGCACTTCAGCCAGCGAGCGTTCGGGATAAATGGCGTGCCCGGCCCGCTGGAGGGCATTCCCGTCAAGATCCGTCGCCAGGATGTCAAGGCTTGCAAGCGGCAGGTGCTTAGACAGAAGCATTGCCAGTGTATAGGGTTCTTCCCCGGTGGAACAAGCAGCACTCCATACTTTCAATGTCCGTTTACCTTTAATAAGCCTGGGCAGGATATTGGATTCGAGAACTTCCCATCTCTTATAATTACGATAGAATTCCGATACATTGATCGTCATCCTGTCGAGAAATTCCGCCATCTGCTTTTCATCCGAACTGATTACCTTATAGTAATCGTGAAAGCTCGAGTAACCCTTTTTTTCATAGAGAGCAGTCAGTCTCCTTTTCATTTGGGCTTCTTTATAAAGAGACAGATCAATTGAGGTCTTTCTTTTTATTGCCTGAACAAAATCTCGATAATCATTTACCATATTCCCATTCACTCTTTCTGCAGCTAAACTGAATACTCTAGTATGACCGCTGTTGATTTCCGTGCAAGACTCGCTTTCCGCGGGCGGCCGGTAAGCCTCCAACCAGATTCCTAGGGATTAACTGTCCAGCCACACGCCTCTCTTCAAAGCCCTTTCGCTTTTCTAATAGGAGTCTTCCTCTTGCACTCCAATCAACAGCTGGAACATGCATTACACAAAATGTCTTTGACAGAGCTAACATACTGGTATATTAGATATATCGAACTAATATATAAATTATTTATATTTTTAACAGAATAAAAAAAGACAAGCCATAGTGACTTGTCTTTTTATCGTTTTACAAAACGAGGATCAGTAGATCCATTCGTTCATTAGTTTGCTGTATTCTACAAGCTCTTCTTCTTTGAAGAATAAGCCGATTTCTCTGACTGCGCTTTCAGGAGAATCCGAACCGTGGATGATGTTCTTTCCAACTGTAAGGCCGAAGTCGCCGCGGATTGTTCCTGTAGCTGCATCCTTGGGGTTTGTAGCACCCATCATCCCGCGTGCTGTTGAAATGACATTTTCACCCTGCCATACCATTGCAAATACCGGACCGGAAGTGATGAAGTCCACAAGTTCTCCAAAGAAAGGTCTTTCTTTGTGCTCACCGTAGTGTTGTTCTGCAAGCTCGGATGACACACTCATCAGCTTCGCACCGGCTAATTGAAAGCCCTTTTTTTCAAAACGTGATACGATATCACCGATTAACCCTCTTTGTACGCCGTCAGGCTTTACCATTAAAAACGTTTTTTCCATCTTCCCCACTCCTAATTATGTATGTATAGTCTGTCCGAGGACATCCCACGAAAATATTAACACTGTTCAGGGGTTTTGGCAACGTTTCCATTTTAAATTTTCTCAATATTTTCTTTTGCCGATAAAGTTTGCAACATTCTTAAGTGTCTTCTTGGCCCGGTTCTGAGGCAGCTGGTCTAAATCTTCCAGCGCCTTATCAAGGTACATTCTGCTGACACGGTGGGAGCGTTCAATTGCATCCGAAGCAAGAATGGCAGCGATCACTTCCTTCATTTCTTCAGCAGGAGTTTCTTGAGAGACACGTTCTATGTCCGCCCTGAGGGAAGGATCTTCCATGGCGTACAGAATCGGAAGGGTGATATTCCCCTGCCATAAATCACTGCCGGCTGGTTTTCCCAGTTCTTCCTCGCTCGCAGTTAAATCCAGGATGTCATCTGTAATTTGATAGCTCATCCCAACATTATATCCAAAGCGGAATAATCTTCTATGTACTTCTTCTGGGGCACCGGATGCAATGGCACCCAATTGACAGCTGACTGCAATCAATAAGGCGGTCTTCCGTTTTATCCTCAGTAAATAATCCCTCAGATTCTGATCGCAGCGGTATTTATCTTTTATCTGTGCTATTTCACCTTTACACAGCTCCACAATGGTATGAGAAAGGATTTGATGTGCTTCAGGATTTTTTATATGAGTCATATATTCCAGACCGCGTGCAAAAATATAATCCCCTGTATACATGGCGATCCTGTTATCCCACTGTGATTTTATCGTCGGCTTTCCTCTCCGGAGCTCTGCGTCATCGATTACATCATCATGAACAAGTGAAGCCATGTGAATCAGCTCCAGTGCAACGGCCGCATTTTTCACTGAGTCGATATCGTACTCGCCGAACTTTGCTGAAAGCAGTACAAAAACGGGCCGGATCCGTTTACCACCCGCCTGCAAAAGATGAAGGGATGCTTGATTCAAAAGTCGGGAATCCGATTCGATTGCAGTTTCAAGTTCCTTTTCAATCTGATCTATGTCTGTTTTTAGAAAGGAATATATCCTGTTTAGCTTCATAGTTAATCCACCCAGTTTACTGATTTGCGTTTATCTATTTCTTATATCCGACGTGCATGGCAGCCACTCCGCCGCTGTACGGTTTGAAATATATATCTTTAAAGCCGGCTTCTTTAAACAATTCTGCAAGTTCTTTCATTCCAGGGAAGTCCCTTGCGGATTCCTGAAGCCAGGAATATTCGGAAAAACTTTTTGCGAATACTCTGCCAAAAACAGGCATGATATACCTGAAGTACATATAATACAGCTGTCTGAACCCAAACATGGTAGGCTGTGATGTTTCAAGGCAGACAGCCATTCCGCCAGGCTTCAACACCCGGTTCATCTCTTTTAAGACTTGGAGGTAATCCGGAACATTCCTCAATCCAAATCCGATAGTGACATAATCGAATGTATTGTCTTCAAAAGGCAGTTCCATGGCATTTCCGTGAATCAGCTCAATGTTATCAAGAGACGATGCCTTTACTTTTCCCTCTCCGATCGACAGCATATTCTGACTGAAATCCAATCCGAAGACTTTCCCCTGCCGTCCAGCCCGCTCACCGAGTGCAAGGGTCCAGTCTGCCGTCCCGCAGCACACATCCAAAGCCTGGGCTCCTTCTTTCACATCCATGAGTTTCATGGTCTCTTTACGCCATTTTTTATGCTGTTGGAAACTGATTACCGAGTTCATCTTGTCATAGTTCGAGGAGATTTTCTCGAAGACACCATGAACCTTTTGTTCTTTTGACTGTTGCATAACATTTACCCTTCTTCCGCATATAATTTCGTAGTAGCAATAGACTCATTGAAAGGAAGAAATTCTATAAACAACTCCCTGGCAGCAGAGGTACCCGGCTTTTTCTGGTGTAATTGACCTTCTATGTCTTTTTGAACCTTGTCCATTGTATGATCGATGGCAGACAATAAGCGATGCTTATCCACCGGCTCTTCCGTTTCTCCCAGGAGTGAAGCAAGAGCACCCGTGAAGATGGTATCTTGTGAATTAATCAATGCCAGGCGTTCTTGTAAAAGACGGTCATATAAAAATGTGTCTGAAAGGAGAGGAATCCAGTCTTCCTGATTAAAAAACTCATAGAAATGAGCAGCGATCGAAGTTTCGATTATTCTTATATACTCAATCAATTCCTCTATCGAAGAACATTCCTCATTATACATCGATATTTTGGATTCATTTATTTTCTTGATTGCATTTGATAATACCTCAATCAAACCCAAATCCTCTGTTTCAGCAAGGGTCCTGTAATAAAGGCTGCTGAAGTACACTCCAGCAAGTACCGTCAATTGTCTCTCTTTCAGGGAATCCCGTTCAGAAATTGTTACCTTCTCATGTGTCTCCAGGGCAATATGCAAAAACATAGCAGTAGAAATCCACTTCATTTCCTGTTGTGTGACCATCCTCTGCCCATTCATAAATGGAAGGAGCAGATAGTTGATGCGTTTACGATCAATATGCGGCTGATCGATATACTCCTTTAGATATGAATGGTGAAGCTGGTCTTCTATGTATTGATGAATGATATTCGCTTGATGATTGTAATCAGTGAATTTCATACCCTATTTCCCCATTTCTACTATGTTTCACATGATAAATTTCAGCAATAAATATTATACCATAAAACTTTCACAAATAGTGAATCACCGAGTATCCCTTACATGTTCTATGTATTTCTGCATTACCCTAAACTCTTCTAAGCCTGACTCTCATATAACAAAGGGGACGACTAAGAATAATGGTTCTTTGTTCGTCCCTCATATCAGATGTTATTTTTTATTTTCACTTTCCACTTCACCATAACTGGTAAGGATCGTTGCTTTCCCTCTTACCTTGATGGCAGATGTATGATCAGTGAATTGAGCAATCATCACTTCGCCTTTATCAAGCTTTTCTGAATGGTGAAAGCGTGTATCTGTGCCCCTGGTAAGTCCGATTACATTTACGCCGTCTTCTGCAGCCTTAATGACAACATATTCATTAGAATTCATTAATCCCACTCCTGTACTTTTACTTCTTGATAAATGAAAGCACTTCGTTCCGCGCTTGTGAATCCTCTTTAAATGTGCCCCGCACTGCAGTCGTCACCGTACTGGAGCCTGGTTTCTTGACCCCTCTCATTGTCATGCACATATGTTCAGCTTCCACAACCACCATGACACCATATGGTTCAAGCGTTTCCATGATGGAATCAGCTACCGTGGAGGTGATTCTTTCTTGCAGCTGAGGTCTTCTTGCGACAGATTCCACTGCCCTTGCAAGCTTGCTCAGACCCGTGACTCTTCCATTTCGCGGAATATAAGCAACATGTGCACGGCCGTAGAAAGGCACCAAATGATGTTCACACATTGAATAGAACGGTATATCTTTAACAAGGACCAATTCTTCGTGGTCCTCACTGAAAATAGTTTCAAAATATCCCTTTGGGTCGTGATCTATACCTGAAAAAACCTCTGCATACATTTTCGCGACGCGTTTAGGTGTATCCAAAAGTCCTTCCCTATTAGGATTCTCTCCTATTGCTTCAAGTATTAAACGCACTGCTTCTTCTATCTGGCTATGGTTGACTTCTGCCATTATGCTGTCCTCCTACTATCACATAAAGAAATAAACTAACATTGTTAATATTAGCATAAGCCAATAATCTCATCAAAGCTTAGTGCTTTAGAAGTTAACAAAACAGCATATTACCTATACACTAGGATTTTTCATATTAGCGTTGAATATGATCATTACTAGAAAGAGCGCTTGAAACCTAATAAATAAAAGAAAAAAGACCGCATTGAATGCGGCCTTTTCTTAACGCTCAAAGTATGTAATTATTTTACAGCTTCTTTAAGCGCTTTACCTGGTTTGAAAGCAGGTACTTTGCTTGCTGAGATTTCGATTTCTTCACCTGTTTGTGGGTTGCGACCTTTACGGGCTGCACGCTCACGTACTTCGAAGTTACCGAATCCGATTAATTGTACTTTATCACCGTTTGCAAGTGATTCTTGAATTGTATCGAAAACAGCGTCAACCGCTTTAGTAGCGTCCTTCTTAGAAAGCTCAGCAGCTTCTGCAACAGCATTGATTAATTCTGTCTTGTTCATGCCATTCACCTCCTCCCAAGGAAATGTCTCAGTCATGATTCATTTACTTTAATATCATTAGTAAACAACTTTAGCGGATTCTATACATAAAGTACAGAAAAAACGCTTGAAAACGTTGCTGAATCAATATTCAACAACAATTCTGTTAAAAGATTATCACAATAGATTGTGCTTAGCAAGAATAATTCAAGAATTAATGGGAATCTTTTCTTATTTGATACATAAATGTAATAGAATCCCCTCTTTTTACCTTTATATTGCTATTTCTTGAAGATTCTTAAGTGCTTCCTGTATCCATTGCTCTTAAACAGTTCCCATTCTTTCTAGCGGTTAAACATTGTCTTTTATAATCGGATTAAAAAACATCAAAAATGGAGGCTGGAACATTGACCGTTCCTTTCCGCTGCAGGCATAAGATTCCCCGGGGAGGAAGTCGAGCCTCCTCGGCGTTCCGCCTGTGGGACAGAAAAGCGGAGGCGGCTCGTTCAGCCCCGACAAGCATAAGATGAATGGGCTGTGAAGGCGTTTTTTGCCTTCATGGACCATTCATCTTATGACCTCGAGGGGCTAGCCGCCAGAGCTAGACAGGTCTCGACTTTTCCTCTCCCGTCGGAGTCAAATGCCTTCCGCTACAATCCACTCCGTGTAGTCAATGTTGTTACCTCTAATCAACAGAATTCAAACATAACTATTTGTCTTTCGACTAAAATTCTTGTTTCAAAAAATTCTCTCACAAAAAAAAGACCCTCCTAAGAGAGTCTAGAAAGGTTATAGGATGATGGCTATGAGGCCGCCAGAGCCTTCGTTGATGATTCTTTCGAGTGTGTCTTTCAGTTTGTAGCGGGCATTTTCAGGCATTAGTGAGAGTTTGGCTGAGATGCCTTCTCTTACGATGGAGCTCAGGCTTCTTCCGAAGATATCAGAGTTCCAGATCGACAGCGGATCGTCTTCAAAATCCTGCATCAGGTAGCGGACTAGTTCTTCACTTTGTTTTTCGGTGCCGATGATCGGCTCGAATTTAGATTGAACGTCCACTTTGATCATGTGAATGGAAGGAGCAACGGCTTTCAGGCTTACACCGAACCTTGCACCCTGACGAATGATTTCCGGCTCATCCAGACTCATGTCATTCAAAGAAGGTGCAGCGATTCCGTAACCTGTCTGTTTCACCATTCTAAGCGCATCTGAGATCTGGTCATACTCTGCTTTGGCATGTGCAAAATCCTGCATCAGTTCCAGCAGGTGATCCTTACCCCGGATTTCCACACCTACAATTTCCTTCAGAACTTCGTCATACAGCTCATCCGGTGCATAGAGATCGATTTCGGCTACTCCCTGGCCCATATCGATTCCTGCAAGGCCTGCACGTTCAATATGGTCAAATTCGCTGAAGTAATGCACCACACGGTCCACATCGCGAAGACGCTTAATATCCTTGACCGTTTCTTTAACAGCTTCCTGATAATTCTGTCTCAGCCAGTGTTCTTCCTTCAGCACCATGACCCAGCTCGGTAAATTCACATTCACTTCTAGCACCGGGAATTCAAACAATGCCTCACGAAGTACATTCAGTACGTCAGAATCCCTCATACTTTCCACGCTCATGGCAAGGACCGGGATATCATATTTTTCCTGGAGCTTCACTCTCAACTCTTCTGTTTCGGTTGCATGCGGCCTTGCGGAGTTGATGACCATGATAAATGGCTTGCCGACTTCCTTCAGTTCATCGATGACTCTTTCTTCTGCCTCGATATAGTCGCCTCTTCCGATTTCCCCGATCGAGCCATCAGTGGTGACCACCACTCCGATCGTGGAATGCTCTTGAATCACTTTTCTTGTACCGATTTCGGCTGCTTCATGAAAAGGGATAGGCTCTTCGTACCAAGGTGTATTGATCATCCTTGGACCATTTTCATCCTCGTAACCCTTCGCCCCGGGTACTGTGTAACCTACACAATCTACCAATCTCACATTCACTTCCAGCCCCTCGTCCACATGCACTGATACGGCCTGGTTAGGGACGAATTTAGGCTCTGTCGTCATGATTGTCTTACCTGCAGCGCTTTGCGGCAGTTCGTCCTGCGCTCTGGCACGTTCTGTTTCACTTGCAATATTAGGAAGGACAACAAGCTCCATAAACTTCTTGATGAAGGTTGATTTACCTGTTCTTACTGCTCCCACCACACCTAAATAAATATCTCCGCCTGTTCTTTCAGCAATGTCTTTGAATAGATCGACTCTTTCCAAGAGATTCCCTCCCATCTTATATTCCAGGGATGTTTCATCCGTGTGTTCTGCCTCACATTCTATATTTATGATGTTGTCCTAATGACTTATGACTATTAATATGATTTTTTTACCTCCTTATGACTAAGAATTAAATTTATTATGTCGCAGCAATTATGTTCAGTTGAAGTTGATGAAAACTCCATACAAAGGATGACATAAAATAATAACCCTTCTCCTACAATATATTTTGCAGGAAAAGGGTTATGCCTATTTTGTCATAAAGACAGGTTCATTCTTTTCATCGATGGTATAAGGAAGCGAATAGGCCGGAACAAACAAGGAATCATCTGTCAGCAGAGTACGGATGTCGTTTCCTTTTTCTATTTTTTTGTCCGTGGATTGGAGCTTTTCATATAGATCCATTGAATAGTCCACAAAAATCTCCCCGCTTCCATTAATCACAAGAGGAAGCTTCTTATTTGAATAGGGGCTGTCGACATATACTTCTTTATCTAATCCTATTTCTTCATAATTTAATTTATATACATTTTGGGCCACCTGTTCCTTAAAAGGAGGATAACCCTGGGCGTTGATTCTGATTTTGATTTCTCTGATTTTTTCCGCCATGCGGAGATCGAATATCTTCACAGTTGGATTTTCTTCTACATCCAGCAGGACATATTGAAAAATCCCTCCGTTCTCGAATGCATTTCCGGGAATCTCCGATAAGTACTGATGCTCTAATTTCCTGAAATCAATAGGATATTTTTGATAAATCGGCGTATCCTTGTCCCTTGTTTTGATCGGGAGAAGGCCGTTATTGTCGTCTTTGTATTGCTCCACGGCTTGTTGAACAGCTTTCACTTGGGTATCATAAGGAATCTGATTCTGGCTGAGCTCTTGTTCAGGATAAAGACATCCGGAAAGAATGGTCATAGTGAGCACAAGAAGCATTCCGGTTAAAACAAAACGTTTCAATCTGCAAAACTTCCTTTCATAAGCTAGTAAGTGGGTCCGCTGAATACAATATAAATCATCATGAGTCCGCCTGCTATCATCAGTATGTATGCCGCAAAAGCAGTAATAAAACGAATGAATTTCGGTTTGATTTTATACCGGCTGAAGTAAATCATTATGATTGCAAGGAACATAAATCCCATTGAAGCGAACGAAATCCACATTTTCATCATAGAAGTCATGGTACATCCCTCCTGTTATCGAATGTATTATATCACAAGTCAAATCCAAAACGTCATTTGTTCAATAAAATGTACGAAAGATGAACGCACATAAAAGAAGAGCGACCCAAGAACCCGGACTCGGGCCAAAAGGCCGAGCCGGGATCATGAGTTGCTCTTAAGACAAAAAGAGACCTACCCATCCATAGGCAAAGCTGTATATATTCAACACAGTGTATGCACGTTTGGAACCTTTCGCATCCTCTAATGCCTATTATTGCAAGATTTTTATCGGTCTATGAGCGTTCGCCCAGAATATTCACCAAATCTTCCATTTCATTTGTCTTTCCACGTGACATTAAATGATCGACTGCTTCTTTCGCTTCCACATCATTGAACAAAACATCGTAAAGGGCATTCGTGATCGGCATTTTCACTTCGAATTTCTGGGCAAGCTGATGCCCTGCTTTCGTTGTCCGGACACCTTCCACCACCATGCCCATATTATCGAGCACTTCTTGAAGATTATGCCCCTTGCCGAGCATATTGCCGGCTCTCCAGTTCCTTGAGTGAACACTTGTGCATGTGACAATAAGGTCCCCGATCCCAGTCAAGCCGGAAAAGGTGAGCGGATTGGCCCCCATCTTGGTCCCGAGACGGGCAATTTCAGCCAGCCCCCTGGTGATGAGTGCCGCCTTAGCATTGTCTCCATATCCCAATCCATCGGTGATGCCTGCTGCGAGAGCGATGATGTTTTTCAAAGCGCCTCCGATTTCAACACCCAGTAAATCCGGATTTGTGTAGACTCTAAAATTCTGGTTCATAAAAAGATCCTGGACCTCTTCAGCGTACTTCATATCTTTTGATGAGACCGTCACGGTCGTCGGGTGCCTCAGGCTTACCTCTTCCGCATGACTCGGTCCGGAAAGGACGACGACAGAGCGAAGATTATCAGGGGCCATTTCATCCTCGATTATTTCTGAAATCCTCAGAAGGCTGTCCGGCTCGATCCCCTTGCTCACATGCACGACCGTCAACGGAGTGCTCTGCACCTCCTGGATCTGGCCCAGAACCTGCCTGATCGCTTTGGTCGGAACCGCTAAGATAATCGTCTGAACGCCATCAAGCGATTCCTTCATATCGGAATATCCGATGATGCTTTCAGGAAGCTTCACATCTTTTAGATACTTTTGATTTGTATGATGCTCGTTGATCTCCTGTATCTGGTCTGCTTTATGTCCCCAAAGCCTGACTTCAAGCCCGTTGTCTGCCAATACCATGGCAAGGGCCGTCCCCCAGCTTCCTGCACCGATGACCGTTACTTTTTGAGAGTTTTTCATTTGATACACCTACCTTATTATTTTCTGGCACGGGCGATAATACGAATAGGAGTCCCTTCAAATCCAAATGCATCACGGATTCTATTTTCCAGGAATCGCTCATATGAAAAATGCATTAATTCCGGATCATTTACAAATACAACAAATGTCGGCGGCTTCACAGCTACCTGCGTAGCATAGTAAATACGGAGCCTTTTTCCATTGTCCGTTGGAGTCGGATTCATCGCAACAGCATCCATTACTACTTCATTCAATACACTCGATTGTACGCGCAATGCATGGTTTTCGCTTGCCATATTGATGACTGGAAGAAGCGTATGGATTCTCTTCTTCGTTTTTGCGGACAAGAAGATGATCGGGGCATAGTCAAGGAACTGGAAGTGGTCACGGATGTTCTGTTCCCATTTGTTCATCGTCTTTTCATCTTTTTCTACAGCATCCCACTTATTGACGACGATTACCACTGCACGTCCTGCATCATGTGCATATCCCGCAATTTTTTTATCCTGCTCGATGATTCCTTCTTCACCGTCAATCACGACCAAAACAACGTCGGAACGTTCAATCGCTCTCAAAGCCCTCAGCACACTGTATTTTTCAGTCGTTTCATATACTTTTCCTTTTTTCCGCATTCCGGCAGTATCAATAATGACATACTCTTGTCCATCATAAGTGTAAGATGAATCAATCGCATCTCTGGTTGTACCGGCCACATTGCTGACGATGACACGTTCTTCACCGAGTAATGCGTTAACGAGGGAAGATTTACCGACATTCGGACGGCCGATCAAGGAGAATTTAATGACTTCTTCTCCGTATTCGTCCCCGTCATCCTTTTTGAAATGCTTTGCGGCTTCGTCAAGCAGATCTCCTAGTCCAAGTCCATGTGAACCTGAAATAGGGAAAGGTTCACCGAATCCAAGAGAATAGAAATCATACACCATTTCACGCATTTCCGGGTTATCGATTTTATTGACCCCAAGCACGACAGGCTTATTGGAACGATATAGAATCTTGGCTACGATCTCATCGGCAGCGGTTACTCCTTCACGGCCATTCGTAAGGAATATAATGACGTCCGCTTCGTCGATCGCAATCTCAGCCTGCTGCCTGATTTGATCAAGAAACGGCTCATTGCCTAATTCGATTCCGCCGGTATCAATAATATTAAATTCGTGAGTCAGCCACTCAGCAGAACTGTATATACGATCCCTTGTAACACCGGGCACATCTTCTACGATTGATATTCTCTCGCCGACAATCCTATTAAAAATCGTGGACTTACCAACATTCGGACGTCCTACGATTGCAACAACTGGTTTGGACACTTTTTTCACCCTTTCTTGAATAAGCTTATGGTTCATTCATTATCCTTTAAGCCTTTTCATTTCCACTGTTTCAAATGGTTCGATTATCAATAATAAAGACTGGCCCATAAGCTGTATTCCCCCTTATGGGTCAGTCCCCTAACTTTAACATTTTATCAGTAAAAGAATGAACTGGCAATCAATGTTTCACAATGATGAACAGGCCTGTATCCAATTCATGCGCAATCCCGTCTAAAATGGCTTCGAGGTTGGCGCAGATCTTCTGCAGTTCATCGTCCGATTTGCAATGGAACACTGCCGTGCCGCTGGGAACTCTATCAGGTGAAGTTGTAACAGCCGCTAAGATGAATTTTTGGATGGTGGTACTCAATCTGCTTCCCTCCCCTTTTGAATGGCTTTTGATTCGGATGGCATCCTGATCGCATTCTCCAATGTCGGAACCTGACCAAGGATCGCAATGGCCATCTCCACATCTTTATGTTGAGGCAGCACGAAAACAGCCACCCTTCCATCATCCAGGTCTCTTTTAGCCAAGGGAGTGAGTGCAGGGGTCCCGGAATCTTTAAAGATACCCAGGGAAGTGGACACATCATGAAGGATGGCCTGCCTTTGCCCGAGGTTTGCAATTGTCGACCTTGCATCGAATGATTTGGGATTCAGCACAAATCCCATTCCATAACGCATGATTTCTTCCTGCCTCACTTTCAGACCGATGTTCATGATATAAATATTATCCACATACAGCCCTGCACCATCAAAATGCGGCTGGACATATTCGATATGGACGATATCTTTCAGCTTGCCCCCGGCCATCAACTTATGAGAAATCATCATACAAATAACACTGACTGCCAAAGCTGCATAAAAGTTAAAAACGATATAGGCCAAGGTGGCAATCAAGGAAGTAAAGATCACCAGATAGTTCCTGCTTTCAAATGCTACTGCAATGCCTTCGATATAGGTAGCACCCCTGGGTACAAGCTCATAGGCATCCAGCTCGGTCAATGTGTTTCTTTCCATATTCCTGACGTCACGAAACTGTGATGCAGCCACTGTCAAAAACGTGATGGCCGTGAAATTCTCTTCAAGTAATGCAGGAACCGCAATGGTTCCAAGCCCTGCGGCGATGAAGCCCAGTGCAATATGTATGATCTTCCCGTGCAAATACGTCGGGTATTGCCTATAGTCGGTCCGGAGCATATAGATTCTAGTTAAAGTGCCGATGACTACCCCGAAAATGACGGGGTTTACGTAATCATTCATATATTTTTGATTTCCCCTTTATTAGATGATAGTTTACTGCTCATCAGCGCATTCAGTGAATGAACGGCTTTCCAGGCGATCGTTATCAACGTCATGTAGGATGCCGCATCCAAATAAAGGTAATCCCCTATCGCATCACTGAAACCAATAGTATGCAGCGATACCGATAAGAAAATTTCCCCTGCCATTGTCCCCGAAATAACTGCCAGGAACAGACTTCTTATCTTTATTATGGAACTATAAAAAATAAATCCAAGACTCATGGATAATAAAGCAGCTATTACGTAAGGGTCGATGATCATAAGGACGGGATCATAAATGGCGATAAGCCCTACCCCTGCATAAGACATAGCTATAGTCAAAATACAAATTAGCATATATAACTTTTTCCTCAGACCCAAGTGACGCAAATGTACGAACGACAGTAACACTAAAAATAAATAGGCTGCGTGCACTTCATATGAAAATATGGTGAATCCATAGGGAAACAAGCAAATCAAACACAACAAATAAAAAGAATATAAAAACCGTCCTTTTTCATTCTTTTCCATGATGAATGTCGTGTAGATCCACAACCCCCAGGCAACCCATAGAAAAATTATCCCCTCCATGACCTCACTCCCTCCTATTATCTACATTATGGAAAATCTTTATGTAATTCATTCATGCATGTTTCATTTTAATCTTGAAAAAATAAGAAGAGGAGGTGTTTGATATGGGAAGAGATCGCCAGGAAAAGAAATTAAAGAAAAGCGGACGCGTTGAATCCGACAGGGATCAGGAGCTTCAGAATAAGGGAGCAACAGGAATGGAAAGCCCTGAGGAATCAAGGAAGAGACAGAAGTAGATAATTATTCTTACATCAAAAAGACGGATTCCTAAACAAGGAGATCCGTCTTTTTCATTATTGATTCAAGTGTCGATTACTATACTTATCGGGATTTAATCCCCTTACGGCCAGCCAATGATATACCTCTCCTGTTAAGATAAGTGGCACCTTATGCAAGTCTTCAGTCCTCGTGCAGCCTAATGCACACATAAGGTATCGTATATCCGTATGGATATCATTCACTTCTTCTATCGTGGCGTCAACACCCTTATCCACGATGCTTTTTAAAATTGCTCCCGCCATGCCGACAGCGCAGGCACCCAGACTCATGGATTTGACAATTTCCAAGCTGTTTCGAATACCTCCCGAAGCAAGGATTGGAAGGTCAGAAACTGAATGGACTTCAGCTATGGAAGCGGCAGTAGGGATTCCCCAGTCATCAAAATAATTCAGCATCCTTTGTCTGCGCTGATTCTCAATTCTGGAAAAATTCGTGCCTCCGAATCCGCCGACGTCTATAGCTGAAATCGAGGTTTCCGATAAGGCCAAGGCGGCTTCCTTACTGATTCCGAAGCCAGTTTCTTTCACGATGACAGGTATACTTAACTGTTCTGCAATCCTGCCGATTCGTTCAAGAGCACTTTTGAAATCCCGGTCACCTTCAGGCATTGTCAATTCCTGAATGACATTAAGGTGGATCTGAAGGGCGTCCGCCTCGATCATTTCCACTGCATCGATTGCCTGCTGAACAGTCGCTTCACTGCCAAGGTTTGCGAAGATGATGCCGTTTGGATTATTCTTCCTTACAATTTCATACGTTGTCCGTTCAGCAGGATCCTTCAATGCAGACATTTGAGAGCCTACAGCCAGTCCAATTCCGGTCTCCCTGGCAAGATGAGATAAATCCGCATTGATTTTCGATGTGTAACCTCCGCCTCCGCCCGTCATTGCATTAACAAAAATTGGCGAACTCAAAGAAAGTTCGCCAATTCGGGACTGAAGCTCAGTATCATCAAGTGCTGTATCCGGAAGGCTTTGATGGACAAATTTCACGTCTTCAAAGCCCGTCTTTTCCTGTTGCCCTGTTGTTAGGGCATAATTAATATGGTCCCTTTTTCGTTGAGCTCTTGTCACAGTCCATCACCATTTTTATTTAAGATCTTTTAGTTTATCTCCAATCATTTCGCCTAATTGGAAGCCTGTATTTTCTTCAGGCATTTCATAATCTGTCACTTCTTCTTCCTTCTCTTCCAAAGCTTTAATGCTGAGGGAAAGACGCTGGTCAGATTCGTTTACATCCAATACTTTTACTTTAACCGATTGGTCTTCTTTTAATACTTCATGAGGTGTCCCGATATGTTTATGGGAGATTTGTGAAATATGCACCAAACCTTCTACACCAGGGAATACTTCAACGAAAGCACCGTAGGATACCAATCTTTTTACGACCCCGTCCAACACGCTTCCTTTAGGTGCTTTTTCCGAAATATCGCTCCATGGTCCAGGCAGAGTTTCTTTGATTGATAATGAGATTCTTTCGTTATCACGGTCCACACTAAGTACCTTGACCTGGACTTTTTGTCCTTCAGTCACCACGTCTGACGGCTTCTCAACGTGTTCATGGGACAGTTGTGAAATATGAACAAGTCCGTCGACACCGCCGATATCAACGAACGCACCGAAATCAGTGATTCGTTGAACGGTACCTTCCAAGACCGCCCCGGATTCTATGTCTGTGAGAAGCTGCTTCTTTTGCTCCTGCTTTTCGGCTTCTACCACTGCACGGTGAGACAGGATAAGACGGTTTTTCTCTTGATCCAGTTCGACAATCTTGAATGTAAGGACCTTATCCTTGTAATCTGAGAAATCTTCCACATAGTGATCCTCAACCAATGAAGCAGGTACAAATCCCCGCACTCCCAAATCTACTACAAGCCCGCCTTTTACGACGTCCTTTACTTCGGCTTCGAAAATCTCCCCTTTTTCAAAACGGCTTTTCATTTCTTCCCATGCTTTTTCAGCATCGACTTTACGCTTTGAAAGGACGAGGAGTTCCTCTTCCACTTTTGTCACGATTAACTCCAGTACATCCCCTTCACTCACCACATCAGATGCTTTTTCGATATGAAGGCTTGAGAGTTCACTAATTGGAATGATGCCATCCACCTTACTATCTTGAACATCAACAAGGACTTGTTTTTCTTCGACCTTAGTGACGGTTCCTTTAACTTTTTCACCAATCTCGAGATTTTTCACTTCAATTCCATTCATGTCTTCCATTATGTACTCCTCCTTAATCCATGACTGCAAAGATTTTATTTTTGTGAATTTTTACACAATTTAAATAAATTATTCTTTCTATTAACTTCTAATAAATAGAACTATTTGTCAAGCAAGAAAGTCCGGCCGATCAATCCATCAGCCTGGCAATATGCTCCATGATGATATCCGTGGTTTTCTCGGCATTCAGTTTCTGTTCTTTGATTTCCTCCATCGGGACAGGCGGTCCATATACCACCTTTAACTTCCTGAACGGCTTATAAGGACCGATGATTGCACAGGGCACCACCTTTGCGTCGGATCGCAATGCAAAAAACCCGGCGCCGGCAAGGCCCTTTCCGATCTGCCCTGTTTTACTTCTAGTACCCTCCGGGAACAGTCCTAAAACATTTCCCTCTTTTAATATTTTCAATCCTCTTCGGAGGGCTTCACGGTCACTCATGCCCCTCTTTACAGGGAAAGCATGAACCCCGGGCAGAATTTTCCCCAGGACAGGGACCCTGAAGAGTTCCTCCTTCGCCATGAATGAAACAGGTCTTGGCGCCGTGATCCCGACGACGGGGGGATCGAGGTTATCTATATGATTTGCGCAGAGCAGCACTCCGCCCTCTTTCGGGAAATGTTCCAGACCTATTACCTCGATGCGGTAAAGAGGCGAAAGAATGGACTTAACTAAACCTTTAGCAAAAGAATAAAGATTCACGTCTATCCTTTCCTTTCCACAAGAGACATAATGCGGTCGACGACTTCCGGGATTCCCAGGGATGTTGTGTCAATTTCAATTGCATCCTCCGCTTTTTTCAACGGGGCAACTTCCCGCTCGGAATCAATTTTATCTCTGAGTGCGATTTCTTCTTTTAATTTCTCCAAATCTGAAGGATACCCTTTCGAGACATTTTCTTCATGGCGCCTCTGAGCCCTTTCTTCAACACTCGCAAGCAGGAATATTTTTACTTCTGCGTCAGGGATGACGTGTGTACCGATATCCCTTCCGTCCATTACCACACCGCCTTCACGAGCGAGCTCCTGCTGTCTTTTCACCATTTCTTCCCTGACAAGCGGATGAACCGCTATGTGCGAAACTGAATTTGTGACTTCTGCCTGCCGGATTTCATCCGTTACATTCTCACCGTCCAGAAATACGAGCTGACCTTTTTCAGACGGTTCCAGTTCAATTTTGGTCGTTTCCAGCAGTTTTGTCAGTTTAGTCTGATCATGTAAATCTATATCCGACCTTATTGCTTTATATGTGAGGGAACGGTACATGGCTCCCGTATCAATATAAAGATAAGATAGTTTCCCTGCTACAATTTTAGCGACGGTACTCTTCCCTGCGGCTGCAGGGCCGTCTATGGCAATTCTTAATTTCATCAAAACATCCACCTACTTAAATTCCTAATAATTTCTTTCCTATTCTATCATAAAATCATGCAAACTTAATAAGAACTTTATCTTTTAAATGCTTTCCGTGGGACCACAATAAAAAACAGCAGGCAATGTTCACCTGCTACTGTTACTTGAAATGGTTTCAATTATTTCACTGTATTCCATTTTTTCCACGCCTTCATAGAATACGATTTTATGAAGTTCCGGCAGTACATTGAGTTCGTGGAAAACAAGTTGTATTGCCAGTAGTAAGATAAAGTGGATAATTGCCAGTTTAATCAATATTCTTTCTACTGCCTTCATCAATTACACCCTTTTCTAAAGGTCTTTTCAGTCTCTTCCAGCACATTATAATCGTGCTTTTAAAGCTATTGGAGCCTTTAAGAAAAAGTATGTGTAAATGTTGGGATTTTATTCAAGCATCCCCTTTTTTCTTAGTTCAAGCTGTTTTTCAAAACAATATCTCATGATGATCTGCCGCTGTGTTTCAGTTAAATTCAAGAACTGGATACTTGCAATCTTGCTCTTGTTCCGCTCCCATACCCTTACAAGGCTTCCCGCTATTTCAAGGTAGTGGCATTCCCCTGTCTGCATGACCAAAACAATCATCATGGAGATGCGTGCACCCTGTTCAATCTCAATTCCGTTCATCCTGACCGCACAGCCGCCGGCACTGATATCTTCAGTGACCGCAGGATGGTACTCGTCATTGTAATATAGGGAAATATCCGCATTGGTTTCGACGCGGACAAACTGCCGCCTTTGTACTTTGACTAATTCATGCTCTCCAGGATAGTGAATATGGATCATGGGGATTTTTGAAATTTTCCTTCCCAGGACTTCTGACTCGAACGTAAGAACCGTTTGTTCGTTATATACAAAGCTTGCTTTAAGCTGGGTCCCATTCATCATGAAAACGGTCTTTCCGGTTTTAGTATGTATAGGGTAATCAATGAAGATCCCGTCTTCTTCCGACTCGACCACCCTGCATCGGTACTTCTCGGGTGTATCGTTATGAATAGGTTCAAGCTGCAGTATTGTTCCGGCTTTTATCATAGCACATTACTCTCACTTTCCCGCGTCTGATATGATGTACCTATATTATGTCACGTAAAATACTTCCTTTCCATACTTTTTTTGTAATATCATATAGAGCTTTTATACCGCTAATGATTGCCGTGAAAAAGTTTTGCTTTCCGTCGGCGGTTTGCGAGCCTCCTCAGTCGTAACTCCCTGCGGGAAGAAATGGGGAAGGGCTTTGCTCAGAGGCGGGTGGCATAAGGCGAATCGCCTAATAAGGCGTTCTTTTCCTTCCTGGTTGATTTGACTTAGGCCATGTGCCTCTAAGCTCTGGAGCTGGACAAATAGAAAAGCGCATGCGGCTTGCTCACCTTATGACCTCGAGCCTCTAGCCGCCGGAGCTGGACAAGTCACACCTGACACGCTTCTCCCGCAGGAGTCTACGTTTTGCACTCCAATCAACCACTGGAACTATCTAAAATCAAATGTGTGTACCTTAACAAAAATCAAAAACCCGAACTGACATGAATTCGAAAATTCAGGATAACAGTCCGGGTATTACTTAGAATAAAACTTTTTGTCTAAACTTCATGTTCATTACTATACGACTTCTTCATAAATCGGTTCTGCATTTTTGAGCTTTTCCACTTTCTCTTCTTCTCCTGTATCGGCATTGATGAAGATCCTGTAAGTGTCATTTCCGAGCATTCCTAAAAATTCGTAGCACAGTACTTCTTCGTTCAGGTCATTGATGATGACAGCCTGTCTTTCTTCCATGACTTTCAGGTTCGGGTTTGTCTTTGTTTTTGCTTCTTCCAGGGTGATGCCGGGTTCGGGAATTTCACGGCTGTGATTATTCCTAAGATATTCTTCTGCGGCAAACCCGACTATTTGACCATTATCAAGTGCTACTTTCACTTTGATTGCATCAGGGTAAATCCTCACACCATCAAGGAGAGTCACATAGGTGAATACACCCAGATTGTCGTATTGAACACTTTCGAACAGCTCCAACTTTTCGAACTTGTTTTCTTTAAGGAATTTAGTTGCCTGCTCAGAAGCTTTATTCAAACTGATCTTCGCCTCTTTTACTTCACGGTTATTGATGTACCAGATGGGATACCCGCCCTTTTGTGTTATATCCATACTCGCGTCTGTCTTTCCGTTGCCAATGGAGACACTATAGAATTTGAACTCCGATCCCTTGCCGCTGCTTGCAACTTTGGCTTCCTTTGATTTATCGATTCCAGAATACTTCCTTAGAATCGCCACAGCTTCTTTCTTAGAAATCTCTTCGCCTTTTAATTTTCTGAAATTCTCATCTCTTTTTTGACTATTTACAAATGTAGTGGAACCAAAGCTTGCTTCATCATATCCGGATACATTCTTCTCCACCGTCTTGAAGCCGTCAATGATCGTATTATCGGCTTTTTCCTTGCCCGAAGCAAGTGCCATCTCAACATCCATCCACCGCAGATTATTTTTGATGACAAGATGCTGCACCCTCCTTAATTCCTTTTGGATGTCGGCACTTTGTTTGTAAAGGTTTTCTAAAGAAGCGTATTCTTTATCTGTCAACGGGTTATCATCCAGGTCCCTCACCGCCACACGGTAACTGAAATCACCTATTTTGCTCAAGAATTCTTCGGTTTTATTGAAAGGCAGTAAGGTTAATGGTAATTGACCCACATCACTGTGCGCCTGAGATGTAAGACGCCAGACATCTGCAAGTGCAGGTGACAGCGATTTTCTGGAATTCATTGCAAGTGTTGTTCCTATCTTATCGTGCAACAGGTCAACCTGATAAGTCAGTTCATGAAATGCACGCTGATAGTTGTTTTCTGAGTTGATCAGGATCGCATTTTTCTCCTGATGCTCCTGATACCCCCAAAAGGCCGTTCCAGCGACGCCGATGACGAGTATAGCTATTAAAATAGTGCGTATCAATATCCTTCACCTCGTTATTTACAGAATATATGTTTTCCTATCTGCTTGATTTGCGGTCTCGACCAGATCCAATCACTTGTTGCGGTGACAGGATTAAAGTAATACAGTGCGTTTGAGGATGGATCCCATCCGTTAATGGCATCAAGGACTGCTTCCCTCGCTTTTTCATTCGGTGTCAGGTAAATCTGGCCGTCAGCAACGGCTGTGAAAGCCCCCGGCTCAAAAATGACACCTGCTGCTGTATTGGGGAATGATGGACTGTCGATGCGATTTAAAATGACTGCAGCAACAGCGACTTGTCCTTCATATGGCTCCCCGCGTGCTTCGCCGTAGACGGCATTCGCCATGATCTGGATGTCATTTTGAGAATACCCATTAGGCGTGTTGGCAGCTGTCGGTTTGGAAGGGGTCTGCTTCTGGGGCGGTGCTGCCTTTCCTCCTCCGCCACCTGCTCCTGCACCTTTCTGCTTGCTTAAATCAGTGCCGCCATAGTGGCTGAACTTATTACCCTTTTTTATCTGCTCTTTTACGAATTGCTTGTTATACTTTGATGCATTAACTAATTTGGCCTTTGTTTCTGCTCCGGCCAAACCATCAATCGGAAGGCCGAATTCATATTGAAAATTCCTTAATGCCCAATAGGTGCCCCAGCCAAAAACACCATCGATTTTTCCATTGTAGTAGCCAATATACTGAAGCCTGGACTGAAGTTCTATCACGTCATCACCCGTGGCTCCATGCTGAATGACTTGATTCGTAAAAGCGTCTGCTTTCTCCCCTTCAGATGAAATCATCAAAAGAGAACAAACAAGCACCATGACAACAGTTGTACATAACCATTTGATGCGGCTATTCATCATCGATTAACCTCCATATCTTCAATTAACATTAACCCTAGTTTTTGTAGTGCCATCCATTTTATACAAAATGAAAAATAAAAAATCCCATTCATTGATAACACAATGTAATGTTTCAGAAAAAGGGATGTAACCAGTCTGCGTTATAATAGTGAAAGGATCATGCGAGTCTTTAACAAAGGGGGAGGCAATTATGGAAGATTATTTAGCCAAATCACTGGAAGAATGGAAGGAAGATATTTCGGAAGTACTGGACCAAATCAATACTGACTATGATGACGTAAAAAAAGAATTAAAGGTCTATTCATATAAGTACGGGATCACCAAACAGGTCATCCAGTCCACAGTGAATGAAGAAATCATAGAGAATATCCGTGAGATGTATCACAAACCCTTCGAAGAAAAATACAATGAACTCAAGGAATACATAAGAGAGCTGGACGAAAAAAGAAAAGTGTTTCAGATGTTTGTCAACAAAATTGATGAAGTGAAACGAAAAGAAGCACCGAAGACAGACCTTGCAGCGACTTACAAATAAGTAAAGAAGCTGGTACAAAAGATTTCCAGTCAAAATAACCCCGAACTAATTTGCATTCACAGAGGCAGACTAGTTCGGGGTTTTTATAGTTTTGTACAAATATTAGTTAAGTTATAGCGTTTTCCAGCGGTTGATCGGAGTGCAAGACGAAGACTCCGATCAGAAATGCGGAAGGGCTTTGCCCAGAGGCGTATGGCATAAGACGAATCGTACACGAAGGCGTTCTTTGCCTTTAAGCCATGTGCCACTATGCCCTGCAGATGGACAGCTCATCCCCTGAATATGAGAAGGAGGCTCACCGCGCGCCCGCGGAAAGCGAAGTTTTGCCCGGAAATCAATAGCGGTGTTTAGAGTCCATACTAAATTGTAGTCTATAGATTTTTTTACAAGCTCTTTTTCTTTAAAGAATTTCTTTCTTCAACTCTGAATGAGAATATTTTTTGGCCGTCAGGCGGTGTGCATGTTTGACTTTCTTCAACCCAATCCACCAAAGGAACAACATGAATGGAATCATATAATAAATCCAATTCTTCTCAGACAAGAAGATATAATTATATGTCCCGTGCAATGCAAGCGGAACCATCACCGATATGAAGAGCCATTTTTGACGATGATCCTTCAAGGAAAATTTGGCTTTGCCCAGATAATAACCCATCAACACTCCGAAAAGAGCATGACTCGAAACTGGCATGAGCGCTCTGCCGAACGCGTATTCAACTCCATTTGCCAATAGGAATAATATATTTTCAACCGTTGCAAATCCAAGTGAAACGCTTGCTCCATATATGATACCGTCATACGGATCGTTAAAATGAACATGTTGAAAAATGGCAACCATGAGGATGAACCATTTAAAAAATTCTTCCAGAAGTCCAGAAGAAATATAGGCATTCAGCCAGTTGGAATCGACAAACCCTTCCACTTTCAATACATACTGAAGAAACATGATTGGAAAAGTAATTAAGACACCGTATATAAAGGTTTTAAAGACTAGCGCAACCGGTTCAGCGTCATACTCATCGCGCAAATAAAAATAACTCAGAAGAGCAAGGCCCGGTGCTATTCCCGCTGATAAAACCACCAGCATAGTAAAAGTCCTCTTTTCTTTCAGTTTTCTTAATCGTATCATGTTAAAGTAGGAAAGAAAATAAGAAAAATCCAAGGAGGAATGATGTATGAAAAAAAATGTACTGGTCATACATACAGGAGGAACCATCTCCATGATGGAAGACAAAGATACGGGAGCTGTCATCCCCGGCAGGGAAAATCCCTTATCCGTACAAACATCAATGGTTGCAAATTTAGCTGACGTCAGGGTCATTGAAGCCTTTCATCTTCCTTCTCCGCATATCACCACGGAACATATGCATGAGATTAAACGTTTGATAGATGCAGAATTTGAAAAACAGGAATTCGACGGTGTTGTGATCACACATGGAACGGATACACTCGAGGAAACAGCCTATTTCCTGGATTTGACTGTTTCACTTCCAGTCTCAATCGTGGTGACCGGAGCCATGAGATCAAGTAATGAAATCGGGGCTGATGGGCTATATAATCTTATTTCATCCGTGCGCGTGGCAGCTGATCCCCTCTCAAAGAACAAAGGTGTTCTCGTTGTACTTAATGATGAGATTCATTCTGCAAAAAATGTGACGAAAACACACACAAGCAACGTCTCTACCTTTCAAAGCCCGCAATATGGTCCGATCGGCATCGTGACTAAGAGAGGTATCTTATTTCACCATCAGCCGACTTCTTCCGAAAGCTATAAAGTATGTGACATCACGAAAAAAGTTACCCTTATCAAAGCTTACGCAGGTATGGATTCAAGTCTTCTTGGCGCAATAAAGGACCTCAAGTTCGATGGAGTGGTCATCGAGGCCCTCGGACAGGGCAATCTTCCCCCGGAAGCTGTCCCCGGTATCATTGATCTTTTGAACAACCGTATCCCCGTGGTCCTCGTTTCAAGGTGCTTCAATGGCATCGCCCAGGATGTATATGGTTATGAGGGCGGGGGAAAGCAATTAAAAGAAAAGGGAGTCATATTCTCTAACGGCCTGAACGGTCAAAAAGCACGGATAAAGCTGATGGTTGCTTTGTCTCAAACAAATGATTTTCAAGAAATGGAACGCATTTTCAGGAATTAATTAGAAAAGCGGAGGCGGCTCATTCAGGAGCGACAAGCATAAGATGAACTTACCGGAAAGGCGCTCTTGGCCTTTTTGGTAAGTTTAGCTTATGACCTCGAGCTCCTAGCCGCCGTAGCTGGACAACAGAAAAGCGGAGGCGGCTCGCTCAGGAGCGACAAGCATAAGATGAACTTACCGGAAAGGCGCTCTTGGCCTTTTTGGTAAGTTTAGCTTATGACCTCGAGCTCCTAGCCGCCGTAGCTGGACAACAGAAAAGCGGAGGCGGCTCGCTCAGGAGCGACAAGCATAAGATGAACTTACCGGAAAGGCGCTCTTGGCCTTTTTGGTAAGTTTAGCTTATGACCTCGAGCTCCTAGCCGCCGTAGCTGGACAACAGAAAAGCGGAGGCGGCTCGCTCAGGAGCGACAAGCATAAGATGAACTTACCGGAAAGGCGCTCTTGGCCTTTTTGGTAAGTTTAGCTTATGACCTCGAGCTCCTAGCCGCCGCAGCTGGACAACAGAAAAGCGGAGGCGGCTCGCTCAGGAGCGACAAGCATAAGATGAACTTACCGGAAAGGCGCTCTTGGCTTTTTTGGTAAGTTTAGCTTATGACCTCGAGCTCCTAGCCGCCGCAGCTGGACAACAGAAAAGCGGAGGCGGCTCGTTCAGGAGCGACAAGCATAAGATGAACTTACCGGAAAGGCGCTCTTGGCTTTTTTGGTAAGTTTATCTTATGACCTCGAGCTACTGGCCGCCGCAGCTGGACCAATCAAAAGAGCCCGCATCCGCTGCGGGCTCTTATTACTTTTGTTTCATTATAATGGATTGTGCAATCAAACCGCCGTGGTGCCGACCGTTTTCTATGAATATTTCGTTAGCATTATTACCTGCCGCAATCACTCCGGCTACATAAACACCTTCTACATTTGTTTCCATTGTATCAGGGTCGAATGCCGGACGGCCGCTCTCCCGGTCGATGGAAATTCCCATCTTTGTAAGAAAGCTGTGATCCGGATGATATCCAGTCATCGCAAAGACGAAATCATTCTTGATCTCTTTCTTGTCCCCATTCACCGTATAGTGGACTGCATCATCCGTGATTTTTTCCAGATGTGCATTGAATTCCATTTTTACCTCCCCGTTCCTTACAAGTGCATCAAAATTGGGAAGAATCCACGGTTTCACGCTTTTGGAATATTCGCTTCCCCTGTAAAGCACCGTTACTCTCGACCCTGCTTTGTTCAACTCCAATGCAGCATCCACCGCTGAATTTTTCCCGCCTATCACGACTGTATCTGTATCAAAAAAAGGATGAGCTTCTTTGAAATAATGAAAGACTTTATCCTTATCTTCACCAGGGATCCCCATATAATTCGGGTTGTCATAATAACCTGTGGCGATGATGACGTATTTTGCCCGGTACGTTTCTTTTGAGGTGCTTATGATGAAGCCGCCGTCTTTCTCCTTATCGACTTTATTGACCATTTCAAAACGATTGATTCTTACATCTTTTCTTTTTGCCACTTCGCGATAATAGACGAGGGCTTGATTGCGCCGGGGTTTATGCTCTTCGATGACGAAAGGCACATCGCCGATCTCAAGCTTTTCACTTGAAGAAAAGAAGGTCTGATGTGTTGGATAGTTATAGATTGCGTTTACGATGTTTCCTTTTTCAATGATAAGGGGGTCGATTCCTTGTTGTTTAAGGTGAATCGCCGTTGATAAACCGCATGGTCCTCCGCCGACGATGATACATTCTTCGTTTCTCAACTTCAGGCACTCCTTGCTATAAATCTTTGTCTGTTCATTACCGCTGTTGATTTTCCGTGGATGACTACGCTTCCCGCGGGTAGCCCGTGAGCCTCCGCATAAAATAGATATAACTTATAACTGTCTAGCTGCAGGGCTTAGATGCACGTGTCATAAGCCAAACCGACCAGGAAGGCAAAGAACGCCTTCGCGCCGTTTCTTATTATGCCACCCTCCACTGACCAGCCCTTCCGGTTTCTCATAGGGGTCTGCGTCTTCCACTCCAATTAACAGCTGAAACTGTCTAACATAATCATTCATTTATAAACTATAATGTTTGTTCCAATATATAAAAAACATTCTCCATGAACATTATGAATTAATTTCAGTAATTGGTCAAAGCAACTGATTGGGTACTACAAAATAGAAATTGGAAAGCGAAAAAAGGATGGGAAGTCCCATCCTTTTTTAAAAGATTATTTAAATCAAATCCACCCTCTGAAGCGGGAGGCTTCGGCCATTTTTCTTACGCCGACCATGTAGGCGGCAAGTCTCATGTCGACCCGTCTTGTCTGGGAGGTCTCATAGACATTGTTGAATGAATGGACCAGTATCTTTTCCAGTTTTTCTTCCACTTCCTCTTCGGTCCAGTAATATCCCTGGTTGTTTTGAACCCACTCGAAGTAGGATACTGTGACACCTCCTGATGAAGCAAGGACGTCAGGTACAAGCAATATCCCTCTTTCAGTCAGGATTTTTGTTGCATCCAAAGTCGTCGGCCCGTTGGCTGCCTCGACGACGATGCTTGCACGGATGTTATGTGCATTATGTTCTGTGATCTGATTCTCGATAGCTGCCGGTACAAGAATATCACAGTCAAGTTCAAGTAATTCCTGATTTGAGATCGTGTTATTGAATAATTTAGTGACAGTACCGAAGCTGTCTCTCCGATCCAGGAGATAATCGATATCCAAACCATTCTCATCATGCAGACCGCCGTATGCATCTGAGATTCCGATGACCCTTGCGCCCGCATCATGCATGAATTTTGCAAGGAAGCTGCCTGCATTCCCGAATCCCTGCACCACCACACGCGCTCCTTCAAGTTTGATTCCTTTTTTCTTTGCCGCTTCCCGGATGCAGATGGTCACACCTTTCGCAGTAGCCGTTTCCCTGCCGTGCGACCCTCCAAGCACAAGAGGTTTCCCTGTAATGAACCCGGGTGAATTATATTCATCGATCCGGCTGTATTCATCCATCATCCAGGCCATGATCTGAGAATTCGTAAACACGTCAGGTGCAGGTATGTCTTTGGAAGGACCCACAATCTGGCTGATTGCCCTCACGTATCCTCTGCTCAGCCTCTCAAGTTCCCTAAAAGACATGTCCCGGGGATCACAAATGATGCCGCCTTTCCCGCCGCCATAAGGCAAGTCGACAATTCCGCATTTTAAGCTCATCCAAATCGAAAGGGCTTTCACTTCCTTCTCAGTGACATTCGGATGGAAGCGGATACCGCCTTTGGTCGGCCCTACAGCATCGTTGTGCTGTGCCCTGAATCCGGTAAACACCTTTACCTTGCCGTCGTCCATTCGTACAGGTATTTTAACTGTCAGCATTCGTAAAGGTTCTTTTAATAATTCATATACTTCTTCTGGATACCCCAATTTATCTAGCGCGAGATGAATAACCGTTTGTGTGGATTTCAACACATCGTTCTTTTCGGATGCTTGGTTATTTTCTTTCTCCTTCTCGGATACCATATATGTAAACCTCCCAGTTTAATTCACTGTATAGCAGACCCCAGTCCGCTTTCATGACATAGTATACACGTTTGGTTTCTACTTGCAAAGATACAAAAAACAAAAATAACAGGTTTTTTGAAAACGCTGTCATTTTTTTCATTTTCTTATATCAATTCCCGCTGATCAGAATTCTGTAAAATAAAAACACCTTTAGGAAAACCTAAAAGTGAGGAAGAAACGGCTATGTGAAATACTTAGTCACTTTTTCCATCGCCTGTTTCAGTACGATCGGATGACCATATTCCTTTATCATATAGGCAGTTTGATTCGACAATGCACCGTATTCCAGGATAATCGTCTTTAACAGCAGATGCTGGCTCCGGGGGATGTTTTCAAAAAGCAGATAGTATTTACTTTCATAGTTATATAAGCTGACTTCCAGAGGGCGGTCCTCAAACTTGGATGTATGCCTGAGCCGATTCAACACATCGATGATCACTTCAAAGTCAATGAAGTGAAACAGCAAATCATTTTCGATGATGGGCTGCACCAGTTCCATGCTTCCTTCAAAATCGGAATAATCTTCATCATCCAGTTCCAAAGTGAGGATCATGCAAATCTCTTCTTCATCGAATGATTCTATTTCCACAGAAATTTCCATCTGGGCCTCTATACCAAACTTACCCTGCACTTCATCCAGCATGTCTTCAAACAAATCATGCCACATTACTGAATCTTTCCATTGCTCCTGCTCAAACAAACCTTTTTGCTCAAGCTCCTCTACACTTATGGAAAATTTAATTTTGTTATCGGAAATTCGCTCAAGTCTCATATGCGTGCCCCCCAAGAGTGTGACGACTTACCACATACTATGTAGGGGGCACAAATCAGTGCATAAACACCGGTTTATAATTTACTTTTTAACCAGTCTTCCCATTCGGATTTGGACTGGCCGACAATATGCGGTTTGTATTTTTCTTTCAAATCCTTCGGCAGATGATCGACTGCAAACCCGCCCATTCCAATCTCCAATCCTTTGTAACTTTCATGCAGAGAAGAAACGAGTGATAATAAGCTGCTTACATTATCCATCATCGTGCATGATAAGAACAGGAACTTTGGCTCCACTTCCTTCAGGACAACTTCGATATCATCTTCCTTGATGCTTGAACCAAGGTAAATGACTTCAAATCCTTTTCTCCTTACATAGAGCGTAAATATCAGCAGTCCCAATTCATGCCATTCCCCCGGTCCGCAAACCGCCACTACTTTGGGAAGAATCCCATTATGCGGAAATGAATGCATGATGCTTCCTATGCGTGAACGCAGGATCGAGCTTGCGAAGTGTTCATGTGCAGTTGTGATTTCGTCCCTCTCCCAAAGGTCGCCGATTTGAACAAGCAAACTTCCAAGAATATCAATCACCACTTTATCGATTGTATAAATAGAAAATGATTTATTTATGAGTTCTTGCGCTTTCGATTCATCAAAACTCAGCAGAGCCTTTAAAAGTTCATCGGATATATTCTGGCTTCTATCCTGGTTCACGTACTCGACTACTTCATTTTCTTCAAGTTCCTGCTTGTCCAATAAAGCGACTGCCTGGCTGATCGTAAACCCCTGTTTGACTTTTGAAACAAGCCATTTCAGAATATTCAGGTGCTGCTCTGTATAAAGTCTGTGCCCTGATTCATTTCTTACCGGCGCAATGATATTATATCTTCTTTCCCACGCCCTCAAGGTACCCGGCTGAATTCCAAGTATAGTGGATATTGCTTTGATATTATATTTACCGGTCGTTTTTTGATCGTTCATAGAAATCCCCCACGGTTTTCATTTACATATGTTCTTTTAGATTATAGTAGAGATTCCCTACAGTGTAAAATTTGTATAGGCAATGAATAGGTTTTGTTCATTATGACTTTCTTTTAATTGTGATCAGATGAGCTTCTGCCGGTGCCCCTAATCTCAGCGGAAGTGCTGTAGTACCATACCCATTGCTGACTAACAAGGTGGTTTGGGAAAGCTCTACAGTCCTGCCTTTTTTATAAAGGCCCCAGCCCAGTATCCGGATTTGGCCCCCATGAGTATGCCCGCTTAACATGAGATTGATTCCATCCTCTTTATTCACCTGTTTCACCAGACGGGGATCATGGCTCAGTAAGATATTGAACCCGGATGGATCGGTCTTTTCAAGCGCTTCGGGCAATACCGCCCTCTGTGTACTTGCATCATCCACACCGATCAGATTGACGACTCCCCCGCCAGCAGTGAATGTCAGTGAATCGTTCACGATTTCTTTGACACCCTTCTTCTTGAACAGCTTCCGAAGTTCGTCTGTATTCACTTCATAATCATTATTACCCCAGATAAAATAAACAGACCCGATCGCCGCTAATTTATCCAAGTTTTCCTCCACTCTTGAAAAAGGAACCGCCCTTTCCGTCAGATCCCCTCCAATAACTGCAATATCCGCTTTATCCCTGACCTGATCAATCAGGTCCGAATCCATCGTGCGCTTATGTATGTCCGAAATAAAGAATATGGTCATTTCCTTATCCCCGGGAAAATCGTGAAAAGTAAACAAATGAGTCTTTACCTCATTGCGATGGGCTTCATAATACATAAAAAGGAGAAGAATTGCTCCCCCCATTAATAAAATACTTATTATTTCAAGCATGATGGCCTCCTTGCCTTCGCAAATCTAAAGAAATAATACCATAAAAAACCGCTAAGAAGGAAAAAAACAGAGTTTCCCAAATACCAAACAGCGAGAGTCCATAGATCATGCATGCATGAACAGGTACAATCAACAGTTCCTTATGTAAATTCCCCTTGGACAGCCGGATTAAAAATAAGCATTCAGCCTTTACAAGGTTTCCCTGGACAATAAAGCCCAGAATGAACATGGTGGATGATGCAAAGAATTCAACCGGATGCAGGACTAGTTCAATGATCACTCCCGAAGCCTCAGTTGATTGAATTTCCGGAAACCATTTAATGAATAAATACCCTAATATAAATGAACCTATCAGCCTGAAAATATAATGCATAATAAAATCCCTCCCATAAATCTTATGAGAAGGATTTTATTTCATACAGTGTATGATTGAATTTTATTATCCATCATTCTTCTTCCTTAATATGAAGGATTCTGAAACCTGATTTCTCCAGTTTATTGATGAATTTATCGATATTATCTTTCTTTTCGATTTTCAGGACGATGCGTCTTAGCAGCTTATCTGTGGCATCGAACGTAACAAGCGAAATAACCGATTCTGAATATTGCTGGATGATATCCCCCAGACGTGCGATCCTTCCTTCTGTTTCAACGGATGTGAAGGCGATCCTCACTCCCTTTCTTTCCATCCCGAATGCACTTTTGAATTGATCCAGTACGTCATAACGGGTAATCAGCCCAAGGAAATTCCTATTTTCATCGATAACCGATAAGATGGGAAAGTCCTGCAATTCCACTAATGTATCTTCGAACACATTGCTTTCTACCAGAAATTTATCCTGATGGATGGCGATATCAGCCGTCTTTGTTTCTTTCAGGAACTTATCTCTATCCATTCCGGACAGGAAGAAATTCTGATAAATATTGTAGCGGGTCACAACCCCTGCATACTTATCATTCGACAGTACCGGCAGCCCGTCTATCTTGTGATGCTCCATTACTTCAAGTGTTTTTCCGATTGAATCATTTTCATTTACCACATAGCATTTATGCTTTGGAATCATGGCACTTTTTACGAACATTTGACCACCTCATCATTTATTTCCTACGCTTAAATTATTCAACATTTCGAATCGAAATCCCTTCTTTACTGGTGTTATAAATTTTTTCTAACATGTTCCACCATACTCACTCATATGTTGTTACGAAGGCATTTCTTTACAGGAGGGATACTTGTGCATGATTTTTATAGAAGCTGGCACCCTTATGTCAGCCCTTTTGACCCTTGTAAACCGATTACTACAAAGGTTTACTCAACTCCCCCGAATCTCTTCCTTGGGTTTCAGCCACCTAACCTCGAACAATATGCGCCTAAGGAGGCATTGAGGAAAGGGACGTTGTGGAAAGTGTTTTATGACCCGTACTACAGCCCCTATGAAAAAATGAAGGGAGATTAGAGCCATGAAGCAGCTTCCTGCACATTATTATGAAATCATGGAGGAGTTACAAGCCGTAGACTTCGTGATAGTTGAATTGACACTATACCTTGATACACACCCAGATGATCATGACGCGATTTCACAATACAATATGTACGTAAAAACAAGAAAACAAATAAAAAAGAAGTTTGAAAAGGAGTTCGGCCCGCTGACCAACTTTGGATACAGTTATTCAAATTACCCATGGGACTGGAAAGATGCACCCTGGCCATGGCAGGTATAATTTTAAGTAAGGGAGGAATCCATTCATATGTGGACATATGAAAAGAAGCTGCAATACCCCGTAAGGGTAAGTACATGCAATCCGACTCTTGCAAAATATCTGGTTGAGCAATATGGGGGTGCAGACGGAGAACTGGCCGCTGCACTGCGCTATCTGAATCAGCGGTATACGATTCCTGATAAAGTAATCGGGCTGCTCACTGATATCGGAACGGAAGAATTCGCACATCTTGAAATGATTGCAACCATGATTTATAAATATAATATATCTAATATGCAACCTATATATGACTAGAATTTTCCTTATTATATGTAACTAAAAAAAAGCATAAAAAAAAGACAATAGCTATGATCTAGCTACTGCCTCATTTATCTCCAAAATGATTTTAAATTCATTGCCACCTCAATAAATTTCTTCACATCCAATTCTCCTACATCTGATGCTTTCCCAATACCTTTCACAAGTACAGTATTATCATCTGCAATAGTTACATTTTGTTCAATGACAATATCCCTCTGTTCACTCATGTTGTATCCTCTCCCCTAATAAAAGCTATGAAAGCTCTGTTTGTCCTCATTACTCTTATTAGAGAAAGCTCTGAAACTGTGACCTAGAGAAAAAACATAAAAAAAGAGAGCCATAGCTTTATAGCTACAGCCCCTTAATTCTTACTTATATTCACCCTGTACATTCTCTCCAATACCTCAGGCTCATGCTCAATCATGTACATAGCAATATCATAAGCCTCTATTGTTTCAACACCTACTGACATATACTTTCTTTTGTACCCTCTGAGAGTAGCATTAATCACAGTTAAATTTAGACCAAAGCCCACAGGTGAATGTTTTATTTCTTTAGCACTCATACCCTCAATATGATGCAAGTACAGCATTTGTCCAATCCTAAAACCATTTAAATGCTCAGAGGTAGCATTCTTAGACAATAACCTGTAAGCCATAGGACTCCATGCCTCAGCTTTTTCCCCTGATACTCTCCACTCATTAAATCTGTAATCTATACCCATTGCATTCTCCCTCTCCAAATAAATAAAAAGAGGCTGAGCAGAATGCCCAACCTCAGTAAGTTATTATCTTTGTTCAAACATAAAAGGAATGACTTTATAAGCTAATACCATAGCTCCAATAACCTGCCCAATCAGTTCCATCATTGTACCTCCTCAGTAGTTGTATTAAGTCTGTCTCAAAACATCAGATATGCTTTCTATTATTTAATCTCAAAACCATATGATCTTAACTTGTTCATATATGGTCTAATTTGATATTCAAACTCATTAAGCTCTGATACTACATCTCTTTTTCCTAAGTGTGTTCCCCTGTACACTTTATATTGATTTTCTAAAGCAACAATACCTGTATCTAATAGGATAGCTCTGACTCCTGCAAAGGTGATTGATAATGTATTAGAATAGCTTTGCATAATCCCTTTTACCTCATTTAGCTCTGACAGAGTAGTATTTACTACCAAGTAATCATCTACAGCCTTAAACATAAAACAAGCTGAACTATGCACCTTAAAGAACTCCTCAGCTTTAGCCTCTAAATCTGCATATTTCCCTTTTACAATAGCCTCAGTTACTGACTTTTGTAGCTCTATCTCCTCTTGTAAGGAATCAATCTGCTTTTTAATCAGCTTTGCCTCACCCAAGTCCAATGCCATAGTAAGTGCCTCTTGATGCCCTTTTAAATCCTGCTCCATTTTAGCAAGTGAGCTTTTATTTTCATCCTGCATCTCCTCAATATTGTCCAGTAATGCATCAATTTTACTTTTTGACTCAAGTACCTCAGCTATTTTGCCTTCCATATCTTTTAACATTTGTTCTTTCATATTAAATTCCTCCTCAGTATTTATAGGAAAAGAGTTACCTCAATTCCTTTGCTACTAGTTTAGCTATGGCACTACAAAAACAAGTATCAAGTGAATAATTTTACTTTTTATAAGTACAATACTTACTTTTGTCTCCTCTCAGTTAACTAAGTAGTACCAAATATAGGAGGGGAAATAAGATGCTATCAAGGAAAGCTACACAAAAAATTAAGAAGATCAGAACATATGAACAGTACATTGAGGGCTATAAGCAATGGAAATTAGATAAGGAGTATCTACACTTGCAGGAGATGTACAATAACTCTACTGATAAGGCTGAAAGAAAAGCACTGGCTAGAGCTTTGTATCAAATGGAGATTGAGTAATGAGACTGTCACAAATTCCTTCTAATTTCTCTAAACATAGTAGTAAAAAGGATGCTTGAGGAGGTTAAATGATGTCAGGGTTTAATAATGTTAAATTATCAGATAAAGAAGTATACAAAATCCTTTACCTTAGTAAAGTGAAAGGTCTCCTTCCTCATCAAATAGAGAAACATTGTACAGTATCAAGAGCTACAATAAAAAACATTGTTAATGGCAGGAGTAGGAAAGACTGTTATGAGGCTTTTATGGACTATAAGGCAAAGCATCCAATTAAAATAAAAAGGTTATTTAGTGAGTAACTGGTAGGGGCAGAGATAATGCTCCTGCCTCTTTTTTTGTGCCCAAACTGCAAAGCAGCTCACCAACTTTACCAACCATAAAGATAAAAGTCACTGTATCATTTTGAGTAACTACTCACAGTATCATTCTGATGTGTTGGAAAATCTCTGCTTTTTTTTAAAGTATTTTAGCCAAAGTAATTATTTTCTGACAAATCCTGAAACCCTTGTGGGAGTAAGGCTGAAAGCATCACTACAATCTGTAACAAAACTGTAACAATTATTTTACTTTAAATAGGGTCTGACAATTGGACATATTACTGAGAATAACTGTTATAACTTTAAAGTTTTACAGTAAGAGATAAGAGATTAATGAAAAAAGATTTAGTTAGCAAAGGATAAGTCTGTCTACTTTGTAGACCCTTGTATCAAATACAGAAACATACTGAGCTAAAGCTCAGGCAACTTAATAATAGAAGACTAAGACAATATTGTAGATATAATACAATATAGATAAGTAAGTACAGTTATAAAAGATAAGATATGATCTGCTCTCTCCTGCCCTACACTCTGAGGCATGGGGAGGGCTTTTTGTTGTATTGTTCATCTAACTTGAAAATACAATATGTAGCTGAACATATTAATGTAGAGAGGCAACATCCTTTCTATACAGTTCCTTTTCAGTAGTTAGGAAAAGTCATGAGTGTTGAATATCTCACTGCCCATGATGTTTAGCACTCTTTCTTCTCCATTCATTATCAGACAGTCTAAGTGTAGCTAAGGAGTAACATCCTTAAATGCTGTGCTTAGGCTGTCTTTTTTTGTATATTCAGCAGGGATATTATACAAGTTTGTAGAATTATCTCTTTTAGGAAAGGAGATGATTCCAGTGGAGAAAGATCAGCTATTAAGAGATTTAAAAGAGATAGGAACATCATTCCATGTATACAAGGCTATGGTAAGTGATAGTGCTGAGCAAAAAACTATCCAAAGTGCTAAGCAATTGGAGAAGGAGAATATAATACAGTTAGAAGTCTGTAGAACCACCTTACTAGATAAGAGCCCTGTAGTGGAGATTAAGGGGAAATTCATATAATACATAAGCCAAGAAATGATACTTACAGTCTATGGTTATGCCCTGAGCAGACTATAGGCTGTCTTTTTTTGTATGGGGGAGGGGGAGGCTGTAACTAGACAGCTTAAAATAGCCCAATATCTTCCCTGTACATGCCTCCTCTCAGTTAAATAAAAGGAATAGGAAGGGAAAGGAGCTGTATGAGCCTCTTGGAATATGTCCAGGAATATTGGGAGGTCTTGGATTCTTTAGTACAGTAAAGTGTTGATGTATCAAGGGGTACAGCTTGCAAAAGTCCAAGAAAACAGGAGTATGTGCAATATAAAAAAATATTTAAAGAGACAAAAAAAGAGTATCCCTTACAGGATGCCCTTATCTTTAGCTATATTGTAAAGTGAGGCTCTGCTCACCTTTGTTATCTCACAGATTTCCTTTACAGTCTTTCCATTTGTAGACCTATTAGCAAACAGATCAAGAGCATGGACTAGGGCAGGGTTTTTGTCTGTGTACTTCTTAGGCTTACCTTTATACTTACCCTGAGCCTTAGCTATTGCAATGCCCTCTCTTTGTCTCTCCAAAATCATCTCCCTCTCCCACTCAGCTACAGAGAGGAGGATATTCCTGAGGAGTTTAGAGGTAGCTGTACCATCAAACAATCCCATATTCAGTACATGGAGCTTAATGCCTTTCTCAGCCAATTCATCAATAAGCTGTATGCCCTCTTTAACATTCCTAGCTATCCTGTCTAGCTTAGTTATTACAAGTGTATCTCCTGCATGTAGGATGCTCAGGAGAGCCTGTAAGCCTTCCCTCTTTGTATTCTTACCTGTTGCCTTATCTTTGTATATCTCAGATACTCCTGCCTCTTGTAGAGCCTTTATCTGAGCCTCAAGACTTTGCTCTACTGTAGATACCCTTGCATAACCATATTGTTTACCCATGTATTTATCCTCCTGCCAAATAACTAAATAGACATTTTAAATAGACACTGTAACATCAGTATAATCAACAGTTGCCATTTTGTCTACTTTGGGTAGAGTCTAAATAGACACCCCCCCCACAGGGGGGGGTACCCCCTATCTGGCAGGGAGAGAAGTGCCTTGAAAATATACATAATATAAAAAACCTTTTAGGTATTTATTTCCATAAAGAGATGATGGCTACACATAAACCTATAATTGTGCCTATTGCTCCTGTAGCTGCCCAAATTAAATTCCAATTTCTTTTAGGCACAGGTGTTAAATTCAGTCTTACAGGAGGAAATACTTTTCTAACATAGAAAGGGTTAGCCATAATAAATCCTATAATGAGCAATATTCCCAATATTATAGCAGAGGTAGTATTACCTTGTTTAAGTGCAAAAAAACCATTTCCAGCACTAAAACCAATTAGCCCCCCTGCAAGTATAGGTATCAGATTAGACATCTTTAGAACAAGTGACTTCTTTTTTTTGAAAAATGCATCAAGTAACTGAGCCATGCCATTTACCCATACCTCATCCTTACCTTCTATTGATAGAAAAACATACTTACCAATACTCACTCTTACATATTTAACTTGAGAATAATCAGTATCCATTTCTCTAAAACTTAGTGTAATATTTTCAATATTGTCAGGTACCTTGTCATTTAAAAATCCATACAAAGATAATGGAGTAAACTCTCTATTTTTTGTATTTACAGTAAATACTTTTCTAGTATTACCTGTGGCAAACTTATCTGTCAAAATATCCTCTAACTCTATAATGTCCTCTTTGTTTAATTCAATTGAACTGTAAGATTTATCTGCTTTATACACAATAGCAACCCCTTGTAAAATTCCATTATATGAAAATTATAACATTGGAAGCTATCTTACAAATAGGTTTTTATGAATTTTTGTTCAGAGTAGAAAGCACAAAAAAAAAGAGGAGCTTATTCCTGCTCCTCAGACTGTCCCTTATAGTGTATTTTGATTTCAATCTCTGCTTTATGATCTCCAACCCTTTTGTATTCAATGTGGTCTATTAGGCTAGTAAGTAATGTATTAATGTCCTTTGTATCTAAGTCTGATGTACCTGTTAGAATACCTTTTAGCCTCTCTAGGACAGCCTGTAGCTCATCTAATTGTTCTTCCCTAGACTTACTATTCAACCTCTTTATTTGAGCCTCTGCTTGCTTTCTCTGAGCCTTTAACTGCTTAATCTGAGCCTGTGCCTCTTCCTCAGTAAATATCTCCATAACAAAGCCCTGCTGCACTCTCTTAATGCCTGCATCTATCCTTTTGATTGTAGCTGTCAGTACAGCCTTTTCATCAGCAGGATTAGACTCCTCTGCTTTCATATTGCTTTTTACATCCTCTAGATACTGCTCTAGCTTATTTACATACTGAGAAAACTTAGCAAAGAATACTGTTTCAAATAGGTCAAGCCTTACTCCTTTGTTCTTACAAGTAGTATAAGTCTCTCCATCATCAGCATAATGCCTAGTCTGACAAGATGTAACTCTTAGCTCTTTGCCCCTTCTCCTTTGAAAGCTGTGAGTCCTGCCACAAAGTGAGCATTTTATTAATCCTGTAAAGATAACCTTGCCTATCCTTGCACTAGGAGGCTTTGACAATCTGCCTTCCCTAATGTCCTTGACAGCCTCCCAATCCTCTACAGATACAATAGGCTCATGGGCATTCTCTATAATGATCTGCTCATTCTCATCTGTTTTAAGCTGTCTAGGAGCACCTGAGGGCTTTCTACTTGTCTTAGATATTTTGGTCTTTCCATAAATGACAGTACCCTTATATACAGGATTAGCAAGGATTACAGATATTCTTGCCTTATTCCATTTAGAACCTGTAGGAGTAAGGATTCCCTCTAGCTCAAACTGCCTAGCAATATCTGTAGATGTAACTCCTGACAAGTAAAGGTCATATATCCTCTTTATTATTGGAGCATTTTCATCAGGCTTTAGCTTTTTGGTTTTATGGTCATATTCATAACCTACTGGAGTCTTACCCCCTACCCAGTTTCCCTCTTTTGCAGACTGCCTCTTACCCCTTACCAATCTTTTCTTAATGTTGAGGTATTCTTGCTTTGCTACAATAGATTGCATATCTGACATTAAGTCATCTTCTTGAGTAGTGTAGTCATATATTTTAGAGGAGGTAACAACCTGCACTCCATAGTTAGTAAGTATCTCTTTAATCTGAGAAAACCCTGCTGTTGTTCTTGATAATCTATCTTGGTCTGTGATAACAATTGCATCATAGTGAAATGACTGTACTTTTTCTAACATTTTGTTTAATTCAGGTCTGTTTATGTCCTGAGATGAGCCTACCTCTTGAAAGACCTCAAACTCCCAATTGTTCTCTACACACTTATCTACAAGGAAGGCTAACTGCCTTTTTATGGTGTCCTCAGTTTCATCAGGTCTAGACTTTCTGCTGTAGATAGCCACCTTTTTTATCTTGCCCATTGGCATTGCATTATTCAATTTCAACACCCTCTAAAGTATTATAAAATGCTGATATATCAATACTTTATCATGGTTGCATTTTAGTTTCAATCTATAAATTGACCAAGGATGCAACCCCTGAGATGATGAAGGCAGCCGGATTGGATGCCCATTATGCCAATCATGACAGTGCACTTTTTTATCATAACGCTGCAGGAGTGCCTTGGACCGCTTCTTATATTGCAGCAAAAGGGGATCCGATTGCGGATATCTACGAAGATATCGCGGCAGAGGAAAAAGCAAGGGCAACCTATCAATGGATCATAAACTTGAGTGACGACCCCGATTTGAATGACGGGCTCAGGTATCTGCGGGAACGTGAAATCATTCATTCGCAGCGGTTCAGGGAAGCTGCAGAAATACTTAAAGACGAACAGGGTAAGAAGAGGTTCTTCTAATAGAAAGTCAAAGCGTTTGGTGAATATCTTCCAAACGCTTTTTTCTTTTCCTGCGGCGCACTCTTTTATTACTTACTCCCATGATAGAGGTTGATGTCGAATTGGCTTTTCATTTTATCGAAGACTCTATGCCTCATTTTCCACGCTTCTTCTTTCCAGAGGTCCTTGCTCCGGTCGATGATTTCTTTGCGCAGGTCCTGGTACTCTTTTTCTTTTTTCTCTTTCAGCTGATGAAGAACTTTGACCCCTCCAAATAATCCCCCGATAAATACCGTCAGATACAAATGGACCGAATGGGATACATAGACAGAAAACATTGCACCAAAAGAATATGAGTAAGGCTCAAGTACAGCCTGCGTTAGATAATACAAGAAGCAGAATGCCGTAAATACAGCAAGCCACAGGGTATATACATGCATTTTTTTAGCACGGTCGAACTTTCGTTTTCTTTCGACCAGGTTATTCAGCATTTGTTTCGTAGCCTGATCTGTCCAATCTTCGAATTCCCGGATTGAATTATGCATATCTCGTCCCTCCCTTCTACCATTCTATGAACTTGTCCATTTGGATAGAATCCTCCATGGAAAAAAATACCCGCCATATAGGCGGCTCTGCTTACCGTGACAGAGGGATCTTCAATACTTGTCCGGATTGAATTTCATTGGTTGGGAGGTTGTTGGCACTTTTTATTATCTCTATCCCATCTTGGGTGTGGTAATATTTCATTGCGATGCGAAAAATGGTTTCACTTGGCTGTACAGTATGATAGATGATTTCTGAATCTGTCTCCTGTGCCGGTGGATCCTGGCCGGATTCAGGTGCGGGTTCTGGTGTTTCAGCTTTTTCAGGCTCCTCCACTTCCGCCGCTTTTGCAGCGGGAAGTTTTGTTTCACGCTTAGAATCCTCTTCCTTATTTTCTTTCTCAGGCTCTTCGGATACAGCTGTCTCTTCTTGTTGAGACTGTTCACTTCCTGTGGTCTCTTCTGATATGACTGCACCCTCATCATCGTCATTATTACCTTCATATTGGACTTCCTGCACTTCATTTTTTTCTTCGGAAAAGACCGTTAAAGGCTCATTTCGGTTATCAAAATAGGAATATATGCTGAACACTGTCAAAGGCATTAAAATAAAAAATAAAAGCAATAAGCTGATTAATGGATATTTCAGTTTTACTTTATTCTTTTTCTTCTTTTCACGGTGTAATTCACTTCTCGGAGGCAGGGGTTCCCTTTTTTTTGGAGCAGGTTCCTCTTGAACCCTTTCAATTTTCTGTTTTGATTTATCTGCTTTATCACGAAATGGGTCTTTGCTCATGAGACATCCCTTCTTTTCTTGCTTTAATTGACTTAAAACGCATGTAAATCCCTAATAAAAAGTCAATGATAAAGTGCATCATAATGGTGACCAATAAATTTCCGGTCACTTCATAAATCATGCCGATCCAAAAACTTAAAATAACAATATTCATGATTAGGAACCAATGGGCCCAATACCGGAAGTGAATGACTGCGAAAATGATACTGGAAAGAATGATTCCCAAATGAAATTGTATGATGCCTCGGAACAGGATTTCCTCACTGACTGCAATGACGAAGGCCAAGAGGGCAATTTCTCCTATATTCCGGTCTGAGAATATCCGTGCATTCACCCCTCCATCATCGTAAAACTCAGGAGGGAGGTACTTCATCATGACAAGATCCAATACGACAACGATCAATCCGAAAGTCAATCCTACAGTCCAAATGGACGATGTAAAACGGAACTGACTTCCAAAAGTGGACCAATCTTCAAATAAAAATATACCTAAAAAGAAGGCAATCGTTAATAGTACAATTTGAGTAAAAAACAGATGAAAAGTTAATTGTTTTTTTGTAAGTTCCTTGATCAGATCGCCTTGTTTCTTCATCCACATCACTTATCCCATTAATATTTTTTCCAGTCTCTTCTCCCAATCCAGCTCCGGGATCACCTCTGCTGCGGTTTCATATGTATGAAGATTCTTAACTTCAAAACCGCAGATATCACAGCAATCTGCAGGTCTATCCTCCATTTTTTCATCAAAATAACGAAGGATCCCTTCCCTTCTGCAGGAATCGGCATGCATCCACTTTACCATTGAGACGAGCTTTTCTTTCTTATATCTCAGCCGTTCATCCCGCAACTGCTTTATTTTCTGACTCTGCCGTGCCGGATCGTTCCCGGAATAATCGTGAACATAGTGATCCAAAAATCTGTATTGACTTTCAGAAAGCTGTAAAGCGGAGTATAATTCATCCGCGGATTTTGATTCATGCAAATTAACAAACCCTTCGATTTGATGATCGAAGGGAAGCTCCCCTTCCATCAAATGCAGCGGAAGCGAAAGATCTTGTTCTGTAAACAGGACGATCGCTGCACTTTCATTCCCATCCCTTCCTGCTCTTCCAATTTCCTGCAAGTATGCTTCAAGGCTGGAAGAAAAATGAAAATGAATGATAAAACGGATATTTTCTTTGTTGATCCCCATTCCAAATGCAGATGTTGCACATATGATTCGCAGTTTATTTGTCAGAAACTGCTGCTGGATCAAGATGCGCTCTTCCTGCTCCATGCCACCGTGATAATGGGTGACATTTTCAATTCCTTTTTCTCTCAGGAGAGAAGCCAATTCTTCGGCAAGTCTCCTGCTGGAAAAATAGATGACCCCGGGCCCTGTTAAGGAAGCTGCATAGTCGATAAGCTTATTTATTTTTCCCTGATGGGTATCGACCTTTTCAACAGTCAGTGTAATGTTTCTGCGGTCTACAGAATAAACGATTTCATTATGCTCCTTGAAATGAAGGACGTTTTTGATATCATCTCTCACTTCTTTGGTCGCGGTGGCAGTCAGGGCAAGGACAGCCGGATTCCCCAACCCCTTCCTTATTTCTCCCAGCAATAGATAATGCGGACGGAAATCCGGTCCCCACTGGGAAATGCAGTGCGCCTCATCGATGACAAACAGGGATACGTCCAAATTCTCTACAGCTTCCCTGATATCGGGGTTGCTGAGCATCTCCGGCGAGATAAAAATAAACTTAAATGCATGGAGCCTCTCTAGAGCCCGCTTCTTTTCAGGGAAAGATAAAAAGGAATTGATGGCAATGGCTTTCTTTTCCCTTTTGACTTTCATTTGTTCCACTTGATCCTGCATCAATGAAAGGAGAGGGGAAACGATGATCACCTGTCCTTCCAAAAGATACCCGGAAAGCTGGAAACATAGGGATTTACCCGTACCCGTGGGAAGCATCGCCAATGTATCAGAACCGCTGAGTACAGATTCTATCACTTCTTGCTGCCCCCGCCTGAATGCCCGATATCCAAAATTCTCCTTAAGCTCTTTGAGGAGATCCATTCTTTTCACCCGCCTTTGCAATAGCGATCCTTATTTGAAAATAAGTCAAATGAGGCAGTCTTTCCTTTATCGGCTTAAGTCTCCTCGTGCCGAGCTCCTTCATGACAGAAGCTGCTTTCATAAGTTCATCATGAGGAATAAAGCAATCTGTATCAAAACCATCATGTGTTAAAATGATCTCGATAAAATGGTCTTCTACCGTATTCACTTTCAGCTTTCTGATTCGTGAAATATCTTCAATTTCATACCCTTGTTTATATAAATCGTAAGTCTTGGAAGTAGAAAGCGTCAAGTTCCTCTGCTGACTGCTTACGGTGCTCAAAGAAAATAAGATGGGATACTTTTCCTTTTGGTGATCTATTTTCGATAATAATCCATGGATCAGGTTAAGAAATCTAAATCGGTATTCTTCTCCCGGCAGATTTAATTTATCCGCCGTCTGTACCTCGGTCAACCCATAATCCTGAAAGCCGGTCAAACGGTAAACGAGGATGGAAGGATCCTCAACTTCATCATGAGCACTCAGTAGTTCATGGATTTCCGCGAACAAATCAGCCCCAAGCAATTCCCTGTCCGGCACCCCTTTTAGAAAACTCTTGATCCACTCCTGTACATTTCTGCTGCGTTGAACAGGATAATAGGATACCTTTTTTTGATTCATATTTGATATGACCTGAACTAATAAATTCAGCCTTTTCCAAAATAGGATACTCCGGTCACCATAAACTAACCCATTCATCTTACTTGGGAAAAAAACTGCCTGTCTCTGTAATTCTTCTTCCCCTTTTACAGTCACCTTAGCTTTTGAATCGTCATTTAGTTCGATGAATTGACGTTCTTCCAATCCCTTCACTTTATTATCGAAATAATCCCTTGAAAGACTTGGGAGCGAAAGAAAAAAAGGCTGTAATTCAAATAAATGTGAATCCTGTATGGACTGGGATGATTTTTTACCATTCAAAATATGAAAGGCGGAGTAAATGGATCGTTCACCATTTAACTGCCTGAAACAATATAATAGTATAAAGTGTAAATACGTCATGGGATTTCTCCTCTGAAATTGCAGGTTATTGTCAAATATTGTACCATGAATTTCATGTCTTCTGATGTTTTGTTTTAAGGAGTTAGGATAAATATAATAAATAACGGACCTAACTATTGAAATGTTCTGCATTCCTCTATAAAATATAAATTAGGTTATTTTTCTAACTCATTTTATGTATAATGAATGATTGAATATATAGAATTTTTTTCAGGAGGTTTTATCGTTGGCAAAATATACGATCGTCGACAAAGATACATGTATTGCATGTGGAGCTTGTGGAGCCGCAGCTCCGGATATTTATGACTATGATGACGAAGGGATTGCATTTGTGACCCTTGATGATAACCAGGGTACTGTTGAAGTGCCGGACGTGCTTGAAGATGACATGATCGATGCATTCGAAGGCTGCCCTACAGACTCGATTAAGGTTGCAGACGAACCATTTGATGGAGATGCACTTAAATTTGAATAGTTGATCACATCAAAAGCGATCTTTTAAGATCGCTTTTTTGTTATATCTTTGTTCTATGCAGCAAAGCCCTGTCAGCATGTGCCGACAGGGCTTTTTACTATACGATTAAGCTGCTCTGTTTAATGGTGTTTGTTTCGAGAGCCAGCCTTGAAGTCGAATGAATAACAATAAGAATACTGCTGTAACCAAAGCACCCTTGAGGATGTTGAATGGCACGATTCCAGTAATGATGATCCCTGCAGGAAGTTCAAAATTCATGAAATATTTATAAGCAGGAAGCAGGACGAAATAATTCAGTATCCCCAATGCAATGCTCATTACTACAGTTCCGGTTACCAATCCTGCCAATAGACCTTTCTTGGATTGGAAACGGGAATATACAAAGTAAGTCGGCAAGATCAAGAATACTCCTGCTGCAAAATTCGCAAAATGCCCGATTGGTACACCCGTATCGCTTCCGGTCATGACATAATCGATGATGTTCTTGAATAATTCAACGAGTATGCCGGCAAGCGGGCCTAAAGTTATGGTGGCAATCAGAGCTGGCACATCACTGAAATCAACCATCAGAAATTTAGGGAACGGTGGAATTGGGAAGTTAAAAAGCATTAATACATACGATATCGCACTTAACATACCGATTGTTACAAACGTACGAGTAGTCATTTTTTTCATTGTACTTCTCTCCTTTTGGAGATTCATCTCACTTAGAAGATCGTTCAGCCCGAGCAGCACTAAAAAACTCCCAGATCAACTAACATCCCGGAGTGTGAAAAGGCGTACCCAAATAAACGTTCAGCTTCCCATTTTCTAAACGTTTTGGCTAAAACCTTCATCTTCTCCCATCCAGACTGTACTGTCGGCTTTGGAATTTCACCAAATCCTGCCCCTAAAGGCTCGCGGGCTTAGAAACAACGAGTGTTTCATCACCGCCGGTAGGGAATTTCACCCTGCCCCGAAGACGAATCATATTTTTTTATACATGTTCATTATACATAAAAGTCATCGAATTGGGAAGAAGAATGTTTCGAATTCGAAGCAATCAGCTCTCCAACTCTATTCTAAGTTCTTGCAGGGGGAGGATGACATCATTGTCTGCATCGATCCCGTTCCATCCTTTTACTTGATCAACCGTTAATCCATAAAGCTGCGATATCCCCCATAAAGTTTCGTTTTCTTTAACAATATGTATGATTTCATGTTCAATCGCGTTCCTCTTATCGGCCTCTTTTTGTTTAGGTGCATGATCAAGTTTTACAGAAGCTTCAAATGTTTGATAAGGGTCTTGGACTTTTGCAAAGACCAATTGTCCGATTTCCCCGTTTCCAAATACTTCAAACGGGTCTATTGCATTCTCTTTATCCAATGTCCATACGCCTTCATGAATTTCAAAATGCAAATGGGCACCGGTTGACCTTCCTGTATTCCCCAGACTGCCGATCGTGTCACCTTGAGTTACCCTGTCATTTTCAGAAACACTTCTGTCATTCAGATGAGCGTACACCGTTTCATATCCATTATCATGAGAGATAAACACTACATTTCCATAGCTTTCTGAATAATACGACTTGCTCACGATCCCTCCTCGTGCGGCATATACAGCGGAGCCTGCCTCCCCGCCTATATCCATCCCTTTATGCGTACCGGACCGGGTTCCGTATAAATCGGTGATCACTCCGTCCACAGGAAAGATCCACTTATCTTCTGTGTCCTGACCCATGGCTTTCGCTTCCTTACCGGTAAGGAACATCACACTTACACATAATGCTAACAGTAAAACAATCAGTAATCTTCTTGCATAATCTAAAAACATACTTGTCCTCCTTAAGGTACTCCGGACCTTTCCACGAGTTGGAAATCCGATACTTATTACAGTATGTACATCATTCCACTAATATGAAATGAGAAATTTTCCCTTTTGCTAGTGTGTCTTGAAAAGATTTTTTTATGCAAAAGAAAAACGGCTGAAATGATTGCCATTTCAGCCGCTCAAATTTATTCTATTGATCCAGGCTTTTTTTGTTAGGTGCCACAGGGGTTTCCAGCGGCTTTGTAAAGGTGAATCCATTCCAGCTTTCCTGTCGTATGTTTTGAAATTGGACTTTTTGATAACCCGAACTTTTGGCGGTGAGGAGAATCCCCTCTATCAACTCCTTCGCAGCTTGTTCGGTCATTGAATTTAAATCCACTTCTTCATTGAACGTAACAATGACCCTGTCATCAGTTTCTGTTACATTCACCGAAAGCTGCCGGGGTATCACACTCTGATAAAAATCAGATGGCGTTTCTTTCATGGCTGCGATTGATTCCTTTACATTTTTTTCATTCATTGAGCCAGGTACCAGATATCTTCCCTTTCCGTCAGGTGAGTAACTGTAAAATGGACGGTGCAGAGTCTGGTTAAGCGGGATGGATGATAATGTGCCGTAGTGACTGAATTCCGGCACATTTCCTTCTTTTGTTTGAAGGGTTATTTCCTTCATCCCCCTGTCTTCAAATGAATATACAAGCGATTGATAAAAGCTGGATTCCATTGCTGAGCTTTCATTATATGGATGATTCCCTTCCAGTGTCAAAATAACATTTTCCTTGTTTTCACTGATCGAGAACTCTCCCTTGATCGGTAAATAATCCTGGAATCCCCAATCATTTTCTGGAATCTTTTTTGAGGTATTCTCATATTTCTCCACCCAGTCTGCCCGGTTCCCCTCCGCTTCACCCGCAGCCAGCACCGACACAGGTACTGTCATTGCGTCGGATGAAACAAGGCCGAAGGTATAGTAATCCTTGCCATCTATATCCTCTTTGAATAAAGAAAGCCTTTCGTGCTTCCCTAATTCCGTCAAGGTTTGGGTCTCTTTGTTATCCTTATCACTTTCTTCTGCCATTTGCAGTTGGTTTTCTTCCTCGGTTTCGTAGTCCCTGGTTACTTCCGACTTTGACTCTTCAGCGGAAGGAGGATCTTCAGCAACTTTGGCCTCCCCTGCGGAAGAATCAGTGGAATAAGCTCCTTCCATCGCGCTGTCTTCACCTGACATTTTTGTCATGAGTGCCGGGGCAAGCAGGACGAGGATAAACAGGGCCGCAAACGCCGCAAGGACCGGCATGTATCTCTGCAAACCGCCAAGCCGCTTCCTTTCTTTCTCAACTCTGGAATAAATTAAGGAGCGGCTTCGATCATCGTTGAGCTTCGGAAGCTTTTTAAGCAAGTCTTCCACTTCACGGTCGTTCCAACCTGATTTCTTCAATGTTTTCATCCCCCTTCCTCAACCGCTGCTTCATTTCTTGTTTTAGCCACTTCAAAGCCCTATGCTGAGTTGTCTTCACTTTGCTTTCAGACCACTCCAGTATTTCAGTTGTTTCTTTGATGGACAGGTCCTGCAGGTATCGCATGATGATGACCAGGCGATAGTCTGTCGGACACTGTTTTAAGCATTGATACAGCTCTTGAATTTCTTCGTTTGCAAGAGCGATTTCTTCAGGAAGCGCTTCTCCGGAAGCCAGTTCATTCCTGCTCCAGTCGAATTTTTCAAGTATGCGGTTTTTCCAATTTTTTTGTTTTCTGAAATGATCGATCGCCACATTTTTCGCAATGGAAAACAACCAGGTTTTCTCAGAGCTTTTCCCTTCGAAACTCTGGTAAGACTTGAGTACACGGATATACACTTCCTGCACCAGATCTTCCGCCTGCTGCCGGTTTTGCACCATATAGATCAAAAAGTTAAATACATCCTGATGATATTTGGAATATAATTCGTCAAAAACGGAGTTCATATTAACCCTCCCCGTCAACTGATTAGTCGATTATTTTGAAAAAAAGTTACACGCTAGAAAAGATTTAATAAGATAATTCCGCATTCATCCAAAAAAGTCAACAGTATTACCCGCTTTTGAAGGTGTCTACTGTTGACTTTTCTTTAGGGAAAATTGTTTCCCATGTAACAAGATTTATCGTCACATTTCTTTCAATTTCCTGCTATGTTGAGTTTATTCATCGATTCCTGACTGAAAAGGAAGAAAGAAAGTGAATGTTGTCCCCTGATCCAGTTTGCTGTGGACTTGAATATGACCTTTGTGTGCTTCTACTATATTTTTCGCGATGGCAAGCCCCAGTCCTGTCCCGGCTTTCCCCCGGGTCCTTGCCTTATCAGCCTTATAAAAACGCTCAAACACGAACGGAATGTCGTCTTCAGGAATCCCTGAACCCGTGTCCTTTACGTGGAACAGAAAGCCTCCTTTTTCCCCGGTGAGTGAAACGGTGACCGTTCCATCTTCAGGGGTGTGTCTTACTGCGTTATCAATGAGGTTTGTCAGAACCTGTTCTATACGGTCCGGATCCATGATCATTTCCTTATCTCTGTCCACATTGCTCTTGAAGTAAATGGACACAGAGTTATCCCTTGCAAGCCCAAGGAATTTATTCGTCACTCTTTCCGTGAACGGCATGATAGGCACAGAATCCTTGTTCAAGCGGATATGCCCCGCTTCCATTCTGGCAAGGTCAAGAAGGTCATTCACGAGCCTGCCCATTCTAAGGGATTCATCATAAATAATGCGGGCAATTTCTTTCTTTTCTTCTTCAGACTCCGCGATATCATCCACGATTGCCTCACTGTATCCCTGAAGCATGGAAATCGGAGTCCGAAGTTCATGCGACACATTCGCAATGAAATCCTTGCGCAGTTTATCCAGTCTTCTTTCTTCTGTCATATCACGGACAACTACAACAGCGCCCCTGATAGTATTATTATTGTAGAGAGGGCTGACGATGACAACGTAAGATCTTCCCTGCAGGGAAATTTCACCTGTTTGTTCGGTTTCGGTTACCACGACATTTTGAAGGAGCTCCCTTACTGAAGTCGGAATCGGCTCATCGCCCATGTCGCTCTGTTCGTAATACCACTGCTGCAGAAAACGATCTGCAGGAGGATTGGTGATCAGGATCGTTCCATCCCGGTTAAACGTGATGACGCCGTCTGCCATACTGCTCAGGATGCTCGAAAGCTGTTCTTTCTCCTGACTGAGGGCATTGATATGGAATTTCAGCTGTCTGCCCATTTGATTGAACCCCGTCGCCAATTCCCCGATTTCATCTTTCGTCAGGATCGGCACCTTCGTATCAAATTTCCCTTTTGCCACTTCGAACGCTGCTTCCCGCATTTTCCTTAACGGGGCTGTGATACGGGTGGAAAGAAAAAAGGCAAATATCGTCGTCAAGATGATCGCGATTCCCGCTGCGAGGAGGATCAGCCTGGTCGTTTGCCGTGTTGTGTCTTTGATTACGCCGAGAGACTGATATAAATAGACTGATCCGTCGCGATCATCCAAATGGAGCGGGGTTCCGACAACTATGATATTTTCATATCTATTGTCCGAAGAATCCGGGGATAACTCAAATTCCTTTTTTACGGTTTTTTCATCGGACACCTTCTGTAACTCTTTGTCTTTCATGATCAGGTTTTGAATATCACGGTGAATGCCTTCCGAATCATCGGAATAAACAGACTTATCATTATCAAGGACAATGAGGATATTGACCGGTTCATCGATGATTTCTTTCCCGAGTTCCATCCCAAGGTCTAAATCTCTATGGTTTTCAACCACCCTGGCGACTTTTTCTGCTGTATTCGTCAGTTCTTTCTTAACTTCATCGACATGGTAGTTTTGGAAGAACTCCAGAAGCAGGATCGTTAAGATAAAAAGGACGAATGACACGAGAAGCAGAATGGTGACCCAAAGTTTACCTACTACACTGCGCCAAAGCCTCATTCATTTGTAACCTCGAATTTATATCCTACTCCCCAGACGGTGACAATCATCTTGGCCGCACTCTCGGATACCTTGTTCAGTTTTTCCCTCAGTCTCTTCACGTGGGTATCCACTGTCCTTAAGTCCCCGAAAAACTCATAATGCCACACTTCCTTAAGCAGGTGTTCACGATCGAAAACCTTATCGGGGCTTTTTGACAAGAAATAGAGAAGTTCATATTCTTTAGGGGTCAAGTTCACATCCATACCGTCTGCAGTCACGCGGTGTGCATCATTGTCGATTGTCAGATGAGGGTATACGATAAGATCTTTCGCCTTCGTTTCGGTTTGTATGTAATTAGTTTTAGAAGAACGCCTTAATAACGCTTTCACTCTGAGTACGACTTCCCTTGGCGAAAATGGTTTTACGATATAATCATCGGTCCCCACTTCGAACCCCTGAACCCGGTTCACTTCTTCACCCTTCGCAGTCAGCATGATCACAGGTGTGGATTTTGTTTCACGGAGGTGCTTGCACACTTCTACTCCGTCCAAACCCGGCATCATGATATCGAGCAATATGCAGTCATAGTCATTTTCAAGGGCTTTATGCAATGCTTCTTCGCCATTTTCAGCCTCATCAATGAGATAATTTTCACGTTCTAAATACATCTTCAGTAATCGTCTGATTCGATCTTCATCGTCCACTATCAAAATCCGAATGCTTTCTTCCAAGAGTGTATCCCCCTTTTTAAAATTGCTTCATCATTATCCTTATTGTAATTCAAAAAAGAAGCTGACTCAAAGAGAATTTGATTCCCGTTTCGTCAGCCTCCCGTTTACATCCAGTTATTATGCGTATGAATGCAGTCCGGCGATGATAAGGTTAACTGCCACCAGGTTAAACATGATGATGGCAAAACCAACTACAGCAAGCCAGGCTGACTTTTCCCCGTGCCACCCTTTAGAAAGGCGGAGATGCATGAACGCGGCATAAAATAAGAAGGTAATAAGCGCCCATACCTCTTTGGGATCCCAGCCCCAGAATCTTGTCCAGGCGATTTGAGCCCAGATCATGGCAAAGATCAACCCGCCCAAGGTAAACACCGGGAAGCCGATCAGGACGGAACGATAACCGATTTCGTCCATCAGGTCCAGATTAATGTTCCTGACAAACGGCTGGAGCTTGGCCGCTATCTTCTTCCTGAAAATCAGGCGCAGCAGCAGATAAATGATGGTTCCGGCAATGAATGACCAAATGACCGTGTTCAGCTTTTTGGCATTAATAACCTCCGGCATTTCAGCCAATGGTTCCATCACACCTTTTGTGACCAGCTCGCCTTCATGCGGACCTACAATTGCAGGAAGGGTATATTTCGAAACAGCTTCCTGTTCCTGCTGGTTCACATAATTGAAGGTGGCTTCATAGTTCGATAAAGTGAATCCTGTCGATGCCGCGATAAAACCAAAGACTACAATGATTCCGTACATGACTGCCTCAAGCCAGAATGACTGCCTGTTCTTTTTTGTATGATCTACTGATTTCAGCAAGTAAATCAATCCTGCGACGAAACTGATCGAAAGAATCGCTTCCCCTGCGGCGACGGTCGTAACATGGATCTTCAGCCAGTCACTTTGGAGCGCCGGAATCAGCGGGCTGATATCTCTGGGGAACATGCTTGCATATGCGATGATCAACAATGCAATCGGCAGGGCCACTACACCAAGAATCGTTTTCTTATAAATAAAATAAATGATGATGAATGCCCCTACAAGGGTCATTCCAAAAAAGGTCGTGTATTCAAACAGGTTACTTACGGGGGCGTGTCCGGCCACCGCCCATCTCAGGAAGAAAAAGCCGAGCTGGGCAGCAAAACCGATTATTGTAATGACAATCCCGATCAGCCCCCATTTGCTCTGGTTTGTTTCTTCTGTATTCTTTTGACGGATGCTGCCGGCAAGAAATAATGTTGCCACTAAATACATAATAAAAGCGATATAGAGCAGATTACTGCTCCATTCGGCCATTGAGGTCGCTGTCATCCTAGTTCCTCCCTTACTCTTCCTTATCCTTTTCTTTCTTTTCCTGCTGGTCTTCAGGCATCTCGACGTTCGTCCCTTCAAGAATTGCTTTCAACTCATTCTTCAATCCGAACCAGCCTTTATTCGTGTGGCCGGCGACTATTAAACTACCATCCCCGCTTCTCCTGAACCAGAATCTGCGATGATGCCAGTAAGCGCCTTGAATGACACCTATCATAAATATAGCCCCTCCGAGCGCAAGAATCCATAATGTCAGGTCTTTATGTACGGTAAGTGCCGAGACATCACGGGTTTCCACTCCGGCGAATGAGACTTTGAATGTATTCTCACCTAGAGGTTCAAGGTTTTTTCTGATTCCCACGAAGCTGATTTCACCTTCGGGTTTATCAGGTGAAAACATTTTAAACAAGAAAGCGGGATTGTCAGGGACAGGTTTGTCGGAAACAGGTTCACCGTTTTCGTTAAATCCGGTGAAATTCGGATAGTAGCCCATCAGCTCAATGTAGTATCCATCCCCGAACTCATATTTGTCCTTAGGGTCAAAGAGGTCGACCGTGAATTCGCCAAATGTCTTTCCGCTCTCTTTATTATCAAAAGTAAAGGACATGGACTTGAATTCATCCTGTTTGTAGCTGGTCTGATAAACGGCAAAATTCTCGAATTTCAAGGGGTGATTTACTTTGATCGAGTCTTCTTTTTCTTTTTTCAACTCTGCCTCTTCACCGGGAAGGGCATCTCCGGATTCTTTGTACAGGACAACATCAGATTGATAATTCTTCGCGATTGCTTCGGTATTTTGAATCGTTTGCTGAAAGACTTCCTTATCCTTCTCATCATAGTTTTCAAGGGTGAATTCTTTATTTTCAATATAATACTCGTCGTGTGTGCCCGGGACTGCTTTCTTTTCACCTTCGCGTATCCATACGGTTTCGTCTATATACATCCCAGGGACAAATCGTAGCATGCCGCCGATCAGGAAGATGATCAGACCTATGTGATTGACATAGGGACCCCATCTTGAAAAACGATTTTTCTCTGCCAGGATATTTCCATCCTCTTCCCGGATGTTGTATTTCTTTTCAACAAGTTTTTTCTTTATTTTCTCCAGGTTACCATCCAGATTTGCCGGTTTTGTCAATCCATATACACGCTGACGTTTCAAAAAGCTTTCATGGCGTGATACCCGCTGATTTTTGAGCGCCCTGTGCAGGGGGATGACCCGGTCAAGACTGCAGATGACGAGTGATACTCCGATTGATGCAATCAGCAGTAGATACCACCAGGAGCTGTATAGATCGTGAAAGCCTAGGATGTAATAAAGTTCACCTGCAAACCCGTACACTTCTTTATAAAATTGATCCGGCGGGAGTACCGACGGGATGTATTGCTTCTGTGGGAAGATCGTACCTACCGCTGAAGCAATCAATGTTATGATGATCAGCCAGACACCGACCTTCACTGAAGAAAAGAAATTCCACACTTTATCGATAACCGATTTATTATATGTCTGGGACCTTCTAGCACTGCCTTCATAACGCATGTCATGAAGCTTTTCTTTTTGGGCTTCTGATGTAAGCGCACGCCCGCAGGATTCACAGAGGATAGTGCCTACAGGATTGACGTGTCCGCATTCACATTTTATTTCTTTCATAAAATAAAACTCCTTACATTAAGTTCGAACTCTGTTGACACTATGGTTGGATGCTTCCCATATACTTTTTAACGTCTTCTTCAGTCATGGTGCCTGTAAGAACTTTCTCCACTTTCCCTTCGGGGTTGATGAGGAATGTTGTAGGGAGCGGATCCACTCCATAAGCATTAAGCACATCACCATTCTTGTCTATGACTACAGGGAACTCCAGTCCGTGTTTGGAGATGAAGCGGTTGACCAGGAATTCTGATTCGCTTACATTCACTGCAAGTATCTGCACGCCTTTGTCTTTGAATTCTTTATATTGGCTATTCATATACGGCATCTCCTTTTCACATGGTTTGCACCATGTTCCCCAGAAATTCAGGAATACGCCCTGTCCTTTATAATCGGACAGCTTGTGCTTTTCGCCATCCATATCCGTCAGTACAAAATCAGGTGCATGATCCCCTGCCTGGATCTGCCCTCTTTCGTCCTTCGTAAAATTAGCGTACAGCGTATAGGCGACTGCAGCGGCGAGCAGTATGAGGATGGTGGTGCGTATGAGCAGTCTGCGTTTTTTTTTATTCACTTTGTGATCCCTCCACCAATGTAATCGTTCTCACATTTGGATATGATACCTTAACAACAGGAAAGGGCCTGATTACTAGATCAGTCCCTACAAATTGGTCCGTTATCATCATGGCTATGTAGGGAATCCACCTTGAACAACAAGGAAAATTCCCTTCCCATTATAACATTTATCATTCTATTGACATCTGCAATATTTGAATGATATGTGACACTTTCACGTCGCTTACCGTATACTTCCGGTTTCTGCCAGCGCTCTCAGCTGCTTGACTTCATGCGGCGTCAATTCTCTTCCTTCCCCTGCATTTAAACCGTGAAGGGTAAGAAAAGCAAATCTTTCCCTTTTCAGTTTTTGGACGGGGAATCCGATCGCTTCGAACATTCTGCGCACTTGCCGGTTCCTTCCTTCATGGATGGTAATTTCGGCTATCGACTTACCCTGTTTTTTATCGATACTGAGCACTTTTACCTTTGCGGGTGCGGTCATGCCGTCTTCGAGTTTGATCCCTTTCTCCAGCTCCCTGATTTTGAACTTGGAAGGGACGCCTTTCAAACGGGCTACATAGGTCTTTTCTATCTGATTGCTGGGGTGCATGAGCAGATTGGCGAACTCCCCATCATTCGTAAGGAGCAGCAGTCCTGAAGTATCGTAATCAAGACGGCCGACTGGATAAATTCTTTCCTCTATTTCCGGGAAGAAGTCCGTCACAACTTGACGGCCTTTATCATCCGTCACTGCAGAAATGACGCTTCGCGGCTTATACAGCATATAATATACTTTGTTTTCCCTTTCGATCTGGACGCCGCTGACTTCGACTTTATCGGATCCGGACACTTTTGTCCCAAGTTCCTTGACGACTGCGCCATTCACTTTCACTTTGCCTTCTATGATTAATTGTTCAGCTTTGCGTCGTGATGCAACGCCGCTGTGTGCAATCACTTTTTGTAAACGTTCCACGGTATTTCACCTCATCATGTTTTTCAAATACGTTTGTCTTCATGAATTATTACATAATCGGGACAAAATAGAAAGGCTAAATGAGTTTCGGGAAAATTAAAAACTACTTCCAAATGACGAATAACCTAGTGCGGGCTCTAAGCACCGCAATTGATTTCCGCGCAAAACTTCGCTTTCCGCGGGCGGTTGGTGAGCCTCCTCGGCTTCGCCTGCGGGTTAGAAAAGCGGTAGGGCTTTGGTCAGAGGCGGTGGCATAAGGCGAATCGTCCACGAAGGCGTTCTTTGCCTTCTTGGGCGAGTTGACTTATGACATGTGCCTCTAAGCCCTGGAGCTGGACAAGCATAAGGCGAGCAAGCCGGAAAGGCGCTTTTTGCCTTTCCGGCTTGCTTGTCTTATGACCTCGAGCCTCTAGCCGCCGGAGCTGGACAAGTCTCACCTAACACGCTTTTCCTGCAGGAGTCTACGTTTTGCCCTCCAATCAATCGCTGGAACCGGTTTTGAATATGGATAAGTTTACACACTTCCATCCTAAAAAAATAGATTGTAACTTATATTCGTTTGTCTTTATCCTCCTTTTTTGTTTGATGGAACAGAAGGTAAGAACACGGCACGAAGGCAAAAATCACTACTGCGGTTAGCACTCTGATATTCGTGGGTTTTCACATTTTATCTTTCCGTATAAGGCTAGATCCACTAACTCGGAACGTGAGTTAATCTATTTAGATATATCACACAGGAGGCACGTGGATTTACCTTTTCGGTCTTACTCTTTGCCTTCGAGCCCTATTCTCAGGATTCTATTTTAATTTTCATTTGTTCTAACCGCTGGCAGGGACTAATATTCAAATGTCCATTAAACAAATTAAAAACCCGAACCAATTTGCCATTCACAATGCAAATTGGTTCGGGTTTCACATTACATAAAACCATTGTTTTCTTGTAACCTACTCATTATTAACCATTAAGTTAACCCTCTGTTGCAAGATGATCCACTATAGGATCATGCGAACATGATGGTGACGATGAAGATGGCTGCGGCTAAGCCGACGAGGTCTGCCAGAAGCCCCACTTTAAGGGCATCGCCCATTTTTCTGATGCCGACGGCCCCGAAGTATACGGTCAGGACATAGAGCGTCGTGTCAGTGCTTCCCTGCAGTGTGGATGCAAGCCTTCCGATGAAGGAGTCGGGTCCGTAAGCAGCAACGATATCACTCATCATCCCCAGTGCCGCGGTTCCTGAGATCGGCCTGATGATGGCAAGCGGGACAATTTCAGGGGGGATTCCGAGGGCAAGCAGCGCCGGCCGGATCAGCCCAACAAAGAATTCCAGTGCTCCCGATTCCCTGAATACCGTGATGGCAACAAGCATCCCGATTAAAAAAGGAATGATGGAGATGGCGATTTTAACTCCTTCTTTGCCGCCTTCTACAAAAACTTCGTAGGTGGCGACTTTCTTCAGAGTCCCGTAGATTAGTATAAATCCAATCATGACTGGTATGAGCCACAGCGAAATTGTCGATATCCATTGCATCTATTTCACCTCTCGACGAGTACGTCTGTAATGAAAATATCGGTCTATCAATATTGCCCCTATCGTTGATATCATGGTGGCGATCAATGTCGGCCCCACGATTTCGGTAGGTGAAGCCGAGTCATATTTCATCCTTATAGCGATGACTGTCGTCGGGATGATCGTCAAACTGGATGTATTGATTGCCAGGAATGTGATCATCGATCTGCTTGCAGAATCCCTTCCGCCGTTCAGCTTTTTCAGCTGCTCCATGGCCTTTATACCGAGCGGGGTAGCGGCATTGCCGAGACCGAACATATTCGCGATCATATTCGAAAGGATATATCCCATTGCAGGATGATTATCGGGAACTTCAGGGAAAAGGCGTTTTACAAAGGGTCTGAACAGTCTTGCCAATTTATCAAGCAGCCCGGCTTCCTGCGCGATCCTCATGATCCCCAGCCAGAAAACCAGTACGCTGATTAATCCGATACAAAGGGTCACCGCTTCATTGGCAGAATTGAAGATCGCTTCATTGATCTCTTCCATTCTTCCATTGATGATTGCAAACACCAGGCCGATTATGGTCATTCCAACCCAGATCAGATTAACCATTTTGATTTACTCCCAGGAAGGTTTCAATCGAATATGCCCAAAACTTCCACCAGCTCTTCTCTTTCTCCGGTTCCCTTTCCCCCTTGAAGTAAACCGGCAGATTATCCGCTTCTTCATCCCCTAGATAAATGACCGCTTTGCCTACTACTTCCGGGACATTCCTGTTTTCCTTCCACTCTTTTTTTGGTTTCAGCATTTTGTATTCGATCCTGACCGACTCTTCTTCTCCGCTTTGCAATGACAGGATTGAATCACGTTTTACATACACTTTGTCTTTATAAAATTCATCATCGAATTTTGTGATATCCCCTTTTTCCAGGACAATTTTGTAGTCGAATTGGTCAAATCCGTATTCAAACATTCCGATATGATCGTTCCAGTCATCAGGCGCATTAAGCGTAACCGCGATTAAATTTTCACCATCTTTGGAAGCAGTCGAGACAAGGGTCCTTTTTGCCCGTTTTGTATATCCGGTTTTCCCCCCGGTACTGTATTTATAAAGTTCTGTCACAAGCCGATTTTTATTTTTCCATTTCCGGTCCCATTTTTCTTCAGGATTAGGCGCGGTATGAACTTTCGTCCCGGCAATTTTTTTATAAAGATCATTTTCCATTGCATACTTTGTCAACAGAGCCATGTCATAAGCAGTCGAGTAGTGATCTTCGTGATCATCCAGTCCATGCGGATTTGAAAAGTGAGAATCCTTCATCCCGATTTCAGCAGCCTTTTGATTCATTAAATGCACAAACCCTTCAAGACTCCCGCCAACGAACTCAGCAATGGCGACTGCAGAGTCATTGCCTGACCTGAGCATCAATCCGTATACGAGATCTTCAAGTTTTATCTTTTCCCCTGCTTTCAGATAGAGAGAAGAACCTTCTGTCCCTGAAGCGTTTTCCGACACAGACACATCTTCATCCATCCTGCCGGACTCTACCGCTAATACCGCCGTCATGATTTTTGTGATGCTGGCAATCCTGCTCTTACTGTGGGCATCTTTCTCATATAGCACCCTCCCAGTATCACCGTCCATCAAGACTGCCCTTTGGGCACTGACAGATGGGGCAGCCTGGACTTCCTTTGAAACCATGACAAACACTAAAGCAAATACAAGAATATAATATATGTAAAATTTCTTATTCTTCCTGCGCACACTCATCTACCCCTTTAACCTGAAGTGTTTGTACAAGTTTATGCAGGACAAGGTGCATTATGAATGAAACCTGCACTTTCATGAGAATGAGTGCATCAAAAAAACACGGTGTCCTGTAAACACCGTGTTAAATCTCCTTCTATTTCAATCATTGGAATCCATTGTTTCCTGGAACTTTTCGAAAAACAGATCTGCCTCATCCTCTGCAAAATCATCTTCAACGTTTTCCGGCAGCGGAGGAAGTTCATCAAGATTATTCAAACCAAAATAGTCAAGGAATTCCTTTGTTGTTCCAAACAGATACGCCCGCCCTGTCCCTTCTGCTCTTCCGACTTCCTTTACAAGGCCTTTAGAAGTCAAGGTGTGGATCGGCCGTTCAGTCTTGACTCCTCTTATCTGTTCAATTTCGACTCTTGTAATCGGCTGCTTGTAAGCAATGATCGCCAGTGTTTCAAGAGCAGCCTGTGATAAAGAACTGACATTCGGGGATTCCACCAGTCTCTTGAGATAATCTGCATTACATTTCTTGGTTACAAGCTGGAACGTCCCTGCGAGCTCCGTCATGTATATTCCCCGTTCTTGATTTTCCTCATAATCTCTCTTTAAATCCTGAAGTGTTTCATATGCTTCCTCTTCGTTCAGTTCAAGGACTGAACAGACTTGTTTCAAGGAAAGGCCTTCATCACCAGCTGCAAATAGAAGACTCTCCAGGATTCCTTTCCATTTAATATTGTCCAACAAGTCCAGCCTCCTCACATGACTCCACAAATATTTCTTTGAAATTAGTTTCCTGCTCCACTACGATCTGCTTTCTTTTCATCAATTCCAATACAGCCAGGAACGTCACAACCAGATGCTCTTTGTCATTAGACGGAAAAAGTGCAGTAAACGGCGTCCTCTTTTTAATCTTCGTTAAACTGCCCATGATTTCATCCATCCGCTTTTCAATCGAGATTTCCTGTCTTGTAATTCTTGTCTGAACGGGCCTATGGATTTTCTTGCGTCTCAGCAATTTATGAAAAGCACCAAGCATATCATATAATGAAACTTGAATTTCGGTCTCTTTCGATTCAGCTTCCTCTGCATATTCCGTCAGGTCGCTCGGAGGTTTGGTAAAAACCTGCCCTCTTTCTTCTTCCCGGGTTTTAAGTTCGATTGCAGCATCTTTGAACTTCCTGTATTCTATCAATCTTTCCACTAATTCATCCCGTGGGTCTTCCTCTTCGAACTCAATATCTTCGTCTTCGAGGCCGTCCTCATGCTTCGGCAGCAGCATCTTGCTCTTGATGGCAAGGAGTGTTGCAGCCATGACCAGATATTCACTGGCCACATCCAGCTGAAGGTTTTTCATCGTATGTACATATAATAAATACTGCTCTGTGATTTGTGCCATCGGTATATCATATATATCGACTTCTAAAGAATTGATAAGATGCAAAAGAAGATCGAGTGGACCTTCGAACGCATCGATCTTGACATTGTATTCCACTATATCACCAGTTTCTATTCATTCCTGTTAAGCTGCTTCTATAAGTATAGTAGATTAGGCTCTAATCTCCAATAGTAATTTTTTGAATCATCAAGCTCGCATAGCATAGAGTTTTTTTAGAGTATCATTGATGTGATAAACTAGTTGAAAAGGAGGGATGTCATGTCGTATCCTCAAGCATTTCTTCAGTACCTTGTTTATTTCCACGGAAACAGGGATTATTTTGAATGTCATGAGGTTCTGGAAGAGTATTGGAAGGAAGTTGACGCCGGGAATCGTTCTTCTCATTGGGTGGGGCTGATACAGATCGCCGTCGGGCTCTATCATTACAGGAGGAACAATGTCCAGGGTGCCGGAAGGATGCTTTCAAAGGCTTTGAGAAATTTGAGCGCTAAAAAGGAAGAGCTCGAAAAGCTTGGATTGGAGTCCACCGCGTTAATGCAAATCCTTGAAAAAACGCTGCATAATATAAACGGAAGCGTGCCATATAATAGCATCGACCTTCCAATAAAAGATCCGGATCTTTTAAAAGAAGCCGAAGTGCTTTGCAGGAAGGAAGGATTTACATGGTGCATGCCGAGTGATTTGTCAAACAAGGAACTGATCCACCGGCATTCCAGGAGGGACCGCACTCCTGTCATCACTGAAAGGCTGAATGCACTCAAGAAAAAGAGACTAACTTAGAATCAGGCAAGTTAGTCTCTTTGCTATTTTTAAACGATATTCTCCTCGTCACATCTTTCGAAAAAAGAGGCCGTTTCCGAACTTGGTTTTACGGTCAACTCCGAATACATTTCCTTCAAATGTTTTACCATTGCTTTCCCTATCCCTTCATGACGGTGTGAAGGGTTAACTGATATATGCTGGACTTCCATCGTGCTGTCTGTTTTATACACTCCGATCAACCCGACAATATCTTCTTCTTTCCATAAGAAAAGCTGCCAATTGTCTTCCGTTTCATATTGCTTCATCGTCTGTTGAAGCTTCTTCAAATCTTTTTCATTTGGCATGAAAGATAAAAGACCCATCGCAATCTTTTCAAATGCCTTTTTATACCGAATTAACATAATTACCCCTCGTTACGTTTTGTCGCTTAAATGGATTTTATATCCATTATAGACAAAAACAATAATTTTTAAATCAATGAAGATTGATTTCCGTTCAAGAATAGAATCACGTCAATAAGATGAATGTATATATCTTACTAAAATTAATTTGGTAATTCAACCTACTTTTAGCTCGTTTCAGTTCAATACGAACCAGTAGAGCAGCCCGCCCGATAGACCGAGGAGCAATAAGATCAGGAACAGCAGTCCGTTATTAAGCTTCATGGCATTCTTCACCTTCACTATAAATAAGCTTATTTATATAATTAAACCATATTTTAAGAATAAAAGCAGTTTGAAAGTCAGCGATAACTTTCAAACTGCTTTTTACTTTTAAGTCAGGTATTCATCCAGTGCCGCCAGATCCTGATAGGTTTCGCGGCGGATGACCAGTTTTGCTTTTCCATTTTCGACAAATACGACCGGGGGACGCGGAAGGCGGTTATAGTTATTCGCCATCGAATAGCCGTAGGCCCCTGTGCAGAAGACGGCCAACAGATCCCCTGCTTCAGCAATCGGGAGAGGAAGATCCCAGATGAGCATATCTCCGGATTCACAGCATTTACCTGCAATGGAAACTGTATCCTCGGGTGCCGCATCCGCCTTATTCGCTATGAGTGCCTCGTATTTGGCCCTGTATAGAGCAGGACGTATATTATCGCTCATCCCCCCGTCGACGGCCAGGTATTTCCGGATACCCGGCACCTCTTTGCTTGATCCGATTGTATATAAGCTTGTGCCCGCATCCCCCACCAGCGAGCGCCCGGGTTCTATCCAGATTTCGGGCATCTCCATCCCTCTCCTGGAGACTTCTTCTTTTACTGCAAGGATCATTTCTTTCACATATTGAGACGGCGGGATCGGGTCATCCTCCTGTGTATACCGGATGCCGAAGCCCCCTCCAAGATTGATGACATCAGGGGTGAAGCCATAAGCAGTTTGCCATTCGGCAGCTTTTTCGATCATTTTCCTTGCAGCAAGAATGAATCCGGTCGTCTCGAAGATCTGTGAACCGATATGGCAATGCAGGCCAATCAGTTCTATGTATTCTGATTCAAGTGAGAGTTTCACGGCTTTTTCTGCCTGTCCGTTCTGCAGGTCGAAGCCGAATTTCGAATCTTCCTGACCAGTCAGGATATAATCATGTGTATGTGCTTCGATGCCGGGAGTCACTCTTAATAACACTTTCATTTTCCGCTTCTTTTCAGCTGTGATCTCTGAAAGGAGCCTGAGTTCATGAAAATTATCCACTACAATACAGCCGACCTTATTTTCAATGGCGGTTATCAACTCGCTGCGGGATTTATTGTTCCCATTAAAATGGATACGCTCTGAAGGGAACTGTGCTTTTAACGCCGTATACAGCTCTCCACCCGATACCACATCAAGGGACAACCCTTCTTCTTTCATCAGCTGGAAGATTGCCATGCATGAAAAAGCCTTACTCGCGTATGCCACTTCCGCTTTTACGCCAAGTTCCTTGAAAGTCTCTTTAAATCCTTTCGCTCTTTCCCTGATCAGGGCTGTATCATAGATATACAGGGGGGTTCCGTACTGTTTCGCCAGATCGACCGTACTTACCCCCCCTATCATTAACTCACCGTTTTGATTTACTTCTGCTGATCCATGAAGATGCATGAAACGACCATTCCCCTCTTTGATCCTTATCTGATTAAAAGTAATTTAACACAGATCAAGAGGTGTTGCAATATTCTTACGATTTGGCAGGCTGCTTATATTTATTGCGCGGCTGGACGATGCTCGGGCGGATTTTCGCACCCGGAACCGACCTCCTGATAAGGATCTGCATGAACGCTTTCGGATGGAAAGGAAGCAGCGGCCACAAATAAGGAGTGTTGAGCGATTTAATATTTGCCACATATAAAATATAAAGAGTGCAGCCGACGACGAGACCCGGGATATGGAAGAATGCCACCGCCACCAGGAGGAACAACCTCGCCATTTTATTGGCGACACTGAGTTCATAACTTGGTGTCGCAAAAGTTCCGATTGACGCCACGGCTACATAAAGGATGACTTCAGGCTGAAACAATCCGACATCGATGGCAATTTGTCCGATGAGCACCGCAGCGATCAAACCCATTGCGGTAGACAACGGTGTAGGAGTGTGAATGGCCGCTATCCTGAACATTTCCACCCCAAGGTCCGCAATGAATAATTGAGCGATGATCGGGATGTTCGTCTGTTCATTAGGGCCGACATATTCTAGGCCATCCGGCAGCAGGGTAGGGTCAAGCACAAATAGATACCAAAGAGGCAGAAGGAATAATGAAGCCAGCAGCCCTAAGAACCGAGTCCACCTGACAAGTGTCCCGACAGCAGGGGATTGCCTGTATTCCTCCGCATGCTGCAGATGGTGAAAGTACGTCGTCGGAGTAATGATGACACTCGGGGAAGTGTCCACAAATATCAGGACATGTCCTTCCAATAAGTGAGTGGCCGCCACGTCCGCCCTTTCGGTATAGCGTACAAGCGGGTAAGGGTTATATCCCTGTTTCACAAGGAATTCTTCTATTGTTTTATCGGCCATCGTCAGACCATCGATCTTGATGTTTTTCAATTCCGTTTTGATTACTTCGATCAAACTGGGATTGGCCACGTCATCAATATAAGCAATCGATATATCCGTCTTCGACCTTTCCCCGATCCTGAAGATTTCAAATCTCAATCTAGGATCTCTTATTCTTCTCCTTGTCAACGCGGTGTTTATGATGATATTTTCTACATATCCATCACGGGAACCGCGTACTACCTTTTCGGTATCAGGTTCCATCGGCTGTCGTCCAGGATAACTCCTCACATCCACAATCAACGCCTCAGAATATCCTTCCACCACTACCGCGATCAGGCCGGATAAGACTTCATCGACTGCTTCCTCGATCGTTTTTACCGGTTCTACCGACTGATGGACAAGCCGGTTGTGAACGATATCGAATAAGTGGGTCGACAGGCGTTCATGATCATTTATTCCGACCAGCTGTTCTACTAGTTCAATGATATATCCCGCATCCGTCAATCCATTGATATAGTAAAAATGAACATCCTTCTTCAGGACCTTTAACTTCCTTACGCCAAGGTCGAAGCTTTTATTCAACCCTACATTCTTTTGCATATATTCTTCTAAAACTGCCACGTCCTTTGGAATTGGCGTTTTCCTTATTTCACCCATGATAACCGCTCCTTTCAAAGATGATTTCCACTGCTTTTTTAGTTATGGGAGCTCCTTGTGAGTAATCGTCTCTTTTCGCCATTTTTCCTATATCTCCGATTCCGACAATGACGGGTACATTTAATTCATCCAGGCAATAAACCGTATCGCCGTTCATCTTGCCCATTTCAAGTTCAGGGACCCCGAATTTATCGACTCCATATGGGGTCAGTTCACCAAATTTATCAATGCACACGTCCACCCTGGTCCATTCAGCCTGGCGTGTTTTGCTCGCAACTGCTATTATTCCCAGCACTTCAATATCAGAGTGATTGGCCACGTACTTCAACGCTGTCTCACCGGCTCCTTCACCGATGAAGCCGCTGTCATCGAACATGACAAAGACAGGGTCATTCTTCGCTTTTTTTATGAGCTTTACAATTTCAGGGCCTGGCAGGACGGTAGGATTCCCCTTCGAGCTGGAAATACAGCGGCCGCCATAATCCTTTGCCACCCTTTCAATTGCTCTTTTTGCATATTCATCCCCATCTGTTATAAGGATCACTTTTCTTTTTTCACGCATAAAAAAAACCCCTGTCTGCACTCTCGTTTATTAAAGCTGCCTCTGATCAATCGATCACTGATAAACCAAATACAGCCAATGGAAAAGGGAACCGAATATCTTTCCAAAGACAATTGCCATGATCAATACAACAATCTGCCCTTCTATCCCGATCCTCTTGGCAAGGATGGGAAATACGTTCAGAACTTCTGTCAAGGCAGCTGCCAGAAGACCGATAAATACCCCGCTTGCAAGTCCGATCGGGATCAGTATCAAGGGATTCAGATGCATCGTGTAATTATTAAGGCTGATGAATCCCCCTGCCAGGGCCCCTGTTATAACTGCAATCTCGTAATAGTGGATCATCTTCATCGTTTTTGTCAGTTGCGTCAGTCTCGGAATAATCCCCAGCACCGTCAGGAAGGCCACAAAGCCGGAACCCGCTGCCAAACCGCCGGCAAAACCGATAAACAATGTCAGGATTACACTAATCGTCATCTAATCTTTTCATACTTTCTTTGTTCTCATGCATAATCACGTATTGATCAAGGTCCTGCTGGTAATTGAACATTTCTATTTCCAGAGGGCTCGGTTCCTCGTTAAGCCTCTTGCGGAAGACGTGATTGAAAAAAAGAATCATCCCGAGACCCAGTCCAAATGAGTATGGGATCTGGAACATGAGCGGATGCGGGTCCACCTCACCGGTAATGAAATGGTACAGGGTCTGATGAACCTCTCTCATACTGACATCTTCATGAAAGTTCATGATGGCCATTGCTGCACCTATGAATAATAGAAGCCACACGCCTATGAATAGCGGGAGGGAGACCTTCTTTTTTTCATAGATGACTTCAACGATGCTTTGTGCCGGCCCTACTGTCTGGAGTTCCAATCCGGGATGGTGCACAGAGACCTTGCCGATCACTGTCATGACATCAATGACGATGATATTTTGATCTGAAGGATCCACCTGGTGAATATTGATGCCTTTCAAGTCTTCCAGCAGCTCTTCAGGGGCAATGATCTGCGCCAATTGACCGAGATTGACTAAACTGTCTGATTTCACTTGAACACGATGCCTCAACCGAATGTACACAATTCCTTCCATGCTGTTCACTTCCTGAAAACATGATTTTCCCCTCGTACCAATAGTATGGTTAAACGGAAATAATTTATGTAAGGCGGAAAACGCTGATCAGCATGCATAAAACACTAAAACAGCCTGATCCTTTTTATCCAAATTGATCGGGATAAAAAGGATCAGGCTGTTATTTCATTCCGTATACATATGTTCTTTCATGGTCTGCAGGATTTTCTTTTCAAGCCTGGAGACCTGCACCTGCGATATACCAAGCCGCTCGGCAACCTCAGACTGGGTCTGGTCTTTGTAGTATCTCAAATATACGATCAACCTCTCCCTGTCATCCAATTCCCTGATGGCTTCCTTAAGTGCGATCTTATCAAACCATTTATGATCTGCATTGTCCGCAATCTGGTCCAAAAGGGTAATGGGGTCGCCGTCATTTTCGTAAACTGTTTCATGAATCGATGAAGGTGCCCGGCTTGCTTCCTGGGCCATGATCACTTCCTCGACCGAGTATTCCAGATGCTCTGCGAGTTCACTCACGGTCGGCACCCTGCCGAACTTCTTGGAGAGTTCATCCTTTGCCTTACGGATCTTATTTCCCATCTCCTTCAAGGAACGGCTTACTTTTACGGTACCGTCATCCCTTATGAAACGCTGGATCTCGCCGATGATCATCGGAACGGCATAGGTCGAAAATTTCACATCATAGCTTAAGTCAAACTTATCCACTGATTTCAGCAGCCCGATACAGCCGATTTGGAACAGATCATCCGGTTCATATCCCCGGTTCAGGAAACGCTGCACCACTGACCATACGAGTCTCATGTTTTTCTGCACAATGGTATCCCTTGCAGTCTGATCACCCGCCTGGCTCTGCTTGATGAGTTCCTTCACTTCATGATCCTTCAAAAAAGGCTGGGATTTTTCATTTTTCACTTCGACATCCATAGGCACGACTCCTTAATTGCATAGCGCTTTACTATTGGTCAAGTGCTTTTTCAATCTTACAGTGGTGCCTGTACCCGGTTGTGATGACACTTCTACCTCGTCCATGAAATTCTCCATAATGGTAAAGCCCATACCCGATCGTTCAAGTTCAGGTTTGGACGTATATAAAGGCTGCCTTGCCTCTTCCACGTCTCCAATGCCGACTCCTTCATCCCGGATCGTCATATCGATAAATCCATCCTCTTCCATAATGACCGAGATATACACAGTGCCGCTTGGATTGTTTTCATATCCGTGGATGATGGCATTCGTGACTGCTTCAGAGACCACTGTCTTGATTTCAGTCAATTCATCCATAGTTGGATCCAGCTGCGCGATAAATGATGCGACAGTTACCCGGGCAAAAGATTCATTTTGACTCAGGGAACTGAATTGGATATTCATTTCATTTCTCATATTCAGGCGACCCCCAATCTTTGTAATGCATTTTCTTCAGAAGGTTCAAGACGGATGATCTTAAACAATCCGGACATTTCAAATAATCGGTTGACTGCAGGGGAAATTGCGCAAACCACCATTTCTCCATGCTTTTGTTTGATCTGTTTGTATCGCCCTAATATGACACCCAGCCCCGAGCTGTCCATAAAGCCAAGTTCTTCCAAATTCAAAATGATATGCTTGATATTTTCACTCTCGATAATCCTTGAAGATTGTTCCCTTAATTCCTCTGCCGTATGATGATCCAACTCTCCACTAAGACGGATACATAACACATCTTTTTTCACTTCCAGGTTAATAGCAAGACTCACTATCAGAAAGCCTCCTTCTCTGTCGTATAGTGAGTCATTTCGCTATTACACCTCTGATATCCTTCCCGGGTGACAAAACTAGAAGAAATTCGCCAGAAAATGCGCTTTTTTATTATTAGCTGCCGACTTTCGTAAACATCCCGAAGGAACGCTTGAATAACTGCCACCAGCTTGCTTCATTTACATCCTGTTTGGCCACGAGCTCACTTTCAAGAACTTTCTTCCCTTTATTCTTGATGACCAGTGTCCCCACTTTATCTCCTTTTTTAACAGGTGCTTTTAAGTTTTTGGACAATGTTACCTTTTGTTCAACTTTATCAAGCTTTTCGCCCTTTTTGGCAAGGATGGAGATCGGTTCGTCAGTCACCGCCTGCACCTTGCTCTCCTGTCCCTTGGATACTTTCACCTGGGAAAGCGGATCGCCTTTCTTGAACATCGGTTTGGTCTGGTATTGATTGAAAGCATAGTCAAGCATCTTGGTCACTTCACTATTTCTTTCTTTCGGTGTGGAGGCACCGAATACGACTGCAATGACCCTCATATTTCCTTTTTTCGCCGTCGCCGTCAAGCAGTATTTCGCTTCGTTCGTAAAGCCGGTTTTCAACCCATCCACTCCATCATAAAAACGGACCAGTTTATTTGTATTGACGAGCCAGAACTTATTTTCTGTGTTTTCTCTCAGGTAGGACTCGTAAGTGCCTGTAAACTTTGTGATTTCATTGTATTTGAGCAACTCTTTAGCCATCATGCTCATATCATGTGCAGAACTGTAATGATCTTTTGCAGGAAGGCCGGTAGGATTTTGGAATTGGGTATCCTTCAACCCGATCTCTTTTGCCTTTTTATTCATCTTCTCCACGAATGCCTCTTCGCTTCCCGCAATATGCTCGGCCATCGCTACAGATGCATCATTCGCTGACCCTATTGCAATACCGGTCAGCATCTCTTTGACACTCATTGATTCCCCGGGCTCGAGGAAAATCTGCGATCCGCCCATAGAAGCGGCGTATTCGCTTGTGCGGACTTTGTCATCCCATTTGATCTGGCCCTTTTCAAGTGCTTCCATGATCAAAAGCATAGTCATGATCTTCGTCATAGAAGCAGGTGCCAACCTTTCATGACTATTCTTGTCATATAGAACAGCCCCTGTGTCCCGTTCAATCAAAACAGCAGACTTCGCAGCCTGTGCGAGTTCCGATTTATTTTCCTGTGCAAAACCAAGTGAAGGGAATAGTGACGCTATTAGAATGAATGCTGCCATTATACAACTAACACGTTTCATTTTACTGTCCTCCAATCTAAATCTCTCAATTTATTCAATACTTATAGAACCATTTTTTCCATAGGAACCATTTTTATACAAATAAAATGAAATTATAAGGGCAGGGCGTAAACTCTTTTGCGATTTATTAAAAACAGGCTCCGTTATGTTTCTTTGAATAGAGTGTTTTTAGTCAAATGATTTGTTTATTTGTTCATTTTAAAGGGATTGGGGTTGAATCCCGCCCGTCAGGCATGATCAACGCATCCTGGATGCGGGATTTATCGTTGATTGGAGGTCCTGAGTGCTATTTTAGGCGGCGTTTCATAAGGTGGACTGGAGGAATCTTTCGATTTGGCAGGGTAATCTTCGAAGTCAGGCCGTTAATCTTTTAATTTTGACCATTAATCTTTTAATTCTGCAGATAATTCTGTCACTTGTAAAAATACGGAAATATCCCGAACTCAATCTGTCTTTAGCCCGCCATCACTCTAATTCTCCTGAACAACCAAAAAAAGCCTCTGCAAAAGGAATGATCCCTTCACAAAGGCTTACAATTTTCATGATTAATCTGTGATCTCCGTGTGAATTAATGTTGGAGCGTCCATTTTTTCAGAAGAGACCTTGATGCTTTCATATAGTTTGTTTTTCACATCTTCAATATCTTCCTGGTTACTGTAAATGGTAACGAGTGATTCCCCGGCTTTTACTTCATCGCCGATTTTCTTGCGCAGCTCAAGCCCCACTGCCAGGTCGATCACTGAATCCTTGGTCGCCCTTCCGGCTCCGAGCCACATCGCTGCCGTACCCACGGAATCTGCAATAATTTCCGATACATAGCCGTCTTCCTTCGCTTGAAGTTCAACCTTGTATTGAGCTTGAGGGAGCCTTGATGGATCATCGACAACAGAAGCATCCCCTCCTTGTGATTCAAGGAAAACCTTAAAGCTTTCAAGGGCTGAACCGTCCTCGATTGCTTTTTTCAAAAGTTCCCTTGCTTCTTTTAAGGATGAAGCTTTTTCGGCAAGGAAAACCATGTGACTTCCGAGCGTCAAACATAATTCGGTCAAGTCATCCGGACCTTCACCTTTGAGGGTGTCAATCGCTTCTTTTACTTCCAATGCATTCCCGATTGCAAATCCAAGAGGCTGGCTCATATCAGAGATGACCGCCATTGTTTTTCTTCCGACGTTATTTCCGATGTTCACCATTGCTTTTGCAAGGTTTTCGGAATCTTGAAGTGTTTTCATGAAAGCTCCTGCACCTGTTTTGACATCAAGCACGATCGCGTCTGCACCTGCCGCGATCTTCTTGCTCATGATGGAGCTTGCAATCAGCGGGATGGAGTTGACCGTTGCTGTCACATCACGCAATGAGTAAAGCTTTTTATCAGCAGGGGTAAGATTTCCGCTTTGCCCGATGACGGCTAATTTATTCTTGTTGACCAGACGGATGAATTCATCGTTTTCAATTTCCACATGAAAGCCGTCTACAGCTTCAAGTTTGTCAATCGTTCCGCCCGTATGACCAAGTCCCCGGCCGCTCATTTTGGCGACAGGCACACCTACTGATGCCACCAATGGCCCAAGCACAAGAGTGGTCGTATCACCGACCCCGCCTGTTGAATGCTTGTCTACTTTAATCCCTTCAATAGCCGACAAATCAATCTGATCCCCAGACTCGACCATCGCCATTGTTAAATCGGCACGTTCTCTTTCACTCATATCCTTGAAAAAGATCGCCATCGTCAGGGCACTCACCTGATAGTCAGGAATGGTCCCGTCTGTATACCCATTTATAATAAATTTGATTTCTTCCGTTGTCAGTTCTTTACCTTCGCGCTTCTTTTCAATAAGATCTACCATTCTCATTTTTCGTTCACCAACTTCTATTGATTTTAGTTTTCCCCTCCATATTTATATAAGGAGAATCGATACGTTAGATGGACTTAACTATTTCCTTCACATATGACAGGAAGTTAGCGCGCACCATTTCGGTTGTTTCGATTACTTCATCATGCGAAAGCGGCTGGTCCAGTATTCCTGCAGCCATATTTGAAATGCAGGAGATCCCCAGGACCCTGATCCCGGCATGGCGGGCAACGATCACTTCAGGTACCGTTGACATCCCCACAGCGTCTCCGCCCAACGTACGTACAAGCTTGACTTCAGCAGGCGTCTCATACACAGGACCGGTATTCCCTACATAAACACCTTCTTGAATCTTCAAGGAAAGTCCGTCCGCGATTTCACGGGCCTTTTGGCGAAGTTCTTTATCATACGCCTGAGACATATCCGGGAACCTGTCGCCAAGGCGTGAATCGTTCGGTCCGATCAGAGGGTTCCCTCCCATATTATTGATATGATCTGAAATCAACATTAAATCTCCGGCTTCGAAATTTTCGTTGACCCCGCCTGCAGCGTTGGTCACGATAAGGATTTCCACACCAAGTTCTTTCATGACGCGGACAGGGAATGTCACTTTGTCAAATCCATACCCTTCGTAGAAATGAAAACGCCCCTGCATTGCAACGACTTCCTGGCCGGACAGTTGTCCGAACACCAATTGTCCTGCATGACCGGTCACTGTGGAAACCGGAAAATCCGGTATCTCTTTATAAGGGATTTTCACGGCATTCTGGATTTCATCCGCGAGGACCCCGAGTCCAGAACCCAGGATAAGTCCAATCCTCGGTGATCCTGTATATTGATTTTTTAAATGGTTGGCAGCATTTTGTATCGTTTCAAAATTCATCTTTACCGACTCCTTCTTTCTCGGCTGAACAGAAAAGGAGATGAGATGGCGGAATCCTGTCCACCATTCATCTCTATCACTGTTCAGCCTAGTTTGATTCTTTTATTTCAATTGGGTTAAAAAGCTTTTACCGAATTTAGGCATATTCACATTGAAGTTATCTGCCACAGTTGCCCCGATGTCTGCAAATGTTTCCCTCATCGGGAGTTCATCACCTTTGGTGAAGCGTTTCGAATAGGCAAGAAGAGGAACATATTCTCTCGTATGATCCGTTCCCGGTGCCGTCGGATCATTTCCATGATCGGCAGTGATGAGAAGAAGATCATCTTCCGTCATTTTCTCAAATACCTCCGGAAGGCGTGCATCGAATTCTTCCAGTGCCTTTCCATAACCTTCCGGATCCCGGCGGTGACCATATAATGCATCGAAATCGACCAGATTCAGGAAGCTGAGACCGGTAAATGATTCATCGAAGGTTTTGATGAAAACATCCATCCCGTCCATATTGTGTTTCGTACGGACTGCCTTCGTTACGCCTTCACCATTATAAATGTCTGAGATCTTACCGAGCGCTAGACAATCGAACCCGGAATCCTTCAGCTCATTCATGACAGTACGGTTAAATGGCTTTAACGCATAGTCATGGCGGTTGGATGTCCGCTTAAAGCTTCCCGGCTCTCCGACAAACGGCCGGGCGATGACACGACCGACCAGGAATTCTTCGTCCATTGTAATTTCACGCGCAATTTCACAAATTTTATACTGTTCTTCGATAGGGATAATGTCTTCATGCGCGGCAATTTGCAGAACAGGATCTGCAGAGGTGTAAACGATCAGCGCGCCAGTTTCCATATGTTCTTTCCCCAGCTCTTCGATGATCGCAGTACCGCTGGCAGGTTTGTTTCCTATCACGGTCCTGCCTGTCTCCGCCTCAAGTTTTTGAATCAGCTTTTCAGGAAAGCCGTCTGGATATGTCTTGAACGGCGTATCGATATGAAGGCCCATGATTTCCCAGTGACCTGTCATTGTGTCCTTCCCGACGGACGCCTCCTGCATTTTCGTATAGTAAGCAAGCGGAGAATCTGCTTTCTCCACTCCTTTGACTTCTTTTATATTCGAAAGGCCCAGTTTCGCCATATTCGGCATATTCAGCCCATCCATATGTTCAGCGATATGACCCAGCGTGTCCGTTCCTTGATCATTGAAAAGTTCGGCATCAGGTGCTTCGCCGATCCCGACTGAATCCATCACAACCAAGTGAACCCTTTTATATGTATAGCTGCTCATTTTTAATCCTCCTATTTATAGCTGCTTGTTTGCGCATCTCTATATAACACAACAAAAAAGCGGTTACATTTTGCATCCTTGTGCGTATCATTCCCTTAACGCTGACGCATCAATCGTGTGTAGACCATGTCAGAAGTCTGACATCTATATTCTACTTTTAGGTTATAAAAAAAACAAGAGAGAACCCCTTAAAGTTTGATAAATCTTTAAGAAGTCTCTCTTTATTAGGCCCTGGGATGAAATTTCGAATAAACATCTTTTAAGCGGGTTTTGGTCACATGTGTATATATCTGCGTCGTTGAAATGTCAGCATGCCCGAGCATTTCCTGCACGGCCCTCAAATCAGCGCCGTTTTCCAATAAATGAGTGGCAAACGAGTGCCTGAGCGTGTGAGGTGTCAAATCTTTTTCAATGTTCGCTTTTTTGGCAAGCGCCTTCAGATTTTTCCAGAACCCCTGCCTTGTCAACCCTTTTCCATGATGATTGAGAAAAAGATGTTCATCTTTATGCTTTTTAGACCTTAATTTCAGCCTCGCATTTTCGAGATATTTCTCAAGGACCGTCATGGCCGTCTTTCCGATCGGGATGATCCTCTCCTTATTCCCCTTCCCGATGCAGCGGACAAATCCCATTGTGAGGTGGACATCTTCCATTTTAAGAGAAATGAGCTCACTTACGCGGATGCCGGTTGCATAGAGAAGTTCAAGCATCGCTTTGTCGCGCATTCCAAGCGGTGTCGATTCTTCAGGGGCTTCAAGCAGTGCTTCCACTTCTTCTATACTCAATATCCTTGGGAGATTCCTCTCGGTCTTCGGGGTTTCAATGTGTACTGTAGGATCTTGATCGGCGCTTTTTTCCCTCAGCAGGAACTGGTGGAAGGATCGGATCGAAGCCACATGCCTCGCTACGGTTTTGGAGGATTTCCCCTGATCCTTCAGATGCCCCAGGAACTGGACGATATTGACCCTCGTTACCTCATTGAAAGTTGAAATCTCTTCTACATTGGCCAGGTACAATGAATAGTTCTTCAGGTCGCGCTGATACGATTCAATTGTATTCTTCGCGAGCCCTTTCTCAACGATCAAAAAGTGCATATAGTCTTTAATTTGATCTTCCAAATTGCATTACTCCCCGTTCATGTAAAAAAATAATAAACGATCGTACCAGTGGCTTTCTTCATCCGCGACGGAAGAGAACACTTTCACCGCGGCTCCCTCCGGCTCATCGTATTTGTGGTACCCTTCGTACTCTTCACTTATCCACATGATTCCATAATAGAACAGGATTGTGGATCCGGTAAATAAAATAAATACTTTAATGGTCTGCCAGACCACTCCAAGACCCTTTTTCATAAGTCTGTCCTCCATTTGATATGATTTCTGCAGTCCATCCGTCTCTATAATACAAGCTATGACGATTTTGGGCTGTTTTATACCAAAGGGGACATAATTTATCTTCTTTTATATCGTTCATACGCTGACCGGTTCCGGCCTTCCGGCTATGACAGAAGCAAATTCCGGAAGATTAAAAAAAGCCCTTAAGATATGTATAGAATCGTTTCAGATGAAACAATAACCGGCTTCTTCAGGGCTTTTCCATTTACTATTCAGACTCTTCCTCTTTATCCTGGCATCTTGAGCAGATTCCGTGAAAGGTCAATCGGTGATCTTTAATTTTGAATTTCCAATCTCTCTCAACAATCTTTTCGACATCTTCAAGCAGATCTTCCTGTATTTCATCCACAGCACCGCATTCGATGCAAACTAAATGATGGTGGAAATGGGCGGCTCCTTCTTGACGAAGGTCGTACCGTGAAACTCCATCACCAAAATTGATCTTATCCACGATTTTCAGTTCAGACAGCAGCTCGAGTGTGCGATACACCGTTGCAAGTCCAATTTCCGGAGATTTTTCCTTAACGAGGAGGTATACATCTTCGGCACTCAGGTGATCTTCTTCATGCTCCAACAGCACGCGTACAGTAGCTTCACGCTGTGGTGTCAATTTATAGCTGGCGGAATGAAGCAGCTTTTTGATTCGTTCAATGCGACTTTCCATAGTCCTTCCCTCCCTCGTCAACGTCTATATTATTATATCAAAAAGGGAGGAATAAGCAAAATAAAATTATTATAATCAAGAAACCAAAATGATTCTCATTTAAGAATGATTATTTCAATTTCGAAATGACTGCTTCCATTAAATTGGGAGAAAGATAAGCTTCGATACTTGCGGCGGCGGTCACAATACCTACGGCAATCACGAAGAAAATGACGTACCTTGATAAAAAGGGAACGATTTGAAATTGCAGGGACGAACTGTGCCGGACAAAAATCTTCCGGATCAGCGTGAGTGAAAAGCTCGCACTGACAACTCCTATAAAGATGAAAGCAGGGATGATGATGATGTTTTGGGGCAACACGCTCACAAAAGAAAGCAGAAACCCGCTCCAGCCCATTTGATTCACCAGGAAGCCGACTGAAAATCCGACCACGACCCCTTTCATAAACAATAATACAAAGATAAGCGGCAGACCGATGATGGAGATTCCCAATATCCAGATCAAACCGAGATATTTCACATTGTGAAGGAAGCTTTGCCTGAACAGTTCTTCAGCCGAGGTGAATCTCCCGCCCTCAATTTCACTGAAAAACTTACTTAAATAAAAATATAAATCTTCTTTTTGAGCAAAAGACAGCGAGTTCACCACGATCGCCCCGAAGATGATTCCCATTAAAAACAATGTAATGACAAATAAATAGATTGAGGAATGTGCTTGTACATGTTGGACGAGTGGATTTGAATTTGATATTTTTTTGCGCATCACGACGCTCCTCCCAGATACCGATTAGTAGAATATATGCAAGAAGGGACAATTTATGCCGCTGCTGTTTATTCAAATCCAATAGAAAGACGCCCCTCTTAAGTCAGTTAAAAGGGGCGTCTTTTCTCTGTTTATATATAGGCTGTTTTCAAAAGAGTCTTGCTATCGTACAACATGTAGAATTTAAACGTAGTAAGTACACGTGCTCTTTTCGCATTTGATACTATATATAGCTTGATTTACATATCTGAAAATATCCAAGGTCCGGTATTTTCATGGGAGAAAAGAGCCTATTTATAAAACTGCTGAAGTTGGAGATACTGTACGGCATAGGCTGTTTTGGCATCATAGATTTTTTTCTCTTTTATGAGATTCAGCGCCTCCTCCACCGTCACTTCTATCAGGTCCACAAACTCGTCTTCATCAGGTCCCCTTGCATCCTCTATCCGTGTAATGTTTTCAGCGATATAAAGATGCACTAGTTCATCAGCGAATCCCGGGGAAGTATAGAAGGAAATAAGGTGCCGGAGGTTTTCACATCCGTATCCTGTTTCTTCCTCCAGTTCCCTTGCAGCGGTTTTGACAGGTTCTTCGCCGGGTTCCAGCTTACCTGCCGGAATCTCGACGATCGACTTTTCCAGGGCCTTCCTGTATTGCTCCACCATCACGATCCTGCCTTCGGGTGTCAAAGCGATGACTGCCACTGCCCCTGGATGTTTGATCAGCTCCCTTTTTGACGTCTTTCCATTAGGAAGCTCGACTTCATCGATTTGCAGATCAATGATCTTGCCTTGATAAATGGTTTCACTCGCAAGCGTCTTTTCTTCGAATTTTTTCATTAAACAACTCTCCTTGTTCTTACAATCACGTTACCTTCATACATTTTACCATATTTCATAGAAAGGATGAGGTGACCGCTCATGCAGGTAATCGTAGAGAAAGACCGTGTCATTCTTGCCGGAAAAGCTTGGGAAGTCAGGGCAAAGCTGAAGGAATACAGCAGGAAATATGACACGGTTAAAGAGTGGACGGCTGCACTTATCAAAGAATAAGACCCGGCTGCCGAGTGAAAAAGTCATATCCTTTGTTTAACCGGCCCTTCTTTCGTTAAAATAATAGATAGTGAAAGTATTGATGGAAAGGACGGTTATGATGGAAAAAAGACAAATTGGTGCATCTGATTTATATGTTTCAAAAATGGGACTCGGCTGCATGTCGCTCGGCACCGACGAGACGCATGCCAAAGAAATCGTCCAGACGGCACTTGAGAACGGCATCAACTATTTTGATACCGCTGATTTATATGATTTCGGCAGGAATGAGCAAATCGTCGGCAGCGCCCTCAAAGATGTGAGGGATGATGTGATCATCGCCTCCAAGGTCGGGAACCGGTGGAATGATGTCAAGGACGGGTGGAGATGGGATCCGTCCAAGGAGTATATCAAGTCGGCAGTAAAAGACAGCCTTTCAAGGCTGAACGTGGATTATATCGATTTATACCAGCTTCACGGCGGGACGATCAAGGACAACTTTGAAGAGAGTATAGAGGCATTTGAAGAATTGAAAGAAGAAGGCTGTATCCGTGAATACGGTATTTCTTCGATTCGTCCGAATGTCATCAAACGTTTCTTAAGCCATTCTTCCACTCAGAGCGTGATGATGCAGTACAGCCTGCTCGACCGCCGTCCTGAGGAATGGACGGATCTGCTTGAGGAACATCAAGTAAGCATCATTGCACGGGGTCCCCTTGCAAAAGGGCTCCTTTCCGACAAGATGCTTTCAAAAGCTTCAGATAAAATAAGAAAGGACGGATACCTGGATTATTCCTATGCCGAGCTTGAAGAAGCCCTGGCTGCCATCCGTTCAAAAGCATCGGAGACAAGAAGCATGAATGAACTGGCCCTGCAGTATGACCTTGCCCGCAGCGGGGTCGCATCTGTCATCCCGGGAGCCAGTTCGGCCCGCCAGTTGAAAGAAAACATTGAAGCCGTCAACCGGCCGCCGCTTTCTCCAGAAGAATTGGAGCTGTTAGAGCAATTGACGAAAATTTCACGATATGAACAGCACCGGGATTAGAATGGTGCAAAGCACCCTCGCCGGATCTGCCGGCGGGGTTGCTTTTTGGAATAAAATAGTGAGATGAAAATTAGTGAGGGCGGGATTAAGTTTGGTGTAGGCAGAAGCGGAAGGCGTTTTTTGTCGAAAAATCGGCAGGTCGCCCTTATTTCGAGGATTCCGCCCTTATATTGTTGATTCCGCCCTTAAATCAAGAATTTCGCCCTTAAATTGAATATACCGCCCATAACTGTAAATGAGAGCTGTTTGCTGATTAAGGCATTTCATAGAAAAGCTGCAGGTTCCCCTTGCAGCTTTTTCTCCTTATGAAAGTACTTTTACTTCTTATAATTCTGCCAGTTCATATCGCTTTCATTTAATAGTTCTTCGAAGGATTTGTTTTTCTCTCGTTGTTTTCTTTCTTCCGCTTTACGCTTCCGATCTTCATCTTTTTTTACTTCTTCCACTTTTTCCAGCTCTTTCTTTTTATTTTTGAGCTGTTCAAACAGGTCGGCATTGATTGAGTTTTTTAATGTCAATTCGGCTTCTTGTTTCTTTTTTTTGGACATCGGAGATCCCCCTGTCTATGTAAATAAAATATTCTTCGATCACCGCTGTTGATTTCCGTGCAGGACTTCGCTTCCCGCGGGTAGCCCGTTAGCCTCCCTCGGCAGAGAAGGGAACTGTCCAGCTGCAGGGCTTAGAGGCACATGTCATAAGCCAAACCGACCAAGAAGGCAAAGAGCGTCTTCGTGGCCGATTCGTCTTATGCCACCCGCCTCTGAGCAAAGCCCTTCCGCATTTCGGTTAGGAGTCTTCGTCTTGCACTCTAATCAAAAGCTGGATCAGTTTTAAAACGACGAACTCTCTTCTAACTATATCATTACAACATAAAAAACCATCCGAAAGAAAGAAGAATCCTCTCAGGATGGCTTGTTTGTTAATTTAGTATGCTTCGAGTTTGACGTCTTCTGCCACTTTTAGTTCGGCGGCGGTTGACGATTGGATGTCTTCGACGGTGAATCCGTTCGCGACTTCACGCAGAAGCAGCCCATCTTCTGTTACATCCATGACGGCACGGTCGGTGATGATGCGGTCAACTACTCCCTGCCCTGTAAGAGGGAGGGTGCACTCTTTAAGGATCTTGCTTTCCCCGTTTTTGTTCACATGTTCCATGATGACGATGATCCGCTGGGCACCATGTACGAGGTCCATCGCTCCGCCCATCCCCTTGATCATCTTTCCGGGGATCATCCAGTTGGCAAGGTCGCCGTTTTCAGCAACTTCCATACCGCCAAGAATGGCGATATTGATATGTCCCCCCCTGATCATCCCGAAGGATTCCGCACTGTTAAAGTAAGCGGAGCCGGGGATGGCAGTTACCGTTTCTTTCCCTGCATTGATCAAGTCGGCATCCAGCTCTTCCTCCGTCGGGTATGGCCCGATTCCGAGCAGCCCGTTCTCCGACTGAAGTACAACCTGCTTGTTTTCTGTTATATAGTTGGCGACCAGGGTCGGCATTCCGATTCCTAAATTCACATAAAAGCCATCTTGAATTTCCTTTTCCGCTCTCCTGGCGATCTTTTCACGCATTTTCGCACGATCCATCCTATTCCACTCTCCCTTCTAGGCTTTGACTGTTCTTCTTTCAATGCGTTTTTCCTGCTCTGCCTGAACCAATCGTTGAACATAGATGCTTGGAGTGTGTACTTCATTCGGATTGATGTCCCCAATCTCTACGATTTCTTCCGCTTCAGCTATGGTCACTTTTCCTGCAGCAGCGATCATCGGATTGAAATTCTGCGCTGTCTTGTTATAAACAAGATTGCCCATTTTATCTGCTTTCCAGGCTCTGACGAGTGAGAAATCAGCCGTATATGCTTCTTCCAGCAGATACTCTTTACCATTGAAGGTGCGTGTTTCTTTTCCTTCGGCAACCGGTGTCCCCACTCCTGCAGGCGTATAAAAAGCAGGGATGCCAGCGCCGCCAGCACGGATCTTTTCCGCCAGTGTCCCCTGCGGCACCAATTCCACTTCGAGTTCCCCTGACAATACCTGTCTTTCAAACTCTTTATTCTCACCTACATATGAACCGATCATTTTATCGATCTGCTTATTTTTCAGCAGCAAACCGAGACCCCAGTCATCCACTCCGCAGTTGTTGGAGATGACAGTCAGGTTCTTCACGCCTTTATCCACCAGTGCAAGGATCAATTTCTCGGGGATTCCGCACAGACCGAATCCGCCCACCATCAGCGTGGCTCCGTCCTGTATATCCGCCACCGCTTCACTGTATGAAGTATAAACCTGTTTCATTGTTTTCCCTCCTTAGTTGTCATTCAGCCTGCTTTTTATTGATGCAGTTCAACGACTGTCGCTACACCCTGGCCGCCGCCGATGCATAATGTAGCCAAGCCGTGCTGTACCTTTCTTTTCTTCATTTCATGGATAAGGGTAACAAGGATCCTTGTCCCGCTCGCTCCGATCGGGTGTCCCAAAGCAATCGCTCCGCCGTTTACATTGAGGGCGTCCCGCTTGAATCCAAGTTCTTTATCCACCGCCAATGATTGTGCGGCAAACGCCTCATTTGCCTCGATCAGCTGCATGTCTTCCATGTTCATCTTTGTTTTTTCCAGCACCTTCTTCACTGCCGCAACCGGCCCGATCCCCATCACGCTTGGATCGACACCTGCATTTGCATTCCCCTTAATTGTGACTAGGGGGGTGATGCCGAGCTCATCTGCTTTTTTCTTCGACATGACTACGACAGCTGCCGCCCCGTCGTTGATTCCTGACGCATTGCCGGCTGTGACACTTCCATCCTTTTTGAATGCTGCACGGAGCCCTGACAATTTCTCTGCAGTGGAGCCCTTGCGCGGAAATTCATCCTGGCTGAACTCAACCGGATCCCCTTTGCGCTGTGGAATATGTACTGGGACAATTTCATCCTTGAATCTGCCTGCCTCGATGGCAGCACTTGCTTTCTCCTGGCTCCACGCTGCAAATTCATCCTGTTCTTCACGGGATAAGGAATAGCGGTCACACAGATTTTCAGCGGTGACTCCCATATGATAATCATTGAACGCACACCACAGGCCGTCGGAAATCATGCTGTCCACGACTTTTTGGTCTCCCATTTTGTATCCATTCCTTGCCCCTTTTAATAAATACGGGGCCTGACTCATGTTCTCCATCCCGCCTGCAACAATGATATCGGCATCCCCGGCAAGGATTGCCTGAGTGGCCAGGTGTACGGTTTTCAAACCGGATCCGCATACTTTATTTATCGTCATGGCAGGTACACTCTCGGGTAAACCTGCTTTAATGGAAGCCTGCCTTGCAGGATTTTGACCTAATCCGGCCTGCAGGACATTCCCCATGATCACTTCATCGACATCTTCTTTTTTCACGCCTGCCTTTTCAAGGGCATCTTTGATTACGACCGCTCCAAGCTCAGGAGCCGAAATATCCTTCAATGAGCCGTTAAAGCTCCCGATCGCTGTTCGGACAGCGCTTACAATTACCACTTCGTTCGACATTTCTCTTCCTCCCATTCTGACTGATTCTCATGAATTCCTTCCACTAGAGAATAGGCAAACATATCTCCACTTAAACCTTTTCTATGTAAACGCTTCAATTTCCTTTTTCTTTCTTAAAAAATTTAGTTGATTTTGTTGTCGAAATTTTCCTACAATAATAACAAGGGGGATGGATAAGTTGAAATTACCTGAAAATATTACAATTATCGAAGTGGGCCCGCGGGACGGCCTGCAAAATGAAAAGAACTTTGTTCCGACTGAAACGAAGAAAGAATTTATATTGCGGTTGAAGGACTCCGGCATCAGGGAAATGGAGCTGACGTCTTTCGTCTCTCCCAAGTGGGTTCCCCAGATGCAGGATGCAGGCGATATAGTGGAATCGTGTCTTACCAGTGACTCGCGGGATTTCGTCCTTGCACCGAATGAAAGAGGCCTTCAGCGTGTTTATGAAACGGGCTGCAGGGCAGTGGCTGTATTTGTCGGGGTAAGCAATACGTTCAATCAAAAAAATATTAATAAGACAACTGAAGATTCTCTCAATGACCTTGAACCTCTCATCAACGAGTTAAAAGAACGCGGATATTTTGTGAGGGCCTGTATTTCGACCGCCTTCTACTGTCCATACGAAGGAAAGATCCTCCCTGAGGATACACTTGCCTTATGTAAAAGATTCGCGGATATGGGCGTGGATGAATTGAGTGTAGCGGATACCGTGGGCCGGGCGAATCCGCTTGAAGCCCATGCACTGTTCACTTTACTGAAAAGTGAACTGCCCGGTCTTCTCCTGACCGCTCATTTCCATGATACGAGGAAAATGGCCCTTGCCAACATCCTTGCTTCCATGCAGGCCGGTGTGGACCGCTTTGACAGTTCCGCCGGCGGGCTCGGGGGATGCCCTTTTGCTCCGGGAGCCACTGGGAACGTGGCCACCGAAGATGTCGTATTCATGGCGGAAGAGATGGGTGTGAAAACCGGCATCGACCTCGAAAAGATCTCGCAGGCGATCGATGTCGTGAAGCCTTTTATCTCCCGTCCTGTTGAAAGCGGATATTACCGCCTTTACGAGCTTAATAAATAAGAGTTTGAATACCGCTCCTGCTCCACGAGCATTCTAAGATTGAATGAATGCAAAGGAGATGAAAACATGAGTCAAAAACGCGAAAAGGGAAATAGTCAAAAAGGAAAGACGAACAGCGATACTGTAAGGAACACCCTGTCTGCAGAAGAGCTCGATAAAGCGATTCACCCGACCAAAGGGCAAAATGCAAAATCTTGATTCTTCTTTAGAAGCGCGCTCCCAAACTTTTGGGTGCGCTTCTTTTTTATTCCCTCCCCTGTGAATTCCACTTCTTTCCTCCTGATGTTAAAATGAAAGAACAGCTGAAAGTCTATGAGGTGAAATCATGAAGAAAAAATCTTATTTGATAGGCGGCCTCCTGTCCGCCCTCGGGATCGGCGGGCTGGGCTATTTCATTACGAATACCTTCCTGTACCTTCCCAAGAAAGATGAAAAATCGGTTCGTTCAAGGGAAATCGATGCACTCCGGCTCATCCAGGAAGAGTTTGATGCGCTCCCTAAAGAAGAAGTGTACATCCCCTCGCCTTACGGATATGATCTCAATGCTGTTTTCGTCACTCCCCACCCGCATAAGAGGTATATGATCTTTGCGCATGGTGTTACTGAAAACAAGCTTAATTCCATTAAATATATGAATCTGTTCATTAAAAAAGGATTCAATGCCATCATCTATGACCACCGGCGGCACGGGAAATCCGGCGGGAAGTCGACCAGCTACGGATATTACGAAAAATTCGATTTAAAAGCCGTCGTCGATGAATTGATCCGCCGGGAAGGTGAAGATGTCTTTTTCGGCATACACGGTGAGTCCATGGGGGCAGCCACCATCCTTCTCTACGGGGGCAGTGTCGAGGACCGGGCGGACTTTTATATTGCAGATTGCCCGTATTCCGATTTCGGTGAACAGCTTGCCTACAGGATGAGCGTGGAACTGAAAATTCCTGCGCGATTCCTGCTGCCCCTCGTAAGCCGGACATTAAAATTTCGCGAGGGCTATTCATTAAAGGAACTATCCCCCATTTCGGTCATCGGGAATATCCATAAGCCTGTCCTGTTCATCCACAGCATGGAGGATGATTATATCCTGCCGAAAATGACGGAAGATTTATTTCACAAGAAGCCGGGACCGAAAATGATGCATCTTAACTTCTGCGGCACCCATGCCCAATCCTACAATGAAGATCCCGAAAAGTATGACGGCGTGGTTCAGCACTTCCTTGATGAAGTTGTGGACTATGGAAGGGAGGCAGAGTAAATGATCCCCGAATACTTTCAAGCAAAAATGGAAGCGATGTATGGAGACAAGGGTTCGGCCTGGGTCGGACAGGCAGAGCAAACCATTCTTTCCCTTCAGGAAAAACTCAGCCTGTCACTCGGCGAACCTTTTTCCCTGAGCTATAACTTTGTGGTTCCCGCCGTTCTCCCGGACGGTACTTCTGCGGTATTAAAAATGGGATATTCCAATAAAGAGTTTTCCAATGAGTTCCATGCACTCCGCGAGTTCGCGGGTGATGCCATGGTGAGAGTCATTGATTCGGATCTGGAAGCAGGCTGGATGATCTTGACGCATATACAGCCCGGCCATGCCCTTCATTCCTTGAAGGATGAAATGAAGCAGTTAAAGATTTTCGCTTCTATTGCGGAAAAATTGTGGCACAAGCCTTCAACTTCCCATCCGTTTCCCGATGTCGAAGCCTGGTCGGAAGGCATCAGACGTTATAAATCCCGCTTTAAGGACGGAAACGGTCCCCTGCCGGAGAAGATGATTTCAAAGGCAGAGTCACTTTTCCACAGGCTCCTCAGTTCTTCACAGGAACGATACCTGCTTCACGGCGATCTGCACCATGAGAACATCCTCTATTCCGGATCGGCGGGCTGGACGGCCATCGATCCCAAAGGACTGATCGGGGAGCGGGAATACGACTGCATCCAGTACACCCTGAATCACTGGAAGGACCATGAATATCCTTATGAACTTTTGAAATTCAGGACGGCAGCCTTCTCTTCCCTTCTTTCCCTTTCCTATGAAAGACTGATTTCCTACGGATTCTGCCACTCGGTGCTGTCTGCCTGCTGGTGTACCGAAGACGGGAGCGACTGCTGGAAAAACGGGGCAGCCATCGCGGAAATGTATGAAAGGCTCTTGAACGAAAATAAAGCCGGTTCCCTTTGAGGACCGGCTTTTTCTCTATTCTCCAGGGTACAGGATGAAGTTCATCCTTCCGTTGAGGATCTGTCCCGGACTTTTCAGTTGAAACGTATTACTGGCTGTAGAAAAATCGATTTTCAGCTCTTCGTCAAGGAAAACCGTTTTCGACTTTTCTACCAAAATCGGAAAATGATTGGTCTCGACTGTCACATCGTCAATTTCATCGGGTTCTGATACGTACCATAAGGTCGGGACGCCTGACACTACACATCCGCACCCGTCTATGTCATATTTCAATTTCAAATGGCCTATTTGGCCTGCTGTTTTCTCGGTTATCTTTTCTGCTGCTGCATCTGTAAGTTGAATATTCATGTGACTTCCTCCTCCCCTCCATCCTATCATATTTTTTTGCTTCCTTTTATTATATTGCATTTTTCCCTTTTTCACTTTACTATCAGTATGGGGAAACTTTTGTATTTTATAGAAAGGGTGGTTTTTCATGGCAAAAGCTCAAATCAAAGTCAATGATAACGGTTCTCTTCGTGTAAGCGGGGATGTGGAGCTGATCGATGCTGACGGAAATGTATTTCCTACGAAGCAGGTCTTCTCTCTGTGCCGCTGCGGCCTGTCTGCTAAAATGCCGTTCTGCGACGCGTCCCACAAGGGGAAATTCGAATCCTGTGTACGTGCTGAGAAAGTGCTGGACGAGGAATAATCCTTTAAACCGGAGAGGCCTTCAGCCTCTCTTTTCTTCAGCCTTCTTCAAAAAAGCGGATGTCCGAGATGCCTGTCAAGGGGATATAGCGGACTTTCCCGTCGCTGTCCACCACGTGCAGCTTCCCTTCCAATGAATCGGCGTGATGGATGAGGCCGACGAGCAGTTCATGACGATGATTCACATAGTGGGTGATCGCTACGGCTTTCCCAAACTCCATTGCTTCCGCCACTGTTTCGTTCAATATTTCCAATTCTTGTTCATCGAGCTCTTTTTTCTTTTCGTACGTATCTTCCTTCGCCCAGTCCCGTAATAATTTTACATGCTCCGGGAGCATCATGGACGTCCATTTGATTCTTCCGCGGTCCCGTATCACTTGCTCACCTCCTGGATTTCATCACGATTTATGACCCCCGACCAGACGCGCACGATGTCTTGCCGTTCCCGCCTCCGTATAGGATACTGCCCTGAGCAGGGAAGCCGATCCATATTTGCGGCGGATCCTGTCCACCACATATCCCAATTCCCGCTTCTCCCACCGTTTCGGCTCGAATAAGGAAATCTGCATCGTTTCATCTTCAACAATATTCGAAAGGGCAATGGATATTTTCCGGACAGTCTTTCCGTTATAATTCTCTTCGAAAAGCTCGAGGCAGACCCTGTACAGGTCCATCGTGATATTGGTCGGCTCATCGACTGTCCGCGACCGGTGGAACCCGCCCCCGAATTCCTCCCGGCTGTATCCGATCCCGAAACTGACGGTCCGTCCGGCCTTCTGGTGCGTCCTCGCCCTCCTGGCCACCTCCTCGCACATTTCAAGGATGACCGACTTGATTTCCTTCCTTTCCTTGTAGTCCCTTAAAAGGATCTGGCTCTTGCCGAAGCTGATCTGCCCTTCCATGATCGGCGCCCCGATCTCGGACAAGTCCACACCCCAGGCATGATAATACAGCTGGTTGCCCATCACCCCGAATTTCGCTTCCAGTTTCCCGAGGTCATACTGCGCGAGCTGCCCGACCGAGAAGATCCCCATCCGGTTGAGCGTCTTTTCAAGACGGCGGCCGATTCCCCACATCTCGCTGAGAGGGGACAGGGGCCAAAGCTTTTTCCGCACGTCTTCATATTTCCACTCTGCAATTCCCTCCTTCTTTGCTTCAAGGTCGAGGCAGAGTTTGGATAGAAGCAGATTCGGCCCGATGCCGATCGCACACGGCAGCTGAAACTCCCTTTCCATATCATCTTTGATTTTACGGGCGATGGTCATGGCGTCCCCCCACAGATGGGTGGCCCCGTCGATTTTGATGAAGCTTTCATCGACGCTGTACGTATGGATGGCGTCTTTCGGGACATAGCGATGAAACAAGCGGGTGATTTCAGTGGAAATGCGTACGTAGGTGGCCATTTTCGGCTCCACAAGCCTGATGCGGGGATCCTTTGGGATTTCGAACATCCTCGATCCGGTCTTGATGCCAAAGTCCTTCTTTAACCTGGGAGATGCAGCGAGCACAATGCTTCCCTGCCTGTCCGGGTCCCCGACAACCGCCAAGTGGCATTCGAGCGGATCGAGGCCGAGCATGACAGCCGAACAGCTGGCGTAAAAGCTCTTCATATCGATGCATAAAATCTTGTGATGCGGCAGCCCGCTGTAGTCGACAGTCATCCTTCTCACTCCTTCCTTATCACTGCGAACGTCCGTTCTCTTTTATTATATGTATGATTTTATACGAATATACGTTCGCTTTCAACTTAAATTATTGGGAATGGAGTAAAAATCGAACACAAGAGGAAGTCTCCTGAAGAAATCCACCAAAGAACGGATAGCCGGAGAGCCGCCAAAAAAAGGCCTGCCCCCATTAAAGGACAGACCCTCATGCCAACCTGGAAAACATTATCCCTTCCCGGCCTGAAATCCCGGGTACTTCGTCATCCCGCCGTCTGCGATCAGTGTCGTCCCTGTCACGTAGCCTGCCTGTTCCGAGGCCAGAAATGCAGCACAGGAAGCAATTTGTCCGGGTTCGCCGATGTAGCCCAGCGGTATCAGTTTTTCAACACCTTTTTTCTTCTCCGGGTCGGAGAATTTTTCGGCGTTGATCGGGGTATCGATGGCGCCGGGGGCTATGTTGTTGACACGGATGCCGTCAGGGGCGAATTCCAATGCCAGGCTTTCCATCAAAAGCTTCACTCCTCCTTTGCTGGCAGCATAATGGACAAAATGCGGCCACGGAATGATTTCATGAACGGAAGAAATATTGATGATGGACCCCTTTATGTCATTCTTCAGCATATACTCCGCCGCTTCACGGCAGCCGAGAAATGTTCCGGTCAGATTGGTATTCAGCACCTTGTTCCAATCTTCAAGTGACAGCCTTTCCGAAGGCACTTCATTTTCAATTCCTGCATTATTCACATAGATATCGAGGCTGCCATATGTATCATGGGCGAATTTGACAAAAGCTTCGACATCCTCCTCTTTTGTTACGTCCCCCTGGATGATGGATGCGGTGCCCCCGCCCTGTTCGATTTCCTTCAGCAGTTCTTCCGGATTCTCTTCTTCACTGAAATAATTGATGACCACCTTGCACTTTTCCTCTGCAAACCGTTTGGCAATCGCCTTTCCGATCCCTGTGGCAGCTCCTGTAATAATGACCACTTTCCCTTGTAAATCAGCATACATATGATTTCCTCCTTTATTTTTCAATGAGTCCACGCTGCCCGGACTATTCTTTCGTAAAGCCAAGCAATACGCCGCCGATGATGATCAGGATACATCCTGCAATCACAAGCAGGATTTGTTTCTTCGATTTCTTTTCACCCAGGAAGAACAAGCCTCCGATTGTTGAGATCACGATTCCCGTCTGGGACAATGAGAAACTTGTGGCCACACCGATTCTCGGCAGTGCGAGCAAGAGCCCCAGATTCCCGGCTGCCCACATGAGCCCGGTCAAGATGTTCCTGGCTGTATATTTATTGAATGGCTTATGCCTGATGGTAATGGCGACCGCGCCGATGAACATTCCGATGGCCTGCGGTAAAACGGCTTCCCAGCCGTCGATTTCGAACCAGCGGACGACGACGACATATGCAATATATCCAAGGCTTGAAATAAACAGTGTCAGAAGCCCTTTTTTCAATTGCTGATTGTCTTTGTCTTCGGAATTCTGGGTGTAGGAAGTCAGGATGACGCCGATGATAAGCGCAATGACAGCCCCGCTTCCAAGCATGATGGTTTCAGTGGTCGTCCATTCTTTGAATACCAATACCCCAAAAAGAGTCGTACCGATCAATTGCATCCCTGTAGAAATAGGTACGGTCTTTGCAACCCCGATAAACTTGACACTTGCCAGCTGATTCACCTGGCCCACTGACCAAAATACACCCGATATAAAGCCGACACTCCAGACAAGCATCGATAATTCAGGTGATTTAAAAAGGAAAATACCTGCAGCGAACAGCAGGGAGCCGATCGTGATCCCGACCGTCTGACTGTAGGCATTCCCCCCGAGCTTGACACTTACAAACACAAGACTCCCCCATGCGACCGCGGGGATGAGGGCTAACAATATTCCCGTCATACATTCACATCCTTCTTTCCCTTAGATGATCCTAGTTTCCCACGAAAAAGAAAAAATAGGCATCAAATTTACTGGACAAGGAAAATTTCCCTGTTCAATGATGCATACCCTCATTTTCTTTTGAATAATCCAGTGGAGATGACAGGGGAGATTCGTAAAGACTTGAAGGAAGATGGAAAACCTTTGCTTGCCGCTGCAGCCGATTGAAGGATCATTGCACGAAAAAAAGAGCGGTTTGCCGGCCGCTCTTTCATTCATTGGCAGATGTGTTAATGGGTACGATTACGCGTTTGTCTTCAATGCTGATAAGCACGTGGACATCGCGGTTGAGGGCTAAGTCTGTAAAGCGCAGGGAATACATCCCTGTCGGATTTTTCTCCATCGACTGCACGACAACCTGGGAAAAACGGGGGTCATTCACCACAAGCTCGACGGCGTCCCCTTCTTTTTCGCTTTGTTCATCGGTCAGCAGGATGAATTGCCGCGCTGCTGCACTGCCGGGAAAAGATTCTCCCTTCACCCCGTCATACTTCACCTTTACCTTCTGACCGATTTTTAGACTCTCTTTATGTAACGATTTCTTTTTATCTGAATGAAACTTTGTCTGTTTATCGAATGAAAACCATATGTCATTGATCAGTACTTTATTATTCGAAATGTCTATATCAGTCGCAAAGCCTATGAAATCTTCATCTTGCTGAGGCTTGCCGACCCCGGAAGCATTACATCCGGATAAAAGAAAAAAGACACACAGCATGAATAGTACAGGTTGTTTTTTCATAGACTCGACTCCCTCCTTGTTAGATTAGACGTACTAAAGTACTATTTGGTTTCACTATTTTTTGAAAAAAAGTTTATTTCCCACTTTTTCGACAAATGATGGAATCAATTGATAGATGACACTTCCTGCATTCATCCAGCGCGGCAGATTGATTTCCCGGCGGTTTGTGAAGAGGGCGTCCACCACTTTTTCTGCTACAAAATCAGGCTTCAGCATCCACTTCTCGACATTTTTCACGTATGTGCCTGATTCATCGGCAATGGAAAAGAAGTCTGTGGCGATCGGCCCGGGATTCACGGCTGTGACCCTCACCCCGTATCTTACCGCTTCCATCCGAAGGCTGTTGGTGTAACCGAGAACCGCATGTTTCGACGCCGAATAGGCGCTCGATTTAGGCGTGGCAAATTTTCCAGCCTGCGAAGCTATATTGATGATGTGGCCGGATCCCTGTTCTCGCATATGGGACAGGACTTCTCCCGTACATGCCATCAGGCCCAGGACGTTCACTTCGAACATGCCCTTAACTTCTGCAAAAGGAACCTCATGCGCTTCTTTGAAGATGCCGAATCCTGCATTGTTGATGAGACCGTGGACTTTTCCGAAATCATTCAGGATCTTTTGAAAAACGCCCGGAATTTCTTCGTAGTCGGAAACATCAAGCGGGTAGATTTCCACTTTTGATTGGAAGCGGTCCTCGATCGTTTGCTTCAGCTCCTCCAGACGCGGAAGACGGCGGGCGATCAAGGCCAGGTTCCCTCCGTTCTCAGCCACTTTCAAGGCCATTCTTTCTCCGATTCCCCCCGATGCGCCTGTGATGATGATATTCTTTCCTTTGATTCTGTTATTCATTTCCCTCACCTCGATTATGCATGGTAGTAAAAAGTATCCCCTTGTTTTTCTTTCCTGATTGACCCGAGGGATTCCAGATAATCCAATTGGCCGATTGTTTCTGACAAGGTAAGACCGAGTTCCTTTTTATAAACCGAAGGAAACAGGAGCCTGCAAATATCGAAAACAGTCTGCTGCTTCCCGCGGATCAACCCGAGGACCCCCTCTGCCCTTTCCGCCTGTTTCGTAAGTCTTTTCGGGATCAGGGAATGTACATGATCGACTTCCTCCCCATGTCCTGTATAAGCATATGAAATGGGGATATCCATTAACTTCCTTAAAGAATCATTGTACTGAAGGAGAGGCTTTGTCCGCTTGCCCCCTCCCTCGAAGGGCGGTTCGATGATCGGGTTGGGAGAGATATGGGCGAGGATGTGATCGCCGGCGATCATCACCCCGTCACTTTCCCGGTAAAAAGAAAGGTGGCTCTGGGCATGGCCGAGTGTTTCGATGATCCGCCACCCAGGCAGACCCGGTAAGGCGTCCCCTTCTTTTATCACTTTGTCCAGTGCCCTGTTCCCCATATACTTCAGCGGGCTTTTGAATTTGGGGACTGCATCCAGGTAAACATCCGGAAGTCCCGATTCCTTCCCCAATTGATGAAAAAAACGGTCATAGAATCTATGGAAATATTTATCTCTGTCGATCCAGTACCGGTTATATGAATGGCCGATTATTTTCACGGAATCCGGGAATCTTTCGAGCAACCCTGCATGGTCGGGATGATGATGGGTAAGGATGATCTGTTCGATATCCTCAATTGAATAGCCCAAAGAACCAAGCGCGGATTTCAGCTGTTCCCATGCGGTATCCGTCAGCGGACCGGCATCCATCAGGGAAAGCACGTCCCCTTTTATCAAATAGACATTGACGTCCCCGACCGCATACGGAGTTGACAATGTAATCTTAGCAATATTATTTACAAAAGCTGTTGTCATGGTTTCACCACATTCCAGTTATTCGATCATGAAAAATGAATGATCCTTCATTTCATAGTGTACATTTTATTCCTTTCTTTGTCATTTTTCTTATCTTGTGAATATACTGAAATAAGCACTTGACAGACAAGCTGCTTTTTTAAGATAATCACCTATAACATATTGGTAAAGCGATGATAAAGAATAGTAACAGATGAATGACGCAAGAGAACGGTGCCCGTCAGGCTGGAAGGCACTGTCGTCCACTTTGTCTGTGAACCTGCCTTTAGAGCGTCTTTAAAATAGAACGTCTCCAGCGTTACATGGAAATCAAGTGTATCCCCCGGCTTTTCCGGTGGATAAAACAAGGTGGTACCACGGAAGCATGACCCTTTCGTCCTTTATGGATGAAGGGGTCTTTTGTTTTTTCAAGCAAGGTTTTGCTGCAGCATTTTTCATAAGGAGGGAATAGTAAATGAAGACATTGTTTGTCGGAGCCGGGTCAATGGCATATGCCTTATTAAACGGGGCCCTTGAAGCAAAGGTTTTGGAGAAAGAAAGCGTATTTGTCACAAACCGCTCGAACGGTCAGCTGCTGACAGAAGTAACAAACCATTTCGGCGTAAATGGGGTGCATGACCATCTCCCTTCACATGAACCATTCGACGTGATCATCCTCGCCATGAAGCCAAAGGATTTCCATGGTGCAACTCCTGCCGTCAAGCGTTTTTTGACCAGTGATACACTTATCATTTCTGTTCTTGCGGGCATTAGCATCAAACAGATCCGGGAAGCTCTGGCATTCAACGGAGCGGTTGCCAGGGCGATGCCGAATACGAGTGCTTCAGTTGGACGATCCGCAACGGCCGTCACATGTAATGGATCCCTCTCAGAAAAGCAGAGGGAATGGACGATGAAGTTTTTCTCTTCGGTCGGTTTGGCGGTGGAAGTCCCGGAAGAACAGATGGATTTGATCACAGCCGTATCAGGAAGCGGACCGGCCTATATTTATTATGTCGCAGAGATAATAGAAAAAGCGGCGGTGGACCTGGGACTGCACAGTGAACTGGCAAAAGCCTTGATCAAGGAAACCATTTCAGGTGCATCCGTGATGCTTGAGAAATCCGGTCTCGAAGCTGAAATTCTTCGAAAGAATGTAACCAGCCCGGGCGGAACGACGGAAGCAGGCATCAGTGTCCTTGAACAATATGGAGTAAGCGAAGCCTTTACACATTGTGTCGATGCAGCAAAGAACCGCTCTCAGGAAATGGGAAAAGAATTGAGATTGAACCGGGTAAAGTAAAAAGCAAATTTCTTTCTTCACTAAAATGCTGCTGATATAATGAAAACGCATTATTATTTAGGCACTCGAAATATAGGTGAAAGGGGATTTTTTGCATTGAAATCAAAACTGTTCGAACCGTATACATTGAAGAATATTGAACTGAAAAACCGTATCGTGATGGCACCGATGTGCATGTACTCTTCCCATAATGAAGATGGGAAAGTGGAAAACTGGCACCGCACCCATTATGTGAGCAGGGCTGTCGGCGGTACAGGTTTGATCATACAGGAAGCGACCGCGGTCACACCGCAGGGCAGGATTTCCCCGCAGGACCTCGGCATCTGGAGCGACGACCACATTGAAGGGTTGAGCGAACTTGTGAGCCTTATCAAGGAGCAAGGGGCGAAGACAGGGATCCAGCTGGCGCACGCCGGCAGAAAAGCTGTGTTGGAAGGTAACATCATCGCTCCCTCTCCAATCCCTTTCAATGAGAATATGAAAACCCCATTGGAAATGTCAGCGGATAATATCAAAGAAACCATCACCGCATTCGTGAAAGGCTCGGAAAGGGCCAAGAAGGCTGGTTTCGATGTCATCGAAATCCATGGTGCCCACGGGTACCTCATCAACGAGTTCCTGTCACCGCTCTCGAATAAGCGCAGCGATGAATATGGAGGATCTGCTGAAAACCGCTACCGCTTCCTCCGTGAAGTGATTGACGGCATAAAAACAGTCTGGGACGGCCCGCTCCTCGTGCGTGTATCGGCAAAGGATTACCATGAGGACGGACTGGACGCAGAGGATTATGTGGTATTTTCACAATGGATGAAGGATCAGGGGGTCGACCTGATCGACGTAAGCTCCGGGGCAGTCGTTCCGGCCAGGATTCCGGTTTATCCGGGATATCAGGTGAAGCTTGCCGAAACCATCAAAGAAGGGGCCGGTATACCTGCAGGAGCCGTCGGACTAATCACCTCCGGCCTCCAGGCGGAAGAAATCCTCCAGAATGACCGCGCAGACTTGATCCTCCTCGGAAGGGAACTGCTGAGGAACCCATACTGGCCGCGCACCGCAGCTGGCGAACTGAACGAAGAGATCGAAGCACCGAAGCAGTATGAACGGGGCTGGTGATTAGAAAAGCGGAAGTGGGCGTTTTGCTCCCTTTGAAAAATGTTCTTAGGCTTTGAGGCGCTCTTTGCCTCAAAAGCCTAAGGTTAATTTTCAAACGGGAGCAGACCACTGGAGCTGGACAATAGAAAAGCGGAAGGGCTTTGGTCGGAGGCGAGGGGGCATAAGACGAAGCGGACGGGAAGGCATTTTTTTCTTTCTTGGACGATTTGGCTTATGACCTGTGCCTCTAAGCCCTGGAGCTGGACAATAGAAAGCGGAGGTGGCCCGTTCAGCCCCGACAAGCGTTGGAAGTCCGGCAAGCGAAGTCGTTCTTTGACTTCAGTGGACGGACTGAAACGTCTCGAGGGGCTGGCCGCCGGAGCTGCACATTAGAAAAGCGGAGGCGGCTCGTTCTGGGACGAACGACAAGCTAAGAAGGTCTTCTTCCGTGAGAAAACCGAGCAGGTTCTGCTCGGTTTTCTTTTATGATAGCCCCTCCGATTCAGGTCAAGTTATTTATAATTATTATTAAAAGATCATAAATCTGGAAAATGGATCATATATTTTTGGAATGGATCATAAATTCTGGAAATGGATCATATATTTGCAGAATGGATCATAAATCCGGGAAATGGATCATAAAACATCTGACCGGGACAGATCCCCTCCTAAACCCTGACCGAAACATCAAAAATGTAATAGGTTCAACCCAAAATAGTCAAAAATCTTTTGTTCTTATATCAAATCAACCCTGTGGGACATAAAAAGGATGCTTGGATGAGCAGTTTCACTTCCGCTCTGAACCAAGCATCCTTTTAATATTCCCAAACCGGCCGTCTGCGAAAGACGGCCCGCCTGTAATCACGCATCCCAAATCCGCCGGACCTCCCCTTCTCCCGCTGTCACAAGATACACATCAGGGTTGCTCAATGCGAACAGTTCATCGTATCCATACTTTTCGTCGAAGTAGCGAAGAAGCAAAGTCGTCAGGTTTCCATGACTCACGACGACAATGTGATCTTCTTTTCTTTTCAGGACATCATCAATAAAAGAAGAAGCGCGTGCCATCCCCTGTTCATTCGATTCTCCGCCGGGAAAGGCAAGTGAGAAATCCTCGAAGGTTTCCCTCAGTCTGTCCTTCCAGTCCGGAAGATCTTTTGCGCTGAGGATCCGCTCACCCAGGCGCTCATCTTCCTGAACAGGGATCCCGCTGCAATCTGAGAATGGCTGGATGGTTTGCAGCGTTCGCTTGAAAGGGCTGGAATAAATCGCTTCAATCGGATATTTCCCCAGGAAGGAAGAGAGGCGGTGCGCCTGCTCCTCCCCTTCCGCTGTCAAAGATGCATGAAACGCCTGACCTTCAGCCTTGGCGTGACGGACAATATAGATGGTTTTCATGACAGGGTCTCCTCTCTCCTATTTTTTCACTGGTATCGTATATTCCAAAAAGTCTTTTGCTATGTAGCTTTCAGGAAAGGTTTCCCTTGCCTCTCTTTGCAACTCCGGCCAGGATTCTTTTGCGAACCGGGAAGAGATGTGGGTCAGGAACAGGACGTTCGCCCCGGATTCTGCGGCTGTCTGTGCGGCCTGTTCGGTTGTAGAATGAAAATACTCATAAGCCATTTCTTCCTGATCTTTATTGAATGTCGCTTCATGAACCAGGACATCAGCCGACCTTGCAAGCTCGTATGCAGGCCTGCAGGTTCGTGTATCCCCGAGTATGGTGACCACGCGACCCGGAATGGAAGGGCCTATATACTCTTTTCCGTCGACGATGCTCCCATCATCAAGCACCACTGCTTCGCCCGATTTCAGCCTCTTATAGATTGGCCCGGGCTTCACCCCCCTCTCCTTCAAATGATCCACCTGAAGTTCACCGGGCTTATCCTTTTCCTCCACTCGATAGCCGAACGACTGAAGACCGTGCTCAAGTTCCTTCGCCTCCACTCTGAAACTTTCATCTTCAAAAACAATCCCTTCTTCCACTTCCACTATTTCAAGTGGATATTTCAGGTGGGTCTGGCTGATTGATAAAGAGACTTCTATAAACTCTTTGATCCCTTTTGGTCCATAGACGACAAGCTCCGATTCCCCTCCCTGAAACGACCTGCTCCCAAGAAGGCCGGGGAGTCCGTATATGTGATCCCCATGAAGATGGGTGATAAAGATTTTTTCAATTCTTCTGGGCTTGAGACTTGTATGTAAAATCTGGTGCTGAGTGGCTTCACCGCAATCAAACAGCCACACGCCCCCTCTTTCTTCCAGTAATTTCAAAGCAATGCTTGTTACATTGCGGAGTTTTGCCGGCACACCGGCTCCCGTGCCTAAAAATAACAATTCCACATTTTTCACTCCCGCCTGCTTACGATTGGTATCCTTATCATAGCATATTTTACGGATTGAATCCCTTTGCTGCGATGCATTCAGGTGACGCTTCATCCTTCAGCAGATAACTTGTTATAAGTTTTGAAAATAAAGCCACCATAAAGACGATGATGATTTTGCAATGGAATCACTGCTCCCCGGAAACCGGCAAAAAAATCCCAAAACATTCCCAATCATAAGCTTATCAGCAAATGATTTGCTAAATACCTGTTTAATCTTTAAAATTAAGTAATTGTAATAGATAATAAATAAGAAGAAACCATTCAATTAAGACAGATAAGCAACTAGATAAAGTGAGGTCATGACTGTGAAAAATACTAATACACCCTCTTCTCTGATCACTATTTTTGGAGCTACGGGGGACTTAGCAAAAAGAAAACTATATCCATCCCTTTATCATTTATTCCGAAAAGGAAAAATCTCGGAACAGTTTGCCGTCATCGGTGTCGGACGCCGTGACTGGTCGAAAGAGGAATTCCAAGAGCATGTAAGAACGTCCGTACATAATGCACTGGGCAGCCAGGAAAACATCGAGGGATTCGTTTCTCATTTTTACTATCAGCAAAATGATCTGTCAAACAGTGATTCTTATCAGGCTCAGAAACAATTGTCGGAGGAATTGGATGAACATTATCAGCTGAAAGGAAATCGAATCTTCTACCTGGCAATGGCACCGGAATTCTTCGGTACGATCACGGAAGATCTGAAGACACAAGGGTTGACCGATACGAAAGGCTTCCAGCGCCTGGTCATCGAAAAGCCATTTGGACATGACTTGCCGTCTGCTGAACAGCTGAACAGTCATATTCGCGAATCCTTTTCAGAAGATCAAATTTATCGTATCGATCACTATCTCGGTAAAGAAATGGTGCAGAATATCGAAGTCATCCGTTTTGCGAATGCCATGTTCGAGCCGTTATGGAATAATCGGTATATCTCAAACATCCAGGTAACTTCTTCTGAAGAATTGGGTGTGGAAGAACGCGGAAGATATTATGAAAAAAGCGGTGCACTGAGGGACATGGTGCAAAACCATATGCTTCAAATGGTCGCACTCCTGGCAATGGAGCCGCCGATCAAACTGACTACCGAAGAGATCAGAAGTGAAAAGGTCCGGGTGTTAAGGGCCCTCCGTCCATTCAAACAGGATGAAGTGAAGGACTATTTTGTTCGTGGACAGTATGGTCCCGGCACTTCAAAAGGACAGACTGTCGAAGGGTATCGGGAAGCTGAAAATGTGGACGACTATTCCAATACTGAGACGTTTGTAGCCGGAAAATTGATGATTGATAATTTCCGCTGGGCAGGCGTGCCGTTCTATATCCGTACCGGGAAGCGGATGGCTGCAAAGTCCACGAAAATCGTGATTCAATTCAAGGATATCCCGATGAACCTTTACTATAATACCGATAAGCCATTGGCGCCGAACCTGCTTGTCATCCACATTCAGCCGGAAGAAGGGATCACCCTGCACCTGAATGTGAAGAAATCTGGACAGAATATTGAAACGACTCCTGTTAAATTGAACTTCGCCAATAACAGCGTCGACGGAATGAACACCCCGGAAGCATATGAAAAACTTCTGCATGACTGCATGCGCGGGGACGCAACGAATTTCACCCACTGGGATGAAGTGAAACTCTCCTGGGCATTCGTCGACAAAATTTCCGAAGTATGGGAAAAGACGCGTGATGAACAGTTCCCTAACTATGAGTCCGGTTCTATGGGACCAAAAGCTGCCGATAATCTTCTGGCAAAAGACGGTTACTACTGGTGGCCGATTGCGAATTTAGATGTAGACCAATGTTAATATAAAGAAACATCAAAAAAGCCCCGCTGATTCAGCGGGGCTTTTACTATTATTCTTATTTCATCCACTCGGTGTGGAAAGTACCTTCTTTATCAACGCGCTGATAGGTATGTGCACCAAAGTAGTCACGCTGAGCCTGGATCAAATTTGCAGGAAGCGTCTCTGTGCGGTAGCTGTCATAATAAGCAAGAGCAGCAGAGAATCCAGGTACCGGAACACCGTTTTGAACGGCAACCGAGATGACCTCGCGCAGTGCATATTGATAGCTTTCCACGATCTCTTTGAAGTAAGGATCAAGCAGCAGATTGGCAAGGCCTGATTCACGGTCATACGCTTCCTTGATCTTTTGCAGGAATTGGGCACGGATGATGCAGCCCCCGCGGAAGATCATGGCGATATCACCGTATTGAAGGTTCCAATCATATTCATCGCTCGCTGAACGCATCTGGGCGAATCCTTGTGCATATGAACAGATTTTACTCATATAAAGTGCCTTGCGAATGGATTCGATGAGAGCTTCCTTGTCACCTTTGAACGCGGAAGCGTCAGGACCTTTCAGGATCTTGCTCGCTTTTACGCGTTCGTCTTTGATTGCTGAAATGAAGCGTGCAAAGACGGATTCAGTGATGATCGGAAGGGATACACCGAGGTCAAGTGCACTTTGGCTTGTCCATTTTCCGGTACCCTTTTGACCGGCTTTATCAAGGATCACGTCGACCATCGGCTTCCCTGTTTCCTCATCTTTTTTCGTGAAGATATCTGCCGTAATTTCGATCAGGTAGCTGTCGAGCTCGCCTTTATTCCAGTCGGCAAACACTTCGTGCAGTTCTTCAGCACTTAATCCGAGTACGTTTTTCATGAGGAAGTAAGATTCTGCGATCAGCTGCATATCCCCGTATTCAATGCCGTTGTGGACCATTTTCACATAGTGGCCGGCACCGTCCGGACCGATGTAGGTCGTACATGCTTCGCCGTTCACTTTAGCAGCGATGTCTTCAAGGATGGGAGCAACGAGGTCATACGCTTCTTTCTGGCCTCCAGGCATGATCGAAGGGCCTGTCAATGCCCCTTCTTCCCCGCCTGATACACCCGTACCGATGAAGTGGATGCCGGATTCGCTCAAATCTTGATTACGTCTTCTAGTATCTTCAAAGAATGTATTGCCGCCGTCGATCAGGATATCCCCTTTTTCAAGGAAAGGCTTCAATTGATCGATTGTGGCATCCGTTGCTTTCCCCGCTTTCACCATGAGGAGGATTTTCCTTGGTTTTTCCAGCGAATTAACGAATTCTTCGATTGTGTATGTAGGAACAACGTTCTTTCCTGTTGATTCATTCACCATTTCATCCGTCTTTTCACGGGAACGATTGTAAACAGACACAGAATATCCTCTGCTTTCAATATTCCATGCAAGGTTTTTACCCATTACTGCTAATCCAATAACGCCGATTTCTTGCTTAGACATTTCGGTCAACGTCCTTTCTGTGTGAGTTTTACTGGTTATAGAAATCATTTCTTAAACACGCAGTCAATCCCTTTCAATCTAACAAGAATACGGACCTGATGCAAATCATCCGTTCCCTGCGAGCGCATCAATCATTTAGAATGCCCATTAATCGCGTAAAAAGTCCTTGTTAAAACTTGTGTCCTGTTTTGTATCATATGAAGGTTTCTTGTCTTTTCCCCTGACGCCTTTTGAAATGGCGTCTTTTCCGAACTTTTCCTGCAATTGAGAGAGTACATTGTACAATGGCTCTTCCTTTGCTGCATTTTCATATGAAAAAAGATCCAGCTGCTCTGTCGCTTCATTTTTCTCCATTAAGTCCTGTGCAGTCACTCCAAGCAAGCGGACCGGGTCTCCGTTCCAATGCTTTAAAAACAGCTGACTGGCATGTTGATAGAGATCCTCTTTCGTACTGACAGGATTTTCGGTCTTCCTGCTTCTCGTAATCGTCTTCCTGCGTTTATCCCTGATCATGACCTGGACTGTCGTGCCCACGACGTCCTTTTGATGCAGCCGCTGCGAGACTTTTGCACAAAGTCTTTCAATGGTGGAAAGAAGTTCACTCTGGTTTGCAGTATCCCTCGGGAGTGTGGTGGAATTTCCGACGCTCTTATAATCATAAATAGAATCAGGATCCACGACTCTCCGGTCTATCCCGTTTGCCCGTTCTTTTAAGCGCATTCCGTTGATTCCCAATACAGATTTGAGCTGTATTTCGTTGGCCATTGCAAGATCTTTGCATGTAACGATACCGATTGTTTCCAGCTTTTCGGCGGTTTTAGACCCGACGCCGTGCATTTCGATTACAGGGAGCGGCCATAACTTCCCCGGGATGTCCCGTTTCCTCAATACGGTTATCCCCATCGGTTTTTTCATATCAGAAGCGGTCTTTGCAAGGAATTTATTTGGCGCGATCCCGATCGAGCACGGAAGGTCCAACTGACTCTTGATTTGGTGTTGAATGGAGGAGGCAATTTCAAGCGGGCTTCCTTTTTCATATGAATCGGTAATGTCGATGTACCCTTCATCGATGGACACCGGCTCCACCAGCTCGGAGTATTGCCTTAAAATATCGAACATGCCTCGTGAAGCAGCACGGTACCGATCGAAGTTGGGGGTTTTAATAATCAGGTCCGGGCATAATTTCCTTGCTTCCCATAGAGGCATCGTAGTTTTCACCCCAAAGCTTCTGGCTTCGTAGCTGCATGTAACGATGATGCCTTTTCTCTCTTTCGGGTTTCCCGCGATTGCCAGCGGCTTTCCTTTAAGACTTGGATCAAATGCCATTTCAACCGATGCATAGAAGCTGTTCATATCGACATGAAGAATGACTCTGCCATTCTTGGGATAAAGTGAATTCATACTATCGCGTCTTTCGTTTTATTAGTTTTGGGGGATTTTTTGCTCGTAAACATAGTCCCTGATTTCTTTCATACCTTCAAGACTTCCGATTAAAACCTCCGGATCGATCTTCGTGATCATACGATCCTCCAGATTGATGACACCATCGAAATACCTGGTCCTGGAGTATGCAAGGAGGCCAGCATCTGTCACTGCCCCTTCGGGAACTTCCAAGATCTCTTTCGCTTCTTTTACCACAAGGCCTGCCTGGAGTGTTTCAGTATGTATGACCAGGAGAAATAGCCCTTCTTCATGGAAGCGTTGATTATATAATATGGAAGAAAGATCCAGTACCGGCATGAGTTCATTTCTCACTTTCACCAGGCCGAGAACGTAAGCCGGCAGGTGTGGAACCGGGTTGATGCCCCCCAGTTTTTCAATTGATACGACCTGTTCGATCGGAAGTGCATATTCTTCCCTGCCTGCATGGAATACAACTACTTTTGTCATGATTAGTGATGTCCCCTCTCAACTCTGTTTATGTTACTTCTAATGTACCATAATTAAACATATTTGAAGAGTTTAAGAGGCTGTTTTTAGTAACAATACAGAAATGTCCATTAACAAATCGCTGTTGTTAATGGACATTGGGCCAGCTCCGGCGGGTTGGGACTCGAGGTCATAAGTCAAGCCAGCTAAAAAGGCAAAAAACGCCTTTCCGGCTGACTCGTCTTATGCTTGTCGTCCCAAAACGACCCGCCTCCGCTTTTCTTATTCGGCTACTTCCTGAATGACCGCTACGACCATTTCTGCAAGTTTGTTCAGTTCTTCCACTGGCATTCTTTCATTTTTTGTATGGATTTCTTCATATCCCACAGCCAGGTTCACTGTCGGCACGCCGAAGCCTGCGATGACGTTGGCATCACTTCCGCCACCGCTTGTCAGCAATTCACTCGGGCGACCGATTTTCTTGGCAGCACGTTTGGCAACTTCAACGACTTCGTCTCCGTCACTGAACTTGAAGCCTGGGTACATGACATGGACTTCCACTTCAGCCTTTCCGCCCATTTCTTCCGCTGTGGTTTCAAATGCATGCTTCATTTTTTCTACTTGTGCTTCCATTTTTTCCGGAACCAATGAACGCGCCTCCGCTAAAATGTCTGCTTGTTCGCATACGATATTTGTTGCTTTACCGCCTTCGAAACGTCCGATATTCGCCGTTGTTTCTTCATCGATGCGGCCAAGCGGCATTTTAGCGATCGCTTTGGCTGCAATCGTGATGGCTGATACACCTTTTTCAGGAGCCACACCCGCATGAGCCGTTTTACCAAAGATTGTTGCGAGGATTTTCGCCTGCGTTGGAGCCGCAACGATGATATTGCCGACTTTACCGTCCGAATCCAGTGCAAAACCGTACTTCGCTTTTACAAGAGAGGAATCAAGCGCTTTTGCACCAACGAGACCCGACTCTTCCCCTACGGTAATGATGAATTGAATATCACCGTGTGAGATATTTTGTTCCTTCAGCACCGTGATCGCCTCAAGCATCGCCGCAAGGCCGGCTTTATCATCCGCACCAAGGATCGTCGTTCCGTCGGAGTATACATAACCGTCTTCCTTCAATGTCGGTTTGACACCTTTGGCAGGAACAACCGTATCCATATGGGAAGTGAAATAAATCGTATCCACTCCATCTTTGTTCCCCTTCAGGTTACAGATGAGGTTGCCGGCACCGTGTCCGGTCACACCCATGGTATCGTCCTCGTACACATCGACACCAAGGTCCGTGAACTTCTTTGTCAATACTTTAGCGATCTCAGCTTCATCTTTCGTTTCAGAATCGATTTGCACCAATTCAAGGAATTCATTCAATATCCGTTCTTGATTTATCATTTAATAGACCTCCACAATATGTAATCACTGTTCTAGTATATCGTGAATGCGGGGACCGGACAAATAAACTCCCTTACAGAGGGATGTTGCCGTGTTTCTTCGCCGGTCTCTCTTCTTTTTTATTCCTCATCATTTCAAGGCCCTGGATCAGCTTGATGCGGGTTTCACGCGGATCGATGACATCATCGACCATCCCCCGGGATGCTGCCACGTATGGATTCGCGAATTTCTCGCGGTATTCCTCGATTTTCCGGGCGCGCAGTTCTTCAGGGTTATCGCTTGCGGCAATTTCCCTTGCGAAGATGATATTTGCCGCACCCTGCGGTCCCATGACGGCGATTTCGGCATTAGGCCACGCGAACACAAGATCCGCACCAATAGATTTGCTGTTAAGTGCTACGTAAGCTCCTCCGTAAGCCTTGCGCAGGATAACAGTCATCTTAGGCACCGTAGCTTCTGAGTAAGCATATAAGATTTTGGCGCCATGACGGATGATCCCCCCATGCTCCTGTTTGATCCCCGGGAAGAAACCTGTGACATCTTCAAATGTAATAAGGGGGATATTGAACGAATCGCAGAAACGGATGAACCTGGATGCCTTATCGGATGAATCGATATCCAGTCCTCCCGCCATGAACTTCGGCTGATTGCAAATGAGTCCTACGACCTCACCTTTGATGCGGGCAAAACCGACCACGATATTCTTAGCGAACTCCTTTTGAACCTCCATGAAGCTGCCTGAGTCCACGATTTCATTGATGACTGTCCGCACGTCATACGGGCGGAGCGCATCAAATGGGATGAGGTCGGTCAGGTCGGCACGGTAATCATCTTCCTCCGACGCTTCAAGGCGCGGCGGTTTTTCCTCATTGTTCTGAGGGAGGTAGCTTAATAATCTGCGCACCTCGAGAAGGACCTCTTCCTCGGTCTTCCCCCTGAAATGGGCATTACCGCTGATTGTATTGTGGACTTTCGCACCGCCGAGGTCTTCTGAACTGATTTTTTCCCCCGTCACTGTCTCTATTACCTTTGGACCGGTGATGAACATCTGGCTGGTTTCATCCACCATGAAAACAAAGTCCGTGATCGCAGGGGAATAGACTGCTCCTCCCGCACACGGGCCCATGATGACGGAAATCTGCGGAATCACTCCCGAGTAGATGGAATTACGGTAGAAGATGTGTCCGTATCCGTCGAGGGAAACAACACCCTCCTGGATCCGCGCGCCCCCCGAATCATTCAAGCCGATGAAAGGGGCCCCGTTTTTGACGGCCAAATCCATGACATGGGAAATTTTCTTCGCATGCATTTCCCCCAGTGCCCCGCCGAAAACAGTGAAGTCCTGTGAAAAGAGATAAATCGGCTTACCGTCCACTTTTCCGTATCCAGTGACGACTCCGTCCCCTGGTCCGTCCACTCCGTTCAACCCGAAATCAGAACATCTGTGTTCGATGAATGGGTTCAATTCAACAAAGCTTCCAGGATCGACCAGGATATCGATCCTTTCCCTTGCCGTCAGTTTCCCTTTTTCATGCTGTTTATCAATTTTCGCGTCACCGCCGCCAAGTTCCACTTCCCGTCTTCGGTCATAAAGTTCATTAATTTTCTCATAGATATCCATTATGCAAGATCCTCCTTGGTGTTTGATTTATCACAAAGCTCGTACAGGACGCCGTGGGATGATTTTGGATGCATGAAAGCGACCATGGCTCCGCCAGCCCCCTGTTTCGGGGATTCATTGATCATCTTCACGCCTTTTTCCTTCAATTCGGCAAGGCGGTCTTCGATCCCCTGCACACCGAAGGCGACATGATGTATCCCTTCTCCCCTTTTCTCGATGAATTTTGCAACAGGACTTTCATTATGTAGTGGTTCAAGTAATTCCAGTTTAATATTTCCTCCATCAATAAAAGCCACTTTTACTCCCTGGGATGCCACTTCTTCCATTTTCAGCAGCTTCAATCCAAGCGTTTGTTCATAAAATGGAAGAACATGTTCTATTGATGATACGGCTATCCCGATGTGATCCACTCTGTTCATTCTGCCCATCCCCTTACTAAATTCTGCTTGCCTTCTTTTAATTCATTCGATTCCGGGTGTCGAAAATCCTCCTATTTCCACGAAGAATTAAAGCGTTTTCTTTAAGGGGACAGGTTGTATTCTCAATCTATACGCGATAAAATATGCTTATAAAAAAATTTTCTAGGGTTTTACTGAATGAATGGAGAGATTCAATTGGGTAATAAAAAGATGCGAAAGATCGTTGTTTATTTAATGTTATTTGCAATGATTGCCTCCACGATTATGGCTGGCCTGACATTTTTATTATAAGTTCCGAAAAAAGGATTTGCCCTCCGTTAAATCGGAGAGCAAATCCTTTTTTTATTTCAATGCACCATATTCCTTACCCAGCTGTTTAAAAGTTTTTGGTGATTTGACGACGAGGACCCTTGTGCCGACGGGGACCCTGTCATAGATGAATTCTACGTTTTTGTTAAGCATTCGTATGCAGCCGTTTGAAATATATTTTCCGATGCTTGACGGCTGATTGGTGCCGTGGACGCCGTAGATCCTTCCATCCGTGCCTTTTGCATCGAATCCGATCCATCTCGATCCCAGTGGGTTCCTCGGGTCGCCGCCCGGGATATTCTTTTTGCGATAGTAGGGATTTTTTGCTTTTACCGTTACGGTGAAAAGCCCTTCCGGAGTTAAATCGGTTGTTTTGCCGGTAGCCACACCGTATGTGCCGGCAATCTTTCCTTCATTGATGAAGGAAAGCTGATTATTTTCTTTATTTACGATGAGAAACGGATCTCCCGGCAGCGGGTTCCTGCCCAGCGGCCAGATTGGAGACGCCATCAGCAAAATGGCAAGAAGTATGCGCATTGTTTCTGTCACCCTTTACATTCGATCTTAGGTGTAGTGTACTTCTCTTTTGCCTTTCTCATTCTTTTGAATCCCCTTGAAGGAGCTTTTGATCAACAAATACTGTTCCATCTCACGGACAAACTGATAAAGCGCTGCACGCACTTCAAATTCCTCGCGTGTTTTTGGAAGTTCCATCTGTTCGAACTCGACTTTCATATCGTACAATTTTTTTAGATAAAAAAGAGCTGTGTTGCCCGGATGGATATGCAGACTCAGTTCTTCCAGAAAATGGGCGATTTTTTTACCCGGTTCCACTTTTATGGAGATGGAGGCGGCGATCGGAAGTATGCGCTGCAAAATCTCAAACTGCTTTTCCCTCATCTTAAAGTAAAGATAATATAAATCCTCATGGCGGAGGAAGTGGTTTTCCACTTCTTTGAAAGCCAGGGACTTTGCCTCTTTCAGCAATTCTTCGGTTTCCGTTATTTCTCTGCCGTCCCAGTCACTCTGATTGGTTTTGAGATGGTTGATCAGTTCACAGAAAATTTTATAGAAGTTTGCTTCGATCTGCACCTGGTATTCTGCGAGTTTATTTTCTACACTCGGCATATACAGATTCATGATCAGGGCGATGCCGATGCCGATCACAATGATTCCCAGTTCATTTTCAAAAAGTCCAAGCGTTACATTTCCCGCGGAATAGACGTGAAGGATGATGACCGAACTGGTAACGATCCCTTCTTTTATCCGCATTGAAACGGTGACAGGGATGAAAACAAGAAGCAAGAGACCGATGACGGCCGGGTGGTATGCAATGAATTCAAAGAACGCCGCCGAAAATAACATGGCGATGACACATGCCGCAAATCTGCTTGAGGATGCCTTCACCGATTTTTTCTTTGTGTTTTGAATGCAGAGGATCGTCAAAATCCCCGCCGATACGAAATTATCAAGCTGTAACAATTGGGCGAGACTGATTGCCAGAGCAGTCCCGATCCCGGTCTTAAGTGTACGATATCCAATTCGGAACATGCTTTTTCTCCTAACAGTTAAAATGATTCTTTAAGAATACCATAGAAATGGACGAACGAAAAAGAAGGATTGACTCATTGCCAACCCTTCTTTTCTTCTGTTAGTTCTATACCGTTGCTTGCAGCACCTTTACCGGTAAAAAATCAAGCTTATAGTACTTTTTCAAGAAATTCTTTTGCCCTCGGAGTTTTCGGCTGAAGGAAGAAATCATCCGGATTCCCTTCCTCGACGATTTTGCCGTCATCCATGAATATGACCCTGTCGGCCACTTCTTTGGCAAACCCCATTTCGTGGGTTACAATAATCATGGTCATCCCGGATTTGGCCAAGTCTTTCATGACGGACAATACTTCCTTTACCATTTCAGGGTCAAGGGCGGATGTCGGTTCATCGAATAACATGACTTTCGGTTCCATCGCCAGAGCCCTGGCGATTGCCACACGCTGTTTCTGCCCTCCGGAAATCCGGTTGGGAAATTCACCGCTCTTCTCCTTCAATCCCACTTTTTTTAGTAATTCGATTCCCATGAGCTCTGCTTTTTCACGCTTTACTTTCTTCACCTTGATCGGCGAATAGGTTACATTTTCAAGCACAGTCATATGAGGGAAGAGGTGAAAATGCTGAAAGACCATCCCGACTTCCTGTCTGATCTGACTGATATTCTTATTATCAACAGACATACCCTCAAATTGAATGTTGCCGCCGCTTGGCTGCTCCAGATAATTCAGGCATCTCAGCAAGGTGGACTTCCCGGATCCCGAAGGACCGACCACCGCGAGTACTTCACCTTTTTGAACCGTAATATCAATACCTTTCAATACATCAAGTTTTCCGAATGATTTTGTAATCGCTGTTCCTTTAATCATTTCCTTTCAGTCTCCTTTCAAGCAGCTTGCCGAGCAGTGTCAATATCATGACCATAATATAATAGATGAACCCTGCAAGCAGGAGCGGTTCGAAGAACGAATAAAGATCGCTTCCGACCATATACGATCTTCTCATTACATCCATCGCCCCGATTACCGTGACAATGGCTGATTCCTTTGTCAGCGTGATAAATTCATTCATTAAAGCAGGCAGGATATTTTTTATCGCCTGGGGCAGAATGATATCCTTCATTGTTTGACTGTAGGGGATACCGAGGGCCATCGCGGCTTCCTTCTGTCCCTTATCAACGGCATTGATGCCCGCCCGGATGATTTCCGAGATATACGCAGCCGAGTTTAATGAAAAAGACAGTATCGCCGCAGTATAAGGCTCGATTTGTGTCCCGAACAGCTGGGGCGATCCGTAGAAAATGATCATCAGCTGCAGCACGAGCGGTGTACCTCTGAAGACCGATGTATAAATGTCAGCAAACCATACCAGCGGTTTTACTGAGCTGATTTTGAATAATGATAAAATGATGCCGAATAAAAACCCAAGAATACCTGCTGCTCCGACGATCATCAGAGTGACCTTCAATCCTTCCAGGATAAAAGGAATCGATGGAAGCAGTTGTGCAAAGTCCAGTTTCATATTTCATCCTCCGTCACTGTCTAAATTGAAGAAAGGCCAACCTTTGTGGATGGTCAGCCTTTCGTTTGCGTTTGCCAAAACCCTTATCCGTTGAACCATTTTTCCGCAAGTTTATCGAGTTCCCCGTTTTCTTCAAGTTTCTTTAAGGCAGCATTGAATTCTTCTGTAAGTTTGCTGTCCTTAGGAAAAGCAATGGCAGAGCCTGCTTCTTCCTCGCTGACTTCCATCGTTGTTCCTTGAAGGTCATTGTTCTTGTCGAGATAACCCGCTGCCACTGTATTTTCAATAATGATGGCATCGAACCGGCCATTTTGAAGATCCTGGATCAGTTCAGGGATACGGTCCCTCGTCTGCACCTTCAAATCAATGGATGACTGCATGCCCTCTGCTTCATCCTGCTGGATCGAACCTAACTGAACCCCGACCGTCTTGCCGTCCAGATCTTTTTCCGAGGAAATCCCGCTGTCTGTCTTTGTGAGGATCATGTTTTTTGCAGTGTAATACACATCACTGAAATCCACATTCTTCTTTCGCTCCGGGGTAGGTGTCATCGCCGAAAGGACGAAGTCCACCTGACCAGTCTTCAACGCGGTGATTAGCCCGCTGAACTCCATATCTTTTATTTCAACCTCATATCCCAGCTCGTCAGCCAGCAAATTGGCAAGATCTATATCGTATCCGATGAATTTGTCGCTGTTTGCAGTATCCACGTACTCAAATGGTTTATAGTCTGCGGATGTACCCATGACCAATTTCTTTGAATCACCGGATGCAGTGCTGCTTTCCTTCGAGCCGCATGCAGCAAGACCGGCTGACAATAATAGTGCCAAAGATAAGAGTATAAGCTTTTTCATTTGATTGTTGCCCTCCCGTTATGAATAAATATAAAAATTAATGTATATTAATTAGTATATTTGTAGTTTATCAGGTTTTTATATTTATGCAATACTTTTTATATTTATAAATTAATGTTTATATTTTCAGAAAAATCAAGGGGACTAAACATCCGGTCTGAATGCTGGTGTTTATTACCGGGCTAGCCTTCGCTTTTGGACGGGTGGTTGGTGAGCTTCGTTATTTTTGACAGGAACTGTTATTCTTTAGATTTCCCCCATTAATCTTTCGATTCCGGCGATAATTCCGTCACTTAGGAAAATAAGGAAATACAAACCCGTCCCTGGCCCCCACCACTCAAAACAAAAAACCCGAACCAATTCAAATTGGTCCGGGTTTAACTCAAGGCTCTAACAACATTGTAAGAGCCGATCCCTGAAGATACTTATACTTCTTCGCAATATTCATCAAAATAGGATTGAAGCTTGTTTACAACCGACATCGGGTCGTGGCCTTCGATTTCATGTCTTTCTACCATTGTCAAGAGTTCTCCATCTTTTAGGAGAGCGAAAGATGGCGAGGAAGGTGGATAACCGGTAAAGTAACTGCGTGCTTTAGCGGTTGCTTCTTTATCCTGGCCGGCGAATACCGTTACAAGCTGGTCCGGTCGTTTATCATAATGGATGGCATGTGCCGCTGCCGGACGGGCAATTCCGCCTGCACATCCACATACTGAGTTGATCATGACAAGTGTTGTACCCGGTTTGCTGAAAGCCTGTTCCACTTCTTCTTCTGATGTTAATTGTGAATATCCTGATGCCTCCATTTCCTGGCGGGCCTGGCGGACGATATCGTTCATAAATAAATTGAAATCCATATCCATTCTAAGACGCTCCTTTTCAATACTCTATGTCTTTATCATTCTTCACAGTAGACGAAGTTTGATGTACCCCCATCATACCAAGTTTGTCCCTTTATTTTCAATTAAAATTGACTAAAAAGGTGTGAATTAAGACTGCTTATACAGCTGAAGCAGTTCTTCGATGGCTTTCGAGGTGGTCAGGTCGCCGCTTTTGATTTTTTCTTCCATTTGCGGGACTGCCGGTTTAATTTTTTCGTCAAGGAAGAAATCTGAAAGGATCCGGTCTTTTAACATGGTGTAGAACCATTCTTTCTTTTGGCGAATCCTTCTTTCCTGAAAACCGCCTGTTTCTTTGGTGGCCTTCTCGAATTCATTTATGACATCCCATAACTCTCTCAAGCCTTTTTTTTCAAGGGCCGAGCATGTATACGCCCTTGAGTTCCATCCTTTTGTAGCAGGCACGAGGAAGTGAAGGATCTGGTTCAGTTCACGTCTCGTCTTTTCAGCGAGCTGCTTATTTTTCCCGTCCGCTTTATTGACGACCATGGCATCTGCGAGTTCCATGATGCCCTTTTTCATCCCTTGGAGCTCATCCCCCGCACCGGTGATAGCGAGTAAGAGGAAGAAGTCGACCATCTGCCTGACCATCACTTCACTCTGCCCGACTCCGACGGTCTCGATAATCATGATGTCATAACCTGCGGCTTCACATAAAAGCAGGGTCTCATTCGTCTTCCGGTGAACTCCGCCGAGCGTGCCTGCTGTCGGCGACGGCCTGACAAACGCCTTTGGATTTTTGGAAAGCTGCTCCATCCTTGTTTTATCCCCGAGGATGCTTCCCCCGGATAAGGAGGAGCTTGGATCGATGGCAAGAACCGCGACAGAGTGCCCCTGATTGCATAGCATTTCTCCAAACGCTTCGATGAAGGTGCTTTTCCCTGCCCCGGGGACTCCCGTAATCCCGATCCTGAGGCTGTTCCCGGTATAGGGCAACAATTCCCCGAGAAGTTCCTGTCCCCATTCATAGTGATGGGGGGCGTTGCTCTCTATGAGTGTGATGGCCTTTGCCAGGGAACTCCGATCTCCATTCAGGACTCCTTCTTTCAATGCTGGAATTGAAATGGAATCTCGTTTTCTCTTAACAAATCTCCTCTTTTTCTCCGGCTGCCGGGCATCCATTATTCGGTCACTTCCTCATATCCGAGGACTTCATAGATTTCCTTTATCACTTTTTGAGCCGCAACCGGTATGATCGTACCAGGTCCGAACACGGCGGATGCCCCGTTATTCAGCAGGAACTCATAGTCCTTGGCAGGAATGACGCCCCCTACGACAATCAATATGTCTTCACGGCCGAGTTTCGCAAGCTCTTCTGCAAGCTGCGGCAGGAGGGTTTTATGCCCGGCAGCAAGGGAGCTGAATCCTATGACATGCACATCGTTTTCGACTGCCTGCAGTGCCGTTTCCTCCGGCGTCTGAAACAGCGGTCCGATATCGACATCAAATCCAAGATCGGCAAATGCCGTACTGATTACCTTCGCACCCCTGTCGTGCCCGTCCTGGCCCATCTTAGCAATCAAGATACGCGGTCTCCTTCCTTCGTTTTCAAGGAATTCCTCGGTCATTTCCTGAACAACTGCAATTTCATTTTCATTCGAGAAATTTGAACTGTACACGCCGCTGATGCTCCTTATCGTCGCTTTATGCCTGCCTGATGCTTTTTCGACTGCATCGGATATTTCACCGAGGGTAGCTCTTGCACGTGCTGCGTCAACTGCCTTTTCAAGGAGATTTCCTTCCCCTGTCTGCGCTGCGTTCGTCAAGGTGTCCAGTGCCTTCAAGACTTCATCTTCATTTCTCTCTTCTTTTAACTTTTGGATTCTCTCGATCTGTTTTTGTCTGACGGCAGTATTATCAATATCGAGTGTTTCGATTTCATCTTCTTTTTCCAGACGGTACTTATTGACGCCGATGATCGATTCTTTACCTGAGTCGATCATTGCCTGCCTTCTTGCTGCCGCTTCTTCAATCCTCATCTTCGGCAAACCTGTTTCAATCGCTTTCGTCATCCCGCCGAGCTCTTCGATTTCTTCGATATGCTCCCATGCCTTCTCCATAAGCTGCTGGGTAAGGGATTCGACATAGTGGGAACCGGCCCAGGGGTCGATGACTTTTGTGATCAATGTTTCTTCCTGCAGATAAAGCTGGGCGTTCCGTGCGATCCGCGCTGAAAAGTCAGTCGGCAGGGCGATGGCCTCATCGAGTGCGTTCGTGTGAAGCGACTGGGTATGGCCCATCGCCGCTGCATGCGCCTCAATCAGGGTCCGGGTCACATTGTTGAAAGGATCCTGTTCTGTCAGGCTCCATCCCGATGTTTGGGAGTGGGTTCTGAGCGCCATTGATTTTACATTCAGAGGGGAAAAGGATTTCATCATCTTGGCCCAGATCCTTCTCGCAGCACGCATTTTTGCCACTTCCATGAAATAATTCATCCCGATCGCCCAAAAGAATGACAGTCTGGGTGCGAAAGAATCAATGTCAATCCCTGCCTTCAAACCAGTCCTGACGTATTCAAGCCCGTCTGCGAGGGTATAGGCTAGCTCGATATCGGCAGGTGCCCCCGCTTCCTGCATATGATATCCCGAGATGCTGATGCTGTTGAATTTAGGCATGTTCCTGGAGGTATATTCAAAGATATCCGCTATGATTTTCATGGAAGTCTCCGGCGGGTATATATACGTATTCCTCACCATGTATTCTTTCAGGATATCATTTTGAATGGTACCTGAGAGCTTCTCATGCGGGACACCCTGTTCTTCTGCCGTGACGATATAAAAAGCAAGGATCGGCAGCACGGCGCCGTTCATCGTCATCGATACCGACATTTGATCAAGCGGGATCCCATCGAAAAGTATTTTCATATCGAGGATGGAATCGATTGCCACCCCTGCTTTTCCGACATCCCCCACCACCCTTGGGTGATCGGAATCATAGCCCCTGTGTGTCGCAAGGTCGAAGGCCACCGAAAGGCCCTTCTGCCCCATGCTTAAGTTTCTCCGGTAAAACGCATTACTTTCTTCTGCAGTTGAAAAACCTGCATATTGACGCACGGTCCACGGCCTGTTCACATACATCGTCGGATACGGCCCGCGGGTGAAGGGGGCAATACCAGGCAAATCTTCACGATGGGACATAGCCTTGGTATCTTCCTCTGTATAGAGCGACTTGATCGTTATATTTTCATTTGTTTCATAGGTGCTGCCTGGAGCAGAAAAATCTCCCGCCGCGCCCTTTTGGGAATATGGGTCCATTCCCTGCCAGTCGGGTTTAATCATTTCTTTTCCTCCTCCCAGATGGTCAATAAATCATTCAGTTTCTCCAGCATATTCTGGTTCCGGTGGATACAGCCGTGCAACCCAAGCTGAGTCCAGGCCGCCATCTTCTCTTCGTTCAATTTACCTGCAGCATCGATTTTTATTTGTGAATGGTAATTGCCGGCTGCCTCTATGATCAAAGGGAGCCATGAATCATATTCTTCATCCCTGCCGCAAACAACATAATATGGATAATTGGTTTCTTGCATGAAGGCGAGGACATCCTCCTTCGTAAAACAAGGACGGCTGAGGTGGGAATGAATGCCCCCTGTGGACAAGAAACCACTGACAAAATCTGCGCGCGGCTTGTGATTCTTCAGTTCACCCAGTCCAATGATTCCGGATGCTGGTTTTTCCCCTGACTTTCCGATTTCTTCAGCCCTTCTCCTGAGCTTTTCAAAAGGCAGGGATAGCCTGTTATCATCTGACGCTTTTACGCCGGTAAGCGAATCTTCCGGATTTGAATAGATGTTTGTTCCGATCATGGATTGTGAACGCGTGGATAAATCAGCAAGCCTCTTTTCCAGCACCTTGTTCACGCTCTCCTGTATATCGCCTTTCTTCAATAAAGCGGACATTCCGCCTTCCGAATCGATCCGCAGGAATTCCGACCAGGCTTTTCTTCCGACCTCTTCGGTCAGCCATTCCACATAATAGGAACCCCCGGCAGGATCGATCACTTTATTTAAATGAGCTTCTTCCCCAAGGATCAGCTGTATGTTGCGTGCAGCCCTTTCAGAGAGCGCTGTTGTCTCTCCCGATACGCTGTCAAAAGGATGTACAACCAGATAATCGACGCCGGAAAGAACGGCTGAAAATGCCTCTCCGCCTGTACGGAGAAGGTTCACATGGGGATCAAGGGCCGATTTATTGAACTGTGATGTTTCAGCACTGATACTGATGAAGCGTTCACATAATTCTTTATCAATGCCATAAGAAGCAAGAATGTCCTTCCATACCTTTTTGAACGCTCTTATCTTGGCTAATTCCATGAAGAAGTGACTTCCTGCCGAGAAATGAACATGCATTTTTTCAGCAATCTCTTCAGGCGACCATCCCTTTTCTTGAAATAAATCAAAATATAAGACTCCCGTACTAAATGCATAAGCAAGCTCCTGCACTGCATTCGCTCCATGATTGTGATAGGGTGTCGTATTGATGACGATTGTTTTAATGTGAGGGAGGGTGGATGACACAGCGACAGTCTTTTCTGCCCATTCATCAAGCGGGCAATCCCCCTGCCTGAATCCAATTTCAGATATTGGATCAAATCCGATCACTCCGTGGAAACTTTTCAGCGATTCATCGCTTTCCGCCAAGGAAGACAGTCTGTCAGCCAGATCAGCATTAGTCTTCTCAATGTTGAATAAAGACAGGTTTCCTCCCGCAGCCGCGTGGATAAAGTTGTCAAACCCTTCATCCATTTGCATATCTTCCACTGAAAAAGACAAGCAGTTTTGTCCTCTTGAAACTGCGGCTTGCAGGGCATGTGACAACTCTTCCCATGTTCCCCTTTTTATTATTTGGGCGATGTTCCACTCTTGAATACTGCAAATTTTATTATTTACAGCCGGTATATAGGACTCCACCCGGTCGATCGCGGGAAGGTCTTCTTTGGTAAACAGCGGCTTGAGCCTAATCCCTTCATACGTTTCGGTATGTAATGATTCTATACTACTCCCTTTTAAGGCTTTTTCAGCCGCTTCCTGCCATGTTTGCAGATTGGGTGGATCGAATGTTTGGTTCTTCATCTCACTAAGCTTCATAGTACCCCTCTTTCATTTCACATTTTTGAAATCGTTTTCAAAACAATATTCAGCTTCCCCTTTGTTCCTATTCGCTGCAGGTTTTGATAAAATTCAAAATTTTTATTTAATACTATTTCAGTATATAAAAAAAATCCCTTTTCTTCAATTCTTCATTGATAACAGAAAAAAGAAGAGCCGGCGAGCCGGCTCTTCCCTTTCTTGAATCATTATTTTTTCGCGTTGATGTACAACTTTCCTTCTGCGCGTTTTGTGCTCACATTTCCGAAGTCGTCAGAGATTTTGACTTCAACGACAGCACCAGGTGCTTTCACATTTGAAGTCGCCGTGTAGTAGCCGACGTAATGACCTTCAGACGTCTCCATCATCGGAAGTTCAGTTGCGTTCGTCAACTGGGCTCCTGCATTCGTCAGCGGCATGTGGATGGCGAATGTTGCATCCAATCCAGGTTCGCTGTCAAATTCGATTTTTACCGATTCACCTTTTTTCAATTCTTTATCTTCAGCCGGAAGAAGATTATCGATTTCAATGTCGCCGAACTTGGCAAATACCGTTACCGATTTCTTCTTTTTGTTGCCGGCTTTATCTTTAGCAACAACTTGAATGACATTTTCTCCTTGGTCCAGAAGAAGTCTGTGGCTGAATTCGCCGTCTTTCACAGTTGCTTTTTCACCATTTACTTTCACCCATGCAAGGTGATCCTCGCTAATGGTTCCTTTTACTGTGATGGCTTCACGATTTGTTTTCAGTCCTTCTTCAGGAGAAGTGATGGCGAGTTCCGGCTTCACCTGATCGAGCGTGATCGTGACAGGTTCGGAAGCCCCCGTCATCCCCTGCTCTGTTGCAGCTTTTGCCGTAATGACATTCTCCCCGTCGTTCAAGATAACATCTGCAGAGAATGTTCCGTCTTCAGCCGTTTCGGCTTGAGCCACTTCTTCGTCTCCATTGTATAGATGGACGGTAGTGGTAGGTGCTGAAGTACCTTCAACGGTGACCGATTCGTCCTTCGTATATGAACCGTCTTTAGGTGAAGTGATGACTGGTGCAGTCACTTCGTAATTCACCGTTGCACGGATCATATAGTTTCCTTCATCTTCTGGAGAAGGCGACCATGCTCCGCCGACCAGCTGCCAGCTGCGCGCAGCGTATTCGCCGTCTTCGTCTGTACCCAATCCAGGTGCGTTAGGGTTAGGGGCAGATTGGATGTAGACCATATAGAAGTCTCCATCGACCATGATTCCGTGTTCACTAAGATCGACATGCGTCCATTCTCCATTTCTTAAAGCAGTTGCATCAAATGGACCTGCGAGCTTCTTACCTGGTGCCCCGTCAGTTCCGGAAGCGTCATAGATTGCCACTTGGAAATCAGTTCCGCCCGGCACCGGCCATTCTGTATCCCAGAATCGGAATAGACCTCCGGTTACCATCGCTGAATCGTTTCCTTCTTCCAGTGACATCTTAACGGCCCATCCATTTCCTGCATCATAGAAGGCACGTGCGTTTTCAGCTGTTCCATCATCGTAACCGATTTCACCAGGGTAGCCGATAAATGGCTCAAGGGAAACGTCCGCTTCAGCAGCTTCCCCGCCTTCAATGGTCACACTCACCTCTTGGCTGTAGTAGTAAGGAGCAACGATTTTAAGCGTATATTCACCTTCATAAGCTTCGAGTTCGTATTCACCGTCTGCATTTGTTTCAACCGGAGTTACAACGGCATCTTCCATCAAGAAGACTGTCGCCCCTTCGACAGGTTCGCCTGTCATTTGGTTGGTGACAACACCCGAAACATTTCCGCGCGGGATTTCTTCCAGCGTAAAGTCCGCTGTTGAAGTTTCATCCGCTTCCACTGTGACACTTTGTGTCTGTGATCTGTACCCGTAAGTTGAAGCCTGTAGTGTAAATTCTCCTGCAGCATGGGTCATTTGATAAGATCCATCTGCCGGATTCGTGTAAGCAGACCGCCCTGTTTCCAGCACAGTAACCTCTGCTTGCAGCGGTAATAATACCGGAGCAGGCGAGTTGCCTTCCACTGGTGCTTCTTTCTTGGCTGGCTCAGCCATTTCGATTTTATTAGGATTCACACTAGGTTTCTTTGAAACCGAAGCCGAGCTGTCACTCTTAGACTTCAATCCTAACTTTGCTTTGCCTGCAGGCAAAATGGATTCTGCACTCAATTTCACATCATCCAGATACCACCCTTGTTTCACGACGCTTCCATCCGTCGTCACATTGAATGCCACGTAAACACGCTGTCCGGCATATTCACTTAAGTCAACTTCGCCGTCGACCCAGCCGTCCGTCACATTATTTACTCGCAGAGCCTGTGTCCAGTTCTCTCCGTCTGTAGAGACAAATACATGACCATAATCGTAGTTTCTTTCAAGTTCATGCCACTGCTTGAACTGAAGGAAGCTGTTCCCTTCCGGCAGATCGATAGGAGGCATCTGCAGGGACATATTCGCGCGACTATCATAATTCCCATCAAGATTCGTTGCATACACTTTTTCTCCGGATACTGCGCTGCCAGGACCTGTAGTCGGCACGCCCCACTCCCAGCTGTTTGCATCTCCATATGAAGTCCAGCCGGCAGGAGTTGTTTCAAAATCCTGCTCATATCCAACTGTGATACCCGGTAATAAAGCTACTGTATACGTGTCACTCTCGACTTCATTTCCACCGAAGTCCGCAGCAGTCCACTTATAATTCACTTCGTCACCGGTCAAATCCGCACCCGGGATGACGGCTTCGTAAGATCCGGAAGTATAGTCACCGGATGTTCTTGAAGCATCAACTGTAACCCACTCACCATCAGCTTTTTGATAGCTGAGGGAAACATTTGTGACACTGATATTGTCATTTACATCCGCTTGAAGAGGCAGATCCATTCCTTTGAATGCTTCAGCCGGAGCTTCATGGGAGATCTCAGGAGCTTCTGAATCATCTCCTTCTTTCGATACATTCCCTTCAATCTTACCAATTCCGCTCATGACTGATGACACTGCATCAAATGCGTTCACAAGCCCATGGCCATAACCATTATTAGGTGATTCCGGGAATGTGCCATCAGTCAACGGCACTGCTGTAGACGTCAAGATTTCTTCGATATCATCGACTGTCAAATCAGAATTAACCTGCTTTAACAATGCGGCAACCGCCGATACGTGCGGTCCTGCCATCGATGTACCGTTCCAGCCGCCTTCATAACCACTGCCAGGGACGGATGAACGGATGTTCACGCCTGGAGCTGAAATCTCAGGCTTTACTTCGTCATATGGAGAAGGGCCCTGTAAAGAGAAGCCCGCAAGACGATTGCTGCTGTCTGTCGCGCCTGTTGCAAACGACTCAGGATAGTTTGCCGGTGTAGCTACTGATCCTGGCCCTCCAGGATTGAAAAGAGTCGTGTTTCCTGCAGAGAATTCAGGGAAAATTTCCGCTGCTCTCCATGCAGCAACCATATCGCGGTACCATTCATCTAAACCAGGTCCGCCTCCCCAAGAGTTATTGACTACATCAGGAGCCATTTCAGGATGTGGATTCCCTTCTGCATCAGTAGGGGCAAGAATCCATTCTCCCGCCTCCAATAAGTCAACATCTGTTCCTCCATTGGCAGTGAATGCCTTTACCGCGATCCACTTTGCTCCCGGAGCTACACCGATCTGATTATTTCCATCAGGTTCAGATCCTACCATCGTACCAGTAACATGGGTACCATGCCCCTGGTCATCATATGGAGTGCCCTGGCCTGCTGTTGCATCGAACCAGTTGAATTCATTGTCCGGTGTATCAGGGTTTTGTGGATCATACCCTCTGTACTTTTCCTTCAACGCCGGATGATTCCATTGAACCCCTGTATCGATTGAAGCGACCACTGTCCCTGCTCCGTCGATGCCCATATCCCACACTGCCGGTGCACCGATCTGCTCGAGGTTCCACTCGATTGAAGCCGGCTGATTGTCCGCTTTTTCAGCCTTTTTTACATCCAGGGTGGCTGCAGAGCCATCTGCTTTTACCGGCTGGATGAGCTGGCGGGTTTCATTCGGGAGGATTTTCGCTACTTCAGGATATTGAGCGATTTTTTCCATGACTTCTTTTGTACTTGTGACTGCCATACCGTTGACTACGTAGAAATCCTTCACATTTTTAACGGCACCGCTCTTTTTCTCTTTGTTTAAGTATTTTTTTACTTCTGCCTGAGTTTCAAGTGCAGTGGAACGCAGCTCTGAAACAACCATATTACGCTTCAGCAGCTTTTTATTGTTAGCTGTAAGCTTTTGCTTCTCGGCTTTTTCAGCCGCTTTTTTTGCTACGCCCTTAGTGTCTACCTGCTCCTTGAACTTCACTAAGTATGTGACGTGCTTATCTTTCTTGAATTGATCTTGGAGCTTTGATGTGATTTTCGATTGCGGACTTACTTTTGCAGTATCATTCACCGATGTAGAAGCCTTTCCTTTTGCTACAGTCGGCATCGATGTACTTGCTGCGTTAGAGTTGAATGGAAACATTAGTGGAATGAACATTACTAGGGTCAATACGATTGAAAACCACTTTCTTCTACTTCTTCCCCTCATTTAATTCCCTCCCGGATTAAATTGATGTTTCCTTCAAAATCCACCTCCTCATTCGAGAATCACCTGGTAAAATGTAGGTGTTACACCAAAGATAACCAAAGTTGATTGTAAAATGTTGTAACTTTTTGTCGATATTGATCTGAATTTTCAGAAAATGAACGAATGGTCTGATTCCTCTTTTTTCCTGAAAGGATGAAAGTCTCATATATTCCATAACTTCAGGCATATTCTCTTATTTCAGGAAGATAAACAGGGGTCATTAGACGGAGTTTCAGTAAATTGAAAATTCCGATCCTAAAAAATATGAAATAGGGGTCATAGCGGTTTTATGCTCCATTTCCCTCCCCTAATAAAGCACTACGAAAAAATGTAATTACGGAAAAGGATTATTCTTCCGGGAATAATCCGGCTGATTGTCCCGGGTATTCATTATATCCAATACCATTAATAGGAAAATACGCTGATTATAGGCAATAGAAAAAAGGACTAACCGCTTAGGTCAGTCCTTTTTTTCAAGCCAGTCTGCCTTATATAAACGGCAGCATCGGAATATTAATATACAGACGTATTTTCTTTAGAAGTATTCTCCAGAATCTCTTTGATCCGCTGCAGGAATCTTCCGCAAACTAGGCCGTCAAGAACCCGGTGATCGAGTGACATACACAGATTCACCATATCCCGGACCGCAATCATGCCATTGTTCATGACGACAGGACGTTTAACGATCGATTCAACCTGCAGGATGGCAGCCTGAGGATAGTTGATAATACCCATTGATTGGACAGAACCGAAAGACCCGGTATTATTCACTGTAAAGGTTCCGCCCTGCATATCTTCCGACTTCAGCTTGCCGCTCCGTACTTTTCCGGCAAGATCCGTGATTTCACGTGCAATGCCTTTGATCGTTTTTTCATCTGCATTTTTGATTACCGGAACGAATAATGCATCGTCCGTTGCTACAGCGATTGAGATATTGACGTCTTTCTTCTGGATGATCTTATCCCCTGCCCACATAGAATTGATTTGCGGGAATTCTTTAAGGGCTTGGGATACAGCTTTTACGAAGAAAGCGAAGAATGTTAAGTTAAAGCCTTCACGCTGTTTGAATTCAGTTTTGAGTGAATTCCTGTATTCCACAAGATTTGTCACGTCCACTTCCATCATCGTCCAGGCGTGTGGAGCTTCATGCTTGCTCCTTACCATATTGGATGCGATGGCTTTACGGACACCTGTAACAGGGATTTCAATGTCGCCCGGCATGACCGGTACATTTGGTGCAGGTGCTGCCTGTTTCTGGGCAGCACCTGGTTGTGCTTCATCCTTAGCAGGGGCCTGCTGTGGTGCTGGTGCTGTTTCAGGTTGTTGTGCAGCAGGAGCGTCCCCGGCTTTAGGGATATTTCCGGATTCGATGATTTTCTTGAGATCTTTTCTGGTGATGCGGCCGCCGTTGCCGGTGCCTTCCACCTGATTCAAGTCGATATCATGTTCCTGGGAGAGCTTCAATACGGCCGGTGAATATCTCGCCTTATTACCGTCTTCTTTCTTCGGCGCATTGGATGCTGAAGGAGTTTTCTCACCTGAAGTTTCCTTCTTCTCCTCTTTTGGAGCTTCTTCCGAAGGTTCAGAGCCGGCTCCTTCCACTTCGATCGAGCAGATGATCTCTCCGACTTCCAGTGTATCCCCTTCTTCGGCAATCAATTCTTTTATCGTGCCTGTAAAGGATGATGGCACTTCGGCATTTACTTTATCCGTCTGCACTTCTGCAATCGGATCATATTTGTTAACAGTATCGCCGGGAGATACCAGCCATTTACTGATTGTACCTTCTGTAACACTTTCCCCCAGCTGCGGCATCTTCATTTTTTCTATACCCATGAGGAACCCTCCTAACGTTTTGCTTTCAGTATGTTTGTTGGATTAAAATTCTGCGAGCTCTCGCATCGCTTTTTCTACTTTGTCCGGGTTGATCATAAAGTATTTTTCCATTGTAGGAGCATATGGCATTGCAGGTACATCAGGTCCGGCAAGGCGCTTGATCGGTGCATCAAGCTCGAACAGGCAGTTTTCTGCAATGATGGCTGATACTTCACCCATGATGCTTCCTTCTTTGTTATCTTCAGTCACAAGCAGCACTTTACCGGTTTTAGAAGCAGCTTCGATGATGGCTTCCTTATCCAGTGGATAGATCGTTCTTAAATCCAGGATATGAGCTTCGATGCCATCCTGGGCAAGCTTCTCTGCAGCCTGAAGTGCGAAGTGGACGGATAGTCCGTATGTGATGACAGTGAGATCTTCACCTTCCCGCTTCACATCCGCTTTCCCGATTGGAAGCGTGTAGTCATCTTCAGGTACCTCGCCTTTGATTAAGCGGTAGGCACGTTTATGTTCAAAGAAAAGTACCGGATCCTCATCACGGATTGCCGCTTTCAATAGTCCTTTTACATCATAAGGAGTCGACGGCATCACGATCTTCAATCCAGGCTGATTGGCAAATACTGCTTCAACGGATTGTGAGTGGTATAAAGCTCCATGTACGCCGCCTCCGTAAGGTGCACGGATGACCATAGGACAGCTCCAGTCATTATTCGAGCGGTAACGGATACGGGCCGCTTCGGAGATGATCTGGTTTACGGCCGGCATGATGAAGTCTGCAAACTGCATTTCAGCAATCGGTCTCATACCGTACATCGCAGCACCGATCCCGACTCCCGCAATAGCTGATTCTGCAAGTGGAGTATCAATTACGCGCTCTTCGCCGAATTGGTCATAAAGCCCGTGAGTCGCTTTGAATACACCGCCTTTTTTCCCAACATCCTCACCAAGTACGAATACTTTTTCATCCCGTTCCATTTCTTCTCTAATCGCCATAGTTACGGCATCAATGTATGAAATTACTGGCATAGTCTAGTCCCCCTTACTTCTCTTCTGCGTACACAAACTTCATTGCCGATTCAGGGTCGGCATATGGAGCGTTTTCTGCATAATCTGTTGCTTCATTCACTTGCTTCATCACACGGTCATTGATTTCTTTTTCAAGAGCATCATCCATTACGCCGGTCTCTTTCAGGTAAGCACCGAATGTAATGATCGGATCGTTCGTTTTCGCTTTAGCCACTTCATCCGGAGAACGGTAACTTCTGTCATCATCGTCTGAAGAGTGAGGAGTCAAACGGTATGAAACCGTTTCGATCAGAGTAGGACCTTCTCCGCGGCGGCCGCGGTCTGCTGCTTCTTTAACAGCCTTGTATACTTCCAGAGGATCATTTCCATCAACCGTATATCCAGGCATTCCGTACCCGATAGCACGATCTGATACATTTTCACATGCCAATTGCTTCTCAATCGGAACAGAGATTGCGTATTTATTGTTTTCACACATAAAGATAACCGGAAGTTTATGTACACCTGCGAAGTTGGCACCTTCATGGAAGTCACCCTGGTTTGAAGAACCTTCACCAAACGTGACGAAAGTGACAAGGTCTTTCTTCTCCATTTTCCCGGCAAGGGCGATTCCTACTGCATGCGGGACCTGAGTCGTAACAGGTGAAGACCCGGTTACGATATTATTTTTCTTTTGACCGAAGTGTCCAGGCATCTGGCGTCCGCCTGAGTTTGGATCTTCGGCTTTGGCAAATCCTGAAAGCATCAGCTCCTGAGCCGTCATGCCGAATGTCAGCACAACGCCCATATCACGATAATATGGAAGGACATAATCCTTTTCTTTGTCCAGCGCGAAGGCTGCCCCGATTTGTGCAGCTTCCTGCCCCTGACATGAGATGACAAATGGAATTTTACCGGAACGGTTCAATAACCACATGCGCTCATCAATTTTTCTAGCAAGTAGCATCGTTTCATACATTTCTAATACTTTTTCATTAGAGAGACCTAATTCTTCATGACGTTTCTCTGCCATATCATTTTACCTCCTGCGGGTTAAAGTCTTTTTGAGAGGGAGACATCATACCCCCTCCCGGTTAACGGATATTAAGAATGGATTGCTTTTCCGTCCACTGCCAGTGCGGCTTCCCCGATCGCTTCTGAAAGAGAAGGGTGAGGGTGGATGGTATGCCCGATTTCCCATGGAGTTGCGTCAAGAACCCTTGCAAGTCCAGCTTCGGAAATCATATCGGTCACATGAGGACCAATCATATGAACACCAAGGATATCATCCGTATCCTTATCGGCAATGATTTTCACGAAACCATCAGATTCACCATAAACAAGGGCCTTCCCGATGGCCCTGAAGCTGAATTTCCCAATTTTCAGCTCGAAGCCTTTGTCCTTGGCCTCTTGTTCAGTCATGCCTACACTTGCAATTTCAGGATTGCTGTAAATGCATTTTGAAATCAACGAGTAGTCAATCGACTGCGGTTTCTCATTGGCCAGGTGCTCAACAGCGGTGATGCCCTCGTGAGAAGCAACATGCGCCAGCTGCAGACCGCCGATGACGTCACCGATTGCGTAGATATGTGATTCTTTTGTTTGGAAGAAATCATTTACTTCAACAAAGCCTTTTTCCACTTTTATGTCTGTGTTTTCGATTCCGATACCTTCGACATTTGCCTGGCGCCCTACCGACACTAGGATCTTTTCAGCAGAAAATGACTTTTCTTCACCTTTATGTTCAGCTTTGATCGTTACAGTTCCGTCGCCTTTTTGCAGGGATTCCGGAAGTACTTTTGCACCTGTAACGATTTTCACGCCTTTTTTCTTCATTAAGCGCTGCATTTCTTTTGAAATTTCATGGTCTTCCGTCGGTACGATTTTGTCAGCGTACTCAACTACTGTCACTTCAACGTCAAAGTCGGATAACATGGAAGCCCACTCGATGCCGATTACACCACCGCCGACAATGATGATTGATTTCGGCAGCTGTTCAAGTGACAGCGCTTCATCTGAAGATAATACATATTCGCCGTCGATATCCAGACCCGGCAGCGAACGGGGACGTGACCCTGTGGCCACAATGACGTTTTTTGGAATCAGCATCTCATTCTCTTCACCGTTGTTCATCTCAACTGAAATCGTACCCGGCATCGGAGAAAAGATAGAAGGGCCCAGGATGCGCCCGATCCCTTCATACACATCGATCTTTCCTTGTTTCATCAGGTGCTGCACACCTTTATGAAGCTGTTCGACGATGCCATCCTTACGGGATTGGACCTTCTCAAAATCAAGTTCCACACCGTTGATTTTCACACCGAAGTTGTCACTGTGTTTAGCAGTCGCATAAACTTCCGCGCTGCGTAAAAGTGCTTTACTGGGAATGCATCCCCTATGGAGACAAGTTCCCCCAAGTTTCCCTTTTTCAACGATAGCTGTCTTCAACCCTAATTGTGATGCGCGGATAGCGGCGACATAACCGCCCGTACCCCCGCCCAGAATGACTAAATCATATTCTTGTGCCAAAGCTGCATCCTCCTCAAACTTATACTGTTGCTTCTTCTTTTACTGTTCCGGGATATTCTTTATGGTCTTCTTCATTTTTAAGGACTCTGAGAGCACCTTCAGCCAGCGCCTGAAGCTCATTCTCCCCGGGATGTATGATGACATCCGCTATCCAATTGATTCGTTCACTTATTGCCTTGACGAACTCCTTGCCATACGCAAGTCCCCCAGTTAAGACGATTGCATCGACCTTTCCGTTCAGAACTGCACTGGCAGAACCTATTTCCTTCGCGATTTGATATGCCATTGCAGCATATACTTCCTTGGCCTTTTCATCGCCTTTTTCGATCATCTTCTCTACTTTGACGGCATCATTTGTTCCAAGATATCCTACGAGTCCGCCTTGACCAACCAGCTTTTTCATGATTTCATCCCGATAGTAATCTCCCGAGAAGCAAAGGTCGACCAAATCTCCGGCAGGCACTGTACCTGCCCTTTCGGGACTGAATGGGCCATCCCCGTGAAGTCCGTTGTTGACATCAATCACTTTTCCGCTTTTATGCGCACCGACGGTAATCCCGCCTCCCATATGCGTGATGATCAAATTAAGTTCTTCGTACTTTTTCCCTAATTGTTTAGCCACTCTTCTGGCTACGGCTTTTTGATTCAAGGCATGGAATATGCTTTTTCTTTCAATCAAGGAAAAACCGGAGACCCTCGCCAATGGGTGAAGCTCGTCCACTACGACTGGATCGACGATATAGGAAGGGATATTCAGTCCGGACGCAATTTCAAAAGCCAATATACCGCCAAGATTAGAAGCGTGCTGACCTGAGAATCCTTCTCTAAGATCGTTAAGCATTTCATCATTCACTAAATATGTCCCGCCTTCAATCGGTCTTAACAAGCCGCCGCGTCCGCAGACTGCACTTAGTTTACTGATGTTGATGCCTTCTTCATCAAGCGTCTGTAGAATCGTGTTTTTACGGAATTCATATTGATCGATGATATTTGGGAATTCATTTATTTTTTCCGTTTCATGACGGATCGTCTTTTCAAAAATAGATCGGTCATCATCGAACACACCAATCTTCGTTGAGGTCGATCCGGGATTTATGACTAAAATTCGATGTTTTGTTTCCTGCACTGCTGTTACCTCCATTTGGGTAGCCTGTTTTATTTTCCTGTATTGAAATATCCCCCTATGACAGATAACCCCTTGTTCCCATCAATCCCTTATATCAGGTAAGAAACGCTTCACTTCTGGAGAAGTCAAGCGTCCTTGTTTGTTTATCAGCGTCTGCTCAGAATATGCTGCCCGTTTTGTAAGAATTGACTTCTTGAACGGCGCATTTTCTCAATTCGTTCTTCCGCCATGCGGTCAGCGGCCACATATGTCGGAACGTTGTCACGTTTTGCAATTTCGATGACACGCTCAACATTGTTATAGACCTGCTCCACTTTTTTCATCGCTCTCTCGCTGTTATAACCGTAAAGCTCATCTGCTACATTGATTACACCGCCGGCATTGATGACATAATCAGGTGCATAAACGATGCCCATCTCATGGATGGCATCCCCGTGACGGGTTTCTTTAAGCTGGTTATTCGCAGCACCTGCAATGACCTTGGCCTTGATCTGTGAAATGGTTTCATCATTGATGATGGCACCGAGTGCACATGGTGCAAAGATGTCACAGTCCACACTATAGATTTCAGAAGGGTCGACCGCTTTGGCACCGAAGTCGTTTACAGCACGATCAACGGATTCTTTGTGAATATCCGTCACGATCAGGTTAGCTCCTTCTTCGTGCAGGTGTTTACACATGTTGTAAGCAACATTCCCTACACCTTGGACAGCGATTGTCTTACCTTCAAGCGAGTCCGTACCGAATGCTTCTTTAGCTGCTGCCTTCATACCGCGGTACACTCCGTATGCCGTTACAGGTGAAGGATTGCCCGAAGAACCGAATGCAGGTGAAATACCCGTTACATAATCTGTTTCTTCATGGATCAGATCCATATCAGCCACAGTGGTTCCTACATCCTCTGCTGTGATATAGCGGCCATTTAATCCCTGGATATAACGTCCGAATGCACGGAACATTTCTTCATTTTTGTCTTTTCGCGGATCTCCTATGATAACCGTTTTTCCGCCGCCGAGGTTCAGTCCTGCTGCCGCATTCTTGTAAGTCATGCCTCTTGCCAGGCGAAGGGCATCTTCAATTGCCGCTTCTTCCGATTCATATGTCCACATACGGGTTCCTCCGAGAGCCGGCCCGAGTGTTGTATCATGAATGGCGATGATGGCTTTAAGACCAGATACTTCATCTTGACAGAATACTAATTGCTCGTAGTCATACTTTTCCATATAGCTGAATATTTTCATTTGAAATTCCTCCCCAGGATCATTACTAGTTAAATTTTAATAATTGGTTTATTTGGAAGCAGAGCATATCGCCAGTGCGAGTGAGTATAATTTACTTTCGGCACTGTCCGCTCTGGAAGTCAGCACAATAGGTGCTTTAGCACCGGCGATCACGGCACCCACTTTGGCTTTTGCAAAGTAAATCAGTGATTTATACAACGCATTACCGGTTTCAATATTCGGGACGAGCAGGATATCTGCTTGTCCTGCTACTTCACTTTGAATCCCTTTGTGTTCAGCAGCCTTGTGCGAGATCGCATTATCAAGAGCCAGCGGCCCATCTACAATGCACCCTTTGATCTGCCCTCTGTTATTCATGGCTGTAAGCGCTGCTGCATCCAGGGTGGCCTGCATGGCGGGATTCACCGTTTCCACCGCGGCGATCGGTGCAACTTTAGGTGTCGTGACACCAATTGAAGAAGCTGTCTTGACTGCATTTTCAATGATTTGAGTCTTCTGGTTCAAATCAGGGGTGATATTCATCGCCGCATCTGTCACGAACACAAGCTGATCAAAATTCGGCACTTCAAAGGCAGCAACATGCGATAGTACATTTCCTGTCCTAAGGCCCCACTCTTTGTTCAGCACAGCTTTCAAAATGACTGCCGTAGGGACATTCCCTTTCATCAGGGCCCCCGCTTCGTTTTCCCTTACCGCTTTAACAGCGAGTTCAGCTGCCTTTTGCGGTGAAGCTGCATGCTTGATTTTTATCGCATCATGCGATTTTATCTTGGGCACGCTCTCTTCTATAATGGCTTCGATCTTTTCTTTGTCGCCAAACAAAATGAATTCTGCCATTCCTTTTTCGACTGCCATACCGACAGCCACAAGTACTTCTTTATCTTCTGCCGCCGCCACTGCTACTACAGAATGTTCTTTTTGGGTTGCTTTTTCCACTAAAGACTGAAGATTCATGAATGTAAATTTCAACCCTTTCAATAAAAAATTTGTTCCCACTTAATTTACTTGCAAGAAGCGTGCCAACTTACAAACGTTGAAAACGCTTTATTTTCAGTGTCGGCAACTATGCAAAAAAATTCATACCGTGCAAATTATTTCATGCTATTTGTTTCAATGTTATATTTTTCAAGCTTGTAATACAAATTACGGACCGAAACATTCAATATTTTTGCAGCGGCTGTTTTGTTACCATTATTCTGCTCTAAAACCTCTTGAATTATCTTTTTTTCATATTCCTCAAGCTGGGAATTTAAATCTCTTGCAGACGGCACTGCACCTTCTTTTTTCTTTCCGGCTTCTTTAGCGCTGCTGTCCAGCGGGGGAAGGTGGTGCAAATCTATGGTCGTTTCATTATATTTCATGAAGATCATCGCACGGCCGAGTACGTTTTCAAGTTCCCTTACATTGCCGGGCCAGTGATATTCCATCAGCTTGTTTATCGCACTTTGTGTTATTCCATCCACATTTCTCCCGTAATCCTGATTCAGTTTTGTAATCAAGCTTTCTGAAATGAGGGGGATATCGCTTTTTCTGCTTCTAAGAGGCGGTATCTGGATGGGCATCCTGTTCAGCCGGTAGTACAGGTCTTCCCTGAAGGATCCATCAGCGATCCCTTTCTCAAGATTGACATTGGTTGCAGCAATCACCCTCACATTGATGCTGATGCTCTTGGTCCCTCCTACGCGTACGATTTCATTCTCCTGGAGGACCCTCAATAACTTTGCCTGAGTATTGGCACTGAGCTCACCAATCTCATCCAAAAAGATGCTGCCTTTGTCCGCTTCCTCAAATAACCCTCTTTTTCCTCCCCGCTTAGCACCCGAAAAAGCACCTTCTTCATAGCCGAATAATTCACTTTCAAGGAGGTTCTCCGAAAGGGCCGCACAGTTAACACGGAGGAACTTATTGAATTTACGGTCACTTGCATTATGTATCGCATGGGCAAATAATTCCTTACCGGTACCCGACTCCCCTCTTAAAAGTACGGTTGCGGGAGTCTTTGCTCCGAGTTTGGCCTGCTCTATCGCTATTTGCATCTCATCAGACTCGCCGATTATATCTTCAAACATATATTTGGCTTCAAGAGTGCGGATAATCCTCCTCGCCCTGTCAAGTTCCTGTGTAAGGGACTGGATTTCCGACATATCATGTATGACGCCGACACTCCCTTTCAATTTCCCATTAACGATGATGGGGGCGACATTCACGATGACCTCTTTGCGTTTCGGACCCACCCTCATTTTCGTTCCACGTATCGCCCTCCTGGTCTGGAGTACCTTCAAATGGATACTTTCCCCTTCAGAAATATCGGCTGTGGCAGGCTTCCCGATCACCTCATCCCGGCTCAGGCCTGTAATCCTTGTATAGGCCGGGTTGATCATGATTCCCTTTCCTTCTTCGTCAACCACCGAAATGGCATCATCACTCGAATGGATAATGGCTTCAAGCATCGTTTGTATTTCTTTTAGATTCGTGATTTCTTCAGCCAGATTCACGACCTCCGTAATATCCTTGAAGACCGTGAATGCACCTATTATTTCATCGTTTTCCGTTATCATCGGGATGCGGTTCGAGATGATCTTCAGACCGTTTTTCAGGACTACTTCCTTATTGATCTCGGTTCTCCGCGTTTCAAGAGTCGTAGTGAGCTTACTTTCAGGGATGACCTCATTAATATGTTTCCCGATTACCGCTTCACTGCTGATCCCTATCATCCGTTCGGCACTTTTATTGAACAGCATGACTATCCCCTTGGAATCGATACCGACCATCCCGTCATCAGTCGAATTAAAAATAAGATCCCGTTTAAAAGACTCACTCGTCAACTGACCGATAAGGTCTTCTTTTTCTTCCAGAAGCTTGGATATGAGAAATGCTACGCTTCCGGGTATGAGCACGGTATTCCTCCCCCGCTCTTCGCGGACATCTTCGAACACTTGCAGATCCCCGGTTACTTCAATCACGATATCAACTGAATCATCCAAGAACTTCTTCCAGTCCTTCCCGACAGGGATGCCCCATTCTTCCGCAAGGCGGAGGCCAACAGCATTTTCATTCACATCCGTAATACCGATCACTTTCATTAAAGAGACTTCATGGAGAATTTTCAAAATGGCTGTGCCGCCTTTTCCTCCTCCGATGATTAAAACCTTCTGCAATTTTTTTCACCCCAAAAGTGGATATATGCAATTCATTTCATGTCTGCTATATATTTTACATTACTCAGAACAGCTTGACAATTTTCCAGATGCAGTTAGAATTTCAAGTAGTGAGATGAAAAGGAGTTATGTCCATCATGGTACGGTTAATTGCACTGATCATCATGCTGGTGCCAGGTGCTTTGGCAGCACTCGGAATCAAGTTGATGAGAGATATGCTTTTCGGCATTCTGCAGCCCCCTATTCCGTTTCTGTGGCTGCAATTTATTATAGGATTGATACTCTTCCTGGCCGGCCTTGGGTTCATTGCAGGATTTGTTCTGCATCGGGACAAAAAGAGAAACAAAGTACAGGATCGTTTCAATAATAAAAGCCAGCGTTAATCGCTGGCTTTTTATCATGATGAATTTTAAGGGCCGTCAGTACTCCGATCTCATTTTTATTGCCTTTTCAGGATAATCGGTGACAATGGCAGAGCAGCCGATTGTGAATAGTCTTTTCAGCTGAGGGGCTTTATTTACCGTATAGGGTCTTACGGAAACCCCATTCCTCATTGATTCTGATATGATTTCATCACTCGCCACTTTCTGATTCGGATGTATGGCGTCAGCCCCCAGAGACTGCGCATACACCCAGGGCATATAAAGACCCGTGGAGTATAACGGGGCAATTTCTATTGTTGGATCCAGCCGTTTACAGGCCACGATCGAGTAATGATTGAAAGAAGATATGATGACACGGCCTGCATACCCATAACGATTGATTAAATTTATAACCTTCTCTTCCATGCCTTCATAATCCATGATGCTGTTTTTCAATTCGATATTACATATAAGACTGTTGTTCTTCATCCAATCAAACACTTCATTCAGAGTAGGGATTTTCTGCTTATTGAAAAACTTCTTTTTGAATGTAGAATGTGCATGTAATTTTCTCAGGTCTTTTAAAGAGTAGTCTTTTATAAATCCTTTCCCGTTCGTCGTGCGGTCGACCGTCTCATCATGGATGACCACGATTTCACCATCCCTCGTCAATTGGACATCCAGCTCTATGCCGTCCGCACCGACTCTTTCCGCTTCCAAAAAAGCATCCATTGTATTTTCGGGATGAGTCCCTGCCGATCCCCTGTGTGCAAATATCAATGTCACTACGCGTCACTTCCCATGTAGTTTTTGTACGTTTGATTTACCCTTTTCAGTTATATTATATGTATTAACCTCTCCCCAAAGAAATAAAAAACCCAATAAATCATGGATTCATCGGGTTCATCTGCTATTATAATGTAAAATGATTACTTACCTTTTCAAGAAGCCTTATGCTCCAGTCTCAGCTTATCTGCCACCATGGCAATGAATTCGCTGTTGGTCGGCTTCGCTTTGGTCATACTGACCGTGTAGCCGAACAAGGAAGATATGGAGTCGATATTCCCGCGGCTCCAGGCAACTTCAATGGCATGGCGGATGGCACGTTCCACCCGGGACGCAGTAGTGTTGTATTTCTTTGCAATATCGGGATAAAGGACCTTTGTAATGGAACCAAGCAGCTCGATATCATTATAAACCATGGAAATGGCTTCTCTGAGATAAAGATACCCTTTGATATGTGCAGGTACGCCGATTTCGTGAATGATGCTTGTGATGCTCGCATCCAAGTTTCTAGGTTTAGATTCTGCAGTAATTCTGGATGAGGAATGTTTTTTGATGATCGAATTTGATTTACCGCTGACCTGTCTGATATGACTGACCAGATTCTCCATATCGAAAGGCTTGAGGATGAAATAGGACGCTCCTAAATCGACAGCCTTCTTCGTTACATCTTCCTGACCAAATGCCGTCAGCATGATGACATTTGGGATCGCCTTCTTTTCACGCAGACGCTCGAGTACCGCAAGGCCATCCAGGTGGGGCATGATTATATCCAGTACCAATACATCCGGATCGACTTCTTCCAATAAGTCCAGACATTCCTGACCATTATGGGCAATCCCAACCACTTCCATATCATCCTGTGATGCAATGTAGTCTTCAAGCAAAGAAGTTAACTCCCGGTTATCATCCACGACACATACTTTAATTGATTTCACTACAGGTTTCCTCCTCGAATCCATTTTAATTCGTGTGTATATTTTCATGTCTATAATTTTATTCTAAATTACTTTTTCGACAATGCAACCAAAAATCCTTTTATTTTTTTAAAAATACCAAAAAATATATTATTTTCTCTCATTTACTTAGTTTTCCTTTATTTTTCGACCTCTTTCGCTATTCAAATGAGCGTTTGTCGAATAATCTTTATTTTATCAAGATAATGGCGTTCTTACAAATGGCAATCAAATAAAAAGAACCCATCTGAAGCGCCGTTGGTTCCGGCACTATAGAAGGGTTTGATAAGTCAGCTTGCTCTTTCATGATTTTGTTTGTAGATATCGATTCCTGCTTCGCTCAGCATCCATTCGATATGGACACCGTATCCGCTTGTCGGGTCATTGACGAAAACATGAGTCACTGCTCCAATCAACTTTCCGTCCTGGATGATCGGACTTCCGCTCATCCCCTGTACGATACCGCCGGTTTTCTCCAATAACTCAGGATCCGTTACCTTTATGACCATCCCTTTAGTAGCCGGGAATTTTTGAGGAATCGTACTGACGATTTCCACATCGTATTTTTCCACCTTACTTCCATCCACCACCGTAAGGATTTCCGCCGGCCCTTCTTTTACTTGATGTGAAAGCGCGATCCGCATTGGTTTATCGAGGATATTATTTTCCACTGATTGATTCAGCGCCCCAAAGATACCAAAAGGACTGTTGCGCGTGATATTTCCTATGACATTTCTGTCTGCAGAGAAGCGTGCAAGTTTTTCTCCCGGTTTTCCTCCGCTGCCTTTTTCAATCGAAGTGACTTCCGAATTGACGATCTCTCCGTCTTCGACCATGATCGGTTTTTTCGTATCCATGTCTGAAATCACATGACCCAGAGCCCCATACTTTTTGGATTTAGGATCAAAGAACGTCATTGTACCTATTCCAGCCGCTGAATCACGGATGTATAAACCTAGTTTATAGCCATCCTCGCCTTTTTCCTTCAGGGGCATCAATGATGTCTTTACAATCTCGTCTTCACGCTTGATGACAACTTCCATGCTTTTCGATTCTTCCCCCGCTTTTTGTACAAAAGGGGCGACATCAGCAAGTTGTTCAATTTTCTCCCCATTGATTTCAGTGATCATATCACCAACCTGGATGCCGGCTATTTCGCCAGGGGATACTTTCCCTTTTGCTGTGTCTACGAGATGGTGCCCCACTACAAGAACGCCTACTGTGTTCAGTTTCACCCCGATAGACTGACCTCCGGGTATGACCTTGAAATCTTTAAGGACCTCCACATTGACCTTCTTGACAGGCAGACCTGCCAATTCAAGGACAACCTCGTCTTTTCCTACCGCTTTTCCCTGAATGGACAAAAGTCCTTTCTCTTCATGTAATGCCACATTCTTATCGTTTAACGAACTCATTGCTGTAACGGATGCTGCCTTGGGGAGAGCAACTTGATCCCCTTCCATTACTTTCACTGAATTCGGTATATTGACTAATTGTTGAACAGGTTCATAAAACCCAAAAAAACAAAGCGAAACAAGGAGAATTCCACCTATACATTTCCTTAACCAGTCTAAACTCACTATTTTCACTCTCCTCGCTTCAAATGCACAATCGCTTACTTGGCTACAGTTTTAATTTTGCCTTTAAAAGCTGGATTTATAACTGGTAATAAAGAAAAAAAGCTACCCTGTATGGATAGCTTTTCATGTTTCTTTTATAGTATTTGCAAGCTGGAGAAGCTCTTTCGCATGTTCCTGTGTCAAATCGGTTATTTCCACACCGGAGATCATCCGGGAGATTTCCCTGACCTTTTCGGTTTCATCCAGTCGTTTGACCGATGTGCTTGTCCTGCCTTTGATGAGTCTTTTGGATATAAATAAATGGCTGTCAGCCATTGCAGCAACCTGAGGCAGATGAGAAATGCACATAACCTGTGAATGGGTCGCAACCTGGTAGATCTTTTCCGCTATGGCTTGTGCCACTCTTCCACTAACCCCAGTGTCGACTTCATCAAAAATAATGGAAGTGATGCCTTGATGTTTTGAAAAGATCGTCTTAAGTGCAAGCATGATCCTTGAAAGTTCTCCGCCTGACGCTACTTTCGACAGCGGTTTCAGCGGTTCGCCGGGATTGGTGGAAATATAGAACTCCACCTGATCCCATCCATCCTTTTTAAACAGGGAAAACGAAAAGGTTTCATCCTTGACCGGACTGAAACGCACTTCGAATTTGGTTTTATCCATATAAAGCTGTTTTAACTGTTCATGTATGCTCCCAGTCAATTTCTTTGCCCATTTTTTCCTTGATTGAGTCAGGTTTTTAGCTTCGACGACCAGATCTTTTTCAAGAGAGTGCAGCTTCTTTTGCAACTCGTCGATATGTGAATCCTTGTTCAAAATCGTCTCGATCTCTTCTTCAATCTTGGATCCGTAGGCAAGGATTTCATCGACCGATGATCCGTATTTTCTTTTCAAGCCGTTTATTTCATTCAGCCTGGTTTCAATCAAATCCAGGCGATCAGGCTCAAATTCCAGCTGATCCAATTCCCCCCTGATTTGATGCACGGCATCTTCAAGGACGTAAAAGGCATTCGAGACGGACTCCAGCGTTTTTTGATACTGCTCATCCAGATCTGCAGCCGTTTCAAGATGACTCATCGCAAGCCCGGTCCAGTCGAGACCTTTCCCTTCGCCCTGTATGCTGTTATATGAGGTTTGAAGCGATTCAAATAATTTCTCGAAATTCAACAGTTTCCTTTTTTCTTCCAAGAGCTCTTCATCTTCATTCAGCTTCAAATCGGCTTCCTGAATTTCCTTCAGCTGAAACGTTATAAGATCCAATCTATGAGCCATTTCCTGCTCGTTTTCATTCAATCTCGTCAGCTGCTTGTGTACAGTGCTGTATTCTTTATAAATTTCCCGGTAAGAAGCTAAATTTGCCTGGATTTCTTTTCCCCCGAATTGATCAAGAAGGGATAAATGAAGTTGTTCATTCATTAATTCCTGATGCTCATGCTGCCCGTGAATATCAATCAAAGCACCGCCGATTTCCCTCATGATGGCGATTGTCACCAGCTTGCCATTCACCCTGCATACACTTTTTCCGCTGCTGGCTATCTCTCTCCTGAGAACAATCATTCCTTCTTCGATTTCAATCCCAAATTCGGAAGCTTTCTCAAAACAAGGATGCGCATCATCATCAAGAATGAACAGACCTTCTATCTCTGCTTTTTTCTCACCGTGACGTACGTACTCTGCAGATCCCCTGCCTCCGACCAATAAGTGAATTGCATCAATGATGATCGATTTACCTGCACCAGTCTCCCCTGACAAAACAGTCAGCCCTTCTTCAAAAGATAAAGCCAGCGCATCGATGATGGCAAAATTTTTAATGGATAATTCTTGTAACAAGAAACATTCACCTCAGTTGATAAGGTACTTATTTAGTATTGTCTGTGTATGAGTATATAACCAAATCTTCGCTTAAAGAAACGTTTAAGTTGAAAAGCGGGTGAAACATTTTCCACCCGCTGCTTGTATTATTTAAAAGAATTTTATAACATATCGAGAAAACGTTCGGTGATTACCTTCGTTTCATCCTCTGTTCTGCAAATGATCAGGCATGTGTCATCACCGCAGATCGTTCCAAGGATCTCTTCCCAATCAAGGTTGTCAATCAGGGCTCCGATTGCATTGGCATTGCCGGGAAGCGTCTTCATGACCAGCATATGTCCAGCCGTGTCAATCTTAACAAATGCATCCGTCAGCGTCCGTTTCAGTTTTTGAAGCGGGTTGAAACGCTGATCTGCCGGAAGGCTGTATTTATATCTTCCGTCCATCAAGGGCACCTTAACCAAATGCAGTTCTTTAATATCCCGTGAAACGGTGGCCTGCGTGACATTGAAACCGGCATTTTTCAAGCTGTCCACCAGCTCATCCTGTGTTTCCACATCTCTATTTGTAATGATTTCTCTTATCTTGATATGACGTTGACCTTTGTTCATCATCGAACTAAACACCTCTAACCTAGCCTGTATATTTATACCTCTACGCTTATAGTAGCCTATTTTATGGATTAGTACAACAGAAAAGCGGAGGCGCTTGTTAAGAGGCGACAAGCATAAGGTGAGCAAGCCGGAAAGGCGCTTTTTGCCTTTTTGGCTTGCAGAAAGGGGTAAAATCTAAATGTACTTTGAACAAATTAAAATCCCGAACTAATTTGCCTCATCTTGTGCAAATTAGTTCGGGATTTACTTAACTAGAACACTTTTGCCCCAGCCTCATTTTAGTGTTAGTTATTCGCTTTGAACTGGCTGTGCGCTTCGTCGATGACTTGCTGGGGAGTGATATCCAAATGTGACTTCCCTTCGCTGTCAGAACCCGTCCAGCGGATATGGATAAGGAATTCGATATTTCCGTCTCCCCCTGTGATCGGCGAGAAAGACAACCCGTGGATGTCATATCCTTCGCTCAGTGCCAGGTTCATTATTTTTTCGATGACGGAATGATGGACTTTAGGATCGCGGACGATCCCTTTTTTCCCGACCTGTTCTTTCCCCGCTTCGAATTGAGGTTTAATCAGAGCGATGCAGTCGCCGCCGGGGACTAGAAGCGTCCGCAAGACCGGCAGGATCAAAGAAAGTGAAATGAAAGAAACATCAATGGAAGCAAAAGAAGGCATCTCACCAGGCAGATCAGCCGGTGTAACGTAACGAAAGTTCGTCCTTTCCATCACGATTACCCTGTCATCCTGCCTTAACTTCCATGCAAGCTGATTGTATCCAACATCGATAGCATATGACATATTCGCGCCATTCTGGAGGGCGCAATCCGTGAATCCACCTGTAGAGGATCCGATATCGATCATGACCTTATCTTTTACATCAATATCAAAAACCTTCAATGCCTTTTCAAGTTTCAGCCCGCCCCTGCTTACATAAGGCATCATCTTTCCTTTGATGGTAAGCTGGACATCCTCGCTCACTTTTTCACCGGGCTTATCCAGCCTCTCTTCATTGCTGTAGACAAGTCCCGCCATGATGGCCCTTTTTGCTTTTTCTCTTGTTTCTATAAGTCCTCTATCAACTAAGAGCACGTCTAATCGTTGTTTTTTTGCTTTCATATACTAAGCCCTTTTTTGTTTTTTTGGAGTGATTGTTAAAATCCTGTCCATTACATTTTCTTTCGTCATTCCGATTTCATTCAGTAATTCTTTAACGCTGCCGTGCTCGATGAAGTAATCAGGGATGCCGATCCGTTCTACTACTGCATTCCTGATGCCTTTTTCCTGTACATATTCAAGGACAGCGCTCCCGAATCCGCCCTGCAGTACAGCTTCTTCAATCGTAAGGACAGGTATATCCTCCTCGAAGATGGATTTCAGCATTTCTTCATCCATTGGTTTGATGAATCTGGCATTTATGACACGCACGGAAATTCCCTGTTCCTCAAGTTCATTTGCTGCTTCGAGTGCCATCGGGATGGTCGTGCCAAAAGTAAGCACTGCGACTTCTGTGCCATCTTTCAATACTTCCCATTCCCCGATCGGGATAGCTTTTAATTCTGTATCCATCGGAACGCCGTACCCATTGCCCCTTGGATACCTCAGTGCAATCGGTCCTTGATCATAGTCCATTGCTGTCTTGACCAGATGCTGTCCTTCATTTTCATCTTTCGGCATCATGATGACCATGTTCGGGAGGTGTCTCAAAAATGCAATATCAAATACACCTTGATGCGTCTCTCCATCTGCCCCGACAAGCCCGGCCCGGTCGATTCCGATAAAGACATTCAGGTTTTGTCTGCAAATATCATGCACCACCTGATCGTACGCTCTTTGAAGGAAGGTAGAATAAATGGCAAGGAACGGTTTCATGTTTTGTGTCGCAAGTCCGGCCGCCACGGTTGCTGCATGCTGTTCTGCAATCCCTACGTCGAACATCCGATCAGGAAACTCTTCAGCGAACCCCAGGAGTTTCGAACCTACGGGCATCGCAGGCGTGATCGCCACGATTCGTTCGTCTTCCCTTGCAATCTTCCTCACAGTCTCACTGACAAGTCTGCTCCAGGAAGGGGGTGCATTGACCGGTTTAATGATATCGCCTGTATCGATTTTATACGGGCCAGTCCCATGCCAGTCACCTTTTTTGTCGGACTCCGCGGGACTGAATCCCTTCCCTTTTTTCGTGATGACGTGAAGCAGTACCGGTCCTTTTGTTTTCTTCGCATACTGGATATTTTCTTCGAGTTCATTAAAGTCATGACCGTCGATCGGACCAAGATAGGTGAATCCCAGTTCCTCAAAGAACATACCGGAAACAAAGAGATACTTGAGGCTGTCCTTCACTCTTTCTGCCGTACTGGCAAGCCTTCCCCCGACAGCAGGGATACGTTTGAGAATGTACTCAAGTTCATCTTTCACCCAGTTGTATTTACCGGCGGTGCGCAATCTTCCCAGTACACTGTGCAGGGCTCCGACGTTGGGTGCAATCGACATTTCATTATCATTCAGGACTACGATCATGTCTTTCTTTTCATGTCCGATGTGGTTCAATGCTTCCAGGGCCATGCCGCCAGTCAATGCGCCGTCCCCGATGACCGGGATGATGAACGACTTTTCTTTTTTCACATCACGGGCAATGGCCATCCCCATGGCTGCAGAAAGGGACGTGGAACTGTGTCCTGTCTCCCATACATCATGATCGCTTTCATTCCTTTTCGGGAAACCGCACAGACCTTTGTACTGTCTCAGTGTATCGAACTGGCAGGCGCGGCCTGTCAGGATCTTATGTACATATGATTGATGCCCCACATCCCAGATGATCTTATCAACCGGGCTGTTAAAATGTTTATGAAGGGAAACAGTCAGTTCCACGACACCCAAGTTTGGACCAATATGACCCCCAGTTTTCGAAAGATTACTGATTAAAAACTGGCGTATCTCTTGACTGAGCTCTTCTAACTGCTCATTACTCATCGACTTTAGAAAAGAAGGCTCCTTTATTGATAGTAAATCCATTGGGTCCACTCACTTTCATGACTATATAGTTTATTTCTCTGATTTGCGCTTTTTCTTTTTTTGATCTTTTTTATCTTTTATAAGAACAATATGGAATCGATCTTCAAGGAATTGAAGAACAGTCCCGACTCTAAATATTATATCCTTTGAATACGTAATCGCAAACGTTTTCCCAAGCGCTTTACCGCCTACGGTCAAGGAGGCAATGATGCTGGTGAGGGTGACGCTGACGATATATTCCTTGATCGAACCGCCTTCGAGCTGGAATGAAACCGCCAATTGTATGAGGACGATGGCAGAGGCTGTACCGCTAATGATTCCGGAAATATCACCGATTACATCATTACAGAAACTCGCAAAGCGGTCGGCATTCCTCACGATCCTGATTGAATACTTTGCCCCGTACACTTTCTTTGCCGCCATTGCATGGAAAGGTGTTTCATCCGCTGCGGTGGAAGCAATGCCCAGCATATCGAAAAAGATCCCTATACAAACGATGATGAGAACCACGAATAGTCCCGTTCCCCATGCCACACCGTTAAGAACCATGTTGGATGTAACTGAAAAAATAGCCGCTAACACGAATGTGATAACGGCAATACTAATACTCCATTTTATTGAGTTTTTTAATGTATCATTCATTATCGTCTACACACACCGTTTCTACTGTGTCTATTTACGCATAAGTCCTATGTAGTTGGATGGTCATATATGAAGTAAAAATTGCAGCTTAGGTCCAGTAGGTTTTCCCAATCAGGTACCGGATGTTGCCATACCGGCGGTTTCCCTTTAAACCCGACTTAGCCGCGTCACCACAGGCTAGACTGGATTACCACTTAGTCCGCACTATAATCCTTCATATATGTCAAAGTGAACAGTCTAGGAGTTTTCCTCAACAACCCTTGACACAATCCTTAGCCTCTTTTGCAAAAAGGATTTCATATGGACGAAAAAGCACATACCAATGGCCAACTGATGTGTACTTTGTAACCATAATCCCCTCTCTCTTCACTCAAGGCAGGCTACGCTGCTAGTGATGGATCCCATCACAATCGCAGGTTCATACTCTGCTCTCATTGCACGTGCATGATGCCGGCGTAAGAAACAGAGCCTCCGCGGCTTGCGGGTCAACGCCCACATGCCATTGTGGATCGCCCTCAAGCCTTACTCCCAGATATGACCCAAAGCTGGGCGCCTCAAGCCAAGTCCAGGAACTTCATCGATGTGCCCTTTAGTGGATTTTTAGGCCCACCTTCAGGATTGGTAGGTTGACTAGAATACTGCACCACCCAATGTTTATATCTGTATTATATCATATTTCAGGATTTCCTCAAACAATAACATCAATGATTGCGGTTTACAATGAGATGTGAAATCTGCTTAAGGAGGCCCGTATCCATATCGAGCCCATTGAGAGAATCGAGGGCTTCATCGAAGTGGAACTGTAGTTTTTTCTTGGCGCCGTCTATGGTCAACAGACCGGGATACGTGCTTTTTTGTTTGGATTCATCACTCCCGATCCGCTTGCCGATCAATTCTTCCGTACCTTCGATATCCAGGATATCATCCTGAATCTGAAATGCCAGGCCGATATGATAAGCAAAGCGCTCAAGCATGGTTTGTTCTTCCTCATCCGCCCCAGCAATTACAGCTCCCGCGAGCACACTGAAAATCAACAGCTTTCCTGTTTTATGGACATGTATCGTCTCCAGTTCTTCAACAGACAGCTTTTTATTTTCACCTTCTATATCAGCGACCTGCCCGCCCACCATGCCTTCAGGACCGGCAAAGCGCGCCAGAAGACCGATCAATTTGACTTTTTGATCACTCGTAATAAGCGGATCTTCAGCAATGAGCCCGAAACTGTGTGTCAGAAGTCCGTCACCCGCCAGAATGGCCATCGCTTCCCCAAATACTTTGTGGTTCGTCGGCTTACCCCTTCTCAGATCATCGTCGTCCATTGAAGGGAGATCATCGTGAATTAAAGAATATGTATGAATCATTTCAAGTGCAGCCGCTGTCTTCAATCCAAGCTTCGGGTCTTTTTTAAAACCCTCTATGACAGCCAGTAAAAGGACCGGCCTTATTCTTTTCCCGCCGGCTTGAAGAGAATATACCATGGCTTCTTTTATCGTCGAAGGCATTTCTTTGGCCTGTACATAGCCGATCATCGTTTCTTCTAACTTTTGTTTGTAATTTTGCTGAAATATGTCCAAATCAACATGAAGGCTCACCCATTAGTCCTCCTCTTTGATATCGAAGGATTTTTCACCTTCATCCGTGATCATTTTAGTCAACTGTTTTTCTGCGCTGTTGAGGGTATCATGGCAGTATTTGGAAAGCTCCATTCCTTTTTGATAAAACTGCAGTGCTTTTTCTAAAGGAACCTCTCCTTCCTCCAATTGCTCAACGATGCCTTCCAATTGTTCCATTGCATCTTCAAATGACAATTCGTTCTTAGTCTTTGCCATTATTATCCCGCTCCTTTACCGAGTCTACTTCACATTTTATCGTTCCGTCTTGTACATCTATTTCGAGTTTATCACCTTTTGCCACCTGCCTGAAAGATTTAATCAGTTCCTTTTCCTGTCCATAGACGAGACTGTAGCCTCTGTCCATTATCTTCAGGGGACTGAGCGCATGCAGGGTGGTGATGACCGAGCCCAGCCGCTGTCCTTTTTCTTTCAGGACCGCTCTATATCCTTTTTCCACTTGTTCAGCCAGAAACTTCACCCGTTCCTCTTGTATTTTCAGGATCTGGGAAGGGTGAACCCTCTGCAGCCGGGCATGCAGTCCGTCAATTGAATCCCTCTGCTGCCTGACTTGAAGAGTAACTGTTTTTTGGAGCTGATCCGTCAATCTGTCCACATGTTCGACCTTTTGCTGATAAAGGGTGCGAGGGTTTCTTAAGGCGTACGATTTTGTCAGACTGTTAAGCCGATTACGCTCCCCCTGTATCTTGGTCTTGAACGATTTGATCATTCTCAGCTTACGATTCATGATCCGTTCAAGCAGGTCATCGATATGCGGAACTGCAAGCTCCCCTGCACCAGTCGGGGTGGGGGCACGCAGATCTGCAACAAAATCAGCTATCGTAAAATCTGTTTCATGGCCTACAGCTGAAATGACCGGAATTTTCGAATTCACAATCGCTTCCGCCACCACTTCCTCATTAAAAGCCCACAGCTCTTCAATGGATCCGCCCCCGCGTCCTGCAATCAACACATCGATTCCTTCGTAATCATTTGCCTTCCTGATGGCTTCGGCAATCGAGCCGGCGGCGCGGTCACCTTGTACAAGTGCAGGAAAAATAAGGATTCCCCCAATCGGGTACCTCCTCTTTATAGTGGTGATAATATCCCTTATTGCCGCACCTGTCGGGGAAGTGATAACAGCTATTTTCCCGGGAAACTTAGGAATCATCCTTTTTCTGGCGGGGTCGAAATAACCTGCTTTCTCAAGTTTTTCTTTTAATTGTTCGTAGGCAAGATAAAGTTCGCCGATTCCGTCCGGCTGCATTTCTTTTACATAGATTTGATATTGCCCGCCTGCCTCATAAACGGAAATGTCCCCGCGGATCAAGACATTCATCCCGCTTTCAGGACGGAATTTAAGTGCTTGATTATTGCTTGAGAACATGACCGAAAGAATTCTTGCCTTATCATCTTTCAACGTGAAATACATATGGCCGCTCGAATGCTGTTTGAAGTTCGAAATTTCCCCCCTTACAAATAAATTTGATAAGTGAGGATCCCGGTCGAATTTCCGCTTTATGTATTTTGTGAGAGCCTGTACCGTCAAATAACGTGATTGATCCTGTTCCATGCTGACCCGCCCCCTTCCGACATGCATTTTTTAAAGTAGAACAATATATGTATCAATTCCCTGCAGGAATGCATAAAGGGACAAGCTGGTATGCCGTCCCTCATGAGTTGTCGTATATAGTGTACTATTTTTCATCTCTTTTGGCGATTTTCCAGCTGCCATCGGGCAGATTTCACTGTATTGTACAGAAGCATCGTGATAGTCATCGGCCCGACTCCCCCGGGAACCGGCGTGATCTTGCCTGCCGCTTCGCGGGCACTTTCGAAATCGACGTCGCCGCATAAACGGCCTGCTTCATCACGGTTCATCCCGACATCAATGACCACGGCCCCTTTTTTGATATCACCGGCACCGATCAGTTTAGCCTTACCGACTGCTGAGACGAGGATATCTGCTTTTTTTGTGTAGTCGGTAAGATTGGCAGTTTTAGAATGGCAGTATGTGACCGTTGCATCTCGATTAAGAAACAATTGGCCAGCCGGCTTCCCGACGATGTTACTTCTTCCTAAAATGACTACATGTTTTCCCTTGATATCGATTTTTTCATATTCAAGCATCTTAATGATGCCAAGAGGAGTACATGAATAGAACGTATCCTGATTTGTAACCATCTTACCGATCGAAACAGGATGAAATCCATCCACGTCCTTGGAAGGAGAAATGGTTTCAATGATGGTGATCGGATTGATGTGCTGAGGCAGCGGAAGCTGGACAAGGATTCCGTGAATATGATCCAGCTCATTCAATTCCTCTATTTTCCCCACCAGTTCCTCCTGTGTCAGCGATTCTTGAAACTGGTAAAGTTCAGAGTGGATCCCCAGCTTACTGCAGGCTTTTCTCTTCATCTTCACATAGGTGTGAGAGGCATGATTGTCCCCGACCAAAATCACGGCAAGTCCCGGGGTCACATCATTCGCTTTTAATTCAGAGATTGATTCCTGCAGCCGCTCACGATAATAATCAGCAATGAGTCTGCCATCAATAAGTTCAGCCGACATATCTTCAGCCCCCCTCTCATTGTTAAGATTTACTTATCTTGGAAAGTACGCCGTTTACGAATTTACTCGATTGTTCATCGCCGAAAGTCTTGGCAATTTCTACGGCTTCGTTTATAACGACTTTGTTAGGGACATCTTCAACAAATAATAATTCATACGTACCGATGCGTAAGATATTTCGATCCACTTTGGCAAGACGGTCAAATGACCATTTTTCCAAGTTATTCCGGATTTCCCCATCGACGGTCTCCTTTTTCTTTACATAACCAAGTACAATATCCTTCAGGAAAGCGTCCACTTCCTGCCCTTCAACCACATTCCTCAGGGCTTCCTCGGGTTCCACATCACTCATATCTATTTGAAACAAAGCTTGTAGAGCTTTCTCACGGGCAACTCTTCTCTTCATATCTACTAATTACTCCTTTAATCGTTTGTCAATTTTCATACCTTTGATAATAGCATAAACCGATACCTGTACGCACGTTTTTCTCAAAACAAAAAAGAACGGCCCATAAAAAGGCCGTTCTCCCCTTGAGAACAAATTACATTTCTTCTTCAATTTCAGCTTCAAGTGTCTGGTTTTCAAACTGGACTCCGACAATATGAACATTCACTTCATCTGCATCGAGCGCAGTCATGTTCAACAGGGCTTGGCGAATATTATCCTGTATCTTTTGGGCAACAGTCGGGATGGAGACGCCGAACTTCATGATGCAATATACATCGATGATGATCCCTTCTTCAGCAAGCTCCACCTTTACACCTTTGCCGTGGTTCTTCTTACCAAGACGCTCGACTACACCTGTAGCGAAGCTTCCGCGCATCTGTGATACGCCTTCAACCTCGGAAGCCGCGATTCCGGCAATGACTTCGATTACTTCAGGTGCGATTTCTATCTTCCCAAGTCCGTCTTTACCTTGAGACATTTGTAAAAGGTTTTGATTTTCCGCCATGTCAGGCACCTCCTGAATTCACACTAGGATTTCATTACTTCATATTTTTCCAAGAACTTTGTATTGAATTCCCCACCTACAAAAGTTTCATGTTCTAATAACTTCAAATGGAACGGGATGGTCGTATGCACCCCTTCTACAACAAATTCACTAAGAGCACGTCTCATACGGGCAATTGCTTCTTCACGAGTCGCTCCATAAGTGATGACCTTCGCAATCATACTATCATAGTAAGGAGGGATCATATAACCAGGATATGCAGCAGAATCCACTCTTACGCCAAGTCCGCCGGGAGGAAGATACATTTCTATCCTTCCTGCTGAGGGCATGAAATTCTTTTCTGGATTTTCTGCATTGATCCGGCACTCCATCGCCCATCCGTTGAATGTGACTTCGTCCTGTGTTAGGGAAAGCCTTTCACCCGAAGCCACTTTGATCTGTTCCTTGATCAGATCAACCCCGGTAACCTGTTCAGTGACAGGATGTTCCACCTGGATGCGGGTATTCATCTCCATGAAATAATATGACTGATTGTTGTAGTCATATATAAATTCTACCGTGCCTGCCCCTGTATAATCAACCGCTTTTGCCGCTTTTACTGCGGCCTCCCCCATTTGGGCACGGATTTCTTTATTCAACGCAGGTGAAGGTGTTTCTTCGATCAGTTTTTGAAGACGGCGCTGTATCGTACAGTCACGTTCTCCAAGGTGGATCACGTTACCGAAGTTATCGGCAAGCACCTGGATTTCCACGTGCCTGAAATCTTCGATGAATTTTTCAATATAGACACCCGGATTTCCAAAAGCCGTCATGGCTTCCTGCTGGGTGATATTAACACCCTTCACAAGCTCTTCCTCTGTCTTCGCAACACGGATCCCCTTACCGCCGCCTCCTGCAGTGGCTTTGATGATAACAGGGTATCCCATTGAGTCAGCCAGTCTTACGGCTTCATCCGCATCTTTCACAATCCCTTTTGAACCAGGTACGATCGGAACCCCCGCTTCCCGCATCGTTTCGCGTGCAACGTCTTTTGTCCCCATTTTTGAAATGGCTTCAGGCGAAGGCCCGATGAATGTAATATTGCACTCGCGGCACAGCTCTGCAAAATCTGAGTTCTCTGCAAGGAAGCCGTATCCAGGATGGATCCCCTCACAACCAGTCAGTTTCGCCACTGAAATTATATTCGTAAAATTCAGGTAGCTGTCCTTTGAAGCAGTCGGTCCAATGCAGTATGCTTCATCGGCAAGCTGTACGTGCAAGGCTTCTTTATCCGCTTCGGAATAAACAGCCACACTCTCTATATTCAATTCACGGCAGGCACGTATGATCCTTACCGCTATTTCTCCTCTATTGGCAACCAATACCTTGTTTATCATAAAGTTTATCGCTCCTTATTCAGGTTTGACTAAGAATAACGGCTGTCCATATTCAACTAGTTGACCGTCTTTCACTAAGATTTCAACAATTTCACCTTTTACTTCGGCTTCAATCTCGTTGAACAGCTTCATCGCTTCAACGATGCAGACAACAGAGCTGTCATCCACTTTTGATCCTGCTTTCACATATGCATCGGCTTCAGGTGAAGAAGATGCATAGAACGTCCCTACCATTGGAGACGTGATTTTATGTAGGTTTGCATCATCCGCATTTGCTGCTTCTGACTTCTTCTCTTCTGCAGGCGCAGGCGCCGCTTCTGTTTGAACAGGGGCAGGTGCTTGCTGTACCGCCTGCTGAGCAGGCTGACTCACTTCTGCCTGGACGATCCCGGCTCCTTGTACAGAACCGGTGTTTTTCTTCAGTTCGATTTTTGAACCTTCATGCTCATATGAAAACTCGTCCACGCTGGAATTATCGACAAGCTTTATTATTTCACGGATTTCTTGAATTTTTAACACTTTGGACACCCCTCTTATAGTTTAAAAGATTATGACTAGCTACTAATATCATACGATAATACCTCGTATAAATTCAATATGTGTTTCGAGCTATTCTATAAAGCGCATACATGCTCCCCTGTTATTTTATCTCTTTTTTTCAAAAAAATAAAATAATAGGGGCATTATTTTGTCAAAAGGTGCCTGGCGGCAGAAAAAAAGGACGATCCATTCATCAGGATCGTCCTTTTTGGTTATTAATTTGTTGGCTGGAATTCCACTGCCACAGGTTTTACGTTCCCTACTTCGCTCATGACGAGGCGGATGATTTCGTTGGCATTTGCCTTTGTATGTTCTTTATCTGTTTTGACGGTGATGCGGATGCTGTCTCCATTCGCTCTGACAAGCGCGTCGTCGTAGCCGATCGTCTTGATGGTTGTTTCCAGTACTGATTCAGTCATGGCCAGTTCGCGGAGATTTTCCATTTGTTCATAGGCTGCACTCTTCTCTTCAGCTGATAATTCAGGATCGCCGACCTTCGCTTCAAGCTCTTCACGGAGCTGGGCACGCTGATCTTCAACTTCCATTCTCATCGCTTCGAACATTTCGTTGCCGGCAGAGTCTGTGATGACTTCCACATCACCATTCGCAGACGTTTCTTTATTCACTCCGTCTGCCGCTTTTTTGCCGCTTTCATTCTGTTCCGCAGCCATGTCCGTCACCTGCTGGGTAGGTGAAGTGATATAATAAACGGATAGGACGATCACAAGACTCAACATCGTTAAAAGCCATACAGTTTGTTTTTTTAATAACATCTATTATTTCCCCCTTAATCTTTAGGTTGGACCGATACCCTGTGAACCGGGACATCCAGAACGCGGGTAACAGCTTCCAATATCATTTTTTTGATTTGTATGTTATCGGCTCCCTTTGCTACCACAAGGACGCCGCTGACTTTTGGTTTTCTCGTTTCACTGATGACCGGGACTTCTTTTTCCCCGTCCTGGATCACGACCATCTGTTCTTCGCTTGATTTTTCTTCTATCGATCGTTTCCCGCCCTCTTTGTCTTCCTCATTCGTATGCTGTGACTGCTTGTTTTCATTTTTTTCGTACACTTTCTGTTCAGAGGATTCAACATTGACTACGACTAGGGCTTCGCTGACCCCGGTGATTTGATCGAGTGCCTCTTTCAGCTGGTTTTCATATTGGTCTTCATAGCTCCGCATCGATGAATCGTCCTTGTGATTCTTGCCGAATGCAGGTACGTTTTCTTCCCCTTCTTCCTGGACGGTCTTGTCTACCGCAATGCTGGGTTCTTTCTTCCACAGATCACTGACCAGCATGAAGGCGACCCCGAGAAGCAGGACAATCAGAAAGTACTGAAATTTTTTCCCTTTTTTGTTTTCCGGAGGTGTTTGCGCATTTTCTTTTGACAGCCATTCTTTAATCAGATTTATGGGTCCTTTGCTAAAGTTCATTGCTGCTTTCAGTCCCCCCTTCGGCTATGATTATTTTTTCGGGTGAAAGGTTCCACTTTTCTGCTAGTAAGGAGGTCACCAGGGACATATTCTCAACTGTCTTCTCCGCTTTCGTCTTTTCTCCCGTATCGATCTCCACATTCCGGACGGCTTCGATGGCATGTTCTTCTTCTTTTTCTGAGAGATAGACCGTCACTTCCGTGATGCTGTCTGGGATGTTATCCAAATCAGATGCAGCAATATTCACCTTCTCAATGACTTTTCCGCTCTTCTCCATCAACTCCTTTTCTGCTTCTTGTTTCATTTGGACAGCCACCTGTTCTAAAATATATGCACGTTGTGAGGCTTGTATTTCTTTTTTCTTCATTTCTATTAAATTTTCTACGGAATTATTTTGATATGCTCCGTTAACCCTGAACGATTCTATGATGGTATCAGCATCGGAGGTGAGAAGTTTCAGTAATGGTGTGAGTATGATCGTGATCAATAATAATCCGGTTACGATCTTGACGTATTTCTGCATACTTGAGCTTGGAAGAAGCATATCAATGACGGTTGCCAACAAGACGAATACGATTATATTGGTGATCCATTCAGTCAGGAATGACATCTGTGCTCCTCCTTCATCGAACCATCATGGTTATGTTTCCGGCTGCAATGATGACGGTAATGCTCAAGAAGAACATGAACGAGACTATGGCAAGCGCTGCAAATACATAGATGACACTTTTGGCGATCGTATCGAGACAATCGATGACCGGACCGCCTCCGAGCGGCTGGAGAAGGGCAGCTGCCAGTTTATAAATAAAGGCGATCATCAGGATTTTTATGGCAGGGAACGCAGCGATGATCAGGACGATGGCCACTCCCGCGATACCGACTGTATTCTTCAAGAGAACAGAGGCGCTTATGACGGTATCGGCGGCATCCGTGAACATCCTTCCGATGACAGGGACAAAGTTGCCGGTAATGAATTTAGCGGTGCGGATCGTGATGCCATCGGTGACGGCGGCGGTCGCACCCTGCACAGAGATGACACCGAGGAATACCGTCATGAAGACTCCAAGCAGCCCGATGCTCCAAGTACGCAGTAAATGGGCAAGCTGGGTCACTTTATAATGAGGGGACAGGGTGCTGACAATGCTCAACAATGCGGACAGGAATAAGAGCGGCAGTACGACATTCTGTATCAGCAGGCCGCTTGTGTTCATCAAAAAAAGAATGACCGGATGAAAGAATGCAGCTGATACAACCCCTCCGGAGGCTGCAATCAACGCCAGCAGCAGAGGGATGAGTGCGATGATGAAATTGATCATGGTGGATATCGCTTCCTGGGTATAATCGATTGCAACGTGAAAGCTGTTCAAGGCGATGATGATCAGCACCATGAAGATGATACCGTATGCGACTTTACTTACATTCCCGCCTTCAAAGGCGTTTTGAAGCGATTGGAGGAACATGCTTAAGATCGTTAGCAGAATCAAGGTCCCCAACAGCTTTCCATTCATCACCAGCTCTTGGAACGCAAACTTCAGAACCCCGCTGAACCAGGCTTTTAATGAAAATTCCTTCTCCCCCTTAATGAAGTCCATCAGGCTCCCTTTTTGACTCTCAGGGAGATATCCGCCATATTGATCCACGATGCTTGTCCAAAAGCTTTTCAGTTCGTCTATGCCCAGATCATCCAGCTGCTGGGTCACGACCCCTTCCTGAAAACCGGGATTCTCCTCTTCACTGCTGCCTTCAGCGTGTACGGCGTAAGGACCCAGGATGAATAAAAACAATGCGATGACGAGTATTCGATAGTATTGCTGCAATTTTTTCCACCTCTTTCATCTTCAATCATCCAGTCGGAATCATGTTGATGATCGTTTCTATGATCACTGTCAGGATCGGTACTGCCATGGCCAGGATCAATATCTTGCCTGCGAGTTCCACCTTGGCAGCGATCGCGCCCTGGCCTGCATCTTTTGTAATATGGGAAGCAAATTCAGCTATGTAAGCGATGCCGATGATTTTCAGGATCGTTTCAACATAGACAAGGTTCACGTTGGCATTCGCCGCAAGCTTCTCAAGCATATGGATGATGGTATAAATCTGGTCGATCAGGAAAAGGAATATAGAACAGCCGACGAATACGATGAGTAAAAACGCAAAGTTAGGCTTTTGTTCTTTTACAATCAGTGCAAGAAAGGTGGATACAAGTGCGATACCGACGATTTGAATGATCTCAATCGGAGACTCCCCCTTTACCCTTGAAATAGAAAGACCGATTTTATTTTCTGGAATAAGTCATCCACGATGGAAGCAACCATAAACAGAATATAGATAAACCCAAAAAGCGTGACCCATTGTGCGTATTCTTTTTTTCCCACTTGGTCTAAGATGGTGTGCAAGAAGGCGACGACAATTCCCACCCCTGCTATTTTAAATATGATATCGACATCGATTCCCATAATTTCCCCTCCTGGTTTTCTTTTTCGCACATTGTGGGCTGCATCCCGGCCTGTCGCCTGCGGTCATAATTAAAGCAAAAGGATGATCAGAAGAAGTCCTGATAAAAATCCCAGGCTTTTTGTCATTTTTTCATATTTCCTCTGTCTATCCACCGCTTCGGTCTCTTCTCTTTCCAAATGTTTCAATGCCAGATGGATATGTTTCTGCTGAGTGATTAAATCATGTTTACCAAGGTTTTCCCCGAACTGCTTCATAATTTCATATTCACCCGTTTTGAAAGCCGTCAATTTCCATACTTCATCCAGGCTGTCTTCCCAGGCTTTTTTGACTGATATTTCTTGTGCGGTCAATTTTTTTGAGAAACCTTCGAAAAACCATGAAACCGGCTTTTGAAGCTGTTTGGATATTTTCCTGGCCGCTTCATGGAGAGGGGTATGGCTGTAGGTAATTTCCGCCTCAAGAGACTGAAGGGCAACCTTAAGAAGTCTAAGCTGCCTTGGCCTTTCAGTCAGATACTTGGATACTTCAAAACCTGCCCACGAAGTAGAGAGAAGAATAAAGACTGCTCCTATAACTTTTATCATTTATGTCACACTCACTTTATTCAAAAGAGATTCTCCATGCTCATTCAACACTTTGGATACTTGTCCAGGCTCTGTTCCTCTATGAAGCTCGATGAATCTTTCAATACTCTGCATTTCGATAATTTCCTTGATGACCGGTCTTTTTTTGACCTCTTCAAAAGAAGCTCCATGGATGGTCATCATTAATGTGATGCCTGCATTCACTGCTTCCTGTATGGCCAGACCGTCTTCCGCGCGGCCAATTTCATCTACGATCAGGACATCCGGACTCATAGAACGGATGAGCATCATCATTCCTTCTGCTTTTGGGCATGCATCGAGGACATCCACTCTGGGACCGAACAAAAGCTGCGGCACCCCGTTCACACAACCCGCTATTTCGGAACGCTCATCCACGATCCCCACTTTATATGGGGGGATGTTTTTATCAGGTGCACCTGTTGAAATGATGCGCGCAAGATCCCTCAACAGCGTGGTTTTCCCTGTTTGCGGCGAACCTATGATCATCGTTTGCTTCCAGCCGGAGTTATAGACGAATGGGAGCAGCTGATCTGCGATCCCGATTTTCTGCCTGGCAATCCGAATATTAAAGGAAGACAGATGACGAATCCCTTTTACGGCTCCGCCTTCTAAAATGACTTTTCCGGCAAGCCCCACACGGTGTCCTCCATCTATTGTGATGTAACCTCTCTTGAGTTCTTCCTCGAGAGTATAAAACGAATGCTGTGAAAGTTTATTGATCAGCTGTTCAGAGTCTTCAGGGGTGACGTTGTAAGGAAGAAAGCATGGTTTACCCCTTGCCGTGACTTCCAATATTCTGTTTGTACGGACTCTGATTTCTTCGGCTGTATCCAGAACGTCTTGTGGAAGGGACAGGATTTTTTCGGAAATTGTACTGGGTAGCAGGGCTAGAACTTCTTGCATGGAAGGACCTCCTCATCTTTTTCCACAGGGCTTTTCCGCTGACTTCTTCCATACCGGCGTACAAGCCCCCAGATAATACAATGTATTCTTTGAAAGTAAGAATATGACTGCTCCTTGATGGAATAGCGATTGTGAAGTGTATTGAGAAGAGTCAGGTTTAGTTTAAATTGGTGGATTGAAGCTATTTGCAGGGGTAGATTAGTTAAATTTGCGGATCGGTGCTTTTTCAAAGGACCCGTATAGAGTGAAATAGGGGATAGGAGCAGGTTAATTGGAATTGAAATGAAAATCTTTTAATTTCCACCCTTATTCTTCGAATTTTCCCAATTATCCTTTCAATTCTGCGGTTAATTCCATCACTTACCAATATTAACCACTAAACTACAGAAAAAGCATGGCTGCACACCTTGCTTTTTTCAAAACAAAAGACTAAATTATGACTTGGAATTAAAAGGCACGGTCATCGCTGCACTAAAGTATTAATGATCAAAAAACAGAAAAAAGCCTGAACAGAGTTTGATCTGTTCAGGCTTTTGGTTTGGTATCACATATTACATCAGCCGCGGGAAACGTATGTGCCGTCAGTTGTATTGACGACGAGTGTATCCCCTTCGTTTACGAAGAACGGTACGTTTACGACTAATCCTGTTTCGACTGTAGCAGGTTTAGATCCGCCGGAAGCTGTATCTCCTTTAATTCCAGGTTCTGTTTCCGTTACTGTCAGTACAACTGTATTCGGAAGCTCGACCCCCAGTGTCTCACCTTCATACATCATGATTTGAACTTCCATGTTTTCTTTCAGGAATTTCAATTCATATTCAATGGAAGCTGCCGGTAATTCGATTTGCTCGTAGCTTTCATTATCCATGAACACGTGCATATCGCCATTGGCATACAAATACTGCATCCTGCGGTTGTCGATTTGTGCTTTTGCCACTTTTTCACCTGCACGGAAAGTCTTTTCCTGCACGGCACCTGTACGCAGGTTGCGAAGTTTTGAGCGTACGAATGCCGCTCCTTTTCCCGGTTTAACATGTTGGAAATCCATAACTCTCCAAATTCCGTTATCCACTTCGATGGTCAACCCTGTACGAAAATCATTTACTGAAATCATGTTTGTTCCTCCTATTGTCATTCAGGCCTTTTAAGCAAGGACTAAAATGGTAGAATGATTAGATCTTTAGTTGAATGTGTCAATGTCTCATTGGAATCCTCAGTGATCAGTGTATCATCTTCGATGCGGACACCGCCGACCCCGGGAACATACACTCCCGGTTCCACTGTTACGATCATACCAGGCTCGAGTACGGTTTCTGAACGTGAAGACAGTCCAGGTCCCTCATGAACCTCAAGACCGATTCCATGCCCAAGGGAATGCCCGAAGCACTCACCGTATCCTTTTTCCGTTATGTAATCGCGTGCAATCGCATCTGCTTCTTTCCCTGTCATGCCCGGCTTGATTTTTTCCATGGCCAGAAGCTGGGATTGAAGGACGACATCATAAATCTCCTTCAGTTTTTCACTCGGTTCACCTACTGCCAGGGTCCGCGTCATGTCAGAACAATATCCTTTATAGTATGCACCATAATCCAATGTAACAAAATCACCTTTTTCAATGACTTTATCACTTGCCACTCCATGAGGCAGTGCGGAGCGGTTCCCTGATGCCACTATGATATCAAAAGATGAAGAAGCGGCTCCCGCTTTCCTCATGAAAAATTCCAATTCATTAGACACTTCCAGTTCTGTAACGCCCGGTTTGATAAAATCCAATATGTGTTTGAATGCCGCATCCGCTATGTCAGCCGCATCCTTAATTATCTTAAGCTCTTCAGGTGTCTTAATCAAGCGTAACTTTTCAATCGTATCAGCTACAGGGACGAGTTCTGCTTCGAGTACCTTCTGATAACTCTGAAACGCACTGTATGTCATATAATTTTTTTCAAAACCGAGTTTTTTAATACCCAATTTTCCTGCTTGTTTTGCAACTTCTTCCTGAATAGGGCCGGTGTGCTGGACAATTTCATAATCAGCAGCCTGTTCTGCCGCCTGCTCGGTATATCGGAAATCCGTGATAAACAAAGCCTTATCATGGGATAATAATACAACACCTGAAGATCCCGTGAAGTTCGTCATATAACGACGGTTGTATGGACTCGTAATCAGCATCCCGTCTATACCGCTTTCAGAAAATGTATTGCGTAATCGATCAATTTTCATCCCCTTGCACTCTCCCTTTTATGTATTGAATAATTGCCTCCAAGGCCAGTTCATACCCATGCAGTCCCAGTCCGACGATCTGCCCTATTGTTTCAGCTGCAATGACGGAATGATGTCTGAAACTTTCACGCTGATGGATATTTGAAATGTGGACTTCAATGACAGGTATCGAAACAGAAGCCACACCATCTCTCAAAGCATATGAATAATGCGTAAAGGCACCCGGATTCAAAATGATACCGGCAATCCCTTCATCCTCAGCTTCATGAATATAATCAATCATTTCCCCTTCATGGTTCGATTGAGCGGAAAGTAACTGCCAGCCTTTTTCCTCTGCTTTTTCCTTCAGTTTCGTTTCCAGTTCCTGAAGTGTGGTGTGACCATAGATTTCGGGTTCCCTCTTTCCTAACCGGTTTAGGTTAGGTCCGTTTAATAATAAGATTTTTTTCATAGATAACCCCTAAAAAAAAGAATGTTCAACATGAACATTCTAACATAAACCTATTCCATCTACCTACTAAATTATCTGATAATATAAGACGTTAACGAGCCATCTCCCCTGACTTTTCCTTTTGTTCCTCATGTCTCAGCTCATTCTCCTCATATGAAATCGAATATCCGATAAAGACCCCGTAAAGGATATAGATACAAAGAGACGTGATCAATGTATGATAATCGATTGCAGTAAACGACTTTATACTTGGGAATAGAGGTTTCAAAAGCAGGAATACGGTAAAAAAGAGCACAATCCCATAACCGGCTCCCACCCACATCGACTTAAACTTCCTGAGGACACCATAATAGACGAGCGCGACACCTATGGAAATGATCCCGTAGGCCACTATGGACAGTATGATCCCTATCCATCGTTCCCTCCAATCACCAGCCGCCCAGGGTTCAAAGATAATATTAGGTTCGAGCTTGGTAAAGGAAAAATAATAACAGAGATATGCCATTGAACTCCATATTAGCCCGCCGATAAACCCGGTCAAAATGACCATTCCTAAGAACGACATCGGCTTTTCACTTTGATTTTGTTCCAATGCGGGATTAGTTTGATCACCTTTCACTTTTGCAGCAACGTTTTTTTGTTCGGACATCCAGAACACCTCCGCTCATAGTATGTCCCATTCCTACAAACATTTGCATATAATTCCTTTCAATCTGATTTCATCTTTTTCGATTTCACAGTCTGGCTCTTTTTGAGAATTTTTAGTAAAATAAATGATAAGGATCATTTCTCATCTCACGGAAAAAGGTCGAACTTTCTAAGGTTTAGTAAGCGGTGATTACGTGAATATGTATACTATTACACTAAAAACCCTCACATGAAAATCTACCCAAATTGACGATTAAAATGAATAAACATTGTCTAAAATACTAATATAAAGGATTAAGAACGATTGAATCATAAGGAGGTGGCTTTGTTGAACGCTCGCAATATCCTGGTATTCACCTTATTATTTTTAGCGATTTTAGGTTTGGGCTCATGGCTGATCGAAAATCCCCTGGGACTTCTCCGAAACATCCTGGTCACTGCAGCCGTCATCGGAATCATTTACTTTATTTACCGAAGATGGTTCAGTAAGAGACGCGGCGCAGGCAGCACTGAACAAAGAGCGTTTCTTAAAGCAGCCAAACAATCGAAAAAGCGATTAAAGAAAAAATCGACTACCGCTAAGTCCCATAGACCGACTGTTTCTCAGCTGTCTAAAAAACGTTCCCATCGAAAAAAATCCAGTGCGAACTTAACGGTCATTGAAGGAAAAAAGAATAAAAAAAACAATCGGGCATCTTTCTAAATCGATGCCCGATTGTTTTTTTAAAAGGTCCATTGCTTCAGGAAAAGCTCCCCTTGATACTTACCCGCTTCAAATAATTCAGTTTTTCCTTCATTTGATAATTCAAATTCCGTCGTCTGCACACCATCTGTCGGGATGAATATGATATTCTTTTCATGCTTCCTTGAAATATACCGTGAATCATGTGCATCTTTCATCGTGTGGAAAAGAGCACCGTACAGTTCGATGGCATTATTGATTTTTTTCTTTGGGCGCTGAAGGTAGTTATGACTCAGTTTCACACCTATGACAGGGCGGGGCTTTTTTATATTCTCCCTGTCAAACAGCCACATTGGAAAATTACTGAGAACACCCCCGTCCACCAGTAAACTGGTGCCTTCAAGAGACCGCAGCTTTACAGGTTCAAAAAAGTACGGCAGACTCGCGCTCATCCTGACTGCTCTCGCAACTGGGAAAGTCTGCGGGGCAATCCCGTATTTCTCAAGGTCATCAGGCAATACCAGCAGCCGCCCATTGGATAAATCAGAAGCGATGACCCTGAGCGATTTTTCCGGCAGATCTGCGAATGTATACACTCCTCTTGCCTTAAGCTTCTGTTCAATCCAGTCTTCAAGAGCGGCTCCCTTATATAATCCGAGCCGGTAATAGATCCTGAACCACTTGATGAAAGGCAAGGAAATGAGTGCATTCGAATCCAATAATTTCTTAATATCCATCTCTTCCATTATATTTTTCATCTCTGTGCTCTTATATCCTGCTGCTATAAAAGCGGCAATGATCGCACCAGCACTGGTACCAGCCACTCTCTTTAGCTGCAGCCCTCTCTCTTCGATTGCCTGGCAGGCACCTATCAAGGCGAGCCCTTTAACCCCTCCGCCGGAAAAAACCCCATCTATTTCCATAGGCGCCCCTCCTTCAAAGCTGTATATATTATATCTTTAGGTGAGGAATGCGCCATTTAGAACCTTTTAATGCTGCAGGGGATTGGTTCTAAGTGCAATTAAAGAGAGATGGGTAAAACATGAGACAAAACCACTGTCTATAGACGAATAATTTAGAGTAGTCTTTATAAACCGCTTATGATTTACGTGCAAGACTTCGCTTTCCGCGGGCCCGTGAGGCTCCTCGGCAAGCCTGTGGGAAGAAAAGCGGAGGGGCTTTGGTAAGAGCGGTTGGCATAAGGCGAATCGCCCACGAAGGTGCTCTTTGCCTTCTTGGGCGAGTTGACTTATGACATGTGCCTCTAAGCCCCGCAGCTAGACAAGTCTCACATAAGCTACTCTTTCTTCGTCTTGCAATCCAATCAATCGTAAGAAAGAGCTGAAGTCATAGGGTGCTTCCATACAAAAAACCCGAAGCTGATTTGCCATTTAGAAGGCGAATTAGTTCGGGTTTTACTTAAGCTAAGACTCTTTTGTCCCAGCCCCTTTATATTATATTCTTACAGGCCGCATTTCAGTTGTGCGCCGCAATTGGTACAGGTGTTGCAGCCGCCCATGTCCTTGACGGTACCTTTCCTGCATACCGGACATGTATTTCCGACTTCAGAACCGATCGTCACGTCCGTCGAGCGCACATCCTGGATGGTATCCAGCAGCACAATCGGCTTGTTTTCCGTTTTCACTTCTTCTTGTACTTCTTCTTCGTCAAAGCTGTTTTCTTCCGCTTTCAACGTTAGTACCTGCGAGTCACGGCTTCCGTCAACGTATACTGTACCGCCTTTTGCACCGCCTTTGTACAGTCTTTCATACACTTTCTGTACTTCTTCAACTGTATATCCTCTTGGGGCATTAACCGTTTTGGAAATGGAGCTGTCGATCCAATTCTGAATGACGCACTGAACATCGGCATGCGCTTCCGGGGCAAGATTCATGGAAGAAATGAACCAATCCGGGAGGTCATTTACATCGGCTTCAGGGTTGCGTTTCAAATAATCTTGCACGATATCCGCTTTCACTTCAATGAATTTACCAAGGCGTCCGCTTCTGTAATACGTGAAGGAGAAGTACGGCTCAAGTCCCGTCGATACCCCAACCATCGTTCCGGTCGAACCCGTAGGGGCAACCGTCAATAAATGTGAGTTTCGGATACCGTGCGCAATGATATTTTCCCGTACATCCTCAGGCATCTTTTTCATGAAGCCTGTATTGATGAATGCGTTTCTCAGCCTTTTGGTCTCTTCTTCCGTTTCACCTGTCAGGAACGGGAAGCTTCCTTTCTCTTTAGAAAGTTCCACCGACGCTCTGTAAGCAGTCGTCGCGATGACCTCAAATACTTCATCAACAAGTTTGTTTCCTTCTTCTGATCCATATTCTTTTTCACAGTATATGAGAAGGTCGGCAAGACCCATGACACCAAGGCCGACACGGCGTTCACCGAGTGCCTGCTCCTTATTTTCTTCAAGGAAGTAAGGCGTTGCATCGATGACGTTATCCTGCATGCGCACGCCGACTTCAACGGTTTGCTTCAATTTTTCAAAATCCACTTTCTTAGTATCCTTGTCTGCGAATCGGGCCAAATTGACGGCTGCGAGGTTGCAGACTGAAAATGGTGCGAGGGGTTGTTCTCCACATGGATTTGTTGCGACAACCTTCTGACCGTATGCTTTGGCGTTGGTCATATCGTTTGCATTATCGATAAAGAAGATTCCCGGTTCTGCAGAGTATGTTGCACATACATTGATCAGGTTCCAAAGTTCTTTGGCCTTGATTTTTTTGTATGTCCTCAGCTTGTATCCAAGCTTTTCCCATTCGCGGACATCCCCGACTTCATGCCAATTTTCGTTATAGTACTTCATTTGATCGCCATCATAGCTCTCTACATCAGGGAATCGCAGGTCATATTCTTCGTCTTTATCGACCGCATCCATGAAATCACTTGTCAGGCAGACAGAGATGTTGGCGCCTGTCAGGAATTCCGGGTTGTGTACACTGTATGTACCGCCTGTCCGGAGCTTTTCCTCGGCATTCTTGATGATCTTCTCATTGAAGCCTCCATAGCCCGGAATCTGTTTGTAGTTGATGATTCCCTGATACATCGCCTCTTCCTGCTCTGTAAGGGGAGTGAATTTCAATTTATCTTCTGCAGCCTTCTTAATATTCTCATCTTCTGTATTTTCAAGCAGATAGCGCAGGATACGCGGATTCTGCATTTTAGAAATGATGAATTCGATGATGTCAGGGTGCCAATCTGATAGCATGATCATTTGAGCCCCGCGTCTTGATCCGCCCTGCTCGACCAAGTGGGTCAGTTTCGCGATATCATCCAGCCAGGATACAGATCCCGAGGATTTACCATTGACTCCTTTTGCCAGCGTGTTTCGCGGCCTTAAAGTCGATCCGTTCGTTCCGACCCCGCCTCCGCGGCTCATGATTTCCATGACCTGCTTGCGATGCTCTGAGATCCCTTCGCGTGAATCCTGCACGAACGGCATCACATAACAGTTGAAATAGGTTACGTCGGTCTCTGCACCAGCCCCGTACAGGACACGTCCAGCCGGTACGAAATGCAGATTTACAAGTTCATGATAGAACTTTTCAAACCACTCCTGTTTCTTATCAGGAGTTTTTTCTACTTCTGCCAAACCTGTTGCGTTACGCTTTGCAATTTGTTCATAGTAGACTTCGAGTGGTTTTTCAATGACATCGAGAGTGCGTGTCACTACGCCTGTTTCGATTTCATGCTGTTTATCGATTGCGCTTCTGTATTCCTCTTCGATCCAGACATCCGCTTTTTTGTTTTCCCAGTCAACGGCTGTAATATAGCCAAGGCCCCTTGCCGGGAATTTCGGGTCTTCTTTGATTGTCAGTACGACAAAATCGCCTTCCGAGAGAGTGATCTTTTCAGTATCTTTGAAAGAATAGCGGTCAATCATTACCAAGCGGGATACACCTTTGTGTGTGGTTTTCATATCCGGGGTGACAGGATGCACTTGAGGAAACAATCCGATATCCTGATTCAGTCTTTCCTTGTTCAATTTCATCGTGTTTTTCGACGCAACAGTCAATATAGACAGCTCCTTCTACCATAAATGTTTCTTTTATTTTGTTTTAGCTTGTTTTCTATTTGCACTTAATACGTTATCACATGCTTATTTTAAAATCAATAAATAAACACAATATATGGTGTATAATATATTTTTCGACACACCATATATTGTGTTGCGGGCAGAAAATTATTTTTTTGTCAAACTTCTAAAAAGCAGGAAATAATAGAAAAACGCAGAATCCCATAGATATTATTCCTAAATTACGCGGTAATCTATTAATTTGAGAGTTGCTAAACTTTTATCTTCAGAAATAGTTGGTAAAATAGGAAAAAAGCGACACAAATCGCTTTTTTCTATAAAAGATTTTCACCGTTTGAAATTCCACTCATCGGATTCATATCGGGTTTTTGCCAAATTTTCAACATATTGTGTTTCTTCTTCAGAAAGCACATATGGCTCAAGATTGATATCCAGTCCCTCTTCAAAGCCTTTTTTGAAAGCTTCTTTTGCCATATCCATCGTGATTCTTTCAGATGAAATTTCGTTCATGGCGACTGCTTTATTTTTAAAAGCCCTCTGCATACGCTCTTTTACCCGGTCGGAAGGATACTTAAACAGACTGAACAGTTTGTCTTCATCAAGATCAAGAAGGATGGAGCCGTGCTGCAGGATGACCCCTTTCTGGCGGGTCTGTGCGCTGCCTGCCACCTTCCGGCCTTCCACGACAAGTTCATACCAGCTTGGCGCATCGAAGCAGACTGCAGAACGGGGATTTTTCAACCCCTCCCTTTCTTCAGGCGTCTTCGGAACGGCAAAGTAGGCTTCAAGTCCAAGTGCCTGGAATCCTTTTAATATACCTTCTGAAATGACCCTGTATGCTTCAGTGACAGTCTTCGGCATTTCAGGGTGCTCCTCGGACACGATGACACTGTAAGTGAGCTCCTTATCATGCAGGACTCCCCGTCCCCCGGTCGGCCGCCTTACAAAACCCAGTCCATGTTCCTTCACGGCATCCATGTTGATTTCCTTTTCGACCTTCTGGAAATATCCAACAGAAAGTGTCGCAGGATCCCATCCATAAAAACGGATCGTCGGAGGAATCTTCCCTTCGCTATGCCAATCAAGGAGCGCCTCATCGAGCGCCATATTGAAGGAAGGCGAACAATTGCCTGAATCGATGAATCTCCATGTTTCTTTTGACATTCGACATACCTCTTTTACTTTGGCTTGATTCTTTCACATCTGACCGGTAATCAGGTCATTGTTCTTTCCCTATGTATTCAATCCGTTACTAGTCTACCAAATCATCTTCCAAAAACAAAGGAAAACAGATTGGTAAGTCTTTGCTTTCAATAGTAAATTTCTTTTGATTCTCCGGACAATGATGAATATAATAGTAGTTAGTGCATTTGAAGAAAGGAGCATGAAAGCAAGATGGATGGTTTATTTATACTATTAGTCGTACTTGGAGCGATCATCGCGTATTCGCTGTTTACGTACTTCAATCAAAAAAGAGTGGTCAACACATTATCAGAGGAAGAGTTCAAATCCGGTTACAGAAAGGCTCAACTGATTGATGTGCGCGAAAACAACGAATATAACAACGGTCATATTCTTGGTGCCCGCAATATCCCGCTTTCACAAATGAAAATGAGACAAAAAGAAATCCGCAATGATCAGCCAGTTTATCTATACTGCCAGAGCGGAATGAGAAGTGCGCGTGCAGCACAGATGCTTCACCGCAAAGGCTACCGTGATCTTCACCACCTGCAGGGCGGCTTTAAAAAATGGACAGGTAAAGTCAAGCATAAGAAATAAGAAAAGCGGAGGCGGCTCGTTCAGGAGCGACAAGCATAAGCTAAACTTTCCGGAAAGGCGCCTTTTGCCTTTTTGGGAAGTTTAGCTTATGACCTCGAGCTCCTAGCCGCCGCAGCTGGACCATCGAAAAGCAGAGGCGGCTCGTTCAGAGACGACAAGCATATGACGAGACCCCCGGAAAGGCGTTTTTTGCCTTTTTTGGGGTCTTGGCTTATGACCTCGAGCTCCTGGCCGCCGCAGATGGACCATGAGAAAACCGGAGGCTCCTAGCCGCCGGAGATGGACAAAAAGAAAAGGATTGCCGAAACCGGCAATCCTTTCTTTGTTATAAATACCTCTCCGTAATCCTGTCTTACGCTTCAGGAGTATAACGAAGGATCGGCTTTCTTGCTGCAAGGGTTTCGTCCATTCTTTTGACTACTGTTGTATGTGGTGCTTCCTGTACGATTTCAGGCGTTTCCTCTGCTTCTTTTGCGATCTGGATCATGGCATCGATGAATGAATCCAGTGTTTCTTTAGACTCTGTTTCTGTCGGTTCGATCATCATGCATTCCTCTACATTCAGCGGGAAGTAGATCGTCGGCGGATGATAACCGAAGTCAAGCAGCCTTTTCGCGATATCTAGTGTCCTCACGCCGAGTTTTTTCTGACGCTTTCCGCTGATGACGAATTCATGCTTGCAGTGACGGTCATATGGAAGATCAAAATGAGTAGCCAATCTTCGCATCATATAGTTTGCATTCAGGACCGCATTCTCGGTTACCGCCTTCAACCCGTCAGGTCCCATCGTGCGGATATACGTATAGGCACGTACGTTGATGCCGAAGTTCCCATAATAAGGTTTCACGCGGCCGATTGAATCCGGACGACTGTAGTCGAATTCGAACACATCGCCGTTCTTCACAAGGACCGGTTTAGGCAAGTAGCGGATCAAGTCTTCTTTCACACCGACCGGGCCGCTTCCCGGACCTCCGCCTCCATGTGGACCCGTAAAGGTTTTATGGAGATTCAAGTGAACGACATCGAACCCCATATCCCCCGGTCTCGCCTTGGACAGGACGGCATTCAGGTTGGCACCGTCATAATACAGCTTGCCCCCGGCTTCGTGGATGATCGCTGCCATCTCGAGGATGTTTTCTTCGAATAATCCCAACGTGTTCGGATTTGTGAGCATAAGGGCCGCAGTGTCTTCCCCGACAACCCTCTTCAGATCTTCAAGATCCACAAGGCCATTTTCATCCGATTTCACTGTCACCGTTTCAAACCCGGCCACTGTAGCACTTGCAGGGTTTGTTCCATGAGCGGAATCAGGCACGATGACTTTTGTACGCTTCGTATCACCGTTCGCTTCATGATAAGCACGGATCATCATAAGACCCGTCCACTCACCGTGAGCTCCGGCTGCGGGCTGAAGGGTCACTTCGTCCATACCTGTGATTTCTTTCAGATGTTCCTGAAGATCATACATCAATTCAAGGGCTCCCTGGACACTTTCCGGTTCCTGAAGCGGGTTGATATGTGCAAAGCCATTAAGACGCGCAACATTTTCATTCACCTTCGGGTTGTATTTCATCGTACAAGATCCGAGCGGATAGAATCCTGAATCAACGCCATGGTTACGTTTTGACAGCGCAGTGTAATGGCGCATGATATCAAGTTCCGACACTTCCGGTAAATGCGGCTCCTCCGTCCGGATATAATCGGAAGAAATCAATTCGGAAACATCCACTTCCGGTACATCCAGTTCAGGCAGGCTGTAGCCGACACGGCCTTCTTTCGATAATTCAAAGATAAGAGGCTGATCCTGTTTGTTATTCATGACAATCCCCCAATTCCTGTGCGAATGCATCAATTTCTTCTTTGCTGCGAAGTTCGGTCACGGCAACCAGCATGTGATTCTTCAACTCTTCATCGACTTGCCCGAGATCATATCCGCCGATGATTTCTTTCTCAAGGAGCTTTTTGTTGATTTCTTTGACTGGGGCATTCACTTTCACGACAAATTCATTAAATGAAGGACCTTCGAATGCAATCTCAAAACCTTTTTTCTTGATTGCTTCTTTCGCATAATGAGCTTTTTGGATATTCTGAAGGGCCATCTCTTTTACACCCTGTTTGCCGAGTGCCGTCATTGCAACGGAAGCTGCCAGAGCATTCAAAGCCTGGTTTGAACAGATATTAGAAGTCGCTTTATCGCGGCGGATATGCTGTTCACGCGCCTGAAGGGTCAATACAAAGCCTCTCCGGCCTTCTTCATCGACCGTTTGCCCCACCAGACGGCCGGGAACTTTACGCATCAATTTTTTACTTACTGCAAAATACCCGCAGTGAGGCCCGCCAAACGCACTCGGAATCCCGAACGGCTGGGCATCCCCGACAACGATGTCCGCTCCGAGTTTCCCAGGCGGTGTCAGGGCACCAAGGGATAGAGGGTTGGAAGATACGACAAACATCGCTTTCTCGCCGTGGGTTGCCTCTTCAATCACCTTCAGGTCTTCCACCCTTCCGAAGAAGTTAGGATATTGAACGATGACAGCTGCTATGTCACTGCTCATCAGCTTTTTCAATTCCTCAGTATCCGTGACGCCATTATTATGAGGAATCTCCACAACGTCGATATATTGGCCCTTTGCATATGTTCTTAATACATCCCGAGACTCAGGATGAACCGTACTTGAAACAAGTACTTTTTTGCGGCGGGTCTGCCCTGCACTTAACATGGCTGCCTCGGCAAGTGCCGTCCCCCCGTCGTACATGGAAGAATTCGCTACATCCATTCCCGTCAGTTCACAGATCATTGTTTGAAATTCAAAAATCGCCTGCAGTTCACCTTGTGAGATTTCAGGCTGATACGGTGTATAAGCCGTGTAGAACTCAGATCGTGATAATACATGATCGACGATGATCGGCGCATAGTGATCATAAACACCCGCTCCAAGGAAGGAGGCATGACTTTTCAAATCTGCATTTTTCGCCGCCATTTTAGTCAATTCTTTCACAAGGCCGGTTTCTGACTTGGCAGGCTTGATGTTGTACTCACCTTTGAAGCGGACCTTCTCAGGGATATCCTCAAATAATTCGTCGATGCTGTTTACTCCAATGCTGTCTAACATTTCCCGTTGATCTTGCTCTGTCATCGGTAAATAACGATGCTTCATGACCGTCATTCCTCCCTGTTATTTAGTTCTCTTATAAAATGGTGTAGGAACCACTTTTGCGTTAACTTTCTTACCTCTGATTTCAACCTGGATTTCTGTATCAATGGAAGTGAACTCTTTTTTCAGCAGCGCAAGGCCGACATTTTTCTTTAACGTAGGAGACTGTGTTCCTGTTGTCACTTCGCCGATTTCTTCCTCGCCAGAAAATACTTTGTAGCCGTGACGCGGGATGCCCCGTTCGATCATTTCAATGCCGACAATCTTTCTTGATGCCCCTTCAACTTTCTGTTTTTGCAGAGCGTCCTGGCCGTTGAAAGGAATCTCTTTGTTCACCTTTACTGCAAAGCCGATCCCCGCTTCGATAGGGGAGATGTCTTTTGAAAGCTCCTGTCCATAAAGGGCAAGATTCGCTTCGAAACGCAGGGTATCGCGTGCCCCGAGTCCGCATGGAAGCACCCCGTCCTTCTCGCCTTCTTTTAAAATATCTTTCCAGATTGCCGCCGCATCCTCTGCATCACAATAGATTTCAAAACCGTCTTCCCCTGTGTATCCTGTGCGGGAGACAAGGGCATGGCGGCCATTGATGCTCACGTCGGACTGGAATTTAAAGAACCCGATGCCGCTCAAAGAATGCTCATTTGTCAATCTTTGCAGCACACCTTCAGCAAGCGGCCCCTGCAAAGCGAGCTGAGCCATATGCTCGGAGATATTATTGATTTCGACTCCGTCTGTTTGATGCTGTTTCAGCCATTCAAAATCCTTATCGATGTTTGCTGCGTTTACCACCAATAAATAGTCATAATCTTTAATTTTATAGATCAGAAGGTCATCAACGGTGCCGCCGTCTTCATAGCACATGGCAGTATATTGAGCGCCGCCGCCTTTGAGCTTGGATACATCATTGGTCATCATTTTCTGTAAGTATTCGAGAGCCCCTTCGCCCTTCACTTCAATTTCTCCCATATGTGATACATCAAAGAGCCCTGCACGGGTCCTGACCGCTTCGTGTTCTGCTTTGATACTTGAGAATTGAACCGGTAATGCCCAGCCTCCGAAGTCGATCGTCTTTCCTCCATACTCTTTATACACGTCATATAGAGGTGTTTTTTTCAAATCTGCCATTAGACTTCCCCCTTAATATCATCAAACTTTTCCTTCTGTCCGCTTCCTGCTGCCAAATATCCGCGCATGAAAAAAGGACAGAAAAACCCCTTTTTCAAAAGAGTTTCTCTGTCCTTTCACCTGAAAGTTTACCGGTAAAACGGCTTTCCCCTTTGGTGGCTTCCAAATGGAAACACTCTCCAGAGCTGCGTCCAGCAAGAGTCTTTTTGCCTGAGAGATTCACACATTGATGTTTGCTCCTTCGGCGCTGTATGGTACAGTCTCTCCCCTTGCTATCATTCGCCAATATTCCTTGCAACATTTGGTCATACTAGAAGTATATACAGTAGAAATGTTATTGATGTGAATGTTCGGATTATTATAGTTTTCAAAACATTAGGTAATCTACTTTCATCCTACCATTAAACATAAGTTCCGGGCAATCATTTTTCGATCAAATAAGGAGATGTTTTTCACATGAATGTTGACGTTGTATTTAATGAGGAGTGGGGCGATGGTCTCGATACGTTAATAAATAATGACGGCCCCTGGGGGAGCTGGGAACTTTACAAGCTTGCAATAGAATGTGAGCAGCATCTGGCAATTCCGAACTTTGAAGGGCTTCAGGCACCAAAACATTTGGCTAATGTGACTCCCCTGCCCCACCAGCTGGAAGCTGCCAGACAGGTAGTTGAAACAATGAACGGGAAAGCCATCCTCGCAGATGAGGTCGGCCTTGGAAAAACAATAGAAGCAGGTCTGATATTAAAAGAATATATGATTCGCGGACTTGTAAAAAAGGTGCTGATACTCGTCCCCGCTTCACTGGTGTCCCAATGGGCTTATGAACTGAACAGCAAGTTCTTCATCCCGGCAGTCGCACAGCGTAAGAGCTATGTATGGGATCAGTGCGATATCGTCGTTTCATCCATGGATACCGCCAAACGTAGTCCTCATCGTGAGAAAGTATATGAACAGGATTATGATCTCGTCATCATTGATGAAGCTCACAAACTGAAAAATCATAAAACCAAAAACTATGAATTTGTCCAGAATCTCAAGAAGAAGTTCTGCTTACTTCTAACAGCCACGCCGATTCAAAATAAAGTAGAAGAAATCTTCCATCTTGTTTCACTGTTAAAACCCGGGCACCTGGGGAATGAATCCGGATTCACCGACCGTTACAAAAAAGGAGACCGGACTGTACAGGATGATGACACCTTGAATCAGCTCATTAATAAAGTCATGATCCGGAACAGGAGGAGTGATACAGGAATTGAATGGACGAAGCGTCATGTCAAAACGATACTCATTGATTTCAACCAGCCGGAACGGGATCTATACAACAGCATCAACTTATTGAAAGGGAACCAGGAAGACTGGACCGCGGCCAGTTCTTTTTCACTCCTCACGCTGCAGAGGGAAGCGTGCAGCAGCAGGGAATCCGTTTTTTATACGCTGAAGAACATGATAGAGAAAAAAGAAAATCCGACTGCCGCATTCGAGAATACGATTGGCACACTCATGAAAAAAGTGGAAAACGTGACCGTGAATTCAAAGGCACAGAAAGCCCTGGAACTGATCCAGCAGGTAAACGACAAGGTCATTATCTTCACGGAATACAGGGCGACCCAGCTGTATCTTCAATGGTTCCTGAAGCAGCATGGGATCTCTTCCGTACCGTTCAGGGGCGGTTTCAAAGGAGGAAAGAAGGACTGGATGCGCCAGCTGTTCCAGAACCACGCCCAGGTTCTGATTGCGACAGAAGCGGGCGGGGAGGGAATCAACCTTCAGTTCTGCCACCATGTCATCAATTTCGACCTGCCCTGGAATCCGATGCGGCTCGAACAGCGGATTGGACGTGTACACCGTCTCGGCCAGACCGAGGATGTGCATATATACAACTTTGCCACCAGGGATACGGTGGAAGAACATATCCTGAAACTGCTGTATGAAAAAATCAACCTGTTCGAGAGAGTGATCGGCCAGCTCGATGAGATTTTGACCAGACTTGATTTTTCAGATTTTGAAGAGCATGTCACAGATATCCTATCCTCCTCGCGAACAGAGGGAGAGCTCAAGATCAAAATGGAAAACCTGACCAGTATGATTCAATTTGCAGAAGAATTAAAGGAGGAAAAAGCCAATGCAGCAGCGCGAAATACATCAATTTCTTGAACGCTATTTTACCGCAAACGGCTGCGAGCTGGTTGCAAACGGGGAAGGCTATATGACCGTCCAATTGACGATCGATCTTGATAAAGTATTGATGAACCGCCCATTTTACTGGCACTATTTAGAGAAGACAGGCGGCATCCCAAACCCGATGACCCTTTCACTGGTAACAGATGGGGAAAAAGCACCGGAAGATTTCAAAGGGGAGCTCATTCACTTCGGCTCCCCGCGCTTACACCAGATATTCCGGTCCACAAGAAATCTTGCAGGGTACATCCGCCTCTATGAAGAGAGAGTGAATTTCAACGGGCAGCAGATTCCGCTCCATCCATGGCTGGGATTGAATATCAAGATTTCTCATGTAACAAACTTGAAAAAGGACAGGATTGAAAGCATCGGTCTTAATTTAATCAACGGACATATTAAGGAAGACTTTCACAATCACCTGCTATCCAGAAGACTGACGCCAAAAATTCCCGACTTCTCCTTTACGTTGACACCGATCGTTAAACCGCAGAGCGGAATAAACCGCATTCAAAGTTATCTGCTGAACGGGATTGAGAAGGAATCCTTTTCATGGGCGGACGAAGCAAGGAAAAGATGGGAAGAAGATCTGGATCTCCTGAGTCATTTTTACGGTGATCACGAAGAAAAGCCTGAATCGTATCACCTCGAAAAGCAGGCGTTAAAAGAACAATATGAACCAAAAATTTCAATTGATATCATCAATGGTGGGATATTTTATTTACATAATTCCCCTTGAGCATAGTAAAACCGCCCTGTTATTAACAGAGGCGGTTCCTATTTTTTATTTTTCTTAAACATCACCATGAAGGCATATGGCAATACCCCGAACCATCTGAATAAAAAAGGGGGACGCTCATTCTTCCTTTGATGTTTCAGCGATTTCCGTTCATGTGGAGACTTTTCGTAATGCTGTACAAATGTCTGGGTTATGAACTTTACGTAATCATTTACTGACATAAACGCACCACCTTCCGCTTCTATCAGTATATCCGCACCATCAGAATTTAATCATGATTCGATGAGGCGCATCAATTCGTTCAGTGTCTCTTCAATCGATTTACCGGTGGTGTCGATTTCTGAATTACTGGCGTTTCTATAAAGCGGCAGCCGGCGGTTGTAAAGATTTCGCAATTGGTCACTGGAATTTTTTTGGACGAGCGGCCGCTCGCTGTCTCCCTCCAACCGTTCCCATAATTCTTCAAATGAACAGTAAAGGTGGAATACCTCCCCGCTTTCACTGAGTATGTCCCTGTTCTCTTTTCGTTCAATAATCCCTCCGCCTGTGGTGATCACTGCTTCCTTCTTTTTCAGCTCCATTAAAACTTGTGTTTCGATTGTACGGAAAAAGCCTTCGCCATCTTCCCGGAAGATATCCTTTATCGCACGGCCTTCCTTCTCTTCTATAAAGTGATCCATATCAATTACAGGGAGCCCCTTGAGCAATCCTATTTCCTTGCCGACAGTCGTCTTCCCCACTCCCATGAAACCTATTAAAAAAATCGGCATACACATTACTTCCAATCTATGATTTGTTTTGTTTCCCTATTATACACAACAGATACCGGCTTAAAAACCTTCTCATCTGCTTGATAGGTTATTTCCATTAGCACTTCGTGTTCATTCAGGAGAGAACTCACTACTTCTGTTACACCGAACTCCCCCTCATTTGTGCCTGAAGCGGGCACAGGATCTTTCATACCAAGGAGCGCACCATGGGCAATGCTCACCTTTCTTTCATACACTTCTCCCATATTGACCAGATAGCGGTATTTACTGAGAAAGAGGCTTGTCGACAATACAGCCCCCGTTATAACGATCATGAACAGCAGCATTGAATAGGGAAGCAGGAAACCTCCCTCATTAAGGTACTTCCGGTCGAATTTCCTTGTAATGATAAAATTCACTTTCAACATTCTCTCCCTCTTTAAACACAACTGAGATCTTTATTCCTTGCGGGACCTCTGTAATAATATACGAATCGACTCCTTGAAGCACGACCTCATGCCCTAGTCCGCCAACCCTTCTCCTTACTGAATCTTGGTACCGCTCATACGTAATGGTTTTCCCATTGCTTTCAAACGTGATTTCTTCCGGGGAATACAGGAGATCACTCCCTCCCCACATTTCCATTCTCAGACTCTCACTGAATAGATTCCATTCATAATACCTCGGAGGAATGCTTTCTTTTTGGATGATATGAAGTCCTTTTATGACGAGTGGAAAGCTGAGCGATATGACCGTAAAGATCATAAAGGACAGCAGGGCATCCAGCAGGGTGAACCCCTTATTATTCCGATACACATATTTCATCGGTACCTCCTTCCTTTTCCAAGGTTACACACGGAGTGGTGAGGTCGTTCCCTTTCCAACTCAAGGTATAAAGCACTCCCTTGTATACCCTCGTACTGTTTCTATAGTCACCCGTCACCACTGTATACTCAATTCCTTCCTGAAGGAACTTCAATGCCTCCACCCTTTGCTGCTTTTCTTCCAGCGTAGTAATCATCCTGATGCAGAGAGGGAGGGAAAATGCAAGCATCACCATGAAGCAGCTAAAAGCGACCAGGCTTTCGGGAAGTGAAAAACCTTTAGAATTCCTGAACATAAAATCTTCCTTGTCCAATTTGAAATGAAAGTTTTATCGTGGTACTCCCGGAATTGAAATACACCGGACCGAACCGGTTTGTATTGCCTGATGCGGTAAAAATGATTTCATTCAGATTATTGCTCTTTGAGAATTTGATGCCGGGAGGAAGAGCCCGCGTAATCATCGTGTTTCCATAATAATCTTTCGCCACATATTTATTTGCATCAGGATAAAACAGCAGGGTCATGGAGGATTGTGAAAAAAAGCTTTGGCTTTGGATGAGGTACAAGTCTGATTGCAGCTGGGAAATGAAAAATTTTTTTCCGGTATGCTCTTTCAGTGGCGCAGTTGAGAAAGCAGCAAACGATAAGAGGACTGTTAGTATCAATATGACCAGGAGCATCTCGATGAATGTATAACCTCCCTGATGCCAAACCGCCTTACTCTGCCGCAACTGTGTCAACATTCCCCTCCGCATCTATGGTCAATGTTTGTCCGTTTGGACATGTTTGATGCTCTTCATTGATATATTTCTTATCAACCAGCTGTGTCATCGTGACCGGTTCCGCATTCCCGTTATCCATCTTATAAGCCTCCACCTGCCCTTCGACCATATTGATGAACGCTTCACATCCTTTCGAATTGATCTTATTGCTCTGACTTGTAACGTTAGGAATGGTAACAAATAAGAGGACTGAGATGACCAATAATACGATCATCATTTCTATCATCGTAAAACCCTTTTCATTCTTTAACATAATGAACCTCCTTCTTGATTCAATTAAATGCCCTGCATCATTTGAAACAGCGGCATCATGATGGAAAAGTAAATGGCCATGATGAATAACCCGACAAATGTGAAGATCGCCGGCTGGATATACTTCAGAAGCCTGTTCCCCTTCTCTTCCAATTCCGAAAAACAAATTTCACTGTACAGCTTCAATTCGTCTGCAAGCCTCCCGTTTTTTTGGCCGTGGGAAACAACATAAGATAGCTCTTCTTGAAAGAAGGGGATCTTAGCGGTGCAATCATACAGCGGCCGGCCTTCTTTAAGTCCTTTCAGCAGGTCCTTTGAAATATACTGCAGGGTCGGACGATACGTCTGCCTCTCAATGATGTTCAGTGATTCAGTGATCGATACGCCGTTTTTCAACAGAAAACTGAGTTCCCTCGCAAAGAAATGTGTCTGCCCATGCTTGATGAAAAAGGACAGCAGCGGGAAATTTGTCAGAAAAGTGATGTGGCCTACCTGGAATAACTTATTTTTGAAAATATAAATGAAGGGGACTGTCATTGATGCAATAAGGATGAACCCCAAAAAATACGAGGGGAAACTTTCGATGAACCAAAAGAGGTAATTGAAATTGTCTGCTTGGTCATAACCTAATGAATGATATAACGATTGAAAGCGCGGAAACAGAATCCTGCTGAGGAGTACCATGAGCATGATAGCAATCAATACCAAAAAGAGAGGATACTGAAGGACCTTCAGTAATTTTTGTCTGCCTTCACTCATTTTCTGCAGATAATCACCCGCTTCTTTAAGGGTGGCACCCATCTCGCCATGATGTTCTGCAAAGTATATCTGTGCTGATACCTGCTTCGGCATGTTGAACTGACGGTCAAATATCGAAGAAATAGGCTCCCCTTTTTGGAGAGAGTTGTTGATCCTCTTTTTTAATTTACCTGAACCGTTCCGGCCAGGCACAAGCAGAAAATCAATTGCTTCTGAAAATGTGTATCCTTTTTCAAGGAGATCACCCGTCCGCTTCAGGAATTTCCCTTGATCATCCATTTTCTTCATGTATCCATTTGCGGAACTCAGAATCCGGAACAAACCCCAATGCCACCCCCTTGTTGATCAGTGTTCGAAGAGTGGGATATTGATAGTATGCATCTTCTCCCCTTGCTTCTTTAATCACTTCCTTAAGAGCACTGCCCGTTACAATTTCATAGACCGATGCCCTTTTCGCCGTTCCTTTGCCTTTACAATCTGCACTGCATTCAGTTTCGCAAATCGCGCATTTGAGTTTTAACAGCCTCTGAGCAGTCACCCCGATCAATGTCTGTTGTATATCATGCCAGTGAACCCCCAGTTCCATCAGCCTGTACACAGCACTTTTTGCGTCTTTAGTGTGTAAAGTTGTTAATACCAGATGGCTAGTGAAAATAATAGAACACAAAATACTTAAAAACTATAGATTCCTTAACAATAACGGTAACAATTTAAATATATACAAAAGACTTAGAGAGTAATTCTCCCTAAGTCTTAATCGGTACCAATAGTTATTTTTTTGTGATGGTTCTTTTAAATCAAATATTAATCCACAAATCTATAGGATTGTTGGACATATGCAGATCTATTAGATTTATTTAAGCTATACAACTTTATTGTACTTGTTAATTCAAAATACTTAGTTCCTGATAACCAACCTAAGCCAGCATGTACTTTATAAGAACCGAAACCATTAATATCGTAACCAACTTTTTCAGCCCGGCTATCAGTTACTTTTACATTAGCATCTTGTATATCAAATAATCCGGAGTAACTCTCCGTTCCACCCTTTGAGACATATCTCATTTTCAAACCATAATCTCCAATTGTGTAATGTGTACCGAGTGATATTTTACCGACTGTTACTCCCCATGAATCGAAAGTAATTGTTGCTGTAAAGCGACGATCACCATATTTTTTAGTGGTGTTTACAAAAGGTGACATTGATTGACCTTGAAGCGAGTATTCCTCACTTTCAGAAATATCACTAACCTGATATTCCACTTTACTACCGTCAGATAAAGTTATTTCAGCGGAGTCAAAACCTGTTTCGTTTACTTTCTCCATATCAATCTTTTCGCTTCCTTTTTTCACTTCATCCATCATTTGCTTATCATATTCTTTTTTAGCTTCTTTGGTAGCATTTTTTAGGATTTCATCAGCAACTTTTACTTTTTCTCCAGTACTAAGGTTTTTAATTTCAGAACTCTTATTAATTTCCTTGATTGTCTGAATAAGTTCATCTTTTGTCTCAATTTTTTCATTCGCTACCAGTTTAGTTTTTACTGAAGGCTCTGCAGAAACCGGTGTGTTTGCAACTAATCCAAATGTTAATGTTAATGTAGATAGACCAATAGCTATTTTTTTAATATTCATCTCATAATTCCTCCCAAATTCTAATTTAATTCAGAGAATGCACTTAAATAATCTTTTTCCTCAATTTCACTTAATAATTTTCTTAGTTCATCATTATTAAGCTCGTTCTTATTATGTTTTTGAAAGTCTTTTATTAATGCAATATAGCCAGTTAGAAGTGCTGTAGCTTGGGATGTGCCTGATGTCATAATTTTTTCTCCATCTAATCCCACCCCCATTATTTCTTCTCCTGGGAAGTTAATAGTTGTGCGAATAGGTGCATTGGTAAAACTCGTAACATCACCATTCTTATCTAATGCTCCAACTGAAATTACCCCTTCATGTCTAGCTGGGAACATCATCTCATCAGTTCCATAATCACCCGAAGAAGCAACTACAGTAATCCCCAAATCTAATGCTTTATCAATAGTTTGAGAAACCAATTTATTAGACTCATAGCTACCCAGGCTCAAATTGATAATAGTACACTTCAAATCTATAGCCTTTTGTATAGCTTCTGCCATCATTGAAGGAGCAATTTCCCCATCTGATTCTATTAATTTAATAGATATCAATTCTGACTCAGGAGCTATTCCTAGAATTTCATTACGTTGACCTTTAATAAGTGAAAACATAATTGAACCATGACCAATGTCATCAATTCCGTTATCAAAACTTGCTATATACTGTATATTTTTTGAATTAGTTTGAAATTTAGAAATCCCACTGTCGATTAATCCAATCTTTTGAGATGAGCCCTTTGAATACCTATGTAGTTCTTCTACATTCAGAAACTCAATATGCCAAGGTTGTTTTTCTTTAACTTTGACTTCTGGATAAACTAAGGGAACTACCAGTCCTAAAATAAATAAAAGTATAAGAAGCTTCGATAATCTGGAAAAACTTTGAAATAATGCGTACATTTAAATTCAATCCTATTGATAGTTACATTTTTAATAGATAAACCTAAAGACCCGTTAAATTTGTCCTGCGCAGAACAGGTATAATATTACACTAATACCATATATATGTAAATAAAAATGTAAAAAAATGTTTATAAAATAACTAATAGCAGATCCTTAAAATGGATCTGCTATTAGTTGCAAATATTTTTTTAAGAAAATAAAGCCGTATAAGCCATTATTCCTAGTAGTAACATAATTGTTTGATATACTGCACCTACAATACTCAACACCAAACCTGCTATAGCAAAGTTCATACCCTTTTCATTTTTATTCTTGATTTCTTTTTTACTAATTACATATAAGATTATTCCTACGATCCCAAAAATAATTCCCCAAATATGAATAAAAAACGAGGCAATGCCTAAAACGAAAGAAATGATAGCTTTACTATTGAAATTTTTATTCTCCATGTTACTCCTCCAAAATCAGTATGAATTTAATAATATCACGTTTAATTTATTTTTTGTACAAAATTTTACAATTAAGAAAGTAAATAGAAAATTTTTATAATGTTTTCAGTTCTTTTAAAGGGACCTGAAGCAAATTAGCGAATCTATTTATATGTAACTCAAGAAAAGGGAGGAATTTGTTAATGAACAAAAAAATGTACTGTCCTAATTGTCAAAAGGCATATTTACCTACTGATCAAGTAGTATTAAACAGAGTAAACACTGTACTCCACATGGATTGTCCAGATATGCAGAATCAACCATACATTGATGAGGGAACGTTTGAAGAAATCGTAAGAAAATATTCATTTTTTGATAATAAACTTCTTAATTAGAAAGAAAAATAAATAAGTTATAATTATAAAAAGAAGGAGAGCATTTAGCTCCCCTCCTTTGATTATTTCTTTTTAGCACTTACAAATATAATTGATGCTAGATATAAAATTGAAACAATTAACCCTAATTGAAAAGATTGTTCGTGGCCAGATGAAATCGATGAAAATGCAACAACGATTATTAAGCCTATGATGAATACAGCTGCTCCCCACAACAAATCTTTAATCATTTATTATCTTCTCCTCTTTTGTCTTTAATAATCAAAAGAATCATATGCTGGCGACGCTTTTTCTAAGTTGGTATTAAAACCTGCTTCCATAGTAACAGATGGAGAAGAGCCTCCACTAAAACCAAGAGTTACATCACTAGCGGATATTTCCAAATGGCCATACTCTGCTACAAGATTTGCTCTCCCTGATTCCTCCGGAGCGCTTACTATTGCCTGAAGTACTACGGCTTCCTCATCTTCACCGAGAACTAAATCTACGTCATACCCTAAACCAGCTTCAGGGTCCACATCATTTCTAATTAATCCGATATAATCTCTTTCTAAATAATCATTACCCATATCTTCTAATGTATAAGCTAAATCATCTTCTAATGTAAAATTATCAGACCATGCAAGTGCAATCACGTCGGTAAATTCATAATTCGGATTTACTTTCCAATCACCCTCCGCATGAAATTGATAAACGTTCTCTCCAACTTGCAAAGCGATTACAGTCATTTCAAAATGCTCTGTTGGCATTGTAAAGGGGACGATTTCTCCCTCTCTAGGACTATTTAACGCATAACTACTTACCTTTTCTACGGATACTATTTCCCCATTAGTATTGTTTAATTCTTGTAAAGACACATCACTCAAATTATATAATTCATCTTTGGAAACTGAATCCGCATATTTAAAATTATCAATAATTTCTTTACGTTCTTCAGCAGTCAAAGACTTCTTTACCTTTCCAGTTTTTTTTATGAGTTTGTTTGCTTCAATTTCTTCTTTTAGTTTTGTTGAGTCCATATTCTTCTCTTCAGTAATTGTTGTGTTTTCTTGTGCACTAACCGAAAAGGTAAAAGGTGAAACAAGAAGTGTAAAAGCAATTGTAGATGCAATTAGTTTTTTCATTTTTTCCCCCAAAATTCAAGTAATTAGTAGCGCTACCGAAAAAATGGTAACATGACAAAAGTTTTACAACAATACCTAGTATGAAAACTAAGCATAAAGTATTATTTCGGGTTTTGCTATTATGGTGAGTATTTGACTACATTTTACAAGTGATTCAATTGACTTGATAAAAAATAACTTACTGGAAATCTTAAATTTATGTGATGAAATTATGATAAAGAAAGAATCTAAACATATTAGAGGTGAGTTAAATGGATATAGTGGATGCATTGGCAGCAAAAGGAGAATTAATAACTCTCAAGGAAAAATTAATTACATTAGGCTTGGAAATAGATGGTGGGAAAGCTAGCAAAGTAGAATTAATAAAACGAGTTGCAAAGTGTGTTGAAAATGTGGAAGAACTAGAGGCAATGGTTAGGTTCGATTACGATGAAAACTAACAAATAGGATTCAGTAAGAAAAATAAAAAATCCCTCTTCAAGTGAAGAGGGTGCAAAAAACATGCCAAGGTTGAAATGTCAACGTGTAACATTTTACCACAAAAACCGACTAATCACATATAGAAACATCACGAATACATCTTGAATTAATTTATTTGGTTAAATGATAATTATACAAAAGACACAGGAGGTAGACATCTTATGAAATTTGAAATGGACTTGAAACTCAGAGTCGATGAAGAAACCCTTTTGATGAAACGTACCTTGGATTGTTCCAAAGAAGAGTTAGCAGAAGAACTATATAAATGGTGCAAGGATTATGAAATGAATGTAGCGGAGTGTGATACAGTGATCGAAAGTTTACTAATAAATGGTGAGGAAGATTTTAAAGAAGAAGTCTTGAAATTAGAGGTGCAACACTTCCTCACCTTACCTGATGACGATGACCCAAACAAAAAACCCCTTCCCTAAAGAAGAGGCAGCACAACTCGTATGCCCATCCGTAGGAAGGGGTTTACTTTGTATGCTAATAGTAGGATAGCCAATCCTACTATTATTCTACCAACAATACTTAATTCACAAACATACTTTTGAGCGTATTTAACCCCTCTCCAATTAGGGAAAGGGGTTTTACTTTATGCCATGTTAGAATTTTGGTGGTGTAGAAATAGTTTTACCCTTTAATAAGCTGTATATTCACCGAACTTGCCTGTAACATATGCGAGATCACCATCATAAATGACTTCCCAGTAACCTGAATCACTGTTTTTTCCTCTCACCGATCCGGTCACCTGGATTGCTCTCCCTTTTCGAATCGTACCGAGATTTTTAGACCTGTGTCGATCTGGGCGATCTTGAATAATAGCAGCTGCAGAAACATTGACGATTTTGATTTCCCCGATTGCTATCGGTCCACTTTTCCTGGATTTAGTCGGCTTCTGCGCGGTAGATGTAGCCGGCTTATGTTCAACCGAAACAAATTTCTCCGACGCTGTGAGATAGTATGTTTCACCTTCGCTGTTCTTGACCTCATACTGCCACGCGTCGCCAACTCTAACTTTACGCACAGCCTGTGGGAATCCGTATCCTTTAGGTAAGTGTCCTGCCACGTCTTTATCCTCCCAGGAAGGCTTTGAGTAATATCTCAAGTCGTCAACCTTCGAACGCACCCAGTTTGTTTTACTGGAATCTGTATTCTCTTCCTTCGCTTCTACGACTGCCGGCTTGTTAGGAGGAATTACGACCTTTGAATCTGTCAGTTCCAAGAGTTCCTTCCACAGGTTAGGATTCGATACCATAGGGGCAGGGCAGTTTTTCCCGGTGACATCAAAGTGGCGAACAAAACGATTTTTGGTGTCTCTCAGTTGTTTGAACTTTCTCTGTAAATACTGATGGACAAGTGCTGTACCCCTCAGGGTAGCGTGAGTCTGTAGCTCTAAGTGTTTGCAACTTTAACCTAGCTGTTCCACCATCATTTGCGCCAAAACACACCTCGTCCAGCGGCACTAATTCGAGAGCTTTGTGCTTATCGACAAAGATATGAGCACTTGCGTATCTTTTATCGCCTTCTGGCAAATCGTCATTTTGGTTTGGAAGTGTCTCGTTAAAGTATTTAAAATGATTCTCCGCTGTCGCTCCATAATTGGCTGTCCAATGATCAACCGCAGCTTGCACCCTCAGTAACTTGATCCCGGTTCTTGTTGTCGGATGCTTTTTTATATGCTTCTCTTTGTAGTTTAACTTAATCACACTAATCTCTCCCTTATTTTTGATATAAGAAAAAGCCCTCCGGAGGAGAGCCCTACTTGTTGCTTGGTTTCACATATGATTTTGCTCTGTTGCTATCCCCAATACCTTTTACAGTTGGATCAGTCACTGCATTAAATACAGACCAGGCGGTGATGGCCAATAAATATGGATTGGTAAAAGCCTTAATGAATAGGTCCCCCACAGATGACCAGGATGTAAGATCCTCCATAGCCAATCCTTGATAAGCCAATAAGGGCAGAAATAGAGCTCCCAATACCTGCAGCAAGAACGTTCTATTGATTAATCTAATTTTCCAGTTAATCAAAATGATCACTCCTTTTAGTTTTGAATAAAGCCATAAAAAATAGCAATCGCTCCCCCGATTACTCCGGAACTGATTGCTGTGATAATGGCACCTGTAATTTTTCTTTTAATCCAAGTGGTATTCTCATCAATTTTATTTAAAGTGTTATTTAAGGTAGTAATCTGCTCATCATGCCTTGTAGTAGTGGTTTTTAGATCACTTACTTCTTTTTCAAGAATTTTGATGTCGCTTTTCATTTCCACAATATCTTTTTCATAGTGGTTCATGGTTTGTGCCTCCTCTGTCTGCTGCAACGGAAACGCCCCCTTTTTTATTTTTCATATGGACTACACCACCTCCTTTTACCAGGTATACTTTTATACACTTCGGAAATTATATGGGTATTCAATCACCAAGGAGAGAAACCCATGAAGAAAACATTACCTTCAATATTTTTAATGATGGTTTGCACATTGGTTCATTACTATTTCACTCATTTGGGACAAGAACGTAATAGAAAACGATTTATAATTAGTGGAATAATACTTACCGTTATTGGTTTGTTTTACTCAACAGCCCAAACTTTGATAATAATTAATTCGGTTAATAAAACAAAATAGAACCTTACGATATAGGGTAAGGTTCTTCAACAATTTCTTCATATTGTGCTGCCGTGATCTTTTCACACTCAACAGCTGTTGCAACTTGCTCTTTTGACCAGAACATCGGATACCACCCTTTTATATACTTGTACCAATCCACCTCACACCACCCCTTTCGTCATCAGGTCATAAATGAGATCTGCCTGCTGCTGCTGACTTTCCTGGAGAGCTGCAGTCGTGGTCATGACTTCGAATGCCAGTTCAGCGTTCTGAGCTTGCAGACGATCTACTTCTTGCGGCAGACTTGTGTCGGACTTAAGATTGCCTTGTTGGATTTTCGGGCTCAGCTTCATCTGGTACCACCCCCGGTTCTACATTTTCTGTTCGGATGACAGGAAAGATCCGGATTTCTTGCTTTAACACATCCACCCAAAGGTGTTTGTGAATTAACCGATTGGTTCCTTCATAAACCGGAAATCCATCAATTGCCTGTATAAGCTCATATGTGTACTCACCTACACTATCTACAATGAACAAGGCATACACTGATTCAGTTCCTTCTGCGATGTCGAAAGTAACCTCTGGAAGCTCATGCCTTCCGGTTTTATCCACGAAAGCCCCGGCAGCCAAGTGGATTTCAGAGTCCAAATACTCCACCTCTAACCCTTCCGTCCACTTTCCTGTATTTTCACATGCCTGTGTGACGATTTCCAATTAATCTCCTCCTTTACGATGGCTCATAAACCACCATCAAGTTAATATCGATCGATATCCCACTTCGGTCACGGTTGGCCGGATTGCCCAGGTACACATCGAAACCCGTGGCGCTTACATTGTATACCCGTGCATTGAAATACGTTGAGTTACCGTTATAAGGTTGAGCCATCACCCAAAAGATATTTTCAGCACCACTGAATGAAAAACTCAACGGTCCAAAGTAATTGCTTGAGGATGATCCAGCCGTAATTTTCGTACGGCCGAACCAAGTCACCAGGTTACCATCAAGTGATCCATGCACGTTTGTAAGTTCAGGTTCAAGCTTTGCTCCTATTGCTGCAAATGAGCCACTTGACTTTGACTTTAATAACGTCTTCATTGGCAAATATGCTCGGTCAGTGAACATTTCGAAGTAGTCCCATCCGTCATCATATGTATCGGATCGGAACATTAACTTACTTGCACCTGTACCGGAACCTGTGTACTGCCAAACCTCGAAACCTGTGCGATGGGTGTTAGCCGGTGATAAGTTGTCACGACCGGTAAGCAAGAGTACATTAGACCAACGAGTACCACCGGAGTCCGTGTAGTTGTTGACACGTATTTCAGGTACATACCCGTTAGCCGTACCACCTTGGTATGTTGATTTTAAAGACAGCGCACCGTCGTCATAGCCAGGACGATTGGCTCCGTATAAGCTAGTAGAGCGCTTATCGTAATCTAATTTTAACCAGTTCTTCGCAATCCCGTCGGAAGACCGGAATCCAAGAACTAAGTGGCTAATGTAACTATGGATGTCAAGTCCAGGGTCTCCGTCTGTAATGTCATAGCCATCACGCATGTTACCTACGAGACTACCGGTTTGATCATATATTCGAAGACCGTCTTCGTCTGCCCGGAGAACCGGTACCCCGTTACGGTATGACTGTAGCACCCCGTCATTTAAGATAACTTTACTACCATTGCCATTATCTGAACTTACTTTTCCATCAAACGTTCCACTGGCCCCAACAAGCTCTCCAGCAAACTTGATGTTTCCGGCAGTATCAAAGTATAGGACATCTTGCCATGATTGGCTGGTTGAGGCTCTTCGCTGGATAACGTATCCCAGAGTAGAATTGGAAACTGTCCGAACCAATCCATCACTTCTGGCAGTTACAAATCCGTCTTGATTCGTAATGCTGACTCCGTTATATGTTTGGCCTTTCATCACAGCGTTTTGATCTGCGTATTCCTCGGCATCTGCTAAAGCATCAAGGTATGCTGCTTCCGAAACTGCATCTGCATGCCCTTTAGCATTCTGCTCTGCGTCTTCTGCTCTTTCGAAGGCGTTGTCTGCTTTTTCCGTTGCTGTTCCGTCCATATCCACACTAACTTCATAGACTGAATATCCAGAAGGAACATTTCCACTTGTCCAGTCAACACCTTCCCAGCCGGTGGTTTGAACGTTCTCAGTAATGTAACAATGAGAACTTGTAGGATATCTGCTTGTATTTACAAAAACCTCAAGATAAACATCATCATAAGTGGTATTTGTTAAGATCCTGGCTTTACTAAAAGGAATGGAAGAACTGTATCGTGAAGAAGAAATAACAGATATCTTCGGATTATTATTGTAATTTACAGTTGCTTCAAAACTAACAGTTTGATGGTTGCCTGAAGTTCGATCGACAAGGATAAACTTCGCGTATGCTCGGCTGCCGTTGTTGACAGCAATTCGATACCAGCCTCCTGCACTTAGTGCATTATGATAATAATAGTTGTTACCGATGGTTGAAAACTTGTCCGAGAAGTTGGTGTTATCGTTGATTTCATTTGGCCCGATCGGTCCTTCCGGGCCCTGCGGTCCACGTTCCCCTTTGATTTTCACCCAATTATACTCGCTTGGATCATTACTATCTGCAGAAGAAAAATCGGTATACGTACCGATATACAATTTATTAGTAGAATCAGAGGTAGAGAACCCCGATGTCCCTGTGGAATCATTCGCCCAAGCTGTATGAAAAAACGGGGTACGACCGTCGTCTCCCGGCTCGCCCGGGATTCCCTGCTCTCCATCAAAAACATTTGTAATGGTAATCCTTCCGATTGAGAGAAGTGAATCTTGAATGACATCTACAGTAAACGTCGCTTTCTCATCAATGTCCGCTGCAGAAACGATGAGGTTTTTCCCGCTATAGTTAAAACCCGATACTGGAATACCGTCTTTATCCCGCTTGTTCCAAACGTAAGTATAATTCGCTCCGTCCTCATCTACTTCTTGGCCAGATAGAAATACCCTGGCTTTTAAAGTAGTAGTTCCGGATCCATTTTTGAAAACTTCTCCGGCACTGGACACCACCGTTGTGACTAACATTCGGGCGAACTTTTTCCTGATTTGATCTTGAATGGAGTTCCAAATGGATTTAACCTCTGCCTCGGTGTATTCAATGTAGTCACCCAGAATGACTTTCTTTTTAGTTTTTTGCGTGATCGATCGTTCTTGGGTATGCACCCGGGCTTCCAGATAAAGAGGAGGATTGAACTTTTCGTCTTTAATTTTGATTATGTCACCGAACCGGATCTTTTGATTCTCGAGTCCTGGCACATGCTCTAAGTCTGTGATTGTCGATTCATATTCCACCATATCCTTAACGCGCTTTTCCAGCTCGTTTTCGGTTAACGCGGTCAGTCTTTCTTCGGTCATGTCCTGATCGGTCGACTGTGGCTCATATGGTTCGATTAAATGCTTCCCGTTCCTTCCCCATCGAGCAAGGGCTTCCTTATCCTCCACCAGGACTTCAAGCCGCGTCCCGTCTTCCCTCTCAGGTCCGAGACCGAGGAGAGCCGTTACCACTTCATCTTTTTCCCGCCGTTTCACTTCGATTAGGTCTTTACCGAAAGTAGCTTCTCTTCCATTCCAATCCCCTACTCTTTCAACCATATCGACATACCGTCCAGTGACTCGATTGCCTTCCGTTTCGATACGAAAAGCAAGTTCTAATCCAAATGTATTGGCAATGCGCTTCAACAGACTGAAAGGATTCGTGTGAGTTTCTATGACAATTTCTTTCGCACCTGCATACGCAATATTCCCGACCTGGTATTCCGTGCCTGATATGGCAAACTGAACATGATTTTCTGCTGAACCGGTCAATGATGTGGGGCTGATTACTTTAGCCTTTTTCAGTTCAAGATAACTTGCTGTAGTATAAACTTCGCTTAGCAAACCCTCTCGGGATCGATACTTTAATGTTTCATTGATGATTAGTTCAACGAATCGATTCTCCTCATCCGGTATGATGACCCGTTTCCGTTTGGTAAGGTGGGAGGCGAACGGCTTATCGGCAAAGGTTGTAAAATCAAATGTCTCCAGGTTATCTTTTAACGATTTCCTGTGTTTGTTGGACAGAATATTTTTTGTCGTAATGATATCTAAAATCTGATCAGTCTGATGCTCTAAAATATGGATCTGCGTCATATTCTACCCTCCTTACTTGTATGACTCTCTATAAGTACCGGAAACATTAAAAGAATTGCTTGGATGGACAATCATCTGATTCTCACCTTTTTTCAACGTAAAATAAGATGCCCCAAAGTCTTTATAACTCTTGGCATCTTCCCCGTTAATTAATATTTCTTCATTTTTATGATCAAATGTAATTTTATCTCCTACATCTGCAATGATCGGAATCTCATCTTCTTTTAAACTATTGATCCGCCAAACTTTAAGGTTGTATATATTCATCCGGGTTGCTCCTGTATTCGGCCACTTTCGGAAGACCACCTGTATTTTGGCTATCTTATCTTCAAATATACCTTCGACAGGGGGAATATAGTGTTGTTGTTGGACATAAACCCTCTTCCCATTCACAATCTTAGCGAAGTAGAACCACCACCGGTTTCCCCGACGTTGCAGTTTCATCAAGCCGTAAAAGTTGTTCCAATTTTTAATGTTACCTGGGGCAGCTGTGTTTATAGGAAAGCGTTGATATTCGTCATACCCTAGTTGAACTCTCCCGTGTATTCGGTCTGACCCTTGGAAGGAATCAGACATATGGATACGGGCCACTTGGCGGTCAAGAGCATCTAATAGATACACTTCCACCATCCCCGTCCCCCAGCCGACATTATTATTCCGAAGAATACAATCCATTTCAAAATCTTGAACTTCTTCAGGAAGAGACTTTACAAGTCCTGGCCCCTGCCACTTTTCGGGAGCTACAGCTGTCCCAAAGCTTTTTGGCCTGAAGCTTCCTCCATCTGTTTCAATCTCACCACGAATATATCCATTAGTCACTGTTGTAGCAGCAGCCCAGCCGGTCAATGTATTCATCAAGTCGGCAAGGATGAGAGTGTATTCTTCTTTAGGGGTACTCTCCACCGGTGCCGGCCGGCCAATCATCATATATTCATCAAATTGATTCTGGATCATGGCAAATGTGATCGGCGCCAGGACTTCCAATTCAAAAACTGGATTGGACTCTGCAGATCCCGATGTGTTGATAACTGCGGAGTCCCCAGCAAAAACAATTGGTTTTTCGGGACCATACTTCTTAGGATCAGAACATAGAAATGTCAGAGTCCCTATCAAACTATTACTGTTTTCTTCCGGCAGCTCATTCACTGAAAGGGAAGCATAATAGACAACATCCTCATCGGTAAAGGAAAGTTCCTTCTTAGATCCACCTAACAGACTATTCAATAGGGTGGTCCGTCTTCTGAAACCCTCGTTTGTCTTGTCACTTATCTTATACTTAACCGTAATTTCTCTTTCTCCCGTACTGTGTTCGTTAGATTCCATAAGTCCATCCATACCAGGCACTTCAAACGTATTAATGCGGTTCGTTAGGTTAGCTCTTCCGGATACAGTCAATGTTGTGAAGCTTCCTTCATCATCGCTTAACGCTGAATCAAAATTAATGCCGTTAAACACCGTTTGGATAGACAAAGAGGTACTTTGTGTACCCCGTTCTGTCAAGTTTACAAATCCGTACATAAAGTACCTCCTATCTAAAACTATTTAAGGTATCAAGCTCCCTTGTTTGGACCTCTGTGATATCATCAACAAAAGTTTGGTATGTTTCCCGGCCCATCTGTAAGTAGATATAGGCTGGTTGTTTGTTATTCACTTTGACTTCTGTGTTAACCGCGCTGCTTACTTGAGCAGTGCTGCTTCTTTTCAGACCCTTTAAACTTGACCGGATGCTTGCTGAGTTTACTGACAGTTCAGGATTAAAAGCTGTCCTGACACCACTTGCAAGTTTAGCAGTCGCACGTACTAGAGGAGACTTAGCTTTTTCAATTGATGTCCGAATTGGACCTTAAAAGTCCATTCTATGAATATCACTCAAAGGTCCGCGCTTGGCAGGAGAGAATGGCCAGAAGTCCCTGACTGCTCCGACTATGTTTTCTACCTTGCTAAGAATCTTCCCTTTCATCGCAGCTAAACCATCGATTGCACTCTGGATAATCGCTTTCCCTGATTCATAAAGATCGATACTTTTGAAAAAATCAGTGATGTTCCATAATATATTTTCAACAAGGTTCTCCATGTTACCAAGCTGATTCCTCACAGCACTGACCATCCCCTCAAAATCTCCAGTTAACAGAGCAACCAAGAAATTTAGAGCATTTTTAAACGTGCTTTTAATAAAGGACCAGACTGCCTTGATATTAGACAATGCCATTTGCATGTAGCTTCTGACCGCATTTAGTAGCTGGCTGAATTTATCGGAAACCCATGAATGGATTTTCGATGCGATATCACTTATCCATGACCAAACGGCCGACCAGATTTTCAAAGTCCATTTCTTCACATTGTCCCAGTTGGCAATGATCAACACAACCAGCGCAATCACCGCAGCAGTCACCCATCCAATCGGGCCAAGCGCGATAAACCAGGCAGCAGCCATTCTTGCAGCATGAAACAAAGCTTGAACACCCATCCATGCCCATTTGGCAACGAAAACTGCTGAAGTTGCTATCATTTTAGCTATTGCAATGGCCATCTTCTGACCGGTAGCCAGTGTCCATGCAGCAGCCACCTTCGCCCCGTGAAGTAACGCTTGTATTCCCATCCAAGTCCATCGAGCAATGAAAATGACTGATTGAGCTATAAATTTCGCCACCGTAGTTACCACTTGGACAACAAACTGTCCTAATGATTTAATCATCATCGAGATTCCGGTGACCAATTTCGCTCGCATCATGCCTGTCTTAAGCCATATAAATGTTGCCATTCCTCCGAAGGCTGTTTTCACAAGAATGATAAGTGGAGTTAATGAAATCAATACACCAGAAAGTGATAGCATCCAACTAATCACCTGACCAATTAACGGATAGGTTTTCATCATTTCTGATGACCAACTTAAGAATCCATTCACTAGATCAAGAATCTTGGATCCCAGTGGAGCCATCCCAACCCCCAGTTGGATTAAGAAATCAGTAAGATTCCCGATCAATGCCATAACTTTTGGCCCGTTTTCTCTCACATACTTGATAAAGTTTTGAAACCCTTTTGATTCTTCTAATTTGGATGACCAGGCTGCGAACCTTTCAGTTAAGCCAACCAGCCCGCCTTGCATATCCTGCGATAGAGGAGTGAAAGCGACCATTAAATTCATGATTCCTTGCATGACATTAAAAAATGATTTCCCCATTGCTTCCATCGATGGACCAACATTATCATTCAGAAATTTAATGAAGTCTTTGAACTCTTTAGTCTTCATAGAAGAACTGAAACCTTTAGAAAGTGTATCGACCGCCTTGATTGCTCCGTCAAAAGCCGGCTTTAAGTTTTTTAACAGAGACTGAAGCTGACTTAGACTCCGGACGAAAATATCCATCACTGGCTTCTCAAACTGCTTTGTGAATTTACCCCAAAACTTGCTGAAGTTTTGAACGGCTTTCAATCCTCGTTGCTGCTCTTTGGATAAGCTAGCCTGGGCTTGCTCGATCTCTTTTAAGATTTCAGCACGTTTTTCTAAATCAGTCGTATTCGCAAGCTCTTCACGTAAGTCCTTAATCGTCTTATTAGCTTCAAACACATCGTTTAAAGCTGACGTCGCTACACTCCCAAACAAGATCGCCCCGGTGCCGGCCGCGGCAAAAGAAGTGACTAAACCTCCAAGAGCCCCAGTTAAACTTGCAATGATTGGTACTAAAGCAGGTAATGCTGCTAATAAACCACCACCAATGAAGTTCCCCGTTACTATTCCAACAGAGCTGATTGTTTTAGCTATTCGATCGATTCTCCCTTGGAACTTATCAACCCTTGCCTCCACTCGGACAATGATTTTTTCTCGAGCGAGTGCTTTAGCCTTTGCACTTAAATTATTGATTTTCCTGTAGAAGCTTACGGTATCAGCATCCACTTCTTTTTCAGCTTTTTTCCTGGTGAATCGCTCCATCAATTTCTTTGCAACTTTGATGTTTCGTTTTAAAGGTTTAATGTCAGCCTTTAATGTTGTATCTTCTGCAGATTCAGATTCTTGTTTAAATCGTTTTGTAACATCCCTAGCTTTTTGAATTGCATTTCTGAATTTCGTTATGTTCGCTTTTAGTTCTGCTTCTACTGAGTAATTGGACATTTAGTCACCCCTTTCTCGAATTTCTTTGTAGGGCAATTTGGGCAGGAGATAAATCCTTCGATGTTTTTTCAATAGACTTCCCTGAAGCTAATTCATCGTCCACTGCTTTCAGCATAGACTCATAATCAAAGAAATCCTTGAACTCTTTAAAGGCATACTCCTCTTTCGGTTTCTTTTCTGTTCCTTTATTTATCTTTGCTTCTGCATTGCGAATGAGGAAAGCTAATTTATGCAGCTTATACTCTTCATCGATTTCCTTATATTCCTGTGCATATCGCTTATAATGAAACTCGGTCAATGTCATCTCTTCCACATCCACCAACCGTTCCATCCTCAGCTTTCGCATTGAATAGATAACCACTTCGTCGTAGGTTAACCCTCTATTGTCTTGCTCGCTTCCTTCACGACTTTCCCCTTTTGATACTCTTCTGGAACGAGCTTTCGGGTCATAGGTTGCTTTCCCAATTCATACATGACTTGCTCTGCGAACTCATCCAGCCCTTCGTTTTCAGCAATATCATTCAAGATTGATTCAAAGTCCTCTTCTGTCTTAGGCTTTTTCTTATCGTGAGCAGTAGCTGCCTGAATCAATTTATACAAACAAATGATATTTCCCGACTGCAGGCCAGGTACCAACATTGTTTCAAGCCCTTGTCCGAGACTTACATTTTCTACTTCTAACCCTAATGAACGATCGATTGTCGTTAATGTCCGAAGTCCAAATGATAGTTCGATGTCTCTTCCGTTAAATGTGATATGCAAAATCTATTCCTCCTCAAATTGTCAAAATAAAAAAGAGGGGGTTCTTCCCCTCTTCGTCCGTCTTATGCTTCTGGAGGTGTACCCAGTCCATCATCAGCAACATCGTCCGCCAGCACGTCATGAAAGACGTATCCTAATGTTTCAATGTCTGCCTCCGGAAGGCTGACACGTCCTTTCTGCCTTTTGAACTGAGTAACAAACGTTCCACTTACCTCTGGATCATCCTCTGCAGGATTCGTTGTTTCCCATTCCGTGATGTAGCCTTGTCGGTATTCAGCTCCAAATGTGAAAGTACCTGGATTAACCTCATCCTCTACTTTATCCGCCAAATCCACTTCCCACATTTCTACTGGATAGTCATCCACAATGGAATCACTTAGCATTGTAAATGTAGGATCCGTTTCAGCCTGAAGTGCCGAGATACTTACTTCATCTTCAAGTGCTCCAGAGCCTGATACGCTGCCATCCTTCGTGACGGTTGATTCCCGGTCGCGGGAATAAGACTTTGAGTGTTCGGTTTGAAACACAAGCTTTGCACCCTCTGCAGCCTCACCGAGTTTCCGAAAATAGAGCACTTTGTGTACTCCTTTTGCTATGTTGGCCATGCTACTACCTCCTTATTAGGTAATTCTGTATTCTGCCTGGATCACTCCATGCAACAGATTGTCAGTCGTTGTATTATCAAAGATTTCATTTGAATCAAGAGAGACCAGCCTCACGTAGTAATTATCGAGTTGTGCCAGCCTTCGCAAGGCCATTTCGAGATTATAAATCATTTCGGCAAAGTGGACTCGATTATTGGCCATCTCCCAAACATGAATGGTTTGCGATAGATTACCGGTGATCACTTGTTTGTTATTTATGACATCAGAACCTACCTGTCCAGCTACATGCACAAATGGATAAGGAACTTCCTCGTCTTTCCCTGGAAGATAATCGTATGTGTTATATCCCAGATTAAGAGAGTTATTGAATACTGCATTGAACAGTTGAATTTTTGGTGACTTCATCTACTCACCTACTTTACAAGTCTATTTAAATCATCAAGGAACTGCTTTTTCTGATTGTAGAATCCAGGAAAGATGAATGGTTGTGCATCCATGAACCTTGTTCCGAATTCCAGGTAGCCGGAGTGTTCGGATTTACTGATTGTTTTACCGACAAGATTACTAACTATCTTCGTTTCAATGTTTCTCTTGGTGTAGCCAGTTTGATAACCTTGAGTAAATTCAGCGTTCTTAACTACCTTCTGAGTCATTTCAATGGTGTTGTTCTTCACGATTGTCCCGACATCACCTTCAATCTCCCTATCCATCCGGTCAAGCTTTGCAAGCAAGGCGTCCAATCCATCTAAGTCCACTCGCTCACCCCTTCCAAAAACAAAACGCTCTCAGACCTGTATGGCACATGCCGGAGAACGTTGTATTTATTACCGTTAATGACAGCTTTATCAACTTCATGTTTATATGGTCTCTGTAGCCTCACAGTGGTGATTTGCTTGTCTAAGGAACCGAATATAACTTTCACTCTTTCCAAGCTGATTGGAGAAGTGTTGCAGGATAATGTAACACCCTCATCCACCTCAACAACTGTCTTTCCGACAGAAGGATCATAAGCCCTGCCTAAAACTTTATGAAGTGTTACCCGATCGGAGTATCTCATCAGAAGAACATTACCTTTCCTGCAGTCTCGGTTTTAGGAATATACGTTTCTAAGATAGACTGATAGGGTTTAAAGTCGTCTTCTGTAAATGAAACGGACCTTCCCTCGATGGATTCTGACTTCATTCCTTCACTACCAATCTTGTTATACCGGTTCACGACCAGCTCCTCAACAATGAACATTAACTCCTCTGGTATCGCTGTCATCCCAGCATTTTGTTTTAACCAGACCAATAATCTAGCTTCTACATTTGCAATCAATCTATCAATCTGGCTGTCTTGAAGGTCATCTTGAACGCCTACTATAATCTTGACGTTTTCTTTAATCGTCATTCAATCACTTCAATTCTGCTTCTGCAGCAATTGCTTCTTCTTTACCCTGAATTTTTTCTCCGTTTGACAGCACATACCAAGGGCCGCCTGTATGCTTCGGAAATTCACTTTCTTCAGGAGATTGATTTGATCCTTCAGGCTCTTGGTCGGCTTCTTCTGACCCCACTCCCAATTGCTCAATCAATGGCTTCCCGACTTTATTTTCTGTGCTTGATAATTCCGAGATCCGTTCCTTGCTTACTTTACCCTTAGAAGGGAAGGTATCTCCCTTTCGATAAACGCGATGATCATCTTCTATATCTCTGAAAGCTCGTATCACTTTGTAAGGCATTCCTAATCATCCTCTCTTTGATAAATGGTTATTACGCTGCTGGGGCAGGACCTGGGACTAATTTAGCAAAGGCTTCATCTTTTATGATCATCAAACCAACATCCATAGTGGCACGCAGGGCAACCATCTCTTGCTCAAACAAGTTGATAGGTGAACCATCCGCGTTGGTAATGGTCGACAGTTGAGCTTCCTCTGAAATTGCATAATCAATGTTAAAAGGAATACCATAACGCAATTGATCAAAATCCCCAGCGTAAAGAGTACCTTTTGAAAGATTAGCAGATTTCAAATCCACTGCCGGCAGCCCATCAATCGTATTGTTTGAACGGTCATACAATGATTGCAATGTTCCATTTTCAGCTTTTTGTGCATTCCTTAAAGCAGTATGGTTTTGCACTTTGGATATCCATGCATTAGGCTCTACATCATTCTCAAAAAGCTCATCTTCTACTGCCAGGATATTGTCGTAAGTGATCCCGTCATAAACGATGTTTTCTGCTGCTGTTACAGATTGTTCAATCGATTGAGTGAATGGGTTTGCTACATTCAGGATTCCTGCTTCATCAAACTTCTTATAGAATGCCTCTGCAATCTTTGGACGCATGATTTCAAAGAAATTTGAAACCCTGTACTGTAGATACTCACGGGAAACTGGTAGAATGACACCCAGCTTCTTGGCCGTCATCTTTACTTGAAGCAAAGTTGGTTTTGAAGTTTGAATCTTCTCAGTCTCACCTACCCAGTAAGCCCCTGGTCCTTCTGCAAAATATTCGAATGTCTTTTCCTTATCCGTCATTTCCTCATAAACGCCCAGCTGCATGATCTTGGATTTTTCCATTACATCATTCAAGATCATGGTGTTGTACTTATCCGGAATCGTCCCATCTTTGGCTTCGTGAACCATTACGTTATCTGGGCTAAATGTTTGTGCGAAAAATTGTATATCCAGTTTTAATAGTTTTGGCATATATGACTCTCTCCTCTTATTTAATGATTCTGTTCTTCCTGGCCATTTCTGCTTTTGAAGTATGGCTGCTGTTGGTTATTTTTGAACTGCCTGTTTCAGGTGGATCCTGACGAAGCTTTTCCTTCACTGCATTATTAACTGCTGCATCGAATTCTTTTTTGATACTCGTCACTGCTTCTTTGATTTTCTCGTTGTCCTCAAGTTTGATAAGAGATTCAGCAAACGCAGCCGGCAGTCCCTCATCTTTTAAATCTGTTTCTACTTCAGAACGAAGCTGCTTGGTGTTTAATTCACGCTCTCGCTTATCAAGAGCTTCGAGTCGCTTCTTAAATTCAGCATCTTCTCTTTCTTTCTGAGTCATCTTGGCATATTGTTCTGCATCCTTTTTGGCATCGGCAATTCTTTGATCGAGCTGGTCTTCCCACTCTTTCTGTTTCTTCTCCAGTGCCTTTGCAAGCTTACGGTCTGACTCAGCTTCAATCTTCTTTTGAAGTTCCTCTTCAGAAAGCTCAAGCTTTGCCGGTGGATCGCTTGGTGGATCATCGGAGTTTGGTGGATCCGCAGGCGGGTCATTCGGCTCGGAAAAATACTGCAGATTTAGTTTCAAGGGTTCAAACTGTTTCTTAAAGGCTGCTGGATTAAACACATTAATTGGTCCTGTCACTTTCATTTCCTCCTAACCCATGAACACGTAACAACACGCAGGTGCCCATCGTTAACGTCCTCACACGTTTTTAGTCAAAACAAATAAGCCTGTTTATAACGTCTGGTGCTTAAAGACGCGCTCACTAAATTTCTTATAAGGTGTATTTATCTTTCACGCTTGCGAAAAATTCCTCTCTCCAGTCTCCCAAGTCAAGAGCCGTTGAACTCCTACAAAACGGGTGCATGGGTGGTGCATTGATGCCTGGCTTCATTTCCTTCACCTTGAATTTTTTCTTATTCAACAGTTTACATTTCTTTGTGGTCTTCCCATCCATTACAGCAACATATTCATATTCAGCTTCATCATCACTAGAAACAGCCTGATAGGATAATTTTTGAGCTTCGACCTGGACCCTGGCAGTTTCAGTGATTAATAACCTTTTAGCTTCAAATGAACTGACATCAAATCGTTCTCGGATTTTTTTGATGTACCTATTTGGATGGACACCACGGACGATTGCACTGTTGATAATAACGTCCAATTCTTCTCTTAAGGCTTCCATATCTCCCCATATCCTTGAAGACCAATTGGCCCCATAAAAAGAAGCTCCAACAATCGATTTAAGAGTTGGAGTGGTGATTGCCATGTTGACTCCTAAGATCCCGGCTTGCCTCAATACTTCAGATATTCCAGCTTGCTCCAGATAATCTTGGAAAGTCTTTTCTTGCTCATTCGTCATTGATACCAGGTGAGCATTTAAATACATCATGAGAAGCTCCTGACGGTTAATCCGCATCTTTGTATTGTAGGTGAAGAGTTCCTTATTCGCTTTCGGGGAGAAGTCCTTCTCCCTCACATATCGTGCAGCTGTTCTTTCAAATGATTGGACATCAAATTCGGACACCCTCTTCTTAGCTTCGGCTAAAGAGATCGTATTCTTTTCTGCGTACCGGGAATAAAAGGCATTGATTTCTTTTTCTACCTCGCTAAGAGCATGATCGATGATCCCTTTTAATTTTCTTGATACCTCTTCATCTTTCATTTGTTCACGCTTGATGTTGTCTCTTTCCCGTTTCACCCAATAACTCTCTTCTTCTGGCATCTACCACACCTCAATTCCTCATGTACTCGGAGGACATCGATTGTCTTTGTTTGGCCCTTTCACTTGTAATTCTCTTTTCTTCCTCTTCTGGATTTTCTACAATCATTGGAATGATCTTCAGTTTCGTTTCCTGGGAGAGCTCTCCTCCAAGTGCATTAAACATGTCTACTGCTTCTCTGGTGCTCTTAGGAAGGTTCGGGGTAAATTTATAGGTTAACCCCTCAAACTCCCCTTTTCCTGCTTCACTCGCCAAGTGCATGACATTATTTATCAGCTTGTAACGACGATTGAGAGACCTTTTGAATAATCGTTCTTTGTTGATCCGTATTTGTTCCAAGCCGAAAAGCTTGTACTTCATCGCTTCACCGGATTGTTGGCCAGCAAAGTTCTCGTCATTCAAGTCCGGTGTATTAGTGAATTTATGAATGTCTGTTTGCAGTCTGCCTTTATATGCCTCACTACCTGACACATCATACTGCTTGTAAATATAATCAGCTTCAACTCGACCTTCAGCACCGTCTGCGTTTTGAGTTGGCTTCAAGAAGATAATATTGGCTTCTTTCATCTTCTTTGCTTCCCCAGCATCCAGTTCCACATTACCGAGAATCTTCAGCATTGCATCATTCAAATCAGTCATATAGTTTGCCGTATCAGATTGAGCTGCATCATACAAATCAATCAAGTCGAGAACATTCTCAAAGTCCCCCTGGCGAAAACGATTGTTACTGTGTTCATTAATTGGTACTTCCCCAAACGGATGGTCAACCTCACTTTTAAGCGTCAGGTTATAGTCACCCATGTTTGAAGTGAAATACGTGTAAATCTTCTTGTCTGTATAAAGGATGACTTTAATCCCTCGTTCGCCACCGTAACCCACCGAGAAGTATCGAATCCCAGCAATCACGTTCTTCTCAATCGTCGTGTCATAGATTAGGAAGGTTTCTAACGGTGAAGACAAATACACTTTGGTTTGATCCTGCTGGTTCCGATGTATCAGCTCATATGCCCGGCCATATATCGAAAGATCAAGAACGATATCTGCATTAAGTGCTGCATCTTCAATTGTCTCGTTGATTTCATTTATTTTTTCCTGAGTGGACTTGTCCTTATGGCGGACTGACACAGGAACCCCAACAAAGAATCCTTGCATGAAATTAGATACATACTTCGCATAATTGTGCTTGGCCCGGTGATCGGCCTTATCATCTTCTTTCCTCCGGTTAGCTGCAGAAATCGTCGTATTCTCCCCAAGATAATAATCGTCCAAGACAGTGAGCCTTGGACGTTGATGTTCAATATGATGTTTTAATATTGCAGACAGTTCCTTTGTATCTTGCACCAGCTCTTCTGCAGACTCGAACGTATACTGAATATTTGCCTCTTTACTGAACCGCCTCTTCTTCCCGGCATTTCCACTTGTGCTTTCTCCAAGCTCAAAATTATTTACGTGATTCATGTTCCACCTCCTATAAACCCAATCCTTTTAAAGCATTGTACGTATCGTCTTTCTTAGCTACTCCCAGATGGTATTGCTCCAGGCTGTAACGGAGTGCATCAATGATATGGTTATTTGCATCAACCGGTGTATTTAGCCACTTACCGTCCTTATCCTGATCAAACGTATACGTATTAAATTCTTCAATCGTGTGTTCACATGTTGGATGAATGTACACCTTGAATCCTTGAATGAATAATATCCCCTGATTCACGCTGCCTTTCCCTTTGACTGAAGCTCGCATCCTTCGAACACCTTTATTAATTAATTCCTGAATCAAACGACGTTCTGCAGAGTCAGCTGTAATGACTGATTTAAGAAGTCCTTTACTCACAATCATCTTGTATATGTCTTCAGTTAACATCGCTTTCTCATAATGTTCATCGTAGATCCAGAGCTCTTTATTCTTAAGATCTACCACGGAGCTCGGTAACGTTGTTGGATCATTCGTAAACCCAAAGTCCATCCCATGAGCCGTTTCTTGAATCTCTTTGATTTTTTGTTGAATATCGAAATCAACCACATGGAAGTTATCGAAGACTAGCCCTTCTGCCACTCCCCAATCGCCATCACAGACTATCCTGGCACGTCGAGGATTGGTTCGATATAGATCCTCGTATCTGGCACGGTCAACATCATCCAGCCATTCATTTACTCTGAAGGTTGTTGTAATAGCAAATGTATCTTTTTCCCGGGTACCTTCATCGAAAAATACTTTCTTAAGCCAATGTCTCTCGGACCACGGGTTAAACGTTACTGTGACTTGCTTAAAAAACTCAGGATCATCATAGCTACCACGTATCGATTCAACCACCGTCCGAAACTTGGCTTCCGTTTCGATCTGGTAGCATTCTTCAAACCAAGCCCAACAAAGGATGCCAACATCCACGGTGATCGAAGTAATCTTCAGTTCATCATCAAGACCCCTGAACAAGATTTTCTGGCCAGTAGGCATATAGGTGATCTCTGGCATCGATTCATTGAACTTAAATAAATGGGCAACCCCTAATTGCGTGGCTGCCCATTTTAAATCAGTATAGGTGGATTGTTTGTTGGTGTTAGAATACCTCCGGACAACTAGTAAGTTTGCCCAGGAATACTTCATGATCCGGTGAATGAAATTTAATGCTGCCGTTTTTGATTTCTTACTCCCCCGGGATCCTTTAACTACCCGGTAAAATTGCTTATTGTTCCAGAACCGGTTGTACCCTCCACCTATCTTCTTTTTAATGGAGGTTCTTTTCTGCTTAGTCTTCATCAGGTACATCCTCCACAAAGACTGGTGTAATGTTCTCTACTTGTTGCTTATCGGTCCACATGACATATCGCTTACCTAAGAGCTCTGCTGCTTTAACTCGATCTTTCAAGTAGGTGTCCTTGTCCTCTAACTGCTGGGCACCTTCTCCTATACCCACTGGTATCTGTTCGGTGTATTCTCCGCGCATCACAGAAGTGAGAAACTGAAGGATCTCATCTTGCTCTGCGATCGACTCTTTCTTCAACTGCTCTAAACGTTCATCAATATAAGATCTCACGTTAGCATTTGTTAGCAGTCTGCTCCCGGAGGCTCTTGCTGCTGAATCCTTTTTTACGTTATTGTAGGCGATTTTATATGAAGCCGATATATTACCCGATTTCACATACTCATCAGCAAAACGTCTTTGTTTTTCAGTTATTTGTGTCATACCATGTCACCTGCCACCTCCTATTTCACAAAAGAATAGCTCCCTACGTTTGTAAGAAGCCTCTAATAGTTTATTGGTTATTACCATATTATCACTTCTAAGAAGAAATACTCTGTCAATATGCTGCCACTTTTCTGCCTTAATAAGGTAACTCTTTTAAGTCTGAATGTAATACTGGCTTTTTTAATTCTAATCTTTCGCACATTGAAATTATTAAATCATGAAACCAATCTGCAGATGTAGGTGAGACATAAATATTTTCAATTAATGTTTTTATATCACAAGATATTGATTTTCCAAATTGTACAGGAGAATCTGCACTATAATCAATTGCTCCATTACTTGATGGCAGACCTAAATGATGGAGTAACCTTAGCTCTTTCTCGTGTTCAAAAGACTTTCTTTTATAAATAAATGGATTAAAGGTATTCCCTTCTGGAACCCAATCTCTTTTAAAGTCAATGTATTTAACTTTCCCAATATAAATACTTTCTTCTGTCTCGCAGAAAGAATCAATCAACTTACCTACAGTTGATTGAATAGCTATCCCTTCTTCACTTTTTAAATACAAATCCCACATGGCCGCAGATTCATACTCATTCATATGCCAACAATTTATCAAGGTAAACTTTCTATCATATCTATTTAAGTTTTCTAATTTTTTAAATATTTTATTATCATTTTTCTCTCCATATATTTTTTCTCGGTAATTTAAACTTTTATTAGCATTAGAGTATCTTCCTTCAAATGGATCCTTAAATTTATCTGATCTTACGAAAAACAAGTGTTGAGAATTAATCATATCGATAAACTTTGTGAAGTCCATATATCTCCATATTTTGGTTGTCTTTTCAGGTAAATCAAAAACAGAATGATGATTATACATTAAACAATCCTTCCCTTACTTTATTTCAAGGTATTAACCTAAATACTCTTCAATTTTTAAAATAAAAGCCAGCTTATAAAATATTCTAGACTTCAATCTATAATACCTTCTTTCACTCATTCCAATTTCATTATATATCTCATAATCAAACACCTCTTCATCTTTAAGATATCGCTTGAATACAATTTCCCTTTCTAATTTATTTAATCGGTTGACTCCCCTCAAAACCCATTTAACGTGTTTGTCTTTGGCCAATTCTAATTCAATTCGCTCAATGGCAGCCTGTTCAGTTGAAGAATGAAATTCATTTGAAAATGAAGGAGGAACAATTGAGTAAGTTGCCGTCACTTTCGGTAACTTGTCTTCGGGAACCATGAGTAAGTAGAAACGATACTTTTCAAAAGCTGACTCAACAGCAGCTTTTGTTTTTTCTCTGTCGATTTCAGGCAGCATAAAAAGTTGTTTATTCATTATTAATCCTCCTCATTTTAAAAAAAAGACACCAATCACAACACCGATAATTCGGTGAGTGATTAGTGTCCTCCAGTTGGCTGGTAGAACTAATTTTAAATTAATCTATTAGCTTATAAAATAAACCGCCATCATTATAATTTATTACTTCTTCAAGACTTTCATCCTTCACCATACCGGAAATTACAGCTCTGATCATTGAGGCTGGTACAGAAGGATAATGTTTTTTTAAGAGTTTGAAAAATGATTTATAGGAAAATACATCTGTATTAAATTCTACTCTAACTAATTCTAATACATCATCAACCATAATACCTTCAAATGTGGAACTAGTAGTTTTTAAGCTTATCTCTTTCTGATTATCAAGGATAGTTTTCAGTTCCTTTACAACCTCAGGATCCCCTCCCTCTTTAATATAACTCTCTATTTGAGAGAATTTACTCTCGTACAGAGTTACCTTTTCATTTAACTCAGTAATGATATCTCTTAATTCATTTAAGGACACACCATTTTCATCAGAGATTTTTTCAAAATCGTTAATCATCCTTTTAAAATGTTTAACTGATTGATTAAGTATTGCAACATTATTTTTATGCCCTGCTACATCCCATAGAGTGATTAATATTGCAACAACTGCTAACACTATAGAAAGTAACGTAGCCCCATTAGAAAGAGATTTTACTGCATCATCAAAACCAACTAACAAAATCCCTCCTAACATCACTAATGCTAAAGAAAGAATAATAACAACATAAATAAAGTGAATCTTCAATTTATCTCTTTCAAAATTCAAAACTCTTCCCCCTCATCAAACTTAACCCGTTTCACTTTGCCCTGGTGAGTAACGATCTTCGTCTCACCATGATCCGGTAGCTCCGTAATCTTCGCCTTTCCATCACAAACCACCACAGCAAAACTTCCTTCTTTATCCATTATATCAATTTCTAGTTTTAAAGTACTAGGGTTAATTTCCAAGTCTGATAGTCTCACCAAGACCCCTCCTGTGTTATAATTAAGTTGGCTGGCCGGGAGAGATCCTGGCTTTTTCTTATTTTATGAAAAATGAATATTTTATCCTAGATATTTACATTTTTCTGTACTATGATTATAGTTATATTAGGTGATGGAATGAAAGAACTAGAAACCTTAGATCGTATAAGAAAATTAGGATTACTTTTCAAAGAATTCTACAGGTGTAAATGCCCTGATCAGAAGCAATTAATTGCTGAAGAAATAAAAAAGACCTCAGAAACAATACGACCTAAAACCTAACCCAACCTGCTACTCATACTTTATGCCTAAATGAATAAATCTACTTACTTTATAAAGAATAATGAAGCACTAGTACCTAAAACCTTCTTAAATAGAAAAATATAAAAATCCCTCTTAATCTTATTTTTGGTAGTATATACCTATAAATATTTTTTGAGAGGTATTAATATGATGTTCTATATTGGTGATAACGTAATTTACAACGATGAAGAGTATTTTGTGCATTTCATTTATGATTCTGAGTACTTAGAAATTTCTAAGGAAAAAAATAAAATGAGCAATTGTATACTCGTTCATAAATCTGAAATCGAATTGAAGAAGTAATAATATACTTCTCCAATATAAACTCCTTGGATGGTGAACTCCTTTGAATGGACTAACTGATTTACCAGAGAAAAAACTAAAGGAATTGTTACATGAGTCCAGAAGAGTTGGGACCTCAGAAGATTTCATTAGATTGATTGAAGCAGCCATTCACCAGAAGAAGTTACTTAATGAAAAGGAAAAGCACCGAATACTAAATTGAAGTCTTAGAAGTCCAAACTAATCTTGCAAGAGAGACGATCCTTACCCCGTCTCTCCTTTTTCTTTTATTGGGACCACCATAATCTCAATCCGCGGTGTCTCGCTATACCACTTGCTGGCCAATAACTCTACAATCTGGCTATCATCCCTCCAGAGAACCCCATTACAAGCATCCTTGATGCCTTTCACGTAATTGTCTACATCCGGCTTTGTCGTTGGCCTCAATTCTCCACTTTCTGCAGCTGCATGTTTCTTTTTGCTGAAGCTCTTTAGCGATGGCTTGAACACCCTGATAAACAACTGCAGTGGCCCTTCCAGTGGCTTCTCAGGTCTATGTTCTGCCGCAACAAGCTTCACATACTTCTTAAACTCCTTCGATTTCTTCGGATCGTATGCTTTAACCATGCCGCCCTTAGAGCTGAACCGCGGCCGGCCTTGGGCAACAGGAGTGCCGTATACCGTAAAATTGATTATCTCCACTTATTCATTTCCCCCTTCGCTTTCCCGGTAATGATTCGATTGGGTAACAACAGCGACTGCAAGCTCATGCCTTAAATCATAATAATTCAAGTCATAAATGCTCTCACCGGTTCGCGCTCTGGTAATACCCAAGGCTAACAGATCATTTATCATGACCTGCGCCTCGGCATTCTGTTTACGCCTAACCGTGTTATACAAAACACCCAATCGATCACCCCCTCCTGTAGGCAAGTAATTCAGCCTGTAGCTTTTCTTTTTCTTTCTCGAAGTCATAGTCATCCGACCCACCGGCAGGGGCATCTTGGCTTGATTGCGACTCCTCAAACCAATCAGGCAGCATTTCCTTCCGGATGGGCCGTACTTTCCCGCCGGCCCTGTTAGGCGGTCGCTGAGACTTGTGCTCCTTGTATTGCTTCTGCTCTGCCTTACACTGCTCCACCGTCCTAATCCCTTTCTGGGACCAGTTTCTAAGGATGGCCTCCACGTACCCCCATTTCTTTGTCCCCTGCTCTACCGCAATCTTCATGGCCTCCAAGACTATCCCCTCTGAAAGATCATCACACCAGCCGACAATCTTTTGGGGTATATAGCCACCTAACACACCAAACCCTTCTTGTTCGTAAAACTGAAATGGATTGGGAGACACACGCGCATCTTCTCCTACGTCATCTTTTAGTTTCGTTTTGTTTTGTTTATGTTTAGGTATGGTCAACCGTTGGTCATCGGATTGGTATCCAGATTGGTATATGGATTGGGTATCGGATTGGTATAGCGATTGGTCAACTGAGTTGACCAATGACTTTACCTTATAGATTGGAGCCTTACCTTTTTTGCCTTTTTCATATTCAATCAGTTCGTTCTCAATAAGCTTTACTCGAGCATTGACCAGCCCTTGCTTTGAAAGGCCAGTCAATTTCTCTACTGTGGAGTTGGGCGCATTGAATCGTTCTTTCCAGCCAGCCATATTGTTTATGGCCATCAGTGTGTGCCATAACGCAATTGCGCTGGTATTAAGATCGTTCAGCAGCAGCCAATCCTTAAAAGCTTTGAGTTCCTTTAGGTAATTCAAACTATCACCCTCTTAAGCTTGTTTAACATATGAAATGGCAGCTTCAATGGATTCCCTGTCTTCAACATTGGTGGCATCCTGTAAGGCCGTCTCGAGCCAGGTTAGTGTATTCTGCTTGGTCACATCAGTTTGATACGGTCTGAAGATGATTCCTCCGTGGCCAATAAACATTTCTAATGGTGTCCCGGTGTGTAACCCTTGGGTTCTCCTGACTTCCTTTGGAATAACGACTCTCCCTAATTCATCGATCTTTCTAACGATTCCAGTTGCTTTCATGCTTCCTCTTCCTTTCTATCGCATATTGCTTTTCTGTTTTGTATTCCTCGCACATGGTAGTGCGGATATCTCTTCATATACTGCAGAACTAACGTTTTGAGTTCTTCCTTACTTTGAGCCTTCTCCCAGATCCATGTCGGGAGAAGGACTTTGTAAGGGACCTCCTGGTTAATCAAAACTCATGTCCATGGCTTCTTGAGCTGAATCTTTCTTGTTTTTCTTAGAAGTGTTTTTTCTTTTCTTTTCCTCAGCCGGCTGTTCTTCCGGAAGATCATAGTCAATGGTGTTGTCATCCTCTTCAGGTGTAATGTCTTTCATTTCACGCTCATCGCTTGGTTCATTCTCTTCAATAACGGCCTTCTGCATTTCGACGGAAAGGATCCCCCATTTTGATAGAAGATTTTTCAGCACCGTCTTCATGGCCATGGCGTCCCAATCATTCTTCCATCCGAAATCTGATTTACTAAATTTCTTCCGGTGCTTCTCGACTGCCTCCTTGGTCCAGTAGACCGTTTTCCTGAATCCATTCAATAGTTCGAAGTAGGCTGCGTAACCTATAACCACTTCTGACTCTCTTTGCTCAAAGTCGATATCAATGTCCTCAGTAAGAGGGTTCCATTTGATCAGCTCCCCCTCATGAATGGGAGTGACGTTTATATACCGATACTGGCCGGTTCTAAGGGCTAACTGAATGTACCCTTTATATCCGAGTTGGAACTGTGCTTTGCCCCCATACGGGACAATCCAGGCATATCCTAGATTCTTATCTACCGGAAGATCCAGAGTGGCCGCGATCATCGCTGAAGAGATAACCGACATAGGCTCTGCTTTCTGCAGCATCTTTTCGCTGTTATAAAGGCTAAGGATCGAGGCGGTAAACTGTGTGGCTCGTTTCCCTAAGACCTCTTCAAATCGTTTGATTACCGAAGGACTCGCCAGCAGCCCTTTCATGGTGGCCCCCTGTGTTGAAGGGGCCTGGCCATTCTTATTTGCTAACTGATTTTTGAGAGATTGATTGGTGGCCATTATTTAGCCTCCTTGATATCAAACCGTCTGTAGGAGCTCTTTTTGATTACTTCCTGATAGATATTAGGAAACTTCTCTTTTAATAGTTTCGTATCCACTCGGTTGGATTCAATTGGTTTCCAGGCTACTTCGTAATTGGAGCAGAATCCTAGCTCGGCTTCTTTTAGTTCGTGCTGCAGGTCATGTTGAATATGCTTCTTTTGCTTTTCCAGTTCACTGATTGTTTTCTTTAGGTCGAAGTATTGAAGGATTTGCTCTTTGTGATTGCTCTTCAGTTCAACCGTCTTTCCTTTTTCTGCAGCAGAGTATTTATCTTTCAAATACTTTTCAGCTGCACTGGATCCGTCTAAAGCCGGCGGGTTTCCTTCGATTACATGGTACTGCCAGAAGTGTTTTTCTGCTTCGAAGATGATATTGATCAGTTCCTCGTCACGTTCGACTTCCTTGCAGATAAATTTGTTACCGCCTATAAGTACCGCGATGTAAGCTTTCGGGTAGCCTAATACCCCTAAATAGTGCTGTACCTGTACCAAATAGGATTCAGGCATCTCTTCACTCTCCCATTCCTTCAGTAAAAACTGGTTGGCTGTTTTACATTCCAGGAGAGTATCTTCCCCGACCACCTTACGGTCGATGTTCGCGATAATAAAATAATGGTCTGGATGCTGCAGGATGGCATTTCGTTTACGTACTTTCTTTCCCATACGTACCTCGAATTCTTTTGCGACCATGTCCTCGAATAAGTTTCCGAAATAGGCTGCTTCGCTTGAAGACTCATCTACATCAACCTGACCGGTCTTCTCAAGCCATAATTCAAAAGGTGTTTTATATTTGTTAAGTCCAAGGATGATGGAGGCGTCTGATCCCCCAATTCCTTTTCTTCGCATTTCCAGCCAATCATTACGTTCCATATGAGTTGTATTAACTAATACAGATGCCATTATTTCCCCTCCAATTGATTTTATTTTCAATGTGCTTTAGAATGGTATAAACTTTTTCTTTTTGAGGTTGACCCCTCTTTCAATTAAAAGACCTGTGTGCCAGCATGGGTCTTTTATTCTGCCGTCGTGAAATGAAATTTGTATTTCTCGATTAAGTAATCCTCTAAATTGTCTTCCAAAATGACTTCTCCGTTATCTGGATCAATTATGATTGAATCTCCTGCTAGGATCTCTTCTCCAAAGAAATCGATACCGTTGTGTTCGGGTTGAGAAACCATATTGGGATAACCTTGCTTTTCAATTTGATTGATGACCGGATGTTGAAGCATTTGTTTCACCTCCTTAAAATGGGTAATGCATGAAAGTTGCATTCTCGATCATGCAAGTTATATAATTCTAATTGCGCATAAAATAGTGAGATGCAGTAAGCTCTGGTGACAGCCTTAGCTTGCTGCTTTTTTACTTTTGCTTCTAAGTAAGAGCGACTTTTCAAATGAAGTAAGCCTTAACCATTCCCCTGCTTTAATTTTCAATTCATTCACTCCTTCCTATCTTCGTTTCAGCATTAAATTCACGAATGTTTGAGTAATGTACTCGAGTTCATCCTGCTTTACTTTCTTTTCTGCTAATCTATCAAGCTCTCTAATTGAGTTGAGCAAATCAACTGTCGAAAGCATGGCTTCTTTATAATTTTCTCCTTGAATGTTTTCCTCTACTGCTTGTAGAGCGTTCCAGGTCCCTCTTTGGTGTTGAGCTGCCTTTCGAAGATCTTCCTTTAAAAATGTTTGTGTGCTCACTTCTGCAACCTCCTCGCTTTTAAGGTCAGTCTCCATTGCTTGAATATCTGGACCATGGAGAACCGATATTCTTTTGTAATCAGAGCGACAAGGTTGATCATGCTTGCTGCAGCATCCAATACTTCGAATACCACTCGTTTCATTTCCTCTCGCTCTGATTCTGTTTGAGCTTGTACTGGTTTGAACCAACAAGCTCTTTCCAAGTGATCCAATGCCTCTGCTGATTCTCTTTTGACTAGGAGCATCATGGAGGTTGGATGGTGCTCAACAAATTCTCCGTTCAGATACGGGATTGATACATCGCCGGCTGATTCGTTCCATCTAACGAAGTAATACTCTTCATCATCGATGGCCTCAGCTGTAATTGATCGCAGATCTTTCGGAAAGCCTTGCCTGCCTGTTTCATACTTGGCAATGCTTTCTCTTGAAATTGGAAGCTTAAACGATAGTTGTTGCTGCGTTAGTCCCTGGCGCTTTCTCGCACTAGCAAGTTCCTCCCCTTCCTTGACTTTCATAAGGGTTGCTCCTCTCTTTACCTATATATGGATTTCAATGTTCAGGCTCATTTCATAAAATGAAGTTAACTTACTTTTTCAGATTTCTTTTTACGCTCTTCAAGGATTCTTGGGACTGATGTTTTTAAGAAGTAGCGTAGGATTTTTTTGATTGTTTCGTCTGATGGTTGATTCATTAAATCACCTCCTTGAATTTAATTACCGAATCGGTAATTTTATTCTCAAAAAAAAGCGTTTCTATTGGGACACCTAAAACTTTGGCGATGATTGCTATCTCTTCAGCGCTAATCTTTCTTTTTCCATTTTCCTTATAGTAATAAGCATTGTACCCATCATATCCAAGAACTTTTGACATATCATCAATGGTAAGGTTTTGATTTATCCTTAAAGATTTTATCTTTTCAAGGTCTATAAGTCGTCTTTGTAATTTCATTTACTCACCTCCTTTTTGTTACCGAATCGGTAACTTTAACTATATAATAAATTACCTTTTTGGTAATGTCAACAAACAAATTACCATTTTGTCAATTTTATTTCTTACCGCATTGGTAAATGATAATCTATATACATAAATACAACGGTAAAGGATGAAGAATATGTCTTCATTGGGAAGTAATATTAGAAAGTTAAGGGAAAAAGAAAATTTGTCTCAAAAAGACTTTGCTAAGAAAATAGGTATTTCAAATGTCGTCCTATCAAGATATGAAAAAGACGAACGTAAACCCGACTACGATATGTTAAATAAAATAGCGGACTACTTTGATGTCTCAGTAGATTATTTACTTGGTCGCGAAGAGAAGGTCAAATCAAAAGAAGATAGCCTTGATGAAGTAAACAAACTCGTTAAAGAATACGGCATCGAACAATTTGGTTTCTTTGATATTGAGAAGTGGAAGGATCTTTCCCAGGAGGATATTGAAGAGATAAAGAAGCATTTTGAGTATGTTGTGTTCCAGGCTAAGCAGAGAAATAAACAAGACTAAAGTATTCACACAAAAAAGCTCAGAGAATATTCTCTGAGCTTTTTTACATAGGATTTTAATTTGGTAAACCATTGTTTTATAAAGAGAAACCTTTTACGCTTTTAATCTAGCGTTTCTTCAACAATTTATTTATGACTTCGTTGATATTTAGCCCAACCCCCATAAAATTCGGCTTCAACTCAAGGAAATCAATTGGTGATTCCTTGTTTAAATCTTCGACATTCTTTTTTATTTCCTCAACAGATTCAGATAGTTTCTCTATTGGATCAAATAACTTTTGTTCAGCATTCGTTAATAGTGCTTCTAGAAGGGTTTTATATTCCTTTAACTTTTGATCATTAGAACGTTTTCCAATAATAATACCTTCAACCCTTGCAATATCGATATTATCTGGTACAAGCCATTTAGCTCTTGTGATATATTCTTTTGCTTTGTCAAGATTGTCTAATTCAATGTAAGCTATACTGAGGATTTCATAAATTGTGGATGTAGTATATATTTGACTTTTCATATTACTATCCTTTAATTTATTTGACCTTACCTGGAGAACTTTGTCCTTAAAAGTATCCCAGTCTATAACAGACAAGAACAAAAACTCATTTGCTACCTCAATAACCTTCTCAAACTGATTTATTTTTGAATATGCAATTGCAAGGCCAAAATAATTATACTCATAGAAGCTATCATTAATATATCCATCTTCATTATACTCAAACGAATCTAAAGACTGTTTATAGAAATATATGCTTCCTTCATAATCCTTCATTGATCGTAATAAATCAGCCATATATCTTTTTGTTACTGCGCTTGTTTCACTTAAAAATAATGATTTCTTGAAATTAATCAATGCCTCTTCTCTTTTTCCTTTAAAGTGGTAGCTTTGCCCTAATAAACGATATAATTCTGGATTATTATATTTTTTAATGGACTCTGTTAGTAGTTGTATTGATTTATTGTATTCCCCAAGAAAATGATATGTTTCAGCTAAATAATAGTAATCTTCTAAAGTCTCACATATCATTTTTTCAAGAAAGGCTTTTCTTTTTGGAAATAAATGATCAGGATTATTAGTAAAGATAAACTTTCCATTATGATTAAATGAGAATAAACTCATACCAAACCCAACTTCCGGTTTAGTGATCACCTCGTATTCATCTACTCTGCACAAACCTTTACAATCTAAGCACTTTTCATAAGAACGATCTTCGTCTTGCCATTGAAAATGTTGCTGACTATTTTTGAAGTATCGCTCCCAACCTTCGCTCCATTGATTTAGTTGATATTTATCACAACAATAATTGCATATATAGGTTTTTGTTAAATTGCATTCAAAGACATATATTCTTTTATTACAAACACTACAATTTTTCATTTACAACTCCCTTACCTCTCTCTTTAATATGTATTGTTCAACACCTATAAATTAATTTTTTTCCTACTTAACTCTATTTCAGTAACCTGTTTTTCTCAGAAGAAAATCCACCAAATTGCCCAAGGTTCAAAAATAACAGTTTTCCAGTAATGCGAAGAAAAACCCCCAATTCAAGGGGGTTCTTAATTAGTGAATAGTCAATATGACATCCATCTCTCCAATATCCAAAATACTCGCAGACAATTTAAGAGCAACCTTATGACCATTGGTTGTGACTTTCCCTTCCACTACAGTTGGAGGGGTAATATCAATTTCTACATCCTCACTATAAATTATTCTGCTTATGTTCCCGGAGATCATATTTCCAAACTCTCCTTGGAAGGACGTGAGCATGTCCCCCTCTACACTGACCCCATACATTTTTTCAGCTATGCTGCTGCTTGTATGTTTCTTTGTCATCAGGTACATAGTTCCTTTTATATCTCCTGTAATTCCAATTACAACACCTAATTCGGTTTTGATATCCTTATCTCTGAAGAGAGTTGGCTTTTCCATTTGTACCTCAAATGGAACTACTGACTTAATTGCTGTTGTTGTTGAATTTAGTAGATGCGTTACTAGTTGACTGGACATACCAACACTCCTTAGTTTTTCTCACTTTTATAGTATCGGTTGGCATGTCAAAGGGTTTTACTATTCTTTATATAATATTTATATTATGTTCTAAAGGCTTACTCCCCTACCATTCCGTCTCCATCATTATCGCGCATGTAAGGGTATAACCAATGATCACTCATTATTGGCATACTAAAACCAGCGTCTTCTGCTTCTTTAATCGTTACCTGGCCATTACCGTTTGTATCAACACTTGAGATATCACCGCTTGGGGTTGAACTTGTTGAAGATGATTCAGCAGGCTCATTCTCTGTTAAACCGAGTGATTCATTTACTTCATCAGGGTTCACATTGTCAAAGGTATCAACAACCTCTTCACCCTTTATAGTATAGGTATACTGATAACTTGATGGAATCTGCGTTTCCGTATCTGGGTATGTGATAATTGCTTCAAAATTAGTGACCCCACCTGCTTTACGGATTACGTCCTCCATATAAGCTTGATCACCATGTCGGTTGAGCGTACTTTCTTGAGGAGTGATATTATAAGCATTCGATACCCCTCCAAGAGAATCAGCAATGATATGTCCTTCATCTAAAATGTCACTTTCTACTCCAGGAACCTTTGCTTCATCGGAGTAGTATCTGCCAGAAGATAAGACTGGTTCGGTACTGTCATCTTGTATAATGATTTCGTCAGCAATGACACGTACCAGCTGCCCGTATTCATTCGTAAATGCCCAATACTCACGGTCCCCAAAACCAATGTCAACGACGACGTTGGGTTCACGGTATCCAGACAGATCACCACCATCAACTTCGATAAGTTCGTATCCCTGGAACAGTTCATCATTCGTTTCAGTTGAGGTTTCTTCTGCTGCTGGTTCCTCTTCTACAGGTTCTTCCTCGACCTTAGTGGTATCTGCTTTGTCACTATTTTCTTTTGTATTTGCCGCGGTTACTTCTTGGTCTGTTTTTTCCTTTGTAGTGGATACATTTTCTACGTCGGCACAACCAACCATAAAGATTGTCGTTAAAAGTATTATTAAATAGTTTATTTTCTTTTGCATTTTGGGACTCTCCTATAACAGTTTCAAATGCTTATTCTTATGGCGGAAATTTAACCGTTACTTGGTATTATATGTGTTAATTGTTTGAGTATTTTATTTTTTAATTTAAAAAATAAAGGATTAGATATTATCCCCCCTCACCTGGGGGGATAACTCGTTAACTGAACGAATGACCATAAATATTAATCAAATTAATAAAGATAATACATCTGAGATATTCTCTTCTTTTTCCTTAATTTTTGTTAAGTATTCAGCTGCAATCTTTTCATCAATTACTTTTGAGAGATCATGTGAATCAATACCTAAACGAATTAGAGTATTTATCATTTTACGATCAGAATCTTGATAATTTATTATTAAGAACTTGTCTTTTTCAATATTTAGCTCGTTAAACATTTTATAAATATTAGGATTTTCCTCAATAACTTTATTTATATTTACATTTCTTCTAATTGAGGATTTCCTCCAAAATTTATAAGATTTATTAATACTTATTTTCTTAATAAGATTTATGTAGGGGTCAATATGGCAATTACAATACAATTTCGATTCCCCCACCTTATTCATTAAAGCATATGAAAAATTTCCAAAACCCACATCTAAATTCATTAGATATTGATGTATAGATAAAAATATCTTATGAGAGGAATCAGAAATTGGAATGTCTGCATCTTTCTTTTCATATTTTTTTATATATTCTTTTGGTAGTCTAGTAAAAAAGAACTTTTGCCCAAATATCGCCCTGTCCAAGTCTTGAAGTATAAAATCATTCAATACATTTTCAGTGTATTTGATATAGTGACTTAGAAATGGACTAATAAATACTTTATCAAAATTGTCTTTATCAATGTCGGCATATATATTTAGCATATTTTCATAGTTTTCAATTTCTTTACTATTCTTAATATGATTTAAAATCTCTGTTTTGTTTTCGTTTAAAGAAATATGGATAGATGAAAAGTACTCCATAAAGGATTTATGTATCCATTTATAATCATTACCAACCCTAACAAACAAAGGCACATTTTCAGTTAAATCCTTGAATAAAGTTCTAGGCTCAATATCTTTATTAAAATTACTTTTATTAACAGTATCCGATATTAAGTTTATAAGTTGCTGATAATTAAAGTCATTCAAGTTTTTAAGTAAGCATACGAAAGCAAACCTTCCTAAAAATCTACTTAATTCATCTAGAGAAAGCCCACTATCTTTTACTCGTTTATATGAACCATCTTTAGTTAAATCATGTTCAAAATAAAGGGCTTCATAAACTTGTTTATAAAATTCTGATTGGTTTACTGGCAATTCTTTTTTTCTTTTATATGTAAGGTATAGAAGAGAAACATATAATGGATTTTCTAAAAATTCTCTATAGTTATTACCACTTTCTTTAATAGAATTAACTAGAGAGTTATGTAGATTCAACTTTGTAATCCCATCAAACTTTTTTATCAAATTAAAAGCTTGTTCATTTTCCAACCCTTTGATCTCAAATTTATTGAAATCAGGAAAGTTTGCAGAGCTAATTGGTCTAGATGTAATAATAAATTTGTTATTACCTGAATTAGCTATAAAATCTTTAATTTCTTTATTGACTCTCTCCAATTCATTGTTTGCAATCTCATCAAATCCATCAAAAAAGAATATAAAGTCTCCTTTTTTTATTAAATCAATTAAATATTCTTTTTTGAACTCTTCCCCGAAATAGTTAAACTTGTTATAAATTTCGTCAAGCAAAGTTTTACCGTTTTTTAATCCTCGTAATTCTATGAAAACTGGAATTTCCATTCGCTGTTCAATAGCAGATAAGAAAAGAAATTGAGAAAGTGTTGATTTCCCCATTCCTGCTTTATCATTAATTAATATTTTTGGGTATTCACTAAAAAAACTTGTGTCAAATTCTTTCATAGGGAAAACCTTGGCATTTTTTTCTGCACTCTCTGTTAGATTAAGCGGTAAATACATTTCTTTTAAAGTAACCTTTTTATCTCTTAAGGCTATTGTCGGCATTGAATTATATTTAATATAACTCTTTACAAAGTAGTCGTTAAATTGAACTGCTAGTTCTTCATATGAATCAATCTTAAATTTTCTTGCCTCACTTAACTCGGAAATTTTTGTCGCGAATTTTGCATATAATAATTTTGTAGATTCAGAGACAAGGGTTTTTGAGGCAGGATCAATTACCATTTGTACATCAAACGGATTCATTAATGTAAATTCTCCTTCTCTTAATATTTTTTATTCTTATGTAAAATATAGCATAAAATTACTATAAATCTAACATTCCCCTGTAAAATTGTGGATTATTTTGGTTTAATAGAGGTACATGACCATTTAGGAGTTGAAATAATTGTTAACTAATGTCTGCCGCACTTGAAAGCTATGACATCACTCCAGTTTTGTGGACTAAAAGAGGTAATTTCATTAAAGAATTATCAGCTTAGATCAATAAAAGAGACTTTAGTTCAGACCATTCGATAAGTTGAAATAACTTGTTAATAAACCAAAAATTTAACTAAATGAAATAGGCCCCTCCTAAAAAAGCGAGAGGCTTATTTCATTTAATAATTCGCGCCAACAGTACCATCTATTGGTGACAGATTGACTAATTTATTAATATTTATTAATAGTAAGAATAGTTGCAAACAACCCTAGTTGTTTGTAGTAGATTATGGATAGAAATATTCAGCATTTTCTGAACCTATAAAATCTCTCTCTTCATTTTCTTTATATGTCAACAGGGTTATGTCCAATTCTTCTTTCATTACAATGCTAGATAACTCCCATAACACTTTTCGTAGCTGGATAACTCGGATGATATTATTTCTATTCGAGCCATCATAAAGTATAAGAATATCGACATCATTATATTCCATATTATTTAATACTGAACCAAACAAATAAAAACGTACATTAGCCGCTTCGGCCTCCGAAATCAATAGGCTCTCCATCATCATCCATTTTAATGTACTTCCAATATTGATCAAGATTAAGTGCCCCTAACAATTCCCGAGGTACAAAAACCCCTATATTTTCTTTTTTCGCCTCTATCTTTACTGATTTGGTATAACCATTCCAACTAGATACCGTCAAAATTGCATTCATATCTGGATACGTCTCTTTAATCTGAATCAAATCAGCAATTCCCACAGTATAGTCATCAGATAAAACTAACCTAATATCTCTTAGTCCAGAATTCCTTTTAATTAAGTAATAGTAATCCTGGATTTTTTCTATACTTTCAACTTTAGAATGAGATAATAATCGGTCTTCAATAAAATTAATACTGTTTTGTCTTGGCTTATTCATCCATACACTCCTCAATCATATTTTTAAACTCTATTGGAAAACGAGGTACAGCCTCTCTATCCAGTCGGCTTTGAGTATTTAACTCAAATGCTTCCGCATGTTCTTTGAATAAATAAAAAGTCTTTTTTTGAGTGTACTTTAAAAGACCTATATTTTTTTCAATAATATTGATTATTTTTCTATTATTTGGAATGATTTTTGTAAGTTTTTTTAATGACCATATATCTGAAACATCAGAAAAAGGATTACTATTCGCCACCAATGATTCAGGACCATACTGCTTATGAATTTGAGAATTTTCCAGTAAGATTATTGCAACTCGTTCACATAATTCATAGAAAGTCTGTACCTCAATATTGGAAAGCGAGAAATTCACTTTTTCTTCATGCCTTCTTTTCCATTCCAGTATATCTTCAACAGCGAAGTTACGGGGTGCCTTATCAATTAACCTATGGTGAGTTGGACATAATAATATTAGATTTTCATATTTATCTCTTTCATTTTCAGCTAAAAATTCAGCACTTCCTCTAGGACCATTCTGGCTTCTAGCAATCACATGTGCCATTTCTCCAAGAGTAATGGAACCCTGCTCAAATGTTCTAGTTAAATCCTCATTACAATATGAACATCTTCCAGCTGCTCTTCCCCATAAGATTTTAAGATCTTTTTCAAGTATTGTCATGTAAAACCTCCTATTTTGGCAGATTAAAACTTCCTTTCCTCATAAGGTATAAAAATTTTATCTTTATTTCAGATAAATAATAACAATACAATATTAACATATATTTACCTATTCAGTTATATTTTTACTTACCAGAATGAATTCTAAATGGATTAATCTATACTAACTGTTGACTAGATTTAGTAAAAGTTTAAACGTATTCGAATATATTTTTTGTTGTTAAACAGAACATATGTTTGTATAATGTTACCGAGGTGAGCAAATTGTACCAGGAACAATACCGCACTACTGAATTAGAAGATTGGGTCTCAACAATGTATAACAAAATGGGGATTACCAAACCATCCCTCATTAATGAACAAACTATTTCACGTTATTTTGAAATCTTCTTAAAAAAGAAACCGATGAACAGTAGCTTTCATATCTTCGGCAGGTATAGGGATATTGTAATTGATGAACGAGAGCCCCTGGAAAAGCAGAGAGAAATATTCTTTCACGAACTATGTCATATCTTAAGACACGCTGGCATTCAAAGTATGATGCCCACTGCATTTAGAGAACTCCAAGAATGGGATGCCCAGCATTTCACTCAATATGCAGCTATCCCCCATCACATGCTTAAATACATCCCATTTCAAGAACATGACGTAGTTAATCAAATGTCCCTAATGTTTCAAGTCTCGCCTGAACTGTGTGAAATGAGGTTAGAACAGGTAAAAAGAAGATTGCAAACAACTAGAAATATTACCTATTAAACTATTTTTTTGTTCTGTATTAGTGTTTATCGTTAAACAAAAGGAAGTGATCAAGTGAAGGCAGCAATATACGTCCGGGTGAGTACAGCAGAACAAGCAGCAGAAGGATATTCTATTAGAGCACAAACTGATCGTCTGAAAGCCTACTGTGTGTCCCAGGGGTGGGAGATATTCGAGTTCTATGTAGATGATGGCTACAGTGCTAAAGACACGAACAGACCAAATCTGAAGCGAATGATGAAGCATATAGAGGAAGGTTTGATTGATTGTGTGTTGGTATATCGTCTCGACCGATTAACACGTTCTGTAAGAGACCTATATACCATCTTAGAAACGTTTGATAAGTATGATTGCAAGTTCAAGTCCGCCACGGAGGTTTATGATACAACCACAGCAATGGGAAGAATGTTCATAACCATTGTGGCTGCACTTGCTCAATGGGAACGGGAGAACACTGGCGAGCGTATTCGTATGGGGATGGAACAAAAAGCCCGTGAAGGGAACTGGGTTATTAACCAGGCGCCTTTTGGATATGAGATTGATAAAAAAAACAAAACGCTTGTCATTAATAAGCATGAGGCTCTATTGGTAAAAAGAATTTATGATGATTATCTCTGTGGAAAGACCATGAGGAATATTGCTATCGATTTCAACAAATCTAACATAACCACTAAATCCGGTGCTATATGGAATGACTTTAAGATTAAGTACATCCTTTCGAACCCTCTTTATATTGGTACCATGCGGTATAACTATCGCACAAATAAAGAGAATTATTTCGAGGTTGAAGACGCACATCCAGCTATCATTTCAAAAGAGACATTCGAGAATGTACAAAAAATCAAAGAAAGTCGCAGAGTCGTTCACCCCCGATCAGCAACCAGCAAGTTTATTTTCTCCGGTATCGCAAAATGTGCCCGCTGCGGTTCTCCCCTGGCTGGAAGGTATGGTTACTATAAGAGTAAAACTAAAAAGGATCATATTTCTCGGCCCAGAAGTTATTACTGTACAAAAAGACGGTTAGGGAAATGCGATCTGCCTAACATTGGGGAAAATCATTTAGAAGTGCAATTTCTGAACTACTTGAACACCTTCAAAATAAATCCAGACATTATTGAAGATGTTAGCGATGAAAAAGAAGATAATGCAAATGAACAACAAAAGAAGGCTCTTCAAAAAGAATTAAAAGAAATTGATAACCGTCGGAAGAAATGGCAATATGCCTGGGTAAATGAAATGATTAGCGATGATGATTTTTCAAGTCGGATCGAAGAGGAAAATACAAAAGAGAATGATATTAAAAATCAGCTATCTTCATTAGAGCCTCGCGGAGAAAAAATGAATACAGAAGATTTGTATGGAATCCTTCTTGATATGAAATCTAACTGGAACCAACTTGAGGCATTGGAAAAGAAAACGCTGCTTCAGATGTTTATGAATAATATTGTAGTAAATAAAGTTGGGACAGGTAGAGTTCCAGAGACTGTAGAAATTAAGGAAGTTGAATTTTATTAATAAAATAATTCCATAAAAGCTCAGGTGCTTCGTATCTGAGCTTTTACTTCGTCAATGCCTTATATAACTATGGGGCTAAACTGTTGAATTGCGTCCTCTTTGAATTTGTCTGTAAATGTATCCCCATTTTTTAATAGATAACGGGTTAACTCTGGTTTTAACTCATACATTAATTCATTGAATTCCTCTATGTAATCCTGATAATATAAGTAGAACTTTTCTAGAAATTTCTTCTGAAAAGCGTTTGTAAGCTCCCCTTTACTTTCATGGCCAGTAAATGGATCCATGATTTTAGGTATATATACAATGTTCCAGGGGGCAGTAAATGAAAATGGATTCTTTGTTCTTCCAAAGATATGTGAAACTTGATAATTCCTGATTTGTTTATATTTAATGGTTGGCTTTTCTTGCCTCGAGTAACCCGTTAAGGCCTTTAAAAGCTTTGTTGGTTCTGCATTATTTGTGGGATCCTTAATAAAGTTATCATGACCAAAAAGTTCTCTGTATAAATCCATGTATAGTTGAGTGCCCTTCGCATCTCTACCGTATCCCCGTACAAAAATCTTTGTATTTCCAGCTACCACTCTTTCTTTGAGCATCTTCCATTCATCAAGTACAGTATCTTTAGGTATGAAAATTGTTTCGTTGATTCCGAAATCAATCATCTCGTTATTCGTTATATTAAACCTCTCCATAAAAACTTTATAACCGTCCAACACGAATATCTCTCCTCCTGAAAAGACTAAACCCAAAATATTTTAACAAAATACATTCAGTTTGAGTTCTATTATATTTACTGGGTGACCTGTAAGCGCTGCCCTGATCGCAGTCTCAGCCGTTTCCCTGTCCCGGATCTCGCCGACCATGATAATGTCGGGGTCATGCCTCAATATGGCCTTCAATCCCGCGGAATAAGTGATTCCCGCTTTTTCATTCACTTGGATCTGAACCATATCTTCGTGATTCTTTTCAATGGGATCTTCTAACGTGATGACATTCCGGTTGAGAGCGGAGGAGCAATGATGGACAAGCGAATATAACGTCGTGGTTTTCCCGCTGCCTGTAGGGCCTGTGAAAATGATAAGTCCATGGGAATACATGAGAAGGGCAAGAAGTTTTTTTGCAGAGGAAGGATAAAGGGACATTTTCTCGAGCGGGACTTGGTACTCCTGTGGAAGGATCCGGATGACAAGGCTTTCTTTGAGGTGATTGGTCGGCAAAGTAGAGATTCTGAGGGAAACGGGTGAGTCTCTGATTGTCATATTGAAGGAGCCGCTTTGAGGTTTCCGTTTTTCCCCGATATCCATCTGCGCCATGAATTTCAGATGGGCGATGAGTCTTTCACCTTGATCATGGGGAATCGATTGAAAAGGGGAGAGCACCCCGGTCTTGCGGAACTGGATGTGGTAATCATTGAGTCTGGGGATAAAGTGAATATCGGATGCATCATTCGTAATGGCATCTTTTAGCATGATTTCTGAAAGAGCTTCTATCGATTGATAGATTGTCGTTACACCACCTTTCTTTTTCCATAACTTATATATACGACAAAAGATTACAAAATCCTTTATCTTTTTGAAGGGGAATGGAAATTTTTTTATGGGTGCACTTTTGAAATATGGTTTGCCTCTGTAATCTGCCTGATTTCAATGAAATCAGGAGTAAACTTAACAAAATATAGGTGATTTTCGAAGGAACCGTGCCCGTTTTAATGAATATTTATGTTTTTTATTGATATTGAACCTGCGGGTGGCGCCAAAATTCTTGACTGCGGAGGGTTTATGATCCTAATCCAGGATTTATGATCCATTCGACAAAAAATACGCGCCAATTTAAAAATATATGATCCTAAATTGAAAAATATGATCCTAATTTGAATTTTATGATCTTATAAGAATCATTCTTATTTAGAATCAACATTAAAGACTCTTTTCGTTCATCCCGCCTCATATTAAATAATCTATCTAAAAAAACTTTAATCACACTGTATATTTTCCATCCAATCTTCTCATACTATCTCTTGTAACACCCCATTGGGCTATAGCCAAGCGGTAAGGCATCGCACTTTGACTGCGACATGCGTTGGTTCGAATCCAGCTAGCCCAGTACAAAAAGCGGAGGCTGCTCGCCAAGAGACGACAAGCATAAGACAGGAACCCCGGAAAGGCGCTCTTTGCCTTTTTGGGGTTCTCGTCTTTTATGACCTCGAGCTCCTATCCGCCGGAGCTGGACATTCGAAAAGCGGAGGCGGCTCGCTCAGGAGCGACAACCGACAAGCATAAGCTAAACTTACCGGAAAGGTATTCTTTGCCTTTTTGGTAAGTTTAGCTTATGACCTCGAGCTCCTAGCCACCGGAGCTCGACATCGCCATGTGGAGGCGGCAAGGCACTTCCTATACCTACCCTTCCCCCGCTAAATCCAAAAGGCGGCCATCCCCAAAAAGATGGCTGCCTCTTCTATTTCTCTCTAACTGCTCTTCTTCAAACTGCTCTTTTTCCCGGAAAAGCTCTTAAGGCCGTCCGGATTGTATCCGACGACTAGCTTCTTACCGTCGGTCAGAAGCGGGCGGCGCAGGAGTTTCGGTTCTTGAATGATCAGGTCGATTACTTTGGAAAGCGGCAGGTCATTCACATCCGTCCCGAGCTGTTTGAATGTCTGGCTTCGGGTGGCCAGGATTTCATCAAGGCCTTCGGTGGTCAATGAAAGTAAGTGGACTAATTCATCACGGGTCGGTGTATCCCTGAAAAGATGACGCTCATCGAAATCTATTGAATTTGCATTGAGCCATTTTTTTGCTTTTCTACAAGAGGTGCAGCTTGGATAAGTAAAGAACGTTAAGTTTTCCATTTGAATTCCTCCTCTAATTGTATAAATAAGCAAGTTACCTTATTAGTTAAATACATTGTATACTTTTTGTACAACTTTTGTACAGTATTTACACTCGGTAATTTATGAATTTTTTTCAAACGCTTCAAAACCTTGCTATTCTCCGGCTGAAGGCGGTTTCGGAATCCGTTTTCATGTTATGAGAGTAGAAATCACGTAATCGTCACAAACTATCATCAAACAGATATTTACTTTTGGAGTAATATTCATTTATAATATTGAATGATGGACTTAGGGTGCAAAGGAGGGTTACATATGGATCGTATGTACAGAGTTCTTGGATTCTGGACTGGAATTTTTGCTGTAATGTTTTATCTTGGCGATATGACAACGACATCATTAATCTTTTTAGGCCAAACAGGATTCTTCATTATGTTAAGCTACTTAAAACTTTCCGAACGTATGTATATTTATATTTTCGGTGCCTATCTGACTGTGTTCTTCGCTGGGTTTACTTACTGGACGACCTTTATGATGACTCCGGGTGCAGGAGGACACTAAAAAAATTCCCTTTAGCATTAATGCTAAAGGGAATTTTTTTCTCTTAAAATCCATTCAGGAAAGGATTGCCGTCCATTTCATTCCCCACCGAAGTCGCGGGACCGTGACCGGGAAGGACTTCTGTTTCTTCCGGGAGAGTGAGCAGATGATCATGGATGCTTGACAGGAGCTCTTGATGGCTGCCCCCTGGCAGGTCACTCCGGCCGATACTTCCCATAAAAAGTGTATCTCCCGCAAATACTATTCCTTCACTTTGTACATAATATGAAAGACTTCCAGGGGAGTGTCCGGGTGTCTTAAAGACGCGGAGGGTAAAATCATCAATGGTAAGAGTATTTTCAGAAGTGATTATTCTGTCGGCGGGCCCAGCTTGAATCTGCCCCATCCCAAATAATCCTGAGCCATTCAGACCTGGATCGGCCAGCCAGTCCGACTCTTTCTCATCAATGTAAACCGGTATATCATATGTACCTCTGATTGTATCGACTGCTCCAATATGATCAAAATGGGCATGTGTCAATAAAATTGCAAGGGGCTTAAGGTTATTTTCATTCAGCCAGCTTACCAGTTTCTCACCTTCTGCACCCGGATCGACAATTAAACATTTGTTCTCATCGTTCCAAAGGACATAACAGTTTGTCTGCAGCGGGCCTAAAGGAATTTGTTTCCATTTCATTTTTTTACCTCCTTTTCCCTTTCGGGGATACCAATATTGTAGCAGATGATGTGTAAGGAGATAAACATCCCGGTGCCATAGAAGTGTCAAACTTTTAGACCTCGACAAACAGAGGAAAAAAATATAAAATGTTAATGAGTGCATTTATGTACATACAATTATTTGTTTTTTGTAAGCGGTGTTAAGAAACTTATTTTCAATGAAAGGGGTCATATAAATGGGTCTTGTAATTATTACAGCATTGGTTACACTATTAGCTTTATTTGCAGTAGTAAGCACATTCAAAAACAAGAATGGTCTTGGAATCGTGTTTTCATTGGCAACATTAGGTGTTTTTGGCTGGTTTACGATTATGACTGTCCTTCACTCCGGATACCCGGGTGGCCACTAAAATCCAAGTAAAAAACCCTCCATCAAGGAGGGTTTTTTATTTTTGTCCTAAATGGCACGGAATCATTTCTCCATATGTGCCTTCACGGAAGCAAGCTTGCCTTCCATAGTCCCCTTTTTATCTCTTCTGTCATCGATCCTGATATTGGTGGCCACACGCTGGATTCCTTTTTGGAACGGCGCTTCGTGAATTTCCTGTATCACTCCGAGCAGGGTGGAGAGTTCCCCTTCTATGATTGTGTTCATCGGAGTAAGCTGATACCGGATATTTCCTTCATCTTCGTGTTTCGTCAGGATTTTCTGAAGATCAGCCACATACGAACTCACACTTGGTGTCTCTGTCCCTATTGGAATAACCGTTACGTCTACGATTGCCATGCTATCTACCCTTCCTCTTTTACTAATTCGACGATGGACGCATCATCGATATCAATGATTTTTTCAAGTTGATTGCCATACAAACAATGAGACCCGTTTGGAGAGCATTGGATTGGTTCAGCAGCAAGATCTGGCATCAGTGTTTCTTCGCTCCCGCCCATCACATCCCATCTTTTCAAAGAAAATGTACCGGTGTATGTATCGAGAGAACCTGCCTCATTTGCTTTAAACGTAATCAGCTCATCCTTATCATCTATCATATCATAGAAAGGAATGAACCAATCAGAATAACGGCTCAGCAAAGCCGACTGGAACTCAGAGAGGATCCCACCGTTTTCATTGATGAATTGATATATGAACTCATCCTCCTTTTCCCCATTGGCATGTACAGAAAGGAGGAAGCGGGGGAAGCGTTCAAAATGGATGCTCTTCATATCAATCGTTTCTTTTTTGCCGTCCAGAATATTTTGACTCACAAGAGGAGCAGAAATACTTATTTCCTCACTGTTCCAGTCCTGATAAAGGACCGATACTTCCGAATTCCATTTCAAAAAGGGCTCTTCAATGTCCAGTAATCTTAGTTCAGGGGAATTCAAGTCCAGTTCAAATACTTCAAAACTCCAGTCCTCTGCAAAGCTTGTTATCAGAAGTTTGTCTTTATTGAACGCATTCCATACGTATGATAATTCTGAAGACGGAATTTCACCCCTGTAAATCTCTTTTCCATTGAGGTCAATGATCGTGATCATCGCTGAGTAGGTGGCAGATGCTGAATGGATGAGGATTCTGCTTTTATCGGGAGAAACCATGGAATGGACATAGGAAGAAGGTATTTCATAAATCTTTTCACTGTCCCCCTTAAAGATGTCTGTGATATAAAAGGAAGCTTCTCCATTTTCATCGCTGACCGTCAATATTTCACGATTGGATAACCAATTGATGTTTTCTATAAATGTCTCGGATGGAATACTGTTTCCATTCACTTTCAACTGTTCCTGTTTTTCAGGTTTCTGTTCATCTGATTGGGGAGTATCAGCGATTTTGGATTGACAGCCCGTAAGCAAAAACAGAATAATCAAAAGTAATTTAAAAACCAATTTTTTCATTACAGACACTCCCCCTTTTCCCATTCTCCGATAATCAGCCTATATGGATTAGTACGTTTCACTAACGAAAATGTTTCAATAATATGATAAAAACATTACAAAAATTTAAAAAATGATGACCAATTGGTTCTGCTCCATCCAGCATCGACAAAGGTCATCATCTGTTTATTCAATTCATGTTGGTCTTCATATAGGTACAGTTTCACAATAATAAAGCTGATGATTCATTTTACTCCTCTTTCACTTAAAAATCTACTATGTTTTTTATATACCAACAGGTAAAAATGACTATTTTCCCAACCGCCGGGCATTAGGTTAGTACCATCTATAGACTGCAGCAAGAAAGATTCCCAATGAATCTCTGTAAATCTCGTCAAACTGTGATAGCGGGAGGGGATTTATCCCCTTGCCAAGCTCCAAAGTAAAAGCTGTTTTTTTAAATTCCTTTATATACCAGTCTTTATAACCCGCATAACTGTCAATGTATCTTACAGACCTGTACCCGCTGACCCGTTCGAAATCTCCGGCGAGCCTCTCAGCTTCTGAAGGTTCCAGCCCTTCATATCCCCAGTAAAACTCCTTGCCCTGCGTGTGTATAGCAAGCATCCGGTCGAATACTTCTTCCTGCGCAAGCCCTGCCATCGCAATCGTCTCAGGTTCTGAAAGGGGCTTATCACCTGGGAAATCCCGGGGGCCCGGAGACTTTACTTCTATCCTTTCTTTTTCAAACTCCCATCTTGCAGGGAATTGTTTATTGAGATCGATTCCGCGAATATTCGCTTTCCAGCCGGTGAAATCAGTGCTTCCCTTATTTAACTTCAACAACTGATCCTTCATCGGTGCAGGCGGCCCCTTCAAGACCAGGTCCACTCCATCGGGGTTCACCATTGGGACGAGTGAGAGCGTCACTCCTCTATAGACAGGCATGGCTTGAATTCCCCTTATCGGGTTCATATTCGTGAGGGAGAGCAGAAAATCATTAAGGAACGTCATCAAAATCGACGTTGTGATCCATTCATTTGCATGAAAAGATGCGTTCATGTGTACCTTTTTCGAACCGTCTCCTATTTTTATTTCGTAAAGCGATTTCCCCAATACACTCTCGCCGATCGAACTCAATTTAATGAATGGATATATTTCTTTCAATCTGGTTAAATCCCTTTGTAAAATATCAGAACTGTACCCCTGTCTTCCATTGACAACCGGTGCCGTCACTCTTGAAGGCAAAAAGATGGTCGAACCGATTTTCAATGCACCGGGATTCATATTGCCATTCAAGAGCAATAGACCATCAACATGTATATTCCGCTGTTCAGCAAGCTTCCAGAATGTGTCTCCCTGTTTAACTGTATAACTCTCTTTGATGAACCCCGGGATTTCCACTTCTGACCCGATTATCAAGCCGTTCGGATCAAGAGATGGATTTGAATCGATGATCAATCCTGCCGGTATATAATACAACTGACTGTAGTACCAGAATGTATCCCCGCTCCTAACATTGATTTTCATTATGAGACCTCCCTGCTATTCATCCTTACTTACTCATATGATTGGCTCATTATTTCATGACAAAAAAAGAGCTTGCGAATCTTATTCGCAAGCTCTTCAATCAATTATTGTTCTTCATCCCTATATTCTGTTTCTTCATAAAAGCGGAGCAGGTCTCCATAAATGACCTTATCGGAATAGTCCAGTTCTTCCGTGACACGCTCTTGATACGGTTTACAGAATTTCATGTCGGTTTTTTCTTCTGTTTCCTTATCCCAGCATTTTTCTCCTGCATAAACATAATCCTTGGTAATGAATCGTCCGTCTCTCAGGATGGTGAAATCTTCATGCTGGTCAGAGAAGATATCGCCTCCGAATTGGATATCTTTTTTCGTGTCGATGCCCAACAGGTTCAAGATTGTCGGTTTCAGGTCGATTTGTCCTGAGACTTTGGATATCGTCTTACCTTCTTGGCCAGGAACATGGATAATGAGCGGGACTCTCTGCAGTTGAGTACTTACAAACGGAGTGACCTCTTTCCCGAGATACTGACTCATTGCCGTATTATGATTTTCTGAGATCCCGTAGTGATCCCCGTACATGACGATGACGGAATTCTCATACAATCCTGATTCTTTCAGGTCGTTGATGAAGTTCTTCAATGCCTCATCCATATAACGCACTGTCTGGAAATAACGGTTTACAGTGCCGTCCTTAGACGTATACGGCTCGATTAACTTATCTTCTTCATCCAGTGTGAATGGGTAATGGTTCGTCAGTGTAATCATTTTTGTACTGAATGGCTTTGGCATTTCTTTCATATGCTGCACTGATTGTTCAAAGAACGGGATATCCTTCATTCCCCAGTTAACGGAATTATCTTCGGTCACTTCATAATCAGGTAAAGAATAGAAGCGCTCATAACCAAGAGAATCATACATGATATCTCGGTTCCAGAAGCTCTTATTATTGGCGTGCATCGCCGTTGTGTAATATCCATTTGCATCGAGCTTTTCAGTCATGGAGTCGAACTCGTTGCCTGAATGGGTGAAGAATACTGCACCCCGGTTAAGCGGGTAAAGGGAATTATCCAAGATGAACTCGGAATCCGACGTCTTCCCCTGCTGCGTTTGATGATAGAAGTTATCAAAGTAGTAACTTTCTCCGATGAAATCATTTAAGAAAGGAGTGACTTCTTCGCCGTTCACTTTACTGTTGATGACAAAATTCTGGAGTGATTCCATAGACACGATGATCAGATTTTTGTCTTTTGCGATGCCGGTCATCTCTTTATCCGGCTCAATGTAATTTGCTCTTACGTAATTATCAATATCCGCGAGCTCGCTGCCGTCCGCCAATGCTCTTTGGGCGGATGATTTCGATTGGAGGAAAATATCATAAATATGGTAGTTGTATGTCCCGATGTTCTTTACCAGCATTTCACGGTCGAACGTTCTCGTGAGAAGCTGCGGCCTTTCTGATTCAGCCAGTCCAAGATTAAAAAATACTAGCGCTGTCGCAACGAGGAAATAAGCTCTCCTGCTTGCCCGGCTGTAATTTTCAAGTGAAAACCATGAAGGTAAAAACTTGATTAACGCGATCAGGACGAAGACATCAAGGAAGTAAAACACATCTTTCCAACTCATGATGGCACTGGCGCTGCCCCCTAAATCGGAGAAGTTGCTTGTCTGGAATAAAACAGGGAGCGTCAGGAAGTCATCGAAGAATCGATAGAAGACTACATTCCCATAGAGGATGAAAGACAATAGGAAACTTGTGATGATCATATAGCGGGTGCGGGATTTATCTTTTTTCATTAAAAGTCCGATTCCGAATATGAACAGTAAGAACCCTAACGGATTCATGAAGAGGATGATTTCCTGGATCGTGTTCTCTATTTTTATATCAAAACTAGTTTTATAGACAATATACGTTTTTATCCAAAGGAGCAGCGCTGCAATAATGACTAATGGTGCCTTTGGAATCTTATTTAACTTCATTTCGTAACCTCCTTGCTACTTACGTGTCCGTTCGTATGTAACATAAAATGTAATAATTTAACTGGAAAAATAAGTAATTTTTAAATTAGAACCATGTGTTATCTTAATACTTTTTTAACAAAACGTCAAACTCAATATCATACAAGACGTGTAAAATAGTATTTTACACCTTATTCTCCTACCCTTACTATTAGACGTTTAAAACAGCTAAAAGTTTCATATTGTAAAACTTTCTTGAAAATGAACCGATGGTCCCGGAAAACACTTAGAATCAATAAGTGATTCCCAGGTCATGAGTCCTCTGCCGAATGACATATCAGTAGCATTTCCCCATAAAAAAGAGCCCCCATAATGGAGACCCATTTATCAGCACTAATTAGATCTTATTTTTTACCAGCCATGCCGCCCCTATCACACCTGCGTCATTGCCCAATGTTGCGATGCTTAAGCCGGTCGATGTCCTGACCGTTGGAAAAGAAAATTTTTCAAAGAAGCTTACTACCGGCTCCAATAATATATCCCCTGCCTGTGAAACTCCTCCTCCGATCACGATCTTCTCGGGGTTCAAAACGTTCCCTAAATTCGCGAGTGCGAGACCAAGATAGAAAGCAAGCTGTCCGACAACGCTTACAGCCAATTCATCATTACTTCTGGCTGCATCAAATACATCTTTGGCACTGACCTCACCTTTTTCATTGCGGATCTCCCTCAATACGGACTGATTTGAAGTTGAATCCAGCTTTTCATTTGCCAGCCGGACAACTCCAGTTGCGGAAGCAACCGTTTCAAGACACCCTGTCTTTCCGCAATTGCACTGAAATCCGCCTTCGGGGACGACTGTTATATGTCCGATCTCGCCGCCGGCACCCTTCACTCCATGCACAATATCGCCATTGGTGATGACGCCTCCGCCTACACCTGTACCTAGTGTGACACAGACAAGATCCTTTGCACCGTCTCCGGCACCTTTCCACATTTCTCCCAGTGCAGCACAATTCGCATCGTTGTCAATGACAGCGGGGAGACCTGTTTCTACTTCCAGCAGATCTTTCAGCGGGGTATTTGTATCCCATCCGAGGTTGACTGCTTCATATATGATGCCTTTTGCCATATCGACCGGCCCGGGTGCACCCATGCCGATCCCGACCAGCTTTGCCTTACTCTGTCCGAGTTCTTCAAGTTTCCGGTCTATTGCCTTAGCTATGTTGACGATGATGTTTTTTCCGTTTTCGGATTTATCCGTAGGGATCTCCCATTTATGTAACAACTCACCGTATTTACTTAGAAACGCTATTTTTGTCGTCGTGCCGCCCAAATCGACTCCGACCAGCCATTGTTCTGTCATCTAATCACCCTTATTTTTCTTGTTTTTCTTTTTCCATTGCAATTTCCTGCCTCAATATCAATAGAGCTGTCTGGAACTCCCTCATTTCAATCAGCTGGGATTTGTAAAGCTCCTTCAGTTCGTCTTCCATGAGCTGCAGGTCTGAAAGACGGTGTCCGGTATAGATGATGGTTCCATAGCTTTTCAAAAACTGCTGGATGTCATAGATCGTTCGCATTCTTACACCTGCTTTCTTTCTTCCCACTAAAGTATATGACAAATCCCGGGTGTTCTCAATTCTTTCTTCATAAAAGTGGTTTTACCACCGCAGTTGATTTCCTCGCAAGACTTTGCTTTCCGCGGGTAGCCCGTGAGCCTCCTGATATGAACGAAACTGTCAAGATACTCATCCCAACTGATATTAGTTTGGTTTTTAGGCAACCTTAAATAGAGAAGCTCTTTTTGACTTCTCAACTTTTTTTATTCCACACATCGCCGCTATCGATTTCCATGCAAAACTTCGCTTTCCGGCGGTTGGTGAGCCTCCCTCACGATAATGGCAGGTTACTTAGAATATCTTTGTTTTTCTCCGGATTTCTTAAGTGTTCAATATAAGAGACACGGCATGGTCAAACAGATACACCCAAATTTAAATATATCTGGAAACACGCGTGGCACGTTAATAGACCGGAAAGGGGTATTTCCAATAATAGGTACTAAAATATGATCGCACCTTTGGATCTCCACAAGCGACATGGTGGTGGACCCTCCCATTTCTCTCGGCGTCTATGCGCGTAAA
>NZ_MINN01000084.1 GCF_001877785.1 Rossellomorea aquimaris | reverse complement strand
TATCGAAGTTTTTGCGATGTGCATAAAAAAAGCCCCCTTGGTACGATAGAGAGTGTCATGCATGACCTCGAATTAAGTACCGAAGGGAGACTTCAATTATGGATTTTACACAAAATAAACGACTTAAGCAAATTAATGAACACACGCTGATTATAGGAATTGATATCGCCAAACATAAGCATGTTGCCAGGGCAATTGATGATCGGGGAATCGATTTATCTAAGCGTCTGATATTCCCTAACTCAAAAGAAGGCTTCAAACTATTACTTGAATGGGCGAAAGAATTAAGTGCACAAACATCCCGTCCCAACTTGTTGATCGGTATGGAACCTACAGGTCATTATTGGATGAATCTAGCCTACTTTTTAAAATCGCATGGTGAAAGACCAGTCGTAGTAAACCCGATGAAGGTGAAGAAATCAAAAGAACTGGATGATGATTCGCCCACCAAAAATGACACAAAGGATGCGAAAGTCATCGCTCAAGTCATGCGGGCGGGTCGTTATCATGAGCCTACCTTACCTGAGGGTTTGTATGCCGATTTACGGGAAGGAGTCAAACTCTTTGATATCATCCAAGAAGATTTGTCCTCCATCAAGGCTCAAATTCATAATGCGTTGGATCGCTATTTCCCTGAATTCTTGACCGTATTTAAAAAGTGGAATGGGAAAACAGCTTTATATTTATTGAAGCGTGGATATCTTCCCAAAGATATTCAGCAGAAAACAGAGGATGAACTTCTGAAAGAAGTAAAAACGTCAGTAACGAAAAATATCGGGATAGAGCGTATGCGCCAATTGAAAAAGGCAGCTGCCTCCAGTATTGGACTGACCGTTGGTCTTCGAATGGCCCGTGAAGAACTTCGCTATCTTGTCGATCAATATGAATTATTAAACGCTCGTCTAGAAGCCCTTAAAGAAGAGCTCGAAGAACTTGTTCGATTGGTTCCTGGTGCCGATAGTATGATAGCTATAAAAGGTGTCGGGCCTATGACTGTCGTTGGCTTCTTTGCCGAAATTGGTGACCTCTCTAACTATAGAGATCCACGACAAATTATTAAATTAGCAGGACTCAATCTGATGATGAACCAATCAGGCAAACATAAAGGGCAGACGACCATCACCAAACGTGGTCGACGGAGATTACGCACCATTTTATATCAAGTCGCTCGCCCATTAGCCTTTCATAATAAAGGGTTCAAGGCGCTACACAACTACTACAAACACCGGAGAAACAATCCTCTAAAGGGGAAACAGTCTTATGTCGCTTTAGGTCGTAAATTGATTAAGATTCTATTTGCGATGGGAACACGGAAGTGTGCCTTTAGTGAAGAACGCATGCTTCGAGATATTCCGCATATTACTGATGTGCAGGCTGCTTAACACGAAATAAGTATAGGTTACACATACTTTGTATTTTTAACGTGTCTTAATGTAAATCAAACGAAGCACGGATAAGCCGGTCACCATTCCGAGCATTAGGGCATAGACCCACCCGAGGAGCATATCCGGCATCCACACATGGTCAGGTCGAACGAAGGAATTTACGCGCATAGACGCCGAGAGAAATGGGAGGGTCCACCACCATGTCGCTTGTGGAGATCCAAAGGTGCGATCATATTTTAGTACCTATTATTGGAAATACCCCTTTCCGGTCTATTAACGTGCCA
>NZ_MINN01000083.1 GCF_001877785.1 Rossellomorea aquimaris | reverse complement strand
GTGATGGCGTGCCTTTTGTAGAATGAACCGGCGAGTTACGATCCCATGCAAGGTTAAGTCGATGAGACGGAGCCGCAGCGAAAGCGAGTCTGAACAGGGCGAATGAGTATGTGGTCGTAGACCCGAAACCAGGTGATCTACCCATGTCCAGGATGAAGTCCAGGTAACACTGGATGGAGGTCCGAACCCACGCACGTTGAAAAGTGCGGGGATGAGGTGTGGGTAGCGGAGAAATTCCAATCGAACTTGGAGATAGCTGGTTCTCTCCGAAATAGCTTTAGGGCTAGCCTCATGTGTAAGAGTCTTGGAGGTAGAGCACTGTTTGGACTAGGGGCCCTCATCGGGTTACCGAATTCAGACAAACTCCGAATGCCAAAGACTTATCCATGGGAGTCAGACTGCGAGTGATAAGATCCGTAGTCGAAAGGGAAACAGCCCAGACCACCAGCTAAGGTCCCAAAGTATACGTTAAGTGGAAAAGGATGTGGAGTTGCTTAGACAACCAGGATGTTGGCTTAGAAGCAGCCACCATTTAAAGAGTGCGTAATAGCTCACTGGTCGAGTGACTCTGCGCCGAAAATGTACCGGGGCTAAACGTATCACCGAAGCTGTGGATTGACACCTCTAGGTGTCAGTGGTAGGAGAGCGTTCTAAGGACAGTGAAGTCAGACCGTAAGGACTGGTGGAGTGCTTAGAAGTGAGAATGCCGGTATGAGTAGCGAAAGATGGGTGAGAATCCCATCCACCGAATGCCTAAGGTTTCCTGAGGAAGGCTCGTCCGCTCAGGGTTAGTCGGGACCTAAGTCGAGGCCGATAGGCGTAGACGATGGACAACAGGTTGATATTCCTGTACCACCTCTTTTCCGTTTGAGCAATGGGGGGACGCAGGAGGATAGGGTAAGCGCACTGCTGGATATGTGCGTCTAAGCAGTTAGGCTGATGATGAGGAAAATCCCGTCATCGTGAAGGCTGAGCTGTGACAGCGAGCGAATTATAGTAGCGAAGTTCCTGATTCCACACTGCCAAGAAAAGCCTCTAGCGAGGAAAAAGGTGCCCGTACCGCAAACCGACACAGGTAGGCGAGGAGAGAATCCTAAGGTGAGCGAGAGAACTCTCGTTAAGGAACTCGGCAAAATGACCCCGTAACTTCGGGAGAAGGGGTGCTCTTTGGGGTGCATAGCCTCGAAGAGCCGCAGTGAATAGGCCCAGGCGACTGTTTAGCAAAAACACAGGTCTCTGCGAAGCCGTAAGGCGAAGTATAGGGGCTGACGCCTGCCCGGTGCTGGAAGGTTAAGAGGAGTGCTTAGCGCAAGCGAAGGTGCGAATCGAAGCCCCAGTAAACGGCGGCCGTAACTATAACGGTCCTAAGGTAGCGAAATTCCTTGTCGGGTAAGTTCCGACCCGCACGAAAGGCGTAACGATCTGGGCACTGTCTCAACGAGAGACTCGGTGAAATTATAGTACCTGTGAAGATGCAGGTTACCCGCGACAGGACGGAAAGACCCCGTGGAGCTTTACTGTAGCCTGATATTGAATTTTGGTACAGCTTGTACAGGATAGGTAGGAGCCTTGGAAACCGGAGCGCCAGCTTCGGTGGAGGCGTTGGTGGGATACTACCCTGGCTGTATTGAAATTCTAACCCGCGCCCCTTATCGGGGTGGGAGACAGTGTCAGGTGGGCAGTTTGACTGGGGCGGTCGCCTCCTAAAGAGTAACGGAGGCGCCCAAAGGTTCCCTCAGAATGGTTGGAAATCATTCGCAGAGTGTAAAGGCACAAGGGAGCTTGACTGCGAGACCTACAAGTCGAGCAGGGACGAAAGTCGGGCTTAGTGATCCGGTGGTTCCGCATGGAAGGGCCATCGCTCAACGGATAAAAGCTACCCCGGGGATAACAGGCTTATCTCCCCCAAGAGTCCACATCGACGGGGAGGTTTGGCACCTCGATGTCGGCTCATCGCATCCTGGGGCTGTAGTCGGTCCCAAGGGTTGGGCTGTTCGCCCATTAAAGCGGTACGCGAGCTGGGTTCAGAACGTCGTGAGACAGTTCGGTCCCTATCCGTCGTGGGCGCAGGAAATTTGAGAGGAGCTGTCCTTAGTACGAGAGGACCGGGATGGACGCACCGCTGGTGTACCAGTTGTCTTGCCAAAGGCATCGCTGGGTAGCTATGTGCGGAAGGGATAAGTGCTGAAAGCATCTAAGCATGAAGCCCCCCTCGAGATGAGATTTCCCATCACTTTATGTGAGTAAGATCCCTGGAAGATGACCAGGTAGATAGGTCAGAGGTGGAAGCATGGCGACATGTGGAGCTGACTGATACTAATCGATCGAGGACTTAACCA
>NZ_MINN01000082.1 GCF_001877785.1 Rossellomorea aquimaris | reverse complement strand
CAAGCTAAATAAGACAAAACCTTCCAAACAAGGGTAAGTGGAAGGTTATTTGGCATGCATATTTTCAGTATAACATGAGTTATTTTAAGTTTTTATTGAAAAATGTTGACAAACTATTAGCTGGTTTAACTACAAAGCAGGAATTGAATTTGCTTTTAATGACGAACAGGGGGCCGTGGATACCTATTTGGATATAACAGATAAGGCGCAAGATCCCGTCATCAAAGAACGATTCCGGCGCGCTGCATCCGATGAACAGAATCACGCCGTCTGGTTCTTATCTTTTATCCAAAAGAATGCCAGGAACGCACATATCCGCAGACAAAACGTTGACTTCGGGGCCAAAGGGGCGTTGAACGCAGATTCGTTGACCCTTCCGCAGATGCTTACTTACGCTCTTCAGGACGAATATCTGGCCCAGGCAAGATACAATAATATCATCGGGAACTTCGGCAATATCCGGACCTTTGTCCAGATCAAGGAAGCTGAATTAAGGCACATCAGTGCTCTGTTGCCTCTATTCCAGCGCTACCAGGTGCCGGTTCCGGCAGATACTTCACAGTCTTTGGTCACCACTCCCGAGAATATCAAGGCGGCCTACGCTGCAGGTGTGCAGGGGGAAATCGATAATATCGCCATGTATGACCGGTTCCTCTCATTGAACATCCCAAGTGATGTGCAAATGGTCTTCACGCAGTTGCGGAATGCCTCTGTGAACCATCTGGCGGCATTTGAGAGAGGGCTTGCGAGATGTTGATTTCAACATGTGGGATTTGGTGACGACAGCACAATGACCTCCTCTGTAACAAAGGGCGGTGCCGGGTATATCTCGGGCCTTTCCAGTCAAACACCACCTTATAAGAAGCACGAAGACAAATAAGTTTGAAAGCACACCTCAGCAGCAGGCGTGCTTTTTTTATGTAGGGCCGGTTCCCCCGCCTATTATTATGTATAATGATACTATGGAAAAATAAGTTAATCATAACGGAGATCTGAAGATGACAAAAAATGATACTGCTAATTACGTATTGCATGCTAAAAGTGATGAGTTTTATTGGAAAGGGAACGGGCAGTTATCCATCAAAACGTTCTCGAACGGCAAAGCCCGTTATCATACGAAGCAGGGTTTTTATGCAATCGAAGAAAGCAGGTACCTACTGCTTAACGCCGGCCCCTATATCATTTCCATTGACGAACCAAGAGAGGTGGAGTCATTCTGCATTTTCTTTCAAGACGGATTCGCAGAAGAAGTTTTTCACTCCTTATCAGAAACAAATGACAGGCTTTTGAGCGATCCATTCAAGGATAAGAGTCCCCTCGGCTTTTTTGAAAGGACCTATCCTAAAAATATGACTTTATCCGCCATGTTGCATACTTTTAAACAGGCACTGCCAGGCAATGATCAGAAGTCCATCGGCTATGAACAACAATTTCATCAGATCATGCAAGCACTCTTAGAGGATCAGCTGCAAATCTACCAAGAAGTTGAATCACTTAATGCAGTTCGTAAATCAACGCGGGAAGAATTGTATAGAAGAATAAACATAGCCAATGAGTATATACGGGCATATTTTGACCGGCCCGTTAAACTTGATGATATTGCAGCGGCAGCCTGTCTATCTCCAAACCACTTATTACGGACGTATCAGCAGCTATACAAAAGGACCCCCCATCAGCATATAACCGAATTCAGGATTCAAAAAGCCAGGCAGCTGCTATCGGAAACAGATTACACGATGACAGAGATCACGTTTTTATTGGGGCTTCAAAACCCGGTATCCTTCAGTAAGCTGTTCAAACAATTTGCAGGCATGTCTCCGGCAGACTATCGAAAAAAGGTGAGAATGGATAAGACAAGATAATAGGAATTTTTTATTCTTATAAAGAAAGGATAGTCGAGAGGAGAATGATGTATGGAAACAGCACTGATTGAGAAAGTGGGACAAATCGGAATACCGGTGAAAGACCTGGACAGAGCATTGAGATTTTACAAGGAGACGCTGGGACTCCCCCTCCTATTCAACACAGACCGCATGGCTTTTCTTGAATCCGGCGGGCTGAGGCTTATGCTGTCCCTTCCCGAAAAGGAGGAATTCGCCCATTGCAGCTCGGTTCTTTATTTCCAGGTGAAGAACATAAAAGAAACATACGAGCACTTATCGGGTAAGGAAGTCCATTTTATCGGCGAACCCCATGTGGTCGCAAAAATGGAGCAATCGGAGACGTGGATGGTCTTTTTCAAAGATACAGAAGGAAATACACATGCATTCATGAGTGAGGAACAGGTATAAGATATGAAAGGAGGCCGCCTTTTACAGGTAAGTAGTTCAGTTTTTGTGGAGAAACATCGCAAATGGTATATGAATTAGCATACCTTTTAGCACAGTAAATAGCAGAACCATTTGTATTGATATATCGGCGTTATATAAGAAAATAACAACAAAATAACATAAGAAATAGCACCCATAATTACAACGTGACAATAGCTATTGGCATTGTGCGTATTAGGGTGCTATTTTACTTGTGAATTTGTAAGTGATTATCATTCTGTTACGAGAAAAAACAAGGATTTATTACATTATGTGGTAAAATAAACTTAAAGATTTTGAAAATTCACTTCTTTAACTAACGGGCAGTTTAATGGATTAAGTAATTGCGGCTATCAACAGGACATCAGCCGTAAAAACCCGCAGTATTGCGATTGGGAATTGAAGTAATAATTCAAGCAATTTTATGATCAATTACTATTCCTATAGTTTATTGCATTATTACGAGGATAATAGGCTATATAAAATCAAAAAGGTATGTTCTTGATATGGAAGCTGCTTGGAACAATGTTTAAAAATTACCAAAAAGAGTTTCATTTGGTGGTACTGCAATTTCACCAACTTTTCACTTAATTTCTTTGGTGGTATTAGCGTTACTATCCGGTTTAATAATTTTCTTATTAAAGAGAAGCTTTATTTAAGGAGAGAATATTTGAATAACCCTCATATTTACAAAAAAATAAGGCAATACAGGGGAACTAGCTATTGCCTTGAAATTGGTTGTTCTATTATTTTGTTGGCACCATCAAAAATAAATATAGTTGCTTCGTCTTTTGCAAATTCTTTTACCTTAACTAGGTCGGAATCATTCTTAACAATATATTCACAAAATAAATGGACTTCATCATCTCTGGAAGAAGATCGCGTTCCTATTTTGTTTGGACGCATTTTTGTAAAGCTTGATTCCTCGTTTCCGTCAAGTTCCATAAGGTTTGCTAATCGTTTATTTGGTACCACTGCTAATTCAAATCCGTGTATCCTCTGCCCTGGATAATCGAAACGGCTTTTAATGGGTGTCCCATCATCAGTTTTTAATATGACATCATATCTAAGAATATTATTTTTCACATTGATTTTAACAGCTTTTAGGTTAAAACTTTGTTGTTTATCAAAGCCAATAAGAACACTAATCATTATACAGGCTACAAATAGACCCAACAGTTTCTTCATTTTTACCTCCATTTGCCATGAAATGACTGTACTATTTTAGTTTTTACATCGTTTATTTTCTTATTCAATTATTGGGCAGTTTAAAGGAATAACTTACTTTAGTTTATGGAAAACTAAAGTGAGGTGATATTCATGAGAAAAATCCAATTTATCTTCTTATTAACGCTGTTGTTAACAACTTTAGACACTAATCATTATGCAAACGCAGCAATAAATGAGGCTGACACTAAATTATGCGAAACATATAAATACGCTCTCATAAGCAGTCTGAGAGAACCAGTAGACCAAGCAGTAGCTGAAATTTATAAGGATGATAAAGAAGCTCCAAGTAACCTCATATGGGCTACTTATGATGCAGAAATCCTAAAGATTAAGCAGTTGTATGGGGTCGGGGGTTTATATGAGATAACACTTAAAGTGTATCCTTATTATGATGCACATATGAGTTACGGAGTAGATGAGGTTGTCATAAACTCAAATGGTGAACTGATAAGTTATAAACATTTGAAAACATACCCACGATAGTTGATTGAAGCTTATCCAGAAAAGGATAAGTTTTTTCTTTTTTAAATAGATAAGTCTTGAGAATAATCTCTGAATTTGAAATAATTGGTATTAAATTAAAGTGGCAGGTTAATGGAATAATATCTGAGCTTTTCGGAAATATATTTTTTACTTATGGATACAATTGAGGAGGCATTCAATGAAGATAATTATTGTGTCGCTACTAAGTGGATTGTTAATTGGAGGTGCACTAATCTATTTTTTCTTAGAGAACAATCCATCGAGCTATATTATTTTTAATCAAGGTGGAATTGATAAACGAGTAGTAAAGGAATGGGACTATAATTTTCTTTTTAATAGTAGCGTAATTGTTATAGTCATTACCTCTCTAACATACGTCATAATGAGGATTATTGAAAAGAAGAGAAATTGAAGCCGAGAAGTTTCCTTAAAGGGACTTAACTTTTCTGCTTATTCCATTATAGGGGGCAATAACCGAAGATCAGCTAATTAAAACGGCTATTGCCCATTTTCAATTAAACCAGCTAATAGTTTGTCAACATTTTTCAATAAAAACTTAAAATAACTCATGTTATACTGAAAATATGCATGCCAAATAACCTTCCACTTACCCTTGTTTGGAAGGTTTTGTCTTATTTAGCTGG
>NZ_MINN01000081.1 GCF_001877785.1 Rossellomorea aquimaris | reverse complement strand
GGTTTGTGTTTGGTCGCACTAATTATACCATTAGGGGGCTTTTTGATTTTGAAAAACCGAAGGTTCTTAAAAATAATTCACATGACAGTTAAAAATCAGACTTTTTCATCGGTCTCGAACCGTCCCCGTGCTTCATGGAGTGTTTTGAAAAATAGAAGATATTTAGGTGGGTTCGTAATCCTCTTCTTAGGGGTAGGAATTCATTTCTGGGGTCTGTATGTAGTAGGAAGATGGGAAGGATTAAGTATATCTTTATTCTTTGGCGGAGGTGCCGTACTAATTGGCTTATTAACGATAATCCTTATTTTTCCCTACTCTAAAATGTCGGCAGATAATTAAATAAACGGATGTCAGAGTTAAAGTCTGAAGAGTGAACGCGGTTACCCCTTCGGTTTCTTACTAAAGTGCAGGATTGTTTTTATAAAAAGGGGTGAATTTAATTTGAAGACTCTATAGAATCTCATAGTTTAACTTAAAAAAGTACTTTATGCCTATGGGTGATGCAAATATAAATTAGCAAATGATTTTGTGGGAAAAGAATGGATATAAAAAGTTAGTTAATTAAAGAGTTTTTTAGTTGCAAATTCAATAAAAAGACAGCGGAAGTTTCCGCCGTCAACGAATATTTAATTTCTTAATGACAAATCCCTCGGTATACTCTTTTCCATTCCAAATGTCGTACTGGTATTCAACAGTGAATTCTACTTTTTTGTAAATCTTACTTCCTGTTGCATTTGCAATTTCAGTATTGTACAGGAACTTGTACTGTTTAAAGTCCTTTTCCTTACTTGTGACCTCAAACCCATCTTCATCTGAATCTACAATAAAGTCATTGTCATCACCGAATCTATCTTGAACCCTTTCCATATTTTCCTCCCATGTAGGAGATGGATAGGTATCATCTGTGATTGAATTGTAAAATGCGTCGAATTCATCTCTTGTATCAGATTCCTCATACTTTATATCATTTTCCTCCAATGTACTCAAATATTCATAATCGAAAACGTCATAAAATTCGTTTGTTTGAGATGAGATATACATGTATTGTTTTAAATCACCTTCTTTCACTAAATCCATATATGTTTCAACCGCATCTTTTGCATTCGATTCACTTTGTTTTCCACACCCTAACAAGAATAGAACAGGCAGCATTAGAACAATGGAAAACACAAAAAGTCTTCTCAAGAGAATCCCCTCCTAGTTTTTCACTTTTTTATTACCCTTTTCAACAAAAGATAAGACATAAGATGCCCAAAACTTTTAGGAAGACAAAATTTTTCAGAAAAAAATGACGGGAGCAAAATAGAAAGGGCAATTAAGTACGGGAGTGAGAAAAGATAGAAAAAGGAACAAGTTAAAAAAATATTGTACATTGTTTGAGGAAGGTTCCTAAGTCGAAATCGTGGTTTAATTAGTATTCCAATGTATGAATAAACAAAAATCTTATGAGAAGAATGGGGCACCGTTCTTTAATTAAGGTTAAGTTTGTGAACATATGTACTTAAACTAAAGGGGGCTTTAATGGAACAAGAAGTTCATAAAGAAGAAAAACCCGGATCCAATTTTGGATGTGGGTTTTTTATTGTATATATTTAGTGCTAATTGGGATGTTAATTTATATTCGATTTCTATAACTAATTAATTTGCGATTTAAGGTTTTCCCTCCCTGAACGGAAGCCCTTGACATTTTCTATTAGGGTTCTTTTTTATACTAAAAACTAGTCAGGTATCTTTCTAAACCATCTACTGGTAAAATCAGGTCTATAAGATATTAAACTAACAAAAACCAAAGGGGTGCTTTCCATGACCAATCAAGAATTGGAACGTCAACTTTTAAAAGATTCATACATAGATATTTCCTTCAAACGCTACCTGCAATTCAAATCAAATTCTCTATACGACGAGTCATATAAAGAAGAGATCCTGTCCCGATTAAACAATTTTATGGGAGAGCAGGATATCACTGAATACACAGTGGTTGATATTGCTAGAAAGCTGCAGAAGGAGAATCCGACTGCTGGGAGCTTTGTTCATTGGAGTAATACGGCTGATTTGGTGAAGTATGCGGAGGAGCGTCCGCAGGAGGTTGCTAATCTACTGAATGAATTGATTTATTCTTCTGCTCCAGTGGAAGATAGGATTGAAGCTTTTCGGGAAAGGGGAAAGGCGTTCAATTCTAGTATTTCATTGGGAGCACCTCTATTCGGATATCTTTTGGCGGCAGTTGACTATAAGAAATATCCACTTTATAAGCAGGAAGTCTTTATGGACTTGAAGCGATCTTACGGGATTGATCTGAAGCTTTCAACCGTGGGTGCGAATTATCAGACCTACTCACAATTATGTGAAGCTGCCCTTGCGCATTTGAAAGGGAGTTACGAGGAACTGACGATTCTTGATATTCAGGATTTTTTCTTTTGCAGCACACAATATGATCAGATAAAGGTGGAAAGTGCCGTCGATTATTTGTACGGAATGGCGACAGAGCTTCATCGTTATAAATTAGAACCTCAACTGCTGCTGGACTCCCTTTCAAAGTTTGATGCAGAGAGTCTACATGCTTTGAAAGGACAGTACAAGAACTCTGAGAAGGTCAACTTGATCAAGTCCAAGGTCATTGACAGGATAATTGACTTTGGTTCAGTGACGATTGAAGAGCTTGAAGAGATCAAGAACGAAGTGAAGGTGAAATACGAAACGAATATCTTGAACTCATGGAATAATTTCACGATTTTATTCCAACTTTACTATGCTGACAAGAAGGCGAAGGTGCAAGAGGAGCAGCGAAAAATCCACGAGGCTTTGAGGAAAATGGAGGAATTCAAAGAATTCGATCTCGTTGAAGATAAGGTATTGAACGGGTTTAACTGGAATCAGAATTTTGGATGCTCTGAGTGCTGGCTGGCGGTTTATGAGAAAGGGCATATCAGTCATAAGACGGCTCCTCAGTTGTTTGTGTCCGTGGATGAAAAGGGAATTCGATATGGTTTGCTCTTTGGATCTGAGCATCCGAGGAGTGGAGAGGGAGATTTTGATAGGGAAACGGAGATGACTTCTTTCACCCACGACAAGCTTCACCGGAAGATGGTGAGTGTGATTGAGTTATTCAAAGAAAAGGTCAGCGAGGATCTTCAAGTGAAGGAAGAAAATTTGGATGTTCAGTACTATTACGAGGATAACATCAGTACTGAGATGTGGTTGGAACTTTTACAGAATGAATCGGTTTTTATGAAGAATGACTTAGAATACCTGCATAAAATGAATGAACTCGGAGGTGGAGCAACGCCTTCACAGCTGGCAGCAGCCCTTGGACGACATTCCTCATCTTTCATTACCCCGGTCGTTCAATTAGCAAAACGAGTAATGGAATCAACGGGGATAGATTCAATAAAAGGCGAAGATGGTGAAAAATGCTATTCTTGTGTATTGTTTAATGGATATTATGAAGAAAATGGTCACTTCAAATGGATTATAAAACCAAATTTAAAAGAAGCTATTTCAGCAATACCTGTAGAAACTGAAGAAGTCTTGCAACCGTATTTAAAAGAAGATTTCCTTGAAGAAGTGTTCATAGATGAAAACCAATACAACAAAATCACCAGCCTTCTGCGTTACAAGAAAAACATCATTCTCCAGGGACCTCCTGGAGTAGGGAAGACATTTGTGTCCAAGCGTTTGGCTTATTCATTGATGGGAGTGAAGGATACTTCCCGTATTGAGATGGTGCAGTTCCACCAGAATTATGCTTACGAAGATTTTGTGATGGGCTTCAGGCCGGATAAGAATGGCTTTTCTCTTCAATATGGGGTGTTCTATGATTTCTGCCAGCGGGCATTGGAAAATCCCGGTGAAGACTATTATTTCATTATCGACGAAATCAACCGAGGGAATTTGTCCAAGGTGTTCGGCGAGTTATTTATGTTGATTGAGCGTGATAAGCGGGATGAATTTGTCACGATGGGGTACTCGAAGAAAAAGTTCACGGTGCCATCCAATGTGTATTTGATCGGTACGATGAATACGGCCGACCGTTCCCTGGCTCAGCTAGAAGTGGCACTGCGCCGGCGTTTTGCATTTATCACTCTTGAACCTGCCTTTAATGAAAAATGGTATAAATCCGTTCAGGAGACAGGGGTATCCGCAGCCATGATGCAGCGAATCACGAATACAGTCACAAAGATCAACGAGGGGAAGAAAGCCGATGCTTGTTTGTGAGAAGGATGAATATTCACCTGATATCCTGCTGAATCAAGTGATGAAGTCAACGCTGCAGTCAATCTGTGTGAATCGATATGTGAAAAAAGAGACGAGGAAGAAGAGTTTCATGCAATTGGATTATCTCCATGAGGTTGGGGAGATCCAGCTGACGAAGAAGGTATTTACGCAGATTTATTACGGCAGACATAATGTGCATTACAAACGGATGATTCATCTGGCTAAGATGTTATTCGAGCTTAGTTTGCTGTCTCACAAGCAAGGCAAGTGGAGCTTATTCTCCGCGGAGCTTGATGAAAAGGCACTGAACGGAATTTTTGAAAAGTTCTTGTTTCATTTTTACAGAATCGAGCAGAAGGAATATCGTGTATCATCGGAAGTTTTAAAGTGGGGGCTTGAAGGGAACACCGCCTTCTTGCCTCAGATGAAGACGGATGTATCGCTTACCCATAAAAATGGCCAGGAGAAGATCATCATCGATGCGAAGTTTTATAAGAACACCTTTCAGGAGAACTTTGGCAAGTCCACTTTTCACAGCCACAATATGTATCAGCTGTTTACTTATCTAATGCATCAGAAGAAGGAGCTTCAGTTGAGGGGGATACTGATTTATCCAACGAACGGGATGGATGTTGATGAGAAGTATCAGTGGAGCGAGGATGTCTGGATGGAAGTGATGACGGTTGATTTGGATGGTGCTTGGAAGGAGATTTATGGGAGGCTGATCGGTGTGGTCCAGAGTGAGGATTCAAAAAAGATTGAACAGATTCAAGCAAGAATTGATGAAATCTTCAAGGGGATAGAGATCCGTCCCGAATATACGAATGAGGTCATTCTTATTACGGAGTATGAGTGGAATGGGAAGATGAATAATTTTAGGGTTGAGTATTTTATCGGAAGTACGAAATATGTGTTTCATTATCCTGAAAGACTGAGCCCAGAGCTGGATGTTTATGAAATCAGTGGTGATCGCTTGGAGCAATTGGAGAACGAAGTCATGTATGTGAAAAGAATGATGGCTAGAGGGATTGGGGCGAAGGAGTATTATCCGTTGACGGAGATACTGAGATAAGGTTATCGAAGCCGAAAGTATTAAGGAATCCCTTTTTACAGTAAGGTATGGAAATAAGGAGGAAAAGTTTTGCAGAATATTTATAAGTACGTTGCTGCATCCGTTCTGTCCGGAGCAGTGTTGGCAGGTTGTTCAGCTGAAGAAGCTTCAGAAACAATAAAGACAGAAGAAAGCGCAGCGAGTGTGGAAGTGAAATCGAAGTCGGTTGACACGAATCCGGAGGCTAAAGCCAACGAAGTCGTTATGAATAACAGGGAAGATGCTGTGAAAGTCGTTGCCAGCTTAAAAAGGATTCTGGATGAGCCCATGGATCCGACCCTTGAGGAAAAGGGATTTGATAAGGAATATGACTGGTATTTGAAGTCAAAGTTAGTATCTAATGAGGTTGATAGATTTTTAGCACGTCAGGACGAACCGAAGTCCAGTGATTTGAGGAATGTGCGAATGCTTGCCGGAATGATCGGCCACCTTCAATATGTGAGAACAGCCCATATTGATGATACAGGCGGAGAGACAGAAGCACAGACTGCTGTTGAAGATTGGAAACCGGCAAGCCTTGGTTTGAATTATTCTTATATGTATATGAAGAGGATTGTTCATGATTTAGATATTGCTTTGAATCATGACGGTCAGGGTGATACGTATGGTGTTACATATTTGCTTAAAGGTGAGAAGTTGGATGAGTTGAAGTCGTTTATGAATGGTGGGGAGTATGTGGGGGACGAATAATTGTTTTCACCTATAAATATAATACCGAGATGGATTGAATTTGTTATATAAGTGCTTCTTTTTAAGTCAAATACCCTTCGTGTTTTTTGATAGGGTAGAAATTTATACTAAGATCATAGCCAATATGTTTAAAGCGACTGGGAAACTTTCATTAACACGAAACTTTCCAATTAGAACAAAAAATTTATCACTGATTGACTTTTTGCCACTTCATTTTTTTCTTGATAATCTACTGGCTGTCTTTAAATCAATTATTTCTAAGATACCTCAGTAAGGAGGGGGGAAATCTATTCATGGCAGCATTATCAGAAAATTACTTTCAAAAATTTTCATCAAAAATAATTAAATTAAAAACCAAAGGAGAAATGTAACGTGATGAAAAAAACTTTAATATTAGCACCTGCACTAATACTATCTATAATTGCTGGTTGTGGCAATCAAGAAGAAGCAACGCAAAAAGGGTCTGAAAACGTAGCAAAAGAAACAACTACAGAAAATACAAACAAAGAAACAGAGACAAATAAAGAAGTCTTTTTCAAAGATAATGAAGCAAAAATAAATGACTTGAAAATTAAAATTACTGAGACTAAAGTTATTCGGCCTGGAGAAAAAGGAAATGAATATGGTGAAAAGCCTGTTTTTGCAATTTGGTATGAAATAACTAATTTAAGTGATAAAGATATTGATCCAACTATGGGTTGGTTGGCAGTATTTGAAGCTGTTCAAGACAATAATCCTAATGCTGTCAATACTCTTGAAGTTGGTGGACTTCCAGATGAACAATTTCTAGATTCTCAATTAGAAACAATTAAAAAAGATGGTACTGTTAAAAATGCTGTAGCTTATGAATTAGATGATTTAGAAACACCTGTAACATTAATTGCTACACAAGGTATAGGTGGCGATAAATTGGGTGAACAAACTTTTAATGTCAAATAAGCTTTAAATAAAATAAAAAAAACTTGATGCTGTTAATTGTTCCTAATCCTAAAACCGAAAGCCTGATTTCTCTTAAATAAAGAGGGGTTAGGTTTTTTTATCTTTCATACCTTTAATTTTAACCAAATATCAAAAAGTAGAGTGGGGACGGTTCTCGCTCTGTTTTTTTCTTTATTCAAATGAAATGAATCAATCCGAGGCACGGTTCACCGTGAAAAGTAGAGTTAGAACCGTCCCCGTTTAACACGCAGGAGGTTGCTGATCTATTAAAGGAATTGATTTAGGGAAGGATGGGGACGGTTCCCGCTCTATTATAAATTTTCAAGGGAAAACGGCGCGTTATTAGCAAAGGTCTTCACAGTATAGATCGATTCTGTGAAGTAATGGGACATTAATCATAAATGGCAAAAGTAAGCTACGAACCGTCCCCGATTAACCGAGGAGGAAGGTTTGGTGAGGAGGGAGAGGGTTACTGGGGGGAGTTGGTTTGGGATTAAGGGACTTTAATTTGTTTGAAGTGATGGTAGAGGATTATTCAGTTAAAGGGCCATTTAATGGAAGCTCGCATAGCATAAGATAAAAAAATTTGAAATTATTTGTTGTGAAAATTCACCTTAAATTAAAATTCAGGGTCTACTATTCTTTAAGGTTGTAGAGGGCGTATCAACAGTATAGATGAGTTAAAATTTTCAGAATTCAGTGGATGGTTTTTCTCTTTTAGTGTAAAATTACACTATATATCATTCGGTAGAATGTGAGAAAAGGGGGAGAACCAAAAATGAATTATATAGTGATATTGTGTCTTGGGTTACCCATACTAACTATGGCTTATGGAATAAATCAAAATTTTCATGTGTTTTTAACTGGAGGTCCAGCAACTTTCACGAATTTTATTGTTACTATTGTATATTTCGTCATCTGGATAATGTGTTTGGGGATAGCTTTTAAAGCGAAAAACAAATTATTAATGAGAATTTACACAATGGCATGGGTCCTTACTTTAGTGATCGCTTTATTAACCGCTTACATTAATTTTTCAGATACTCAACTTTACTTTGGATTGGCTATTCCTTTAGCAGCATTGTTCTTAACACCATGGGTAGGGCTTAACTATCTGGCAGATAGCTTTTCGTTTACATCCACTGTTGTTGCAATTATCTCCTTGATAATGATTGCGAGTATATTTAAAAAAGCAAACTGGTAAGAAATAATATCTCTAATTAAAGCTCTTCCATAAACGAAAATTTAACTGGAGAATAAAAAAATTCGCTTCCTGCAGAGAATATAACTCGTTCGGTTGAGAGGGAGAAACCACTAAAATGGAAGGTGATTTGCGGTACAATGCGCATAGTATTTTGTACCGTCTTTTTTTATTGATACCAATGGTATGGATTTCACCATTGATTTTGCATAGTAACTTGCAGGCATTTGCACTACCGATTTTATATTACAAACTTGTCCACGGAGTCGTTATAGGTTTCAGCTTATGATAAGCTTATATTAACAGAAATTTCCTGATGTCAGTCCGGTACTGAGGTTCAATTAAAGGGCAGGATAATTGAATAACAATATTTTACAGAAAATTCAATAATATGTGATATGATAATAGATAGAATGAAGAGATGTACAGAGGAAAAATTCCTTAAAGTTGAGGTGAAGAAATGCTGTATAGGCGGCTTAAACTGGTTATCTTTATTTTATGTGTTATACCTCTGCTAAACGGGTGTCGAGTGATATGGGTTGAAGAAAGTAAAGATGAAGATTTTGATTATAATCCAGATAAAGAAATCACAATTGATGCAAAGGTTCAGATTTATAGGAATAAACTAATGATACGGGGAGAATCAAATTTACCTGAAGGAGCTATATTGGAATTTAACCTGCAGCCATATCAAGAAGAGGCTACTGCTTTTCAAGTTGAAACATATGCTGTTGAACCTGAAGACAAGATTTCTACTTCTGGAACTTCTAAAATTGGTGGGGGTGGGTCAATAGAAGGAACCTTTGTCAAAAGACCAGATGACACTAAACGTTATAGATTGGAAGTAGTGTTTGACCCCAGAAAACAGACAGAAGATATTCAACAGAGTTACGGTCCCCTTGGTGAGTCAATCGCTTTGAGTGACGGGATTATCTCTCTTACTGACCAATCTATAAAAGTCACAGTGATTAAAAAGTATGTAAATCTAATGAAATCTGAAGAACCTAATGGGATGATGGCTAATTTAGATTTCACTTCCTTGAAGAAATAGTTTATAGGTCGTTTTTGTTCTTCTGTTAATGGGGGCATTTGCTGAACAAGCAGCCGCCCTTTGTTCAACTAAACCAGCTAATAGTTTGTCAACATTTTTCAATAAAAACTTAAAATAACTCATGTTATACTGAAAATATGCATGCCAAATAACCTTCCACTTACCCTTGTTTGGAAGGTTTTGTCTTATTTAGCTGG
>NZ_MINN01000080.1 GCF_001877785.1 Rossellomorea aquimaris | reverse complement strand
TTAAGTCGTTTATTTTGTGTAAAATCCATAATTGAAGTCTCCCTTCGGTACTTAATTCGAGGTCATGCATGACACTCTCTATCGTACCAAGGGGGCTTTTTTTATGCACATCGCAAAAACTTCGATAGAAACGCAATTTACTTTATAACAGGAATGCTCCTCGTCACTGCGTTCCTGCGGGGTCTCACATAAGCTACTCTTCCCGCAGGAGTCTGCGTCTTGCACTCCAATCAAACGCTGTAAAAACCTTACATCATTGTGTAAATTCAATCTAAAAACCCGAACTAATTTATCTGCCAATAGGTAAATTAGTTCGGGTTTTACTTTGATAAGAAACACTTTTGTATCGGCTTCTTTATTTGTCTTTTCAGCTTGTCTTTTAATCCAGCACCCTTTCCACTCCGAGCAGCACCTTACCTTCAAAGGTAAGTTTATAGATATCAGGCATTTCAAGCTTCTGCCAGAATTCAAAGTCATATTGAGGATCGAAGTGGTTCATGATGAGGACCATGATGTTGCCGTGCGTGCCGATCGCTACGTTTTTCCCTTCGTATCTTTCCAAGATTCCCTGGAAACTCTTTATTCCCCTTTTCTGGGCTGCTTTGTTGGATTCACCCCCGGGAAAGGAAAATTCAGGTTCCTTCCACACTTTCATGATTGCCTGCGAAAAGTCTACCACCGGTTCACCGGAAAGCTGTCTTTCTTTCAAATCTTCACAGATGTCAATTTCTTTATTGAAAAAGGAGGCTGTTCCCTCTACTGTTTGAACGGCCCTTTTATATGGGCTTGAACAGACCGCATGGATATTCTTGTCTTTCAAGATGCCCTTCACCCGATCTGCATCGCGTTTTCCTCTTTCGGAGAGCGGCCTCTCCAGCTCCTCCGGGGTATAGACAGAATGGGCGTGTCGGACAAAATAGATGGTGGTTGGCATGTTTTCACTTCTTTTCTTAGAAACTTGTATAACAATGTGAGCACTCCTGAGCTGTCTTCTGCCGTTTCGTCAGTCTGCGACAATTGGGGCATTCTACTTCTTTGGAATGTAGATCCAGCCCTTTATTACCGTGGAGCCATCTTACATATGATTTATTTATCAGGTAAAGCCGAGCATGGTGCCAATGATAACTAGTATTAGAACCAGCCCAAAAAATCCCCTCCGTTCATCTTTAGTAAATAATACGAAATCAAAGAAGAAAGGTTTCATCTTTTTACTGTTCCCATACCTTATCGAGCTGCCCGGCATAAAATTCAATCGCTTTCCGATAGGACTGGATGGTTTTGTCTGCTGAGGTTTCAGCCAATAAGTTCAATAGGATTTCCATAGCCTCACCATGCTCTTTGCTATTATGTAATGTCATGCTGTAAAAGAGTTTGAGGGCATTGTGATCCGGGAATCGTTCCATTCCATTCAATAGAACCTGTTTTGCAATTTCATATTCGCCCAAAGTACGGTACGTGCTGCCGAGCCCCAGGTATGCACCCTGGAGATCAAGTTCATTTAAACCGAGCGTTATTGCTTTTTCGTAATAAGGGATAGCCTCCCTTTCCTTTCCGAGGGCATCATGGCTCCATGCACATTGATAATGAATGCTGGCATTACGAGGTTCTTCCTCTATCAACATATTAAAAAGCTCGATAGAAGCCTGGATATCCCCTCTATCCCTCAGCTGGACACCTTGTTCGATCCTTTCTTCGACAGATCCAACCCCTATCTTCTTCTGCTCCGGCCTATACTCGACGAGCCAGGCATCATGCCAGATTCCTTCGTGAAATTCATTTTGCTGCAGGATCTTAATTTTTTTGTAGCCGCATTTTTCGTAGCATTTTATGGCACGTTCATTCCAAACCATTGGGTCCATGACGAGAAGGTCGGCACCTTTTGTTTCAGTCAGATATTTTTTTACCTCATTGATCATCAACGTTCCGATCCCCTGATTCCAAAGTACGGATTCACCGATGAACTGATCGGTTCCGTAAATAACCTCCTGTGATTGACTGTACCCGTACTTTTTCCGCTCTTCTTCATCTATGCGATAATATTGAAGATACCCTATCTCCCGGTCTTCAAAAACAATGATGCACCTGGCGGATTCAGGACTCCCTTTCACAAATTTCTCTTCAACCATTTCCAGTGTAAAAGGACGGTCCCTTCCCTCATAAAATTGAAGCACCTCTGGGTCGGACAGCCATTTCTTTACGATATATTTATCTTCTTCTTTAATGGGGCGGATTTTAATGCGGCCATTGGTTAATTCCATTACTGACACCTCTTTCCACTAGTATATATTCACTGAACAGAGGCAGAAATCCTTCAGTCTGCTTTTTTGACAATAGTGTGAAAGGTTCATTGTTTTCTTCTGTTTACGTATTTTCTCGAGTGGTAAGAAGTAGAATATGTTAGACTTTCATGTTATCATTAGTTTGTGAATTATTTCACAAATAGTTATTTCCCAATCAGATTATTTAAAACTTCCTAAAAGTTAGGTGTGTGATGAAGAATGACAATCAAATGTACAAACAAAGTGGCTCTTATCGGCACTGGATTTGTCGGCTCAAGCTACGCGTTTGCTCTATTGAATCAGGGGATTGCCCATGAACTCGTGTTAATCGATATGAATAAAGATAAAGCGGACGGGGATGCCCGCGATCTTAATCACGGTCTTGCTTTCGCATCCCCGATGAAGATCCACGCAGGTGATTACAGTGATTGTCAGGACGCGGACCTTGTGGTGATCACTGCTGGAGCGAATCAAAAGCCCGGTGAAACCCGCCTTGATTTAGTGGAGAAAAACATAAAGATTTTTAAAGGGATCGTGGATGAGGTAATGGCGAGCGGGTTTAACGGGATTTTCCTTGTTGCCACAAACCCTGTCGATATTCTGACCTATGCAACCTGGAAATTCTCCGGACTTCCGAAAGAAAGGGTCATCGGTTCCGGGACAATTCTGGATACTGCCAGGCTCCGCTACCTGGTCGGGGAACACTTTGACATCGACACCCGGAATATTCACGCATATATTATGGGTGAACACGGCGATACAGAATTTCCGGTATGGAGCCATACTACAATCGGTGCAAGCCATTTAAGCGAATTGATTGATATGGGGAATGAGGATATTCAAAAGAAATTGGATGAAATTTTCCTCAATGTAAGGGATGCAGCTTATCACATCATTGAACGGAAAGGTGCAACTTATTATGGAATCGCAATGGGACTTGCCCGCATCACCCGGGCAATTTTCAATAATGAGAACAGCATCCTCACCGTTTCTTCCCTTCTCCAGGGAGAGTACGGACAGGATGACGTTTATATCGGTGTCCCGGCGATCATCAACCGTGAAGGGGTCCGCAAAGTGGTAGAGCTTCCGCTGAATGAAAAAGAACTTCAGCAATTCGAACACTCATCCGAGACATTAAAAAAGGTTATGGAGACAGCTTTCAGCTGAAAAGAGATCCCTGGCCGGTAACTGAATAGACACGCACGCCCGGATATCCTCCTCATAGACTATGGTGAATCCGTTTATGAGGAGGTTTTTCCATGTACGACGATAGACAACTATTTCCTGGATTCCCCGGTTTTCCAGGAGGAAGCCCCGGCAGCGGTTTCCCTGGCGGCCCGCCAAGCGCTCCGCCGCCTGGAGGAGCGCCGGGCGGGGGAAATCAGGGGAGTCAGCAGCCTCCGCCGGGACCTCCGCCGAACTTCACACCGCAGATGACTGCTGCGCAGGGCGGGCCGAGCGTGATGGCTGTAGATCCCGGTGCAATCCGGCGCTGCCTGTTCCGCTACACGTATATCTGGCTGCGAAGAGATCAATTCTGGTTCTATCCTGTATTTATCGGCCGCCGATCCATTGCAGGCTGGAGATGGATCGGATGGAGATGGGTGTACTTCGGCATTGACTTGGATAACATCCAATCCTTCACTTGTGTGTAGGCGATGACTTTGTACTCGTATCCTTCATATTTTCGAACAGGTGCAGTGAACAGGTCAGGAACAACCAGGGTCACCGGGGAGCATACGGTCTATGTAGATCCTGATCAGGCAATTATTTCGATCGGTATCGTTACAAAGAGCGAAGACCTTGAAGAGGCACAGGGCCATAACCGGCAGATTTCCAACCGGGTTGTGCAATCACTGAGGGGGAATGGGGTACCTGAAAAGGATATCCAGACGTCGGGTTATCAGATTTTTCCTCAATATAATTACGAAGACGGAAAGCAGGTCTTTACAGGCTACGAGGTGCGGCATGTTTTCAGGATCACAGTGAACAATGTAGACACTCTTGGGAAAATCATCGATGATGCCATAAAGAGCGGCGCGAATCGTGTTGAAAATATTCAGTTTGTAAATTCTGACCCTGCCGCAGCCTACAGGCAGGCGCTCGCTTCTGCTTATCAAAAAGCATATGAGAAAGCGGGCACACTGGCGAGTCAATCTCATCAGCAATTGAACCCTTATCCTAAATCCATTACGGAGCATGGAGCTTCTGCCGAAACGGTGTTTGCCCCCGCTGCCTTCGTTAAAGCTGCTGAAGAAAGCACCAGCCTGCAGCCCGGCCAGATCGGGGTCACCGCTTCCCTTACAGCAGAATTCCGTATGAATTAAACAAAGCCCGTCCCTCCCTGCTTTAGCAATGGAGAAACGGGCATTATTTTTTATCCGCCTAACGATGTCGATTTTCTTCCACATGCTTCCATAGCGGCCAAAATGGAGCCTTTGAATCCATTTTTCTCAAGGGCAGCAACTGCTTCAATCGTAGCCCCGCCGGGAGAGCAGACAGCATCTTTCAATTCACCTGGATGCGTGCCTGTCTCCAGCACCATTTTGGCAGCACCGAGAACAGCCTGCGCTGCCATTTCGTACGCTTGTTTTCTTGGAAGCCCTTGAAGGACCGCGCCATCTGCGAGTGCTTCGATGAACATGAATACATAGGCAGGGGAAGATCCACTGACCGCAGGAATCGCATCCATCAAACTCTCTTCAACCGCCTCGGCTTTCCCGAAGCTCCCTAATATGGTGGAAACCTCTTTCAATTCCTCTTGGGTCAGACGGTTATTCATACAATATGCTGTCATTCCTTCCCCAACCAGGGAGGGGGTATTGGGCATCGTACGAACGACCTTGACCGCTTTGTCGAACCGGGCTTCCACCCAGTCCAGGGTGATTCCGGCAGCGATTGTCACGATGATGACATCTTCTTTTACTTCATCTTTAATTTCTGCAATAACCTTCTCATACTGGTCCGGTTTGATGGAAAGGAACAAAATATCCGAAAAACCTGCTACTGTCAGGTTATCCTCTGTACATTCAACTTGAAATTCTTCCGCGACTTTCTTCCGGGTTGCATCAGACCTTGCACTGGTCATGACGGCACTTCTGTCGACTATATCTGCTTTCAGGATCCCGCCTAGTATTGCCTGGGCCATATTGCCGCAGCCGATGAATCCAATCGTTTTCTCCAATGAGCTTCACCTCTGTCTTTAACTTTCCTCTTTAGAATCATATCAGACTTTCCCACCCCCGTAAAAAAAGACCCTTTAGCGCGTATTGCCGCAGGGTCTGAAGCGATTTTCCTATTCTGTCAACTTTCCACAATAGGGACACAGCGTTTTCTTATACTCTTTCGGCAGTTTTTTATGACAATGTGCACAGGTCTTGAGGTATTGCGGCTGGTCAAACAGATCCTGGGATAAGCCGTACCCGCTTTTAAAGGTTTTCCTTGTCAGCCGGACGAGAAGACCAATCACGATTCCCGTCACCAGCAGCGCCCAAATCATTCCTTTATCCTTTCGCCTGTGTGAGAATTGCCTGGTAATCAAGGTTCACAATCGGTTCATCGTTCAACAGCCTGTCTTTCAATCCTGTCAGCAGTGACTCCTCGGCTTCTGATAAATTGGTCAGATCCCATTTCTTATGAAAAACAGAGTAAAGGGTAAAATCCCTCAATAATAAAAATGAAGGAAGGCGGGGAATCCAATCTTCTTCAACTGAATTCTCTTCGAGGTATCCAATTAGAAAAGCTTTTAAAAACGTCGCTCCAAATTCGGATCTCTCCCCAAGTGTGCCTTTTCCGTGTTTCCACCACACAGAATAATAGAGGGGTATCGCAATATCACTCAAGAAAAAGAACTGCATGCTGTCATCAAAGTCAAACACGTGCATCTCTCCGTCATGATAAAAAAAGTTGCCTGCGTGAATATCTGAATGGATGATACCGAAGTTATCCGGGGTCTCATCCAGCTCTTGCAGCTCCTTTTTGTTCTTTTCTGCTTTCTCAATAATAACAGCGTCCTCTTGGGAGAGGTACTTTGAATAGCTGAGGATATCATCCTCGTCCCAGCGTTCCCTTTGGTATTCCCCCGCATCATATTCTTTCGTGAGGCGGTGCATTTTCCCGGTGACCCTTCCCCATTCTTTAAACAGGGCTTCATCAAACAGGGGATCAATGACTTTCACCGGTTTTCCGGGTGCTTTATCAAATAAACACACATAAAAGAAGGTATCGCCTGCTTCCAGCTTTTCTACTAATCTTCCTTCACGTGAACGATTGGCAAGTGAGACATTCACTCCATTTTCATGCAGATAATTCACCCATCTAAGTTCAGCTTCAACATCGATGCCTGACCGGTGTGAACTGTGAGTCAATCTTAATATGTAAGGCCTATCTCCTTTATGCACCTCATACACATAGTTTTCAAAATCTCCAAGCTTCTTAGCCCTGGAAGCTTCGCATCCGAATTTCCCGGCCGCTTTTTCCAGAAGTTCCACACTGAATAAATTTTCTATCCATTTTTCCATCTTTATTCTCCTTACACATGATTATTCTTTCAGCAATGCCACCCGATACGGGTATAACTCGCCTGTCATGATTCCATTTTTCACAGCCGGATCTTCCTTCATAAATTCTTCGGCCTCTTCTTCATTTTCCGCTTCAAACACAACAATCCCAAAGGCATGTTCTTCCTCATTCAATGTTCTGCCGGCTAAGATGACTGTGCCTTGGTCCCTGAACGTCTTTAGTCTTTCGAAATGTGCCGTTACGAAATTTTCGTCTTCAGCAGTCCAATTTTCTTCTTTAAATAAGCGCGGAATCAGTTTTAATACATAAATAAATTCCATGAAAACCCCTCTTTTCCAATGAAATATTCACATACTATTATTCGACTTCCCTCTTCCAATCTCCTTTTATTCATGACTGCAGAACCTCTTTCAATTATTCTCCAAATAAAAAACCAACCCCGCGGGCTGGTCTATTAATCATTGATACTTTGAAACACAATTCCTCTTTGTTTCATTAAATATTGAAGAGCCGTCCTGAATGAAAGGAAACTTTTCACTTCAAGGATCTGCTGCACCCCGGAATTGACCATGATCTGCGTAAGCGAAGGGTTAAAGCCGACAAAAATGACTTCTATCCCCATCAGTGATATGGCTCTTGCCATATTTTCAATATAGGTGCCGAATACATCCAATTCACAGATCTCTTTTTCTGTAATGGCAGAGAAGTCTATGATAATCGTATTGATATCCTCTTGGTAAGATACATTAAGGATTCTTGTGATGATCATCTCGAATCGCTCTGGTGACAGCCGGCCGGTGATCGGGACAAGAATGGTTTCAGGTACGATTGATGGTATGATGGGAGCTGAAATATCCCTTATTAACTCTTGGGAATCGTCCAGTTGTTTTTTCAGTCTGGCGATTTCCGCTTTAAGCTCGTGGATTTGTGTCGATTCGTTTGTCATTCTAAACCTCACCATATCGATTTATTTTAGGCCCGTTTGTAAATTTCCCCAATAAAAAAATACTCATATCCCTATTCTAGCATCAAACCTCCTCAAAAGAGTACTGTTTTTTAAAGGGACCTGAACATTCATTATATAAGGCTCTTTTCGCATATTTTGTTGCTTTGCACACAAGAAAATACCGGAACTTGGGTATTTTCGGCTTGTCCGTCCATTTGTTGTTTGAACTGGAGTACGAAACGAGCACGTCCACAAGCTATATCCAGGCTGCAAGCCCTTTACGAAAAGCAGCAATCTTTTAGAAAACAGCCTTATATAAAGATAAAAACCAGCCTCGCCGGCTGGTTTTTATCACGCATATGCTTTTTCTTCTTCTTTCTTGAAGAAGCTTCTCATGGCATGGAATACATCGGCTTTTTGCTTGAGGATAAAATAACGGAAGTCTTCATTCTTGATGTTTTTGTAAGCTGACATGAGGGTTGAGTGACGATTATACTGATTGACTTCACCGTATCCGAACATGCTGGATACTTTCATTAATTCTTCGACAAGCTTGACGCAGCGTACATTGTCTGACGTTAGATTGTCGCCATCCGAGAAATGAAAAGGATAAATATTGTAGCGGGACGGGTTGTATTTATCATTAATGAGTTCCAGCGCTTTCCTGTAGGCAGATGAACAGATGGTCCCGCCGCTTTCTCCTTTTGAGAAGAAATGTTCTTCCGAAACGACCTTTGCTTCAGTATGGTGGGCAATGAACTCAATTTCCACGGTCTCATATTTCGTCCTTAAGAACCTTGTCATCCAAAAGAAGAAACTTCTGGCCATATACTTTTCCCAAACGCCCATACTTCCGCTTGTATCCATCATCGCCAATACAACGGCTTTGGATTCAGGCTTCAACACTTCATTCCACGTTCTGAATTTCAGATCCTCTGTGATGATCGGATGGAAACTCGGGGCTCCTTTCATGGCATTCCTCTTAAATGCAGACATCATCGTCTTCTTTTTATCTATATTACCCATGAGGCCCGTTTTACGAATATCATTGAATTCAATATGCTCCACGGTCTGGACATCCTGCTCTTTCCTTTTCAGATTCGGAAGTTCCAACTGACTGAATAGCGCATCCTCAATCTCCATAAGGGACACTTCTGCTTCATAATAGTCTTCTCCTGCTTTATCTCCTGCTCCTTGACCTTTCCCGGGACCTTTTTGCTGCTGGGAACCATCTCTGGCAATTACATCTCCAACTTGACTGTCGCCGTCTCCCTGTCCTGCATGTTTGTTTTTATCATAGTTGTAGCGTATTTTATACTCATCTAACGAACGGATCGGAATTTTGACGACATCACGGCCATTGGACATAATGATGTTTTCTTCAGTGATCAGATCAGGTAAATTATTTCTTATTGCATCCTGTACTTTTTCTTGATGTCTTTGCTGATCATCGTGACCTTTGCGGTGGAGGGCCCAATCTTCCTTGGAAATGACAAACTGATGATTATCGAGTTGACTCAATCTTTTTCCCTCCTTAAAAAATTTTTTCACACTTTTTCTGCACGCTACATACACTATGTTGACTGCCTAATCTACTGACAATTTCCCCTCTAAAGGAATGATTCGGGGATTACTCTATCCTATGCAGAAGTATCGATAAATTTACAAATAATTTCGACAATTAAAGGTTCTTTTTGAAAATGGACGAGCCTGTTTTTTATGGAAATGAATAGCTTGATATTTTTAAAAATCTTCCCTCCATATGTAAGTTGAGAAGATAGATTCAATGACCACTTTATTCGTAAGTCTCCTATTATATTCGGCAGATCACGCTGCTATGCGGGTACATAAAAAATAACCAGGTGTTTCCCCCTGGTCAGTTCATTTTAATCCTCTTCGTATTGAGCCGGATCTTGTATTCGATTATTGTTCTTCAGTTCTCCGCTGGAACGCAATTTCTCCATTTGCTTTCCCAACTTGATCAGTTCCTCCATATTGGAGGCCATACTTCCATTGAACGGTTCCGTTTCTTCTCGAGGCTGAGGCTTGGAAGGCATCCCCTTCACCTGCTTTCCTTTGAGAAATGGTTACGGCTCTATCTATCTACAGTGTATTTTATTCTGATTATTCTGTCAATATATCTTCTATTTATCTTTTTCCTTATACTGAACGGGATCGGGTTGTTTGTCGCCTTCTTTCAATTCCTCGTTCGTACGCAGCCTGTCCATCTGCTTTCCCAGCTGCTCCATCTCTTCCATGTCGTGTGCCATGGATCCGTTGTCCGGCTCATAGTTTTTATCGAGTTCCTGTTTTTTATCCACTTCTTGTTTTTTGGTCATCGTGTATCACCTCTTATCTTTTACATTTCCCCTCTCCTTTCGATAATAAACACTTGGCGCCTTAACACCGCGGTTGATTTCCGTGCAAGACTTCGCTTTCCGCGGGCGGTTGGTGAGCCTCCCTCACGATAATGGCAGGTTACTTAGAATATCTTTGTTTTTCTCCGGATTTCTTAAGTGTTCAATATAAGAGACACGGCATGGTCAAACAGATACACCCAAATTTAAATATATCTGGAAACACGCGTGGCACGTTAATAGACCGGAAAGGGGTATTTCCAATAATAGGTACTAAAATATGATCGCACCTTTGGATCTCCACAAGCGACATGGTGGTGGACCCTCCCATTTCTCTCGGCGTCTATGCGCGTAAA
>NZ_MINN01000079.1 GCF_001877785.1 Rossellomorea aquimaris | reverse complement strand
TGAAAGCCACCTTTCAACAGTTCCTCATGCGAGGAACTGAGTTATCCGGTATTAGCCCCGGTTTCCCGGAGTTATCCCAGTCTTACAGGCAGGTTACCCACGTGTTACTCACCCGTCCGCCGCTGATTAAGGGGAAACTAGGTTTCCCAAAATCCGCTCGACTTGCATGTATTAGGCACGCCGCCAGCGTTCGTCCTGAGCCAGGATCAAACTCTCCGATAAAAGTTTGAATAGCTCTTTTTGCAACGATTACTCGTTGCGGTAAATCTAGAATTAACGTTGACGTAATTGTCTTGTTTTGTTCAGTTTTCAAGGTTCAATTTGTTGCTCACTTCGTTTGAAGCGACTTTATTAATTTATCACATCCAACGATGTGGTGTCAACTATTTTTTTGAATTAATTTTCAATGCGTTTTCGAGTTATTCGATAGCACAACAGCGACGTTTAATAATATATCAAGATTTTTTTACGGGGTCAATACATTTTTAAAGATTTTTTAACAATAGTTAAATTCATGACATTTGAAAGCGGCTGTTCAATGATCATGGCCCATCCCTGCAGGAAGCCTGTCCATTAGAAAGCCGCTGGCTTGTTTCAGTATTTTTCTTTTTTATCATTGCTGCTCTTCATATACTTGAGGCATTCTTTATGACTTGCGAATCTGCGGAATAGAGAGAACAATATTTTATACCGTTCGTCCATCGCCCGTTTCACGATATGATCAATCCTGGAATCTTTCAGGTCGAATAGTATTTCATCCATTTCTCTTTTCAACAGATATTCTAGTTCTTGTCTTTCTCTGTCGTCAATCATTAACCCCAGCAAGTAAGTCACCCCTTTATGTTGTTATTTGTAGTTTTTTCCATAAGCGGGATGTTATAATCATTTTTTTCACTGAAGTTAGATATTTTTTCCGGGGACATGCATATCTTTAATAGAGATATACGTCACGGAGGGATTATGAAATGAATGTTTTCTATACCGTCAATGCGAAACGAATGAAGCAGATCAGTCTGGTCATCATCATTTCTTTCTTTACCGCTCTTTTTGTCTATAGCGGTACGCTCTCTTCTGTCCCTGTATTTGGAACCAAAGACGGGCCAAAGGCTATTTATAAGGGAGAAAAAGGAGTTGCCCTGACTTTCAATGTTGGATGGGGAGATGAGAAGGCAAAACCGATTTTGGACGAATTAAAGAAGTTAGAGGTGCAGTCGGCCACCTTTTTTCTTTCGGGATCCTGGGCTGAGCGTCACCCCGACTTGGTTGAGGAAATTGTTAAAGCCGGATATGAAATCGGGAACTTAGGGTACGCATATTCAGATTATACGGATATGGAACCCAGTAAAATCAGACAGGATATCACGAAAGCGGATGATGTGTTTGAAAAATTGAATGTTAAAGATGTAAAGCTGCTTCGTGTTCCTACCGGACATTTTAACAAGGAAACATTGAAGGTTGCTGACAGCCTCGGTTTAACGGTCGTTCATTGGAGCGTGGATTCTAAAGACTGGACCAATCCCGGGACGGAGGAAATCATCGAAAATGTGAAGGATGCGAAAAAAGGGGATATCATCCTGCTTCACGCTTCCGATTCTGCAAAGCAGACCAAAAAAGCACTGCCGGCCATCGTAAAGACCCTGAGAGGAAAAGGGAATTTTGTGTCGGTATCGGATATGATCTCAAACGGGGATGCGAAATCATCATTAATTCAATAAGAAAACCCCGGAGAGGCGTTTTGCACTCTGCCGGGGCTTTTTTAATTCTTCTGTTCTTTATTCTGTCTTTCGATTCGGGATTGCTCGATGTATTTTGGAAGCTTCAGCAGCTGATAGGCATTACATACCAATAAAGCGATCAACATAAGGTACAGCCACTTAATGGAGTTCACAAGGAGTACCGGAAGCCATTCCAGCGTTGTGACGACGACCATGAAGAATAATGCGGAAATAAAAGTATTGGTCCTCGATTCCGATTGTTGATTCTTCGCATAAGCAACAATCATCCCCACCAGCAGGATCCCAATTCCCAATAGGATGTATGGAGTGTAAGAAGAACCTTCTTCTGCAAAAGCCCGGAACCGGAAGTAAATAAGGTCAAATAACACAAAAGCAATCAAAACGAGCTGAACGGAATTCCAAAAACTCCTGAACATCCCCATTCCAAATTGGTGAATGGTCAGATATGCAAAGTATCCCATTTGACTGATGACACTGAATGTAAATCCAACGAATAAAAACCATAAAAGGCTGGATAGTATGCCGATTACATCCCCGTCTTGTATGAACGGGCTGTATTGATCCCACCTGATGAACAGTGATGCAACCGCTGTCACGGAACCGCCCAGAATCAATGTATGTACAAAAAAACGAATCCAATTTCGGATGGTCACTTCATTTTTCCCCCAACTATATAATATACACTCTGTTGATTGTACCAACGCTTCCCTAAAAAATCTAGGTTCCAGTGCCGGATGTGTATATTTTTTTCGCAATTTCTCATATTAAAGGTAAGGGAATTTGTATGGAAGGAGCCTACCCATGAAAAGATATTCCTTTCTTTTTCTCCTGCCTATGCTCCTCTTGGCCGCTTGCGGCGGAGGCGGAGACACAGTCAGCAGTAAAATGGATTATGAAGAAACCAAGAAAATGGTTGTCGATATATTAAAGACCGATGATGGAAAGAAAGCCATCCAGGAAGTAATGGCCGACGATAAGATGAAGTCAGAGCTTATTATGGATCAGAAAGTTGTAAAAGATACCATATCAAAAACCCTTACGTCAGAAAAAGGCACAGAATTCTGGAAAAAGTCCTTTGAAGATCCAAAGTTTGCAGAAACCATGGCCAAAAGCATGAAAGACGGCAACGAAAAGCTGCTCAAAGATTTAATGAAAGATCCTGAATACCAGGGGATGATGATGGATTTAATGAAGGACCCTGAATTTCAGAAAGAATTAACAGAGGCCTTAAAGAGCAAAGAGTTCCGGGAACATCTTCAACAAGTGATACTTGAAACATTTGAAAGCCCATTGTTTAAAGCTAAAATGCAGGATATTCTCCTTAAAGCAGCGGAGGAATCCGGTGCAGCCAAACAAGAAGAAGCCGGAGGCGGAGCCAGTCAAAGCGGCCAGACCGGAGGCGGTCAAGGCGGCAGCGGCGGAGCCGGCGGTTCTTCGGGCACAGGAGGCGGCTGATAAACACTGGCCCCTTTATAGAAGGTGTAAAAGAATTTTGTCTCAGGCCGGCCTGCTGATGTCGTTATTTGACCCCAGCCGCTGCCTGAAACTTCAAGTCCTGCGTTAGCCAGTTCTCAATTTCAACACAATAAAAAAGGACAAATAGCAGAGGGTGCTCCCCGCTATTTGTCCTTTCAATTTTCTCAGGATAATTTATCTATGACTTTATGGGCGATCTCCCCATAAATTTGTCCAAGCCTGTGGTCTTCAGCATATATGGAAGGAGCGAAATCCTCCTCATTCCAATCAGGCTGCTGCAGCGGCAATTTTCCAAGCAGGTCGGTCCGAAGTTCTTCCCTCAGCTTCTCTCCTCCGCCTTGTCCGAACACGAATTCCTTCTCGCCTGTAAGCTTGCTTTCGAAGTAAGACATATTTTCAATGACACCCAGGATATCATGGTCGGTCTGCAGCGCCATCGCTCCTGCACGGGCCGCTACAAAGGCAGCAGTCGGATGTGGAGTGGTGACGATGATTTCCTTACAGTGCGGAAGCATCGTGTGAACATCCAGTGCCACATCCCCCGTACCCGGCGGCAGGTCGAGCAGCAGATAATCAAGATCTCCCCACTCCACTTCAGAAAAGAAGTTGTTCAGCATTTTGCCGAGCATCGGCCCCCTCCAGATGACTGGAGCATTGTCCTCGACGAAGAAGCCCATGGAGATGACTTTTACGTCAAAACGTTCTACCGGAATAATTCTTTCACCGCGGACTACCGGACGCTTTACGATGCCCATCATATCCGGGACGCTGAACCCGTATATATCAGCATCGATCAATCCAACTTTCTTTCCTTGACGGGCAAGTGCCACGGCAAGATTTACTGAAACCGTTGATTTACCTACACCGCCTTTACCGCTGGCGATGGCAATGAACGTTGTTTTGCTGGCAGGTGACAATAAATCGGTGCCTTCCCCGCCTGTCCCGCGGTGTTTTTCAAGCTCTTCCTGAGGGAGTTCCGTAAAACGGATCCCAACTGATCCCGCCCCGTTTTCCTTTAATAATCCGACGACCTTTTGCTGGAATTGCAGCTGTTCGCCTGTACCGGTCTTCGCGAGTGCAATTTTTACACTGACATGTGCTTTTTCTTCTTTTACACTCACTTCCACAATACCGTTCGTTTCTTTTAAAGTTTTATGTAAAAAAGGATCCTCCAATTGTGATAAAAGATCGCGAGTCTGTTGTTCTGTTAACATGAATAACCACCCTTTTTTATGTATTCGTTTACACCCACTATCAGTATAACATACCGTTGTCAGAAATAACTGTTAAAAGGGCTGGAATACTTTCGGCATATACTATTGGAGGTTAGCGGAATCTGGCGCCGCAGGCTTAACCCGGCCACCAGGCACCCAGATATTGTTATCCTTTAAGCGGCATTATGCAAAAAAAGAACCGCCTTCATGCCAGTTCTTTTTTTTGCTGCTAATTATTCATTTGATTCTGTGCAAAGACCAGCCCGTTGTTGAGTGAACTGAATGTCTTGAGTTCTTTCAGATCGATTCCAAGATTGATGAGGGTCTGGGCAATTTCCGGACGTACGCCGACGAGGATGCATTCAGCTCCGAGCAGCCCCGCCGCTCTGGTGGATTCAATGATTCCCTGAGCTGCAAATGTATCCAACACCGGTACGCCGGTAATGTCCATGAAGACAATGGAAGAATGATATTTAGTCACCCCTTCGAGCAGGTTTTCTTTGATCCTGCTGATCCTTTCTTCATCAATATTGCCGACTAACGGCATCACCGAGATATGATCATATAATTGAATCACCGGTGCAGACAATTCAACAAGTGTCTGTCTTTGCATGTTGAAAGTCTCTTCCCAAGTATCCGTACATTTACTGATCATTTTATTGAAGACGGGATCAAACCAGTGATCGATTTCTTGATAAATATCCAATACCTCATCTTTTAACAGCTCATCTTTCAAAAGAATTTCCAATGCAGCCCGCCGAAATGACTGGTATCCGGCAGAAATATATTCAAGGGCTTCATTATTTTCAACAATTTTTCTATACAAATCATTAAAATCCCTGATGAAGTCTTCATTCTCCTGCTGAAGACTTTTATAGATTGATTCAAATAATTCATTCTTCACGTGGGTGTTCCGGTAATAAGAGATATTCAACTTGTCTGTTGTCTCATCAAGATCCCGGATCCATTTCGAATATAGATCCTGATAATTCTGTTCAAGAGTTTCGATAGCCGCTGCTTTCATATTTGAACCCTTCCTATCCTGATAACTTGTTTACTTCAAGTGTAGACTACTTCGAAGTTTCTAATACACTATACCCCTGCCTTGACTTTTCTTAACGTGGTTTCTGCTTATTCACAAAAAAAATAAAAAAGCCGCTCCTATGATGAGGAGAAGCTTTTATCGTCATTCTTTTTCGGTAAGGTAGTTCAGGACTCCCTGGTATATGGATGCAGCCACTTTTTCCTGATAATCTTCCTTGAGGAGGTTAGACCGCTCTTCCGCGTTTGAAAGGAAGCCGATTTCCACCAAAGCGCCCGGTTTTTTCGCATGCTTCAGGATATACACACTTTGAAGACCTTTCGCTTCACGAGTGGTGTTTTCCAGATTGCGGGTGAGTTCTTTCTGGATGGCTTTTGAAAGGGCTTTGTTTTCTTCATACTTTGGATTATAGAATGTCTGTGCACCGCTCCACTTTGGAGAAGGAATGGAATTCAAATGGATACTTAAGAACATATCTGCTTCAGACTCATTGACCAGTTTGAGACGTTTGTGCAAGTCCTCTACCTTTCTCCTGCTGTATCCTTTCATATCCTCCGGGGCCAGATCCTTGTCCTCTTCACGCGTCATCAGGACAAGCGCCCCCTGCTCTTGAAGATAGTCCCTGATTACAAGCGACACATTCAGGGCGATATCTTTCTCAAGGGCTCGTTCATCCCCCGCTCCTCCATCCGGTCCGCCATGACCCGGATCAATATAGATGATCTTTCCTGACAAGGGAAGATTCCATGAGTCCCACGTATCTTTATCCATGATTTTATATTGAACGATAAATAACAGGATTCCGAGGGCGGCAATGATCCCTGCAAGTTTCAGTTTCTGTTTCATGTCTCTCCCCCTATTTTCAGTAACCATGCTTTTCTTTACTAAAAATATGGGACAAGAAACCATTTTAGAACTGAAAAAAATCAGTGGAGCCGAAGCTTGTGCCGTTTAATTCCCTTTTCATACCCCTCTGACCACCATGTCTCCACAAAGTGCTCGCAACTGTAGAAAATGGATTCATCCACCTGATTGGAGATGCCCATCTCGGACCAGTACAGCCAGAAGTTATAAAGCGTATCGATGAAATGCTTTAATTCTTCACTGCAACGTTTTTTTACAGATTCCCTGTCTTCCCCGCTGTATCCAAACTTACTTACTTTCCCTCCGAGGAGATAGGCTTCAATCGCGACATCAAAGCATGCTTCGTCAAATCCCTGCTGCATGAATACGCCGCCTTGAATCTTTATATATCCAAAATGCTTCCGTACACTTTCCTGGAGCATTTTTATCGAAATTTCCTTGAGCAGTTTTCTTTCTGTCTTGATTTGTTTTTCTCTTCTCTTTGTATTGAAGGTTGTAATAACGTTCAATGTAGATCCACCCCTTTGAACGTATTTTCCTTCTTATGAGAAGTCTTCATTCGAGTAACTGTTACCAATTTTAATGGGAATTCAGTTAGCTTATTCTTAAAAAACTGTTCCCATATTAATCGCAGTCCGTTTCTTTCCGCTGCAGGCACAAGATTCCCCGGGGAGGAAGTCGAGCCTCCTCGGCACATATGCCTGCGGGGTCTCGACTTTTCCTCTGCATCCCGCCGTAGTCAAGTGCCTTCCGCTCCAATCCACTCTAGGTTTTATTGAGGTTTGATTCTTTAACAAAGGCTATTCCCAAAAATATTACCTAAAGAATGGTGATTCCAAATACAAAACACGTTTCATAAAGTCTTATTTTATAAAAACCCGAACTTTCATTTAACTCATTTCAAGGTTTTATTAGTAATACAAAATACTTTGTTTTTTAACTCGTTCCAGCGTTTGATTAGAGTGGAAGACGAAGACTCCTAATCGAAAAGACGGAAGGGCTTTGCTCAGAGGCGTGTGGCATAAGACGAATCGGCCACGAAGGCGTTCTTTGCCTTCTTGGTCGATTTGGCTTATGACATGTGCCTCTAAGCCCTGGAGCTGGACAGTTACCCCCATGACCGAGGCTCAGCAACCGCCCGCGGAAAGCGAAGTCTTCCACGGAAATCAAAAGCGGAGTTAGAGGACTATAACTAAAACCAGAACAGGTTCGTTGCTCATCATTTCGTAAAATACAACTTCCACAACGAAAATCCGATGATGGTGAGGAAGGTGATGAAGCCGTAGAGCCAGATGGAGAGCATTTCGTTTACGAACATGTTGTTTCATCCTTTCCTTTACTTTATGTTGTAGACTTTTTTGAGTTTTTGGCTCGTTTGCGGCTGTTTTTCTTTTAAGATGGGGGCGAACACTGTGATCACGGCGATGCCGATGAAGGTTGAAACGGCTCCCGCTGCCATGGTGCTTGGTACGATTCCCCCAAAGTACAGGATGAGGTAAGAAAGCAGTCCGATCACCATGGAAAGTTCCGCTGCCCTGGCGGATGCTTTTCTACGTGCATACACTGCGTGTAAAATCGGCCCCATCGTTCCGGCTGCGATTCCTGAAATGCCTATCCACATGATATCTCCCATGTACGCTGGCGGCTTCAGGACAATCAAGTATGCCAGGAGCCCGATGATGGGCACTGAAAGACGGCTGATCTGCAGTGCGATCTTCTCTGCTTTCGAACCGTTCACTTTCACGATCCCTCTTTTCACCAATACTTTCAGGAAAATATCATTGGCAAATACAGTCGAAATCGACACGAACAATCCATCCGTTGTCGACATCGCTGCAGCAAGGACCACGACTCCCAAAAGTGCAACGATGACTGCCGGAAATGCGTAGACTGCATATTCCATCAGTGCCAAATCAGGAGCAGCGACGTTATCTCCAAGGGCGGCCCTGCTGTATATCCCTCCGAATAACACCAAAACTGACAACGCGGCGGTAATTACATACGTCAAAATCATTTTCCCCAAATCCTTTTCACTCTTCAGCCCGAGCACTTTGTTAAAGAGATGGGGGGCGGAGGCAAATGCCCACTGAATCACGATCGCTCCTGTCACTAAACTAAGGGAAGAAAAATGAGAAGAGTCCGGATTGAAAGCCTGGATCAGATTCGCATCCTGTCCCGCCAATTTCGCGCTGATGCCGCTGAAGGTCGCCTGGATGCTCCCCTTCCAGAAGAGGACAATCCCTGAAATGAAAATAAACACACCGGCCGCGGCCATCATCACTGCCTGGACAGCATCCGTATAAATATCGGCGAATGCCCCTCCGCCAAAGACGTAAAGCACGACGATTACGGCTATAAAGATCAATCCGCCCTGATAGGACATGCCGAGCAGATATTCAAAGATGCGGGCACCTGCCACAAACTGGGCGGCTATATAAAAGATATTGAACAAAAGAATCAACCCTGTACCGACACGGAGGAGATCGCTGTTATAGAAATCCCCCAGCCAGTCGGGAAGGGAAAGTGACTTTTGTCCATTATTGAGCTTACGGACTTTCTTGGCTACCATCAATACGCCGATCGGCCCCCCGCCGATCATCGCCAGGAACAGCCAAAGATTCGATAACCCCCAATCATGCGACCAGCCCGGGTAACCGAGGAAGGTGGCGGCACTTAAGTACGTGGCGGCAAAGGAAAGCCCCAGGACATAAGGGCCGAGGTTTCCCCCGCCTATGGCAAAATCACTGACACTTTTGGTTTTTTTCATACTGATAAAGCCCAGCACGAACATCGCTGCAAGAAATACGGCAAATCCTATCCATGTATATAATGCTATTTGACTCATTTTCTTCTCCCTTCTTTTTTCAGTGTTTTATGAATGAACCGGCACAAGCTTCTTGGCAGGATGATCAGCAGGCAAATGTCTCCGGCCTCTGCCAAACATGTTTTCCCTCAGGGTGGATCCTTCATATTCCGTCCGGTAAATCCCCCGCTTCTGCAGTTCAGGGACCACCTGGTCGACAAACTCAGTGAAGGTGCCAGGTGAATACGTCTGGGCGATATTGAAGCCGTCCGCGTCCCCTTCCACAGCCCAACGCTCGATTTCATCCGCAATCTGCTCAGGCGTCCCGATGAACTTTACCGTCCCGTTACCCAGGCCGTGATTTTTGATTGCTTCCCGGAGGGTCCACCTTTTGTTCGGATCTTTTCCGTACATATCCAGATTCCCCTGCATCGCATCCGTTTCGATGTCTTCGATATACTGATCGGGATCGAACTGCGAGAAATCAATGCCCGTATGACCTGATAATAAAGAGGCGGTTCCCTCGTAGCTGACGTGGTTCGTAAGTTCTTCATACTTCGCGTATGCTTCTTCCTCCGTTGAACCGATGATTGGCAGGATCATCGGGAAGATCAGCAGCTCGGCCGGATTTCTTCCCTGTTCCTCCGCCCGCCTGCGGATATCAGATGTATAAAGCTTCAGACCGTCCAGTGAGTGATTTTTCGTAAAGACCGCTTCGGCATGCTTTGCTGCAAAATCCCTTCCTTTAGGCGAAGATCCCGCCTGGAATAATACCGGGGTGCGCTGCGGCGACGGCTCCACCAGATGAGGTCCCGGTACACTGAAGAATTCTCCTTCGTGGTTGATGGGATGAACTTTTCCCGGATCAGCAAAGGTATCATTTTCTTTATCATAAACGACCGCGTCATCCTCCCAGCTGTGCTCCCACAATTTATAAGCAACCTGGAGGAATTCATCGGCTCTATCATATCTCAACTCCTTCGGAAGCCTGCCGGACAGCCCGAGGTTGACGGCTTCACTCTCCAGATACGAGGTAACCACATTCCACGCAACTCTTCCGCCTGTCAGATGATCGAGCGTCGATAACTGCCGTGCCAGTGAATAAGGCTGTGCATAGGTAGTAGAAATGGTCGGTGCGAATCCCAAATGTTCAGTAACAGCGGCCATCGCGGAAATTGGAATGACCGGATCATGTGCAGGCAGCTGCACCGCTCCCCTGACCGCTGCATCATGACTGTTTTCATATACGCTGTATGTACCAAGCACATCCGCGATGAACATCGCATCAAATTTCCCGCGTTCGAGCGTCTTTGCCGTTTCGATCCAATAAGCCAGACTGTTGTGAGAAGTACCTTGATCTTTTTCATGCTTCCATAAACCCGTTGAATGCGGTGAAGGCGAGTTTTGAATAAAGCCGTTTAGATGAATTTGTTTTTTCATGGGACAGTTCTCCTTTTTTGTGAAAATTGATTGGCCGTGGCTTGGGGGTTGGGTCGATTGATTCGGTGTGATGAGATGGGAGGAGATGCGGGCGTGAATTTCAGTGTGAGTATTCTTATCGTTATACTCGGTTTAGAAACAGCGACTCATCAACTTTCTGTTGCAACGAAAAAACCTCTCCCGATGAGGAAGAGGTTCAATTCTATACCATCCACTCATCTTTCAAGCATCTGCTTGCTGGAATTAGCACCTTGTTACAAGTAACGGTTGCTGCGGGATCACGGGACCAGATTCCTCCCCCGGCTCTTGATAAGGATTTATTCAGTTGTGTTGTTCGAATTTTTATCATCATAACGGAGTCGAAATAATCTGTCAAATCAGAATACAAATTTTTAATTGAGCTGATTTGTGTAGATGGTCACGATTTTAAAATTGGAAACGCTTACCTATATTTTCGAATAAACAATGGTGTTTTAAAGTAAAATCTTGATGTTCCAGCCTTTATTGGAAGTTAATCTGGGAGATACTCTTTTACTTTAAAGGAATAATGAACTATATATGGTGGGGAGTCTAGTCATAATAGATCTTTTTTGTGAGTTTTTTACTGAGGGAAGGCCAGGGAGACAGGTCCCGCCGTTTTTAAAATTTATTGGGTCAGGAATCTGTTCTTGGGGTGAATTTAAGCGCAAAAAAACAGATACTTGTTAGGAACGCCTTCTGCAACCGAATTTCCAAGCCTAAACGGGCAAAATCCTGTCGAAAACCACTGCCACGTTCTAATTAAATGGCAGGATGAAACACCGAATGCTGGATTTGACGTTCAACGGGCTTTTCAAACCCATGAATGGCATGGCCGTTCAAAAGGATGTTGAAGGAATCTTTCGTTTATTGGACTTCTGTCAAGAAAATGGACCCCTAAAAATGAGAATGTTTTAGCTGAAATCCCTACCGCACTTTCGTTTGGTGGGGCGTTAGAAACAATCAATCTAAAACCAAGATTGATTGCCTCTAACGCCTAAGATGAATTTATGAGATTGAGTCCAGGTTTGAACGCTGATAATTTCTCTCAAAATTGTTTGGGGAAAGATACCCCAGCTT
>NZ_MINN01000078.1 GCF_001877785.1 Rossellomorea aquimaris | reverse complement strand
TTAAGTCGTTTATTTTGTGTAAAATCCATAATTGAAGTCTCCCTTCGGTACTTAATTCGAGGTCATGCATGACACTCTCTATCGTACCAAGGGGGCTTTTTTTATGCACATCGCAAAAACTTCGATAGAAACGCAATTTACTTTATAACAGGAATGCTCCTCGGCTTCACGTGCGGGAAGAAAGGCGGAAGGGCTTTGCTCAGAGGCTTTGGCATAAGGCGAATCGGCCACGAAGGCGTTCTTTGCCTTCTTGGACGAGTTGACTTATGACATTTGCCTCTAAGCCCTGTAGCTGGACAGGTCTCACATTGGTCACTTCTCCCGCAGGAGTCTTCGTCTCCCACTCCAATCAACAGCTGGGGCCGGTTCAGATCAAGAAAACGCTGCTAATTCATTCCATCACATCATATAGTCCATCAAAAGATAATAAAAAAGGACAAATAAAAAAGCAGCAAACGTTTGTTTACTGCTGGCTGAAGATGATATTTCCTGTTGCTTCATCATAAAATGTTAATTGGACTGTCTCAGTGAGAACATCTGCATAGCTGTAAGAAACTCGTTCGAACGCATTCTCTTCCTGGTCAAGCTGGACCACAAATACAGAAGGATACGTTTCGGCTAGAACGCCTGAACGTTCAATTGTTTTACGACGTCCACCGTTTGCTTTAAGCATTAAACGTTTCCCGAGATTTGAATCAAGGGATCTTTTAATGTCGGCTAATGTTTTTGGCATTTCGCTTCCACCTCACTGAAAAAAATTATAACACATTATGTAATTTAAGTCAAATAAATTTATTATTTTAACAAGAAATTTAAATACCTGTCAATATATTTTATTCAACAAAAAATACGTTTTTTCTACACTTTTACCTTTCCCTGGTAATAGAGAAATTATGTAAACTATTTTCATCCAGGATATTTTCATTAAAAATGAGGTTAAATGCCTATATTCCCTGACAAAAATAAACCCCGCAATCATGATGATAATTGCAAGGTTTACAGTTTATGTCGAAAGGTATTTATTCCTCTTCTTCGATTTTATAGGGCATCCCGGTGCGCAGCATACCTTTCGTTTCAACTCCGCCGAGTCCCTTATCCCCGGTCAGTGTATTCCGGATGACATCCCAAACGTTCACGGAGTCCTTAAAGCCGGTGTAACAGATTTTTGCTACGATATAAACCGGGTCCAAGGCATGGATATTGACTCTTGAAGGCGAACTGGCAAAATTCGCGCCTGCGTGGATCAGTGATTCAAAATGCGACTGGCAGGCCCCTGCAAAAATGACGAGCTGATCCAAGTGGGGATACTTCCTTCGCACTTCCCTTACCGCCTGGACGAAATATTTAGAGTGCCGGTAAGCGTTAATATCCGACTTTGCCCCCTTTGCTTTGGAATACGCATCGTGACCCGTGACCACCACTATATTCGGTCTGTATTTATCGATGAGGGGGCCGATTTCATTCGGCATCTCTGTCTCGCTGCAATGTACCCCCTTTACCGGTACACCGATTCTTTCATAAAGATCTAGACATTTTCGTAAATAGCTGGGATCTCCATCAAGATGAAGAACTTTACCGGGAACCTGGAAATAGTTAAACTCATCTCTATAAGCATTCGTCATGGTATACTCTTGTTTTTGCTTAAGGAGCTCAATATCCTGCCGGAACAAATCAAAAGACTGCTCTTCCTTCGAACGGAACTCTTGAATGAGCCGGTCCTGCTCTCTAGGGTCCATCTTCTTCAAATCATGAAAAGGAGCATCCGCTATTAATCGATAATCTTCCCCGTAAAGTACGGCCGTTCTCTGTCCGTCCAACAGACGGATATCGATGACTCTGAACAAGATATCACACTTATAAGAAAGTCGACCCACGACATCATTGATTTCGATTTTCACATCCGTCACTCCCATGGCCTTGCATTCATTAAGCGGGAAAGGAAAAAGCAAATAAAGGGCTGATGCCACCAGATGTCCTAACACACCAATCGCCCTCTTACGCTTTCCTGTTTTCATTCGTAATGACTCCCTTTGATAACCTATGCAGGGCACGGGTTGTGGGTGTATGTAAATATTTTTTGGGGGAGTATTGTGTTACATTCTCATCAAAGTGCATCCATTCAGCATGCACCCGAAAAAAATTTCGCTGCAACTCATCTTTTCGGAAGGCTCTTTTCGCATATTTTGTCCGTTCTTTTGTTATTTGAAGTGGAGTTCAAAAAGAGCACCTCCACAAGTTAAATTCAGGCCGCAAACCGCTGTACGAAAAGCAACAATTTTTTATTAAACAGCCTTTCGGGAAAATTAAACGAATCCAGTACAAATGGAAGCAGACCAGGGTCTTGGCTTAAAAAAATCAAGAATATTAATATACGCATATTTATTGTGCCTATTTCCGGATAATTGTGCCAAAATCCAAATAATTGAGCCACACTACCGATAAATGCGCCTCTTGGCGAAATCCCCTTGATACGTGTTGGGAATGTGCCCTCTTCACCTGAAAAACACAGGGCATGCACAAACGGTTCATCGATCAATGCAGCCCCACTGTCCCTATCCCCAGTGCCTTTCAACATCCAATAGGGTCAGGTCCACCTCCAGTACAACAAAAAAAGCTGTCTCCTGAAATCAAAATTGATTCCAAAAGACAGCTATTCGTTTATCGATCAATTGAAATGAGGGTACAGCGCATCACTCAACGCACCGAATTCCTTGATTGAAAGCGTCTCACCTCTTCGTGTCGGTTCCACTCCCGAGTTCGATAACGCCTCTAAAATATACTCTTTCTTTTCTTTCCCGTCAGGCAGCTGGCTGGTCAGGTTGTTCAAGATCGTTTTTCTCCGCTGGGCGAAGGAAGAGCGTGTCACAGTAAAGAAGAAGTCCTCATCAATCACGTCGACCGGAGGCTTTTCTCTCTTCGTCAGGCGGATAACTGCAGAGTCTACGTTCGGCTGCGGCATAAATACCGTTTTTGGCACTGTCATGACCATTTCTGCTTCCGTATAGTATTGAATAGCGATAGATAACGAACCGTATTCCTTAGTGCCGGGCTTTGCCGAGATACGGGCTCCTACTTCCTTTTGCAGCATGACACAGATCCCCCTGATCGGCAGGCGCTCCATCAGAAGCTTCAAGATGATAGGGGTTGTCACGTAGTACGGAAGATTGGCTACCACCATGATATCCTCGTAGCCGGCGAATTCTTCGTCGATGATCGCTTTTACATCCGCCTCAAGCACATCTTCATTGATGATTTTCACATTGTCATACGGTGAAAGTGTATCTCCAAGGATCGGGATCAGCCGCTGATCGATTTCAAATGCGACCACTTTTCCCGACGTCCTGGCCAGATGTTCAGTCAGGGCGCCTATGCCCGGTCCGATTTCAATGGCTGCAGTATCCTTAGAGAGGCCTGCAAATTCTGTTATATTACGTAAGATATTGGGATCGATCAGGAAGTTCTGACCGAGGCTCTTTTTAAAAGAAAATCCGTATTTCCCCATGATTTCTTTTGTACGCAGCGGTGTGGCGATATCTTTATGCATTAGTTTCCTCCTGAATAATTTCCATTAGCGCACGCTTGAACTCATCCTTCTGGATATTGAACATCATCAGGCGCTTATGAAGCTGTTTACCATTAGTGTATCCGATTCGAAGTTTCTCACCAAGTGCCATTCTTCTGTCCTTGGACTGCGGACTGCCAATCAGCCCGGCTGTGACCAGGTCATCCTTCGTGATGATTTCTTCATTTATCTCTTCTATCATATGGGCCTCCCGAAGGGCTTCCCTTATGATCTCAGGGGAAGCATGCTCTACGCCGATCCCCCTGCCTGATTTCGGGAGGGCATCTTTTTTATGGACAAAGGCATGTTTGCAGCCCGGGACGGCCTCACTCACAATCTTCCGGATGCGCTCACCCGGATAATCGGGGTCAGTGAAAATGATGACGCCCCTTTTTTCCTGTGCATGCCTGATCTTTTCAATCGTAACAGCAGAAACCGCAGAGCCGTTTGTTTCAATCGTATCGGCTGATACAGCACGCTGTATCGCTGTCGTATCGTCTTTTCCTTCCACGACGATGATTTCTTTTATTTTCATAAAACCTCCAAAAAAGTTGAAACTTATTTTCAGTGACGTTCGTCTAATCTGTAGAACCCAATATTTTTATTATAACTGAAATCGTTCAGTGCTTATACAGAAAGGTCAGTCCCCTGTTCAACACAAAAAGAAAAAGCAGGAGAAAAAGACTCCTGCCCTTAGTCTAATAATTTCACTTTGATTGTTTTTCTTCCCCAGCGGTATGCATCCGATTGCGAGGAGAAGAAAACATCGATTTTGTTCCCTTTGATTGCGCCGCCTGTATCGGCTGCGACTGCATAGCCATACCCTTCAACATATACCTTTGAACCAAGCGGAATAACCGAAGGATCGACAGCAATGACTTTAGCGCCAGGGTTGGCTTTAAGGTTGATGCCTGTCGCCGTATGCCCTGAACATCCGTTACAGTTTGCGGTGTATGCCGTGGAGCTAACATAGAATTCCCTGCCGCCGCTCTCGCTCTCTTCAGAAGCTGAAGAAGAAGACGAGCTTCCACGCGAAACCTGTGCGACAAGCACTTTTGTCCCGACGCTCACAATTTTATCCTGACTTTCTTTTACCACGTTTTCACTGACTAACTTCCTGGAAACTTCTTTTCCATTCTCTTTGACGATTTCGTATTTCTTTTCAACAAGACCCTTTTTCCCTTCCTGCACGATTTTTTCCTTGCCTTTGGAAAGGTCTGAGTCTTTTCGAGAAACGACCGCAAAGTCAGTCGGTTCTTCCACTACATCGGTGACTTTTTCAACTCGAACGACGTTTACGACGTCATCTGGCTTGATGACTTTGTCTAAACCCGGTTCAACGCGATCGGTTTTATTAAGTGAGATGCCCTGTTGCTTTAAAAAGTCAGCGACCGTAGTCGAAGTGGACCATGCCTTTTGCTTTTTGCCCCCATCCACAAGCTGGAGCGGAAAGGCTTCCTCGATGGTAATCTTCATGTCCCCTGAAATCTTTTTGGATAAGGCTGGTTCGACCTTATCATGTTCCCCTGTCTCGATCTTGTTCTCCGATAGTAACTCTTTTACCGTATCTGCGTTGGTCCAGATCTTCTTCTTCTGATCACCAACCGATACCTCTACCTGTTTTGCCGGTTCCCAAACGATTTTCATGTTGTTCGTAACCTTAGTTGTTCCCGAGGGATACAAATAGTCTTCTGAGCGGGTTGAAATCTCTAAATCTTTTAATATATCTTGAATGGTGTTTGCATGCGTTCTAATCTCTTTTTGCTCGCCGTCTAAGGTCAATGCCACAGTGTTTTTGGAACCTTCATAAAAAAGGATTCCGAAAACAGCTGCCGATGCTGCGATGGTTGCGGCAGCAGCGATCCATTTCCTTCGACTCAAAGACTTGGAAAACAGGCTTTTCATGTTTTGAATGTTCATGAAAAACGCCTCCTTTTCTCGGAGTGATTATATAGAGTATTCCAGAGAGTGTCAACCCTTACTTCTTTTTTCTTAATCTAGCAAAATATTGAAAATCAGGGAACATAGGACATATTATGCAGAGAAAAAGAGAAAAAGAAAAGAGAGAGTTATCGACATGGTTATCCTATGATGGACAATTGCCATGTAGAACTTTTTGTTTTCTTTACGTTTTCGGACAAGCTCCCTCAATTCTCGACAGCATTCGATGTCAGTTTATGTTGAATAATTTATTTGCATTTTCTGTTGTAATCGTTTCTACTTCTTCCAAGGAGATGCCTTTCAATTCTGCGATCTGTTCTGCCACTAGCTTTACATACGCAGGCTCATTCCGTTTCCCTCTGTTGGGATGAGGGGCAAGAAACGGACAATCCGTTTCGATGAGCAGCCGCTCCAATGGAATTTCCTGCGCTACTTCCTTCGGCTTTTTTGCGTTCTTGAACGTCACCGGTCCGCCGAGGGAAATATAGAAATTCATATCTACGCATTCCTGGGCGATCTCAGGACTTCCGCTGAAGCAGTGCATAATTCCGCCTACCTCTTCAGCTCCTTCTTCCCTAAGGATATCGACAATATCCTGAGTCGCTTCCCTGTTATGTATGATGATCGGCAGTTTTACTTTTTTGGCTAAGTGAATTTGTTTTCTAAATACTTCTTTTTGAATATCTTTCGGTGACTTATCCCAGTGATAATCAAGGCCCATTTCCCCTATGGCGACCACTTTGGGATGAGAGGAAAGTTCTTCGATCCAAGCAAGATCTTCCTCTTTCATATCAATTGCATCGACAGGGTGCCAGCCAATGCTGGCATAAAGAAATTCATACTGTCCCACCAGTTCCATGGCTCTTTCGATGGTCGGGCGGTCAAAGCCGACGACAACCATCCTTCCGACTCCTGCTTCTTTTGCTCTTGAGATGACCTCCTCGAGATCTTCGTTGAATTGTTCAGCATTCAGATGAACATGTGTATCAAATAACATATATGACACTCCTCGTATTCAAAGTAATTTTATTATAAAAAAGAGTAACAAGCATCTCAGTAACGTAACATTTAGGTTACAAATTATGGATGGATGAGAAAATATTAACTTTAACGCTTCACCGGAAGTTAGTAATTACATTGACGGCCTTCTAAATAACGCTATTGATTTCCGTGCGAGACTTCGCTTTCCGCGGGCGGCCGGTGAGCCTCCTCGTCGCTGCGCTCCTGCGGGAAGAAAAGCGGAGGCGGCTTGCTCAGAGGCGACAAACATAAGGCGAGCAAGCCGGAAAGGCGCTCTTTGCCTTTTTGGCTTGCTTGACTTATGACCTCGAGCCTCTAGCCGCCGGAGCTGGACAAGTCTCACCTGTCTCGCTTTTCCCGCAGGAGTCTTCGTCTCGCACTCCAATCAATAGCTGGATAAGGTCTGTCATCTTTATTATTAACTTTCTCCGTTAATTGTATAGACTTTTAATTGTATAGACTTTGAAGTGAATTCTAAAATAATTTGATTCCATTTTCCCTCATTGTTATTTCTGTATAATATCTTAAAACGGTAATAACTATTTATAGTATGAAATATCCCGATATTAATTATGTTGATATAACGAAAGGATGTTCCACGTGGAACATCCTTTCGTGTATTTATTTTACTTTCGTTCCGTTTGGCAGTGTTTCAGCCACTGTTGCGAGTGATAGTGTACCGTTTTCTTCTCCTGCCAGGATCATTCCCTGGGAGAGTTCGCCGCGTAATTTAACCGGCTTTAGGTTCGTTACACAGATGACTTTTTTACCGACTAACTCTTCCGGCTTATAGTGTTTCGCGATTCCTGATACGACTTGTCTCTTTTCATAGCCGAGATCAAGTTGAATTTTCAGGAGTTTGTCTGCTTTTTTTACAGGTTCAGCATTTACGACCTGGGCTACTCTGAGCTCTACTTTCATGAAATCATCAATGGTGATTTCATCACTCTCTTCCGGTGCTGGTGCAGCTGCTTTTTCTTCTTGGGCAGGCTTGCTTCCCTGCATTTTCTCTTTGATAAAGTCAACCTCTTCCTGCAGATCAAGACGCGGGAAGATCGGCTCGCCTTTCTTCACCACTTCAGTTCCTTCAGGGATGGCCCCGAATTCCTCCAGGCTTTCCCATGTTTGAAGTTTCTCATCATGAAGATTCAGCTGTTCAAAGATTTTCTTCGGTGTTCTTGTCAAGAACGGCTGTAACAGGACGGCCACTCTTCTCAATGATTCTGCCAGATGGCTCATCACACTGCCCAATTCGGCTTTCTTTTCTTCTTCTTTTGCAAGGGCCCAAGGCTGTGTTTCATCAATATACTTGTTCGTGCGGCTCACGAGCTGCCACAGAATTGCTAAAGCAACCGAGAACTCCATATTTTCCATTGCTTCTTCGTATTTATTCACCGTTTCCTTGTTGATGTTCAACAAATTCTGATCGAACTCTCCATCGGAACCGGCATAGGCAGGGATGACACCGTCGAAATATTTATTAATCATGGCAACGGTTCTGTTCAATAAGTTACCGAGGTCATTCGCAAGATCGAAATTGATCCGTTCGACAAACCCTTCCGGAGTGAATACCCCGTCAGAGCCGAATGGAACTTCCCTTAATAAATAGTAACGGAGTGAATCGAGGCCATAACGGTCGATCAGCGTGACAGGATCGACTACATTTCCTTTGGACTTCGACATTTTGCCGTCTTTCATCAGAAGCCAGCCATGGGCAAATACCTTTTTCGGAAGCGGAAGGTCCAATGCCATCAGCATAATCGGCCAATAGATGGTATGGAAACGGACGATTTCCTTTCCGACCAAATGAACATCCGCAGGCCAGTACTTCAGGTAGTTCTTGTCATTCTCACTGCCGTAGCCAAGCGACGTGATATAATTGGATAACGCATCAATCCATACATAAATCACATGCTTGGGATCACCCGGGACCTTTACTCCCCAATCGAAAGTGGTCCGCGAAACAGCAAGGTCTTCGAGACCGGGCTTGATGAAGTTGTTGATCATCTCGTTTTTACGTGATTCAGGCTGGATAAATTCAGGATTTTCATTATAATAAGTAAGCAGACGGTCCACATAGTTGCTCATCTTGAAGAAGTAGGATTCTTCCTTCACTTTTTCAACAGGACGGCCGCAGTCAGGGCAGTTCCCATTCTCGAGCTGCCTTTCAGTGAAGAAGGATTCACACGGCGTACAGTACCAGCCCTCGTATTGATCAAGGTAGATATCGCCCTGATCTAAAAGCTGCTTAAAGATTTTTTCGACAATATCTTTATGACGCTTTTCAGTCGTCCGGATGAAATCATCATAGGAAATGTCAAGTTTCCCCCATAAATCTTTAATGCCGCTCACGATGTCATCCACATAGCTTTGCGGACTTACACCCTGCTCTTCCGCTTTACGCTGGATTTTTTGTCCGTGCTCATCAGTACCCGTTAAATATCTGACATCGTATCCGCGCATTCTTTTATAACGGGCCATCGCATCTCCGGCCACCGTCGTATAGGCATGGCCAATATGTAAATTACCGCTTGGATAGTAGATTGGTGTTGTAATATAGAAGGTGTTCAATTTTTCTTCCACTTTCGCTTCCTCCTCTTTTTTTTCTATAATAATGCCCACATAAACATTTCAGTTGAACCGAATGGTATAAAGTGGGTTTTATTCTATATTCTTACCTATTATCTTAACCGCTTATCTCATCAAAATATACCTAAAATATAGGGATTCTGCAACTGCACTGTCCATCTCTCTAATGATGTCGAAAAGAGAGACGGAATATGTCGATTAATGTCGAATTATTGCATTCGAAAAGATTTTTCGACAAATCTCTGTTGATTACAATAATATTAAATTGGTAATACAATTATTTACAATAGTTCGTAAAGCTTGTCATATCAACTTTCTCTTTGGAAACCATTTTAAAAAATTTACAAATTAAATTATTGACGATATATAAAATCGTTGGTATGATATTACCAGATACAGAAAAATGTCGAATATTGACGAACCTTTAACAAACTAGAGAGATAAAATAAAATCATTCTTTGGAGGAGAAAATTATATGAAATCTACAGGTATTGTAAGAAAAGTTGACGAATTAGGTCGTGTCGTTATTCCAATCGAACTTCGCCGTACACTTGGCATCGCTGAGAAGGATGCGCTTGAGATCTACGTGGACGACGAAAGAATCATCTTAAAGAAATACAAGCCAAGCATGACTTGCCAAATCACTGGTGAAGTATCTGATGATAACATCAAGCTTGCTGACGGCAAATTAATCCTTAGCCGTGAAGGTGCAGAACAATTAATCAAAGAAATCCAGGATTCTTTTCAAAAAAATTAATCATTGATATAAATACAAGGGCTGAGTCATGATGTACTCAGCCCTTTTTTTATTTCTCAACATGGAATGCCTGATACACTTCCCTCTTAGGGAGATTTCTTTCCTTCGCGACTTCTTTGATTGCCAATTTTGAAGTCATTTCTTTTACTTCTATATAATATTGAACGTGGTCTTCTATCGAATAGCCGTTCCACCATTCTTCCTGTTCCTCTTCTACCTGATGGGCATTGCCTTCGACCATTACACAGAATTCGCCCCTGATCTCACCGTTTTCTGCCCACTCCAACACTTCATCCAAAGAACCGCGGATGAACTCTTCGAATTTCTTTGTCAGTTCACGGCAAATGACAACCTGCCGATTTCCGAGTGCCAAATGCAATTCCTTCAGTGTTTCCTTCAATCTATGAGGGGATTCATACAGGATAAATGTATTCTTCAATGACCGGAGCTGTTCGAGTTCAGCACGTTTCTCTTTCTTTCCCCTATGAAGGAAGCCGTAAAAATAAAACGGCTGGGGGGCAAGTCCCGAAGCAATCAATGCCGTCAATGCAGCATTTGCACCCGGCAGAGGGATGACGGCCAGATTATTTTCTATGGCTGCCTGCACCAGTTCATAACCCGGATCGGAAATGGAGGGCATCCCTGCGTCGCTGACCAGCGCGACCGTTTGACCCTGTTCCATTCTATCAATGAGTTTTGGACCACTCGATTCTTTATTATGCTCATGATAACTGATGATCGGGGTATCGATTTCAAAGTAGTTGCTTAGCTTCTTTGTATTTCTTGTATCCTCTGCTGCAATGACATCGGCTTCCTTCATGATGCGAATTGCCCTGAATGTCATGTCTTCAAGATTCCCGATTGGGGTGGGGACAAGATAGAGGCTGCCTTTGCCGGTTTCCTGATAACTTTTTTGCTGATTCATGATGGGTTTCACCTCCTGGGATTATTCTTTTCCATAAAGCATTTCATAAACCTCCTGAGAATATTCGTTTTTCTCATTGTAGACAAATAGAGGCGGGAGTATCTTTAAATCAGGTTTTCCGTCTTTGATTCCTTCGATCAAAAGCGTATTTGCCTCTTTTCCCTCCCTCGGATAGACGAGCCTCATCCGCTTCGGTTCAAGACGGTGCTTCCTCATCAGGGACAGGATATCCATCAGCCTTCCCGGCCTGTGTACGAAAGAAGCTTTTCCGCCTTGCTTCAGCAGGTAGCTTGCAGCCTGGATCGTGTCCTCCAAGGTGCAGAGGACCTCATGGCGCGCAATGGTATAATGTTCATTCAGGTTTTGCATTGAGGTCGGGACGGTTTCGAAATAAGGCGGGTTGCACGTCACCACATCAAAATGGGAATGATGCAGCAGTTTGTTTATTTCTTTTACATCGCCAAGCTTCATCGTAACCTGATCCTCTACCTCATTATACTGAATGCTTCTTTCTGCCATATCGAGCAGACGCTCCTGGATTTCCACCCCGGTGATTTCAACCTTGGTCCGTGCGCTTAAAAGCAGCGGGATGATTCCATTTCCGGAACATAGATCCACCACTTTCCCTCTTTTCAAAGGAAGATAGCTGAAGCGCGCAAGCAGTACCGCATCCAGGGAAAAGGAAAATACCGACGGGCTTTGAATGATCCTCATATTTTCTGCCAGCAGATAATCCAATCTTTCATCGTCTTTTAATACAACCATGTGTTTCCTCCGCTTGTTCAACAAAAAGGACCAATCCCTTCTGAATGGATCAGCCCTTTTCATCATTTATCTAATTCTAGGCATTACAGGTCATGCTTTATTTCTTATTTAAGAAAGACAGGCAGAACAAGCAATCCTCGTCTTTGCGCGGACTTCCAAAGTGGATATTGCATATATGGAAGCCTTCCTGGTAAAGCCGGGCAAGATTATCGTATCCTTCCCCGATATCCAGTTGTTTATCTTCTAAGTCCGACTCACTCGCCGTACCCGCATCGCCAGTTGTTTGAACCTTTTTCGGTGAGTTCTCAGTCTGTTCCAGTCTTCGGCGCAAATGTTCGTTTTCAAGCTTGAGGGCATTATTTTCCTCAAGCATTTCGGCAAGGCATTGCTTAAGCTCGCCTAGTTGATTGTATAGATCACCAATCTGCTGTTCCATATTGCTGACTGAATCAAAGAACTCTTTTTTATCCACGACACTACACCCCGTTACTCTGTGGCTTGGAATGACACGGCACCTTCGTTCATTATTTCATCTAAAGTGAATTCCAATACACGTTCCGCATCTTTTATATCTACTTGAAGAACACGCTCAAGAATATTAAGACCTACCACTTTACCTTTCCCGTGAGGTGTCTTAATCACTTCGCCAATATCAGGCAATTCCGCTTTGGCTGCTTCATATTCGTCATTTTCGTATTTAAGACAACACATCAAGCGGCCGCAAAGCCCTGAGATCTTGGTAGGATTAAGAGATAGATTTTGATCTTTCGCCATTTTAATGGATACCGGTTCAAAATCTCCCAAAAAGGTCGAACAACAAAGCATACGGCCACAAGGACCGATACCCCCGAGCATTTTAGCTTCGTCACGAACGCCAATCTGACGAAGTTCAATCCGCGTACGGAAAATAGAAGCCAGGTCTTTCACCAGCTCCCGGAAATCAACACGCCCATCAGCTGTAAAATAAAATATGACTTTGTTACGATCAAATGTATATTCTACATCTACTAATTTCATATCTAATTGATGCTGACTGATTTTATCACAACATACATCGTAGGCTTCCTGGGCGGAAGTTTTATTTTCTTCCACCGTCAGCCGATCCTTCTGATCCGCGATCCGGATAACCTTTTTCAAAGGAAGCACTACATCATTTTCACCGACTTGCTTTCTTTCTACGACTACTTTTCCAAATTCGACCCCGCGGACCGTTTCAACAATCACATAATTATTTTTATGGATATCGAGTTCGCCCGGATCGAAATAATAGATTTTTCCCGCTTTTTTAAAGCGTACTCCTACAACATCGTACAAAGGACCATCACCCCTGCAGTTTTAGCATAAGCTGTTCTACCAGCAGCTGAGAATTCATATTGGCGTTTAACTTGCGTTTTGCTTCAAGTATCGCCGTCATACTAGTAGAAAGACGGTTTGTCGATACTTGAAGTGCGTCTGATTTCCATTTTTCCTTTAGGTCCGGGTAGACGAGCTGTTCTTCTTTTCCTAACTGGATTTGAAGTAAGTCTTTATATATTAGAAGTAAAAGATCCAATGCTCGATCAACTTGATCTTTTTCTTTGAAGTGCTGTACAAAATCCTCTTGAATCTTCACCATTGCCTGGAAGGGACTTTTCTGGAGGACTTCATATAATTTTAACACTATTATTCTTGCTTGTGCAAACCACTCATTTTGACATATTTCTACAGCTTCCTCATATCGGTTTGTCAAGTTAGCAGCCAGCGGCGCCATATGAGTCGGCATTCCCTCGTCCAGCAGCTGTTTTGTCAAATATTCTTTTGGAAGCGGTTTGAAAGAAATGGTCTGGCACCTTGAAAGAATGGTAGGCAGCATTCTATGAATATTCTCCGTGATCAGGATCGCCGTCGCATCCGCAAGGGGCTCCTCAAGGAATTTCAGGAGACTGTTAGCGGCATTGGCCGTCATCTTATCACTGTGAACAATGATATAAATCTTCTTTTTCGATTCGACCCCGGTTTTGGAGAACTCTTCTTGAAGCGATTTTATCTGCTCTTTTTTTATCGAAAGACCGTCCGGCTCAACCAGATGGAGGTCCGGATGATTTCCATTGCTGACACGCCTGCAGTTATTGCACTCCTCGCATGCTTTTCCGTCCGTGCGGTTTTCACAGAGCAGGGCTTTCGCAAACAGGAAGCCCACTTCCCTTTTCCGTGTCCCTTTTTCTCCTTCGAATAAATAGGCATGTGCAACCCGGTCCTTCATGATGCTGTTTTGAAGCATCTGAAGAACCACAGGCTGAAACGATTGTATTTCTTCAAACTTCATCTGAACCACTCACTTACATATAGAGATTGATCAGCAATCCCTTTATTTCTCCGATTTCCCCCAATACATCGATCGACTTCTTCTCTTTATCCATGACAGCTTCGGTCAGTTCGACAAGCTCACTGTCGATCGTTTCCACAATATTAAGCTTTCTTCCTTCGCCGTACTGATTCCATGTATGGGACTGTTTAAGATCCATGCCAAATTCAACTGCTTCTCTCACAAATTTCTTCACCAACGTTTTATACTTTGCAAGATCCTTGAAATTCCGGGACTTTGCCAGGCGGCTGCCGGCGTCTTCAATCGTGGCCAGAAGGTTACTGAGCTGGTCCATCTGCATTTTTTGATCATGTTTTTGGACGAGCTGCCCGAACTTAGCCTGGCTGGTACCTGCCGACTTGCTTTCCTTGTGAAGTTTATCTAAAGATACACGGGTATCCTGATTGATCTTCATATGTTAAACCCCTTTTGACTAAAACTGGTGGAACTGATCGACAGGCAGAACAAACACTGTGGCGCCACCGACCTCCACCTCTACCGGATAAGGAACATACGAATCTGCGTTCCCTCCCATTGGGGAAACGGGCGCAACAAGCTGATCGCGCGATTTGCAATTATCTTTGATCACCTGCAGAGCTTTGTCGACGCGGATATCTTCCGTTCCGATGATGAATGTGGTATTCCCTGATTTCAGGAAGCCCCCGGTGCTTGCAAGTTTTGTCGAACGAAAATTGTGGTCCATCAACGCATTGGATAAACGATTGCTATCTTTATCTTGAACAACAGCCATAATGACTTTCATATGCCGCTTTCCTCCGTTTCAAAGACATATACTTCCTTCTATTATATCAATAAATGGGTTGGGCTGACATCCCACTTATAATAAAAAACAGCCCCTTATTGACCATTCTGTCATATAGAAGCTGCCTTTATAACGGTTACCCTATAAATCTTTTTACGATGTCGTATGCTGATGCGAAAACTTCTTCTTTGCTTTTGCTTGCGTCCACCACCTTGATCCGGTCTGGATGTTGTTCGATGAGAGATTGATAACCCTCATAAACCTTTTGGTGGAAATCAAGGGACTCGAGATCTAACCGATTTACTTCCCGGCCATCATGACCGGCGATTCTTTTTAAGCCTTCTTCAGGGGCTATATCGAAATAAAGTGTAAGATCCGGCATCTTATCCTCGATCGCAAATTGATTAATGTTCATCACTTCTGTCATCCCTATGCCCCGTCCTTTTCCCTGGTAAGCGAGTGAGCTGTCAATGAACCGGTCACAGATGACAATGGACCCTTTTTCAAGTGCAGGGATGACGACTTCTACCAGATGCTGGCGCCTTGCCGCTGCATACAGCAATGCCTCCGTGCGGATGTCCATCGCCGTATTTTCTTTAGTTAAAATGACTTCCCTGATCTGTTCAGCAATGGACACGCCGCCCGGCTCCCGTGTTTTTACAACGTCGCGGCCTTCTTCAACGAGCTTGTTGTAAAGTTCATTGAGTATTGTAGACTTTCCCGCACCATCAGGGCCTTCGACTGTAATAAATCTTCCTTGTCTCATTTCTCTTAACCCTCCATCTATCGATACACGCATACACGGTTTTCATCCAAACGGTGATCTCCCTGTATGTTTGCTTTATTCTTCATGTATTGTCCCAGTCTTGCAATTGTTTCTTCTGAAATCCTCTCACCCGGGATCAGCAAGGGGATACCCGGCGGATACGGAGTGATCATCCGGGCCGAGATTTCGCCCGCAGATCCGGTTAATGATACCCACTCCTCTTCCTTATCATCCATTTCTTCGTGGGTTAATGCAAGTTCCGTGTAAGTATGCTGTTTCTTTCTTACTGCCTTTGGGACGTCTCCTGCTTGTCGCGGAACCTCTTCCTTACTCAATGCAGCATGGATGCGCCCGGCTGCTTCCTTATAAGGAAACGAAAAGCTTTCTTTCATTAATGGCAGGATCAGCAGAACATAATAAGGATCTGCGAGTTCACAAAAGATGCCTTCTCTCTCCAACAGCCGCTGAAGATCATATCCCGACTTACCCTTCATGGAAAGTAACAGCTTCAATGGGTCATCTGTACGCTTCACCGATAATCCCTCATGAATTCTACCTAAAGCTTGTATGAATTCATTGATTACATCAATATTCCTTTTTATATCCGCTGCTGTCATTGTCCCTAAGTAGGATCTGGCATAATCAAGTGAAGCCATGATCGGGTAAGAGGGACTGCTTGACTGCAGGATCGATAAGTATTCCTTTACCTTTCCTTCATTGACCCGGTCACTTCCTATATGTAAAAAAGATCCCATTGTCATCGCAGGGAGCATTTTATGTGCCGAGTGAATGACAATATCCCCTCCCAGATCAAGCGCCGACGCAGGGAACGGGTCCCCCAGCTGAAAATGAGGACCGTGGGCTTCGTCAATGATACAGATCACTCCGTGTTGGTGAAGTTCATCGATTAATAATTTCAAATCAAAAGTCATTCCATAATAGGTAGGATACGTGAGCACACATGCCTTGGCATCAGGGAAATCCTTCATCGTCTCCCTGACCGACTCAATACTGACCCCGGTCGGCATTTTTCCTTCTGCATCCCACTCTGTTTCTATTATGACAGGTGCAGCCCTCGCAAGCTTTATTCCATTCATAACGGACTTATGGCAATTCCTTTGTACCAAAACAGTCTCTCCCTGGGAACACGATGCGAGTATCGCTGCAATATTCCCTGCCGTACTGCCGTTCACCAGAAAGTAGCTCTTCCTGCTTCCATACAGATCACTGAGCAGCGCCTCAGCATCCTTTATTGATTCCTGCGGATCATGAAGATCATCCAACCCAGTCAGCTCCGTCAAATCCCTTTTATAAAAAAACTGCTTGTCCTTCTCATCTATGAATAAACCATTTTTATGACCAGGTACATGAAACGAGATAGGCTTTTTCTCAAGATGCCTTTCAATCGCTTCAATAAGAGGCATCCTCGCTTGATCAACCTTCATGATTACCCCTCTCTCTCACCTCAAATATCAATCTTCATCGTACCATATTTTATGTTCTTAAACTAAAAAAATCATAACCAAGCTGTCTATCACCTGGTTATGAATAAATTTGAGGGGTATTCACTTTTTTCAATCGCTGGACAAACAATTTGTACACCGGATCATTTGTCTCCGTCTGGACCATTTCCCGTTCACATTCCGTACAAATAAATGATGTGTATAGATGGATTCCGACCGACTTCTCACTTTGACACACAATACACTGCTCTTCAACCGCCTTACGCTCTGCATTCATCATAAGGTTCTCCACCTCCATACAATCTATTGTGCCCCAAGCGCTCCAATTGTATACAGTATTTAAAACTTTTAAACTAACAGAATTATCAAGTGTACTTTTATCTTATGTAGAAAGGGCCCAGTCTGTGTATGTCTTGTTAAAAAAGTTTGTAGAAATGATGGGTGGCGAGTTTTTGGGTGTTGATGGGGTTGGGGGAATCACTGGATATTGGGATGGGGCTGATAGAAAATCGGTTGCCGACCGTCGCCAGTCGTGGAGCCGCCCGGCTGCGAAATACGGTTTTGATAATATAATTGGATTTTTGATAATAAAAGGGACGTTTTTGATAATATATCGGGATTTTTGATAATAAACCCATCGTTTTTGATAATATATACGCCCCCACCCTAAAAATCACGGCGATTTCAGCCCATAACGAACGTCCTCCACCCACTTTTTCACCAAAAATTATATATAAACCGATAAAACCGCAAAAAAACAGCCCATTTCTGAGCTGCTCTTTTCTATTTGCCTGGCGATGTCCTACTCTCACAGGGGGAGAGCCCCCAACTACCATCGGCGCTGAAGAGCTTAACTTCCGTGTTCGGCATGGGAACGGGTGTGACCTCTTCGCCATAATCACCAGACGAAT
>NZ_MINN01000077.1 GCF_001877785.1 Rossellomorea aquimaris | reverse complement strand
TTAAGTCGTTTATTTTGTGTAAAATCCATAATTGAAGTCTCCCTTCGGTACTTAATTCGAGGTCATGCATGACACTCTCTATCGTACCAAGGGGGCTTTTTTTATGCACATCGCAAAAACTTCGATAGAAACGCAATTTACTTTATAACAGGAATGCTCCTCGTCGCTGCGCTCCTGCGGGTTAGAAAAGCGGAAGGGCTTTGCTCAGAGGCGGGTGGCATAAGGCGAATCGGCCACGAAGGCGTTATTTGCCTTCTTGGACGAGTTGACTTATGCCATGTGCCTCTAAGCCCTGGAGCTGGACAGGTCTCACATAAGCTACTTTTCCCGCAGGAGTCTTCGTCTTGCACTCCAATCATCCGCTGGCAGCAAGTTAAAACAGAAAAAAATATAATCTTTGTAGGAGACCATAAAAAAGAGGATGTGCTAAGACATCCCCTTCAATTTCAAACTTTTATCGATTCAGCAGGCTTCCGACGTAGCGGAGCAGTTCGTTCGCTGATGTTGAGTTGTAGCCGTGCTCGTCGATGAGGCGGGCGACGACTTCGTTGACTTTTTTGAGCTGCTGTTCATCAGGCGTTTTTGTGGATGTGGTGATTTTGACGACATCCTTAAGGTCGGCAAACAGCTTTTTCTGGATTGCTTCACGAAGGCGGTCGTGTGAATTGTAGTCAAACCGCTTTCCTTTGCGCGCATAAGCCGAGATGCGGATGAGGATCTCTTCACGGAATGCTTTTTTCGCATTTTCAGAAATGCCGATCTGCTCCTCGATTGAACGCATCAATTTTTCATCAGGATTGATTTCTTCACCGGTCAATGGATCATGAAGCTTCGCTTTGTTGCAATAAGCCTCGACATTATCCAGGTAATTATCCATAAGCGTTTTAGCCGATTCTTCATATGAATACACAAATGCTTTCTGGACTTCTTTCTTCGCAATGTCATCATATTCTTTTCTGGCAAGCGAAATGAAATTAAGATATCTTTCCCTAAGCTCATTGGTGATGGATGGATGTTGATCCAGCCCTTCCTTCAGGGCCCTCAGGACATCAAGCGCGTTAATGGTCGGTACCTCTTTACGAATGATCGTAGATGAAATCCGATTGATCACATAACGCGGATCGATTCCGCTCATTCCCTCATCCTGGTATTCTTTCTTCATTTCGTCGACATCCGCGGAGTTGAAGCCTTCCACACTCTCCCCGTCGTACAGGCGCATTTTCTTGATCAGGTCAATGTCGCCGCGCTTCGGTTCTTTCAGCCTGGTCAGGATGGTGAACATCGCCGCTACCCGCATTGTATGAGGTGCAACATGGACGTTCGAGACGTCACTTTCCCCGATCATCTTTTCATATATCTTCTCTTCCTGGGTCACTTTCAAATTATATGGAACCGGCATTACGATGATACGTGAGTGCAATGCCTCATTTTTCTTATTCGAAATGAAGGACCGGTACTCTGTTTCATTGGTATGCGCCACGATCAGCTCATCCGCTGAAATCAACGCAAACCGCCCGGCTTTGAAATTCCCTTCCTGGGTAAGGGAAAGTAAGTGCCATAGGAATTTCTCATCACACTTCAGCATTTCCTGGAACTCCATCAAGCCGCGGTTTGCTTTATTCAACTCACCATCAAAACGGTATGCGCGCGGATCTGATTCGGAACCGTATTCAGCGATCGTCGAGAAATCGATGCTCCCCGTCAAATCGGCAATATCCTGGGACTTCGGATCGGATGGGCTGAACGTACCGATCCCGACACGTTTGTCTTCCGAGAAGAAGACCCTCTCTACCAGGACATCCTCGATCCGTCCCTGATATTCCTGTTCAAGCCTCATTGTATTCAGTGGTGAAAGATTCCCTTCGATACGGATTCCGTACTCCTGATGGAAATCCTCGCGTAAATGCTGCGGGATCAAATGCAGCGGATCTTCATGCATTGGACAACCCTTAATGGCAAAAACAGCTCCCCGGTCTGTACGTGAATACTGTTCCAAACCTCGTTTCATCATGGATACAAGCGTCGATTTACCTCCACTGACCGGCCCCATCAACAATAGGATCCTCTTTCTGACATCCAGCCGTTTCGCAGCAGGATGAAAATACTCTTCCACAAGTCTTTCCAGCGCCTCTTCTAACCCAAATAACTGATTGCTGAAGAATTTATATCGTCGTTTCCCATCTACTTCTTCGACCCCGGCATCCTTGATCATATTGTAGACTCTAGAGTGAGCTGATTGACCAATCCAAGGCTTTTCTTTTAGCAATTCCAGGTACTGAGCAAACGTCCCTTCCCATTTCAGTTTCACTTCTTCTTCGCGGTAATGTTCAACTTTTCTTAAAATATCCATATGGACCTCCCCCTGTCGCTTAATGAGAGACGATTAATATACTCTATGCGCTTGTTCACTCTAACATGTTAAGAAGTTCTGATTAATCCACCTTTCAAGTTAATGAATTTGTAACAAAAATATTCCACTTTCATTCACAACTTTTAAAAAATAGGCTATACTAAAGACAGACTGTGGAATATGAAACTGGAGGTTTACCGATTATGGGTACAATCATTATTTTAGGTGTGACTGCGGCGTTCCTTTCAGCAATCTTCACTGCTGGATATAACGACAAGCCAGGTTCAAACTAAGTTACAAAAAACCCCGGGAAAGCTCACGCTTTCCCGGGGTTTTTTGAATTATTTCTGCTTTTCCTCAACGCTTATCAAACCCGCGCCCCTGTACGAATTCCTTCATATACATTCTCTTCTTCCCTGACAGCATCTTCGCCATCTGCCCGGTCCAGCGGTCGGATCGTTTGCCGCCGGTGCGCTCATGATAATAGGAAGAAATCGTTTCATCATAACGGTCCAATTCTGCTTTCATTCCGGCTTCATCAGCATTATACCCATCCTCATGATAGACGGCAGCCATCGGGAGGCGCGGCTTGACGCTTGAATCCCCCGCCGGATATCCTACAGCCAGTCCGAATAGCGGAATCACACGATTAGGAAGCTCCAGCACTTCACTCACTGCTTCCAAATCGTTGCGGATGCCGCCAATATAGCAGATGCCCATCCCCATTGATTCGGCTGCAATCGAGGCGTTCTGTGCGGCAAGTGAGGCATCGATCAGTGCCACCATGAATTTCTCTGTACTTTCCAATGAGTGGATCACATCAGAATTTTCCCATTTCCCGATGTTTTCATGCCTGTACAAGTCAGCACAGAACACGAAGAAGTGGCCATTCTCCTCTACATAGCTCTGATTGCCTGCAAGCTCGGCAAGTTTTTTCTTTTTAAGAGGATCCTTCACACCGATGATCGTGTAAGCCTGAATATAGCTCGACGTACTTGCTGCCTGTGCGCTTTGGACGATGGTCCGGATCTGCTCGTCGGTCAGCGCCTCATTTCTAAAATGTCGGATCGAACGATGATTCAAGATGGTTTCAATTGTCTGATTCATTATGTACTTCTCCTCCTAGCTTCATTTCCTATAGTATAAGCCAATTAAAAAAAGGAATGAAAATCATTTGATTTTCATCCCTTCCTTATTATTTCGGCAATTCTCTATGAAGACCCGGATAATCACGCTGCCTTAAGGCCTCATAAATCAGGATGGCTGCCGTATTGGACAGGTTCAATGAACGTACATTCTCATTCATCGGAATTCTCAGGGCTCGATCCAGGTTATTTTGGATCACGTCATCCGGCAGCCCCGTTGTTTCCCTTCCGAAAATGAAGTAATAGTCTTTATCTTCAACACTGTAATCAAAATCCGAGTGCGGAATCTTTCCATATTTGGTCAGATAGAAGAACTCCCCGCCTTCGTTCTTCTCAAAAAATTCATCAAGCGAATCATAGTAAACGATATTTACATATTGCCAGTAATCAAGGCCCGCTCTCTTCAACATTTTATCATCCGTTGAAAATCCCAGCGGCCGGATCAAATGCAGCGTCGTATCGGTGGCTGCACACGTTCTTGCAATATTTCCCGTATTTGCCGGGATCTCTGGTTGATATAGTACAACATGTACTCCCATGTTTGTCACCTCATTCATAAAACTCTATGTGACATTATACCATTTATCGGCGGGAGGACAACACTTAACGATCATCCACGATCGAGTAAAACTTATATTTGATCTTAGGTGTGTAAGCAGTAGAATCTTCATACTTCCAATATCTCATCCTGCTGTTGAAGGTATGTGCATTGACAAGAGGCATGCCATCAGCGTCACGCCCCGTCACGATCGTCGTGTGGTCGTAGCGCCCGTCTCCTTCGAAATCATAGCAGATGACATCACCCAGCTTCAGTTTATGCGGGCCCTCCACCTCCCTGGCCCGCAGTCCGATTGTGGATTGGGGCAGATGCAGCCGCATCGAATTTGCCACCGTCCAGCTGTAGCTCCACCTGTTGTTCCTCATCCACCATCCTTTTCCTTGTGAAGGATAACCCCGCATGGGTGCATCACCGGCATGCAGGCACTGTGAGATAAAATTCGTGCAGTCATTCTCGAACTTCCTGTAAGCCGGATTATACGTATTCCACCATTTCTCCGCATATTGAACTGCCTTTAACCGATTGTACTGGTATGTGACCCTTTCACCGTCCGAGAGGGAATTTTCTTCGGTGGTTACTGGCTGATCAACCGCTGCTGTCACCTCTTCATCACTATAAAAGCGGCCGTCGTAATACACCGCTCGCCGATTTTCCACTTCTTCTTCCAAATAAATAAACGATCCTTGTCTCACCAAATATTTATAATGAATATCATACAGGACTGTCTGGGTTTCATCGGGCCGTCTGGAAATCTCTTTCACCATGCCTGCCGCTTCCACTTTGACGATTTCCGCATCCCTTTTTTCACAGGATTCTTTCTTCCTTTTTACTTTCTCATGCTGAAAATGGGACAGTCCCCTGGTCGTATATTCACCGATCACATCATTTATCGTATCCATCAGCAGTTTTCTGATCATCGTCTTCCCTCCTCTTTTCATTTCTATGAAGGGAACGCCTTTTTCACAACAAAAAAGGATAAATCCAACTTTCCTTTGGATTTATCCTTATCCCGCATCAGGTGCAAGCATCACCATGCCCTTTTCAATTTCAGCCAGCACCTCGTCATCTTCCTCAATCACTTGCTGTGTGAGCAATGCTTCTTCCGCTTCGCTTCCCCCGATTTTACCAAGGGCCCACGCTGCGGTGCCGCGCATGACCGGACGCACATCGTTTTTCATCACTTCAATCAAATCTTCAATCGCAGTCTCGTCTTTGTAATGGGCAAGGGCAATGATGGCATTCCGCTGAATCGGCTTCTTGCCTCTCCAAGAGCCCGAAACATGCCCGTACCTTTCCTTGAATTCACGGTTGCTGATCGTGAGCAGCGGTTTTAACAAAGGCTTCGCAATTTCCGGGTCCGGCTCCATTTCTTTATGGAAATGAAAGTCCTTCCCTTTATTTTCGGGACATACGGTCTGGCAGGTATCACAGCCGTATAATCGATTTCCGAGTTTGACCCGGTACTCATCGGCGAGAAAACCTTTTGTCTGCGTTAAAAATGCAATGCATTTCTGTGCATCCAGCTGTCCGCCTTCGATCAAAGCACCTGTCGGACAGACGTCCACACATTTGTTGCATGTACCGCACTGATCCTCCATCGGTTCATCAGGTTCAAAAGGAAGATTGGTCACCATTTCACCAAGATACACATAGGAACCGAATTCAGGGGTTATGATGGAACAGTTTTTTCCGCTCCAGCCGATCCCCGCACGTTCGGCAACAGCACGGTCCACAAGTTCTCCTGTATCGACCATCGACTTAAAGCGGGCTTGGGGTACTCGTGAAACGATATAATCTTCCAATGTTGCAAGACGGTCCCGCAGCACATGATGGTAATCGGTTCCCCATGAAGCCCTGCAGAAGATGCCACGCCGTTCTCCCCGCTTGCTTTGCGGAGCATCCTTCATCCTGGAAGGATAGGCAAGGGCAATGGCGATGATCGATTTGGGACCGTCGAAAATAAGGGACGGATCGACCCGTTTCTCGATATCCTTTTCTTCAAAACCTGATTGATAGCCAAGTATCTCCTGCCGGATCAGCCTGTTTTTCATTTCGGAAAAGCTATCGGCAGTAGTGAATCCTATTTTATCTATGCCGATTTCCTTGCTGTATTCAATGATATCCTGCTTCAGTTGATCAAAATCCATTGCGATTGCCTCCTTTCCTTTTATGTATAAGCCTTATAAATGATTACAGTCGAGTATTATGATAAACTATTTCAAACGAATTGTGGAGGAAAAATAATGGAAATCACGATACATTCATCAATCACTTCAGTTGTACCCGGTTTCAAAGTCGGGGTCATTCATTACCATGATATCGAAGTCGGCGATTCTCCTCAAATGCTGAAGGGAAGGCTTCAGTTATTTCAAGAGTCAATTTTTTTCGAACTTCAGGATAAGAATGTTACTGACATTGAGGGTGTGGCTGAGTGGAGGGACGTATTCAAGCGGACGGGAAAAGATCCGAACCGCTACCGGCACTCTGCTGAAGCCCTTTACCGGCGGGTGAAAAAGCAGAACTATCTTACGACCATCAACTCGGCCATCGATCTGAATAACTTTTTCTCTTTACAGTATGAAGTACCGATCGGGATCTATGATCTGGACAAGCTTATGGGAGATTCGATTGAGCTAAGAGTCGGGCAGTCCGGAGAAACCTATACTGGACTGAACGGACGGGATAACTCATTGGAGAACTTGACCATTGCGGAAGATGAGGCCGGTCCATTCGGCAGTCCGTTCGTAGACTCGAATCGAGCACCGGTTGGGAACGGGACGAAAAATGCAGTGCAACTCATTTTCTTGAAGCCTTCCCTTCATGCTGAAGAAGGCGGGAAACTGACGAAATCGCTGATGGATATGTTTGTCGGGATTCATGGCGGGGAAGGCGTGTACGAAGTGGTTGGAGGATAGACCTGATTTTTGAGGAAAGAGAATCATGATTAACCCGGGACCCTTTGAATGATGGTTTCGGGTTATTTTTTATGGGGTGGGTTGTATTTTCGCTGCTGGAGGCATTATTTAGGTAAGAGTCGTAGAGTTAGGGGCTTTTATGATGGTCAAATTCACATGTACTTGAGCGTACGGCGCTGATTAAATCATGAATCTTATAATTTGACCCATTAATCTTCGAAAAAAGGCTGTTATTCTTTCGATTTTGGGCATTAATCTTCGAAAAATCGAATTAATTCCGTCACTTACCTAATAATGGTATAACCAACAGAGACCCGCCACCCCTCATTCCAGGGCCCGCCAAAAAATCCCCTCCCATCACAGTACAAAAAAGGCCCCCAACCCAAAGCCGGGGCCCTCACTCCATCATATACTCCTATACCCACCACATATCCGCAGGCTGCTCTTCAATCAAGATCGATTTCAAATTTTTGACCGCCCGTCCGAATCCTTCTTCGATCGACATGATCGGATCTTCATGTTCGATGCTCACTACGTAATCATATCCGAATGTACGCAGGGCACTCATCATATCGGACCATTCCTGCAAGCTGTGGCCGCAGCCCACCGAACGGAACGACCACGCACGTGTCTGGACGCTTCCATACGGCTGCATATCAGTAAGACCGTACATGTTGACGTTGTCCTGGTCGATATATGTATCTTTTGCATGGAAATGATGGATCGCATTTTCTTTTCCAAGAATCTTGATTGCCGACACCGGATCGATCCCCTGCCACCAGAGGTGACTTGGATCCAGGTTGGCACCGATTGCGTCGCATGTTTCTTCACGGAGTTTCAACAATGTATAAGGTGTGTGGACCAGGAATCCGCCGTGCAGCTCCAGACCGATTTTCACACCACTCTCTTCAGCAAGCTGCCCCATCTTCTTCCAATAAGGAATCAACTTTTCTTCCCATTGCCACTTCAGGATGTCGCCGTATTCATTCGGCCATGGAGACACCGGCCAGTTCGGATGTTTGGCACCCTCATGATCACCGGCTGTACCCGAGAAGCAGTTTACAACAGGGACATTCATAAGTCCGGCAAGTTTGATTGTTTTCTCTAAAGCCGCATGCGATTCTTCCGCGAATGAAGATTCAGGTGAGATCGGGTTGCCATGACAGCTGAACGCACTGATTTCAAGGCCGCGGGAGGTGATTTTCTCCAAGTATTCACTGCGCTTTTCTTCACTTTCCAAAAGGGCATCAAGGTCGCAATGGGCATTTCCCGGGTAGCCGCCCGTTCCGATTTCGACCGCATGCAAGCCTGCATCTTTTACATAATCAAGCATTTCATCAAGATTCTTCTGCGAGAATAATACCGTAAATACACCTAGTTTCATCTGTGGTTCCTCCTATTTCAAAGTGATGCTTTGGCGGGTTTCACTGCTTTTATAAATCGCATCGACGATTTCAGAAACGGCCATCGCCTCTTCCGGTTTTACGATCAGCTCTTCCAGTCCGAGACAGCTGTTGACGAAGTTCTCAGCTTGAGGGAGACCCGGATCATCATCACCGGGAATCCAATCTGCGCCGCTGTTCAAGAGCATTCCATGCTTCATTTGATTGATGTGGAGGGGAAACAAATCGACACCGCCCGTTTCACCCGATATGCTCAAGCTTTCTTCATCGCTCTTCACATTGGCGGACCAGGAAGTCTCGAATAGCATCGATGCGCCGTTATCAAACTTGATATAAGCCGTTACATGATCATCCACATCAAAGTTCTCACGGTCGAAGTCCCCCCATTGATTGACCTCTCCCGGAATCCTGCTGAGTTTGTTATAGGCAGTCCCGGACACTTCGACGGGTCTTGGATTTCCAAGCAGCCACAGCGAAAGGTCTAGAAAATGGCACCCGTAATCGATGAGGCTCCCGCCTCCCTGAAGCTCCTTGTTCGTAAAGACGCCCCAGCCCGGTACTTTGCGGCGGCGGATCGCCCTCGCCCTCGCAACGATCGGTTCACCGATTTCATTCGCGGTGATGAAACGCTTTGCGGCACGCGAATCCTTCATGAATCGGTAGTGATAGGCAATCGCCAGCACTTTCCCCGATTCCTCCGCTGCATCGATCATGGCCCGGCATTCATCCGGGGTCATCGCCATTGGTTTTTCACAAAAGACATGCAGCCCCGCTTTAAGTGCGGCAATCGAAATTTCCGCATGGAACTTATTCGGGGTGCAGATCGTGACGGCATCCACATGCGGGAACATGTCGCGGTAATCATTGTACACTCCCTGAATATTGAATTTTTCAGCAGCCGCTTCTGCAGTCGATCTGTTAATATCACTGACCGCTTCGACCGATACTGAGTCTGCCAGTTTTTTATATGCCGGGATATGGCGGCTTTGCGCGATCCCGCCAACCCCGATGATTCCCATTCGAAGTTTTGACATGCTGTCATACACCCCAAGCTCTATAATTTTACGATTGTTTTTGATTCATTCGATTTCAGTGCACCAAGTACTACTTGCAGGGACTTCATTCCTTCACTGCCGCTGACAGGCGGTTCCTTATCCCCCAAGACAGATGCGGCGAATTGATCGATGACATGCGAGGTCGACTGGCCGCCGTCTTCATTCGTCTGGATCCCGCCAAGTTCATATCTGACCACTTCACCGGTCGTGTATTGAGCAACCAATGAATGTACCGGGTCATCCTCTAATCGCAGGATTGCCTTCTCTCCATATATAATCGTGGAATTGTCTTCTTTGGACACGTAGGACCAGCTGGCAGCCAGGGTGCCGATCGTTCCGCTTTCCGTTTTCAGTACGCAGACTGCCGTATCATCGACATCGGCATTTTCCTTTGCACTTGTCTCGACGAATGCGCCCACTTCCACGAACTCTTCACCCAGTATGTAACGAAGCAGGTCGGTCTTATGGACACCGAGATCCCCCATCGCCCCGATGAATGCCTCATCTTTCTTAAAGAACCAGCTGTCTTTGCCATCGGCACTCCAGCCTTCGGGACCTCCGTGGCCAAATGCAGACCGGAAACTGTAAATCTTGCCGACTTCCCCTTTTTCGATCAGCTCTTTTGCTTTTTGATGCGAAGGAACAAACCTCTGATTATGTGCGATCATCAGCTTCCTGCCATTTTTTTCGGCAGCTGCAATCATACTCTCGGCTTCTTCAGATGAAGTCGCCATCGGTTTTTCACATAGTACATGCTTGCCTGCGTTCAGTGCGGCAATCGAAATCGGTGCATGTAAATAATTCGGTGTACATACACTGACCGCTTCTACTTCATGATTGGAGAGGAGTTCTTTATAACTTGTATAAGCTTCCGCCCCGTATTTCTCCGCTGTCTTCTTAGCCCGTTCCTCTACAATGTCACATACCGCCACGATTTCCACGTTCCTGTTCCCCGCATATTCAGGCAGATGACGATGCTGCGCGATACTTCCGCATCCGATGACACCAACTTTTAATGTACTCATGTTTTTATCCTCCTTTTAGTTAGATCCTTTGATCTCTTCCAGCGGCTTTGCATTCCCGTATAGGGGTCTGCTGCGTTCCACCGGCTTTGCCCAACGTACGGCATTGATGATCACTTGTTGTACTTCTTTATTGTAGTAAGTCGGGTATGTTTCATGTCCCGGCCGGAAGTAAAAGATTTTCCCGTTCCCGCGCTGATACGTACATCCGCTCCTGAATACTTCCCCTCCTTCGAACCAGCTCACCATCACCAGTTGATCGGGTGCCGGAATATCAAAATGCTCCCCGTACATTTCTTCTTTTTCCAGCTCGATGTATTCCCCAAGCCCAGCCGTTATCGGATGACTCGGGTCGACAATCCAGATACGTTCTTTTTCATCGGCTTCTCTCCATTTCAGATCGCATGATGTTCCCATCAGCTCCTTGAAGATCTTCGAGAAATGGCCGGAGTGAAGGACAATCAGCCCCATCCCATCAAGGACGCGCTGCTTCACTTTTCCAACTACCTCATCCGCCACCTCATCATGGGCAATATGCCCCCACCATAGAAGCACATCGGTTGAATCGAGAACATCATCTGTCAGCCCGTGCTGTTCATCATCAAGCACAGCGGTCTTGACGTTGAAGGATTCTTCATCCAGGAATGAAGCAATGGCTCCGTGGATTCCTTCCGGGTACACACTGCGTACCTTTTCGCTTTTCTGTTCGTGGCGGTTCTCATTCCATACTGTCACGTTTACCATGTTTAGACCTCCATTAGTTATAGTTTAATAAGGAACGCCTGAATTCGTTGGGCGTAGCCCCGACCTGCTTTTTAAATACCTTGCTGAAGTACTTCTCATTTCCATATCCAACCCCATAGGCAATTTCATAGATTTTCAGATAGGGATTTTCAAGCAGCTTCTTCGCTTTTTCCAACCGTATATTCATTAAGTAATCCGTAATGGTCAGATTGTATTCCTGTTTGAATTTCCTTGAGATGTATTCTCTGCTCAAGTAAAAGGTGTCTGCTATTTCCTGAAGGGTGACATCTTCCTGGTAGTGCTGCTGCAGAAACTCTTCAATTCTCTGCATATTGTTTTTCTCTTTTTGATATTTCTTCGTCTTCAGGGTGTCGATCAAATCCATGAATTCTTTTGTTTTTTCATTTTTGAATTTAGTAAAGGAGAATGCCCCATCTTCACTCCAGTAGTCCACTCCCCGGTAAAAAGAAGACCGCCTCTCAATCTCGTATTCTTTCAGCCAATTTGTACGCAGCAGCTCAAATTGATTTTCCCAGAGCTGAATCTGCTCCATAGAAACCGTGTGCATGCTTTCCAGGGTTTGAAAGATTTGTTGAAGCAACTCTTTAATTCCGTCGTGGCTACCTGTACGGATTGCCCATTTCATATCACTTGAATAATCCAGCAGGTGTAAAAGGGGCATTGGTTTCATACAAGATGTGATGATTTTATCCCGCTTCCTTAAATCACCCTGCATACACACTTTCAGGGATGACTCATAGGCTTCCTGCATGCTTAATGAATTTTCACCCAGCGAGATCGTTATGCAGATTTTACTGAACTGATAAATCAGAGTATAAAGTTCTTCGAGTAAAAAGATCAGATTTTGATCATTCCAAAATAGTACCGCCAGTTCTTCGTCCTTATGGATGTTCCTGAAACATACTCCATCATTCTGTTTGCCGAGAAGTTCATTGCAGATATTTGTCAGCGTGAAGAAAGCAAGATCTCTGTCTCCTTGGAAGGATTTCAAGACAATCGGCCTGATCGGAATGATGGCGATCCTTTTTTCCAATTGTCCGAAACGAATGCCGAACTCCGCTTCTATCTTTTCCCCGGCTGCTCCGGCATCCCCTTCAGCCCGGCACAGATTTGAGAACAGACGGTCCCAATAAAGGGGCTTCACTTCATTCATGACCTTGTTTTCTTCCACCAGGCATCTTCGGGAACGCGCCTGCTCTTTCCATTCATGGACCGCTTTTTCCAACGTGTCATTTAACACATCAGGCTCAATGGGTTTGAGTAAATAATCAAAGCTTTTATAGTAGATTGCATTTCTCATATACTCAAAGTCATCGTACCCGCTCACCACGATCGTTTTGCAATTGATATTGGTAGAATGAAGCCATTTCAAAAGACTGATCCCATCAAGCTTCGGCATCCTCATGTCGGTAAAAATGATTTCAGGTTTGTGCTCCAAGATCAATTTCTTCGCCTTTTCGCCATCCTCAGCCTCAAGGATGGTATGAATTCCATGATGCTTCCACTGTGCCAATAAAAGTAATCCTTCACGGACATGCTTTTCGTCGTCAATGATGATTGCTTTCACCCTGCTTCATCCTCCCTCTTAATGGGCAGCTCCATCGTTACCTTAAAGCCTCCCTCATCAGAGTTTTCAAGGCGTAATGCCGCCTGACCCTCGTAATAAAGTTTCAAGCGCACATATACGTTCTTCAAACCGATGTTGGTGGACTCCCCTATTTTATTCAAGGCCGCCGCTTTAAAATGAGCATACACTTCCTCCAGCCGTTGGGCTGTCACTCCTATGCCGTTGTCCCTTACCGTGATGATAAGGCGGTCATCCACCTTTCTGCAGTCGAGCTCGATCCGGCCTACCCCATCCCGGATATCAAAGCCGTGTTTAAAGTAATTCTCAATGATTGGCTGAAGAATCATCTTTGGTACAGCTGCCTCCCTCACCTCTTCATCCACGGTTATCTTGTAGTCTAGATTGTCCCTGAACCGTTCTTTTTGCAGGAGAAGGAATGCCTTTGTGTAATTGATTTCCTTATCAAGCGGGACCATATTCTCCTCCATGTTCATCCCATATCTCATGATTTTTGAGAGGTACGTGATGAGCGTATATACTTGCGGGACTTTATTCTTTAATGCCACCGTGCCGATTGATTGCAGGGCATTATATAAGAAGTGGGGGTTGATCTGGGACTGCAGCACTTTTAATTGATTATTCTTATTCTCAAGTTCCAATTTATACTCCCGGTTGATCAATGTATTGATCCGCTCGATCATCTGTTGAAACCTGAACCCCAGCAAACCGATTTCGTCTGATCCGAATGCAGGCAGCCGGACCTCCATATTCCCTTTTTCCACTTGCTGAATATTACGGAGCAGGACACGGATCGGCGACGTGATCTTAAATGAAACGAACAATGTCGCAAGTACCACCAGAGTCAATCCAAGAATCCCAAATAGAATATTGATCTTCGCGACACTGAATGCGCTTTCGTAAAGATTCGCATAGCTGACGCGTTTCGCAAGGATCCAGCCCCCTGCCGATGCAGGAAGCTGATCATACATGATGACCCCGTTGAACCCGTCTTTCTTCCACTCCATCGTTCCTTCACTGTCTTTTTCCCCTACGATCCTTTTAATCCATTTCTGATTGTTCTGATCATCCGATACATCAAGATCGGAGCTGTAAATCATTTCTCCCTGAGGTGTGAGAAGGTAGAATTCTTCCTTTTCACCTGTATAGAGATTTCTGCTTAAATCAATGATTTTATCGGGTGAGATCTCAAGTGATATATAAGCAAGCACTTCATCATCAGGAATATTCCTGAAGGCCCTGTGGATCGTCACGATATTTCTGGACCGCTTGATTTCATTCTCCTTTTGAGGAAACTCCGGTTCGATGTACATATTGTACGGACTTCGTTCAGCCCTTAAGAACGCTTCTTTATCTTCTTCATTTTTCTCACTTGAAAAAATGACATTGGAACGTTTCGTCGCCTTGATTACCCTGTCTTCATCTCTAAAGGAGATCCTTACCCCATTGATGGTGTCACCGGTGTATAAAATCGTCTGCACTACATTCTTCACGATCCCGATTGTCAGATAGTCATCCCCCTGTGCAGGGTTTCTCATGAAATTGATAAAATCAGGATTATTATAGAGAGATAGAGTCAGATCATCCAATTCATTGATATAGCTCTCGAGATTAACCTTCCCCTGATACAACAGGTTCTTACTCTCCGCAACCACCTGCTCTTCAATTGAGTTCTTTGTATAGAAATATGTAATTACAATCGAGCTCCCAAAAGGGACAATGGTGGTAATTAAAAGGAGCACAATCAGCTTATTCCTGATACTGGACTTTATCATGGGGAAGAACCTCCATATTTTGCTTATCCCTAGTATAATACCTGCTTGTACATACATGAAGAGTTTTTTCAAAATAATGAAATATTTCTATAATGAAACTGTTGCCTGCCAAGGTATTTTTAAAACGATAGATAAACAGAAAGCATGCCTTTAAAAGACATGCTTCCGTTTATTCCGTTTTACTTCAAGTTATCCCAGGTTTTCTGGAATCTTTCCAGTAAAGTATCGTAATCGATCTTTCCAGCGGCATATTCCTGGATGGCAGCAGCAAATTCTTTGTTCGCCCCATCCGGCCATTTGAACCAAGTCCACGGAATTGTCTTCTCTTCTTTAGAGTAGTCAAGGATTGAAGTACCAAGGTCGCCGAGTCCAGCAGGTTCGATGTTATCAAATGCCGGGATGAACGCGAATTCTTCTGTGATATAACGTTTTCCTGTTTCAGACGAAACCATCCAGTTCAAGAACGTTTTTGCTTCTTCAAGATGTTCTGAGTTTTTGTTCAGCACCCAGTTATTCGGTACCCCGACAGGCAGGCTGTTCGCACTTTCATCATTGCTTATCGGAATCGGAAGGAAGCCCATGTTGATATCAGGATTGATCTCAGTGATCATATTTTCCGTCCAGTTACCCTGCTGAAGCATTGCTGTTTCACCGGAAGCGAAAAGCGTCACCTGCGTATTGTAATCAGTCGTCAAAGGATTATCATTAGCATATTTCAGCTCAGTATCAAGGACTTCCTTGAATTGCTTGAACTTTTCATTTCCGACGATCTTTTCAGAACCATCATATAATCCTGCGATGAAGGCTTCAGGATCCTCCTGCTGCGCGAAAGGAATGTTCAGTAAATGCTGCCCGATTACCCACCATTCGCCGTATCCGGCCGAGAATGGAGTGATCCCAGCTTTCTCAAGTTTCTTAGAAGCATCTTTCAACTCATCAATTGTCTTAGGAGCTTCTTTGATGCCCGCCTTTTCAAACAGATCTTTATTGTACACAAACCCGTAACCTTCAAGGTTTACCGGCATTCCATAAAGTTTACCGTCTTCAGCCGTCATCGGAACCTTTCCGATAGGAAGAACATGCTCCACCCATGGCTCACCTGACAGATCCGCTAACTTCTCCTTCCAAAGCTCCAACTCTTTAAAACCGCCGTTATTGAAGATATCAGGCTCTTCCCCGGAAGCGAATTTCGCTTTAAGTGCAGCACCGTAATCTGCACCGCCCCCGACTGTTTCAAGCTTCACTTTGATGTTTGGATGTTCAGCTTCAAATTCCTTGATCATCTCTTGAAGCTGGTCTGCAATTTCCACTTTGAATTGGAAAAGGTTCAGTGTGACGACATCATCCCCTGACTTAGAGTCACCATCGCCGCCCGATGAAGATTCTTTAGATGAACAACCCGCGATGATTCCGAAAACTAAAATCAATGAAGTGAATAATAAAAGAATGCGTTTCATAACTGGCTTTTACCCCCTTGATATAATGTTATTTTATATAAAGTCCTGAATAATTGACAGAACCTTTATATCTACTTAATCGATCCTGATGCAATCCCTTTGATGATATGCTTCTGTAAGAACAGGAAGAACACAATGACCGGTGCAATCCCAAGCACCAATGCTGCCAGCCCCATATCCCACTGTTTCGTATACTGTGCAAAAAATGAACTTGCCGCGAGCGGGATCGTACGGAGCTCTGCATCCTGTAAAACGAGGAGCGGAAGCAGATAATCATTCCATATCCAAAGAGTATTCAGAATGATGACCGTAACGGTAATCGGCTTCAGGAGAGGAAACACAATTCTCCAAAACACCCCGAATTGGCTGCAGCCGTCAATCATCGCCGACTCCTCGATTTCAACAGGGACCGTCTTCACAAATCCGTGGAATAAAAACAAGGACAGAGGCACTCCAAATCCAAAGTACATAATGATCAATCCCGGAATGCTGTTCGTCAGATTCAATGTCCCTCCAAGCTTCATGAGGGGAATCATCACTGTCTGAAAAGGGATGACCATCGCAGATACAAAAATCACAAATAAAATCTTACTGAACTTGCCCGGTGTCCGGACCATTTTCCAGGCAGCCATCGAACTGATCACCACTAGGCCGATGTTGCTCGCAACGGTGATGATAAGTGAATTCCAGAACGCTCTTGGAAAGTTGATGACTTCCCACACCTTCGCATAATTCGAGAACATGAACTCTTCCGGCCAAGCCGCTGCATCAATGAGGATGGCAGCAAACGGCTTAACAGAATTGATGAAAACAAAGTAAAAGGGAATCAAGAAGATGAGACCAAGGACGATCCCGATAATCTCAAGTACAAACGTCTTCTTTGTATAACGATTGCCCATTAAGCCTCAACCTCCTTCTTCTTCGTCAGCATCACTTGGAACGTCGTAAAGATCGCTACGACCACAAAGAATAAAATGGACTTCGCCGTTCCAAGACCATAACGGTTATTCTGGAACGCTTCCTGATAAATATTGATCGCTACAGACTGAGTCGAATTAAATGGACCACCGCCGGTTAACGAGATATTCAGATCAAAGATCTTGAAAGCCATTGAAATTGTCAGGAAGAAGCAGATTGTGAATGCCGGAAGAATCAATGGGACAATAATCTTCGTCAGCAATGTCCAATTAGATGCCCCGTCCATCCTGGCAGCTTCCAACAGTGAGGTATCCACCCCTTGCAAGGCTGCAACATAGATGACCATCATATATCCGCTGATCTGCCAGGCAAATACGATGACAATTCCCCAGAATGCCGTTTTCTCGTCACCAAGCCAAGGCATCTTGAAGAATGAGATATCCGTCATGTTCCCGACAGAAGCAAATCCCTTCACGAAGATGAACTGCCAAATGAATCCCAGTAATAAACCGCCGATGACATTCGGAATAAAAAACACCGTCCGCAAAATATTTCGCGTCTTGAGTGCCGCATTTAAAAGCAATGCAAATCCAAACCCGATTAAGTTACTGATGATGACAGCGGCGAACATAAATTTCGTCGTGAACACAAATGAATTGAAAAACGTTTGGTCATCAGTGAAAATCTGCTTATAATTATCGAATCCTACCCACTCTACTACAGAACTGACTCCATTCCAGGAAGTGAAAGAATAATAGACACCCATTAAGAAAGGGAGTATCTGAATCACGAGGAAAAAGAGAAGTGCAGGTCCTACAAAGGCAGCATAAGTCAGCAGGCTCCTGTATTTGAACCTTTTCTTAGACACCGCCTTGATCTGCGCCTGGGTTTTGACAGGTCCGGTTTTGATTGTTGGTTCCACTCGCATCACCACCCCTTTATTATGTAATCGCTTTCTTTTAGTATAAAGGGAGTATCCAGTGGATCAGGTCAACAAAATTGACGAAGAAGGTGCAATATTTTGACTACTTAAACCATTCGCTGCTGAAATATGCCTGTCTCATCATCTCAGTCACTGATCTTCAAGCAGGCATATCAATAAATAATAAAAAGAACACAAAAAAGACTTCCTCAATAAGAGAAAGTCTTGTATATGTATGCTTGGAGCGGGTGATGGGAATCGAACCCACGACATCAGCTTGGAAGGCTGAGGTTTTACCATTAAACTACACCCGCTTATGGTACCGGTGGCCGGGGTCGAACCGGCACTCCGTGAGGAACACGATTTTGAGTCGTGCGCGTCTGCCTATTCCGCCACACCGGCATACATATATGGAGGCGCCAACCGGATTTGAACCGGTGATAAAGGTTTTGCAGACCTCTGCCTTACCACTTGGCTATGGCGCCTTATCTTTGGAGCGGAAGACGGGATTCGAACCCGCGACCCCCACCTTGGCAAGGTGGTGTTCTACCACTGAACTACTTCCGCAAAACTGGGCTAGCTGGATTCGAACCAACGCATGTCGCAGTCAAAGTGCGATGCCTTACCGCTTGGCTATAGCCCAATAATAGTATATGTCACATTCATAAAAATGTGAAAAGTTGGGGCGACTGATGGGAATCGAACCCACGAATGCCGGAACCACAATCCGGTGCGTTAACCACTTCGCCACAATCGCCGTGTTGTTTGGCAGGGGCAGTAGGAATCGAACCCACACCAAAGGTTTTGGAGACCTTCGTTCTACCGTTAAACTATGCCCCTGTAAAATTTGTTTATTCCTTACTCTTCGCTGCACAAAGGTTAAGGAAGATTCTTTTACTCCGCTGACGCTTCGTAAACTTTAATGACGAATCTTTTGCTTTGCTACGCTACGCAAAAATTCTTGGTGGAGGGGGGCAGATTCGAACTGCCGAACCCGAAGGAGCGGATTTACAGTCCGCCGCGTTTAGCCACTTCGCTACCCCTCCACAATGAGAGAAAATGGTGCCGGCAAGAGGACTTGAACCCCCAACCTACTGATTACAAGTCAGTTGCTCTACCAGTTGAGCTACACCGGCACTAGGTGTAATAGATGGTGGCTCAGGACGGAATCGAACCGCCGACACATGGATTTTCAGTCCATTGCTCTACCAACTGAGCTACTGAGCCATCTAATAAATTCATATTAGCCATTCAATGAAAATGGCGGTCTGGACGGGACTCGAACCCGCGACCTCCTGCGTGACAGGCAGGCATTCTAACCAACTGAACTACCAGACCAGAGATTTTTGCGAAAGCAAAATATCTTTCATTATTTTGCGTTAGCAAAAGAACTAACCTTGCGAAAGCAAAATATTTTTCATTATCTTGCGTTAGCAAAAGAACTTACATTACCTTGCGGGAGCAAAATATTCATCCATCAGTTACCGATTAGATGTTTATTCACTTTTGCAAAAATGGTATTGCGGGGACAGGATTTGAACCTGCGACCTTCGGGTTATGAGCCCGACGAGCTACCGAACTGCTCCACCCCGCGACGATATTAGTTGTAAAATTGAATAAATGGTGGAGGATGACGGGATCGAACCGCCGACCCTCTGCTTGTAAGGCAGATGCTCTCCCAGCTGAGCTAATCCTCCAGTATGTATGGTGAGTTCTTTTCGCTTACGTAGAAAAATGGTGACCCGTACGGGATTCGAACCCGTGTTACCGCCGTGAAAGGGCGGTGTCTTAACCGCTTGACCAACGGGCCAGGTGAAATATGTTATGGCGGAGAGCAAGGGATTTGAACCCTTGAGACAGCGTTTAACCGTCTACACGATTTCCAATCGTGCTCCTTCGGCCACTCGGACAGCTCTCCATATGGCTCCGCAGGCAAGATTCGAACTTGCGACCGATCGGTTAACAGCCGATAGCTCTACCACTGAGCTACTGCGGAATGATGTGCCTGGCGACGTCCTACTCTCACAGGGGAGAGCCCCCAACTACCATCGGCGCTGAAGAGCTTAACTTCCGTGTTCGGCATGGGAACGGGTGTGACCTCTTCGCCATAGTCACCAGACAATTTCATGATGTCTTTTTTAAGGACAAGTACTATTATATCGTCTTTCAAAGTTTTTTCAAGACTTTTTTGTACTTTTCCAGAGAAATTTGTTCTCTCAAAACTAGATAAAGGATTGATGTCAAGAATACCGGTATTGCCGTTGTGTTCATTTAAAAATGACTCTTTGTGGTTAAGTCCTCGATCGATTAGTATCAGTCAGCTCCACATGTCGCCATGCTTCCACCTCTGACCTATCTACCTGGTCATCTTCCAGGGATCTTACTCACATAAAGTGATGGGAAATCTCATCTCGA
>NZ_MINN01000076.1 GCF_001877785.1 Rossellomorea aquimaris | reverse complement strand
TATTCGTCTGGTGATTATGGCGAAGAGGTCACACCCGTTCCCATGCCGAACACGGAAGTTAAGCTCTTCAGCGCCGATGGTAGTTGGGGGCTCTCCCCCTGTGAGAGTAGGACATCGCCAGGCAAATGTTTAAAGCAGCTCAAGTTTTGGGCTGTTTTTTTGCGTTTTTATCGATTTTCATCTGTTTTTTGGTGAAAATGTGGGTGGAAGACGTTCGATAGGGGATGAAATCGTCGTGATGTTTGGGTGGGGACGGATATATTATCAAAAACGATGGGTTTATTATCAAAAATCCCGATATATTATCAAAAACGTCCCTTTTATTATCAAAAATCCCATTATATTATCAAAACCCTATTTCTCAGCCGGCCAGCTCAGCGACTGGCGACGGCCGGTACCTCTCATCAACCATCCCAATACCCAGCTATTATCCTGATTTCTTCTTCACACAAAACCCCTCAAAATTGCTATCCCACACCTCCATGAAGTATCATTTAACTATGAACTAAACGAAGGAGGAGATCGATATGACTTCCATCTATGATTTCACTGTTTCTCAGTCGAACGGTGAAGAGACCTCGTTAGAGGAGTATGAGGGGAAGGTATTGCTGATCGTCAACACAGCAAGCAAGTGCGGTTTTACCCCTCAATTTGAGGAGCTGCAGGGACTGTATGAAGAGTACAAAGAGCAAGGCCTTGTGGTGCTCGGATTCCCGAGTGATCAGTTCATGAATCAGGAATTTGATGAACAGGATGAGATCATCGAGTTTTGCCAGACAAACTATGGAGTATCATTCCCGATGTATAAGAAAACGGATGTGAAGGGAAAGAGTGCCCACCCGTTATTTAAATTTTTGATCAAAGAAAAGAAGGGGCTGCTGGTGTCGGATATCAAGTGGAATTTCACGAAGTTCCTGGTGGATAAAAACGGAGAAGTGTATGAACGATATTCCCCGCAGACAAGTCCAAGAAAGATTGAAAATGACATCAAGCTGTTATTGGAACGGTGATAACTGGAGAGAGGATGCAAACCAGTGTCCATCCTCTTTCCGTTACATTTTCTGTTTCAATATATCCAATAGCAGATAGGGTGCCTTCTGGGTCGTGACGTTCAGAAAGGACCGGATGATCGGATAGTCTTCATTTGTGCGGTTCTTCAATAGTTCTACCCACCATTCTGTTTCATATCTGGCTATCATGCTCAGATTATAAAGGACGGCATAGTGGATCAGGAGTTCCGGCAGCATATTCGCTTCATTCCGGATGCTCGGCAGGCACAGCCTGTCGCTGCCCAGATGCCATCTGACCGGGAGCTGCTCACTGAAGTGGGGGATATGAAGGGTATCCTCCTTCGTCCATCGATAGGTGCCCGTCAGCTTTTCATTCAGATACTGCTTGAAAAGGTCTTGTGACATATTGAAGTTGTTCAGCACCGATTCATCCAGGACAAGTTCATTCTCCCTGTTGAACCACAGCATCGTCTTTTTTTTCAACAGGACCTGAAAAGCTTCCTCCAGCTCAGGGATCTGTACGAGTAAGTCCTCCATCTTCAGTTTTTCACCAATGATATGTTTCGCATGGAACACCAGGGTCGAGAAATGAGAAAACAGACCATTCTTTTGAACCTTCACTTCATCCTGCAGGAAATGATAATGCTGCTTCTTTCTTTTTCTTGACGTCACCCCGTGTGCAAGTACCTGGGTCGTTTCGGGGTAAAGCGGATCCTCCGTCAGGACAATCGCTTTAATAAAATGGATGTAGCCGTAAAATAATAAGATAGGCTGCAGTGACAGGGGGGATTGCAGAGCTTGTTTATAATAGAGCTCTCCCTGTTCCAGGTAATACATGAATGGATAGCAGTTTTCGTAGCTTTTCGTTTCAGCCTGCGCGAAACCGATTTGTTCATATCCAATTTTTAAAAATTTCTGGGAGTATTCAGCAGACTGAAAGTAGTGAATGAAGTCCCAATGCCGATGTATGCTTTCCAATTCGTCACCCTCTAACAATTCTGAAAAATTAAACTAATTCTGATGTCCTTGACAGTATTTTAACCAATTGATAACCTACTAATAATATTTTGGGACTAGGGAGGCCGAAAAATATGTGGGAATCTAAATTTGCTAAAGAAGGTTTAACGTTTGATGATGTTTTACTAGTACCTGCAAAGTCTGAGGTATTACCGAAAGATGTGAATATTTCAGTTGAATTGACAGACTCCATCAAGCTGAATGTTCCAGTCATCAGTGCCGGAATGGATACGGTGACTGAAGCTGAAATGGCGATTGCTATAGCACGCCAAGGCGGACTTGGTATCATCCATAAGAATATGAGTATCGAACAGCAGGCTGAACAGGTTGATAAAGTAAAACGTTCCGAAAGCGGCGTTATTACCGATCCATTCTTCCTGACTCCTGAGCATCAAGTATTTGCTGCTGAGCACTTGATGGGCAAATATAGAATCTCTGGTGTTCCGATTGTGAACAATGAAGAGGAGCAAAAGTTGGTGGGGATCTTGACGAACCGCGATCTGCGTTTCATTCAGGATTTCTCGATTCAGATTTCAGATGTCATGACAAAAGAAAATCTGGTTACTGCTCCGGTTGGCACTACTCTAGATGAAGCGGAAAAAATCCTTCAGCAGCATAAGATCGAGAAGCTGCCGCTCATCGATCAAGAAGGCGTATTAAAAGGTTTAATCACAATCAAGGATATTGAAAAGGTCATCGAGTTCCCGAACTCTGCTAAAGACAGTCAGGGCCGTTTGCTGGTCGGGGCTGCAGTAGGGGTCTCAAAAGATACTGCAACACGTGTAGAGCAGCTTGTGAAGGCCCATGTTGATGCCATTGTCATTGATACAGCGCACGGGCATTCAGCAGGTGTTATTGAGACGGTGAGGGAAATCCGTGAATCATATCCTGACTTGAACATCATCGCAGGAAATGTTGCGACAGCTGAAGCAACGAGAGAATTGATCGAAGCAGGTGCTGACGTCGTAAAAGTAGGTATAGGACCGGGATCCATTTGTACAACGCGCGTCGTTGCAGGGGTCGGTGTACCACAGATCACGGCTGTTTACGATTGTGCAACGGAAGCAAGAAAGCACGGCAAATCCATCATTGCAGACGGCGGGATCAAATTCTCAGGTGACATCGTCAAGGCACTCGCTTCCGGCGGACATGCAGTTATGCTCGGAAGTCTCCTTGCGGGTACATCCGAAAGCCCTGGTGAAACGGAAATCTTCCAAGGCAGACGCTTTAAAGTCTACCGCGGTATGGGCTCATTGAGCTCTATGGAAAAAGGATCAAAGGACCGCTACTTCCAGGAAGATGCGAAGAAATTCGTTCCTGAAGGCATTGAAGGCCGCATCCCTTACAAAGGACCGCTTGCGGATACATTGTATCAGTTGATCGGCGGACTTCGTTCAGGCATGGGATACTGCGGTACGAAGAATCTATATGAACTTCGGGAAAATGCCCAGTTCATCCGTATGACGGGTGCGGGTCTTCGCGAGAGCCATCCGCATGATGTGCAGATCACGAAGGAAGCACCGAATTATTCATTATCGTAATGTAAGAAGGGCCGGCTTAAAACCGGCTCTTTTTTTATGGAAAAAAAGGTAATTGGAGAAGGCACGAAGTCCCTTGTCCTATACCAAAACTAGGAATATTCTCTGTCTATTCTTACCTTTCGAACTATGATAAAATAACGAAGGTGTACATAAAAACTTGGAGGGCTAATAGTGAAAAGAAGTTGGGTTCAAAAATCTTTTGTTTGTTTCTTGGTATTTTTGATGGCAATGAGCATGGTTCAAAAACCGGCAAGTGCTCAAGGGGATATTGATGTTAACGCAAATGCTGCGATTTTAGTAGAAGCAAGTACCGGTAAAGTTTTGTATGAAAAGAATTCCGAGACGGCACTTGGAATTGCAAGTATGACGAAGATGATGACAGAGTATCTTCTGCTTGAAGCAGTTAATGAAGGTAAAGTGAAGTGGGATCAAAAGTATACGGTTCCAACGAGTGTTTCTAACATGTCTCATAATGATGGTTTAAGCAATGTACCTTTAAGAGAAGAAGGTACTTATAATGTGAAGGAACTGTATGAAGCAATGGCAATAGAATCTGCGAATGCCGCAACATTGGCGATAGCTGAAATCGTTGGTGGTTCTGAAGCGAATTTCGTGAAAATGATGAACAAAAAAGCTGAGGAACTTGGCTTAGAAAGCTATAAATTTGTGAATTCTTCAGGTTTGAATAATAAGGACTTGGCTCCATATGTTGATCAATTAACAGGTGGACCGGAAGAAGAAAACGTAATGTCTGCAAAAGATACTGCAACTCTTGCATATCGTTTATTGAATGATTTTCCTGAAGTATTGGAAACATCAAGTATTGCTAAGAAATTGTTTGCAGAAGGTACGGAAGATGAGTTTCCAATGGATAACTGGAATTATATGCTTCCTGAGTTGATTCGGGCATATGAAGGCATGGACGGACTTAAGACAGGAACAACGGATTTCGCAGGCGCATGTTTTACAGGAACTGCAGAACGTAATGGTATGAGATTTATCACGGTTGTAATGGATGTAAAAGTAGATCCGGGTGAAAACTCTTACGATGCACGTTTTGATGAAACGAGAAAAATGTTGGACTATGCGTTCAATAACTATACAATGCAAGAAGTGATCCCTGCCGATTACAAAATCAAGGGACAGAAAACCCTTCCGGTTGTAAAAGGGAAAGAAAAAGAAGTCGGCATCAAAGCTGAATCTGCTCTGAATATGGTCGTGAAGAACGGCGAAGAAAAAATTTACAAGCCTAAATTTGTAGTCGACAAGAAAAAATTGAATGAAGACGGTAAACTGACTGCGCCTGTCAAGAAGGGCGAGAAAGTCGGTTATGTTACATTGGAATCAAAAGACAAGAATGATTTGGGATACCTGACTGACAAGGGGTCCAGCGCAGCCAAATCTTCTGTCGTGACAGTCGAAGGAGTCGAAAAAGCAAACTGGTTCGTCCTTTCCATGAGAGCTGTCGGCGGATTCTTCGGAGATATCTGGGGATCTGTGACTTCCACTGTAAAAGGCTGGTTCTAATCTAATTTAATGACTCCAGGTTATCATAAAGCCTGGGGTTATTTTTATAACTAAATGGTCAAGATAAAGCAGGACAGGCTTCAATTAAACACATATACAGTATAAGTTAACCGCATCCTTATTTCGTCTTGACATAACCTTGTTTTTGTTGTTTATTTAGCAGTAGGGCAATATCATCATTCCGATTGTTTTAGTCACTTTTTCAAACAGAGTGAGGACAGGCATAGGATAAATATAAGGGGGATACATAAATGAATACTGGTACAGATCGTGTTAAAAGAGGTATGGCTGAAATGCAAAAAGGCGGCGTCATCATGGACGTTGTCAATGCAGAACAGGCCAAGGTTGCTGAAGCTGCAGGAGCAGTTGCAGTAATGGCTTTAGAACGAGTTCCAGCTGACATCCGTGCTGCGGGCGGCGTAGCGAGAATGGCAGACCCTCGTATTATCGAAGAAGTTATGGGTGCAGTAACGATCCCGGTCATGGCGAAAGCGCGTATCGGCCACATCGTTGAAGCAAGAGTACTTGAATCGATGGGTGTTGACTACCTTGATGAAAGTGAAGTACTTACACCAGCCGATGAAGAGTATCACTTGAACAAAAAAGACTTTACGGTTCCATTCGTATGCGGATGCCGTGATTTAGGCGAAGCGGCACGCCGTATCGGTGAAGGTGCATCGATGCTTCGTACAAAAGGTGAGCCGGGAACAGGAAACATTGTCGAAGCGGTTCGTCATATGCGTAAAGTGAACGCTCAGGTTCGCAAACTTGTCAGCATGAGCACAGATGAGATCATGACGGAAGCGAAGCTTTTGGGCGCACCATATGAATTATTGTTAGAAATTAAAGAAAACGGCCGTTTACCGGTTGTCAACTTTGCTGCAGGCGGTATCGCGACTCCGGCTGATGCTGCTCTTATGATGGAATTAGGTGCTGACGGAGTATTCGTAGGTTCGGGTATCTTCAAGTCTGAAAACCCTGAAAAGTTTGCAAGAGCGATCGTTGAGGCGACTACTCACTACCAGGATTACAAACTGATCGCTGAGCTTTCCAAAGAACTCGGCACGGCGATGAAGGGTGTAGAGATCTCTTCAATCCTTCCAGAACAACGCATGCAAGACCGCGGATGGTAAGAGGCTGCCGATGATGAAGATAGGTGTACTTGGACTTCAGGGTGCAGTCAGAGAGCATGTTAGATCAATTGAAGCATGCAATGCCGAAGCAGTCGTCGTAAAGCGTGTGGAACAGCTGGAGGGACTTGACGGCTTGATCATGCCGGGCGGTGAAAGTACGACGATGCGCCGCCTGATTGACCGCTACGGTTTTTTTGGACCACTCAAAGAATTCGCTGAAAGCGGAAAGCCGATGTTCGGAACATGTGCAGGTCTCATCCTGCTGGCGAGACAGATTGTGGGATATGATGAACCGCATCTCGGTGTCATGGACGTAATCGTCGAGCGCAACTCCTTCGGACGTCAAAAGGAAAGCTTCGAAGCCGACCTGAACATCGCACATGTCGGTGATCATTTTAACGCCGTATTCATTCGTGCCCCTCACATCGTAGAAGCCGGGGAGGACGTCGAAATCCTCGCCAAGCACAACGACCGGATTGTCCTGGCACGCCACGGACGATTCCTGGGATGCTCATTCCATCCCGAATTGACAGACGACCATCGACTCACGGCTTATTTCATCGAGATGGTCAAAGAGTCGAAAGAAAAAGCTGTTATATAAGATGGTTTTGCCATCCTTGAAATTTAGATGTGAGTAAATTCCAGCTGTTGGTTGGAGTGGAAAACGAAGACTCCTACTAGAAAAGCGGAAGGGATTTGCACATAGGCGTGTGGCATAAGACGAAGCGGCCACGAAGGCGGCTCTTTGCCTTCTTGGTCGGTTTGGCTTATGACATGTGCCTCTAAGCCCTGTAGCTGGACATCTCCTATCCCTTTAAAAAGGAAAGGAGGCTCCACGCTCGCCCGCGGAAAGCGAAGTCTTACACGTAAACCAACAGCGGAGTTCGAACATTTAAAATCATTGGCATAAACCTATTGCAAAATGGAAAGCATTGTAGTAGATTATGAAATAACCAATATGAGTTTAAAACGTTGACAGGAAATAGTAATGAGACTCCACTGCTGAAGAGAGCCGGTGGTTGGTGCAAACCGGTGCAGGAGCTTCATGAATCCATCCTTGAGTGAAATACTGAACCATTCAGTAGGTATTTTCGGTGATTCCGTTACCATCTCTAAGAGGAAGACAGCTCTGCTGTTTTCAATTAGGGTGGCAACGCGGAAACCTCCGTCCCTTTTCCAGGGACGGGGGTTTTTTATTTTTTTCGGGTCATCATCCTGCCATCGTTTTCAGCCATATATCACATATAAATCAAAGGAGGAATAAGCATGTTAGACATCAAATACTTACGTGCCAATCTTGAAGAAGTAAAAAGCCGCCTGCAGCACCGCGGCGAAGACCTTGAGGACTTTGATAAGTTCGAGGAACTTGATAGGAGAAGAAGAGAGCTTCTTGTGGAAAGCGAGAACCTCAAGAGCAAGCGTAATGAAGTATCCCAGAAAATAGCTCAGCTGAAAAAAGAGAAACAGGATGCACAGGACCTGATCGTTGAGATGCGTGAAGTAGGCGGAAAGGTCAAGAAGCTTGATGATGAGCTCAGGGGCATCGAGGAAGAGCTGGACAGGATCCTTATGTCTATCCCGAATATCCCGCATGAATCTGTTCCTGTCGGTGAAACAGAGGACGACAACGTGGAAGCCCGCAAATGGGGAGAAGTCCGCGACTTCGATTTCGAAGCGAAGCCTCACTGGGATATTGCGACGGGACTTGATATTCTTGACTTTGAACGTGCAGGTAAAGTAACGGGAAGCCGTTTTGTATTCTACAAAGGCCTGGGTGCAAGACTGGAGCGTGCCCTGTTGAACTTCATGATGGACCTTCATATGGATGAGCACGGCTATACCGAAATGATCCCGCCGTTCCTTGTGAACCGTGCGAGCATGACGGGCACAGGTCAGCTGCCGAAATTCGAGGAAGATGCTTTCCGGATCGAAAGTGAAGACTACTTCCTTGTACCGACTGCCGAGGTTCCGGTAACGAACTATCACCGCGATGAAATCATCAAGGGCGAAGAGCTGCCGATCAGCTATGTTGCCTACAGTGCCAACTTTCGTTCAGAAGCGGGATCTGCAGGACGCGATACAAGAGGATTGATCCGTCAGCACCAGTTCAACAAAGTGGAGCTTGTCCGCTTTGTTAAACCGGAGGATTCTTATGATGAGCTTGAGAAACTGACGGGCCATGCAGAGAAAGTCCTTCAGCTCCTTGGACTTCCATACCGTGTATTATCAATGTGCACAGCCGATTTAGGATTCACGGCTGCGAAGAAATACGATATCGAAGTATGGATCCCGAGCTACGGAACATACCGTGAGATTTCTTCTTGCAGTAACTTCGAAAGCTTCCAGGCGAGACGTGCAAATATCCGTTTCAGAAGGGAAGCCAATGCGAAACCTGAACATGTTCATACATTGAATGGTTCAGGGCTTGCGATCGGACGTACCGTTGCTGCCATCTTGGAAAATTATCAGCAGGAAGACGGATCTGTGATCGTACCGGAAGTCCTTCGTCCTTATATGGGCGGGGCAGAAGTAATCAAATAACAAGGTTGAAAAAGGTATCCGGTCCGTTCCCCGGATACCTTTTAATTTTTTTGAGAAAAGTGCTTGACTCTAATTTCTCACCGTGATATTATAATTCTTGTCGATACGGAGGAATACCCAAGTCCGGCTGAAGGGATCGGTCTTGAAAACCGACAGGGGTGTTAAAGCCCGCGGGGGTTCGAATCCCTCTTCCTCCGCCATTGATTTATTAATAACCATAGCGCATAAATTGGAGATTGTTAAATTCGTTACTGGAGATGTAACGAATTTTTTTGGTTTCTATAGATTTTATAATAGTTTGATAATTCATGGATCTAGAGTTAGCGCTTCGATAGCCGCTTTTGATTTCCGTGGAAGACTTCGCTTTCCGCGGGTAGCTCGTGAGCCTCCTCGGATTCGCCTCCGGGGTCTCACATTAGCTACTCTTCCCGCAGGAGTCTTCATCTTCCACTCCAATCAAAAGCTAGAACAAGCTTAAAAAGAATTTCACACTTTAGCAAAATAAAAAATCCGAAAAAGGGTTGAATCTAAAAAATTCAATCTCGATCGGATTTTTCTTCGTTATATTATTTTTGAAGGCTACTTCTTTTATTTCAAATTCTCTATATCGCTTCTTGTATTAGATTTTTTGATGGGGTTCAGGACACCCATTTCTTCGATGCTTTTGCGGGTTTCCAGGGTTCCGAGTTGGTGAATCCTGGCATAGATTTTTTGCATGGAGTGGTCATATTGGGCATTTTCAGGATCGTTGTGATATTGGCGGAAGGGAATCTGGGCCCTGTTGAACGTTGACATGTCGTCATCGTAATTTTCCTCAAACAGTGCTTTCAGTTTCGTCACTTCTTCCGGGGTGGCTTGAATTTGGAAGCTCACACTCTTCGCTTCTTCGGCATGAGGGACAACATCACCGCTGCTGATGTCAACAAAGTAAGTATCTCTTGTCACCATGTTTTTTCATCTCCCTTATTATTCATTCCTTGTTTATATACATACCTCTTAATACTTGAAGATAAACAGGGCGGTAAGCGTTCATAAAAAAGAGATGCAGCCCGCTGCAGGCTGCATCTCGTATCGTTTTAGCTTTTCAGCATTCTTGTTTGTTCGATAAAGTAACCGATTCGTTCAACGATTGGTTCGATTGATCCTTGATTGTTGATCAAATCATATTCACTGATGTCCAGGCGGAGGACAGGGCATGCATTGAAAGAATTGATCCAGTTTTCGTAGCGCTCATGCATTTCTTCCCAATACTCAACCGGTGTCTGCTGTTCCATTGGACGGCCGCGCTCACGGATGCGGTCAATCACGTTATCAAGGGAACCTTCCAAGTAGATCAGAAGATCAGGGTGAGGGAAGTACGGTGTCATGACCATTGCATCGAACAGGCTTGTATACGTTTCATAATCGACGTCTGACATATTCCCTTTTTCATGATGCATCTTGGCGAAGATTCCGGTATCTTCGTAGATCGAGCGATCCTGGATGAAGCCGCCGCCGTATTCGAAGATCTTCTTTTGTTCCTTGAAGCGCTCTGCAAGGAAGTATACCTGCAGGTGAAAGCTCCAGCTTTTGAAATCCTGATAGAATTTATCCAGGTAAGGGTTGGTATCCACTTTTTCAAACGATGTACGGAATCCAAGTGCATTTGCCAGTCCGTTTGTCATAGTGGATTTCCCGACTCCGACTGTTCCGGCAATGGTGATGACAGCATTGCTCGGGATGCCGTATTTATTGCGAAGATTCATGATAGTGAACTCCTTTATTCAGTGTATTGTTTAATTCATTTAGAATAGCGTCCAGATCCTCTTTGTTTTCCACGAAGTCAATGTGGTCGCCATTGTAGCGAAGAACAGGGATATCAGGGTGAGTTTCTTCAAATGTATTCATATATTCTTCATAGTCCAATGATAATTGTTTTAAATAAAGAGGGCTGATTTTCTTCTCGAAGTCCCTTCCTCTTTTTTCAATGCGCTTCAGCAATGTGTCAAGGCTTGCATTCAAGTAAATCACCACATTGGGTCTCGGCATGTCAGAAGTCAAAATATCATAGATGTTAAGATATTTATTGTACTGCTGCTCGTCCTTCAATGTCCGTTTAGCGAAGATGATATTTTTTAAAATATGATAATCCGCTACAACCGATTTATTTTGAGAAATATAGTGTTTTTCGATATCCTCAAGCTGCTTGTATCGATTGCATAGGAAAAACATCTCGGTTTGAAAACTCCACTCTTCAATATCATCATAAAATTTATCCAAAAACGGGTTTTCGTCAACGATTTCCCTCAGTAAATGAAAGTTGAAGTGTTCAGAAATCGCTTTGGCCAAAGAAGTTTTTCCTACTCCAATCGGTCCTTCAACCGTGATGAAAGGAATTCTCCCCATTGCATGTCCTCCTCATATTACAACGATCTATGTGTGTTTTTTGTATCCGTATAAATAAAATAGCGACAGGATTTATTGTAACACAATAGTGGGGGTGTTTGGTCAGGTTATTTACAAGATAAAACAAATTCCGACTTGTAGCAGCCAACGATCATTTCACAAAAGTAGTACTGCTAATACCGCTATTGATTCCCGTGCTAGACTTCGCTTTCCACGGGTGACACGTGGGCCTCCTTGAGGGGCTAGCCGCCGGAGTCAGACATATCCAGCATTGGCTGCTTGCACTCCAATCAAATGCTGCATCCGTTTTGAATTTATTGGTATACAAATAGCCGGCATTTAGGTGATTATAGATTTACCTAAATGCCGGCTAATATTTATTTATATCGAAACTGAAGGGGACCACTGTATCACTTTCGTTAAATAACCTTTTCATTAACTGCCGCCAGGATATATAATGAAGGAAATGATCGAATAAAGTATTTTCAGGGAAATAATTGTGTTATTTTGTCTGATTGCGAGAAACTGGATCAGTTTTTATTTTATATCAAAATATCTACATCCAGCGATACACGGTTTGCTGCCAGACCCGGAGAGGTGCAGAAAGTCACTGTTCCCGGACGTATCGCTGGGTGATATGGCTCTTGAAAGCCGGGATGATTCATCATACATTAGACTAAAACGGAGGTGCGATATGCGAAACGATATACAACCGTACGAACGATCCTTCACATCCAAAGAAGCGGCAGAACAGGCAGGGATCGCAACCCCTACTGTACGTAAATACGGTCAGATCCTGGAGCGGAATGGCTATGAATTTTTAAAAGACGGTGATCGAAGGATCTTCGTACAATCCGATATTGATGCGCTCATAGCGCTGCGCGATACAGAAAAGCCTCTTGACGATACGGCCAGATCCCTTGCGGATGGTCAGAAAAAAAGACTGGAAGGTTCCGGTGAAACGGCCATATCGCCGGGCGATACATATAACCAATTGCCACAGGATCCGAACCAGCTGAAAGAAATTTTATCCTACCTGGCCAATGAACTCGCGGCTTCCCGTGAAATGAATGTTCAAGTCGTGAATGAAATGAACCAACTGAAAACGCAGGTGTCCAGACTGAAGCAGGATCACCATGATTTGAGCTCGAATATTTCAAATTCCGCTCAGAAAACACAACGTAAAATTGAGGAGCTCTCAAAGCTTCAAAAAAGCCAATACGAAACACTCTTGGAGCAGGAAGTGCAGAAAAACGAATTCTTGCAGACTGAGCTTCAGAAGCTGCGGGAAGAGCAGCAGAATGAATGGCGCAGCCAAAATGATTACAATCGTCGCCTTGAAGAAGCGATACATAAGCAGAAAGATACGAAATGGGACTGGCTTTTCTCCCTGTTCCGCAAGTAGATCGCCTTATCTTTTCACAACATTGAAATTATCCGTGATCAACAGCCAGTTCTGAGGGAAGGACAAGCCGAGTTTCCAATAGCTCATACCCCTCAGCTTCAACTCTTTCATGAGATCGAACTTGGCTTGGATACTTCGTGCATCTTCAAACCAGACTTCATGGTCATTTCCATCTGCGCTGTATTTGAAAAATGGGGCCTGAGCTTTCTCATCATATTCGATAGGGACGTTGTTAGCTGTTGCGATTTGAATCGCCTGTTGCGGACTGACCGCTTTTGCTGTGGTTCCCGGTTCGAATGGAAGTGTCCAGTCATATCCGTACAGATTCTGTCCCATCATGATTTTCGAAGCGGGCATCTCTGTAAGGGCATATTCTATTACGTCGCGGACGGGTCCAATAGGCGATACGGGCATGGACGGACCGCCGCTGTACCCCCATTCATACGTCATGATGACGACGAAATCAACAATTTCCCCGTGAGCTTTATAATCATGAGCTTCATACCATTTCCCTTTCTGGTCTGCGCTTGTTTTCGGAGCAAGTGCCGTGGACAGCAGCCAGCCTTCCTGATTGAAACGCTGCTTTGCTTTTCTCAAGAATCGATTATATGCTTCCCTGTCCTGCGGACGCAGGTACTCAAAATCAAAATGGATATCACGGAATCCGTATTTTTTGGCGGTTTGGACGACATTGTTGAGGAATTTATCCTGGATGGCCATGTCATTCAGCAGGATACGCCCGAGTTCATCATTGAACTGACCGTTTTCCTGATTCGTGATCGCCATCATCAGGACATTTCCGTTGTCCTTCCCGGTTTGCAGAAGGTTCCCCATCGGAGGTTCCTGCAAGGTCCCGTCTCGCTTCGCCTGGAAGCTGAAAGGAGCAAGATAGGTCAAATAAGGAGCTGCTTCCTTTGCACTCTCTTCTAAATTCGGTGCCACTTCTTTTCCATACGGCTCTACATAGGCATTGAATTCTGCCCGCACTTTTGGTTTCTGGGGAACATAAAGCCGTTGATTGACTTGAAGAGGTACATTCGGCGATATGCCGTTAACCCTTGCCAGTTCCTGATAAGGGACGCCTACCTTTTGGCTGATTCCCCATAAGCTGTCGCCGGGCTGTACATAATAGAAACTGCCGACGATCGGGATCACGAGTGATTGACCTACCACAAGATTATTCGGGTTTGGAAGTTCATTGGCTTCCACTATATCCTTAACAGTTGATCCATACGCCTGAGCAATGCCGAACAACGATTGGTTCGGCCGGACAACATGAATTTGCATACTAAGGCCCTCCCTTTGTCTTCACTATAATCAGCCTATGAAGAGGAAGGGGAGGTTATGACGGGTATTTTGTCTCTGGATATCTCGGGGCAGGTGGAAAGCTGCCAGGCGGGTGCCTGGCTCAGATCAAAGGTTTTGAGCCAGGCTCAGCCCCCTGCCACACTCTCATTTCCCCAATAACGTCCCGGTATCATCAATATCCGCCTTCAGCACGTTCTTCATCATCGTCAGCGCATAATGGTTATCCTCTTCGCTGACGGAGGCGATCGCGTCTTTAGGGACGTATAGTGTAAATTCCCTCATATAGGCATCATTTGCAGTGAAAAGAACGCAGATGTTTCCTGCGATCCCGGTCAGGATGATGTTTTTTACTGACAGATGATGAAGCAGGGTGTTCAGGGCTGTCCCGTAGAATGCGGAGTGCTTCGGTTTGATGAGGAAATAATCGTCATCGGCCGGGCGCAGCGGGGTGATGATATCGCTGCTTTTATTGTTATGGCATTTATCATAGATCAGTTTCAAATCTGCCTTCCAGAGTTCATAGTGGTCATTGATATAGATGACGGGATGACCATTTTCCCGGCAGTAAGTCCGGAGGTCATTAATCGGTTTTACAATCTTTTTTGTATGCTGAGCGAGCGTTTCCCCGTGTGAGAAATCAAATGGATTCATGATATCGATCACAAGGAGGGCGGTTTCTTTAGGTATCATCATATGAGCCCCTTTCTTCTATAGTTTGGAATATGAGAGGATATTTTATAAAATAAAAATAGAAGCCATTTATGAGTGGGAGTATTATATGGAAAATAGAGAAGAATATTTTATGTTGGAAGCACTGAAAGAAGCGGAAAAAGCAAGGGGAATCAATGAAGTGCCGATCGGGGCGGTGGTGGTGCTGGGAGACGATATCATCGGGCGCGGCTATAACCTGAGGGAAACGACCCAGAATGCCGTCACTCATGCAGAAACGCTTGCCATCCAGGAAGCGTGTGAAAAAACAGGGACGTGGAGGCTTGAAGGTGCGGAACTTTATGTGACGCTTGAGCCGTGCCCGATGTGCTCGGGTGCCATCATTCTTTCCCGAATAGAGAAGGTAGTGTACGGAGCGGCAGACCCTAAGGCGGGATGCGCGGGGACGCTGATGAATCTCTTGGACGACAGCCGGTTCAATCACCAGTGCGAAGTGGTTGCAGGGGTTCTGCAAGAAGAATGCGGCTCGATCCTTTCCGATTTCTTCAGGGAGCTCCGGGCAAGGAAGAAGGAAGAGAAAAGGAATAAACCATCGACGCTGTAGAAATCCTGCAGCAAATGATGTCTGGGAAGAAAAATGAAGAGAATTCCTGTACCTTATTTCCTTGCGTCATTACTGTTCCTATCTTTTGTATAAGTAAGTAAACCAACGAATAGGATGAAAAGGGCTTACCTGTAAAGAACTTACAGGGACAAACCATTGCTTTTTTACGTAAACCCTAGTATACTTAATCTTGCGTCGTTAGATGGCGCAACTGAATATTTGGTATCAATTTTGCCGTGCTAGGCGGGGAGGTAGCGGTGCCCTGTACTCGCAATCCGCTCCAGCGAGGCCGAATTCCTTTCCGAGGCTTGCATACTGTAGGGCCTGCCTCAAGTAAGTGGTGTTGACGCCTGGGTCCTGCGCAATGGGAATCCATGAACCATGTCAGGTCCGGAAGGAAGCAGCATTAAGTGGAAGCTTCCATGTGCCGCAGGGTTGCCTGGGCCGAGCTAACTGCTTGAGTAACGCCTATGGTTGCTTGTCGAAGAAAGGTGCACGGCAGTTTCATACATATACATCAGCTCATCCTTTAGCGGGGTGGGCTTTTTGTTTGGAAAGACAGACGGTCAAAGTTTCCCGAATCTGTCCCCGGTTTTCTTTGTAATCCTGCTAGAAATTACGTTATAATAAGTAAGATAATAGATGAAAAGTGTCATTGGACGATTATGCCTGCAGATCGTGCGTTATTGCTCCCCGAAAAAAGGGGAGCGGACGCCGTGAACCAGGCAGCTGTACATATAAAATGAGGGGGGAGTATTTTGGCATATCAAGCATTATACCGTGTGTGGCGTCCGCAGTCATTTGCAGATGTCGTCGGGCAGCAGCATGTGACGAAAACGTTGCAAAATGCTCTCCTTCATCAAAAGATTTCACATGCGTACTTATTTTCAGGCCCGCGCGGAACAGGGAAGACGAGTGCCGCCAAGATCCTGGCGAAAGCAGTCAACTGTGAGCGTTCCCCCATTGCCGAGCCATGTAATGAGTGTGACGCATGTAAAGGGATCACGGACGGATCGATCCCGGATGTGATTGAAATCGATGCCGCGTCTAACAACGGGGTTGAGGAAATAAGGGACATACGTGATAAGGTTAAGTATTCACCGAACGTTGTCGAGTATAAGGTCTATATCATCGATGAGGTTCATATGCTTTCCATCGGGGCGTTCAATGCCCTGTTGAAAACATTGGAGGAACCCCCGAAACATGTCATCTTCATCTTGGCTACCACCGAGCCCCACAAGATACCGCTCACGATCATTTCCCGCTGTCAGCGCTTTGATTTCAAGAGGATCACAGCAAGGGACATCGTCGGCAGGATGAGTCACATCGCGACGGAGTCGGGTGTGAACTATGAGGAGAATGCACTTGCAGTCATCGCGAGAGCGGCCGAGGGCGGGATGCGTGATGCGCTCAGCCTTCTCGATCAGGCGATCTCCTTCAGTCAGGATATCGTCAAAGTGGAAGATGCGTTAACCGTCACGGGTGCCGTTTCTCAGGGGTATCTGAATACACTGGCAAGGGCGATCCTGGACAGGGATGTCTCGAAAGCACTCAGTGCACTCGAAGAACTTCTTTTCCAAGGAAAGGACCCGGCGCGATTTGCGGAGGACTTCATCCTTTATTACCGGGATATGCTCCTTTATCAGACGGCACCGAACCTTGAGGAATCGATGGAAAGGGTCATGCTCGATGATGAGTTCAAGGGACTCGCACAAGAAACAGAGGCCAGCCAGATTTATCAATATATCGATGTGTTGAACCAGGCGGGGCAGGAGATGAAATTCACGAACCATGCCCGTATCTACCTGGAAGTTTCCATCGTGAAGCTTTGTCAGCTCGAAGCACCAAGGAGCACGTCTTCCCCTGAAGTCGGGGAGATGATGAAAAAAATACAATCGCTTGAAAATGAAATTCAGCAATTGAAGGCAAACGGCATCAAGGCACAGACTGAACCTGCTGCACAGCCGGCTAAAAAGCCTGTCCGTGCGAAAAAAGGGTTCCGGGCTCCGGTCGGACAGATCCAGGAAGTGCTGAAAAATGCAACGAAAGAAGATCTTAACCTGATCAAGAGCCGCTGGGGAGATATGATGGAATCGCTGAATCAGCGTCAGATGCGTTCGCAGGCTGCGCTCTTGAACGATGCAGAACCCGTTGCGGCAACTTCTGGTTCGTTTGTGTTAAAATTCAAGTATGATATCCACTGCCAGATGGCGATGGAGAACCAGGCTTTCATCTCCGGCATGTCTCAGATCCTGCAGGAGCTCACCGGAAGCAGCTATTCCCCGATCGGGATCCCTGAAGATCAGTGGCTCCCATTGAGGGAAGACTTCATCCGCAACTCCCAGAACGAATCCCCGGACGGAGAATCGGGTGAGCCCAAAGAAGAGGATTCCCTTCTATCAGAAGCCGAAAAGATTGCCGGCGACCTGGTTGAAATCAAAGATTAATGATTTAACTGCCAAAAGAAGTTTGTGAAATTTTTTAATAAAAAATAATTGGAGGTCATGAATTATGCGTGGAATGGGTAATATGCAAAACATGATGAAACAGATGCAGAAGATGCAAAAGAAAATGGCGGAAGCACAAGAGGAGCTTGGTGAAAAGGAAATCGAAGGAACGGCAGGCGGCGGAATGGTCACTGTCATCGTTTCCGGCCACAAGCAGGTCCTTGATGTGAAAATCAATGAAGAAGTAGTAGATCCGGAAGATATCGATATGCTGCAGGATCTTGTCCTTGCCGCTACAAACGATGCACTGAAGAAAGCAGACGAATTAACAAACTCAACTATGGGACAATTCACTAAAGGAATGAACCTTCCGGGAATGTTCTAGGAGGCAAAAATATGCATTATCCAGAGCCTATATCAAAGCTGATCGACAGCTTTATGAAATTGCCAGGCATCGGGCCGAAAACCGCGGCCCGACTGGCTTTTTTTGTACTTAGCATGAAAGAGGATACCGTATTGGACTTTGCTAAAGCACTTGTGAATGCAAAGCGGAACCTGAGCTACTGTTCTGTGTGCGGTCATATTACGGACCAGGACCCCTGCTATATATGTGAGGATCAGCGGAGGGACAGGAGTATCATCTGTGTGGTCCAGGACCCTAAAGATGTGATCGCGATGGAGAAGATGAAGGAATATAACGGACTTTATCATGTCCTGCACGGCGCCATATCCCCGATGGATGGGATCGGCCCGGAAGACATCAATGTACCGGATCTGATCAAACGTCTTCAGAGTGACGAGGTCCAGGAAGTGATCCTTGCGACTAACCCGAATATAGAAGGCGAAGCAACCGCCATGTACATTTCGCGTCTCGTCAAGCCGTCCGGGATCCGCATTACACGTATCGCACACGGTCTGCCTGTAGGCGGTGACCTCGAATACGCAGATGAAGTCACATTGTCAAAAGCCCTTGAAGGAAGAAGAGACGTGTAAAGGGAGAGAGCATCTATGTTTTTCCGTAAAAAAGGGAAACTCAAACGAGAGTACGATCAAGCCCTGCTTCAATCACTGGATGAAGCGAAAGAGAACTGGAATCAGCAGCGGAGCATCGATGAGATGAGTGTAGACTACAATTTGAATCTTCACTGCTCATCGAAAATCGCTGAAGCCAAATATTTTTTCTTATTTAGAGAAGCAAAACACAGAAAGATCGTCATAAAAAGGTAGACAACCTTCATATCCTTACAATAAGAGATGATAAATGTTCTTGTTGAGAGGAGAGAGGGTATGAACCCGGTAATCGTGATCGCTGTAATCAGCGGACTCATCGTCCTTCTGTTAATTACAGGCGCCCCGGTCAAGCCGCTGCGATTTGTAGGACAAGTCGCCATGAAGGTCATGATCGGAGCACTATTCCTATTTTTCCTGAATGCCTTTGGCAGTCAGTACGGCATCCACGTCCCCATTAACCTGGCAACATCCTCCATTTCGGGAATCCTTGGCATTCCGGGAGTGGTGGGGCTTGCGGTGATACAGATGTGGATTGTGTAATGGGAGAAAAGAAACAGCAGCCTTTCATAATGAAGGCTGCTGTTTCTTTTTACTGCTTATTTATTCAAAAACGTCTCCGGCATCACAACCGCCACGACCTCACCCTTCGCGCATATTTCCCCTTCCGCGAATACTTCCGTCACAACCTTGAATTTCTTCGGGTGAATCTTCTCGACCGTCCCGACGGCCTTTAATGGAACACCATGAGGGGTCGGTTTCATAAAGTCGACGTGCAAAGACGCTGTGACAAAGCGGGGCGGTTCTGCCCCGTCGCCGACACTGCCGCCATTCAGCTTGTGAAGCTCAATAGCGGCCGAACCGGTCCCGTGGCAATCGATCAACGAAGCAATCAATCCTCCGTACACGAACCCCGGCAGGGCAGTATGCTCAGGTTGAGGTGTATAGACCGTCACTGTTTTCTCACCTTCGACACCCGTGCGGAAATGGTGGCCTTCTTCATTTAAACGCCCGCATCCATAGCACCAGGCGAAGTCATCAGGATAGTCATCCTGTATGGCATGCTTAATTTCATTCATCGCAAATCCTCCCATAATGAATAGTAATATCTTCTACTCTTAATCTTCTATTAACTCTGTTTAACTTCCTCTATAAAAATACTATTCTTCCTGGATTGATAATGGTATAATTTGGGTTAGATCCCGCATACATCTCCTTCCCCCATCTATTTTTCCCGTTCCATCTATTAAAAACTGAAGAAAGCTGGTGGTTTATTGATGAAAGGAAGAATCGTCCACGAAGATTCCAACACACGCATTTGGCTGCAGGAATTCACAGAACCCGGGCAGCACACAGAACTACTCGACAATTTTAAAATCAGCAGGGAATTTGACATGAGGCACCGCGGATTGATGGAGTACTACGGCAAGGACCTAATCGCCTACAAAAAAGAACAAAAGGCCAACAAAAAACGAAATGAATTCCTCCGGGCATTATCTCACTACATGACCGATCATTTAGAAGATGACTGTCCACCTTCTTGGCAAGAATGTCCCGCAACCTTCTGGGAAGAATTGATCTTCGCATACCTCCCGCATTACACAAAAATCATTCCAAAGAAAAACTACACAGAAACTTTCCTGCTCCAGTTACGAACCTTTGTCCGCTGGCTCGATAAAAGAGAAGGCACCGTCTTTTTAAATCTGGTAGATGACTATATCAAAGAAGGAACCCCCATCCTGAAAAAGTGCGAGGGCCTCCTCAATCATTTATTCCTCAAAGACTACCCTCGTTTTCATCAGTCAGACTGGGATTACGAAGAAGACCTCGACCGATGGGAAAGAAACCTCTCGAAATACAGCAGGACAATAGACGGCATGTTTCAGGTTTCCGCCTTTGCTGATGAATGTGTAGTCCTAAGAGACCTCCATACCCACCACACTTATTTAACAAAAAGTCTTCCCGTTAATAAACTTTCAACCAAAACGATCATTACAGGCACCCTCGGACAAAAATCACATGAACTCATCTGGGATTGGCTGGCCACGATCAATGTATTCCCTGAAAACGGAGAAAAGTATATCCGGAACTTTAATTGAACAAACAGCCCCGCCCGGGATCGGATGGGGCTGTTCTTATAAAAACAGAATATATTGAGGAAGATTTAATAGAAAAAAGAGCGATTTTAATATACTTTTAAAAAAATCATTAAATAGTATTGACTCTTTAATAGAAAAGGTGCTATTATATTCCTTGTCGCCAAAACGACACAAAAACAAATTTCAAAAAAAGCTTGACGATTTATGATGAAAAATGTTATATTTAAGAGGTGCTCATGAGAGCTCATTCTTAACAATTGAACCTTGAAAACTGAACAAAACAAGACAATTACGTCAACGTTAATTCTAGATTTACCGCAACGATTTAATCGTTGCAAAAAGAGCTATTCAAACTTTTATCGGAGAGTTTGATCCTGGCTCAGGACGAACGCTGGCGGCGTGCCTAATACATGCAAGTCGAGCGGATTTTGGGAAACCTAGTTTCCCCTTAATCAGCGGCGGACGGGTGAGTAACACGTGGGTAACCTGCCTGTAAGACTGGGATAACTCCGGGAAACCGGGGCTAATACCGGATAACTCAGTTCCTCGCATGAGGAACTGTTGAAAGGTGGCTTTCA
>NZ_MINN01000075.1 GCF_001877785.1 Rossellomorea aquimaris | reverse complement strand
GAGCCAGGATCAAACTCTCCGATAAAAGTTTGAATAGCTCTTTTTGCAACGATTCAATCGTTGCGGTAAATCTAGAATTAACGTTGACGTAATTGTCTTGTTTTGTTCAGTTTTCAAGGTTCAATTTGTTGCTTGCTTCGTTTGAAGCGACCCTTTAAATATTACAGTATCAACACCGAAGTGTCAATAACTTTTTTTAAAAAGTTTTTTGTGTATCTGCCGTGTTTTGCGGCAACAGATAATAATATACCACCATATAAACTAGGGCGCAATACTTTTTTTCATCTTTTTTAATTCTTTTTCAAAATAGGTCTCAAGCCATATACTTTCTTTCTGCTTGTAAAATCAACCCAAATAAAAAAGCAGCGGCCGGCAGCCGCTGCTTTCTTCTATATAGTATCGATCAGTCACGATGACGCATCAATGGGAACAGCAGGACGTCACGGATGGACGGAGAGTTCGTTAACAGCATAACTAGCCTGTCGATCCCGATTCCAAGGCCGCCAGTCGGAGGCATACCGTATTCCAATGCTTCAATGAAGTCGTCATCCATCATGTGTGCTTCATCGTTACCCTCTTCTCTTTCTTTCAGCTGAGCTTCAAAGCGTTCTCTTTGATCAATTGGATCGTTAAGCTCTGTAAACGCGTTTGCGTGCTCACGGCCCACGATGAACAATTCGAAACGATCTGTGAATCGAGGATCCTCATCGTTTTTCTTCGCAAGCGGAGAAATCTCCACCGGGTGTCCGTAGATGAATGTAGGCTGAATAAGCTTGTCTTCTACTTTTTGCTCGAAGAATTCATTTACGACATGACCGTATTGCATATTGTCTTTAATTTCAATGCCATGCTCTTTAGCCAGTGCACGTGCTTCTTCAGCGGACATTTCTTTCCAGAAGTCTACTCCTGTATGTTCTTTAACGGCGTCTACCATATGAAGGCGGGTCCACTCAGGCTCAAGGTTCACTTCATAATCCCCGTATTGAACAGTAGTAGAACCGAATACCTCTTTTGCAATATGGGCGACAAGGTTTTCAGTCAGTGCCATGATGTCTCGGTAATCTGCATATGCTTCATAAAGCTCGATCATAGTGAATTCAGGGTTGTGTCGTGTAGACACTCCTTCATTACGGAATACTCGGCCGATTTCGTATACTTTTTCAAGACCGCCGACGATCAGGCGCTTCAAGTGAAGCTCGATTGCGATTCGCATATACAGCGGCATATCAAGAGCATTGTGATGCGTCGTGAAAGGACGTGCAGATGCTCCTCCCGCGATACTGTGCATCATTGGGGTTTCTACTTCAAGGTAGCCGTTGTTATCTAAGTATCTTCTCATTGATTGAATGATGCGGCTCCGGGCGATGAATGTCTCTTTGCTTTCCTGGCTTGTGATCAGGTCAAGGTAGCGCTGACGGTAGCGTTGCTCTACATCTTTCAACCCGTGGAACTTCTCGGGAAGAGGACGAAGCGCTTTTGTCAGCAAGGTGAATTCTTTTGCTTTAACTGAAAGCTCTCCAACCTTCGTTTTAAAAACTGTCCCTGTAATACCGACGATATCTCCAAGGTCTGCTGTGTTGAAGTATTCATACGCTTCTTCGCCGACTGCATCTTTACGTACATAAATTTGGACTTGTCCTTCGAGGTCCTGAAGGTGGGCAAATCCCGCTTTCCCTTTTCCGCGCTTCGTCATGATTCGGCCGGCAATCGTTACCGAAACCTCTTTTTCTTCCAGCTCTTCTTTCGAAAACTCATCATATTGTGATTTTATATCTGATGAGCTGTGTGTGCGTTCAAAACGTTTACCGAAAGGATCCATTCCTTTTTCACGGATGGATTCCATTTTTTCGCGCCTTACGCGGAACTGGTCATTTATTTCTTCGTGACTCATTGTGTTTCACTCCTATTCTATCTGCTTTCCTGCTTTACTAGACTGATACGAATATATACCATACTATTTTACACAATATCCGGGATTGTAACACCCCTAAAGTTCCAGTTCTTCGAGAAAACTGTCCCGTGTGTTTCACGCGGGGCGAAGGATACTGCAATAAAAAATCTATCTAAAAAAGGCCGCTCCGTTCATGATGGGTATCATGATTGGAATCCAGCCTTTATCAGAATAACAGATTTCGATTGATTTATCACGTGACGGTTTATTCACTATGTTCCAAATCACCCTGAGGGTCCAGGTCCTCGATCGTAATACCGAGCACATCTGCCACCTTCACCAGGAAGTCTTCTTTAGGAATGCGGCTCCCTCTCTCCACTTCACCGAGAACGGATACGGAGATGCTCAGTTCCTTTGCCAGCCCTTCCTGAGTGAATCCTTTCAGCTTTCTGAATGCACGAACGCGTCTTCCCCATTTATCTGTTTCCATAACCGAACTCCTTCTTTGTCAGGTATTTCGTCCAGAAAGCGATTGAACGGGGTGCCGTCAGCAGGATGCGTGATAGACGGTTCAAGCTCTAATAGCGGTATGAGAACAAACGCTCTTTCCTGCATCCTTGGATGAGGGACGAGGAGATCCTCTGCGTCAATCGTTTCGTGATCATAGAGCAGTATATCCATGTCTATGATCCTCGGTCCCCACTTGAACTCCCTTTTTCTCCCAATGTCATGTTCCACCTGCAGGCACTGCTGCAGCAATATTTCCGGACTTAAATCCGTACGGACTTCAATCACCATATTCAAAAATTCGCCTTGATCGGTAAAACCTACTGGATCCGTTTCATAGATGGACGATTTCCTTCTTACCTCTATCTTACCATGACTATCCAGGATATTAATGGCTTTTTCCAGATAAACCTCCCGCTCCCCCATATTCGATCCGAGGGAAAGGTATGCCATGCTCTTCATTGTGATCGACTCCTCGTAATCTCCACCGCCACCGACCGGTAATGACCGGGAATCGGCGGGTCGGGCTTGATCAGTGTTATCGTGCAGCTTTCAACAGCAGAGAATGATTTTAATAATTCCGAGGAAATCCTTTCGGCCACCGCTTCCACCAGATTAAGAGGTTCCCCTTCCACCACAGATTTGGCTATGGAATACACATCCGCATAGTTGACTGAGTCTTCAAGATTGTCAGTTTGGCCAGATTTTTTCAAATCGAGATGCAGCTCCACGCTCACCCGGAACCGCTGACCAAGCTTGTTTTCTTCGGAAAAAACCCCGTGATAGCCGTAGAATTCCATTTCGTTCAACATGATCTTATCCATCGTACTGCCCCTTTCCCATTAAAGCATCCGTCATCTTCGCCATCCTTGACATTTCCTTCACATCATGGACGCGTACGAGCTGGCAGCCCTTCTGAATGCCCCAGCATACCGTCGCACCCGTCCCTTCCATTCTTTCTTCCACCGGCAGGTCGAGCACGTGGCCGATGACCCGTTTTCGCGAGGTGGCGTAAAGAACCGGATATCCGAGGGATACGAGAATGTCGACGTTCCTCATCATTTCAAGGTTCTGTTCGAATGATTTGGCAAAGCCGATTCCCGGGTCGAGGATGATCCGGTCATCCTTCACCCCTGCTTTTTTTACAAGGGAGATGCTTTCCTGAAGATCTTGCACCGCATCCCTCATGAAGACGTCATACTCTTTATCCACGCGGTTGTGCATCAGGATGATCGGCACCCCTTTTTCAGATGCCACTTCTGCCATGAGCGGGTCTTTCTTGGCTCCCCAGACGTCATTGATGATATGGGCGCCTGCCTCGACAGCCGCTCTGGCAGTCTCCGCTTTATACGTATCGATCGAAATCGGGACATCGACTTCTTTGACAAGCGCTTTTATGATCGGGACCACCCTTGAAATCTCTTCCTCTGCCGTGACAGGGGTATGCCCCGGACGAGTCGATTCGCCGCCGACGTCAATGATGTCCGCTCCTTCTTCCACCATTTCCTTCGCACGCGCCGCCGCTTTCTGCACGGAGTCATATGATCCTCCGTCAGAAAATGAATCCGGCGTCACATTCAGGATCCCCATGATGAGGGTTTTGCTGGAATAGTCCAATTCATAGTTTCCGCATTTAATCGTTTTTGTCATGGGTGTTCCCTTCTTTCATGTCTTCTATGGAGTTCAAGTAAGGTACGTATTCCTGATAATGTTCATGCAGCAATCTCACATAGCGGCCGTCACGGCCTCTATATGTTTGATCCCCAATTTTCCTGACGGGTACGATTTCCTGCACGGAATTCGTTAAGAATACTTCGCTTGCCCCTTCCAGATCGCTTTCTTGGTAAAATCCTTCACGGACAGGAAGTTTCAATTTCTCCGCCAGGGCAAGAATGAACTGTCTGGTGATCCCGTTTAAAAGTCCGGTTTCAACAGCCGGCGTAAAAAGTTCTCCTTCTTTCAACCAGAAGATATTCGATGTGATGCCTTCGCATAGATAGCCGTCACCCGTAAGAAAGATCCCTTCTTTATCCGGGGCGGGACCGATTTCCCTTTTAGCAGCAAGGTTATTTAGATAATGATGGGACTTCAATCTTTCCTTTATCTCAGGGGTGCTCCGCCTCAGCTTGAGAATGATGCCCTCCTTTTCACGCAATGGCACGGATGGCGGTAATTCTTTTTGAAAAAGGATGACCGTGGGATCAACGTAGGGAGCTGTCTGCAATCCGATTTCACCCGGACCTCCCGAGACATTCAGCCGGCAGTAAGCATCTTCCAGTCCATTTTTTCTTAAAAGGGAGGTCACTACCTGCTTCATTTCAGCTTCCCCTAAATCTGCCTTGATGTTTAATGCATCGAGCCCATTCTTCAACCTCGCTAAGTGGTTCCCAAATAAAAAGGGATGGCCGCCATACGTCCGGAAGGTTTCAAAGACACCAAGCCCGTATAGATAACCGTGATCAAATGGGGAGATGGCCGCTTCTGACTGATGAACGATCTTGCCGCTAGAATAGATATACATTAAACCGGCAGCTCGGCTTTCTTATAGGTTTCCAGGAAGTTCTTCAGAAGCTGCTTTCCATATTGGGTCATGATCGACTCTGGATGGAATTGCACCCCTTCGACCGGGAGCTCTTTATGGCGGATGGCCATGATTTCTCCCTTAGAGGTCTCAGCTGTGATATCAAAACAATCCGGCAGGGTTTCACGCTTTACAATCAGGGAATGATAGCGTGTTGCTTCAAATGGGTTCTTGAGTCCTTTGAAGATGGTCTTTCCGTCATGATGCATGTCCGACACTTTACCGTGCATCAGACGTTCGGCGCGGATGACATCCCCCCCAAAGACCTGGGCAATCGACTGGTGGCCGAGGCACACACCGAAGATCGGTATTTTTCCTGCAAAATGAGAAATCGCCTCAAGGCTGATCCCTGCTTCGTCCGGACTGCAGGGCCCCGGAGAAATCATCAGGTAATCGGGTGACATCGCTTCTATTTCAGAGATGGTGATTTCGTCATTCCGTCTGACGGCCAGTTCTTCACCAAGCTCTCCTAAAAACTGAACAAGATTATATGTGAATGAGTCATAATTATCGATCATGAGTATCATGGTTGTCCCCCGTTTCCTTCCGCCATGGCTTTGGCCACCCAGAGCGCCCTGGCTTTCTTCAGCGATTCCTTGTATTCATATTTAGCGTTCGAGTCGATGACAACGCCCGCACCCGCCTGGATGTATGCATGCTGGTCCTTCACCAGCATTGTCCGGATGACGATATTCAATTCCATATCGCCGTTCACGCCGATCCAGCCGATCGACCCTGTATAAATGCCCCTTCTGACCGGCTCCAATTCTTCAATGATTTCCATCGTCCTTACTTTTGGTGCCCCGGTGATCGTGCCTCCCGGAAAAACAGAACGGATGACATCGGCATTGGTTTTCTGTTCATCCAATGTCCCTCTTACGTTCGAAACGATGTGCATGACATGCGAATACTTCTCGATGACCATGAACTCATTGACTTCGACAGTCCCGTAGGCGCAGACCCTCCCCAAATCATTCCGCTCAAGATCGACGAGCATGACGTGTTCGGCCCGTTCCTTTTCATTGCCGATGAGTTCCTGTGCGAGCGCTGCATCTTCCTCGGCATTTTTCCCGCGTGAACGCGTACCGGCAATCGGCCTTGTGCTCACTTCCGCACCCTTTTTCTTGACCAAAAGCTCCGGCGAACCCGACACGATCTGGAAGTCAGGCGTCTGGATGTAGCTCATATATGGAGAAGGGTTCAATTCACGAAGTTTTTTATAAACCTCGAATGGCTCAACACTGAGTTTCTCGGATTGCCTTACCGATAGATTGACCTGAAAAACATCACCCTGTGAAATATAATCCTGGATTTTTTTTACCGCATTTGAAAATTGCCCTTCATCCATTGATACTCCGCGGCCGGCGGTCTCCTTATCCAGCTGCGTATCGACTTGGATGTCACTATTTGCAAGCTTCCCTTTCCACACGTCCGTCCACGTTTGCAGCAGTGCTTCGGCATCTGACTTCTCCGCCTGCGTGAGGATCATCGTCCACATTACCTCTTCTTCGTGGTCAAATACCGCCCACTGATCTAGATAAAAGAAATACACTTCCGGAATCCCGAGATCATCTTGACTCAGTTCCGGCAGTTTCTCGATTCTCCTCGCATAGTCATAGCTCAGAAACCCGATGACCCCTCCCTGGAAATCAGGAAGATCGGGATTCCTCCCGGTTTTAAGGGGATCCAGCCATTTTTCCAGTTCCACCAATGGATCACCATGTCTGATTTCCGTGTTTTCAGCATCCTGTATGGTAAGGCCGCCCCCTGAGCTTTCCGCGATTGCTTTCGGTTGAAGTCCGGCAACACTATATCTTCCTCCCCGGCCGCTTTCCAGCAATACATGATGCGATTGGTCCCGGCTCAGTTGTTCATATGCTGAGAAGAATTGTTCTTTTGTAGTTCGGGTTTTATGAAAATATAAGTGCTGCACGTGCTTCACACTCCTACTGTTTTATCTTCTTTCATGATACATGAAGTTTGGGGAGGTTTCACTGTTGAAAGTATGGAAAGGGGGAGTTTTGTAGGAATCTTATCGTTTGGTTCAGTGAACTTTGAGTTTTGGCTGTTAATCTTCGAGTTTGGGGAGATAAATCTCAGGGATAGGGAGGGTTATCTTTGAATTTGAGTTGTAAATCCACCGGTTGGGGTCGGTAATCTAAGGTTAAGTCAGTTAATCTTTCGAATTCGGGACAGGAATTTTCGAATTTTCACCGTTAATCTTTGAAAATTGGCCAATAATCTTTCAAATTCACCAATTAATCTTTCAATTCCAGAGATAATTCCGTCAAATGTAAAAATAAGGAATTAACCCACCTGTCCCTCCACGCAAAACTTTTTTGCTGTGCTAACGAAGCCTACTGCTGGACGCTCCCCCAAAGTCTTTCAAATCAGAGGTAAAATTTCATACGACAAAAGAAAAAAATCCCGAAGCAATTGCCTGCTTCAGGATTTGGTTCACTTATTTATTCATCATCAAATTGATAAAGCGGGGTGCTGAGGTAGCGTTCACCGTTGCTTGGGATGACAGCGAGGACTTTTTTTCCTTTGCCGAGTTCTTTTGCCACTTTCAGCGCGGCGCAAATCGCGGCTCCGGATGAGATGCCTCCAAGGATGCCTTCCTCTTTGGCGGCTCTCCTTGCATAATCAAAAGCCTCTTCATTTTTCACCTGGATGACTTCGTCGTAAACAGAAGTATTCAGGACGTCAGGCACAAACCCTGCACCGATCCCCTGGATTTTATGAGGGCCCGGCTTACCGCCCGACAGGATCGGGGAGTCAGTTGGTTCCACCGCATACAACTTGATGGATGGATAATGCTCCTTCAATACTTCGCCGGCTCCGGTGATCGTTCCGCCCGTTCCGATGCCGGCAACAAAACCATCAAGCTGGCCGCCCATTTGCTCCACGATTTCTTTCCCTGTCGTTTCCCTGTGCACTCTCGGGTTTGCTTCATTCTTGAACTGCTGCGGCATGAAGTATCCTTTCTCATTGGAAAGTTCTTCGGCTTTGCGAATCGCGGCACCCATTCCTTCAGATCCCGGCGTCAATACTAGCTCCGCTCCATATGCACGCAGAAGGTTGCGCCTCTCCATACTCATAGTGTCAGGCATGACAAGTACGGATTTATAGCCTTTTGCTGCAGCAACCATGGCAAGGCCGATCCCCGTATTTCCGCTCGTCGGTTCAACGATGGAATCGCCCGGCTTGATCTTACCCGCTTTTTCAGCTTCTTCGATCATCGCTAAGGCGATCCTGTCTTTCACGCTGCTTCCGGGGTTCATATATTCTAATTTTAAGTAAACATCTGCGCTGTTGTCATCTACTAGTCGATTAAGCTTCACTATTGGAGTCTGACCGATTAATTCCGAAATTGAATTAGCCACTCTTACCATACATTCCACACTCCCAATCCCAAGTAATTTTGTTGGATTTATTATCTAAAACGTACCAATTTCCAATCATATTGTCAATTAAAATGACCTCGAGGCTCTACCCGCCGTAGATGGACAAACAGAAATGCGTAAGGGCTTTTCTCAGAGACGGGTGGTATAAGACGAAACGGATACAAAGGCGTTTTTTGCCTTCTTGGTCGGTTTAGCTTAAGACATGTGCCTCTACGCCCTGAAGCAGGACAAACAGAAAAGGTCTACTCTCGTGAGCACCCTTTTCTCTTTTCCTACTCTATTCACCATATATCCCTACTATGATTCGTTAAACCCCTTATGTTTATGTAAATGGAAAAAGACTAGCCGCTAAGCCAGTCTTCCATCATTGTTCCGTGCCGTAAAACCATTCCACTTCTGCTTCATCCCAGAACGCTTCAGGCGTTAGCGGTGTTTCCACTTGTTCCATCGCAAGCTGGCGGCGTATCTGGTCCTTTACGTCTTTATAGCTGTATTGTCTTTCTTTAACGGTATCTTTTAAAAGATAAATGACATAATCTGATCCCGATTTTACCGGCTGACTCCATTTCCCTTCCTTTGTGGATTCGAGCACCTTCACTGCTTCAGGTGATAAAAGCTCACCGTCTGCAGGAACATAGCCGATGTCCCCGCCAAGATTGGCACTCCCGTCATCGGTGGAACGCTCCATTGCCAGGACATCGAAGCTTGAGCCGTTCTCTAATTCCTTGATGACCTGCCCGGCATCGGATTTGTCTTTTACTTTGATTTGTTTCAGGTTGAACATTTTAGGGATCGAGTACATTTCTTCATTCTGGGTATAGAAGTTTTTCATGTCTTCTTCCGAAACTTCTACATCCTTGGTCAGAAGCTCTTCCAGCAGTAAGTCGGTCCTGATCTGGGCTTTGACAGTTTCCTCGTCTGCAGTGAACTCTTCATCGAAAGAGTTATACGCAGAGCGTATCAGATCAAACTCTTGATCGACTTCTTTATCGGAAATGGAAACATTATATTTTTTCGCAGCTTTTTCGATTACTTTTTGGTTGACCAGCTGTTTCAGCTCTTGTTCGCCGTACTTTTGTTCAAGAGCATACAGCCAGTCCTCCCTGGATACAGAATCACCGCCGACCGTGGCAACGATCTCGCTGCCTGCACTGATTCCCCCTACGCCCGGGGAAGCATCGGGTTTCAACCATAAGAATAATGTGATGATGTTCGTGACAAGCAGTACAGCTGCAGCAATCAGAAAAGGTTTAGGTTTACGTTTCATCGATTGTATGTCTCCCTGACTTTTTACTATTTCGCTTCGGCTTTAAGTTCTTCCAATTCTTTGCCGGAAAAAACATATGACTCATTACAGAAGTGGCATTTCGCTTCTGCTTGTCCTTCTTCATCGATCATATCCTGAATCTCATTTTCACCAAGGCTGATGATCGCATTGGCAAAACGGTCTTTTGAACACTTACACTGGAATGATACCGGCATCGTTTCAAGGACCTTCACTTCACCTTCTCCAAGCACTTCTTCCAATACTTCTTCAGGAGTCAGGCCTTTTTCGATCAGCTTTGATATCGGCGGGATTTTAGACAATCTTTCTTCGATCTTAGTGATCGTTTCATCGTCAGTCCCCGGCATCAATTGCAGGATGAATCCTCCTGAAGCGAGGATTGAGTTGTCGGGGTTTACCAGGACGCCGACTCCGACAGAGGAAGGCACCTGTTCTGAAGTCACAAAATAGTAGGTGAAATCTTCACCGAGTTCTCCGGATACAATCGGCACCTGTCCTGAGAAGTGATCTCTCATGCCGATGTCTTTAACGACTGATAGAGTACCTGATGTACCTACTGCACGGCGGACATCGAGCTTTCCGTGCTCATTCAAATCAAAATGGACATGCGGGTTGGTGACATATCCCCTCACTTCACCCTTGGCGTTGCTGTCTACAAGGATGGCACCGATCGGGCCTCCGCCTTCCACCTTGATCGTCAGTTTATTTTCTCCTTTGAGCATCGCGCCCATCATGACACCGGCACTGATGGAACGGCCAAGCGCAGCTGAAGCTGTCGGCCAGGTATCATGTTTTCTCTGCGCTTCGCCGACAGTATCTGTACTTTTGACGGCATACGCGCGCACTTGCCCATTATAAGCCAGGGCTTTTACTAAGTAGTCGCTCATATTCAAGCTCCTTTCCTTTTTCTTAATTCATGTTTCGTTTATAAATCAGTTTCAATCCTTTAAGGGTAAGGAATGGATCCACGACATCGATTGTGTTCGATTCTTTCGATATCAACGCCGCCAGTCCCCCGGTTGCAATCACGGTCGGTTCCTTTTTACTTTGGGTTTTCATCCTTTGTACGATTCCCTCAACTTGTCCGACATATCCATAAAGGATGCCGGCCTGCATCGCGGTTACCGTGTTCTTTCCGATGATGTTATCCGGACGGGCGATTTCGATCCTCGGTAACTTTGCCGCCTTCGAATAAAGGGCTTCAGTCGATATGCCGATGCCGGGTGCGATTGCCCCGCCCATATATTGTTTTTCCTCGTTGATGTAACAGTAAGTAGTCGCCGTACCGAAATCGACGATGATCAGCGGGCCGCCGTATTCATGGATGCCGGCAACCGCGTTCACGATCCGGTCTGCACCGACTTCACGGGGATTTTCATATTTGATATTCAAGCCTGTTTTGATCCCGGGTCCGACAACAAGGGGCGTGACATTGAAATACTTTTCGCACATGCGTTCCAGGCTGAACATAATCGGAGGCACGACGGACGAAATGATGATGCCGTCTATTTCTTCGAATTTCAAGTCTACATGCTGAAAGAGATTCTTGACCAGCATACCGAATTCATCTTCGGTTTTGTGCCTGTTGGTTTCAGATCTCCAGTGATATTTTAAATGGTCGCCTTCATAGACGCCATAGACAATGTTTGTGTTCCCTACGTCCATTACAAAAATCAATTTTCTCACCTACTAAGCGTATTGTTTTACACACTGCCAACATCATACCATATCTAATAAATAATAGGTAAGTACAAAAACCGGGCGGTTGATCACTGTAAATTTAAAACTTAGATTGTTCTTAAATACCGCTTATGATTTCCGTGCAAGACTTCGCTTTCCGCGGGTAGCCCGTGAGCCTCCTCGTCGCATTCGCTCCTGCGGGGTCTCACATTAGCTACTCTTCCCGCAGGAGTCTCCGTCTTGCACTCCAATCAACGCTGGAGCCGGTTTTAATGAATTTTTTGTGTTATGCAACCCGCCATTGTGAAATGAATATAAAAAAAGACTGCACCCGTTACAGGTACAGTCTTCTCTTATTATACGCGATCCGTTTTGTCAGGATCGTCGGTTTTTGGTGTTGTGTCCGGTGTTTCTGCTTCGATCACGTTTTGTTCGTTTTTCTTTTGGATGTTTACCTTTACGTCTCCGTTGTCTGTTTTGTCAGATTCGTAAACGCGTTCAGGCAGTTTTCCGTGATCGACGAGGTGTTTGATTTGGGCTGCATCGAGTGTTTCGACGTCAAGCAGCGTTTTGGCGATCAGTTCAAGCTTGTCGCGGTTCTCGGTGAGGATCTTCTTCGCGCGTGCATAGCTTTCTTTGATCATGCGCTGCATTTCCATGTCGATTTCATGTGCGATGGCATCAGAATAGTTTTGTTCACTATTGATGTCACGGCCCAGGAACACTTGACCGCCTTGCTGTGAACCGAATTGAAGCGGTCCGAGCTTGTCGCTCATACCGTATTCGGTCACCATCTTGCGTGCGATACCCGTTGCACGCTGGAAGTCATTATGGGCACCGGTGGATACTTCGCCGAAGATGATTTCTTCTGCGACACGTCCTCCGAGCAAGCCCGTGATTTTATCAAGAAGCTCAGGCTTTGTCATAAAGTAGCGATCTTCTTTAGGCAGCATGACGGCATATCCTCCAGCCTGACCGCGTGGAACGATGGTCACTTTATGTACCATATCCGCTTCATCCAGTATGACCCCGATCACAGTATGACCGGCTTCATGGTAAGCAACGATTTTACGTTCTTTTTCAGATATGACGCGGCTCTTCTTAGCTGGCCCAGCAATGACGCGGTCCGTTGCTTCGTCGATGTCACGCATATCGATTTTCTTTTTGTCCTCACGGGCTGCAACAAGTGCTGCCTCGTTCAGAAGGTTTTCAAGGTCGGCACCGGAGAAACCAGGGGTCCTCATGGCGATCGCCTTCAAATCAACAGTATCATCAAGCGGCTTGTTGCGGGCATGTACCTGCAGTACTGCTTCACGGCCGATGACATCCGGGCGGTCAACCGTAATCTGACGGTCAAAACGTCCTGGACGAAGTAATGCCGGGTCAAGAATGTCCGGTCTGTTCGTTGCGGCAACGATGATGATCCCTTCGTTGGCTCCGAAACCGTCCATTTCAACAAGAAGCTGATTAAGCGTCTGCTCACGTTCATCGTGGCCTCCGCCAAGTCCCGCTCCACGCTGGCGTCCCACTGCATCAATCTCATCGATGAAGATGATACAAGGCGCATTTTTCTTTGCGTTTTCAAATAGATCACGTACACGTGATGCACCGACACCGACAAACATTTCAACGAAGTCAGAACCACTGATTGAGAAGAACGGTACTCCCGCTTCTCCTGCCGCTGCTCTGGCAAGCAATGTTTTACCGGTACCCGGAGGTCCAACTAACAGCACCCCTTTAGGTATGCGTGCACCAATTTCAGAGAATTTACGCGGATCCTTAAGGAATTCCACGACTTCTACAAGTTCTTGTTTCTCTTCATCCGCTCCTGCTACATCTTTAAAGCGGACTTTCTTTTTCTCTTCACTGTAAAGCTTCGCCTTGCTCTTACCGAAATTCATGACTCGGCTTCCGCCGCCCTGAGCCTGGTTCAGTAAGAAGAAGAACAGTATGAAGATGATGACAAATGGAATGATCGTTGTAAAGAACGATACCCATCCGCTTGTTTCTTTGGCCTGTAATACATTTACATCAATACCCTGCTCGGAAGCTGCAGCATTGATTTGGTCCATTAACTTGCCATCGGTAGTAAGGACATAGGTTAAGAAGGTTTCTCCTTCTTTAGCACCTTTCAGCTCTCCTTTTACCTCATATACACCTCTTCCAGGCTGAATGGAGAATGATTCGACTTCCCCTTTTTCAAGCTGGTTGATGAACGTGCTGTATTCGATATTTTTGGTTGGTTCGTTGTTGTTACTGAAATAACTCACCACACCTATAATGACTAAAAAGACCAGTAAATAGAATATGGTGTTACGAAAGATCCGGTTCATCCCTTACCTCCTCCCACGGGTAAACAAACTAACTAAAATAGTATCATAGTAAATCATGGCATTACAACAAATAGGCCTTGATGTTTTCCGTTAAAATGAATAGAATGATTCCTCTTTAGATTACGCTTATTCACCTGTTGTATACACTTCAGGTTTCAAGACACCGATGTAAGGAAGATTACGGTATCTTTCCGCATAATCCAGACCGTAGCCAACGACGAATTCATCCGGAACGATAAAGCCGACATAGTCTGCTACGATGTCCGCTTTGCGGCCGGACGGCTTATCTAAAAGTGTGACGATACTGATCGACTTCGCTTTGCGGTAGCGGAATAATTCCACAAGGTAGCTCAGCGTCAAACCGCTGTCGATGATGTCTTCGATGATCAGGATGTCACGGCCTTCAACTTTTGTATCCAGGTCTTTCACAATCTTGACTTCACCGGAAGAAACAGTGGAGTTCCCGTAACTTGATACGTCCATGAAATCCATTTCCATATGTGTGTCCATGCGTTTGCACAGGTCAGCCATGAATGGCATTGCACCTTTCAACACACCGATGGCGAGTGGGAATTTATCTTGATACTCCTCTGTCAGCTGCGCCCCTAAATCCTTGATTTTTGCCTGAAGTTCTTCCTCTGAAATCAATACTTTTTCAATATCCTGATTTAACAATGTTCAACTGCCTCCTAGAAGATGATTGCTTTTAAATTGTAATACTAAACTATTTTCCCGGGCTTCTCCTAAATCGTATATTGACTTTTTAATGCCCGGCACCCAGAGTATGTTATCCTCGGCATCCGTGACAACCGGCCACGCGTCGCGCAAATGGCGAGGGACCTTTTCATCAATAAATAAGGATTTAAGCTTTTTGGTCCCATTTAAACCCTTGATTTTCAATCGATCCCCTGTCTTCCTCGTCCGGATGGATAACGGGAGCGCTGTATCTCCTCGATGGAGGTAAATGCAGTCACCGCCGCTTGAACCGCGGACTTCTGAAGAATCCTTGAGAATAAATTGAGAACCGCTTGGAAGTGTAAGAGGTGTATGTTCCTTTAACTCATAGCAATAAGGGGCTTGACCAGACTCTAATTTCCCAAAGTGAAAATAACAGGTGTCATATGCCCTTGTTACTCTGAGACCTCCAGGTAAATCCAAGCTAGCATTAGGTGAATTTCCTCTTAATATACCCAATACATCGTAAATATGTATAGTCGATAAAGAAGATGGTCTTAGTTTGTAAAGATAGTTTAATATTAGATTAATCCCTCTTCTTTGTAAAGGCTCAGCCATTGCAAGGAAGCCTTCGATATTCAATACGGAGAAAACCTCAGTATTATTCCATACTTTATTCAACTTTACCCGTGTTAATTCCTCTAAAAACTCTTCATCTTCTGTTATTTCTTCACTAAATTGTTGAAATTGATGATGGACCTGGGGGTTTTCTTCCTTCAGGAAAGGAATGACCGCCCTCCTGAAGCGGTTCCTTGTGTAAAGATCTTTTTCATTGCTGGGGTCGATGCGGGGGGTGAGTCCGTGCTCTCTGCAGTAGTCCCAGATATCCTTTTTGGTCACTGTCAGGAATGGACGGATGATCATTCCCCTTTGGATCTCGCGCTTATACGGGATGCCTGCCCTTCCCTTTCCGGCAGAACCCCTGGTCATCCTCATCAAGATCGTTTCCATCTGATCATCCCCGTGATGGCCAAGTGCCAGCTTGTCCGCAGATACTTCCTCCATGACTTCCCCGAGGAACCCATAGCGGACGTTGCGGGCGCTTTCCTGGAGGCTGCCCGATTTGTCTTCCATGACTTTCCCGACATCGATTCTTTCACCGTAAAAAGGGATGTCCCGCTTTTCACAAAAATCCTTAACAAAAAGGAGCTCCTGATATGACTCCTCTCCCCGAAACATATGATCGAGATGAGCAGCAATCACTTCGGCTCCCCATTCCTTTCTATTCACATGAAGAAAATGAAGCAGCGCCAGCGAATCCGGTCCTCCGGAAACGCCTGTCACGATCCGGTCGCCTGCTTCGATCAATCCATGACGCTGTATGAAATCTTTCACCGTATGCTCAAACATGTTACGTTCCTCTTCCCGGGCTCTTTTTCCCCATTGTAACAATTTCAGCGCTCAGCTACTACCAATCTACATCAGCTCTCCGTATATGTATAAGACATAAAGGAGGGAGACGATCATGACCACCAGTACAGTTTCAAGAAAATGACTCGTTTTCTTCCTCTGTTGCTTCTGCACCCTGCTCCGCTGGGAAGCCGGTTGTGCCGCAGAAGATGAAGCGGCTTTTACAGCCTGACCGGCAGAGTGAGCGCTTCTGCCATGCGAGAGCCCATTCAACAAATGAATTCTCATCTCACCCGCTGTACGGAAACTTCCTTCCAGCGCTTTTTCAATGGTGGACTGAAACTTGCTCAATTGGTCTTTCGATGCAATGGCCTTCCTTAATTGCTGCATATTCCCCGTTCCGCTTTTATTAAAACGCTGGGGATAGGCTAGATTAATTAAGATCATACCCACTGAGAAAAGATCATAGGTAGGTTCTGCTTTCCTGGAACCCCCAAGCCAGTAACCGCGGTCGAAGAACTCGGTGAATTCCTTTATGGCCCTTCCTTGTATCGTTGTCCCGCCGACATCGATACAGCGTATCCGGTACGGCGGACCCGTCACGATCAGATTTTCGGGCTTAAGATCGCCGAACACCCACCCTTCCCGGTGGATCCGCTCAAGGTCTGAAAGCAGCTGGGCTATAAGGACACCCGTCCATGAAGGCCCTTTCGATTGTACGAAACTTAATAGATTCATCCCCTGTATATATTCCATCGTGTAAAAATGAATGATGACGCCCCTGGTCTCCCAGTCATCGACTTGATGAAGCTTAGGTCCAAGGGGAGTTCCCTGGACCTTGGAAAAAGACTTCAATACATTGACTTCCGAAGTGATGGAGACATTGCTGTCACTCATCTTCAAGGCAAGGTAGCCGGAGGCGCCCTGCACCAGATAGACCATTCCGTTGGCGCCATATCCCAACTCTTTCACAATGGTATAAATCTGTTTATACCATTTCCCGCGGATCACCGTCCCCGCAGGGAAATTAAATGGTTTCTTCGAAGTATTGTTCATCATCGCCACGAGAGAGCAATCCCCTTAATGAACGTTTTTTCTTAAAGTATGTCAGAGCTTCAGAAATGGCCGGACCTGTCGGGGTGATACCGCCTGGGGACAATTTAGAGAAAATACTCGTAAGCGTTTCAAGTTTAGGTGTCCAATCCAGCAGTTTTTCGACATCCTGTCGTTTCCCGGGAAATACAAATACAGAAAATTTGTTGTCTCCCATTCTCGCATTCAGGCTTAAAGACAGATCCAACAAGGCTTCCTTGACCGTCGGAAGCTTATGCTTCATGCTCGCAGAAGTATCGACAAGAATCAACACTTCCATGTCCACATTCTCGCCAAGCTCATCCACCACTTCCATCACTTCCCCGCGCTGGTCGGGAGGTAATTCTTCCATCGAAGCCGATTTTCCGAGGATTTGTTTCAGTTCATTATTCACCAGTCCCTGCAGCGTCTGGGTCATCGCTTTCCTCGTGACCATCTGGACCGTCTGCGACAGCTGCTGGGCATAGACAATCTGGCTGACCCCGCCGCCTGACAGGGCGATCCCTTCAATCTCCTGCATCCCGTTATCATCAATCACATCATTATCCATTACTCCGATTACATTGACCGTTATCCCCTGCTCCTTTGCGAGTGCCGCCATGGCAATCGGGTCTTCACCCTGGTTCGAACAGCCATCCGTTAACAATAGAATTTGACGAAGTGTACCTGTCTTCATCAGACTCCCCTCCTAATTCAAAAGATGGTATCATCTTCGCCGAATCAGGAGGGATTTATACTTCAATTCACTATATTTATAGAGAAGACCGCCTTCCTTAGGAGATTCTTTTCTTATCCTTTTCATATGGTTTTTGCACTGGGATCGACGCCCATTTCGGAATATTATGTTTGATCTTCGATACCATGATGGTCATATCGTCTTCTATCAAACCGGAACTTGAACGTATCACTTCTTCCATCAGTATATCCGCCACTTCCTGAGGGTCATCCGTTTGAAGTTCCGTCACTTTTCGTTTCATCCAGACATCATAGTTTTCTACATGCTTCGGCCCTTCAAAGGCACCGTCGCTCATCATGATCAACAGATCGCCCGCTTTCAGCTGTTCCGACACGACATCCACATCAAAATCATGCTGCAGCATCCCCATCGGCAGGTTGCTCGCTTCTATTTTCATCACTTTATCCCCGCGCTTAATAAAGCTCGGTGTGGAACCGATCTTGAGGAATTTAGAGGATGCATTTTGAAGGTCGATCATTGCCAGGTCAAGGGTTGAAAAAATTTCATCATTCGTCCTGAGTGACAGGATGGAATTGACGGACTTGATTGCTACCTCCTCCTCGATTCCCGACTCAAGGATCTTTTGAAGCAGCCTGAGCGTTTCGTTGCTCTCATAATGGGCACGTTCCCCGTTCCCCATACCGTCACTGATCGCAACCGCAAACTTTCCGGCACCAAGTTCAATCATTGAATAACTGTCACCCGATACAAGCCCCCCTCCTTTGGCCGCATGCGATACACCTGTATCGACCACGAATTTTTTTGCCGACCTGAATGTCATCTGACAGTATCCGTTCGGAAATTGGGCACAATCCTCCTTAAACAGGATAATATTCTCCCCGGCGATATCCGAAAGCATCGGAGCAATCAGTTTCTCCCCCTGCCCATGACCCCCGCAGTAAGGGGTCGTAATATCTATATCAACATTCCCCTGTTCCAGATTGTAGATTTCAATATTCTCTATATCAATCCCGAATTCATTGATACTCGATAGGATGTGCTCCTCCTGTATAAAATGATTTTCCCTTTCTCTTTGAATCTCTTTCGCGAAGTTCCCCATGACTTCAGAAACGCCAAGTAATTGATCGGCTACTAATCTCCTACTCTCCTTTACTTGTTTTTTCAGTTTCAAATTGGCCTGGTAAAAGGTCAGTTCCTGATAAATCGTATCCTGCAGCTTCTTTTCTTTTGTACAATGCTTGTCCAATTCCCGGTGAAGACTCGGGTTGAGGGGTATTTTCCCCTGGTCGAATTCATTCATCACATCTTTCATCAGATTATAGGTTTTATCGAAATTCCGTGACCAGCATTGATCCTTTTTAAAGCATGTCTGACACGTTTTTTCCGTTACATTGCTTAAGAAATAGTCAAACTCCTTATCTTCCTCCTCTTCAAATTGGTCTTCAATCTGCTGAAAACTTTTCGATAACGCCTGAAACACAGACGAAAACTGAGTGACCCTGTTCGCCGTCACATCCCTTACCCGCCTCATATACCCCTGCTGCTCCTGCTGGTACTCGGGTGTCCCCGGAATATGCTTGGCTATTTTAAGGGCGAGGCTCTGCGGAGTCAGGAACAATAAGAGGATCGCCACGCCCGATTCATACAATGTTTTTGTCAAAACCGTATCACTGTCTCCGTACATCCCCATCAAAAGGGTAGCGATCAGCAAACCGATTGCCGCTCCAAATTTCTTTCCTTCTTTCATCAATCCGCCCAGAAGTCCAGAAAAAGCAAGCAAACTCATTTGATAAAAGCTCGCAACACTAGCCAGACTGAAAATCAGACCTGTCACGACCCCGACAGTCGACCCGATTGTAGCCCCTGCCACAAAAGAGAATAACAGCACCAGGTAGCGGGACAGGATATGTTCGATGGACAGACTGTATACAGCCCAGCCGATCGTGCCTGTCATGATCGACGCTAGCAGGATGATCAGGCTGACTACTTCTTCTGTTTTGAGTGAACGCCTTCTCCGCTGCACTGTCACAAGCGGTATACTTTGTATGAAAATATAGGTTAATAGAAAGGCAAGAGTCGCCTCGATCATGGCCATGACCCCGTTATAGATGGTCAGGACCTGATCCTGCTGGATGTAATTGAAGGCAAGCTTCACACTCAGTGCAGTGAATAACACATAAAATGCTACATATTTAAGTTCATTTTTATGATACTTCTGCGTTAACCGGAAAATTAACAGGAATAGTATCGTACTTGCAAACGTATACGTAATACTAGAGAAAGATAATGTGACGGCCCCGGCGAGCAGTCCAAGTAAAGCAATCGGAGACTTCTCCCTCCGGACAAGGTAGACTGACGCAAAGAAAGGCAGGGCAAATGGAGTCAAATGTGACAGAATGAGTGCCCTTCCCAATAAAAATCCGATGATGAACAGTGCGATCCCTTTTTGTACAAACAGCCATTCCAATTTGGAATAAACCGACTTGATCCCTTTGGAAAATTCCAGTCTGGTGTGTTCAATGTCTACATTTTGAACAGGTTCTATGATTGACTGATCGGCTTTACCCATGTAACAAACACTCCCCATTTACTTTTTTGTTTAGTATAAATGGGACAAGTTCAGAAGTTTGTCAAAATGAGGGAATAAAGCCTAAGAATGTTTCGACGGCATTCTATCGGATACGTTATAATATTCTGATAATTTCACTCCATACCGGAGTGTTTTTTTCCAATTTGCTCCTATACGCAAGACGCAGACTGACTTGAAGGAATTTTGACAAATTCTTTTATAATTTCTGTTGACAAGATTTTTGTTTGTATGTATTATAGATTTTGTGCTTAAAATACATATGGCGGTGTAGCTCAGCTGGCTAGAGCGTACGGTTCATACCCGTGAGGTCGGGGGTTCGATCCCCTCCGCCGCTACCATATTTTTTTAGGCCCGTTGGTCAAGCGGTTAAGACACCGCCCTTTCACGGCGGTAACACGGGTTCGAATCCCGTACGGGTCATACTAGAAAAGCGGAAGCGCCCTAAACTGGGTTTGGCGCTGAAGGTAAACAATGAAAAAGACTATCCGGATCCCGGATAGTCTTTTTTCTTATGCCTTCTCTTTATAGAGTGTCTCTTCGATCTGTTTCTGGTGATGCTTGTCATGCCAGATGAAATCGTCAAAGAACTCGCTCAGGGTATAGTGATGGTCATCCACTTCAAAGGACTCTCCCAGCCGATTCTCATCCAGGCCGTCAATAAAATGAAGGATGGAATTCCGTGTTTCAATACCCTCCTCCAGGAGCCGTTCCTGGGTGATCCGGCCGCGGGCATAGTCTGCAGCTTTCCTGTTGAACGTGTTGAAATCAGGAAATGCAGGGAGGACAGCCCCTTCAGATATATTCGGCAGGACACTTTCGAGGATATACTTGTCCCATTTTATAATATGCGAAACATTTTCAGCAATCGACCATTTCCCTTCTTCCATCGGTGCGAACCATTTATCCTCTTCAACACCCTTCAATTCCTTCAGCCATAAAATAAAATAGTCATGATGATCGAGAAGTTCTTCTCTATTCATATTTGCTCCACCCCATTTGTCTGTGTACAAACAAATATTCGGTGGCGGTAGATAAAACTCCTTTTTACAGTATTAAAATTGTTTATAATGGCCGTTTATTTTGCAGCTAAACCAGTATTACTGCAGGATATGCAGATTTTTTCCATAGAAACGGGGCTGCATTCGGAAAAACCGCCTAACCTTCCTTCAAACCAAAACCAGATTATGAATTTATTATTGAAATCGATAACCGCGTCGTGACCATTCCCCTTACAAAGTTCAACAAAAAAACAGGCACACTCATAAATGAATGTGCCTGCTCCTGTCGTACAACCTGCTATATGAGTTAATAGACAGCAAGTTAACCTCGTTTCGCCCCTCTTCCGCCGCGTCGCGATTCAGTGTTTTTCTTTAAAGATGACAGGCGGTCTTCACTGTCTTTCAGGAAACGCGCCATCTTCTGTTCGAAATTTTCTTTCGTACGCGTATCAGTCGGTTTGTTGTTACGCGGACGCTGAGGGCGCTGTGGGCGCTGCGGGCGTTGTGGCTGATCTTTGGCTTTACGGATGGATAATCCGATCTTTCCATCGTTTTCTACATTAATGACTTTAACCGTTACTTCGTCACCGACTTTAAGGTGTTCATTGATATCCTTAACGTAATTGTCTGCAACCTCACTAATGTGTACCAAACCAGTTGAACCTTCCGATAGCTCCACGAACGCTCCAAAATTTGTAATGCCTGTTACCTTACCCTGTAACTTGCTGCCTACTTCGATTGACATAAAAGAAATGCTCCTCCTTAAAATTATAAAAGATAAACCTTACTATATATTATAGCCAATTAAAAAAAAGAGTGTCAATAAGACACCTCTTCTTATTCTTTCTTTTTCTCCGGTTCCGGGATATTGAATATGATTTCACCATCATCGGATAAGAAGTAATCGCGGCGTGCAAGCTTGGCGATATAATCATCATCATTAAGCTTGACGATCTCTTCTTCCAAGGCATTCTGGTGATCTTTCAGCTGTTCCATTTTATTTTCCAACTGTGTTTTTTCCGCTTGTTTTTCTTCTAACATTTGGGCTCTGGAAATGAGAGTCGAGACCATAAATCCACTAATTGCCAGCACTAACACAAAAAATAAGGATAATCTGCGGACCAAACGTTTTTTTCTCTTCGATGACGACTTATGCATATGCTCCTGATGACGAACATATTCATTTTCCATTGACGTAACGTTTTTCCTCATTCCCAAACCTCCTTTTTACTAAAGTCAGAAGGAAAGGGAAAAGGCGCTATTTCTTGAAGCGCTTTTTCACCTTTTCTATGACTCTATATATTTTTTTGATATTGAACATCGTTATTCCTGCCATTTTATTATATAACTTCTCGACTCTTTTTGTAAGATGATTCGGCAATAAATTCCAAATCCCTTTAAGAATCCACCAAATCGGACTCCATACGAGCTTAAACACCCATCTAAAGATGGAAAAAACGATTTTAAACAGGAATGCTGCGGTTTTCCATAGCCCTTTCGCTATTGAAAAAACGAGCGTGATCAGCAGAACCACTATCCATTTTATCGGCGAATACACCAGCTTTTTCACTGTGGCAACCAAAAAATTATAAAGTGAAATCACAAACAGGATCAGTCTTTCCAGCAAGCGGAGATACGCTTGCTTAAGCAGTGCCTGATAGCCGGCAAACCCGCATAGAAGCGCGACGAAAATATAAAAGCGGAGTTCCCCGTAGTTGACTGAAAACAGGATATAGAAAATGGCCAGTGCCTGATAGATCCAAAACAGCAGATCATTTAAGAATACCAGCCAGCGCTTCCGCTGGGACCTGTTCAGGAACCGGTTGTACGTATCCAGCGACGCACCAAATAACGCTCCCATTCCGATCATTGAAAGCATGGTGTAAAACTGGGTCGTCAGGGTCATCGAAACAGCTTGCTAAAGAGTCCTTTAGCTTTCTCCGAATTGTGTTCGTCCAGATAAATCAGGTCAAACACCTTTCCTTTAATCGAGACGATCCCCTTATCGACATCAAGATTTTTCATTTGCAGATTCTGACCCCTGACCGACAGGATGCCCATGACCGTTTCAAGCAGGAATTCTTCGTTATCGAAGCTTTCCACCTGTTTGACGCCTGTAATATCGAGCAGCTTCCTGCCTCTCATGATGACATCATGTTCCTGGTAAGATGTCTTGTCTTTGTTTCCATCATAATATTGGTTCATCTCTATCCCTCACATTCACATAGTACAAGCTTTGTACTATATGTATGTGGACAGGGGCATTTTAGAACAAAAAGAAGGCCTGCTTACTCCGATTCCTCTTTGATCCGTTCTTCGGAAATGACGGAATAGAGGCTGCTGGCCTCTTCTTTCTTGGTTGTATCAAGAAGCCTCTCAATCTTTACCCTCATCACTTTTTGTCCAAACCTTACACTGAGCTCGTCCCCGACTTTTACGTTGGAGCTTGCTTTCGCCTGGGTGCCGTTGACCAGAATCCTCCCCTGATCTGCTATTTCTTTCGCAAGCGTCCTTCGTTTGATCAATCTGGATACTTTTAAGTATTTATCTAATCTCATTGATACCATCTATAAAAACTCCCCTACTCGATATTATTGTTTTTCGCTTCATTCCAGAAGGAATCGAGTTCTTCCAGCGTAAAATCGTCAAAGGCCTTCCCCGAACTGCGGACTTTTTCTTCAACATAGGAAAAACGGCGGTAAAACTTCGTATTTGTCATCGCTAGCGCTTCCTCGGGAAAAATTTTATAGAAGCGTGCAACATTGACAAGAGCAAATAAGATATCACCAAATTCTTTCTTTAGTGCGGTTTCACTACTATTCTCCATTTCACTTTCGAATTCCTTCAATTCTTCCCATACTTTATCCCAGGCACCCTTCGCATCCGGCCAGTCGAAACCGACCTTGGCGGCCTTTTTCTGATATTCATATGCTTTTATGAGGGCAGGCATTCCCTTGGCCGTGTTTTTGAGCATCGGCTCATGTCCTTCCGCGCCGCCTTTTTCTTGCAGCTTGATTTTATCCCAGTTCGCTGTGACCTGATCCGCATTTTCCACTTCCACTGAACCGAACACGTGAGGATGTCGCCGTACCATTTTAGAAGCTATGGTTTCGATCACTTCCTCCATCGTGAACATTCCTTCATCCTCTCCGATCTGGGCATGCAGCATGACTTGAAGGAGTACGTCGCCAAGCTCCTCGACTATATGATCGATATCATCTTCATCAATTGCTTCCAGTAATTCATAGGTTTCTTCAATCAGATACTTTTTCAACGATTGATGGGTCTGTTCCTTATCCCACGGACATCCGTCCGGTCCCCGCAGCGTTGAGATGATTTCCCTCAGCGTTCCATATTGCTTGAAGGAACCCTCTATTCCCCTGACGGCCGGTACATATAGGCTTGTCAGATTACTGAGACCCGCGGCGCGGTCCAGCTCAACGAGAGGGATTCTCTCCACCTGCTCATCTTTACTGCCCGCAGCGGTTACCAGCATGACCTCATAGTCGTACGGATACAGTTCCATCAAGGTAAGCTTTACTTCAGAAGCGATGAAGCCGTCATACACCTGACCGATGATGAGCTGCTGATTCATATGGATATCCTGAAGCCGCAGGCTCGTTCCATCCAATAGTTGAAACCCGTCAATGGGGTCGGCACCCACTGATGCGAAGAGGGCATCAATAAAACTTTGCCCCCCTCCGACCTTCACGTCAATCTTCCCTTCCTGCTGAAGCCCGAGCAGAAGCTGGACCGTTTTTTCAGCTACAAGCGGATGACCCGGCACGGCATAGACAAGCGGCCCTTTTTCAGCCTGCGAGACAAGAATCTGTGTAATTTCTTCATATACCTCTTCAAAACGGTCATGCTTTTCATATGTTTCATCAAAAGAACGGAACTCCACTCCTTCTGCAGTTAAATCATTGACTACAGGATGTTCTTTTGTACGTAAAAATAGCGTTTCACTGCTTCTAATAAGACGATAGACACCCAGAGGCAGCTGCTCCAAATCCCCGGCTCCGAGGCCGACAATCGTAATCGTATTCATAATACTCTCCTATCTTCTTTTTGAAATTGGCTGTATTTTTCCCAACAGGCGGACCCACTTGCTTCCGAACGGCAAAAAACCGATTTCTTCCTGACTCAGGACATTCCCTCTAAGCAGCACAATAATAAACACTGCCCCGCCGGTCACCACTCCCCCTAAAGAGAAAACAACCGACATCTGCCGCTCAGGCAGCCCTGCGTTCAACGTGATGCTGTACAGAAACATAAGTCCCTGAAGTACAGCCGTCATCGCAGCACCGCTTGCGAACAGCGTCAAATAAAAAGAGGGATCAATCAGTCTGATCGGGAACAGTTTTTTCAACCGGAACACCATCAGCACCGTGATCACTGCCAAGGAAATGACGGTTGAAAGAGACGCTCCCATCGTGCCGTACGAAGGGACAAGGACGGCGTTGCCAGCATATTTAAGCAGAACCCCTGCAATGATGCAATACGCCGGAAAATAAATCCTTCCGATCCCCTGAAAAATCCCTGCAAATGTCAGGATCAGACAGCTGAAAAATATCGAGATGCAAAAAACGGCAATCACACCGGAACCTTCTGCATTTTCAAACAGCATCGTATTCGTCGGGACAATGAGATTGATCAAGCCAAGCGACGCGGCAAATCCGATGATAATGCTGATTTTCAGCGACAATTGACTGTATTCCCTTACGAGTGCTTCTTTTTTACCGATATACGCGCTTGTCACAAGAGGGACGATCGTGAGCGAAATCGAAGTTGCAGCGACATTTCCAAGCTGCACAAAGGGCTGTCCGCGGTCATAGATCCCCTTCAACGCCTTGGCCGCATTTTCTTCCATACCGGAAGAAGTCAATAATGCATACACGTTCAACGAATCGATGAATTGAAGCAGGATCAGCAGCATGGCGCTTACACAGATTGCAGTGCCGTCCTTCAAAAGCCGTTTCCAAATGGAGAGATAATCCTTCGAAAGTGTAAAGATCCCTGACGACAGCCCCTTCTCCTTTTTAAGTGCCTGGAAGAAAATCAGCACGATGACCGCAGCAATCCCGCCGGTGATCGATCCGAATAATGCTCCCTTCCCGACCGTGTATAATGATTGTCCCTGACCGACCAAAATGAAGGAGAATATCAGGATGGTCACTACCCTGAAGCTCTGCTCCGCCACCTGCGATACGGCAGTCGGGAGCATATCTTCTTTCCCTTGATAATATCCCCTCAGTGCTGACAGCGGGGGGAGGAGCAGGAAGGAAAGAGATATGACCTGGATGAGGGGCTTGAGATGCCGGTCCCCCATCCAGCCTGCGATCATGCCTGCACCGAAAAAGATAATCATGAACCAAATCAAGCCTGTGATGCACAAAAAAAGAAAAGAAGTCAGGGCAGCGTCCTTTGCCCCTTCTTCATCATTTTCCTCAATCTTTTCCGCGACAAGCTTTGAAATGATAACAGGAAACCCGTAAGTGGATAACGCGATAGCGATTCCGTAAAAAGGATAAACCTGCTGATATATATAAAATCCGATATCTCCAACGATATTCTGAAAAGGGACACGATAGACGGCGCTTAATATTTTGGTCACGAGCGCAGCCACCGTCAATACCATGGCTCCTTTGAGAAATTGCTTGGAGGAATATTGCTTCCTCAACGGGCTTCCTGCCTTTCCATGTGTTACTTCCAGCTGAACCGGTTTATGTAGAAATTTACTATTATTTTATCATAAGTCGCTGACAGATACCGTGCAAGACTTCGCTTTCCAAGGATGATTGAAAGAAGAAAAAAAGGAGAGTGGCGGCTGCCACTCCCTCTGTATTATGATTCCATCTGTCTTGCCAAGAAGCCAGCTGCCGTTTCCACTGCCTTTTGTTCCACTTCTCCAACCGTACGATCCTTGGAGAAAATCGTAACGGCCCCGATCGGATCTCCGTTTGCTACAATCGGAGCGATCGTATAAGAATTCAGATCTTCTTCATGTCCATCTACAAGCTCGGCTTGTCCCTGCTGGGTGTGCAGGAATGATGTACGGTCATCCATGACCTTTTCAATCAATTCGCTGACATTTTTGTTCAAATACTCTTTCTTCGATGCACCGGCAATCGCGATTACTGCATCACGATCACAGATTAGTACGGCACTTCCTAAGCTGTCGTATAATGCTTCTGCATATTCCTTTGCGAAATCGCTCAGTTCGCTGATCGGAGAGTATTTCTTCAAGATGACTTCCCCGTCGCGGTCTACGAAGATCTCAAGGGGATCTCCCTCGCGGATCCTTAAAGTCCTGCGGATTTCTTTCGGAATAACAACGCGGCCTAAATCATCAATACGACGAACAATTCCAGTTGCTTTCATCTATAGTTGCCTCACTTTCATCAGATGATTTTTATTTAGCAAGGCATCCATTTGGTTTGAATACTTTGCCATTGTTGAGTTTAGTATCTTACATCTTAGAAGTTCTATACACATTCTGTTATTTTTTCTGTCATTTCACTAAAATGCTAGTGCAGGTTACTTTTTCCAAAGTTGGCAGCTGCATTAATACTAATACCCTTATCATAGTAAAATAAACCAGTGAACGCATTTACAGTTCAGTTACAATGTGATAACGAATATTAGAGTTAAATGTCGAAAATCAACTGATTGTATCGAAAGTGACGGCTACTGTAAATGCATTTTAAGTAAGGTGTTTAACGTGGACCGTTTCTTTCCGCTGCAGGCACTTGCTTTCCGCGGGGAGGAAGTCGAGCCTCCTCGGCGTTCCGCCTGCGGGGTCTCGACCTTTCCTCTTAATCCCGTCGGAGTCAAGTGCCTTCCGCTCCAATCCACTCTAGGTTTAAATGTAGATGTATAGTAAATCATTTTCCTCTTTTTAGATTGAACACCTTCATTCTCCTCTACTCTAAATCACAATCTTAAAGCCCATTGCATATTTTGATTTTTTTACTACTATACCTCAATTCAGGACACTGTATTTTCTTCCTTAAGTGCTGTATCCAGGTTCTTGATGATGTCATAGGCCATGTGGAACCATTTTGATGTTTCAAGGCGTGCGGTGTTGATTGATATTTTCAGTTTGGAGCCTTCCATTCCGAGTCCGACTGCACGTCCGTGTTTGTTGCAGATATCGAATACTTTGGAACCGTCGATCCGGCTTGTTCCTTCAGGAGACATATAGATGTTTACGCTTTTCTGTTCCCGCTTGATGTTTTCCAGATCCGTGTTTTTGGCAAAGACCTTCATTTCGGAGATGAGGAATAGATATTCCACTTCTTCCGGATATTCACCAAAGCGGTCGAGCATCTCTTCCTGCAATTCTTCTAACTCAGGGAGTGAAGAGATCGAGCGGAATCGTTTATACATCTCAATTTTCTGATGCCCGTCCTTGATGTAGTCATCCGGGATATAGGCATCCACTTCAATATCGACCTCAAAAGTAGACGCAGGCTGTTTCGGCAGGTCTCCCTTCCGTTCCTCGATTGCTTCTTTAAGCATTTGCGAATACAGATCGAATCCGACTGAGTCGATGAAGCCGTGCTGCTGCGCCCCTAGAAGATTCCCTGCACCGCGGATGGTCAGATCACGCATGGCGATCTTGAAACCGGAACCGAGCTCCGTGAACTCCTTGATGGCCTGCAGGCGTTTTTCAGCCACTTCGGTCAGCACCTTGTCCTTCCGGTACGTGAAGTACGCATACGCCACCCTGTTCGAACGTCCTACCCGTCCTCGGAGCTGATACAGCTGTGATAAGCCCATGCGGTCGGCATCAAAGACGATCAGAGTATTGACATTCGGGATATCGACCCCTGTTTCGATGATCGTGGTCGTGACGAGCACATCATATTCCCCGGTAAGGAAGCCTAAAATGACCGACTCAAGTTCACTTTCACTCATCTGTCCGTGTGCATATGCAATCCTGGCATCTGGAACGAGCATCGAAATTTCATCCGCTTTCCGTTCAATATCTTCGACACGGTTATAGAGGAAATACACCTGTCCGTTCCGCGCCATCTCCCGCTCGATTGCCTCTTTGATTAGCGGTCCGTTGTACTCCATGACATATGTCTGCACAGGGAATCGGTTCTCAGGCGGTGTTTCGATGACAGATAAATCCCTTACCCCGAGCATCGACATATGAAGAGTGCGGGGAATCGGGGTGGCCGTCAGCGTCAGCACGTCGATATTCGTTTTCAGCTGTTTGATCTTTTCTTTATGGGTGACACCGAATCGCTGCTCTTCATCGATGATGAGCAGTCCGATATCGCGGTACTGAATATCTTTTGATAAAAGACGGTGTGTGCCGACTACGATATCGACCGTTCCTGCCTTCAACCCCTTGATGGTCTCCTGCTGCTGCTTCCTCGTCCGGAAACGGCTCAACAGGCCGATTTCAATCGGGAAATCCTGAAAGCGTTCCTTGATGGTTTCAAAGTGCTGCTGGGCGAGTATGGTGGTCGGTACCAGGAAGGCTACCTGCTTGCCGTCAGCGATTGCTTTGAAGGCAGCACGGATCGCTACTTCCGTCTTCCCGTATCCTACATCTCCACAGAGCAATCGATCCATCGGCCTCTCTTTTTCCATATCATGCTTGATTTCGTGGATCGACCTTAATTGATCATCCGTTTCTTCATATGGAAAGGCCGTTTCAAAATCACGCTGCATATCGCCATCCGGCGAGAACGCATATCCTCTGGCCGCTTCACGCTCTGCATATAGCTTGATCAAGTCGTCTGCTATATCCTGAACGGAAGACTGCACCTTGGATTTTACCTTCTTCCACTCAGTTCCTCCAAGCTTATAAAGCTTCGGTTCTTTACTCTCCGAACCGACATACTTTTGGACGAGCTCGATCTGCTCAACAGGAACATACAGTTTATCGCTGCCCTGGTATTTAACATGGAGATAATCCTTGTGCACTCCGTTGATTTCAAGTGTTTCCAATCCCAGGTATTTCCCGATCCCGTGGTTCACATGCACCACATAATCCCCGACTTTCAGTTCGGAGTAGCTTTTAATCCTTTCAGCATTTGAAAGCTTCTGCCTTCTCGGTTTCTTTTTGGTTTTTTTATTGAACAACTCTTCTTCGGTGATGACGGCAAGCTTCTGCATCGGAAGCTCGAACCCGTTCGTCAGGCTGCCATTGACCATCTGTACTTTGCCATTTAATAACTTCGAACCGTCCTCGACAAAGGCAATTTCGATTTTATAGTCATCGAGTACACGCTGCAGCTTCTTTACACGTTCTTCGTCCGGCCCAAGCAGGACGACCGTATACTTTCCTTTCTTCCAGCGGTCAAGCTCTGCTTTCAGGACATTCATCTGCCCATGGAAACTCTGCATCGGTTTCGCGGAAACATTGAAAATATTCTGAGGGCTTGTATTCGGGATATGACGCAGGAACAATGAAAAATAAACCTTAGGCAGCTTCGTGTTTGCCGTCAAGGCCTGAAATTTATGAGACACGGAAATATCGTGGATGATCTGTCCATCCTGCAGAAGGGACGTATACCACTCTGCTTCTTCTCTTTCCAGGGATTCACTCGTTTCCATGATCCTGCTGTATTCGTCGAAGAAAATGACGCTGTCAGACGGCAGATAGTCTAGCAAACTACCAGGCACCTCGTAGGCAAGCGAGAGGTACTTGAATATTTGCTCAGGAATCTGCCCGTTCTCAAGCTGTGCGATTTCGTGTCCGATGTATTCGGTCAATTTTTCTTTCACACTATCCGATTTTATCTTTTTCAGACTTTTGGACATGCCGGACTCGATCTTTTTGATCAAGCTGTCCATGTCCTCATAGTTCATCAGCACTTCTGAAGCGGGACCGATTTCGATGGTGGTCAGCTTGTCGATTGAGCGCTGGTCATCCACCGAAAACGTACGGATCGAATCGATCTCCGTATCGAATAATTCGATTCGTACAGGGTTCGGAAGGGTCAGCGGGTAAATATCGATAATACCGCCGCGGAGACTGAATTCTCCGGGTGTGCTGACCATCCCCGTGCGCTGATATCCCATCTGGACCAATTGATTCAGCACATCATCCAGATCGATATCTTCTCCTTGGGTAAAGGTGATTTGATTCTTTTCCCACTGTTTTTTCTCCGGAAGGATTTTTCTAAGCCCGGCAACAGGGACAATGTATACACCTTTTTGATTTTTAGACAGCTTATTCAATACTTCGATCCGCTGAGAACGCAGTTCCGGACTTGCCACACTGAGCTCTGCTGCAATCAGTTCGTTGGCGGAATAAAGAAAAACTTCATCTTCCGAAAGGAACTGAATAAGATCGTCATATATCTTCTGGGCCTGAAACAGATTGTGTGTGACGACCATTGCCGATTTGCCGGTCTCTAAATATACATCGGCGATATAGGCCGTGCGCGGCGAACCTGACAGTCCTGCGACAAGCTGCTCTGATAATTGTTCTTCAACTCCCGTGATGAGGGATTGAAGTTCTTCACTTTGATGGATTTGTTTTAAAATACCTTTCAAGAGTACGCTCCTCCCCGTGGATCTTTCTATCTCTATTTCTTCATTTGTGCGGAATGGCTCACTATAGTAAAAACAGAAAAATGCTTTGGTTTTGCTACCAAAGCGCTGTTCCTTTTCATGCTTATTAAACTTACTGGATGATATAATCCAGCTGATGATAATCCGGATTTCGTTCAAGACTTTCCTGGCAGTCTTCACAGATTGTGCGGACACGGATATCTCCATTGTCTTGATACTGAACCATGTGCAGACGTTCTTCCTCAGTCAGTTTGTGGATGCCGAGCTGTTCTGAGTGGACCGACATATTGGAGATCGTCCCTACATTTGTACCGCAATGACGGCAATGATAGTGGATAGCCATAGATATCCCTCCAATTCCATTTATACGATTAGTATGAACGGAATAGAAGGGAGTTATTCAGTTGGCTGCTTAGTTTTGCAGCAATACCGCCTATTGCTCTCTTTTGAATCGATTTCTAATTAAATTTATTCATTACCTCGATGAAAGGTTTGTCAAACCATGTTTCACAGGCGTCGACAGAGTCGGTGATGACTTTGTCCAGTTCTGCCTGTTCGTCTTTACTGAATCTGCCGAGCACATAGTCCGGGACACTCATGCCGTTTGTTGGACGGTCGATGCCGACGCGTATCCGGTTGAAGTTCTGGGTGCCCAAATGGGCGATCGTTGACTTGATGCCGTTGTGTCCGCCTGCACTGCCTTTCTGGCGAAGCCTGATCTTTCCTACAGGCAGGTCCAGATCATCATAGATGACAAGCAGGTCTTCCTCATCTATATCAAAGTAATCCATTAACGGGACGATGCTCTCTCCTGATAAATTCATGTATGTAAGCGGCTTTAAAAGGACGATTTTCTCTCCTTTATAGTGATAGGTGCCATAAACCCCTTTAAACTTCGATTGATTTAAAGAGACACCCAGCCGCTCGGCAAGTGCATCCACAATGACAAACCCGATATTATGTCTAGTTTTTTCGTATTGCGAGCCCGGGTTGCCGAGTCCGACGATTAATTTCATGCTTCCACCTCATTCTGACCTATTACTACTAGGATAAACGTAAAAAGCGCAACCTGCAAAAGGTTACGCTAAAAAAATTAATTATTCTTCAGAAGACTCACTTTCCTCGCTCGCTTCAGTCTCTCTGCCTTCTTCGTTTTCAGGAACGCCGTCTTCCTGCTCTTCACCTGTAGAAATTTCTTCTTCCTGTCTAGGCGCCAGGACGGAAGCGATGGTGCGTTCATCTTCTTCATTCAATGTAACGCTGTATTTATCACGTACATCCCCTATCGTCACTGTGTCCCCTACTTGAAGTTCGGAAATATCCACTTCGATTGATTCCGGAATATCAGATGGCTTGGCCGTGACGGATACTTCATGAAGCGGCTGCTGCAGCACTCCTCCGTCTTTAACTCCGGCAGATTCACCTGTAAGCTCGATGCGGACGTCTGCATCAATTTCTTCTGACATGTTAACCGCAAGGAAATCAACATGAGTGATCTGATCTTTAATATGATCCTGCTGGTAATCACTTAAAATGACATTTTGTTTATTTCCATTTACGTTCAATGAAATGATTCCGTTTCGTCCGACTTCACGGATTGTTTTAATGAAAGTAATCGCGTCGACCGCGATTGGTGTGTTTTCTGCTTTATAGCCGTAGACAACGCCCGGGATATTGCCTTCATGTCTCAGCTTCGTTAATGTTGAGCGTTTGAAATCATCTCTTGTTTTTGCTTTTAATTCTGTTGCCATGTTTAATCCAACACCTTCCCTAATCTTTTAATTATAGAGTTCTATATATAGTAATTACCCTATTTATATGGGGAATAAACATGTGAATTGTAGATTCCCCCCCCCCGTTTACAAAGCCCGTTGATTTCCGCTGCAGGTGCTCGCTTACGCGGGGCGGGCGGTGAGCCTCCTCGTCGCTATGCTCCTGCGGGTTGGAAAGGTGGAGGGGCTTTGCTCAGAGGCGGGTGGCATAAGGCGAATTGGCCACGAAGGCGTTCTTTGCCTTCTTGGCCGGTTTGACTTATGACATGTGCCTCTAAGCCGCGGAGCTGGACAAGTCTCACCTGTCCCGCAAATCCCGCAGGAGTCGAGCACCTTCCGCTCCAAACAACTCAGGACTGATAAAGAATTACAATCATTTTTCTTATTTAAGGGGGATTTCATAATCCGATTTTTAATTTGTAAAGGGGATTTATATAAATTAAACATTACCAGCGTTGGATTGGAGTGCAAGACGAAGACTCCTGCGGGAAAAGCGAAGCAGTGGAGACCCCGCAGGCAAAGCCGAGGAGGCTCCACGCTCGCCCGCGGAAAGCGAAGTCTTGCACGGAAATCCAATGCGGTGATCAGAACTGAAGCATAGTAAAAGAACCCGCTTTCTCAAATGGAGAAAACGGGTTCTTTTCATAGCACAAACACTGATATTAATTCTTAATCGAATAGCGTACTTACGGATTTTTGTTCGTAGACGCGGATGATGGCTTCGCTGATCAGTTTTGCCACTGAAAGCTGCTTGATTTTGCCGATCATCTTCTCTTCAGTCAGCTGGATCGTGTTCAATACGACCAGCTCTTTGATGTTGGAATTCTCGATGCGCTCAATTGCAGGACCTGAAAGGACAGGGTGCGTACAGCAAGCGAACACTTCTTTTGCACCGTTTTCCACAAGCGCGTTTGCAGCAAGTGTGATCGTACCTGCAGTGTCGATGATATCATCAATCAAGATTGCCACTTTGCCGTCGATGTTACCAACGATATTCATGACTTCCGCCACGTTAGGCTTAGGACGTCGTTTATCGATGATCGCGATCGGTGCCTTAAGGCGCTCCGCAAGTTTACGGGCTCTTGTAACACCGCCATGGTCTGGAGATACGATGACGATGTCTTCATTTTTGAATCCTTTTTCCTGGAAGTACTCAGCTAAGATCGGCACTCCCATTAAGTGATCAATCAAGATGTCGAAGAAACCTTGGATTTGAGGAGCATGCAGATCCAATGTGATAACACGGGTTGCACCAGCCGTTTCCAACAGATTTGCAACAAGCTTGGCAGTGATCGGCTCACGGGCTCTTGCCTTACGATCTTGACGGGCATATCCATAATAAGGCATCACGATTGTGATGGTTTTAGCAGATGCACGTTTCAATGCATCGACCATGATCAAGAGTTCCATCAAGTGCTCATTGACCGGCTGGGAAGTCGATTGAATGACGAAGACATCGCATCCGCGGATACTTTCTTCGATATTAATCTGAATTTCGCCGTCACTGAAGCGTTTAACAGAAGATTTACCCAGTTCAAGGCCAACTTCATCAGCGATTTCCTTTGCAAGCTCATGGTTCGAATTAAGAGAGAATATTTTCAGCTTAGAATTAATATAAGAGTTTGGCATGGTGGACCTCCAGTTTATTTCTTATGATTAAGATTTTGTACATAGTTTTCTTTATTGACCTGACGAGCCCTGGCAATTGAAAGCGACTCTCCCGGAACGTCTTCAGTTATTGTCGAACCGGCTGCGATGTAAGCACCCTTACCGACCTTCACTGGCGCAACCAGGTTGGAGTTGCAGCCGACGAATACTCCGTCTTCAATCGTTGTCAGATGTTTATTCTTGCCGTCATAGTTGACAGTGATCGATCCGCATCCGATATTGACGTCGCTTCCTACCTCTGCATCACCGATGTAGCTTAGGTGAGAAGCTTTGCTTCCTTTCCCGAAGGAGGCTTTCTTGATTTCGACGAAGTTTCCGATCTTCACTTCATCCCCGATGCTTGAATCAGGACGGATATGAGCGAAAGGACCGATCTGCACATCCGAACCGATGGAGCTGTCATGTGCAACGGATTGCTTCACGACTGTGCGATCTCCGATTGTCGAATCCTTCACTTCCGTATTCGGACCGATCAGGGAGTCTTCCCCGATTGAAGAATTCCCTTTGATCACAGTGCCAGGCATGATGATTGTGTCCCTGCCGATTGACACTCCGGCATCGATATACGTGTTGACGGGATCCTGGATCGTCACGCCGTTTCTCATATGCTGTTCGTTGATGCGCTTTTTCATTGTTGCCTCTGCTTGAGATAATGCTACGCGGTCGTTTACGCCCAGCGTTTCATCAAAGTCGCTTGTTTGATAAGCGCTCACGACTTCTCCCTCTTTCTGAAGGATTTCGATGACATCCGGCAGGTAGTATTCACCCTGAACGTTGTCGTTTGATACCTTTTTGAGGGTATTGAATAATGCTTTATTATCAAAGCAGTATGTGCCTGTATTGATTTCCTTCACTTGTCTCTCTTCTTGTGAGGCATCTTTGTGTTCTACGATGCGTTCCACCAAACCTGATTGACTGCGGATGATCCGTCCGTACCCATCAGGTGCTTCTGTGTAGCCTGTCAGAATGGTTGCTTTTGCTCCCTGTTCTTCATGATGCTTCACAAGTGATTCCATCGTTTCCGCCTTGATCAGTGGAGTATCTCCGCATACAACCAGCGTTGTCCCCTCTAAATTGCCGAGAACATCTTCTGATTGCATGACCGCATGAGCTGTACCCAGTTGTTCTTCCTGAAGGGCAAAATCGCTTTTGCCTTCCAAGTGGGATTTCACCAGTTCAGCACCATGGCCGATGATCGTAACAGTTTTCTCTATATTCAATGTTGTAATTTGGTCGACCACATGTTCCACCATAGGCTTACCGCATACAGGGTGAAGAACTTTGTATAACTTCGACTTCATTCTTGTGCCCTGTCCGGCAGCTAATATAACGGCATATCGTTTTGTCATTTTTGGTCCTCCAATAACCTTTTTATCCATAACGAATATATCCTAAAAACTCTTTCATTTCAAGGATAGAGAAAAATATACATATATTTGTCAAGTAATAGATTTGTTAAAAAATTTGCCGGGTAATTATAGGTAGTGCTTCTAATAGCCGCTATTGATTTCCGTGCAAGACTTCGCTTTCCATCAGAAAAGCGGAAGGGCTTTGGTCAGAGGCGTGGGGCATAAGACGAATCGTCCACGAAGGCGTTCCTTGGCTTCTTAGACGGTTTGGCTTATGACATGTGCGTCTAAGCCCTGCATCTGGACAAATAGAAAAGCGGAGGCGGCTCGGTCAGAGGCGACAAGCATAAGGCGAGCAAGCCGGAAAGGCGCTTTTTGCCTTTTTGGATTGCTTGACTTATGACCTCGAGCCTCTAGCCGCCGGAGCTGGACAGGTCTCACATTGGCCACTTTCCCCCGCAGGAGTCTTCGTCTTAGACTCAAATCAACCGCTTGAAACTGTAATAATCAATGATTATCAATAGCTAATTTCTTCGACTTAAAGACGGAATAGAGTTAACAAGTTGTTACTAATCTAAAATAAAAAAATTAAAATGTTTTATAAAAGAGGTTTCAAGGAGGATTAATTGGGGTATTAGGAAGAAAAGAAAAAAAGAGCACTACTGTGGAAGTAGGCTCTTGTTGCAATAGATTCTTTTAGGAAGCGCCAGCTTCTTCTAACTCCACTTCTTCAAGCTCACCTAGACGGTGATACTCTGCTAACACGGCATCTTGTATTTTGCCGCGTGTACCGGAATTGATCGGGTGAGCGATATCACGAAATTCCCCATCAGGAGTACGCTTACTCGGCATTGCTACGAATAAACCATTGTTCCCATCAATTACACGAATGTCATGGACAACAAATTCATTATCCAATGTAATCGATGCAATCGCTCTCATGCGGCCATCGGTGTTTACCCTGCGTAATCTTACGTCAGTTACTTCCATTCTGTTCACCACCTTTTTCCCTAGATGAAATCTACTGTACTTATTCAACGATTTGATTAGATATTCCTTCTTTAAATGTAAAATTTTTTGAAAAATTTTATTTTTCACTTAATCTGTGCATATATCTTTTGTCCTAAGGCCGTTAACACTGCCGCTTGAAGCTTTTCCAGCATAAAAAAACACCCGTGAAGATTACTTCACGAGTGCGATTACTTCGATTTCAACCCCTGCATCTTTTGGCAGGCGGGCAACTTCCACACAGGAACGTGCCGGTTTATGAGTATGGAAATACTCTCCGTATACTTCGTTGATTGCACCGAAATCATTCATATCCTTAATGAATACGGTGGCTTTTACGACAGTTTCAAGGGAAGCCCCCGCTTCTTTTAACACGGCTTGCAGGTTTTGAAAGACCTGGTGTGTCTCTGCGGCGATATCCCCTTCGACCATATTGCCTTCTGCCGTCAACGGAATCTGTCCGGAACTGTAGAAAAGATTGTTTACGACGATCCCTTGAGAATACGGACCGATTGCTGCAGGTGCTTGATTTGTTGAAACAACACGCATTGTATCTGCCTCCTTTATGATAAGAATGTCAGGTTTGATTGAAAGTAATTTCCCTGTTTCAAGGAAATTTGCTTATTCTTTTCGTTCACATCAGATAATTTCAATAGTGATACATAATCATCCACTAGTCGCTCTTCTGCATTCTCCGATTCCACCAGCACGCCGATGCCTGATAATGTCGCCGAAAATTCTTCCAGAAGATTCTTCATCCCATTGACCGTTCCGCCGGCTTTCATGAAATCATCGACCACCAGTACATTCGATCCTTCTTTCAAGCTTCTCTTGGAAAGGACCATCGATTGAATTCTCTTGGAAGATCCGGAAACATAATTGATACTTACAGTCGAACCTTCCGTCACACGGCTGTCCCTTCGGACGATGACGACGGGAACATTCAGGTATGCTGCAATTGCGTTTGCAATTGGAATTCCTTTTGTGGCGACCGTCATGATGACATCGATTTCTTTTTCAGCGAATGCCGAAGCAAGGAGCTTCCCCACCTTCTTCATTAACAGGGGATTCCCCAGCAGGTCTGTCATGTATAAGTAACCGCCGGGAAGGAGCCTGTCCGAGCTTTCCATATGCTGGCACAGTTCCTCTATCACTTCTTTTGCCTCACCGGCATTTACCTTGGGGATGTATTTCACTCCCCCTGCCGCTCCCGGTACCGTCTGAACAATTCCTATCCCGCGTCCTTCAAAGGTTTCTTTAATGATCGTCAAGTCTTCACTGATGGAGGACTTGGCAGAACCATAACGCTCAGAGAAAAATGTCAAAGGTACAAGTTGGTGAGGGCGCTCTGCTAAATAATGAGTCATGTCAATCAATCGTTCACTACGCTTAAACTTCACCAAAACTACCTCCAAATCCGAATATTATAAAGTAAATATACCATTAATATACGGATTTAAGCAAATGCTTATTCACCAAGCATTCGGACTGCAAAAACTTGGTCACAGAATCCCCTCAGCCCGTTATAGATCCGGTGAAGCCTTGATTCATACTGGACAAGTCCGTAAACTGTCGGGCCGCTTCCGCTCATCAATACTGCATCGGCTCCGAAGCGTTCCATCTGATCCTTGATTTGTGCAACTTCAGGATACAAATCGAGGGTCACCGATTCCAATACATTCCCGAGGTTTGCGCAAATGTCGCTGTACGAACCGCGGTTCAGCGCGGAAATCATCGCTGCAGTATCCGGGTGCTTGATATTCTGGACATTTAAATTTTTATAAACATCAGCTGTCGAAACCCCAATGGTCGGTTTCGCCAGGATGACCCAGCAATTGGGAGGGGCGGGCAGATGTTCAATCTTTTCACCGCGGCCGGTTGCAAGCGCAGTCCCTCCGTATACACAGAAAGAGACATCCGACCCTATTTCCGCTCCGAGATCGGCAAGCTCGTCCGTACTGAGCCCTAAATCCCATAGCTGGTTCAATCCTTTTAACGTGGCAGCCGCATCACTGCTCCCCCCGGCAAGCCCCGCAGCCACCGGGATCACCTTATCAATGGAGATCGCCACTCCCTGTTTTATATTCAACCGGTCCTTTAACAATTGGGCAGCCTGATAGGCAAGGTTTCTTCCATCATCCGGGACAAATCGATTATGGGAAAGGATCTTAATCGTATCTTCAGAAAGATTTGTGAGTTCGATTCGATCTGCTAAATCGATGGTCGTCATGATCATCTCCACCTCGTGGAATCCATCGGGGCGTTTATGTAATACATCGAGTGACAGGTTAATTTTTGCCGGCGCCTTGACTGATAACCTCATTTCATCACCTTCTTACCATACTCTTTTCACTTATTGTATCATACACTTCTTCAGGAAGTGTCATCATCTTGCGATACTCATTCAAATATGATATTTTACCACGTTAACCTGCATTAGAAAAGACGGCCTCATATAAAAAGGATCATCTCATGGAGTTGCACCTGAGATGATCCTCTATTGGTACGGATTAAAGGCAAGATACTCCTAAAAGAAAAGAGCTACAGGCTGTTCATGGAAGACAGCTGGCTGCTGGCGCGTTCGACTGCACGTTTGACCATGTTTCCGGCATCCCGTGATGTGATGCCGCCCCAGCCTTCTTTCTGAACAACATCATAGAACCCGAGTTCCTGTGCAAGTTCTTCTTTTAATTGCTCAGACATGATTCCTCTTCTTCTGCTCATTGTTATTCCCCCTTAAGATGTACCATATGTTTAATATGTACCGGGATGGACGATTCTTTACTAGGGGACAGGAACCAATTTCAGGAGGATTTTTTAGGTTCGGCAGTTAATACCGCTGTTAATTTCCGTGGGATACTTCGCTTTCCGCGGATGACCCGTGAGCCTCCCTCACGATAATGGCAGGTTACTTAGAATATCTTTGTTTTTCTCCGGATTTCTTAAGTGTTCAATATAAGAGACACGGCATGGTCAAACAGATACACCCAAATTTAAATATATCTGGAAACACGCGTGGCACGTTAATAGACCGGAAAGGGGTATTTCCAATAATAGGTACTAAAATATGATCGCACCTTTGGATCTCCACAAGCGACATGGTGGTGGACCCTCCCATTTCTCTCGGCGTCTATGCGCGTAAA
>NZ_MINN01000074.1 GCF_001877785.1 Rossellomorea aquimaris | reverse complement strand
TTGTTAAACTGTAAGTGAGTCATCTTTATTCCCTCTCTTCATTGTTTATCGTCGTTGAAAACAGTGTTGCCAAGAAGGAATAAAATGACTCTTTTTCTTTTTACACAATTATATGGACTTAATCAATATATTAATATTCAGGGGTGGAAGCAGGATTTTTCAAGTGTTTTACCGAAACAGTTATTACCAAATTAAAAGGAGTGATCATTTGTTAGCAAAAGAAAGAGGCAAACCAATAAAAATTGACCAGTTAGAAGCCCTTTTGAGGGGATTGAACAAAAACCATTCAAAGATTCCTCTCATCGAGCCAGATCTTAAGAAAAGAAAAGCCGGATATAATGGAGAAAAAGCAGTAGATTATCAATTGAGTTTTTTAAAAGATAAAAAATATATGGTATTTAATGATTTAAAACTCCCCTTAGCCCCTGACTACTTCCAAATAGATTCCTTGCTTTTCACCCCTTACTACACACTAATTCTTGAAATAAAGAACATACTAGGCACTCTGACAATCGATTCCGATTTTAATCAGCTGATTAGGAGTTACAACGGGATTGAAAGCGGATTTCAAGACCCTGTCATGCAAGTGAAGCGTCTAAAACTTCTCCTTCAGCAATTCTTCCTTGACCACAAACTCACTATTCCTCCTATTGAATACCTCGTTGTAATAAGTAATCCCGGTACAATTCTTAGAATGTCCAACGGTCAGGATAAAAAGCCCCCTTACGATAAGATTATTCACTCACAAAATCTACTTAGCGAAGTCAGCAAATTGAACAGTATATACAAAGAAGAGAAAGTTAGTAAAAATGAGATGAGAAAAATTAAGAGAGTGCTGCTCAATAAGCACTCAAATATATTTAAGAGTATTTTAACCAATTATAAAATCAGTGAGGATGAGATATTAAAAGGTATTTACTGTGAGATCTGTGCGGGGAAAATGGAGCGGGTGTTTGGAAGTTGGTACTGCAATTACTGTAAGTTTTACTCAAAGACGGCACATGAGCAAAAAATTGAAGATTACTTTTTACTGATAAAACCTTTTATAACTAACAAAGAACTGAGGGGATTTCTTGACATATACTCACGAAAAACAGCAGAAAAAATATTAGCCTCTCTCAACCTCAAAACCACCGGCTCCACCAAAGGCACCATCTACCACAAAGAATTCCACTAACCAACGTTCAGCCCCTAACCCTCCGCCCAGCACACCCTCGTCCCGAACCCAACCGCCTGCCCCAAAGCCGTCCCAATCCCTTGCCAATCCCTACCAAAAAAACACAAACCCACACTGACAAACCATTTCTTTGACATCCCCCTCCAAATCCATTACTATATTAAAATGAATTCCAACTAAATCAATCAGATTAAGGAGGGTTTGGCATGGGAAGCTATGTTCAACCTATAGATGAAACAAAAGGTCCCAAGAAGGGCAGCACTGATTTGAACCCGCCTCAGACTTCATTGGTGGCCGGGGGAGTGATGGTTGCTGCGGTTCTCGGTATCTATTTATTATTTACACAGGAAATTTCGCAAACGGTACTTCTTGTGCTTGGTTTGCTTTTGGGGTATACATTATTTCATGCACGTTTCGGTTTCACCTCTGCGTTCCGCAGGGTGATGTCGGTGGGAAACGGTCAGGCGCTGAGGGCGCATATGCTGATGCTTGCTGTGGCTGTAACTCTGTTTGCTCCAATTCTGGCAACGGGTTATACCTTTTTTGGCGGTGAGGCAGCAGGTTATGTGTCACCGGTCGGGGTGAGCTTGATTGTTGGCGCCTTTATGTTCGGGATCGGCATGCAGCTTGGCGGCGGATGTGCTTCCGGTACATTGTACGCAATCGGCGGCGGACGCTCAGTTATGTTCATCACTTTGTTGTTCTTCATTGTTGGAGCGACAATCGGGGCGGCCCATCTGCCATTCTGGACAGAAGAACTGCCTTCATTTGAACCTATATCACTAGCGACTTCAACCGGATTGGGTTATTTCGGGGCGTGGGCTGTTTCCATTGCATTCTTTGGCTTCATTGCCTGGATCACGTTAAGAATTGAGAAAAAGAAAAACCCGCCTAGAATGGCGCCGCTTCCGTCAACAAAAGGGTGGAAGAGACTTCTTCGCGGATCATGGCCGATGCTGGCAGCTGCGGTTGCCCTTGCGGTTCTGAATGCACTGACTCTGATGACCAGGGGGAATCCTTGGGGAATCACCTCCGCCTTTGCGCTGTGGGGTTCAAAAACCGCGGCAGTCTTCGGTGTGGATGTGGCAAGCTGGGGATACTGGTCAGGAGCGAATGCTGAAGCTCTGCAGGCTTCCATTTTTGCAGATTCCACAACGGTCCTGAACTTTGGTGTCATACTGGGGGCGTTCCTTGCTTCAGCGGCGGGCGGACTGTTCCGTTTTAACAAAATCACCGGCAAAAATGCAGCGGCATCGGTCATCGGCGGTCTGCTGATGGGGTATGGTGCGCGCCTGGCATTCGGATGTAATATCGGTGCTTACTTCGGAGGCATCGCTTCATTCAGCCTTCATGGCTACATCTGGGGGATTCTTGCATTGGCGGGTACATTCCTGGCCCTTTTCCTCAGACCGATGTTTGGATTGTCCGTACCAAAGCCGAAGGACACATTCTGTTAGATCACATAAAAACTCCTGCCTTCAAAACGGCAGGAGTTTTTTTATTCGTTTCCATAGTAAATGACCATATGGCAGACGGCCTGACCGGCAGATGAATTTACGTATTGGTGCCCCGAATCCGCGGCAAAGCGGATGGAACTGCCTTCTTGTAATTCATAGGTTTCGTCTGCGATTTTCAAGGCGATCTTCCCTGAAATCACAGAGATATATTCCTCCACACCCGGGGGATGACCGTCATTTTTATAGGAGCATCCCGGCTTCATCTCGATACGGTAGCTTTCCCATTTCTTAAAAGGGTCAAAAGGGAAAATCGGATAAACAATGTAATTCCCTTCATCCTCGAGAACAGGCTGTACATCCTTGTAATGAGTGATGGACACCTGGTGCCGGGGCTTTTCTATGAGTGAAGAAAATGAAACTTTCAATCCATTCGCGATTTTCCACAGGATGGCTACGGTCGGATTTGAATCACCGCGCTCGATCTGTCCGATCATGGCTTTGCTCACCCCTGTTTCCTCAGCCATCTGCTCCAGGCTCAATCCGCGTTCCCTGCGGATTTTTCGTATGTTCTCACCAATTTGAATCGGGAAATTATCCATAATCAAAAACCTCTCTTGTATACTATAACGTCTGTATGTATAATATAATAAATTATCAAATTATTAAAATAGTTTATTATCTCTATTATAAAGGAAGTGAAGAGATGGAGGCACTGCTTTCTACAAAAAAAGCGAGTGATTTTCGTCAGGGGCTTCAGGGCGGGGTCAGCATAGCCATCGGATACATGCCTGTCGCACTTACATTTGGGTTACTGGCAAGGACTACCGGCCTGACTGTCACCGAGACCGTTTTAATGAGTATGCTTGTATTTGCAGGTGCTGCTCAATACATATCGCTGAGTTTGATTGCGGTGGGGACGGGAATCCTTGAAATCATCCTTACGACGTTCATCGTGAATATCCGGCACTTCCTGATGTCTGCATCACTGAGTGAAAAGCTGGATGATGATGTGCTGTATAAAAAACTGGGCTACGCATTCGGGATCACGGATGAGACATTTACAGTCATCAGTGTGAAAGATGGGAAAGTGAAGACCGGTTTCGCCTTCGGAGTCATATTGATTTCGTATGGCAGCTGGGTGGTCAACTCCGGGATCGGTTATTTTATCGGAGAGATCCTTCCAGGGTTCCTGCAGGCAAGTCTGACCATTGCCCTTTATGCCATGTTCGTCGGACTCCTTGTCCCGTCAATGAAAAAAAGCGTCAAGGTGACTTTTCTGGCAGTGACCGCGGGGGCTTTGAACAGTGTGCTCCTGTTTACCACGAATTTATCGAATGGCTGGTCCATTGTACTGGCAACGCTTGTTTCAGCCATCCTTGTGGAGGCGGTTGTCGTATTGAAACGGAAAGGGGGAGGAGTCAGGGATGAATAATGCTGTAATCTGGATGATCATCGGGATGGCAGTGGTCACCTATATTCCGAGGATGCTCCCTTTTATCGTTTTTAAAGGAAAGGAGCTCCCTCCATTTCTGCAGGGGGTTCTGAAAAATGTGCCGTTTGCAGTTTTGGGTGCCTTGATATTCCCCAGCATTTTATTGATTCAGGAGGGTGATCTTTTATTTGGCCTTGTTGGGACAGTCGCAGCCTTCCTCCTAGCCTTCCTCGGAGCGAATGTGATTGTGGTCGTCATCGGTGCAATTTCCATTTTATCTTTATATTCGGTATTCTTAATGTAAGGAAGAAAGTCACGTGTTTTCCGTGGCTTTTTTGTTTGAATATTCCGTGGCCGGCTGGACCTTATGCTTGTCGCCTCTAAACGAGCCGCCTCCACTTTTCTATTGTCCAGCTGCAGGGCTTAGAGGCACATGTCATAAGCCAAACCGGCCAAGAAGGCAAAGCCCCCCCTTCATGTCCGGTTCGTCTTATGCCACCCGCCTCTGACCAAAGCCCTTCCACTTTTCTTGTTCTATTTAAAAGGACAAGATATTACATATAGTAAGAGAGGAAGGAAGGGAGGAAGGTAATTTGGTAAGAAAGTGGGCTTTCCGGGCGGTGCTTGGTTATTTGCTGCTGGGATTATTTTTATATGTGTATTTGTTTATTCTGGCGGACTCCTCGCTGCCCGGCAGCTTTAAAGGGAGCAGTGCAGATCCTGCCACATTCATGAATGCCAGGCAGATCATGCTGAGTGAGGAATTTTCGAAGTTCAAGAATCTGCTGTTTTTCCTGTCGACGCCTTATGAATGGTTGTTTTATTTCCTGATCCTGATTTTGGGTGTATCGAGAGGGTTTGAAAAATGGGCGAGGGGCACGGCGAAAAACCGCTTCATCCAGACGGCGGTATACTTGTTCTGGTTGTCGCTTGCTTCATTCATTGCCATTTTCCCTTTGCAGTTCATCTCTTATAAAATTTCAAGGACCTATAATATTTCCACACAGAATTTTTCGATGTGGATGAAGGATGAATTGACGGATTTTTGGGTGAACTATTTGATCATGTTCATCATTGTCTCTGTCCTGTATGGCCTTATGAAGAAATTTAAGAACCGATGGTGGCTGGCGGCATGGGCTTTGTCCGTTCCTTTTACGATTTTCATGATGTTCATCCAGCCGGTTGTGATCGATCCTTTGTATAATGATTTCTATCCCCTTAAGGATAAAGCTCTTGAACAAAAGATCCTTACGCTTGCGGATAAAGCGGAAATCCCTGCTGATCATGTGTTCGAGGTGGATATGTCCGAAAAGACCAATTCGCTCAATGCCTATGTAAATGGGGTGGGGTCGAATTCCCGGATCGTTCTTTGGGATACGACACTCAAGCAGCTGACAGATAAAGAAATTCTGTTTGTTATGGCCCATGAAATGGCTCACTATGTAGAAAAGCATATCTATATTGGGATTGCGATATATTTAGTCCTTTCATTCTTCGGCTTGTTCCTGGCATCGAAGCTGATGAGGGGGATCGTGGCGAATTATAAGGACGATATCAAGGTTTCGAATGTATCCAGTCTCAGTTCACTGCCATTATTCCTCCTGATCACAAGCATGCTGATGTTTGCAGTCAGTCCATTTTCGAATTGGATTTCCCGTTACCAGGAAACACGGGCGGATCGGTACGCAATCGAGATGACAGAGGATAAACAGGCTGCCATTACTTCGTTTCAGAAGCTTTCCAAGGTCGGCCTTTCGCAGGTGAATCCGCCGCTCCTGGTGAAAATCTTCCGATACGGGCACCCGACGATGATGGAGCGTCTAATCATGCTGGAGCAGTATGAAAAAGAAGAGAAGGAATAAGGAAAAAGCCTGGTCAATTGACTAGGCTTTTTCCCTTTTACTGATGACGAGATTTTTCTTCTTCTCTGTCATATACGCATAGATGACGTCTTTAGGATGGAGACCTTCCTCAGTTAATTGAGCCATCAGCCAATCCCTGTTTTTCCCGAGCAGGTGCAAGTTGCGTTTTTGGATTTTTCCATCGACTATGACGGAGATGGGGAGTCCTTCGTCATCAACCTTTAAATTCAGGTGCTGAACCGTGACAGGTGTGTTTTCGACTTTTGGGATGACGCTGACTTCCCCTATCGGTTCCAGCATGGCATAATCCACGTCGGAGATTTTCGGATAGCCGTTTGCCCTCAGGATGGAAGCAAGTTGGATAAGGGAAATCTTTGATTTTTCCAGATTGTCTTCGAGGATTTCGCCGTTTTTAATCAGGAGTGTAGGCTCACCCAGGAAGAATTTGTTTCCCCATTGCCATAACGTAAGATGTGAAAAAAGGACATGAAGGGCCACCAATATGACCAGTGCGGTGATGCTCGGCCAGAACTCTGTACTGATCAACGGCTCTGAAGCAATTGTTCCAACAATGATGATGGCGACGAGATCATAGGGCGTCATCTGGACAATGGTCGATTTCCCCATGAGCCTCATGGCGGCGATGGTGACTAAATACAGGATAAGAATCTTGATGAGAATCATGGCGCTCTCTCCAATTAACGGTTTTGCGTTTAGCTTTCACTTATATGCACAAAGTCATTCCCCGGACACAAAAAGGAAGGCCGGCTCGTTATGAGAGCCGGCCTTTCCTTATGAGCCGTATCGGACGTTGATTTCCTTTAATTCTTCGGTGAGTTTTAAAAATAACGATTCATTTCTATGATCCAGGGCTGCATCGATGTCTTCTAAGAGCTTCGTCTTTTGGGACGTGAGGATGATTTCGTTCAGGAGCATATCAATGTAGATTTCCATGACATTTTTCTCGCCATTTCGTTTCCGGGTCATCGCAGAAGCTTTCATCATTTCTGTATAGGACTTTTTATTTTCCAATACGACCACCTCTGAATTCTTTTTATTAGTATATGGAAGGAGAGACAAAAATTCAACCAAAATATTAAATATTCTGATAATTTTTATCGGGAGGACCAGGCTCGGCGGAATAATATCAGAATTTTTTAAAAATAATGGAGACACTTGTCGGTATTTGTGGTATTATTTTGGAGAAATATGTAAAAGGAGGAGAGAATATGAAGGGTAAATCGCGAATTTTGGAAGAATATGAAGTGAATCCTCATACATTGATGTTAAAGCCTGTAGAATATGGTGCCAAGACATTTACTGAAATCATTGAAATGGGGGATGTCATACTTTCTCCGTTTAAACCGATGGACATTTTGAAGAAAAGCTGTGAATTCTTCGGTTCTTCGTACCAAGGAAGGAAGGATGGGACGAAAGAGCTGATCGGTATTTCATATAAGGCCCCAATCATGTTAAACCCTCATATGTCGATGTTTTTATTCCCGACTGTTTCTCCTGTGAAAAGTGAATGTATGTGGATATCCCATTCCCATGTAACGAGTTATGCTGCTGCCGAGAACGGTCAAACCTCCGTGACCTTTCAAAATCGGGAATCCCACCTGGTACCCATTTCATACAGCTCATTTGAAAATCAAATGCTTCGTACTTCCAGCCTTCGAATAGCCTATTCCCAGCGGGTTTCAGAGATGGAAAGTAAATACACGATGAAATCATTCTACCTGAAAAATAAAACAAATGCGTGAGAAGCCTTTAATCACGCTTTTTTCATTTGTTTGGAAGTCAGGCCTGGCGGGGGCTCTCCGGTTTTTCCAACGGGGATTTCGTTTCGAGAAACCGGCGGAATAAATAATGGCGCATTAAATCTTCCACTCTGTTCCGGAGCCGGGGATTAAAGTAGTTGTGATGCTCCTCGTATCCTTTATATATAAACATATACATCGTGAATGCATCGTCCGATTGGAGCCTTTCCACCTTCATCTTATTTACCCTCATATACTTTTTTACATAGGCAAGTTCGCCCTGGATGACTTTCATGGTTTCCTCGATCAGTTCCAGATAAGGACGTTTGAGTTTAAAAGGGCTTTTATCTACGATTTGCAAATCTCGATTCAATATTGTCAGTACCATTGGCAGGTAAATGGCCTGCTCTAAAATGTTTCGGTCATTCTCCGGGATCCGTGTCATATGAAAAGACCTCTTTTCATTCAGTTATCGAACTTATGTTCGTGTTTCTATTTTAAATTGAAATGGATTCACTTTCAATAGCGAAAAATGGAGAATCGGGGATTTGTTGTTAGTATGAAGGAGAAGGGCCTTTCCTATCCGTCTAATGACGAAGCCCGATTTCAATGAGAGAAAGGAAATCAACATTAGCTGTCGAACTAATATATTCAGGAAAAAAGAAAAGGAGCCGGATATTAATGAATCCCAATGCAATCAACATAAAAGATCTATACCAGATAAAAGCTCTTTCGGATCCGCGGTTTTCGCCGGATGGTGATGCGGTGGTTTATGTGCAGACCGTCATGGATGAAGAGAAGGATGATTATCTCTCTTATTTATTCTGTCTTGACACACGCACGGGTAAAACGGCTCAATGGACGTTTGGGGAGGAGAAGGTGTCTTCACCAAGATGGTCGCCGGATGGCGGCCGCATTGCGTTTATATCCAATCGGTCCGGCAGTTCCCAGCTTTATGTGATGAACCGGGATGGCGGGGAGGCGGAGCAGGTGACGAATACACCAAGGGGAATTTCAAATCCTGTCTGGTCCCCGTGCGGAACGAAAGTCGTATGCGTGATCCGTTTGGAAAAAGGCGAATCGCTTCATGATAACAATGAGGAAAAAGAAGATAAAATCAAGCCTTTTGTTGCTTCCTCCATGAAATATAAATCCGATGACCGGGGATTTCATGATGGACGTTATGCCCAGCTTGTGTCGATCGACCTGGAACAAAAAGAGATGAAAAGGCTGACCGATGATGAACATGATTATGCACTGCATGCCTGGCATGGAAGCCATATCGCCTATTCTGCAGACTTTGAAGAAAATAAGGATTTTTCTTTCACCTCAGCACTCTACTTATTCGATATGGAAAAGATGGAATCCAAAAGAGTGTCGGAAGAACAGGGGTACTATGGAGGTGCAAGCTTTTCATATGACGGCAGCTATTTGGCTTATATAGGGCATAACCGGGAATATGAAAATGCCACCCAAAATAAGATTTATCTGTACAACATGAAATCGGGCATCTCCATGCCGCTTATTGAAGCAATGGATCTCCCGGCGGGCGACTATCTCAACAGTGACAGCATACAAGGGGCTTCGCAGTCGGGGATCGTCTGGTCTAAGGATAATGAAAGCCTTTATTTCATCGCATCCGACCGCGGCAATACCATCCTCTATTATGCTCACATAGAGGGCGCGGTTTATCCCGCCCTGTTTGAAGAAGAGCAGCATATTTATGGTTTCGACTTTCACTCGGAAGGACAGCGGGCGGTACTTGCGATGAGTAAACCTGAAGAACCGGGTGAGCTTTATACGCTCCATGTGCCTACCGGAAAGATTGAGAAAATGACGGATGTGAACGGCGGATGGCTGAATGACAGACAGGTTTCTACCCCGGAGATGTTCATGGTTGACGGCAGGGATGGTGTGCCCCTTCAAGGGTGGATCATGAAGCCTGTAGACTTCATTGAAGGAAAGAAATATCCTTTGATCGTAGAAATTCATGGCGGTCCCCATACCATGTATGGCAATACATTCTTTCAAGAAATGCAGCTTCTTGCGGGTGAAGGTTACGGGGTTCTCTACATGAATCCGCGGGGGAGCCATGGGTATGGACAGGCCTTTGTCGATGCAGTGCGGGGGGACTATGGCGGAGGAGACTACCGGGATATCATGGATGCAGTGGACTATGTGCTCGACGGAAATAAGTGGATTGACGAGTCCAGGCTGGGAATCACCGGGGGGAGTTATGGCGGGTTTATGACCAACTGGATCATTTCCCATTCTGACAGGTTTAAAGCTGCCGTTACCCAGAGGTCGATCAGTAACTGGATCAGTTTTTATGGGGTGAGCGATATCGGATATTATTTCTCGGAATGGCAGATGAAATGTGAGCTGCATGATATCGAGACGTTATGGAAGCATTCACCCCTTGCGTATGTGAAGAACATCCAGACACCGCTATTGATCCTTCACAGCGAAAAAGATTACCGCTGCCCGATCGAACAGGCAGAACAATTGTACATAGCCTTAAAGAGGGACGGGAAACAGTCAAGGTTTGTACGGTTCCCAGAATCGAATCACAATCTATCCCGGACCGGGAAACCTTCTTTGAGGGAAGCAAGGCTTCAGGAAATCCTCGATTGGTTCGAAGAATATCTATAAGGGTGGACCGCCAATATGGCGGTCTTTTTTATAACTTTAAATACTGGTGCCGGGAGAATGGGGAACATTATTCAGCTGCCTGCGCAATAATTTAATTCTGATTATGGGGCTGGCTGTTTAAATTTCCTTTCTTTAGGCAAAGGTTTAAATACAAGAGTATGGAATTCTCAAAGTGGTATGATATGATAAAGTGAGCAAGCTAATGTGAATAACGAATGAGAATCGTTCATCGTTGTATAAGGGGAAACATATACTATGGATATTAATGCAATTAAAGAGTGGTTTACCCTCGAAAATATAATGGAAATGATTCAGCAATATAAAGCCCTCGGTCCTTTTGCAGGCATCATGCTGCCGATGCTTGAGGCCTTCCTTCCTTTCCTGCCGCTGGTTGTGTTTGTGATGGCGAATGCCAATGCTTTCGGTTTATGGTTTGGGTTTCTTTTTTCCTGGATCGGTGCGGCTGCCGGGGCATTGATGGTATTTTTATTGGTGAAAAGATATGGAGAAACAAAGGTATTCAGGTTTCTGCGGAATAACCGTCAAGTGAAGAGGCTGACCCGCTGGGTGGACAAACATGGCTTTGGACCATTGTTCCTGCTCCTCTGTTTCCCATTTACTCCTTCAGCGCTCGTAAACGTTGTTGCGGGATTATCCAGCATCAGCATCGCTCAATATATGCTTGCTGTCCTGACGGGGAAAATGGTGATGATCTTTACCATAAGTTTCATCGGGTATGATATCATATCATTAGTGAAACAGCCTGTGCGAACAGTGATAGTAGGTGTCGTCATTTTTGTATTGTGGCTGGTTGGAAAACAAATTGAAATTCGTTTAAATAAAAAGCTCGAGATCGATCAAAGGATTGAACGGAAAAAGCAGGAGGAATCAAATTGAGAGAAGAGGTAAAAAGAGAAGGTCTTGAATGGATCAAAGCCCTGGGAATAGGATTAATTATTTTTATCGTCATTCGAACTTTTCTTTTCTCGAATTATGTGGTGGAAGGCGAATCGATGATGCCCACATTGGAAGATGGGAATAAGCTTGTCGTCAACAAAATCGGCTACCAGCTGGGTGATCTGAAGCGTTTCGATGTAGTGGTCTTCCATGCAAATGAAAAAGAAGATTACGTAAAGAGAATCATCGGCCTGCCTGGTGATAAAGTGGAATATAAAAACGATAAGTTATATGTCAACGGAGAATATTATCCGGAGCCTTACCTTGATAAATTCAAGGAGGAATACGCCGGAAACAAACTGACAGGAGATTTCACCCTTGAAGAAATCACCGGTGAAAAGACGGTACCTGAGGGGAAAGTATTCGTTCTCGGCGACAACCGCAGGGGCAGCATGGACAGCAGATACTTCGGGTTCGTCGACCAGGAGCAGGTTGTCGGGAAAGTCGACCTCAGATACTGGCCGCTCGATGAATGGGATATGCAATTCAAGAACTGATAAACAGGAAGAATTTTGTTCAGGTAGATGAACAGAATTCTTTTTTTTGCTTTAAACAGACGATTTGCAGGTGAAGCAGGACTTCTGCCAAATGTTGTCGAAACGTAATAGGAAGCAGGAGGGGATATGTCAATGAGATTAAAGGGGAAAGTGGCTCTCATCACGGGGGCAGCGAATGGAATCGGATATGCGGCAGCTGAAGTCTTCATAAAAGAAGGCTGTCATGTTGCTTTCGTAGATTTTGATGAAGAAACAGGAAGAGATAAAGAACGAACGTTGAATGAGGCTGGTGCTGGAAAGGCGGTATTCTTCCAAGGGGATGTAGCGGACCGTCAATCTGTGGACAGTTTCGTTTCAGCTGCCAAAGAACATTTCGGAAAGATAGATATACTCATCAATAATGCAGGTATCACCAGGGACGGTATGCTTCATAAACTATCCGAGGAAAACTTTCAAAAAGTGATCGATGTCAATTTGACCGGTGTGTTCAACTGTACGCAGGCCGTCCTTCCCCACCTGGTGGAAAACGGAAAGGGAAAAATCATCAATACTTCTTCGGTAAGCGGAGTATATGGTAATGTTGGACAGACAAATTATGCTGCAGCAAAAGCAGCTGTGGTAGGAATGACTAAAACGTGGGCAAAGGAGCTGGGCAAGAAAGGAATCAATGTCAATGCGGTGGCACCGGGATTCACTGAAACCGGCATGGTTGCTAGCGTCCCTGAGAAAGTGATTGAAGGAATGAAATCGATGATACCGCTCGGGAGGCTTGGCAAGCCTGAAGATATCGCAAAAGCTTATTTATATTTGGCATCCGATGACAGTGATTATGTGAATGGGACCGTCCTTCATGTAGACGGCGGAATCATGATGTAAAAAATCGTACAACAATGAAAGGGGAAGAGAAATTATGAGAAACGTAGTCATCACATCGGCCCTTCGTACACCGGTTGGAGCATTCGGGGGAGCATTCAAAGATTTACTGCCGACAGATTTGATTGTACCTGTCATGAAGGAAGCGGCTAAACAGAGCAAACTGAATTCAAATGAGATCGATGAAGTGATCCTCGGTCATTGTATCCAGCGCACCGATCAGCCCAATACGGCCCGTACTGCTGCGCTGCTTGCAGGCTTTGCCGATACGACAACAGGATTCACGGTTCAGAGACAGTGTGCAAGCGGAATGCAGGCCATCATCTCGGCCGCTATGCAGATCCAGACAGGTTTATCTGATATCGTATTGGCCGGCGGGGTGGAAGCCATGAGCTCCAGTCCGTATATCTTAAAACAACATCGCTTCGGACAGAGGCTGCAGCATGGTGAAATCCGGGATTCGGTGTGGGAAGTGCTTGAGGACCCTATTCACGGCATCATGATGGGTGAGACGGCGGAAAATCTCGCGGAATCACACGATATCTCACGGGAGGAACAGGATCAATTCTCCATGCTGAGTCACCAAAGGGCAGTGAATGCCATCGAAAAAGGATACTTTGACTCACAGATCGTTCCGATTACAGTAAAGGAACGGAAAGGGGAAAAGGTAATCAACAAGGATGAAGGGCCGCGTGCGGGTCTGTCTTCTGACAAGCTTGCGAAATTAAAGCCTGCATTCCGTGAAGGCGGGACTGTGACCGCAGGCAACTCCTCCAGTTTGAACGACGGAGGAGCAGCACTGATCCTGATGAGCGAAGATGAAGCAGAGAAAAGAGGGCTTCAGCCGCTTGCCCGGATTACGGGATACTCCGTAGCAGGTGTCGATCCGAAAGTCATGGGCATCGGACCTGTACCGGCAGTTCAAAAAGGGTTACATAAAGGGAACTGGACATTGGATGAAATTGACTTGTTCGAAATAAATGAGGCCTTTGCCGCACAGTATCTCGCAGTTGAGAAGGAGCTTGGCCTTGACCGTAATAAGGTGAATGTGAATGGAAGCGGCATCAGCATAGGTCATCCAGTCGGATGCACCGGTGCACGTATAGTCGTCTCGCTCGTACATGAACTGAAGAGGCAGGATTTCAAGAAGGGTATTGCTTCCTTGTGTGTAGGTGGAGGCATGGGGGCTTCAGTATTTATCGAAAGTCTGTAAGTTTTATAGGGAAGCGCCGCCCGAGGGTTAGGGACGGCGTTTTTTTTATGCCTACCAACAACGAGTGCTTTTATCCTAACAGGGCATGGTCGTTTTTACTTATTTTTCAAAATTTACATTCATTTTACCCTTTTTCAAAATTTTCTGTTGTACGCTAAAAGTATACCAGCATTAAGGAGGCGTTTACGTTTGAAAAAAGTTTCAGGAAAACTGATGAGTATCTTAACTTTGTCCGTCCTGGTTTTATTGAGCTGCAGCGGTGTACAAGTGGACAAAACTGATGCAGCAGGGAGCGGTACGTGGGATTCACCTTATTCTGTGAGCCAGGCAATCGTCAGTCAGTCAGGTTCAGTCCATTCAGTGGAGGGCTACGTTGTTGGCCAGCCGACCTCGGAGTCATCTGTCGTGACAGAGAGCTTCCCGAATGATTATGCACTGGCTCTGGCTGATACGCCATCGGAAACGAATGTCAATGAAATGATTTATGTACAGATCCCTTCTTCATTCCGTTCGAACTACGGTCTCAGCAGCAATCCGTCCCTTATGGGGCAAAAGCTGAAAGTTACCGGAAGCCTGACAGATTACTTCTCTCATCCAGGTGTGAAGTCGACTTCTGCTTTTGAAGAAGCTGCGGGAGATACCGACCCGGAAGATCCGGCCGATCCTGCTGATCCACCAGCCTATGAAGAATACTATTCAGGTGCAGAAGGAAAAACAGGCTCTGCACTAAAAACGGCTCTGCACGATATCATCGATGAACATACGACGCTATCCTACAGCGAAGTGTGGACAGCGCTTCGGAACACAGACGAAGATCCGGCCAATTCAAACAATGTCATTCTCTTATACTCAGGCCGCTCACAATCAAAGACGACAAACGGCGGCGGTGTGGACGACTGGAACCGGGAACACGTCTGGGCGAAGTCACACGGTGACTTTGGCACTTCCCAGGGACCGGGAACAGACCTTCATCATCTTCGCCCGACCGACGTGACGGTCAATTCCACCAGGGGGAATCTCGACTTTGACAATGGAGGCACCGAACACAGTGAAGCTGCCGGAAATTACTATGATGGAGACTCTTGGGAGCCCCGTGACGAAGTAAAGGGAGACGTTGCCCGCATGATATTCTACATGGCAGTCCGCTATGAAGGGGACAGCGGTGAAGTGGATCTGGAGTTAAATGAGAATGTGAATAACGGAAGTGCACCCTATCACGGGAAAATGTCCGTTCTACTCGAGTGGAACGAGGAAGATCCAGTGGATTCACGGGAAATCCGCCGCAATAATATTATTTATGGAGACTATCAAGGAAACCGGAACCCATTCATTGATCATCCGGAATGGGCGGAGATGATTTGGTAATTGTTCAGGTTGAAGTTTGGCTGCCGGGGGATGGAAATGTCCTCCGTTTTTTTATTTTTGGTTGAATAATGGTAGTTTTTGAGGAGATGAGTCTATTTACTGATCATTTACAGCCCGGGGAACGCACCCGCTCACATTATTAAATGGCGGCAGCCTGAGCTGGCCCCGCTATTTCCTTAATTGTGCCGGTTTCAGGATTATCGTGCCGGAATCCAAATTATTGTTCCTCTTTCCCGATAAATGTGCCGATTGTCGAAAAATATCCATCTCATCCTATTGCTGTAATACCCGGCACCCCTTCCGTGTACTTCCCTTCTGATGACTGACCCTTTTAAGTACAGACCACGGAAATATGAAGGAGGGGGGCGGGTTATTAATATCCATATTTTTCTAAGTGGTGGAATTAATCGCAGAATCGAAAGATTAATGTGTAAAATTAAAAGATTATTAGGCAAAATCGAAGATTCCACTGTCAAACTAAAAGATTCGCTTACATCCAATACAAATGTTACTTCCACCCTCAGTATTTAGACTGCTTAATGATTTAATCCACCATCAGATGCCCCTTTCAATAACCAGCTTATTTGTAACCCCCTCCTCTAAAATAAACCAGAACCAATTCAATCGAATGCTGAACCATCATGGATAAACCATTGTATAATGGTGCCTTTGATGTATCTCGATCTCCTCCAAGAAAAGACTTCAAGTTTGAACCTTTTCAGAATTTTGCGCACCCAATAAAGGAAAAACTATCTACCCTCTCGAATACTGTTAACTCGAGGTGAAAAACAATGAAGCCATTACTTACAGGCAAACAAGTACATTTGACAAGTTTAAGTGAAGACGATGCCGGTCTCCTGGTGAAATGGAGCAGAAATGAAAAACTTCAAAGGCTCTTGGACGCTCTTCCTTACAAACCGAAGTCTGAGGATGACGTGAAGGAATGGATAGGGGGAGAGGATCATAATACCCGCCGTTTCGCTATCCGATTAAAGGACAGCGGGCGCCTGATCGGTTATGCCGAACTTGACGGGATCCTATGGGCGCACCGTGTCGGCGGGCTGTCGATCTTGATCGGCGAAGAAGAATATCAGGGCCGGGGGCTGGGCAGGGAAGCGATGGAATGCCTGCTGGATTTTGCATTTGATGAACTCAATTTGCATCGTATCCAGCTGACTGTATTTTCTTATAATTCACACGCCATCCGTTTGTATGAAAATTTGGGGTTCACAAAAGAAGGCAGTTTCCGCGATTTTCTACAGAGGAATGGAAAACGTCATGATATGCATTTATATGGAATGCTGGAAAATGAATGGCATTCACAGCGAAAAGAAGGATGAATTCCTTCTTTTTTTATTTCCCCCCTGCAAACCGTCTTCCAAATCGCCACTGCTTCTGAATGACAGCAGGCACCCCAGCAGAATATTGACTGTGAAACACACAACCAGCAATATCAGGGACTGAGCATAGCCCAGCTTCATCGCAGCGAGAGGGGCAAGGCTGGTCCCGCCCAATAAGATGAACGAGTAGAGGCTGAGCGCCTGGCTCCTTTCCCCTTTGCTGATATCCCCGATCAGGGTGATGACGGTAGGGATCAATAGGGAAATCGAAGAAACAAATAGAATGGAAGAAGTCATCAGAATCAGCGGATGGACGGTATATACGCTGATAAACGAAATGACAAAGGACAGGATGGCAAGTGTGAATCCAATGAATAATGTCTTATAGGCTCCAAGTTTTTCTAGCAGTCTTCCGGTATATAGAGAGAGTGAAACACCGATCAAGCCTGTAAGTCGTGTTTGTAAAAGGAGATCATCTTTCCCCGAAAGAAATCTTGTTAAACTGTCATAATAAACGACGAAAGAAGAGAGAAGAGTAAATACAATAACATAAAGCATAAGAAGCTTCTTGTTTTGCAGCAGCCTGAAAAAGATGACTGCCGGCTGACTGTCGGAATTGTCTGCAGAAACAGGAGTCCCCGGCAGTATTTTCTTCCCCGTGAGGAAAAGAAAAAGATACATAATGGAAAAGAATATGAATACAGCTGTCCAATGGCTGATTTTCGTGATCCCCTCGCTCAATAACTGACCAAGGATACCTGCAAAGAGAAACCCCGAATTGATCAAGGCGAGGAGCAGTGTACGACTTTTACCTCCAAACAGGTCATACGTATAGGAAAATGCAACCGGTGCAAAGCTCCCTAAACAAAACCCCTGCAGCCCCCTCGTAATGGATAAACTCCAGGAATCGAAAGAGAACATGACCAGTGCAGTTGAGAGGGCGGAAACAAGCATGCCAAAGATTAATATTTCTTTCTTCCCGAACCGGTCTGCTATATTAGCGAATGTCAATAAACCGCAAGCATAAAAAAATGTAAACGAACTGCCGGCAACAACGACTGCTTCTGAAGGGATTCCTAAAGATGAGGCTATCTCGCCGTAAATAGGGATGAATGTATAGATATTGCATGCAACCATGATGCCCATGCTGACCAGTAAAATAGAAATCAATTTAAAGGAAATCTGCATAATCACGCTCACCTGCCTTCTTTACTCTATGCGGAAGCTCCCAAATATTTTCATGATAGAATGAAGCAGGATGGATTTGTTCAGAGAGAGAATGGTTTATAATGGACCTATACAAAAATTCAAGTAACCTGTTGGTTATCATAGAAATATATAATTAAAGGAGTGAGAGCATGGCTGTCAGATTTATACTGGGACGGGCAGGTACCGGCAAGAGCCACGGAATGCTGTCAGAGATAAAAGAAAAGCTGCGCAGACAGCCGAACGGAAAGCCGATCATTTATCTGGTGCCCGACCAGATGTCGTTTATATCAGAATACGAATTGGTCAATACTCCCGGATTGAACGGGATGATACGTGCCCAGGTCTTCAGTTTTACGAGACTGACATGGAAAATCCTCCAGGAAACAGGGGGGATGAGCCGTTATCATCTCTCAAGCGTCGGTTTGAATATGCTGATCAGGAAAATCATCGAAGAGAACAAGGATAATCTCCGCATCTTTTCCAAGGCATCTGAGAAACCTGGTTTCATTGATCATGTGGAGACGATGCTTACAGAATTCAAGCGGTATTGCGTGAAGCCGCAGGAGCTGGAGGCTTTCAAGGAGGAAGAAGGCCAATCCAAGGCTTTGAAGGATAAAATTCATGATCTTGAACTGATCTATGAGAAGTTCGAAGAGAAGCTCATGGGCAAATATATAGATTCAGAGGATTATTTCCAGCTTCTTGCGGATAATGTGAAGAACTCTGAGCTTCTTAAAGATGCTGAAATCTATATTGACGGCTTCCACAGTTTTACCCCCCAGGAATATCTCATCATTGAACAGCTGATCACACACAGCAGGGACGTCACAATCGCCCTGACTGCTGATTCCAGTCAGCAGTTCGGCCCGATGAATGAGCTGAGCCTGTTCAGGATGACGAATGAGACGTATGATACCCTTCAGGAAATCTGCAAAGGTGTCCGCCAGCCGGTCGAAGAGGAAGAGTATGTTAAACCTATACGATTCAGGAGCGGCTCTATGCTGCACATCGAGAGACATTTTGAAGAACGTCCAGCTGTTGTTTATACCGGAGGGGATGCACAAGATTCCATCCAGTTTCTGGAGGCGGCCAACCGCCGTGCTGAAATCGAGGGGATTGCGAGGGAGATCAGGAAGCTAGCACGGACTGAAGGATACAGGTATAAGGATATAGCAGTACTCGTCAGGAATAGCGCGGATTACCGGGATAAGATCGAAACGATTTTCCAAGATTTCGAGATTCCTTTTTTCCTTGATCAGAAAAGGACGATGCTCAATCATCCGTTGATTGAACTGATACGTTCCACACTTGAAATCATGAATTCCAACTGGAGATATGAACCTGTATTCAGGGCTGTGAAAACGGATCTATTATTTCCTTATCAGAAGGACCCTTCCGAGCTGCGCGAGCAGATGGACCGTCTCGAGAATTATGTTCTTGCCTACGGGATACAGGGTGACCGCTGGACGGGTAAAGAGCGTTGGAAATACCGCCGGTTCAGGGGTCTTGAGCATGTCGATGCCCCCCAGACAGACAGGGAGAGGGAGCTTGAGCATGAAATCAATGAGCTCAGACTATTCATCTCGGCACCGATTGTCCGCCTGGGCAAAAGGCTGAAGAAGCAGCGGACCGGAAGAGGGTTTTGCGAGACGCTTTATCTTTATCTGGAAGAACTTGATATTCCCGCAAAGCTCGAACGCTTGAGGATTCAGGCTGAAGAGCGCGGGGATCTCGTGGCTGCGAGGGAACATGATCAGGCGTGGAGTGCCGTCATTGAATTACTGGATCAGTACGTGGAGATGCTCGGGGATGAGGAAACAACCGTTAAGAAATTCGCATCCATTCTGGACGCGGGTATGGAATCGATGAAGTTCTCGCTTGTGCCGCCGGCGATCGACCAGGTCATCATAGCCGATCTGGAAAAGTCCAGGCTTGCTGATATCAAGGCTGCGTTCATGATCGGCATCAATGACGGGGTACTTCCGGCAAAGATGGGCGAGGAAGGCGTTTTATCGGACGAAGACAGGGAGGCAATGCTCCAAAAGGGCTTCAAGATTGCACCAACGAACCGGACAAAGCTCCTGGATGAAGAATTCGTCGCGTATAAAGCATTCACAACCCCGAGTGAAAGGCTGTATGTGAGCTATCCAATAGCGAATGAAGAAGGAAAGGCCCTCCTTCCTTCCTCCCACATTAAAAGACTGAAAGAGATTTACCCGGAAGCGGCTGAGAAAATGCTGGTCAATGAACCTTCAGAACTCCCGGAAGCAGAGCAGCTGCACTATGTGTGCCACCCTAATGTCACGATATCGCACCTGACTTCCCAGCTTCAGCTTAAGAAACGGGAGTATCCGATTTTTGATTTCTGGTGGGATGTGTATAACTTTTATGCCGGCTCTGGAGAGTGGAAGTGGCAGGCACAGCATATCTTGACCAGCTTGTTCTATGAAAATAAAGCGCAGCGGCTGACGGAAGAAACGAGCAGGGATCTTTACGGCGAGCAAATTCTGGCGAGTGTATCCAGGATGGAGCTCTTCAACAGCTGTCCTTTCTCCCACTTCGCCAGTCACGGACTGAAGCTCAGGGAAAGGGAACTCTTTAAGCTTGAGGCGCCTGATATCGGAGAGATGTTCCATTCCGCCCTTAAATGGATATCGGATGAAGTGGAGAAACACGGACTGACCTGGGCAGGGCTCACAAAAGCCCAATGCCTGCAGCTGGCGAGGGACGCAGTGAGGATGCTGGCCCCTAAGCTGCAGCATCAAATCCTGCTAAGTTCCAACCGCCTGCATTATATAGCAAAAAAGCTGGAACATATTATCGGCCGTGCAAGCCTGATCCTGAGTGAGCACGCTAAGGCGAGCGGTTTTGTTCCAGTAGGGGTGGAACTCGGATTTGGTCCGAATGCAGAACTGCCGCCGTTTCAATTTCAATTGAAAAACGGCACGAAGATGGAATTGCAGGGACGGATTGACCGGGTGGACAAGGCTGAAGATGAAAGCGGAGTGTATCTCCGCATCGTCGACTATAAATCGAGTGCAAGGGATCTTGATGTAACCGAGGTGTATTATGGACTTGCCCTTCAAATGCTGACGTATCTCGATATCGTATTATCACACTCGAAGCAATTCGTCGGTAAGGAAGCCAAGCCTGCAGGTGTTTTATATTTCCATGTCCATAATCCGATGATCAACAGCAAAAAGATATTGACTCTGGATCAGATAGAGAATGAGATTTTCAAGAGCTTCAAGATGAAGGGGCTCGTACTCGGGGACTCCGATATCATCCGTTTGATGGACAGGACCCTTGAAACCGGTAATTCCGATATCATTTCTGCAGGAATTAAAAAGGACGGGACTCTTTCATCAAGGTCCAAATCCGCTTCGAACGAGGATTTCCATTATATGCGGAAGCATGTACGCAAAGTGTATGAAGACGCTGGCAATCAGATCGTCACCGGTGCGGTTGATATAACACCTTATAAACTGAAAGACAGGACACCCTGCCAATTTTGTTCATACCGTCCTGTCTGCCAATTCGATCAGGCCTTCGAGGAGAATGAATACAGGGTCCTCCGGGCGGCTAAGGCAGATGATCTGCTTGCAAAATTAAGAGAGGAGGGAAAGGATGAAAATGGCCAATAACATCATTCCTGTAAAACCCCAGGATGTTACCTGGACGGATGACCAGTGGAAAGCGATCTGGGCCAAGGGGCAGGATATTCTCGTCGCTGCAGCTGCCGGTTCGGGAAAAACGGCGGTTCTTGTAGAGCGCATCATACAACGCATCCTTTCTGAAGAAGACAGGCTGGATGTCGATGAGCTCCTGGTCGTTACGTTCACAAATGCATCTGCTGCTGAAATGAGGCACCGTATAGGCCAGGCAATCGAAAAGGCAATCGATGAAGATCCGCACTCCACGCATCTTAGAAAACAGCTGAGCCTGCTGAATCGTGCTTCGATTTCGACATTGCACTCTTTTTGTCTTGAAGTGATCCGGAAATATTATTATCTGATCGATGTCGATCCCGGGTTCAGGATTGCAGACGAAACAGAGGGTGATCTTCTCCGTGACGAAGTGGTTGATGAATTATTTGAAGATGAATACGGAAAAGAAGAAAATACAGCTTTTTTCAGGCTTGTGGATACCTATACAAATGACCGCAGTGATGGTGCCCTTCAGGAGATGATAGGAAAACTGTATGACTTTTCACGATCCCACCCGAATCCTGAAAGATGGCTGAGGGATCTGACGGAGATGTATGACATCAGTGAGGAAACAGATATCGATTCACTTTCTATCTCTGATCCGCTGAAAGTCGATATCGGTTTACAGCTGCAAGGTGCGCGCACTTTATTTCAACGGGCGCTTGATTTAACGAAGGTCCCGGGAGGTCCATCCCCAAGGGCTGTGAACTTCGAGGATGACCTCGAGGTTGTGAACGGGCTGATACTGGCAGCTGAGGATTCTTGGAATGCCCTCTATGAGAAAATGCAGCGCCTTCATTTTACAAAACTTAAGCCATGCAGGGGAGATGAATTCGATAAAGACCTTGCAGATGAAGCAAAGAAACTTCGTGATCAGGGGAAGAAAATGCTTGAGAAGCTGCAGGAAGAATTTTTCATGAGAAACCCGCAGTCATTTTTGGCGGACATGAGAAAAATGAAAGAGTCCATCCAGACTCTCTCAGAACTCGTCATTGAGTTCGGGCGCCGTTTCAAGGCAGTAAAAGAAGAGCGGGGACTTGTTGACTTTGCAGACCTGGAGCATTTCTGCCTGGATATCCTGAGAGATCCGGCTGAAAGCGGGACGCTTAAGCCGTCGGAAGCAGCACTGCAATACAAACAAAAATTCAAAGAGGTCCTCGTGGATGAGTATCAGGATACCAATATGGTTCAGGAATCCATTCTCCTTCTTATAACAGGTGAAGAGGAACATTCGGGAAATAGATTTATGGTGGGGGATGTTAAGCAGTCGATCTACCGTTTCCGTCTGGCAGAACCGAATTTATTCCTGACCAAGTATAACCGGTTCCTTCCTGAGCCGGGTGAAGCAGGATTGAGGATAGATTTGTCGCAAAACTTCAGGAGCCGAAAAGAGGTTCTTGATGGCACAAACTTTTTATTCAAACAAATCATGGGCATTTCAGTGGGTGAAATGGAGTATAACAAAGAAGCGGAACTCGTGAAGGGTGCACCCTACCCGGAAGATAGGGAATATCCTGTCGAGGTGGCCCTGATCGATCAGGAAACCCCTGAAAGAACCCCTTCGCAGGCTGAAGATGAGTCTTTATCTGTTTTTGATGAAGAAGATATTGAAAAGTCTGTTCTTGAAGCAAGATATATGGCCGGAAAAGTGAAAGAGATGATAGAAGGAAGAAGCCCTGTATTTGATCCGAAAACAAAAACAGAGCGTCCGATACAATACAAGGACATCGTAATCCTGCTTCGCTCGATGCCGTGGGCCGCTGAGATCATGGAAGAATTCAAACGTCAGGGCATCCCGATTTATGCGAATCTTTCCACGGGATATTTCGACGCAACGGAAATTTCCATTATGCTCTCGCTTCTTAAAGTGATCGACAACCCATACCAGGACATCCCGCTTGCATCGGTTCTCCGTTCCCCGATCGCAGGTCTGGATGAAGAGGGACTCGCAAATATTCGTATTTACTCAAAGGCAGGCAGCTATTATGAAGCGTTGAAGAAATTTGCCGAAGAGAAGCCTTCACGGCCAAGCGGGGAAGAAACCTTCGAGAAAGTGAAGCTCTTCCTTTATCAGCTGGACGGCTGGAGAACAAGGGCTAGACAAGGGTCGGTGACAGAACTGATCTGGCAGCTGTACCGTGATACCAGGTTTTACGACTATGTCGGCGGTATGGCAGGAGGTAAGCAGCGTCAGGCCAATCTCCGGGCGCTTTATGACAGGGCCCGCCAGTATGAATCGACAAGTTTCCGCGGGTTGTTCCGTTTCCTTAGGTTCATTGACCGCATGAGGGAACGGGGAGATGACCTCGGGGTGGCAAGGGCGCTGAGCGAGCAGGAAGATGTGGTCCGATTGATGACCATCCACTCCAGTAAAGGACTGGAATTTCCGGTCGTTTTTGTGGCAGGTACGTCAAAGCAATTCAACTTGATGGATTTGAATGCTTCGTATTTACTGGATAAGGACCTCGGTCTGGCAAGCAAATATACAGATCCGGACAAGAGGATAAGCTATCCTTCCCTTCCGCAGCTTGCTTTCAAGCGAAAGAAAAGGATGGAAGCCATTTCTGAAGAAATGAGGGTATTATATGTGGCACTCACACGTGCCAAAGAGAAGCTGTTCCTGATCGGTACGGTAAAGAGCTTCGCGAAATCCGTGAAGAAATGGAAAAGTACCATGAAAGAGAGCGGGTGGCTGCTTCCGGATCATGACCGGGCCGGTGCTTCATCTTATCTTGATTGGATAGGCCCTGCCCTTGTCCGTCATTCTCACTGCATCGAAATCCATGAAGGGGAAATAGGGAGTACCGGGCAAAACGAAGACATACAACTTCATCCTTCCTGCTGGAATGTGACAAAGATTCACAAATCTGAATTGGACGCGGAACAGGATGCCGCTGAGGAAGTTGAAGATGACTGGAGAAAAGCAGTCAGGGACGGCAAAGAGGTTGCAGCGGAATCTCCTCATAAGGAAGAGGTATTTGAACGCCTGCTATGGAAGTATCCCAATATGCGCGCTGCCACCCTGCGTTCTAAACAGTCGGTGTCGGAATTGAAGCGAATGTATGAAATAAGGGATGAATCCGCAAGTGTCGAGCTGCTCAGACGCCAGCAGAAGCCTGTTTATAACCGTCCTGCTTTCATGCAGGCAAAGGAGTTGTCACCTGCAGAGAAAGGAACGGCCATGCATACGGTCATGCAGCATATTTCATTTGAAGATGGCAAGCCGGACGAAGAGACAGTCTCATCCCTATTAGAGAAGCTCGTTCAAAAAGAGATCATGACCGAGGAACAGCGAACGTCCATTTCCATCACGAACATCCTGCGATTCTTTGACGGTGAACTGGGTGAAAGAATGGTGAAAGCAGATGAGATCCAGAGGGAAATTCCATTCAGCATGAGTGTTCCGCTGAAGGAAATTTCCGATACGGGTGATGAGGCTGTGGAGGAAACCATCCTGGTGCAGGGTGTGATAGACTGTGTATTCAGGGATGAAAAGGGCCTTGTTCTCTTGGATTATAAAACAGACGGGATACATGACAGGTATAAAAACGGATTTGAAGAAGCGAAAGAAATTCTGGAAAACCGCTATAAAGTGCAAATTGAACTCTATACAAAAGCACTTGAATCAATATGGAAAGTATCAGTATCCGAAAAATACCTCTACTTTTTTGATGGAGGGCATTTACTGGAGTTGTAGCAGAAAAGCCGCCACGGGATGGAATCATCCTGTGAGCGGCTTGTTTGATCTTAAATAGGGAACGATAGGAACAAATACTGGACAGGGAATTGATATGATATGAAGAATAAAACGACGGGTACATGTGAACTTTGTGCACGACAGCAGGTTGCCGTAACCGTGCACCACATGACGCCGAAAGAAGTCGGCGGTGCGTTCATGCCGACTGCGAAATTATGCATTCCATGCCATAAACAAATCCACTCACTCTACACCAATGAAGAACTTGGAGCCAGATTGAATACCATCGTAGCATTGAGACAGGATGAGAAGATCGGAAAATTCATCAAATGGATCCGCAAGCAGCCGTCATCAAAATTGGTCAGGACGAAAAAAAGCATTGAGCGCAGGAATAGGAGGAGGCAGTAAAAAACTGCGGGAGATTTAACGGATAAGACAAAAAGCAAAAAGCCCTGACACAGACTTTTTGCTCCTTAGTTATTTCCAGTTATCGGCTGATCTACGACATTGCAATCAAATGTGTTCGTGATACTGAAGACATTATAGCTCAATTGGAATGGACCTGTATTGAAACCGCCTGAACCGCCAAACGTTTTTGAGGCAGACTTCGGTGAAATGATGGCAGTATCCCCAAATTGAACATTTCCGCCGCCGACGCTCAGAATGGAAACCGGACCAATTATCGCAGGCATAATAAAACATCCTTCTTTTGTAGTCTACACTTTTAATCTATGTGATAAAGTTGAGAGCGTTCATTCATCTTCATTCCCCTTAGTCGTACTCAATGAATTCAACTGGTTCGCCTTCTTCCGCCGCTTGAGCTTTTTCCTCTTCGATCATCGCTTCCTCTTCTTCACTGTATTCTGCATCGCCCTTCAGCTGCCGGACATGCTTTACCCTTGAGTCCATGTAGACATTGCATGTGTTTCCAATGTGAACGACTGAAGAAAAAGCGGTTGCGAGTACGTGCATGCAGTTTACTTTAATGGGCGAGAGATTCAATCTGCTCACAGAGATCCTTGGATTTATCGGCGGAAGTTCGACGAGCTGATTAAATACCTCTGCATCAAACCTTCCCTCGCTGCCAAGGAAAAACTCTCTTTCACGCTGCACGGCAAATGCTTTTGTTGTGGAAAAAATGGACTGAGAATCACCGAGCTGATAGACGGAAGAGAAGGAAAGTGTCTCTCCTCTCAGTTCATTCACCATTGAATATCTTTTGAACATAGACCCGTCAACCTTTCGGGGTGAGTGGAACAAATGGGCCGATCAATAATGACTCAGGGGGAGTATCGAAAGCTGATGCAAGCTGGATGATATCAGCATCCCCGATCAGTACGAGGGAGGCACTGGCAACCCCTTGAATATCGATGTTACCGACTGATAATTCCCGGTTAATCACTTGTAGGTTCATGATTGTTCATCCCTTCCATATTATCAGGCATTTGTGACATGAATGAAAAGAGGGCGGACTGAATATCCTGCTTGATCTTGGAGATGATCTTCCCGGTCCACTCTTCATCCGTGTGCTTTCCTTCGATAAAAGGAATATTATTCACATAGAAATCGATCCGCTGCGGCATTTGATTCATGAGATCCTGTTGAATCATGTTGAGATATGAGGCATCGATCGACCGCTGCAGCTGCACTTCATTATCGGAAATAAGTGAGGGGAGATCGTTTTTGATGTATGAAGTCACTTCATCCGTTATCTTATCCTTATATGGTGTTATATCCTTTACCGCCTTTTTCTTCCCATTCGGCGCTACGGCGAAGTCCTCGATCTCTTCACTCATCCCCCCGGGGTTCAGTCCGATATTCAGCGTTCCGTCCAATGATTCAACTTTTAATTGATCGAATTTGTATTCTATTTTTTCTACGTTTATTTTTGGAGTGTCTTTGACAGCGGTCATTTCTTCTGTAAGTTTATTGACCTTTTGTTCCAGCGCGACAACTTTCATATTCAATTGTTCGATATATTGATAGAGCTGTTCCGGCGTCATATAATATTGTTTCATGTTTACACCTCTTTCTTTTGCCGCTGGCTAAACTGTTCCGGGGGACTGCAGCGGGACTAGAGGAGAGGCGGAAGGACCCCCGGCTTGAGCTGTTCCTTCTTCTCCACTTTTTTTAGCTGCAGGTGCGGGCTCGGTAAACCCGCCGGTATTATAAAGGTAGCTTCTTGAATTGATTTGTCCGCAGGCACCGATTTGAAGCACGGAGGAATTCGTCATTCCCCCTATTTTGATGAATCGAATCTGGATGGTCTGCTGAAGGTAGTAATTCATTTGAATCACCCTTATAGGTTAAAGTTAATGCCTTGGTCCATGACTTCATCATCCACCGTATAGGTCAATGAACTTTCGTTATACACCGAAATCCCTCTGCCTGTAATGAAGGAACCAGCTCCGGCAAAGGTTTTTGCAGTTGAAATAGGATTGATTGTAAACACATCCCCTATATGAAAAACACCGCTTGATCCGACGCTGACAACTTGAGCTATTCCGACGATTGCGGGCATTTGGCACTCACACCTTTAAGACTAGGATAATTATTGTTATTCTATGTGGGAAGATGAAAATGAGTGATAATCGCCTAAATCGCCGTTCTCATGTACAATGGAAGAGTACTAATTGCTGGAGGAAAAATGAATGAACACATTATCGCCGATTGAACGATCAGAACGTATTGTAAGCCTGGATGTCATAAGGGGAATTTCACTTTTGGGCATCTTCATCATCAACATGATCTCATTTCATTCCCCGTTTCTTTACATGGATCCGTACTCCTGGTGGAAGACACCGGATGATGCGGTACTGTACCCATGGATCGATGTGTTGGTGCAGGCAAGCTTCTATCCTTTGTTCGCCATGCTGTTCGGTTATGGGCTTTCCATTCAACAGGAGCGGGCCAATCAAAAAGGAATGCCTTTTTATTCATTTGGAGTAAGGAGACTTCTAGTTTTACTGTTCATTGGTTCTGTCCACGCTTTCTTGATTTGGTCGGGGGACATTTTAATCAACTATGCTGTTTTCGGGTTGCTTTTATTATTATTTATGAGAATGGCAGGAAAGAGCCTTTTGTTGCTCGGAAGCTTACTGCTTCTGATACCTCAATTATTTTTTAGTATTCTTTTAGTTTTGATGACATATTCGGATCCTGCAGGGGTTGCCCACTATACGAATATCACTGCAGTCCAGGATTCAGTAGCAGCCTATGCTTCAGGCAGTTTCGCTGATATCATGATACAGCGCTTCAGTGATTGGTATGCAGTGAACTCACCAGGGAACCTTCTTTTCCTGACGCTTTCCATTCTGCCCGTCATGATGATCGGTGCAGGTGCCGGTAAATTGAAACTGCTTGAGAAAGCTGTTGAATACAAAAGAAGCTGGTTGCTGCTCGGTTCCGTCCTGCTTACCGCCAGTATCGGATTAAAGCTGCTTCCTATATTAATAGAAGCGAATACTGCGTATTCTTACATACAGGATTATTTGGGAGGTCCTTTCTTATCAGTATCTTATGCAATAATCCTGGCTTTATTATTAGAGAATGAAAATGTGAAAAAATGGACCAGGCCCCTTGCATCTGCCGGAAGGATGTCACTCTCCAATTATCTTTTACAATCGATCATTGGGACATTGATTTTCTATTCATACGGTTTGGGTCTATACGGGGAAGTAACATTGACGACCGGAACCCTTTTAGCCGTCGGAATCTTTATCATCCAGATGATTCTTTCGGAAATCTGGCTGTCCAGATTCAGGTTTGGCCCCGCAGAAAAGCTGTGGAGAGTCCTTAGCTATGGGAAAAGTTCTGTGAAAAAGTCGGAAGGTTAGATTCATATTTTAATAATGAAGAAAAGGGGATGGGAAACGGATGAAGATTACCAGTTTTGAAGTGAATGGAAGATCCACGTACGGTGTTGTGGAAGGAGAAGTCGTTATCGATCTCATAGGTTTGGCTGCTGACCTGGATAAGGAATTCCCTTCAAGCGTACAAAAGCTCATCGAAGCCGGCGAAGCGGCTCTTTCCAAAGTGGAAGAGCTTTTAGAACGCTGCCGAGCGGGAAAAAATTTCGCGGAATACCGGTACTCCGTGGATGAAATCAACTGGCTGGCCCCGATACCGCATGTAAAAAGGAATATCATGTGCGTGGGCAAGAACTATCGGGAACACGCCATTGAAATGGGAAGTGAACAAGACATCCCGGAACATATCATGATCTTCACCAAAGCGACAAACACCGTGACCGGTCATAAACAAAGCGTACCCCTCCATGAAGATGTAACGGAAGAGCTTGATTATGAAGGGGAGCTTGCAGTCGTGATCGGCAAAAAAGGAAGAGCGATCTCACCTGATGTAGCGATGGATCATATTTTTGGCTATACAATCGCTAATGATCTTACAGCAAGGGATCTCCAGAAGAATCACGGCCAGTTCTTCATAGGTAAAAGCCTGGATTCAAGCTGTCCGATCGGTCCGTATATCGTGACTAAAGAAGAAATCGATAACCCGCATCAGCTGGAGATCCGGACGAGTGTCAATGGTGAGGTGCGTCAGTCTTCAAGCACGGAACTCATGATATTCTCCATCCCTGAAATCATCTCCATCCTGTCAAAAGGGATGACACTGGAGCCGGGTGATATTATTGCAACGGGGACTCCTGCCGGGGTTGGGAAAGGTTTTAAACCGCCGCGTTTCCTGAAAGCGGGGGACACAGTCGAAATCGAAGTAGGCGGAATCGGAATTTTGACAAATCGGTTACAGTGAGTGGTTACATTTTCTGTTGCCGCAGTGCTTGTGGTAATATATGATGAGCATTAATATTTTTGCATTGGGAGGTTCACTATGTTTGATAACACACATGCACATATTACGACGTGGGTGATTGCGATCATCCTTTTCTTTGTAGCGGTAAGGCTCCATAATGCCGGCAAAGCGAAAGGCATGAAAGTGGTTCACATGATTCTGCGTCTGTTCTATCTTCTCATCATTCTGACAGGTGCTTTGCTGTTCTGGAAGCATCAGGGCATCAATCCTGCCTTATACGGGATCAAGGCGCTGGTCGGTGTCTGGGTGATCGGAATGTTTGAAATGATCCTTGTACGGATGAACAAAGGGAAAAGCACGAAGATGTTCTGGATCCTGCTGGTTATTTCCCTCATCATCGTCTTCATCCTCGGATTCAGCCTGCCGCTCGGCATTTAATAGGTTCAGGAAAAAAGTCTGCTCACGCAGGCTTTTTTTATGTAATCAAGGAATATTCGCCGACTAGCGGAAAGCGTAGTCTTCAACGGAAATCAAAAGCGTATTTCATAGATGCGAAAAATAAATATCCAAAACTGTCGAATTGTGGTATTTTTGTAGTATCATGTCTTTTCAGAGTGGGTGTGGAATATGATTGCTTCCTTTCAATGCATATATAAAGACGAAAACTCATTGAAGAAATTCATTAAGGAAAATGATTTGGATTTGTTCCCTTCTCTCCTCGTTCAAGCCTTCACAGGTCATTCCTCCATTGACTTCATCACTTCTCTTCAAATAGAAGTGGCTTCTTCATTACCCCGGGCAACGCTGATCGGCTGCAGTTCAAGTGGTCAAATATTCGAAGGGCGGATGCTGCCTGACGTTGTACTTACATTCACAGCATTTGGGAAAACCGAACTGAATTCTTTTCTTGTAAACGAAGGAAATCAAGGTTTGAGGGATGGCGGACGTATGTATGATGAACTGATCCGTTTTGATACGAAAGCAGTCATCCTTCTTGTAAGTCATCTTAAAATGGATATATCAGGAATCCTGCAGGGAATTTCCCCGCGGAATGGTGAATTCAGAATCGTCGGGGGAGTCTCTGCGGATGATCCCTCACATATGCCGTCTTTCGTATTCACCGGTGACCAAATATCAGAAAATGGTGTGGCAGCCGTTTCGTTGAATCATTCCGACCTTCAAGTTCATACGTATGCGCTGGAACATTGGCAGGAAGTAGGTCCTTCCTTTGAAATAACGAAATCGCAAGGAAATGTCATTTATAAAATAAATGAAAAAAAACCACTTCATGTACTAGAAAGGTATTTGGGGAAAGCGTTCGTCAAGGACCTTCCGGATTCTTCGATCGAATTTCCTTTTTTGTTCCGGCAGGGAAATGAAAAAACAGCTGTATATGTCATAAATATATTCCCTCACGGCGCAATCGAGGTCAGCAGGGAGTTGGATGAAGGAGACAGGGTCAGCTTCGGATTTGTGAATGTCCAGGATCTGCTGGAGTCCACTTCCAGGCAGTTGAACAAGCTGAAGCGGAGACCGGTAGAGGCCCATTATGTGTTCAACTGCACTGCCCGTAAAAGATATATCAGGGATTTCACTCAGCAGGAACTGGACAAATTGAATGAAATTTCAGCGGTCAACGGCTTTTTTTCTTATGGTGAGTTCGGATATGATGCAAACGATCAACCTAAACTGATAGCACACTCGATGACCTATTTTGGTATCTCTGAGGAAGTAAGGGAACCGCTTCTGGACTTCCGGCCGGAGTTTCGTCTTGCCCCAGAGGCCAATGCGATGATGACATTGACGAACTTGATCAATACCGCATCAAGTGACATCAGGGAACTTACACAAAATATAGAGTTATCGGAAGAATATTATCGTTCTCTTTTTGATAATAATACAGATTTCGTTTACAGCACCGATTTGAAGGGGCGGTTCACCTCGCTTAACCCTTCATTTATAAAAACGTTCGGTTACAGTGAAAGGGAACTGATCGGCAAGAATGCACTGAATTATATAATGCATGGAGATCGTCAGAGGGTAAGGAGACATTTCTATCGCGCAATGGACGGCAGGGAACAGTATTATGATCTCCCTATATCAACCAGGGATGGCAGAATCAATCATTTTCAGATAAAAAATATCCCGATCACGGTAAACGGTCAATGTGTCGGGATATTCGGAATAGGAAAAGACGTCACCCAGCAAAGGCAGTCGGAAAAGAAGATTACCCAGCTGGCATATTACGACGGGGATACTGATCTGCCGAACAAACAGAAGTTCCGTGAAATCATCGATGAACACATTCAGCGGGCGAAAAAGAAAAAAAGGGAGCTGGCCGTGCTGTTCATGGATATCGACAGATTTAAGATCATCAATGATACATTGGGGCACAGGGCAGGAGACCTTGTCATTAGAGAGCTTGCCGGACGACTGGGGGATACCCTTCCAAAGGGCGCGTACCTCGGACGTTTCAGCGGGGATAAATTCACTGTGCTTTTATCAAAAAATGTGAATGAGGAAAGCATTTCTTCTTTGACGGATGCAATTTTAAAAGCAATCAAAGAGCCGTTTTCCTACAACGGGAAAGATTTCTACATGACCGTCAGCATCGGTGTCGGAATATATCCGAGAGACGGAGAAAAGTCATCAGAAGTACTGCGGAATGCGGATGCAGCGCTGAATCATGCAAAATCACGCGGCGGGAATAATACGGTATACTTTTCAAGGGATATGAATGAAGAGACACTGAGAAAAGTGGAAATGGAAGCACAGCTCAGAAAGGCCATCGCAAAAAATGATTTGTATATCGCTTATCAGCCGATCATTGACGTTCCGAATGAATCATTGATTGGATGTGAAGCGCTTCTCCGGTGGGAGCATGAAGATTTAGGGCATATCTCTCCAGCCGAATTCATCCCGCTTGCAGAAGAGGCAGGGCTGATACAGGAACTTGGTAAGTGGGTATTGACGGGTGCTTGTGAACAGCTGAAAACATGGTTGGACAAAAGACTTGGTGAATTCTACGTATCCGTGAATGTGTCGGCCATTCAATTCCAGCATCCTGCTTTCCTGAGTGACGTAAAGGAAGCATTGAAAATCTCCGGACTGCCTCCAGAGTACCTTTGCCTTGAACTTACAGAAACCATCATGCTTCATGATGCGTCTTATTCAGTTGAAGTCATGAAGGAACTCTCGAAGCTGGGGGTTAAACTTGCAATCGACGATTTCGGCACCGGCTATTCATCGTTGAGCTACCTGAAACACTTACCGATCGATATGCTGAAAATTGACAGATCATTCGTGCGCAATATGAGTGATCACTCACCTGATGTGGCAATCGTCCAGTCCGTTTCGATGATGGGGAGGGGGCTGAATTTGAAAGTGGTTGCGGAAGGGGTGGAAACCGCCCGGCAGCTTAAACTGCTCAAACAATTGGGATGCGATTATGCTCAAGGTTTCTTGATTGAAAAACCGATGCCCCCATGCAAGATGGACGAATTTCTAATGAAGCGGGATTTGGTTGCCGTGCAGGGGGAGCTGGCTTGGACAAAATAAAAAAATCGTGTTTGCCGGCGTTTGCCGGTGAACACGATTTTTTTGCCTTTGCATCATAAATTGAAGTTTTCGATTACGATTCGTTTTCCAGTGCTGAGTGTGAATTCAAAGCGGTCCCGCTTCTTTTTAAAATAGGTAAAATGATGCTGGACTGCACATACTTCATCACCATTGTCAAAGTTAATGAAATTCACGCCCTGCTTCATTTTCTGGCCGCCCAGGAACACAAGGTGATTGTGACAGAATATACAATCATAAAGTGAATAATTTAAATTGTTTAAGGTAGTGATGAATTGAAGAAAAGCATCATCAGAAATATCCCCGATCAGATTTTCCAAAGAAAAGAGGATGTTCTTCTTTATCTGGATCCTGTCTCCGTCAAGCATCCTTATGCGCTCATATGGAGTTGCGACGATTCCGTTTTCTAAAAGTACGCCTGTAATCCAGGTATCCTCCCTTAAAAGCCTTATTTCATGATTAATATAAAATTCAAGCTCTGATTCTTCTTCTGCATCTATTTCAAAGAAAAGCCAAGTATCTTCATCAACCAGGACGGTTCCTTCTGAAAATGCTCTCTTTTGGGATTTTAGGATGTTTGAACGATATATATTACTCAAATGAATATCCCTCCTTAACTACATTTCTTATCATAATTATCATATTTCATTCATGTGAAGATTGAGTGAGGCAATTAACCATTTATCCCGAAATGCATAAGATAATCTATGTGTCAGAGAGCCCAGTTTGTTTGACCAGAAAGTGAGGATGATCATCATGTGCGGTATTACAGGTTGGATTCATTATAAACGAAATCTTTCAAACCAGGAAAATATTGTCGGTGAAATGGCAGAAAAACTGTCGAAGAGGGGCCCGGATGAAACGAATACCTGGGTCAGTCCACATGCAGCATTTGGTCATAAACGCCTGATCGTGGTGGATCCCGAAGGCGGAAGGCAGCCGATGAGCATTACTCATCAGGGTCATGTGTATACGATCTGCTATAATGGCGAGTTATATAATACAGAAGATCTGCGCGCAGTGTTAAAGGGAAAAGGGTATGCATTCAACGGCCATTCAGATACAGAAGTCTTGTTGACTTCCTATATTGAATGGCGTGAAGAATGTGTCAATCATTTAAACGGGATTTTTGCCTTTTCCATCTGGGACAGTCAAAAGGAACATGTCTTCATCGGCAGGGACCGTATGGGTGTAAAACCTTTATTTTATTTTGAAAAAGACGGCGGATTCTTATTCGGCTCGGAAATCAAAGCATTGCTGGCCCATCCGGATGTCAAACCGGAAGTTACACACGGGGGCCTCTCGGAAGTGCTTGGCCTGGGGCCGTCCCGCACTCCGGGTGAAGGGGTCTTTAAAGGAGTCAAGGAGCTTCGTCCTGCACATGCCATGACTTTCTCGAAAGGCGGACTGAAAATCTGGAGATACTGGAATGTGAAGAGTGAGAAGCACGAGGACTCGTTTAAAGATACGGTTTCCAATGTGCGGTTCTTGCTGTCGGATGCAATAAAACGCCAGCTTGTATCTGACGTTCCACTGTGTTCATTCTTGTCAGGTGGAGTGGACTCGAGTGCCATTACTGCAATAGCTGCCAATACCTACCGCGATGAAGGGAAGGGGCGGCTTCATACTTATTCGATCGATTACGAAGAAAATGATCAGTATTTTACGAAGAGTGACTTTCAGCCGAATTCGGATGCGCCGTGGATTGAAAAAATGTCTTCAGAATTCAATACGATCCACCACCGGTGCGTGATCAGTCAGCAGGAACTGAAAGATTACCTGATCGAAGCCGTACATGTAAAGGATCTTCCGGGAATGGCGGATGTGGATTCTTCGCTTTTATGGTTCTGCAAAGAGATTAAAAACGAGTTTACAGTCGGGCTCTCGGGTGAGTGTGCGGATGAAATATTCGGAGGGTATCCATGGTTCCACCGCGAGGACGATTTTAACAGAAGGGGATTCCCATGGATGCGCTCGGTCGCTGAAAGGCAGGGGCTGTTGAAGGATGACTGGAAGAAGAAATTGAACCTTCAGGAATATGTTCTTGCACAGTATGATAACACGGTCGCGGAAACGCCTTTGCTTGACGGGGAAAATGAAATTGAAACGAAAAGAAGACAATTATTCTACTTGAATTTGATCTGGTTCATGACGACTCTGCTCGATCGGAAAGACCGGATGAGCATGGGGGCGAGCCTGGAAGTCAGGGTCCCATTCGCAGATCATAGATTGGTAGAGTACGTATGGAATATCCCGTGGGAAATGAAGATGCATGAGAACAGGGAAAAAGGTATCCTGAGGAAGGCGCTGGAAGGGATTTTGCCGGATGAAGTGCTTTATCGGAAAAAAAGCCCTTATCCAAAAACGCATCATCCAGTCTATACAAATTTGGTGAGCGGCTGGCTGGAAGAAATTCTGGCAGACAGATCGAGTATCCTGTATGAACTTTTCAACGAGCAAAAGCTGAAAGAAATCGTGAAAACCGGCGGTTCTGCTTTTAAGGTCCCTTGGTACGGCCAGTTGATGAGCGGGCCGCAGTTACTGGCACACCTTGGGCAGATCCATGTGTGGTTTAATGATTATAATATACAGATAGTGGAGTAGAGTGAGAGCTGCATCCATAGAAAAGCCCCGTCCGCAAAAAAACGGACGGGGCTTTTCTATGGAATGATCAAACCGTATTGCGTTGATCCATTTTATTTATATTTCCAGCGCCGATCGAATTCAAGCGGTCAACAAGCTCGCTTCCGAACGGGGAAGGGTTTGAATTCGACTCGAGCACGGTATCTTTGAGTTCATAAGCATTCGATCCATGCTCTGTGAAGTCAAGACCTGATAACTCTTCTTCCCTGGAGACGCGGATGCCGGAAACTCTGGTTACGATGAACAGGAAGCCTCCAACAGTGATGGAAGTCCACAAGATGACAGCCCCCACTCCAATTATTTGTACCGCAAGCAGGGAGGCGCCGCCGCCGTAGAATAATCCATTCTGGATATCGAATAATCCGACTGCTGCTGTTCCCCAAATTCCGCAGATGCCGTGGACCGCAATCGCTCCCACCGGGTCATCAATATTGAATTTCGAATCAAGAATGGTGACAGCTTCTACAAGAATGATGCCGGCAATAAGACCGATGATAAGTGATCCTGTCAATGAGACGTTCGCGCACCCCGCGGTGATCCCGACTAAACCGCCCAAGGCTCCGTTCAGAGTCAGCGAAGGATCCACTCTTTTAAACCTGGCCAACGTATAAAGGGCCGATGAAAGGATGGCTGCTGATGCAGAGAATAATGTAGTGGTGATGACGTGAGGGACAAGTTCCGGGTCTGCTGCCAGGCTGCTGCCGCCGTTAAATCCGAACCAGCCGAACCATAGGATGAAAACGCCAAGTGCTCCAAGCGGGATATTGTGCCCGGGGATGGCATTCGCTTTTCCTTTTGAATATTTGCCTATGCGGGCTCCAAGGAACAATACTGTGATCAGTGCTCCGACAGCACCTGTCAAATGAACGACAGTGGATCCGGCAAAATCGACGAACCCCAACTCCGAAATCCATCCTCCGCCCCAGACCCAGTGTCCGACAATAGGATAAATCAAGCCGGTCATGACTATGGTCAGAATAAGGTAGCTCTTCAATTTCATGCGTTCGGCAACTGCTCCGGAAATGATTGTGGCGCAAGTGGCGGCAAATACGGATTGAAACAAGAAGAAACCGATATCTTCACGGCCTGAGAGGAAAAAACCATCCATTCCGACAAATCCGCCTGCGCTTGAGCCGAACATCAAACCAAATCCAATGAGGAAATATAGAACGGCGGCAATCGAAACCGTCAGGAAATTCTTCATTAAAATATTCAGTGCATTTTTTGCGCGGGTAAACCCGGTTTCAACCATTGCGAATCCCGCATGCATGAAGAAAACAAGAAACGCTGCAATCATGACCCATATGGAATCCAAAGATGCTTGAACGGTCTCGGCTGTCGGGGAAGCGGCAAAGGCGGAAGTGCTTATTCCCAGTGATAGAAGAAGCAATACAGAAATTTTTTTAATCAATGTGATCCCTCCGATTAATAATGAATGATTAATAGATTTGCTCAATTTGAAAACGAAAGTTATAAAACAGCTTGTTTCCCGCGTTCTCCAGTACGGATCCTTACCACCTCTTCAACAGGGTAAATAAAGATCTTGCCGTCCCCGACGGTTTCGGTACTGCATTGTTCCACGATCAGATCGATGATTCCTTCGACCTGGTCATCGTCTACGACCATTTCAACCTTTACACGCGGAACCAGGTTAATTTCAAACTTATTTCCGCGGAAAATCCCTTGCTTCCCTTTTTGCTTGCCGCATCCTGCTGCCTCTGAAACGGTCAGTCCACTGAATCCCCGCAGACTCAATGCTTCGCGCAATGAAATGAATGCTTCTGCCCTGATGATCGCTTCCACTTTCTTCATGGAATTTCCTCCCTTGTCAAATTCGATGTTAGATTTTATAACATTAATTAGTTATGTTATTTATCATATTCAGAAAATAACAAAATATCAAGTACTAATTTTCTTTGGAAACGCTTTAATGTTAAAAAACCTTACATCAATTAAAGTTTTGAAAGGAAAACTATTAAGAATGGAGAATTGAACAGTATTAGTTGTAAATATGCCGCTGTTGATTTTCGTGCAAGCCTTTGCTTTCCGCGGGCAGCCCGTGAGCCTCCCTGTATATTGGGGAAAGAACTGTCCAGCTCCAGTGCTTAGAGGCACATGTCATAACAAGCCGAACAAGAAGGCAAAAAAAGCCTCCGTGGCCAATTCGTCTTCTCTTCAAAGCCCTTCCGCTTTTATGATAGAAATCTTCGTCTTGCTCTCCAACCAACCGCTGGAAAGTGCAAACACCTACTTATCCTTTAAAACTAAAAACCCGAATTAATTTGCCATCTTGAAGCAAATTAATTCGGGTTTTTCTTAGGATGAAAAAAATTTCTCTCAGTCTCGTCACGATCCATGTACAATTTTGTTTTCGTTGATATCTTTCTTCCCGGTCACAAAACCTTTCTTTATCCAGACTTTAGAATGCCAGCGTTTTAGCATGATCAAGCCTCGCAGCCATTCATCTGCTATAAATGACATCCAAATGCCGATAAGCCCGAGGCCGAACCAGATTCCAAGAACATAAGATAATGTGACGCTGACGCCCCACATGGACAGAATGCCCATATAGACAGGGAAGCGGACATCCCCGGCTGCCCTCAGAGAGTTGATGACGACCAGATTGAAGCTTCTGCCTGGTTCGAGGATGATGGTTAAATAGATTAGTATTTTACCGAGCGAAATGATTTGTTCATTATCGGTGAAAATCCTTAACAGCGGATCTGCGAAGATCGAGAAAAGCCCTGCCATTGCCAGTGAAATGATAATGGCGATCTTTAAGCTTTTCAGGCATCTTTCGTATGCATTTTCATATTCGCCTGCACCCATCAGGTGTCCGATCAGGATTTGGGTCCCCTGACTGATCGCCACACTGAATAAAAAGATAAACATCATAAGGTTCTGTGCGTAAACTTTCGTTGTCAGTGCATGGGTGCCTATACTGGCGATGAAGTAGGTAATGACCATTTGTGAACCGTTATAGGATAAATGCTCGCCGGCAGAAGGGATCCCGATTCGAAGAAGGTTCTTCACATGCGCAATCGGAAGCTTGAACAGCCTTTTAATTTGCAGAACGCCAGGGATCCTCTTCATGATCACGGCAATACAAACGATAAGTCCGATCATCCTTGAAGTGATAGTCGAAATGGCCACGCCCTCGACCCCCAATACAGGAATTCCGAAAGGACCGAAAATGAACAGGTAATTACCGATGACGTTGATTATATTCATTCCAATCGTGATATACATAGCATCCTTCGTGAACCCGTAGCTCCTCATGACGGCTCCTGCAGTCATGATCAATGCTTGTATGAAAGCGAAGCCTCCGACGATCTTCAAATAAGAGGAAGCCTCGTTCATCAAGGATCGCGGCAGGTCCATGGAAGCAAGAATGGGTTCTGTGAAGAAAACGAGAGTGATGCTTAATATCAGGCCGAAAATCAGATTCACTGCGAGGGATACAATAGAAATTTCCCTTGCAGATGTTTCATCTTTTGCACCTAAGTGCTGCGCCACGAGAATCGCAGTACCCGTGGCGACAAAACCGAACATCACAATGATGAGGGAGAGAATCTGGTTGGATACCCCTACTGCAGCCACTGAATCATCAGAGTATTGACTGAGCATCAATGTATCGGCATTTCCCATGAGCATGTGAAGGAAGATTTCAATGAAGATCGGCCAAGTGAGGGCGAACAAGGTCATCTTTTTCTGTGTGTTATTCATGAACATTACTCCTTGTTATGAAAGTTCGGTGAAGAGAGAAGAGGACCGACTCAGTCAAATGAGTCAGTCCCGTTGTATGCAAGGAATGATTATTAAAGCTGAAGGATGGCGAATCCATATTCTTTAAGTTCAACTTCAATCGTTTCTGCTTCTGCAGCAAATTCTTCGCCTGTCCATAGATTCGATATCTTTTTTCCTTTCAAATCAAAAGGAAGGGAGTACGAGGTCGGTTCATCCTTGCAATTCAAAAGGATGAAGAGTGTATCTTTTCCGTTGGATTTGGTGAAAGCGATACAGCCATCATTCAGTTCGGGAGGCAGGAAGGAGAGATTTCCTTCGTTAGCAAGTAAAGGGTGGCTGCGTCTGAGTGCGATATGTTTCTTAACATGATGAAATAGTTCTTCGTTATGAGCGCCATTATCCCAAGGGAAACATTTTCTGCAGCCGGGGTCCTGCTCCCCTGTCATGCCGATTTCATCACCGTAGTATATACATGGTGTCCCGGGGAATGAAAGCATAAAGGTGAAGATTTGTTTCAGCTTGCGGAGATCTTCATCGCATTCTGTCAGGATCCTTGGCGTGTCATGACTTCCCACAAGATTGAAATTCACTTCAGTGACAGTCTTGGGGTACATGTGGATAACGCCGGTCAGATTCTCAATGAACCCCGAAGGCGTTATCGATTGTTTAGCGAACAGGTTGATCATATTGGTTGTGAACGGATAATTCATAACGGCGTCAAACTGATCCCCTCGAAGCCATGGCATGGAATCGTGCCATATTTCCCCCAGGATATATAAATCGGGTTTTATGGCCTTTACTTCTTTGCGGAAGTCCCTCCAGAACTGGTGGTCTACTTCGTTTGCGACATCAAGGCGCCAGCCGTCGATATCGAATTCCTTCACCCAGTAGCGTCCGACTTCCAATAAATATGCCCGTACATCTTCATTTTCTGTATTCAATTTGGGCATGGAAGCTTCAAATGCAAATGTATCATAGTTCGGGGGAGTTATTTTCGTATCCAATGGGAATTCGTTGATATGAAACCAATCACTATATGGGGAATCTTCGCCATTTTCAAGGACGTCCTGGAATTTAGGGAAGTAAAATCCACTGTGATTGAACACAGCATCCAGCATGACCTTCATTCCGTTTTCATGACATTTGGAAATCAGTTCTTTCAAGGTTTCCTTCGTTCCAAATTGGGGATCAATTTCAAAATAGTCAATTGTATCATATTTGTGATTTGAAAATGCTTTGAAAATCGGTGTGAAGTATATTCCGGATATCCCCAGTTCCTTAAGATAAGGAATATTTTCCGTGACACCTTCAAGATCGCCGCCGAAGAAATTTGTCCTGGACGGCTCTGTGCTCCCCCATTCAAGGGTTCCTTCCGGATCATTATCCCTGTTCCCGTTGGCGAAGCGTTCCGGGAATATTTGATACCATACCGTATCTTTCACCCAAGAAGGAGCATCGAACACATCAATTGGATTTAAAAAAGGGAAGCAGAAGTAATCCCCGATATCCATTGAGGAATCTTGTGAAAACCCTTTTTCACCATAAAAGATTTCTTCATTTCCGTCATTCAATATGAAGCCGTAACGGAGCCGTCTGAAGGGAGGGGTCACGGAAGCGTACCAGTAATCGAATAGTTGGTCGCTCCCTGTCAGCGTCATGTCTTTCTTATCATAAACCCATTCTCCATCTTCCCATTGATACGGGTCCCCATGGAGGAGAACGGCATGTTTAATATCATTTTTCTTGGTTCGAATCCTGATATGGATTTCCTTTTCAGTGCAAGCGTATGCATAGTTATCTTTTGGCCGATGATAAATCGCTTCCAGAATCATATATATCCCCCTTCTGTCATTTTTATTTAAAGAGTAGTCTACAATGGGGGAGTTGTCAATAAAACGGACCACTACCATGAAAGCGTTTTTTAATAGCTCTATTAAACTTAAAAAAATGTAAAAAACTATTGCTAAATGATATTTAATTTGTATAATAGGAAATAGGTTGTGCAATCGCTTTCACAAATACGTGTAAGCGGTAACTTATGTCACTTTTTATACGTATGTGTGCAAACGGTTGTACAATCGTGGGATTTTCATTATTCACCTATACTTAGGAGGGGTCAAAATGAAGAAAGCATTATCATTATTGATGGTAGTTATGCTTGTAATGGGGGCGTTGGCTGCTTGTGGTCCTAACCGTGAAGAACAATCTTCAGGTAATAAAGACAGCGAGAAAAAAGCCGATGATGCAAACAAGCCTGAAAAGCTTGTCATCTGGGAAGATGAAAAGAAATCCGGATGGCTTGATGAAGTTGGTGCCAAGTTCACAGAAGAAACAGGCATCGAGCTTGAAGTGAAAGAAGTAGAAATGGCTACTAAGTTGAAAGAACAATTACGCCTCGATGGTCCGGCAGGTACTGGTCCTGACGTACTGACTCTGCCGCATGACCAGATCGGTGAACTTGCAATTGCAGGTCACATCGCACCTTTAGAAGTTGAAGGTGAAATCAAAGACCGTTTTACTGAATCTTCAATGACAGCCGAGAGCTATGATGGAAAACTATATGGTCTGCCGAAGTCTTCTGAAACGCCGGTATTCATTTACAACAAAGAGTTGATGAAGGAAGCACCGAAAACTATGGATGAAGTATATTCATTCTCAAAAGATTTCACGAAAGAAGGAAACTACGGTTTCTTGGCACTTTGGGATAACTATTACTTTGCCCATGCGCCAATCGGCGGATTCGGCGGATATGTCTTCGCTGAGAAAGATGGAGCATTAGATCCGAAAGACCTTGGTTTAAATAATGAAGGCGCTGTCAAGGGTGCTGAATTTATCCAGAAATGGTACTCTGAAGGGCTATTCCCTAAAGGGATCGTCGGTGAAAACGGCGGTTCTGCAATGGACGGACTATTCAATGAAGGAAAAGTGGCATCAGTCATGAACGGACCTTGGTCTTTCCAATCTTATAAAGATGCGGGAATCGATATCGGTGTATCTGCTATGCCTAAACTTCCAAACGGAGAGCCGATGAAAACATTCATGGGTGTTAAAGGCTGGCATGTATCAGGCTATTCTGAAAACAAAGAATGGGCTCAAAAGTTCATCGAGTTCATCACTCAGGATGAGTACGCGAAGCTTCGTTTCGAACAAACTCAAGAAGTACCAACGAACCAAGGATTGATCGATGATCCTGCGATTGCAGAAAATGAAGGTGCAAAAGCAGTTGCCGAACAGTCTCAATATGCGGTTCCAATGCCGAATATCCCTGAAATGGGTGAAGTATGGGATCCGATGGCAAAATCGCTTCAAACGCTCGTAACCGGCAAACAAGGGCCTAAAGAAGCTCTTGATGCCGCAGTCAAGCAAATTGAACAAAACATCGAAACGAATCATTCAAATTAATGAGATCATAGCGGTACCTTCTCAAAAAGGAGAGGGTACTGCTATCCTTTTAATGGCCCATTCAAGGGCTTTAGGAGGAAGAAAATAGTTTCTGCTTCCTAAAGCTCTTGAAGCTTAAGTATTGATCTTGAAGATAGAAGGGGGACTATAGGATGGAGCAACAATCCTATCAATCTAAACATAGAAAAACAGCGCTGGCCCTGTCCATCATCCCGGGACTCGGTCAGTTGTATCATAAGCAATATGCAAAAGGCGGATTTTTCCTGATCATGACAGCCGCATTTATCCTGGTCTTCAGGGATTTGATTGGTTACGGCCTGTGGGGGATCACTACCCTCGGAACAGACGTATCGTACGGAGATCACTCTATCTTTTTAATGGTATACGGTATTCTTGCAATCATTGTATTGTTATTCGGCATCGGCTTTTATCTATTTAATTTGCGCGATGCATATGTAAATGGCGAGAAGCGTGACAGGGGCGAACAGCTCAGTACGATCATGGAACAGTACAGAAACCTGATAGATAATGGTTTTCCTTATCTGATCATGTCCCCTGGATTCCTGCTTCTTGTATTTGTGGTCATCTTCCCGATTATCTTCGTGGTGCTGCTGGCGTTCACCAACTATGATCTATATCATTCACCGCCGGCAAAGCTTGTAGATTGGGTAGGGATCCAGAACTTTGTGGATATCTTCAAGATTGATATATGGCGGGAAACATTCTTTACTGTTCTGGCCTGGACGCTTGTCTGGACATTCGGGGCAACGACATTGCAGGTGGCGCTCGGTATTTTCCTTGCCATCCTAGTGAACCAGAAGGATTTAAAAGGAAAAGCGATCATCCGCACGGTTTTCATTTTACCTTGGGCGATTCCTGCGTTCGTTTCCATCCTTGTTTTTGCAGGAATGTTCAATGAATCGTTCGGTACCATCAACAGGGACATCCTCGCGTTTCTGGGGATAGGGGACCTGCCCTGGATGACAGAGCCGATGTATACAAGACTCGCCCTGATTTTCATTCAGACATGGCTTGGTTTCCCATTCATCTTTGCGATGACCACAGGGGTGCTTCAATCGATTCCGGATGAATTATATGAAGCGGCGACCGTGGATGGGGCGTCCGCCATGCAGAAATTCAAGAATATCACGCTGCCGCTGGTCTTATTTGCAACGGCACCGATCATCATCACCCAATATACATTCAACTTTAATAACTTTAACGTGATCTACTTGTTCAACGGCGGCGGACCGGCGTTGACGGGACAAAATGCCGGAGGGACGGATATCTTGATTTCATGGATATACAGACTGACGATGACGTCGGCTCAATATTCGAAGGCAGCCGCCATTACATTGCTGCTTTCCATCATCGTCATCACTGCAGCGATCTGGCAGTTTAAACGCACGAAATCATTCCAAGAAGAGGATATGATGTAAAGATGAATATGAAAAAACAGAAACTCATACGTTTGACACTTTCTTATCTCGCCATAGGCATTATGTTTGCGATCATCCTTTACCCTGTGGCCTGGATCATCGGTTCATCCTTTAATCCCGGGCAGAGTCTTTCCGGGTCGTCGATCATCCCGAAAAATGCGACGCTTGCGCATTACAAGGAATTATTCGATCTCGAACAGAGCAATTACCTGATCTGGTACTGGAATTCTCTGAAAGTAAGTTTATCGACAATGGCTCTCACGGTTATGCTTGTAAGTCTGACTGCATATTCCTTCTCCCGTTATCGTTTTGCCGGACGGAAGAATGGGCTGATGACATTCATGATCCTGCAAATGATTCCTAACTTCGCAGCATTGATCGCCATTTTCGTCCTTGCATTACTGACGGATCTCCTGGATACGCATATCGGCTTGATCCTGGTGTATGTCGGAGGGCAGATCCCGATTAATACATGGCTGATGAAAGGTTATCTGGATACCATACCGAAAGAGCTGGATGAGTCGGCAAAAATGGATGGTGCGGGGCACTTCAGGATTTTCTTTCAGATTGTCATGCCGCTGGCCAAGCCTATCATCGTGGTCGTCGCACTGTTTTCTTTCATTGCACCGTTTGCGGACTTTATCATCGCGAGCATCCTGCTCCGTTCAGAGAAAATGTACACGCTCCCTGTTGCTTTATATGACATGGTCGCGAAGCAATTCGGTGCTGAATTTACGACGTTTGCGGCAGGTTCAGTGTTGATTGCAGTCCCAATCGCATTATTATTCCTTTTCTTCCAGAAATACTTCGTTTCAGGATTGACGGCAGGGGGTACAAAGGGATAATCTTAAAGGCGTTACTAACTACCCGAGGAGGAAGCGGAGATGAAAAGAAGAGTAATTGCTCTCATTTTAGTCCCGTTTCTTCTTTTTTACGCCGTACCCGCAGGTGCAGTTGAAAAAGAAGAACGAAAGTGGCAGGATGAAACAATGTATTTCCTGATGGTGGATCGCTTCAATAACGGAGATACGACAAATGATAAAGAAGTGGATACTAAAGATCCAAAAGCCTATCAGGGAGGCGATTTCCAGGGGATCATCGATCGATTGGATTATATTAAGGATATGGGATTCACGTCCATCTGGCTGACCCCTGTATTCGATAACCAGCCAAAAGGATACCATGGATACTGGATCACGGACTTTTATAAGCCGGACGAACATTTTGGTTCGATGGAAACGTTTAAAAAGCTTGTGGATGAAGCTCACAAGCGCGATATGAAAGTCGTTTTGGATTTTGTGGTTAATCATGTGAGCCCTGAACATCCGTGGGTGAATGACCCTGCAAAAAAGGATTGGTTACATGAAAAGCAGCCGATGAACTTTTCCAATAAGGATAGTCTGCAGAATGCATGGTTATATGACTTGCCTGATTTGAACACCGAAAATCCCGAAGTGAGGGAATACCTTTTTAATGCTGCAAAATGGTGGATAAAGGAGACCGATGTCGACGGCTACCGATTGGATACGGTTCGTCATGTTCCACAGGATTTTTGGAGTGAATTCAGTAAAGAGGTGAAGTCAGTAAAAGACGATTTCTATCTTCTTGGTGAGGTTTTTGACCGCGACCCACAGAAGATCGCTGAATATAACGACGTCGGCATTGATGGATTTGTTAATGTCCCGCAAGCCGAAGAAATGCGATCAGTATTTAAAAAACCTGATACGTCAATGGACAGGCTCTTCAATTTTTGGAAATACAATGAAACGTATTATGAAAATCCCTATGTAATGGGCACATTTATCGATAACCATGATATGGAACGCTTTACAAGGCTGTTGGTACAGGAAAATGTATTCCCCGGAACGCGCTGGAAGCTTGCCATGGCATATATGTACACCACCCCGGGAATACCGATTGTCTATTATGGTTCTGAGATTGCCATGGACGGGGGAGAAGATCCCGATAACCGGAGACTGATGAATTTCCGAGCGGATAAGGAACTTATTGATTACATATCAACACTCGGAAAGGTTCGTCAGGACTACCCGGCTTTGACAAGGGGAACAGTAGAACCGTTGTATGAAAAAGATGGAATGGGTATCTATAAACGCACCTATAAAGATCAGACAGTGGTGGTGGCCATCAATAATTCAAGCAAGACCCAGACAGTGGAACTAAGTCCCGAAGACCTGGCAGAGAATCAGGAGCTGAAAGGCTTGCTCACAAGCGACCTCGTCCGCAGTGATGACAATGGGAAATATAAAGTGGCGCTTGAACGGGAAGAAGCGGAAATCTACCTGCTGAAAGACAAAAGCGGATTGAATATTCCTTATTTGTCAGCACTTGCAGCGGTCTATGTATTATTTCTAATATTTATTTACCTGGTATGGAAACGCGGAAGGAAAAACCGAAAAGCTTAACCTGATGGGCTCTATAAAGGGCCTTGAAGGTATAAGATTGAAAGCGCTATTATTTTTCATTTTGCAGCAGAAGGGGGGAGTGACGATGGCTGTTACGATAAAAGATGTGGCGAAACTGGCAAATGTCGCACCATCAACCGTTTCACGCGTAATCGCAAATAACCCGAGAATCAGTGAAAAGACAAAACAAAAGGTAAGAGAAGCAATGGATCAACTGGGGTATCATCCGAATTTCATCGCCAGAAGTCTGGCGAATCAATCCACAAGGGTATTGGGGCTGGTACTTCCAGGTTCAGCCAGTACGTTTTCTCAAAATCCATTCTTCCCCACAGTCTTGAGGGGGTTGAGTGAAGGAGCACACGAAAAGCAATATGCACTTCAAATGACGACAGGCCAGTCGGAAGAAGAAATCTTTGAAGGTGTCGTCCAAATGGTCCAAGGCGGGAGAGTGGATGGAATCATCCTTCTTTATTCAAAAGTCGAAGACAAAGTGATGAACTATTTAAAAGCACGCAGCTTTCCATTTGTGGTTGTCGGAAAGCCTTATAAATATTCTGAAGAAATTACACACGTGGACAATGATAATTTCAGGGCAGCGAAAGAGGTAACGAATTATCTCCTTGGACTGGGCCATGAATGCATCGGTTTTATCGGCGGGAACCTGAACCTGGTCGTTACGGTCGAACGTTTATTGGGATATGAAAAGGCGCTCAGGGATGCAGGCCACGATTTAAAAGATGAATATATCATCCACGAAGAATTTCTTCGCGAAGGCGGCAGGGAAGCGATCAATGAACTGATGCAGCTGGGACACCCCCCGACTGCACTGGTTGTAGCTGATGATTTAATGGCACTGGGTGTGTTGAATACGCTGGATGAAATGGATATTTCCGTTCCGGAAGATATATCCATTATCAGCTTTAATAACGTTCTTCTTGCAGAAATGTCCCGCCCCCCGCTGACATCGGTTGATATCAATATTTTCAACCTAGGCAATGAAGCGGCTAAAAGCCTGATCCAGAAACTCGAAAACCCGAACGACCCTATCAAACGAATCATCATACCGCACGAAATTGTAAAGCGTGCATCATGCAGTAAGAGGGAAGTTGATCATAAAGAAGAGACCGAGGCTTAGTTGCCCCGGTCTTTTTTTGGTAAAAGGGTTGAGTGTAACTGCTTATAGTCCTTCATTTAGTAAAAATACGCTGGAAATGAGGTGTGGAAGAAGTTTTTGGGTGGAGTATGAACACAAGGGGTATACCCGGGTGGGTGTTTTGTAAGGGTTATTCCGGATTTAAGCACCTAATTTGGAAAATACGATCCGAATCTGAGATTTACGATCCTGAATTCAAAAATACGATCCTAATTCCAAATATATGATCTCTTAACAATCATTCTAATCTGGAACAGAACGTCAATAGACATTTCCACGCAGAAAAAAACCGGGTATCCAAAACCCGGTTTCTAACTATTCCTTAAAATGATTCAAATCTCTGCCTCACATGCCACCTCTTCTAAAGCAGATTAACCGTTCACGACCGTCCCGCCGTTAATATGGATCATCTGCCCCGACACATAGGAAGAATCATCGCTTGCCAGATAGACATAAGCAGGGGCTAATTCAAATGGCTGACCGGCCCTTCCCATCGGTGTATTGGCACCGAACTGAGATACCTTGTCTGAACTGAAAGTGGAAGGGATGAGCGGAGTCCAGATCGGGCCGGGTGCAACGCCGTTGACCCTGATACCCTTTGAAGCGATATTTTCAGCAAGGGACCGGGTAAAGCTTACGATTGCCCCTTTAGTTGAAGAGTAATCGATGAGATCTTTATTGCCTTTATAGGCAGTGATCGAAGCTGTATTGATAATGGATGCCCCCTTTTTAAGATGAGGCAGGGCAGCTTTGGTCAAATGGAACATTGAAAATACATTGGTCCTGAATGTTCTTTCAAGCTGTTCACTGCTGATGTTTTCAAGGCCGTCCTGGGGATGCTGTTCTGCAGCATTATTGACGAGAACGTCCAATTTGCCAAACTGCGAAATCACTTTGTTGATCAGGTCTTTGCAGAACGTCTCGCTGCCGATATCGCCTGCGAGCAGCATGCACCGAACGCCTTCTGCTTCCACCAGTTCTTTCGTCTTGTTGGCATCCTCGTGTTCATCTAAGTATGAAATGGCGACATGTGCACCTTCACGTGCGAAGTACCAAGCGACAGAACGCCCGATCCCGCTGTCTCCTCCTGTGATAAGAGCGACTTTCCCATCCAGTTTACCGCTTCCTTTATAGTTCTGGTCGGTATGGATCGGCTGCGGATTCATTTCGTCTATCGTACCTGGCTGATGATCCTGGTGCTGCGGCGGGAAGGTTTGCTTTTCATTTTGCTGTTGTGACAAACTGAAACACTCCTTTAAATGTAAAGTTAAATGATTATCCTTAGGTTAGTGTTTACCCGATGAGTCCAATTATTAACATCATTTGTCGACATTTTTGGAAACTGCCTTTTCTAAAAAAAACAGACCCACTCTGGGTCTGTTCCGTTAATCAGGAATCCATCATCTTCTCTGCCTTGTATCCGATCATATTCAGCAGGCCCTTTGGAGAGGAGAATGGGGGGGCATAGCAGGTTTCGATTTCCTGCAGCTGCAAGACCGTGAGACCGCCGGTGATGGCAGTGGAAAGGACATCGATTTGTTTATCCACTCCTCCGCCGCCGACTACATTGCCGCCATAGATTTTACCAGTGTCGGGACAGAAATGAACCCTCACATACACATCTTTGCTGTCCGGATAGTAACCTGCATGTGATTTCCCTTCATGTACAGCCGTCTTATACTTCGTTTTCCGTTCTGTCAGCTCTTTTTCGCCCAATCCGGTCGTGGCAATGCTCAAGTCAAATACTTTCGCAATCGCGCTTCCAAGCATCCCTCCAAAAGAGACAGGACTGCCTGTCAGGTGTTTGGCGATGATGTAGGACTGGCGGTGTGCCGGCCAGGCAAGCGGGACTTGTTTCGGACTGCCGTCGATTCTGTCGAAAGATTCGACCACATCACCGACAGCATAAATGGACGGATCATCGGTCTGCATATACTCGTTAACTTTGATGCCGCCAGAATCTCCGATCGTAAGCCCGGCATCCTTTGCGAGTGCATTGTTAGGCTTTATCCCGACTGATAAAAGAATAAAATCAGTTTTAACCGTTTCTCCATTATCAAGCAGGATTTCCGATTCAGAAGTGACTTTGTGCAGTCCGTTTTCTACGTATAATGAAACACCTTTTCCTTTTACGTGATCCTGGATCTTCAAAGCCGTTTCTTCATCAATGATGTTGAGGACATGTTTGGACCGTTCAACAATACAAGTGTTGATACCGAGACGGGTGAGGTTTTCGGACATTTCCACGCCAATGAACCCGCCGCCGATGATGGCCCCGGCTGTTGGCTTTTCCGTTATCAGGTAGTTTTTTAGTTTATCCATGTCTTCAACCGTCCTCAGAGTGAAAGAGGGGATGGTACCAAGTCCCTCTATATCAGGGACGAATGGGGATGCACCAGTCGCTATGATCAGCGCATCATAGGTTTCTTGATATTCTTGGTTCTTAAGAAGGTCATGAATATGAAGAGTTTGCTTTTCCCGGTCAATCTTTACGGCTTCATGCTGCATCCTCACATCGATCTTTTTTTTGGACTGCAGCTTTTCAGGAGTATAGGCAAATAAATCTTCACGGTCCTCGATTACTTCTCCGAGATAATACGGCATTCCGCACGCTCCGTATGAAAGATAAGAAGTTCTCTCGAGTAAAATAATCTCTGCTTTGTCGTCCAGCTTCCTCAGCTGCGAAGCAGTTGTGGCGCCTCCGCCCACAGCTCCTATAACGATAATTTTCTTATTCATATTTCTCCTCCGTATACTTCTCTAGTATTAATCATAATCAGTACAGAATATAAAAAAAGTCCAATGAGTATAGTTTACCCATCAGACTATGTAAGATAACAAATCAGCGGAAATTTACAAACTGGACATCAATGGATAAGTCCGCTTCCCTTACGGCTGAAATGATTTTTTGCAGGTCATCCTTGCTTTTTCCGGTGACACGGACCTGGTCATCCTGGACCTGGCTCTTTACCTTCACACCGGAGTTTTTGATGATTGTATTGATTTTTTTCGCGTTCTCTTTATCGATTCCCTGAACGAGTTTCGCACGCTGGCGCACTGTGCCCCCGGAGGCTCCTTCAAGCTTGCTGTAATCAAGATTTTTAACCGGTACGCTGCGTTTGATCAACTTGCTTAATAAGACATCTTTCAGCTGATTCATTTTGAACTCGTCATCAGATACTAATACAATTTCTTCCCCGTCCAGTTTGATATCACTTTTGCTTCCTTTAAAGTCATACCTGGTTTGAATTTCTTTCAGTGCAATCTGGATGCTGTTGCTTACTTCTGACATTTCGACTTTTGAAACAATATCGAAAGAGCTTTCTTTTGCCATATGTAGTTCCCTCCATTACTATATTCTTCTAACATTATATCGAAGTCCCTTTATATTGCACAACTATGAAGAAAGATGATTGAAATGAAAAGACCACCTGTTGTCAGGTGGCCGGTTGATTCATATTGAGTCCATATTAGAGGTGGTCCGTTTTTTTGGAGTATTGATTCTTTCCGGCTTGACGGTTTAGTTCTTTCATTTTGTTTTTCTCTTCATGCAGAGCCTGGTTGTCTTTCGCTTTTTTATCGTTATCTGATGTGTGCGGCATAGTAAGCACTCCCTTCAAGTAGAAACGGTTTCCCGATTAGTATGACAAAGAGCAGGGAGCTTTATGAGCCTCAGTGGAGAAAAAATACTGCCAATGTCCCTGTTCCTGTATGAGAACCGATGGCACATCCAATAATATTGATATATACATCTTTTGGAGAGAATTTTTCTTCAATCAACTTTTTCATTTCCAGGGCAAGTTCCTCATCATCTCCGTGACTGATGGCGATTGTCTGTTCCGAGAGGTTTGTACCGCGTTCTTCCATCAGTTCAAGGATTCGTCTCAGGAGTTTCTTTTTGCCGCGGAGTTTTTCAATCGGTACAAGCTTACCGTCTTCGACATGAAGAAGAGGTTTGATATTAAGCAGTCCGCCCAAAAATGCAGAAGCTTTTGAAACACGGCCGCCTTTGGCGAGATAATCAAGATCCTCAACGGTAAAAAGATGTTCCATATGCTCGGCCTGATAGTTGATTATATCAATGATTTCTTGCTGGTCACAGCCTTCATTAAGGGCAGTCAGGGCACTCTTGACCACTAGGCCGTAGCCGAGGGAAGCGCACTTGGAGTCGATGATGGCAAGGTCAAGCCCGGGATGTTCTTCTTTTACTTGATCACGGATCATCACGGCTGTTTGATACGTTCCTGAAAGTTGGGAAGAGAAGGCGACATAGATTCCTTTTTCGTCGTTTTCTGCAATTTCAGTGAACTTCTTCAGGAAGGTTTCAGGTGATACTTGAGAGGTTTTAGGCATGTGGCCTTCACGAATTTTATCAAAAACCTTTTTGGGTTCAATGCTGATGAGGTCTTCATAATCCTGTCCTTCGATATGTACTTTAAGTGGGAAAAATTCTATGTTGTCCTGATTGAAAAATTCTTTTGGCAGGTCGCTTGCACTGTCGGCAAATAATTTTACTGTCATCATTTCTCATCCTTTTATCTTTACTTATAGCTTTAGTCTAGCTATTTTTCGCTGAAATGACAATCTAATCCTGTCTAATTTCCCTTTATGAAAGAATGTTTTGTTACTTACAGATCATTTTTGTGAAAAAACCGTTGTGCAGCTGAATTTGAGGGAGAGTTTAGTTATGATATTTTGTGGAACATATTTAGTAGTAGAAGCTACACAATAGGGGAGGTCTGTGCATGAATAGGGATAGTGTGCATTTGGAAGTGAAAAAGTTTGTGGTGGTGCTGATCGGTGCTGTTTTGGGTGCGATCGCCATGAACTTCTTCTTGATACCGGCAAACGTTTACGCCAGTGGATTTACTGGAATGGCACAATTATTATCAAGCATCATCAAAGAATTTACACAGTTTAATGTATCAACCGGTATTTTATTATTCTTATTGAATATTCCCGTCACCATTATCGGATGGTTCAAGGTTGGTAAATCATTTACTGTATACAGCTTTATCTCTGTATTTCTGACCTCATTCTTCCTCGAGGTCATCCCGGTCATTCATTTATCACCGGATATTTTGCTGAATGCCGTTTTCGGAGGTGTGATTGCGGCTGTCGGAGTCGGCCTGACATTGAAGTGGGGGGCATCAACAGGTGGTATGGATATCATTGCCATGATCCTGTCCCGCATGAAAGATAAGCCGGTGGGCTCTTATTTCTTTGCCATGAATGCTTTCATCATTATCTCTGCCGGCTTTTTATACGGCTGGGAAAAAGCGTTGTATACACTCGTGACGCTGTATGCTTCCACACGTGTCATCGATGCCATCCATACCCGTCATGAGAAATTGACGGCGATGATCATCACAAAGAAATCCCAGGAGCTCCGCGAAGCCATCCACTCGAAACTGATGAGGGGAATTACTACTCTTCCTGCAAAAGGTGCCTTTTCCGGAGAGCAGAAAGAAATGATGATCATTGTCATTTCGCGTTATGAATTGTATGAGCTGGAGCATACGATAAAAGAAGTCGACCCGAACGCCTTCACCAATATCGTGCAGACGACAGGCATCTTTGGGTTCTTTAGGAGAGATTAATTCAGCAAAAGAAGAAAAGGTTGACCATCCCGTCTTGGAAGGTCAACCTTTTTTTGCTTTATTGAAGAGTATTCAGCTCATCCTGAAGGGCGCGTAATTGGTGTTGTTCTGCTGTATTGCTGTTCGCATAGGCAGAAGATAAGGCATTTTTGGCTTTGGTGACGGATGCCTCCGTATTACCGCCTTGAGATGCTGCCTGCTTTGCAGAGTTGACTGCCTGACGGGCCTGCCGGAATAATGGGTTGCTCATTTATATTCCCCCCAAAGAGGAATCTTCCACTTTGGAAGACAGCTTGTTCGCCTCTGCTTCAGCATACGTCAAGTGGTACGGAATCCGTTCATCATGCTTTGCCACAGCAACTTTACCTTGTTGTACAAATCGTTTCGATTTATTTCTACCCACTGCAACCACCCCTTTTACAAGCTTGAACACGAATTGTGTTCTTTTGTAGTATGGCTTAACCCGGCGGTGTTTACAGTAAAAAAAATTCCCACTCCTGCCATCAAAGATTAAAGCGCTTTTGCAGGTATACGCCGATTCCGTCTTCTTCGTTCGTCAATGTGACATCATTGGCGATTTCCTTTACTTTGTCGATGGCATTCCCCATTGCAATGCCGGTTCCTGCGTATTCAAGCATTTCAAAATCGTTATCTTCATCACCGAATGCGATGATGCGCTCCTGAGGGATGTTTAAAGAAGAAGCGACTTTTTCAATCCCGACAGCTTTATTTAAACCGGATTTCACAATTTCAATGACATGCCAGGGTGCAGCCCATCTGCGGTGATCGATTACTTCGGCATGAACTTCATCAAGATGTGCCCGGATGTCCTTCACATCTTTTTCTTCAGCATGGATCAGCATGGAAGTCGGGTTCTCTGTGAGAAACTCACGAATATCCCCCGTGGAAATTGAAGGGTTTCCCATCATGAAAACATCAATAAGCTTTTCGTCATGGTAATGAAGATATACATCATCCTTCACCTCAGCGATGATATTACGGAACGGAAAGTCGTGGCACGCTTCAATGATCTGCTTGGATACATGTAGATCCATCGGGGTGTGATAAATACCCCAATTTTCATCCATTGGATGATGGGTGAAAGCCCCATTGAAATTGACAATGGGAGTAGCTAAATTCAATTCCTTATAATAAATTTCACTTGCACGGTAAGGACGGCCGGTCGCGATCATCACTTCATGACCCTGTTTTCTTGCTTCTGTTAATGTATGGAAAGTCTTTGATGAAATCTTTTTTTCATCGGTCAGAAGTGTACCGTCCAAATCTAATACGATTAAGTGTTTTTCATGTAAAGTCATAACGTATTATCCCCAATTCTTTGTAATGTCGTGAATCAAATTAGTTTGTAAATACAGGAGCTGATTAATATACAACCTGTAAAATCTAGGATATCATAATAGTGTTATAAGCGTACAGGAGGGAGCAGCTGATCATGATCGTAATTGAGAAGTCGTATATCGGAAATATCCCATATCTGCATTTAGTAAAGGAAGAGGAAAGAAATCAGCCTCTGCCATTGTGCTTTTTTATACATGGATTCACAAGTGCGAAAGAGCATAATCTTCATTATGCTTATTACCTGGCTGAAAAAGGCTTCAGAGTCGTCCTGCCGGATTGCCTGGAGCATGGAGAAAGGGCGACAGGTAAAACAGAAGCTGAATTAGGCGGGGTGTTCTGGAAAATAGTCTTGAACAGCATCCATGAACTTTCCCTGCTAAAGGGTCACTTTGAAGAAAAAGGCTTGCTGATCGATAACGGAATCGGCGTTGCCGGAACATCGATGGGAGGCATCGTCACACTTGGAGCACTGACTCAGTATGATTGGATTTCTTCAGCAGTTTCACTGATGGGGAACCCATCTTATGTTAAATTTGCAAAGGCTCAGCTTGCTCACCTGAAGTCAGCTGGATACGAGCTGCCGTTCAGTGAGGAAGAAGTGAAGGCGATCCTTGATGAACTGTCAAAATATGATTTGAGTCTGCAGCCGGAAAAGTTGAATGGCCGTCCGCTCATGTTCTGGCATGGAAGAAAAGACAAGGTTGTCCCTTTCCATCTGACAGAGGAGTTTTACAGGGCTATCCTTCCTGCCTACGAAGGAAATGAAGAAAACATTCTCTTCATTGCTGATGATAAGGCGGATCATAAGGTTTCCAGGGAAGGTGTCATGAAGCTGGTGGAATGGTTCGAAAAACATCTTTCGGCTTAACCTTTTGTTTTCAGGCCGTTTCTTTGTTAAGATGAATGGTAGATAAAGATGAGTGAAGGAGAGTGTTACGATGGATCAGGATCTTAAAGATAATTTGATGGGTGCACTTGAACAAGTTGTCGACCCTGAACTGGGAATAGATATCGTCAATCTGGGATTGGTATATGATGTCGATCTCGATGAGGAAGGCAAAGCGACCGTTACCATGACACTAACATCGATGGGCTGCCCGCTGGCAGGAACGATTGTCGATCAAGTCAAGGCTGCTTTAAGGGATATCCCTGAGGTAAAAGAAACAGAAGTCGATATTGTCTGGAATCCGCCATGGAGCAAAGACAATATGTCACGCTATGCAAAAATCGCGCTTGGCATCAGATGATCATAAAAAACCCCTTTTCAATTGATATTGAAAAGGGGTTTTTTTTCGCTATTAAATAAACATAACAACGAGTAACCCTACGATCAAGCAGTAAAAAGCAAAATATTTCAGGTTTCCTCTGACCATAATATTCATGAACCATTTCAAAGAGAAATATGAAGCAATCAATGATCCCAGGAATGCCAGCACGTAAGGAACGGTCATTGATGCTGCAGGCGGCGCTTCAATGAGATCCTTGATACCGAGCAGCATCACGCCGAAGCTGACCGGAATGTATAAAAGGAAGGAATAGCGGAGAGCGGTCTCTGCTTTCATCCCGCGGGCCATCGCTGCAACAATCGTTGCCCCTGACCGGCTTATTCCCGGAATCAGTGCCACTGCCTGTGCCAGACCGATGATCAAAGCATCCTTCGCGTTCAAGTCTCCGTCATTCTTACTTCCGCGCAGGTTGCGGATGAGCCACAATGCCGTCCCCGTTATGATGAGAGTGATCCCGATCGTCACGACAGAGGATAGATGTTCTTCAATGACATCGCCGAAGACGATTCCGATTACTCCGGCTGGAATCGTACCGATGATCAAATACACGATAAAATGAAAATCGCGCTTGTTCTCCGGTGTTTTTTCCTTAAAGTAACCTAATCCATTCACAATCAAACGCCAAATATCTTCACGGTAAACTAATAATACAGCAAAGAGGGAAGCGGTATTCACTAATATTTCAAAGGTCAATCCCGGTTCTTCAATCCCCAGAAAGTGCTGGGCGAGGACGAGATGCCCGCTTGATGAAATTGGGATCGGCTCAGTAAAGCCCTGGAATATCCCTAAAAATAAGTATTTCACTATCGTATAAAAATCCATTACATATCCTCCAAGCGTTATTTCTCCACATTTTTTTATTTAACACCAAACAGGTACAAACTGTAAAGACTTTTTCCGAATGTTAACCAAACCGTAATCTAATGGTTACCTCCAAATGGCATGCATGAACCACCTCCCTAAGAGAAAAATAAGAAAGAAGCCATGCTTCAAAATGAGGGGGAATCATGAATGGGACAACCAAGACACTTCAGGGGCGGAGAAAAAGCGCCAAACAATGGAATTTATATCGAAATTGGTGAAACCGGCAGTAATGTAAACAATCCTCAAAAGCTAAAAATGAAAGCGGGAGACCGGTTTCCTGAAAATTCCAACCACAACCGCCACTGGACATATATGAGAAAACCTTAACGATAGGCTAGGAGCAGGGATTACCGTTTGGACATAAAGGGAATGAACATACTACATTCCTCATTCAACCGGTCATCCTTGTTCTTTTTATTTTTTGGGATAGGATATATAATAGGTACAAAGGTCAATAAAGGTCAAAAGAGGTGATTAATGATGAAATATGAATCCATGACACACAGCATTCAAGAAGGTCTTGTATCTGCAGGGCAGTTCGCAAAAGAGTATAAACATACCGACATCCGAGTCATCCACTTATGGAAAGCACTGAGCCAGACGGGGGATGGTCTGCTCCCCTCCATATACGAAAAGGCAGGGGTAAAGACGGCGGATTTAAATGAATTCCTTGATAAACAGCTTAAGGGCATTCCTGCAGTTGAGGGCAGCGGGGTACAGTATGGAAATTATATATCGAGTGAATTGAACCGACTTTTACAAGAGAGTGAAAAAATTCAAAAAAAGTGGGAAGATGATTATTTATCCATTGAACACTTGATTCTCGCACTATTTCAACTAAGGGATCATGCCATCACTATATATATGAAAGAAATGGGTATAAACAAAGACAAGCTCACAGAAATCATTACTTCCGTAAGAGGGGGAAAAAAGGTGAATACTCAAAATCCTGAAGTTACATATGAAGCTCTGAAAAAATATGGAAGGGATCTTGTGGCGGAAGTCAAATCCGGCAAGCTTGATCCCGTCATCGGCCGGGACAGTGAGATCCGCCACGTCATCCGGATCCTTTCAAGGAAAACAAAAAACAATCCTGTATTGATCGGTGAACCGGGTGTAGGAAAAACAGCCATCGTCGAAGGACTTGCCCAGCGGATTGTCAGAAAAGACGTTCCTGAGGGGCTGAAGGATAAAACCATTTTTGAACTTGATATGAGTTCACTCGTTGCCGGTGCAAAATTTCGGGGAGAATTCGAAGAAAGATTGAAAGCGGTACTGACGGAAGTGAAGAAAAGCGAAGGAAGGATCCTTTTGTTCATCGATGAACTGCACACGATTGTAGGGGCTGGAAAAACCGAAGGTGCCATGGATGCCGGCAACATATTGAAACCGATGCTTGCCAGGGGTGAGCTGCACTGTATCGGTGCCACTACGCTGAATGAATACCGGAAATATATCGAAAAAGACCCGGCGCTTGAACGCCGTTTTCAACAGGTGATGGTGCAGGAACCCAATGTGGAAGATACTGTGTCCATACTGAGGGGATTAAAAGAGCGATTTGAAATTCATCACGGAGTCAATATCCACGACCGGGCAATCGTTGCAGCAGCAAGATTGTCGGACAGGTACATTTCTGATCGATTCCTGCCCGATAAAGCGATTGACCTGGTCGATGAAGCATGTGCGATGATCCGGACGGAAATAGACTCGATGCCTTCGGAATTGGATGAAGTGACTAGAAAGGTGATGCAGCTTGAAATAGAAGAAGCCGCACTGACAAAGGAAAAAGATGAACAAAGCAAGGAACGCCTCGCCCGAATCAGGGAAGAGTTAAGTAATTTGAAGGAAAAAGCCGATGCGATGAAGCTTAAGTGGTTAAAAGAAAAAGAAAGTATCGGGATTGTGCAGGAGAAGAGGGAAGAGCTGGAGAAGCTTAGACGGCAGCTTGAGGAGGCGGAAAGCGACTACGACTTAAACAGGGCAGCGGAACTGCGCCATGGGAAAATACCCGCCATGGAAAAGGAACTTCAATCTGTTGAGCAGGAAATGATGAAGGAGCAGGAAGGCAGGCTCCTGAGAGAAGAAGTGACGGAAGAAGAAGTCGCAAACATCGTAGCCAGATGGACCGGGATCCCTGTCACAAAACTTGTGGAGGGGGAAAGGGAAAAACTCCTTAAACTCGAAAAAATACTGCACGAACGTGTCATCGGCCAGGATGAGGCTGTAGAACTTGTCAGTGATGCCGTAATCCGGGCCAGAGCAGGAATCAAGGATCCGAACCGGCCGATCGGCTCGTTCATATTCCTCGGACCAACCGGAGTCGGAAAGACTGAACTTGCCAAGACCCTTGCCCATACCCTGTTTGACAGTGAAGAACAGATGGTACGCATTGATATGTCTGAATATATGGAGAAGCATGCAGTATCCAGGCTTGTCGGTGCACCTCCAGGCTATGTCGGCTATGAAGAAGGAGGTCAATTGACTGAAGCTGTCAGGAGGAAGCCTTACTCGGTCATCCTGCTTGACGAAATTGAAAAGGCCCATCCTGAAGTGTTCAACATTTTACTGCAGATGCTTGACGACGGGAGATTAACCGATTCACAAGGCAGAACCGTCGACTGTAAAAACACTGTCATCATCATGACTTCCAATATCGGCTCCTCATACTTACTGGAAAGAAATAAGGGGCAGGAAGAAATTGATGAAGATACGAAGGATTTGGTCATGAAGCAGCTGCGAAGCTCTTTCAGGCCGGAATTCCTGAACCGTGTGGATGATATCATACTATTCAAGCCGCTCAGCATCGAAAATGTGAAAGACATCATCGAAAAGCTTCTTGAAGAATTACAGTCCAGAGTAGAGGAACAGCAAATAACAATTAACCTGACAGAAAAAGCAAAAGAATTCATCGCAGAATCCGCATACGACCCCGTCTACGGAGCTCGCCCGTTAAAACGCTATCTCCAAAGGGAAGTTGAAACCAAACTCGCAAGGGAAATGATAGCAGGCAGTATCGGGGCAAACAAAGAAGTCACCATTGATGCAGATGACCAGGGACTGACTTTAGCGATAGCCGAGTAAGAATCATCTTACCTTTGTCTGCACCGAATCCAACCAAATAAAAATGCAAAAATAAAAAGCAGCCCCAAAAAGGCTGCTTTTTAATGATGATCTTCAACAGGATCGTTCGGGATGATCAAAGTCATAACAAATAGTAAAACTGTGATTACAACCGATAGAACCAAACCTGTCATAAAATGAAATGATAATCCATTCATTGAACTTACAACGTAATTTAACATCTGAGTCAACAGAAACGCCCAGAAAAATGTCCAGAAAAATCTCACGCCAGTCACCTCATTCCTCTATATTCATCCATATGTATATGGGCTGCCACCATCTTCAATCTTTTTTATCATACCACACCTATTTAGAATAATAAATGACGAATATGTGAAAATGTAACCCCTGTCATCCGCTCCACTGCAGCTGTAACTTGGTCATCTTTTTTCCTTTTAGATAGGCGGATTTCCTTTCATATTCCTCCTCTTTACATAACATGTAATGACTCACTATGTAAAAGGAGAATTCCGATGAATCAGCGATTGTTTCAACTAGATCAAGAGTGGTGCATGATTCATTATCCTGAGAGGCCAAACGGATTTGCAGTAATGATTCTCGGTGATCACCATCACTATGTCGATCATAAAACGAGCTTTTGGGATCAGCACGAAGCCAGGAAAAAATGGATAAGAGATTTAACGGCAAAAGGGTACATCGTATATTACAGCAATCTTTATGGAGCAAATTGGGGAAGCGAACAGGCAGTGGAATTAGCGGGCAGGCTGTACGAATATGTCAAAAGGCGTGAAATCATCAACAGCAAGATTCATATTCTTGCAGAAGGGATGGGCGCCCTCGTCTTCAAGGGACTCTATCCCAGACTGGAAAACGAAATAAGAGGAGTGGTCATGTTTACACCGTGTCTCTCTATTTACGAACTGATCAGGCACGAGAGAGAACAAAAATTTTTCTATAAAAAGCTGGTCAATGAATTAACAGGTTCCAGGGGGATGAAAGAAGAGGATTATGAACAGCTGCTCTCACAATCCAGGTATGATTATGAAGTTTTTAAGGACAGCCCCATCCCGCTTTATATTGTTCAGTCCTATAATGTTAATCGTTATAAAAATCAATTCTCACTCATAAAAGATATATATAAACATCGTTTAGAGAAAGGGTTGTCAACTGATCTCTTTTATGTGGTTCCGGAAAAGAGAGATTCACTTGGAATGAAATTAGCCTCATACTTCTCTTTACATGAGAAAGTATTATAGTCTTGATTAGGAGTGAGTGATTTGAATCATGCTGTTGTTTTTGCTGCGCAGCAATATTTGGGATTTGAACTCTGTCGTGCACTGTTGGAAAGAGGATGGACTGTAACGGCTGTCGATGATGAAGCGGAAACCACGGATAAATGGTTGGAAATCGGGAGAAACGCTAACATTCAATATATCCCTGCAGAAGAGTGGGATCGGGAACTGCCGGTTGAATGCAGATTGTTTCTCCCTTATTACGACCAAATCGGAGGCAGGAGTCTGCAATGCCTTTCACCATCTGTAATCGGTAAGATCAAGAGTGGTGAAGACGGTCTTCCTGAAATCGTGCGGGTTTTCCCGAATCAAACAGAAAGGAGTAACAGCACCAAATCCAGTAATGAAGCATCCGCAACTTTTTATCTGCCTACACTTTACGGGGGGCATCAGCCATCTCATTTCTTATTTGCACAGCTCCTGGAGGGGGAGAGAGAAAATGAAAGCAGGTACGAGGATGATCGAAGCGGTGCAATTTATGTGAAAGATGCAGCGGTTTCCATCCTGAAACATTCAGGAAGTCATGGAACTTTTTCTTTAAGACCCCTTTCCGAAAACAGCTGGGAAGAAGCGCTTTCCTATATAACTGAAGATTCCTTTTCCTCTTTTAAGAAAGAACGTTCCATGATAGGGGAACCCATCATTGTGCATCCCACTAAATCACATGAATCCATATTGAAAGAACAGAAATTAGTGATGAACTCTTTCTGAAAGAAGGAATGAGAAAAATTTCTCTTTTATATGGATACGGATGGAGGTAAAATGGACATATTGGTGTAATATTTTTCTAATGATACTTTTTATCGGCGCTGCATGGGCTTTAAAGGAGTTGCTGCACATGAGAAAGAAACGAACCTTTTTTATTCTGGCTATATTAGTACTTGGCCTGAGCGGGTGCATGAAAGAGAATGTATCCGATGAGTTGGAAAATGTAGGTCTCTTAGTCCCGGAAACCGTAAACGACGGTGTCTGGGGAACAAAAGGCTACAAAGGATTATTAAAAATACAATCAAAACACGATGTAGACGTATTTTATAAAGAGAGCATGAACAATGATACATCAATCGAACAGGCGATCAAGCAATATGATCAAGACGGCGTAAACCTTGTTTTTGGACATGGAAGTGAATATGCAGAGGTCTTTAACCGGAAATCCGGTGAATATCCCCAAATTCATTTCGTAAGTTTTAATGGAGAGGCAACTGAAAAGAATACAACCAGTTTAACGTTCAAAGGATATTCAATGGGATTTTTCGGGGGGATGACAGCTGCCCACCATTCCAAGACGAATAAAATCGGTGTGATCGCTGCGTTTGACTGGCAGCCTGAAGTGCAAGGGTTTGTTGACGGCGCAAAATACCAGAATAAAGACATTGACGTGATTGTTGAATACACAAACCATTGGGATGACAAAGAAAAGGCACTCGAACGGTTGGATTCGCTCGTGAAGAAGGATGCCGATGTTGTATATCCTGCCGGGGACGGCTATAATGTAGCTGTTATCGAAGTACTGAAAGAGGAAGGATTATTCGCAATCGGGTATGTATCCGATCAATCTGACCTTGGTGAATCCACGGTTCTCACAAGTACCGTTCAGCATGCGGATAAGCTGTATGAACTAGTAGCCGATAAGGTTGCCGGGAGTGACTTATCTTCAGGGGTCCTAGAATTTGACTTTGAAGACGGAGTCGTTTCATTAGGGAAATTCAGTCCCCTGATCTCAAAGGACTTTCAAAAGACCATCAATCAGCATGTCAAAAACTATATCGAAACAGGTAAATTACCAAACGGAAAGGAAGCAAACCAATGAACAAGGACAAATCAATGGAATTTATGCAGATCGCAATGAAGTACTTACCGGAAGCAAAACAGACACTTGATGAGGCAGGGATCGAATTATCCCCGGAAATGATCCAGCCCTTCATGACCCTGTTCACACAAGTAATGGGAGAAGCATACGAACTAGGGAAAAGAGACGCATTACATAAAGATTAACGTTGAAAAGATGGTAGTACAAGGCAATTTACTCTAAAAAACCCGAATTAATTTGAACCATGTTTCAGATTAATTCGGGTTTTTTAGTTTTTGCTGGATCCAGCGGTTGATTGGAGTGCAAGACGAAGACTCCTGCGGGAAGAGTAGCAAATGTGAGACCCCGCAGGAGCGCAGCTTCGAGGAGGCTCACGGGCTACCCGCGGAAAGCGAAGTCTTGCACGGGAATCATTAGCGTTGTTTTGAATCTGTACTAAATACGAAAGTGAGTAGAAAAACAAAATATATTGCACAAATAATCAATTTTCGTTAAAATTAGTACCAAGTCATAATAATTGATAATAAACTTATAGTATAGGGAGCAAGAAAATAAAAGAAAGCAGGGGATGCCAGTATGAACACAGGGATAATCGGAATTGGGCGTTACCTTCCTGAGAAAGTTTTAACAAATGCAGACTTGGAAAAAATGGTTGATACATCTGATGAATGGATTCGCACAAGGACCGGTATTGAAGAACGGCGTGTGGCGGGTAAAGATACAGATACTTCAGATATGGCATACGAAGCAGCGATGAAGGCGATTGATGATGCTGAAATCTCATCTGAAGATCTGGATTTGATACTTGTTGCCACTGTTACTCCGGATCAGCCGTTTCCTTCTGTTGCCTGCCTGCTTCAGGACCGATTGGGAGCGAAGAAAGCCGCGGCGATGGACATCAGTGCGGCATGTGCAGGTTTCATGTATGGGATGATCACGGCAAAGCAATTCATTGATAATGGTGCTTACAAGAACGTCCTGGTAGTCGGAGTGGAAAAGCTCTCGAAGGTTACGGATTGGGAGGATAGAAATACAGCTGTACTGTTCGGAGATGCGGCAGGAGCTGCGGTGCTTGGACCGGTTCCAGACGGGAAAGGGATACTTGCCTTCGAACTCGGAGCTGATGGTTCAGGAGCGAAACATTTGTATCAGGAAGATAATATTGTAATGAACGGCAGGGAAGTGTTCAAATTCGCCGTTCGACAAATGGGTGAATCCAGTGTGAATGTCATAGAAAAAGCCGGATTGAAAAAAGAGGATGTAGACTTCTTGATTCCACACCAGGCTAACATCCGGATCATGGAAGCAGCCAGACAGCGATTAGACCTTCCAATTGAAAAAATGTCTAAAACGGTCAATAAGTACGGCAATACATCTGCGGCCTCCATTCCTGTATCTTTAGTAGAAGATCTTCAGGATGGAAGAGTGAAGGAAGATGATGTAGTGGTCATGGTCGGATTCGGCGGCGGCCTCACTTGGGGCGCGATCGTCATGCGCTGGGGTAAATAAATTGTAATTTAATTCGTCTATAAATAGTTTTAAAGGAGATGGGTCTTATGAGCAAAAAACGTGTTGTCATTACTGGTTTAGGTGCGGTTACACCATTGGGGAATGATATAGAATCGACTTGGAACGGTATTCTTGAAGGAAAGACGGGAATCGGACCGTTAACCAGGCTGAATGCAGATGATTACCCTGCAAAAGTCGCGGCGGAATTAAAAGATTTTGATATCGAACAATACGTTGAGCGGAAAGAAGCGCGCAAAATGGATCGCTTTACCCACTATGCGGTTGCCGCTTCCGTGATGGCAGTCAAAGACGCAAATTTGGAAATAAATGATGAAAATGCACACCGGACAGGGGTTTGGATCGGTTCCGGAATCGGAGGCATGGAAACATTTGAAAACCAGTACGAAACTTTTCAAAAGCGGGGGTACCGCAGAGTAAGCCCGTTCTTCGTTCCAATGATCATCCCTGACATGGCAACCGGCCAAGTGTCTATTATGCTCGGTGCAAAAGGCGTCAACTCATGTACGGTTACCGCTTGTGCAACGGGTACGAATTCTATCGGTGATGCATTCAAGGTCATTCAGCGCGGAGATGCAGACGTCATGATCTCCGGCGGAGCGGAAGCACCGATCACCAAAATGTCTGTTGCAGGATTCTGTGCCAATACAGCACTATCTACAAATACAGATCCCGAAAAGGCTTCACGTCCTTTCGATGCGAATCGTGACGGTTTCGTGATGGGTGAAGGAGCAGGGATCGTCGTATTGGAGGAGCTCGAACATGCCTTGAAACGCGGCGCTACCATTTATGCTGAAGTGACGGGCTATGGAAGCACGGGTGATGCCTATCATATCACAGCGCCTGCACCAGCAGGGGAAGGCGGAGCGAGAGCAATGAAAATGGCTCTTGAGGATGGAGGAGTTCGTCCGGAAGAACTTGATTATATCAATGCTCACGGAACGAGTACTCCTTATAATGATAAATATGAAACAATGGCAGTCAAAGAAGTGTTTGGTGAACATGCATATAAGCTTGCCATGAGTTCTACTAAATCAATGACAGGGCACTTATTGGGAGCAGCCGGGGGAGTGGAAGCCATCTTTACCGTATTGGCAATGAAAGACAGCATGCTTCCTCCGACAATTAACCTGGACACGCCTGACCCGGATTGCGATCTTGATTATGTAGCAAATGAAGCCAGAAAACGTGAAGTGAATGTGGCGATGAGCAACTCGCTGGGATTCGGCGGACACAATGCGACACTCGTTTTCAAGAAATATACAAAATAATTGATGATTCAAAAAGCGTGCGGATAAATCCGTGCGCTTTTTTATATGGCAATCGTCCAACTTCGGATTGTTTCTAAAATCTCTTTTTCAACATATATATTTAAAAAAAGAGAAAGAGGGATGAATGTGACCATCGCCCCCACAGATGAATGGCTTGAAGATTCGCTCGATCATCCGTTGAATTACTTGAAAAAGACGAAACAGGGGAACTCAGACGACAGTGAATCTTTGTACCGCTATCTTATGAAGCATGGAATGTACCGGCCGTCAGCCGGAGCCAAAATGATTTATAAAGCGATGAAGAAAAATAAACTATGGGATTTGTTTGTGAAAATTGAAAAGGTCTACAAAAAAAGATGGGATGGTCCCGATGTACCTGTGTATCTCTTGCCTGTCCAGGAAAAAAGAGGCCTATTTCAATCATCTATGAAAAAGTCCGGTGTCTGTTTCAAGGACGAAATTTATTTATTTGTTACTGAACAGGAAGACCTTAAAGAATATGAAGCACTATTTGTCCATGAATACCATCATTGTGTACGGATGGACAGAATGAAGAAAAAAGATGAAGAATATACCCTGTTGGATTCCATCATGTTTGAAGGACTTGCGGAGCAGGCCGTTCGTGAGTACTGCGGATACGAATATGTCGCTTCCTGGACGAAAGCTTACGATGATAAAGAACTCTCTAATTATTATGAAAAGTGGATAGAGCCGAATCTTGAAATCACAAGGTCAAACCCGCTGCACGATCAATTGCTGCTTGGACAGAAAGGTTATCCGAAGATGCTGGGATATGCCGCAGGTTATTATCTGGCGGAAAAAGCACGAAAAAATAATAAATCTGTGACAAAGCTCTTCTTCGGAAAACCGTCTTCCTACTTCCTGCCGGATAAAAAGGGGTGACGCCCTGATTCAGGCATACACCCTTTTCGTCATATCTCACCCTGAAGGACATAAACTATAGTATATAAGGACAAGCAAAAAAAAGGGTAGAGGCGGAAGGTATGGTGTTTCGTATGTTCATATTGTTCATTGGATTTGGACTTGCCGTTTCCGGCGGGGTCAGCCTGATTATTTATCTGAACCTGCTTACGACAGGCATGACCATAACCGATTATTTATTGTTTATAAGCACACGGGTAGAATGTTATCTCTTCCTTGTCGGCATTCTCATCATTACCGTAACGATCTACCTGCCTCGCAGGAAAAATAACGACTATTTATAAAAGGTGCCGAATCAGGAATATTTTTACTCTTTTCTGCCTATACTGATTGACAAATAAGATTGAAGCAAAGTGAGGGGTCAATCATGTTATATCTTCATGATGTATGGGTAAATTGGTTCGAAGGCGAAGAAAATGGCTACAATGTTTGTCATTTTCACGAATGGAGAAAAGAAGATGTCATTGAGTTGTTAGATCAAGTCCCTTTAATGAAAGTGGATACTGCACTTTTTCACTACATCGAGAATGATTTATCAGAATTACCTCAACAACTGCTGAATGATGTGTACCAAAAAGCATATTTAAGAAAAAACCATGAGCGGATTCAGCTTGATTATTGCTTTATCGTCACAGATGGGACAGGCATACTGGCAGTCGATACGATCGGATATACCGTACCGATCCGCAAGAGCAGGCTTATACCAAGGCAGGAGCAGCTTGTTTATGAAATGGTGGAAGGCCATGATTCCGTTTCATACTCATTGGAACAGGAACCTAAACAGGATAACCACTATCATATCCTTTCCCCGAGTCCACTAATGATGAACGGGCTGACAAGGAAGGAAAGACAGTTGAAACAGCTTTTGTTCATGGCGCTTGATCAGCTCCACAGTTCGAATAATACGGCTGAAATACGATACTGGTATACGGAATGGGCCCCGGAACAATACCGGGTCATTCAGCATATGGAGTTTGAAGACGTATGGAATATGTTATATGAGGAAACAAAATACGGCTGGTCGGACAAGCATCTGACACTATGTGAAAATATGATTAAAGGGCAGCCGTTTTTCGAAAAGCTATGGGAAGTTGAAAACAGGCCAAAAGTGAATTGAATGTATGAACCTTAAGTCTTCAGCAGGCTTAAGGTTTTTTTATTCAAAGCTGTTTTCTAAAAGGAAGTTGCTTTTCGTAAAAAGGCCTGTGCATGAACATTGCTTGAGAACTTGCTCTTTTCGCACTCAAGCTTAATCAAAAGCCGGACCGACAAACCGAAAATACCCAAATTCCGATGTTTTATTGTGTGCAAAGCAACAAAGTATGCGAAAAGAACCTTATGCAAAAAAAGCCGGGGCTTGATATCAAGCCCCGGCACGTCATCCGTCATTTCCTTTTTCGCTCTTTTCGGCCGAGTCCCATGGCTCGTTCCATTTTCTTCAGCATCTTGCCCGCAGCACGGTTTGCTTTTTCAGCTCCGCGGTCAAGAATGTCATCCAATTCATCAGAGTCGATCAATTCATTATACCGGTCCTGGATCGGTTTAATGGTGTTAACGACAACTTGGGCCAAGTCGCTTTTGAACTCACCGTACCCTTTACCGTCATATTTGTGCTCCAGTTCTTCTATAGAAGTGCCCTCCAGGATGGAATAAATGGACAGCAGGTTTGAAACACCTGGTTTGTTCTCTTTGTCGTACTTAACGATACCGTCTGAATCCGTCACCGCACTTTTGATTTTTTTCTCGATTTGCTTTGGATCATCAAGCAGCGTGATGAAGGATTTTTGATTTGGGTCAGATTTACTCATTTTCTTTAACGGGTCCTGAAGCGACATGACGCGGGCACCGACTTTCGGGATCCGCACCTCAGGGATAGTGAAAATGTCATTGTATTTGTTATTGAAGCGCTCTGCCAGATTACGCGTCAGTTCAAGATGTTGTTTTTGATCTTCACCGACCGGCACCAGGTCCGTTCCATACAGCAGGATATCTGCCGCCATTAAAGGCGGGTAGGTCAAGAGGCCGGCAGAGACGGCTTCCTTTCCATGAGATTTATCCTTGAACTGTGTCATTCGCTCAAGTTCACCAATATACGTCACACACTGAAGGATCCATCCCGCCTGCGCGTGGGCAGGTACTTCCGATTGAATGAATAATGTGGATTTCTCCGGATCGATTCCGCATGCGATATAAAGGGCGGCAAGGCTTTTGATATTTTTGCGAAGCTCCGCTTTGTCCTGCTGTACTGTAATGGCATGCTGATCGACGACGCAGAAGTAGCAGTTATATTCATTCTGTAATTCGGTGAACTGCTTCATCGCCCCGATATAGTTACCAAGCGTAATCGTTCCGCTCGGCTGAATTCCGCTGAAAATTGTCTGCATTTCTTTTTCCTCCTATATTTAAACAAAATAAAAACCCACTCGTCCTTTTAATATAGGGACGAATGGGATTATATCCGCGGTGCCACCCTAAGTACTCATCATGATGAGTCAGCTTAGTCCATGCAGCTTGCATGAAACCCCTGTAACGTGGGGCAAGCCCGTTATTCGCTAATCTGCAAATGCATTTCACAAATAAGGCTCAAAAGTCCATTCGCTAAAAAATGATTACTTGTTCACACCGGCCACAAGCTCTCTTTGAATCATTTGATAGGTACTCTTCTTCATCAACGCCGAAATATATTGATACCACTATTATAGTGAAACCGTTCTTTCAATTCAAGTATACAGGAGATAGGATAACGCCAGGGAAATAATAAGGAGAAGACCCCCGATGACCAGAAGGGATCGTGTTACCCGATAGGACCTGATCACTGAAAGTTCTTCATGCGCTTCCTTGGTATCATCCAGATCATCAAATTGAGAGACGTACTTGCCCTGGGCGGTGCTTCTCCGGAATCTTTTAAGTGAATATACAATCCCGTTGAAAAAACCTTTCTGGAATATATATAAGAAGCCCCCGAATATCAAATAAATCATTCCCGTAATAAACAGGCTGTTTAATATGGAGAGCATATACGGATCTCCATTAGCGAGTGAAATCATAAGGGAAGCCAGCAAGATAATCCCTGCACACAAATAAATACTAACTATACGTTTCATAATACTCCTTTATTCTTTTTTATAGAAAGTATACATGAAGCACAGATATGATTTCAATTGGATTCATATATATGCATTCTCCCGGTTTATGTATTCCGTTAATAAACAATCATCTCACGACAGTGTATACTCAAAAAATTCTTAGAATGAATTCAATAACTACTATTAATCATTCAGATTACACTTATGTAATAAAGAAACAGTTTAACTTATAAATATAATAGTTGAAACTTTTAATCTATTCAGTACGTACATCTGAAGAAATATTTGGAAGATACATGAAAACGGTTTATTGTAACAATTGTAATAGGACAAACACCCTAAAAATGACGAGGTAAACCTATATATATCAACGTTTAACTAACATATGACCTACTAATATGATAATTTTGCAAAAAAACTGTTAAATTAATATTGCAAAAATATCTCTATCATGTATAATAAGTAACAAATCTTCTGAAAATTAGAAGATAAATAAATATGAGATTTACGAGGAGGTCAATTTCAAGATGAAGAAAAAGTTTTCATTCTTGCTGGTTCTTCTTCTGGCTCTAAGTACTTTCTTAGCTGCTTGTGGCGGCAATGAAGGTGCTGAAGGCGAAGGATCAGGCGACAAAGGCGGCGACAAGCCTGCTGAAGGTAAGGAACAAGTTCTTAACCTAATCGAGAGTTCTGAGATCCCATCAATGGACTCTACACTGGCAACTGACTCTGTTTCATTCAACGTAATGAACAACGTATTCGAAGGTCTTTACCGTTTAGGTGAGAACGACGAAGCAAAGCCTGGTATGGCTGAAAACATGGAGAAGAGTGAAGACGGGTTAACTTACACATTCAAGCTCCGTGATGCTAAATGGTCAAACGGAGAGCCTGTTACGGCTAACGACTTCGTTTACGCTTGGCAAAAAGCTTTAAACCCTGACACTGGTGCAGAGTATGCGTACATCATGTACGATATCAAAAACGCTGCTAAAGTGAACGCTGGTGATGTGCCGGTTGAAGAATTAGGTGTTAAAGCTGTTGATGATAAAACGTTGGAAGTACAGCTAGAAGGTCCTGTACCTTACTTCGAAGCATTACTTTCATTCGCAACTTTCTATCCTCAAAACCAAAAATTCGTTGAAGAACAAGGCGATCAATATGGTCTTGAAGCGGATAAAGCATTATACAATGGTCCTTTCACACTTTCTGAGTGGAAGCACGAACAAAGCTTCAAATTATCCAAGAATGATAACTACTGGGATAAAGATACTGTGAAGTTGAAAGAAGTTAACTTCAACATCGTTAAAGATACTGCAACTGCAGTTAACCTTTATGAAACTGAAAAAGCTGACGTAACTGGTCTTTCAGCTGAATTCGTTGATAAGTACAAAGATGACAAAAACTTCAAAACACGCGCGGATACTGCTGTATACTTCCTTCGTCTGAACCAGAAGAACGAAGTGTTGGCTAACGTAAATGCCCGTAAAGCAATCGATGCTGCATATGACAAGCAAGGTATGGTTGATGTTCTTATGAACAACGGTTCAATCCCTGCTTACTACCTAGTACCAAAAGACTTCGTTTCTGGTCCTGATGGTGCTGAGTACCGTGAAACTGTCGGTGATTTCGGCGGTTATGATGTTGAGAAAGCAAAAGAATACTGGGCTAAGGCAAAAGAAGAGCTTGGTAAAGATTCAGTTGAGCTGGAACTATTAAACTATGATTCTGAAAGCTCTAAGAAAATCGGTGAGTTCATTAAAGAACAACTTGAAACAAACCTTGAAGGTATGACAGTTAAAATCAAAGCACAGCCATTCAAGCAGAAGCTTGATTTGGAATCAAAAGGTAACTATGACTTCTCATTCGCTGGATGGGGTCCTGACTATCCAGATCCGATGACATTCATCGACATGTTCGTTACAGATGGAGCTCATAACCAAATGGCTTTCTCTAACGAAAAATATGATGAGCTAGTTGAAAAAGCTAAGGGTGAACTTGCAAGTGACCTTGAAGCTCGCTGGCAGGCTATGATCGACGCAGAAAAGATTCTTTTCGAAGAGCAAGCGATCAGCCCGATGTACCAAAACGGTACTTCTTACCTAGAGCGTCCATATGTTAAAGGTATCCTTCGCCATTCATTTGGTGCTGATAACTCTTACAAGTGGGCTTCAGTTGAGTAATCAATAGCTCAATGACAAACCTTAAAAGGGAGAGTGTATGCATGGGCATACGCTCTCCTTTTCCACTGATTGTCGAAAAAAATCTAAAAAGTAAAAATAGATTGAAAATTTGTCGAATAACTATATAATATATTATGTATTGAAAAAATAGACAAAAAGGGGGGCTAAAGAATGGTCAGATATACAATTCAACGACTCGTTTATATGATCATCACTTTGCTTATCATTGCTACCGCTACTTTCTTTCTGATGAAGCTCCTGCCTGGATCTCCACTGCAAAATCAAGAAAGGCTGTCTCCGGAACAACAACAAATCATTTTGGATAAATACGGTCTGAATGACCCGCTGCCTGTCCAGTACGTAAACTATATGACTGGACTCGCTCAAGGTGATTTAGGATTATCATTCCAATACGACAACCGCCCGGTTACACAGATTATTGGAGACCGTATTGGACCTTCCGCACTTCTAGGATTCCAAGCTATGGTATTGGGAACATTTTTAGGTATTTTAGTAGGAATTATTGCAGCCATCAGGCATAACACATGGCTGGACTATGGTTCTACGATTCTCGCTGTTTTAGGGATATCCATCCCATCCTTCGTATTTGCTGCATTATTACAGTATTACATTGGAGTAAAGCTTGAGTGGCTTCCAGTAGCACTTTGGGGAGAATACAAGCATACTATATTGCCGACTTTGGCATTGACTGTGGGTGTTGTGGCAACGATTGCACGTTTTATGCGTACTGAAATGCTTGAGATATTAAACTCTGATTATATCTTACTTGCAAAAGCAAAAGGGATTTCAAAAGTCGGAACAGTAGTTAAGCATGCTGTTCGAAATGCGATGATCCCTATCGTTACGATCTTAGGACCAATGACAGTTGCCGTCATGACAGGTTCTCTTGTTGTAGAACGTATTTTTGCTGTCCCTGGATTGGGTGAACAGTTCGTACTATCTATCAATACTAACGATTACACGGTTATCATGGGGATTACCCTATTCTTTAGTGTATTATTCATTGCGGTAATTTTCCTGGTCGATATCCTGTATGGAATCATTGATCCGCGTATTCGCTTGGCTGGAGGGAAGAAATAATGTTACCAAACAAAAAAGAATTAGAACAACTTAGTCCAGATCTCTTCCAGCAAAAAAAAGCTAGCGGAGATGAAGCCGAAAAAATAGAAAGACCAAGTCTGAATTTCTGGCAGGATTCATGGATTAGACTGCGTAAGAGTAAGGGTGCACTTATCGGTATCTTTATCACGGCCGTGATTATCTTCTTCGCAATATTTGGCCCAGGTATGAATGATCATAAATTCAGCGATCAAAATATCCGACATGCAAAGCTTCCCCCTAAAATTGAAGCGCTTTCAGGTATCGGTTGGCTTCCGTTTGACGGTAAGGATGCTGACGGGTTTGATGTATATGAGTCAAGACAAGTTAAAGAAAATTACTGGTTCGGTACAGATGACTTGGGACGGGACCTTTGGACCAGGACTTGGAGCGGAACGAGGATTTCCCTTTACATCGGTATTTTAGCAGCGATCATTGATTTCCTCATCGGGATTTCATATGGGGGTATTTCTGCTTATTATGGCGGAAAAGTCGACGACATCATGCAGCGTATCATTGAGGTACTGGTAGGTATACCGAACTTGATTGTAGTAATCCTCTTCATACTGATTTTTGAACCGGGGATATTCTCGATTACGATGGCGATGGTCATAACCGGATGGACCGGTATGGCACGTATCGTACGTGGTCAGGTACTGCAATTGAAGAATCAGGAGTTCGTTCTTGCTTCCCGTACCCTTGGGGCGAGCAGCAACCGACTGATCTTTAAACATTTACTGCCTAACGTTATGGGTCCAGTAATCATAACGACGATGTTTACTGTACCCGCTGCAATTTATACAGAAGCATTCTTAAGCTTTATCGGATTGGGTATCTCACCGCCTAGAGCTTCTCTTGGATCTCTGGTAAATGATGGTTACAGATCCATTCAATCGTTTCCTTATATGATGTTTGTCCCGTCGGTAGTCATTTCATTGATCATCTTGAGTTTTAACTTGATGGCAGACGGACTTCGAGATGCACTTGATCCGAAAATGCGTAAGTAATGGAAGGGAGATAGAACAATGTCAAAAAGAATACTGGAAGTAAACAACTTACATGTCTCCTTCAATACGCATGGAGGAGAAGTCAAAGCCGTCCGCGGTGTTGATTTTCATTTAGATAAAGGTGAAACACTTGCAATAGTGGGGGAATCGGGTTCCGGTAAGTCCGTAACCACAAAGGCCCTTATGAGATTGATTCCAAATCCGCCAGGGTTTATTAAAGATGGAAGCATCACGTTTGAAGGGAAGGATCTTGCAAAGCTTCCTGAAACGCAAATGGAAAAAATTCGCGGCAAGGATATTTCAATGATTTTCCAAGATCCGATGACTTCACTCAATCCTACGATGACAATCGGTAAGCAAATCATGGAGCCGCTTGTGAAGCACCAGAATATGAGTAAGAATGATGCGAAAAAACGTGCAGTCGAATTGTTGAAGCTGGTAGGGCTTCCTAATCCGGAAACACGTATTAAACAATACCCGCATCAATTCTCGGGTGGGCAGCGCCAGCGTGTCGTAATCGCCATCGCACTCGCCTGTAACCCTAAAATCCTGATTGCTGATGAACCGACAACTGCACTGGATGTTACTATCCAGGCTCAAATCCTTGAGCTGATGAAAGATCTGCAGACTAAAATCGAGACATCAATCATTTTCATCACCCATGACCTCGGCGTTGTTGCAAATGTCGCCGACCGTGTTGCCGTCATGTACGGTGGGCAAATCGTAGAATCGGGTACAGTAGATGAAATTTTCTATGATCCGCGTCATCCGTACACTTGGGGACTGATTGGCTCCATGCCTACGACTGACACAGAAGGAGAACAGGAGTTGGTGGCGATACCAGGTACGCCTCCTGATCTGCTGAATCCTCCAAAAGGGGATGCCTTCGCTTTGAGAAGCGAATACGCAATGAAAATCGATTTCGAACAGGAACCGCCATATTACAAAGTGTCCGATACACATATGGTTAAATCATGGTTAATGCATCCAAGTGCTCCGAACGTTGAGCCTCCTGAAGTCGTAAAACTAAGACATCGAAAAATGCCGTCTAACTACGCTAAGCCGGTACTAGTTGAGGAGGTCCGTTCATAATGGCAGAAAAATTACTAGAAATCAAAAACCTTAAACAATATTTCAACCCTGGGAAACCGAATATGGTAAAAGCGGTTGATGATATTTCTTTCGACATTTATAAAGGTGAAACACTTGGTCTCGTTGGGGAGTCTGGATGTGGTAAATCGACAACCGGGCGTACGATTATCCGTCTTTACGATGCAACTGACGGTCAGGTTTTGTTTGAAGGCGACGATGTACATGGTAAGAAGAATCGTTCACAATTAAAAAAATTCAACCGAAAAATGCAGATGATATTCCAGGATCCTTATGCATCATTAAATCCTCGTATGAAGGTTGCCGACATCATCGCAGAAGGAATCGATATTCACGGACTTGCTTCCTCTAAAGAAGAACGCCTTAGAAAAGTCCATGAACTCCTTGAGACAGTCGGTTTGAATAAGGAGCACGCAGGCCGTTATCCGCACGAGTTCTCAGGCGGACAAAGACAGCGTATCGGTATTGCACGTGCCCTTGCAGTAGATCCTGATTTCATCATCGCCGATGAGCCGATTTCTGCGCTTGACGTATCGATCCAGGCACAGGTCGTAAACTTGATGCAGCAGCTGCAAAAAGAAAAAGGGTTGACATATCTATTCATCGCCCATGACCTTTCCATGGTAAAATACATCAGTGACCGTATCGGGGTAATGTATTTTGGTAAATTAGTAGAGCTGGCACCAAGCGATGCCTTGTATAAGAACCCGCTTCACCCTTATACACAATCTTTACTATCTGCGATTCCACTTCCTGATCCAGAATATGAGCGCACTCGCAGAAGGAAAGAATACGATCCTGCAGTTCATAACTATACGGAAGAAGATCAGCTTGAAATGCGCGAGGTTGCGCCTGGGCACTTTGTATACTGCTCTGAAAAAGAATTTGCGCAATATAAAGCTCAGTATAAAGCGTGATACCTTTGAAGCTCCCTTGAACAAGGGGGCTTTTTTCTTTTATTCCACATACGCGGAAGGATAAACTTCTTCTTTTTAAAATGAAAATACATATATTCTTTTAATAAGAAATTTTTTTCTGAGAAGCCCTTATCAGGCGAATATATTGTTAATGAACTCAGTCACACTGATTTCCTCGGAAATTCAAACGTTTTAGGTGTATATTCCCGTTTCCTTGAAGTAATTTCCTTGTTAAAATAGTAACAGGTATTACAATTTTTAGTAGATAGTTATTTTTAAAGAGGAGAGGTTAATGTTGAAATGGAGTAAGCTGGCGGCATCTTTTTGTTTATTCACAATGTGTGTATTGCCAATTCAATCAGTAAGTGCCGAATCTAAAGATAGTCCGGTTAAAAGCAGCCATGAAAAAAGAACTATGACGCTGAGCAAAAAGGAAATTCCTGCTGCAGCTCCAAGATTTGTGTATGATTCCGGTTATTCATTTAAATATCCTGACGCCATCAGGGGAGTATATGTCACGGGACATTCCGCCGGAGGGGAGCGGTTCAATAAGTTGACTGACCTGGTCGATTCAACGGATTTAAATGCGATGGTAATCGATATAAAGGATGACAATGGAAACCTTACATATGAACCGGAAGCGTCTTCCGCATTTGCTGATATTGGCCAGCCGTATATCAAGGATCCTATATCGCTGCTTGATAATATGGAAGAAAAACAAATTTATCCGATTGCCCGAGTTGTTGTATTTAAAGATTCAGTTCTTGCCAATAAAAAACCGGAGCTGTCCTATAAAGATGGTGGCAGTGTGTGGAAGAATGGACGCGGGGAATCGTTCGTCAATCCATTCCTTAAAGAAGTGTGGGATTATAACGTAGGTATCGCAATCGAAGCGGCGAAAATGGGATTCCAGGAAATCCAGTTTGACTATGTTCGTTTCCCGGAAGGATTTGAGAAGAGGGATAAGGAACTACAGTATAGTACCGGAGAATATACGGATAAAGAAAAGGACAATGTCCAGAAACGTGTGCAGGCCGTTACGGATTTTGTGGCATATGCCAAGGAAAAGTTAAAACCGTATGGAGTAAAAGTATCCGTCGATATCTTCGGTTATACAGCCACTCTCCCGGAGGCACCGGGTATCGGGCAGAACTTCTCTAAAATCTCGGAAAATGTAGATGTTATTTCTTCTATGATCTATCCGAGTCACTGGACTCCGTACTTCGGAATTGCAAAGCCGGATCTGCAGCCTTATGAGCTTGTTACTGAGTATGCGAAACTAGAAAATAAAAAATTGGGTGAACTCAAAAATCCTCCGATCTCAAGACCATGGCTTCAAGATTTCACAGCTTCATGGTTGGGCAGCGGAAATTATAAACCTTACGGCAAAGCTGAAATAGAGGATCAAATCAAAGCACTGAACGACCAGGGAATTAACGAATTCCTCCTATGGGATGCAGGGAACTCATATACAGAAGGTGTCGATTATACTCCTTAAGAAAAGGCTTACTCACTAAAGTTGTGAGTAAGCCTTTTTTGATGAGTAATATTTAAGCGTCATCTTTTAATGATGAATGGCTTTCATTTGACAATCCTGCTGAGATTGTTATGATTAAAATGGTAACATTAACCGCTTTACACCACATCTCCCCCATGGCAGGAATACTATCCTGCAAAACCGTAATTAAATTAAATCCACAGAAAAGGCTAACAACTGACATAATCCATTCAATTATGAGAAAAATAGTTTTATCCCGTTAGTCGGAAAAATTCATTTAAAGGAGTAGGTCCATGCACTGGTATGAAAAGCTAAATCAATATTTCCCTGTCGAGGAAATGAAATCAAAAGAACATCTTGAAACATTGCTGAAGGAACGAAGCGATATCTATCATAAAGATGAGGGAAAGCATCACGTATTGATGTATGCTGAACTGGAAGAATTCATCTTTATCGATTATCTCTTTGTTTCTAAGGATGCCCGCGGTCAGGGGCTTGGCCATAAGCTTCTTGAAAAGCTGAAGAAAAAGAATAAACCGATCATCCTTGAGGTAGAGCCTGTAGACTACGAAGACACAGATACAGAAAAACGGTTAAAATTTTACAAGCGGGAAGGGTTCGAGCATGCAGTCAGCATCGGCTATGCCAGGAAATCACTCGCTACAAACGAAGTCAACGCAATGGAAATTTTATATTGGGCACCCAATGAAGAGTCAGAGGAATTAATTTTTGATTCCATGAAAAAAACGTACGAACTGATTCATACGTACAAGGATGAAAAATTTTACGGCGCTTCCTATCAGCCGGTTGATGAAGTCCTTAAGCGCGACGAAGACCGAGAAGAAGACTTATTGAAAGATTTATAAAACCCCGGAAATCAAAAGCGGTGATTTCGGAAACAAAATATCATTTAGAAAACCTTATTGCGATTCGCAATAAGGTTTTCTAAATGAAAATAGTAAGCTGTAAAAAGGATGTTTATACCCATAAAAAAGCGGGTAAATATTAAGCAGAAACAGAATATATAGCTTATGTTAAACGAATGTGTAAGAAGTTTGACAAATTTATTAAAAGTATGTTCAACCACCTGCAATTCATGTATAATACATAATAGAGATTTCTTATTTAAACTAATTTTAAATAACGCTGTTGTTTAAATAAAATACTCTATATCATACACTACTATAAACTATTTAAGGGAGTGTGAATGACGTGGTTACATTATTCACTTCACCTAGTTGTACATCTTGTCGCAAGGCAAAAGCTTGGTTAGAAGAGCACGAGATACCATATACAGAGCGCAATGTTTTCTCTGAGCCTCTAAGCATCGATGAAATCAAGGAAATCCTCCGCATGACCGAGGATGGTACAGATGAAATTATTTCTACACGTTCCAAGACTTTTCAGAAGCTTAACGTTGATTTAGAAACATTACCGCTGCAAGAATTGTTTGAGCTCATCCAAAAGAATCCTGGATTACTTAGACGTCCGATCATCCTGGATGAAAAGCGTTTGCAGGTTGGATACAATGAAGATGAAATCAGACGCTTCCTTCCCAGAAAGGTTCGCACATTTCAACTTCTTGAAGCTCAAAGAATGGTTAACTAATCAATCATTCACATTCCCGCATCTTTTCCAGACTGCGGGAATATACAATTAAAAGGGGCTGACCCTTAAAGGACGTTTTGTTTCCTTGCGGGTTAGTCTCTTTATTTTTCCCATAATTTTTGCACGGAAATGCTTAGCGGTGACATACCTTAGTAATAAGTATTATCACTTGAATTTTCTGCAAACATTAGCTAAAATGTCAAAAACACATGATTTAGTTCAATCTGTCAATGTGAAAAATGGGTGCTATTTTAATTCCATTTTACGTACAGATAACATAAAATAGAAGTACAAGGTACAAACTAACTTAAATGTATCTTCTGTCTTCACCAACAGTCTGGCGTGCCAGTCAGACAGTCGGGCTATAACAGCCCATGGGGTGTAGTCCCTTCACTAATTATATGCAAGAAGGGAGAGGTGTTAAATGGAAATCGAACGCATTAATGAAAATACAGTTAAATTCTATATTTCATACGGGGATATAGAGGATAGAGGCTTTGATCGCGAAGAAATCTGGTATAACCGCGAAAGAAGTGAAGAGTTATTCTGGGAAATGATGGATGAAGTCCATCAAGAAGAAGATTTCGGTATCGAGGGTCCACTATGGATTCAAGTCCAGGCACTGGACAAAGGACTTGAAGTCCTCGTGACAAGGGCGCAGGTTTCCAAGGATGGCCAGCGGTTTGAATTGCCGATCCCTGAAGATAAATTAAAGGAGCTTCCTGTCGATGAACGGATCGAGGAACTGCTTGATCAGCATTTCCAAATCAAACAGGACCAGGATGAGGATACTGAAGTTGCACTGGATTTCACCCTGAAATTCAGCGACTTTGAAGATGCCATTTCATTATCCCAGAGATTAAAGGAAATGCCGGTAGACCATCTGGATACGAAGTTGCTGGCTTTTGAGAATAACTACTATCTTTATGTTAAGTTTTCAGAGGAGCACTTCTCAGAAGAAGAGATCGATGATATGTTGAGCATCTTGCTTGAGTACGCAGATGAGTCAAGAATGACCGTTCACCGGCTTGAGGAATATGGAAAAATTGTCGTCGACCAAAATGTATTCGAAAAATTAAGTGCATACTTTTCATAAGCTCAAATACCGGTTTCATCCTGAAATCGGTATTTTTTTATTACGAGTCAGAGAACTCACCAAGATTATTGAGTATTTATTAAAACAAGAGAACATTGATAAACTACATAGGCTTTAATTGTTTATTTCGAGTTCACGGGAAGGTGTAACAAATGAAGAATACGGTGAAGGTACTCATATTTATCGCAGCGGTCATTCTCAGTTATTTTTACTTTTTAGATCAATACTTTGAAGGGATGATTAAATACGTAAGCTTGGTGTTTACTTTTTCAGTAATCATCATAGGCTTTCTGATATTTATTGAAAATCGTCATCCTACCCAGACACTTACTTGGCTTGTAGTCCTTGGTGCTTTTCCTTTTCTGGGTTTTATCTTCTACCTTTTATTCGGAAGGAATTACCGGAAAGAGAAAATGTACAAAAAAAAGCACATATTAGATAAAGAAACCTACAACAAGTACGAACCGGGGCCAAAGGATATGAACCCGGAGATGTTCGGGTTCTATCAGGAGAAGCATGTTCAGCTCGCCCAGCGAATCGGCAACAGTGCCATCTCCTTTTCGAGTGAAACGAAAGTATTGACAAATGGGCAGGAAACCTTCGGTGAAATATTGCGCTGGCTTAAAACAGCAAAGCATCATATTCATATGGAGTATTATATCGTCCGCCATGATGACATTGGAAACCAGATAAAAGATGTGTTGATCGAACGTGCCCGGGACGGGGTGAAAGTCAGGTTTCTTTACGATGCTGTCGGGGCATGGCAATTATCAAATCAGTATATCAGGGAATTAAAAAATGCCGGGATTGAAGTTGTCCCTTTCGGCCCAGTGAAGATTCCATTCCTAAATAATAAATTCAATTTCCGTAATCATCGTAAAATCATTGTTATTGATGGAAGCATCGGATTTGTCGGGGGTCTGAATATAGGAGATGAATACCTGGGTAAAAACCCAAGCTTTGGATTCTGGAGGGATACCCACCTGTTTGTCAGGGGAGAGGCAGTCCGCACACTTCAGCTTATTTTCCTTCAGGATTGGTATTATATGACGAATGATGACTTCCTTACGCCGGGTTATCTTAGTCCCGATCCCGTCAGTGAAATCAATGATGGCGGGGTGCAGATGATAGCAGGAGGTCCGGATAATGAACTGAGTGTGCTGAAAAACATCTTTTTTTCAATGATCACTTCCGCACAGGAAAGTGTATGGGTTGCATCTCCTTATTTCATCCCGGATGAAGATATCTTCTCAGCTTTAAAAATTGCCGCGTTGAGCGGGGTGGATGTCAGGCTGCTTGTACCGCATAAACCTGATAAGCGGATTGTATTTCATGCCTCCCGGTCATATTTCCCTGAACTATTGGAGGCAGGCGTGAGGATATATGAATATCAAAAGGGATTCATGCACAGCAAAATAGTCATTGTCGACAATGAGTTGGCTTCTATCGGCACTTCGAATATGGATATGAGGAGTTTTCATTTGAATTTCGAGGTAAATGCCTTCCTGTATAAAACGAAGAGTACCCAGTCGCTTGTGGACGAATACTTGAATGATCTTGATCATTCCTTCGAGCTTTCACACGACGAATTTCAGAAAAGGCATATGGGATATCGTATCTTAGAATCCACATCCCGTTTGATGTCACCATTATTATAATGAAAGCCCAAGGGAAATTATATCCTTGGGCTTTTTTTTAGAAGGAATTTCCAGGGTCGTGTCGAATTACATAAGAGGAGGTGTTTTATGTTAACAGCTTTAATGGATCATCGTCATTTTACGACAATACTTCATACAAAAGAAGAACTGCTTGCTTTAAAGAAAGGTTCAAAAAGCTTTACCTGCCCTCACTGCTCATCCCCCTTGATCCTCAAGATCGGCAATATAAAAATCCCGCATTTTGCTCACACGTCCAAACTTTCATGCTTAATCGCAGCAAAGAAGGAAACCCCTGCCCATATATGGAGCAAAGCCCTTTTATATGACAGACTGTCAGAAGTATTTCGGGATGTAAAGCTTGAATATTATATAAAAGAGCTGCAGCAGATTCCAGATCTACTCATTACTGTGCAGGGAAAGCGGGTCGCAATCGAGATACAATGCAGTACGATCCCGCTTTCGGAAATAAAGGAAAGGACAGAAGGTTATAGAAGAGAGAATATACATCCCTTATGGATTTTGACCCAGCCCCTTCCTTCAGGCATCCCTCTTAAATTAACAAGTTTCCAGCAGGGATTTATCCGCTTTTCAGAGGAATTCCATTTTTTCCTGCTCCATTTTGATCCTTCAAAGAAATCTTTCACGCTCTTTCCACATCTCACACCTGTAAGCACAAATTCATTTTACTTCTCGAAAGAAATCAAAATCCCTCTTGAAAAATTCACTATCCCGCTAACCATTTTGCCGCCGGATCCGGCGGAGTCACGCATTCTAAAGAACTGGAATCATTACAGGGGGAAATGGATGAATAACAAGATACGCTTCAGTTCTGCCAGACGTGATCCGTTTTTGTCAGAAGTGTATGGAGAAGGAGATATATTTCTTTATTTACCCCTGTATATCGGCTTGCCGGTTCTTCCTCAAATGACCCTGATCAAATCCAACTCAATTCAGTGGCAATACTTCATCTGGAATGATGTAATCAAAAAATCACCCTTTTTCACTAAGGAGATGATCTATGCGGCCTTCATGAGAAGGCTGGGAAAAGGGAGTATTGAAACAAGGAATTTCCCGATTAATCCGACGGGGAGCAGCATAAAAATATTAATCGATGATTATATGAGCTTATTAGAAAAATTAGATATCATACAAAAAAGGAAGGGAAGAGGCTATATATTGACAGCTAAATGGACCTGTCCAAAAACCTTCAACGAATTTCAACAGCACAGCCGTGATTTTTTTCCTAAACTGAAGCATATATTAAAAAAGGACTAAACAAGCTTGTTTTCTTGCAGGAATATCGTGCTTAAGAGAGAATGTTACTATAAGGAATAGTCTGTAGATTCAGAATGGAGGATGAATATGTCAAATGACACAGTAACAAAAAGTCTGCCAGCCAGAGATCAAGTTGAGGAATCCTTGACATGGAGGCTTGAGGATATATTTGAAAGTGATGAAGCCTGGGAGAATGAATATAAAGAAATCAAAGGAATGATGGGTAAAGCCGAGGAATACAAAGGAATGTTGAGCAAAAATGCTGAACAACTCTATAATGCTTTGAGTTTCCAAGATGAAATCATGGAAAGAATGGGAAGGGTCTATACATATTCTCACATGCGCTATGACCAGGATACCACGAATTCACATTATCAGGGGCTTGATGACCGAGCAAAAAGCTTATATACCCAATTGGGAAGCAAGTTTGCATATCTTGTGCCTGAAATCCTTTCAATTGATGAAAAAAAGCTTAAAGGATTCCTTGATGAAAAGGAAGAACTAAAAAAATATAAGCACGCACTGGAAGAAATTAATCTTCAGCGTCCGCATGTATTATCAGCTGAAGAGGAAGCCCTGATGGCCCAAGCCTCGGAAGTTTTCAGTGCAGCAAGCAACACGTTCGGGATGCTGAATAATGCAGACTTGGAATTCCCGAGCATAAAGGATGAAGATGGAGAAGAAGTGGATATCACCCACGGTCGCTTTATTCGTTTCCTGGAAAGCAGTGACAGACGAGTGCGTGAAGAAGCATTCAAAAAGGTATATGAAACGTACGGTAAATTTGAAAATACGTTTGCTTCGACACTCAGCGGTGCTGTAAAGAAGGATAACTTTGTGGCAAGTGTCAGAAACTATGACTCTGCACGGCACGCTGCGTTATCGAACAACAATATCCCGGAGCAGGTGTACGATAACCTGGTAGATACAGTGAACAAGAACCTTCATCTGCTGCAGCGTTATGTGAAACTGCGTAAGAAAGTGCTCGGACTTGATGAAGTGCATATGTATGATCTCTATACTCCGCTGGTAAAAGAAGTGAAAATGGAAATCGGATATGAAGAAGCGAAAGATATGATTCTTAAAGGACTCGAACCGCTGGGTGAAGATTATGCTGCCGTCCTGAAAGACGGATTTGATAACCGCTGGGTGGATGTTGTAGAAAACAAAGGAAAAAGAAGCGGGGCATACTCTTCGGGAGCATATGGGACCAACCCTTATATCCTTATGAACTGGCAGGACAATGTTAACAATTTATTCACTTTGGCACATGAATTCGGACACAGCGTGCATAGTTATTACACAAGATCTTCACAGCCATATACGTACGGACATTATTCAATCTTCGTGGCTGAAGTTGCATCAACATGCAATGAAGCATTACTGAATGACTATCTATTAAACACGATAGATGATGAAAAGAAACGCTTATATTTACTAAATCATTATTTGGAAGGGTTCAGGGGCACTGTGTTCCGTCAAACGATGTTTGCAGAATTCGAGCACTTGATCCATAAGAAAGCACAGGAAGGGGAAGCTTTGACTTCTGATTTCCTTACAAAAGAATATTACGCACTCAATAAGAAATACTTTGGAGAAGAGATCTCCATCGATGAGGAAATCGGTCTTGAGTGGGCGCGCATCCCTCATTTCTATTACAACTATTATGTATATCAATATGCTACTGGATTCTCAGCAGCCACGGCATTAAGCAAGCAGATCCTTGAAGAGGGTGACACAGCCGTTGAAAGGTATATCGAATTCCTTAAAGCGGGAAGCTCTGATTATCCGATTGAAGTATTGAAAAAGGCGGGAGTCGATATGACGACCTCCAAACCGGTCGAGGAAGCATGTAAAGTTTTTGAAGAAAAACTGAATGAAATGGAAGAATTACTGGAGAAGCTTCAATAAATAAGAATAGGGAGGATGCCTGTTTTGGCTCCTCCCCTTTTTATGACTTGAATCCCCTGAATCGCTTCCTGTTCCCAAGGGAATAAAAAAATATCAACAGTGACAGGAAAAGTATGGGGGCTGTTATAAGAAGCGGGATCAGGTTCATCAACCCGAGAATATGAATGATAAAGCTGAAAATGATCAGTACGATCAAAATCACAAATTTCAGGCTGGGCTTCATGATTGTGCCTCCTTCGAGGGTTTATACCACTATATGACAGGCTGAAGAAGTTCATTCATGGATTTTGACAATATTGTGAAATACCATACAAACAACTTGCCAATACAAGTTCATACATGATATATTATCAGTGTGAAGTTGATCACAAGCAAACATATACCCCCTTTGTTTGACCGTGAAAAATTTCTCCCATCCCCTTTGTTCGTATAGAAAAACCGATGTTGGAAACAACATCGGTTTTTCCTGTTTTACTATACTAAAATAATTAATCAGCAATATATCTCCAAAATGTCCCGTACTTGGCGGGGATCCTTTTCACTTTCTGCTGCAAGATCCACTTCTTCATTTGTTTTTCCACTTCTTCAATGGACAAATCATATACAACGGCAATTTCTTTGGATGCTACAAAACGGTAGTGTTTCATGAATTCATCCAGAGTCGGCAAAGGTTTTTTCTCTGGTTTGATTGTGAGCATCTCTTCAATGATATGAACGTAAACTTCATACGAATATAATCCTGTAACTTTCAACCCTTCATCCTCAATATTTTCATTAAAAAAGACAAGGGTAGGGATTTCATCCACTTCCATTTCAGTCGTGATCTTCACGTCGCACTTAAACGCCTTTGAGGCCGAGTAAGAGTGAATATCATTCATGAATTCATTGAGATCGAGCTTTGCTTCCTCAGCACATTCCTTAAGTACATTGAAATTTGAAATATCCTGTTTCTGCAGAAACAGCCGCTCCTGCAGGAAGCGTAAAAAACGTATACCAGAATGTTTTCCCTGCAATTCCGCTGCCTTTATTGCGAAAGAAGCGATATATGGTGAATCGATCGGATTATCAAGCCATAAACTTCCATCGCATGACATCCCTGAACGACTGGCCGTTTTCTCCCATTGCTGGGCAAGGTCTTCCTGCTTCCGCTTTGTCGCGATATTTAACGATGAAAGCTGACCGCTTAATATATAACGGATACGAAAGTATTGGCCGTATTCAATCCTGAGCTTCTTCAAAATGGGCTCTAATGCCCAGCATTCCGGACACAAAGGATCAACAAACATATATATTTCCAGTGGTTTCTTTTCTGCTCCACAAGAATTGAGAGGACTTGAATGATGTAAACTAGTCAATGCTGGTTCTCTCCGGTTTTTCCGTATTGACCATATGATGTGCAGTCAGGACAAGTCTATGGAAAAAGTCCTCACGCACCGGGCCCTCTAGTTCCACTTCATCCATTGCGTCATTCATACAGCCAAGCCATGCTTTCGCTCTCTCTTCCGTAATCGGAAAAGGGAGATGCCTTGCACGCAGCATTGGATGTCCATGTTCTTCAGTATAAAGAGGGGGGCCGCCTAAATATTGGGTCAGGAATTGTTTTTGCTTACGGGCCGTCTCTGTTAGATCTTCCGGGAAAATAGGTGCAAGCAAATCATGCCTGGACACTCTACTATAAAATGCATCAACGAGCATGGAGAGTTTCTTTTCGCCGATTAAGTTATAAGGCATTTTCGGTTTCTCGACCATAAGAAGGACTCCTTTTTACTTAGAATGTAAGTTTATTCTAGCAAGCATTCATGTATATCTCAAACAAATCGGCTTGATGGCGCTAGAATCTGTAAAGTTAGTGTTGCCAGAATGTTTCAGGCTATCCTGGCTTGAAAGCAGGCACGACAGAATGACAGGCAAATAAAAAAGCCTGCTGTCTTCAGCAGGTCTTCCATCTAATTTATTCAGGCATAATAAGCAGCGGTCACTTTCTTCACATAAGCGTTCGTTTCCCTGAAAGGAGGGATACCATTGTATTTATCGACGTTCCCCGGACCGGCGTTATATGCTGCAAGCGCTAAATTGATGTCTCCGTTATATTTATCAAGCATCTGTCTTAAATATTTTGTACCTGCAAAAACATTCTCCCCGGGATCAAAAATATTTGTCACACCAAGGCCGCGGGCGGTAGAAGGCATCAGCTGCATCAAACCTGAAGCCCCGGCAGGACTCACAGCATCCGGATTGAAACCTGACTCCTGCTGAATGACGGCTTGAATCAGCTTTTTCGGAAGCTGGAACTTATCGGCGGCTTTCGTGATAATATCATCTATTGATGGGTTCGTCTTGTAATCGTTTTTATTAAGTCCGGAAAGCGAAACTGGCGGTCGGGAAACTGTAAATGCGGGATGTGTTTCAAACAGGCTTTTTACAGCACCGAGTGTATCTCCGGACGCCTGCATATTTCCCTGGCTGTTTAAAGCCCGGGTGAATAGCTGTTGAAATAATTGATTACTCTGTCCTGCAGTGCCTAACGAGGAAACCGACCCCAATTTATTCATTGCCTGCAGTTCGATCATCGTTTTGATTTGTTGAACATTCATTTCTAACTGCTCCTGTCTCATTTAGAGGTGTTTTCTTTAATATCGGAAGTAAATCGAGTTGTTTTAAGATTCCTGCCTTACTTTTTCCCTGTAAAAACGTTTGATTTTATTTTCCGTTTCCCTTATTGGTATCCCTTGTTCCTTTAAGAAATCAAAGAAGATTTTTTCTCCCTCTTTGAAATCCTTTACTTCATACTCGAGTTCGTAGTCGACTTTGTCAAAATACGAACTTTCATCAAAGACGAGCAGACCGCCCCGATATTCCAATTCAGCCCTTTTTGTCGTTAATGAACCGAAGTGATGGAGCGAAGATACAGACGCCCCCAGGTTCAAGAGAAAATCTTTCACTTCTCCGTCCGGGAAAATATCGTGTTTTAAAAGCTCTTCAGCTTGTCCGGAAGAAAGTCTTTGATTCGTTTCCAGCAAACCATCGGTAATAGGAGTCTTTAGCGTCAGGGTGAAGCTGCCATCCTTTTGACGGACCCTCAAGGCAGACTGCTTTTCCTTCAGATGAAAGCCGGGTGTATCAAAGTAGTGATTTTCCTGCACGCTGAACGCTGTGTCTTTTATTGAGAACTGCTGTATCAACTGCATGTATTCTTCTTTTGTCAGGAGGTTCTTAAATTCGATCTCAATCTCTTGTGCCAAATGGAGCATCCTTTCATTACTTAGTATTTTTATTATCCCTTTTCGGGGAAGGAACTTCAATGTTTAGATGAATATCCTCTCTTATGATAAAATAAAACTGATTGTTTTAAGGAAGGATGAAATAACCATGAGAAAAATCATTGAATTTAATGAATCAAAATTTGAAGATGGTGTTTTACACTTACATACCGAACAGGATGATTTGATCAAAGGGATCAAACCGGCCGGTCAGATCATTGCTGATTCTGAAAGATTCGCTTTCGTTTATCTTGCAGAAAATGAAGAAGAGTTTGTTTATTTATACCTGGATGAGTCAATTTGGGGACAACTGAAAAAAGCATTGGAAGAAAAGTCCCGCGTCATTGTAAAAAGCAAGGAAGAATCGTTTGAATTGGAAGGTTTTCACGAAGAGCTTGACTATTTAATCAGTAATATAGAAGGAAACGGGAATTACGGTGACGAAATGGTTAAGAAGGTCGAAACTGCTTTCATCGATTGATTCCGTTCAGAAAAATCATGGAATGTTTCAGGTGAGGTGAGGCAATGAATCATTGGGAAGAATTTTTAGCTCCCTACAAGCAAGCAGTGGAAGAACTTAAAGTGAAACTTAAGGGGATGCGGGGCGAATATGAATTTCAGCAGACCCATTCTCCGATTGAATTTGTTACTGGCAGGGTCAAGCCGATCGCCAGTATATTGGATAAGGCCAATCAAAAAAGAATTGCATTATCCGATATCGAAACAGAGATGCAGGATATCGCCGGTCTCCGGATGATGTGTCAGTTTGTTGAAGATATTCATACGGTGGTGGAGCGCCTCCGCGCACGCAGGGATTTCAAAGTGATTGAAGAAAGGGATTATGTGACGAATAAAAAGCCCAGCGGCTACAGGTCTTATCATGTCGTCGTGGATTATCCGGTGCAGACGATCCGGGGAGAAAAAAACATCCTTGTCGAAATTCAAATCCGGACACTTTCCATGAATTTTTGGGCGACGATTGAGCATTCTTTGAATTATAAGTACAGCGGCCAGTTTCCGGAAAGGATCCAGATGCGCCTTCAGCGTGCGGCAGAAGCAGCTTTTCGACTTGACGAAGAAATGAGCTTGATCCGCGAAGAAATCCAGGAGGCACAGGCCATATTCACCAACAAGATGGAAAAAGATAAAAGGGGAAGCGGCTCGACTGATAAAAGAATTCATAAACAATGAGACGAAGGGGGGCAATAAAATGAAGTTTGCCATTACATCAAAGGGAGATTCCAAGTCCAATACGCTGATGCATAAAATGAGAACCTATTTACAGGATTTCAATTTGACATATGACGAGGATCAGCCGGATATCGTCATTTCGGTAGGCGGGGACGGGACATTGCTTTATGCCTTTCACCGCTATCGTTCAAGGCTTGATAAAACCGCCTTCGTAGGGGTACATACAGGTCATCTTGGATTTTATGCAGACTGGGTGCCTGAAGAAATCGAAAAACTGGTCATAGCTATTGCTAAAACTCCTTATCAAGTGATCGAATATCCCCTTCTGGAAACGATCATCCGTTATCAGCACGGGGGTAAAGAGACACGTTATTTGGCTTTGAATGAATCTACAGTAAAAAGTGTGGAAGGCACTCTCGTCATGGATGTTGAAATCAGGGGACAGCATTTTGAACGCTTCAGAGGGGATGGATTATGTTTATCCACGCCATCAGGAAGCACTGCTTACAATAAAGCACTGGGGGGCGCCATCATCCATCCTTCCCTGCCTGCGATCCAGTTTGCAGAAATGGCATCGATCAATAACCGGGTTTTCCGTACGATCGGTTCGCCGCTTATCCTTCCGGCCCATCATACGTGTATGCTGAAGCCTGTCAACGGTCCTGACTTTCTGGTGACGATCGACCATCTATCCCTTCTTCATAAAGATGTTAAATCGATCCAATACCGTGTTGCAGATGAGAAAATCCGATTTGCCCGCTTCCGGCCATTCCCATTCTGGAAGAGGGTGCATGATTCATTCGTGGCAGATGAGTAAAGTGTACTCTATCGAATGGAGCGTCCCATCTCTTTATGAAGGGAAACTACTTCGGGAATTTCTTGTGGATCAAAACATTTCCAAACGGACCCTTACATCGGTCAAATTCGAAGGCGGGTCGATTTCAGTGAATGAAAGGGAAGTAAATGTCCGTCATCCATTAATTGAGGGCGACAAGATCAAACTTGATTTTCCTCCTGAAACAGGGAGCCGGAAATTAATTCCCCAGTCCATACCGCTCGAAATCATTTATGAAGACCGTGATATCCTCGTGGTGGATAAACCATGGGGGATGTACTCAATTCCTGCAAAAGATCATCCAACGGGAAGTCTTGCGAACGGGATTTCCGGTTATTACAAAAAACTTAACCTGGCATCTGCGGTTCATATCGTAACCCGGCTGGACCGTGATACATCCGGCCTGGTACTTGTGGCCAAACATCGGCATGTACATCATCTGTTCTCCCTGCATCATCAGGAAAGAAAAGTGAAGAGGACCTATGAAGCACTTGCTGAAGGGGTGATGACCAGTACACAAGGAGTCATCGATAAGCCGATCGGACGGAAAGAAACGAGTATTATCGAAAGGGAAGTCCGGCATGACGGTCAATATGCCAAGACCGGTTATCAGGTTCTTAAACAATATCCCGGAGCTGTCCATCTGTCCGTGAAGCCCTTCACTGGAAGAACGCATCAGATACGCGTGCATATGGCATCCATCGGCCACCCTCTCCTTGGGGACGATTTGTATGGAGGAGATGTAAAACGCATAAAGCGCCAGGCGCTTCATTGTAAATCCCTTTCGTTTTTTCATCCTATGAAAGAGGAAGAGATGGAATTTGTCAGCCCGCTTGCAAATGATTTCAGAGAAGCTTTGTCAGTTTTGGCCACTGAAGAAATGAACAATCCCCTGTGTTAACCGGCACAGGGGATTGTTGCAGTTTATCCTGGAAAGGTCCTGAATTTATCTTTTACAAATGGCATCATTGACGGCACGCTTGCTATTTCCATTTCAGGGTATCTGAATGCCGTCAATTCCCCTCCGAATACAGCCCCTGTATCGATATTCACCGTATTATTTATCTTTCTTGGTTTCATAACTGGGGTATGTCCATAGATGATCCATGCCCTGCCTTTGTATTCCATTGCCCAATCCCTTCTTACCGGAGTACCGTCCTCGTTCACTTCGCCGGTTATGTCACCGTATAAGACGAATGTTTTTACACGTTTGTCGTTCCTTCCTATATATTCTTCCTTTATCCCGGCATGAGCTATGATCAATTTTCCTTCATCCAGGACCTCATACAAGGGGGAAGATTCGTATAACTCTATGAATGAGTTCCTGTACTCCATTCTTTCTTGTTCTGTGAGGGCGCTTAATTCTGCCGTTGTCGTTTCAAGACCGTGGAGGATCTTCACATTGTTACCCTGAAAATATCTGTAAAGTTTATTGCAATGATTCCCCGGGACATAGTATGCTTCTTTTTCACGGTGAAGGGAAGCCGCGACCGTGATCATTTTCAGAGAGTGGGGGCCGCGGTCGGTCAAATCCCCGGCAAAGGCAAGTTTTCGTCCTTCCGGGTGGCGGGGGAGACCGGAGTCCCAATCATAGCCGAGTTTTTCAGTCAGCCTGTAAAATTCGTCAAAACATCCGTGCACATCACCGATGACATCAATTTTCATATTGTCACTTCCTTCTGTTAACGGGAAACTTTTTTCTTTTCATTTCATTCGTTTTATGACATATTAATGGTTCAGTGTTTGAAAAATCGGGTGTAATTATTCATTAAGAGGACATTTGGCAATTTTACCAAAGCCAATACTCCTGTTCATGCAAGACAATTTCAAGAAGATTTGCTAGTATTATTACGACTATATGAGATTAACATAAAGAGGAGGGTGAGCCTTAATGGAAGAAGCGGTCAAAGAACATAACAACGAAAAAGAAAAGCAGGATAAAGAAATGTATGATGAAGAGCTTCTCATTAGAGCCCTCAGGCAGGAAGATTTAGATTTGTTCAGGTCTGAATTTACACAGTTACACTCCTATGATCAGGCAAAATTCTTTTCTAAAGTAGAAGACGAACTGAGGACCAGGCTTTACCATTATCTCTCTCCGGAAGAAATGGCTGAACTATTCGAAAGCCTGGATATAGATGAAGAAGATTATCAGGAGTTACTTGCAGAAATGAACCCGTCATATGCAGCAGAAATGTTATCTAACATGTATGCCGATGACGCAGTCGACGTATTGAATGAACTTGATAAAGAACAGGTGGTAAGCTATCTTACCATCATGGACGACGAATCTGCCAAAGAAATCAAAGAACTCCTTCATTATGAAGAATACACTGCAGGGAGTATCATGACGACCGAGTTTGTGGCCATATCACAAAATCAGACGGTCAGATCTGCCATGTATATCCTTAAGAACGAAGCCCCGAATGCAGAAACCATTTATTATATTTATGTGGTTGACGATGATAAGAAGCTCGTTGGGGTCATCTCACTGAGGGATCTTATCATCAGTCATGATGACGTCATGATCTCTGAAATCATGAGTGAAAGGGTCATGGCAGTGGGGGTGAGCGAGGACCAGGAGGCCGTTGCAAGACAAATGAAGGACTATGACTTCCTTGCCTTGCCGGTCGTGGACTTCCAGCATCATCTCCTCGGGATCATAACAGTCGATGATATCATGGATGTCATGGAAGAAGAGGCATCTGATGACTATTCAAAACTTGCTGGTATCGCCGACTTGGATTCCATTGACAGAAATCCTTTCAATGCGGCTAAGAAACGTCTGCCCTGGCTGATCGCGTTATTATTTCTCGGCATGATCACAGCAAACCTCATCGGCCGATTCGAAGCAACGCTCGATAAAGTTGCCATTCTGGCCGTTTTCATCCCGCTTATAGCAGGGATGGCAGGAAATACAGGGACTCAGGCACTGGCGGTTGCAGTACGCGGGATTGCAACAGGTGATTTGGAGAAAGAAAGCAAGGTTTCCCTTGTCATTCGCGAAGCAGGCACAGGTCTCATAACCGGAACGACATGCGGAATCGTTGCCAGTCTCATTGTTTATGTGTGGAAAGGTACTTTATTCCTCGGTATGCTTGTCGGGGTTTCAGTCTTCATTTCTTTATTTGTTGCTACATTGGCAGGCACGCTTGTACCACTATTCATGCATAAATTGAAAGTCGACCCCGCCGTAGCCTCGGGCCCATTCATCACGACAATCAACGATATCATCAGCACCCTGATCTATTTGGGGCTTGCTACGCTATTTTTAAATTATCTTATATAGAAAGAAAAGGGGGAGAGTATCATGGAACAGCATGCTTCTGTAACGTCACTGGTGATTGTGATCATTGTCGCCTTTTTGACGCCGATACTGCTGCATCGTTTTAAACTGAATTTTATCCCTGTGGTCATTGCCGAGATCATCATGGGACTAGTGATCGGGAAAAGCGGATTCGACCTGGTTCATCAGGATATGTGGCTTGAAACCTTATCCACGTTCGGCTTCATCTTTTTGATGTTCTTAAGCGGATTGGAAATTGATTTTAAGGCATTCTCGAATAGTAAAGCCAAGAAAGAAATCCTTCCGAGCGGTAAGGAAGAGCCGAACCGGCTGATGGTGGCAACCATTATATTCATTGGAATATTCTTTGTGTCTCTGGGATTGTCCTATTTATTCGTCCTTTTTGGACTGATAGAAAATGCTTTCCTTATGACATTGATCATATCGACCATTTCTTTGGGAGTGGTTGTCCCGACTCTCAAGGAAGCACAGATTTCGAAGACGGCCATCGGTCAGATCATCTTATTGATCGCCGTCATTGCTGACCTTGTTACCATGATCCTTCTTGCAGTATTTGTTTCCCTATACGGTGAAGGACACGGCAGCATGTGGCTGCTGCTTGTACTATTCGGTGTAGGGGTCGTTCTATACCTGCTGGGCAAGCGCATGAAAAACAACAATTTCATCAAAAGCCTGTCCACCGGTACGGTTCAGATCGGGACACGGGCAGTTTTCACACTGATCATTCTGCTTGTCGCGGTGTCTGAAACCGTCGGTGCAGAAAATATCCTGGGAGCGTTCCTTGCCGGGGTATTGGTATCACTATTGGCTCCAAACCAGGAAATGGTCCAGAAACTGGATTCCTTCGGTTATGGTTTTCTCATACCGATCTTTTTCGTTATGGTTGGTGTGGAACTCGATCTTCAATCAATGCTCAGCGATAAAAAAATGCTGCTGCTGATTCCGCTGCTCCTGCTGGCTTTCTTAATCTCAAAGCTTCTTCCGGTGTACCTCCTGAAAAGATGGTACGATACAAAGACGACTCTTGCATCTGCCTTTCTGCTGACGTCTACCCTTTCACTGGTGATTGCCGCAGCTAAGATTGCTGAGAGGATGGAAATCATTACACCTCAAATGAGCGGGACATTGATCCTTGTGGCCGTCATTGCCTGTATCATTACTCCGATTGTCTTTAAGAAGCTCTTCCCGCGGGAAAGTGCAGCTGAAAAGAAATTGAGCGTCGTGTTCCTTGGAGCGAATCAAATGACATTGCCTGCTTCAAGGGAGCTTCAATCGTCCCTTTACGATTCGACGCTTTACCACACAGTTCAGGATAAATCGGATAAGAATATTGCAGATTCATTATTCACTATCAATGAAATTAAAGATTATGAACTTGATACCCTGGATGATCTTGGCATATTTGAAGCTGATATCCTTGTGATATCAACAGGAGATGAAGAAGCGAATGCCACTCTTTCCGTCGCAGCAAAAGAAAGAGGTGTGGAGCGGGTCATCGTTCGTGTCGAAAGCCCTGATCTGCATGAATCACTCAAGGAACAGGGAATTGAGGTTTACTCCGTATTCCTTTCAACAAAAGCGTTGTTAAGAGCAATGATTGAATCTCCATCGGTGATGAATATCCTTACGAACCAGGAAATGTCACTTTATGAAATCAAGATGCTCAACAGCCAGTTTGAAGGGATGACATTAAGGAAATTCCCGTTTACGGGGGATGTCATTTTTGTACGTATTTTCAGGGGCAAAGATTCGATTGTCCCTCACGGTGATACAGAACTTCATATGAATGACCGGTTGATCGTTACCGGCTCTAAAGAATATGTAGATGAACTAAAACGCGAACTAGAATTCTGTGAGTATTGTTAGTCTATAAAAAAGGCTCTCCGGTGACACCGGAGGGCCTTTACTTTTTCTTGAAAAAAGGATTTTCGATAGTGAATACCTAATAAGTTACATATGCAGAATGAGAAGGAGATGGTCAGAAATGTGGGAAACGAACGTAAAAGACATTAGAGAGAAGCTTGAAGGAAGTTTCGAGGCTTTGACATTCGAAGAGCTGAACGAAAAACCGGCACAGGATGAGTGGAGCGTTGCCCAAATTATCCTTCATTTGGCGGGTGCTGAGGCACGCTTTTTAAAACTCGCGCTCGAAGCTGCAGAAAGCGGGAAGGTAACGGGAGGGGAAGAGGTGGATTTAAGTGTATTTGATGATAAAAATAAAAAACTCAAGGCACCGATCGATCCGCCGGAAGAACCTCAAACAAGGGAACAGTTATTGACAGCCCTGCAAACATCAAGAAGGTTGACTGACCAATTCATGGAGGGGCATACAGAAGACACTCTTTCCGGGAAGACAATGGTTCATCATCGATTTGGCATCATGCCGGTATGGCAGGTGCTTGAGCTTCTCGGAAGGCACGAAGAGCGTCATATCCATCAAATTGAAGAGACCAAAAGAAAGATATCATTGAAATGAACCTTTTCTTTTTTTGTTGTTTCATGTAGAATTAGTATCAGGTACTAATAACTTGTAATAATAGGAGGATTAATATGACTCTTTCATTAGCAGGCAAAACATATGTTGTTATGGGGGTTGCCAATAAAAGAAGTATCGCCTGGGGGATTGCGCGTTCACTTCATCAATCAGGTGCACGATTGGTATTTACATATGCTGGAGAACGTTTTGAAAAAGGGGTAAAAGATCTTGCAGGAACATTGGAAGGCGGAGAAGAGTCTCTTTTCTTCCCATGTGATGTAACGAGTGATGAAGACATCGACAAATGCTTCTCTTCGATAAAGGAAGAAGTGGGAGTGATTCACGGCCTTGCGCACTGCATCGCATTTGCAAATAAAGAAGAGCTTGCCGGGGACTATATGAATACGACAAGAGACGGTTTCCTTCTCGCACATAATATCAGTTCTTACTCACTCACTGCCGTGGCAAAGGCAGCGAAGGATTTAATGACTGAAGGCGGAAGCATTGTGTCCATGACGTATCTGGGCGGAGAACGCGTAATGCAGAACTATAATGTCATGGGTGTAGCAAAGGCGTCACTTGAAGCAAGTGTTAAATACCTTGCCAGTGACCTGGGCAAGCACGGCATCCGTGTAAATGCCATTTCTGCAGGCCCTATCCGCACCCTTTCCGCTAAAGGAGTGGGGGATTTCAACTCGATCCTTAAAGAAATCGAAGAGCGTGCACCGCTGCGACGCAATACAACACAGGAAGAAGTAGGAGATACAGCTGTATTCCTGTTCAGCGACCTTTCAAGGGGAATCACCGGAGAAAACCTCCATGTCGATTCCGGCTACCATATCCTTGGGTAATCTTTATTCAACAATTAATCCCGCCGGCATTAGTGCCGGCGGGATTTTTTATCTAGAAAAGTGTCTTATTGTTACCTGGATTTTGAGTATATTGATGAAGTGCGGGGTGTCACCATATTTTCCCGTATGACTGAATTATCCTTAGGATCGAAAGATTAAAGGGGGAAATTGAAAGATTAATGGCGGAAATTCAAGGATTACCGGCATTAATTCGAAGATTAATGTTCCGAAACGAAAGATTCCTTCAATCCCGTATGAAAAGCTGCTTAGGCCAGCCGGGATAATCCGGGATTAATCCATCCAACCCCCATCACCACCTATTTAACTCCTCTTCCAAGTGGTTCCCGCCGGTTTTTTATCCTTAAAATGAAACTGACATGCACCATTTGCATACATATAAAAGTGGAGAAGAATTGGAGGTGTACTTCATGAAAAAAGATAAGTCATCGAATAAAGAACCACTGTTATACATTCAGCAGCCAAAGCTGCAGGAAGTCAAAGGGAACATGCAAGTGGTCTATCGTTCGTCTAAACGGAAAGAGAAAAAAGAAGCCAATCCTGCAAGACCGATCGAAAACAAAACCGACAGTCACAAAATTGATTCTGGTGTATCAACTTCACCCCCTGTATCCGAAGTATCTGAAATTGAAATAGAAACCAGTCTCGCCCATGAGGCTGCCAGGGAGGACTCCAAGCCTCCGATGCAAGCTTTCAGGAGGCTGCCGCCATTCAAGGAGTTGAACCTGGATGAAAAACTTGAATACATTACTGCGAGCATCAACGGTAAAGTACCATTTCCATGTGAATTCAGTACAGGTAACGATACCTATAAAGGGGTGCTCATCACTAAGACTGAGTCCGAGATCAGACTAAAAACGTTCCAAGGTGATGAAGTATCTGTAGCAAGGGACTCGCTGAAATCCATCAAGATGATCGGCTTGCATTAAAAGAAGCCAGGCGGGAATTCCCCGGCTGGCTTTTACTTGCGTCACTCTGTCTTATCAGTCTTCGCATAAGTCGACATATACGTCTTTGATGCATTGAATCGCACAGAAGCAATCAAGGTCAACTGTGATACAGTCGCCTGTTAATTCCCATTCGCTCATCATTGTATCTGCATCTTCAAGATCGTCGCCTCTGCCGCCTCCGCCTGATCCACCGTGGTGATGGTGCTCTGGCTTCACTACTTGCAATGTAGCACAGCAATTATCGAAGATGTCCTTCACCCGGAAAAATGGTGACTTCCAAGGCTTTCCTTTGATGTGTGCTTTGAATGTGTCTCCGTTCTTCAGATACAGCTTGAAGATACGTGTATTTACACGGTTAGCAGGGCTGACCATTGTTCCCAGTGGCTCAAGGAAACAGTCATTACGGCATTCGTTGCATTCGTCACCAGCATCTTGAATGTCCTTGATAGCGCGCACAGCTTGACATACACAGCCGAGATCTTTTTTACCAAAATCTCTATCTCTTCCGCAACCCATATAAAGTTCCTCCTTAAAATAAATTTCATTTACATTACTAACATATTGTCGCGTAGGCAATTAGGTAACGGACATCTGCCCTCTTTTAAAAATTTGGGCTTGTATATATTTACAATCATAGAAAGGGCGGTCTTAAATGGATTTAACATTGGTACAGCTGTTGGCCCTTGGTTTTGCCATCTTTCGGATGACGCATCTGATTGTCTTCGATAAAATAACAGAACGGATGAGAGCTCCCTTTTTTGATGAAGTAAAAGAAGTGGAGGACGGAGTGGAAGAAATCTATCTCATACCCAAGACGACTGGTTTTAAAGGCTTTATTGGTCAACTGCTATCCTGTTATTGGTGCACAGGAATCTGGGTAAGCCTGTTCTTATACGGCGGATACCTGCTGTTTCCAGTCATATTCGGTCCACTCACCACTTTTCTCGCTGTTGCCGGTGTGGCAGCGATCATTGAAGCTGCCGTACAGTACTGGAATAGAGAATCAGTGTAGGTAATTAGTGGAAACAAGCACGCTTTCTTTTACATATAATGAATCATCCATATGCAAAAGGAGGCAATGAAATTGAAAAAAACCTCTATAGATAATGTGATTAAATCAACAAATACTGCAACAAATAAAAAGAAAAAAGGCGGCTGCGGCTGTGGTTCGAAATCAAAGAAAAAATAGATTGCTCATTAAGAGCAGTCTTTTTTTTTTGACATAAAATCAGACTTTAAGAAAAAAATAAAGAATGATGATAAACAAAAAAGAGGGATCGTGTATGAAAAATTATTTACTGGCAGGAATCATCAGCCTCTTAATGATTGCAGGCTGCTCCAACAAAGAGGATGGAGAGGAAAGTAAAATCGCTCTCTTAAAGACAACCGACCCTGAGCCTGTTGAACTGGTTGATCATCCCGAAACGGAAAGCTTCGGCCATGCGATTAAAAAGGAATTGGCTGAGAAGAAGGAACTCTATGATGTAGCCGTAATTCAAAGTAAGGAACAAACACTGGTTGTATATAAGGTAAAGCATCTGCAGCGCTTTAAGATGAAAAAAATAGAAAAGGATATGGAAAAATTACTTGAAGATAAGCATCCCGGTGAAGACTTCATTTTATCGAGCGATTACAAAATCTTTCTGGAAACGGTCCGCTTAAAAGAAAAAATACAGCAGAAAACGATTTCCAAGAAAGAAGCTGAAAAAGAATTCAAAGACATCATCCAGCTTCAGAAGGAAAAGACGTAGGAGGGATTCTCTGTGGGAAAGACACCCAAAACCCCCGAACAGCAGAAATATGAAAAAATTGAAAAACAATATGAAACAAAAAGGCCGCTGTTGAAAAATGTGATAAAAGCATTTTTTGTAGGCGGAGCCATTTGCCTGGTCGGGCAGGCAGTAAGTTATTTCTATATATATTTCTTTAATTTCACTGAGCAGACTGCCGGGAATCCGACAGTCGCTACTATGGTCTTTTTCGCCATGCTCCTGACTGGATTCGGCATCTACGACCACCTTGGACAATTCGGAGGTGCAGGGAGCGCAGTGCCTGTAACGGGATTTGGCAATGCAGTCATATCAGCCGCAATTGAACATAAAACAGAAGGCTATGTCCTTGGTGTGGGCGGGAACATCTTTAAGCTGGCAGGTTCCGTCATAGTCTTCGGTGTTTTTGCCGCATTCGTTGTGGCGCTGATCAAGACAATATTAATCCTGTGGGGGTTGATTTGATGCTTAAAGGAGGAAGGTCGTGGGTCTTCGAGAAGCAGCCTGCCATTTTATCAACAGGCGTCGTGGGAGGACCATTTGAAAAAAAGGGTAAACTGTCTGATGACTTTGACCGTTTTTTTGATGATACATGGATGGGGCAAGACTCATACGAAAAAGCAAATCGAACGCTTATCGAGGATGCAGTGCAAATTGCGCTGGACAAACAAAAACTGCAAAAGGATGAGATTCAATTTTTCCTGACCGGTGACCTGATCAACCAGATCACTCCATCAAGCTTTGCGGCACGTACATTTTCATTTCCTTATTTCGGACTGTTCGGAGCATGTTCGACTTCAATGGAAGGGCTGGCACTTGCTGCATTTCTGGTCAATCATCAAGGGGCTGAAAAAGTAGTGACCGGTGCCTCAAGTCATAATTCTGCAACTGAAAAGCAATTCCGCTATCCGACTGAGTACGGAGGGCAAAAGCCCCCGACTGCACAATGGACGGTAACAGGAGCTGGATATGCAGTAGTCGGCAATGGTGCTGCTGTCACATCTCCAGCGCCGCGTGTGACTGCCGCTACAATCGGGAAAGTCATCGACCTTGGGTTATCGGATCCCTTCAACATGGGAGGAGCAATGGCACCTGCAGCAGCAGATACAATGACCGGTCATTTTCAGGATCTGGGAAGAGACCCTTCTTATTACGATCTGATCGTAACCGGAGATCTTGCAGCCATTGGAAGACAGACGGCGATGGAGCTGATGAAGGAAAACGGATATACTTTGACAGATCAGCAGTATAAGGATTGCGGACTCCTCATTTATGGAGAAGACCAGCCGGTTCAATCGGGGGCAAGCGGACCTGGGTGTTCAGCCACTGTCCTTTACGGGCATCTGTTGAACGAAATGAGAAAAGGTACGTATAAGAAGATCTTGGTAGTAGCAACAGGCGCTCTGCTGTCGCCCCTCACCTTCCAGCAGGGAGAAACGATCCCTTGTATTGCACATGCCGTTTCCATTGAATTTTTATAGGATAGGGAGGTAGTAATCATGATAGCCATGTTCTTTTGGTCGTTTGTTATTGGAGGAATCATCTGCGTCATCGGACAGCTGTTGTTTGATGTGGCAAAATTGACGCCGGCTCATACATTGAGCCTGCTCGTGGTAGCAGGGGCCATTCTTTCGGGTTTTGGATTATATGAACCGCTGATTGATTTTGCTGGTGCAGGTGCAACAATCCCGATAACGAGTTTCGGAAATGCACTAGTGAACGGTGCCATGCAAGAATCACAGGAGCATGGACTGGTAGGCGTATTGACCGGGATGTTTGAAGTGACAAGCTCAGGCATTTCCGCAGCGATTGTATTTGGTTTCATTGGGGCTCTCCTTTTTAAACCGAAGGGATAGCAGGGGGTGTATGAGATGCCGGAATATTTAGAAGTTGCAGCAAGAAGTTCATTTATCCTTCTTTCGCTGTTCTTTATTACAAAGCTTCTTGGGAAAAAGCAACTGTCCAAATTGTCATTTTTCGAGTATATAACAGGTATCACCGTCGGAAGCATTGCAGGAACCCTTTCAATGGATCTTGGCCTCCCGCTCAGTGAAGGCCTAATGAGTATCCTGCTATGGTTTTCATTCCCGCTTTTGTTTTCTTTTATCTCTCTTAAGAGCAGCAGATTCAGGAGATTTGCAGAAGGTAAGCCCTCTGTTTTCATTAAAGATGGACAAATCGATGAAAAAGCACTGCGAAAAGAAAAATACTCCGTAGATGAACTGCTTGAACAATTGCGGAAAAAAGATGTCTTCAGGGCTGCTGATGTCGAATTTGCCACGCTGGATACAAATGGAGATCTAAGCGTGATGCTTAAAAAAGAAAAACAGCCTCTGGTAAAAGAAGATATGCTGGCTGTTTTTCAGAGGGCTACACCTCCGCAGGCCGTCATTATTGATGGGAAAATTGATGAAGCGGCACTGAAGGCGGTTGGATTTGATAAGCCATGGCTGTTAAAGGAACTTTTGAAAAGGAAGCTTGATTTTGAGGCAGTATTCCTCGCCCAGGCGGACAGTGAAGGGAATTTGACCCTGGATCTGTTTAATTGGACAAACACACAACAAAATTGAAAAAAGCCCATACGGAATATCCCTCACTTACATATGTTATAAGTGACTAAAGGTAAAGTGAGGTGAAGCTGAATGCCTTACGGATATGGATATGGTTATGGTGGCTGCGGATATGGCGGAGGCTATGGTTCTACTTTTGTATTGATCGTCGTCTTATTTATCTTGTTGATCATCGTCGGAGCTAGCTTCTGCTAATCATGAAGCAGAATAAAGGCAGAATCCTCTTTGAGAGGGATCCTGTCTTTTTTTCTTGGAATACTCACGCTCTCCATTTTTATACATATGATGCTTATAGTTAAAAAGGAGGCGGTTTACTCATGAACAACAATTTCTTTAAAAATCTCGAGCAGAAGACAGGCGTGAATATGAACGAAGTCCTGGAGCTTGCAAACTCACTGCAAAATGCAAATTTCAAGGATGAAGCGACAGTCAGGAAAGTAATCAAAAGGGTTTCGAAAATTGCCAACAAACCAGTTAATAAAGAAATGGAAGATAAGATTGTCAAGTCAATCGTTAATGACGGAAAGCAGCTCGATTTTGGGACTATATCCAATATGCTCAACAAAGGGAAGAAGTAAATTTTTAAAAGAGAATGGACATAAAAGAACGTGAAGACACGTACTTTATGTTAATTCTCTTTTATTTTTGAGCCGGATTAAAAAAGCTGTAACCGGGTAAAACCATAATAAGGAGGTCATGAAAATGGGCTATATCGCCCCAATTCCACATTATCAATATAAACAATATCAGGAAAGGGAAATGAAAGTGAATAAACATCCTTTTCGATTCTTTCCCGTTCAGCCTGCAAAGGCATTAAAAAATAATCCCGAAGAAACCGGACGTGATGAAATTCACACCGGGCTGAGTGGTGACCAGGGAAAAGGCGTACCATCCCTCATAAGACAACCTCATAAAAAAATTATCCCTCAAGAGTTATTGGCAAAAGCAACAGGAAAAGGCACTTACTTTAACGAATACGTATAGAGTAAAGGACCGCTGCAGTCACGAACAGTACGAGCCTTGCAGCATTGTACTGAAAGGAATGAAGGAATTGAAGCTTCAACAGTTTAACGAGTATTGCTACGCATTTACAGGAGCAGTGAACATAGGGTATTGTCAGAAGGATGGGAAGGGTCTTCTTATTGATGCAGGGCTGGATGAGTCTGCAGCAAAGAAGGTCTTGAGATTGCTGAAACTACAAGAACTTCCGCTGGATTACTGTATCGTCACGCACGCCCATACAGATCATTTCGGAGGTGCAGCATATTTAAAGAAAGAAACCGGGATACCTCTATACAGCCCTCCCATGGAATCAGCCATCATTGAAAACCCGCTTCTTGAACCGATCTATCTATTCAATGGCGCCAATCCCATTAATGAATTAAGGAATAAATTTCTCGAAGGCCCTCCAGTCAAAGTAGATTTCCACATTGAAACCGGGGAGAATGAAATCGGACCTTTTGTCATCGAGGCCCTGGATATGCCCGGCCACTCCTATGCCCAGAAAGGCTTGCTGATTGAGGATATACTATACGCAGCGGACGGTTATTTTGGTACTGAAGCCCTCGAAAAACATGTGATTCCGTTTATTATCGATGCAGACCAGACTCTTTCCACATTGGAAAAACTCCTTCACATAAAGTGTAAAGGAGCGATACCGGGGCATGGACGATATGAAGAAGACTTCAGCGAAACCATCCGACAGAATCAAAAAGTCCATGAAGAAAGGATTCATGCTCTTTTTCAATTGATTGAAAATAAAGAGGACGGTGAGTCCTTGGAGAGCCTGACCAAAGAATTTCTGACCTTACATACGATTGACGCGAAGAATCTGGGTCAGTGGCTTTTGTTCCGTACCTCTGTGACCGCTTATTTAACACACCTGGAACGTATAGGGGCAATAAGGTTCTATATCAGGGATAATGAACCGAGGGTTTCAGTTTCTTGACTAATATCCCTGGACCAGTAAATCCTCTCCTTCTTTCCATTCTGCATAGAGGACCTCCTTGTGTGATTGGAAACCTTTTTTATTTATTTCGTGCATCAGCCAATCTTCCTGCTGGTGCACTATTTTTAAATTATCATAGACAATCTCCCCGTCAATGATCAATGAGAGCGGGAGACTTACTTGAGTGGGCTGGATATTCAAGTCTGACCGCTGTACATTTTCGAACAAAGGTTTTTTAAGGACGCTTAATGTTCCATTTGTTTCCAATAGCGCATACTCACATTCCCTGACAGAAAAAATATCTTTTGCCCTCAGTAAATGCTGCAGCTGATTCAAATCGAGGTGATTCTTCTTTAATACGTTGAAATCTATTTTTCCTTTATTTATGACAATCGCGGGCGTACCTTCCAGAACATGACGGAACCTTCTGGATTTTTGCGTAATGAATTCCGTGGCGAAAATTAAAAATCCCCAGATGAAAATCGCCGCAAGGATCTGCCAGACACTCACTTCGTTATCATAAAGGGAATTCCCTACCAATTCGCCCAATATCAATGCAGAGATAAAGTCAAAGGCAGAAATTTGGGTGATTTGAGTTTTCCCTAATATTTTCGTTAAAAACAAAAGGGCGAAATAGCCGACGACGAGCTCTACGACTATTGACATGTACTCCATAGTATCCCTCCCCATATATTTCTACATTATCGGCCAGTACATATACGTTTATACGCCTGTTATATGTATTTCGACAAAAAAAGATCAATCTCCCTTGGTGATGGGTGATTGATCTTTTGGTTTGTACTGACTGATTAAGATATGGTTTTAACCATCGTCCTGTGAGGGATCCCTGCATCCATGAATTCCTCAGAGACAACCTTATAACCCAGGCCTTCATAAAAAGGGATCGCATAGGTCTGCGCATTGAGTTTAAGTTTGGAAATGGAGCACCCAGAAGCGTAATGTTCAATGGCCTGCATGATATCCCTGCCTGCCCCTTTACCGCGCAGGCTTTTCAACACACAGATACGTTCAACCTTTCCGATTCCGTCCAGCAGACGGAATCTTCCTGCCCCCGCCGGACTGCCCCCGTCATACAAAATGAAGTGGGTCGATTGATTTTCATGTTCATCGATTTCTTCTTCCAAAGGAACATTCTGTTCCTGCACAAACACGGTTTTTCTTACACTGAAAACATCTTCAAGCTGTGATTCCGATTGAGCGATTTCTACGTTCAACTGCATTAGTCCTTTCCAAGGCGGAATGTTTCATAAACTGTCCATGAACCGTTCTCAAGCTGATAGAGGAGATGAAAACGGTCTACCGTTTCTTCGTGATCCACACCCAGCATGCTCAGTGAACCATAAATATCGGAATGTTCATCGTTTGAAAGTTTCTGTGCAATCGTGATATGCGGAACAAAAGCGAATTCAGGCTCATCGTCCAATACGTCCTGTTTATGCATATCATGGTGAAGCCCTTCTAATTCTGGGGTAGGGTCCACTTTGAAATAAATGACATTGTTCACAGGCTGGAATGAGCTGACCTTATAAACCTTTAAGTTAAAGGGGTCATATTTCTTTGCGACGTTCCTTAATTTATCGGCGATTTCTTTTATTTGATCATCATCAGCAGAGAACACATTTTTCAGGGTCAAATGCGGTGGAATCAAAGCGTAATGAGGATCGTATCGTTTACGATAAGAATTTGCTAAATCCTGAAGCTTTTTTGATGGGAAAATGACAACACCATAGTTCATTGTCTTCAAACCTCCTCTATATACTGTTACTTGTAAAAACAATTAGTATAAATATAGTATAGCAAATTTTTCAAAAATTTAATATAGGGCGAACGAAAGGGAACTTCTCCCACTGTGTGGGAGAATTCACTTTCATGGTGTCTGTAACAGCATTTCACCCAAACATCATGGGAAGGGCCCTTTTCAGGTCCGGCTGCCAGTGTTTCCACGTATGGTCACCTTCGAATTCTTCATAGAAAGTGGTGAATTTCTTTTCGTTGAACAGTTCATGGAGCTGGCGGTTTGGCGTAAGGAAGTCTTTTACTTTACCATCGGTTGTTTTTACTTCAGTTTCTTTGGTTCCTATTACATGGTAGATATTTAAAAGATGGGGGTGGGCAAAGTTTTCAACTTCATTCAGTACTTTTTCATTTACGAGCGGTGATTGAAGAATAACCTTTCCAAAGGTATTGGGATATTTTAAGGCTGTCATCAGTGAGACGGTTGCCCCTAATGAATCACCGATAAGGGCACGTCCCATTCCCATATGATAAGTCGGATAATGCTCATCAAGATAAGGGACAAGTTCATGGGCCAGGAAACGGATATAAGCATCGTTTTCTTCTCCGTGAGGGTGATACTTTCTTCTTCTGTCTTCTACATCTTTATATGGTACGCCTACGATGATCATGTTTTCTATCTCTTTATTATTCAAAAAATCATCTGCCAGACGGGGGATCCTGCCGAGCTGGAAATAGTCCTTGCCGTCCTGCGCAATCAATATAGAATATTTATAAAGGGGAGAAAAAGTCGCAGGGAGATACACCAGCATCTTTATCTCCTCATTCAGCTCTTTACTGAAGAGGTTCAATTCGTTCACGGTACCTCTGTTTACAGTCATACATAACCCTCCTGATTCTCTTCGATAACGTTTACAAAAAGATTGTATCACAATCTTACATGTAAATCCTTCAAGCAGATCAGGGAGAGAAAATTCTAAAAAGTGTTATAATTCCACTATGGAAGAAAAGTTAGAAAGGGGTACATAAAATGCAAAAACCGATACATTCAAAAGAAGTCACCCAGGCAGCACTCCAGAAACTTCAAGACAGGGGAGTGTTAATAGAGGATATTGCTGAAATCGTTTTTGAAATGCAGTTCCCATACCATTCTGAATTGGAAATGGAAGATTGTATAGACAGCGTGAAAAAAGTACTTTTAAAAAGGGAAATTCAGCATGCCATCTTAGTTGGCGTGGAATTGGATCAGCTTGCAGAAAAGAAGATGCTCTCAGAGCCCCTCCAATCAATCGTCGAAACCGACGAAGGGCTGTTCGGGGTGGATGAGACAATAGCGCTCGGTGCCGCACTGGGCTATGGAAGCATTGCCGTGACGACCTTCGGCCATTTAGATAAGAATAAGATCGGGATCATTCGCAAGCTGGATACGAAAAACGGGAAGGGTGTTCATACCTTCCTTGATGATATCATCGCGAGCATCGCAGCGAACGCTTCTTCACGGATCGCGCACAGTCTTCGGGACAAGGAAGAAAACATTTCAAGCGAAGATAAAAAGCAATTTGAGGATGAAGAATTAATCGGATAAGAAAAACTGATGTATAACAGTTTGACTGAAGGGTCATTGACGTCCTTCAGTCTTTTTTACGTGGACAATTATCTGTTTCCGGTGAATATCCAGCAGGTATTTTGGAAACGCTTTATACATTTCTCATGCATTTTACAACTCTGCAACACGATGAAATATAGCGGTAAATCTGATGTTGCGGAGGGTTGATGGGTGATGGATAGTTTTTTTATGAAAAAAATTATAAGTTTATGTATCCTGTTTGACAAGAATGTTACAGTTTGTGATACAATTGATTACGGGAAAGTAGAAAATTTAATAGGGGGTACAGATTATGAAAAAACGCAGTTTATTCTTAAGCACTGCCTTGCTTCTTATTCTGTCTGCCGTACTTGCGGCATGCGGAGGCGGAGCTGGCGGCGGAAGTTCCGATGGTGATGAAAAAGTAGATTTCATCGGAATCGCTACAGGTGGAACTGGAGGTACATACTATCCGCTTGGAGGTACCTTCGCAAAGATCATTGAAGATGAAACCGGAATTAAAGCTTCGGCATCCACTTCTGGTGCATCTGCCGAGAACATGGCTTCAATTAAAGATGGTAAAACTGAAATCGCTTTTACACAGACAGATATAGCTTCATATGCTTCAGAAGGTACGCAAATGTTCTCTGATAATAAAGTAGAGAATGCACGCGGTATCGCCACTTTATATCCTGAAACGATCCAAATCGTAACAACTAAGAAATCCGGCATCAAATCAGTGGAAGACCTTAAAGGGAAAGTCGTTTCAGTAGGTGAAGCAGGTTCAGGTACACTTTTGAACGCAGAACAGATCCTTGAAATCCACGGTATGAAACTTGAAGACCTTGAAGCCCGCAACCTGTCTTTCGATGATTCTACTACGGGGATCCAGGATGGAACAATCGACGCGGCATTCATTACTTCAGGTACTCCGACCGGAGCGGTGGAAGGACTTGCAGCGACTGAAGATATTTCCATCGTTCCTGTTGAGTCAGCCAAGATTGCAGAACTTATCGAGAAATATCCATACTATGCCGAGGATGAAATCCCTGCCGGTACGTATAGTAAAGTGGATGAAGCAATCACGACCGTTGCTGTAAGCGCGATGCTTGTAACTAATGCGGATATCTCTGAAGATGTCATTTATGATGTAACAAAAGCAATCTTTGAAAATACAGACCAGATCACCCATGCAAAAGGTAAGCTGATCAAAGCTGAGAATGGATTAAAGGGTATGGGTATCGAATTGCATCCGGGTGCAAAGAAATATTTTGATGAAAAAGGTATTTCAGAAGAATAATAGTTTCACCCCGGGATGAACAAAGGATAGGCCGCTTATCACGGTCTATTCTTTTGTTTTGAAGAAATGGAAAGGGGGATAAGCGATGAAAAAGAAATACCTGTCAGTGGCCGCTCTCCTTTTTCTTATTCTCACATCATTCATTTTTCTTCCTTTACAAACATTCCTGGTGATAGAACCGAGGGAGTACGAAGACAAACCCGCTTATTTCTCGATCAGTAAAGATAAATCATTTTCAATCCTCTATACCCATTCCATCCACCTGTCAGAGGTAGAGGAAATCTATCGCCAAACACCTGCAAATAAAATACGTCAAACAAAACTGTTATACGAAGACACAGCGATCGGAATGCCTTCTGACGCAGAAGGCCGGGAAGTATTCACCAGAACGGAAGATGGCAGGTATGCCATTTCGAATATGGACAGAGAATTCCCGTTCATCGACATACAGATCGGACAAGTGGTGGCTAATCACCGGCTTGTCTATGACGGTGAAGTATATCCATTGAAAGAGTACTTCAAAGAGGGATCCATCGTTAGGATGCATTTTAAAAAAGTATCGCTGTTCAGCCAATGGAAAGGAGTGATTGTTGTTGGAAAAAGATAAAAAATTTGAGTCTCTTACTGCAGAACAACAACAAGAATTATTAGAAAAATACGATCCGGAATCTTCTACAAGGAAATTGGAATCCGGCCTGTTTAAATGGATCATATTTTTTGGTCTCTTAGCATTCTCATTATTTCAATTGACAGCATCCATATTCCAATTCATCCCGAGACAGTTATTGCTGTCGATTCATTTAGGTTTTGCCTTATCTCTTGTATTCCTTCTTTTCCCTGCAAGGAAAAAGAACTTGAAATTAAATAAGCTGGCATGGTATGACGTCGTATTGGCTGCCATTTCCATTTGTATCGGTGCTTATTGGCCGATCATGCAGGATGATATCGTAAGCCGTGTAGGGCTTATGACCAGTCTGGATTTTTACGTTGGACTTGCAGCCATCCTGTTGGTGTTGGAAGCAACAAGACGTGCAGTAGGACTGCCGATCACGATTATCTCTTCAGTCTTCCTGCTTTATATGTATTACGGAAGACAGATGCCGGGCTTCCTTGCTCATCGGGGCTATGATTGGGATGACATCGTTAAAACGATGTTCTTCACTTCAGAAGGGATACTTGGTACGCCGTTATACGTTTCGGCTACATTCATATTCCTGTTCCTGTTATTCGGGGCGTTTCTTGTGAAGACAGGTGTTGGCCAATATTTCAATGATCTGGCTGTTGCCATTGCAGGTAAGCGCACGGGGGGGCCGGCAAAGGTTGCCATCTTCTCGAGTGCCCTGCAAGGTACGATCAGCGGAAGTTCTGTAGCGAATGTTGTCACTTCAGGTTCTTTTACAATTCCAATGATGAAAAAACTTGGATACCGAAAAGAGTTTGCCGGAGGAGTGGAAGCAGCCGCTTCGACAGGCGGGCAGCTCATGCCGCCTATCATGGGTGCCGCTGCCTTTCTGATGGTCGAATTCATCGGAGGGATCTCCTATTGGGATATAGCCAAAGCGGCTGCCATTCCAGCTGTATTGTATTTTACCGGTATTTGGATCATGACGCATTTTGAAGCCAAACGACTTGGCTTGCGCGGACTATCGGATGAAGAAATGCCGGATAAAAAAGAAGTCTTGAAGAAGATTTATCTGCTTCTTCCTATATTGACAGTCATCATCCTTCTTGTTAGCGGAATGAGCGTAATGAGGGCCGCACTCTGGTCAATCGTGGCGACTGTCGCAATCAGTGCGATCCGTAAAGAAACAAGAATCGGATTCATGGATGCAGTCGATGCGCTGGTCGATGGTGCACGCACCGCTCTTTCTGTTGCTGTGGCTACGGCGGCTGCGGGTATCATTGTCGGAGTGGTAACTAAGACAGGACTGGGATTGACACTTGCCAACGGGCTGGTTGACCTCGCTGCTGACTTAACGAGTTCTGCCCAGGGAAAACTCCTGTTGACCTTGTTCTTTACGATGATTGCATCGATTGTACTGGGAATGGGATCACCGACCACTGCTAACTATGTCATTACATCCACCATTGCCGCACCCGCCATTATCTTACTGGGTGCACCGGAGCTTTCGGCTCATTTATTTGTTTTCTATTTCGGTATCATAGCGGATATCACTCCTCCGGTTGCACTTGCTGCATTCGCGGCAGCCGGGGTTTCAGGCGGCGAACCGATACGGACGGGTGTCAATTCCGCAAAACTGGCCATAGCGGCATTCATCATACCGTATATGTTCGTGCTCTCACCTGAACTGCTTATGATCGATACGACCATACCTCAATTATTATGGGTTGTATTTACCGCAGTGACAGGAATGATTGCAATCGGTGCCGGGATGATCGGTTATTGGTACCGCAGGTTGTATGTAATTGAACGATTCCTCCTGGTTGCATCGGGACTTATGCTGATTTACCCGGAAGGAATGTCGGATATCATCGGATTGGTTTCATTCGGTTTATTACTGGCTGTACAATTCTTCATTAAAAGGGAAGACAAACGCCCTAAACAAGCAACTGTATAAATGTAAAAAGAGGGTGACCATATCGGTCATCCTCTTTTTGACGAAAAAAAACGATCGTTGTGTTTCATTAGCGGATAAGCAGCAAGAATGCAATCGATCCGGAAAGTACGAAGCTGTTTTCGAAGGAAGCAATAAGCAGTCACAGAATCCACATTCACTTTTTTAATAATGACTTTTCTTTTTGTGGTTTTATCAGGGTCAGCCATATAGATGATTTCAACCGGTGACTGTTCGGTGAGAGAACGGATAAGAAGTTTGTTCATCCTGACCTTCCTTTCTGTCGGTGTATAAACAGTATATGCGAACGTTCGTTCTTATATACATATAGTCTATAAATTTTTCGACAAAATATCCATAAGAATATATTGACATTCCTTTAATTCGCGCTATAATAATAAATGTAGTTTAAATCGATCTGTTAGCTCAGCTGGGAGAGCATCACCTTGACAGGGTGGGGGTCGGGGGTTCAAGTCCCTCACAGGTCATCACAATAAAAGCCGCCGTCCCATTTAACTGGACGGCGGCTTTTTTGCTGCTCAGAACATATTATGCGTAAATAAAAAAGCTGCAGTACAAATGGATCTGCAGCTTCAGACTGTTATTCTCCCCTGGTCAATTCCTCTTCAAAGAAGAAGGTGCCTGGATGTTCTTTGACAATATACGAATAACGTTTCATATTTTTAACATATTGTGATTTCAAGATGGTGACCGTTTCCCCGGTTTCTTTAATCGTAGCCAGAGATCCATTAGGAAACAAACTTTTAGTGGATTTCATATGACACTTCCTTTCAACTATCTTTATTATACCATATAAAATTTCAAGTATTGCTGAAAGCAGTAATGATATTTAAACATTGAAAGTTCAAAACAGTCAGGGTATTCTTCAATAGTAAGTCGTCTGACTTTATAAACTGGGCTCATGTTTACTTGCTTATTTCTTAGAATCCTGTTATTCTATAGAAGAATTATTTTTGTCCGGTATACGAGGGAAGAACAAGATTTGATTTTTCACCTGATATCGCAAGAATAGTAATACATTGTGTGCTAAGCACATTAGGAGGCATTTTTCATGGAAAATGGTAAAGTAAAATGGTTTAACGCAGAAAAAGGTTTTGGATTCATCGAAGTAGAAGGTGGAGACGATGTATTCGTACACTTCTCAGCGATCCAAGGTGAAGGTTTCAAATCACTTGACGAAGGTCAAGAAGTTTCTTTCGACATCGAACAAGGTGCTCGTGGACCACAAGCAGCTAACGTTGTTAAGAAATAATTGATTTTAAACTTCTAAAACAGACTCATCTTTTGATGGGTCTGTTTTTTTATCGGAAATAATAAACTGAATCTTCTTAAAATTATTTCTTTTTAATTCATTCAAAGATAAAATAGAAATGGAAAACAAATAACGGGAGATGGTTTAATGAAGACAAAAGATTGCTTAGCGGTGATATCAGGGGGTGCTTCCGGGTTGGGGGAAGCGACTGTAAGGAGTATCGTTAAAAAAGGGGGAAAAGCTTTTATTCTTGACCTGGATGAAGGGAAGGGGATGAAACTGCAAGAGGAATTGGCCGGGAGCGTGGTTTTTCAAAAAACGGATGTGACCAGTGAAGAAGAAGTTGCCTGGGCCCTTCAACATGCAGTCGATTCTTTTGGAAGCATCAATTTGGTTGTAAACTGTGCGGGGATCGCCCCGCCTTCAAAAGTAGTCGGAAGTAAGGGTGTTCATTCACTTGGGCAGTTCTCCAAAGTGATTGAAGTGAATTTAATCGGCACATTCAATGTCCTTCGTTTGACTGCTCTAAAGATGAAGGGAAATAAAGGGAATGAGTTTGGAGAGAGGGGAGTCATTATAAATACGGCCTCGGTTGCGGCATTTGATGGACAAATCGGCCAGGCAGCTTACAGTGCATCCAAGGCAGGTGTAGCAGGAATGACGCTTCCGATTGCAAGAGAGCTGGCAAGTGATGGGATAAGGGTGATGACGATCGCCCCGGGCCTATTCCACACACCGATGTTCGACTCCCTGCCTGAACAGGCACGTAATACATTGGGAACATCGGTCCCGTTTCCTGCAAGGCTCGGATACCCTTCAGAATACGCACAACTTGTTGAAGCAATCGTGGAGAATCCGATGCTGAATGGGGAGACAATCAGACTGGACGGGGCGATTCGCATGCAGCCGAAATAACCATCCTTTCTTTAAATGAATGGTTAGTCATTCATTTTATATATTCAAACGCAGTTAAAAGGGGAGATAAATGTGAATCACCCATATTTGACAGAAGATCACGAGATATTCAGAACATCCCTCCGTAAATTTTTGCAAAAAGAAGCTTATCCTCATTACGAACAATGGGAAAAGGACGGAATTGTCCCGAAATCTTTTTGGAAGAAGATGGGGAATTACGGGTTTTTATGTCCTGACGCAGGAGAAGAATACGGAGGAAGCGGTGTGGATTGGGGCTTCTCTGTCATCATCAACGAAGAATTGGAGCGGGTCGGCTCCGGTTTGATCGGGATTGGACTGCACAATGATATAGTTGTCCCGTATATAAGCGAGTATGGAACTTCAGCACAAAAGAAGCGCTGGCTTCCCCGATGTACAAATGGTGATATGATAACTGCTATCGCGATGACTGAACCTGGTACGGGATCTGATTTGGCAGGAATCAAGACGACAGCCCGTCTGAAAGGTGATCATTATATTGTAAACGGTCAAAAAACATTTATTACAAACGGGATTCAATCAGACCTGGTTATCGTTGCATGTAAAACAGATACCGAGGCAGTCCCTCCTTATAAAGGAATCAGCCTTCTGGCAGTGGAGAGTGGTACGGAAGGGTTTTCAAGGGGGAGGAAACTTGGGAAAGTCGGGCTTCACTGTCAGGATACTGCTGAATTGATTTTTGAAGACTGCCGGGTGCCAAAACATAATCTTATCGGTGAAGAAGGGAAAGGGTTCCGTTATCTTATGAAGAAGCTGCAGCAGGAGCGTCTTGTAGTGGCCATTGCTGCTCAGGTTTCGTCTGAGCATATGTTTGCCCTTACCATGGACTATATAAAAAGCAGGCAGGCATTTGGCAAGTCAATCAGTCAATTCCAGCATATCCAATTCAAAATGGCGGATATGGCTGCCGATATCGAAATGGGAAGGGCTTTTCTGGACGGGCTGATTGCAGAACATATGAGAGGGAATAACGTGGACACTAAAGTTTCCATGGCTAAATTAAAACTTACCGAAATGTCCAGGAGGGTTGCAGCGGAATGTATGCAGCTTCACGGGGGATACGGATATATGGAAGAGTATGAAATTGCAAGAAGGTACAGGGATGTTCCGGTTGCAAGTATTTATGCAGGAACAAATGAAATCATGAAGGTGATCATTGCGAAGAATTTAGGCCTTTAAAGGAGGATGTTTATGAGGGAAGCAGTTATTGTTGAGGGGATCAGGTCGGCTGTCGGAAGGAGAAACGGTGCACTAAAGAATATGAGGCCAGATGATCTTGCAGGTGAAATCCTTAAAGGGTTAATGAAAAAATCCGGCATTGAACCAAAATATGTAGATGATGTCATTCTCGGATGTGTCACCCAATCAGGAGAGCAGGCTGGTGATATCGCAAGAGTTGCCGCCTTGATAGCCGGGTTTCCCATCGAAGTGCCGGGGACAACCATCGACCGTCAATGCGGGTCGGGACAGCAGGCTGTACACTTTGCTGCACAGGCGATCCTCTCCGGGGATATGGATATCGTCATTGCAGGAGGTGTGGAAAATATGTCGAGGGTGCCCATTGCATCCAACTATGGAAAAGCGGGTTTCAGTGAAAAATTAAAACAACAGCATGAAATCATCCACCAGGGATTATCCGCAGAACGAATAGCAGAAAAATATGGATTCAACCGCAAGGACCTGGACGAGTTTGCATTTGAAAGTCATCAAAAAGCGATAAAAGCCCAGATGGAAAATCGTTTTAATGATGAAATCATGCCCATTGAAGTGCTAAGCGACGAAGGAGACATGTTCTATTTTCATAAAGATGAAGGGCCGAGGCAGGGGACTACTGTTGATATCCTCTCAACATTGAAACCTGCATTTAAAGGAGACGGGATCATCCATGCAGGCAACTCGAGTCAAATAAGCGATGGAGCGGCAGCACTCCTGCTTATGAGTAAAGAAAAAGCAGCTGAACTTGGGTTGAGTGCCAGATTCAAACTCCACACCCGTGTTGTCACGGGCTCTGATCCCACTTTAATGTTGACCGGACCCATACCGGCTACAAAGAAAGCATTGGATAAATCAGGATTATCTTTAAGCGATATTGATGTATTTGAAGTGAATGAAGCTTTCGCACCTGTCGCCCTTGCCTGGTTGAAAGAGTTGAAAGCCGACCCATCGAAACTGAACCCGAATGGCGGTGCGATTGCCCTGGGTCATCCACTTGGCGCAAGTGGTGCGCGCATCATGGTCACACTGATGCATGAGCTCGAAAGGACAGGTGGGCGCTTTGGCCTGCAGACAATGTGCGAAGGGCACGGAATGGCCAATGCCACCATTATTGAACGAATTGACCAGCCCAATTAAATAACTTTCTAATCAAAAGTGGACTGATCCTTTGGTCCGCTTTTTTTATTGTCCAGCTGCGGCGGCTAGGAGCGAACCGCCGCAGCTTTTCCTATTTTGCGGAAAGCTGGCCTTCTTATTTGAATGGAGAATTATTCACATGGAAAGAATGAGATTATCTAAAAAAAATCAGCGTTATGAAAAGTTTTTTCATTAAATTTTAGCATGAAAATTTATTTCGTATTATAATAGTTACGTTGAAAAAAGTTTTTTTAGCAAGGAAAGGAAGGATAGTATGGCTAAACAACAAATTGGTGTTGTTGGTGTCGGAGTTATGGGGAAAAGCCTTGCTCTGAATTTTGAAAGCAGAGGGTACTCAGTCGCCATTTATGATGTTACTGAGGAAAAAGTGAATGAAATCCTTGAAGAACATAATGATAAACAATTGACAGGTACAAGCAGTGTGGAAGCTTTTACAGAAATGCTTGTAAAGCCGAGAAAAATCGTCATGATGGTTCCGGCAGGGGAGATTACCGACAAAGCAATCGATTCCCTTCTGCCATATTTAGATAAAGGGGATATCCTGATGGATGGCGGGAATACGTATTTTGAAGATACGATACGCCGCAATAAAGCCCTTGAGGAAAAAGGGATCAATTTTATCGGTGCGGGTGTATCCGGTGGTGAGGAAGGCGCGCTTTATGGTCCTGCTATCATGCCAAGCGGCCAAAAAGAAGCATATGATCTCTTTGAGCCGTTCCTTACTGCCATTTCTGCAAAAGTAAATGGTGAGGCATGCAGCACATATATCGGGCCTGATGGATCCGGACATTATGTGAAAATGGTCCACAATGGAATAGAATACAGTGATATGCAGCTTATATGTGAAGCATACTACTTAATGAAAAATGTACTCGGACTGGATGCAAATGAACTCCATAAGATATTTAAAGAATGGAATGAAGGAGAACTTGACAGCTACTTGATCGAGATTACGGCAGATATCTTCACCAAAATCGATGAAGAAACAGGTAAACCTTTGGTTGAGGTCATTCTTGATACGGCCGGCCAAAAAGGAACAGGAAAATGGACCAGTATTTCCGCCCTGGACCTTGGTGTACCTTTGTCAATCATAACGGAATCCGTATTCGCCCGTTTTATTTCTGCCATGAAGGAAGAACGTGTGAAGGCAAGCAAGATCCTCAAAGGGCCGGAAAACAGCAAATTCGACGGTAACAAGGAAGACTTCATCGAGAAAATCCGAAAAGCTTTGTATCTAAGTAAGATTTGTTCTTATGCCCAAGGTTTTGCGCAATTACAGTCAGCATCCGAGGAGTATAATTGGAACCTTAAGCCTGGAGAGATTGCCATGATCTTCAGGGGAGGATGCATCATCCGCGCCGGTTTCCTCCAGGAAATCAAGAAGGCTTATGACCGTGAACCTCAATTGACAAACCTGTTGTTAGATCCTTATTTCAAGGAGATTGTGGAGAATTATCAGGAAGATGCCCGTGATGTAGCGGCAACGGCCATTAAATTGGGAATTCCTGTCCCGGGGCTCGCCAGTGCTATTGCTTATTTTGACAGCTACCGTGCGGCATCGCTTCCAGCTAATCTTCTGCAGGCTCAGCGCGATTATTTCGGGGCTCATACCTACCAGCGGATTGATAAGGAAGGAACCTTTCATACTGATTGGTTAAATAAATAATCCCATGAACATAAAAGCCGCGGTACAATCATGGTTGTACCGCGGCTTCTTTATGATTTTAAAATTGTGAAATTGAATATTTACGTTTACTCTTCGCTTGAAGAATCATCTTTTGTATGGTGTTTCTTTTTTTCTTCCCGCTGTTCCTTCTTTAAGTCTTCGAGCGGGATCGGGTCTACATTTTGTTCGCTTTCATGCTGGTCAAGGATGCCTTCTTTGTCTTTGTTCACTTGTTCAGGGTGATCATTTGTACGCTTGTTCATTGTTTCAGCTCCTTTGTTGTAGGGTTGATGCCGGTGTTGATTTCCGTTGGATACACTTTACCCATCTGAATGAAGAAAAAACGTTATAAGTAAAAAGAGATCGGGACAAGACTAAAAAGTTATCATATATAGACGAATAAAATCAGTATGTGCTCTTTATACCGCTAATGATTTCCGTGCAAAACTTCGCTTTCCCCGGGCGGTTGGTGAGCCTCCTCGTCGCGACCTCGAGGAGCTAGCCGCCGGAGCTGGACAGGTCTCAAGGGAGGAGTCTAAGTTTTGCCCTCCAATCAACCGCTGGAACCGGTTTTGAATACGGATAAGTTTACACACTTCCATTCCATAAAAATGGATTTTAACTTATATTCATTCGTCTTGATTCTCCTTTTTCTTTGATGGAACAGAAGGTAAGAACACGGCACGAAGGCAAAAATCTCAACTGCGGTCAGCACTCTGATATTCGTGGGTTTTCACATTTTATCTTTCCGTATAAAGATCCGATCCACGAACTCGGAATGTGAGTTAATCTATTTAGATATATCACACAGAAGGCACGTGGATTTTCCATTCCGGTATTACTCTTTGCCTTCCGAGCCCTATTCTCAGGCTCTTATTTAATTTAGAGACAGAACAAATTAAAAACCCGAACTAATTTGCTTAATTGCATGCAAACAAGTTCGGGTTTACTTAGACTAAATGACTATTGTCCCAGCCATAATAGGCAATTATATTTTAACGTCTACTTTGGCGTTTTTCTTCAGGTCTTCTACGTGTTGAACAAGTTTTTCTTGTTTCTTTTGCTGTTCAAGCTGCTGCTTGATTTGCGGCTTGACTTCTTCAAACTTAGGTGCTTTTTGTTCTTTGCCTTGCTGGCTGGCAAACTGATCATAAAATTTCTTCATTTCATCTTCAGTCACTTCATCCACTTTAATTTCTTTTTCTACATAATTAGTGTATTTGATGTTTTCAGCAACCTGGGTTTTTAATTCTTTCATCGAGAAGCCGGCTTCTTTCATTGCCTTTTCAAATTCTTTTTCGTCCTTATATTGCTTTTTAACCTCGTCAAGCTGTTTGTCAATTTCCTCTTCGCTTGCTTTGTACCCTTTTTTGTCTGCTTGCTGCATAAGAAGGGTCTGGCCGACAAGACTGTCGATTGTTTGTTTCTTGATTTGTTCAGAAGCTTCTTTAGTGGTTGGGTCCTGTCCCATTTGCTGGAATTGCATCTGAGACGAAGTAAGGATGTTATTGTAATCTTCACCCTTTAACTCCTCGTCATTAACGACGGCAACGACCTTGTCTTTGTCCACTTTTTGTTTATCCATTTTCTTTTGCATTTCTTCCATTTGTTTAGCTTGCTCTTGCTGATCTTTGCTTTTCTCTTCAGTTTTTGGTTTATCCTCCGACTGCTTCGCTTCATCTCCATTTCCGCAGGCAGCCAAAGCAATCGCCATAATCGATATTAATAAAGCACTCATTAACTTCTTCATATTATGTTCTCCTTTCAAAAGAGGGGATTAAAAAAATCACTTAATGCGCATTTTATATGATTATTTAGTAAAAATAAACCTTTTTGTCTGATTTAATCACTTTGTAACAACCATGAAATACAAGATTTTGTTAGTTTTCACGGACGTTTAAAGCTTTATTCAGCCGGTTATCAAAAAAAGGCTGCTTACTATGGGGGATCCCGTGTAAGCAGCCCGTCAAATATTGGGGACCAAAGAATACTGTCAAACAACCTTCTAATAGGATTATAGGATTTATGAGCGTGCTGCTCAACCGGCGAATATATATGTAATCGGGCTTTACGGGACTTTATTGCTCTCAATTCAGGGGTGTGCGTGCATTTTTAATGAAAAAGATAATTATAAGCATATTTAATTATAGACTGATTTTTCATTAATAAAGGAGTGTTGATTACTGCTTGAAAAATCTATGGAACTAAACTATGATAAAAAGAGCACAATAAGTTGTGTTTCGATTAGTTTATATAACTATATATTGATTGATTCAATAAAATCTGTAAATACGGTGTCCATGAGGGCTTAATAGGGAATCTGGTGAAATTCCAGAACTGTCCCCGCAACTGTAAGTGATGACGAACTAAGGAATATCCACTATCTTGAAAAAGATGGGAAGGCCTTATAGTAGGATGAAGCACGAGTCAGGAGACCTGCCGTATTTATTACGTACGATCTTCTTCGGGAATTGGGAGGATATGCGGGGATAGAATAATAGAATTTCTGCATTTGTCTGTTATTTCATATCATCGCGGCCCATCCTAATAAGAGGATGGGCCTTTTTATATTCTCTTCCGAAAAGTGAATGTTACGGTTGGATTGATCAAATACGGGAGGAAAGTTTGAAATGACAATGATCCAAACAGAAAAAACATCATCAACTGCCGAGATGGTCTTCGAAAAGCTGAAGGGAGAATTCCCACAGTTGGATATGACTTCGTTTGAAGAGAAGATCAAAGCACTTCTTCAAGTGAAAATGGAAATCTCCGAAGAGCAGCTTTATCATCAATTAATCTTGTCCTCTGTTGAGAGGATATCAGCAGAAGAACCGGACTGGACGTATGCAGCTTCTTATCTGTACTTGGAAAATCTTTATCTTGCAGGCAGCCGGTCAAGAGGGCTTGATCCCTTAAATCCATACAGTTCTTTTTTTGATTTGATACAAGAACTTGTCGGGAAAAAACTATATGATCCGCGTCTGCTCGAAGCGTACAGCCGGGAAGAAGTCAAGCAGCTTGAATCATTATTGGACCCTTCAAAAGACAAGCTGTTCACGTATATCGGCATTGTAACCCTCGCCGAACGTTATCTGACAAAATCACATGATGGAAGAGTTTACGAACTCCCTCAGGAGAGGTTCATGATTATCGCTATGACCCTGTTGATGGATGAAGAAGAAGAACGGCTTTCATTGATAAAAGATGCGTACTGGGCACTTTCAAATCTGTATATGACAGTCGCCACACCTACTCTGGCGAATGCGGGTAAAAGTTATGGACAGCTTTCCAGCTGCTTTATTGACACGGTGGAGGACGATTTGAGAAGTATTTTTGACAGTAATACGGATGTCTCGACTCTCAGTAAAAATGGAGGGGGTCTTGGCATCTACTTAGGGAAAGTCCGCAGCAGGGGCAGTGATATCAAAGGGTTTAAAGGGGTCAGCTCGGGAGTCATTCCCTGGATGAAGCAGCTTAACAATACTGCCGTTTCAGTCGATCAGCTCGGTCAGCGCCAGGGAGCGATTGCCGTCTATCTTGATGTATGGCACAAGGACATCCATTCTTTCCTCGACGTACGGCTGAACAATGGAGATGAGCGGCAGCGTACACATGATTTGTTTACCGGCGTCTGCCTGCCGGATCTATTTATGGAAGCAGTGGAAAACCGTGATGATTGGCATCTCTTCGACCCCCATGAAGTGAGGAGTGTCATGGGATTCAGTCTGGAAGACTACTACGATGAAAGAAAAGGGGGAGGGTCATTCAGGGAGAAGTACTTGGAATGTGTGGAACATTCGGGACTATCCAGGAAAACGGTCCCTGCAATCGACATTTTTAAAAGAATTATGATTTCCCAGCTGGAAACCGGCACACCTTTCATGTTTTATCGTGATACTGTTAACCGCCAGAATGCCAATGCCCATAAAGGGATGATTTACTGCAGCAATCTCTGTACTGAGATCACCCAGAATATGAGCCCCTCTTACATAGAGGAAGAAAAGATTGAAGACGGAAGGATCATTTCATATAAACATCCCGGTGATTATGTAGTATGTAATCTTGCATCCCTTTCACTTGCGAAAGTTGTCAGGGACAATGTGATGGCAAAAACGATCAAGACAGCCGTCAGGCTCCTTGATAACGTCATCGACCTTAATGAAATCCCTGTGCTGCAAGCACAGTTGACTAATAAACGTTACAGAGGGATAGGTCTCGGGACGTTTGGGTGGCATCATTTATTAGCCTTAAAAGGGATTCGCTGGGAAAGTGATGAAGCAGCAGCTTACTGTGATTCCCTTTATGAAGAGATTGCTTATCGCACGATTGAGGCAAGCAGTAATCTGGCAAAGGAAAAGGGCGCATATCCTTATTTCCCGGGATCTGAGTGGGAGAATGGCAGCTATTTTGAGAAAAGGGGCTACAGCGATATTCATTGGGACGCATTAAGGAAGAAAGTAGCTGAAACCGGGGTGCGCAACGGATACCTCATGGCAGTGGCGCCTAACTCGTCCACTTCGCTGATTGCCGGATCCACAGCGAGTATCGATCCCTTATTCAGAATGCTCTATTCTGAAGAAAAGAAGGATTATAAAATCCCGGTAACAGCACCCGGTCTTTCAGCCGAAACGAAATGGTATTACAAAACAGCTTATCATATCGATCAGCATTGGAGCATAAAACAAAACAGCAAAAGACAGAGGCATATCGACCAGAGTATCTCGTTCAACCTCTATGTAAGAAATGATATCAAAGCAAAGGACCTTTTGCTCCTTCATCTTGATGCGTGGAAATCTGGATTGAAGACTACTTATTATGTGAGATCCACGTCAGATTCCGTGATTGATGAATGTGAAAGCTGCCATAGTTAATAAGGGGGTAATGTAAATGACCATATTGAATAAAAGAGAACTGCTCGATTCCGAATCGCCGAATAAATCAACATCAATCATAAACGGCCGGAGCTCTAATGTACTAAACTGGGATGATGTACGATTTACCTGGGCTTATCCAAAATACAAAAGAATGCTCGGGAACTTCTGGACACCTTTTGAAATTAATATGAGCAAAGATATCAATCAATTTGAAACACTTTCACCGAAAGAGCAGAGTACATTTCTTAAAGTCATAGGATTATTGGCCCTGCTTGATAGTGTACAGACTGACTATGCAGGGAAAGTTGCCGACTTCTTGACGGATTCAAGTTTAAATGCACTGATGATCATCCTTGCCCAGCAGGAAGTCATTCATAATCATTCTTACAGCTATGTGCTTTCGAGCATAGTACCAAAGCAAAAGCAGGATGAAGTGTTCAATTACTGGAAAACGGATCCGATCCTTAAAAAAAGAAATGAATTTGTTGTAAATGGGTATAAGGATTTTGCAGAAGCACCGACGATTGAGAATCTGTTAAAATCGATCATTTATGATGTCATTTTGGAAGGGTTGTTTTTTTACAGCGGTTTTGCTTTCTTCTATAACCTTGCCAGAAATCAGAAAATGGTCGCCACGAGTACAATGATCAATTATATCAATCGTGATGAACAGCTTCATGTCGGCTTGTTCGAAAAGATCTTCAAAGAAATACTGGAGGAATATCCATCTCATCAATCGGATGAATTGATGGAATTTGGCCGAAAGACATTCTTGAAAGCTGCGAATCTGGAAATCGAATGGGCGCAGGAAATCATCGGGAATGAAATTGACGGGCTGCTGATGACCGAACTTGAGAGCTATATCAAATTCATGGCCAACAAGAGGGCAAAGCAGCTCGGGTTTGTACCGCCTTTTGAAGGATATCAGACGAATCCGTTAAAGTGGATCATTGCATACCAGGAAGTGGACCTCGGTAAAACGGATTTCTTTGAGCAGAAATCCAGGCAGTATACAAAAACCACCGATGTGAATGGATTTGATGACTTGTAAAGCGCGTTGGTAAACTTTTTCCATTCAGCTCTCTCTATTAAGTTTAAGCATCTCTTTAACGGGAATATAGAAACTACAGTAAAGAGAGGAGAGATTTAACAAATGGCGAATCAATCTACAGATAAAATGGAGAACAAAGTAGACAACACATTGTCACGTATGTCAGAAGATAAAAAAGAGGATATTCTATCAAACTTCGACCACTTCAAAGAATACTTAGGAGGTAAAGTCTCACTTGCCGACAAGCTGGGCATGAATGAGGAACAGCAGGCTAAAGCTGCACAGAAAGTCGGGGATTATCTTGCTGCTCATGAAGAACCTAAAAACAGGGAAGAAAAACTTCTCTATGAATTGTGGAAGGCAGGCAATGAAGACGAACAGCATATGCTTTCCCATATGCTGGTGAAACTGGTACATTCTGAATCTTAATAATCTCCATTATAATAAGGCGCTTCTTAGTGAAGCGCCTTGTTTTACGGTGTAAAGGATTGTCACCTGGGAAGGTGAATCCGGACTGCGTTCAGTCCTGAATCGTAACCTCCTCTTTAAGTTCTATAGCTACATTCCCCTTGACAGCCCTTGAAATCATGCATGATTGCTCAGCTTTAACCGCTAATCTTTTTGCAGTGACCATTTCTTTCTCTGTACACTGTTTAGATAAGACGAGGGAGGGGCGATGAATGATTTTCTTATAGGTAATGACCCCTCTGTCTACCTCAACGATTCCTTCAGATTCCATCGTCAATGATTCTTTTGGTATTCTGCTTCTTTCAAGCATCGCTGCCAAAGTGATGATATAGCAAGTCGCTGCTGCACCAAGAAGCATCTCGTCAGGATTTGTGCCTGCACCGGGGCCATCCATTTCAGGAGGGATGGAGATTTCAGTGTTCAGGGTGGCGGAGGTCAGTGTCCCGACGTCATTTCTCAGGCCCGGCCAATCTGTCTTGATGAAGAAAGAATGAGTGTTCATTTGATCTTACTCCTTTGCAGTTGATTCTATGATAAGGATACTCTACTGCAAAGAAATTCACCAAAAAAAGGCTCGGTGATTATTATAAATTGGTCCTGACGTTCCAAAGCTCCGGGAAGAATTGATGATCAAGGACCTTCTTTAGATAACTTACCCCGCTTGACCCGCCGGTCCCTTTTTTATGGCCGATGATGCGTTCCACTGTTTTCATATGACGGAATCTCCACTGCTGGAGCCAGTCTTCCAGGTCGATCAACTTTTCCGCGAGTTCGTATAAATCCCAATACTTTTCTGTATTACTGTACACTTCCGTCCAGGCTGAAAGAACAGAATCATTCTCTTTGTATGCTTTAGTAAAGTCCCGTCTTAATACATCTTCATCAATAGAGAAGCCGGCTTTCGAAAGAGCGTGTATGGATACATCGTACAATGAAGGTGATTTATATGCTTCATGCAGGTATGATAAAAGTTCGGGATCTTTTTCATAAATTTTTAATACATGCGGTGTTTTATAGCCCAGTGCGAATTCGATCATCCGGTACTGATAGGATTGAAATCCTGATGCCTGCCCCAAGTCATCCCTGAATTGAATGTATTCAGAAGGGGTGAGGGTCGACAATACGTCCCATGCATGAATGATCTGCGACTGGATTTTCGACACACGGGAAAGCATCTTGAATGCGGGGGACAGTTCGCCTGCTTCTATGGATGCAATGCTGTTTTTTAGTTCATGCAGGATCAGTTTCATCCATAATTCACTAACTTGATGAATGATGATGAACAGCATTTCATCATGATGTCCGGATAATCGCTTCTGGCTCGATAGCAATGTGTCCAGGTGCAGATAATCTCCATAGGTCATGTTGTTGATGAAGTCGGTGTGAACACTTTCATTTCCTATAGAATTCGTTTGTTCGTCCTTCTTTGACACAAATCATCTTCCTTTCAAAAAAACGTTTGTTTGTAGTTGGAAACGCATACTATTTAACACTTCTAGAAAACAGAGTGAAATCCTTTTTTATGGATGAATTACAGGAGCTTCCGGAAGCTGGGTCCCCGATTTTCAAAACACTTACATGATTGAAATCCTGAACTTGGGGAAAATAGTAGTATCCTTTGTGAAGGAGACTGGAGTTATGAAGCTGTTGCATTACCCAAAAGAGGTCCTCGTCCGGTTTTTCAGGGAACGATTCTTTGATCAATCAGCCCAGCTGGCATACTATTTGCTATTATCCATTTTTCCATTTTTGATTTTTGTGTTTTCGTTGATCAGTTATCTTCCTATTTCGGAGACGAATGTCCTGCTTTTAATCAAACCTTTTGCCCCGGAGAAATCGTATGCGATCATACAGGACAATATTGAACGGATTCTCTATAATCAGCGGGGGGACGTATTATCGATATCGATCCTCTTTACTTTCTGGCTGGCTTCCATGGCCGTCCAGTCCATGGTCCGGTCATTAAACCAGGCGTATAAAATAGAAAGAACGAAACCGTTCCTGGTCGCGTTGCTTTACGATTTATTATTGACGATGGGATTTATGGTTTTGATTGCTTTCTCCCTGGTTGTCCCGGTTGTGGAAGAATACATAAGGCATGCCCGGTTTGTGAGCGGAAAGCTTGAAGGAGAATGGAGCGAAGCCTGGGTGATCGGAAAATGGGGTTTGAGCTCGATTTTTATGCTTGTCCTGTTCATTTTTCTTTATCTGGTCGTACCGAGCAGGAGGATTTCGTTTTCACATGTACTTCCGGGTGCCCTATTGGCCACTTTTGGCTGGCAGGGGGTTTCATGGTTATATGGCACATATGTAAAACTTAACGATTATACTCAATTTTATGGGCAGCTTGGAAGTGTCATCACTTTGGTGGTGTGGTTTTACATTTCGTCCGCGATTTTATTGATCGGCGGACTGCTGAATGGAAGCATCGCCGAAAGAAGCGGAATGAATAAATGACCTGGAGATTCCGTTCTCCAGGTCATTCCTTTTACCGGACTGTGTTTTCCTCTCTCATCATTGTTACAAGTTTTGTTGAAATTGCAAGAAGGATCAGTCCCAATATGATTGCGACAGATCCGATAGTCGCGAAGATCTCCAGATAGCCAAGGGTCGCTGTCAAGGAAGCGAGCTGTCCCGCCAGCAGGCTTGCCACTCCGATTGCGGCCATCCAGACCCCCATGAGCAGGGAAGCGATTTTCACCGGCGCGACCTTACTTACCAGTGAAAGCCCCACCGGTGATAGGAACAGTTCCCCCAATGTATGGAACAAATAGGTGAAAATAATGAACATGATATTTGCGCGGCTGACGATATTCTGTTCATCGGACCCTGTCTGCAGGACTGCGGGTATCAAAATCATGAACCCCAGTCCAAGAAGGATCATCCCGAAGCCCATCTTGGTGGTCATGTTCAAATCCCCGCTTTTTGATTGGGAAAGTCTTAACCATACCCCGGAAAGGATGGGGGCAAGGATGATGATGAACAATGGATTCACCGACTGGAACCATGCCACCGGAATTGTATAGCCGAAGATCTCCCGATCGATGAAGTTTTTGGTATAGAGCGTGAATGAGCTGCCTGCCTGCTCAAATCCAGCCCAGAAGAAGACGACGAAACATGCCAGAATCAAAATGGCCCTTGTACGCTGTTTTTCTTTTACAGATAATGGGGCATCATGGTACTCATTTGACTCCTCAGCCAATTGTTTATTCGGTTTCAGCCCGATCTTTCCAAGATATCTTCTACTTAGCAGACTGAATATCAATTGGCCTGTGATCATTCCAAGAGATGAAGCCAGGAATGCCCATTTAAAACCGTAGTGCATCGTCCCGTCATTCAGCGGCCTCAAAAACAGATCTTCAGCAAGATACCCTGCAATGAGCGGAGCAAAGAAAGCTCCGAGGTTGATTCCCATATAAAAGATAGTAAAAGCTGCATCTTTACGTTTGTCATGCCTCGGGTATAATTCACCGACAAGAGTCGAGATATTCGGTTTGAAAAAGCCGTTCCCGAGTACAAGCAGTGCAAGACCAATATACAGTCCCGACTGTGAATGGGTGAGGAAAATAGTGAAGTCCCCGCAAGCCATTGTAATACCGCCGATCGTAATCGCTTTCCTCAACCCGATGTACCTGTCTGTCAGCCACCCGCCCAGGATTGGTGTGAAATATACCGATCCCGTGTAAATCCCGTATATGGACAGTGCCTGTGCAGGCTCGACCCCAAGTCCGCCGCTTACATAGGCCGTGGTCAAATACAGGACCAATATAGCCCTCATGCCATAATAGCTGTATCTTTCCCAAAGTTCCGTAAAGAACAACAGATATAACCCCTTGGGATGTTTTCTGCCTTGCGGTAATGAATCCAGTGCAGAAGAATCCATACACGATCCACTCCAATCCTTTAAAATACAAAATTATAAACTATATCGTTTGTCATTCTCCTTCAAATTATGTTCTGAGCGGATAGTTTTTTATATCAACGAGCTTTATTGTAGAAAAGTCAGAAAAGACGGTATAATGGTGTAAGGTAAAACCTGTAATCATAAAGGGGGAATCATAGTGAATACATATCCGGATACGAAGAAAACGATCGAATTGATCAAAGAATTGGTTGAAATCCCAAGCCCGTCCGGCAACACGGATAAAATCATGAATTTCGTGGAAGAACACCTTTCCGGCCTGGACTTAGAAATGAAAAGGAACCGTAAAGGGGCTCTCATCATAACAATCCCGGGGGAAAATACAGAAAGCCACCGCATGCTGACTGCACACGTCGATGCACTGGGTGCGATGGTCAAGGAAATTAAAAGCGACGGTCGTCTGCGTCTTTCAATGATCGGGGGATTCAGATGGAATGCGGTAGAGGGAGAATACTGCCAGATCGAAACATCCAGCGGTAAAACATACAGCGGGACGATCCTCATGCATCAAACATCCGTCCATGTATACAAAAATGCAGGAGAAGCAAAGCGCGATGAAACGAATATAGAAGTCCGAATCGATGAAAAAGTACGCAGTGCAAATGAAGTAAGGGAGCTTGGCATAGAAGTGGGGGACTTTGTTTCATTTGATCCTAGGGCTGAAATCACAGACAGCGGATTTATTAAGTCACGTCATCTTGATGATAAAGCAAGTGTCGGCATGCTGCTCCAATTAATCAGGCAGATCAAGAGTCAGGGAATCATACTGCCATATACAACCCATTTCCTTATTTCCAATAATGAAGAAATCGGCTATGGCGGGAATTCAAACATTCCGCCGGAAACGGTTGAATATCTCGCGGTGGATATGGGTGCCATCGGGGATGGACAATCCACCGACGAATATACTGTCTCGATCTGTGCAAAAGATTCGAGCGGCCCCTATCATTACGGATTAAGAAAACATCTTGTGCAGCTGGCAGAGGAAAATGGTATCGAGTATAAACTCGATATCTATCCTTACTATGGGTCAGATGCATCTGCTGCGATCAGGGCAGGATTTGATATCGTACACGGCCTCATCGGCGCCGGAATCGATGCCTCCCATGCCTATGAGCGCACTCACGAATCATCAATCCGTCACACCGAAAACCTGCTGTGGCACTACGTCCAGTCTAAAATGATCATAGAATAAATGTTTGTAAGCCTTCCTATAGCATTAATTTGCCTGGGAAGGCTTTTTCCTTCGTGTATAGGGAGAGAGGCTAACCGGCCGCACGTGGAAAGCGAAGTCTTGCACGGAAATCAAACAGCGGTATTAACGGGGATTTTGTTTTAACCCTGACTCTTAAGGGAAGAGCTGAATGGATGGGAAAATGAATCGCAATCAATTTAGGAGGTATTTCTCTTATCAAAGTCAGAATGATAAGGTAAAATAAAAACAATATTATATTTTAAACAATTGTGAGGGAACAAACAATGAATACATACAACCTTTTAGAAAGCATCAAATTAAAAACTGTATATGGAGAGCTGCCATCAGAAGTCAAAGACATTTATGTCGATTCCAGAAAAGTCACGGAAGGAAGCGTATTTGTCTGCACAAGGGGTTACACGGTCGACGGCCATGATTTTGCCGGGAAAGCAGTGGATAGCGGAGCGAGGCTGATCATCGCAGAAAAGCAGCTTGATATCGATACCGAAAAAGCCGCACTGGTCGTGGTGAAAGATTCCTTCAAGGCTTTGGCGCAAATAGCGAATAAATACTATGACTATCCTTCAAAAAAATTGAACGTCTTCGGGGTAACCGGTACAAATGGAAAAACGACTGTTACAAATCTGATTTACTCGATTTTAAAGCGGGATCATCAAAAAGCGGCGCTTTCCGGCACGATCGGCTTCAATCTGGATGGTGAATTACTGCCGAGCGAGAATACAACATGCGATAATCTCACTAATCAACAGATGCTGCACACGGCAGCGGGAAAGGATATTCAAAATTTCATTCTTGAAGTCTCTTCTCATGGGCTGAGCCTTGGAAGATTATGGGGAATAGACTTTGATATTGTGGCATTTACAAACCTGAGCCATGACCATCTGGATTACCATGAAACCATGGAGCATTATGGATATGCAAAAGGCTTATTATTTTCACAGCTGGGCAACGACATCGAGAATCCAAAATATGTGGTCTTGAATGCTGATGATGAATGGTCTGAGCGGTACACCTACATGACCTCTCATGAAGTGATCACTTACGGCCTCGAAGCAAACGCAGATTTCAGGGCTGAAGGCATCACGTATGATAATGACAAAACAACCTTTACACTGGATTCCCCTGAAGGAACTTTCCACGTGGAAATGAAGCTTCTTGGAAAATTCAATGTCTATAATATCCTTACTGCAATGGCGTGTCTGTACGCCCGTGGAATGGAAGTGGAGAAGCTTGTCGGCATCATCAGTGAACTGCCTCCTGTAAGCGGAAGAATGGAAAAAGTGGAGATGGAAGCACCATTATCCGTGTATATCGATTATGCACATACACCTGATGCGATTGAGAAAGCGATTGAATCGGTGCTGCCGTTCAAGCAAAATAAAATTATTTTCCTCGTGGGTACTGGCGGGAACCGTGATAAGTCAAAACGGCCGACGATGGCTGAGAAAGCTTCGATGGCAGACTATGTCATCCTGACAACAGATGATCCACGCTTTGAAGAATATGACAGTATTCTCGGCGATCTGGAAAAAGGAATGCAACATGACAAATATGCCCTGATTGGTGATCGTGCGGAAGCGGTCAAGCATGCAATAGAAGTCAGTGAACCTGGGGATATCATCATCTTTGCAGGCAAAGGTCATGAGGATTATCAAATTGTGGAGAACACAAAATATCCTCACAGTGATAAAAATATTGCGATCGGGCAAAGCAAAATAAAATACGCACCGGCTCATTAAGTCTGAATGATAAAAGGAACCAGCTTTTGGTTCCTTTTATTGTTCACGGACGATTTTTCATAGACGGAACAACCTGTTTTTGCTACATTTAAAGTATTACTAAATATGGAAAAGAAAGAATGAAAAAAATGAAACTATCATTGTATTTGAATGATTATGAAACGGAAAAATTATTTTCGTACCTGAGATGGCTGTTCCTCCTCGTTTCAGTCATGATTTTCTATGTTCCGCCGTTTTCTATAAACATTCCATCTCAAACAGAGCTGTTTCCATACCTGCTGACAGCAGGCTGTATTTATATGCTTGTCACGCAGATCGCTCTTTATCGAATGAGGGATAATAAAAAGAATCTGCACTATGTGTTAAAAGCCGGCATCCTGTTTGATTACATTGCCCTTATTTGGCTGATGGCGTTGTCAGGGGGCGTGCATAGTCCGTTATTTCCGATTGCGATCTTATTTGTCCTCCATGCCACCATTTACTGGAGTACAAAAGGGGCCATCATCTCACTTTTATCATTCAATGCTGCATACATTGCAATTGGCTATATGACAGTTGACTTAAGCCTTTTTGAGCATTATTTCACGGTAATGATGAATGTGTTTTTCCTCTGCATCATCGGCGTGTTCGGTGCATTGATCATGCTGAGGGAACGCTCCCATTATGTTCAAAAAGAAGCTTATCACTTCCTCATGCATCAGGATTATTTGTCGGGTTTATTCAATCATCGTTCTTTTCAGGAAAAACTGAGGGAAAATACAGCATCCGGAAAGTCATTCAGTTTGTTTCTAGGTGATATTGATGATTTTAAGAAAGTGAATGATGAGTATGGACATCAAAAAGGAGACGAAGTGATCAAAGAAGTCGGTGATATACTGCGTGCTTTTGCATCCGGTCACAAAGGACAGGCTTTCCGTTACGGCGGTGAAGAGTTTGCCTTGCTGTTACCCCATTTTGAAGGAGAAAATCTGAACAGCTTCCTTGATGACTTATACGGTGAATTGATGAATGCACGCTCGCTTCCGATTTCGATGAGTTTCGGTCAGGCGAGTTCTTCAGAGGAAAACGACCCCGAAAAACTTCTTTCGCTTGCGGACAAGCGGCTGTATAAAGCAAAACAGTCCGGGAAAAAGAGGGCGTGTTTAAAAGACGGAGAATTATATTCCGGAGATTTAGAGCCTGCCATGAAAGCGGCAAAATAAAAACGAGAAGGCTGATTGCCTTCTCGTTTTTCGTACTAAATGAACATACCTGCAATCGCAGCACTCAATAATGATGCAAGTGCTCCTGCGATTACCGCTTTAAGTCCAAGGCGTGCAATGTCGCCTCTGCGGTTAGGAGCCAGTTTACCAAGTCCGCCAAGCAGGATTCCCAATGAAGAGATATTGGCAAATCCGCAAAGAGCGAATGAGATGACCGCTACTGTCTTGTCCGAAAGGTTTCCGATTTCAGGTGCAAAAGCAGAGTAAGCAACAAATTCGTTGATGACAAGCTTTTGACCGATGAAGTTACCTGCAATCACCGCTTCACTCCATGGTACTCCGATTGCAAAGGCAAGCGGGGAGAACACATAACCAAGGATCAATTCAAGTGATAGGTTGTCAGCGCCAAATAATCCGCCGATACCGCCAAGGATTCCGTTGATCAGTGCAACCAATGCGATGAACGCAAGTAACATTGCCCCAATGTTCAATGCAAGAGTAAGACCGACGCTTGCACCGTTTGCTGCCGCGTCAATGACGTTAGTAGATTCGGAATCCGCTTCCATATCGAATTCTGCAGGTTCAGGCGTTTCATCTGTTTCAGGTACAAATAATTTTGCCATGACCAGTCCGGCAGGAGCCGCCATGAAACTTGCAGCGAGAAGGAATTCAAGCGGTACACCGAGCAATGAATAACCAATTAAGACGGAACCTGCAACAGATGCCAATCCTCCGGTCATTACCGCAAACAATTCAGATTCAGTCATCCGGGAAAGATAAGGACGAACGACCAACGGTGCTTCAGTTTGTCCCACAAAAATGTTTGCTGCAGCAGACATTGACTCGGCTTTTCTCGTGCCGAGGAGCTTTGAAAGTCCGCCTCCCAGGATTTTAATGAAGAACTGCATCACTTTTAAATAGTAAAGTACAGAAATTAATGCTGAGAAGAAAATAACTACAGGAAGAACATTAAACGCAAACACAAACGCGATATTTGATTCCTCTGAATATAATCCACCAAACAGGAACTCTATTCCTTCGTTTGAGTAGTTAATAATCTGATTGACTCCCATCGTAAGTCCTTCTAATCCACTTTGCCCCCATGGTGTCTTCAGAACCAGGAAAGCGAATAACAATTGAATCGCAAGTCCCCCAAAGATCGTTCTGAAATTGATCTTCTTTTTATTAGAAGAAAACAGGAAAGCGATTCCAAGGACGACTAATATTCCAACAATACCCCATAAATACTGCATTCTTTTCACCTCGTAATAATTAAGTAACAAACTTGATGCTTTCGGTTTTTTATTTTACAATTCTTTCAGAAGTCTGACAACCTACAATTACACGTTTTTTTCAAAGATGTACGGACAAGTTCCATATTAGTATGCGCTACTACAGCGTTTTCATGAAAGGGGATACAAAAATGAAAATAAGAAAAAATTTTATGGAAGGTCTGGAACAAAAAGTATATATACATGAAAATAAGAAAGAAGAACTGATTTTAATCGCAATTCCGGATATTGAATGGTCTTATTTATTTACATATGAAGCCGAGGATATTCAAAAAGACTTATTTCAATCGTTGAAAAGAAGAGTAACAGAAGAAAAAGCCGAAGTGATCGGCAGCAGGATATTGCAGTGGACGAGGGAGATGTGACTTGGGAACCATCCAGAAACGAAGGAGCTTCTGTTAATTCGTTATAGGGATGTACTGTCCAGAGTTCGGGGATTTCGAGATTGTCATGAAAACGTTTTTATGTTGATGGTCAAATTGTGTTAAAAGTGACCTTTTTTTGTGGTTTTTTTAAAAAAACCTTTAAGAATATGGATTTAATCATCATTTATGGATTATTCCAACCCAACCCAGGGAGTATTTCAGTGATAACTTGGCCGCTGTCTTCTTAATTGAACCCTTAAATAAAATAATTGCGCCGCTTACAAAGGTAATTGCGCCGCTTTTTACATAATTGCGCCCTTCCCAGATTAATTGCGCCACAAATCATCATAATTGCTCCACTTGTCCAATAATCTCTATGCATTAGGTGAAACTGCCATTTCCAGTCTGCACGATCCCTTACATGATCAATGAATAGCTTCAAGTCTCTGCCCCAGCCGTCTCCTCTTTAGTATGATCCAGCAGCGGCGGCTAGAGGCACATGACTTAAGCCAAATTGGCCAAGAAGGTAAAGACCGCCTTCCCGTCCGATTCGTCATAAGCCCCACGCCTCTGCTCAAGCCGCCTTCGCTTTTAGTATTGCATTCTGATTTGACAAAGAATATGATGGGAAGGGAAGAATGTCGAGAAAGGATTTTATGAATGAAAAAAGACTTTAAAGAAGAGGTCCAGTCAAGACGGACCTTTGCTATCATATCCCACCCTGATGCAGGGAAAACAACGTTGACGGAACAGCTTTTGCTGTTCGGTGGAGCGATCCGTGCCGCCGGAACCGTCAAAGGGAAGAAATCAGGCAAGTTTGCAACATCTGACTGGATGGAAATTGAAAAGCAGAGGGGAATCTCGGTAACATCATCTGTAATGGCATTTGATTATGATGACTACCGGGTGAACATCCTGGATACACCGGGGCACCAGGATTTCTCTGAAGATACGTATCGGACATTGATGGCGGTTGACAGTGCCGTGATGATCATTGACTCAGCTAAAGGGATTGAAGCACAGACCCTGAAACTGTTTAAAGTCTGCCGTATGAGAGGGATTCCGATCTTCACCTTCATTAACAAGCTCGATCGTCAGGGACGTGAACCGCTTGAACTATTGGAAGAACTTGAAGAAGTACTTGGAATCCAATCGTATCCTATGAACTGGCCAATCGGAATGGGTAAAGAGTTCCTTGGGATTTACGATCGTTTCCACAACAGGATTGAACAATTCCGTGTTGAAGACGAGGACCGCTTCATTCCTCTTAATGATGAAGGGGAAATCGCCGGGGAACACTCCTTAAAGGATAATAACCTTTATAATCAAACATTGGAAGATGTACTTCTACTCAACGAAGCAGGAAACGATTTTTCCCGGGAGCGGATTGCGAGCGGTGAGCTTTCGCCTGTGTTCTTTGGAAGCGCACTGACCAACTTTGGTGTCCAGACTTTTCTTGAGACGTATTTACAGTTTGCACCGTCACCTCAGCCCAGAAATTCGGACGTTGGCGAGGTGGATCCGGTCAGTGAAGAATTCTCAGGATTCATCTTTAAGATTCAAGCAAATATGAATCCCGCCCACCGGGATCGAATTGCCTTTCTGCGCATTTGTTCCGGACAGTTTGAAAGAGGGATGTCGGTAAATCTCCCAAGGACCGGAAAAAATATTAAATTGGCTCAATCAACGCAGTTTCTTGCAGACGACCGCAGTACAGTGAATGAAGCTGTAAGCGGGGACATTATCGGAATTTACGATACTGGTACGTATCAAATCGGCGATACCCTTACTGCAGGAAAGAAACCATTCCAATATGAAAAACTGCCGCAGTTTACCCCGGAACTGTTTGTGAGGGTAACTGCTAAAAACGTAATGAAGCAGAAGCACTTCCAAAAAGGGATCCTGCAGCTCGTACAGGAAGGTGCCATTCAATACTATAAGACAAGAACTGAAGATGTCATCCTCGGGGCAGTCGGCCAGCTCCAGTTCGAAGTTTTCGAACACCGGATGAAAAATGAATACAATGTTGATGTCAGAATGGAGCCGATCGGTTCGAAAATCGCCAGATGGATCGAAAATGAAGAAGACGTTAAAGAAACGATGTCCAGCTCAAGAAGTATGCTGGTAAAAGACAGGCATGAAAATCTCGTCTTCTTATTTGAAAACGACTTTGCCATGAGATGGTTCTCAGATAAGCATCCTGACATAAAGCTATACAGCTTGATGTAATTAAAAACCCTTCAAAGAGAAACTCTTTGAAGGGCTTTTTTGCTTTTTCAGTGTTTATCATTAGTAATGGATAGGTAAAAAAGACTATGATGGAAGCAGGATAAATATTTGGAAATGGGGCTTTTTTATGAATATTGGCTGTGCAAACTGCCGTACCACGATGAATTTCTATGAAACCGGTTATCTTTTTTTATATCATGCACAATGCAGCGACAAACCTTTTAAGGAGGCAGTTCAAAGAGATGATAACACATACGTGCTGCCCTATCATGACATTGACTCGCTTTCCGGGATGCTCGAGGCCGCAGGTCATAAACTGATTGAGCAAGGATGGACATGCAGTATCTCGGATTCTGATAAACCGGGTGAGTATCATTCCGCAGGGGATTTTCTTAATAAAATGAAATACAGGGACATGATAGAGCTGATTCAAGAAGGTGAATTCGTGAGTTACCTCCAGCCGATCATGGAGCTAGGGAAATATGAATTGTTTGCGTATGAAAGTCTTCTCCGCAGTGCTGATCCTTCACGGAGGATAAATCCCGGGGAATTGTTCAAAGCTGCTGAATTGACGGGATTTCACTCCATGCTGGATCAGCGTGCAAGGAAGACGGCCATAGAAAGCCGTGTCGGAAATATTGAAAAAGGTGTGAAGAGCTTTATTAATTTCCTGCCATCAACGATTTATAATCCTGAGTACTGCCTGAAACACACTTTCCATATTGTCGATAAGTACGGGGTGAACCCTGAGGATTTAGTGTTTGAAGTCGTTGAAACAGAGAAGATAGCGGATATATCCCATCTTAAATCCGTACTGGAAGTTTATAAACGTGAGGGCATGAAAGTTGCCCTGGATGATGTTGGCTCCGGGTTTGCAACAATTGAAATGCTTTCCCTCCTGCAGCCTGATATTGTCAAAATTGACCGGTCGTATATTTCAGGGTGCGACAGGAATCCAGACAAACAGCAATTTCTGAGAACAGTGATCCATACTGCGGGGGAATTGGGCATATCCGTATTAGCTGAAGGTATTGAACGAAAAGAAGAGCTGGCATTCTGTAAAGAAATCGGAGTCAACTATGGACAGGGCTACCTGATCGGCAAACCTGCTTTGGTCCCCGAAAAGCCGTTAATCTCTGCTGGGTAATCTAATCAAAGAGGCCGGGACAAAAACCCGAACTAGTTTGCATGAGTTGAGGCAAATTAGTTGGTTTCATTGTACATTTTGGCTTATGACCTGTGCCTCTAAGCCCTGCAGCTAGACAAGTGAGACCTGTCCAGCTACAGCGGCTAGAGGCGACAAGCCGCCTCCGCTTTTCTTCCCGCAGGCTTGCCGAGGAGGCTCACGGGCTACCCGCGGAAAGCGAAGTCTTGCACGACGGAAATCATTAGCGGTATAAAGAACCTATACTGATATTGTTCGTCATTAAATGGTACCTTTTTAGTTTTGTCCCAATCTCTTTTATATTTAACTTATTGACTTCCATTCGAATCATGGTAAAATGATAGCTATAACCAAGTACTTTAGTGCATAAAAGCTTAAAAGCGTTTAAGTATGAAAATAAATAATCAATGTCTCGAACAACGCAGTAGGACCTCATTTGACAGCAGCCAGAGACTAAGCGGAAGGTGAAAGCTTAGGTCAAAGATGATCTGAATTACATTGTTCATAAAAGTTTCTTCATCGTCAGCTTTTATAAAAGAGACAGTTTTTTGAAGCGGGAGTATACAGTCTTTATCTTGAGATTGTAACTTCAACTAGGGTGGTACCGCGGAGAAGCTCTTCGTCCCTATTCCAGGGAAGAAGGGTTTTTTCTATTTTCTGCACATGCTAAAGCTAATAATAACGACACATATACAAAAGGAAGTGACATCAAGTGTTAAATATCAAACCTGTTCAACAGCCAAAATTAATTGAAGCAATTGCGATCTTACTAATCATTCTTGCTACGATCAGTTTCAGCATCATCCGTTTAGAGGCTGTACCTCATATACCCATCATCATTTCTTTATTCATTCTCATGATCTATGGTTTCATTCGCGGAATGAAATTTAAAGATATTGAAGAAGGGATGATCAACGGGGCGCAAGGGGGACTTGGAGCCGTGTTGTTATTCATTTTCATCGGACTCCTCATCAGCAGCTGGCTGATAAGCGGAACGATTCCCACGTTGATGTTTCATGGATTCGACCTGGTTTCACCACATATCTTTTATGCAGTAGCCTTTCTTCTGACTTCTTTGAGCGGAGTGATGATCGGCAGCTCACTGACAACAGCGGCGACCATCGGGGTGGCAATGATCGGAATTGGTGAAGCGATGGGGTTATCCATGGCAGTTACGGCAGGGGCCATCGTATCAGGTGCATTTTTCGGGGACAAGATGTCTCCGCTGTCTGATACGACAAACCTGGCGTCCTCCATTGTGAAAGTGGATCTGTTTACCCATATACGCAATATGGCATGGACGACAATTCCCGCGTTCATCATCACTCTGGTTGTGTTTCTCCTCTTATCACCTGGGAAGCAGCAGGTTGACCTTGCGGAATTGCAGGCGATCCAGGATGGATTGAGTCAATCAGGACTCATTCATTGGTACAGCTTCATACCTGTCGTCCTGTTATTGCTCCTTATTGTGCTTAAGGTCCCTGCCTTGCTTGCGCTTGCAATCAACGTCGCGGTTTCAGTGGCCATTTCATTCTTTCATTCCTCGATGGGGCTCAAAGAGATATTTTCAGTGCTTTTCTCCGGCTTTACATCAAAAACCGGCGTGGACGCTGTGGATTCGTTATTGACCCGCGGCGGGGTGGAAAGCATGATGTTCACGATTTCTTTAGTCATCCTTTCCTTGAGTCTGGGAGGGCTGTTATTCAAGCTGGGAGTCATCCCTGTCATCCTGTCGAAATTGTCCGGGGTGATCGGTTCTGCCAGACGTACCATCTTTGCTGCCGCTCTCTCAGCGATCGGCGTCAATGTGGTCGTCGGTGAACAGTATCTGTCCATTTTGTTGACAGGTGAAGCATTTCAAACGCAGTTCAAGAAGCTCGGCCTGCATCCGAAGAACTTATCCAGGACCCTGGAAGATGCAGGGACAGTTGTGAATCCTTTAGTTCCCTGGAGTGTTTGTGGAATCTTCCTGACAGACGTCCTGGGGGTATCAACCATTGAATACCTCCCGTTTGCCGTTTTCTGCATCGCATCCCCTCTGATTACCATTCTATACGGGTTTACGGGGTGGACAATCAAACGGGAAAATACAAACGTAAACCCTGCAGTTAATCAATAGTAAGATAATAAAAAAAGACTGCACCCATCCGATAGACCAGTTCCTGGCTATTCGTGACGGGGCAGTCTTTTTTGTGAGGTATCGGGGAAGAGCTTAAAGTAGCGGCGGTAAACATGCCTGCCGGTCTGAATCAATAAGAAGTGGAGGGCAGGGAGGACCAAAATGTAAACCGGCTCCTTTACGGACAGGATCCCCCGGTCCGCCATTGCAATTTCTATTGTGGTTAAGAATACGACCGTCATAATGGTAAATGGAAGTTCCCTGTTACGATAATAAATGATAAGTGAGTAAAGATAGGATGAGAAAAATAGATAGGCAAAATTCCCGGTAATATTATTTCTCATTTCTTCAGTGAAAGCCGGTATAGGCAATTCATATAGACCGAGCAAGGAGGACAATATCCAGCCTCCAGTTTGAGTAAGGGCAAGCATTGCAAAGAACAGGGTGGTGAAATTGATATAGTGCGACCTGTCCTTATCGAGGCTGTTCCACCAGAGCTTTGAGAGTATTACAGTCAGTATCAGGAACATCGAAGTGAAGATCGATCTCCACCAATAATGGACATACACCTCCAGATATAAGAAAAGCGTTTCAATCATGAAAAAAAGACCAATAATAAAGATAATCGCCCTTATTCTTAAGTTAGTGACTACGATGAAGGTGATGGCAACCGGAACGGCGAAGGCCTGTGAAACGATCGATCCCAGTACGCTGTCGCTATATTGATTGACCAGGATCCCCGGATCATACTCATAGCTTTTGAACAGGATAAAAATGATGAACTCAAATAAAAATGCAAGGCCGCAGATAAAAAGCCAAAATAAAAAAATCAAGTGAGATTTTTCACGATTTTTTGAAATTGTATAGGCCAGAAGGAAGAGACTAAAAACGGTTAAGGCCAGAAACGGAACCCAATTTGGCATGATTTTACTCCTTCATTCAAGGATAAACTTATATTTCGCAAAAACGACTCAAAATATTTATTTGGTGACCAATGTGTGAACATTTGAACAACGGGCGTGTTTATTATTGAAGGTTACGCAGGAAGGACTTATAGTAAAGCTAACTGTATTTTATTACATATGAGAGAGCATTGCCGGGTAATGAAGTAAGTGTACATAGACAAAAGGTGATCTTTATAGTAGAAGTCCTAGAAAGGGGAGAAGCATCATTGAAGATCAGTGATTTTTCAATACGCCGTCCAGTATTTACGGCCGTGACGATGTTATTAATATTGATATTAGGGGGAGTGTCCCTCTCCAGAATCCCGTTGAAACTCATTCCTGATCTGAATCCCCCTGTAGGGGTAGTGGTGACCAATTATCCGGGTGCCAGCCCCGAGGAGGTCGTGGAAAAAGTTACAAAACCATTGGAAGAAAACCTATCCACCCTTCCTGGAATGAAAAATATCCAATCCACTTCAAGGGAAGGCTCAAACTTCATTCTCCTCGAATTTTCCTGGACGACCTCCATTGATGAAATTGAAAACGACGTTCTCCAGCGCATTGATCAATCTCCTCTGCCGGAAGGGGCCCAGGAACCAAGGTTCTTAAAGTTTGATCCTGCCCAGTTTCCCATCATCCAGGTATCGCTTAGAGAAGAGGGGGACGGCAGCAATTTAAAAGAACTGTCAGAAAAATTAAAGTTGGAACTCACCAGGGTTGAAGGAGTTGCCAATGTAAATGTCTCAGGTTCATTCAATGATGAAGTGGTCATCGAATTAGACCAGCAGTCTTTAAAAAAGTACCGGTTGAATCAGTCTGATATCGTCAACAGTATCCGGGCCAACAATATCACCTCGCCGGGAGATACTATCGAAACAGACGGTCAGACATTGACAACCCGCGTCATCAGCCAAATGAAGAATGTGGATGACATTAAGAATCTGGTCATGGGAGTCAATCCCCGAACAGGTAAAAACATCACATTACAGGATGTAGCAGAGGTGGAGCGTAAGGAACAGAGTACGAATACCTCCACCCGCGCAAATCAGGAGCCTGCCGTACTATTCAGCGTACTACAGCAATCTGATGCCAATACGGCTTCTGTTTCAAAAGCGTTTCAGACTGAATTGGACAGGCTTCTCGATCAGGATCAATATAAATCAATTAAGTCCAACATTCTTTTTGATCAAGGGGATTATATATCTGATGCAATCGGCAATATCACCAGCTCATTATTGATTGGCGGAGCTTTTGCCATGCTCGTGTTATTCTTATTCCTCAGAAATATCAAAAGTCCATTGATCATAGGGGTGGCAATTCCATACTCAGTCATTGTCACATTCGTCCTCATGTTCTTTGCGGATTTCACACTGAACATTATGACACTTGGCGCACTTGCACTCGGTATCGGCATGCTTGTGGATAATGCAATTGTCGTGATTGAAAATATATATAGACATCTATCTTTAGGGAAAGATTCCAGGACAGCCGCGAGTGAAGGGGCAAAGGAAGTCGGGGCAGCCATTACGGCATCCACTTTAACAACTGTGGCTGTTTTCCTGCCGGTCGTGTTCATCTCCGGGTTGCTTGGGGAGTTATTCACTGAATTTGCCCTTACGATTTCTTTCAGTTTGATTGCTTCCCTGGTGGTAGCCCTGACCGTGATCCCGATGCTGGCAAGCAGGCTGTTAAAGAAACCGAAAGGAAACCTTGACGCAAGGCGAAGGCGTTCCAAGACCCGTAAGCGGTTTGTTCAAAGCATCAAATGGTCATTGCGCCACAGATTCGTGATTTTGTTCATTACTGTCGTCACCCTTGCAGCCGGCGGCTATGGATTGACTACTGTCGGTACTCAGTTTCTGCCTCCGACCGACGAAGGATTTTTCAATATGAAAGTTGAGCTGGAGAACGGCTCCTCCATAAGTGAAACAAATAAAACAGTCAAGGCGGTTGAAGCGAATCTGGAAAAGCAAAAAGATGTGGATGTATTTGTAAGCCTTGTCGGAACGACCCAGGAAGAATCGTTCAGGGGCTCCGAGAAAGGAAACATAGCAGAGGTTTATGTGAAGATGAAGCCTTTTGAGGAAAGGAAAAGGTCCATCTTTGAATTTGCAGATGATATTAAACCTGAGGTAGAAAAAGCTGCAAGAAATGTCAATGAATCAGCGGAAATTTCATTCAATTTGCAGTCCACCTCCGGCACCAGTCCGCAGACATTGACCTTTAATGTCCGCGACACCGATCCAAACAGGCTTGATAAATCGGCAGACCGCTTATTCGATTCCCTTAAGTCCATGAAAAACGTAACGGCTCTCAGTACGGATAAGATGGAGACGGTAAAAGAAATTCAAATGAACGTCGATGAGGACAAAGCTTTAAAACAAGGACTTACCCCTGCCCAAATCGGCACGGCAGTCCAGGATATCACGAGAGGAGTAATGGCCACCCAAATCGTGACTAAGAATTCGGATGTGCTCAGTGTATTTGTGCAGTATGACCGCAATATAACCGAGAATCTTGATTCATTAAAAAAATTGCTGATCCCTAATGGGAAAGGGGAGTATATTGCCCTCGATTCAGTTGTTGATTTCAGCATAGAAGACGGACCGGTCAGCATCCAGCGAATCGATCAGCAGCATGCTGTCCAGTTTGATCTGAAGTATTCATCATCCACCAATCTTGGAACCATTTCAAAGGCAGTGGATGAAGAGATAGAGAAACTGGACCTCCCCGACAGCACTCAAGTTTCATTCAGCGGGGATAGAGAGCTGCTTGAAGACTCGATCGACGATATGGCACTTGCACTGGGTCTGGCGATTGTTCTGGTATACCTGGTGATGGCTGCGCAGTTTGAGTCATTTAAGTATCCGTTTGTCATTATGTTCACTGTACCATTGATGGTGATCGGTGTATCCCTCGCACTTACCATGACCAAAACGCCGATCAGTATTTCTGCTATCATCGGAGTGATTGTCTTGGCCGGTATTGTTGTAAACAATGCCATTGTGATTGTAGATTACATCAATCAGCGAAAAGAAACCGCCCCTAACAGTTTTGAAGCGATCGTCGAAGCTGTACAGGATCGTACACGTCCTATTTTGATGACTGCCCTTACGACCATCCTGGGCCTGCTTCCTTTGGCGCTTGGAATAGGGGAGGGAACCGAAATCAATCAGCCTATGGGTATTGCGGTAATAGGGGGACTGGTCAGCAGTACTTTGTTGACGATATATGTCATCCCTGTCGTTTACAGCTTCTTTGATAAAGAAACCAGGCGGATGAAAAGAAAGAAGACAACCTTTAAATTCTAATAGGAGTTCATCCTGGTTCCGGGCATACAAAGTCCGGGGCAAGGGTGAACTTTTTTTCTGGATGTTTTTACTCAAAAAGACTGAAACTAAATTCAGGGTAAGAATCTGCGTAATAATTGGGAGGAGAATGGTAAAAATAAGCGGAGATACATCTCTAGGAGGATTCTCAAGATGTTACTTTCCCTTTCATTACATAACTGCCGGCCGCAAGGAATAATAAAACTATACTTGATGACGATTCAAGCAAAGATTTATCTCGACAACAGGGGATATTCATGAAGAAATCCATCACGAAATCAGAAGGGATTCTCTGGAGCATTGCCTTGCCGGGGTTTCCTCAACTATTGGTTGGCCTGTGGTTTAAGGGAACATTATTCGTGCTTCTTGAAATCATAATCAATGTACAGAGCAATTTCAATCAGGCAATCATGTTAAGTTTTTTAGGGGAAACACAAAAGGCTGCAAATGTGATTGATTATCAGTGGCTGATGTTTTATCCATGTCTTTATATGTTTGCTATGTGGGATGCGTATAAGATAGCCTTGACCAGAGAAGAGGAGTACGCGTATCTGCCATTTGTCCTGTCGGCTTACTTTGTCACGGCAGGTCTTATGCTTTCGCCTAAAGTATATATACTCGGGCGGTTCATAGGTCCCGTTTTTTTCCCTATGATGTGTGTCATACCCGGGGTTTTTATCGGTCTTGCACTGCGCTCCATCCTGCTCAGATTCAGGTGAGCATATTCCTTTACGGTGTTCTAAAGGTGATATAGAATGTATATATTGAACTATATGTTTTCTACCTGTCAAAGGGGAGTAGCTATAGGCTTCGGCCTAAACAAAGTCGTCATTTCATGGATACTTCCATCGGCTTTGTTGGCATTTTGAACAATGCTAAGCAAGACCTTTGCCTTTATTGGGCAAGGGTCTTTTTTATTTTCTGAAATTCCTTGCCTAACTTGAAAACAATCATATTAACAGGAGGGATTTTACGAACATGGATGCATCTATACTTTTGGAATATGGATGGGTATTGCTTATCCTGGTGGGTCTTGAGGGGATCCTGGCTGCCGATAACGCTGTCGTCATGGCTGTAATGGTTAAGCATTTACCTGCGGATCAACGGAAAAAAGCCTTGTTTTACGGCTTATTTGGCGCATTCGTATTCAGGTTCCTGGCCCTTTTCATGATTTCATTCCTTGTCGATGTCTGGCAGGTACAGGCAATTGGTGCAATATACCTATTCTATGTGGCCATTCATCATTTCATAAAAAAGAAAAAAGAGACGGGTGCTGTCGAAGGAGAACCGTCAAATGCCAAGGGCTCGGGATTCTGGACAACTGTTTTGAAGGTGGAACTTGCCGATATTGCATTTGCCGTTGACTCCATGCTTGCTGCAGTCGCCCTTGCCGTGACCCTTCAGCCAACGGGGTGGTTCAAAATCGGTGGAATTGATGGAGGGCAGTTTACCGTCATGTTCCTTGGCGGTATAATCGGCCTGGTCATCATGAGATTTGCGGCAACGTGGTTTGTTAAACTTCTTGAAAAATATCCTACACTCGAGTCCACTGCATTCCTAATCGTCGGGTGGGTCGGTGTAAAACTTGCGGTGTTTACTCTTGCACACCCTGAAGTTGCAGTGCTGGAGCGCCATTTCCCGGAATCAAAAGGATGGAAAGCAGTCTTTTGGAGTGTCCTCATCCTGCTCGCTGCCGGGGGATATTTACTTTCTAAAAGAAAAGCAAAGAAAACAGACTTAGAGGGAACTGAATAAATTGTTATTACTGAGCCGAGGCTGCAAGCAAGAAGCAGCCTCGGCTTTTCATTGGTTATTTTTAAGTGTTGAAGATTGGGATTCAATCCTTCCTCTTCAAAAAGGAATTTTTATTTTTTTTGGTATACCCCCTCAAAAAATATCCCAGGCACGTAATTCATGTAATAGAGCGATCGCATCTAATAAAAATCAGAGGTGCTACATATGACAAAAGATAAACAACTTAAAATTATGAAATCCACGCTTGCAGTACTGCTTGCGGGGTCAGTTACTTTCTCAGGGACTTCAGCATTTGCAAATTCTGACAGTGAAGATTTTGAAACTGTGAAGATCGATCAGAAAGAAACGGATTCCAGTACAAATGTACAAGTGAACGATGAGGCGGTAATCGACTCAGTTAAAGAAGAAATCGAGAAATTAGAAGAAGCGGATGAGTCTCCTTCTTTATTACCGGGTGATTTCTTTTACTTTGCTAAGCTTGCATTAGAAAAAGTAAAGCTTGCTTTCACAATGGACGACAGTAAAGAAGCAAAATTACTGGCAGAATATGCAGCTGAGCGTTTGGCAGAAGCAGAAGCTTTATTCCAAAATGGACAGGAAGAAGAAGCAGTGGACGCAATCAACAAAGCAATCGATATGATGAATTCTTTTGAAGACAAATCGTCAGATGAGGATACTGCAGAAGATGATACCGCTTCTGAAACAGAAGAAACCGCTTCAACTGAAGAGGAACAGCCTGCAGAAGACACTGAAGAAACATCTGGAGATCCTGTTGATACTGAAGACACAGACGCAGCAGATGATTCAGAAGAAAAATCAACTGATGAAAATAACAGTACAGAAGAAAACAAAGAAGATGCACCTGCTGATATGGAAGAAATTATGTCACAAAATATTGCAGCTTTAAGTGCTGCAATGGAAAAAGTGAAAAACCCTAAAGCAAAAGCTGCTTTACAGAAGAATATTGAAAAGAGCTATGCAAAATTAGCTGAAAAGCTTGCCAAGTTTGAAGGTAAATGGGCAAAAGAAGAAGAGGCAGAGGAAAAAGCCGAAGAAGAAACGAAGGTAACTCCAGAAGAATCAACAGATACAACTGAATCTGCTGCAGAAGAAACAACGGTTGAAACTACTGCGGAAGAACAACCGGCTGAGGAAAAAGCTGAACCTGCACCTGCACCAGTAAAGTCAGATAAGAATGAAGTAAAAGAAGATCGTAAAGCAGCAAAGCAAGAAGCGAAAAAACAACGTGAAGCAGCAAGGCAAGAAGCGAAAGAACAACGTGAAGAAAGAAAGCAGAAGGCAAAAGAGCAGCGCGAAACGCTGAAAGAAGAAAGAAAGCAAGCGAATGAAGGCCGTAAAGAAGAAAGAGGCCAGAGTGAAAAACATAAAAATAAAGGTCAAGGACATGAAAAGAACGACCATAATAAAGGGCAGGGTCAAAAAGGGAACGGACATAACTAATTTTGCGGCTGTAAAGAAAAGGATGAAACATCTTGAAGTGTGAAAAGTTTTAATCCATCAGTCTGAAGGGGGGACTTCGGCACTGTTCACCAGATTGCGTGCTAATCGAAACATTATCTGGTGAAAAAGGGCTTGGAGTACCCCTTCCTCTCATTTTTTATTGAAAAATGGCAGCTTATTAGTATAATAGTTTGCATGATGGGGTGAGACTGATGCTGAATTTATTACTATTTTTACTGACGAAAAGAATGAAGAAGCCGTCATTGGAAGAATTGGCACTGGACATACAAGGCGGTAACGAGCAGCTTCTTAATACAGTCATCAATGATTATAAGCCATTCGTGAAAAAAACCGTTTCTTCCGTTTGTAAACGGTATATATATGAAAGCGATGATGAATTTAGCATCGGTCTGATTGCGTTTAATGATGCGATTTTAAAGTATAGCCATGATCGCGGTTCATCTATCCTTAGTTTTGCAGAAGTGATCATTAAGAGGAAAGTAATCGATTATATAAGGAAGAATGGAAAATATCAAGATATCAGTATGGATCGCAGCCACATGGAAGATGATGCAGATTCACCAGGCTTGACCGTTGAACAGCTGGTTTCAATGGATGAGTTTGAAAAACAAATGGAAATTGATAAGCGAAGAGAGGAAATAGTTGATTTCAAGCATCACCTCTCAGAATACAGTCTTTCATTTAACGAACTTGTTGATCAGTCACCGAAGCATGAAGATGCGAGGCTCAATGCGATTGAAATAGCCAAAACAGTCGTCACGTCGAATGAATTAATGTCTTACCTTAAAGAAAAGAAGCGTTTGCCAATAAAGAAATTAGAGAAACGGGTGAATGTCAGCAGAAAGACAATAGAAAGAAATAGAAAATACATAATTGCTATTTCGATCATTATGAGCAGCGATTATATGTATTTGAAGGATTACTTAAAAGGGCGGTTAGATAGATGAAAAAAGGGATCATTATGGAAATTAGACGTGATGTACTCATTATGATGACGCCTGATGGACAATTCGTAAATGGAAAGAAAGTGCCGGATGGCCATTATGCAATAGGTGAAGAGATAACTTTTTTTCCTGTAAAAGAACATAGGAGATTTATTCCGGGGTATAAGTGGAAGTCAGCTGCAGCACTCCTGACAGCAGCCATTCTTATCATTACGCTCTTCTCTGCATCATTCATTCAAAGCAATAAAGCATATGCCTATGTCTCAGTAGATATTAACCCAAGCCTTGAGCTTTCTCTAAATAAGGAAAACCAAGTGATTGACATAAACCCTTACAATGAAGATGCGAAGATATTAATTGAGAACTTAGAGGATTGGAAGAAAGAAGATATCAGTGAAGTTACTGAGGAAATACTTCGTCTGAGCGAAAAGCTCGGATATATGAAAAATGATCAAAATGTGTGGATCACATCTACCATGATAGATTCTTCGGATAGCGGTAAGCATTCAGCATTGCTTAATGACTTGAACTCATTTGTTAAACAATATAACAACATGCACAGCAATGAAATCATCGTTAATGAAACGACCAAGGATGTTAGAGATAAAGCATTAAAGCAAGGGGTCACGGCAGGTGCCTTCCTAAAAGAATCGGTTAAATCAGAACAGACAAAACCTGTTAAACCGGCCGGTGTCACCACAAATGATAGTGACGGGGATAAAAGAGATGACACAAACGCCTCTCCAGTTGAAAAAGAACCACAAGCTCCTGAAACAAACAAGGATCACGACGGTCCGGTACCTAAAAAGGAAGTCGAGACAGATTCCACACACAGTAAGAATAAAGAAAAAAGCAATGAAATTAAAAGCAATGAGAGAAACAAACATTTCGAACCAGATCATCCTTCTCAGAAAAAACGTTCCGGAAACAATTCTAACAATGGAAAAAAAGGAAATGGGGAAAGATCTGAAAATCGCTGGAAAAATAAAAGTGATGAAAATGGTCAATCCAATCGGGAAAAAGGAAAAGGTCAGGGGAACAGTCAGCAAGATCAGTCATCTCACAACAGGGAAAAGCAGCATAAAGATAAAAATGACCGATAAATGTTTACACTAAAGGAAGGCTCATTAAATTTATGATGAGCCTTCCTTTCTTCTATCTCATATATGTAAATCCGGCCGGTGATGCCGGCCGGTTTAAGCCATATTATTTAGTTTGACCGCCTGAAAGCTGGGATTGAGCCTGCTTTACAAGACGCTTTGTAATTTCTCCTCCAACTGAACCGTTAGAACGGGAAACAGTGTCAGATCCAAGTGTCACGCCAAATTCCTGAGCAATTTCATATTTCACTTGATCAAGATACTGCTCGACACCAGGCACTAATAATTTGTTGCTGCTTCTAGCCATAGTGAGTAACCTCCTTCTGAAAAACGTGAAGCTTAAATGCTTCCGTACAAGTAGTATCCGTAAAGGGTGAGTAAGTGATGAGTGGTAATTTTTATTCGTATTGGATAGGACGCAGAACGGTTTGGTTTAAGCTGCTTTGATATATGGAAGAATAAAATAGAGGAAATCTGCTTTTTTCCTTTCTTTCCATGTCCATTTTATTTAAGATAGATAAAGTACATATTATTGCTTTGAAAGGGAAGTCCATTATGTGGTTATCATTTCGTTCAAAACTGAATAAGTTGACACCGGCTCAAGTGATCGTCAGTTATTACCTGCTTGCAGTTACGGTTGCGACATTATTGCTAAGTTTGCCCGTCGCACATAAGCCCGGGGTGGAATGGAAGTTCATAGATGCTTTATTTACTTCCGTGAGTGCAGTCAGTGTCACAGGACTGAGTGTCGTAAGTACAGCCGACACGTTCAGTACCGCGGGAATCTTCCTGTTGATATTCGTGCTTCAGTTCGGGGGGATCGGTGTCATGGCAGTCGGAACGTTCTTTTGGCTGCTTGTTGGAAAGAAAATCGGTCTAAAAGAACGCCAATTGATCATGACAGATCAAAACCAAACAAATCTATCCGGCCTGGTAAATCTTTTGAAGCAGATATTGCTCTTGATTATCATCATTGAAATTATCGGGGGTCTCACCCTTGGTGTGTATTTTATGAGCTATTATCCTACCTGGCAGGAAGCCTTCATACAAGGATTATTTGCATCGGTAAGTGCCACCACGAATGCAGGCTTTGATATCACCGGACAGTCGCTCATTCCATTTAAACATGATTATTTCGTTCAGTTTATTACAATTATCCTCATTACAATGGGGGCCATCGGTTTTCCAGTCTTGATTGAGACAAAGGACTATTTGATGAATAGTAAAAGAAGCAAGCATCATTTTTCACTTTTTACGAAAGTAACGACCTTGACGTTCGGGTGTTTGTTAGTGTTTGGAACATTAATGATCCTCATACTTGAATACAATCATTTCTTCAGCGGAATGGTCTGGCATGAAACATTTTTTTACGCATTTTTTCAATCGGCTTCTACACGAAGCGGGGGGCTTGCGACAATGAATGTTTCGGAGTTCTCTTCCCCGACATTACTCGTATTAAGCGGGTTGATGTTCATTGGGGCTTCCCCTAGTTCAGTGGGAGGCGGGATAAGGACCACTACATTTGCTCTCAACCTTTTATTCCTGTTTCATTTCGCAAGGGGAAATCAAACCATTAAGATATTCAGAAGGGAAATTCATGAACAGGATATCATTAAATCCCTTGTGGTCACGATTTTAGCCACCTTTATTTGTTTTCTATCTATTGTCATCCTAACCATGACGGAAAAGCACTCATTAATCGAGATTATTTTTGAGGTTGCATCTGCGTTTGGTACTTGTGGATTATCACTGGGGATTACTTCAGAATTGAGCACAATTGGAAAATGCGTCATCATGATCCTGATGTTCATCGGCCGTGTCGGGATCCTCTCCTTCCTCTTCATGATAGGTGGAAAGGAGAAGAAGGCAAACTATCATTACCCTAAAGAGAGGGTAATCATCGGATAAAGAAACGGTGCCAGTATTACCCGGCACCGTTTTTTATTATGTAGTCGTGATTTATGTAATACCCGGCTATTTTAAAACAGAATAAGGAACGTCAAAGATGATCCATAATCCAATAACGACCGGAAAAGAAGCGGTCCAGGCGAGCAATGGACGTTTATGATGGACGATAAGCATCGTAAACATCATAAGGTTGAATCCGATGTCCCATCCAAAATGCCAGCCATTGTGGTAAGTCATAATGCCGGCATAATTGGTCAAGCCTTCGGTTATCCCAAAGATCAATGTCCAAAACAGCACCCAAAGGACCGTCCTGGAAAGTGTCTCCGGAAGTCGTCCGATAAAGATGGCAACCGTGGCTGTATATTGGATAATCATCTTTAGAAGGGCGATAAAGGTATGATTCAGTTTGAAGTATTGTGCAAGAGGGTCCGCAGGCTGGAATTCCCACATCGAATAATCGAAAAGAAGGAACTGCGAAAGTAAATCCCCAATGATAAAAAACAGTAAAGTCGGGTAAAAAGAATGAAACTCCTTCCAATTGCCGAATTTCCATCCTGCCAATGCATATACGAGTAAAAATAGTAAGATCATTTTATTTCCTCATTCTATTTTTTTTTAGTCTTTGGTAATCGTCTTCATTTATTCATGTTCTATGGTTATTGTTTCTAAAACAGTTTAATGGATGAGCATATAAATAAGTGGGAAAAGTAAAACATAAAGGAGATGATCAACCATGGCTAAACGAAAAGCACAGCACGATGCTGCCGAGAAGAATAATAAGACACCCTTGAAGAATAAACAGGAAACTGAATTTGCTGCCGAATATACACATGGCGAGGATGCCATTAAAGGGAAAAATAGAAACTCTGCAAAAGGCAAAGAAGGCAGAAGCTGATGAAAGATAAAAAAGACACCGTTCGCGAAGAATTCGGACAGGAGTTTGGAGATATCAATGCAGCGAAGCTGATTGAAGTGTCGTTGAAAGAAAACAAGCAGCAAAAAGAAGATAAGAAAAAGTGCTAAGCGTTATCGCTTAGCACTTTTTTTAATGTGGTATACATTGCCTATCAAATAAAAAGAGTGAAGAACGGCCATCGGCAGGCTCATAATAAGCCAGTACGTATTGATTGCCGCCATCTGGAGATACAATTGTTTCAAGCAGCGTGTGTTTGTATATTTCTTTTTCTGTAAGATTCAATATCATAAATTCTTCCCCTGCAATTTGAGGCGATTTTAAAAGTTCCTGATAAACAGAAGAACGGTCTTCCTTTGTCATTTCAATTTCCCACCAAGGCTTACGCGGCTTATACTTTTGATTACTTAAATAATCAAGTTTCATAAGCCCTTCGATCACTCTCATATCATGCTTTCCTTGAGTTGAAAGGAATTCGTATAATCTTTTGTAGAGGTCTTCAAGCTGGTGACCGATCCTTGACCAGCCGCGGCTTTCCCAATAGGAGCCGAATTGCTGAAAGAAATCAAACGGAGTTTCGAAACAATTTGTAACCAGGTGCTCAATTGTTTGATCCATTCTATGGTCATTCCAATACTTTTCCAATACATCTTCCACTTGTTTGATCCTCAGGATATCATCAAATGATAGAACATTGTTTCCAAGTATCTCGTAAGGGGAGTGATCCATGTAGATGTATTGATGGTCGTTGGCTCGAATGCGCAGACCGGTTCCCCTCAGCATTTTTAAGAAGCCCAATTGAAGCTCTTCAGGTCTCAGTTCAAATACATCATTGAATGTTTTACGGAATGAATGATAATCTTCCTCGGGCAGGCCGGCTATCAAATCAAGATGCTGATCGATTTTCCCTCCGTCCTTCACCATGGTAACCGTCCGGGTAAGCTTTTTATAATTTTGTTTCCTCATAACCAGATCATTTGTTTCATCGTTTGTAGACTGAACCCCGATCTCAAACCTGAATAATCCAGGAGGTGCTTCTTGATTAAGAAATTCAATGACTTCCGGCCTCATGATGTCTGCGGTGATTTCAAATTGAAAGACTGTACCTGGTAAATGTTCATCAATCAGGAATTGGAACATTTCCATTGCATAACTTCTGCTGATATTGAACGTGCGATCGACAAATTTAATGGTCTTTGCGCCGTGTTCCATTAAAAAGCGGATATCTTCTTTTACTTTTTCACGGTCGAAATATCTGACACCGACTTCAATTGAAGAAAGACAGAATTGGCAGCGGAATGGACAGCCTCTGCTCGTTTCGATGTATGTGACCCTTTTGGAGAGCTGAGGAAGATCTTCTTCAAATCTGAATGGTGAAGGGACATTCCTCAAATCGATTTTATTCTGCTGGGGTTTAATCACTGGCTTACTATTATCTAAGTAAGCAATACCATGAACGTTGGACCAGTTTTCATCACCATGTATCTCATCAAGAAGTTGTTTGAAGGTTTCTTCCCCTTCACCAAGGACGATGAAGTCAACTTCCCCTTCAAGCCGGTCGAGCCAGTATGGGACATCATATGTGACTTCAGGGCCACCAAGGACAATCTTCACTTCCGGAAGGATCTTTTTAAGGACCTGGATGACTGTGATTGTCTCTTCGATATTCCAGATATAACAGCTGAATCCGATGACATCCGGTTTTTTTGAGAAAAGATCGGTAGCAATATTCAATACCGGATCCTTGATCGTATATTCAGCCAGTTCTGCATCGTAGTGGGGTTGTATATATGCTTTCAGGCAGCGGATGGCGAGATTGGTATGGATATATTTTGCGTTTAACGTACTTAATACGACTTTCTTCATTGAGAATAACTCCTTCTTTACTTCTTATAACCAAGTTTCATAACTCATTCATGATTAATCTGTCTGCGATGATACAGCGGACCGCTCTACCCATTTTATCCGAGGGAGCGAAAAAGCTCAATATTTGTCTAAAAGTAATTCGGAATTATTGTATGAATAAGAAGGATTTCAGAGAATAGTTCCGAATTATATAGAGTATAATCAACAAACAAGACAAAAACTGCACATTATCTTTAACAAGAAAAAGGACTGACCCATAATCATGTGGTCAGCCTTTTATCGGTGTAGAGATTTTACCTTGTTTTCATCTCTCTTTTTGAGAGCAGCTTTTGCAGTTTGGTCGATTTCAACTCAATGATCGGCTGTGTGATCGAAGTTAAAAGCTTCGTGGAAAAGATGATCGTCAAGATGAGAGAAACAGCCAGGAACAATAACAGACTTGCTGTTGGATTGATTGAGTCCTTTATATCGCTTACCCTGAACAAGCGGATGATAAAGCCGTGAAGCAGGTATACGTAAAGTGTATTTCTTCCCCAACTCGTAAAGAATTGTTCTTTGCTTGGGACAAATGCATAGAAACTGAATATCATTACAAAATTGAGGGCGTACACAAAGGCCCTGACTCCCATGCTGATGACGTCATTCCATTCGAAATCTCCATAAGGCTTTGATCCAAGCAGCCATTTATCAGAAAACTCCGGTACAAAGTACATTCCTAAGAATACGAGCAGAATGATGATCCCTGCAGAGATGCGCGCTTTACTTGTTTTGAAATATTCAAAGTGCTCTTTTTTCATATAGTAGCCAAGCAGGAAAAACGGAAAGAACACAAATGTTCTGGACAGACTCAGATAGTTAGTGACTTCATCAACAAAGCCGACCAGCAGCCCGAGTGCAATGGCTGCCGTCAATCCCATTGCCGGTTTGAATTTGAACCATTTGATGAACACGTAAAGCAGGACGTTCCAGCAGAACAGGCTGATCAGGAACCATAATGACCAATGCGGATTCAATGGGTTAAGTTCAAATGATGATTTGTCATACAAGAAATAATAATAGATAGTATAGATAAGCTGGAAAAGGATATAGGGAAGAATCAGCTTTTTAGCAAGTTTACCGATATACCCCTCCTTATAAAAACCTTTTGCGAACAGACCTGCAACTAAAATGAAGGCAGGCATATGGAACGTGTAGATGGTTTTGTATAGGGAGAGCACAAATGGGTCACTCTCGATGTATGAACGGATGAGGTGTCCGAACACCACAAAAAAAATCAAAATGAATTTTGCATTATCAAAATAAGAATCACGTTGTTTCATTAAAGCATCACCGACTTTTTTTCTAATATTTTCGCTAATAAATTTTCTACCCTAGGATACAACGTGTAAAACCTGAATTTCACTGTTAATTATCACCATTAGGTAACGGTACTATTCAAACACTGTGGTAAGTTAAGCCGAAAGTCTTCTTTTGAAAATATAGGAGGATGTAGAAATGACTAAAAGCAGCAAGTTGGAAAATCAATTAATTAAGGAAGATTGTCATCCTGTCGATAGGGAAATTTGCTTAGCCTCTCCGATGGCGATGGTTGTCATAAATGATGAATTGAAAATCAGTTATGCCAATGATCAAGCCTGCAAGGTAATGAAGATGGACCTTTCCACACTGACTGGCAGGCTCTTCAACACCTTTTTCTCATCAGTGCCTTCCCCGATCGTAGCGCACTACCAGGAAGTGATGAGATCGGGAAAGTCACTTGAAGATGAAACATTAATGAATATCAAAGGCGATAAAATCATCCATGTTGAATTGATACTGAAAAAATCCTCCGTTTCTACTAATGCCTATTTGTACTTTAAAGATGTAACGAAATCAAAGGAGAGTGAACGGAAGGATCATCTCAACGTTCACCTGCTGTCGAATATCTTTCAGAATGCCTCGGAAGGAATCGTCCTATTTGACCTTGAGGGGAACATCAATGACGTGAATACGGCTTTCACCAAGCAAGTCGGTCTGTATAAAAAGGAAATCATCAAACGGAATATCCGTTCATTCATCCCTGAAAATTCCCATTATAAAATAGATAAAATCAAGGAACTGCTTTCTAAGAACAGAAAAGCCAGGGGAGAAATACCGATAAAAAGGGACAACGGAATCTCAATCGTGGAATTCACAACGAGCCCCTTTATCCATCATAAGCTCCATATGGCCATCCTCAGGGATGTCACGGAAAGAAGGCAGATGGAAATACAGGTCAAACGAAATGAAGAATTATTCAAAGGCCTGTTTGAGGAAGCGATTGACGCGATTGTCCTATGGGATCAGGACGGGAGAGTGTTGAAAGCGAATGCGTCTGCCCTGAGGATCTTTGAATGTTCTTTATCAGAACTATTGTCCAAAAAAATAAAAGACTTCGTTTATCCGTTAGAAAGCCAAAAATTCGACCTGGTGATGGAGCAGCTGTATAAAAGCGGTGCAGTAAGGGATGAGGTTCTCTTTTTAATGCCCAATAACCAGCTGAAACACCTTGAATTCACTTCCAAGCTTCATTCAGTGGATGGTTATAATATGACGATCTTCAGGAATGTAAGTGAGAGGTATCAGATGGAAAAGGAACTGAGGGAAAGTGAGGAGAGATTCCGAAAGATATTCGAAGGATCACTGGACGGGCTGTTCCTTACAAATCATAATTATGTGGTGGTCGATGCCAATCCTGAAGCGAGCAAGATTCTGCATCTTGACAAGGAACAATTAATTGGTAAAGATGTCCGGGAAATTTTAAACATTAAAGCAGACGACGAGACGTACCATGATTATTTGGTACAATTGAAAGAAGAGGGCCAGTCCAGTTTTTTAAAAACGTTCCGCTCTCATGATGAAAGGCTTCATTATATCGAATTATCGTCAAAATATAATCTGCTTTCCAATCTCAACTTAACAATCATCCGTGACATCACAGAACAAATAGAAATGCAGGAACAATTAAGGAAGTCGGATACATTGAGTGTGGTAGGGGAGCTGGCAGCCGGAATTGCACATGAGATCCGGAATCCGATGACAGCGTTGAAAGGATTTATCCAGCTTCTTGAAAACAGTGTGGGTGAAGATCATGAAATGTACTTTAATGTCATAACGTCCGAGCTTCAGAGAATCGAATCGATCATCACGGAATTTTTGGTGCTGGCTAAACCGCAGGCTGTACAGTACCAGGAAACAAACCTCATTAAAATCATGAAAGATACCGTTGAGCTGTTAAGTGCACAGGCGACCATGCATAACGTTCAGTACGATGAACGATATCAGGAAGGGCTGCAGCCGATTTTTGCTGAACCCAATCAGTTAAAACAGGTTTTCATCAATATCATTAAAAATGCGATTGAAGTGATGACCCAGGGCGGAGTCATCACGATTGGCATCCATGAAACAGCTGATGATTGTGTTCATATCGAGATAAGGGACCAGGGAAGCGGAATATCGAGGGATAAAATTAAAAAGCTCGGAGAACCTTTCTATACGACGAAAGAACGCGGAACAGGGCTAGGTCTTATGGTAAGCTTTAATATAATCAAAGAGCATAATGGCAGAGTGGAAGTCGATAGTCAAATAGGTGAAGGAACAGTCTTCCATATTTATCTGCCAAAGGTGTAAGGAGATGAGCGCAAATGTCTATATCAAAACTTGTGATGGAAAGTCCGATTGGACAGCTGGAACTCCGGGCCGATGAAGAATCACTAGTGTCCCTGGAGTTCGGAGGGGAAGACGGGGTTCCTGCACATACTGATCACCGAATCCTCCTGGAAGCAAAACGCCAGCTGCAAGAGTATTTCAAAGGCGAAAGGAAGGAATTCACACTTCCGCTTAAAATAGAAGGAACAGATTTTCAGGAGGAGGTATGGAAGGCTTTAAGCGTTATCCCATACGGATCAACCTGCTCTTACGGAGATCTAGCTGCACGAATAAAGAGACCAAAAGCCGTCAGAGCCATCGGCCAGGCCAATAAAGCAAATAAATTTCCCGTGATCATTCCTTGTCACAGAGTCATAGGTAAGGATAAAACAATGACCGGCTATGCAGGAAAGCAGGTGGATAAAAAAGAAATCCTGCTGGCACTTGAGCAGGGCATTTAGGATTTGAAGCATTTTTCTTCGGAAAAGTGCTTTTTTAATTGTAATAGACCCCTATTTAGATTACTATCTAATTAGATAATAATCTAAATAGGGGAGTGAGTTCTTTGCAGCTGGAAAAACAAGTCGCTTTCCATAAAACGATGGGAGATCCCACACGGATTAAAATTGTGCATCTACTGGCGGCGGGTTCTCTGCATGTCAATGCAATTGCAGGAAAACTGGGGTTGACTGCCCCAACTATTTCACATCATCTCAGCAAACTGAAAGACTGCAATCTTGTCTACTCCAGACGGGACAAGAATACGATGTATTATTTTCTGAATAGCAAAGTGCTGGCCCATCATGCATCAGTACTTGAACGATTCACTGATCAAGGGGGAGGAACGGCGGAAATGAACGATAAAATGCTGAAAGAAAAGCAAAAAGTAATGAATAATTTCATGGAAAAGAGCGGGAGATTGAAGTCCATACCTGCTCAGCAAAAAAAGAAGCTGTTCCTGCTTGAACATATGGTGGAAGGGTTGAAAGTCGGGACCAAATACACCGAAAAAGAGATCAATGAATATATCAAGGATTTTCATGCAGACTTTGCCACTCTGAGAAGAGAGTTCATCATCCACCAGTTTATGTTCAGGGAAAATGGAATCTATGAAGTCAACCCGCGGGAAATGTGGGGATCGACTGCTTTATATAAAGGGGAATGATCCAAGGAGGTGTGTCGGCGCAGGGGGTGTGGATGGTGTTGGCTCTAGCCCAGGCATTGGCCTATTCGTCGGTCGACGCTTGTGAATTTTGTCGTTTTTAGAAGTATTGTCTGTAAGTGATTGATTACTGTTGATAAATCTCTTGAAAATGTTGGTAAATCAAAATTTCTGTTGGTAAATCTAAAAAAAGTTGGTAGCTCTCCGTCGGTAAACCCGAAAACGAATGAATATCCCAAAAGCACTGCTACCCATCGCACGCTTTAAACTCATGCCCAGCCCGCAAAAAAAGCACCAGGGTCAGCTCCCCGGCAGCCCGCCGGGAAGACGCTGGTGCTCAAATCTCCAATTCCCCTCATCATTTTCCAGATATCATGCTGGCAATATTCTCTTCATAGGAAGGATAAATGACGCCCTTTTCAGTAATGATGCCCGTTATCAATTCATGGGGCGTCACATCAAATGCAGGGTTGTATACTTGTGTTCCCTGCGGGGCAACCTTGTGTCCATTGAGTTCAGTCAGCTCTTCCGGCGCGCGTTCCTCAATGGGGATGGAGGTACCCGCCGGCAATGTGAGATCAAAGGTGGAAGAAGGGGCTGCCACATAAAACGGGATTTTAAAATATCTACAAAGGATGGCGAGCATAGAGGTGCCGATTTTGTTTGCTGTATCACCATTTGCAGTGATCCTGTCAGCTCCTGTGATGACAGCTTCAACCTTCTTCTCTTTTATTGTATGGGCGGCCATGCTGTCAGCGATAAGCGTCACATTTACACCGGACTGCTGTAATTCCCAGGTTGTCAATCTTGAGCCTTGAAGGACAGGGCGGGTCTCGCATGCATAAACATGAAAATTCTTGCCTTTTTCGCTTCCTAAGTGAAAAGGTGCCAATGCTGTCCCATACTTGCTGGTGGCGATTGAACCTGCGTTGCAGATTGTCATGATGGCGGACTTATCTTTAAGAAGTTCAAGGCCATGCTCTCCGATTTGTCTGCATATGACTTCGTCTTCTGTATGAAGTTGAATCGCGGTGTGAAGAAGGGTGGTTTTTGCTTCATTGACGGATTGGACATTCTCAATCGCTTTCTCCAGTGAATTCAATGCCCAGCCGAGATTTACGGCAGTGGGGCGGGAAGAAAATAAATATTCTTTGTCCTCCCTGAACTTCAGAATGAATTCATCCAGGTTTTCAGTCTGATAGTGATTAAGGGTTATCGCCAGTCCATATGCTGCCGTAATACCGATGGCGGGGGCCCCCCTGACTTTCAAGGTCACGATTGCGTCATAGAATTCATTTAACGAAGAAAGCTTCAGGTTTTCAATTTCATGTGGAAGCTTTTGCTGATTTAATATCTCTAAACAATCATCACGAAAATTCAGTGATGTCGGGATGGTGGTCGTATTAGTCATGATTGTCTCCTTACGATGAATGTTTTCTGATTAATTGAGTCAGTTCTCCAATTGATGAGAGCGTGTGTCTGTTTAGGATCAGTTCTCTTCCAAGAGAAAGTGATTTTCTTTTGGCGTTTAACCTTTTATCCTTTTCTGGAATGCCGTCAAGGTCTGCGACATGGGCAAGCCCGGCCGTTCTTCTGATCAGCTCACACCCGCTGAAACCTGCACTGTCCTGAAAGGCTTTGTTCAAGACATATTCCAAGTACCCATTTACCTTTGTATACGCGTCCCCGCTTTCCTGCCAATGTTGTGAAAATGTTTCAGAAAATACGTTCCAAGTGTCAGAGAGGATCGTCAGGATCTCTTCTTTTCCTTCCGTGTCTTCCCTGGTGATTGCCTGGAAAGTCAGGTTTGCAAAGAACTGGCCGATGTCAAAGCCGATTGGGCCGTAAAAGGCAAACTCCGGGTCGATGACTTTTGTTTGATTTTCATCAGCGAATATACTGCCGGTGTGCAGGTCGCCGTGCAAGAGTGCTTCGCTCTCGGTGATAAAGCTTTTCTTCAGTTTTGCCACCTCGAGTTTCAAAGTGAAATTATTCCATAAATCTTTTAGAAGGGGCAGCAATTCCTCTTCAAAATCGTTCGTTTCACTGTTGAAGAAAGGGTCTGTGAACACCAGGTCTTCGGTGATCTTGCACAGTTCGGGATTAGAGAAGTTCTTGACATATTCTTTTTTCTTAAAAGGATGCAGTGCATAGTCGGAAGTGAAATACAGCGTATTGGCCAAAAACGTGCCTATATGTTCTGCTAAATACGGGAAAGGGTTTCTGTTGATCAGTCCTGTACGCAATATATTCAAAGAACTTAAATCTTCCATCACAGTGACTGCGAGCAGTTCATCACTATGGAATACCTGTGGTACTAAATCAGGGGCATGGATTTGCTGGAGCTTCAATGCATCCGCCTCGATTCTTGCACGGTCCACCGTCAACGGCCAGCTTTCACCCACCACTTTCGCATAGGGAAGGGCCTGTTTGATAATAATCGCGTTTTTCCCCTTCTCGCTGATTTGAAATACAAGGTTCAAGTTTCCGTCACCTATTTCCTGGCAGGACAGATCTGCATCCTCTTCAAAAAAATTCAATTTGAACGCCAATTCTTTGACAGTTTGTTCGTTCAGGGGTTGATAGCTTGAAACCGGACTTAATGACATGATGTTTCCTCCTTGATCTTTTTCTTTTCTGTAATTCAGGAGGCTTATTTTCTGCATTGAAAAAAGCCTCTTTCATTTTGGGAAAGAGGCTTAAAGAACGAATCTTATTCGCCTCTTATCTCTCAGAAAGGTATCCTTTCTGTTGGAATTAGCACCGTGCCTTATGGAATCATCCGGCGCATACAGCGCCCCGTCTCACAACGGTATTACGGTCGGTTGCTGGGCTTCACAGGGCCAAATCCCTCAGCCAGCTCTTGATAAGAGTTATTCAGTTGCATTGCGGTTGCATCTCAGGTTGTAATGCTTTGTGGTTTGAATAGTATCATTATTTGAAATACTGAGTCAATAACTTTTTGGGAAAATTTTATTTTAATAAAATTCCGGCCGCCGGTCTTGAAAGATCGGGATCTTCTTCCTTACTTCAGCTGCTTCATTCAAGTCGATATCTGCTGTGATTAACTCCTCTTCGAGGGTTCCTTCCGCTATGATGTCCCCCCAGGGATTGATGATCAGCGAATGACCTCCGAATTCGTTCTTTGGATCGCTTCCTGTGCGGTTGCATGCAATGACGAAGCATTGATTTTCAATGGCCCGTGCCGTTAAAAGGGTCTTCCAGTGCGAAATTCTTTCGGCAGGCCACTGGGCCACCACGAAGACGGCCTTTGCCCCTTCGACTACATGTCTCCTGAACCATTCGGGGAATCGGATGTCATAGCAGATCATGCCGGCCATCACCGTATCCATTAGTGTGAACAGGCCGTCTTCCTTGCCCGGAAGAAGATAATGGTGCTCATCCATCAGCTTGAACAGATGGAGTTTATCGTACTCTTTAATGATGTTTCCGCTGTTTTCGGCAACGAGGAGAGTGTTTGAAACACCATCTTCGGTTTTCTTGGCAATAGAGCCTCCGATGATATGAATCGAATACTTAGAAGAAAGTTCTGAAAGGAATCCGGAAATATCTTTAGCATCTTCATCCGCGATTTCACTGATTCTTGTTAAGTCATAACCGGTCGTCCACAATTCAGGGAAGACCACAATATCGCACCCTGCCTCATCCGCTTTCTCTACCCACTTCTGAACCTGTTTTTTATTTTCATCAGGGCGGCCAAATGAGATATCCATTTGTGCCAGTCCAATCTTCATACCCAAAGTAACACCTCATTTTTAAAAATTTTCACTTTACAATCATTACTTTACGTTATATCATTTGTGACTAGAATTTGAAAGTAAATAATTTTCTAAAAAGTTCAGAAGGTGAAAAGATGACAACCTTTAAAAAAGCAGAAAGAATCAACTCACTGCCGCAGCAGTTTTTCGCAACACTTACTGGAAAAGTCCAGGAAGTGTTGAAACAGGGGCACGATGTGATCAATTTGGGGCAGGGAAATCCAGATCAGCCGACACCCCGGCATATCGTGGATGCGATGGTTAAGGCGGTTAACTCGCCAGGCAACCACAAATATTCCCCTTTCAGGGGGTTAGATTCATTCAAGGAAGCCATATCGGTATTTTATAAGCGGGAGTATGGCGTGGATATCAATCCGCACGAAGAGGTGGCCGTTTTATTCGGGGGAAAGGCAGGATTGGTTGAACTGCCTCAATGCCTTTTGAATCCCGGCGATACGGTGTTGGTACCAGACCCGGGATATCCCGATTATCTATCCGGTGTATCCCTTGCAGAAGCAAGGATGGTGAAGATGCCCCTCAAAGAAGAAAATCATTTTCTTCCCCAGTATGGCAAGATTCCAATGGAGGAAAGGGAAAAAGCCAAGCTCATGTTTTTGAACTATCCCAATAATCCGACCGGAGCTGTGGCCGACAAACCATTCTTTGAAGAAACGACAGCTCTAGCGAAGAAACACGGGATATGTGTCGTTCATGATTTTGCATATGGTGCCATCGGATTCGATGGGAAAAAGCCAATCAGCTTCCTGGAAGCGGACGGAGCAAAAGACACGGGCATCGAAATATACACACTCTCAAAAACGTATAATATGGCAGGCTGGAGAGTGGGCTTTGCTGTCGGGAACAAGAGTGTGATCGACAGTATCAATATCCTCCAGGATCATATGTATGTAAGTCTTTTCGGAGCAGTGCAGGAGGCGGCCGTGGAGGCTTTGCTCGGTTCTCAGGGATGTGTGGAAGAACTGGTGGCTGCCTATGAATCCAGAAGGAAGACATTCATAAACGGACTGAGGGGAATCGGGTGGGATGTAAAGGCACCGGCTGGTTCTTTCTTTGCCTGGCTGAAGGTGCCGGAAGGTTTCACATCTGAGGAATTCTCAGACTATCTTCTCGAAGAAGTCAATGTGGCAGTTGCACCCGGAGTGGGATTTGGTGAATATGGAGAAGGCTATGTGCGAGCAGGTTTATTGACCAGTGAAGCACGCCTGGGAGAAGCTGTGAAGAGAATTGAAAATTTAAAATTATTCGATAAAAAGATTGACAGAAATGAAAAATGATGCCATAATCCAACTGAAATTAAATTTAATAGCAAATGATTTTTCTTATCAAGAGCAGGCGGAGGGACCAGCCCTATGAAGCCCGGCAACCGACTTTTAACAAGCACGGTGCTAATTCTTGCAGCAGTATTTTTGCTGAGAGATAAGACAGAGTAATGTATAAAACCTCTTCTTATCGAAGGGGTTTTTTTGTTGAAAAGGTGCTTTAAAAGAACATACATGATCGGAGGCAGCGTGAATGAGCGAAGTGATTGCAACATATATTTTGACCGGAAAGAGCGGTACATTCGAGAAGAAAGCGGAAGGTATCGCACTTGGACTGACGGTCGGTTCATGGACAGATCTTCCCCTGCTGGAGCAGGAACAATTAAGAAAGTATAAAGGCATGGTTGTGGAAGTCAAAGAAAAGGGAAGAGATACAGCGGAAGTTAGGATTGCATATCCTTCCGGGAACTATTCGAATGATATACCGGCCATCCTAACGACCGTCTTTGGCAAACTTTCTCTTGATGGCCGTGTGAAACTGATAGACATAGAGTTTTCCGATGATTTAAAGAAGGAATATCCCGGGCCAAGATTCGGGTTGGAAGGAATCAGGGAGAAAGTGAATGTCTTTGACAGACCTCTTTTAATGAGCATTTTCAAAGGGGTGATCGGAAGGGATCTGACTTATTTGCAGTCACAACTCAGGGCACAGGCGCTCGGGGGAGTGGATCTGGTCAAGGATGATGAAATCCTGTTCGATAATGAATTGACACCTTTTGAAGAGAGGATCAGGACTGGAACCAATGTTCTGCGAGAAGTCTTCGAAGAGACTGGGAAACGCACTCTTTATGCAGTCAATTTATCCGGAAGGACAGCAAGGTTAAAGGAAAAAGCGAAAAGGGCAAGGGAACTTGGGGCGGACGCTATATTATTCAATGTGTTTACATATGGTCTGGATGTGCTGCAGGAGTTAAGGGAAGATGAAGAAATCGGCCTCCCTATCATGGCCCATCCGTCCTTTGCAGGTGCATCGGCTGCTTCCCCTCATTACGGGGTGAGTTATTCTTTGTGGCTTGGTAAATTTCTGAGGATGGCCGGAGCAGATTTATCTTTATTCCCCTCGCCATATGGAAGTGTGGCACTGGACAAGGAACAAGTATTGAAGATCAGGGACGAATTGATAACACCGGATGTATTCAATAAAACATTCCCGGTTCCTTCCGCAGGGATTCATCCAGGGCTGGTGCCTCGGTTGATTGCTGACTTCGGTCATGAGTGTGTCATAAATGCCGGCGGAGGGGTGCATGGCCATCCGGACGGTGCTGAAGGTGGAGGGAAGGCCTTCCTGCAGGCAATTGAGGCTGTATTGAATGGAACTCCGCTTGCTGAAGCAGCGGCTGGTCATGCAGAGCTGGATGAAGCCCTCAAGTTATGGGGAGGGGAGGCTGCAGTCAGTGGGAAAAAATGAATATAAAGCCGAATGGGAAGAGCTTGCACAAGTGAAAAAAGAGCTTGCCGAACGAGATTGGTTCATGGGGACGAGCGGGAATCTTGCCATCAGGGTAAGTTCTTCGCCGGCGTCTTTCCTGGTTACAGCAAGCGGAAAAGATAAGAGGAAGCAGACAGATGAAGACTTTTTGCTTGTAGATGAAAATGGTGAAGCAATGGAAGAAACCAATTTGCGGCCTTCTGCCGAAACACTCCTTCACAGCAGGGTATTCCGGAATAGTCAGGCAGGCTGCAGCCTTCATGTTCATACAGTTCCTAATAATGTAGTGAGTGAGCTGTATGGAGACAGAGGGGAAATTACTTTCAGGAACCAGGAATTGATTAAAGCATTTGATAAATGGGAAGAGGATGCCTCACTGATCATCCCGATCATTCATAATCACGCACATATCCCCCGATTGACAGAAGAATTCTCCGTTTATGCCACGGAAGAAAAAGGGGCCGTGCTGATCCGTAATCATGGAATCACGGTGTGGGGCCGGAATGCTTTTGAGGCTAAAAAGCTCCTGGAAGCATGCGAATTTTTGTTTCAATATCACATATCATTATTGTCTTTGAAAAATATTTCACAGACTATTTAGGAGGAAAGGCACTATGACGACAATCAAGATACAGGAATCGGAAGAAACAATAGAAAATCAGGAAGAGGTTGTTTCATTTCTGCAAAACCAGGGGGTAATCTATGAGAGTTGGTCTCTATCAAAGCTGGATACCAGCCTGCGTGAAAAATTCGAGCTGTCAGATTCCGAAAAGGAGAGCATTATCGAAGCGTTCAGGGAAGAAATAGAAGATATCTCTTCTAGAAGGGGTTACCAGGCATGGGACGTCATTACCTTGTCGCCTGCTACACCAAATCTTGAGCAGCTCCTTAAAAATTTTCAGCAGGAGCATCATCATACGGACGATGAAGTCCGCTTCATCGTAAGCGGGCATGGTGTTTTCATCATTCAAGGAAAAGACGGAAAATTCTTCGAAGTTCATCTCAATCCGGGTGACTTGATTTCCGTACCCGAAAATATCCGGCACTATTTTACATTAAGTGAAGATAAACAAGTGGTGGCCATCCGTATTTTTGTCACACAAGAAGGATGGGTACCGATTTATTAAACGAAAAAGGAGGGAAAGCATGGGCTTTTCCTCCTTTATTTTGTAACGTCAGGTTGAAATGAATAAGTATGATGTATAACCACACTGCATAAGTTAATGTAATTCTTTGTTTTGCGGAAGGGGTGTATGGATGAAGCTGGTACCTATTACGATAAACAGCAGTTATTTCCTTGACATGCTCAACCTATACCGGATTCTCCACGGTACAGATCCACTGGAAATGCAGAAACAAATCAGAAGACATCTGGAGTACCCCGGCTTTGAAGGGTATTTCGCAGTCGAAGGGAGCAAACTGGCGGGGTTCATTTACGGCTACAGCTCACGGGCAGGCCAGTACTATCATGACTTGCTTGCCATGCACCTAAAGAAAGAGAAGATATGGCTGAAAGACTGCATGGAACTTGCCGAATTAGGGGTACATCCACAATTCAGGCGGGCAGGCATCGCCATGTCATTAACTAAACAATTAATTGATAACAGAAAAGAATCCAGAGCGCTGCTGACAGTCCGGAAAGATAACGCAGGAGCCCGCCTTTTTTATAAAAAGTTGAAGTGGAAAGAAATAAGCGGTGGATTCTTTCCGAATACGCCGTATGAATATATCATTATGGGTAAGGAAATTCAGAAATGACCTGTTACCGGCTTCTAGATATTTGTCGAAAAAACGGACATTACTAGTCATTTTGTCTTGTTTTGCGAATCTATTTACTTTTCTGCAAATAGTTGCGATACTAACTGAGTAACGTTTTTATTAATAGAGTCGCTAGTAGAATCACAGGGAATTGAACAATCTGCTGCCGGGCTATCGACTGCGTACCATATGCAGGTCTGTTGTATTTTCCAGCCTGACAGTCACAAAACAAAAAGGAGTTAGTACGAAATGGGTCAATATCTTAAAAAGAAGTGGTTACTTGTAAAAATTAATCAAAAGCGTGCTGAAATGATTTCACTTGGAGAAAACATGGGGTTGGGGGCACAGGAAACAATAGAGTGCAGCCAGCAATTGGATGATCTATTGAACCAATATCAAAATTGTAATAAACGCACTTATAACTTTCAGGAAGTACCGTATGAATTCAGTCAGGCAATCAAAACATTACTCAAAAAAACAGCATCTTAATTTCCCCCTTAATGAAGCCTTTTTAAGATAAGAACCTCTCAGAATGACCACTGCCTAAGAAAAATTCATCTTATAACTAATCTCCATATGAAACCCTCCGAATCGGCTTATTACTGATACGGGGGGTTTCTGCTTTCTTAAAGAGATTGACTTATCCACTAATTTCTAGTATAATATTTTGAAACTGAGATATTAGTTAAAAGGAATGAAAACCATGAGTGAAAACCAAGATACAAAACAATCATTAAAACTTTTTATCGTTCTCTCCCGTGCATTTAAAGCATTAAATGAAGAGATTAATAAGAATATTCAAGAAAATGGTTTGAATCCCACTGAATTTGCTGTTTTGGAACTCCTCTATCATAAAGGGGATCAGCCGCTGCAGCAAATAGGCGGTAAAATCCTGCTGGCCTCCGGAAGCATCACATATGTGGTGGATAAATTAGAGAAAAAAGGGCTGCTTAAACGTGTGGCATGTCCGAAAGACCGGCGTGTGACTTATGCCCAGATTACGGATGCTGGCCAGAGTCTGATCGATACGATCTTCCCAAATCATGAAATGAGGATCCATGAATTGATGTCGGCTCTTACTTCCGAAGAAAAGAGTGAGGTAATCGAACTGGTCAAAAAGCTGGGTCTTTCGATCAAAAATCTATCATATTGACAGATGTAAAGAGTCTTTTGCTCAGAAGACTCTTTTTTTTGTAGGAAAAACAGAAGCATAGGTCGAATACAATAGATGGACTTTAAAAAGGGGGACCTATGATGAAATTTGAACAATATACATATGAACGGCCGAATCTGCCGGAAATCAAAGATGGAATAAACCAGGCATTGAAGACTTTCAAGCAAGCCGCTGCAGCAGATGAACAAGTAAATGCTATGAATGAAATCAATGAGCTGCGCCTTCATTTCGATACGATGCAAAACATTTGCTATATCCGTCATTCGATCGACACCAATGATGATTTCTATAAAGCAGAACAGGATTATTTCGATGAAATCATGCCGGATTTCCAGGGGCTAGTCACAGATTACTACAAAGAGCTCCTGACTTCTTCTTTCCGGCCGGAACTGGAAAAGCGTTTTGGAAAACAGTTATTCTCACTGGCGGAGAGTGAAATCAAAACCTACTCACCAGAAGTGGTGACACTGCTTCAGGAAGAGAATAAACTCTCTTCCAAGTATACGAAATTAATGGCTTCTGCAAAAATCCCATTTCAAGGGGAAGAAAGAACACTTGCTCAGATGGGACCTTTCACTCAATCAATAAACAGAGATACGCGTAAGGACGCATCGCTGGCATCTGTCCGTTTCTTTGAAGAGAATCAGGAAGAATTGGACAGTATCTTTGATGATCTTGTCAAGGTCCGCCACAAAATAGCTGTCACTCTTGGTTATGAAAACTTTGTCGAACTCGGCTATTATCGTATGACGAGAACGGATTATACACCGGAAATGGTGAAAGTGTTCCGTGAGGGTGTCAAAAATCACGTGGTTCCGCTGGTGAACAAATTAAAAGGGAGACAAGCTGACAGGATCGGAATCAGCTCCATGAAATTCTATGATGAAGGGTTTAAATTCACTTCCGGGAACGCGGCACCAAAAGGGGATGCCCGCTTCATCATTGATAACGGTAAAAAAATGTATGATGAATTGTCACAGGAAACAAAAGAATTCTTTCACTTTATGATTGAACGTAATCTAATGGATTTGGAAGCGAAGAAAGGAAAGGCTGGCGGAGGGTATTGCACGTATATCGCTAATTATGAATCACCTTTCATCTTTTCTAATTTCAACGGGACGTCCGGTGATATCGATGTCCTTACCCACGAGGCAGGTCATGCTTTCCAAGTATACAGCAGCAGAGGATTCGATATTCCGGAGTATCAGTGGCCAACATATGAAGCCTGCGAGATCCATTCGATGAGTATGGAGTTTTTCACCTGGCCGTGGATGGAATTGTTCTTTAAGGAAGACACGGACAAGTATAAATTCTCCCATTTAAGTGATGCCCTTCAATTCCTTCCATATGGAGTCGCTGTAGACGAATTTCAGCACTTCGTCTACGAAAATCCCGATGCAGGTCCGGCAGAACGGAACGCAGGGTGGAGGAAGATTGAACAGGAATATCTGACGGGCAGGGATTATGACGGCATTGACTATCTGGAAAATGGTGGATTCTGGCAGCGGCAATCGCATATTTATAACTCGCCTTTCTACTATATTGACTACACACTTGCGCAAATCTGTGCATTTCAATTCTGGGTGAAAATGAACGAGAATCGTGAAGAAGCATGGAATGATTATGCGGCTCTTTGTAAACTGGGGGGAAGCCTTTCGTTCACTGAGCTTGCTGCTTCAGCCAATCTGGATTCTCCATTTAAGGAAGGGGCAGTCGAAGAAGTGATCGAGCCGATCGCAAAGTGGCTGGACCAAATAGATGATAAGAATCTTTAAAATAAAAAACAGCCGATTTCCGTAATGGGTTACTGTTTAGTGCATAAACGAAAATGACACATAAAAAGGAGTGCCTAATCAATTGGTTTTGATTTTGCCACTCCTTTTTTTCTTGAAGAGAAAATAATAATACCGGTGGGCTCAATGCCATAAGGTGAATAAAAGTACATATCACAAACAGCCCTATATGCCGCAGCGTGCAGTTTACGTTAAAGCAGGAAGTTTCAAATAATGGGATAGCCGGACTAATTTTCCTTGCAGAACAAATTAGTTCGGCTTTTTTCTTTGAATATTTAAAAGGGGGTGTCATCACGTCCAGCGGTTGATTGTAGTACAGGACGAAGACTACTGTCAGAAAAGCGGTGGCGGCTTTTAAGAGAGGCGTATGGAATAAGGCGAATCTGACATGAAGGTGTTCTTTGCCTTCTTAGACGAAGAGGATCACAGGCTGCCCTCGGAAAGCGAACATCAATAGCGTTGTTTAAAGTCTTATCAAGACGTTCGTTTCATCCTCATTCGGTTGAATCAGGTAATTTATTGTCTTTTGCTTCTGATTTCTTCAGCTTGTACATAGAGTGAAGTAGAAGAGGTATGAGGTGAGTGAATGAAAAAAATGTCAGGGGCATTTCAAATTGCTGCTGTATATGTAGGAACAGTTATCGGTGCAGGGTTTGCGACGGGAAGGGAGATAGTGGAATTTTTCACCCGTTTTGGATTCATCGGTTTCATTGCCATCTTATTCAGCGGATACTTATTCATTACAATGGGTACAAGGATCATGCTCAAGTCACATGATATACAGGCGAAGTCATTTGAGCAATTTAACGAATACCTATTTGGGAAATGGTTCTCAAAGTTCATGAATATCATGATGATGGTCATGCTGATCGGGGTTTCCGCGGTGATGCTGTCCGGTGCCGGTGCCGTCTTCGAGGAACAGCTCCTGATGCCGAAACAGGCCGGGGTGATACTGACAATCGTGCTTGGCTTCATCACGATGATGGTAGGAATGAAGGGGCTCTTTGCGGTAAACACATTCGTGGTGCCGCTCATGATCATATTCAACCTATTCCTGATGGGACACTCGGTTACAGATACTGGATTTTTAGAGGCTTTCCTGACGATCCCTCCTGTTGACGACGGCTGGAAATCGGTGGTCGCCCCTTTTTCGTATGTTGCTTTCAATTTAGCAATGGCACAGGCAGTCCTGGTACCCGTAGCGAGTGAGGTGGAAGACAGGCAAGTGATTAAATACGGAGGTTATTTGGGCGGTTTCTTCCTGACGCTGATATTGATCTCGAGTCATATGACCCTTGTCTTGATCCCCGAAGTGACGCTGTATGAAATACCTATGGCAGTAGTAATGAAATCATTTGCTGCAGGGTTGTATTTTGTCTACATTTTAATCATTTATGGAGAAATTTTCACTTCCGTCATCGGTGGTGTGTTCGGTTTGGAGAAACAGCTTGCGGGTTATTGGAAAGGACCTTCTTTCGTTACATTCTCCGCAATTTTTGCAGTGATTTATTTACTGAGCTTTTTTGAATACAGTAAACTATTATCTTATTTATACCCCTTGTTCGGATATTTGAGTTTACTGTTTTTGGTTCTGTTATGGATGAAGCATGATAGTGGAAAATGATTGATGGAATCAAGCGGTTAATTCTTTGTTTTTTGCTCAATATAAAAATACAGCTATTAAAGGAGGAAAAATGATGACTAAATCGAAGCATGAAAAAGAAAGACAATGGAACGTCAGGAAAGAAGATCAAAAACCCCACGGCAAGGTACCTTCATTCAAAGAATTATCACAGCCTGATAAAGAGAAATAAGTTTAAGGGGGATGGCCTGTGCCATCCCCCTTACCAATAATATCCCAGGGGAACTAGCTGTGTTCTGATTTCTTTCAGTCCCCGGTTTTATATTTTATAGGAAAATAAGAGTTTCTGACTGCGTCCCGGTCCCACTCATGCTGGCCGCAGCTGGAAGCCAGTTCTTCCAGATGTTTCATCAAGTACTTCATATCCAGGCCCTGCAGGCTGTCATAATTGATTCCTTCCAAGATATAATCCTTGAAAGTCCAGATTATCTTCTTAATGTCTTTCTTATTATTTTCTGCTATCATCCTGAGAGATCTCAGTATTTCGGCTATCACTGATATATCCTGCTTTCCATAATGCCGCAGCTGATAAAAACTCTGGTATAGATAATCCTCAAAATCCGGCTGCTCAAGGATGATGCGTATATTTCCTTCTTTATCTGTAATATGAGAACCTGGAAGCTTGTGTCTCGCTAATTTTGATAAGATGATCCCTATCTCCTCGATGCAATTTTTAGCAGTGTTTGGATCATTTATGGCAGGAGAAATGGCTCTGATGGCGATTTCGACCAATTTTCTTATACCAAGATCAATATCTTCGATCGGTTCCTTATCCGGGCCCATATTAATGAAATTCAAATATTCTTCAGGTTTTATATCATCTTCCTCCGACCAGATTTCCATCGCCGCGGTTCCCTCCAGGAGATATTCGCCCGGCGTCTTAATCATGCGGACAACACAGTCATTTGTTACCGCCCTATGGAGCAGCCCTTCAATTTCAATATGCTGCAGATAACCGGATTCATTACTATATACATAACACGGCTGGGTATCCTCGAAAGATAAGGGATCGATTCCTGTATGAGTCGATTCCAACTTATCTTTTTTTCTATAGAGCGGGCTATTCTCAATTTTGTTGTTCGTTTTAATCGTAATATTATGAATCAGGTTGCTGACTTTCACCCAGTTGGAAACGTGATGAACGAAATACACAAATACAAAAAGGCAGATGATTGCAACGATTGCAGCAAACGCAGCGGAAATGAAAAGCTCCTGGCCGGATTCATCTTTCAGGAGTATCAGAAGTGTGATGCAGTATACGACCCCTGAAACAAAAATGGCAAGAACACGCTGTGTGGGGCGGTCATTAATAAAATTTTGAAGCGTCCTGGGTGAATATTGGGACAAGAAGGTTGTAAGTACTACCATGATAGTGGAAAAGGTAATCGTAGTCATGGTCATGATGGAAGAGGCAATGGTACTTATGATGGTCATGCTCAAGTCGAAGTTGGCAAATAAAACTTTTGGGAGCAGGGGATAGTCGTGCTTACTCAGCCACCAATCAAAAGAAAAGGTGAGAAGCGCAAGAACGAGTGAAATCAATGATAAAACAAGCGGTACGAACCAAAAGCTTTTTTGGGCTTTTTTCAGGATATGGATATTCAGATGCATCTTCGTTGGACCACCTTTTATTTAATATGCTATATGAATATCCTGAACGAAAGAAAAGAATCTATTCATCCATGCACCCGAGATAACTGCAATAGCGGAAGCCGGTACTCATTTCAGTCGTCCACGCCGGCAAATGCGTGGAGTAAAGAGATGTTATAGCAGCCGGCGACCTCTATAATATTGGGAATGATTATTGCTCAATAATTTTATAGTTCTTATGGTTCACAACCGTTTTCTCTTCAAGTTCGAGTTCCCTGTAATTTTTCATGTAAGTCAGATCGACAATGACAGAATTCTCGTTTACTTTTTCTACAACTCCTTTTAAACCTTCTTTAAATTCAATGACATTTCCAATTTCTGCTTTTTTCATGTGAGGCATCTCCTTTTTACCAAAATTCTACAAACAATTACTAATATTTTGACTTAAATATATTAAAAGGTAAAGAGTTTTCTAACAATTTAATTAAAAAAACTATTGTTTGCAGTATTCTCACACTGAATTAAAATAGTATTAGACATTCTTAGAAGGAGGCTCAATACGTCATGGAGAGCGAAATCGTAAAAATGCTGGATGCTTTAAGGAATAAAGAGGTAGAAGAAATCTCTGTTGAAAAGGAAGATTTTCTTTCTTTCAGGGCAGTCCTGGTCAAACAACCGGACTTCAAACATTTCAGGGGGATTGCAGGACACGGCGGGAGTGTGCGATATCAGTATATGGATGCTCCAAGAAGCTGAAATTTCAGGAAAGTGCTGTAAGCATTATGATATATAGGCAGGTTTGATTAGAGCAGGTAACGGATGAAATCCTTAACGAACCTTGATAATGTATAGGGTGAATATCGTTAAGGGGGAATATAGCATGAGAAAACATTTACTCTCAGGTATTGCAGCTTTAAGCATGCTTGCTTTTACTAGTTCCGCCGCGGCGGCAGAAGGCGTTCACACTGTGAAGAAAGGGGAATCGCTCTGGGATATCGGTAAAGCAAATTCTGTTTCTGTACTTGGTTTGATGGAAGAAAACGGTTTGGAATCTCATGAAATCCAACCTGGACAAACCTTAAGCCTTCCTGAAACGGATGTAAGTGAGGAAGATAAAGAGCTGCTTGCAAAACTGGTTCAAGCGGAAGCGAAAGGTGAGCCCTATGCAGGTAAGGTGGCAGTTGCAACTGTTGTGCTGAACAGGGTGGATTCGGATGAGTTTCCTGATTCAGTAAAAGAAGTCGTATACGAAGTTTCCAACGGCCATTATGCCTTTTCACCCGTGCAAAACGGAGAGATCAATAATACTCCGTCAGATGAATCCAAAAGAGCTGTAGAAGAGGCGCTTGCCTTCAGAGGTCAAGGGCAGGGTTCCCTGTTTTTCTATAACCCTGATACCTCAACGAGCAGCTGGATCACTTCAACCGATACAATATTGACAATCGGTAACCACGTATTTGCAAAATAATGCAAGTGACTTTTAGCATTAGTCTGACTTAAAAGCGATTAACCTGCCATTTCAAAAGAATGGCAGGTTAATCTTTTTTTATGGAATCCGTTTTTTTGCCTGTTCAAAAAGGGTAATCTACCAATACTGAGGAAGGAGAGATAATGAATGAAGAAGCGTATTGTCTGTATTACGGGAGGAGCCAACGGGATCGGTAAATCGCTTGTAGAGCATTTTTCGGAGCTCGGGGATGTAGTCCATTTCTTTGATAAAGACCGTGAAGGCGGGGAAAGACTGGAGAGGGAGCAGGTGAAAATGGGATACTCAGCAGTTTTCCATCACACTGATGTCGCTTCACATGAAGAAATCAAAAACGGATTTCAAGCGATTCGAAGGAACCACGATTCCCTCGATGTACTTATCAACAATGCGGGTATATCAAAATTCAAATCATTCTGGGAGATGACGCCCGAGGATTGGAATACCATTATTTCCGCCAACCTCAGCAGTGTCTTCCACTGCTCAAGGGAGGCTGCCGGACTAATGAAAGATAAAGGGGGTACAATCATCAATATTGCTTCCACCAGAGCCCGGATGTCTGAACCTCATACAGAAGCTTATTCTGCATCCAAAGGGGGCATCGCAAGCTTGACTCACTCACTTGCCATCACCTTGGGGGAATATAAAATCCGCGTAAATTCCATCAGCCCCGGTTGGATTGAAACAGGTGACTATTCCGCCCTGCGTGAAATCGATCACAGTCAGCATCCGTCCGGGCGTGTAGGAAAACCGGAAGATATTGCGAGGACATGCCGTTTTCTTGCTGATCCGGAAAACGATTTCATTACCGGTGAAAATCTAGTTGTAGACGGAGGTATGACGAGAAAAATGATTTATGAACATTAACCATTGATACTCCCGATTCTTGAACTGTGAAATATAATGAATATTTGCTATATTTTTACTATTTCATTATAATTAGGTCAGAAAAAGGGGGATCAGAATGACTCAATTAAAAGAGATAAAAAAAGAAATGAACAAGGTACTGGTCGGAAAGGACAAAGAAATAGACCTGCTTTTGATTGCCTTACTGCAAGGTGGTCATGTTTTACTGGAGAGCGTTCCGGGGACAGGCAAGACATTACTGGCTAAAACATTCTCTCAATGTATAGAAGGAATGTTCAGGAGGATCCAATTTACCCCGGACGTCCTGCCAAGCGATGTGACCGGCATACAGTTCTTCAATCCCAAGACCCAGGAATTTGAACTCCGGACCGGTCCGGTGATTGCAAACGTCCTGCTGGCTGACGAAATCAACCGTGCCACTCCGAGAACGCAGGCAAGTTTACTGGAAGTAATGGAAGAGAAACAAATTACGATTGATGGTGAAACGGTTCCATTAAATCCACCGTTCATCGTTGTTGCCACTCAAAATCCGATTGAATCACAGCAGGGGACGTTTCCGCTTCCTGCAGCCCAGCTGGATCGCTTTTTACTGAAAATCCCATTTACATATCCTGAATTTGAGGAAGAAAGAATGATCCTGAGCCGCTTTAAATCGGTACAGCCTTTGGATGAAGTGAGAGCCGTCATGAGTTTAGAGGAAGTAGAGGCTTTGTCCAGAGAAGTTAAAGAAGTACATGTTTCAGTTGACATAGAGTCATATATCCTGCAAATGACAAGGGGCACGAGGGAACATGAGTTGATTGAAGTAGGAGCGAGTCCACGTGCAAGCCTGGCCCTGCTTAAAGCAGCACAGGGCCAGGCTTTCATGGAAGGGAGAGATTTTGTCAGGCCGGAAGATGTTCTGCATGTAGCCCCTTATGTCCTGCAGCACAGAATTCAATTAACTGCAGAAGCTTCGTTGACCAAGTCCGAGGAAGAAGTCATAGCTGGACTGATCAATACAATTATTCTCCCTGTTGAAACGAGGTAACGCGCGTGAACTGGAAGCGTGAATTGATCGAGGAGGGACCATATAACGCATTAAGTGAAATTCTGCTAATCATTCTGACAGCAGCAAGCTTATTTTTTCAGTTTTATTCCGGTGCGGGAATATTTCTGCTATGTATCGTCTATTTCAGAATCCATAAATGGTATCTCGAAAATATCGGGAAGAATTTGAAAATAAAGCAGCCGCCAAAGCGCGTCCGGCTTCACTCAGAAGAAAAAGGTCACTGGGATATCCATTTTGACAATGAAGGAATGCCGTTGTGGGGTGCTTCTATAAGACTTACATTCAAAGACATCGTCGAACCTGCGGATCATCCCTTTGAAACATATCATGGCGGGAACATAGAAGTCTCGATCCCCTTCTCGGTGGGAAGGAGGGAATGTGGAAAAGTCTCTCTGCCGATTGTTGGTAAAAGAAGGGGGTTATGCCGTTTGACGAAAGTACAAATACTTATTCCACATTTATTCGGAAGCGGTAAAGTACTTATGGAACTGGCAGAACCGGTTAAATCTACAATCATGGTATTTCCAGCCCCTGCCCCTGTCATGCTTGAAAATAACCATGACTCACATGATATCGGCGAGGTACCTGCCCTGCATTCGCTATTTTATGATGTTTTTCAACCGATAGGCACGAGGGAATATGTACCTGGTGACAGATTTCAGGACATCCATTGGACAGCAAGCGCAAGGACACAAACCTTGCAGACAAAAGTCTTCGCACCCGCGGTTAAGAAAGAATGGATGATTGCCGTAAACCTTTCAGAGAAATATTCGATTACGAGGGACCTTGAAAAGATCATAAAACATACTGCCTATTTAATGCATCTTGCTGTCGGGCAGCAAATTTCATTCTCACTTGTGGTGAATATCGGGAGTCAGGGAATCACCCCGTTTTATTACCTGCCTTCGGGTACAGGCAGGAAACATCAGCAAAAAGCCCTGGAAATACTATCAGCATTATCTACGGATGATGCGACTATACCGTTTCATATTGTACTGCAGCATCTTTCCATCAGGCAGCTTGTGCCTTCTGTATTGATCACGGCAGGTATACTTTCAATGGAAAGCGAGAATAGGTTGATGAAAATCAAAACAGGACACAGGGAAATTTATTCATTGCATATTGAAGGTAAACAAGGAGTCGTCACGTTATGGAAACAAAGATCGAAAATTCCTTCTTGACCAGCAGACAGCAGCATCTTCTGCTTAAAATAGCACTATTATTTGGCGTGGATCTTCTATTCGTGATGCTCACCTCAACCTTGCTGGTCGAAAAGGAAGGCATCCTGACCCGATACGTCCCGTTTATATCAGTTGTGTTTCTCTTCTTGTACCCTGCCATGCTCATTTGGGTTAAGAAGAAAGGCATTCATTCCTTGATACTGTACTCAGTCCTTCTGATTTCAGGGGCAGCAGGTTTCTTTCTGTTCAACATTTCCCTGTGGATGACGGCGGTTATCCTATTATTTCTTCATTGGAGAATAGGCTCATATTTTCAAAGTGAAGATGATCAAATTGAGGTTTCAAGCTCGATGGTACTGGGGTTTCTATGTCTGTCTGCATGTTCGCTTATCATAGGCAATGCAAGGGATTTGGGGAATGGCTTGATCATAATGATCCTTATCCTTTTATTATTTTCCCTCGTTTCAACCGTGACCAGCATCCAAAGGATGCTGAAAGGAGGCAGCGGGGAAGCAAGTGATAATAAGATTAATTTGATGAAACCCTTTGGCGTATTGCTCATCGTGTTAACGGCCGGCGGTGTTTTATCTGTCTTCAGTACTTATGCCAGAAGCGGGTTTTACTGGATTTTAAATAAAGTATTCTGGCTCTTTTCTTTCCTTGTCAACCCTCTTTTCGCTTTGTTAGAGAAGGTGAGGGATTGGATCATGAGTAAGATTTCGAGGGATACGCTTTCTGGTTTTGGTCTTAAGTTACCGGAAGAAAAAATTGACGAGACACAGCAAGCGGCTTTCTATGAAGGAATGTCTTTTCCTTGGCTGAACGAGATATTGATCGGCATCTTTATCCTGGCCGTCATCATCTATTTCGTTAAAAAGAGAAAAATAACGTACGAAATAGAATCAGATGGACAGATTGCCCCTCTGATGACCAAGGTGAAGAAAGGAAAAATTCAACCAAAGGATTATTCAGCCATAATCCACTATTCAGAAGCCGGAAACGCAATCCGGCAAGCGGTGAAGGAATTGGAAAAAGAGGCAGCTGCGAAGCAAATAGGCAGGAAATCCAACGAAAACATCCGAAGCTGGTTTGCAAGAATGGGAATGAACGAGGATGAAAGTTTCTTTAGTCTATATGAAACAGTCAGATACGGAACAAAGATACCGGATGAAAAAGAAGTATCCTTTTTTTTACAATGTGTAAAACAACATATTTCTATATTGCGAGACAGGTATATGGAAAAATAATCTGATGCGGCCTGATATTGAAAGCAGACCGCATCAGCTTTTTTATTTCGGTTAGTGATAGGGTAAAATAACAGTGTATAACGAAAAGGGAGGTGCACGTCATGTTATTTACCATCAGAGACTTGGTATACAAGGATATATTGAATATTGGAGAAATGGATATTCCAGAAAACAAAAATACATGCATAATAGGAGAAAGCGGTGCTGGTAAATCCACCCTCCTCAAAATGCTCAATAAAATGTACATACCTGATAAAGGCAATATTCATTATAAGGGCAATCCAATCAAGGATATGGATCCGGTGAAGCTGCGAAGGAAAATAGTGATGATTTCTCAGACTCCTTTACTCTTCGGCGACACAATAGAAGAAAATCTTCAAAAAGGCTTGATTTTTTCTGAAAAGCAAACCGCAAACCGTGACGATATGTATAGGGTGCTGAAAATAGTGAAACTGGACAAGGATCTGGATACAGATGCAAAAGAGTTATCCGGCGGCGAGAGACAGCGTTTGTCGCTTGGGAGGGTCCTGCTGATGCAACCGGAAATATATCTGCTGGATGAGCCTAGCTCCGCATTGGACGAAGAGACAGAAATAGAAGTGATGAAAAGCTTCATTGGAGCAGCGGGGGAGCATGGGGGGACAGTGATCATGGTGACTCATTCAAAGAATGTTGCTGATACGTATGGTGATGAGATAATTAAGATCACTAAAAGATAGGAGGCGTTTATCAGGTGGAAAAAGGAATTATCAATATCGAGCTTTGGAGATTCCTTGCAGCATATGCATTCATCCTGCTCTTGTTAATCATCGTAAAGCTCAGAGGGATTTCGCGGGAAAAGCAAATCATCATAGCATCCCTGAGAATGACAATCCAATTGGTCATTGCCGGATACATCCTTACGTTCATATTTGATAACCCAAGTCCGTGGCTGACCCTTTTGATCATTTTAGTCATGGAGGTATTCGCAATACGCAATGTCTTTAAGCAGGTGAAACACGAATTGAGTAAACAGCTGAAAACTACTGTCAGTATTGCGATGACGGTTGGGACACTTGGCTGCCTGTTTTATTTCAATATCGTAGTCATTCACTTTACCCCCTGGTACGAACCGCGTTATTTCATTCCGATTGCAGGGATGATTGTGGGGAATTCCATGACAGGCATCACACTGGGGCTCAATACCCTCCTCGGAGGGCTGAAAGACCAAAGAGAAATAGTTGAGGGTGCATTGATGCTGGGAGCAACACCAAAAGCGGCATCCAAGAAATATGTTGATAATGCATTCGACTCGGCCATCCTTCCCACCCTCAATAATATGATCGGCATGGGGATCATCTTCTTGCCGGGAATGATGACCGGTCAGATTCTTTCAGGCGTCAGCCCGCTGGTGGCCATTGAGTATCAGATCGCCATCTTGCTCGGAATCGTGGGGAGTGTTGCGTTGACGGTCATCCTTTTCATTTACTTAGGCTATAAATTCCTTTTCACTAAGCATTCTCAACTGAATATTTAGGTTAATCTTCTATTTTAGTATAAATGATAGAAAGAAGAGTCCTCCTGTTCTTTTCACCCTATATGTCTGCATATGATAGAGAAAGAAGAATAGGGAGGAATTTTTTATGAAGTATGAAACGGAGCAGGCACTTCGTGTGAAAAGTCTGGCGATGGATGTGATAGAAGAGTTAATGAAAGATGACCCAAACTATGAAGCGAGAGACTTGAAGCAAGTCTCTGAGTTATTCGCGCGATGCATCTGTGACCTGGTGAACGTATACACCAATATCTCCGAAGACCACCAATCAACCCTCAGCGGAACAGTCATCAAAGCCAGGATCGGATATAATACGCTGCTTAAAAACAGCTCTATCGATGTAAAGGAATAATAAGTATATTGAAAAAAGAAATTGATTCTAACTTCGACCATTATGAAATATCTCATTTTTTTGTATCTAATGACGGATTGCTCCTTCTGTTAAAGCTAATTTAACTGTATAAGACCCTTTCCAGCTGTTCATTGGAGTGCAGGACGAAGACTCCTGCGGGAGAAGTGGCCAATGTGAGATTTGTCCAGCTGCGGCAGCTAGAGGCTTGAGGTCATAAGGAGAGCAAGCCAAAAAGGCAAAACACGCCTTTCCGGCTTGCTCTCCTTATGCTTGTCGCCTCAGGTCGAGCCGCCTCCGCTTTTCTTCCCGGAGGCGATGCCGAGGAGGCTCGCGGGTCACCCGAGGAAAGCGAAGTCCTGCACGGAAATCAACAGCGGCATAACAGCGGCATAAAAACTAACCATATTTTGGGGAAACTTAAAATGACGAACATAATAGTGGCAAATATATGAAATACTAAAAAAATAAAGCTTTACAATTGTGTATATCGCCATTGCATGCTATTCTTTTTTATTGAGCAGGCTTATAGGAAGAATGGATTAATCACTAGAAATAGTTGACGTTTTCTTCATAATCCATTACTTTTATGAAGCAACCAAAAACAATGTAGAATAAGGAGTCGATTCATAATGGCACAAAAAACATTTACAGTTACAGCTGAAACAGGAATCCATGCCCGCCCGGCAACTTTATTAGTTCAAACGGCAAGCAAATTCGACAGCGATGTACATCTTGAATACAAAGAAAAGAAAGTAAACTTAAAATCAATTATGGGTGTTATGTCTCTAGGTGTCGGTAAAGATGCACAAATCACAATCATTACTGAAGGCAGCGACGAAGAAGAAGCACTTAAAAGCTTGGAAGAAACATTAAATAAAGAAGGTTTAGCTGAGTAATGTCAAGCATTTTAAAAGGCATTGCGGCATCTAACGGGATTGCCATCGCAAAAGCCTACCGTTTGGTAGAACCTGATTTAAACTTCGAAAAGAAGTCTGTTGAAAATGCAGAAGAAGAAGTTGCTCGTTTTCAGAATGCAATTTCAACTTCGAAATCAGAGTTGGAAGCGATCCGGGATAAGGCTAGGGAAGATCTTGGGGAAGACAAAGCCCAGATCTTTGAAGCACATCTTTTAGTATTAAGCGATCCAGAATTACTGACACCTATTGAAGATAAAGTGAAAACTGAAAGTGTGAATGCCGAATTTGCACTAAAAGAAACTGCTGATATGTTTGTTAATATGTTTGAATCAATGGATAATGAATATATGAAAGAACGTGCAGCAGATATAAGGGACGTAACAAAGCGGGTTCTGTCACATTTACTTGGTGTGCAGATAGCCAACCCAAGTATGGTGACTGAAGAAGTGATTGTCATTGCAGAGGACCTGACTCCATCTGACACTGCACAATTAAACCGTCAGTTCGTTAAAGGATTCACAACCGATATCGGAGGCAGGACTTCCCACTCCGCTATTATGGCACGTTCTATGGAAATCCCTGCAGTGGTGGGTACAAAGTCGATTACTTCCTCTATTGAAAATGGAGACGTGGTGATCGTTGACGGCTTAAATGGGGAAGTACATATCAACCCTACACCTGAGGTCATTGAAAAGTACAAGAAGGAACATGCCCGCTATGAGGAACAGAAAGCGAAATGGGCCAAACTTGTCAATGAACCGACGGTTTCTAAAGATGGCCAGCATGTAGAACTGGCAGCAAACATCGGTACACCTAAAGATTTAGAAGGTGTAAGAAACAACGGCGGTGAGGGAGTCGGCCTTTATCGTACAGAATTCCTGTACATGGGACGCGACGAGCTTCCGACCGAAGAAGAGCAATACGAAGCTTACAAAGCAGTATTGGAAGGCATGGAAGGAAAACCGGTTGTCGTGCGTACGCTGGATATCGGAGGAGACAAAGAACTTCCATACTTAAATCTTCCAAAGGAAATGAACCCGTTCCTTGGTTATCGTGCAATCCGCCTTTGCCTCGATGAACAGGACATCTTCCGTACACAGTTGAGAGCCCTTCTGAAAGCAAGCCCGTACGGAAATTTGAAGATCATGTTCCCAATGATTTCAAATCTCCAGGAGTTCCGGGAAGCAAAAGCGATTCTTGAAGAAGAGAAAAAAGCGCTTCAAGAGAACGGTATAGACGTAGCCGACAAAATTGAAGTGGGAATCATGGTTGAAATTCCATCGACTGCTGTCATGGCGGATGTTTTCGCCAAGGAAGTTGATTTCTTCTCAATCGGAACAAATGACTTGATCCAATACACAATGGCAGCCGATCGTATGAACGAACGCGTTTCTTATCTGTATCAGCCATACAATCCTGCTATCCTGCGCCTTGTGAAAATGGTTATTGATGCCGCTCACAAAGAAGGCAAATGGGCAGGTATGTGCGGTGAGATGGCTGGAGATGAAATTGCCGTTCCAATCTTACTAGGTTTGGGACTGGACGAATTCTCGATGAGTGCTACTTCCATTTTGAGAGCACGTTCTCAAATCCATCGTCTTAACAAGAGCGATATGAAAAAGCTTGCTGAAGAAGTACTTCAGCTCGACACTAATGATGAAGTCATCAAAGCGGTAGAAAAAGCTGTTTCAAATGACTAATAAATGTTTATTTGTTTGAAGCGGGGGTAATGTATTAAAGAATAAGAAGTTGAGGCACCCAAACGGCCTTTTCATTCTCATTTCCCCCTTTTCTATAGGATTGAAAGTGTACAGCTTTCAATCCTTTTTTTTATGGGTGATGAATGGATTCTTCCATTCCATCAATAAGCCATAGTTACACGATTCTTTATCATCAAGGTATCCTTTCACCGCCTTCAATGGGGTTCTTCCACATTGAAGCAGGAACGTGATCACGGGATCTTTATACTCCCCGGAAGTTAATTTATGTACATATTCCTCAATGGTTAAATGTTTAGAAAATTTGTGGTAGGTTGGTATGCGTCCTCCTCCCAGAAGGCGGTCAAGCTGCAAATGCACCACAATTTCATACATGGCATTCATCAATTCTTTACCAAGTTTGAATCCCCGGAATTCAGGGTCGATGCACAAGTCGACAACATACAGGGTATTACCGTGCTCCCTGTGACTGCGGATGTATCCTTCATCCGTCATTTCGTCCCACGTATGATGAGGATGAGCTGGATCAAAATCGACTATCAGACCAGTCATGCTGCCGGCAATCTTGCCATCAATCTCAACACAGAGTGCACCTAATGGGAAGTTGTTAATATGACTCGACAGTTGTTCTCTATTCCACCATAATTCCGGAGGGAATGGCGGCGGGAAGGCACGCTTCTGGATTTCAATGAGTCCGTTGAAATCCGAAGTGGTATAGTTCCGGATAGTGGCCTTATGAATTTGATTGTTTCTGAAGACAAATTGTTGTTTTCGATACATGATCGAACCCCATTTATCAGAAATTTACTTGTTCATTATACTTTATGAAAGCGCTTTTTTAAAGATATTTCACAAAAATAATATTTCTAAAACATCCATCTTACTAAAATTTTTCTTTTCTGTACCGCTGTTGAATTTCCGTGCATGGCTTCTCTTTCCGTTGGCGGCCCGTGCGCCTCTTGGCAATCTTGCAGCAGATCCTCTCCAGCTCCGGCGACTAGCCCCTCGAGGTCGTGATCGGTTTTTTACGGAGGTTATAGGTATTTTTTGAGGCAGTATAAGAAATAGTTCCACCCGTCGTATTAGGTGTAGTCAACGTTTTGGCTAGATGAGTGCTATAATGCAGGTTGCGGAAAAGGGTGAAACCCGCGAACCTTTTAATTTTGGTCCGTAAACTTTCGAAAACTAGACTTTTTCTATCAATTCCGGGCAATCATCTTCGAAATTTGTGGATTAATCTTTGAATTTTAGGATTAATTCCATAATTTACCAAAAATATCTACATTATTAGCTAAATGCTCCAAAAAGGCAAAGGACGCTTCCTGACAGCTTCATCTTATGCCGCAGCCTTTGGAGTCTTCGTCTTGCACTCCAATCAACAGCTGGAATTGTGCAAAAATCTATATATATTTACAACCCAAAAAAATTTTTAAAAAAGTTTTTTTTTTGGTTTAGTTATTTTAAAAGGGGGGTAATCTATAAGTAAGCATGAAATTGGAGATTAATTTCTCACTAACACCCCCTTTTCCTTTTTTTGACTGACCGGTTTTACATCCGGCAGTCTTTTTTTATGGGAGGATTTAATTGAATACTTATTTAGTGGGCGTACAATACTATTTGTAGTGTTTCTGTGAAGAAGCATAAGAAGAGAAAAGGGGAGCTGTTAAAATGGCTAAACGAACAAAAAAGAATGATCCTCAGCAGAAAAATAAAAAGGGGTTTGATTCTTCCCGTTTAAATGAAGAATTCGCGCATGAAATGGGCAGTGCAGCAGCAAACAAGATTCACAAAGATAAAGCAAAAAAAGAAAAAGCACCTAAAAACAACGGTGAATATACTAAGTAATGAAAAGGACAGACCTTGGATTCGGATCCAAGGTCTGTCCTTTTAAATGGTTTTGTCAATGAAGGACTGAATCCTTGATAGTCCTGACTTTAATTGCTCCATTGAGCATGCATAAGAAATCCTTACGTAGCCTTCGCCAAAGCTTGAGAATGCATCACCTGGAACGACAGCCACCTTTAGTTCCTTGGCAAGTGCCAGCGCGAATTCAAAAGATGACATCTCAATCTGTTCCGGGATTTTCACAAAGAAATAAAATGCTCCGTCGGGTTTTACAACATTTTCAAATCCTATTTCCTTCAGGCGTTCAAAGACATAATCCCTTCTGACCCTGTACTCATCCTTCATTTCCAGAGCATCGTTCATTCCTTTTGTCAAAGCTTCATACGCTGCTTTCTGGGAGACAGAAGAGGCACAGGACACATTATACTGATGAACCTTCAAGAGATGTTTACTGATGGATTCAGGAGCGAAAATAAACCCTATTCTCCAGCCTGTCATACTATGTGATTTGGATAGTCCATTAATCAGAATGGTCTGTTCTTTAAGGAATTCAGCTATGGATCGGTGAGTGCCTTCAAATGTCAGTTCACTGTAAATCTCATCTGCCAACACAAAGATATTCCTGTCATTCAGAACTTCTGCGATTTCTTTTAGTTCTTCTGCATCAAGACTGACCCCTGTCGGATTGGATGGGTAAGGAAGGATGATGCATTTTGTAGACTCTGTAATGTGCTTCTCGATTGATTCAGCTGTAAGCTTGAAATTGTTACTTGTGGTATCGATATGTACAGGCTTTCCACCGCATAAGCGAATGATTGGTTCATATCCGGGATATACAGGACCAGGAAGAAGGCACTCATCCCCCTGCTCTAATATTGTCCTTAGCACTACGTCTATTCCCTGTGAAGCCCCTGTTGTGACGATCACCTCTGACTCGGGTTTATAATGCACATTATACTTTCTGCTCATAAAAGATGCAGCCGCTTCTCTCAGCTGAAGAAACCCTGCATTATGCGTGTATGAAGTGAAGTTATCATCGATTGCATTTTTGGCTGCTTCTTTTATATGGAGAGGCGTCGGGAAGTCAGGCTGTCCAATCGTAAGAGAAATCATTCCTTCTATATCAGCGACCAAATTAAAGAATTTTCGTATGCCTGATATTTTGATGTTTTTCACGTCAGGATTCAAGTATTGTTCCAAGGTGCACACCTACTTTTTTCATTTGCTACATATTTTATCATCTTTTACTGCTGTAAAGGAATGCATTTGTTTGAAACGTTCTGAATCGGGGAATGGTTAGAAAAGAAAATAACATTGAAGGTGAGCAGCAATGATCAGGACGACTGTGATTTTGAATGATGGGGACATCCTGCAGGATATACCCTTATCAAAGGTGAAGGAAAACGATGTCAAATGGTACTGGGTCGATTTTTTCGAACCGACCGACAAGGATATCCGCATGATGAAGCATTTCTTTCAGTTTCATCCACTGGCGGTGGAAGACTGTCTGGATGACTTTAGTGAAAGACCTAAATTGGATTTTTATGATGGATATATATTTGTGCTGATGCACGCCATTAATAGGCATACACTGGATTCATACGAAGTGAATCTTTTTGTGAATGGCAGATTCATTGTTACTTTCCATAAGGAACCGGTGAATGAAATCGATAATTTGTGGAAGTTGGTAAAAGAAGAAGGTGTACAGCTGACTCCATTCACCATCATGCACGGAATTGTCGACAGGCTGGTCGATGAGTATTTTCCCCTGATCTACAGCATCGAAGACCGATTGAATACAATAGAAGAAAATACGAATGAAGAATCAGATTCAAATTTGATGGACGAATTATTCGATATCCGTCATGAAATGTCCAAATTGAGAAGGACACTTGTTCCAATGAGGGATTTACTATACAGGATCAGTAATTCAAGCAGGTTGAATTCATTGAAGGAAGAACAATTGTATTTTAATGATGTGTATGATCATTTGATCAAGCAAGTTGAAATGCTGGAATCCTATCGTGAATTCTCGGCAGATATCCGGGACAATTATCTGTCCATCAATTCTGATAAAATGAACAACATCATGATGACGTTGACCGTCATCACCACCATCTTCATGCCTCTTACATTCATAGCTGGCCTTTATGGGATGAATTTTGTATATATGCCGGAACTCAATGAACATAACGGCTACTTCGTAGTGTTGGCTATAATGGCTGCGATTGCCGCAGTCATGTTCGGATTCTTCGTGAAAATCGGCTGGCTGAAATTTGGTGGCAGAAAAAGAAGGAGAAGAAGGAGGCTGCTCAAGCTTAAATAACTGAATCTGCCACGCGCAGTCCTAAGATAGCTATGGGAATAAAAAAATGTATTGAAACGGTGGATTTTTATTAGAAAACGAGGTATATTGATTGAGGACAAAAGAAGAATTGGGATGTTTATATTCCCGAGAGGTTCTAGCACAACCCTCTATAAAAAACTAAGGGAAACGGCATCCTTTGGTGTCGTTTGTTTTTGTTTAAGCGGATTTTCTTAAGCTGTCATTTACAGTTTTCGCTCTGTTACGTGGCATATTCAGAGGGAAGAGCATGATTATAGAGTAATAAAAGAATCTTTTTTTCTTCTTTTCGGGTGCGGTTGATGACTGCAAAAAGAGAGGAGAATCGAAATGAAACAAGAAAAAGCTTTAGTCGTATTCAGCGGAGGGCAGGACAGCACTACATGCCTGTTCTGGGCAAAAAAAGAATTCAGTGAAGTTGAAGCGGTAACGTTCAATTACGGGCAGCGTCATGCAGCTGAATTGGACTGTGCAAAAGAAATAGCGGAGGATTTGAATATACCCCATCATACGCTTGATATGAGTCTATTGAATCAGCTGGCTCCAAGTGCTCTGACAAGGAAGGATGAAGCCATCACACATGAGGAAGGTGAATTGCCTTCTACCTTCGTTCCCGGAAGAAACTTATTATTCCTTTCATTTGCCGGGGTTCTGGCGAAGCAGATCGGGGCCAGGCATATCATTACGGGCGTCTGCGAAACCGACTTCAGCGGATATCCTGATTGCCGGGATATATTTGTGAAATCAATGAACGTTTCACTCAATCTCTCAATGGATGCACAATTTGTGATTCATACCCCGCTGATGTGGATTGATAAGGCTCAGACGTGGGAAATGGCCGATAGTCTGGGAGCAATTGATTATATACGTGAAAACACCTTAACCTGCTACAACGGAGTTAAAGGTGACGGGTGCGGTGAATGTCCGGCTTGTGAATTGCGGCAAAGAGGTCTGAAACAATATTTACTAAAGAAACAAGGAGGAGAAGAATAATGATTCAGCAAATTTATCCGTCTCCTTCTCATGAGTATGAATTTGAACTGAATAAGGATATGCATTTTGCTGCATCTCATTATATCCCGCATGAAGATGCAGGTGACTGTCAAAAGGTGCATGGTCATACTTACTATGCAAATATAACGATTGGTGGAAATGAACTGGATGACTCAGGTTTCCTCATAAATTTCAAGCATATCAAGAAATTGATTCATAAACGTTTTGATCACACTTTGTTAAACAAGGACAGCCTCTTTTCAGATGAAGATCCCATGAAATTCCCAACTACTGAAGTCGTGGCAAAAACGGTATGTGAAATCATACAGGAGCATTTGGATACGCTGGAACACCATCCTGTATGTCTTCAGGTGTTCTTGAGGGAAACTCCTACATCTTATGTCATATACAGACCGAAAAAGGGGAGAGTATCATGAACAAATTTCCTATCTTGGAAATTTTCGGACCGACTATTCAAGGTGAAGGGATGGTAGTCGGCCGGAAAACGATGTTTGTAAGGACTGCAGGATGTGATTACAGTTGTTCATGGTGTGATTCGGCTTTCACCTGGGACGGATCGGCAAAAGATGATATAAGGCTATTGACTGCAGAAGAGATATGGAATGAGCTGAGTGAGACAGGTGGGAAGCGGTTCTCCCATGTCACGATTTCAGGGGGGAATCCTGCACTGCTATCCAGTTTAGGGGAACTGCTCGACATTTTTAAAGAAAAAGGCATAGAGTCCGCCCTGGAGACACAAGGCAGCAGATGGCAGGATTGGTTTTACGATATTGACGATTTGACGATTTCACCAAAACCGCCAAGTTCTAATATGGTAACAGATTTCAAGAAATTGGACGAAATCATTAAAAAGTTAATAGACAATGAATCCAGTTTCAGCTTAAAAGTGGTGGTTTTCAATGACGAAGATATGCAATATGCCAAGAAGGTGCACAAGCGATATCCATCAGTCCCTTTTTACATCCAAACAGGTAATCCGCAAACAACAGAAGAAAACACAACTAAATTGGTTTCCGATTTGCTGAATGATTTTGAAAAATTGATCGATAAAGTGTCAAAGGATGATGAATTAAATAATGTAAGGGTCCTCCCGCAGCTGCATACGCTTGTTTGGGGAAACAAGCGGGGGGTGTAGGAAATCACAAAAGCGATTGAATGTTTCAATCGCTTTTTGTATTGTGACTGTTATTCACTTTCTTGCATTTTCATCTTGATTTCGGTCGATGCTCTTTTTCCCCTCTACATAAAATACCTCATCAAAATCGTCCTGTCCCTCTTTATTTTTGCTTATTGCAACTAGAGGATTTGAATACTGTGCGGGTAAAATGTGACCGGTTATTTCATCAAAATCAAGAATCCTTCTATTTTCCACATCTCTTCTCTCAGGCATATATACACCTCCTAGCTTTAGTTTGCTGAATAAGAAAACTTGTATGTAAAAATTTTAATCACCTATAAAATGCTTTGATGTGTAAAAAAGTAAAGATTTTGTTCGATATAAACTAGGTAAGGCAGTTATCGCGCTTATAGAGAATGGAAGGACGTATCAAAATGAATGATTTAAAAAGGATCTTGCTTGAAAGCGGCACAAATGAACTTGAAATGGTTGAATTTGAAGTTCAAGGGAATAAATTCGGAATAAATGTGATCAAAGTGAAGGAAATTATTCAACCATCAGCGGTCATCCCCGTTCCTCACTCTCATCCGCATGTAAAGGGATTAATTCAACTAAGGGGTGAAGTACTTCCAGTGGTGGATATGGCCAGGGTGCTTGGACTTCAAGAAAAAGACGCTCCCCAGTCAAAATTCATCGTATGCGAATTCAATAAACAAAAAGTGGTTTTCCATGTACATAATGTTACTCAGATTCATCGTATTTCCTGGAATCAAATTGAAAAACCTTCTGAAATGTATTCCGGGATAAAGTCAGGAATCATCGGAGTCGTTAAGCGTGAGGATTCAATGGTATTAATGCTTGACTTTGAAAGTATCATGGTAGAAATCAATCCTGAGTCGGGGATCCACATCGAGCAGGTGAAAAAGCTTGGGAAAAGAGAAAGAAGGGATAAAAAAATCGTAGCTGCCGAAGACTCACCGCTCCTCAGGAAACTGCTCAATGAAACCTTAACTGAAGCGGGTTACGATACGGTCGAATTTTTTGAGAACGGGGCAGATGCACTGTCATATCTTGAATCACTTGCAGAGAATGCAGGACCTATTGAAGAAATGGTAGGTCTGGTCATAACAGATGTTGAAATGCCGCAGATGGACGGCCATCATCTGACAAAGCGAATCAAGAGTCATCCTGTTTTAAAAAAGCTGCCGGTTATTATCTTCTCATCGCTTATCACAAATGATCTGCGGCACAAGGGTGAGATGGTAGGTGCAGAAGATCAAGTAAGCAAACCTGAAATAGCAGAATTGATATCAAAAATTGATCAGTTCGTACTGTGAAAATAGAAAAAGGCTGTATGATTTATATTCATACAGCCATCTGCAAAAAAAAGGGGGGCGCTTTAAAGCGCTAAAATTCCAGGGCATTAAAAGAAGCTGTCCCCCAGCTTTTTAAATACAGGTTTCTGGTAATTGTTTTTTCTTTGCTTTTTGTGTTTATCTTCAGTATCGGACATCCCCGTATAGTTTTCCAAGATGCCCTTTGCCTGGTGAAGTCCCATTTTACTTCTCGGGTTCCTTATAGCCTGGTCGAGTGTCCCCAAGTGCGGGAGCTGCTTGAAATCCTCTTTTGAGGGCGGTATGTGAAAGGTGTATTCACCACAGTCAATCAGGACATCCGATTGCTGCTGGCTGAATTTAGGATTGTTTGAAAAATGAAGTCCTACTTTTTTGGCTTTGCCTTCACGGATCATCTTCATCAAGGCACGCTTCTTCAGTGCATACAAGTATTTGGGATTACCGGCGGTCTTTGCGTGACGATTTACAGTGAAAATGGCTTGAGAGAGGATATTAACTGATGTGGAGGAAGGGGTTTCATTACTGGTATTTCTCAAGTTATTGGCTCCTTTCTATTATATTCCTTACTATTATACCTTCTTTTTCTATCGATGGAAAGGAGAAGAAGCTACTTATTGTTAGAAAACTGGGATTTTTCTTTTAATCCTTCTTACAATTTTATCGGAACTGTAAGAAAAGAAAAAAGAACTGAATCAATAAATGACCAGTTCTTTTAAATTTGATTTAAGTTATCAAGCAGCTTACCTTTGCGGATAAATGTTGATATTTTCCGTCACATAATTCGGGGAAGGCGCAAAAGTGTTTCCATAAGGTGCACCTCCATATGGTACTCCTCCATAAGGTACCCCACCATAAGGCGGGTAAGGCGGATAATACGGCGGGCAGCATGGTCTGTTAAATAACAGCGGACCAATGGCCAAACCGGCTAAACCACCTGCTAAAAATGGAAGGCCGAAAAAAGGAAAGAACCGTTGATCATATCCTCTCATGGCAGGGTAGTTATAGGTATTATAAGGAATAAACGGCTGACGATACATGAATAACCTCCTCTCTATTCTTATTATTGTATGGTCATGTTGTACTCTGTGAGCCTGTATTAATGAAAAAGCCAATGGGGGATCTTCACATTAATGATTATAAAGTGCAATAAATATTGAATTTTCACACATATTTATAGGAAATGACTCCATTTACTAGTACAATGTATTTAGGAAAAAAGAATCAACCAAGTATACGCGGATGAGGATGAAATTCATGCAGGCACTGAACAGGAAGCAGGATAATGATAGATTGGACATGGTTTTTAAAGAGGTTGTACTGGAATACATAAATGACATGATTTTTATCATGAAAGTCGAAAAAGGACCTTCTTTTCGTTATGTATATATAAATGAATCAGCCAGAAAAAGCACGGATATAAAAGATGAGGATATGGGAAGAATGCTGGATGAAGTGCTCTCGGGGGATCTAGGTGACCGTTTAAGGGAGAAGTATGTTCAATTGGTGGAGAACGGGGAGTCGATCATTTTCAGGGATACAATCGAACTTCCTGGCGGGGAACAGGTGATAAATGAATCAATCTTAACGCCTATCAAGAATGAATCGGAAAAAATTGAATACGTTGTTTCTATTACGAGAGATGTTACTCCGATCATGAGGGAAAAGAAAAGGCTATCTAATGCAAGAAACAGGTATAAGTCGATCATTGAACATAATTTGGACGCCATTTTCATATTGGATTCAAACGGTGTAATAAAGGAATCCAATATTGCTGGCTGCCAATTGACGGGGTATCAAAAAAGCCAAATGGTGAATTCCGCTATTTATGAGCTGTTTCATTCATCGATCAAGCAGGAAATAGAAGAGGCCTTAATAAAGGCTTCAAACGGTATACCGTCTACACTTGAACATTGTATGCTGAATACTGTGACCGGGAAAGACAAGATCACAAGCATCAAAGCTGTTCCGATTGTGGTAGAGGAGAAATTTGATGGGTGTTATATCATTATCAAAGATAATACTGTTTCTTTTGAACAAAATGAAATGATCCATTACATGGCCCTGCATGATCAATTAACCGGAATTTGGAACCGTAAAGCTTTAGATGAGCATTTACCCTTGTTTGTTCAATCGATGGAGGAATCGGAACGGGAGCTGTCGGTATTGTACTTGGATCTTGATCGATTCAAGTTTGTGAACGATACGCTGGGATTAACAGGCGGCGACCGTGTACTTAAAAATATAGCGCAGCGTCTGGCGACTTTGACGGATGAAGATTGCCTTCTTTACAGACAGGGAGGGGATGAATTTATTTTTCTGTTGAAAAACAGCAGTCTTGAGGATACAAAGAAAAAAGCGATGGAAGTCCTCAGCTTATTTCAACAGTCATTCATGATGGAGGGGCAGGAGTTCTACATAAGTCCTTCCATGGGAATAAGCCGGTATCCTGCAGATGGCTATGATGGAAATACTCTCATACAAAAAGCTGCTCAGGCTTTATTTCAAGTAAAGGAGAAAGGCAGGGCTCATTACAGGTTTTATCAAACGCATATGGAATCAAGCTTTCCGAATTATATGATCATGGAATCTCATTTGAGGAAAGCGATCGAGAAAGATGAACTGTCCATACATTATCAACCTCAGATTAATCTTTCAACCGGCAATGTTGATAGTTTCGAAGCGTTGATTCGCTGGAATAACAGGAAATTCGGATTTGTGTCTCCCGGTCAGTTCATCCCGCTTGCAGAGGAAACCGGACTAATCCACGGAATTGGTGAATGGGTGCTTGAAAATGTGTGCCTCCAGCTAAGAGATTGGAGGAGGAAAGGGAATAAGGACGTAAGGATTGCAATCAATATTTCCCCAAAACAATTTCAACAGGAGCAGCTGGCGGATATGATACGGGAGTACCTTTATAAATATGCAATCCCTGCTGAATGCCTGGAAATTGAAATAACGGAAGGAGCCATGCAGGATACCCAGCAGACTTTGACCTTACTCAAGAAGCTTAAAGAATTGGGTGTGTTTATTTCTGTGGATGATTTCGGCACAGGTTATTCCTCTCTGAATTATTTGAAAAGGTTTCCGATTGACATTCTTAAAATAGACCAATCCTTCGTGAGGGAAATCGGATCCAGTCAAAAAGATTCTGCAATCACCACTACCATTATCCATCTGGCCCACAGTCTTGGAATGGAAGTGATTGCAGAAGGTGTTGAAAAAGAAGGCCAGGTCCATTTCTTAAAAGAAGCAAACTGCCAAAAAGCGCAGGGGTTTTATTTCAGTAAACCGAAAGTACCCGAAGAATTGGAGCACTATGTTTATGCTTAATATATTTCGATCCATTAATTTGACAGTGACGGGTGATATCACTTATGTTTAAGTGAGGTCATCATTATAGTAAGGTAAGAGTCAAGTTAATAAAGGAGAGGGATTACGATGAAGAAGAAGCAAATGGAAATCCTTTTTCTCCCTGCCGATAGAGGGACGGTCAAAGTGTATGTATACGGCTTTCATACGCCTCGAACTCTGGGTCAGGTCTCTGTTACATTTAATAATGTTTCTGTTGAAGCAAAGGGATACAGACGGAATAAGACGATTATTAAAGCATTGGCTCAGCTCCATGATGCGATTGTCAATAATCAGGACAGTTAAATAAAAAATCCGGCACATAAAACATGTGCCGGATTTTTTTTATAAGAAAGCTGGCTGATTGGGAAACAGGTGTGTTAAAATAATGAGTGAATATTCATTCATTTCAAAGGGGAGAAAAAATATGGGAGAAAAACAAACGGTCATCATTACCGGGGGATCCAACGGAATGGGGAAATACATGGCAAAGTATTTTCTGGAAAAAGGCTCTAACGTTGTCATCACTGGACGGAATGAAGAGAGACTTCAATCTGTGAAAGAAGAATTCGCTTCACTTAAAGGGAAAATGGAAGTGTTTCAAATGGATGTGAGGGAACCTGCGCATGCCGAGGAAATGGCGTCATTCACTGCAGAGAAGTTTGGAAAAATTGATGTCTTGATCAACAATGCAGCCGGAAACTTTATCTGCCCCGTTGAGAAGCTTTCTCCAAACGGGTGGAAATCTGTTATAGATATCGTGTTGAATGGTACTTTCTTTTGTTCCCATGCAGTGGGTAACCATTGGATTAAAGAAAATTATAAAGGCTCTATCATCAATATGGTGGCTACATATGCCTGGAACGCCGGAGCCGGGGTGGCTCATTCTGCTGCAGCTAAAGCGGGTGTCTTGTCCTTGACCAGGACCCTTGCGGTGGAATGGGGTCATAAGTATGGAATTCGTACCAATGCAATTGCGCCGGGACCGATTGAACGTACAGGAGGGGCCGAGAAGTTATGGACCTCAGAGGAAGCTGCCAAACGTACGATTGAAAGCGTCCCATTAAAAAGACTGGGGACCCCGGAAGAAATTGCGGGTCTTGCTTATTTCATTTCTTCAGAACAAGCTGCATATATGAATGGGGAATGCATCACACTGGATGGCGGGCAATGGCTGAACCCATTTCCGTTTTAATAACCTTTTTTGTTGGAATGCTCACGATGCGGGGCATTCTTTTTTTTGGCTTTTATTCATCCTAACGTATGACTATTTGAGTTAATGATCATGTGTTATAATTATGCAAAAAAATGTTTCAGGTTGGAGGAGTGGAAATGGATCCCTTGGACGTAATTAGCAATATTGAGAAAGTCATTCCTTATTATCAACCGGTTTTCAGTGCAGATGAACATAAAATCATCGGGTATGAAGTCCTTGGAAGAATGATCGAGGACAATGGCGAGGCAGTGAGCCTTGGTCCTTTTTTTACGGGGAATGATATTCCTGACGAATATAAAATCGAAGTCGACGAGAAAGTGACCGCAAAGGCACTCCTTCAATTCATCCAGTCCAATCAGGAGGGGCTCATATTTATTAACAGGGATGCGAGGCTCCTCATGCTTGACCATGGTGAATCGTTCATGGAGCTGTTACAGTGTTTTAAAGCGCAAGGGCTTAATTTGAACCGGATTGTGCTCGAATTATCCGAGAAGACCTTTCAAGGTGATTTTGAACAGCTGGTACATGTTTTGCTCTATTATAAAACATATGGAATAAAAGTAGCCATTGATAATGTAAGGGGGAATATTGGAGAGCTTGACAGACTGTCTCTTTTTTCTCCGGATATCCTGAAAGTTGATCTTTCGCAGCTCAGAAATGACGCAGGTAATAAAATGTATAAGGACATATTATTCAGTCTATCTGTGCTTGCAAGAAAAATCGGTGCCTCCCTGCTGTTTGAGCATATCGAAATAAATTATCAGCTGCAGTTTGCATGGTTGAACGGCGGCAGATACTATCAGGGTTATTATTTGAAAAAGCCTTCGGAGGGTTTCTTGAAATCCGATGTACTTAAAGTCAAACTGAAAGAAAAATGCCAGGATTTCATTCGTTACGAAAAAAAACATCTGGAAGCAGGATATCAATTCGCTGAAGATTTACATAAGGAAATCAACCGTCTCCTGATCCTGTTGAGAAAACAGACACAAGAGTATGATCAACTGCTCTCCGGACTTGCTGACGCTTTCACTGATAAGTGCTTCCGCCTGTATATGTGCGATGAAAATGGGTTCCAGGTCACCAGCAATATTCTGAAAGTACATGGAAATTGGGAAGTCTACGAACGATTTAAAGGTAAGAACTGGAGCTGGCGGCCTTATTTCTTGGAAAATATCATCAGGATGAGGATAAATAAAAAGGGATTATTGTCTGACATCTACAGCGATATTGATTCGGGTGAACCGATTCGGACTTATTCATACCCATTCGGTGACGGTTTGTACTTGTTCATCGATCTCTCTTACGAATTTTTATTTGAAGAAGAAAGCCTTCTTTATTAACGTCTTTTGTACATTCATTTGCAGCTGCCTGAGCCTTTCCATTTTTCCTTGAATAGTGTGTTTCCATTAGGGGAAATTATCATTAAAGAAACATTGAAGGAGGGGCTTTGATGAGTTTTTATATTATACTGCTCACTTTGGTTGCTGTGGGAGTGGCGGGCTATTCAGTTTATTATACATTTAGAATTGCGGGACAGGAAAAAAGGTTAAAAGGTGAATTTGACACAGACATACCGGAAGCAGTTAAGGCGCATCCTTTTATGCGTAATCCGGTCTTCATAGCGATATTAGTTTTTACTGTTTTCGTGGTAGTCATGATCCTTTATTTATCTTTTAAATTTGTCTATTGACACAGTTAGGTTGGAACAAAAGTAATTTAGTCTGAATAAAACCCGAACTAATTTGCATGCGATCAGGCAAATTAGTTCGGGTTTTAAATTTGTTCAATGGGACCTCAAGCCTCTAGCCGCCGGAGCTGGGCAAAAGAAAAGAGAAGTGCACTGCTCAGAGGCGGCAAGCCTATGATGAATGGGCCGGGAATCTTTTCCTTCTTGATTCAATTATCTTGTTATTTGGATTTTTTGGAAATTAATGGAATAAATCCTAAAATTCAAAGATTATCCCTCAGTATTCGAAGATTATTGATCCGAATTGAAAGAAAAAGTCTAGTTTTCAAAAGATTACGGGCAAAAATTAAAAGATTCTCCCGATTCACCCCGTTCCGCAGGCAGCTTTATAGCGCTCATTTCGAGAAAAAACGCTGATTACACCTAATACGGCGAGTACAACCATTTTGTTTACTGAGCAAAGAACGCCTTTAACCTCAGGAAACCTCCATATAATACCGATTATCACCTCGAGGGACTTGCCGCCGGAACTTAACATAATCTGCTCCGGAGAATGCCAGGAGAATCATCGCCCGCCCGCAGAAAGCGAAGTCTTGCACGGAAATCATTAGCATGGAGTTGAGTCCCGATCTTCTTCTTGTGGTTGAATATTCCAGTGGTCTTCGTGTTTAACACCTGGATATCCGGGAAAATGGCAAATAAGTGAAAAAGATGTCAATCAGTGTAGTTATTTTTCGAACAAAACTTAGCCAATCGACAAATTTCAATTGCTACAATAGATTCACCTATTTATTTTAAGGAGGGGAATAAAATGGAAAAAAGGAAGTTATTAATCCTTGTGTTGATCATCGGCCTCGTTTCAGCAGCTTGCGGACAAATCAAACAAACACAGGCGTCCACGTTCACGGACAAGCAGGCAATGGCTTTGGTGAAGGAAGCGTTCCAGACCCAAGTCTCTTTAAGTGAAAAGCCTCAACCAATGGAGGACATCGAAAAGCAGCTTCATGCATCATTTACAGAGGAACTGACAAATTCATTCATAGAAGATAATGTTGTACAGGCAGACGGAGGCTATATGACGTTTGGTTCAGACTTTGCAAAGCATTATATTCCTTTCTTTTCTTACGACAAGTCAACCAATGTTCAATACGAAAATGGAAAGTGGTACATATGGGAAGAACGTTCAGGTGAAGAGGAAGGTCCTGTAAGCACAGAGCCGGGAGTGGAAGCGGTGGTGTTAGCGAAGGAAAAAGGTGACTGGAAGATATCTTCCATAACAAATGAAATTCCTGATAAGCTTAGATAAACGTGAAAAAAGATACCTCTCTGCGAAGGAGGTATCTTTTTCTCTGGCCTTATTCATATTTCCAATGCTGCTTTGAGTGCTTCCAAATCAAACCCTGAGATGACAAGATCTCCTACGGTTATGGTAGGGGTCGAATAGGACTTTAACCTCTTCATCAAAAACTCTCTTGCTCCGGTATCTTCCTTAATATTTTTTTCAACGTATTCAATTCCATATTCTCTCATGAAAAGCTTCACGACCTCGCATGGAGGGCATTCTGGCTGTGAGTATAATGTTACTTTTTTCAAGATTTAAGTTCTCCTTTCCTGGTTAAATAATCCACTATCCCCATCGCTGAAACCTTCATATCAAGTTCCAATACGTTAAACAGTGGATGATCCGGTTCAATGCCGTCATGTACGAATGAATTTTTCACAAGATTGTATAGCTCAGTGGACAGATTTTCTGAATTATCATTGAATGAAGAGTCGGGAGAAAATACTGCTTCCGCCACAGCCATGAACCGATCCAGCCATGCGTCAACTTCTGATAAAGCATGAACGGGTTCTTCCGTCATGCCGTAATGGCCGAAATAGATTCGTCTCAAACTTTTATCCTTGAAAAAATGCATGGATTCCTTTATGGCATCCGGGCTGAATTGGTTTGGGGAAGTGGAAGGAAGGTAAATTGATTTTCCATCGTTCCGATACTGAATTCCACAGGTGTCCCCGGTAAACATGCCTTCTGACACCGGATCGTAAATGCTGAAATGGTGATTTGCATGACCCGGTGTGTCATAAAAGGTGAGCGTACATGTCTCACTGAGTCTTAAAGTGTCCCCGTGCCCCTTAACCACCATCCGTTCTTTCGGTATGGGTTTGACCGGAGAAAATAACCGTTCGAAATCTTCTCCGTAAACCGCTTTTGCCCCGGCAATCAACCTGGATGGATCGTTCAGATGCCTGTACCCTTTTGGGTGGACGACAATTGTAGCTGAAGGGCACTCTTCCAGCAACAGACCTGCTCCTCCGGCATGATCTAAATGGATGTGGGTCAGAATTATGTATTGAATATCTTCTAATTTAATGTTTAACTTAGAGAGACCTTTTTTTAGATGAGGAATCGAAGGGCTGGCAGATGTTTCAACAATCGCAATCGATTCTTCATGAATGACATAGCTCCCGGTTCGTCCTTTCAATGACAAATCCATGAGGTCGACTAATGATATCCTGGAATCCAAACGCTCAACACACATCATAACAAATCCTTTCTCAGCTTTTTCTTTTCATTATATAGTATTTTTCTCATGTGCAGGGCAAAACATTAGATTTCACAGGATAGAATTTGGTACAATGCAAAAGCTATGAAAAAAGAAATAGAACAGGAAAGGAGAGACTGCTTATGTCTCAGCTTCTTGGAATCATACAAAGATTAAAGACATTGCAAGAACAAGGTGAACAAGGGGAAACTCAACAACGATTTTTTGAATACAATGGAAAGAAGATTTGTGAGGTAAAGTATTTACCAAAACAGGATACTTTCGAAATTGAGGTTATGAATGAAAAAGGAAGCAGCTTTCCTTTTGATAACATCGATATCACGGCAATTGAAATATATGAATTGCTGCAGGAAGCAAATCAGGAATAGTGGAAAGATAACCAGATGAGATTTTAATCTTATTTGGTTATTTTTTTGTGGTTTCTAATCCATTTTTTGTTATTTCGGATTGAATATTACAACATTTTTCTGCTCATATGTTAAAATTAGTTTGGCACGTGCTATCAATTGAAATGAAAGGCTGCTTTCTAAAAGGTGTTGCTTTTCGTAAATAGGCTTGTAGCCTGAAAATAGCTTATAGTCGTGCTCTTTTCTAACCCAGTCTTTAACAATAGACGGACGGACAAGCCGAAGATACCCAAGTTCAGGTATTTTCTTGTGTGCATAGCAACAAAGCAAGCGAAAAGAGCCAAATGAAAAAAGATGTCTTTAAAAAAGTGCAAGAATTAAATGAAACATTCTTCAAAAATGAGGGGTTATGCATGATTTCATTAAACAGTAAGGAATTTTTAGAAACGAATATTAAAGATTTTATCATTCCATCAGAGAAGGTGGCACATGTCCAGATGGGGAATTCCCTTGAGCATGCTTTGCTGCTTCTCACTAAGAGCGGATATTCGTCAATTCCCATATTGGACCCGGCATTCCGTTTGCAGGGGCTTATCAGTTCCTCTTTAATAACAGATGCAGTTCTTGGACTGGAACGCTTTGAATTCGAAAAATTGGAAACTTTAAAAGTTGAAGAAGTGATGACGAGGGAGTTCCCTGCCATTTCGCTCGATTCTAATTTTAAGAAGGCACTTGAATTACTGATTGATCATCCTTTTTTATGTGTGATATCAGAAGATGACTATTTTGAAGGGATCATGACCAGAAGAGTGATGTTGAAGCAGCTTAAACGTAACATCTATAATTCCTGATACTTATAGGAATCGAATATGGAAGGCAGGGGGAACCTGCTTTCGAGGAGCGGGGAGGATGGCATTACATGTCATCCTCTTTCATTGAATATTGAAGTAAGGAGAACAATATGGACGGTTTAATGAAAGAAAGTAAAAAGCAGACAAAAAAACCTTATGTACTGGCAGCAGTAATGCTCGCGATGTTTATGGGAGCGATTGAAGCGACAATCGTTTCTACGGCAATGCCTGCAATAGTCGGTGATCTCGGTGGATTCTCCCTGTACAGCTGGGTGTTTTCCTCTTATTTATTGATGAATGCTGTAACTGTATTGATATACGGGAAGTTATCTGATCTATTCGGCAGGAAACCAATCATCACAATTGGAATCATCATATTCCTGATAGGTTCGATTCTTTGCGGGTTTTCCCAATCGATGACACAGCTCATTGTGTTCAGATTTATTCAAGGTTTCGGTGCGGGTGCGGTGCTCCCTATGGCAACGACAATTGTCGGAGACATTTATTCCAAAGAGGAACGTGCTAAAATTCAAGGTTACCTGTCGAGTGTATGGGGGATTTCAGCGATCAGCGGACCGCTCATCGGAGGGCTGCTTGTTGAATATGTAAGCTGGCGGTTTGTCTTTTGGATCAATATACCATTAGGGATCCTCGCCATTGCCGGCCTCTGGTTATTCCTGCATGAGAATATTGAAAAGAAAAAACCTGTGATTGATTACGCCGGTGCTGTTTTGCTGGTAATGACTATATCTGCTTTAATGATCGTACTGGTAGAAGGGGGCGTCCGTCTGCCGTGGGCTTCCTGGCAGACGATCCTTCTGATCAGCATCTCTGTCCTTGGTCTTGCAGTGTTTGTTTATCATGAAAATAGGACTCCGCAGCCTATGATGCCATTCGATTTGTGGAAGGTAAGATCGATTCTCGCAGCGAATGTGGTTTCACTTACTACGGGAGTCATGCTTATCGGGATTTCGAGCTTTCTCCCTGCCTTTGTACAAGGGGTCATGGAAAGAAGCGCTACTGTTGCTGGTTTTACCCTCACAGCTATGTCGATAGGGTGGCCGATCTCAGCCACGATTGCCGGACGCTTATTATTACGCGCCGGTTATTTCGTCACTTCCTTGATCGGCGGCATTTCACTCGTTGCTGGCGCAGCTGTCTTTGTAATGATGCAGCCGTCTTACGGGCCGTTATGGGCAGCAGCCGGTTCCTTTTTTATCGGAGTCGGGATGGGCCTTTCATCTACCGCCTTTATTGTTTCCATCCAATCCACCGTTGAATGGAAGGTGAGGGGGATCGCTACAGCCACGAATATGTTCATGAGAAACCTTGGTACGACAATTGGTGCTGCGCTGCTCGGAGGAATCCTGAATAGCAGACTGCAGGATTATCTTCAGGAGTCGGGAGCAGACAGTGAACTTTCAATCGATGGGGTGAATGCTTTATTAAGCGAGTCGGAAAGAGAGGCCATGAGCCCCGAGCTGATTCAAACCCTTCAGGATGGTTTAACATCCTCGCTTCACACTGTTTATCTTGTCGTGCTTCTATTTGCAGTCTTCAGCTTTATCGGGATATTATTTCTTCCAAAAGACAAAGGGTTACAGAAATAGACGGAATCCAACTTGTATGATGAGGATCAGCGTAATGATATTCAATAAGATTCCTGCTTGTTTAATGGAGATTTTAGATGCCAATCTGACAGAAAGCTGAGCTCCGATCAAAGCACCTAAAGCAAAAGGAACCGCAGTCATCCAGTCGACATGGCCATTGATCAAATACATGAAGAATGCACCAAGGCAGCTGATAAAGGTCTGGAACCTCGTTAATGCAACGGTCTTTAGATAAGAGAAACCGTGTCTTATATATGTGTACATAAGGAGGGTAGCCTGGCCGGGGCCGAATAATCCGTCATAGCTGCTGATCAAAAAAAGTTTGCCAAATGGAAGCTTATGATCTTCTGCTGACTTTTCAGTCTTGTTTCTTTTTAATACACTTAAGAGCAATGCACCCAATAAGAAGAAAAAAGCCATCCACTCGAGCACTTCCGGATCTATCTTGTCTGAGAGGAAAGCTCCGGCAAGTCCGCCTGCAACTGCAAGCGGGACGATCGGGAGGCATTCTTTCATGGTTATTTTACGATCCTTAAGCAAGTAAACAAAACTTGATAATGAACTGATGATATTTGAAAATTTAGCAGTCGCTATACTGGTGTGGACAGGAATGCCGAGAAGAAGCATCATTGGCATTCCGATCAATCCCCCGCTTCCTGCAAGTGTACCGACAAAAGCGACAGTAAGCCCCGTCACAAATAATAGAACTTCCATTTTTTCCACCTCGCTGTTTCTAGGTACTTATAGTGTATTCCAATCGAAATGATAATGAAATATTATTTATTTTAAGATATAATATAAGAAAAACTTATGAGGTTATGATCATGGCATTTACGGAATATCAATTATTACAAGTCTTGGCTCAAGAAATGAATATGAGAAAAGCAGCTGAAAGGCTGTTTGTCTCTCAGCCTGCATTATCTCAGCGGCTGCAAAATATCGAAAAAGAGTGGGGGACCAAACTTTTTCTCCGTTCACAGAAAGGGTTGTCGCTGACACCTGCCGGTGAGCTTGTCGTCAAATTGGCAGATGAAATGCTCGGGAAGCAGGAACTTGTGAAAGAACAGATCCAGGCCCTTGAAAATGAGGTGCACGGTACATTAAAGATTGCCTGTGCGTCGATTGTCGGCCAGAATTGGCTGCCGAAAGTTCTGAAGCGTTTTGTCGAGACGTATCCCCATGCCAAAATATCCTTGATGACAGGATGGAGCAGCGAAATCCTGAAGGCAATCTATGAAGATGAGGTCCATATTGGAATCATAAGGGGGACACCTGATTGGAAAGGTCCAAAACATCATTTATTCCAGGATACTTTGTACTTGGTCGACCGTGAAATTCAATCAATTGACGAAGTGATGAAAACAGACAGACCGTTCATACAATTTAAGAGTGATTCGAATTATTATCAGGAAATTCAGGAATGGTGGCACCGCCAGTTCCAGACGACCCCGAAACGCACAATCGTGGTGGATCAGATTGAAACCTGCAAACAGATGACCCTGAATGGAATCGGTTATGCCATACTGCCGGCAATCACTCTTGATGGGATGGAAGAAAATATTTATAAAATTCCTCTCGTGGATGATCATGATGCCCTCATTCACAGGGATACCTGGCTGCTCGGTTACGAGTATGCTTTTGAACTCAGGCAGGTAAGTGCATTTGTTGAAGTTGTAAAAGAATTCCTTGATGGAAATTCTCGATAATCAGGATTTTTGGGTTGTCTTCTACCCTTTAATTTGTTAAAGTAATTCAAGAAAGAATCTGAATTTATACATAACTTTGGAGGGGACATGCATGAAAATGATGGATGCAAACGAAATTATTTCGTTTATACAGAATAGTACAAAATCAACACCTGTAAAGGTTTATGTAAAAGGAGAGTTGGACGGGATCGATTTCGGTTCTTCCTCTCAAACATTTATTGATGGAAAAACAGGGGTTGTCTTCGGAGAATGGAATGAGCTTTCCAAGGTCCTTGAAGAGAACAGTGACAAAATTGAGGATTATGTACTTGAAAATGACCGCAGGAACTCTGCCATCCCGTTGTTGGATTTAAAAAGTGTAAAAGCCCGTATCGAACCTGGTGCGATTATCCGTGATCAGGTAGAAATCGGTGAAAACTGTGTCATCATGATGGGATCTGTCATCAATATCGGATCGGTGGTCGGTGCAGGTACGATGATCGATATGAATGTGGTCCTCGGTGGACGGGCTACGGTAGGTAAGAACTGTCATATCGGTGCAGGAGCTGTCCTTGCCGGAGTCATCGAGCCGCCATCGGCAAAACCGGTCATCATTGAAGACGACGTAGTGATTGGGGCGAATGCAGTTGTATTGGAAGGCGTAACGGTCGGAAAAGGCGCTGTTGTCGCAGCAGGTGCGGTAGTCGTTGATGATGTGGCACCATTTACGGTTGTAGCAGGTACACCTGCCAAAAAGCTTAAAGACATCGATGATAAGACAAAATCAAAAACAGAAATCAAGCAGGAGCTTCGCCAGCTGTAAACGACTGCAGGCGAAGCGGGGATTCACATAATTAAAAGCTATCCATGAAAGAACGGGCGGAAAGAAAATCTTTCGTCTGTTCTTTTTGTATAGAGGTGAGACAGAAAGGCAGGGTGCGGGAGTATGATTGCGAGAGATTTCAAGACCATCAGAAGAGACCTTCACAAAATCCCGGAACTGGGATTTCAGGAATTCAAGACACAGAAGTATTTGATTGATTATATAAACGATTTGCCTTCACATCGATATGAGATGAAGAAATGGAAGACAGGCCTGCTTGTAAAGGTTCTGGGTACAAAACCTTCCAGAGTCATCGGTTACCGTACGGATATAGACGGATTGCCGATTGACGAAGAAACCGGCCTTGAGTTCCATTCCACTCATGAAGGAAGGATGCATGCTTGCGGACATGACCTTCATATGTCGATTGCACTCGGTGTCCTTACTCATTTTGTTGAGCACCCGACAGGAGATGATTTGCTTTTCATTTTTCAACCGGCGGAGGAAGGGCCGGGCGGAGCCCAGCCCTTGCTTGAAAGTGCAGAGCTGAAGGATTGGATGCCCGATGCTATTTTTGCTTTGCATATAGCTCCAGAATACGAAGTGGGTACGGTCGCGATTAAGGAAGGCCTCCTGTTTGCGAATACATCGGAATTATTCATCACGTTCAAGGGAAAAGGGGGGCATGCGGCATATCCTCACCAAACCAAAGATATGATTGTAGCTGCTTCTTATTTTGTAACACAGCTTCAGTCGATCGTATCAAGGAATGTGGATCCGCTTGACAGTGCCGTCATTACGATTGGAAAGATGGAAAGCGGCACCGTCCAAAATATCATTGCCGAAACCGCCACCCTCGAAGGCACGATCCGTACCCTCTCACCCCAGTCGATGAAAAGTGTGAAAACGAGATTGGAAGCACTGGTTGAAGGCATGAAGATAATTTATGACTGTGACATAGAAGTAGATTACGGCAGCATGTATCAGCAGGTGTACAACGATCCAGAATGGACGAAGGACTTCGTTTCGTTTATAGAGAAAACAGAAAACCGTAAACTTGTAATCTGTAAAGAAGCCATGACCGGTGAAGATTTTGGCTATATGCTTGAGAAAATACCCGGGTTTATGTTTTGGCTGGGTGTGAATTCTCCATATGGCCTGCATCATTCTAAACTCGTTCCCGATGAAGACGCGATAGATTTTGCCATCTCGTTATTGACGGACTATTTCGAATCACTGAATGGAAAGAATTAAAGAAAAAGGTCCGGAGCCGTTAGTGTCGGCACCGGACCTTTTTATTATTGTTCTTTTTTTTCAATATAGACTTGATGAGGGAATGGAATTTCTATACCGTTTTGATCGAGAGCTTCTTTTAATGCTTTACGAAGCTTTCTTTCCACACCCCACTGTTCCATATTCCTCGTCTTCCCGATAATGCGGAGCACGACATCGGAAGCCCCAAGAGTCTGAACTCCGACAACATTTGGACCTTCAACAATATTGTCATCTTCCCGGGCAATCCTGTCGCACACTTCCTGCATGACAACCATGGCTTTATCAATGTTATCATCATACGAAATCCCGATATCTACAAGTGCACGCATATTACCCCTGGAATGATTACTCACACTGGTGATTTCCCTGTTAGGAACGTAATGAAGTGTACCATCGAACCCCCGGATATGGGTAGTGCGGAGTCCAACCTCTTCAACAATCCCCGAGAAATTTCCAGTGCTGACATAGTCGCCGACATCGACCTGTTTTTCTAAAAGAATGAAGAACCCTGTAACCACATCACTGACAAGTCCCTGGGCACCGAATCCTACTGCAAGACCTACGATTCCGGCTCCTGCAAGGATTGCCGTAACCTGAATGCCGAAGATCTGAAGGATCGTAACAAAAAAGATAAAAATCAGGACGTATCCTACAATGTTTTTACTGAGGCTTTGGAGCGTCTGAGCCCTGCCTGCCGATACGTCATTTCTCTTACTGTACTTATCAAATATTCTTTCAATCACTTTGTTTGCTGCAGCCTTTACTGCTATGAAGACAATCCAGATCGCCAGTATCTGCAGAGCGCCGATCCCAAGGGTGACAAGCAGCCCGCCCCAATTGAAATTGGCAATCTTATCACCTAATAAATTTAGTCCAAGTATGTATTCCAATCCAACCATCCTTTCTAATATAATTATGAACCTTTATAGTATACACATTGACAGAAGGGTTATGTCAAAGGAGAAACCTGTCAGGAGTCTATTGATTTATTCCCCGGCTGTGTAAAGATAAACTCCAACCACAGAACAGAATATCCAACAGAATGATTAAAATGTATCGGTCAAACGACCGATTTTTCAAGGGAAGTTTATTTATAGAATAGGCTTATAAAACCAAATATTTATTTTATATTGTTCCAGTTGATTGGAGTGCAAGACGAAGACTCCCGCGGGAAGAGTAGCTTATAAGAAAAGCGGAAGGGCTATGCTCAGAGGCTTATGTATCTTATGCTTGTCTGGGCTGAACGAGCCGCCTCCGCTTTTCTGCCCGCAGGAACGCAGTGACGAGGAGGCTCACTGGCTACCCGCGGAAAGTGTAGTCTTGCACGGAAATCAACTGCGGTATAGAGAAGATTATTTATAAATTTGTGAAACAATAATAAATAAAAACAATTCACAATAAAATGAAAAATTCTAAAAAAAGGGTAGATAAATATTTCGAAAGCCGATATATTTAATAATACGTCGTTTTTACGCACCCAGGGGAAGGGAGAGGAATTATGGAAACATTTAAAAAACTAAAAGCCTATTATTGGCCCTATAAGAAGTACTTTTTCATTTCAATGTTCTTCTTATTATTTGTAACGGGAATCACCGTGGTATATCCAATCATCCTTCAAAAAACCATTGATGATGTCATTTTAAAAGGAAACTATAAATGGATCCCGTATCTTGCATTTGGATTCGTCGGCATCATGATTTTGAAGGGCATTACAACATTTGTTCAGCAGTATTGCGGGGACCTGTTTGGAATCACTTCCGTGTACAGACTCAGGAATGAATTATATGAAAAACTGCAATTCCTGCCATTCAGTTATTATGATAATGCAAAGACAGGGGATCTGATGTCACGCCTGACAGCAGACGTTGAATCATTCCGCTTTTTCCTGTCATTCGGTTTTACAGAACTTTTACGTTTCTTCCTATTAATCAGTGTCAGTTTTGGGGTCATGTTTTATTATTCTCCTTCATTAACGTTTGTGACACTGGTTTCACTGCCATTTCTGGCAATTGCCGTTTACAAGTTTGATAAAGCAGTCCATCCTGCCTTCAGGGGAATCCGAAAATCATTCGGGAAGTTGAATACGAATGTACAGGAGAATATCAGCGGGATCAATACAGTCAAGTCTCTTTCACGAGAAGACTTTCAGATCAATAAATTCAATTCTTCCAATGGAGACTACAAAGATAAGTATCTATTTACATCCGACATCTGGGCAAAATACTTTCCGTTAATGGAGTTCCTGGGAAATGTCAGTGTGGTCACACTTCTGGCATACGGCGGATACCTCGTTATGAACGGCGGTCTGCAGCCCGGCGAACTTGTGGCGTTCTACAGCCTGGTCTGGTATATCATCTGGCCGATCATGAACCTCGGATTCACCATAAATCTATTTTCACAATCAAAAGCCTCAGGGGAACGATTATTGGAAATCCTTGAAGTCGATGAAAAGATCAAAGACCATGACGAAGTGATCCATGTAGACAGAATGAGAGGTGAAGTGGAATTCAATCACGTATCCTTAAATTATACAGAACATGATGAAGCAGCCCTGGAGGATATCTCCTTCAAGGCCGGAAGCGGGAAAGTCATCGGGCTGATCGGGGGCACCGGATCAGGGAAAACGAGTATCACCCAGTTAATGACCCGGTTCTATGAACCTACTAATGGCGAAATACTCATTGACGGGAAGACGCTGGATGATTACTCTTTAAAATCACTGCGGAAGAATGTCGGGGTTGTACTTCAAGAGTCATTCCTGTTTTCATCAACGATCAAGGCGAACATTTCTTATGGCCGTCCTGAAGCCTCGATGGATGAAATCATTGAAGCAGCCAAGATGGCTCAGGCTCATGAATTCATCACCGAGCTTCCGGACGGTTATGATACAAGACTCGGGGAGAGGGGACTCGGCCTGTCCGGCGGGCAGAAACAGCGTATTGCCATCGCCCGCGCACTTTGCACAGATCCGTCTATCCTGATACTTGACGATGCAACGAGTGCGGTCGATATGGAAACAGAATTCAGAATCCAAAAAGCACTCAAAAACGTCATGTCCGACCGAACGACCTTTATCATTGCACATCGAATTTCCTCACTGAAACACGCCGATGAAATTCTTGTGCTGGAAAACGGGAAAATTGTCGAGAGGGGTGTCCATGACTTCCTTCTCAAAAACAATGGACCTTATCAGCGAATTTATGATATTCAATACAAAGACCAAAAAAAAATACTCCAGGCACAAGGAAGGTAGGTGAGGGGAATGAGTAAGAAAACGAAAGTGAATAAGAATGTCTTAAGCCGGTTTCATTATTCGACAGATCAGGTAATCGACAAGCCTTTCAACTGGGAACAGCTTTGGCGTTTGCTTACCTATTTAAAGCCATATTCGAAAAAACTGCTTCCCCTGTCGATCGTCACCGTCTTGATTACAACCGCGATACGGCTGATCATCCCGATCCTGATTGGTGTATACACGCTTGATAAAGCAATCCGGCAGAAAGACTCCACTCTTCTCTTTACACTGGTCGGAATCATCGCAGGGCTCTATGTCATCAATTATATTGCAAATGTCCTTAGGATCCGATGGATGAACCAGCTGGGGCAGGGAGTCATATATGACCTGAGGAAGCATTTGTTCAGTCACGTACAATGGCTTTCTCACCGCTTCTTCGACCAGCGATCGGCTGGTTCGATCCTTGTCAGGATCATGAATGACATCAATTCCCTTCAGGAACTGTTCACGAACGGGGTCATCAACCTTCTGATGGACATCATCCTGCTCGCCGGGATCATTGTCATCCTGTTCACACTCAGTCCTGAACTTACATTGGCCGTCATGGTCATTCTGCCGATCATGTTCTTCATATCCACCAGTCTGCGGAAAAAGATCCGCAGGTCCTGGCAGGATGTGAGGATCAAGCAGGCAAAACTTAATTCCCACTTGAATGAAAGCATACAAGGGATCCGCGTCACCCAATCATTCACGCAGGAAAAAGAAAACATGGCTTTCTTCGATGGAGTGAATACAGAAACTTACGACAGCTGGAAAACCGCCACAAAGAAAAATGCCATGTTCCGACCGATGGTAGAATTGACAAATGCCGTCGGTACAGCAGTGCTGATCTGGTATGGTACACATCTTATCCAGGGAGGCTCACTGGAACTTGGGGAGTTTGTTTCATTCGCCTTTTACCTTGGGATGTTCTGGGAACCGATTTCAAGGCTGGGCCAGGTATACAATCAGCTCTTGATCGGCATGGCATCATCCGAACGTATCTTTGAATTCCTCGATGAGCAGCCGATTGTCAATGAAAAACAAAACGCTGTCGAGTTGAATGATATCAAGGGAAGAATTCAATTTGAAGATGTGGAATTCTCCTACGATGATAAGAGAAAAGCGCTGCAAAGCATCAACCTTGAAATGAAGGCAGGACAGACCGTCGCATTGGTCGGCCACACCGGGTCGGGTAAAACAACCATTGCGAATCTGATCAGCCGTTTCTATGATCCTACAAAGGGAGAAGTCAAAATTGACGGTGTCAATCTGCGGGATGTGACCGTCTCGAGCCTGCGGAGCCAAATCAGCATTGTGCTTCAGGATACCTTTATCTTCTCCGGGACCATCAAGGATAACATCCGTTTCGGAAGACCGGATGCCACGGATGAGGAAGTCCGTGCGGCTGCAGAGGCCATAGGAGCGAACGAATTCATAGAGAAACTCTCAGCCGGCTACGAAACCGAAGTTGAAGAACGAGGGAACGTCTTATCCGTCGGAGAAAGACAGCTGCTGTCGTTCGCCCGCGCGCTGCTGGCAAATCCGCGGATCATCATACTGGATGAAGCCACAGCTTCCATCGACACGGAGACTGAAGTCAAGATTCAAAACGCATTGAAAAAGCTGCTGGCAGGACGAACGGCAATCATCATTGCCCACCGTCTATCGACCATCCGTGAATCCGACAACATCTTTGTGCTGGAACACGGCAAGATCAAAGAATCCGGCAATCATGATGAACTCATGGATCAAGAAGGCGATTATTACGAACTGGTGAAATCGCAGTTTAAGATGTTGGAGGCTATGTAGTTTCGGTTTGAATTGTGGTTTTGGGATAGGGACCCTGCATTTTTGTGCGGGGTTTTTATTTTGAGTGGAGCAGGGGTGTTGCGGAACTTGGCGGATTATGTCGAATTGTCGGTAAGTGTATGTTTTTTGTTGGTAAATACTGAAAAACGTTGATACCAGCCTCATTTTTGTTGGTAAATCCCAATATTTGTTGATAACGCTAAGTCCCCGTTCATTGTATCCGACAAACTCACTGATTCCACAATATCGTTGGAGGACCATTAATTTGGCCGCCTTGATCAGGCGGAGTTCTAACAAAAACCAGAATCATTTCACCAAAAATAAAGGGTTTTGCCAACAGTATGGAGAAAAAAGAAAACAAGTAAGGAAAAATTGAAATCAAAGGAGTGAAATAGTGATACTGAGAGAACGACCAATCCCCGAAACAATCCTATATAACGAAGCTGCATTAAAAAGACTCCCGCCCCTTTCCGACCTGCGCCCCAAACTTGAAGAATCCCTATTGAAAGCCTGGGCCGGCTATACAGGTGAGTGTAAAGTCGACCGTCTGTTGAGCATCATAGACAACAAGGAGTTATACATCATTCATGATTTATGCCTGCAAACAGGAAGTACCTATATTCAGATTGATACATTGATACTCACAAAACATTTGGCACTTATCCTTGAAATAAAAAACATTTCAGGCCGTATTGATTTTTCAAGGGAATTCGGTCAATTAGAAAGAACAATTAATGGAGAGATAACGGCCTTTCCCAGTCCAATCGCCCAGTGTAAAAAATACAAGATTCACTTGAAAAACTGGTTAAAGACAATGAAGCTTCCCAGCCTTCCCATAGAATTTTTAGTTGTTTTTACAAATTCCTCGTCAATACTCCCGGCATCTCCCCATGATACTGAAGTAGTTCATAGTGTGTTGAGGATAGAAAACCTGCTCCCTAAAATGCAGTAGCTGATGAATACCTTCAACACCCCCTTTCTAGAAGATAAGGAATTGAGACGCACTTCAAAATTACTCATAAAAGAGCATCGGCCATATCCAATCAATAAATACCAAACCGATTATGTAAAAGGTATAAAGTGTACGAGCTGTAAAGAGTTTTCAATGATCAGAAATAAGGCTTCCTGGCTTTGTGTTAAATGCAATTCATATGATAAAAGTGCCCATGTACAAACCTTAAATGATTTCTTTTTACTTATTGGTTCTGAAATTACAAATCATGATGTCAGGAATTTCCTCCGAATTTCATCGCCCCGCCTTGCTCAATATCTACTAAAATCTATGACTTTTATCCAAAGCGGTTCAGGTAGAGGGACTACGTATTCTCAGCCAAATTGACTTTCCATCTGAATGTAACAGATGTGTTTCTTCATATCCCATAAATTTATAAAGGGTAAGGAGCATCCCAAAACTGATTCCTTGCCCAACTCCCGCCTACCAACCTATACTATAACCAAACAAAAGTTTGTGAAATATGTCACAAAATGTACATGTTCAATACTTCACAAACTAGCGGATAGGTTTTATAATAACCATTAAGTGATAAATAGTAAGTATTCGCTATTAATTGGTAGGGGGATAAATTAATGGAATTAGATAGTGTGATATTAAGCAGAATGCTGACATCCACCACCCTTGCGTTTCATATTATTTTTGCAACGATCGGGGTAGGTGTGCCGATAATGATTTCGATTGCCGAGTTCATGGGGATCAAGCGGAATGATCCTCATTACACCTTATTGGCAAGAAGATGGGCGCGTGGATTTACGATCACGGTTGCTGTAGGGGTAGTCACAGGTACGGCGATAGGACTTCAGCTGTCGATGCTTTGGCCTGCTTTCATGCAGGTTGCGGGACAGGTTATTGCGCTTCCGCTGTTTTTGGAAACATTCGCGTTTTTCTTTGAGGCAATCTTCCTGGGAATCTATTTATATACGTGGGACCGTTTCAAGAACAAATGGATTCACTGGCTGTTGACGATTCCGGTCATGATCGGGTCTTCTGCTTCTGCGTTGTTCATTACGACCGTGAATGCTTTCATGAATACGCCTCAGGGGTTTGAACTGAGTGATGGGAAAGCGATCAATATCGATCCGATTGCTGCCATGTTGAACCCGGCCACACCGACGAAAGTTTTCCATGTGCTGACAACGGCCTATCTGACATCAGCATTGATTTTGGCTGGTATCACGGCCTTTACGATTTTAAAGAAAAAGGGAAGTGAGTATCATAGGAAGGCTCTGCGCTTGACGATGGTATCTGCCCTTATTTTTGCATTTGCTACAGCGTTGGCAGGAGATCTTTCAGCAAAATTCCTTGCTGAGTATCAGCCTGAAAAACTGGCTGCAGCAGAATGGCATTTCGATACAGAAAAAAATGCAGACTTGATTGTATTCGGTACGCTGGATGAAAACAATGAGGTTCATAACGAGATAAGGCTGCCCGGATTCCTCAGCTTCCTGGCAGGAAGTTCGTTCGACCATGAAGTAATCGGTTTGAATGAGACGCCGGAGGATGAAAGGCCGCCGTTGTGGATTCATTATTTGTTTGATGGCATGGTCTCCATAGGATTTTTCAGTATTTTCATTTCAGGTTTGTTCATTCTCTTCTGGAAATGGAAAAAGCGGAACGAATGGAATAAGCCGCTTTTATGGGGAATCGTTGCCAGCGGTCCGCTCGCCATGCTGGCAATTGAGTTCGGTTGGATTTATGCGGAGGTCGGCCGCCAGCCGTGGATCTTGAGAGGATATATGAAAGTTGCGGATGCATCAACTAAGGCAGATGGTGTCGGTTTGACTTTCATGATGTTTGTCGCACTTTACATTCTGCTCGGTATTCTATGTGTTGTAGTGTTAATCAAGATGTTCAAGGATAAACCGGCTGAAGCGGAGTTGGAACAACGGTTTCCTGAACGGACAAAATAACCCTGACAAGCCACTTTAGCAATATGAAGGGGCACCATGCAAGGGTGTGAGAGGGAGGAATGGCTATGAGTTTGGAAATAGTGGGAATCACGGTTTTGTGGATTTTCCTTTATGGTTATCTGATTGTGGCATCCATCGATTTTGGTGCCGGGTTCTTCGCTTTTTATGGAAGGCTGAAGAATAAGGAGCACACATTGAATGTTCTGATCAGCCGCTACCTGTCACCAGTTTGGGAGGTGACGAATGTTTTCTTTGTATTCTTTTTTGTGGGGCTTGTTGGATTTTTTCCCGATGCAGCCTATTATTACGGGACAGCGCTATTGATTCCGGGGAGTATTGGTATTATCCTGCTTGCTATACGGGGGAGTTTTTATGCCTTCAATAATTATGGTTCCAAGGAAAATATCATTTATCTTTTCCTCTATGGTGCTACAGGATTATTGATTCCCGCGTCGCTATCTACAGCTTTGACAATTTCTGAAGGAGGTTTCCTCAGAGTCACGGACGGAAATGTGGAATTCCTGGCAGGAGAACTGTTTACAAGCCCTTATTCCTGGAGCGTAGTCGTATTGTCGATTGTTTCAGTTTTGTTTATAAGTGCCGCCTTTTTGACTTACTACGCAGATCGTGCGGGGGATATTGATTCAAGGGAGGTATTGAGGAAGTTTTCGTTATTCTGGAGTCCTCCTACTATCCTTGCAAGTTTTTTAGTATTTGTCGGACTGAGGGAACATAATCAGGAACACTTCACAAATGCGCTTGATATCTGGTGGATGTTCGGGCTGTCACTTCTCAGTTTCCTCACGGCGTCGTTTTTGATTTACAAACGAAAGAAATTCGGGACCGCATTTGTGCTTGTGATGCTTCAGTTCTTCTTTGCATTCTTCGGTTACGGAGCATCCCACTTACCTTATATCTTGAAGCCTTATATTACGATTGAATCAAGTGTAACCAATCCGGCGATGGGAATGGCGCTCGTTATTGCGTTTGTGGCAGGACTTCTTCTGCTCATTCCGTCACTGATTTTGTTGATGAGGTTGTTCTTATTTGATGCGGACTACGTGAAAGGTAAAAAATAGCCAGGCAAGCAAAAGAGGAGAATCACTTACGAACTTTATGATTCTCCTTTTTTTCAATTCAATAATCGAATTCCCGATATACTTCATGGTAAAATAAAAACAAGTTACTGGAAAATCTGGGGGAATGAAGATGAAAAAAGAATTTGTGGTAATCGGGTTGGGCCGGTTCGGCGGAAGCATCGTGCGGTCTCTTACCGAACAGGGGATGGAAGTGATGGCCATCGACCAGGACGAAGACAAGGTCAACGAATTTTCATCCATTGCTTCTCACGCTGTTATGGCTGATTCAACGGATGAATCGGTATTGAAAAGTCTTGGCATCAAAAATTTCGACCATGTAATCGTAGCGATCGGGGATGACATTCAGTCCAGTATTTTGACAACGCTTATGCTAAAAGAAATAGGTGTAAAAAAGATAACAGTGAAGGCGCAAAATGATTATCATGAAAAAGTACTGAGGAAAATAGGGGCGAACCAGGTCGTTCATCCTGAAAGGGATATGGGGCGGAGGATTGCTCACAATATTGTATCGAATAATGTGCTGGATTATCTTGAACTGTCAGATGAACACTCGATTGTCGAAATTGTCGCCAATGATCATCTGGCGGGAAATACGCTGAGCAGCCTTGATATACGTGCGAGATACGGTATAAATATAGTAGCAGTTAAACGTGACCGTGACATCATTGTTTCCCCGCAGGCTGACGAAGAAATTAGAGTGGGGGATATCTTGATTGTGATTGGGGCGGATTCAGATATCAACCGGTTCGAAAAGAAGGTATTTTCGGTCTAAGAGCAAGGAGTAACCCATAAAGGAAAGGAAAAGGCACAGAGTAAATTCACTCTGTGCCTTTTTAATATTATACTTCCATGATGATCGGCAGGATCATTGGACGACGTTTTGTTTTTTCGTATAAGAATGGAGCCAAGGTATCAGTGATTTCATTCTTTATTTCAGACCATTGTGATGTTCTTCTTTCCAGGACTTTGTTTAAATGCTTGGCAATCAGATTCTGTGCTTCATTGATAAGATCGCCGGATTCACGCATATAAACGAATCCTCTGGAAATCAGGTCAGGGCCTGAAGCGATTTTGAATTCTTTCATATCGATACTTACGACTACGATGACAAGCCCTTCCTCAGAAAGGATGCGTCGGTCACGCAATACGATGTTACCGATGTCCCCGATTCCGCTTCCATCTATATAGACATTGCCAGAAGGGATTTTACCTGCTACCTGTGCAGAGTCATTGCTTAATGCAAGCACCTCACCATTGTCCATGATGAAGCAGTTTTCTTCACGTACGCCGCAGTCGACACCGAGCTGGGCATGCATTTTCTGCATCCTGAACTCACCGTGGATCGGCATGAAGAAGGTCGGGTTCATCAGGCGCAGCATCAATTTCATTTCTTCCTGCCCGCCGTGCCCGGATGTATGAATGTCATTTAAAGGACCGTGAATCACTTCGGCGCCGGCACGGAACAGCATATTGATGGTACGGTTTACACTGATCGTGTTTCCAGGGATAGGCGAAGATGAGAATACGACTGTGTCGCCTGGCTGGATTTGAATCTGGCGGTGAGTGCCATTTGCAATCCTTGATAAAGCTGCCATCGGCTCACCTTGAGAACCGGTACATAGTATCGCGACTTCATTCGCAGGCAGACGATTGATCTGATTGTGTTCGATAAATGTATCTTTAGGTGCTCTGATATAACCTAATTCCTGTCCGATCGTAATGGCTGCTTCCATACTGCGGCCGAAAACGGCAACTTTACGGTTATGGTATACAGCTGCTTCCACCACCTGCTGAAGACGGTGGATGTTTGAAGCAAATGTAGCAAAGATAACACGTCCGTCAACTTTACGGAAGATATCATTGATGCTTTCTCCGACTTTGCGTTCAGACATTGTAAAGTTTGGAACTTCAGCGTTTGTACTGTCAGACAGCAGGCATAGCACGCCTTCTTTTCCGATTTCAGCCATTTTGGCGAGGTTCGCGGGCTCGCCGACCGGTGTGAAATCGAATTTGAAGTCTCCAGTGTGAACGACATTCCCCGGTGGTGTCTTAACAACGATTCCATAAGAATCGGGAATGCTGTGAGTTGTCCTGAAAAACGTGACGGATGTTTTTCGGAACTTGATCACATCATCTTCTTGGATGACATTCAGCTTGGCATTTCTCAATAAACCGTGTTCCTCGAGTTTATTTTTGATCAGACCGAGAGCAAGTTTGCCTCCGTAAATCGGAATATTTAATTCCCGGAGGAGGTAGGGGATCCCGCCGATATGGTCTTCGTGACCATGAGTGACGAAAAGTCCTTTAATCTTATCCGCATTTTTTACAAGGTATGTGTAATCAGGGATTACATAATCAATACCGAGCAACTCATCTTCGGGGAACTTGATTCCCGCATCGATTAAAATGATTTCATCTTGAAATTGTACGCCGTATGTGTTTTTACCGATTTCACCTAAACCGCCAAGGGCAAATACTGCGGTTTGGTCATTCTTTACAAATTTCATGGGTTTATTTCTCCAGCTCGAAAGATTCGTGGTTTTGCTCGTACTGTAAAAAAGCGCCCTCTAGCTTCTGTACGAATTCGATGTTGTAAGGTTTGTCTTTAAGTTTTAGGCGTACTTCTCTTTCTGATTCTGCTTCCATGTAAAGTGAATTTGTGCATTCGCGAACAGGCACTTCAGCTTTACTGTCTTGATAAAATACTTTGAAAATCATGTTTTTTCTCTCTCCTTATCCGTTTTCAAAAAATCTAACTTTCATCTATGATAAAAAAGTTATCAACTACATCCGCAGGGCAGGCAGAAACCTGCCTCTCATTCAAAGGGATATCCCTTTTAGTCTTTCTATAAATAAACAATAATAAAATGTAATCTACAATGATAGTATTGATTATGTATGTTTTGATTATAAAGGATTCTTGTAAGTAAATAAAGTTTAACGGAGAACCCCTGCTGAAAATAAGAGAGGGACCGAAACCAAAGGAGACGAATAAAGTGCTCGCAATTGGCATCAGTCCCTAAACGTATCACATTCTTTTTTATCTGCAAGAAACTAGTGTAAAAGGGAGTCAGTCTAAGCAATTGTTTTTCTTCTGAGAATATCTTTCCACTGTTTTAAGAGCTTTTTCCTCAGCTTCTTTAACATATGGCTCACTCCTTATTATTAGTTTACCGAGAATGTGCAGTGAAGTAAAGGTGCAATCAAGCTAACGTCTCTATTGTCTTACTTATAGTGTACGGAATTTTTAGATTCTCTTACATGGATAAGTATGGTAATGGCGGGTTGTTCAATGGTTTGACAATTGATTTTGAAAGGTTTACGTTATTTAACGAATATTTTAAAAGAGGTAAAAGGAGATCAGATATGAAAAAAATAGTTTTCTTTGATATAGATGGAACATTACTCGATCATGATAAAAAACTGCCTGATGCGACAAAAGAGGCGATAAAGACCCTTCAGGATAACGGAACGTATGTAGCCATTGCGACAGGAAGGGCTCCTTTCATGTATGAGGGGTTAAGAGAAGAGCTCGGAATTGAATCATTTGTATCGTTCAACGGGCAATATGTCGTCTTCGAAAATCAAGTAATCTATACAAACCCCCTTAATGTCGGAAAGTTGGAGGAACTGCTCGAAGACAGCAAAAGAAGTGAACATCCTGTCGTTCATCTGAACCATGAAACGATGAAAGCGAACCATGAGCACCATCCTTTTATTGAAGAAAGCATGGGCAGCCTGAAATTTCCTCATCCGGGGTATTCACCCGAATTCTACAAAGGCCGCGATATTTATCAGTCGCTGTTATTCTGTACCGAAGAAGAGGAGGATTTCTACAGGGGAAAGTATAAGGAATTCACCTTCATCCGCTGGCATCAGTATTCAATGGATATCCTCCCTGCCGGCGGTTCGAAAGCTGAAGGAATCAAGAAAATGATTGATCGCCTCGGCTTCAAGATGGAAGATGTTTATGCATTTGGAGACGGCCTTAATGATATCGAGATGCTCCAATCTGTAGGAACCGGGGTTGCGATGGGCAACGCTGTTACCGAAGTGCAGAAGCATGCAAATCTGGTAACAAAGCCTGTCGATGAAGATGGAATCTACTTCGGTCTTAAAGAACTTCAACTAATATAAATTCAAAAGGACGCATCCAGACCTGGATGCGTCCTTGCATTTACCCTGGAGCATAAATGCCGTGACTGCAGAGCTTTATGAGTTACCTTTCGATGGCCAGCGCCCCCGGAATCGGTTCGAAAGGATTGTCCTCATTGATATGATCGTAAAACATGATCCCGTTCAAGTGGTCAATTTCATGTTGGAATACGATGGCTGGAAGGCCTTTCAGTCTCAGCTTCACTTCTTCTCCGTCGATGTTCCATCCCTTCACGGTTACGCGTGCATAACGAGGGACAAGTCCCGGAACCTGGCGATCGACTGATAAACAGCCTTCTCCGGAAGTAAGATATGCCTTTTCTACGGAATGACTGATAATCTTAGGGTTGAATAGAGCATGGCTGTACAGTGTCCCTTTTTCATCGATGACATTTACAGCGAGCATTCTCTTTGGAACGTTAATCTGGGGCGCGGCCAGGCCGATTCCAGGTCTTAGGCCATATTTGCTTGAAATTTCCGGGTCCTGACTGTTGACCACGTATTCCAGCAGACTTCTCAGTACCTCTTTGTCTTCTTCCGAGGGGGGCAGCGCTACTTCTTCAGCCACTATGCGGAGAGTGGGATGCCCTTCACGGATGATGTCCTTCATCGCTATCATAAATCTTCCTCCTTACAACAAACAGCGGCGCTGTATAAACAGTGATTTTTTATGCTTAGTAAGAATATATGTATTTACACCTAATAAGATATACCAATATGCATAAATTAAGTCTAGCATTTTCTGAGAGAAAAGTTAACAGAACAGTACTGAGAAATGGCGGAATACTTTGAAGGGCCAGTACATATTTATGTGTATGGGAGAATAGTTCAATCGACAAAATTTTCCACAGTTGTAAATCCCTATTGTCAAATGTTGTAGACGGATATATAGTAGAAGATGTTATATAGTTAAGGGGGATCTAGTTGTGTCGAAATTTCGTTTTGCTTTCGTTTTAGGAGCAGCCATTTTTATTTTGATGGGATGTATAGGGGGAGATTCTCCCGAGGAGAATATCTATAATGTCCTGGAAGAAACCGTAGCCAAGGAAGAACAATATGTTGAAGTACAGAAACCGATCCAGGGACTGGAAAAGAAAGAGAAAGAAATCTATAGCGAGATCATGAACCTGGGAATGAAAGAGTTTGATAAAATAGTCAAACTTTCTGATGACGCTCTTAAAAACATTTCAGAACGTACAAATTATATTGAGAAAGAACGTAAAGCAATGAAGGAAGCGAAAGAAACATTTTCTGACCTAAATGGATTTATTACTGAATTAGATGATAAAAAGCTGAAAGACGAAGCCGGTAAATTGGAAGATACAATGAAGGACCGCTATAAGCTCCATAAAGAGCTTACGGATTCATACTTGGATGCATTATCAAAGGATAAAAAACTATATGAATTATTCAAGAATAAAGAATTGACTATGGAAGAAATGGAGAAACAAATCACTTCCATTAATGAAGCATATGAAAAAACAATAGAGTTGAATAAAGAATTTAATACCTCAACTGAACAATACAACAATTTAAAACAAGGTTTTTATTCAACTGCCGGAATAGAAGTGGAATAAAAAATTGATTGAAACGGGTAGAAAGGCAGCGGACTGCAGTCCGCTGCTTTTTTTGTTTATATAAAGTTTTGTATGTTTACTCTATAACAGAAGATAAGGACGAGTAGTTTATATATAACAGATGACGTTGACTAACTAATACAGTTTTTTCAAAAAAGATTTCTTATCCATATGATCAATTGAAAGTATATTGAATTTATAATACTTTGTCGTTGACGAGATGTTTTTTTATATTGTAAACTATGAATGGTAGCAAAAGTTGTATTAGTGAAAGTGTAAAACAAACTAATACAGATAACCTAATATGCAAATTTGGGTTTTCTTTCTTATTATTTGTGGAAAACTATCTACAATGTGATTCGCAAGTATTATGGTAGGTCATACTGAATTTGGGTAATCTAAACTTTGTATGTAAAAAACCAAAATAAATGTAAACAGAAAGGATAGGTGACTTCGATGGCTTCTAAATCAAAGAAGGCACAATTCGATGCAGTTAAAACGCTCGAACAGATTGAAGACAAGTTTGAAATGTTTCAAATTTTAAACGAAGAAGGCGAAGTAGTAAACGAAGACGCAATGCCTGAAATTTCCGATGAGGACCTTCAGGAATTAATGCGCCGCATGGTTTACACTCGTATTCTCGATCAAAGATCAATTTCCCTGAATCGTCAAGGACGTTTAGGTTTCTATGCACCAACGGCAGGGCAGGAAGCTTCACAGATTGCTTCTCACTTTGCACTTGAGAAAGAGGACTGGATCCTTCCGGGTTACCGTGATGTACCTCAAATCGTATGGCATGGTCTTCCGTTATACCAAGCCTTTTTATTTTCACGCGGACACTTCAAAGGCAACCAGCCTCCTGAAGGCGTAAATGTATTGTCTCCTCAAATCATCATCGGTGCTCAATACATCCAGACTGCAGGCGTGGCTCTTGGTCTTAAGAAGCGCGGAAAGAAAGCAGTTGCCATCACTTATACAGGAGACGGCGGATCTTCACAAGGTGATTTCTATGAAGGAATCAACTTTGCAGGTTCTTATTCAGCTCCGGCAATTTTCGTTGTACAAAACAATCAATTCGCGATTTCCACACCTCGTGACAAGCAGACTGCGGGTAAGACAATCGCTCAAAAAGCAGTTGCTGCAGGGATCCCTGGTATCCTGGTGGATGGAATGGATCCATTGGCTGTTTACGCTGCTACTCGTGAAGCGAGAGAGCGTGCGGTCAACGGTGAAGGACCTTCATTGATTGAAACAATGTGCTACCGTTATGGTCCGCATACAATGGCAGGGGACGACCCTACACGCTATCGTACTTCAGAAATGGATACTGACTGGGAGAAGAAAGATCCATTGGTGCGTTTCCGCAAGTTCCTTGAAGCAAAAGGCTTATGGAGCGAAGAGAAAGAAAATGAAGTAATCGAAGAAGCAAAAGAAGATATCAAGCAAGCAATCAAGAAAGCTGATGGAGAGCCAAAACAAAAAGTTACTGATTTCATCAATAACATGTTTGAAGAGCTTCCATATAACCTAAAAGAACAATTAGAAATTTATACAGAGAAGGAGTCGAAATAAGCCATGGCGCAAATGACAATGATTCAAGCGATCACTGATGCACTGCGCACAGAACTGCGTAACAACGAAGACGTATTAGTTTTTGGTGAAGACGTAGGTCTTAACGGCGGTGTTTTCCGTGCAACGGAAGGACTTCAGAAAGAATTCGGTGAAGACCGTGTATTCGATACACCACTTGCAGAATCCGGAATCGGCGGTTTAGCGATCGGACTTGCATTGGAAGGATTCCGTCCAGTTCCTGAAATTCAATTCTTCGGTTTCGTTTACGAAGTGATGGATTCAATCTCGGGCCAAATGGCGCGTATGCGTTACCGTTCAGGCGGAACTTACACTGCACCGATCACTGTTCGTTCACCATTCGGCGGCGGGGTACATACTCCTGAGCTGCATGCAGACAGCTTGGAAGGTTTAATGGCACAACAGCCAGGTCTTAAAGTTGTTATCCCATCAACACCTTATGATGCAAAAGGGCTGCTGATTTCATCTATCCGTGATAATGATCCGGTTATTTTCCTTGAGCACATGAAGTTATACCGTTCATTCCGTCAGGAAGTTCCTGAAGAGGAATATACAATTGAACTTGGTAAAGCGGAAGTGAAACGTGAAGGTAAAGATCTATCCATCATTACTTACGGGGCTATGGTACATGAATCTATCAAAGCTGCTGAAGAACTTGAAAAAGAAGGATATTCAGTTGAAGTTGTCGATCTGCGTACTGTAAGTCCTCTTGATATTGACACAATCATGGCTTCTGTCGAAAAGACAAACCGTGCAATTGTCGTACAAGAAGCTCAAAAGCAGGCAGGCATCGCTTCGAATGTAGTTGCAGAAATCAATGACCGTGCAATCCTAAGCCTTGAAGCACCTGTGCTTCGCGTAACAGCACCGGATACTGTGTACTCTTTCTCTCAAGCAGAACCTGTATGGCTTCCAAACCATAAGGATGTTATCGAAACTGCCAAGAAAGTACTTGAATTTTAATTAATCGATCAAAGGAAATAGAAGGGTTCTTTCCCTTCTCTTTTCCCATTTAAATAGAGAAAATAGACAGAAAACAAAAACATTCATCTATATCATTATTCAATACAGGAGGTAGAATCCATGTCTTTCGAATTCAAATTACCGGACATTGGTGAAGGTATCCATGAAGGTGAAATCGTTAAGTGGTTTGTTAAACCCGGCGATAAAGTAGAAGAAGACGATGTACTATGTGAAGTCCAAAATGATAAAGCAGTAGTTGAAATTCCATCTCCAGTTGCCGGTACGGTAGAAGAGCTGCTGGTTGATGAAGGCACTGTAGCAGTAGTCGGTGACACATTGATCAAGTTCGATGCACCTGGGTATGAGGATCTTCAATTCAAAGGAAGCGACAGCGAAAGCAGCAAGAAGGAAGAAGCTAAAGCGGAAGAAAAAACAGAAGGCCAGGTTCAAGGTACAGCGGAACAAGGTCAGAATGTTGATAAAGACGCTTCTCCTGAAGCTGAACAAGAAAAAGCAGCAGACGCAGACGTTGATCCTAACAAACGTGTGATCGCGATGCCATCTGTCCGTAAATATGCAAGAGAGAATGGTGTTGAAATCCGCCAGGTTTCAGGTTCAGGTAAAAACGGACGTGTCCTGAAAGAAGATATCGATTCATTCTTAAGCGGCGGCGGAGCGAAAGCTGAATCCCCTGCTGCAGAGGAAAAAGCAGAACAAACACCTGCCAAAGAAGAAGGGAAAGCGGCTGCCCCTAAAGCACCGGAAGGAGAATTCCCTGAAACTCGCGAGAAGATGAGCGGAATGCGTAAAGCAATCGCAAAAGCGATGGTTAATTCCAAGCACACTGCACCTCACGTTACACTTATGGATGAAGTTGACGTGACGAAGCTTTGGGCACACCGTAAAAAATTCAAGGAAGTTGCAGCGGAAAAAGGTGTGAAATTGACTTTCTTGCCATATATCGTAAAAGCCTTGACAAGCGCATTGCGTGAGTTCCCGGCATTGAATACATCCATTGATGATTCTACTAGCGAAATCGTACAAAAACATTATTACAATATCGGTATCGCGGCTGACACTGACAAAGGGCTGTTAGTACCTGTCGTGAAAAATGCTGATCGTAAATCAATGTTCTCTATTTCCAATGAAATCAATGAACTTGCAGGCAAAGCACGTGACGGCAAGCTTTCAGGTGACGAAATGAAAGGTGCATCATGCACAATCACCAATATCGGTTCTGCCGGCGGTCAATGGTTCACTCCTGTTATCAACCATCCAGAAGTTGCAATCCTTGGAGTTGGCCGTATCGCTGAGAAACCTGTAGTTAAAAATGGTGAAATTGTAGCAGCACCTGTGTTAGCATTATCATTGAGCTTCGATCACCGTATGATTGATGGAGCTACTGCTCAACATGCACTTAACCACATTAAGCGTTTGTTGAACGATCCAGAATTATTATTAATGGAGGCGTAATGAGATGGTAGTAGGAGATTTCCCAATTGAAACAGATACTATTGTAGTCGGTTCAGGTCCTGGAGGATACGTTGCGGCGATCCGTGCAGCACAGCTTGGACAAAAGGTAACGATCATCGAAAAAGAGAACATGGGCGGCGTTTGCTTGAACGTAGGCTGTATCCCATCAAAAGCCCTTATCACTGCGGGACACCGTTTTCATCAAGCCCAGCATTCAGATGATATGGGGATCGTTGCAGAGAACGTAAAAGTTAACTTTGACAAGGTCCAAGAATGGAAAGCTGGCGTAGTTAAGAAGCTTACCGGCGGTGTTGAAGGACTTCTAAAAGGAAACAAAGCGGAAATCGTTCGCGGAGAAGCTTATCTTGTAGACCAAAACACTCTGCGTGTGATGGATGATAACTCTGCGCAAACATATAAATTCAACAACTTGATCCTTGCGACCGGATCACGCCCGATTGAAATTCCAAGCTTCAAGTTCTCTAAACGCGTTCTTGATTCAACTGGTGCTTTGGCGCTTGAGGAAGTACCAGGCAAGCTCGTTGTCATCGGCGGAGGTTACATCGGTACAGAGCTTGGAACTGCATATGCCAACCTCGGTTCTGAAGTGACAATCCTTGAGGGTGCTGACGATATCCTTGGCGGATTCGAAAAGCAATTGACATCAGTTGTCAAAAAAGGCCTTAAGAAAAAAGGCGTTGAAGTAGTCACGAAAGCAATGGCTAAAGGCGTTGACGAAAGTGACAGCGGCGTAGTCGTTAAATACGAAGTGAACGGTGAAGAGAAATCAGTGGAAGCAGATTATGTGCTTGTCACAGTGGGACGCCGTCCAAATACTGATGAAATCGGTCTTGAAGAAGTAGGAATTGAAATGTCAGACCGCGGTGTTATCAAAATTGATAAACAATGCCGTACAAACATTCCTAACATCTTTGCGATTGGTGATATCGTTGATGGACCACCACTTGCTCATAAAGCATCTTATGAAGGTAAAATCGCTGCTGAGGTAATTGCTGGTGAGCCGGCTGAAATCGATTACCTTGGAATTCCTGCGGTTTGCTTCACAGACCCGGAACTTGCAACAGTAGGCTATTCTGAAGCTGAAGCAAAAGAAGAAGGAATTGAAGTGGTTGCAGCTAAATTCCCATTTGCTGCAAATGGTCGTGCTTTGGCCCTTAATTCTTCTGAAGGCTTCATGAAGCTTGTGACTCGCAAAGAAGACGGTCTTATCATTGGAGCACAAATCGTAGGTGCCGGCGCATCTGACATGATCGCTGAACTTGGTCTTGCGATTGAATCCGGCATGACGGCTGAAGACGTTGCGATGACAATCCATGCTCACCCTACCCTTGGTGAGATTTCAATGGAAGCAGCAGAAGTTGCGATGGGAAGCCCAATCCACATTGTAAAATAATGACCAATAAAAATGACCCTCCATCTGAGAGGGTCATTTTTTTATATAGGGAAATAAGTTCACTGGCTGCATACGGCTGGTTCAAACAAACTCACCATTTACTGATAGCATGGGAAACGGATTTAACGATCTGATTTTTATGTGCCTTCCCCGTGATTTTTGTGACAACCTGATTGTTATCTACAACGACAATGGCAGGATAAGCAGTGGATTGGACCTTTGGATTCGATTTGTCAGAATTGAAATTTACGACTTCAAGGTATTTTAAGTCTTCGGGGTACTCATTCTTAAGCTCAATGATGGCATCATAGTATGCGACTTCTTTTGAAATATTGCGTTCATCTGAAAAAAATATGATTTGCCTTTCAATGAATCGATCCTCTGCCAACACTACTTTATCTGCAGCCAGATCATTGCATGAAGTGAGAAGCAAGGCTGTCGATGCCAGCATTAACAAGGTAAGTAAATGTTTCATACATCATCCTCTTTTCTTAGTGATGCACCATGAACGTAAGTAATCAATACGTATAAAGACCTATTCGTTGGTCACATTTTATCATATGGATTCCACGAAATGAGGCAAGTCACTGAAATGTTACAGAAATGAAAAGACATCAATAATGAAAGTAACATTAGAGGAATATACTTAGTTAGTACATGTATTGCATGAAAATACTCAAAAATAAAGGGTGTTTTTGATGAAATTTTATGTGGCTTTCATTATTCAGATGATTCTGTGGAGCGTTTTTTATATAGCAGAATGGTTGTCTGTCAAAGATCATATTGAATATAAATGGATCATGTTTGTTCTGTTTTTTTATGTGGCATTTATTGCTGCAAGGAAGATTGTTCAGTCGAGAAGGCTTACTTTGTTTGTGACCTCATTCAGTTTATCTTGTTTTTTTGGATTCAAAATATTATTTGAAAACCTGATGGAATTATTTTAAAACTTATCCAGATTCACTCATAATATGTTAAAATATTCAAAGTGAATCATGAAAGGTGAGTATAATGAAAAAGATTATTGCAACAGGAGTAACTTTGATGTTATTGACTGCATGTACCGGCGAACCCGCAAATGTTACGAAAGAAGCCGACCCGGCCGAGAATTCTGATAAAAAGACAGATATCGAGGAATCAACTCGTAACGAAAAGCAAGAAAATCAAGGAGATAAAACTGAACCAGAAGAAACAGTAGAAGTGGTTCAGGAGCCTCAATACAAGATTAATGAAAACAATTGGAGTATTGAACCGTTAGCAGGTCAAAATGCAAAGGTCGTGCTTTTAACAATTGATGATGCCCCGGATAAATATGCACTGAAAATGGCTGAAGATCTGAAGGCGATGGATGCTCCTGCAATCTTCTTTGTAAATGGACATTTTCTTGATACCCCCGAAGAGAAAAATGTATTAAAAAAAATCCATGACATGGGCTTTATGATAGGCAATCATACATACAGCCACAGTTCACTTCCTGACCTTTCACCGGAAAAACAAAAAGAAGAAATCGTTACGGTGAATGAGCTCGTTGAATCGATCACCGGTGAACGCCCTAAATTCTTCAGAGCTCCTTTTGGGCAGAATACGGATTACAGCCGTCAGATTGCAGCAGAAGAGAAAATGGCCCTTATGAACTGGACGTACGGCTACGACTGGGAGAAGGCGTATCAAACAAAAGAAGCAATCACTGAGATCATGGTTAACAACCCATACCTGAATAACGGTGCAAACCTGCTAATGCACGACCGAACCTGGACAAGTGAAGCACTGCCCGACATCGTAAAAGGACTCAGGGAAAAAGGCTACGAAACCCTGGACCCGGCAAAAATCAAAACTCCATAATCACATCAAAAACCTGAATGCGACCATTCAGGTTTTTTTATATAATCACCACTCCTATAAAAATATCTATTATTTGTTAAGTCGATTTCTGCAATTAATAGACGTTTTGATGTTACTTAATGGCTATTTGAGGAACAGCCTATTCCAGCAGTTGATTGGAGTGGAAGACGAAGACTCCTGGGGGAGAAGTGACTGATGTGAGACCCCGCAGGAGCAAAAGCGACGAGGAGGCTCACGGGGGTCACCCGCGGAAAGCGTAGTCTTCCACGGAAATCCACAGCGGTGTTGAGAAGTTCAAAAGGTCTTATATACACTTTTACTGCATAGAATTAAAATATGATTAATTAAAAGAATAATATCTTTAATATGTTATACAATATAAGGTTGATTTTTTAAATGTGTTATATTATTATAGAATCAGCTAAGATAAAACGCTTACAAAACATCATTAAAGGAGATGAAAAAAGATGGGAACAATTGTTTGTCAATCATGCCTGAACACTATTGAACATTACGAAGATGAGAAGGTTTCTGTTTTATTCTCTAACTGCTGCGAATGTAATGATGATGTAGAATTAGACGATTAAGTTCAAGGGGAAATCAGTAACGGTTTGACTTAAAGGGGTAAATATAGAGTAAAGGGTGAAGAAGGGGCGTATGTCCTTCTTCACCTTTTTTATTTACAAAAGAAAAGAAAAGACCCCATGCGATATGGGGCCGCCAATTTGGTTTATCTGATTGCATGATGTTCTTTTATGACACGGAGGTGCCGCAAATCATAATCTTCCGGTCCTTGTACAGGAAGTCCGGCTTCAATGTTGGTTTTGATATAATTGATGTTTTCCTGTGTAATGATCTCCCCTGGTATGAAAATGGGAATACCAGGTGGATACACCATGATGAACTCCGCGATGGTGCGACCGACAGATTGATCGATCGGAATGACTTCGGTATCTGCATAGAATGCATCACGAGGTGTCATGGATAACACGGGAATATCGGGAAGCATCACGGTTGCTGGGGTGATGTCTCCATGTTTTTTCAGCTGATTTGCAAGTTCTCTTAATCCGGTGACCAGCTGATCACCTTCAGTCTGGGTATCGCCGGGTGTGATGATGCAGAGAATGTTGTACAGGTCGGACATCTCAACCTCAATATTATAAGCTTCCCGCAGCCATTTTTCAGCATCGAAACCGCTGATTCCCAATTCTTTTACCGATACAATTAACTTGGTGGGATCGTAATCATGTGTAGCCTTGGTGCCGAGGATCTCCTTACCCACACAATATAGGCCCTCGATTTCATTGATTTCGCCTCTTATGTTTTCAGCCAATTGTATTGTCGTACTGATCAGATCGTGTCCTTCCGTGGCAAGGCGCTTCCTTGCCACATCCAATGACGCGAGCAAAAGGTAAGAAGTCGAAGTGGTCGTTAGCATGCTCAGGATGGTCTGAACACGTTTGGGTGAAACCAATCCTTCCTTCATATTCAGTACCGAGCTTTGCGTCATCGAGCCTCCGAGCTTGTGTACACTTGTAGCTGCAAGATCTGCTCCCGCCTGCATTGCGGAGAGTGGGAGGTCATCATGAAAGTGAATATGAACTCCATGTGCTTCATCTACTAGAACGGGTACACTGTATGAATGAGCGATTTCCACTATTTTCTTTAAATCTGCTGAGATTCCAAAATAAGTAGGATTGATGACCAGGACCCCTTTGGCATCGGGATGCTGTTCCAATGCTTTTGCAACCGCATCTGTAGTGATTCCATGGGATATACCTAAATCTTTATCAATGTCCGGGTGAATGAAGATAGGCGTTGCTCCTGAAAAAACAATTGCAGACATTACGGACTTGTGTACATTTCTCGGAACGATGATTTTATCACCAGGTCCGCATACACTCATTACCATGGTCATGATCGCACCGCTCGTCCCCTGAACCGAGAAGAATGTATGGTCTGCTCCAAAGGCCTCTGCAGCAAGGTCCTGGGCTTCCTTGATCATCCCTTTAGGCTGGTGAAGATCATCGAGGGGGCCGATGTTGATCAAATCGATACTGAGGGCATTTTCGCCGATGAATTCTTTGAAATCGGGATCCATGCCGGCCCCTTTCTTATGTCCGGGGATGTGAAACTGGACAGGGTTCTTTTTGCTATGTTCAACTAATCCGGTAAATAACGGGGTTTCATATTGAGACAATTCAATCAACACCTCTTTGATATGGTTTAAATATTTAAATGCAACAAATTTATTAAAAGCTCTTTTCTTAAATGGTTGCCGCTATAATCCCTGCTTAAAGTCTAGAGTGGATTGTAGCGGAAGGCACTTGACTCCGGCGGGAAATAGAGGAAACGCCGAGGAGGCTCGACTTTCTCCCCGGGGAATCTTGTGCCTCCAGCGAAAAGAAACGGTCTAATTTTACGAAATGAAAATTTTTATAAAGAGACCATTTTAATAGTAGTCTTTTTTCAAACAAAAGAATTATAGCATCTAGGTATTCCTTTGCATAGTGGTATTTGCCCATACTTTAATCATTTTAATCTTCTTGAAGGGAATTATTTATCCAATAAAGAATACGTGTATGACAGGAGGGGTTAAATTGAAGTGGAAGACAAGAATAACAGAATTATTAAATATTAAATATCCCATCATTCAAGGAGGACTAGCTCACCTGGCATATGCCGAACTTGCTGCGGCAGTCTCAAATGCCGGAGGGCTTGGGCAGATCACTGCAATGTCCCTGGATCACCCTGATGAACTCAGGGAAGAGATAATAAAAGTAAGGAAACTGACCGATAAGCCATTTGGTGTCAATTTTGCAATCGGTCAGCACGGAAGGCCTTACGAAAAGTTTGTAGAGGCAGCAGTCGATGAAGAAGTCCCTGTTGTTACTATTACCGGGGGCAATCCGGCTCCATTGATAAAAAAATTGGAAGGCACAAATACAATTAAAATGGTTCTTGTCGCATCAAAAAGACAGGCAATAAAGGCCGAGCAATTGGGTGCGGATGCTGTCATGGCGGTTGGTCATGAAGGGGGCGGCCATTTAGGGAAAGACGATATCGGTACATTCGTGTTAATCCCGGGAGTAGTGGATGCAGTCTCAATACCCGTGGTAGCGTCGGGCGGCATTGGTGACGGAAGAGGGCTTATGGCAGCTTTAAGTTTCGGTGCAGAAGGTGTTGAAATGGGCACGAGATTTATAGCCGCTAAAGAATGTATCCATGCTTCAGAAGAATATAAAAAAGCCTTGTTGGAAGGCAGCGAGAATGATACAGTGGTGATTAAACGTTCTCTCGGTGCACCTGCACGGGCGATCTCAAATACCTGGACCGATAAAATACTGCAGGCGGAACAAACGGGTGCAGGATATGAAGGGTTAAAAGGATATATAAGCGGAGAAGCTAATAAGAGGTTTATATATGACGGTTCAAAAGAAGATGGGTTCGGCTGGGCAGGGCAGGTCATGGGGCTGATCAACGATATTCCGTCCGTTGATCAGCTTATTAATAGAATGATTGATGAGGCAGAACGTATCCGTTCGAATTGGAATTAATCAAGGAGTTGTTACTTAACATGGAATATCAATATCCTTTCTCGATAGATTGGACAACTGAAGAAGTGATTGATGTCATTTCTTTCTTTGAAGCGGTTGAAAAAGCATATGAAAAAGGCATAAAAAAAGAAGATTTAATGGCCCGTTACCGTAAATTCAAAGAGATCGTACCGAGTAAATCGGAAGAGAAAAAAATCTGCAGTGAATTTGAAGAGTCAAGCGGCTACTCCACCTATCATGTAGTAAAAAAGATGAAAGAATCGGGTGATTCAGAACTGATCGCCATGAAGTGAAAAACGACAGCCGCGGGGCTGTCGTTTTTCATTATTAAGAGGGTTTAGTTCATTTTATAAAGGGGTAAAAGTGTTTCAAAGGCATTATTAATTTTTTGGATCAGCTCATCACCATTAAGTTCAGTCACTGTTTCCCGATCCAAGTGCAAACCGCACAGAAGTTCCGCTTTCTTAACTTTTTGTACTCTTTGACAAAGCGATAGGAATTCGTCCCGGGACATTGAAGAGAATGATACGGCATCAGGCTTTGTATGATCACCCGACCATACGTAGTCCGAGGGGATAATATCCCTTATCTCATCCGCGTTTTCTTCGGCTTTTTTACCGAATTCCTCCTTATGGGGAGCTTCATAAATCATTGCGAACCAGATGAATAAATGGGTATTCCATAAACCAATTTGAAAGTGGGGATGTTTTTTATAACCGCGCTTGTTATTGGCGAATGCCACCCACGTATCATCTGGAGGGTTTACAGAGCGGCGTGCGTGTTTGGCTACATGGTAGAACATCTCGTCGCCGGTCAACGTGCTGAGCTCAGGTGTAAAATATTGTCCAAGGTATTCAAGCTTGGGGCGTATATGCTGTTGAATGGCTTCCATTCTATTTTCTAAACCATCAATTGTAAACACATCAAAGTCTTTGTCAGTAAATCCGTTGAATTTCATAGTGCAGCCTCCTTACCTAATGGTGTTATTTTAACACAAGGAAATGGAATAAATGTAATGATCCGTTTCAACAATGGGTGTCTGCACATTTTAGTTACATGATGAGATGAAATTTCATAATATGTATTAAATATTATCAGAACAATCAGATAAATCGAAAACGCGGAAGGGGTGCAAGACAATGAAACAAGTGATGAATACGTCTAAAAAACGGGATGTCCAGCAGCAGCGTCTAAATGTATTGAGACTGGAAATGGATTATGAACTAGCTGTGTTGTTCGAAGCGATCCAGACAAAAAACAAGGAAAATCAAACAAAGTCAAAAGAGAAGCTAATGAATATTCGTGAAGAGTTAATAAAAATGAAGGCTCTATAATGATTTGAACACAGAAAGGGTATACGATGAAAGGATTCGAAATGAACGATTCTGGCGAACTCTTCCGTTTCCATACGTAGAGTTCTTTTTTTTGTCCGGCAGCTCAATATTGAGGGAAGAGTTGAAAAACTTGAATCCTTCCTTTTTTTCCATTAAGCTAAAGAGCTAAGGAACACCTCGTGTTAAGATGAAGACTAGTATTGGAGGTCATGAACGTGACGAATTGGAAAGAAGTAGACCAGAATGTCAGGGATTGGATCATGGAGGCGGGGAAGACGATCCGCGATTCTTTTCAAGATGAACTTAATATTAAAACAAAGTCCAACCGTAATGATTTGGTTACAAACATGGATGAAGGGACGGAGCGTTTTTTCATTGAGAAAATAAGGAGTACATACAAAGACCATAAAATAATGGGTGAAGAAGGGTTCGGTGACGAACTGAGCGATTTATCCGGAGTAACGTGGATTATCGACCCTATTGACGGAACAATGAATTTTGTTCATCAACAAAGGAACTTTGCTATATCCATCGGGATTTATGATGAAAGTCAGGGTGTGCTCGGATACATTTATGATGTGGTTCATGATGAGTTGTACCACGCAGAAAAGGGAAGGGGAGCTTATATGAATGATGTGAAGCTGCCAGCTCTAAATGATGTACCGGTAGAGGATTCAATCATTGCATTGAATGCGCAATGGATGACCACTAATAAGCGTATAGATCCTGAAGTTTTGGCACCATTGGTTCAAAAAGTAAGAGGGACGCGTTCATATGGTTCTGCTGCTATCGAAATGGCGTATATAGCTGCAGGAAGACTCGATGCGTATATAAGTATGCGACTGGCGCCCTGGGACTTCGCTGCCGGAAAGATCCTTATAGAAGAAGTCGGAGGGGTTGTTACCGATTTAGAAGGAAATGATCTGAACCCTTTGAATAAGAGTTCTTTATTTGTAGGAAAACCAGGACTGCACGGTAGAATCCTTAACGATTACCTTAAGAACTGATCCTGTTATATAGAAAAAAGCTGAATGAGCACTTCATTCAGCTTTTTTTACATTATTATTAAAGCCTGCCTTCTTCCCGGTATCTCTTTTTCGTAGTGAAACCGAACCCCATGATAATGGTGAGAGCAATGATGCAGCCCGCTGCTAAAAGAGGGCTTGCCAGACTTATTGAAATGGCGATGCCCATCAGAGATACGGCTGCCAAAACAGAATAAAGGACGAAGATCCATTTGATATTACCCATATAAACACCTCCGCTAATATGTATTTCAATGATAGTTATGCAAATATAAAAACGAATTGCAAACGAAACTGCTTACTTAAATTCTACCTAGAGCCATAAGAATGTGCAATGGCAAATATTAAAGAGTGATATCAGCGCGTTATATTATCCTGGTACCGTTTCATTCAATATTTATTAGGGATTTCAGCCGCGCTGTGCTATAATGGTCTAGTTGAACAGAATTACCCATTATCTTTAGCCTTCCAGGAAAGAAATCCAATATATTCAGGAGTGGAAATATGAACTTAAGAAATGATCTTAGAAATATTGCTATCATCGCTCACGTTGACCATGGTAAAACGACATTGGTTGATGAGCTGTTAAAGCAATCTGGAATCTTCCGCGAAAATGAACAAGTTTCAGAGCGCGCGATGGATTCGAATGACTTGGAAAGAGAACGCGGTATTACAATCTTGGCGAAAAATACGGCGATTCAATATAAAGATTCACGCATCAATATTCTTGATACACCTGGACATGCTGACTTTGGCGGCGAAGTGGAACGTATCATGAAAATGGTAGATGGTGTTCTGCTTGTTGTCGATGCGTATGAAGGCTGTATGCCTCAGACTCGTTTCGTCCTAAAGAAAGCACTTGAACAAAATCTTACACCGATCGTAGTCGTTAACAAGATTGACAAGCCTTCAGCGCGTCCTGAAGAAGTCATTGATGAGGTATTGGAATTATTCATTGAATTGGATGCGAATGATGAACAGCTTGAATTCCCTGTTGTTTATGCATCTGCCATCAATGGTACTGCAAGCACGGATCCAGATCCTGCCAAACAAGATGAGAACATGCAATGTTTGTATGAATCAATCATTGAGCATATCCCGGCACCAGTTGATAATTCTGAGGAACCTCTTCAATTCCAGGTCGCATTGCTTGATTACAATGATTATGTAGGCCGTATCGGAATCGGACGTGTGTTCAGAGGGACGATGAAAGTTGGTCAGCAGGTTGCACTTATGAAGCTTGACGGCTCTGTTAAACAGTTCCGTGTTACAAAGATTTTTGGTTTCTTTGGACTGAAGCGTGAAGAAATCCAAGAAGCAAAAGCAGGCGATTTGATCGCTGTTTCAGGAATGGAAGATATTAACGTGGGTGAAACGGTTTGCCCGGTTGAACATCAGGACCAGCTGCCGGTCCTTCGTATTGACGAACCTACTCTGCAAATGACTTTCCTTGTGAATAACAGCCCGTTTGCAGGAAGAGAAGGTAAATACGTGACTTCAAGGAAGATCGAGGAGCGCTTATTGGCTCAGCTTCAAACAGATGTAAGTCTGCGCGTTGACCCGACCGACTCACCTGATGCGTGGACGGTTTCAGGCCGCGGGGAGCTTCATCTTTCCATCCTGATTGAAAACATGCGCCGTGAAGGATACGAACTTCAAGTATCCAAACCACAGGTTATCATCAAAGAAGTTGACGGCGTCAAGAGTGAGCCTGTTGAGCGGGTTCAAATCGATATCCCAGAGGAGTATATGGGAGGAGTCATCGAATCACTTGGACAGCGTAAAGGTGAAATGCTTGATATGGTAAACAACGGTAATGGTCAAGTCCGCTTGATTTTCATGGTTCCTGCACGCGGGTTGATCGGTTATTCAACTGAGTTTATGACCCTTACACGCGGTTATGGAATCATCAACCACACATTTGACAGCTATCAGCCGCTGCAAAAAGGCCGCGTCGGCGGACGTCGCCAAGGTGTACTGGTTTCTATGGAAACAGGTAAAGCATCACAATACGGAATCATGCAAGTGGAAGACCGCGGAACGATCTTCGTTGAAGCAGGTACAGAAATCTATGGTGGTATGATCGTTGGTGAACATACAAGGGAAAATGATATCACCGTTAATATCACGAAGGTGAAGCAAGCGACAAACGTCCGTTCAGCAAACAAGGATCAAACGGTTACGATTAAGAAGGCGAGGATCATGACGCTTGAGGAATCCCTTGAATATCTGAATGATGACGAATACTGTGAAGTAACGCCGGAATCAATCCGTCTCCGTAAAAAAATTCTTGATAAGAATGAACGTGAAAGAGCGGAGAAAAAGAGCAAGGTATCTCAATAAACTGAGTGAAGGGGGAGCAGGAAATGGATGTAACTGAGCGTTTATCCTTTTTCGCATCCCTTTACCGTGTTGATCAAAATGCGGAATTGGGGATGTGGCTTCTTTACTTAACCATTGTGGGACTCTCTATATTAGTGTATAAGCTTGGTTTTGCCAAAAAGCTGCCGCTTGGTAAATCGATCGTGATTTATTTATTCTTAATTGTCGGGTGTACGGTTCTGACGTTTTTAGGTATCTTTTTACCGGTTGCAGAGGGTCTTGTCGTAGCGGCTCTCATATTAATCATTTATAAGATCCGCTTGAACAATGAAAAGAAAAAAGGAAATGTATAGTAAAAAAGCTGCAGGCATAAACTGCAGCTTTTTTATTTTAATTGTTTTTCCTCTTAGGGTTCTCTATAGCGGGATATAAAAGCGGGATGGATGCTCCATATACCAGATGGCCTAACAGCCAAAGCAGGATGGCTGAGGGATCATGAGGGGCCGGGACATCCTTAATGGCAAGTGAAGAAAGCGGAAAGTATAACAAGAATGCGGGCATGGTCAACGCAAATGATGTTATCCATACGGCCATGCCCGCAAGTTTGAAGCGATGGATTATCATCACAAAAACGATTCCGATCAGGCAGGAAACGATCAAATGGAAAATAAATTCAATCCATTCCGGCCATTGTATGGATCCTATATAAGGTAGGAAATCAACATTCAGGAGGAGTATGTATACTTTTATCCCAGTCAATGCCTGCAGCAGTTTCAGGAGTAATCCAAGCAGAATGCCGGAGACAATGCCGATACCGATTCCCTTAATGGCATGACTAGAATTCATCTTCAACTTTTGGCGAACGGTACAGATTGAAATTACCGGTAGCGGCACGTTCTTCAGTTTTTTTAGTGATCCGTTTGTGGCACGAGTCACACATATAAGTGTGAATGGGTCTGTTTCTTAATCTTTTCGCCTGCAGCGAATAATCTTCAATATTTTCTATTACTTCACATAGAGCACACTTAACACGCATACTTAACACCTCATTGCTTTTTCTCTCATAAGATTTCTCTTTTCAGTATATCATGTAGTATGAGAGAACGCTTCAATTTACTTACAGACCGTTTTTTAAAACTTTGTGAATGTGATGTATAATGATATCAAAATAAAAAGAAGGACAATTAAATTCCATGACGAATTTTTCTAATGAAGGACCAGGGAGGAGTGATTGTTTTGGCTAACCAAGTGGAACCGGGCTTAATCCCGGTACTGTTCGAGGAACTTCAATCTGAACGCTTTGTAACTTTGTCCACCGTAGATCATGAAACGGGAGGACCGAATGTCAATGCAGTTTCATGGATTTTGGCTAAGGATGAAGAAACAGTGCTTTTCACTGTGAATCAGAAATCCAAAATCGTTGAGAATATCAGGGAGAATCCCCTTGCGGTCATTAATTTGATAGCGAATGAATCAACTTATTCGATTGCCGGGAAGACGGAAATCAGTCAGGTACAGCTTGAAGGTGTACCGTTGAAGCTTACTTTGATCAAGATGGAGATCGATGAGGTGAGGGATGTCATGTTTTACGGCTCGAGGATCTCAGCAGAGCCTGCTTATGAGAAGACGTATGATAAAACTGCTGCGGAACGGTTGGACCGCCAAGTAATTGAAGCCATGAAAAAAGCCTGAGTCAGCTTTTTCATGGCTTTTTATATTTCGGGGCCTATTCGATATAATTCTCGCTCTGGTCTTCCTGTTCTCTGTTTAACTGATTTTCTTTTTTCTGGTTCATTTTTTTCTTTGGTTCCTTTGGGGCGTTTTCAGGGTCAGTCTGCTTAAGGGAACGTGGAATTTCAGGCATGAGTCTTCCGGAAATATCAGAGAGTTCGTTCATGATTCCCTGGACAGGTTCCCCCCGCCGGATATCCTTATTGATCTCTTTCAAACGGGCGGTGACATCAGGGTCAGCTACGACGATTGCCTGGGCACCATATGGGTCTTCTTTTAAGGCTTCTGCTACAGAGTACTTAATCGATCCTACTTCTGAACGTTCGACATCGGAGTCGATATCGATTCCCACAAACGCATATTTACCTATTACGACTGCTGTGGCATCTCTTACATCAGGTACTCTGGTTGTCAGATCAACCAAGTGTTTGGATATTTGCTGTCCCGATTTTCTTTCAACATGCTGGATATTACTGTCTTGGACGGTGATCGGCTTGTTTTGGTCAGATTGTGGATTTTTATTATAACCGACCTCTTTATTATTGGCGCAAGCCGATAGAAAGAGGACAATCCCAAGCAGAGAGATGATTTTATTCATGTCAGTACCTCCCGGGTTAATTTCAATATCTTTTCTTATTGTGTAATTTTCTTCTATCTTTATACGTTTATTCATATATTTTAAGAAACGGGCCGTCCTATTTGAGTAGCTGGGAATAACCGGATCAACTTTGGCTACATACAATAGTAATAAGAAATGAGGAGCAGGAGGCATCGATTTGAAAAAAATTTATGTATTAGATACCAATGTCTTATTACAAGATCCACAAGCCATCTTTTCGTTTCAGGACAATGAGGTGGTTATACCAGCGGTCGTATTAGAAGAAGTGGATTCGAAGAAGCGTTATATGGATGAAATCGGACGAAACGCAAGACATGTATCGAAACTGATCGATAATTTAAGGCAAGAAGGAAAGCTCCATGAAAAGATTCCGTTGTACACAGGCGGGTCAATCAGGATAGAGTTAAACCATCGTTCCTTTCAGGAACTGCAAGAGATATTTGTAGAAAAAACCAATGATAACCGGATATTGGCCGTTGCAAAAAACCTCTCTCTGGAGGAAGAAGCGAAAGAAAACGGAAAATCGGTGATATTGGTAAGCAAAGACACGTTGGTGAGAGTCAAGGCTGATGCACTCGGGTTGCAGGCTGAGGATTTTCTGAGCGACCGGGTTGTGGAGGTCAACGATATATATACCGGATTCACTGAGTTATTTGTTGATAAAGGTGCAGTGGACAAATTTTATGAACATGGGGAATTGACCCTAAAAGAAATAACGAAGCAAAGATTCTATTCACATGAATTCATCGTTTTGAAAGACGCATTGGGCAGTTCTGCTTCTGCTGTAGGTATGGTGGATGGATCCGGGACGAAACTGAAAAAATTAGTTTATGATCATGACCATATGTGGGGTATTAAAGCGAGGAATGTACAACAGACGATGGCAACCGAACTTTTACTGAGGGATGATATTTCACTGGTGACGATGATCGGTAAAGCGGGTACAGGAAAGACCCTTCTTGCTCTGGCGGCGGGACTGCTGCAGACAGAGGATTTTCATAAGTTCAATAAGCTCCTGGTAGCTCGTCCGATTGTACCAGTGGGTAAAGATATAGGGTATTTGCCGGGTGAAAAACAAGAAAAGCTGAGACCGTGGATGCAGCCGATCTATGATAACCTCGAATACCTGTTCAATGTAAAGAAACCTGGAGAACTCGACGATATACTTGCAGGAATGGCATCGATTGAAGTAGAAGCCCTGACTTATATAAGGGGCAGGAGTATTCCTGATCAATTCATCATCATTGACGAAGCGCAAAACCTCACCAAGCATGAAGTGAAGACGATATTAACAAGGGTGGGGGAACGGAGTAAGATTGTCCTGATGGGTGACCCTGCACAGATCGACCATCCTTATCTTGATGAATATAATAATGGTTTGACTTACGTGGTGGAAAAATTCAAAGAACAGTCGATAGCAGGCCACGTAAAATTGATGAAAGGCGAACGGTCAGGTCTTGCCCAGCTTGCAGCCGATCTTTTATGACGATATGGGAATCAATCCCATTTATACCTTATGAAAAACCCGGTGCAGAGGTTCCTGCACCGGGTTTATTCGTTTATGTAGAAACCATTTGGTATTTATTCCAGTCGGAAAGCTTTTACATTTGTAATTGGTTTTTCGTTATTTGAGCCGTCTTTAAAAAGGATATGAACCGGTCCGTCTTCCTTTAACGGTTTCCCATCTTTTGAAAATGCCATGAGCAGTTCTTCTGCTTTTTCGACAGGGAAACTAAACTCACCGCACGCTGTCTCGATTACAATGCTAGAAGCATCTTCATGCGGTTCCGCATTTTTTAAGAAAGGTGCAAATGGCATGGCAAAAGTACCGGTAAGAACTTTTTCCTTTTCATATTTCTTTTCAGTTTTCAATGTTGGAGGATATGTTGCGCCCTCCTGGATCTCGCGGGACCAGTGCTTCGACACGGCTTTTGTGTATTCTTCCAGTTCATCTTTCAAAATGCTGCCTTCTTCAAAGAAAGTGTTTAAATCAATCTTTCTGTCATCAAATATCCACACTCCGGAATCCAACGTGATGACAAACTTAACTTTACCTTTGATCGGTACGATGCTTTCCACAACAGATTCCTCCTTTACAATAGTTCTAGTATATCGGTTATAAATCTTTTTGTCACATGATTTTGTGTAAGCATTTTCACTGTTTTCGAATTAACGATTTAGGGAACCTTACTAGAGAATGAAGGAGAGTGAGGAAAAATGTCAGATCAAAAACTTTTGGGAGAACTGGTCGATATTGCGAGGGCCTTTGCCCCTTACGGAAAGGTCGCTGATTATATTCCTGCGTTAAGCAATCAAAATCCGGATGATTTAGCCATTTGTATCTACTCCATCGGAAATGAATCTTACTATGCAGGAGATCATCTTAAAAAATTCACCCTGCAGAGTATTTCGAAAGTGATTACCCTTGCACTAGTATTAATGGACAACGGTGAAGATGAGGTTTTTTCCAAAGTAGGGATGGAGCCCACGGGGGATCCATTCAATTCAATTGCCAAATTAGAAACGAACAAACCATCAAAGCCCCTCAATCCAATGATCAATGCCGGCGCCTTGGCTGTCACACACATGATCAAGGGTGATACGGTCATCGAGAAATGGGACAGGCTGATTGAGTTTATCTGTCATTTGACAGGACAACAGGTTACATACAATGAAGATGTAGCTTATTCAGAACTGCAGACAGCCAATCTGAATCGTTCGCTTTGCTATTTTATGAAGCAGCATGGAGTGATAACCGGGAATGTAGAAGATTTATTGGTTTTATACACGAAACAATGTGCGGTGGAAATGAATTGTGTGGACCTGGCCAAAATGGGAGCCGTCTTTGCCAATGACGGACTGGATCCCGAGAGCGGGAGGCAGCTCATTACAAAAGATGTCGCGAGAATATGTAAAACGTTTATGGTAACATGCGGGATGTATAACAGCTCGGGGGAGTTTGCCATCAAGGTCGGGATCCCTGCAAAAAGCGGGGTTTCCGGGGGCATCATGGGGAGTGTCCCCGGCAAATGCGGGATTGGCATCTTTGGCCCGTCACTGGATGAGGTCGGGAACAGTATTGCGGGAACCAAGCTCCTTGAAGGGCTCAGTGCCAAATATTCCTGGAGTATTTTCTAGTGCCGTATTTTGATGAATCGCTTCCCATTATTCAAATTCATTCCTTATAAAAACGTTAATTATTCTTGCAATTTGTGCAGTTTAACGATAAAATTTTAAGACAGGAATGCTATTTGTACGGAATGGGGGGATCACTGTGGCGTCAGAAATGACAGTTAATCATCGAGAAAAAGCCTATGAGTTATTAAAGGCTGATGCAGAAAAGATTTTACAGCTAATTAAAGTGCAAATGGATAATTTAACGATGCCCCAATGTCCTCTTTATGAGGAAGTATTGGATACCCAAATGTTCGGATTATCCCGTGAAATAGAATTTGCTGTCCGGTTGGGACTGGTGGATGACGCAGATGGAAAGGAATTGATTGATTCTTTGGAAAGGGAACTTTCTGCCCTTCATGAAGCATCCACAAAAAAGTAAAATAGTCATGACAACTCAAACAATACTGAACTCTGTTGTTTGAGTTTTTTTATAGAGGTACATATATTGCGGGAAAGAAAATGAATTAAGAAAAAGGGTTGAATTGTCATGATTAAAAAAATATTGAAGTCCTATGACTATTCTTTAATAGCTGTGTATATATTCCTTTGCTTTTTCGGATTGGTTATGGTTTACAGTGCCAGCATGGTAATGGCTGTTGAACGATTCGGCTGGGAGAGTGACTATTTCTATAAGAAGCAGCTGGTCAACGTTCTCGTTGGGTTTGCTGCTTTTACCGTGGCTGCATGGTTTCCTTATAAAGCCTTCCAGGTAGGGAAAATCATCAAAGGGTTAATGGCCGTCATCATCATCATGCTCGTTTCGGTACATATTTTCGGAAGTGAAGTCAACAATGCCAGAAGCTGGCTCAATCTGGGGTTCATGAGCATTCAGCCTTCTGAGTTTGCTAAGCTTGCGGTTGTCATTTATTTGGGATCTGTGTATTCAAAGAAGCAGGCGTACATAAATGATTTGAATCGCGGCCTTGCTCCCCCGCTGATCTTTCTCGGGTTCATATGCTTCATTGTCTTCCTTGAACCCGACTTCGGGACAGCAGCGATCATTTTTGTGATCGGGGCCATCGTCATCATGTGTTCAGGCATCAATTTTCGTACTATATCAAAGCTTGCAGGAATCGGTTCCGCTTTGCTGGTCATCGTTTCACCTTTCATTTATCTGGGCAGGGGATTCATCTTTACAACCGAAAGGATGAGCAGGATCGAGGCTTATCTTTCACCATTCAAGGACGCTCAGGGGGAAGGTTATCAGCTTGTAAACTCCTATCTGGCCATTGGTTCAGGCGGAGTCCAGGGGCTTGGCCTGGGACAGAGTATTCAAAAGCTCGGTTATATACCGGAGCCGCAGACTGATTTCATCATGGCGATCATTGCTGAAGAACTGGGTGTCTTCGGTGTTAGTTTTGTCATACTCGGCCTTACCTATATCGTTTTAAGAGGTATTTATATCGGAGTGAAATGCCAGGATCCATTTGGTACGATGCTCGCCATAGGTATCTCAAGTATGATTGGAATACAGGCTTTCATCAATCTTGGAGGGGTGTCAGGACTTATTCCGATTACCGGGGTGCCGCTTCCTTTCATCAGTTACGGAGGCTCTTCGCTGCTGGTCCTCTCGTTATCGCTCGGCGTCCTTGTGAATGTATCCATGTTTGTGAAATATGAAGAAAAATATAAAACAAAGAAGGAAAATGACGAACCTTTGGAGAATATGTCTACTAACAAGAGAATATATGGTGTGAAAATGTAGGTCTCTTATAGGGAATGTAAAGTCTCTATGTCTAGGGTCTGCCCCCTAAGATACGCTAGTATCCATCTTTCGGGTCAGCCCTTTTTTAATAGACTAGTAATGAAAGATTTTCAATCATGAACTAACTTAAAGGAGAGATTGTATTGAAGAAAATTCAAAAGGTATTAGTCGCAAACCGCGGGGAGATTGCCATCCGCGTATTCCGTGCCTGCACGGAACTTAACATCAGGACTGTAGCTGTCTACAGTAAAGAAGATTCAGGCTCTTATCATCGATATAAAGCAGATGAAGCTTATTTAGTTGGTGAAGACAAGAAACCGATCGATGCCTATCTTGATATCGAAGGCATCATTAAAATAGCAAAAAAATCAGATGTAGATGCCATCCATCCAGGTTACGGATTCCTTTCTGAAAATATTCATTTTGCCAGAAGATGTGAAGAAGAGGGGATCATTTTTGTCGGACCTCATTCAACTCATCTGGATATGTTCGGGGATAAGGTCAAGGCACGTAAACAGGCCCAGCTTGCAGATATCCCTGTAATACCAGGCAGTGACGGACCGGTTACATGCCTTGAAGAAGTAATCAGCTTCGGTAAGGAAGCAGGATTTCCTATCATCATCAAAGCATCCCTGGGCGGCGGAGGACGCGGCATGCGGATCGTCCGAAACCTTGAGAGTCTGAAGGAAGCTTACGAACGAGCAAAGTCTGAGGCAAAAGCGGCATTTGGAAATGACGAGATCTATGTAGAAAAATTTGTGGAAAATCCAAAGCATATCGAGGTTCAGATCCTTGGGGATGCCGATGGAAACATTGTTCATCTTTTCGAACGGGACTGCTCGATTCAAAGGCGGCACCAGAAGGTCGTGGAAATCGCCCCTTCCGTATCCCTTGATGACAAATTAAGAGAAGATATTTGTGAAGCGGCCGTGCGCTTGATGGATAATGTGAAATATGTGAATGCCGGTACGGTTGAATTTCTAGTTGCAAACAACCAATTTTATTTTATTGAAGTGAACCCGAGGGTACAGGTCGAGCACACCATCACAGAAATGGTGACAGGGGTGGATATCGTTCAATCCCAGCTGCTCATTGCTGAAGGTCACGCCCTGCACAGCCGTGAAGTGGGTATACCCCTGCAGGAAGATGTTAAGCTGCATGGATATGCCATTCAGTCAAGGGTAACGACTGAGGATCCGCTGAATAACTTCATGCCGGACACAGGAAAAATCATGGCATACAGGTCAGGTGGAGGATTCGGCGTCCGTCTTGACGCGGGGAATGGATATCAGGGTGCAATCGTCACACCATATTATGATTCATTGCTTGTAAAGCTTTCGACGTGGGCCCTGACATTTGAACAAGCTGCATCTAAAATGGTCAGAAATCTTCAAGAATTTAGAATTCGTGGAATCAAGACAAATATTCCTTTCCTGGAAAATGTCGTGAAACATGAAAAATTCATTACTGGGGAATATGATACATCTTTCATTGATACAACACCTGAATTATTCATTTTTCCTAAACGGAAAGACCGCGGAACGAAAATGCTCTCTTATATCGGAAATGTGACCGTCAATGGATTCCCAGGAGTGGAAAAGAAGAAAAAACCAGTTTTCTCACGACCTCGGATGCCTGAATTCGATGTGACAGGAGCGGCAAAACCGGGTACCAAGCAAATACTGGATCAGTATGGTGCAGAAGGCCTGGTGAATTGGGTTAAAGACCAAAAGTCAGTTCTATTGACTGATACTACTTTCCGTGATGCACATCAGTCGCTTCTCGCAACTCGTGTCAGAACGAATGACCTGAAGCAGATTGCAGAGCCGACATCCCATCTTCTGCCCGATATGTTCTCCTTTGAAATGTGGGGAGGGGCTACATTTGATGTTGCCTACCGTTTCTTGAAAGAAGATCCATGGAACCGCCTGCTGACATTAAGGGAACGCATCCCGAATGTGTTATTCCAAATGCTTTTAAGGGCTTCCAATGCAGTTGGTTACAAGAATTATCCGGATAATGTCATCAGGGAGTTTGTGGAGAAATCTGCATTTGCAGGTATCGATGTATTCAGGATCTTTGACAGTCTGAACTGGGTGAAAGGAATGGAAGTCGCAATCGATTCCGTAAGACAGAGCGGGAAAATTGCTGAAGCAGCCATTTGTTACACCGGGGATATAGATGACCCGACACGTACCAAATATGATATTGACTATTACAAGAATCTTGCAAAGGAACTTGAAGCGAGCGGGGCGCATATCCTGGCAATCAAGGATATGGCAGGTCTTTTAAAACCACAGGCTGCATACAGGCTTATTTCCGAATTGAAAGAATCTGTCAGCCTTCCTATTCACCTGCATACTCATGATACCAGCGGAAATGGTATTTATACGTATGCAAGAGCGATCGATGCAGGTGTGGATATCGTTGACACAGCTCTCAGCACGATGTCAGGACTGACTTCACAGCCGAGTGCGAATTCCCTCTATTATGCTTTAAAAGGTACTGATAGAGAACCGAATGTAAATGTTGGGTCCCTTGAATCACTTTCCCATTATTGGGAAGATGTGCGTAAATACTATACCGATTTCGAAAGCGGTATGATGTCGCCGCATCCTGAAGTTTATAAGCATGAGATGCCTGGCGGCCAGTACAGTAATCTTCAGCAGCAGGCAAAAGCCGTCGGGCTTGGTGAGCGCTGGGAAGAAGTAAAAGAGATGTATGCAAGGGTCAATCATCTATTTGGTGATATCGTCAAGGTTACACCTTCCTCCAAAGTGGTAGGGGACATGGCACTATTCATGGTGCAGAATGATCTGTCAGAACAGGATGTCATTGATAAGGGTGAAAAGATAGACTTTCCGGATTCAGTTGTTGAACTGTTTGAAGGATACCTCGGTCAGCCGCACGGAGGGTTCCCTGAAGATCTGCAGAAAGTCATCCTTAAAGGAAGGAACCCTTTAACAGTCCGTCCTGGCGAATTGCTGGATGACGTAGACTTTACCAAACTGAAAGAAAAGCTGTATGAACAACTAAATCGTCCGGTCACGAGCTTTGATGCACTTGGATATGCATTATATCCAAAGGTATTTTCAGAGTATGCCCAAACACTTGAGCAATTCGGTGATATTTCCGTTCTTGATACACCTACATTCCTGTTCGGAATGAGACTCGGCGAAGAAATCGAAGTTGAAATCGAGACTGGAAAGACATTGATTGTTAAACTGGTATCAATCGGTCAGGCTCAGGCTGATGGTACAAGGGTCGTCTATTTTGAGTTGAACGGTCAGCCGCGTGAGGTTGTGATTAAAGATGAAAACATAAAATCCACGGTGGCCGCGAAAAGGAAAGTAGATCCAAAAGACGAAACGCATATCGGCGCCTCTATGCCTGGTACAGTCATCAGGGTGATTGTTGATAAAGGTGAAAAAGTAGAAAAAGGTGATCACCTGATGATCACTGAGGCGATGAAAATGGAAACAACTGTCCAGGCACCATTCTCAGGAACCGTAAAAGATATTTATGTGGGAAGCGGGGATGCAATCAGCCCTGGGGACTTATTGATAGAAATGCAAAAATAGAACAACATAAAAAGGATGCCGGTTTTGCCGGCATCCTTTTTAATCGTTTTTCATTTTGCTCCTTGAAGCGAGAAGGATGAAGTAACATAACAATCCAAACAAGCAGGAGATGATCAAAGCATGAAGCAATGCGATTCCAAGGTTCAACCTTGTAAAGACAACCAAAGCTCCTGACATAACCTGTAAAGATACAAGGGTGAATGCTATGATCCATCCCCAATAAATCACCTTTTGATGCTTGTGTTCTTTAATTGCGATAAATGTGATGTAACCTATCCAGATGAAAATGAGACCAGCTGCAAACCTATGCCCCATTTGAATCCATTCATACATATTTGCAGGCAGACCCGGGCTCGAATTCACGCAAAGCGGCCAGTCTTTACACACCAGACTTGAATTTGTATGGCGGACCAGAGCACCGGTATAAACGACCATGTAACTGTATATCGTTACACCGATCATATGAAATCTCATACGCCGGTCAATAACGAGTGAGCTGGCTTCGAATTTTTGATCGACTTCAAAAATGAGTAAAGTCAGAAGCAAAACGGCTGCGAATGAAATGAGAGAAATTCCGAAGTGCAAAGCAAGTACAAAGTCAGATTGACTCCAGATAACTGCAGCAGCCCCTATCAGCGCTTGTAACATCAGGAAAAAGAATGAGAGAACGGATAAGAATTTGGTTTCACGCTTGTAACCAATGGCTTTCCATGACCATATCGATAGTGCGAGGACTAATAATCCAACACTTCCGGAAACCAATCTGTGAGCGAGTTCAATTACGAGTTCAATAGTAATATCCGTAGGGATCAGCTGGCCGTTGCACAATGGCCAGGACCGGCCGCAGCCCATGCCCGACTCGGTTTTTGTCACCAGGGCACCGCCTAATAGTACGAAAAGCATACCTAGTGTCGTGATGACGGCAAGCCACTTTAATCCTTTATGCAATCTATTCACCTTCTTTGTTTATGTCTTAAGTAATGTAGAAATAAAAATATAGTAGAAAAATAGTTTGTCGCCTTTCGATAATAACGAAATAGAGGCTAAAACTCAATGTATAAAATGTTACAGAATATTGAGCATTACTCGTCCGCAAGACGGGAAGACTAATTCCAAACAACGAAAGTTCCTGAATTTCACTTTGCTGTAATTGTGTAAGCGCTTATCAGGAAAATGTGATATGATAAAGACAATGCCACATAAAGTTTCGAAAGCATTAGGTACTGCCTTCTTCACAATATCTTCACAATATTATTTTTTTCTATCCCAAAAAAGAAAAAATATATGGTTTAATATAATATTGATAGCATGATTACTATTTCTTATCTTTGCTAAAAATTTGAATTTGATATAGAAATGGTAGTTCATATACTTTATAGTAGTAAGGGGTGTCATCTGCCTCTGTTTGGTTTTAACGTGAGGAGGGGTAAAATGTCAAACAGTCGAATAATGACAAATGTTGAAAAAGCTGAGATCCCCACATCCACTGTGTGGAAAGATTTCTTGGCACTTATTAAGGTCGGAATTGTTAATTCAAATCTAATCACTACTTTTACCGGGATGTGGTTAGCATTTTATTTTACTAATACACACTTTCTGAATTCTCTTGATATCATGTTCCTAACTTTAGTGGGTTCATCCCTGATCATTGCCGGATCATGCGTGATCAATAATGTCTATGACCGCGACATCGATCACTTGATGGAACGTACAAAGGAACGCCCGACAGTCACTGGGAAGATTAATGGAACAAAAGCTTCATTATTGGGGCTTCTGATGATTGCATTCGGAATCATCATGTTGTTCATGACCACTGTGACTGCAGGTGTTATAGGACTTATAGGTGTTTTCAGTTACGTTGTATTATATACAATGTGGTCCAAAAGGAAATATGTAAGCAACACGATAGTGGGAAGCATTTCCGGTGCAGTACCTCCATTGATCGGGTGGGCTGCCGTAGATGCAAACCTTGACATGGTAGCGTGGATGCTGTTCCTGATGATGTTTATCTGGCAGCCGCCGCATTTCTATGCGCTTGCAATGAAACGCGTGGAGGAATACAGGGCAGCAGGTGTTCCAATGCTCCCTGTCGTAAAAGGCTTTGCCGTGACCAAGCATCATATCGTTGTCTGGGTCGCTGCTTTACTTCCGATTCCTTTCTTCTTGATGGATCTGGGAATGTTTTTCTTCATTCTTGCCACAGCCTTTAATATCGGCTGGTTAGCACTTGGCCTTGCAGGCTATAAAATGAAGGATGATATCAAGTGGTCTAAATTGATGTTTGTATATTCACTTAATTATTTGACTATCTTGTTTGTAGCGATGGTTATCGTTACCGTTATATAAGATTAGTGGGAATTCTTTCTGATAAGAAATCCAAATAGATATTTTTTGAGTCCTTGTTTTATTTCAGGAAGTACATTACACGAAAGAGGGGTTTGATTAAGCTATGAAAGCAAGGCTAACTAAGTGGCGCTTATTCTCCATTGTAGCCATGATGGCACTTATTCTTTCCGGTTGCGGTGAGCCGTTCATCTCGACGCTGCAGCCGGCCGGGGAAGTAGCACAGACACAATACGATCTAATGATTCTGGCTACTCTAATAATGGTATTAGTTATTATTGTAGTTGTTATCATCTATGCAGTGGCAATCATCCGTTTCCGCAGGAAAAAGGGAGACACTGCGATTCCAAAACAAGTTGAAGGAAGCCATACTCTGGAAATATTATGGACGGTTATTCCGATTATCCTTCTTCTGATCCTTGCAGTTCCGACAGTCACTGCGACGTTCCAGCTTGCTGATACGAAAGCAATGGACAAAAAAGACGCTGACGGAAATCGTGAAGCACTGGTCGTAAATGTTCGTGCCAACCTTTATTGGTGGGAATTCGAATATCCAGACCAAAAAATCATCACTTCTCAAGATTTGGTTGTTCCAACCGATCAGAAGGTCTACTTCAATGTAACTGCCTCTGATGTAAAACACTCATTCTGGATTCCAGCAGCAGGAGGAAAGATTGATACTAATGTGGATGGTGTGAACACATTCTTCCTTGAGTTTGATGGTAAAAAGTCTGAGGAAGCCGGCGGGGTATTCTATGGTAAATGTGCCGAACTTTGCGGTCCTTCCCACGCACTTATGGACTTTAAAGTTAAAGCGTTACCACAAGACGAATTCACTGCATGGGTTGACGATATGCAAAAGGCAGGAGAACCTAAACCGACTTCTGATTTAGCTCAACAAGGACAAGAAATCTTCAACCAAAAATGCTTAAGCTGTCATGCTGTTTCACCTGAAGACGGCCGACCTGAATCTGCACGCCTTGCTCCGAACTTAGCAACATTCGGAGAACGCAACCGGATCGCTGGTATCTTGGAACATAATGAAGAAGAACTGAAGAACTGGCTGGAAGACCCGGAACAATATAAGCCTGGAAATAAAATGACTGGTACATATGGAGAGCTTTCCGATGAAGAAATGGATGCTCTTGCTGAATACCTGATGGGTCTGAAAGTTCAAGATTAATAGGGGATAAGTTAAAAGGGAGGTTAAATCGTGAGTAGCTTAGCACAGAAAAAAGGCTTCGGTGCGACTGTTTGGGATTACTTGACTACAGTAGACCATAAAAAGATCGCCATCCTTTACCTTATGGCAGGAGGATTTTTCTTCCTACTCGGTGGATTAGAAGCTCTTATTATCCGTATACAGCTTGCAGTGCCTAATAGTGATTTCATTAGTGCAGGCTTATACAATGAAGTATTAACGATGCACGGTACAACGATGATATTCTTGGCAGCGATGCCGCTTATATTCGCATTCATGAATGCAGTTGTACCTCTACAGATCGGTGCTCGTGATGTTGCATTTCCATTTGTGAACTCACTTGGGTTCTGGTTATTCTTCTTCGGTGGAGTATTCCTGAATCTTTCTTGGTTCATGGGAGGAGCACCTGATGCAGGATGGACATCTTATGCATCTTTGTCAATGGCTTCTGAAGGTCATGGAATTGACTTTTATGTCCTAGGTTTACAGATTGCCGGTGCAGGTACATTGATTGGCGGTATCAACTTCCTTGTTACCATCATTAATATGCGTGCCCCTGGGATGACATACATGCGTATGCCATTGTTCACTTGGACAGCTTTTGTTACATCAGCACTAATCTTATTTGCATTTCCAGCATTGACTGTCGGACTATTCTTAATGATGTTCGACCGTATGTTCGGATCTAATTTCTTTGATGTTGCCAATGGCGGTAATACGATAATCTGGGAGCATTTCTTCTGGATCTTCGGACACCCTGAAGTATACATCCTTGTATTACCGGCGTTCGGAATTTTCTCTGAGATCATTCCACATTTCTCAAGAAAACGCTTATTTGGATACTCATCCATGGTATTCGCGACAGTATTGATCGGTTTCCTTGGATTCATGGTATGGGCCCACCATATGTTCACGGTTGGCCTTGGTCCGATTGCAAATGCAATCTTCGCAGTTGCCACGATGGCTATTGCAGTGCCGACCGGTATTAAAATCTTTAACTGGCTTCTCACAATGTGGGGAGGAAGCTTGCGGTTCACTACACCAATGTTGTATGCGGTTGCTTTCATTCCTTCCTTCGTTGCAGGGGGAGTCACAGGTATCATGCTTGCATCAGCTGCAGCTGACTACCAATTCCATGATACGTATTTCGTAGTGGCACACTTCCACTATGTAATCGTTGGTGGTGTAGTATTCGCACTATTGGCTGGAACGCATTATTACTGGCCGAAAATGTTCGGTACGATGTTAAATGATTTCCTTGGAAAAATCTCTTTCTGGTTATTCTTTATTGGATTCCACTTAACATTCTTTATCCAGCATTTCCTTGGTCTTATGGGGATGCCGCGTCGTATTTGGAAGTTCTTGCCTGGTCAAGGGTTTGAAACAGGAAACCTGGTTAGTTCCATCGGAGCAGGATTTATGGGAGTTGCTGTAATCATCCTGGTATTCAACATCATTATGACGCAAGTTAAAGGTGTAAAAGTTGGTAATGATCCATGGGGAGATGGCCGTACCATCGAATGGGCAATCCCATCACCTCCGCCATTCTATAACTTTAAGCAGACTCCGCTTATCCGTGGTTTGGATGCTTACTGGCTTGAGAAAATGGAAGGTAAGAAAGATCTTACTCCAGCAGAACCGATTGGTGATATCCATATGCCGAATAACTCTATTCTGCCTGTATTCATCTCATTTGGTTTATTTGTGGCAGCATTCGGTGCCATGTACCGTCCGGATGGAGAAGCATGGGCACTGCCTGTATTAATTATCGGTATGCTGATCACTTTAGGTTCGATGTTCTTGAGATCTGTAATCGACGATCATGGTTATCATGTTCACAAAGAAGATTTAATGGATGATGATAAAGGGGGTAAGGCATAATGCACGCTGAAGAAAAATTCACGCCGAAGACCTGGCCGGCCTCCCCTGAAAAGGCTACCCTTGAGGGGAAAAATAAGTTTATGGGATTCTGGTTCTTCCTTGGTGGAGAGACAGTTCTCTTCGGCTCACTATTCGCCACTTATTTAGCACTTAAGAATAAGGTGCCAAGTGAAAGCCATGCATTAACTACTGATATCTTTGATCTGCCTTTGTCATTTGTGGCGACAATGCTGTTATTAACGAGTTCACTGACTAGTGTTTATGCTATGTACCACATGAAAAATTACAATTTCCAGCGCATGCAGGCCTGGTTACTGATCACTGTCTTACTAGGTGCAGGGTTCCTTGGATTGGAAATTTACGAGTTTAATCATTATGTTCATGAATACGGGCATACTTTTACTAGCAGTGCGTTTGGATCTGCCTTTTACGCACTTGTCGGTTTCCACGGAGGACACGTGGCATTCGGTCTTCTTTGGATTATCAGCTTGATGCTCCGTAATGCAAAACGTGGTTTAAACCTTTACAACGCACCTAAGTTTTACTTAGCTTCACTATATTGGCACTTTATCGACGTTGTATGGGTATTTATCTTTACTGTAGTATACTTAATGGGAATGGTGGGATAAACTGATGGCGAATCAACAATCAAATTCAGGTAACCCAAGTGTAGATTACGAATACCGTCGTAAGAAAAATGCAGAAGACATGAGAATGCAGGTTACTTCATTCATGTTTATGATTTTCTTAACATTAGTTGCATTCATCGCTGTTGCAGGTGATTTTGATAAGTACTTCGTAGTACCATTCATCCTGCTGCTTGCAGTAGTACAATTGATTTTCCAATTATACTATTTCATGCATATGAGTCACAAAGGTCATGAAGCTCCTGCATTGTTCTTATATTCCGGAGCACTTGTAGCGTTTATCACAGTGTTAACATTCTTGACGATCGTATGGATCTAAATAAGAAAAGCCAGCCAATTCTATTGGCTGGCTTTTTTCTATTGTCGAGCTCCGGCGGCTAGAGGCTCGAGGTCATAAGCTAAATGGTCCATGAAGGCCAAGAACGCCTTCCCGGCCCATTCATCTTATGCTTGTCGCCTCTGAACGAGCCGCCTCTGCTTTTCTATTGTCGAGCTCCGGCGGCTAGAGGCTCGAGGTCATAAGCTAAATGGTCCATGAAGGCCAAGAACGCCTTCCCGGCCCATTCATCTTATGCTTGTCGCCTCTGAACGAGCCGCCTCCGCTTTTCTATTGTCCAGCTGCAGGGCTTAGAGGCACATGTCATAAGCCAACCCGGCCAAGAAGGCAAAGAACGCCTTCCCGACCGGTTCGTCTTATGCCACACGCCTCTGACCAAAGCCCTTCCGCTTTTCTTGATTGTTCATGAACTTGTCATTAGCTTGGATTGAAGTGGGGGGGAGTAGACAGTATAATGGGGGTAGCGGTGATTAGTGAAATGAGGTGAGAATATGCCGTTGGGTATATTTGGTTTTATGGCTTTATGGAGCCCGTTTTTTATCTTGGCATTGGTATTTATCACAGTTGTTTATTTTTTGGTCACAGTAAAGTGGAGAACGAGCTTTAAGGAAAGCACTCCGCTGACAGGAAAAGAAGCAGCTTATTTTTTATTGGCGATCCTCCTTTTATATGCCATCAAAGGTTCGCCTGTAGAAGTGATGAGCACGATATTATTTTCTGCTCATATGACTCAGATGGCCCTGCTGTACTTGGTTGTAACACCGCTCATTATTTTGGGGATCCCAAATTGGGTCTGGAAGGCAATAATAAACCTGCCAGTAGTTAAACCAGTATTTAAATTCATGACAAAGCCTTTGATTGCTCTGCTGTCATTTAATGTAGTGTTTTCGGTTTATCATATTCCTCTGGTATTTGACCATGTCAGAACAGATGTTACGGCTCACGGATTGGCTACAGTCATCCTGTTTCTATTATCCGTCGTCATGTGGTGGCCGCTTTTAAATCCTGCTGACGAGGACATTGACTTGGAAGGGTTAAAGAGAATTGGATATATTTTAGGAAGTGCTGTTTTATTGACGCCTGCATGCGGGTTGATCATTTTCGCGGAAAATCCACTGTATGCGCCATATTATGATTCGGAGGCGTTTATGAAATCCTTAGCCCTCTGTGTACCGGTTGATACTCTACAGGGCATGTCGCTGACCGGGCCGGAGTTATTCACCTCTATGTCGATTCTGAATGATCAGCAGCTGGGTGGCGTCATCATGAAAATCATTCAGGAAATCGTTTTTGGTGTTATGCTTTTTAATCTCTTCTTTCAATGGTATCGAAAAGATATGGAAAAGCAGGAGAAACTTTCGTATGATCCGGTGGTCGACCAAACAAGGACAGAGTGATCATGCAGGCAGGGATAGCTTGCCGCATTCCTGCCGTACATAGAATAAATATAGAAAAGTGAGGACTAGTAATAATGGGTGTACCAATTTTACCTACAATCAGTACCAGCTTCATTGTACTAAGTGCAATCACAGTAGCCATTGGTTGGTGGCAAATAAAACAAAGGAAAATCGAGAAGCATCAGGGGACGATGACCCTGGCTGGAATTTTTGCACTGATTTTCTTTATCATTTATGCAAGCAGAACCATTTTCGTCGGAAATACATCTTTCGGCGGACCTGATGATATTAAAATTTATTATACAGTTTTCTTGATTTTCCATATCACGCTTGCAACAATTGGGGCTGTGTTCGGTTTAATGAGTTTATGGACAGGATATAAAGAAAAATTGGCAAGACACAGAAAGCTGGGACCTGTCACCAGTATCATTTGGTTCTTCACCGCAATCACGGGGGTGGCTGTATACTTGCTGCTATACGTCTTCTATGAAGGCGGGGAAACGACATCTGTCATAAAAGCAATAATAGGGAGCTGAGTTTCCTGGTCCGTATAAGACTTTTCTTATACGGACTTTTTTTGCAGAAAAGGATACGCCGCATCTATGTCGAATTAACAAAGGAGGAAGGGGAAATCCTGAAATGACGTATAGTATAAAAAAACTGGATAAAAACCGTTTTGAAGAATCTTTACAGTTATCAGAATATGCTTTTCAATATAAAGTTCCAACAGAGAAGAGAGAAAAACGACTTCAACAGTTAAATGAGCAGGATGTATACGGTATCTTTCAAGAGGGTTCGCTTGCCGCAAAGCTTCACCTGCTATCACTGGAAGTGTGGCTGGGGAATGTGAAGTACCCGTTGGGTGGGGTCGCAGGTGTTGCAACTTACCCGGAGTATAGGCGAAATGGATTTGTAAGGAGATTACTGTCTCATGCCCTTGACGAAATGAATGATAAGGGGCAGACGATCTCGATGCTGCATCCTTTTGATATTCATTTCTACAGGAAATTCGGGTGGGAGGTTTTCGCTTATTTCAACAAGTTATATATACAAAAAAAGATTTAATCCCATTAAAGAATACAAATGGTATCATTAAAAGATTCACAAAGGAAACCTGCCCTGCAGAACTAAATGAATTGTATGACCGATATGCAAATAACCATAATGGAATGCTTGTCCGTAAAGAGGAATGGTGGAAAGAGAGATGTATCGGTGATTTATGGATTGCGATTTATTATGATGAAAATCAGGTGCCGCAAGGATATTTAAGTTATGAAGTTAAAAATGAAAAGATGAAGGTAGAGGAATTTATTCCATTGAGCGCCGAGGCGAGACATGGTTTATGGAGCTTCATCTGTCAGCATGATTCGATGATAAACGAGGCTGAACTGGTGCTGAATCCTAATGAGCCATTGCCATTTCTGCTCAGGAATCCTCGCGTGAAAATGGAGCGTTATCCTTATTTTATGAACAGGATTGTAAATGTGGAAAACTTCTTGAAGGAATATTTAAAGAATAGTGAGTTTGATGACCGTTTAATGATAACAATCAGGGATGAACAAGCTGATTGGAATAATGGTACTTTTTTAGTAGAAAGGCATGATATAAGAAAAAGCTCAGCGGTTGAAAATACTTTGAAAATGGATATCAACACGCTTTCAGCAGTCCTCTTTGGAATCTATACGCCAAAAGCACTGATGGAAATGGGAAAGATAGAAGGTACATGCGAAGAAACTTTTAAATTGGAAAAACTGATTAATGATAAGATTCCTTTTTTCTATGATTTCTTTTAAATGTTTGTTAAAAGGACCGGCCAAAATAAATGGCTGGTCCTTTTTTGATCAAACTTTAAAATTTGTTTTGATAATGCCGGCTTCTTTTGCTGAATTGAATACAATCAATATCATCGGGCCGATGATGAAACCGAGTACTCCGAAAAGCTTCAAGCCAAGATACATGGCAATTAAGGTTGCTAAAGGAGACAATCCAATATGAGTCCCCATGACTTTTGGTTCCACGGTTCTCCTGATGATTAATAGGATCGCGGCCAGTACGGCCAGCTGAGTACCCAGCGCAATGTTTCCTGTAATCAAATGGAATAATGCCCATGGTCCCAGAATGACAATGGAACCTATCAGAGGGATGAAATCAATGATCCAAATTACAAGAGACATTACAATCGCCACTTCAGGGGAGATGAAAAGCAACCCAATGAGTGAGACAAGGAAAATGATGATACTAACCAGAAACTGTGCTTTGAAAAAGCCGAAAATCACATAAGACAGCCGGGATGTCATGAAATTTACTTTTTCGGCAGTCCGTTCAGTCAGATGTCTGAATATACTCATCTTTATTCCGGGCAGATCCAGCATGAACAAAAAAAGTGCGATTAAATATACTAGAAAACTAACCAGGTAGCTTGGTATATAAGATAAAAAAGCGCTGATTTTTTCTATATTTAACGAGTTAAGTATCTTCGTCTTAACGGATGTAAGGAAGTTTTGCACCTCTTCACTGAACCCAGTTACCACTTCATCGGGGAAGTCTTCTGCAGCATCCAGGAGCTTTTCCTCGTAATCCAGCCATATTTCACTTAGTTGATTGATGTATTTAGGAGTGTCTTCAATCAGCTGGATTCCTTCTCCTACAACTTTTGTCGTTACAAAGACAGCGGATAAACCTATTAACAACAAGAAAAGGATAAATACGGATAATACCGCTATCTTTCTGTTGGTGGAAAATCGTTTTTGAGTGAACTTAACTGCAGGCTCAAGGAATAATGCAGTGATGAGAGCTGTAATCAAGGGGACAGATATCGGCAATATAAAAAATGAAAGGATTGCCAGGATGATGATGCTTAGTAGAATGATAAAAACTTTTCTGGTGAAAAACTTGGACAATTGAGAACCCCTTTCTAACATTTCCTCTTACTATTTATTATATTAAAGTAAAGAAAGAATGAACAGTAGGGAAGAAATTTTATTTTGATAATTTTGAGGCTGAGACTCTAAAAAAATCCCCGGAGGCAAAGTGCGCCTTCAGGGATTTTCCGCGTATTAGTCGCCTCCGCTTTTGGTATTGTCCAGCTGCAGGTCTTAGAGGCACATGTCATAAGCCAAACCGGACAAGAAGGCCTCTGACCAAAGCCCTTACGGATTTCTATCATCCAGCTACGGCGGCTATAGGCTCGAGACATAAGCTAAGCCGGACAATAAGGCAAAGAACGCCTTTTTGTCCGGCTCATCTTAAGCTTGTCGCCTCTGGGCGAGCCGCCTTCGCTTTAGGTATTACCAAGCGAATTCTGTTACTTCTTTTTTGACGTCTGCGATGAGTTTTTCACAAGATGTCAGAAGGTGTTTAGGGAAATCTTCGCCCTCACCGTACTCTACACCGTGCGGGTAGTAGTGTTTGCCCAATAGTGGGGTCATCAGTTGGACAACGGCGTCATGCTTGCCGATATCGCCTTCCACTGCCAGTCCTTGAATACGAAGATAGAAAACGCCTTCTCTGATTTCAAACTTTCGGTCGTATGTTACTCTTTCGTAATCCCACTGACCTGCACGGACAAGCCCATGTGATTCCATTATGTCATCAAGACGGTTCAAATCTACTTTTACACTCTCAATTCCTGTTTCTTCAAAACGCATAATATTTCCCTCCTATAGTGTCTGGCGAAAGGATCAAGGGTATAATGTCATGTTCCCATTGCCTTTTTGATGTTCTTGTTAACAGCATTTATATCGGCAATATGTAAGATGATACTAAATGCGGTATTTCTCATTCTTTATAATAGTGTAAAATTCTTTTTCTTGCAATGTTTGGATGAAAGCGATTTATGATTCTTTAAGGTGTATAAGTTATGGATGTAAGAGAAGAATAAGGACGATCTATAGATTGGAGGAGGATTAGGGTGCCGACGCTGAAAGAAATTATGACAAAAGATGTTGAAACATGCACGCTTCTCGATAATGTATATGAAGTGGCAGTGAAAATGAAGGAATATAATGTGGGCTCGATCCCAATCGTAGACGGTGACAAAATTGTGGGAGTCATCACAGACAGGGATATTGTCACTCGATGTGTAGCAGAAAAACACCCTGCTTCATCAAAAGTTGAGGATATCATGAGTAAGGAGCTTATCACGATCACGCCGGACTCCAATGCGGCCCAGGCAGCAAAGTTGATGGCAGATAAACAGATCAGAAGGCTTCCGGTAGTAGAAGGCGGCCGACTCGTAGGAGTCGTTTCCCTCGGAGATTTCGCCATAAGGGAATCTTTGGAGACGCAAGCGTCTATAGCGCTCGAAGAGATTTCTGAATCACACTTCAGCAACAAACCATGTTAACCAAAAAAGGCGATCCAACCATCGCCTTTTTAATATGGAATTAATTTAACATGATAATTACATACCCATCAGTTTTAGCGAAAAATAAAATATGCTATGCTTTATACAATACATAATAATCAGAAACATTTTAAATGGTATAATAATGCTAGTATTTTATGCATATCCTGCTAGAAAAGGCAGAGAGGAGGGAAATCTCTGAAGACGGTTTTTCGCATCGCTATTATTCTTGTATTTATTCTATTAATAAGTATTTATCAAAGTCTCGAGGACGAAAACGAACCTTTAAAGGGACCTGATACACAGACTCTTAAGAAGGATCACGATAATCAGCTGAAAAAGCCCTTGGAGAATGCCGGGGAACGGCCGGTGTCCGGTCTCTCTACCTGGATAGGGAAAGGTTCCGATAAAGTAATCGATGCTTTTGGCGAACCTGAACGAATCGAGCCCGGCCTGTACGGATATGATTGGTGGATTTATCCGATTTCTCAGAAGCAATACCTCCAGATGGGGGTGGAAGATAATAAAGTAGTCACTCTTTATGCAATCGGCAATGAAGTCGATGTCAGTCCATATAAGCTTGGCCAGAAGCTTGAAGACATCTATCGTTTTACCATTATCGAATCAGAAATTGTAGTCAATGATGAATCCGGCTCCTATCAATTTGAACTAAATGAAGAAGATCTTAATACCCGCCTGCTGGTTTCGTTAGGGGATATCTATGCACAGCTTTACCTTGATAAGTTCACAGGAGAATTAATGAGTATCCGATTTTTGGACAGCGCCACCCTTATTAAAATGCATCCATATGAAATGATGTACCGGGGCGAGCTTGCTGAGGAACCACAACCCACTGATGAAGAGTGGAATAAAATAGATACCGCAAGTGAACAGCAAATATTTGATATTACAAATGTGATGCGTGCTCAATTTGAGGCAGATGAGGTAGAGTGGAATGAAGAAACGGCAGAAGTAGCCAGGGGACATAGTGAGGAAATGTACGAAAAAGATTATTTTTCCCATGATTCTCCTGTGTTTGGAAGTCTTACTGATCGATTGGAATCCCATGAGATCACGTTCAAGTCTGCAGGAGAAAACATTGCCTCGCAATATACTGATGCTCCTGAAGCAGTACACGGCTGGCTGAATTCTGAAGGCCACAGAAAAATCCTTCTCGAAAAAGATTTTACCGATCTCGGAGTGGGAGTCCATAAAAGATATTATACTCAGAACTTCATCGAAAAATTTACGATAGACGAATAAAAAAGGTTGGCCATTCCAGGACACAAACCATCAGTCCTTGAAACGGCCAGCCTTTTTTATCTCTTTTCAAAAATAAAGAATGATCCGGTAGAATGAGCTACCAATTTTCCTGAGGAATTTGTAACCTTGCCTTCGACCACCATGGTCTTTGTTCCCTTATGAACAATTGTCGCACTTGCAGACAATTCTTCACCGACACCGGGTGATAGGTAATGAACATTTAAATTTGTTGTCACCGCTCCATATCCTTCAGGGAGCATCATATTGGCGAGTGTCCCCATTGCTGAATCCACCAGGGTGGCAGTTACACCGCCATGCACTATATTCAATGAATTATGTGTGACTTCAGTAATTGGGATACTTATTGTGAAATTTCCATCCACTGTAGATTTATCCATGGCGAAAATTCCGCCGATTATGGATTCATTCAAATTATTCTGCTTCCGCTTCACTCCATTCAGCAGCTGACGGATACTTACTACTTCTTCTTCATCAGCTGTTTCAAGTACTTCATCCAGCAATTTATGTAATTCTTCTTGCATAATCAAACATCCTTTTCTTTTACACAGCGTAAAATAATTTGAATACGACTGCTTTGTTTATCCGGCTGTTTCTACAAGAGCATTTTACTACAAAAAGGAATGTATCACCATTTTTTCATTCCCGTCATAAAATAATGTAGGTAAATGTCCTGAGCAGGAGGTGCTGGGAATGGGAAAATCATTACACCCTAAAGTAAAGGAATTCAAAGAATTTGTCAGAAAGCATCCCAGAATTGTAAAAGATGTGCGAAACGGAAATGCAAATTGGCAGGATTTGTTTGAAGACTGGTATTTGCTTGGGGAAGAAGATACCCGGTGGAACGCATACAGGGATGCTGAAAACAGCAGTGACAGTGAAGTAGAAAAAGAAGATAAAAGTAAAAATGGCTGGTTTGACCACGTAGGTGAATTAGTGAAGAAAATGGATGCCAATCAATTGCAAAGCCATATCAATAATATCAATGAAGTGCTGGGAACCGTCCAGGGTGTCATCAGTCAGTTTCAATCTAATCCAAAAGGGACCTCAGTGACAAACGAGACGCGTGCCAAGCCTTCTCATCCCTTTTCATTCAGAAAAGACTAGGGGGTCAAAGCATGAGAGGGGATATCATTGAATACATTCATTCCAATGAAGAATTGAAGTTGTTTTTGAGGGAAAAACCTGAATGGTACAGGAGACTTTCCCGAAATCCGAATGAGCTTGAAAAGTTTGAAATCGCGTCGATCAATCACTTTCAAAAAACGATTCCACACCGGGTCCAAAAATTCTCCAATGGAGTCCAGATGGCATCTATGATGATCAGCATGTTCCAAAGCATGAATGAATCATCCCAATAGGGTGAAAAAAAGGAAAGCGGCCGCTTTTCTTTTTTTTATTTTCTGTATATCAAATAAGGCGTTCCTAGTTGAATAAACGTGAGTAAACAACGGTAAAGTTGGGGATGGCTAAGATAAAGGAGTGGTTTCGACTATGAAAAAGTATATCGTTCTGGCTGCTGCACTGCTCATGGTATTAAGCGGATGTAAAGACAATGCCCCCCCTGAACCTGAAAGTTTCAGCTTTGTGAAAAAGGCGCAGGCCCAAGAAACACTGGCTGTTAAGCACATTGTCCAGGGTAATCAGGTATTTATAGAATGCATCGTGCCAGATGTAACGTTTTCCTCCTCAAAAAAAGGAGCAAAAAAGGGGAAAATCGTTGTGACTTCAAATACAAACGGTCTTTACAAGGAATATCACACTGCGGCATTCGTCATAAAAAACCTGCCCAAGGGCAATCATATATTGACGATTGAAGTAGTAAGCCCAAAGAATAAATCACTGGGAATAAAAAAACAAGTATACGTAACAATCCCTTAGAGGTTCATCAATAAGCGGGATTTTTTTACAAAGCGTATTCGCTTCCAGCTCCTAAACGTGTTAAAATAACGTTATGGAGGTGGGCACTATGCTTGCTACTATAGAAAGAATGGAAATTCTGGATAGTGCAGATGAACTATCCCAATGGATATTAAATTCCGATGTGGCAGAAAATTATCGGAAGTCTCTATATAAGCTTCGTAATACTGACGGTACGCAGACAAAAATACAACAGTTTACGCGTATGAAGGAACGTTACGAAGAGGTGCAAAGGTTTGGGCGTTATCACCCGGATTACAAAACGGTCATGAAGGAGATACGTGAACGTAAAAGGGAAATGGATATGGATGACAACGTAGCCGAATTCAGACGGGCTGAAAACGAACTTCAGGATCTGCTGGATAAAGTGAGTTTGATAATAGGACATTCTGTTTCTAAAAATGTTAAGGTTCCATCCGGCAATCCTTTCTTCAGTGGAAGTTCTTGTGGAGGGGGCTGCGGATCTGGAGGCAGCTGCGGCTGTTCAGCCTGACAGATGGAAAAGAGCTGGCGATCTTCGTCAGCTCTTTTTTTATTGCTTGAGTCTCACACAATCGACGCATAAGTTGCCGCAGCAGAACATTTTTTCCTGTGGTACGTAAAAGCGATGGCGGTATACGTATAAAGAAGGCTGGGATCTGAAGAATATCGTATCGGAATGCAGTCTTTTTCCTCTCATGGCACGTGCTGACCGTTTTCGGATCAAATATTCAACGTCCTCCCTGTCCATTTCGGTTTCTACATATAGAAACGGGATGCCTGCAATCCATTTGGCGTAACAGGTGTAAATACCGGGTTCATCACGAAGAGAATCGATAAAATCATCCCAAATATATGTTAAATCCATCTTACCCCTCCATCCAGACATTCAGTTCTCGTTTATGTATGTACTATACCCTAAATAAGATAAAAATGTTCCAGCGGACAGGGGGAATTCCAAAAGCCCTAAGCCCTTCCTCTTTTTCTGGTTTTGTGCTAGACTGATAAAAAAGTGATTCCTAGAGGGGAAACGGTATGTTGACGCAAAGACAAGGTTTAGTTGTTTGGTTACATAGTTTGAAGCATGCAAAGTCTTTGAGACGATTCGGGAATGTTCACTATGTTTCTAAAAAAATGAAATATGTTGTACTGTACTGTAATCAGGAAGACATTGAATCCGTCATGGAGAAAATCAATTCCTATTCTTATGTGAAAAGAGTGGACCCTTCCTTCAAGCCATTCATTAAATCAGTATTTGAAAATTCAAGACCTGATAAGGCGAAAGAATATGATTACAAGATGGGGTTTTAAAAAATCAGCTGCCAACAAAATTGTTTGGCAGCTTTTTTCGTTTGGGTGCTTTACTGCAGGGGTGAGATATAGTGATTCAATCTCAAGATGGCAATCAGATGCTGATAATAAAGATCTTTTTCCGGGAAGAAAGATGATGGCTTCACGTCGAGTTGAATAATCGTCTTGTCAAGTTCATCTGCGGTCTGCTCGAAAAGTGAAAACCTTTTATTTTCCATTATATTTGGATTGGGCACCCCTTCACGGCAGAAATAGATTGCCTGGAATTTCCCTTCGGCTGTCGGCTTCATAACGACTCCAAGCGAGGTGACCGGCCTGTTTTTCACGATGGTATGAAAGGCCATCAAATGCTGTACCCTTTCCTTGTTGTATCTTGCCATTTCCAATAATTCATAAATATCGGATAATCCTTCTCCCAATTCAATAAATCTTTGAATCATGTTTTGACTCCTTTTTATTCATAGTTAATCAGTTACTTATTATTTCAAACAAGCTTTGAGAAGTAAAGAAAATAAAAGGCAGAAAAAGGGAAGGGCGAACTAAAGCGTCATTGACAGGGGCTAAAAAAAATAAAAAGCCCTGCAGAAAAACCTGCAGGGTCCTTCTATATCCATTTCTGGAAAGAAGGCAAAGGGAGAGGAGAAACCGGAGGAAGAACTTATGGGGAAACGTAAGTCTTCTCCGCGGTTGGCAACAACATCAATTAGAATGTTGTTACTTCCATTATCACCTAACCATTTAATTTTATACATGTAGGAGGCAATTTTCCTAAGTGGCGAATCATGTAGATTTGTGTTAGGATAGTGAGGAAAAAATACATATATGGTGGATGATTATGAGAGTGATTTCAGGAACATTAAAAGGACGGCCTTTAAAAGCGGTCCCGGGAAGCGGCACGCGGCCGACTACAGATAAAGTAAAAGAGTCGATCTTTAATATGCTTGGTCCTTTTTTTGAAGGCGGAACCGGCCTGGATTTATTTGCAGGAAGCGGCGGACTGGGAATAGAAGCTCTCAGCCGGGGGCTGGATAAAGTAATTTTCGTGGACAAGGATTCGAAAGCACTGCAAACCATAAAGAATAATCTTAACGATTGTAAGTTGATGGATCAGAGTGAAGTGTACCGGAATGATGCCGGAAGAGCGCTTAAAGCATTAGTCAAACGAGAGGTTTCATTTGATTACATCTTCCTGGATCCCCCGTATAAACAGAAAAGATTAGAGGGACTGGTAGAATACATTGATGAGCACAACCTTTTAAATGAAAACGGTTACGTCATGTGTGAGTACAGTTCAGACACCGGACTGTCTGACAGGATCGGGAAATTGCATAAAGTGAAAGAAGAGACCTACGGCATCATCGGTATATCAATTTATACATATTAATTAATAGCAAAAAGCAGACATTTGGGGGTAAATGAACATGACAAGTATCGCAGTTTGTCCAGGAAGTTTTGATCCCATTACATATGGACACCTGGATATCATCACAAGAGGAGCAAAGGTTTTTGATCAGATTTACGTTGTAGTCCTTAATAATTCATCAAAAAAACCTTTATTTTCAGTGGAGGAGAGAATCGAGTTGATCCGTGAATCCACCAAAGACATTCCGAATGTCGTGGTCGACTCATTTCAGGGACTTCTTGTCGACTATGCCAAAAGCGTGAAAGCAAGCGCGATCATCAGGGGATTGAGAGCCGTATCCGATTTTGAATATGAAATGCAGATAACGTCCATGAACAGGGTACTCGAAGAGGATATTGAAACGTTTTTCATTATGACAAACAATCAGTATTCTTTCCTGAGCTCGAGCATTGTGAAAGAAGTGGCAAAGTACGGAGGGAATATTTCCGAATTGGTCCCTGCTCCGGTCAAAAACGCATTGAAAGAAAAGTATACTGTAAGTGAATAAAGAAAGGCGGTTCATGCTGAATTCGAACACATGAACCGCCCTTTTTGATTAATGAACCTTTTTCAGCATCCTTCTGCTGTATAAGAGAATGTAGAGTGTTAAACTGATGATGGTAATGAGAGGTCCTGCGGATTTCAGCCAGTAAAGGATCTCATTCCATATATATTCACTCCGATATGAAAAAACGGGTACGGCATTTGAAAGCTGTTCATCGGATAACCTCTCATAGACCGGTTTCCAGATAATGAGGGTCACGATAGAAGCGGCTGCACCGTGTAGAAATCGGGCGTAGAAAAAAGGCTTAAACCGGATATCGGTCTGGGCAAGGATACTGGCAACCTGGGCTTGAACACTAAAACCGGAAAACCCGAGGATGAAACTTGTAATGATCGCCTGATGCAGCAGTGTTGCTTCAGTCGTACCGCTTGTCAATTTTGATCCCAGGGTTATTTCAAATAAGCCGGAAATGAAGGGAATGCTCAGTTGTTCGGTCAAATGGGCCAGCTGGAACAAAGCAGAAAAACCTGCAGCTGCAAACGTGGTGACATGAAGATGATACAGCATTTTGTTTATGACAGAGAAAAGAATGATAAACCCGCCAATCATCAATAAAGTCTGGATAGAGGAAGTTACGGCATCTCCAAGCAGTTTACCGATCGGGCGATTATCTTTCAATCTCGTTTGATGAAGGGCAGAGAATGCTTCCCTAAGAAAGAATCGTTTCTTTTCAGCGGTTCTGCATTCCAGGATTTCTTCGTCTTTCCCTCCATAGAATCTCATCGCAAGACCTACACAAAAATTCCCTATATAGTGAGCAGCAGCAAGCACGACCCCCAGTGCTGCATTCTGAAAAAAGCCCACTGATACAGCTCCAAATATAAATAGAGGATTTGAAGAGTTGGTGAAAGAAACCAATCTCTCTGCCTCGATCTTAGTAAGCTGTTTTTCCTGACGAAGGCGTGCAGTTAATTTGGCACCTGCAGGAAAGCCTGATGCCATTCCCATCGCCCATACAAACCCGCCTGTCCCCGGCACCCTGAATAATGGACGCATCATCGGTTCAAGGACCACTCCTATAAATCTTACAACACCAAAACCGATCAGCATTTCGGAAACGATAAAAAAAGGCAGCAGTGAAGGAAAGACAATTTCCCACCACATATCCAGTCCCCTGATCGAAGCCTCCAAAGATTCATCAGGCATCAGAATTAATGCCGCAGCAAAAACTGTTACACTTGCCGATAAAACCAACGTTTTCAATTTCGACTTCAACAACCGGACTCCTCCTCCGAGAGCTATGTCAAATTCTTGTGAAACACAGAAAGAATGATAAAATGAGAGTAACCTCAACTTGTCCTCATATTAATCAATATACTCATACATATTAGAAATAGACCATATGATGAATTGAACCGCTAACTAAGGGTGAAGGGGGTACTCATATGAAAAGACCAAAGATAGGTTTGGCCCTTGGTTCAGGTGGAGCTAGAGGATTTGCACATTTAGGTGTCTTGAAGGCTCTTAAAGATGAAGGCATACCTGTCGATATGATTGCAGGGAGCAGTATGGGTGCACTGGTAGGCTGTTTGTATGGGGTCGGTCATAAAATGGAAGATCTCTACAAATTATCGACTACCTTCAGAAGGAAATATTATTTGGATTTTACAGTCCCAAAGATGGGTTTCATCGCAGGAAAGCGTATAAAAGAATTCATTCAATTGTTTTCTCATAATAAGAACATCGAAGATCTGAACATACCTGTAAGTGTTGTTGCCACGGATATCACAAATGGTGAAAAAGTGGTCTTCACATCAGGTCCGGTTGCAAGTGCAGTAAGGGCAAGCATTGCGATTCCAGGCATATTCGTTCCGGAGAAGATTAATGGCCGCCTTCTGGTGGACGGGGGCGTCATCGACAGGGTACCTGTTTCAGTCGTGAAAGAAATGGGGGCCGACCTGGTTATCGGCGTTGATGTATCCCACGTCAAGCGTAATGCTGAAATCACCACTATTTATGATGTCATTATGCAGAGCATTGATATCCTTCAGCTTGAAATTGTGGCACATAGGGAAATCGCTTCTGATTTCATGATCCGCCCGCATGTTGAAATGTACAGTACACGGGCTTTCAAAAATATCGAAGAAATAATTGATATGGGGGAAGAGGAGGCGAGGAAGGTTATTCCTTCTATTAAAAAAGCGCTTGAGGAATGGAAGGGGTAAAATCTATGAAGAACAGAACGCTGATCAGAATTATGGTTGTGATGACGGTATTTATCGTAGCAACATCTTTTTATTATCTTCCATATTATGTAACGAAGCCAGGCGGCGCCCATGAGCTGGATCCCATCGTAAAAGTGGAAGACGGCTTTGATGATGAGGGTGAATTTATGCTTACCACAGTAAGGATGGGGAAAGCCAATATATATGCCTATCTTATCGCCAGTTTAAGAAAATACGAGTATATTTATCCTGTTGAAGAAATCCGGAATCCTCATGAAAGTGATGAAGAATATAATCTGAGACAACTTCAGCTCATGGAAAATTCACAAAATCACGCGATTGAAGTTGCCTTCAAAGCAGCAAATAAACCCTATCATTATAATTATAAAGGGATCTATGTTTTGAATGTGTATCCAGAAATGCCTGCTTCTGAAATCCTGAAACCGGGCGACAGGGTGACAGCCATTGATGGAAAGGAATTTGAATCCTCTGAAGAGTTCATCCAGTATGTCGGGAAGAAAGAAAAAGGCGATAAAGTGGAGATAAAGTTTATTAGAAATGATGAAGAGAAAATTGAAACAGTTCCATTACAGGAATTTCCGGAAATGCCGGATAAAGTGGGACTTGGCATTTCATTAAGTGACGACAAGGATATTGTCACCGACCCTGAGGTATCCCTTGATACCGAAGAAATCGGCGGTCCGTCAGCCGGCTTGATGTTCAGTCTCGAAATTTATAATCAATTGACGAAACCGGATTTGACTAAAGGGTATCCCATCGCAGGGACCGGAACAATTTCTGAAGATGGGCAAGTTGGCAGAATCGGGGGGATCGAGCAGAAAATCATCGCAGCTGATAAAGCTGGTGCAGAGTATTTCCTGGCCCCTGATGATACAATTGCAGAGGAAATAAAGAAAGAGAACCCAGAACTTGAATCCAATTATTCAGCAGCCAAAAAGACGGCTGAAGACATCGGGACAGACATGAAAATCATTCCGATCAAGACATTCGATGAAGCAATAAAATTCTTACAATCACTTCCTGTGAAATAAACAATAAAAGAGACTGCGCAGGCAGTCTCTTTTTTGCTTTCATCTTATCCCATCAAGATCGGAGGCTGAGACCATTCCTGATGAAGGAGCTTTTTCTTTACTTCATTAGAGGAAAGACCAAGTGAATAGATTTCGGCAGCTTTCATGTCTAAATGTATATCGTTTTTATCAGCACTGGAAAGTTTGCTGACCAGCGGAAGTTCCAATGATTTTTTCATTTTATTCAAGTATTGCTGTCCGGTCTTATTCATCCCCAGCAATCTGATGTAAGAAGGGGCAGCATGCCTTTCATTCATTTCACTTTTTGTTGTATTGGTCAATATATGCAGCGCCATTCTCTGCAGGCGCGTCCACGTATACCTTTTGGATTTCACCCTCTTCATGAAATCTTCAAACGAAATCGCTGACTTTGAGCTTTCGATCATTCTGTTTTCGATGCCTTCTTCTATTTCATAGATTTCCCGGAGCTGGGAAGGTGAAGAGGACATGATCTTATATTGAAGCAATGGCCAATAATTTTCCCATCTGTGATACCCTCCGAATTCCTTCTTGTAATGTTCCAATATTCCGTGTGTGGCGGATGGTATGTATCGGTTAATCACGCTTTCTTCTTGTTCCGGATCAAAAAGATTCTTACGGATACTGGTGGCACTTGCGATTGAAGGAGACGCAAAGTGTTCATCATGATAGCCTGCCGATTCGCGGGTTATCGTAAAAGCTTTTAAATCCGGAGCGGCGTTATTTCTTGCTTCGATGTAATGAAACCCCAGAATATTATTCGGCTTGCTTAAGTCTATCAGTTTTTCGCTGCCTTCCAGATCCTTGAAAGCATTGGATAAAGCGGAAGGGTAACTTAAGCCCTCCTTCATATAGTTTTTTACCGATGCATTATATGCACTCCGGTTGTTCAGGATTAATTCGACCGTTTTTTCAAATGCGGATAGTCCCCCGTCTTCACTTCCAAAACAAAAGCTCTCACATCCTATTTCACGGAGCAGGGAAATGGATCCTTTTGCGAACGTTTCTGCATGCTGTGTCGCAAATGCATAAGGCAGTTCAATGACTATATCGACCCCTGCAGCCAAAGCCATTTTTGTCCTTGCCCACTTTGAGACTAGGGCGGGTTCACCGCGCTGAAGGAAATGCCCGCTCATACATGCGATTACAAGATCAGCCTCCGATGTTTTTTTTGTCTCAGTCAGATGATGCAGGTGTCCATTATGAAACGGATTATACTCAACTACTACCCCTGTTGCTTTCATAGTAAATGTCACTCCTTCTGCAAAAAATGGATGAATACATGTTAAATATCTATAAGTATCATATCGGATATTCAAAAATATTTGAAACCGGTTATCATAAAGCGTTATAATTGCAACACTGACACAGTAATAAGTGTAAAGAAAAAATATTGACAAACGGTAATATCAAGTCTATAATTACCTTTGTTGCCTTGAGGTGATGACATTGAAATGGTCGATAATACAATTGCAAAAGTACAGGGATAAAGGACTTACCCTTGATGAAACAGTGACTTTCGACGATCCCAAAGAAATTGATCCGCAAGTCAGGGAAGTTTCCCCGATCCATGTAAGTGGAAAGGCTGACATCGGAACAAATCGCGTCACATTCCATCTTAACATAACCGGGCATATGGTCTTACCTTGTTCAAGAACCCTTCTGGACGTGGATTTGCCGATCGATCTTAAAACGATTGAAACCTTCCTTCTTTCTGAGACAGAATATGATCAATATGAAGAGGAAGAAGTCCACCGCATCGAAGGGGATGTAATTGATTTAAAACCAGTAATCAGAGAATTGCTGTTACTTGAGATTCCACTGCAGGTAATCAGCGATGAAGCGAGAGAACAGGATAAGCTTCCTTCCGGAAAGAACTGGGAAGTACTGACCGAAGAACAAGCTTATGAAGTCGAAGAGGAAAAAGAAAATAAAGTTGATCCTCGGCTCGCTGATTTAGCAAAGCTTCTTGATCAAAACAAGAACTCTTAAAAGCGAAGTACCAGTTCGTTCTGGCTTCATAATATTTTTATCTCTTTAAGGAGGTGGGAAGAATGGCAGTACCTTTTAGAAGAACATCTAAAACAGCAAAAAGACAACGTCGTACACACTTCAAACTACGTGTACCTGGTATGGTAGAATGCCCAAACTGTGGTGAAATGAAACTAGCACACCGTGTTTGTAAAGAGTGCGGAACGTATAAAGGAAAAGAAGTTGTAAGCAAATAATTTTGTTTGCAATAAAAAAAAGCGTGAAGAGACCATGGCTCTTCACGCTTTTTTTATTTGAGCCCCTGTTCAAGTCCGATGAATCCGATTACACTATAGTAAAAAGGAGGGGCATAAAACATGGGGGACTACATCATACATAAAGATGAAAAAGGCATACTTCATTTTATAATCAACCGACCTGAAAAAAGAAACGCAATCAATTATGAAATCATGGACGGTTTGGATAAAGCGTTAAATGAGTGTAATGTGAATCCGTCCGTCAAAGCATTTGTCATCACAGGCAGCGGTGAAGAAGCCTTTTGTTCAGGAGGGGACTTATCAGAATTTCACCTGCTGAAAACCGAAGAGGAAAGCTATAAAATGCTCAGGAGGATGGGGAGTATCTTAACAAGGATTGCATTCCTTCCAAAACCGGCATTTGCATTTATCAATGGGACGGCAATCGGTGGAGGCTGTGAGATTGCGGCTGCATGCGATGTAAGGATTGCCAGGAAAGGTGTGAAGATGGGATTTGTACAAGGGAACCTTGCCATTACAACCGGCTGGGGAGGAGGAACTTTGCTGCACAAAAGGATTTCCTCTCCAAGAGCATTATCCCTTCTCATGGAAGCAAGCGTACATGAAGCTGAAAATTTATACGAATTTGGATTCATAAATGAACTTCTGGAGGAGACGGAAGATATAAGGGAACTGCCGTTATTAAAAGCTGTATCGACTAAGGCCGCCGGGGTACTCCAAGCATACAAAAAACAGCAGTTGAACAGTTGGGACCAAGCTGCGATGGAGGATAGTATCGAAAGTGAAATCCGTGAATGCTCCAGGTTGTGGGCTAAGGAGGAACATCACAGGGCGGTTGACCGTTTCTTAGCCAGATAGCAATACCGAACCAATTATTTTGAACTCAAGTATTCTGTTGATTCTATCTTCTCTAGTAAGTGCATATGCATGAATAAATGGATCTTAACAGGAGGGATGGAAATGTCTTCAAATAGACAGGATGCTTGGAGTCAGGATGAGGATGTAATACTTGCTGAAGTTGTATTGCGCCATATACGAGAAGGCGGCACTCAGCTAAAGGCGTTTGAAGAAGTTGGAAGAAAGCTATCGAGGACATCCGCCGCATGCGGTTTCCGGTGGAATTCATTTGTGCGTAAACAATATAAATCCGGAATAGAGTTAGCAAAGAAACAAAGGAAACAAGCAAAAAAACATACCCCGCCGGTGAAAAAACTTCCACAGGAAACAACAACTTTTCAAACAGATATCGGGGAAATCTCACCTGAGCACTTCTCGATGAGCAGCATGATCCAGTATTTACAGAAAGCGGAAGAAGCGGTCAGTAATGAAGCCAAGGTAAAGCTTGAGAATGAACAGCTGCATGAACAAATCTCTCAATTAACACATAAGTTTGAACAGGTTGAATCGGAATTAAAAGAATATAAAAGCAAATTCTCCTTACTGGAAGAAGATCATAAATCCCTGTTGACGATTTTTGAAAAAGCGAGAAAGATGGCCCTTCTGCAAGGGAATGAAGAAAAAGTAAAATTCCAGATGGATAAGAATGGGAATCTTCAGAGGGTCAACAAATAAAAGAGAATATAAAAGGCTGGCTATATTAGCCAGCCTTTAAAATGTTCAACTGATTTTCTGTTCTTTTACACCTTCAGGATACCAGACCATCGGGTTTTCACCAAGATCTCTTTCTACATCATATGTGACTGGCTCAAAGCCCATCTTTTCCCAGAAACCTTGGGATTTAATCCGGGAATTCGTCTTTATCGGCAGGCCGAACCCTTTTGCGAATTCAACAAGCAGCTTGCCGTAGCCTTTGCCTTGATATTTAGGCAGAACTTCAAGCTTCCACAATTCCAGATATCTTTGCGGAGGATCGAAATATTGATCAAAACGGGATTCCCTTTGATACAGACTCATCCGTGCTATCAATGTATCCCCGAAATAGATACCGTAAAAAGGGGACTCACTGTCGTTTTCGATAATATTGGCCTGAAGGTCCTCAAGCATGGATAACTCCTGTACACCATATTCTTTAAACTTCTTAAACTCTTCGAGAGTTTTATAATTCACTTTTAACTTTTCAACTTTTACTGCCATCCTTTTTACCTCCTACTATTACTTCCTTTAGTACCTGCATAAATGGTTCGTCCTGAATCCATTTGCAAATTTTTTTTAAAAAAATAAATTATTTACTATTATTATATAACAAATAAACAAAAAATTCTGCACTCAAATAAGAAAACGTTTACAATAGAGAGGAGGATTTCGGCGAGTTTTGTAGAAATCTTTATATGTATTGCAGTTTTTTTGTATCGAAAGGGGAGATAGTGTGCAAAAAGTTTTAATTGCAAACAGGGGAGAAATTGCTTCAAGAATCATTAAAACGTGTAAACATTTGAACATTCAGACGGTTGCTGTCTACTCTGATGCAGATGAGGACCTGCCTTTTGTCAAGGATGCAGATATCGCTCATCGAATCGGTGAACCGCCCGTAAACAAATCTTATTTAGTTATAGATCATATTCTTGAAGTGGCCAGGAAGGAAAAGGTAGACGGAATCCATCCAGGATATGGCCTGTTATCTGAGAATGGCGATTTTGCTAAAAGAGTATCTGAAGAAGGTTTTACCTTCATCGGGCCATCCCACAGTACCATCCGGAAAATGGGAGATAAAGTAGAAGCCAGGAAGGTTATGCAGCAGGCCGGGGTCCCGGTTGTCCCGGGAAGTGAAAGCGGGGTTGACAGTATTCACACTGCCAAGGAACTTGCCAAAAGAATCGGGTATCCTGTCATGCTTAAGGCTAGCGGAGGCGGGGGCGGGATCGGTATGATCCGCTGTGAAAATGAGCAAGCGCTCGTTCAAAGCTTCGATTCTACAAAAAACCGTGCAAAAGCTTATTTCGGTAAAGATGAAGTTTTCCTTGAGAAATGTGTGGAGAATGCGCGTCATATTGAAGTTCAGATATTCGGTGACAGCCATGGGAACATTGTCCACTTATTTGAGAGGAATTGTTCAGTTCAGAGACGCAACCAGAAAGTAATAGAGGAATCCCCTTCACCTGTCCTGTCAGAGAAGACAAGACAAGCGATGTATGAAGCTGCCGTCAAAGCGGGGAAGGCAGTTGACTATATCAATGCGGGAACGGTTGAATTCATAGTGGATGGTGAAGAAAACTTCTATTTCCTTGAAATGAACACAAGGCTTCAAGTGGAGCACCCGGTTACGGAGTCCGTCACCGGTCTTGACCTTGTTAAATGGCAGCTCCTGGTGGCTGCGGGAGAGCGGCTGCCTTTAATGAAACAGGAAGAAATCACTTCTAAAGGTCACTCGCTGGAATTCAGGATTTATGCTGAAGATCCTAAAACGTTCTATCCTTCACCTGGTGTGATAAAGGTGCTTGATTGGGGCGGAAGTGAAGATGTAAGAATAGATTCTGGATACGAAGAAGGAAATAAAGTCTCACCTTTCTATGATCCGATGATTTCAAAATGCATCATAACAGGTGAAAACCGAACAGAAGCAATTGAAAAGGCAAAAGCATTTTTCTCTGCGGTACAAATAGAAGGCCTGAAGACAAATGTAAGTCTCTTCAAGGAAATCATAGGGGAAAAAGAGTTTCTTGATGGTACGTATACAACCAAGTGGCTTCAGGATTATTTAACCGCAAATAGAGCATAAGATGATAACTCACAATTGGAGGAAATGAAAATGAAAGAAATTACAGCAGCAATGGCAGGAACAGTATTAAATGTATTGGTAGAAAATGGGGGGAGTGTCGCTGCAGGTGATACAGTACTCATGCTTGAATCAATGAAAATGGAAATCCCGGTCGAGGCCGAAGCCCAAGGGAAAGTCTCAGAAATAAAAGTAAACATCGGCGACTTCGTCAACGAAGGCGACGTACTTCTAGTCCTTGAAGGATAAGAGAGCTATGGATATTGGTATGTTTTAATTTTCGGACGTATATTGATGAAGATACATTCTAATGAATAATGATAAAAAGTGATTTTATGGTAAGAGACTGTTCCAGCTGTTTGTTGGAGTGGAAGACGAAGACTCCTACTAGAAAAGCGGAAGGGCTTTGCTCAGAGGCGTGTGGCATAAGACGAAGCGGCCTAGAAGGCGTTCTTTGCCTTCTTGGTCGGTTTGGCTTATGACATGTGCCTCTAAGCCCTGGAGCTGGACAGTTCCTTCACCCGTGAATAAGCCGAGTTCACGGGTCACCAGCGAAAAGCGTAGTCTTGCATGGAAACCAACAGCGGAGTTGAATAGCCATAACGTATTAAATGACTTAAAGTAGATGAAAATAGCGTTTTCAGAGGGGTACAAACACTACATAACGAACAAAGGGGGATTCATATGACTGCATCTAAAACATTCATAGATACACTCAACGAAACAAAAGAAAGAATAAGCGCCGGCGGTCAGCCGAAATACCACGAAAAATTAAAAGAACAAAACAAAATCTTTGTCCGTGATCGTCTTCAGCTGTTATTTGATAATGGGGATTATCAGGAAGACGGCATGTTCGCAAACAACAAAGCGGAAGACCTTCCTGCAGACGGTGTTGTAACAGCCATCGGCAAAGTAGGCGGACAAACTGTCTGTGTAATGGCCAATGATTCTACGGTTAAAGCAGGATCGTGGGGTGCGAGGACTGTAGAAAAAATCATCCGCATCCAAGAAACGGCCCTGCGCCTACAGGTCCCTATCTTTTATTTAGTCGATTCAGCCGGAGCCCGTATTACAGACCAGCTTGAGATGTTCCCGAATCGCAGGGGGGCAGGTAAGATCTTTCACAACCAAGTGAAAATGTCCGGGATGGTCCCTCAGGTCTGTATCCTTTTCGGCCCATCCGCGGCAGGCGGGGCGTATATCCCGGCTTTCTGTGATATCGTCATCATGGTTGATGGGAATGCATCAATGTACTTGGGGTCACCGCGTATGGCGGAGAAGGTTATAGGAGAAAAAGTTACGCTTGAAGAAATGGGCGGTGCCAGAATGCACTGTTCCGTCAGCGGCTGCGGTGACTTGCTGGCTTCATCTGAAGAAGAAGCAATCGAAGAGGCAAAAAGATATCTGGGTTATTTCCCTGCTAACTATAAGGAGAAGCCGTCGGTTAAAGAAGGGTTGGCTCCAAAAGCTGAAAGATTGCTTGAAGATATCATACCTCAGCATCAAAATGCACCATTTGATATGTACGAAGGCATAAATACTCTGATTGATGAAGGCAGCTTCTTTGAAATGAAGAAATTATTCGCGCCGGAACTGATTACAGGATTTGCCCGCATGGATGGAAAAGTAGTCGGGATTATCGCCAACCAGCCGAAGGTTAAAGGCGGGGTCTTGTTCCATGATTCAGCGGATAAAGGGGCCAAGTTCATCCAGCTGTGTGATGCATTTCATATTCCTTTGCTATTCCTTGCAGATGTCCCAGGATTTATGATTGGAACGAAAGTTGAAAGAGCGGGAATTATCAGGCACGGTGCCAAACTGATTGCAGCCATGAGCTCGGCGACTGTACCAAAGATTTCTGTTATTGTGAGAAAAGCATATGGCGCAGGATTGTACGCAATGGCGGGTCCTGCGTTCGATCCGGATGTTTGCATTGCCCTCCCTTCTGCACAAATCGCAGTAATGGGGCCGGAAGCAGCAGTCAACGCCGTATATTCGAATAAGATCCAGGCAATAGAAGACCCGAAAGAAAGAATAAAATACGTTCAAGAGAAACAACAGGAATATAAAGAACACATCGATATTTATAAATTGGCTTCAGAATTGATCGTCGATGAAATCACTGCTCCTAATGAGCTGCGTTCCGTGTTGATTGAGCGGTTTAAACTGTACGAAACAAAAGAAGTGCTTTTCAGTGAAAGAAAGCATCCGGTATATCCGGTATAAAGTTTTAACAGCAACTTGTTCCTGAGAAATTCAGGAACAAGTTTTTTAATGGCTTGTTTTTCCTGAGTTTTCCTTAAGGGAAATATTTGCTAAAATATGAGTAGTACATAATCTGTTTAAAAAAGGAGATATCATGAAGATAGGTATTATTGGGGGAGGCGCAGTCGGACTTCTTTTCTCCCATTATTTAAGTAAGAAGTTTGATGTCACCCTGCTGGCAAGGCGAGCTGAGCAAGTACTAGATATAAACAGTTATGGTATAACCCTTAAGAGGGATGATTGTTATGATCATTCTTTTATCAAAACAGAGATGCTCCGGGAAAGCAGCTTGGGGTTTGACGCGCTCATTATTGCTGTAAAGGAATATGACCTTGAACCGGTTATAAATGCATTGTCAAATACTGATGTCAAAGTCCCGTTATTATTCCTGCAAAATGGCATAGGCCACATAGAGCGTGTGAAAAATCTCCCTCATGAAACCATTCTGGCAGGCTCAGTCGAACATGGAGCACTTAAAGAAAACGATCACTCGGTCGTACACACTGGTAATGGCAGAACAAATATAGCTTTTATAAGAGGAGAATCGAAGGGGATAGAAGAACTATTAATACAGGAAATAAAATATTTTCCTTTTTCACTCCAAGACGACTATGAAAAAATGGTTTTGAAGAAATTATTTATTAATGTTCTGATTAATCCCCTAACCTCAATTGCCCGTATAAAGAATGGCAGGCTGGCGGAAAACCCGCATTTCCTTCATTTACAGCGTACGTTATTCGATGAATTGCAGATTCTTTTTCCTCACATGAAAGACCATATCCGCTTTCAGGAAGTGGTGGATATAGCCAGAAGCACTTCATCTAATCGTTCATCCATGCTCAAGGATATAGAAGAGAAAAGAAATACAGAGGTTGAAACCATTTTGGGAGCCTTATTGATAAAGGCCGAAAAAGAAAACCATTTTTTACCCATCATGAAAACACTTTACGAATTAGTAAAAGGAATCGAAAGAGAAGGTCAGGGGGGGTAAAATGGCTTCCATTTTTTCTACAATCATTGCCATTTTTGTCATTATCCCATTTTTGGGGTATTTCATCAGCTTTATCATTGCAAAGGAAGTAATGAAAAATCACCGGAAAGCGGTTCATCTGGCGATTGACGTAACCACATTCTTGCTGATGGTTTCAGTCCACTTCATTGTGCTGGCCATCTGGAACACTTCATATTTATGGCTTATCTTTCTTAGTGTTTGCTGTATAGGATTGATATTTGCCGTATTATATTGGAAGGCAAAAGGGGAAATCCATTATCCGAAGCTCATCAGGGGTGTTTGGCGGATCAATTTCCTTCTGTTTTTCACGGCCTATATAACATTGATGATCACGGGCCTGATCATAAGAATAATCGAACTGAATTAGTCTTTTTTTGCAGGCAGTTTTTTTTCTTTTCGGTCAGTGAGATGTTATACTCATCGTTAGGAAATAAAGAGCCAGAAAAGGAGTAGTAGTTCATATGGAATTGGAGAGTCTGAACATTCCGGCGATCAATCAGTTTGCTTCATTATATATAGAGCAAAAAGAACCAGTGACTTCTTTTTTTCACTATAATATAAATCAGCACGATGTCTATTCCCGGAGGTTGAATGATTTGATGCCCCGAGAATTTCCTCGTGAAGAGCTGACGGATTGTATCGCTTCGTATATGAAAGGCCTGCCGGCATCGCAGGAAGTATGTGATTCCCTTGAAAAATTGAACAAGGATGCAGTCACCGTCGTGGCTGGGCAGCAGGCTGGTTTGTTAACAGGTCCATTATATACGATACATAAAATCATCTCTGTCATTAAATTGGCAAAACAGCAGGAAAAAGAGTTGAATCATCCTGTAGTGCCTGTTTTTTGGATTGCCGGGGAAGATCATGATTATCAGGAAGTGAATCACATTTATCTCGAGAAAGGGGACATAATCGAGAAAAAAGGCTACCCGGAGAGAGTGTCTGGAAAGAAAATGACTTCAGACATTCTATATGATAAAAACGTGATGAAGAGCTGGGTGACAGAAATTCTAAAGACCCTCGGTGAAACCCCGCATACAAAAAAACTGGCAGGCGAATTGACAGAAATGATAGAAGAGCAGAACGATATTGTAAGATTCTTCGCCCACTTCGTCATGCACCTGTTCAAAGACTTTGGACTGCTTGTGATCGATTCCGCCTACCCGCAAATACGGTCCCTTGAAAAGCACCACTTTCATCATCTGATCGAGGGAAGTCAGCAGATTACGAATGCAGTTCTAAAGCAGCAGGATGAAATAAAAAGAAATGGGTTCAACACCCAATTGGATATCTCTCCTGATGCAGCGAATATATTCATCAACTTAAACAACGAACGAGCGTTACTGGAAAGAGAAGATTTCAGCTTTACTGAAAAAAATACCGGCAGTGTGATTCCGGCCGGTGAACTGCTGTCGATGCTTGAAAAAAACCCTGAAAAATTCAGTAACAATGTGGTAACGAGGCCGATTATGCAAGAATGGCTTTTTCCGACCCTTGCGTTTATCGGAGGACCAGGTGAGATTGCCTATTGGGGTGAATTGAAAAAAGCCTTCGAATACGCCGGATTAAAAATCCCGCCTGTCGTTCCAAGGCTGAATATCACCCTGATTGAAAGGGACGTGGAGAAGAAAATGAATCTCCTTGGCCTGTCGTTGTCTCAGGTATTAATGAATGGTGTGACTGAAGAGCGTGAGAGATACTGGGACTCCATTAAGTTACCCAGACTGGAAATGGAAATATCCGATCTCGAACAAATGCTGCAGAAAAAGTATGAAGATATCCGTCATAAGACAGAACAGATCGGATACGGGTTGGATCAAATAGCGGAAAAGAATCTATCTATCCATCTTCATCAATTAAATTTCTTAAGGGCAAGAACAGATAAGGCATTGAGGGATAAACATGACAAGACGTTCTCAGACTTCGCCAAGGTGGAAAACTGTCTCCGCCCAAACGACGGTCCCCAGGAAAGAACTTGGAATGCGCTTTACTTCCTTAATAAATATGGAGAGGATTTCATCCGGGAACTGGCATCCCTCCCGATGGATTTTGACGGAACCCATAAAGTTGTTTACATTTGATTATAAGTAACGAATAAAAAAGGACTTCTTTCGTAATAAAAGACGAAAGAAGTCCTTTTTGTGTGGTAAAAAGACAAGTTTTTCTTCCTTTCCCTGTCAAGAAAAGGGGGAAAAAGGAAAAGAAAAATTAAAGGGGAAATTTTATAAAAAGAGAATTTAGAAAACAGTGGAGAAAAGTGGGGGGATGTGGTACATTTGTGATAGAAAGTGGGGGCAGTGCATATGTTCATGGGCGAATATCAACATAACATTGATAATAAAGGCCGTTTAATAGTGCCTGCCAAGTTCCGCGATCTACTCGGCGAGTCTTTCGTGATTACCCGTGGATTGGACCAATGCTTATTTGGCTACCCCATGGATGAATGGCGGGCACTTGAAGAAAAGCTGAAAGCACTGCCGCTTACAAAGAAAGACGCCCGTGCCTTTACACGCTTCTTCTTTTCTGGGGCAACTGAAAGTGAGTTGGACAAGACCGGCAGGATCAACATCCCTTCAACTCTTGTCAATTACGCAAAGCTTGATAAAGAATGCATCATCCTTGGAGTTTCCAATCGGATTGAGATTTGGAGTAAGGCATTATGGGAAGACTACTTCACAGAGTCTGAAGATTCTTTTGCAGAATTAGCTGAGAATATGATAGGGTTTGATATTTGACAGCTCAAAAATGTTCGATTGGAAAGGTGACGTCAACATGTTTAAACATACAACGGTATTATTGAAGGAAACAGTAGATGGATTGAATATTAAAGAAGATGGCGTTTATGTGGATTGTACGCTTGGTGGTGCAGGGCACAGTGAATACCTGCTGAGCCAATTATCCGACAAGGGGCATCTGTACTGCTTTGATCAAGATGGAACGGCAATCAGCCACGCTCAGGAAAAACTTTCCCCCTATAAAGGAAAAGTGACATTTGTTCAATCGAATTTCCGAAATTTGAAACATGAGCTTGAGCAGCTTGGGGTACATAATGTAGATGGCATCCTATATGATCTTGGTGTGTCATCACCACAGCTTGATACACCAGAAAGGGGCTTCAGCTATCACCACGACGCCCCGCTGGATATGAGGATGGACCTCGAAGGTGATCTGACTGCATTCGATGTAGTGAATCACTGGTCATTCGAAGACCTTGTCCGTATCTTTTATCGGTATGGGGAAGAAAAATTTTCAAAGCAGATCGCCAGGAAGATCGAAGCTGCACGTGAATTAAAACCAATAGAAACGACTGGAGAGCTGGTTGAATTGATAAAGGAAGGCATTCCGGCACCTGCAAGGAGAAAAGGAGGCCACCCTGCCAAAAGGGTGTTCCAGGCAATCAGGATTGCAGTCAATGATGAACTCGGGGCTTTCGAGGATTCCCTTGAACAGGCGATCGATGTGCTTGGAAAAGGGGGAAGGGTCAGTGTTATCACATTCCACTCTTTAGAGGATCGCATGTGCAAAACGATGTTTAAAGAGAAAGCCTCCGGCCCGGAACTGCCGCCAGGGCTCCCTATCATTCCTGAAGAATACGAGCCGGTGTTAAAGCTCGTCACGAGAAAACCGATATTACCCAGTGAAGAGGAACTAGAAGAAAATAACAGAGCGAGATCAGCAAAGTTAAGAATAGCAGAAAAAAATAGATAATAAAAAAGGAAATGGGAGGGAGAAACAATGAGTAACTTAGCCAGAAAGTATGAAAGGGAGCAAGTTGAACAGTCTTCACAAACTGTCGGGGTGAATCCCCAGCCCCTAAGAAGAGAGCAGCGATCTGTCATTACACCGGGGGAAAAGATTCTGGTAGCACTCTTTGCTGTGGTATTTTGCTTCCTGGCTGTCCAAATCGTCCAGACTCAAGCAGCCATATACGACGTGAATAAAGAAGTGCAGGTAATGGAAACAGCCGTTGAAAAGCAGGAGAAGGCAAATAATGACCTTAAGCTTCAAATCAGCGAGTTAAGTACTTATGAACGTATTTTGGAAAAAGCAAAGGAACTTGGACTTAACTTAAAAGAAAAGAACGTGAAGGTTGTTGAACAATAATGAAAAAGAGACCAAGCATGAACATAGGGGCAGCCATCCTTTTCGGGATTTTCGGCTTGCTCTTTTTTGTATTAATGGTTCGTTTTATCACAATCCAGGTCACTGGTGAGGCAGACGGGAAAGTGCTGGCATCACAGGCAGCTGAAAAATATATCAAAAGCCGTATCCTGGAAGCCCACAGAGGAACCATATATGATCAAAAAGGGGAAGTCATAGCAGAGGACACCTCAGCCTACACGTTGGTTGCCATCCTCAGCCCGACAGTGACAAGCGATCCCGATAATCCAAAACATGTAACCGATCCAAAAAAGACTGCAAGTGTACTTTCTGACTACATCGAAATGGATGAAAGTGAAATCTATGAAAAACTGACAACCGAGGGTGCTTACCAGGTTGAATTCGGTGCAGCAGGAAGGGCTCTTACCCATCAGATGATGCTTGACATAAAAGATGAAGAGCTTCCTGGAGTTACATTCAGGAAAGAAGCGAAAAGGTTTTATCCCAATGGTACCTTCGCATCCCATCTGATCGGGTTTGCGCAAAAGTCGACTAATGAGGACGGCAAGCCCGTTACAACAGGAAAGATGGGAATTGAAAAAAGCTTTAATGACATCCTTGGCGGTGAAAATGGTTCAGTTGAATACAAAAGTGATGTATGGGGATATCTCCTTCCCAATTCTGAAGAGCATGTCACCCCTCCGAAGGATGGAAATGATATTTATTTGACGATTGACAAGAAAATCCAGACGTTCCTGGAAGAAGCCATGAATCAAGTGCAAAAACAGTATAAGCCGAAGAATATGTTCGCAATAGTATCGGATCCCAAAACGGGGAAAATTCTTGCGATGTCCCAGCGCCCGACATTCCATCCTGATACGAGGGTGGGACTGACGGATAACTGGACGAATACCATCGTGGAAGAAACCATTGAACCAGGTTCTACAATGAAGTCTTTTTCGCTTGCAGCAGCAGTGAATGAAGGGAAATTCAATCCTAATGAAGCATATCAATCTGGTACTTATAAAGTGGATAATGTACCGAATCCTATCCGGGATCACAACGGCGGCGAAGGGTGGGGGTCCATTTCTTTCCTTGAAGGTGTTCAGAGATCATCCAATGTTGCATTTGCATATCTGTTGGATAAAATCGGTTTTAAAGAGTTTGAAGGATACCTTCACGATTTCGGATTCGGGGAACCTACGAATGTCGGCCTGCCTCATGAGGCTTCAGGCTCTATCCTTTACCACTATCCAATCGAGAAATATACCACCATCTTCGGTCAGGGTACGACCGTTACCCCTCTGCAGATGATTCAGGCGGAATCAGCGATTGCGAATGATGGAAAGATGATGAAACCATATATCATCTCGAAAGTGGTCGATCCAAATACAAAAGAAACAGTGAAAGAAACAAAACCTCAGGTGGCGGGTAATCCCATAACGAAGGAATCGGCAGAGAAGACAAGAGAATATTTAGCGACGACTGTAACTTCGGAAAATGGTACCGGCAAGAGATTTGCGATAGAAGGCTACAGTGTAGCCGGTAAATCCGGAACTGCCCAGATCCCCGACCCGGAAACAGGGGGGTATCAATACGGAAAGGAAAACTATCTATTTTCCTTTATGGGGATGGCCCCTGCAGATGACCCTCAGTTGATTGTTTATGTAGGGATACAGCAGCCGGAATTAGAGGCTACCGAAATAGGGTCCGACCCAGTCTCGCAAGTTTTTAAACCTGTCATGCAGAACAGCCTGAAATATTTGAACATCAAGCCGCAGGAAAAGGTAAACTTGAAACAGGAACAAATTCCGGACCTGTCAGGCCTTAATTTGGAAAAAGCAAAGGCTGAAATCAAAGAAGCAGGAGGAGAACCTGTGATTGTAGGGAACGGATCAGAAGTCATCAAACAGCTTCCTCAAGCAGGAAACGAGATCCTTGAAGGAGGAAAGATCATTCTGAGAACGGACGGAGAAGTCACCATACCGAATATGAAGGGATGGTCGATAAGGGATGTATTCAAGGTAGCGAATATTTCCGGTCTTAGAATCAATATGGTTGGCAAGGGATTTGCAATAAGCCAAAATATACAGCCGGATACTCCTGTGAAAGAGGATGAGCCCCTTGTAGTTAACTTTGAAACTCCAGAAGAACAACTGCAAAAGCAAGAACAAGAGGATGACACGGAAGAAGGAAGGCCATAGAATTTGATAAGTGCAAAGAAGGATGGACGATTAGATGTTTCCTTCCATGCTCACTGGACGGTTTCGTCAAGGAGCTGGAGGGCGCTTCGAAAGAATCGTCCTTTTCTTTTTGCTTGAAGCCAGATGGGATTGCCTGCGGACCCTTGTCCCTTTTCAGAAAATGGTTTGTCCGATAAAGAAATACATACCCCTCTGTGTCCAAGCATATAATGGAACGAGCCATAGAAGGGGAGGTCCATTTGTGAAAAGAGTATCGAACGTAACAGTAAGGAAGAGATTGGCGATTGCTCTGATAGTGGGAGTGTTGATATTTTCCATCATTGACTTAAGGCTTGGTTATGTGCAGTTTTTTATGGGGGATATGCTGACAAGCCGAGCAAAAGATTCTTGGAGCCGGAATATCCCCTTTCAGCCTGAACGGGGGAAAATAGTGGACCGGAACGGGGTTGAGCTGGCGGGTAATCAAAGTGCCCCGACGATATTTGTCGTTCCAAGGCAAATAGCCGATCCGCAGGAAACAGCTGAGAAGCTGGCGCCTGTTCTTAATATTTCAGTAGAAACTGCATATAAATATGTAACACAGAAGGCCAGTATGGTTTTGATTAAAGAAGCCAGGAAGATATCCTATGATAAAGCAAAAGAAGTCACTGAACTAAATTTGAAAGGGGTTTACCTTGGGGAAGATTCCAAGAGATATTACCCTTACGGAAGTTATCTGTCCCATGTGCTGGGATTTGCAGGTATTGATAATCAGGGTCTGATGGGGCTTGAATTATCCTATGATGAAGAATTGACGGGGGATAAAGGATATGTCAAGTTCTTCTCTGATGCGAAAGGCAAAAGGATGGGGGATATGGCGGATGATTTCGAAGATCCCGAGAACGGACTTGACCTGAAACTTACAATTGATACGAAGGTTCAAACGATCGTGGAGAGGGAGCTTGATATTGCCCAGGCCACTTATAACCCTGACGGCATGATTGCTATAGCGATGAATCCGAAGAACGGTGAAATTTTAGCGATGGCCAGCCGTCCCACATTTGACCCTGCGAATTTCCGAAATGTGCCACAGGAAATTTACAACCGGAACCTTCCAATATGGAGTACGTATGAACCTGGTTCAACCTTCAAAATTATTACTCTGGCAGCTGCCCTGGAAGAAAAGAAGGTAGATTTATACAAAGAGAGATTTCATGATTCCGGTCATGTCGAGGTGGCAGGTTCTACCCTTCACTGCTGGAAAAGAGGGGGACACGGCACTCAAACCTTCCTCGAAGTTGTCCAGAATTCGTGCAACCCGGGGTTTGTAGAACTGGGGGAGCGCCTTGGAAAGGAAACATTATTTAAATATATTAAAGACTTCGGATTCGGACAAAAGACAGGAATCGATCTTCAAGGTGAAGGAAAAGGGATCCTGTTTAATTTAGACCGTGTAGGGCCTGTTGAACAGGCAACCACTGCTTTCGGTCAGGGAGTCGCCGTAACACCGATCCAGCAGGTGGCTGCCGTTTCTGCCGCTGTGAACGGGGGGACCCTGTACCAGCCATACATCGCAAAAGAACTGATTGATCCCGAGACAAATGAAGTTGTGATGAGAAAGTCACCTCAGGTAAAGAGGAAAGTAATCTCGGAAGAAACATCCAAACAAATTCGTGAAGCGCTCGAAAGTGTAGTGGCACAAGGTACAGGCGGCAATGCATTCGTGGATGGATACAGGGTAGGAGGGAAAACCGGGACTGCCCAAAAAGCCAAGGATGGAAAGTACTTGGAGAATAATCATATTGTTTCATTCATGGGTGTGGCACCAGCTGATGATCCTGAAATCGTCGTGTATGTTGCCGTCGACAATCCAAAAGGAACCATACAATTTGGAGGAGTCGTAGCTGCCCCTATTGCCGGTAGCATCATCGGGGATAGTCTTGTGGCAATGGGCGTACCAAAGAGAAAGGATCAAATTGAAAAGAAAATGAAATGGGATGACATCCCTCTCATTGAAACTCCCGACTTAATCGGTTTGACCAAAAAAGATCTGCAGGAACAACTGGTCAATTTAAACCTTGATATAAGTGGAAGCGGGGATAAGGTTGTAAACCAGTCACCTGATCCGGGTGTGAAAATCAAACAGGGTTCCACAGTCCGGATTTACCTGGCTGAATAAATGGGCGTCAAAGGAAAGTTACGAACTAAGTTAAAAGGTTGATAGCTTTCAAGACTATTTTTATGTAAAATATAAAAAGGTTGCTTTCTACCTGTGAGGAGTTGAAATGATGAGATTGCACGCTTTGCTGGAAGTACTGCCGTTTTACAAAGTACAGGGTGAAGGAAATCCGGCTATTTCAAACATCGCAAACCACCATAAGAAAGTAAAGAATGGGGATTTATTTATCTGCATCAAAGGTTTGGAGGTTGACAGTCATTCGCTCGCCCATATTGCAGAGAAAAACGGTGCAGCTGCTATCCTTGCAGAAAGGAAAGTGGATGTTACTATACCCGTAATCATTGTACCGGACACGAAAAAAGCGATGGCTGTTCTTTCGGATCATTTTTATGAACAGCCTTCACATCAGTTGTTGCTGGTTGGTGTGACAGGCACGAATGGCAAAACTACAACGACTCATCTGATTGATCAGGTATTTACCAGCAATGGAATGAAGACAGGGCTTATAGGGACGATGCATATCAAAGCAGGCGACGAGCTTGAGGTGAGTCATAATACGACGCCGGACAGCTTGACTCTGCAGCAGACGTTCCGCAGGTTTTGCAGAAAAGGGGTCACTTCTGCGATCATGGAGGTTTCCTCCCATGCACTCGATCAAGGGAGGGTTCATGGATGTGACTATGATATTGCCGTATTCACAAATTTATCGCAGGATCATTTGGATTATCACCGTTCCATGGAAGAGTATCGCAATGCAAAAGGCTTATTGTTTTCACAATTAGGAAATACTTATTATAAAAAAACTCCTAAATATGCCATCATCAACAAAGATGACGATGCAGCGGACTATTTTATCAAATCCACAGCAGCGCATGTATTCACGTATGGTCTATCAGAGAAAGCAGATTTCCGTGCCAGGGACCTGCAATTAAATCCATCAGAATCTTCCTTTACTCTGATCAGTCCGTTTGGAGAGAAGGAAATGGTTCTCTCTCTTGCAGGGAAATTCAATGTATATAATGCACTCGCTGCGATTGCTGCAGCTGCAGCTGCCGGAATACCGGTCGAACAAAGTGTTAAGTCCCTTGAAAACGCACAGGGAGTAAGAGGGAGGTTTGAAGCGGTGTCGGAGGGCCAGCCTTTTTCTGTGATCATTGATTATGCCCACACACCTGATGGGTTGAAAAATGTCCTGGAGACCATTCAATCCATAGCGGACGGTAAAATCATCGTCGTTGTGGGATGCGGCGGCGACAGGGACAAAATCAAGCGGCCCATCATGGCAGAAATTGCTTGTGAGTACGGTGATTTTGCTATTTTTACATCAGATAATCCAAGAACGGAAAACCCCATCGATATCTTAAAAGATATGGAAGCCGGTGTCGTCGGAAAAGAATATAAGTTGATTGCGGATCGAAAAGATGCAATAAAAGCAGCCATCCTTCAGGCAAAAGAAGGAGACATTGTCCTTATTGCGGGCAAAGGCCATGAAACTTACCAGATTATCGGGAATGATGTATGTGACTTCGATGATCGTGAAGTTGCAAGGCAAATCATCAGGGAGCTGTAATCATGCTTTTTTATGAAGATGTCAAGAAACTGTTTCCAAATACACGGGGTGTCGAACTGAGGGGGACAGCATTTCAAACGGTTTCCCCGCTTTCCGGCGTCAAACTGGAGAAGGGGTTATATATTCCATTAAATTCCCATGTGAAGCTATTTGACAGCATCACCAATGGTGCCGTTGCTTCTTTATGGGAGAGAAGTGAAACGGTTCCTCTATTTGTACCGAACCATTTTCCGTTGTTCATGGTCGATAATATCCATGCAGCTTACCGGGAACTTAAACATTTTTACAGACAAAAAACCAATGAAGAAAAGTGGGAAATTATGACGAAGTTTATTTGTAATAGTGAATCTGATTTAAAAACAGCAGTGAATGTAGAAAACTTGGAAGATATGGACCAAGGTAAGAAAGGAGGGGAATAGAGTGCTTGAGCAAGTTATATTTTTCACAATTATTATGGCATTTCTCATCACCGTTCTGCTCTCTCCGGTATTTATTCCCTTCTTGCGAAGGTTGAAGTTTGGTCAGAGCATCAGGGATGAAGGTCCTCAGTCGCACCAAAAGAAAACGGGCACCCCGACAATGGGGGGGATTGTATTTCTACTATCGATTGTCATCACAACCTTTGTTATGACAGGAAAATACTCCGAGCCGGGCGCTGAAACTTATCTTTTGCTTCTCGTGACAGTAGGATTTGGCCTTCTGGGTTTTCTGGATGATTTTATCAAAGTAGTCATGAAGCGTAACCTGGGCTTAACCTCCAAGCAAAAGCTCCTGGGCCAGATAGTAATCTCTGCAATATTTTATTTCATCTTTAAGCAGAATGACTTTCCGACCACTGTTTCCATTCCATTGACAGATATGTCCTTTGATCTTGGGTGGTTCTATGTAGTGTTCATTATATTCTGGCTGGTCGGTTTTTCAAATGCTGTGAATATTACAGACGGCCTGGATGGATTGGTATCAGGTACATCGGCTATTGCTTTTGGTGCTTTGGCAGTGCTTGCCTGGAATCAGGGTCAATATGATGTAGCGATATTCGGTGTAGCAGTGGTAGGAGCCGTCCTTGGTTTCCTTGTGTTCAATGCACACCCGGCCAAGGTATTCATGGGCGATACCGGCTCACTTGCACTCGGGGGGGCAATTGCTACAATTGCCATTCTGACGAAACTGGAGATCATCCTGATTTTGATCGGAGGAGTCTTCGTTATTGAAACATTGTCAGTCATTTTGCAGGTTGCCTCTTTTAAAACAACTGGAAAACGAATCTTCAAAATGAGTCCTCTGCACCATCATTACGAGCTTGTCGGCTGGTCTGAATGGAGAGTGGTCGTGACATTTTGGACGGTTGGTTTGCTTTTTGCTGTATTAGGAATCTATATCGAGGTGTGGTTATAATTGAAAAAAATTACGAAGTTCAAACATAAAAAAGTTCTTGTACTAGGTCTGGCAAAGAGCGGAGTGAGCGCCGCTTCATTACTACATAAGCTGGAAGCTTTTGTAACAGTCAATGATCAGAAGCCTTTGGCGGAAAATCCCGAGGCTCAGGGTCTCCTTCAAGAAGGGATCAAAGTGATATGCGGGAGCCATCCCATCGAATTATTGGATGAAGGCTTTGAATACGTCGTTAAAAATCCCGGCATCCCTTATCATAATCCGCTTATAAAAAGGGCTGTTGAAAAGGGGATTCCGGTTCTTACCGAAGTGGAACTTGCCTATTTGGTATCTGAGGCTGAAATGATCGGCATTACCGGTACAAATGGAAAAACGACTACAACGACACTGCTCTATGAAATCCTGAATGAAGGCGGGCAGCACCCTCTGATTGCAGGGAATATCGGAACGGTTGCTTCAGAAGTGGCGCAGACAGCGGATGAAGATGAAAAAATGGTTGTCGAGCTCTCCTCGTTCCAACTAATGGGGATCCAGGAATTCTCCCCTCATATCGCCATCATAACAAATCTCTATGAAGCACATCTTGATTATCACGGAGATATCGGGGAATATTGGCATGCAAAAGCAAATATTACAAAGAATCAGACTGAAGATGATTACTTGATCATCAATTATGACCAGGACCATCTCGTGAAGACTGTTGATTTTACTAAAGCGTCCATTATCCCATTCTCCACTACTCAGGAAGTGGAAAGGGGAGCCTATATAAAGGCAGGCGGAATCTATTTCAAAAAAGAACGTGTCGGGGAATTGTCCTCTGTTGTACTGCCGGGTGCACATAATCTTGAAAATATACTTTGTGCTGTGGCTGCTGCTAAATTATATGGAGTATCGAACGAAAGCATAATGAGTGTGCTGGGAACATTCGCGGGAGTAAAGCATCGTACTCAATTTGTAAAAGAAGTGAATGGACGGAAGTTTTACAATGATTCCAAAGCAACAAACACACTGGCAACGAAAAGTGCACTCAATGCCTTTAACACCCCAACCATATTACTTGCCGGTGGATTGGACAGAGGGAACGGTTTCGATGACCTCATCCCTCATTTGAAAAATGTAAAGACACTCATTACATTCGGAGAGACAGCTGAGAAATTGCAGCAAACGGGACAAAAGGCAGGGATACAAACGATCCTCAGTGTCGATAATGTGGAGAAGGCAGTGCCGGCCGCTTATGAAAACTCGGAAGAAGGGGATGTGATCCTGTTGTCCCCCGCATGCGCAAGCTGGGATCAATATCGAACTTTTGAAGAACGTGGTGACATTTTTATTAAAGCGGTGCATAACCTTTAATAAGGGCTTGTCATTAAAAAGCAAGATTACTTAAACAACCAGAAAGGCATTCTTAGAAACTGAACGGTATGTATTGCTTGAAGCGGCTCAAATACGTCTATTCGAGGTGTTAAGATGCCTTTAAAAAAATCTACTCCGGATTTTATCCTTATAATCGTGACACTTACACTTTTAGCTGTCGGATTGATCATGGTGTACAGTGCCAGCGCGGTATGGGCAGATTATAAATTCGATGATTCATTCTTTTTTGCCAAAAGACAGCTGCTATTTGCGGCCGTAGGGGTATTTGCCATGTTTTTTATCATGAATGTGGAGTATTGGACATGGAGAAATTGGGCAAAAGTACTTATCATCATCTGTTTTGTACTGCTTGTACTAGTATTGATACCGGGAATCGGAGTATTGAGAAATGGATCCCGGAGCTGGATCGGAGTAGGAGCCTTTTCCATTCAGCCATCAGAATTCATGAAGCTGGCAATGATTGCTTTCCTGGCAAAATATTTGTCTGAAAACCAAAAATATATTACTTCCTTCAGAAAAGGGGTCCTGCCTTCGTTGTTATTGGTGTTTACAGCGTTCGGCATGATCATGCTTCAGCCGGATTTAGGGACAGGTACCGTCATGGTCGGAACATGTGTAGTGATGATTTTCATTTCAGGTGCAAGAGTGATGCATTTTGCCTGGATGGGACTGGCAGGTTTGGCAGGATTCGCTGCCCTGGTCGTTTCGGCTCCATACAGGATCAAACGGATCACTTCCTTCCTTGATCCCTGGGAAGACCCGCTTAACAGCGGCTTTCAGATCATTCAATCGCTGTATGCAATCGGTCCCGGAGGACTTTTTGGTTTAGGGCTGGGTGAAAGCAGACAGAAGTTTTTCTATCTGCCTGAACCGCAGAATGATTTCATATTTGCGATATTGGCAGAGGAATTGGGGTTCATTGGAGGTACGTTTGTCCTTCTTCTTTTCGCTCTGATCCTCTGGCGGGGCATACGGATCGCGCTTGGCGCCCCTGATCTATTTGGAAGTTTCCTTGCTGTAGGGATTGTATCCATGATCGCCATCCAGGTTATGATCAACGTCGGGGTAGTAACAGGCCTGATGCCTGTAACAGGCATCACCCTCCCATTCTTAAGCTACGGGGGATCCTCCCTGACCCTCATGCTCATGGCAGTGGGCGTCCTCCTGAACATCAGCCGCTATTCAAGAAACTAAAAAGATTGGCTTACAATCATTCATCGTCAGGAACAACTGACAGAATGATTCGGGAGCCGATCTTTTTTTGGTAAAAAAAGAACTATTCAGCAAATTTTATTGAAATAGTAATAGGATATTCGGAGGTTAGATGTTACAATTAATTACATAAACGAAACGTGTGAAAGTACCTGAGGTCTTCAATATTATAGGAGGTTATATTACTTTTATTAACCAAAACTTTTACAATTCAATGACATCCTTTCATAACATGGAATTGGTGTTTAGAATAGAGGGAAAGAGTGTAATTAATTTAAGGTTATTCTCTTTATGATTCCATGGAATATACATAACGATTATTTGAAATTTTCATTATGTTTGATGCAGGTAAGGGAATGTAAATTGACTTCAAAATGATAACCGTCCTAATCTCTTTCACATCCATTGCTCTATCTTCACCAAGAGAAGGTAACCCGTATTGGAAAGAGTACTTTCATTTTTTCAGGCATGGTGAAGCATGCCCCATAAATACGAAATGAAATTGAGGAAAACGTAATGAGAAAAGAAAATGTTGTTTCCATTGAAGAAAGAATTCCCAAACTGAAACAGCACAGAAAAAAGAAAGCAAACAGAAGGCTGATATTCCTGCTCGCACTTTTCCTGCTCATGATCCTGTCTGTGATTTACTTTCAATCCCCTCTCAGTCATGTGAAGAACATTGAAGTGAAAGGGAATGAGCTTGTCCCGGTCGAAACGATTATTTCCGAGAGCAAAATAAAGCAAGGAATGAATGTCTGGAGTGTCAATAAGAAAGAAACCGCTGAACGGCTGAATAAACTTCCTGAGATAAAGAATGCTCAAGTGAAGATGTCCTTTCCCAATTCATTTGTAATCGAAGTGGATGAACTTGGGAAAAAAGCATATCTTCTTAAAGATAATAAGTTCCAGATCATTTTGGAAAATGGCAAGGTGCTGAATAAGGGTACTGATTCCATTCCTGTCGATGCCCCTCTTCTGAGAGGATTCAAAGAGGATAAGGCATTGAAAAAAATGATTTCTGAATTAGGGGAGCTTCCCAAAGAGGTACAGCACCTGATTTCTGAAATAAATCTGACGCCGAAGAAGACTGATCAATACCATTTAACTTTATTTATGAACGATGGTTATGAAGTGAGTGCCACCATAAGGACTTTTTCTGAGAAGATGGAGCATTACCCTTCGATCGTCAGTCAATTGGACCCTTCGCAAAAAGGGGTCATTGATTTAGAGGTGGGTTCTTATTTCCGGTCATATGAATCTGAGGAAGCGGAAAGTGATGCCGAGCCGGAAAGTGATGCTGCAGAAGAAGGTGAAGGAGATGTCGGGGATGAAAGTGAAGGGTAAACATGTTATCCTCTCCCTCGTAAGCCTGGTTCTGGGTTTCATACTTGCTTTTTCCTACAGTATTGCCAACTCGGAAGAAAACGGTCCAGGGAAACGCAGCAACGGCCAATGGAAGCAGGAAGAAGAACTGCGGGATCAAATTCTTTCCCAGCAGCAGAAGAATAATAATCTTCAGGAACAGCTTTATGAAAAACAGGAAAAAGTAGTCAATATGGAAAAGGAATTCTCTAAAGAAAAGCAAATCTATTTCAACCTTGCAGAAGAGGCGGAAAAGTACCGCATGTTCTTAGGGAAGACCAAAGTTAAAGGTCAGGGAGTGAAAGTGACGCTTTCTGACGCTGACTATAAACCGAATGAAGATAACGCAAATAATTATATTGTCCATGAACACCATATTTTCAAGGTGATAAACGAATTGTATATAGCTGGTGCATCAGCAGTCGCCATAAACGGTCAAAGGCTGAAGCATGATTCCTATGTACTGTGCCATGGACCGGTGATCCAAATCGATGGAATAGAATATCCGGCTCCATTTGAAATAACGGCAATCGGAGATTCGGAGGTTCTCTCTTCCGCAATGAATATTACAGGCGGGGTGAAAGATCAACTGGTCAACGAGAACATTGAATTCTCTTTAGAAAAGAAAACGGAAATTGTTCTCGAACCATTGATTGGCGAATCATAAAGTCTGGACTGTGATTTTTTATTTTATAGAAAGTGATCTGGAAGCAAGGTGAAGGGGATTGGACAACAAGCTAAAAGCGAGTTTTACGGTTATCACCATTATCATCGGTTTCATGATTGCCATTCAATTTCAGACAGTCAAGGAACCTGTTGTCCGTGATACAAGAGATATATGGGAATTAAGGGATGCTCTCTTAAAAGAGAAAGAACTGAATTCCAGCCTTCTAGAGGAGATGCGGGCTGTCGAAGAGAAGCTTGTAACTTACCAAACAGAGAGAGAAGCAAGTCCCGAGCAGGCATTGAAACAAACTTTAGAGGAATTGAAAACAGAAGCGGGTTTGACCGGGAAAAAAGGTACAGGTCTGATTCTTACCATTGAACCGGCCATGGAAGAAATATTGCTGGGTGAAAAAGTGCAGACTGTCTCCCCTCAGCTCCTCGAGAGGCTGGTAAATGAGTTGAATCAATATGACGCGATGGATATTTCGATCGATGGACACCGGCTTATCAACACTTCGGTAATCCGTGATATTAACGGAGAAACAAATATCGATGGTTTCTCGATCACCAAAATACCGTTTGAAGTCAGAGTTTTGACAAAGGATCTTGAGACCGCTCAAAAATTGTACAACCGTATGCAGGTGTCGCAGTCTGTAGAGGATTTCTTCATCGATAATCTTCGGGTATCCATATCCAAACCTTTGAAAGAAGTGGAATTACCGGCATATGAGGATACAATAAGGGTCCGTTATATGGAACCTGTCAGTGAAAGAGGAGGTAGCGGATGATATGTGGCTTCCCGTATTGGGGCTGCTGGTAGGGGTCATACTCGGCCTTCTTACGGATATTAGAATTCCAGATGAGTACTCGAACTATTTATCGATAGCAGTCCTGGCTGCACTGGATACGCTATTCGGCGGAATACGTGCACACCTCCAAAATATTTACGATGAAAAAGTCTTTGTTTCGGGATTCTTTTTTAATATTTTACTGGCAGCAAGTTTAGCTTTTCTAGGGGTCCATCTTGGTGTAGACTTATATCTGGCAGCTGTTTTTGCTTTTGGAGTCAGATTGTTCCAGAACATAGCAGTCATCAGACGGATACTAATTAGCAATTGGACGAATAATCATGAAAAAAGAGAAAAAAATTCAGAATTTTAAAAGGGAATCGTTTTTGTTACGACGAATATCTTATTTAAGATATACTTAGAATTGAGACTATCTAGGGGTTGTTGTTCCCATAAACATTCTTTAAGGAGGTGCCATAGAGTGAACAGCAATGAAATTTACGTTAGCCTAGACATCGGTACATCCACAGTGAAAGTGATCATTGGAGAAATGTCAAATGATTCCTTGAACATTATCGGTGTAGGAAATGTAGAATCGGAAGGAATCAGAAAGGGTTCCATCGTAGATATAGACGAAACTGTTCATACAATTAAGAAGGCAGTAGAACAAGCGGAGAGAATGGTCGGATTATCCATAAGCCACGTCATCGTCGGCATCACCGGAAATCACGTATCACTCCAAAATTGTCACGGAGTGGTTGCCGTTTCCAGTGAGAACCGTGAAATAGGGGATGAGGATGTCCTTAGGGTAATGGATGCTGCGCAAGTTGTGTCGATCCCTCCTGAAAGGGAAATCATCAATGTCATTCCAAGACAGTTCATCGTTGACGGATTGGATGAGATTACAGATCCGAGAGGCATGATTGGTGTTCGCCTTGAAATGGAAGGCACCATCATCACGGGATCCAAGACAATATTACATAATACGCTGCGTTGTGTGGAAAAAGCAGGACTTGAAATTGTGGATATTGTGCTGCAGCCATTGGCAGCCGGATCAGTCGCTCTTTCTAAAGATGAAAAGAATCTGGGGGCGGCATTGATTGATATTGGCGGCGGTTCAACAACGATAGCCGTTTTCGAGCAGGGTCATCTGAAGGCCACTACGGTATTACCGGTTGGCGGTGAACATATTACAAAGGATTTATCCATCGGTCTAAGGACGTCAACCGAAGATGCTGAGAAGATAAAGACTAAATATGGACATGCTTTTTATGATCATGCATCAGAAGATGAAGTATTCAGTGTCCCGATTATCGGAAGTGACCAACATCAACAATTTAATCAATTAGAAATTTCTGATATCATAGAAGCAAGGCTTGAAGAGATCCTTGACCTTATCAGCCATGAACTGAAGAGAATGGGTATCAGGGACCTGCCTGGCGGATATGTATTGACTGGCGGTGTAGTAAATCTCCCAGGTGTGTTAGAATTAGCACAAATTGTATTCCAGAACAGAGTACGAGTAGCGATCCCGGATTATATCGGGGTGAGGGAGCCGCAGTATACGACAGCTGTCGGATTGATAAAATATGCACAGAAGAATGCGAGATTACAAGGAAAGACCGTAAGTGCAGAACCTGTGCCTGTTGAAGCATCCGAAAAAAGGCAGCAGCCGAAACAAACAAATAAGAAGCCGAAGCCAGCTAAAGTAACAGAAGAAACACATGAAGATGATAAGGCGATGTCAAAAGTGAAAAAGTTCTTTGGATACTTCTTTGAATAATAAGGAATCCATTGATTCGACGAGTTAGGAGGATTTGTCATGTTGGAGTTTGATACAAATTTAGATTCATTAGCAACCATAAAAGTTATCGGTGTCGGTGGCGGCGGAAACAACGCAGTCAACCGTATGATTGAGCATGGCGTCCAGGGTGTTGAATTTATTGCCGTCAATACAGACGCACAGGCTCTTAATCTATCAAAAGCCGAGATTAAGATGCAAATCGGCGGGAAACTGACGAGGGGACTTGGCGCAGGAGCCAATCCTGAAGTTGGTAAAAAAGCTGCAGAAGAAAGTAAAGAGCAGATCGAAGAAGCATTAAGAGGGGCGGACATGGTGTTCGTAACCGCAGGTATGGGAGGCGGTACCGGTACTGGTGCGGCACCTGTCATTGCTCAGATCGCACGTGAAATCGGTGCGTTGACGGTCGGTGTTGTGACCCGTCCATTCACTTTCGAGGGCCGCAAGCGTTCAAATCAGGCAAGCGGCGGGATCGCTGCCATGAAGGAAGGCGTGGATACGTTAATCGTCATCCCTAATGACAGACTTCTTGAAATCGTTGACAAGAGCACTCCGATGCTTGAAGCATTCAGGGAAGCGGATAACGTTCTCCGACAAGGTGTACAGGGTATTTCCGACCTTATCGCAACACCTGGATTGATCAATCTTGATTTTGCGGATGTTAAAACAATTATGTCCAATAAAGGTTCCGCTTTAATGGGGATCGGAGCTGCATCAGGAGAGAATCGTGCAGCAGAAGCGGCTAAAAAAGCAGTTTCGAGTCCATTGCTTGAAACATCAATCGATGGTGCCCAGGGTGTATTGATGAACATCACAGGCGGTACAAGCCTGAGCCTGTATGAAGTACAGGAAGCTGCAGATATCGTTGCTTCTGCATCCGACCAGGATGTTAACATGATTTTCGGTTCAGTCATAAACGAAGACTTAAAAGATGATATCATAGTAACTGTCATCGCAACCGGATTCAATGAAGAAGTATTACAGGCACCGAAACAGACCCGACCTACATTTGGCGGCGTGAAGCCTAACCCTGCTCCGTCAGGACAGCAGATGAAGCGTGAACAGCCAAAACGTGAGGAAACTCAACAACAAGAACCTGTACGTTCTTCATCTAATAATCAAGGTGCCGAGGAAACACTCGATATCCCAACTTTCCTTCGCAACAGAAACCGCAGACGATAATTACTGCTGACTGTAATGTTCGTACAGTTAAATAACTTTCACAAAAAAGACCCCGTTTCCAGGGGTCTTTTTTGTATTTTCTACACTCACGACTCCACAATGATCCGTTCTAATATGAGGTGACATATTTCGCTTCTTTCTCTTAAAAGTTTTCCTGCCTGCCTTACATAAAATGACAAACTTTTAGAGGGGATGTACGATATACTTCCTATAAGTCAATCAGTTTTAACTGAGGCATAGAACTAGATGAAGTTTAAGGAGGGTAGCGATTGACCTTATATTTAGATGTCATCTGGCTGCTGAATGTATGTGTGGATTTTATTTTGCTCTGGCTGACAGGCTTGATCCTCCGGAGACACTATGTTCTGTGGAGGATTGCAATAGGGAGTCTAATTGGTTCCGCCATCATCATTCTTTCATTTTCTCCCTACGCGTTTCTGGTAGGAAATCCTCTGGTAAAACTGTTATTTTCTTTAGTCATGGTCTATTCTTCATTCGGGTTTAAGAGACTGCGTTTCTTCTTGACAAATCTTCTCATGTTTTATTTCGTCACGTTTTTAACAGGAGGGATTCTTATAGGGGCACATTATTTCCTTACCTTTGACCCGGGTGCTAAAACGACTGTTTTAATGGCCAGCATCAAGGGGTTCGGCGATCCGATCAGCTGGATATTCGTCATGCTGGCTCTTCCTGCAGCGTGGTATTTTTCTAAGAGCAGGATGGACAGCGTGGAGTACGTAAAAATTCAATATGATCAGCTGGTGGATGTCTTTTTGAAAATCGGAGCATTCGAAGTTACCGTGAAAGGTTTAGTGGACAGCGGCAACCAGTTGCTGGACCCCATTTCAAAAACACCGGTCATGATTGTGTCGGTATCTTCCTTGAAGGGAACCATTCCGGAAGAAATCAATGTGTTATGTGAAGAAGCTGAAGAAATCTTCTCAGGACAAAGCAGCCTGGATGTAAATTGGTCAGACCGATTAAGAATCGTCCCTGCTCAGTCAGTCGGAAGAAAAAGCCAGCTGCTGGCAGCGATAAAGCCCGATTCCATAACCCTTAAAGATCATGAGTCGTCCTGGCCAGCAAACGGATTGATCGTTTTCAGGAAAGAACCGCTTTCTGCAGATGAAAGCTTTGGGGCGATCGTCCATCCAAAAATGGCTGCCGGTAAGCCGGTACAGAATGTTTCGTAGTTCGAATACTATTACTATACTCACATTCTAAAGAAATAGAAGGGGGAGCAACGATGAAAAAATTAAAAATCAAATTTTTATATGTTTGGTACAAATTATTAATCAAGCTTGGAATAAAGACGGACGAAATTTACTACATAGGAGGCAGTGAGGCCCTGCCTCCCCCTCTTAGCAAAGAGGAAGAAGAAGTTCTTCTTAATAAATTGCCCAATGGCGATAAAGCGGCACGATCGCTCCTTATTGAACGTAACCTTAGATTAGTCGTGTACATTGCCAGGAAATTTGAAAATACAGGGATCAACATTGAAGACTTGATCAGCATTGGGACAATAGGCCTGATTAAAGCAGTCAATACCTTCAACCCCGAAAAAAAGATCAAACTTGCTACTTATGCCTCAAGGTGCATAGAAAATGAAATTCTTATGTATCTTAGACGAAACAATAAGATCAGATCGGAAGTTTCCTTTGATGAGCCCCTGAATATAGATTGGGACGGCAATGAATTACTGCTGTCAGATGTTCTTGGGACAGACGAAGACATTATTACGAAAGACCTGGAAGCGACGGTGGATAAAAAGCTGTTGTTTAACGCTCTGCATCAGCTGTCAGATCGTGAAAAACAAATAATGGAACTTAGATTCGGCCTCATGGGGGAAGAAGAGAAGACCCAGAAAGATGTAGCTGATATGCTGGGGATATCCCAATCGTATATATCCAGACTGGAAAAAAGGATCATCAAGAGGCTGAAAAAAGAATTTAATAAAATGGTTTGATAATTCAAGGCTGATCTTTTAAAAAGATCAGCCTTTTTGTTCGTTCAATAAAAATATTTCGCGTATTTTTTTCTAGTATTTGTAAGGGGTTTGGAGGAATTGAGCATTACACCGGCAAAATGAAATGCATATTTTTCCTCTTCAAGGAAATACTGAATTTTGTACAACAGCTCCTGCAAGGAGGGGAAAGAATGACACGAAATAAAGTTGAGATTTGCGGTGTAGATACTTCAAAATTACCAGTATTGAAGAATGAAGAAATGAGAGTGCTGTTCAAACAAATGCAAGCTGGTGACATATCAGCAAGAGAGAAGCTTGTTAATGGTAATTTACGTCTCGTCTTAAGTGTAATTCAACGCTTTAACAACCGTGGTGAGTATGTGGATGACTTGTTTCAAGTCGGATGTATTGGTTTGATGAAATCAATCGATAACTTTGATTTAGGTCAAAATGTACGGTTCTCCACCTATGCAGTACCAATGATCATTGGGGAGATTCGCCGCTACCTGCGCGACAATAATCCCATACGCGTCTCGCGCTCTCTGCGTGACATAGCTTACAAGGCCCTGCAAGTAAGGGAAAGGCTTATGAGTGAAACGTCCAAAGAACCGACAGCCGAAGAAATTGCCAAGGTTCTTGATGTCCCGCATGAAGAAATTGTCTTTGCCCTGGACGCCATCCAGGATCCGGTTTCCTTATTCGAGCCCATATATAATGATGGGGGAGATCCTATCTTTGTAATGGACCAGCTTAGCGATGAACGGAACCGTGACTTTCATTGGATTGAGGAAATCGCATTACAGGAAGGTATGCGGAGATTGAATGACAGGGAAAAGCTGATCATCAGTAAACGCTTTTTCCAAGGAAAAACCCAAATGGAAGTTGCTGACGAAATCGGGATTTCACAAGCTCAAGTATCCCGTTTGGAGAAAGCAGCAATCAAACAAATGAATAAGAATATCCAATAAGAGAGAAATCCATGAGATAAACGGAACCTCTCCTGGACAAATCGAGAAAAGGCAGATCCTTAATTCCGGGGTCTGCCTTTCTTTTTCCTGCATACAATATAATACGGTGAATGATGTTTGCGCCGGGTGACATTCAAAAGCATGCAGGAGGGGAATCGCTTGGTACGAATTTCTGAATTCCAAATCAAAGATGTTGTGAATATATCGGATGGAAAGAAACTGGGGAATATAGGGGATATTGAAATCAACCTGGATACAGGTAGGATTGAAGCCATCGTAATCGGAACCGGCGGCAAATTATTGGGGTTCTTTGGAAAGGAAGAAGATGTTGTCATCCCTTGGAAAAGTATCGTGAAGATTGGTGAAGATGTCATCCTTGTTCGACATAAAGAGAGTCACTATATACAAGGACAGCTTGAGGAACCTAAAGAATCTCCTTGAAAAATGACGAATATTCAGTATCTGTGGTACACTTATAAAAAAAGAAGGAGATCAACTCGTGTCTAAAGATCCTTTTTATAAAGAGACGGAATCCATATATACCATTAAGGCCTGGACTGATGATTTCCCGGGGCTGAAAGCGGGCATAACCACCAGAAATGGAGGGGAAAGCAAAGGCTGCTATGCGTCATTGAATATGGGACTTCATGTCGGTGACGAAAGCTATGATGTTGTAAAGAACAAGGGAAAGATTGCTCAATCCCTTCACTTTCCTTTGGACAAATGGACAGCTGCCGAACAGACCCATGGAAACAATGTCCATACAGTGGATCCTTTAGAGCGTGGAAGGGGAAGTACGAATTATTCCACTAGTATTAAGGATACGGATGGTTTTGTTACAAGTCACAAAGGTATTCTATTGACGATGTGTTATGCAGATTGTGTGCCTCTCTATTTCCTTGATAAGCATACCGGTAAGATCGGGGCTGCGCATGCCGGCTGGAAGGGTACAGTAGGGAAAATCGGGCCGGCCGTAATCACGAGATTCCTGGAGACAGGGTCAAGGGTGAGTGATATTGAAGCCGTCATCGGCCCCTCCATATGCCGAAATTGCTATGTTGTCGATGACAGAGTGATGGATGGAGTAAAAAAAGTACTAGAAGATGGGGGCGACTTACCCTATAATTTAAAGGAAGAGGGACAGTATCATCTGGATTTGAAGGAAGTGAACAGGCTTTTGCTTCTTCAATACGGTCTGGATGAGGAACAAATCCATACTTCTGGTTATTGTTCTTCCTGCAGCGATGATTTTTATTCTTTTCGGAGAGATGAAGGGAATACAGGAAGAATGATGAGTTTTATCGGCTGGAAGGAGTAATGAAATGAAAGTAGCAGAAAAACTGGAATTGATAGAAAATCAAATAAAAGAAACTTGTTCGGAAATTGGAAGGAACCCTGATGAAATCAATATTGTTGCTGTAACGAAATATGTTTCAACAGAAAGAGCCGAAGAGGCCATTCAGGCAGGCTTGATTCATTTGGGTGAAAACAGGGACTCGGGACTTTTAGAAAAATGGGAAGTATTAAAAGGCCGGCCGCGGTGGCATTTCATCGGAACACTGCAATCGAGGAAGGTCAAGAATATTATTGATAAAGTTTCATACATACATTCTTTGGACAGGCTTTCCCTTGCCAAGGAAATCGACAAAAGGGCAGACAAGCCCATATCTTGTTTCGTTCAGGTGAATGTATCCGGCGAGGATTCGAAACACGGCATGGAACCGCAGGAAGTAGAAGGATTCATCAGGAGCCTCAAGGATTATCCTGCTGTTAAGGTGGTCGGCTTGATGACAATGGCGCCTCATACCGATGATGAGCATTTCCTGCGAAAATGCTTTCGCTCGTTAAGGGAGCTTCAGGAGAACATTCATTCCTTGGATTTACCATATGCACCATGTACAGAGCTATCAATGGGGATGAGTAATGATTATAAGATTGCAATAGAAGAAGGAGCCACTTTTATCCGTATTGGATCAGCGTTAGTTGGAAATGACTGAGAGGGGATGTACGCAAATGGGCATAAAATCTAAATTGAAAACGTTCTTTTTACTGGATGAGGAAGAATATGATTATGAAGAAGATGAGAGATACGAAGAAGAATTCGAGGAGAAAAAGAAAATGAAAACCCAACCTTCCGCACAAACAAAACAGAATGTAGTCAGTCTTCAGAGCGTCCAAAAATCCTCCAAAGTGATACTTTTGGAACCAAGGGTTTATGCAGAGGCCCAAGAGATTGCCGATCATCTGAAAAATAGAAGGTCCGTCCTTGTGAACCTCCAAAGAATCCAGCATGATCAAGCAAAGCGTATCGTTGATTTCCTGAGCGGTACCGTTTATGCAATAGGAGGGGACATCCAGCGTGTAGGCATGGATATTTTCCTCTGTACACCGGATAATGTGGAAGTGAGCGGGAACATTTCTGAGTTCCTGAAAGAAGAAGACATATCTGATTCAAGGTGGTAATGTAAATTATGGCATTTGTTTTTGACGTTTTATCTACACTCATTCAGCTTTATTCATGGGCATTAATTATTTATATATTAATGTCATGGTTCCCGAACGCCAAGGAATCATCCATTGGTCAATTTCTTGCGAGGATCTGTGAACCTTATCTCGAACCATTCAGAAGGTTCGTGCCTCCGCTTGGAATGATCGATATTTCGCCAATCGTTGCATTCATTGTGTTGAATTTGGCTCAGATGGGCCTTCGCCAACTATTCTTATGGTTCATCTAGATCTGTGAGTTGTAAAAATGAAAGAGCTGAAACATAAAAACCAGTTTCAGCTCTTTCATTTTTCAGTTAGTGCACTCAAAAAGGTACAAAGAGGTGAAATGATGTCCATTCATCAACATTTCAGGCAGGAAGAAAAAGAATTTGTCGATGGGGTCCTTGCATGGAGAGAACAGGTGGAAAACCAATACGCACCAAAGCGGACGGACTTTCTTGACCCCAGGCAGCAGCATGTCCTGCAATCGATCATCGGCCAGAACGACGAGGTGAAGCTCTCTTTTTATCCTGAAAGTACAGAAAGAAAAAGGGCGCTTTTGTATCCCTCCTATTTCCACCCTGTGGAAGAAGATTATGGTATACGGTTATTTGAGATTGAGTACCCGGGCAAGTTTGTTACAATAGAACACAAGCATGTGTTGGGAAGCATAATGTCACTGGGGTTGAAGCGTGAGAAATTCGGGGATATCCTTACAGGCGACGATAAGATCCAGCTGTTACTGGCTGAAGAAATATCAGAGTATGTCAGGATGGAATTAACTCATATTGGAAAAACAAAGGTGGCATTACAGGAAGTCTCTATGAATGAAGTGATTGAAACAAAGGAAGAATGGCATGAGAAGGTGACCACCGTGAGTTCCCTGAGGCTTGATGCAGTTATGTCTGCAATTTATAATATCTCACGGCAAAAAGCTCAGACCTATATCAAAAGCAATCTTGTGAAATTGAATTGGAAGATTACCGAAAATGCCTCCCTCGAAGTCGAAGCAGGCGATGTTCTATCAGTAAGAGGTTTCGGCAGAAGTAAGCTGATTTCGATAGAAGGAAGGACAAAACGCGAAAAATGGCGCATTTCTTTGGGGATTTTGAAATAATTTAAAGAAAAATAAAGGAATTTACCCACAAGTTGTCGAAATTTTAGTTATAATAAAAAATGTAATTCAACAAGTACTGGAGGTGGCTCCCATGCCTTTAACGCCGTTAGACATACATAACAAAGAATTCAGCCGTGGTTTTCGCGGCTACGATGAGGATGAGGTCAATGAATTTTTAGACCAGATCATCAAAGATTATGAGATCCTTATCCGTGAAAAGAAAGAAACTGAGGAACGGCTGAATGCGTTGAATGAACGTTTAGGTCACTTTACAACCATTGAGGAAACCCTCAACAAATCCATCGTCATCGCTCAGGAAGCAGGGGAAGAAGTAAAACGGAATGCTACTAAGGAAGCAAAATTGATCATAAAAGAAGCAGAAAAAAATGCTGACAGGATTGTTAATGAATCATTGTCAAAAGCCAGAAAGATTGCAATTGAAATTGAAGAACTTAAAAAACAGTCAAAAGTATTCCGTACACGCTTCAAGATGCTGATCGAAGCTCAGCTGGATCTTCTGGGTACAGATGATTGGGATAAGCTGATGGAATTCGATTTGGATGCCACTGAATTAAAAACATTGAAAGAAGAAGAGACACTGTCTTGACGAAAGCTGCGTTCTTTTCATATAATTAAAAAACAATCTTATTTGCCATTACAAAAGCTGTGATAGGGACAGTACGTTTCTACTTTCATTCCTATATAGCGAGCCGGGGATGGTGGAAGCCCGGTAAGGAGATAGTTGCGGAAAATCACCCTTGAGCTCCATGCATGAAATCCCCAATGCAATTGGGATGACTAGTGTTTGGCGTTTATTCACGTTACGAATGAAACGAGTGAAAATATCCTGCTGGATATTTTTATGAGGGTGGTACCGCGGGAAAGCTTTCTCGTCCCTTTTCAGGGATGAGAAAGCTTTTTTTTGTTGTACTGATATGATTAAACACCTAAGAAAGTAGAAAAGATGGCAATAACGATCATGCTGAAGGAGGATTTAGCTATGGAGTACAAAGATACTTTATTGATGCCGAAAACAGAGTTCCCGATGAGAGGGAACCTGCCTAAAAGAGAACCTGAAACACAACAGAAGTGGGAAGAGATGGATATTTACAAGAAGGTACAGGAACGGACACAGGGCCGTCCACTGTTTGTCCTTCATGACGGACCTCCCTATGCAAATGGGAACCTCCACATGGGGCATGCCCTGAATAAGATCTTGAAGGACTTCATCGTACGATACAAATCGATGAACGGGTTCCACGCACCATATGTGCCGGGCTGGGATACTCACGGTCTTCCGATCGAGCAGGCACTTACAAATAAAGGTGTAAAAAGAAAAGAAATGACCGTTGCAGAATTCCGTAAGTTATGTGAGGAATACGCATATGAGCAAGTTGATATCCAGCGCACTCAATTTAAACAGCTGGGCGTGCGCGGAGACTGGGAAAATCCTTATATCACATTAAAACCAGAATACGAAGCACAACAAATCAAAGTGTTCGGTGATATGGCGAAGAAAGGGTATATCTATAAAGGGAAAAAACCTGTCTATTGGTCCCCTTCAAGTGAATCTGCTCTTGCTGAAGCAGAAATCGAATATCAGGATAAGCGTTCACCATCCATTTATGTTGGGTTCAGCGTGACCGATGGAAAAGGCATCCTGGAAACCGGCACTCAATTCATCATCTGGACGACAACTCCATGGACGATTCCGGCGAATCTTGGGATCGCGGTCCACCAGGATCTCACATACGCTGTTGTATCCGTCAATGACCACACCTATGTCGTTGCGGAAGATCTGCTCGAAGATGTTGCAGAAAACCTTGAATGGGCAGATTACAACGTAACGAAAAATGTCAAAGGCGCAGAGCTTGAGCGCATGAAAGCGAAACATCCGATTTATGACCGTGAATCACTTGTAATCCTTGGTGATCACGTTACAACTGACTCAGGTACAGGGTGTGTACACACGGCTCCCGGTCACGGGGAAGATGACTTCCTTGTCGGTAAAAAGTACGGATTGGACGTATTGTGCCCTGTTGATGATAAGGGTGTAATGACTTCTGAAGCACCCGGATTCGAAGGTCTATTCTATGACAAAGCAAATAAACCTATTACTGAAAAGCTTGAGGAAGCCGGGGCATTATTGAAGTTGAACTTCATCACGCACTCATATCCCCATGATTGGCGTACGAAGAAGCCGGTTATTTTCAGAGCTACAGCTCAATGGTTCGCTTCCATCGATAAGTTCCGTGATGAGCTCCTGCAGGCTGTTAAGGATACAAAATGGGTGCCAAATTGGGGGGAGACACGCCTCTTCAATATGGTAAGGGACCGCGGAGACTGGTGTATTTCAAGACAGCGTGCCTGGGGTGTTCCGATCCCGGTCTTCTACGCTGAAAATGGCGAAGAAATCATCACGGATGAAACGATTGATCACGTATCTGCATTATTCAGAGAACATGGTTCAAATATCTGGTTTGAAAAAGAAGCGAAAGACCTTCTTCCAGAAGGATTTACCCATGAAGGAAGCCCGAATGGAGTTTTCACTAAAGAACAGGATATCATGGATGTCTGGTTTGACTCCGGGTCTTCCCATCAGGCAGTGCTGGAAGCACGTGATGACCTGCAGCGCCCTGCAGACCTCTACCTTGAAGGTTCCGATCAGTATCGCGGCTGGTTCAATTCATCCCTTACGACAGGTGTGGCAGTAACAGGAAAAGCACCTTATAAAGGTGTTCTGAGTCATGGATTTGCACTGGATGGAGAAGGCAGAAAGATGAGTAAATCACTTGGAAACGTGGTTGTGCCGGAAAAAGTCATGAAACAACTCGGAGCAGATATCCTGCGCCTATGGGTGGCTTCAGTCGATTATCAATCAGATGTCCGCGTATCTGATCCGATTTTGAAACAAGTGGCTGAAGTATACAGAAAAATCCGTAACACGTATCGATTCCTTCTTGGGAACCTGGCTGATTTTGATCCAAAAGCCGATTCAGTATCTTATGATAATCTTCGTGAAGTAGATCAGTTTATGATGGTCAAACTGAATGATCTGGTTAAAAATGTTAAAAAATCATATGACAACTACGAATTTGCAAGCATTTACCATGCGGTCAATAACTTCTGTACATTAGACTTGAGCTCATTCTATCTTGATTTTGCAAAAGATGTATTATATATCGAAGCCAAGGACAATTATGAGCGTCGGGCGATGCAGACTGTATTGCATGAGGCTTTGGTTGTTCTTGCGAAATTGATGTCACCTATCCTTTCTCATACCGCAGACGAAGTTTGGGCCCATGTCCCAGGAGCAGAGGGAGATAGTGTACAATTAACGGATATGCCGGAATTGAAGGAATTGTCTAATGCCGAAGAGCTTAAGAAAAAATGGAATGCATTCCTGGAACTGCGTGACGATGTATTGAAAGCTCTCGAAGAAGCACGAAACCAAAAAGTGATTGGTAAATCATTAACGGCAAAAGTGACTCTTTACGTTGATGATGAAACAAAATCCTTACTGAATTCAATTTCAGAAGACCTGAAGCAATTGTTCATCGTTTCAGCTATTGAAATCGGCGGTGGAGCAAGTGATGCGCCGGAACACGCTTTAACAGTCGGTCAAAACAACATTGTCGTTGAAAAAGCCAAAGGCGAAACATGTGATCGCTGCTGGGTTGTCACTACCACAGTCGGAGAAGACAAAGATCACCCGGAACTATGCACGCGATGTGCTTCCGTAGTTAAAGAAAACTATTCTCATTTAGCATAAAATATATGTTAGTGATTGGGACATAAATTGTCTTGGTCTTAGCAAAACCCTAACTAATTTGCCTCAGGTAAGCAAAATAGTTAGGGTTTTTTTGTTTAAATGTACAGTTAAATGTTAGCCCTTTCCAGCGATTGATTGGAGTGCAAGACGAAGACTCCTGCGGGAAGAGTAGCTAATGTGAGACCCCGCAGGAGCGCAAGCTCTGAGGAGGCTCACGGGCTACCCGCGGAAAGCGAAGTCTTGCACGGAAATCATTAGCGGAATTGTAACAGAACCAATTATGTTTTGGCTTTTTTAATAATGAAATCATTGACAAATTTCTCAAAATGGCGCGGTTATGTCATTGAACGGCCCACTTCCATAATTACTATATCTTGCAAGACAACTTTATTTTGCTTTCCTCCATACTATTAATGGAGGGATCAAGATGACATATGACCGATACACATCCATCATACAGGAATTGACAGCGTCTTTAAAAGAGCTGGAGGCAAGTCGATCTCAACACCCGCTAATCCAACATTTTATCAATGAGGAAATTTCAGATGTCAAGCATGCGCTTCATCTTGCATCTCAGGATCGTTTCGGACTCTGTGAGATGAGCGGCGAAGAAATTCCCTTTGATCTGATCAAAATGAACCCGACTGTTACTTCATTGAGAGAGGTTCATGACTGGAGGCAATACGGGAAAATACATTTGGGAAGGTAAACAATCTTTTCTCTAGTATTAAGTGTCTTTATTTTATTGTTTATGCTAAAATGCAAAGGTAATCATTTCTTACGATGTGGAGGTTGCCTTTGTGTTTTATTATTTAGTGGCTTTGGTTGTAATTGGATTGGATCAGCTGACGAAGTGGTTGGTTGTGAAAAAGATGACAGAAGGGGAAAGTATAGAAATCATCCAAAACGTTTTCTACTTGACCTCTCATCGGAATCAAGGTGCTGCATGGGGAATACTCCAGGGGCAAATGTGGTTTTTTTACATTATTACGTTAATAGTTATTGTAGGTATTGTGTATTATATGCAGGTCCATGCAAAAGGCAGGGCTTTATTCAGTATAAGCCTCGCATTTATGCTTGGAGGGGCGATTGGAAACTTTATTGACCGTATCTTCCGAAAAGAAGTAGTCGATTTTTTGAATACATATATTTTTTCCTATGATTTCCCGATATTCAATATTGCCGATGCAGCATTGACAATTGGAGTGGCACTATTAATCATATACATGTATCTGGACGAACGAAAAGCAAAGAAGGAGAAACAGAATGGAAGTAATTCAACATATCATACAACAGAATGAGCAGGGTGAACGTATCGATAAGATTGTCAGCGGATTGAATAAAGAATGGTCCCGGTCACAGGTCCAGCAGTGGATCAAAGACGGCCATATTAAAGTGGATGAAGAAAAGGTCAAGCCAAACTTCAAATGTCCGGCTGAATCAACAATTACAGTTACGATCCCCGAACCCGAAGGACTAGATGTCGAACCGGAGAATCTTCATCTGGACATCACATATGAAGATTCGGATGTCATTGTAGTCAATAAGCCAAAGGGGATGGTTGTCCATCCAGCACCCGGCCATTATTCCGGTACGATGGTGAATGGACTGATGTATCATTGTAAAGATCTTTCAGGCATCAATGGTGTATTAAGACCGGGCATCGTACATCGAATCGATAAAGATACATCCGGTTTATTGATGGTTGCAAAGAATGACCTTGCACATGAACATCTTGTCAATCAGCTCGTGGCAAAGACGGTAACGAGAAAATACACAGCCATCGTCCATGGAACGATCCCTCATGAATACGGGACGATTGATGCTCCGATCGGCCGGGATCCAAAAGACCGCCAGAGTATGACAGTCGTGGATAACGGTAAGAATGCCGTCACTCACTTTAAAGTACTGGAACGATTCAAGGACTTCACGTTGGTACAGTGTGAACTCGAAACAGGCAGGACCCATCAAATACGCGTCCATATGAAGTATATCGGTTATCCACTGGCAGGAGACCCTAAATACGGACCCCGGAAAACGCTGAATATAGACGGACAGGCACTTCATGCCGGCGTTCTCGGCTTCAACCATCCAAGGACGGATGAATATATGGAATTCCAGGCAGAGCTGCCAAAGGAATTCATGCTGTTGTTGACGCAGTTGAAAAATAACCATTGACAAACGCGGCGGCAGCCTGTACCATTTAGTTAATTGAATAACACCTTTAATACGGTCCCGTGAGGCTGAGAAGGAGCAATGTACGACAAATTACTGGCGTGCAGTGATTATGAAACGATAAGTGTGCCCTCTCATCCAAACGGTGAGAGGGATTTTTTATGGATATAAAAATCAGGTGAAAAGAGGTGCAGTCATGACTAAAAAAGCTACGGTATTGGATCAGCCCGCAATCAGGAGGGCATTGACGCGTATCGCCCATGAAATCATCGAACGGAATAAAGGAATCGAGAACTGTGTCCTCGTCGGCATCAAGACCAGGGGGATCTACATTGCAAAACGCCTGGCAGAACGCATTCATGATATAGAAGGAGAGGAGATTCCTGTCGGTGAAATCGACATTACACTTTACAGGGATGATCTCAGCAAAAAGACGGAAGATAATGAGCCGGAAGTGAAGGGATCGGATCTCCCGGTGGATATCACTAATAAAAAAGTCATCCTGATTGATGACGTACTTTTCACAGGGAGAACGGTTCGTGCAGGCCTTGATGCTCTGATGGACCTCGGAAGGCCAAGCCAGATCCAGCTCGCTGTCCTGGTAGACAGGGGTCACCGTGAGCTTCCGATCAGGGCGGACTTTGTCGGAAAGAACATCCCGACTTCAGGCTCTGAAAAAATCATGGTTTCACTTTCGGAAGTAGACGGGGAAGAACAGGTCACCATACATGAAAAAGAATAAAGGATAATCCTTTTAAAATCGGTCCAGAGAGGCAGACAAAGGATGGGAATGAAGTGCTGAAGGCCTTCTTATACCCTCTTTGTGCCCTCTTACAGGACAAAGAGGGTTTTTTTATGGGAAAAAGAGATTCAAGGGAGGAACAAGCAATGAATGAAAATCAAAAAATAGTTCTTGATGTAGAAGAAAGACCGAATCCGGGGAAATGGCTTACGCTTAGCATACAGCATCTTTTTGCCATGTTCGGAGCAACGGTATTGGTTCCTTTCCTGGTAGGGTTAAGCCCGGGCGTTGCCCTGATATCAAGCGGATTGGGAACGTTGGCATACCTGCTCATCACAAAAGGCAGGATTCCGGCCTACCTCGGGTCATCCTTTGCCTTCATCGCACCGATCCTTGCAGCGAAAAGTCTGGGCGGGCCACAGGCTGCCATGATGGGAAGCTTCCTGGCAGGGATTGTCTACGGAATAGTGGCACTGCTTATTTCAAAACTGGGGTTAAAATGGCTAACCCGAATTCTGCCGCCGATTGTGGTCGGCCCTGTCATCATGGTCATCGGTCTTGGTCTTGCAGGTACTGCAGTCAACATGGCGATGTATGAGAACCCGGGTGCAGAGAATCTGGTTTACAGCAACACGCATTTCATGGTAGCACTGGCAACACTCGCGATCACGGTAATCTGCTCGATTTACTTCAAAGGCTTCCTGGGAATGGTCCCGATACTTGCAGGGATCGTGGGAGGATACATCATTGCGGTATTCGCAGGACTGGTTGACTTCCAGAAAGTCATCGACGCACCATTCTTTCAGATGCCGGACTTCTTCATCCCGTTTGCAGACTATACGCCAAGCTTCTCTTGGGAAATCGTCTCGATCATGGTGCCGGTAGCGCTCGTCACACTCGCAGAGCATACGGGTGACCAGATGGTATTGAGCAAAGTGGTAGGCAGGAACTTCATTGAAAAGCCGGGACTTCACCGCTCGATTCTCGGAGACGGGGTTGCAACTGTGATTGCATCCATGCTCGGAGGACCGCCAAATACGACTTACGGTGAAAATATCGGAGTCCTCGCCATCACACGGGTATTCAGCGTATTCGTCATAGCCGGTGCCGCGGTGCTTGCAATCGCATTCGGGTTCATCGGAAAAATCACGGCACTGATCGGTTCGATTCCTTCAGCGGTAATGGGTGGTGTCTCGATCCTGCTGTTCGGAATCATCGCATCCAGCGGTCTTCGCATGCTGATCGACAATAAAGTGGACCTTGGGAACAAGCGCAACCTGGTGATCTCTTCTGTCATCCTTGTCATCGGTGTAGGAGGAGCATTCGTAAAAGTGAACGATGAAGTTTCACTATCGGGAATGGCACTGGCTGCGATTGTCGGAGTAGTATTGAACCTGGTCTTACCGGGAAGAGAAGAAAGTGAAGGAAATCAAGATTTATTCAAAGAAGAACAATCTTCAAAAAGTGAAGTTGCATAGAACCACCTTTTAAATTAGTCCAGAGAGTCTACAAGGGTGAAATTGAACGGGACAGGGGAGCAGTGTACCCCCAGGTCACCATGTACGTATGTTCAAAACCACCCTGTCTAACCTTGACAGGGTGGTTTTTTTAGGAGGGTCCATTGTGAAGGATTTATTGACAATGAATGAATTGGCACCAGAAGAAATCATGAACATCCTTGACCAGGCGGAAAGATTTAAAGATGGAGAGTCCTGGAATCAAGGAACGTCTAAATATGTGGCGAACCTTTTCTTTGAAGCAAGTACAAGGACCAAATGCAGTTTTGAAATGGCAGAAAGAAAGCTGGGGCTTGAAGTCATTCCTTTCGAAGCTCAAACATCAAGTGTCCAAAAAGGTGAATCCTTATATGACACAGTTCGGACCCTTGAAGCAATCGGGGTGGAAGCAGTCGTCATCAGGCACGACCTGGAGCGCTACTTTGACGAACTTGGAGGCTTGAAAACCAAGGTGATTAACGGTGGCGACGGATGTGGGAACCATCCTACTCAGTGCCTTTTGGATCTCCTGACGATACGTCAGGAATTCGGTGGATTTGAAAATCTGCAAGTGGCAATCATTGGTGATATTGCACACAGCCGGGTAGCGCGCTCCAATGCAGAGGCACTGACAAAATTGGGAGCGAAAGTCGTTTTTTCGGGACCGCGGGAATGGTTCCCGCCTGAATATCAAGACAGTTATATGACAGTCGATGAAAGTATCGCTGCGTCAGATGCAGTGATGCTTCTGCGGATTCAGCATGAGCGTCACAGCAGCACTTCCCTTCTTACCAGGGAAGAATATCATGAAAGCTTCGGTCTGACTGTCAGCAGAAAAGAAAGAATGAAAGAAAAAGGGATCATCCTGCATCCCGCACCTGTCAACCGAGGGGTCGAGATAGCAGATTCTCTGGTGGAATGTGATCAATCAAGAATCTTCAAGCAAATGGAAAATGGAGTTTTTATAAGGATGGCAGTCTTAAAAAGAGCGCTGGAAAACAACTAATAGGGGGAATATCAGATGAGCTGGATCATTCGGAACGCAAGTATATTAAATGAAAACGGAGATACAGAGAAAATTGATATCAAGGTCCAAGGAAATAAAATCACCGCGATGGGTGCTGAACTCACAAGCGGCGATCATCAGGAATTCGAAGCAGAAGGGTTACTGATATCCCCTGGATTTGTCGACCTCCATGTTCATTTGAGGGAGCCGGGAGGAGAACATAAAGAAACAATCAAGACAGGAACGGAAGCTGCTGCAAAAGGTGGTTTCACAACCATCGCGGCCATGCCTAATACGAGACCTGTACCTGACTCGGAAGAAACGCTTAAAGCATTGAATGAAAAGATTTCAGAAAAAGCCAGCATACGCGTCCTTCCATACACTGCGATCACTGAAAGACAGACGGGCAGGAAGCTGAATGACTTTAAAGCATTGAAGGAAAATGGAGGATTTGCCTTTACAGATGACGGTGTGGGAGTCCAGTCTGCAGGGATGATGCTTGAAGCGATGAAACAGGCAGCAAGCATCGGGGCATCAATTGTCGCACATTGTGAAGAGAACACACTCATCAACAAAGGAGCGGTTCACGAAGGTGAATTTTCAAGAAAACATGAAATCCCCGGGATCCCATCTGTGTGTGAAGCCGTACATATCGCGCGGGATGTGCTGCTGGCAGAAGCAGCCGGCGTTCACTACCATGTGTGTCATATCTCAACGAAGGAATCGGTAAGGGTGGTAAGGGACGCAAAACGGGCCGGTATCAATGTCACGGCTGAAGTAACACCTCATCACCTCCTTCTTTGTGAAGATGATATACCGGGACTTGATCCAAATTTCAAGATGAATCCCCCGCTTCGAAGCAAAGAAGATCGGGAAGCTTTGATTGAAGGATTATTGGATGGCACGATTGATTTCATTGCTACTGATCACGCCCCCCACACTGAAGCTGAAAAATCAGAGGGAATGCAGCTGGCGCCATTTGGGATTACAGGACTTGAAACAGCATTTCCGCTTCTTTATACAAACTTCGTTGATAAAGGGATTTTTACACTGAAGCAATTAGTCGATTGGATGACGATCAAACCAAGCAAGGCTTTCAACCTCCCATTCGGACGCCTGGAAGTCGGAGGGGAAGCTGATTTCACCCTCGTTAACTTATCAGAGAAGAAAACGGTGGATCCCGGTCAATTCGTATCCAAGGGGAAAAATACACCATTTAAAGGCTGGGAGTGCAAAGGCTGGCCTGCAGCCACATTTTATCAAGGATCCCTTGTATGGGGAAAAGGAGGAAATGAAGAATGAAAAGACAACTCATATTGGACGACGGGACAGTATTCATCGGGGAAGGTTTCGGGGCGAATGAAGAAACGATCGGTGAGGTTGTATTCAACACAAGTATGACTGGCTATCAGGAGATTCTTTCGGATCCATCCTATTGCGGACAGCTTGTTACATTGACGTATCCACTGGTGGGGAACTACGGAATCAACAGGGACGACTTTGAATCGATCACTCCCGCCATCAAAGCATTCATCGTGAGGGAAGTGGCTGATTTTGCTTCGAACTGGAGAAACGAATCGACGCTCGATGAGCTGCTGAAAGTGAAAGGGATCCCGGGGCTTGTGGGAATCGATACAAGGAAGCTGACGCGCATCATCAGAAAGCACGGTGCCATGAAAGGGATTCTGTGTTCTGCGGAAATGGACACAGACGAGATGCTTGAGAAACTTCAGCGGTCTTCTCTAAGAAGGGATCAAGTAGAGCAGGTTTCTACGAAAACGGCTTATGCCAGCCCGGGAAGAGGATTCAGGGTCGTCCTCATGGACTTTGGAATGAAACACGGAATCCTCAGGGAACTGAACAAACGGGATTGCGACGTCATTGTCGTTCCTTACAATACGTCAGCAGAAGAAATTCGCAGGCTGCAGCCTGACGGAATCATGCTGTCAAATGGACCGGGGGATCCGAAAGACGTCCCTCAGGCGATAGAGACAATCAAATCGCTGATTGGGGAGATTCCTCTCTTTGGAATCTGCCTCGGGCATCAGTTATTCGCGCTTGCTTGCGGAGGGGATTCTTTCAAGATGAAGTTCGGGCACCGCGGAGGCAATCATCCGGTGAAAGACTTGAAAACAGGGAAAGTGGCACTGACTTCACAAAACCACGGATATGCAGTGGAAGAAAAGTCCCTTGCAGGAACAAGGCTCGAAGTTACTCATATCGCAATTAATGACGACACGGTTGAAGGATTGAAACACCTTGACTATCCAGCATTCACTGTACAATATCATCCGGAAGCCTCCCCGGGGCCGGAGGATTCTAACTATCTATTCGATGACTTCATGAAATTAATGGAAGAGGAAAAAAGAAAGGAGCTTCAACATGCCTAAACGTACAGACATTAAGAGCATTTTAGTAATTGGAAGCGGACCGATCATCATAGGACAGGCGGCGGAATTCGACTATGCGGGGACCCAGGCCTGTATCGCCCTTAAAGAAGAAGGATACCGGGTCATTTTGGTCAACTCCAATCCGGCAACGATCATGACCGACGCTGAAATGGCTGACAAAGTCTATATTGAGCCTTTGACACTCGAATTCGTCAGCAGGATCATCCGTAAAGAACGCCCGGATGCCGTCCTGCCGACGCTCGGTGGACAGACTGGCTTGAATCTGGCTGTTGAGCTTTCAAAATCAGGAGTCCTGGAAGAATGCGGAGTTGAAATACTCGGGACGAAACTATCTGCCATCGAGAAAGCCGAAGACCGTGATTTGTTCAGGAGTCTGATGAACGAACTACATGAGCCGGTACCGGAAAGCGAGATCATACGCAGTGTGGAGGAAGCCTTTCATTTTGTCGATGGAGTGGGATTCCCGGTCATCGTCAGACCTGCTTACACTCTTGGCGGTACGGGGGGCGGAATCTGCCACAATGAAGAAGAATTGATCGAAATCGTCAGCTCCGGGTTAAAATACAGCCCTGTGACTCAATGTCTTCTTGAAAAGAGCATAGCCGGATTTAAAGAAATAGAGTACGAAGTGATGAGAGATGGTGCCGATAACGCAATCGTCGTATGTAACATGGAAAACATCGATCCTGTCGGTATTCATACCGGCGACTCCATCGTTGTGGCACCGAGTCAGACATTGAGCGACAGGGAATATCAGATGCTGCGGAACACCTCCCTGAAAATCATCCGTGCGCTTGGGATCGAAGGAGGCTGTAATGTTCAGCTGGCACTTGATCCAGACAGTTTTCAGTATTACATCATCGAGGTGAATCCGAGGGTGAGCCGTTCATCCGCACTTGCATCAAAAGCGACCGGATATCCGATTGCCAAGCTTGCCGCAAAAATCGCAGTCGGTCTCACACTGGATGAAATGATGAACCCGGTTACCGGTAAAACGTATGCCGCCTTTGAACCTGCCCTTGATTATGTTGTGACAAAAATACCGCGCTGGCCTTTCGATAAATTTGAAGCAGCCAAACGTAACCTGGGCACGCAGATGAAAGCAACCGGTGAAGTGATGGCGATCGGCAGGACATTCGAGGAATCACTGCTGAAAGCGGTCCGCTCGCTTGAGAGCAATACTTATCATCTTGAGTTAAGCGACGCTGATAAGATGACGGATCAATGGATTGAAAAGAGGATCCGCAAGGCGGGAGATGAACGGCTCTTTTATGTAGGGGAAGCAATAAGAAGAGGAGTCGGGATCGAGACCATCCATGAGTGGAGTAAAATCGATCTGTTCTTCCTCTATAAAATGAATAGAATTATAGAATTTGAAAAAGAATTGATGGAGTCTCCATTTCATCCTGAAATCGCTCAAAAAGCGAAGCGTATGGGCTTCGCTGATATTACGATCGCGAAACTGTGGAACAGCACAGAAAATGAAATCTATCAGTGGAGAAGGGAAAACAGTCTTCTCCCGGTATACAAAATGGTCGATACTTGTGCAGCGGAATTTGAATCAGAGACACCATATTTCTACGGGACATTCGAGGAAGAGAATGAATCCAGGGTCACTGAAAGAGAAAGTGTCATTGTACTGGGGTCAGGTCCCATCCGCATCGGGCAGGGAGTGGAATTCGACTATGCGACAGTCCATTCCGTATGGGCAATTAAAGAAGCGGGGTATGAGGCGATCATCGTAAACAACAATCCGGAAACTGTATCCACGGACTTCAGTATCTCGGATAAGTTATATTTCGAACCTCTGATAGTGGAGGATGTCATGCACATCATAGATTTGGAGAAGCCAAAAGGGGTAGTGGTCCAATTCGGAGGACAAACTGCGATCAACCTGGCGGAGGAATTGGTGAAAAGGGGAGTCACGATTCTCGGTACTTCCCTCGAAGATCTGGATCGTGCCGAAAACCGCGACAAATTCGAGCACACGCTAAATGAGCTGGGGATACCGCAGCCGGATGGGAAAACGGCGGTATCTGTAGAGGGAGCGCTTGAAATTGCTGAATCAATCGGGTATCCAGTACTGGTAAGGCCTTCATATGTCCTTGGCGGAAGAGCAATGGAGATTGTATACAGAAAAGAAGAACTTCTTCACTACATGGAAAACGCAGTTAAGGTCAATCCTCAGCATCCGGTACTGATCGACAGGTACCTGATCGGTAAAGAAATCGAAGTGGATGCGATTTCGGACGGGGTCGATGTAGTGGTGCCAGGGATCATGGAGCATATCGAACGCGCGGGCGTACACTCCGGGGATTCAATAGCAGTGTATCCTCCTCAGCAGCTGACGCAGGAACAGAAAGAAACATTGGTGGACTACACGGCGCGTCTGGCAAAAGGATTGAATATCGTCGGTCTGCTCAACATCCAATACGTCATCTCAAAAGGTGAGGTTTTTGTTCTGGAAGTGAACCCGCGTTCGAGCAGGACCGTGCCGTTCATCAGTAAGATCACAAATGTGCCGATGGCGAATATGGCAACAAAAGCAATCCTTGGCATCTCCCTTAAAGAGCAGGGGTATGAGTCCGGTTTAATCCCTGAAAAGCAGGGAGTATATGTGAAAGTCCCGGTATTCTCATTTGCAAAACTGAGAAGAGTGGATATCACATTGGGTCCTGAAATGAAATCCACAGGGGAAGTCATGGGGAAAGACTCCACTTTGGAGAAAGCACTGTACAAAGGCATGGTCGCTGCAGGGATGGAAATGAAGGAGCACGGATCCGTCTTGATGACAGTGGCGGATAAAGACAAGGAAGAAGCGGTATTATTAGCGAAACGCTTCGTGAATATCGGTTATCAGATCCTAGCAACGAAGGGAACCGCTCAACACTTGATGAATGCAGGGATTGGTGTTAAGGAAGTAGATAAGATCGGTTCTGAGGGTCCCACACTGCTTGACATCATTCAAAGCGGAGAGACACAGCTTGTCATCAACACCCTTACTAAAGGGAAGCAGCCGGCCAGGGACGGCTTCAGGATCCGGAGAGAATCAGTGGAAAATGGAGTGCCATGTCTAACTTCTTTAGATACGGCAGAAGCGATCTTGCGGGTCATCGAGTCCATGACCTTCTCGGCAGAGGCACTGCCGGCGTCGCCGGAGAAAAGAAAGGCGGTTCATCAATGATCGTAAACGACCAGATGAAGGTGGCTTCCCATGAACAGATTGCAAAGAATATTTTTGAATTGGTCCTTCAAGGGAAAATGGTGAATCAAATAAAGGCCCCAGGACAATTTGTCCATGTGAAAGTCGGGACGGGGATCGACCCTCTGTTAAGGAGGCCTATCTCCATTGCAGCACACAACCAAGAAGATCAAAGCATGACATTGATTTACCGTGCGGAAGGCAGGGGGACAAAGCTTCTATCCCTCGCTGAGATCGGGGGAACAGTCGACATTCTGGGACCGCTTGGGAATGGGTTCCCGGTGGAAGATGGAGAAAATAAGACCGCATTATTGGTAGGCGGGGGAATCGGTGTTCCTCCCCTCTACGGTCTTTCCAAAAGTTTGACCTCTAAAGGTTGGGAAGTAAAACACATCCTGGGTTTTCAAGACCGGTCTGTCAGCTTTTATAAAGAGCGATTTGCGGAACTGGGTGAAACGTATATTGCCACAGTGGATGGATCGCTCGGGATAAAAGGGTTTGTCACCGATGTCATTCAAAAGGAAGCACCCGATTTTGATGAGTATTTTTCATGCGGGCCGACACCGATGCTAAAAGCATTGCAATCCAATTTAGAGATGAAAAGCGGCTTCATTTCCCTTGAGGAGAGAATGGGGTGCGGAATCGGGGCATGTTTTGCATGCGTATGTCACAAACAGGACGATCCCGCCGGGTACAGTTATGTGAAAGTATGCAGTGATGGACCGGTATTTCCGGCAGGGGTGGTGCAATTATGAGCAGGTTGGAAATTGAATTACCAGGATTATCGCTGAAAAACCCCGTCATGCCGGCTTCAGGGTGTTTCGGGTTTGGACGCGAGTACAGTCAATTCTATGACTTAAGTGAACTTGGCGCAATCATGATAAAGGCAGCCACGGAAGAACCGCGCTTCGGGAACCCCACTCCTCGTGTAGCGGAAACAAATGGGGGGATGTTAAATGCCATCGGGCTTCAAAATCCGGGGCTCAAAGGGGTTATGGACAATGAACTTCCATGGCTATCCCAATTTGATGTCCCAATCATTGCCAATGTGGCAGGTTCAAAAATGGAAGATTATGTTGAAGTGGCAAAAGAAATTTCAACAGCTTCCAATGTAAAAGCACTGGAACTGAATATTTCATGCCCGAATGTTAAAACGGGCGGAATCGCATTCGGGACCATTCCGGGAGTGGCAAAGGAACTTACGGAAAGAGTTAAAGAGGTGTCGGAGGTCCCGCTTTATGTAAAGCTTTCACCGAATGTCTCCAACATTGTTGAAATGGCCAAGGCAGTTGAGGCAGGCGGAGCGGACGGTTTGACGATGATCAATACTCTCCTGGGAATGAGACTGGATATCAAAACGGCAAAGCCCGTATTGGCCAATAAAACAGGCGGTTTATCCGGACCTGCGATCAAGCCGGTTGCAATCAGGATGATCTATGAAGTAAGCCAGGCAGTAGACCTTCCGATTATAGGGATGGGCGGCATTCAGACAGCCGAAGATGTCATTGAATATTTTTATGCAGGTGCGAGTGCGATTGCCGTCGGGACAGCTAATTTCGTCGATCCTTTTGTATGTCAGCGGATCATTAACGAACTTCCTGCATTACTTGATGAACTTGGAGTGAATCATATTTCCGATCTTACCGGAAGGAGCTGGGGAAAGAATGAATCAAAAACCATTTATAGCTCTTGATTTTCCGACGTGGAAAGATACTTCTTCATTTCTGGAATTATTCGATGAGAGTTTGAATGTAAAAGTTGGCATGGAACTATATCTTCAGAACGGTCCTGTCATTATCGAAAACATATTGAATAAAAACCACCGTATATTCCTTGATTTGAAACTCCACGATATCCCCAACACAGTGTATGGGGCGATGAAGGGTCTTGCCCAATATGATCTGGAACTGCTCAATGTCCATGCGGCGGGGGGCAAGGCAATGATGGAAAAGGCTTTGGAAGGTCTTGATGCTGGGAGACCAGCAAATCATAATTGTACAAAACTGATAGCGGTGACACAATTAACATCCACCTCGGAAAAGCAGATGAGGGATGAACAGCTGATTGCTCGATCAATCAATGATTCAGTCTTGCATTATGCGAGTCTCGCAAAACAGTCAGGGCTCGATGGAGTGGTATGTTCACCTCACGAAGCCATGCTGATCAAGGAACATTGCGGGGAGGATTTTTTGAGGGTTACCCCGGGCATCAGACTATCTGACGATGAAAAGGGAGATCAGCAAAGAATTACAACCCCTGAAAAAGCCAGGGAAATGGGAGCTTCGTTAATCGTAGTCGGAAGAAGCATCACCAAAGCAGAAAATCCACAACTCGCTTATGAACAAGTTGTAAAAGAATGGGGGGCTTGAAATGAAAAAAGAAATTGCTAATAAACTATTAGACATCGAAGCAGTCTTTTTAAATCCTGCAGAGCCTTTTACATGGTCATCCGGGATAAAGTCGCCGATCTATTGTGATAATAGATTGACAATGTCCCATCCCTCGGTGAGAAAAGAGATTTCAAGCGGCCTTTCAGAGATGATAAAAGAAAACTTTCCCGAAGCTGAAGTGATAGCCGGTACTGCAACAGCAGGGATTCCGCATGCAGCCTGGGTAAGTGAAAACCTGAACCTTCCGATGTGTTATGTCCGATCCAAAGCGAAGGCACATGGAAAAGGAAATCAAATCGAAGGTAAAGTCACTGCAGGCCAAAAAGTAGTGGTAGTAGAGGATTTGATATCAACAGGCGGCAGCTGCATTACTGCAGTTGAAGCATTAAGGGATGCAGGGTGTGAGGTGTTGGGGGTTGCCGCCATCTTCACTTACGAACTTGAAAAAGGCAAAGCAATGCTCGAAGAACATAACATCAACGCTCATGCATTATCAGATTATTCCAGTTTACTTAAAGTGGCACTCAAGCGTTCAATCATCAGGGAAGAAGAGTTGGAAAAATTGAATGATTGGAAAGAAAATCCCGAAGCATGGGGAAATTAATCCAAAAAGCACTATTACCGGGGAATTGGTAATAGTGCTTTTTCTTTACAACCTTTATCAATCTTTTAATGAACGTACAAGGTCCATATCAGGAGTAACATAAACTGTCTGCTGCCCTTCATAAATGACAAACCCGGGCTTTGCTCCCTTTGGCTTCTTGACCTGTCTGACAGTGGTGAAATCCACTGGAACCGAACTTGATTCCCTTGCTTTGCTGAAATATGCAGCGATATTGGCTGCTTCTTTGATTGTTTGTTCGGAAGGGTCGTTACTTTTAATCACCACATGAGACCCCGGTATATCCTTGGTGTGCAGCCAAATCTCATCCCGGCCAGCGGATTTATTTGTTAAATAATCATTCTGCTTGTTGTTTTTTCCTACTAAGATTTGAATTCCGTCACTTGAAGTGTAGCTTTCAAGTACAGGCTTACCATTAGATTTCTTCTTTTTCGTCTGCTTACGCGCCCTCAGGTAACCTTCTTCCTCTAACTCTTCCCGTATTTCCTCTACGTCCTTTGTGGAGGCTGATTCAAGCTGCTGAAGCAGCCTCTCTAAATAAATGATTTCTTCTTCTGCCTTTTCAATTTGCTCATTCACAATATCAATCGCATTTTTCGCTTTTTGATAACGGGAGAAATAAAGCTGAGCATTTTCAGAAGGAGATTTCTGGGGATTAAGAGGGATGGTGATGCTCCCCCCGTCCTCGTCATAGTAATTCGCGACACTGACTTCAGTCATTCCTCTTTCCACTGCATATAGATTTGAAGTGAGAAGTTCGCCTAATAACTGAAAGCGGTCAGCCTGTTCGGCATCTTTCAACGTTTGCTTCAGCTTTTCGATTTTATTTACGTTTTTATCCCGTTCATTCCGGATAAACCGCTCCAGGTCGTTTCCTTGCTGTTTTACGCGATCCCTTGCCGCTTTTTGATAGAAGAAACGATCCAGCAATTCACTTAATGAAGAAAAGGCAAGCTTTTCACCTTCCACATGTTCAAGGGACGTCCAATAGAATATTTCTTTCTCCCCCATGATAAGAGTGGGGGAAACTTGATTTTCTTTGGATTTCCTAACTAAATCAAGGAAGGACTGGGCAATTTCAGACTGTTTGCCAAGCCCGGCATGGTAAGTCACTTCTTTTGCAAACAACGGAGAGATACCCGCGAATGAATGAACGATTTGTTTATCCAGCTTCCCGGCGTTGAAGTCGAGGGCCCTCAGCACGTCTTCACTTGTTGCTTCCAGCGGGTTTCGTTTGTCCTGCTTCGGCGGCATGACATACTCATGTCCAGGTAATACGGTCCGGTGCGTATTCATGCTCGGAGAAATATGCTTGATGCTGTCCAGGATCATATTTCTTCCTTTATCGACTAATATGATATTGCTGTGCCTTCCCATTATTTCAATAATCAGCTGTTTATAGGATACATCCCCGATTTCATTTCGTCCTTTTACTTCAAAAACAATCATCCGGTCGAGTCCCGATTGTTTGATATCTTCAATGAAATACCCTTCCAGATGCTTGCGGAGAAGCATGCAGAACATAGGAGGGACTGACGGGTTCTCATAATCTTCTTGAGTAATCTGAACCCTTGAATAACTCGGGTGGGCGGATAAGAGAAGCTTATGGTTCTTACCGTTCGCCCGCACGATCATGATGATCTCATTCTTATAAGGCTGATGAATCTTATTGATCCTCCCGTTCATCACCCCATCCTTCAATTCCTTCGTCATAGCTCTCGTAAACAATCCATCAAATGACATAACCAACATCCTCTTCAAAATAACGTATTTTTATATAATCTCTTGAAAATCTTTATATTTACTGATTTTTTATCATTGACCGTTTCTTTGCGCTCCAGGCACTTGCTTTCCGCGGGGAGGAAGTCGAGCCTCCTCGGCGTTCCGCCTGCGGGGTCTCGATCTTTCCTCTAATTCCCGTCGGAGTCAAGTGCCTTCCGCTCCAATCCACTCTCTATTAATCAATATAGAATCAACCTTATCATTTTTCTTAGTTAGAATATCAAAAAAAAATAATTTTCGTTGCTGTTTGTCTAATTATTGCTTCTAAATCTTTAATACTTACCAGCTTGCGCTAAGTTAATCTCGTGCTAAATATCCTACCGTCTCCAGCTGTTGGTTGGAGTGCGAGACGAAGACTCCTGCGGGAGAAGTGGCCAAAGTGAGACCCCGCAGGCGAAGCCGAGGAGGCTCACGGGTCACCCGCGGAAAGCGAAGTCTCGCACGGAAACCAACAGCGGTGATCAGCACCGATGACTTCCTAAGAAACAATGGCGATTAATTCTGCCAAGCCTAAAATTCATAATTAAATCATATCATTTTTTAGGACGAGTCTGAATAAGAATGCTAAGAGAAGAACAACTTTTCGTTATCGTAGGAGGAGAGTGAATTGGTTGAATGAAATATCATGAGATGAGACAGGAAGATATAGAAAAGTCATTGAACACTAATTATACCAATGGATTATCAGAAGAAGATGTATCCCAAAGACGGAAACAATTCGGCTATAACCAACTTGAAGAAGCGGAAAGACAATCAAATTTATTATTGTTCTTCAGCCAATTTAAAGATTTCATGGTACTTGTTTTATTGGCGGCCACCCTTATTTCAGGTCTGTTGGGAGAATATATTGATGCGGTAGCCATCATTGCAATAGTGCTTATCAACGGATTCCTCGGGTTCTTTCAGGAACGCAAAGCTGAAAAATCGCTGCAGGCACTTAAAGAGCTGTCGGCCCCCCAGGTGAACGTCCTGCGTGATGGAAGCTGGGTTAAAATCCTTTCCAGGGAAGTGACCGTAGGGGACATTATCCGCTTTGGGAGCGGAGACCGTATAGGGGCGGATGTCCGCCTCATCAATGCCAATAACCTTGAAATTGAAGAATCTGCTTTAACGGGTGAATCAGTTCCTGTTGCGAAGTCCACTAACCCAGTCACAGGGGATCATGCCAGTCTTGGGGATCTGGAGAATATGGCTTTCATGGGAACCATGGTTACCAGGGGGAACGGTGCAGGTGTCGTAACGGCAATCGGAATGAAAACGGCGATGGGCCAGATTGCGGATATGCTTCAAAAAGCGGAATCTATGGTCACGCCTTTGCAGCGGAGACTTGAAGAATTAGGAAAGATCCTCATTACCGTCGCTTTGATCCTTACTGCCCTCGTTGTAGGAGTCGGAGTGATCCAGGGCCATGATATTTATACAATGTTCCTGGCGGGTGTGTCGCTGGCTGTGGCAGCCATACCGGAAGGCCTTCCTGCGATCGTGACGGTAGCCCTGTCACTGGGTGTACAGAGAATGATTAAAAAGAAAGCGATCGTCAGAAAGCTTCCTGCTGTGGAAACCCTGGGCTGTGCTTCAGTTATCTGTTCAGATAAGACAGGGACCCTTACTCAGAATAAGATGACCGTCACACATCTGTGGAGCGGAGGAAGGACCTGGTCTGTAACCGGTACAGGTTACGAACCGGATGGGCAGTTTTACAGCGGTGAGGAAAAGGTTTCGCCGAATAACCAGAAAGCTCTCAATCAGTTGCTGACATTCGGGATGCTCTGTAATCACGCTGAAATAGTCACCAGGGATAATAGCTTTGCAGTGGATGGCGACCCTACTGAAGGGGCCCTGCTGGTCGCCGGATTAAAAGCTGGATTAAACAGGGAAACCCTGCTTCAAAAATTTAAAGTCATAAAAGAGTTTCCCTTTGATTCTACTAGGAAGATGATGAGCGTCATCGTAATCGATCAAAATGGAAAACAATTTTCGGTAACAAAAGGAGCCCCTGATGTGCTTGCTGCCAAAAGTGAGTCCATCCTCTGGGATGACAGGCTTCAAATGAAAACGGTTGATTTGTTTAAAGAGGTAGAGTCGGCAATCGGTGAAATGTCATCAAATGCCCTTAGAAATATCGCGATTGCTTATAAACCGTTAAACGGTATAAAAGCTGAAACTTTAAATGAAAAAGACGTGGAAGAAGGATTTACTTTCATCGGGCTGCAAGGCATGATCGATCCGCCAAGGCCGGAAGTGAAGCAGGCAGTCGGGGAATGTAAGGCTGCAGGGATTAAAACGGTAATGATAACGGGAGACCATGTCTTGACCGCAAAAGCCATCGCCGCCCAGTTAGGTATTTTGAAAAAGAATGATAAAGTGCTCGATGGTAAAGCCCTGAATGAAATGGACGTGGAAGAACTGCAGGAAGTAGTAGAAGATGTCTCTGTATTTGCCCGTGTCTCCCCCGAGCATAAATTAAAAATTGTCAAGGCATTACAGAACCGGGGGCATGTGGTTGCCATGACAGGGGATGGCGTGAATGATGCCCCGGCGATAAAATCAGCTGATATCGGAGTGGCTATGGGGATTACCGGAACGGACGTGGCAAAGGAATCATCTTCACTTGTACTTCTCGATGATAATTTTGCAACGATAAAATCTGCCATTCAGGAAGGGCGCAACATATATGAAAATATCAGGAAGTTCATCAGGTACCTCCTCGCATCCAATGTAGGGGAAATCCTGGTCATGCTCTTTGCCATGCTGCTGGCACTTCCGCTTCCGCTTGTACCTATTCAGATATTATGGGTCAATCTTGTCACTGACGGACTCCCGGCAATGGCCCTTGGGCTTGATAAACCGGAAGATGATGTAATGAAGAGAAGACCGCGGAACATGAATGAAGGAGTATTTGCTAGAGGCCTAGGATGGAAGGTGGTTTCAAGGGGGTTCCTGATCGGTCTTGTCACCCTCTTCGCATTCATACTCGCTTACAAGGCTCATCCAGATCATCTTGCATATGCCCAAACAGTGGCTTTTGCAACGTTGGTAATGGCTCAATTGATTCATGTATTCGACTGCCGCAGTGAAGTATCGGTATTTTCCAGGAATCCTTTCGGCAATATGTATCTTGTCTGGGCCGTCCTTTCATCGCTTGTATTGATGCTGCTGGTCATTTACATCCCGTCCCTGCAGCCGATTTTCCATACCGTCCCGATCGAACTGAAGGACTGGATGCTTATCATCGGTTTAAGCTCGGTACCTACGTTTTTGCTGGCGGGGTCATTTTTTGCAAGAAAAAAATAGTGGAATGTGGTATAATCCAAAAGGTAATAGAGTTTTGTCCTCTATTACCTTTTTTCATATTTTCCGACTGTTCATTTTGATTCCCGCCAAGAAAGTAAGCCGGGAGTTTTTATACATATCGAACAACATTACATACACTAATACACAGGGATTGGAAGTGAGCGTAATGGTTGTCAGCATGACAGGCTTTGGAAGAAGCAATCTGGATTCTGGACTACATACTGTAACAGTCGAAATGAAATCGGTGAATCACCGATTTCATGAATGTACGATAAGGCTGCCGAGGCAGCTGATGAAGCTTGAAGAAAAAATCAAGAAACAGATTTCAGGATTTATCAAGAGAGGGAAGGTGGATATTTTCATCACCATTTCCGGTGAGGGTCTTGTACATAGGAATCTGCATATTGACTGGAAACTCATTCAAGATTATTATCAGTTAGTACATGAAGTCAAACACCGCTTCTCCTTGAAGGGTGAAGTGGAACTAGATCAGTTATTATCACGGGAAGAGTTCATTACGATTGAAGAGATGGAAGAAGAAAACGAAGAACTTGAACAAATGGTATTGAATGCTGTGCTCATGGCAGCAAAGGAATTAAAGGAAATGAGGCTGAAAGAAGGGGAGGCCCTTGAAGAGGACTTCCACCTTCACTTGAATCAATTCGAACAAAAAGTTTCCGAACTCAGCGGTATTTCTCCGCGTGTCATCATTGAATACAGGGACCGACTCAAAAAGAAAATGACGGAATACAGTGAAGGTGCGATTGATGAAGCCCGTTTGATGAATGAAGTGGCCATCATGGCGGACAAGTCGGATATCACGGAAGAATTGACCCGCTTGAAAAGCCACATCCTTTATTTCCGTTCTACTTTGGTTCTCGGTGAACCCATTGGCCGAAAACTGGATTTCTTGATACAGGAGATGAACAGGGAAGTGAACACCATTGGTTCCAAGTCGAATGATTCCAGCATCACGGCATTGGTGGTAGAGTTGAAGTCAACGCTAGAAAAGCTTCGGGAACAAGTACAAAATGTTGAATAACAAGTTTAGTTTATCCACCATACGGAGAAACTAAGCTATTGATTAGGAGGAGCGTCATGTCTATTAAGCTCATCAATATAGGATTTGGCAATATTGTATCAGCTAACCGGATCATTTCGATTGTAAGTCCTGAATCTGCGCCGATCAAGCGTCTGATTCAAGATGCAAGGGACCGGGGTACTTTAGTGGATGCTACATATGGAAGGAGAACGAGGGCAGTCATCATCACAGACAGCGATCACGTGATTCTGTCGGCTGTCCAACCGGAAACCGTTGCTCACCGCTTAACAGATAAAGATGATTTGCAAGAAGAAGGGCAGGGTAAATAAATGAATGAAAAAGGATTGCTGATCGTACTTTCCGGACCATCCGGAGTCGGCAAAGGGACAGTGCGTAAAGCGATTTTTTCCCAGGAAGATACGAAATTTGAATATTCCATTTCAATGACGACCCGCAAGCCGCGGGAAGGTGAAGTTGACGGGATTGATTATTTCTTCAAATCCAGGGAAGAGTTTGAGGCGCTGATCGAACAGGGAAAGCTTCTTGAATACGCAGAATTTGTAGGGAATTATTACGGCACGCCTGTTGACTATGTACGTGAAACGATCAATAACGGCAGGGATGTATTCCTTGAAATCGAAGTGCAGGGAGCACAGCAGGTACGGGATAAATTTCCGGAAGGACTGTTCATTTTCCTTGCCCCGCCAAGCCTTTCCGAACTTCAGAACCGCCTTGTGACAAGAGGGACCGAAACTAATGAAGTCATCCAGGGAAGATTGAACACTGCCAGGAAAGAAATTGAAATGATGAATTTATATGATTATATTGTGGAAAATGACAAGATTGAAAACGCCGTTGAAAAAATAAACTCGATCGTGCAGGCGGAGCACTGCAAGCGGGAAAGAGTTCAACAACGATATATTAAAATGCTGGAGGTTGAATAGATGTTATATCCATCCATTGACTCATTAATGAAAAAAATCGATTCCAAATATTCTTTAGTAAGTGTCGCGGCTAAGCGTGCCAGAAATCTGCAGGATACCGGTGATTTCCGCCTCGATAAGTATTCTTCACAAAAATTTGTAGGAAAAGCGCTTGAAGAGATACATGCAGGTCAACTATCCATGAAAGAAAGAGACGAAAAAGCTGTTTACTCTGATGAGTAAAAAAGACAATTCGACTTTATGAACAATCCGAGGGTTGACCCGGAAGATTTTATGAATCTTTCCGGGACAGCCCTATTTTCTTTTTTACTCAAAATCCTTCATAATATAAGAAAGAATAAAGAACTGGGGGGACGTTCGATGAATCAGGGGAAAAAGATTCTATTATGTGTAACCGGTGGGATCGCCGTTTATAAAGCCGCGGCTCTGACAAGTAAGCTCGTGCAAAGCGGTGCGGAGGTTAAAATCATCATGACGGAGTCCGCGCAGAAATTTGTAACACCTCTTACGTTTCAGGCCCTTTCAAGACAGGATGTTTACTGGGATACGTTTGATGAAAAGGATTCTTCTAAAATAGCACATATCGATTTGGCCGATTGGCCGGACCTCGTCCTGGTTGCCCCGGCGACTGCGAATATTATTGGAAAGCTGTCGAATGGCATTGCGGATGATATGATTTCGACCACCCTCCTGGCCACGACTGCACCTGTGTGGGTTGCCCCGGCAATGAACGTACATATGTATGACCATCCTGCAGTACAGCGGAATATCCAGAGGCTGTATGATGACGGGTGCCGCTTTATAGAACCCGGCGAAGGTTATTTAGCCTGCGGGTATGTCGGGAAAGGAAGACTTGAGGAACCCGAAAGGATCGTTGAACTCATCCATGACCACTTCACGGAAAAGATGACGGAACAAAGGCTGCTTGAAGGGAAACGCATTGTGATTACTGCCGGCCCGACAAGGGAAATGGTGGATCCTGTCCGCTTCTTCTCCAACCGGTCAACGGGAAAGATGGGCTATGCATTGGCAGAGGCCGCTTTGCAGCTCGGAGGGGAAGTGACATTGATTTCCGGTCCCACTGATTTATCCCCGCCAAGAGGAGCCCATTTTATACAAGTGAATTCTGCGGAGGAAATGTATGAGGCCGTCCATTCCGTATTCAATCAAGCAGATATCGTGGTCAAGAGTGCGGCGGTAGCAGATTATAGGCCTAAAGAAATCCTCGATCAAAAATTAAAGAAGAAGGAAGGCAGTCTGGTGCTGGAATTTGAACGGACCAGGGATATTCTTAAAAGTCTTGGCGAACGTAAAGATGGACAATTTTTAATCGGGTTTGCAGCGGAAACAACGAATGTAGAAGAATATGCGCAAGCGAAGCTGCATAAGAAAAATGCGGATATGATCATTGCGAATAATGTGAAAGAAGCCGGTTCGGGCTTTGGAACAGATACGAATAAGGTATCCATTATCACGGCGGATTCAGTCCGTCACTTGCCGCTGCTTTCAAAACAGGAAGCTTCAAAGGAAATCTTCAAGGCAGCCGTTCAGCAAATGAGGGGTCAGCATGAAGAACGTAGCTAGTGTCATAGTAGATGTTCCAGCCATGCAGACAGACCGCACTTACGATTACCTTGTACCTGAAGAATGGATGGGAAGCATTTTACCGGGAATGAGAGTCGTGGTCCCATTTGGTCCTAGGAAAATTCAGGGATTCGTGATGGAACTTAAAGAAAAAAGTGAGGTTTCAAAGCTGAAAGCAATCTCTGAACCAATGGATCTAGTACCTGTGCTGAACGAAGAGCTTCTATTATTGGGGAACTGGCTCACTGAAAGAACCTTATGCTTTAAAATATCTGCGTTTCAAGCGATGCTCCCTGCGGCCATGAAAGCAAAATATGAGAAGTTTTTCAGGTTGGAAGACATGACAAGCTTGGAAGAACTGCCTGCCCCCTTATCCGGTTTATTTAGGAAAAGCAGGGAAGCCTCCTGGAAGACCGCCCATGAGGCGGGGTTTCTTCCACTCATCCAAAAACAGGTAAAACAAGGGAAAGTTGATGTCGTTTATAAAGTCAAAGCCAGAGGAAAGAAAAAAACCGTAAGGAAAATACTTCCTTCTTTTGAAAGGGATCAGCTTGAAGGGATTCTTGAAAGCCTGCCACCCCAAGCCAGCAAACAAAAAGAAGTCCTGCGCTATATTTCCAATGCGTCAAGTGACGGTACACCTTTGCTCGTTAATCAAATCATTGAAAGTGCCGGGACGACAGCGTCCACAATCAAAACGCTTGTGAAAAAAGATCTGCTGGTCGAAAAAGAGGAAGAAGTATACCGTGATCCATTTGAAGACCGGTTATTTGAACAGACTTCTCCCCTGCCTCTGACGGAGCAGCAGTCCCAGGCAATCAAACCGGTCCTGGACGTGATCGATCAAAACCTTCATCGGACGTTTCTTCTTTATGGGGTGACAGGAAGCGGTAAAACAGAAATTTATCTTCAATCCATCCAGCGGGTATTGGAAGAAGGAAAAGAAGCGATTGTGCTGGTGCCCGAGATTTCCCTTACCCCGCAAATGGTCCATCGCTTCAAAGGGAGGTTCGGTGATGATGTTGCCGTCCTTCACAGCGGCTTATCGGTAGGGGAGAAATATGATGAATGGAGAAAGATCCAGAGGAAAGAAGTGAAAGTCGTGGTGGGGGCAAGGTCGGCTATATTTGCCCCATTTGAAAACATCGGAATCATCATCATCGATGAAGAACACGAGACAAGCTACAAGCAGGAAGAAAACCCCCGCTACCATGCAAGGGATGTAGCGGTGCAGAGGGCGGAGACCCATAAATGCCCCGTCATCCTGGGGAGCGCGACTCCTTCTCTGGAGTCATTTGCCCGTGCATCAAAAGGGGTCTATCAATTGTTGACGCTAAATAAGCGGATGAATGACGGGGATCTCCCTAAAGTATCGGTCGTGGATATGAGGGAGGAATTAAGGAACGGAAATCGTTCAATGTTCTCGCAGGAACTGTTTGATAAGCTTCAGACTCGCCTCGAAAAAGGGGAACAAACTGTACTTTTCTTAAACAGAAGAGGCCATTCATCATTTATTATGTGCAGGGACTGCGGTTTTGTCGTCCAATGCCCGAATTGTGATATTTCACTGACGTACCATCGCTTTTCAAATGGGATGAAATGCCACTATTGCGGTTATGAAGAAGGTGTGCCGAATACTTGTCCGGAATGCACCAGTGAACATATCCGCTATTTCGGAACCGGGACACAAAAGGTGGAAGAGGAGCTTACTAAACTTCTTCCGGGGGCAAGGATCATCCGGATGGATGTCGATACAACCAGCAGGAAGGGATCGCACGAGAAGCTGCTTACCGCATTCGGGGAAGGAAAGGCAGATATCCTTCTTGGCACTCAAATGATCGCCAAAGGTCTTGATTTTCCGAATATCACTTTGGTCGGTGTCCTGAGTGCAGATACAATGCTTCATTTACCTGATTTCCGTGCAGCAGAAAAGACCTTTCAGCTCCTGACCCAGGTAAGCGGACGAGCCGGCAGGCACACACTGCCGGGGGAAGTGGTGGTTCAAACATATACTCCCGAGCACTATTCAATCGAATTGGCGGCAGAGCACGATTTTGACCGGTTTTATTTGCAAGAGATGGCAATGAGGAAAATGGGAGCATATCCGCCTTTCTATTACATCACCATGATTACATTGAGTCACGAAGATTTGATGAAAGTCGTTGGAATCGCGGAAAGATTATCCGCTTATGTCCGGGCTCGCCTGTCCGATTCCACGATCATCCTTGGTCCTGCAGCTTCTCCGATCCCCCGGATAAAAAATAGATATCGTTACCAATGTTTGATAAAATACAAGCGGGAACCGAATCTCACTCCCACACTTAAAACAGTGCTGGATCAATTTCAGCAGCAATTTGCATCCGGAGGGTTAACGATCTCCATTGATGTGAACCCTTATATGATGATGTAAAGTACTATAGAAAGTCGAGGATATCCATGGCTATACTACCGATTGTAATGCATCCTGATCCGATTTTGGAAAAAGAATGTGAGAAGGTAACTGCATTCGATAAGAAACTAAAAAAACTACTCAATAATATGTATGACACAATGATCGAAGCAGACGGCGTCGGGCTCGCAGCCCCGCAGGTAGGTGTCGATCTGCAGGTTGCCATTGTCGATATCGGTGATGACACCGGAACGATCGAGTTAATCAATCCCGAGATCGCAGAGACTGATGGGACACAGACCGATCTCGAAGGCTGCCTCAGTTTTCCAGGTCTGTATGGAGAGGTTTCACGTCCTTCATCGATCAAAGTGCGTACGTATAACCGAAAAGGTAAGCTTGTGGAATTTTATGCAAAAGATTTCCTGGCACGCGCCATACAGCACGAAATCGATCATCTGCATGGGGTCCTTTTCACAACGAAAATAGAAAAATATATTAGTGAAGAAGAACTGGAAAGGTATGAAGCGGAATGACAAAGATTGTTTTTATGGGAACACCTGATTTTTCAGTACCGGTCTTACAGGCATTGCTCGAGGAAAATTATGAAGTTACAGCAGTGGTCACGCAGCCGGACAGACCGGTCGGAAGGAAGCGTGTATTGACACCCCCGCCTGTTAAAGCAGAGGCAATGAAGCACGGTATCCCGGTTTATCAACCTGAGAAAATCAGGAATCAAGAGGATTTGGATGAAATACTTGCATTGAACCCAGACCTGATCGTAACCGCTGCATTCGGCCAGATCCTTCCCAAGGAACTGCTGGAAGCACCAGAATACGGTTGTATCAATGTCCATGCCTCCCTGCTCCCAGAGCTGAGAGGCGGAGCGCCGATTCACTACTCCATTATTCAGGGCAAGGAAAAAACAGGTGTCACGATCATGTATATGGTTGAGAAGCTGGATGCGGGTGACATGATCAGTCAGGTTGAAGTTGAAATTGAAGAAAAAGATCATGTTGGCACTCTGCATGATAAACTGAGTGCTGCCGGTTCCAAGCTTCTGATCGAGACCCTGCCTGACCTATTGGCAGGAAAGCTGACCCCGGTGAAACAGGATGATTCAAAGGCGACCTTTGCCCGCAATATCAAGAGAGAACAAGAAAAGATCGACTGGTCGGCATCAGGAGAAGAAATCTATAACCATATCAGGGGGATGCATCCTTGGCCGGTTGCCTATACCACAATGGACGGCACGGTCCTGAAGATATGGTGGGGTGAAAAAGTCAGCAGTCATTCTTCAAGGCCTGGGGAAATCACCGGGATTGAAAAGGACGGCTTCATCGTTTCGACCGGGAATGAAACAGCGATAAAAATAACAGACCTGCAGCCTTCAGGAAAGAAAAGGATGAGTGCTGTCGACTACCTCCGTGGAGCAGGTGCTCATTTAGAAGAAGGAATGAAGTTAGGAGAATAAGATGAGTAAAAAAAAGAAAAGTGTGAGGGAAGCTGCACTGGACGTCATTGAGGCAGTCGAGAAGAATCAATCATACAGCAATCTGTTATTGAACTCTGTGATTGAAAAGAATGAGCTTCCCCAAAAAGATATCGGCCTCTTGACGGAACTGACATACGGAACGATACAGAGAAAACTGACATTGGATTATTTTCTTGCCCCCTTCATAAAGGGAAAGCTTGATGACTGGGTCCGCCATTTATTAAGGTTATCACTTTACCAGATTGTCTATCTTGACCGCATCCCTGATAGAGCGGTGCTGCATGAAGCAGTCGAAATTGCAAAGAAAAGGGGACATAAAGGGATTTCTGGATTGGTGAACGGCGTCCTGCGTTCGATTCAAAGAAAAGGGGTTCCTTCCCTGGAAGAGATTAAAGATCCGATCGAAAGGGTTTCTATAGAAACAAGTCATCCCTTCTGGCTGGTGAAACGCTGGACGGATCAATTTGGATTGGAAAAGACAAGGGAAATGTGCGAAATGAATTTGGTTGCTCCAAAACAGACAGCACGTGTCAATGTAACAAAGTTGTCCAGGAATGAACTTATACATAACTTAAGTGGAGAAGGCATAGAAGTGAAGCCGAGTCCAGTCGCTGGAGAAGCTGTTCAAACAGTGCGAGGAAATCTGGTGAAGACGGAAGCTTACCGGAACGGAGAGCTGACCATCCAGGATGAGAGCTCCATGCTGGTGGCACATGCCCTTGATGTAAAGAAGGACATGAAGGTCTTGGATGCATGCGCCGCACCTGGCGGTAAAACGACTCATATCGCTGAACTTCTTGGAGGGACCGGAGAAGTTCAGGCCCTTGACTTGCACAAGCATAAAGTCAAGCTGATTGATGAGAACGCATCACGGCTCGGACTTGCAAATGTTTTCACGGATACGCTGGACAGCAGAAAAGCCGGTGAGAAGTTCAAGGAGGGAAGCTTCGACCGGATCTTGGTTGATGCTCCTTGTTCCGGTCTCGGGGTGCTTCGACGAAAACCTGATATCAAATATGCAAAGAAAGAAGCAGATCTGCTTTCTCTTCAAAAAATTCAACTCGACATATTATCAGCGGTTGCCCCCCTGCTGAAAGACGGCGGGGTTTTGGTATACAGTACATGCACAGTAGACAAGAATGAAAATGAGGGGACAATCCGCTCTTTCTTGAGTGACCATCCTGAATTCGAAGCATATCCTCTTAAAAATCTTCCTGAGGCAGTACAAGCTTTTACAGAAGGCAATGAACTTCAAATATTTCCGCAGGATTTTGGAGGCGACGGTTTTTACATTTCCAGCTTCATCAAAACGGGTTCTTAAAACGAAAACGATCGTATTTTGAAAGATTTTGTATTTTACAAGCAGGAAAACGTCAGATATTAGTCGTACATTTACTAGAAGTACGGCATAACTTTATGGGAAAATTGTAATAATGTTATGTTCCATTTTTTCATTTCCCATCGTGAGGGTCTTTTGGTCCTTGTAATGAACAGGACGGCGGGAAAAGATGATGGAGCTTCTGCATAGGGGAGCGGAAAGAAGAGAAGAGGTGACCTAGTGAAAACTGTTTTTTATACGGATAAAGGGAAAGTGCGTCAACATAACGAAGACAGTGTCGATGTATTCAAAAATTCACATGGAGACTATCTCGCAGTTGTAGCGGATGGTATGGGCGGACATCGTGCAGGAGATGTGGCAAGTCAATTGGCTATTACAAGCTTGAAGGACATGTGGAAAAATACGGAGAAATTCGAGACTGCAGACCAGGCTGAAAATTGGTTAAAAACGACTATTAACGAAGTAAATAAAGAAGTTTATAGTTATTCTCAATCCCATAGTGAATGTGAAGGGATGGGAACGACGCTGGTTGGTGCGATCTGCACTTCCCTGTTTGCAACCATTGTCAACATAGGTGACAGCAGGGGTTATATTTTAAATGAAAACGGATTTCATCAACTGACAGAGGACCATACTTTAGTGAATGAACTGGTCAGAAGCGGTGAAATCTCCAAGGAAGATGCCGAGCACCATCCAAGGAAAAATGTGATCTTGAGAGCGATCGGGACTGAAACCTCAATCACGATGGATATTAAGACGATCATGTTTGAAGATGATGATGTTTTGCTTTTATGCTCAGATGGTTTATCGAATAAAGTTTCAGAACAAGAAATGAAAGAGATCTTATCAAATGATGACTCTCTCGAGAAAAAAGGCGAGAAGCTCGTTCATTTGGCAAACGATTACGGCGGGGAAGATAATATCACCGTCCTGATTGTCGAGTATGCCGCTGAAACGGAAAGCGGGTGATAGTACATGATGAATGGAAAGCGCATCAGCGGCCGATACAGGATCATTAAACTGATCGGCGGCGGAGGGATGGCCAATGTATATCTTGCGCATGACATGATCCTTGATCGTGAAGTGGCCATCAAGATGCTTCGAATGGATTTTGCCAATGAAGAGGAATTTATCAAACGGTTTCAACGCGAGGCACAATCGGCAACGAGCCTTGTTCACCCGAATATCGTAAGCATCTATGATGTCGGGGAAGAAGATGATCTTTATTATATAGTAATGGAATATGTACAAGGCATGACCTTGAAACAGTACATACAGCAGCATTCACCTGTCGGCATCGATAAGGCTCTGGATATTATGAAACAGCTGACCCTGGCTATTTCACATGCCCATCAGAACCATATCGTCCACCGGGATATCAAGCCTCATAACATATTGATCGATGATGAAGGCACGGTAAAGATCACTGATTTCGGTATTGCGATGGCACTGAGCGCCACGTCCATCACCCAGACAAATTCAGTGCTCGGCTCTGTGCATTATCTGTCGCCTGAGCAGGCGCGAGGCGGGATGGCAACGAAAAAGTCGGACATTTATTCGCTAGGGATCGTCATGTTCGAACTATTGACCGGCCGTCTCCCATTTTCAGGGGAGTCAGCCGTTTCAATCGCATTGAAGCACTTGCAGTCGGAAACCCCTTCCCTGAGAAGATGGAATCCAGACATCCCGCAAAGTGTGGAAAATATAGTCCTTAAAGCTACAGCGAAGGATCCCTTCAGGAGATATGAAAGCCTGGAAGAGATGGACGAAGATCTGTTAACGGCCCTTGACCCTGACAGAATGAACGAACCCAAATTTTCTGTTCCGATGGATGATGAAGCCACTAAGGCAATCCCGGTCATAACAGATGATCAAGGTTCTTCGAATCTGGACGATACGATCATTCATACACAGTCAAGTCCCGATACCAAGCCGGCAGTACCTGTCAAAGCTGACAAGGACGACAAACAAGCTAAAGGGAAAAAGAAGAAAAAGCCTAAAGAGAAAAAGAAGAGAAAGTGGCCGGTGCTGATTATCAGCTTGTTCTTTTTGCTTATTTTGCTGGGTGTTGCTGCGGTGACATTTGTTCCAAAACTGCTGGGACCTAAGGAGATAGAGGTTCCGAAAGTTGAAGGGAAAGAACCAACCGAGGCTGTTTCAATAATTGTATCAGCAGGATTCGTGGTCGGGGATACTAAAAAGGTATCCAGTGAAGAGGTTGAAGAAGGGTTAGTGATCAGAACAAACCCTAAGGAAGGCCGTATGGCAAATGAGGGTTCTTCAATAGATATTTACGTAAGCACTGGCAAAGAAAAGGTTGAGGTACAGGATTTAAAAGGAAAAAGCTATGACGAGGTTGTATCTGATCTTGAAGAACAGGGCTTTACTGTAAAGAAAGAAGAAGAACCATCAAATGAGGAAGAGGAGGGTACAATCTTAGATCAGGATCCTTCCCCTGGAGATGAAGTTGTTGCAAGTGAAACGACGATTACGCTTACAGTAAGTACAGGGCCTTCTTCATTTGAATTGCTTGATTTGAGAGACATGAGTCAAAAAGTACTGGATGATTATGCAGATTCCAGAGGTATTTCTATTGTAACGTCTGAAGAACAGTACTCAGATGAGATAGCTGAAGGACATGTTATTTCTCAAAGTACAAAGCCTGGTACTCCTACATTTCCAGGAGACGAAGTCTTTGTAGTGATGTCCAAGGGACCAGAGCCGAATAAAGATAAAGAAGTACCACTTGAAATCACTGTCCCTTATGAGGGAGACGGAACAAAACCGCAGTTTGTTGAAATTTTCATCGAAGACAAGGACAGTACGTATGAAGACAGTGAGGAAAAAACAGGTATTACGGAAGAAACCACATTCACACTGAACTTCTTACTGGAAGATGGTAAGCAGGGGAAATATAAGATACTTGTAGACGATAAAGAGTATAAATCTGGAACCGTTGAGTATCCTAAAGACGAATAATAAGAAGGCGGGACTGTACCCCGGGTTAATGTTGACCTTAGGGGACAGTCCTCTTATTTTCCTTTATGATGGAATTATGATATAAAATGAAGGTATACATACATGAAGTTTAAAGATTTAAAAGGAGGTCCCGAATGGCAGAAGGGAAAATTATCAAAGCATTAAGCGGGTTTTACTATGTTCTTTCGGACGGGGAAATTACTCAATGCCGCGGCAGAGGGGTGTTTCGGAAAAATAAAGTGACCCCGCTTGTAGGGGATTATGTGGAATTCCAGGCAGAGAATGAAACCGAGGGCTATATTTTAAAGGTGTTTGAACGTAAAAATGAGCTGGTGCGCCCTCCGATCGCGAACGTGGATCAGGCCATTTTGGTTTTTTCCGCCCGGGAACCGGATTTCAGCACAGGTTTACTGGACCGTTTCCTTGTTTTGGTTGAAAGCAAGGAAATCGACCCGCTTATCTGCATCACGAAAATGGACTTGCTTAAATCAAATGAAATTCAAGATATAGAAAAGTATGCAGAGCAATACCGTTCTTTCGGATATGAAGTGGTGGTCACCTCATCGAAGACTGAACAGGGAATTGAAGAACTTGCTCCTTATATGAAAGATAAGACCTCTGTATTTGCAGGGCAGTCGGGAGTAGGCAAATCAAGCTTATTGAATGTGATAAGACCTGAGCTCGAATTGAAAACAGCGATGATCTCATCCCATTTGGGGAGGGGGAAGCATACGACCCGCCATGTGGAACTGATCCATATTGGAGATGGCTTGGTGGCTGACACACCAGGCTTCAGTTCCTTGGAGTTCACGGACCTCGAAGTAGAAGACCTGCCGCTCTGTTTTCCGGAAATGGTGGAAGCATCCGAGCAATGTAAATTTAGGGGATGTCTTCACATCAACGAGCCGAAATGCGCAGTAAAAAAAGCAGTAGAAACAGGGGACATACCAGGCTACCGGTATGATCACTACCTGACATTCCATCAGGAAATAAAAGACAGAAAGCCGAGGTATTAAGAAATGAAGATAGCACCATCAATACTTTCTGCAAATTTTGCAGAACTGGGGAAAGAAATCAAGGACGTCGAAAATGGGGGAGCCGATTACATCCATATCGATGTGATGGACGGTCATTTCGTTCCCAACATCACAATGGGGCCAATGGTTGTCAAAGCGGTACGCCCGCTAACTGACCTGCCGCTGGATGTACATCTGATGATCGAGGATCCGGATCAATATATCGAGGCGTTTGCCGATGCCGGCGCGGACTATATCACCGTACACGTCGAGGCGGCCGCCCACCTTCATAGAACCATCCAGCTGATCAAAAGCAAAGGTGTAAAAGCCGGAGTCGTCTTAAACCCGGCCACCCCTGCAGAATGGGTGCAACCGATCCTGCAAGATATCGATATGGTCCTTTTAATGACGGTTAACCCCGGCTTTGGCGGCCAGTCATTCATCCCATCTGTCGTACCAAAAATAAAGCAGATCCGCAGCTGGGCAGATGAAGTCAATCCGAATCTTGAGATCGAAGTGGACGGCGGTATCAACACGGAAACAGCAGCAGTCTGTGCGGAAGCCGGAGCTGATGTATTTGTTGCCGGTTCAGCCATTTATAATAAAAGTGACAGAAGGGCTGCGATCCAAGAATTAAGAAAATCGCTGTCCAACTAATGTAACGGACTGATCCAGTAATATTTGGATCAGTCTATTTTATATAGGAGAGGTGAACGGAAATGGATTTTTGTATCGTAGCCGGGGGGCCGGAAAGATATTTGCCCGATTTGAAAAAATACCATAATGAAAATGTGAAATGGGTAGGGGTGGACCGGGGAGTATTCACCCTTTTGGAAAACGGCCTGGAAGCAGAGGGTGCGTTTGGTGATTTTGATTCAGTGAGTGCAGATGAATGGTCATTGATCACTGATCGAGTAGAAAAAGTAAACACCTACAAACCGGAAAAAGATGAAACCGATTTAGAGCTTGCCTTGAACTGGGTGCTCAGCCAAATGCCGGGCTCCATCAAAATTTTCGGCGCCACAGGAGGGCGTCTCGATCATTTCATGGGGAATGTCCAATTATTGATGCAGCCGACCCTTTTGGAGTCAGGAATAAAGAGCGAACTGATCGATGTACAAAACCATCTATGGGTCGCCAAGGCAGGAAAACATGAAGTCGCTGAACTCCCTTCACATCAATATATTTCGTTTGTCCCTATGACTGGATCCGTAGAAAATCTGACCCTCACCGGCTTCAAATACCCTCTAAAAAACCGGAATATTTTCCGCGGATCAACACTATGTATTAGTAATGAACTTATACAATCATCTGGTACTTTTTCTTTTACAAATGGCATATTAATGGTGGTAAGAAGCAGCGACAGCGCTTCTTGACCCAATTCAAAAAGAAGACGTACTTACATGCAACGGCTTGAATAGACTGAAACGATGTCAAGCGAAACATTATGTTCTTTAGATTGCGGGGAGGGACTAAGATGCGATTTTATACAATCAAATTACCAAAGTTCTTGGGCGGGCTTGTTCGAGCGATGTTAGGGACATTCAAAAAGGAATAATGATGGGATTGAAGGCAGCATGGGGCTGTCTTCTTTTTTTGATTTACAGTGCAATTCTGTGTTGAGTGATTGTTTTGTTTTTGAAAAGAGGTTTTTTGGATGAAATCAATGGTTTTTTTATAAAAAATGAAAAAAGTAAGCCGATTCCAAGTGTATACAGGGGTTTTTAAGATTAATTGGCAGTTGGTGTTATACCCATGCAGGTGTTTATGTTCCGGTTTTCAAGATTTACGAGCCACTTTTGAAAAATACATGCCACTTTTCAGATTTACAGGCCAGATTTCGAACATACGATCCACTTTCACCAAAATACGATCCACTTGTCGAAAAAACTTTAAGCTGGAGGGGGGTTCATAGCTGGTAGGCGCCACACCCCTGCTTATTCCTTCCGAAAGAACCCCCGTTATGCCACCCGCCTCTGTACGAAGCCCTTCCTCTTTTCTAGCTGTCCAGCTCCGGCGGCTAGAGACTCGAGACATAAGCCAATCTTGCCCAAAAGGCAAAAAGCGCTTTTAGAGCAAGCTCGTCTTATGCTTGTCGTCTCTGAGCGAGCCGCCTCCGCTTTTCTAGCTGTCCAGCTCCAGAGCTTAGAGGCACATGTCATAAGCCAAACCGGCCATGAAGGCAAAGGACGCCTTCCCGTCCGGTTCGTCTTATGCCACCCGCCTCTCAGCAAAGCTCTTCCGCTTTTCTAGCTGTAAAGTATTTTTTCTTGAAAGCTTTTAATTGAACTGTTGCATTATGGGAGCTTGTGTGATAAATTATTAAAGTATCTTTATGATAAAAGTGAAATGTAGAACTGAAATGTAACTTCAGCTTCTTGTTAGTGAGGAGGGAATAGATTATGGCAAAGAAATGCGTAGTAACAGGCCGTAAAGCTAGCGCTGGTAACGCTCGCTCTCACGCTATGAATGCGAACAAGCGTACTTGGGGTGCTAACCTGCAAAAAGTTCGTATTCTTGTAGACGGTAAGCCTAAAAAGGTTTGGGTTTCTGCAAGAGCGTTGAAATCAGGTAAAGTTGAGCGTGTATAATACTTAAACAAATGAGGAGACGTCTTTCTAGAAGGGCGTCTTTTTTCTATTTATAAGAGTAAAGCGCCGAAAAATGGAAAAAATGAGAGATACTGAGTTCAGAAATAGTGCCTGGAGTATACTTTAGCTTTCAAAAAGTGCATAGTTATAGTAAAATGTTTTTAGCCAAGCATGTATTTAAAGGGGGAGAACATTCCATGTCCATCGAATTGAAAACGCAGTACGGACAAATTGATATTACGAATGATGTCATTGCAATGATTGCTGGAGGTGCAGCGGTGGATTGCTACGGAATTGTTGGAATGGCTTCAAAGAATCAAATAAAAGACGGTTTTACAGATATCCTACGTAAAGAAAATTTCACTCGCGGAGTGATTGTTCGTCAAGATCAAGAGGAAGTACATATTGATATGTATATTATTGTGAGCTATGGTACAAAAATTTCTGAGATTGCTCATAACGTACAATCCAAGGTTAAATATACCCTTGATAAGACCGTCGGCTTGGCGGTAGATTCAGTAAATATTTTTGTGCAGGGGGTTCGAGTGACGAACCCGTAGTGAGGAGGAAGATTTGTGTCGATTACATCTTTGGAAGGAAAGCGTTTTGCCGAAATGGTCATCCAGGGGGCTGCAAAGCTTTCTGCCAATGCGCAGCTGGTTGATGCGCTGAACGTATTTCCTGTTCCTGATGGTGATACTGGAACAAACATGAATTTATCAATGACTTCAGGTGCAAAAGAAGTTAAACAAAACACCCAAGAACATATTGGAAACGTTGCTTCTGCACTTTCTAAAGGGTTATTGATGGGGGCAAGGGGTAACTCAGGTGTTATCCTTTCCCAGTTATTTAGAGGATTTGGCAAGGCCATTGAAGGTAAAAGCTCTTTGACAAGCAAGGAATTCGCGGATGCTCTGCAGTCAGGTGTGGAAACGGCCTACAAGGCTGTCATGAAACCGGTCGAAGGAACCATTTTGACTGTTGCAAAAGATGCAGCCAAAAAAGGTGTGGATTCAGCACAAAAAGAAAGCGACTTTGTGAAGGTGATGCAGGATATTGTCAATGAAGCGAAGGCTTCCCTAGATCGTACTCCCGACCTACTTCCTGTATTGAAGGAAGTAGGGGTTGTCGACAGCGGAGGACAAGGGTTATTGTTCGTCTATGAGGGGTTCCTGGCTGAATTGAAGGGTGAAAAAGTATCTGATCAGGTCTCATTGCCGTCCATGAACGATCTTGTGAGTGCAGAACACCATAAGGCTGCCCAGGATTTCATGAGTACCGAGGATATTGAATTCGGTTATTGTACAGAGTTCATGGTGAAATTCGAGGAAGATAAGAAGGCATTCAATGAAGAAGATTTCCGTAATGACCTAAGCGATTTCGGTGATTCACTGCTTGTGATCAGCGACGATGAGCTGGCAAAAGTGCATATCCACTCAGAACAGCCCGGGAATGTATTAAGCTATGGACATAAATACGGCAGTCTCATCAATATAAAGATTGAAAATATGAGACAGCAGCACAGCAGCATCGTTGGCGGCTCCCACACGGCAAAGCCTGAGGCCCCGCCTGTTAAAAAGGAAGTGGACTTTGCCATTGTGACAGTTGCAATGGGTGAAGGGATTTCTGAGCTTTTCAAGAGTATCGGTGCCACTGCGGTAATCGAAGGCGGACAGACGATGAATCCGAGCACGGAAGATATCGTAAAGGCCGTGGAAGAAGTGAATGCCAAGAAAGTCATCATCATGCCTAATAATAAGAATATTATCATGGCAGCGGAACAGGCGGCGGAAGTGTTGGGATCAGAAGTTGCTGTCGTACCGACGAAGACTGTCCCGCAAGGAATGGCTGCCTTGCTCGCTTTCAACCCATCCGCTTCTGTAGAAGATAATAAAAAAGCGATGAGTGAAGCTTCACAGCATGTTAAGACAGGTCAGATCACTTATGCGGTAAGAGATACGAATATTGACGGCATGGCAATCTCCAAGGATGACTTCATGGGGATCGCTGAAGGCAAAATCGTGATCGCCGAGAAGGATCGTCAACAGACGGCAAAAAGTCTATTAGATGAGATGCTTGATGAAGATTCTGAAATTCTTACGATTCTCTACGGTGAAGATGTGTCTGAAGAGGATGTAAATTCAATACAGGAATATGTAGAAGAACATTATGAAGATGTGGAAGTGGAAATTCATAACGGAAAACAGCCACTTTACTCCTATATTTTTTCAGTTGAATAAATGGATAAAGGGGACAGTGCCAAACATGCGCCTGTCCCCTTATATTATGTTAAAATAGAAGTAGTTTGCTTGTTTAGACGGGGGGAAATCTACGATGAAGTACAAAAGTGTATTCGATATTATCGGTCCTGTTATGATTGGGCCATCAAGCTCCCACACTGCAGGGGCTGCACGGATCGGAAGGATTGCACGCAACCTCTTCCGCCGGGAACCAAAGTGGGTCAAGATTTCATTTTACGGTTCTTTTGCGAAAACGTACAAAGGTCATGGAACTGACGTAGCAATCATCGGGGGAATCCTGGATTACGATACATTCGATGAACGCATTATCCATTCAATCGATCAGGCAAGGAAAAAAGGGATCAGAGTCAAATTTCAAGAAGAGGATGCCGTAACGGATCATCCGAATACAGCACGTATCCAAATGGGCGATGATCAGGATGAAATGGAACTTGTCGGCATCTCCATAGGAGGCGGGAAGGTGGAAATCATTGAATTGAATGGTTTTGAACTAAAGCTGTCCGGTCATCATCCAGCCATCCTGGTCGTTCATGATGATCGTTTCGGGGCGATTGCGTCCGTGTCCAATATTCTTGCTAAACATCAATTGAACATCGGCCATATGGATGTTTCCAGAAAAGAGAAAGGGAAAATGGCACTGATGACCATCGAAGTGGATCAACCGATAGATGAAGCTGTAATCGAAGAGATTACATCACTCTCCAATATCACTCAGGTAACAAGGATCTCAGATTAAATCACTATTTTTATGAGAACGTTTACAACAGCTTTGTAAGGGGGTTTCTATATGTTTAGAAATGTTGCCGAGTTAATCGAACTGGCAGAAAGTCAAAATAAAAAAATATCGGATATCATGATTGAACAAGAGAAAGAATTCACGGGTAAATCATTTGATGAGATCTACGCGCAAATGGAAAAGAACCTGGAGGTCATGGAGCAGGCAGTGGCACGCGGACTGGAGGGTGTGAAATCACATTCAGGACTTACAGGCGGAGATGCTGTCCTCCTTCAGAAATATATTGAAAAAGGGAAGTCGTTATCTGGAGACACGATTTTGGATGCTGTCAGTAAAGCAGTTGCCACAAATGAAGTGAATGCAGCGATGGGGACAATTTGCGCGACTCCCACTGCGGGCTCAGCCGGGGTTGTTCCGGGCACGTTGTTTGCAGTGAAAAATAAACTAAATCCATCCAAGGATGAAATGGTGAGATTTCTATTTACTTCCGGGGCATTTGGATTCGTTGTTGCAAATAATGCATCAATATCAGGTGCTGCTGGAGGCTGTCAGGCTGAAGTGGGGTCGGCAAGCGGAATGGCTGCCGCGGCGATTGTTGAAATGGCAGGCGGTACTCCAAGTCAATCTGCAGAAGCGATGGCCATTACATTAAAGAATATGCTTGGGCTGGTTTGTGATCCGGTAGCAGGATTAGTGGAAGTCCCTTGTGTAAAACGGAACGCCATGGGGGCCGCCAACGCAATGGTTGCAGCGGATATGGCACTTGCAGGCATAACCAGCCGCATCCCTTGTGATGAAGTGATTGATGCTATGTATAAAATCGGTCAAACAATGCCTGTCGCATTGAGGGAAACGGCACAAGGGGGATTAGCCGCAACACCTACCGGCAGGGAACTTGAAGCGAAAATTTTCGGAGTATCTCTGAATAAACGTGAAGATTCCTAATGAAGGACTGACAATCCAGAACGTCAAGGGGATTGGTGAGGAAACTGCTTTGCAGATGAACCAGATGGGGATATACACGGTTCTGGATTTGTTGGAATACCTGCCGTATCGGTTTGAGGATTACAGACTGAGAGATTTAGAGGAAGTTGCACATGACGAGAGAGTCACGGTCGAGGGGAAAGTTCATTCCGAACCTTCTCTCATGTATTTTGGAAGGAAGAAATCCAGGCTGACAGTAAGGCTGCTGGTGGGGAGATATTTAATTCAAGCAGTATTCTTCAATCAGCCGTATCTGAAGAAGAAAATAAATCTGCATGATACAGTCACTGTTACGGGGAAATGGGATAAAAACAGACAGGTCATAACCGTACAGCATTTCACGGGGGGGCCCCACAACAAAGACGGGGATTTCGAACCTGTCTATTCGTTGAAAGGGAATATTAAAAATCAGACCCTTAGAAAATTCATAAAGAAGGCATTCGATGACTATCATGAGATCATTACCGAGAATCTGCCTGGCGTCCTCCTCGAGAAATATAAGTTGATGAGCAGGTCGGATGCCCTTTACCAAATGCATTTCCCTGCTTCTCCCGCTGACATGAAACAGGCGAGGAGAAGATTTGTTTACGAGGAATTTTTGCTGTTTCAGCTTAAAATGCAGGCACTGAGAAAATTCGAGAGGGAACATTCCAACGGGACCGCACAGCATTACGATGTAGAGAAGATCAAAGTATTCACGGATTCACTCCCTTTTCCCTTAACTGGTGCACAAAAAAGAGTCGTGAATGAAATTTCGGCTGATATGAAGTCACCTTTCCGGATGAACAGGCTCCTTCAAGGGGATGTCGGATCTGGTAAGACTGTTGTGGCTGCTATTGCCTTGTTTTCCTCCGTGACAGCGGGTTATCAAGGGGCTCTCATGGTTCCCACCGAGATACTGGCGGAACAGCATGCAGATTCAATGAGTGAACTTTTGACACCTGCAGGATTATCGGTCGCGCTGTTGACCAGTTCCGTCAAGGGAAAAAGAAGAAGACTTCTTCTGGAAAAATTGAAAGAGGGAGAAATCGATATCCTCATCGGTACCCATGCCCTGATTCAAGAAGATGTCGAGTTTAAATCATTGGGTTTGGTAGTCACCGATGAACAGCACCGCTTCGGTGTCAATCAGAGGAGAGTGCTGAGAGAAAAAGGAGAAAGCCCGGATGTCTTATTCATGACAGCCACCCCTATCCCGAGAACCCTTGCCATAACAGTTTTCGGTGAGATGGATGTCAGCATCATCGATGAAATGCCGGCGGGAAGGAAAGAAATTGAAACCTATTGGACAAAGGCAGATACTCTTCCCCGTGTCCTTGGTTTCATGGATAAAGAGCTTGATCAGGGGAGGCAGGCGTATGTCATCTGTCCGTTGATAGAGGAATCAGATAAACTGGACGTCCAAAATGCGATCGATGTCTATAATCAGCTCCTTGTTTATTTTGAGGGACGTTATAAAGTCGGGCTCATGCACGGCAGGCTCCATCCGGATGAAAAAGAGGAAGTTATGAGACGATTCAGTTCAAACGACATTCAAGTACTGGTTTCCACTACAGTTGTTGAGGTCGGGGTAAACGTTCCGAATGCCACGTTCATGCTAATCTATGATGCTGAGAGATTCGGCCTGTCACAGCTTCATCAGCTGCGCGGCCGGGTGGGACGCGGTGAAAACCAATCCTATTGCATTTTATTGGCTGAACCGAAGACGGAGGTCGGGAAAGAACGGATGAAGATCATGACAGAGACTAACGACGGCTTTGTCCTGAGCGAAAAGGACTTGGAACTGCGGGGGCCGGGGGATTTCTTCGGTAAGAAACAAAGCGGTCTGCCTGAATTCAAGGTAGCTGATATGGTGCATGATTATCGTGCGTTGGAGGTTGCTAGGGACGATGCTTCAGCATTGATCAACTCCAAGGATTTCTGGGAAGATCCGCAATGGGGACAGCTTCGTTTGTTCCTGTCTGAATCAGGTGTAATGAAAGGTGAAAAGCTGGACTGATAAGGCAGATTGTGAGATTAATTCTTGCAATCTGTTTTTTTAGATTATATACTACTATTAGTACCTAGTACTAATAGTGGACGGTGTTGAATGATGAGACTTTCGAAAAAAGAAAGGCAAGCGAACCTATTAGAAACGATTAAAGAGAATCCGTTTATTACTGATGAAGAATTGGCGGAAAGTTTCGGTGTCAGTGTGCAGACCATCCGTCTTGACAGAATGGAGCTCTCGATACCCGAACTTCGGGAACGCATCAAGAACGTTGCGGAAAAATCTTTTGAAGATGAAGTGAAATCCCTGCCTATTGAAGAGGTCATAGGGGAGATTATTGACATAGAACTTGATGAAAGTGCAATATCTATTTTTGATGTGAAGGCTGAACATGTCTTTGTACGGAATAGAATTGCAAGGGGGCATCACCTGTTCGCACAGGCAAATTCCCTTGCAGTTGCAGTCATAAATGATGAACTTGCTTTGACGGCCAAGTCCACTATCCGGTTTACCCGCCCTGTTAAAGAAGGCGAAAGAGTGGTGGCGAAAGCAAAGGTCTTACATATCAAAGATGAAAAAGATCGAACAATGGTAGAGGTACAAAGTTATGTCGGAGGAGAACTCGTATTCAGGGGTGACTTCGAGATGTACCGCTCCAAAAAATCAGAAAAGGATGAAGCATAGATGAAGTTAGCCGTTGATGCAATGGGCGGAGATCATGCTCCTAAGGAAATCGTCCTCGGTGTAAAGAAGGCGCTGGAAGAATTTCAGGATATTGAAGTTCTCCTTTACGGTGATGAAAATAAGATCAAAGAGTGGCTGCCTTCACATAAGCGATTGACGATCGTCCATACAGATGAAGTGATCGAAGGTACGGATGAACCGGTGCGAGCAGTAAAAAGAAAGAAGAATTCATCGATGGTCTTGATGGCAGAGGCCGTGAAAAACGGTGAGGCTGATGCATGCATTTCCGCAGGGAATACAGGAGCACTGATGACAGCAGGCTTATTCATTGTGGGAAGGATCGATGGGATTGAACGGCCTGCCCTTGCCCCGACCCTGCCGACCCTGGACGGAAAAGGCTTCCTGATGCTTGATTTAGGAGCAAATGTGGACGCAAAGCCGGAACACTTGGTTCAGTACTCCATTATGGGGAGTATTTATACTGAAAAAGTAAGAGGGATTAAGCAGCCCCGCGTCGGCTTATTAAATATCGGTACTGAAGATAAGAAGGGGAACGAGCTGACGAAGAAAGCGTTCAGCATGATGAAGGATGCCCCTGTGAACTTCATCGGAAATGTTGAATCAAGAGATCTCTTGGAAGGTGTTGCGGATGTGGTGGTCACAGACGGATTCACGGGGAATATGGTGTTGAAGACAATCGAAGGCACCGCCCTCTCAATCTTTTCCCTGCTTAAAAAGACGCTTACTTCTTCCATGAAGAATAAAATCGCGGCCGGCCTTGTGAAAAATGATTTGAAGGAACTGAAAGGCATGCTCGATTATACAGAGTATGGAGGGGCCGGTTTATTCGGTTTGAAAGCCCCTGTCATCAAAGCCCATGGTTCTTCAAATGAAGTTGCTTTGTTTAATGCGATGAGACAGGCAAGGGATATGGTAAAGAACAACGTTTCAAATACGATCAAGGAAGCTGTTAAAGGAGGAGATGCACATGAGTAAAATTGCATTTGTTTTCCCGGGTCAGGGCTCTCAGACAGTCGGGATGGGGAAGGAACTGGCCGAAAAGTATCAAGAAGTTGGAGAGTATTTCAAAAGAGCTGACGAAAAGCTGGATGTTGACCTTTCTTCTATCATTTTTGAAGGTCCACAGGAAGAATTGACTCAAACGACGAATGCGCAGCCTGCTTTACTGACCACGAGTATTGCGATTCTGGACAGGCTGAAATCAGAAGGGATCGAAGCCGATTATACAGCAGGCCACAGTCTTGGTGAATATTCTGCGCTGGTTGCAGCTGGTGCCCTTTCGTTCGAAGACGCTGTTTATTCAGTGAGAAAAAGAGGGGAATTCATGGAAGAAGCCGTTCCAAGCGGTCAAGGTACGATGGCTGCAGTGCTTGGTATGGACAGGGAATCACTGAGAGAAATCACGCATTCGGTCACCGAAGAAGGCAATCCGGTGGGACTCGCTAATCTCAATTGCCCGGGACAGATTGTAATTTCAGGAACTGTTCAAGGGGTCGAAGATGCTTCTTCACGTGCAAAAGATGAAGGCGCCAAAAGGGTCATCCCTCTTCAAGTGAGCGGACCTTTTCACTCAGAATTAATGAAGCCTGCAGCTGAGAAATTCGTTTCAATCCTAGATTCGATTGAAATCGGCCATGCAGAGGTACCGGTTATCGCAAACGTTACTGCATCTCCTGTGTCAGATGCAGAGGAAATCAAGCGTTTGCTGATTGAACAGCTGTACTCCCCGGTACTCTGGGAAGATACGGTAGAAAAGTTATTGGAGCTTGGTGTAGACACTTTTATAGAAATTGGTTCGGGTAAAGTATTATCAGGTCTCATCAAAAAAGTGAATCGCAGGGTTAAAACTTACGCGGTCCAAGATGAGGCTTCCTTGACTGAAACGATTGCAAAGTTAAAGGAGGAAGCGTAAATGAAGTTGGAAGGAAAAGCGGCACTTGTTACAGGTGCATCCAGAGGGATCGGAAGAGAGATCGCCCTTGAGCTTGCCCGTGAAGGTGCCAAGGTTGCAGTCAACTATTCAGGAAGTGAAGCTAAGGCAAATGAAGTGGTCGATGAAATAAAAACTATGGGCGGAGAAGCTTTCGCCGTTCAGTGCAATGTAGCTGACGGTGAGTCTGTTCAATCCATGGTGAAAGAAACCATCAGCCAGTTCGGGTCGCTGGACATCCTTGTGAATAATGCAGGAATCACGAAAGATAACTTATTGATGCGCATGAAAGAAAGTGAATGGGATGATGTCATCAATATTAATCTTAAAGGTGTGTTCCTTTGTACCAAGGCGGCAACCCGCCAGATGATGAAACAAAGAAGCGGCCGCATCATTAACATTTCATCCATTGTAGGGGTGAGCGGTAATGCCGGGCAGGCGAACTATGTGGCTGCCAAGTCAGGTGTCATCGGTTTGACGAAAACCGCTGCCAAGGAACTGGCGCCGCGTGGGATCACGGTAAATGCAGTTGCACCCGGTTTTATTTCAACTGACATGACAGATGAGCTGCCTGAAGATGTACGCAGTGAAATGTTGAAACAAATTCCATTGAGCCGCATGGGTGATCCCAAGGATATAGCCGGAGTGGTAAGCTTCATAGCCTCGGATGCATCTTCTTACATGACCGGACAGACCCTTCATGTCGACGGCGGAATGGTGATGTAACCCGACTCGTACCGAAGTGGAATCAGGAAAATAATAAAATTCCGCGGATATGCTTTTCATTTCGGGTGGAAATACTCTATAATACCTTGAGGGGAGGTGACAAAAATGGCAGAAGTATTAGATCGAGTAACAAAAATTATTGTTGATCGTCTTGGTGTAGATGAATCTCAAGTAACTCTTGAAGCTTCTTTCAAAGAAGACTTAGGAGCTGACTCCCTTGATGTAGTTGAGCTTGTAATGGAACTTGAAGATGAATTCGACATGGAAATTTCTGACGATGATGCTGAGAAAATTGGCACAGTGGGTGACGCTGTGAACTACATAAAAGCAAACGCATAATCGTTTTGTTGAATGCAGCCAAATAGTCTGCACCTCAACCATTTCAAACTTGGCAGAATTCCTCTGCCAAGTTTTTTGTCATTTTATTTAGATCTATTAATTTCCATCTATGAGATTAATTGAAATAGTGAAGCGGTTCCAGCTGTTGATTGGAGTGCAAGACGAAGACTCCTATCAGAAAAGCGGTATGGCTTTGAAGTGAGGCGGGTGGCACAAGACGAATCGACCACGAAGGCGTTCTTTGCCTTTTAGGTCAATTTAGCTTATGACCTCGAGGGGCTAGACGCCGGAACTGGACAGAATCTGCCGTGGAATGCCAGGAGTCTCACCAGTCACCCGCGGAAAGCGAAGTCTTGCACGGAAAGCACGGAAATCAACAGCGGCGTATAAGCATGGAATTCATGGATCAGAATTAAATTAACTTTTGATTATTTGTTTTATTTATCATAAACTTGATAAGTGTATATTTGAGAACCTATAGAGCAAGGTGGAGTGCTTTATGCGAAAGCATAGTAGAAACAAAGGAATGAATAAACAAAAAAACGAGTTGAAATTCAAAAAATTCCAGGAAGAAATCGGAATCAGATTTCAGGATGATAAACTTCTGAAACAAGCATTTACTCATTCATCCTATGTGAATGAGCATCGCAGAAAACCTTATGAAGACAACGAACGCCTAGAATTCCTTGGCGATGCGGTGCTGGAATTGACCGTATCCCAATTCCTTTTCAAAAAATACCCGATGATGTCGGAAGGTGAATTAACCAAACTGAGAGCCGCCATTGTTTGCGAACCCTCATTGGTGAAATTTTCAACAGAGATGAACTTTGGGGATTTGATCCTCTTAGGCAAGGGTGAAGAAATGACCGGCGGAAGGGAAAGACCGGCTCTCTTGGCTGATGTCTTTGAGGCATTCATCGGGGCTGTATACCTTGATCAGGGTCTTGAGGCAGTGGTCGGCGTTCTTGAAAAAGTTGTCTATCCTAAAATAAATATCGGTGCTTTTTCTCATGTGATGGATTATAAAAGCCAATTGCAGGAATTCGTACAAAGAGGGAATGCAGGCATGATTGAATATGGGATCCTTGAAGAAAGCGGTCCCGCTCATAATCGTCAATTCATATCCCGGGTCTGTCTCAATGACCAGGAACTTGGGATAGGAAAAGGGCGATCAAAAAAAGAAGCGGAGCAGCAGGCTGCGCAAAAAGCGCTTGAAAAGCTAAAACAAAAGTTAGACGTTAAATAGGGGGAAAGAAGATGTTCCTCAAACAACTGGAAGTAATGGGGTTTAAGTCTTTTGCAGAAAGAATATCGGTAGAATTCGTGCCTGGTGTAACGGCGGTGGTCGGACCGAACGGAAGCGGGAAGAGTAATATCATCGACGCGATCCGCTGGGTTTTGGGAGAACAGTCTGCCAAAAGCCTTCGCGGTTCAAAAATGGAAGATGTCATCTTTGCCGGGAGTGATTCAAGAAAAGCGCTTAATATAGCGGAAGTCACACTCGTACTTGACAATGAGGACGGGGCACTTCCAATCGATTACAGTGAAGTAAGCGTCACAAGACGGGTTTTCCGTTCAGGTGACAGCGAATATCTCTTGAACAAGCAGCCTTGCAGACTCAAGGATATCATCGAGTTGTTTATGGATTCCGGTCTTGGAAAAGAAGCCTTTTCCATCATCAGTCAGGGGAAAGTGGAAGAAATTTTAAACAGTAAACCGGAAGAAAGAAGAACCATTTTTGAAGAAGCTGCCGGTGTGTTGAAATATAAATCAAGAAAGAAGAAAGCTGAATCGAAGCTGTTTGAAACCCAGGAAAACCTGAATCGTGTAAATGACATCCTACATGAGTTGGAAGGACAGGTGGAACCCCTGAAAATCCAGGCATCGATGGCTAAGGATTATCTGGAAAAAAAAGAGGAACTTGAGAAATTCGAAGTTGCCCTTACCGTTCATGATATCGAGGATTTACATAAACAATGGGAAAGATTGAGTGTGGACTTCGAAAGGCATGGAAACGATGAGGCTGCACTTTCTTCCCAAGTACAGAAGAAGGAAGCAAGCCTTTCCCTCACACGCGATAAAATTGCAGCACTGGATGAATCGATCACTGCCCTTCAGGAGATACTGCTATCTTCAAGTGAAGAACTAGAAAAGCTGGAAGGCAGAAAACAGGTCCTGATCGAGCGAAAGAAAAATTCGTCATCAAATGAAACTCAATTAAAACAATCGATTGTCGAGAAGGAAGAACAACTGGAGCGCCTGATACTTGAAAGAAAAGAATTGGCGGAGAGCTATAAAGAGGTTGAAAGTGAAGTCAGTACTTTGAAACAACAGCTGACTTTGAAGCAAAGCCAGCTCAAACACTACAGTGAAAACATCGAAGAAATCATAGAATCCTTTAAAAGTGATTATATTGAAAAGCTGAATAAGCAAGCCTCTGCAAAAAATGAAATTCAATATCTGCAGCAGCAGCTTGAGCAGCAGTCAAGCAGAAGCGGGCGGTTAGAGGCAGAAAATGAAAAGTATGTTCAGCAGAGAGACGAGCTGCAGGAAACTCATAAAAAGTTGTCGAAGGAATTGCAGATTCAAAAAGAAAAGATAGAAGAGCATATCCATTTATTCAGAGAAGAGAAAAAGAAACTGGAATCCGTAAAAGCGAAGTACGAAAAACAGGAGAAAACACTCTATCAGGCATACCAATATTTGCAGCAGGCAAAATCACGGAAAGAAATGCTTGAAGAGATGGAAGATGATTACTCCGGTTTTTTCCAGGGAGTAAAAGAAGTTTTGAAAGCACGTCATGGAGCCCTGACAGGTATTGAAGGGGCCGTGGCAGAATTGATCCAGGTGCCGAAGCAATACGAAACTGCTATGGAAACCGCACTGTCCGCATCCATGCAGCATATCGTAACGGCCACTGAAGAAGACGGCAGGAGAGCCATCGGTTACTTGAAGAAAAACCAATACGGCCGTGCAACATTCCTGCCTATGAATGTCATCAAGGGAAAGTCAGTCCCTGAAAGTCAGCTTGCTATGTTAAAAGGGCATCCTTCGTTTGTCGGGGTCGGGTCGGGACTTATCCGTTATGATCCGAGGTACGGGACCATTATGTCCAATTTGCTTGGTAATGTACTGGTCACGAAGGATCTTAAGGGTGCAAGTGAAATTGCCAAACTGGTTCAATATCGCTACAGGCTTGTAACACTCGAAGGAGATGTAGTCAATCCGGGAGGCTCGATGAGCGGGGGCGCCGTTAAGCAAAAGAAGAATTCCCTTCTATCGAGAAAGGGAGAACTTGAAGAAATGAAAGAAAGACTTTCAGTAATGGAATCCCAGACGGAGGAGCTCCAATCTCAAGTGAGATCTCTGAAAGAAGAGAGTGCCTTCAGAGAAAAGAAGTTAGAAGAAATGAGAGTGGCAGGCGAGCGTCAGCGTTTAAAGGAGCAGGAAATTTTATCTCAATTGAGGGAAAATGAACTGTCCAAGGAAAATATGGATGAGAGACTGTCTCTTTACGATCTCGAGCAAAAAGATTATACATCTGTCAAAGAAAAGCATGACTCTAGAACAAAGGAATTAAGGGATTTCCTCAATGAACTTCAAAAAGAAATAAAAGAATTGGATGAAAAAATTGAGGATCTGACGCTTCAGAAAAATTCAGAGCGTACGTCCAAAGATGCCCTGTCGTCTGAGATAAGCGATCTGAAAGCAGCGTTGGCAGCCCGGAATGAACAGCTTGTCAATATCAGGAGTCAACTGGAGCGCGTAACAGAGAATGCAGCTGATACAGAAAAAAGGGTCAAAGCATTAAAAGATGATCTTCAATGGCTTCAGACAGAAATGAAGGATAACTTTTCAGGGGAAAAACAGCTTGTCAAAGCGGCGGAAAAATGTGCAGTTCAAAAAGCTGAGACGTCAGGGCTTATTTCGATACGCCGTGAAGAACGGCTGAATCTGCAGCAAGTTGTCGAAACGGAAGAGCTCGAATTGAAAGAACTGAAGCGTCAGCACAAAGGACTTGTGACTGCGCTTAAAGATGAAGAAGTTAAAATCAACCGTCTTGATGTAGAGCTTGAAAACCGCCTGGATCATTTAAGAGATGAGTATATGCTCTCATTCGAGGCTGCGAAGAAAGATTATCCGCTTACGACCGGTGTGGAAGAAGCACGCAAGAAAGTAAAGCTTGTCAAATTGGCTCTTGAAGAGCTTGGTACGGTGAACATCGGTGCAATAGACGAATATGAAAGGGTAAAAGAGCGGTATGATTTCCTATTGGAGCAGAAGGAAGATTTGACCGAAGCGAAAGACACACTGTATCAGGTCATAAATGAAATGGATACAGAAATGATCAGGCGTTTCGATCAAACTTTCTCTGCGATCCAGGTAGAGTTTGAGGGTGTCTTCAGAGAACTCTTCGGAGGCGGCCGGGCCGAGCTGAAACTCACGGATCCATCGGACCTTCTTCATACGGGTGTTGATATAGTCGCCCAGCCTCCGGGCAAGAAACTTCAAAACCTCGGTCTTATGTCCGGCGGGGAAAGAGCACTGACAGCGATTGCCCTATTGTTCTCGATTCTCAAAATCCGGCCTGTGCCATTTTGTATTCTGGATGAAGTCGAAGCAGCGCTTGATGAAGCGAATGTCCAGCGGTTCAGCCATTATCTGAAGAAATTCAGTGACGACACTCAATTTATCGTCATTACCCACCGAAAGGGAACAATGGAAGAGGCACATGTGTTATATGGGGTTACAATGCAGGAATCCGGTGTATCCAAGCTTGTATCGGTAAGGCTGCAGGAGACACATGAATTACTAGAAACTTAATAGGCGGGGTGTTAAAGATGAGCTTTTTCAAAAAATTAAAGGATAAATTTACGCAATCAAGTGATAATGCAACTGAAAAATTCAAAGACGGCTTAAGTAAAACCCGTAATAACTTCACTTCCAAAGTGAATGATCTCGTTGCTCGTTACCGGAAAGTGGATGAAGATTTCTTTGAAGAGCTTGAAGAAATTTTGATTGGTGCGGATGTCGGATTTGACACTGTGATGGAACTTGTCGATGAATTGAAAATGGAAGTGAAGCGGCGCAACATCCAGGATACTGAAGAGATTCAACCGGTGATTTCGGAGAAGCTGGTCGAAATCTATCAGGGTGATAATGATGATGACAGTACACTTAATATCCAGGAAAATGAGCTGACTGTCATTTTATTTGTCGGAGTGAATGGTGTGGGTAAAACCACAACGATCGGAAAAATGGCACATATGCTCAAGGAAGAAGGAAAGAATGTTGTACTGGCTGCCGGGGATACCTTCCGTGCAGGTGCGATCGAACAGCTGGAAGTCTGGGGAGAAAGGGTCGGGGTTCCTGTCATTAAGCAGGCTGCCGGAAGCGACCCCGCAGCGGTCATGTTCGATGCTGTTCAATCGGCCAAGGCCAAAAAAGCGGATGTACTGATCTGTGATACGGCCGGTCGCCTGCAAAACAAGGTTAACTTGATGAAAGAACTTGAAAAAGTGAAACGTGTCATTGAAAGGGAAGTCCCGGGCGCTCCTCATGAAGTCCTGCTCGTCCTCGATGCAACGACCGGACAGAATGCCATGATCCAGGCAAAGACATTCAAGGAGGCCACAGACGTCTCCGGGATCGTCCTGACAAAGCTTGATGGAACAGCCAAAGGCGGAATCGTCCTTGCCATCCGCAATGAACTGAATGTACCTGTTAAATACGTCGGTCTCGGAGAAAAAATGGATGACCTCCAGCCATTCGACGCAGAAAAATACGTCTACGGACTATTTTCAAATCTCGTGGATAACGAAGAAGAATAAGTTCGATAGAAAAGCAGCAGTTAATATGGCTGCTTTTTTAATTTCTACATTTTATATGAACTAGCAGAAATCAAACATTTTCGAACCCTTCCAGCGGTTGATTGGAGTGCAAGACGCAGACTCCTGCGGGAAGAGTAACTTATAAGAAAAGCGGAAGGGCTTCGCTCAGAGGCGTGTGGCATAAGACGAATCGGCCACGAAGGCGTCCTTTGCCTTCTTGGTCGGTTTGACTTATGTCATGTGCCTCTAAGCCCTGCAACTGGACAGCTAGAAAAGCGGAAGGGCTTCGCTCAGAGGCGTGTGGCATAAGACGAATCGGCCACGAAGGCGTCCTTTGCCTTCTTGGTCGGTTTGACTTATGTCATGTGCCTCTAAGCCCTGCAGCTGGACAGCTAGAAAAGCGGAGGCGGCTCGTTCAGAGACGACAAGCATAAGACAGGGCATCCGGAAAGGCGGGGTTTTGCCTTTTTGGATGGCAAGGCTTATGTCTCGAGTCTCTAGCCGCCGGAGCTGGACAGGTGAGACCCCGCAGGCTTGATGAGGAGGCTCACTGGCTGCCCGCGGAAAGCAACGTCTTGCACGGAAATCGATAGCGGTCTTTAGATGACTAATTTATATAAAACAATTCAAAAATATAGTACGAAACCTTGACAAAAACGCGTAGAATCTGTATTCTTCATATGTAAAGGTTTTTCACTTAACAAGGAGGGATATTGTGTTAGAGAAAACAACGAGAATGAACTATCTCTACGACTTTTATCAATCTTTGTTAACCCCAAAGCAAAGAAGCTACATGTCCCTCTATTACCTGGACGATTTCTCACTGGGTGAGATTGCTGAAGAATACGAGGTTTCAAGACAAGCTGTCTATGACAACATCAAACGTACAGAGGCAATGCTTGAGGAATATGAAGAAAAGCTTTTATTATTTAAGAAATTTCAAGAACGCAACGAGATTCTTGCTCAATTAAGAAAAAGCATAGAAGACCCATCAATCGATTCTTCTGTCTGTATGAAACTCATTGATGATCTTGAAATATTGGATTAGGAGGCGGCATGAATGGCATTTGAAGGTTTAGCCGACCGACTGCAAGGTACAATTCAAAAAATCCGCGGAAAAGGAAAGATTTCTGAAGCGGACGTAAAAGAAATGATGCGTGAAGTTCGTCTTGCGCTTCTCGAAGCGGACGTTAATTTTAAAGTGGTTAAGCAATTCGTTAAGAAAGTAAGCGAACGGGCTGTCGGCCAGGAAGTCATGAAAAGCCTTACGCCCGGGCAGCAGGTCATCAAGGTGGTTCAGGAAGAGCTTACTGAATTAATGGGCGGTGAACAGAGTCAGATTGCCGTAGCCAAGAGGCCTCCTACCGTCATCATGATGGTAGGTCTCCAGGGTGCCGGTAAAACGACCACCACAGGAAAACTTGCGAACCTGCTCCGGAAGAAACATAATCGAAAACCGCTGCTCGTAGCGGCAGACATATACAGGCCGGCTGCCATCAAACAGCTGGAGACAGTTGGAAAGCAGTTAAGCCTTCCTGTCTTCTCGCTGGGAGATCAAGTGAGTCCGGTTGAAATTGCGAAGCAGGCAATCGAGAAAGCAAAAGAAGAGCATCATGATTATGTACTCATTGATACCGCAGGCCGGCTGCATATTGACGAAGACCTGATGGGAGAATTGAAAGAGATCAAGGAACTTTCAAACCCGGATGAGATTTTCCTCGTTGTCGATGCGATGACAGGTCAGGATGCTGTCAATGTTGCACAAAGCTTCGACGATGCACTTGGCATAAGCGGGGTCGTATTGACCAAGCTAGATGGTGACACACGGGGCGGGGCGGCTTTATCGATCCGTTCAGTCACGCAAAAACCGATCAAGTTCGTCGGTATGGGTGAGAAGATGGATGCACTTGAACCTTTCCACCCGGAACGGATGGCTTCGAGGATCCTCGGCATGGGTGATGTCCTTTCCCTTATCGAAAAGGCACAAGCGAATGTCGATGAAGAAAAAGCCAAAGAACTGGAACAAAAGATGCGCACCATGTCTTTCACATTTGATGATTTCCTTGACCAGCTGGGACAGGTAAGACAAATGGGGCCTCTCGATGAATTATTGAAAATGATGCCGGGAGCGAACAAGATGAAAGGCCTGGACAAGCTGCAGGTCGATGAAAAGCAGATCAGTCATGTTGAAGCGATCATTCAATCGATGACTAAGAATGAAAAGATTCATCCTGAAACAATCAATGCAAGCCGCCGCAAACGGATTGCCAAAGGAAGCGGCACATCCATACAGGAAGTAAACCGTCTTTTGAAGCAGTTTGAAGACATGAAAAAAATGATGAAACAAATGAGCGGCATGCAGGGCAAAGGTAAGAAAAAAGGAATGAAATTCCCTTTTATGTAGGTAATCCGGTTTGATTTTCGCAAAAAAAATCGAACTGTTAAGAAAAAACACTTTACAAACAAAATACACATTTGATATCATACTAACTTGTGTGAAACTATTCGGAGGTGCTTTAATAATGGCAGTAAAAATCAGATTAAAACGTATGGGAGCAAAAAAATCTCCTTTCTATCGTATCGTAGTAGCAGATTCTCGTTCACCACGTGATGGACGTCAAATCGAAACAGTTGGAACTTACAACCCGGTTGCTAAGCCAGCTGAAGTGAAAATCGATGAAGAGCTTGCTCTTAAATGGCTTTCAAATGGTGCTAAACCATCTGACACAGTTCGTAACTTATTCTCAAAACAAGGCATTATGGAAAAATTCCACAATGCTAAGAACAGCAAGTAATCGATCAAATCGATGAAAGATCTTATTCTAACGATTGTGCAACCCTTGGTCGACCGTCCGGAAGATGTCCGTATCGAAATGGAAGAAGGATCAAACGGAATAACCTATAAGTTGTCCGTGCATCCTGAGGACATGGGAAAGGTAATCGGGAAGCAGGGGAGAGTAGCTAAATCGATTCGAACTGTGGTATACGCTGCAGCAGGATCTTCACAACAGAAGAAAATCTTCCTGGAGATAGTTGAATAACAGCTGACACTAGCTTTCAACTATACTTTGGAGAGCAGGGGACTGACCCAAAAAGGTTCATACAGCCTTATCAAGTCAGTCCCTTTTTTCATATCCAAAACGAGACTCCCTAAGAATAAGCCCTTTTCACCAAGACATCTCTGGGGGTGAAATAAGGAGGGACGATAGTTGAATATTTTACATACGATCACCGTGAAGCAAGTGCTGACCGTAAGTACGAAAGAAGCCCTGCAAAAACGGTATGAAGATCAAAAGTTCCAATTGAAGCGGGAACATGAACAACTTCAATTTGAATGGAAAAAAATTGAACGCGCGAAGAAATATCCTTCTCAAAAACTTAGCCAGCATTTTCAAAAGGAAATGGAAGAAAAGCTTGAAAAGATCAAGCTTTTGGATTTTCAGCTGGAGCAGCTGGCCATCCTGCCAATCGGCAGTGAATTGAAAGAGAAAGAAGTTCAAGGTATGATTGATATTCAAGTTGGTGACAATTGGGATGAAGCTGCTCTGTCCAAAACAATCATCATCGAAGATGGAATAATAAAAGAAATTCGGTAACAACTAGAGGTGGTAGTATGGAAAATTGGTTTAATGTAGGTAAAATAGTGAATACACACGGTGTCAAAGGAGAAGTAAAAGTGGTCTCAAGCACTGACTTTCCTGAAGAACGTTATCAAAAAGGGAACACCCTTCATCTTTTTCTTCCTGAAAAGAAAGAACCGCTTTCTTTGATAGTTGAAAAGCACAGGACTCATAAGAATTTTGACCTTTTAACATTTGAGGGTTATAACGATATCAATCAGGTAGAACAATTCAAAGAAGGCATTCTTAAAATTCAGGAAGATCAATTGCAGGAACTGGAAGAAGGCGAATATTATTACCATGAAATCATCGGGTGTAAAGTAACGACCATCCAGGGTGAAGAAGTGGGATTGGTCAAAGAAATTCTCAGTCCTGGGGCGAACGACGTATGGGTCGTAAAGGGTGAGAAGGGAAAAGAACATCTGATTCCATTTATTGAAGATGTGGTAAAGAAAGTAGATATTGAGAGAGGTTTAATTGTGATTGAACCAATGGAAGGGCTTCTTTCATGATGAAAATTGATGTATTGTCACTTTTCCCTGCAATGTTCACTGGCATTTTTGGAGAGTCGATTTTGAAAAAAGCAAATGAGAAGCAGGCTGTTACGTACAATGTCATCAATTTCCGGGAGTTTGCCGACAATAAACATGGTCAGGTGGATGACTATCCATATGGCGGCGGAGCAGGCATGGTGCTCAAGCCACAGCCGATTTTTGATGCGGTGGAGAGCTTGAAGGGTGAAAATGAATTGAAACCCCGTGTCATACTGATGTGTCCCCAGGGAGAGCGTTACACCCAGTCAAAAGCAGAGGAATTAGCGAAGGAAGAACATCTGATATTCATCTGCGGGCATTATGAGGGATATGATGAAAGAATCAGGGAACATGTTGTCACCGATGAAATCTCTATCGGAGACTATGTTCTGACAGGCGGGGAGCTGGGAGCTATGGTCGTCATCGACAGTGTCGTCAGACTACTCCCGGGGGTCCTGGGTAATGAAGATTCACCTGTGAAGGATTCTTTTTCATCCGGACTACTGGAGCACCCCCACTACACGCGCCCTGCTGATTTCCGGGGGATGAAAGTTCCTTCTGAGCTGATTTCCGGCAACCATCGACTGATAGAAGAGTGGAGAGAGAAAGAAAGCTTCAGGAGGACATTTGAAAGAAGGCCGGACCTATTGGGAAACCACACTTTATCCGAAAAACAAAAACAATGGATAGAGGAATGGGAAAAGTCGAGATAATCTATTGCATCCTGATATCCAGTATGTTAATATATTCTTTGTGGCTTGAGGGCTTTTCCTCAAATCACTGATCCCGATGTTCCGCTGCAATCCATCGCTTTTGTAAGAACATCTGTTGGAAGGAGTTGAATAAGATGCACAAATTAATCGAAGACATTACTAAAGAACAGCTTCGCTCTGATCTACCATCTTTCCGTCCTGGTGATACAGTACGTGTACACGTTAACATCGTTGAGGGTACTCGTGAACGTATTCAGGTATACGAAGGTGTAGTAATCAAACGCCGCGGAGGCGGTATCAGCGAAACATTCACTGTTCGTAAAATTTCTTACGGTGTAGGTGTTGAACGTACTTTCCCTGTACACACACCTAAGATTGCTAAGTTGGAAGTTATCCGTCGCGGTAAAGTACGTCGTGCGAAACTTTACTACTTGCGTAACCTTCGCGGTAAAGCGGCTCGTATTAAAGAAATTCGATAATCAAGAATGTATGAAAAGGAGCTTGGAGACAAGCTCCTTTTCTTCTTGTTTAAACCATTCTTCTCTAAAGGGATGACGCTGCCGGGCTTTAGTGACGGGCCCAGTGCTGACTGATCCCGGCTGCAATCCATCAGCAGCAGGATTGGGGCTAATGGAGTAATTCCTCCTTTTATACTGTGAAAAAAAGGATTTTCTAGTAGAATAGAAAAAGATAGGAAATTACATTGGGTGGTGGATGTGTTGGCTAAAGAGAAAAACGAGTGGTGGGAGTGGATGAAAGCCCTCTTGATTGCGGTTGGACTGGCTGCTATTATCAGATACTTTTTGTTTGCACCAATCGTGGTGGACGGTTTATCTATGACACCTACTCTGGAAAATGGGGACAGGATGATCGTCAACAAGCTTGGCAATCCTGATCGATTCGATATCGTCGTTTTTCATGCACCCGAGCACAAGGATTATATTAAACGAGTGATTGGGCTGCCAGGCGATAAAATAGAATATAAGAATGATACGTTATATGTGAACGGCAAAGCATATGAGGAACCATATTTGCAGGAATATAAAGATCAGGTCAGCGAAGGGCCTTTGACGGAAGATTTCTCCCTGAAGGACATCATCGACAGGGAAACCGTACCGAAAGGCGAAATTTTTGTAATGGGTGACAACCGGAGATTCAGCAAGGACAGCCGTCACATCGGCACCGTTCCTTTTGAAGAAGTAATCGGCGACACAAAGTTCATCTATTGGCCTGTTAAAGATATAGGAATAGTGGAATAATAGTAAAAAGTAAGTTTGGAGGTGGTCATATGACGATTCAGTGGTTTCCTGGACATATGGCTAAAGCCCGCAGGCAGGTAACAGAAAAATTAAAGCTGGTCGACATCGTCATTGAGCTTGTGGATGCACGTATCCCTTTATCATCGAGGAACCCCATGATTGAAGAAATCATAGGTCAGAAGCCCCGCCTGGTCCTGCTTAATAAAGCGGATATGGCCGACCCAGTGAAAACCGATCAGTGGATTACATACTTTGAGGAACAGGGTATTAAAGCGCTTGCTGTCAACGCACAGGGCGGTAAGGGACTTCATTCTATTGTCCAGTCAGCGAAAGATATCCTTAAAGAAAAGTTTGACCGCATGAAATCCCGGGGAATGAGACCGCGTGCCATAAGGGCAATGATTGTCGGCATTCCCAATGTCGGTAAATCAACTTTAATCAACCGTCTGGCGAAAAAGAATATTGCCAAGACCGGTAATACTCCGGGGGTGACGAAAGCCCAGCAGTGGATTAAAGTGGGGAAGGAACTTGAACTCCTGGATACTCCCGGAATATTGTGGCCGAAATTCGAAGATGAAAGAGTAGGGTATAAACTTGCTCTTACAGGTGCAATAAAAGATACGATATTGAATTTGCAGGATATCGCTTTATTCGGATTGAAGTTTCTGGAGACCCATTATCCCGATCGGCTGAAGGAGCGCTACAGTCTTGATGAGATACCGGAAGAGGTTCTCGCAAAGTTCGATGCAGTCGGCAAGAAGCGCGGATGCCTGATGGCCGGAGGAGAAGTGAACTATGACAAGACGTCGGAAGTCATCATCCGGGATATTAGGAATGTTCAGCTTGGCCCGATGACGTTTGATATGATTGAAGAATTGGAAAGTGACGATATATAATAGACAGAGGCTCTTTAAAGAGGTGAATGCTCTTTTTGGAAGCCTCTTTATTTTTTTGACAATGATCCGATATTAAGAAAAGGAGAACGGCCCATTGGATATTAGCAATATGACAATAAATGAAATCAAGACCCTGATGGAAGATATAGCAGAAAATGATCCGCTTATTGAACAATTACATAGTGACAATAGAAAAGGTGTACAAAGAATAATAGAAAGCCACAATCGTAAACTGCAAAAGCTGAAAAAGGAAAAGGAAGACTTTGCAAAGCTGACATTTTTTGAAAAGAAGCTTTATAAGGAAGGGTTTTCGCTTGTGGCCGGTATAGACGAAGTTGGCAGGGGCCCGTTGGCAGGGCCGGTAGTTGCCGCGGCTGTTATATTGCACCCCGACTTTTATCTTGCAGGTTTAAATGACAGTAAAAAGCTGTCTGAAGCAAAACGGGACGAATACTTCAAGGTAATTCAGGAAAAAGCCCATTCCATTGGAATCGGGATGATCGAGGCCGGGGAGATAGATATAATTAATATTTATGAAGCGACAAAGAAAGCAATGCTTCTGGCCATTTCAAACCTTGATTGCAACCCTGATTTTCTTTTGATCGATGCGATGAAACTTCAGACTCCATACCCGCAGGAATCAATCATCAAGGGTGATTCTAAGAGCATTTCGATTGCTGCAGCTTCAGTCATTGCCAAAGTTACCCGTGACAACCTGATGAAAGAATATGCCGTGCAATATCCGGGTTATGGATTTGATCAAAACGCCGGTTACGGTACAAGGGAGCACTTAGAAGGTCTGAATTTGAGAGGGATTACCCCAATACACAGAAGAAGCTTTGCTCCTGTAAAGGATTATGATCTAAAAGGATAAGGGAGTAATAATAATGAATGATATTCACGGTGCACACAATTCTCAAGCTTCACCCAAGATTATTAGTGAACCTTTTTCTATGCAAAATGGAAGAATCCTTCATGTTACTGTACGAAAGTATATTGGTGAAGGAATGGCGGAGGTGTCGGCTGCAGGCAGGAAATTCATTGCGAAGCTGGATGCCCCTTTAGAGGCAGGTAAGGAGTATTGGATGAGGGTGCAAAATGCCGGGGATGTGTTGAGCCTGAGTGTCATTCAGAAAATTTCCGGGAAGAAAGACAGCATGGAAGCGGCTCAAGCGTTGATCCGTCAATTTCATTATCAGACTGCTGATAAGATACTTCTAAATTCGGTCAGCAGTTTGATTGATAATGATATTCCGATCACAGGCGAATTGATTAAGTTCACTGCAGAGAAAATCAATGGCGGAAACCTGCATATACGGCTTCCTGTATTGATCCATATGCTGAAAGCAAACCTCCCCTTGTCAGAAAACGTGCTGTTATCCCTGGAGGCAGGAAAGGGCCAGGATACATTCAGCGGGCTCCTGAGCAGTCTTAAAGAGCGCCTGACAGCCCTGGGGTCTGCTCAAGATACTCTGGACCTGATCAGGAAGGTCCAAAACCCGCTGGGGCTCCATTTGGCCAAGCAAATGACGATTAAAGCAATGGGGAATGCCCTGGATCAGTCTGAACCTTTTTCCCAAAGGCATGCGAATTTTGAACTGTTAAGATCTCTGGGCATCCTGCCAAAGGGTACCACCTTTCAAAATATGAATGCAGGGTTGAAGGATGCACTTTCCGACTCACTTCATAAAAACGGGACAACACTTAAACAACTTCTTGATTTAATGGGCAGTATGAGGAAGCTTATTTCCCGCCCGGAGTCACGCCAGGATATCGAATTTGTGACATCTAAATCAGGTGAGGAAATCGGCGGCGGAGGCAAGGCAAATAAGGCCATGATTGACTCGGTGTTGAACAACATCTTCAAGCAGGCATCCCCTGGCTTAAATGAAGGGGCACTTGGGAGGATCCTGGGCAATTTAATAGAGTTAATGAGAGATTCCGACCTCCAGGTCCTGGACAAGAATTATTCTGTCCTCTATGCCAAGTGGAATAAGAATATTCCCCTTTCTAATGAAGGAAAGGTTTTTAATATGTTAAGTGCCGGGATTGAAGCAGAATTGTTGTCAAGCCTGAAGGGTGAGGAATTAGGTCGCGCATTGAAAGGGATGATCCGCACTCTCGGTTTGAATTTTGAATCACAGCTCCATAGCCAGTATAGTGCTCAGGCTTCTGATTTACCTACTCTTAAAGAGAAACTGATCAGGCTGATCCTTCAGAACCCCGGACTTGAAATACGGGAACTTGCAGAAAAGCTTGTTCATAAAATGAACCATCCGGCATTAATGTCATGGGATCAGTCCTCTGTCTTGAATATCGTCCAACAGTTCCCTCTCAATTTATACGGACGACAGACAGATATTACTGTACAGTGGACGGGAAGGGAAAAGGAAAAAGGCAGGATAGACAGTGATCACTGCCGGGTTCTATTTTATCTTAATCTGGGAAATTTAAATGAAACCCTTGTGGATATGAACGTACAAAATAGGATCATCTCACTGTCAATATGGAATGAAAACGAAGAAATAAGTGATATATCCCATTCATATTTTCCAGTTCTCAAAGAATCCCTTCAAAATATGAACTATCAACTTACTTCAGTGAAATTCAAGAAAGTGAATGACGGGGACGACATATCAAAAAAGAGGACCCGGGAGATGCATTCAATCACCTATTCGGGAGTTGATATGAAAATATGACATCATTTCCAAGAAAAGAAGCAGTAGCACTCGGATATGATCAGTCCTCGGAGTCAGCGCCAAGAGTATTGGCAAAAGGGAAAGGGATTATTGCTGAAAATATCATTACAAAGGCAGCCGAAAACGGCGTTGCTGTTCAGGAAGATAAGAGTCTATTAGCCTTACTGGGAAAGATCGATGTAGGAGAATCGATTCCTGAAGAGTTGTACGGAGCCGTAGCTGAAGTGTTTGCTTTTGTATACAGATTGGATAAAGAAATGGCGAAGAGAAAAACCTGATAATTGGAAATAGCGAAAAAAGGGCCGGAAATAATTTTACAAGTATAATAAAATACAATGCACAATGACTGATCAGCCCGGTAAATATTGTGAAAAAGCGTAACTTTTGTTCAGAATTTTTAAATTAATATAATATTTTTAGCATAATGGTAGACAGATAATCTGTCATTTTATACAATGAAAGCGCAGTCTATTTTTTGAAGAGTTTGATAGGAGGATGGAAAATGAATATCCATGAATATCAAGGTAAAGAAATCCTCAGAAATAACGGGGTATCCGTACCGAATGGTAAAGTGGCTTTCACGGCTGAAGAAGCGGTAGAAGCGGCGAAAACGCTTAGTTCCAGCGTTTATGTAGTAAAAGCTCAAATCCACGCAGGAGGCCGCGGTAAAGCGGGCGGTGTCAAGATTGCCAAGAGCCTTGACGAAGTGCGTACATATGCAGAAGAGTTACTTGGGAAGACATTGGTCACTCATCAGACTGGGCCGGAAGGTAAGGAAGTAAAGCGCTTACTTATCGAAGAGGGCTGTGATATCAAGAAAGAATATTATGTTGGACTAGTATTGGACCGTGCGACTTCACAGGTTGTCCTGATGGCTTCTGAAGAAGGCGGAACTGAAATTGAAGAGGTGGCAGAAGCTACTCCTGAAAAAATCTTCAAGGAGTACATCGATCCGGTGGTAGGGCTGACTGGTTTCCAGGCGCGCCGTATCGCTTTCAACATCAATATACCGAAAGAACTTGTCAATAAAGCGGCTAAATTCATGCTTGGACTTTACAATGTTTATATCCAAAAAGATGCTTCGATTGTTGAAATCAACCCATTGGTCGTTACAGGCAGTGGAGATGTAATGGCTCTTGACGCGAAATTCAACTTCGATTCCAATGCGTTATACCGTCAAAAAGATGTCATGGGATTACGTGACCTTGAGGAAGAAGATGCAAAAGAAATTGAAGCTTCTAAATATGATTTAAGTTATATTTCTCTGGATGGAAATATCGGCTGCATGGTAAATGGAGCAGGTCTTGCAATGGCAACGATGGATATCGTCAAGCATTATGGCGGAGATCCGGCTAACTTCCTTGATGTAGGGGGCGGTGCGACTGCCGAGAAAGTAACGGAAGCATTCAAGATCATCCTTTCTGATGAAAATGTGAAAGGTATCTTTGTCAATATCTTTGGCGGAATCATGAAATGTGATGTCATCGCAACGGGTGTGGTTGAAGCAGCTAAGCAAATCGGTCTGGAAGTACCGTTGGTAGTTCGCCTTGAAGGTACTAATGTAGATTTAGGTAAAGAGATCCTGAATAAGTCCGGATTGAATATTATTGCAGCTGAATCAATGGCAGACGGCGCACAAAAAATCGTTGAGCAAGTAGGCTAAGAAAGGCGGGGGACAAATGAGCGTATTTATTAACAAGGATACAAAGGTTGTTGTGCAGGGGATCACTGGATCAACAGCTCTTTTCCATACAAAGCAAATGCTTGAATACGGTACACAAATCGTGGCAGGTGTCACACCTGGTAAAGGCGGAACTGAGGTTGAAGGCGTTCCTGTCTTCAATACGGTTGAAGAAGCAAAGAAAGCAACAGGAGTCAACGCTTCAGTAATCTATGTTCCTGCTCCATTTGCTGCAGATGCAATCATGGAAGCGGTTGATGCTGAGCTTGATTTAGCTATTTGTATCACGGAGCATATCCCGGTACTAGACATGGTCAAAGTGAAGCGTTATATGGAAGGAAAGAAAACGCGTCTTGTAGGACCGAACTGTCCAGGAGTCATCACTCCTGAAGAATGTAAGATCGGGATCATGCCTGGTTACATTCATACCAAAGGTCATGTTGGAGTTGTATCCCGTTCAGGGACATTGACATACGAAGCGGTTCATCAGCTTTCTCAAGCTGGTATCGGGCAATCAACTGCTGTAGGTATCGGTGGAGACCCTGTTAACGGTACGGACTTCATTGATGTATTAAAAGCTTTCAATGAAGACGAAGACACGTACGCAGTCATCATGATCGGTGAAATTGGCGGAACTGCTGAGGAAGAAGCAGCTGAATGGATCAAAGCCAACATGACGAAGCCTGTAGTAGGCTTCATCGGCGGACGTACGGCACCTCCAGGAAAACGTATGGGGCATGCCGGTGCCATCATATCAGGAGGAAAAGGGACGGCTGATGAAAAAATCCGCGTCATGAATGAGTGCGGCATTCAAGTGGCTCCTACTCCTTCAGACATGGGCGAAACATTAATAAAGGTCCTTAAAGAAGAAGGAATTTTTGATAAGTGTAAAACTCATTAATTATGAAATAAGAGGCTGGGCCTGCTGCTTTCAGCCTCTTATTTCTATTTACCTATCAACTACTAATAAGCAGGAGGTTTTTAATGAAGGAAATTACCCGTTTACTATTTCATATGCAGCACTGCAGAGGTCTTGGAAACAAAGGGACAAAACGATTACTTTCGCAATTGTCCGACCCGATGAAAATCTACAATTTACCCCTTTCCTCCATCATGCGGCTATCAGGCTCCACCGCCCTTCACGCTGAATTATTCTACAGCGATTTTCACACTTTCAATATTGATTATTACCAAGAATATTATCAGCAACACGATATTCACTGGATATCAATCTATGACGAAAATTACCCTGATCTATTAAAAAATGTTTATGATCCTCCTTTTATCCTTTTTATGAAAGGAAGGAGAGAGCTCCTGGAGTTTCAAACAAAGCTTGCAGTTGTGGGTTCCAGGCAGGCCACCAGTTATACCTGCGATAACCTCAGGATTTTGATGCCGGGTCTCGCTGAGAAAAATGTTGTCATTATAAGCGGACTGGCCAGGGGTGCCGATACGATGGCGCATAAATCAGCCATACGTGCGGGCGCCCCTACCATCGGCGTGATTGCAGGCGGATTTCACCACATATACCCGCGGGAAAACATTCAGCTTGCAGAGTACATGATGAAGGAGCAGCTTCTCATCTCAGAATACCCTCCGGATACTAAACCCCAAAAATGGCATTTCCCTTTTAGAAACAGGATCATAAGCGGTTTATCGCAGGCAATTTTGGTGACCGAGGCACAAAAAAAGAGCGGTACGTTTATTACAGCAGATTATGCCTTAAATGAAGGAAGGGATATCCTGTGCATCCCCGGTTCAGTTAACCAGAAGCTATCGGAAGGTACAAATACCTTGATAAAAGAAGGGGCTAAGATGGTATTATCAATAGAAGACATTTTTTTCGAGCTCGATGTATAAAGTTACAGAAAATTATATACAATCATGTAATAAAGTAGCTTTTTTTCCATCAAATAGAGAAAATAACGTATTAATTTATACAAAAAGGTTGCAATTCTTTGCAAACTGTTATACATTTTGCAACAGGTATCGAAAACAACAGAAGAGAACATAACAAGTTAACCGGAGCAAAGACTCCCCGCTGAATATATACTGTATGGAAAGCTGTGTAACCGTTTACCACGGAGCTTAAATACAGTTTATGAAAATAAACAGTGATTATTTTCCTCTTCAAGGAGGCATATTGGATGGCAGATTATTTAGTAATAGTGGAATCGCCGGCTAAGGCGAAAACGATTGAACGTTATTTAGGAAAAAAATATAAAGTACGCGCCTCCATGGGGCACGTGAGAGATTTACCTAAAAGTCAAATGGGTGTCGATGTAGAGAAAGAATTCGAGCCTAAATATATAACAATACGCGGAAAAGGTCCTGTGTTGAAAGAGTTGAAAACAGCTGCCAAAAAAGCAAAAAAGATCTTTCTTGCGGCCGACCCCGACAGAGAAGGGGAGGCCATTGCCTGGCATCTCGCCCATAGTTTGGACATGGACACAGCGTCGCAGTGCAGGGTAGTATTCAATGAGATCACAAAAGATGCGATCAAAGAGTCTTTCAAGCATCCCCGCCCGATCAATATGGATCTTGTTGATGCTCAGCAGGCTCGAAGAATACTAGACAGGCTGGTCGGTTATAACATAAGCCCGCTGCTATGGAAGAAAGTCAAGAAGGGTCTAAGTGCCGGCAGGGTGCAATCTGTAGCGGTGAGACTGATCATTGACCGCGAAAACGAAATTAAAAATTTCGAGCCGGAAGAATATTGGTCCATTGAAGCAGAATTTAAAAAAGATAAAGAAACATTCCAGGCATCCTTCTATGGGATTGATGGAAAAAAAGTGGACTTGAAGACGGAAGAAGAAGTCAAGTCAGTACTTGCAAAAGTAAAAGGGAAATCCTTTGAAGTGAACAAAGTGACCAAAAAGGAAAGAAAGCGTAATCCTGCGCCTCCTTTTACAACTTCTTCACTGCAGCAGGAAGCTGCCAGGAAATTAAACTTCCGTGCTAAGAAAACGATGATGCTTGCACAGCAATTATACGAAGGTATTGCATTAGGCAAAGAAGGTACAGCCGGTTTGATCACCTATATGAGAACCGATTCTACCCGGACTTCAGAAGTTGCTCAAAAAGAAGCAAACGAATTTATCACCTCAAAATATGGTGGAGATTTTGTAAGACAATCGGAAAGAAAAGAAAAGAAACAGCAAAAAGCCCAGGATGCGCATGAAGCGATCCGTCCCACAAGCACATTGCGGGACCCCGGCTCGGTAAAAGAATTTCTTTCCAGAGACCAATACCGTTTATACAAACTGATATGGGAACGTTTCGTGGCAAGCCAGATGGCACCGGCCGTCATGGATACAATGAGTGTGGACCTGGTGAATGGGCCGGTTTATTTCAGGGCGAACGGCTCAAAAGTGAAATTCCCGGGATTTATGAAGGTATATGTAGAAGGCTCTGACGATCAAAAGGAAGAAAAAGATAATCTTCTGCCGGAGCTGAAAGAAAACGATAAAGTAAAAAGTGAATTAATCGATCCTAAACAGCACTTTACTCAGCCGCCTCCAAGGTATACAGAGGCAAGGCTTGTCAAGACGCTTGAAGAACTGGGAATCGGCCGCCCGTCAACTTACGCGCCTACACTTGATACAATCCAAAGAAGGGGATATGTCTCCCTTGATAATAAAAGGTTTGTTCCAACCGAACTTGGAGAAATTGTTTTAGAACTTATAAGAGAGTTCTTCCCGGAAATCATTGATGTGGAATTCACTGCCAACATGGAAAGAAGCTTGGATGATATTGAAGATGGAAAAGTGAAATGGGAAAGAATCATTGATGAATTCTATAGGGATTTCGAGAAACACTTGGTCATTGCTGAAAATGAAATGGAAAAAATCGAAATTCGTGATGAGCCTGCAGGTGAAGACTGCGAGCAGTGCGGACATCCGATGGTTTTCAAGATGGGCCGGTATGGAAAGTTCATGGCTTGCAGCAATTTCCCTGACTGCCGGAACACAAAGCCGATCGTGAAAGAAATCGGAGTGAAATGTCCGAAGTGCGAAAAAGGGAATATAATAGAAAGAAAAAGTAAAAAGAAACGGATCTTTTACGGATGTGATCAATATCCTGAATGTGATTTCTTATCATGGGATAAACCGATCGAAAGGAAATGTCCGAAATGCTCTGAACTTCTTGTAGAGAAAAAGCTTAAAAAAGGCAATCAGATACAGTGTACAAACTGTGATTACAAAGAAGAACCGCAAAAATAAAGAGGGAGTCATCAAAAAACAATTGCTTCTTTACTGCGGTACTTATACAATGTAACGAGGGACTGTCCCAGAAGGCGATCATTCTATTGCCTGCCGGGTCAGTTCTTTTCTGTTTTGAACATGCTGTAAATGAATTATCATTTTTGTAGAAATTATACAAAACATACAGAGTCGCATTCACCATTTACATATCCATCAGGGGATTTATGTTGAAATGACAGAATGCTTTTAAGTTTTTAAACCATATGTATTGTTATACAATTCAAATTGGATATGATTAAGATGATGGGAATATGCGGGAGGACTTAAATAAATGACAGTTGTAAATATAATCGGAGCCGGTTTGGCGGGAAGTGAAGCTGCCTGGCAGATTGCCAAAAGGGGAATAAAGGTAAATCTATATGAAATGAGGCCGGTCCGTCAGACACCTGCCCACCACACAGAAAAATTTGCGGAATTGGTTTGCAGCAACTCACTAAGATCAAATACCCTGACCAATGCCGTAGGTGTCCTGAAAGAGGAAATGAGGATGCTTGATTCCATCATCATTTCTGCCGCTGATTCATGTTCTGTACCTGCAGGCGGCGCTTTGGCAGTCGACCGTCATGAATTTGCGGACTATGTTACGAACAAGGTGAAAAACCATGCGAATGTGACTGTGTTTAATGAAGAAGTCACGGATATTCCCGAGGGCATCACCATTATTGCTACAGGTCCGTTAACGAGTGAAAGCCTCTCAGAGAAGATAAAGAAGGTAACCGGGGAAGAGCATTTATATTTTTATGATGCAGCAGCACCGATTATCGAAAAAGAGTCAATCGATATGGATAAAGTCTATCTGAAGTCCCGTTATGATAAAGGGGAAGCAGCATACTTGAACTGTCCGATGGATGAGAAAGAATTCAATGCTTTTTATGAATCCCTCATATCTGCGGAAACCGTACCATTGAAAGAGTTTGAAAAAGAAATCTTCTTCGAGGGCTGCATGCCGATAGAAGTGATGGCATCAAGAGGCAAGAAAACAATGTTATTCGGGCCCATGAAACCGGTTGGATTGGAGGACCCGAAGACAGGGAAAAGACCTTACGCGGTCGTGCAATTGAGACAGGACGATGCTGCCGGTACTCTTTATAATATTGTAGGTTTTCAGACACATCTAAAATGGGGGCCGCAGAAGGAAGTGCTGCGATTGATTCCAGGACTTGAAAATGCTGAAATCGTAAGGTATGGAGTCATGCATAGAAATACGTTCATCAACTCACCAAAAGTATTAAAGGATACGTATCAACTTAAGGATAATGAGCGAGTATTCTTCGCCGGACAAATGACAGGCGTTGAAGGCTATGTTGAATCTGCCGCCAGCGGATTGATTGCAGGAATCAACGCAGCAAGGGCAGCTGCAGGAACAGAACCGCTGACCTTCCCGCACGAAACTGCGATAGGAAGTATGTCAAGGTATATCACGACTGCCAGTCAGAAGAATTTCCAGCCTATGAATGCGAATTTTGGACTTTTCCCTGAGCTCACTGAAAAGATAAGAGGCAAAAAAGAACGGAATGAAAAGCATGCTGCAAGGGCATTAGAAACAATTCAGAACTTTGTGAAAAAAATGTAAAATTAATTGCATGGGCCGCTTGGTTGTGTTACTATTTAGTAGCCCTTGTGAGGTGTACACTATATGTCAAATCCTTTATCAGATCAATTACAATCTTTTATAGAATATTTACAAATAGAAAAGCAGTATTCCACCTATACTTTTGAACAATATCGTCATGATATCGAGGAGTTTTACGTATTTATGAAAGAACAGGGACTTCATTCCCTGAAAGAAGTGGAATACTCCGATGCACGGCTCTTCTTAACCGTCCTGCACGAAAGAAAGCTGATGAGAGCCTCAATTTCAAAAAAAATATCAAGCTTGAGAAGCTTTTACCGTTTCCTTAACCGTGAGGAGCATCTGGATAAAAATCCTTTTTCTTTTGTGAATCTTCCAAAAAAAGAGAAAAGGCTGCCAAAGTTTTTTTACGAAGAAGAAATTCAGGTCCTGCTGGAAGCCTGTAATGGAGAATCTTTGCTGGATATCCGCAACAAAGCCATCTTCGAACTTCTCTACGGAACCGGAATCCGGGTGAGTGAATGTGCGAATCTGCAGTTGAAGGATGTGGATTTGGCAGTTTCCACGATTCTTGTAAAAGGGAAAGGGAATAAAGAAAGATATGTCCCATTTGGTAGCTTTGCTCAAGATGCATTGACTGCATACATAAATCAATCACGGCCTTCACTTATTAAAGATCAAAGTCATTCAGCCGTATTCGTCAATCATCGGGGCGGGGCCCTTACTGCGAGGGGAATCAGGCTCATCCTGAATAAGCTCATAGATAATGCATCATTAAAAGGCAAGATCACGCCGCATAAATTAAGACATACCTTTGCTACGCATTTATTGAATAATGGTGCAGATCTCAGGTCCGTGCAGGAGCTTTTGGGGCATGCTGATTTATCTGCAACCCAGGTTTACACGCATGTGACGAAAGATCAGTTAAGAAAAACATATCTGGCACATCATCCGCGTGCTTAATATTGGAGGTCATACAATGGAACAATTCCATGCAACCACTATCTTTGCTGTACAGCATAAAGGAGAGTGCGCTATGTCCGGAGACGGGCAGGTGACATTCGGGAATGCAGTCGTGATGAAACATACTGCAAAAAAAGTACGCAAACTGTTCAATGGCAAGGTGCTGGCCGGTTTTGCCGGTTCGGTTGCGGATGCTTTTACATTGTCTGAGAAGTTTGAAGGGAAACTACATGAATTCAACGGCAACCTTCAGCGTGCTGCGGTGGAGCTTGCAAAAGAGTGGCGCAGTGACAAAGTATTAAGGAAGCTTGAAGCGATGCTCATCGTCATGGATGAAAAACATTTGCTTCTTGTTTCCGGAACAGGGGAAGTCATTGAACCTGATGATGGGATTTTAGCGATTGGTTCAGGTGGGAATTATGCATTGTCGGCTGGCCGGGCATTGAAGCAATATTCGGGAGAGCATTTGTCTGCAAGTGAAATTGCAAAAGCATCCCTGCAGATTGCAGCTGATATTTGTGTCTACACCAATGAACAAATCATTGTAGAAGTATTGGAATAGCTCAATATAATATTTTTTCACACGATAGAAAAGTTAGGAGTGTGTCATTTGAAAAAGAATGCTGAGCAATTGACCCCAAGACAGATCGTTGAAAAATTAGATCAATATATTGTAGGGCAAAAAGATGCGAAAAGAGCGGTGGCTGTCGCGTTAAGAAATCGTTACCGGAGAAGCCTGCTGGCAGAAGCCATTAAAGATGAAGTAATACCGAAAAATATCCTTATGCTTGGACCCACAGGTGTGGGGAAAACGGAAATCGCACGGAGGATTGCTAAATTGGTACGTGCTCCGTTTGTGAAGGTTGAAGCAACTAAATTCACTGAGGTCGGCTATGTAGGACGCGATGTTGAGTCGATGGTCAGGGACCTTGTAGAAACGGCTGTAAGGCTTGTTAAAGAGGAAAAAATGGCCGGGGTGCGCGAACGTGCTGCAGAAAACGCAGAAATCCGCCTTGTCGAACTGCTTGTACCTTCAAAGAAGAAATCGTCTTCGTACAAAAACCCTTTTGAAATGATTTTTGGCGGCAACGGAAACGGTCAGCCTTCCGATGAAGACCAGGAAAAGCAGGAAGAGCTGTCATTGAGGGAGCAAAGAACAAGGGCAGAACAAAAATTGAAAGATGGCGAGCTGGAGGAAGAGTTCATCACCATTGAAGTGGAAGAACAGCAAGCTTCCATGTTCGATATGCTTCAAGGGTCAGGGATGGAACATATGGGGATGAACATGCAGGATGCCTTGAGCAGCTTCATGCCCAAGAAAAAGAAGAAGAGAAAGCTCAAGGTGAAGGAAGCCAGGACTGTGCTCATCAACGAAGAGGCACAGAAGCTTATCGATATGGATGAAGTAACACAGGATGCACTCATCAGGGCTGAGCAGTCTGGAATCATTTTCATTGATGAAATTGACAAGATTGCCAGCAAAGGTTCCGGACAGTCATCGGCAGATGTATCAAGGGAAGGTGTTCAGCGTGACATACTCCCAATCGTGGAGGGATCGACGGTCGTGACTAAATACGGTTCCGTGAAGACTGATTACATGCTTTTCATCGGGGCAGGGGCCTTCCATATGTCAAAGCCTTCCGACCTGATACCGGAACTTCAAGGACGTTTTCCGATCCGTGTGGAACTTAAGAAACTCTCCACTGAAGATTTTGTACGGATATTGATTGAACCCGATAATGCAATCATTAAGCAATATATTGCTTTAATGGAAACAGAAGGTATACAAATTGAATTTTCTGACGATGCTATTCGTAGGCTGGCAGAAATAGCATTCGAAGTGAACCAGAATACAGATAATATCGGGGCACGCCGACTTCATACCATCATGGAGAAGCTGCTTGAAGATTTATCCTTTGAGGCACCTGAAATAACGCTGGAGACGATTAAAATCACTCCTCAGTATGTGGATGATAAATTGGGGGCCATTTCAAAAGATAAGGATTTAAGCCAGTTCATCCTTTAAGTTTTTATTAACGAAGATATGGGTATAGAAAAAAAGATTAGAAAAATGAAGTAAAATTTATAAATATAACAATAGATACAATTTAGTTGTACTAGGAGGAAATGAAAATGAACTTATTAGGAAAAACAAGAACAATTAATGCCATGCTTCAAAAGGCTGCCGGTAAACCGGTTAACTTCAAGGAAATGTCAGAGACGCTCAGCGGTGTAATCGAAGCAAATGTATTTGTCGTCAGCCGCCGCGGTAAACTTCTTGGATTTGCAATCAATCAGCAGATTGAAAACGAAAGAATGAAGCAGATGCTTGAAGACCGTCAATTCCCTGAACAATATACTCAAAATCTTTTCAATATCCAGGAAACATCTCCAAACCTTGATGTTGAAAGCGAATATACTGCCTTCCCGGTTGAAAATAGAGAGTTATTCAAAGACGGTTTAACAACAATCGTACCGATTATCGGCGGAGGGGAGCGTCTTGGTACGCTGATCCTTGCAAGACTGCAGGAAAGCTTTGAGGATGATGATCTGATTCTTGCTGAATACGGGGCGACAGTGGTAGGTATGGAAATCCTCCGTGAAAAAGCTGAAGAAATCGAAGTGGAAGCAAGAAGCAAGGCTGTCGTTCAAATGGCGATCAGTTCCCTGTCATATAGCGAACTGGAAGCGATTGAACATATCTTTGAAGAACTCAATGGAAATGAAGGCTTATTGGTAGCATCCAAAATCGCTGACAGAGTCGGTATAACCCGTTCGGTCATCGTAAACGCCCTTCGTAAACTTGAAAGTGCCGGAGTAATCGAATCCCGTTCATTGGGTATGAAAGGGACATACATCAAAGTTCTTAACAATAAATTCCTGCTCGAACTTGAAAAGCTTCGTACAAATTAATAATAGATGATAAGAATCCGTTATTCCTTCTAAAGGAATAACGGATTTTTTATTTGGCCAGCAACACTATCCAGCTGGTCTATGATTTTCTGGTTCCGAAATTATCAGGAGAATTTAAGGGGATTCAGCTATCTGATGAAAAGGTTGTATCCATAGACAATTATTAGGCAGTAAATAAGCCGAATGGACTATAAAAGGACAAGAGCCAGGCCTTGTCTTCTACAATATGGGTAGTAAAATTAAGATGTTACATTTCTATTACGACTTTTTTCGACACTATTACAACCATACAGGATAAGTAAAATATAAACTTTCAAAAGTAATAAAAAAGGTAGAAAATGTGTCTTGAAATGTCGATTTATTGGAAAAATATTCTGCTAGAGGAAAGTTGAACCCGCTGATAAAATTAACCATGTAAAACTTTGTAATGAAGTGTAACTGAAATGAAACAGTAGAGTAATGAACGGTAAGAAAAGTTTCCAATAATAGGTCATTTTATAGGTTTAAAGTCATTAATTCTTCATTTTTCGACGGTTTTCGTTAAAAAATACTGAATATTCATAGACACTATTAGACCTAAACATTACAATAAGGACGGAAAGAAGTTATATTTGTAAAAGTATCCGAATCTTACTAATTAAATGGATAGAGGTGCTTCAGGTGAAATTATTTTCCAATACGATTACAAGTCTAGAAAGGGGCCTGGACTATGCCTCTTTAAATCAGAAAGCAATCTCTCAAAACATAGCAAATGTAGATACTCCAAACTATAAAGCAAAAGAAGTGGATTTTAAAACCGTCCTGAATCATTCCATGCAATTGGATGCGAAAAGAACAGATTCAAGGCATATCGCATTTAAGTCTGCAGATGCACATCCCGCTGTGAAGTCAAGGAATGGCTATCAATTTAACCATAATGGTAACGGGGTTGACCTGGACAAGGAAATGTCTGAAATGGCAGAAAACCAAATTTATTTCAATGCGCTGTCAGATCGGATCAATGGAAAATTCAACTCTTTGAAGACAGTTATCAGGGGAGGTAAGTAGCATTGTCCATTTTCACTAGTTTAAACACTACATCTTCCGCCCTGACAGCTCAGAGATTAAGAATGGATGTTATATCATCCAATATGGCAAACGCAGATTCCACAAGGGCGAAGGTGAATGCAGATGGTGAGTGGGAGCCGTATAGAAGGAAATCAGTTGTAATGGAACCTAAGGAAGCGGGATTTTCATCCTTTCTTAATGCAGCCGTGAACAAAGGGACTCAATCAGTTGGACAGGGGGTCAAAGTATCCAAGATAAAAGAGGATAATACAACGCCTTTTAAAATGGTCTATGACCCGGAACACCCGGATGCTGATGAGGAAGGCTATGTAGAGCTCCCTAATGTCGACCCTCTCAGGGAAATGGTCGACCTGATCTCGGCTACACGCTCTTATGAAGCAAACGTCACTGTGTTCAATGCAAATAAATCGATTCTGATGAAATCACTTGAAATAGGTAAGTAAGGAGGCAGCACTCATGGCCATACATAGTATAAGTTCGGTCAATCCGAATTTTTTAAGTCCGTCGTTAAGTGAAAAACAAATTTCACCCTCAGATGCCACAAGTAATTTCGGACAATTGCTGAAAAAATCAATTGAAGAGGTCAATCAAACGCAGATTCAATCAGATAGAATGACAGAAAAACTGGTGCGGGGCGAAAATGTCGATCTTCATCAAGTTATGATCGCTTCGCAGAAGGCAAGTATCACTCTTCAGACAACAATGGAAGTACGCAATAAAGTCGTTGAGGCGTATCAGGAAATAATGAGAATGCCAATGTAATAGAAACATGCAGTCGAGTACCGGAGGATTGTAATGAATGAATCGTTTAAGAATTATACAAATCAAATAAAGACATATTGGACAAGCAGAACGAAAAAGCAAAAAGCGGTCATGGGAGCTGTTTTGCTATGCTGCATCGTTATCATAAGCGCTGCCGTTTTTTTTATGACAAAAACACCGATGGCGCCTCTGTATAAAAATCTGTCTCCTTCAGAGACAGGCACCATTAAGGAAAATCTTGATGGCAGGGGGATTCCTTCCCAAATCACAGAGGGTGGAACAGCCATACTCGTGCCTTCAGAGCAAGTAGATACGTTAAAAGTGGAACTTGCCGCTGAAGGTATTCCAAATTCAGGAAGCATTGATTATTCATTCTTCAGTAAGAATGCCGGATTTGGAATGACGGATAATGAATTTGACGTCATGAAACTTGATGCGATGCAGACAGAGCTGGTGGACCTGATTAAAGGAATTGAAGGCGTAAAAGATGCCAAGGTCATGATTAATCTCCCGGAAGAGCAGGTATTCCTCAATGATGATGCCCAGAATGCATCAGCATCGATCGTTTTGAATACCAATCCTGGTTTTAATATGGACCAGAGTCAGATTAAGTCACTTTATCATTTAGTATCAAAAAGTGTTCCGAATCTGCCTACTGAGAATATCGTCATCATGAACCAGTTTTTTGAGTATTTCGATTTGGAATCTCAAAATAATTCAATGAGCGGAAATATCGCCCAGCAGATGGATGTAAAAAAGGAAATCGAGCGGGATATCCAGCGCCAGGTTCAAAATATGCTCGGTACACTGATCGGTTTCAATAAAGTAGTCGTTTCGGTATCGACTGATATTGACTTTACCCAGGCAAATCATGAAAAAAACATGGTAACGCCTGTTGATGAAGAGAATATGGAAGGAATCGCCGTAAGCGCACAGAGAATCACGGAAACCTTTTCGGGAGAAGGGGCAGGTCCAGGCGGTGTTCCATCCGGAGAAGACACAGATGATACTCTTGACTCGTATCAAGAAGGTACCGGATCGAACGGCGATTATGAAAGAATGGAAGAAACGATCAATAATGAAGTCAACCGGATCAGGTCCGAAATTGTAGAAAGTCCTTACAAAATCCGTGACTTGGGAATACAGGTGATGGTGGAACCCCCGAACCCTGCAGACGAGAGTTCACTTCCACAGGACCGGATTGATGATATACAAAAGGTTCTATCCACCATCGTGAGGACTTCCATCGATAAGGAATCATCCCCGGAACTGACAGATGAAGATATTGAAGATAAGGTTGTCGTTTCAGTTCAGGAGTTTAACGGAAAGATGGAATTTGAAGATGACACGAAACAAGGGATTCCTTGGTGGGTATATGCCATCGGCGGTATCCTGCTGATCATCATTTTATTGCTGATTTTCTTTCTGCTGAAATCACGCAGGAAGAAGGAAGAAGAATTGTACATTGAAGAGGAACGCATTCCTGCTGAGATACCTGAAATTGAACCTAAAGAAGAAACGGATGGTTCGATCAGACGTAAGCAGCTTGAAAGAATGGCAAAAGAAAAACCGGAAGAGTTCGCCAAATTACTTCGAACTTGGTTAGCTGATGAGTAGAAGGGTGAGGAAATGGCTAGAAGAGAGAAAGATTTAACAGGTAAACAAAAAGCGGCTATCCTCCTGATTTCACTCGGTCCCGATGTGTCGGCAACAGTCTATAAACATTTATCTGAAGAAGAGATAGAAAAGCTGACCTTAGAGATATCTGGAGTTAGGAAGGTAGAGACTGAGGCAAAAGAAGATATCCTCGAAGAATTCCACAATATCGCAATTGCTCAGGACTATATTTCCCAAGGGGGGATCGGTTATGCGAAAACAGTACTGGAGAAGGCACTCGGTGCGGACCAGGCTGCAGCGATCATCAATCGCCTGACTTCATCACTGCAGGTGAAACCCTTTGATTTTGCCCGTAAAGCGGACCCGGCTCAAATATTGAATTTTATTCAAAATGAACATCCGCAGACGATTGCCCTGATATTATCTTATTTGGATCCACAGCAGTCAGGACAGATCCTATCTGAACTCCCTCAAGATGTTCAAGCTGATATAGCCAGAAGGATCGCGATCATGGACGGTACATCGCCGGAAGTAATCAGTGAAGTCGAGGCCATTCTTGAAAGGAAGCTGTCTGCGACTGTCACCCAGGATTATACACAAACCGGCGGGGTGGAAGCTGTAGTCGAAGTTCTGAATGGTGTAGACCGCTCAACGGAAAAAACGATCTTGGATGCACTAGAAATCCAGGATCCGGAGCTGGCCGAAGAAATCAAGAAGAGAATGTTTGTATTTGAAGATATCGTTACGCTTGATGGCCGTTCCATCCAACGAGTCATCAGAGATTGTGATAATGAAGACCTTCTTCTATCACTCAAGGTATCGAGCGATGAGGTCAAGGAAATTGTATTTAAAAATATGTCCAATCGGATGGTGGAGACCCTCAAAGAAGAAATGGAATTCATGGGGCCAGTCAGACTGCGTGATGTAGAAGAAGCCCAATCAAGAATCGTAGCGATCATCAGACGATTGGAAGAAGCCGGGGAAATCATCATTGCCCGGGGTGGAGGGGACGATATCATTGTCTAGAATCATTAAGTCTTCCGCAGCTCATACTCGCGGAGATAATGAGAAGGTCATAGCCCTTAAGCATATACGTTCTACAATGACGGAACTTTCAGAAGAGGACCTTTCCAACCAACAACAGCTGAGGTACACAGAACTAGAAGATTTAATCTCAGAAGCCAGGCGTAAAGCTGAGAAGATTGTATCCGGGGCTTTTGAAGAGAGGGACCGCATTCACTCCCAGATTCAACAGGAAAAAGATAACTGGCTGACACAACGTGAGAAACAATTTAAAGAAGCCTATGACGCCGGATTTCAAAAAGGTGAAGAAGAGGGAATGAAAAAGGGATATCAGGAATATGCCCGAAGGCTGATTGAAGCAGAACGAATTATAGAATGGAACAAGCAAGAATATTACTCATATTTAGAAAAAGCGCAGCAAGTCATTGTTTCCCTTGCAATCGCCAGTGCTGAAAAAATCATCGGTAAAAAGATTATAGATGAGCCGGAAACATTCACTTCAATTGTTAAAAGAGCCTTGAAGGAAGTCAGGCAGCTGCCTGAGGTTCAAATCCACTGCCATCCATCCCGATATTTTAATCTGATGGAAAACAAAGAGGAAATTGAATCGGCATTTCCTGCAAATGTACAATGCTTTATCTATGGGAATGATGATTTGAGAGAGGATGAATGTTACATAGAGACAAATCAAGGGAGAATAATCGTAAGTATCGATTCACAGCTGGCGGAATTGAAACTGAAACTGTTTGAAGTGCTGCAGGGGGATGCAACATGAAAGCAATAGATTTACTACCGCTTATCCCGCAGGTCAATACGTTCAAGAAATACGGGAAAGTAAAGCGTGCCGTCGGACTTATGATCGAATCACAGGGACCCGAGAGTTCAGTCGGTGAGGTCTGTCATATCCATATCATCAGCAGGGGGATACCAAAAATAATTCTTGCAGAAGTGGTGGGGTTCAATGGTCAGCTTGTCATCCTGATGCCCTATTCCAACATGCAGGATATAGCCCCGGGAAGTCTGGTGGAAGCTACATCAAAGCCCCTGGAAGTTAAAATAGGTCCGGCATTGATCGGGAAAGTTGTGGATTCGCTGGGTAAGCCGCTGGACGGAAGTATGCTGCCCGCCGGCCTGTCTGCTGCTCACACCGATCACGAACCCCCTAATCCGCTTTCCAGGCCGCCTATAGATGAACCGATGGAGGTCGGGGTGAAAGCAATCGATAGTATGCTGACGGTAGGAAAAGGTCAGCGTGTAGGGATTTTTGCAGGGAGCGGGGTCGGAAAGAGCACGCTGCTCGGAATGATAGCAAGGAATACGAAAGCTGATTTGAATGTCATTGCTTTGATCGGGGAACGCGGCAGGGAAGTCAGGGAATTCATTGAAAGGGACCTTGGCGAAGATGGATTGAAAAGGACGATAGTCGTTGCCTCCACTTCTGATCAGCCGGCTCTCATGAGGATCAAAGGTGCCTTTACAGCAACGGCCATCGCTGAATATTTTCGCGATAAAGGCATGAATGTAATGTTGATGATGGATTCTGCTACCCGCGTGGCAATGGCGCAGCGGGAAATCGGCCTGGCTGTCGGTGAACCTCCTACAACAAAGGGGTATACTCCTTCAGTATTTGCGATACTCCCGAAGCTACTTGAAAGGACGGGAACCAACTTAAAGGGAAGCATTACGGCGTTCTATACTGTGCTCGTGGACGGCGATGACCTTAATGAACCAATTTCCGATACAGTACGGGGGATTTTGGACGGACATATTGTATTGGATCGAAAGATAGCCAACAGGGGGCAATTTCCGGCAATCAATATCTTGAAAAGCGTCAGCCGCCTTATGAATCATCTGGCCTCGGACCAGCATCTTGAGGCTTCGGTGAGGTTAAGGGAGCTTTACAGCACCTATATAGAATCTGAAGATCTCATTCAAATCGGTGCATATAAGAAGGGTTCTTCTAAAGAAATAGACGAAGCCATCAACTATTATCCCAAGATTATTTCATTTCTTAAACAAGGTGTTTATGAAAAAATATCGCAGGCTGAAAGTATCGACCAACTTATACAGCTGGCAGAAAAAGGTGACGTGCGGTCATGAGTTATCAATATCGATTTGAACGGATCTTGACCCTCAAGGAAAAAGAGAAAGATGAATTGAATGAGCAATATAAAGGAGCCATCTCAAAGTTTGAGAAGGTGGCAGAAATGCTTTATGGATTTTTAAAGAAAAAGGAAGATTTGGAATTCCATCAAGCCGGCCGACTTCAAAACGGCCTTTCGGTGCAGGATATACGCCACCATCAACAATTCATAACAAATCTGGAAAAGACGATTTCCTATTATCAGGAACTCGTGATCCAAGCACGTAATCGCATGAACTGGTATGAAGAAAAACTAGTCGATATGAACATGGAAGTGAAGAAGTACGAAAAAATAAAAGAAAAGGACGCTAGTGTTTTTCTTGAAAAAATGAAAGAAGATGAAAACAACCAGTTGGATGAAGTGTCCGTTGTCCAATACATGAATCGGGGAATTAGGTGATAGAATGCCAAAAATGATTGCAGAAGAGAAAGAGAACAAAGAAACCAGCCGTTTTCAATGGATTGTATTTGTAATCTTCATTCCTCTATTATTTGCGATTACCATCGCCTTGATCGTAATGACAGTTGCAGGAATCAATGTGTTCGAGAAAGCACAGTCCGTTCCTTTCATTTCAAAAGTGATCCCATCTGCAAGTGAGGAGGGGAAAGAGCAGCTGGAGAGCCGGATTGTTTCGCTACAGACTTCCATTGAGGATAAAGAAGCCCAAATCTCCCGGCTGCGAAGTGAAATTGACGGCAGTGAGAAGTACAATGAAAAACTTCAGGCAACAATCGAACAGCAAAAGCTTGAGCTTGAAGAACTGAGACAGATAGGGGAAGAAAATAAACGGGCTTTTAAAGAAGTAGTAAGTACATTCGAGTCTATGTCAGCTAAAAGTGCCGCCCCGGTCTTAATGAATATGGAGGATCAAGAAGCACTTAAAATACTTTCCAGCATTAAACCGGATGATTTAGCCGACATACTTGAGAAAATGCCTCCTGAAGATGCCGCAAGATACACAGGTTTATTGGCAGCAGATGAGAATTAGACGATAGATACATGGGAAAGGGGGTGAAAGAATGGAAATTGCACCAACACAAGCCATTCAGGTAAAAGGGGTATCTGTCAACGGAATGAGTTCATCAAAGCGGGGCAGCGCTTCATTTTCCCAGCATCTGCTTGGAAGTTTAAATAGTTCAATTCAGCAAAAATCCATAAATGTTAACGACATTTCCCCGGAGCTTGAACTGTTAAATCGTTTGCTAAATGCGGAAGGATTCGGAGACTTGGGGCTCTCTGATAAACAAATTAAAGCCTTGTGCGATATCGGCAAACTGGACATTGAAGAAATTGCCGGCCTCATGGATATTGACTTAGAAGAAATCTTCAACCAGCAAGACAGTCTGCAAGCAAGCTTACCCGCCGGCATAAAGGAAGAAGAGACCGAAGTAGAAATGTCCCTGGAATCAATAGTGGACTTATTACATTTTGTACAACTCTTTCTTGGTAAAAGCAGGGGGGATTCGGTAAATCCTCAAGCTGCCAGTCAGCTCGTGAAGATGGCTAAAGCACTTGTTTTCATGGCAGTTCATAAGGACCTTCCAATGGGGGAAGCCCAGAGAGTGTCTGAGATAAAGGAATTATTGAAACAGCTTCAGCAAAAAACAGAGACGGTGACTCAATTCAGCGCTGCCTTGAAGCAGGGTGATAAGGAAGAACTCATAAGGGCTGCATACAGCCGGCATTCGTCTATGGAAATGACCGAAGCGGTTAAAACCGAACAGAACAAATTTATGATTTCAGGGCAGGGGAATAACCTTCATGTCCTTGTTCCCAAACCTGAAACATTCACGTTGAATATGGGACAGACAAAGGGTACCCTGCAATATGAACAATTTGTAAAGGAACTTCAAACAATATTGAGCAGATCCAATTTGCAGACACTGCCTAATATGAATAAGCTGTTAATTAAATTATATCCTGAACAGCTTGGCTCCCTGAGAATCGAACTTCTTCAAACCAATGGAATCATGACAGCCAGGATTCTTGCCACAACATCGGCTGCAAAGGAAATGCTTGATTCGCAGCTACAAGGATTGAAGCATGCCTTTGCTTCCCAAAATCTGCAGGTTGATAAAATTGAAGTTTCACAGGCACTTGCCGATCCGGAACGTCAGTCAAAAGGACAATCTCAACAGCAGTCGAATGGGCAGTCGAAGCAAGCACCCGAAGATACTCATAAGGATAATGAGGAACAGGAAGCAGCAGGCTTTAAAGAATATCTCGTGAACAGCGAAGTATAGGTGATGAATATGACAAAAATAGATCCGAATTTACTTTATTCAACCTTGCAGACGAAGAAACGTGAAGGCGGCAATGATATTTTAGGAAAAGATGATTTCCTGAAAATCCTGATGACACAGCTTCAGAATCAGGACCCGATGAATCCAATGCAGGATAAGGATTTCATTGCTCAAATGGCAACCTTTTCTTCATTGGAACAAATGACGAATCTTACTAAAACAATGGAAAAGTTCGTAGAGAACCAAAATCAATCCCAATTGATTTCTTATAATCAATTTGTAGGAAAGCAGGTTACCTGGCATAAGATAAGCGATGCAGAAACAGATGACGCCCCTGAAATCACAGAAGGCCAGGGAATCGTGAAAGGCATACGCTTTAAAGAAGATAATGTTGAATTTGTCATGGAAGACGGTACAACCCTAACACCGGGTAACGTCTCACAAGTGAATGATGTGGCTTCTTCCGACGTATCTTTGGTAAATGCTTCAATGTTGATTGGAAAAAAAGTGACTTGGGAAGATGAAGGAGGAGAGAAGACTGGCATCGTTCAATCTGTATCCTCTAAAGACTCACATATTTGGATCCATACGGATGGCGGCGAAAAAGTCAAGAGCGGAAGCCTGACAAAAATTGAATCTTAACAAGGAGGGGGCGTATGGATAAAACTTTCTTGCACCGCATTCCACCTAATCCTTTAACACCAACGATAAAGCCGAGAACTGCCCAATCCGGTGTCAGAGGGGATACTGCTTTTTCAGCCGAACTGAACAAAGTGATCACCCGTTGCTCCGGACTTCAGATCAGTAAACATGCGAAGAGCAGAATGGAACAAAGAGGCATCTCCATCACACCGCCCCAATGGGAAAAAATTGCGGAAAAAGTGAATGAAGCTAAATCCAAAGGAGTCCATGATTCGCTGGTGCTTTTAAAAGATGCTGCCTTAATCGTCAGTGCGAAAAATGAAACAGTTATAACAGCTTTGAATAGGCAAGAAGCAAATTCGCAGATTTTCACTAATATTAACGGAACTATAATAATGGATTCATAGGCTGGACCTTTAATAGGAAGCCTGACAGCTGTGGAATGATCGAAGCAGCTCATTAAGAAAGGGGAAAAATTAATGCTACGTTCAATGTATTCAGGAATAAGCGGGATGAAGAACTTCCAAACAAAATTAGATGTCATTGGGAACAATATCGCGAATGTGAACACTTATGGGTACAAGAAGGGGCGCGTAACGTTTCAAGACCTTATGAACCAGACGGTATCCGGAGCAAGCAGGGCAACTGATAACAGAGGCGGCCAAAATGCGATGCAAGTCGGTTTAGGTTCCACGCTGGCCTCGATCGACAGTATCCAGACTCAAGGAAGTCTGCAAACAACAGGGAGATCTCTTGATGTAGCGGTATCCGGGGACGGCTTCTTCATGGTCAGACAAGGGAATAACGCACTTTATACAAGAGCCGGAAACTTCTACTTGGATTCGAACGGAAGTCTTGTGACAGGAGGTGGCGCCCTGGTTCAGGGATACCCGGTAGATGCCGATGGAGTGGTCAACCGTTCAGGTGTAGCGGATATTAAAATTGATACCGACACAACGATGGCACCGCAGGCTACAACCAAAGCTTCATACAATGGGAACTTAAAAGCAACTGCTGCTGCAGGGACCAAAGTGGAAATTGAATCCAAGGTAAAAGATTCCCAGGGGAACGATATCAGTTTGAACATTACTTTGACAAAGGATGCCGGTAACAACGCTTGGACAGCAAATATCTCAGGCCTGACCAATGGAGTAACAGTTGCCGGAGGCGGGAATCTATCGTTCAGTTTCGATGCAAACGGTAAATTGACGACAGCTATGCCGCATGATTTATCCCTTACCAATAGCAACGGAGCGAATAACTTGGATATCGAGATGGATTTCTCCAACATCACTCAATTTGACAGTTCCTCTTCGGCAAACACTGATACCGTGAACGGTAACTCGGAAGGATACCTCGAGAGTTTCAATATAGGATCTTCCGGGGAAGTGAACGGCGTCTTTTCAAATGGTGAAGTAAGAGTGCTCAGCCAGCTGGCGTTGGCAACATTTTCAAATCCAGGCGGTTTGACAAAGGCAGGGAATAATTTATTTCAGGAATCAAACAACTCAGGGCTTCCAAATATGGGAACGGCGGGAGAAGGCAGGGGATCTCTCCAATCAGGCTCCCTCGAAATGTCGAATGTCGACTTATCGGAAGAATTCACTGAAATGATCACGGCACAACGGGGGTTCCAGGCGAATACCAGAATCATCACCACCTCGGATGAAATCCTGCAGGAACTGGTTAACTTGAAGCGATAATTAGTCAGTAAGGGAGGTAGGGGGCTGGCTCTTACTATTCAGTGAGAGTCAGTTCTACATAATATGATTACGTTAACTAGATTGAATGGTAAACCCTTTACCCTTAACGCCTTTTATATTGAGACCGTTGAGGCATTCCCGGATACCACGATCCAATTGACCAACGGCCGAAAATATGTGGTGAAAGAATCGGTTGATGAGGTTGCCGGGTACACTCTTGCTTTTTTCCGCAGTGTCAACCTTCTTGGTCCGGCATTTAAAGGAGGAGGCACAGATGAAAAATAAATTCTTGACCATCATGTTGATCCTTCTGGTGACAATCACTTTGGCGGGTGTGATCGCCCTGGTTGTCATTTTGAAATTTTCAGATGATGAAGAAACAAAGGAACCATCAATTGAAGAGGTTATTGAGGCATCAGTTGATATCCCTGAAATAACAACCAATCTATTAAGCAATGATTTTATACGTATATCTTTCAAAGTTCAAACTGACAGCAAAAAAGCAAAGGAAGAGTTGGAGAAAAGAGATTTTCAAGTGAATAACATCATTATAGAAGAACTTTCTGAAATGAAAGCAGATGAACTTCAAGGGAAGAAAGGAAAAGAATTAATTGAGGCCAAGGTTAAGGAAAAGGTGAATGCCCTGATGCAAAAAGGAATGGTCGAAAAAGTGTACATCACCTCTATGATGATTCAATGATAATGGAAAAATGCATGGGCTGGGGGTGAAGGAATGGCAGATGTATTGTCACAAAGTGAAATTGATGCCTTGTTATCAGCATTGAACACTGGTGAAATGAGTGCAGACGATTTTAAGAAAGAAGAAGAAGAAAGAAAAGTAAAAGTTTATGATTTTAAAAGGGCTTTGCGCTTCTCCAAAGATCAAATCAGAAGTTTGACCCGTATTCATGAGAACTTTGCAAGGATTTTAACCACTTATTTTTCCGCACAGCTTCGTACATATGTACAAATCAACGTTGCTTCAGCAGATCAGATTCCATATGAAGAATTCATTCGTTCGGTGCCGAAAATGACCATCTTGAATGTATATGAACTTCCCCCTTTGGACGGAAGGATCCTGATGGAAATCAATCCAAATATCGCTTATTCGATGATGGACCGGGTGATGGGCGGTAAAGGGGTCAGTGTCAATAAAGTGGAGAACTTGACGGAAATAGAGACAACGATCATGTCACAGCTGTTTGAACGGGCTTTCGAAAATTTAAGTGAAGCATGGAGTTCAGTCGCAGACGTGGTTCCGGTATTTGCGGAGTTTGAGGTCAATCCCCAATTCCTCCAGATGGTGTCCCCAAATGAAACCGTCGTGGTCATTTCTTTGAATACTACGATTGGAGAAACAAGCGGGATGATCAACATTTGCATCCCTCATGTGGTACTTGAACCCATTATTCCGAAACTCTCTGGAAGCTACTGGATGGAAACCAAGAAGAGGGACATCAAGCCGGAAGAAACGGCGAACCTGGAGAGAAGGATTAAAAAGGCATACGTTCCGGTTGTGGCAGAACTGGGAAATTCAGAAATTTCCATTGAGGATTTCCTGATGCTTGACAGCGGGGATGTCATTCAACTAAATGCCAGAATCGATGATCCTCTCACAATTAAGGTCGGGGAGATGCCGAAATTCACAGGTCAGCCTGGGAGATCTAACAATAAACTTGCAATCCAAATTTTAGAAACATTGAAAGGGGGAGACGACGATGATGAGTGATGATATGTTGTCACAAGATGAAATCGATGCGCTCCTTAGGGGTTCTGCAGAACCTGAAGAACAGGTTCCGGTCGAAATCAACATAAATGATTATATCAGTTCTATTGAACAAGATGCGTTAGGGGAAATTGGGAATATCTCTTTTGGCAGTTCTGCAACAGCGTTATCCACATTGCTTAATCAAAAGGTTGAAATCACGACTCCAAAAGTGTCCATTGTGAATAAAAATTTACTGGAGGAAGAATTCCCTCATCCGTACGTTGCAATAGAAGTTAAGTATACTGAAGGGTTTTCGGGGGCAAATCTGCTGGTGATTAAACAGTCCGATGCTTCAATCATCGCTGATTTGATGCTTGGGGGAGACGGGCTGAATCCTTCCGGGGAACTGGGGGAAATTCAGCTCAGTGCAGTTCAGGAAGCGATGAATCAAATGATGGGTTCCGCCGCTACATCCATGTCGACGGTATTCAGTAAGAAGGTCGATATCTCACCTCCTTCCATTGATTTAATGTATATACCGCAGGGGGAAGGACAGGAGAACATCCCTGACCAGGATCTGCTGGTAAAGGTTTCTTTTTCACTGAAAATCGGAAATCTCATCGATTCAAGTATTATGCAGCTTCTTCCGTTAAGTTTTGCAAGAAGTCTTGTCGATGAGCTAATGAATGGAAGCGGGGAAGAAGCAGAGGTAAACACAGACATCCCTGCAGAGCAAGATGTTCAACAGGAACCGCCTGCCCGTCATATGGGGGGACAAGCAGCAAGAAATGAAGCACCTGGTGCAGCTGCTGACAAGCATGCCCAGCCTGTGGGGCAGCAATCACCGCCACAGCATTATGGCGGCTATGGATATTCAGGTCAGCAGGTGAATGTACAACCTGCCACTTTCTCTGAATTTCAGCCTGGCGGGTTAGGCCAGCAGGAATCGAAAAATCTTGATATGCTCCTCGACATCCCGTTACAGGTTACGGTGGAACTCGGAAGGACGAATCGTTCCGTAAAGGACATATTGGAAATGTCTTCGGGTTCGATCATTGAACTCGATAAATTAGCAGGCGAACCGGTTGATATCCTGGTGAACAGCAGACTGATCGCGAAAGGTGAAGTGGTGGTGATCGATGAGAATTTTGGTGTCCGCATCACGGATATCGTAAGCCCGAGTGACCGGTTGAACAAACTCAGGTAAATTCTAAATTAAAGGAAGTACCATAGATAATAAGAAGTTAAAATAATTATTTGATAGGTGGAGGATGACGGCGATGGCAAATAAGATTTTGATTGTAGATGATGCAGCTTTTATGCGGATGATGATTAAAGATATTCTAACGAAAAATGGATTTGAGGTAGTAGGTGAAGCTGCTGATGGTGCCCAGGCAGTAGAGAAGTACAAAGAAGTACAGCCTGACTTGGTGACAATGGATATCACCATGCCTGAGAAAGATGGCATCGCAGCACTGAAGGATATCAAAGCGATGGATCCCGGGGCGAAAATCATTATGTGTTCAGCAATGGGCCAGCAGGCAATGGTCATCGATGCAATCCAGGCAGGCGCAAAGGACTTCATTGTCAAACCGTTTCAGGCCGACCGTGTAATCGAGGCGATTCAGAAAGCTTTAAGTTAACAGTTTTTAAGAAGGTGTATGTATTGATGAAGCTTCAACTAGTAATGAGTGTTCTATGTATTCTCATCCTGGCATGTGTCGGTGTGTCACCGGCACATGCCAACATGAAGTCAGTGGATGACTGGTATGAAAGTCCTGGAAGCGGCGAAAATGGCAGCAACAAAGATGTGAAACCTTCTGAAAAGGAAAACATTGAGGAAACTCAAACAGCGGGCGTCACTTTCTTTGATTATGTGAAAATGATCTTTGCTTTGATATTTGTAGTAGCACTTATATATTTCCTGTTAAAATTCATTAACCAAAAAGGAAGATCGTTTCAACAGACAAAGATGATCAACCATTTAGGGGGGGCCCCACTTGGGGGGAACCGCTCTGTACAGATTGTCAAAGTAGGAAACCAAGTGCTGGTATTAGGGGTTGGAGAGGATATCCAGCTGTTAAAAGAGGTACATGATGAAAAAGAAAAAGAAGAGATTCTGGCTTATTATCATAATGGGACCGAGCAGGTGCGCGATGCAAAGACGGTCGTTTCGAATCTGCTGACGAAGGTAACAGGCGGTACGGGAAGTTCTGAACAAGGCTCTTTTCAGTCTCATTTCAAAAAGCAGCTGGACGAAATGAGTAAAGGGAGAAAAAAGATGCTTAAGGATTTGAAGGACAAGGAGAACCGCTCAGATGAATGAATTTATGGAATTTTTCAATGGAAGCCCTGCGGACTCTGTTTCCACCAGTGTAAAGCTCCTGCTGTTATTTACGGTACTGTCGCTGGCACCGAGCATCCTTATTCTAATGACATCTTTTACCCGTATCATGATTGTCCTTTCCTTTGTAAGGACTTCACTGGCAACTCAGCAAATGCCGCCGAACCAGGTGTTGGTCGGGCTCTCCTTATTCTTGACCTTCTTTATCATGGCACCGACGTTCCAGGAGGTTAACGATCAGGCTTTGACACCTCTTTTTAATGAAGAAATCAATCTGGAGGAAGCGTATGAGAAAGCTGCTGTCCCTTTTAAGGAATTCATGAGTAAACATACAAGACAGAAGGATCTTGAGCTCTTCTTAAGCTATTCCGGTGCTGAAAGACCGGAATCAATCGCGGATATACCGATGACCTCTCTTGTACCGGCATTTGCGTTGAGCGAAATCAAGACAGCCTTCCAAATCGGCTTTATGATTTTCATCCCGTTTCTTGTCATAGACATGGTGGTGGCCAGTGTCTTAATGTCAATGGGTATGATGATGCTACCGCCGGTAATGATCTCACTGCCGTTCAAAATTTTACTATTTGTACTGGTGGATGGCTGGTACTTGGTCGTTAAATCTCTTTTAGAAAGTTTTTAAGTGGGTGATTTTATGAATGCCGAATCTGTTATTGCGTTAGCCGAACGCGGGGTATATATAACTCTAATCGTATCCGGTCCATTGCTGCTGCTTGCACTTGTAGTGGGCTTGATTGTAAGTATCTTTCAGGCAACCACACAAATCCAGGAGCAGACGCTTGCATTCATTCCGAAGATTGTCGCGGTACTGATCGGGATTGTGTTTTTTGGACCATGGATGCTGACGAAAATAGTCACCTATTCATCACAGATCTTTTCTGACTTAACAAGGTTTGTAGGATAATAGAATGTCAGAGCTTGCACCTGTATTATCGGTATTCTTACTCGTTTTTGTTAGGGTTTCAGCTTTTTTTGTCACAATGCCTTTATTTTCATACCGCAACATCCCTGCACAGCATCGCCTGGCCTTTTCGCTGGTGCTTTCGTGGGTGATGTATTATACGGTCGAATCAAAAGCATTTGAAATCAACGGCCAATATATCCTCTTGGTGATGAAAGAAGCAATGGTGGGTCTTTTGATTGGGTTTGTTGCTTATATGATTGTTTCCGCGATCCAAATAGCCGGGGGGTTCATTGATTTTCAGATGGGATTTGCCATTGCGAATGTCATCGATCCCCAGACTGGTGCACAAAGCCCCTTGATGGGGCAGTATCTGTACACTTTTTCATTACTTTTACTCCTGGCTCTGAATGGGCACCATTTAATTCTTGACGGCATCTTTTACAGCTATCAGCTCATACCGGTCGACAGCCCTTGGATTCCCTTTGGCGATGAGAATTTAATTGACTATATCATCAAAACCTTTAATTCCATGTTCATCATCGCTTTTCAAATGTCGATTCCGGTTGTAGCGACTCTCTTCCTTGTGGATGTCGCTTTGGGGATCGTTGCAAGGACCGTTCCTCAGCTGAATGTATTCGTTGTAGGTTTTCCCATTAAAATTGCGGTCTCATTTATTGTTCTTTTTATTGTGATGCGCGTCATGTTTGCTGTCATGCAGCAGCTATTTGAAATGATGTTCATCACGATGCGGGATTTAATGAAATTAATTGGGGGCGCGTAAGGTGCAGTGGTTAACATTAGATTTACAGTTCTTCAGTGGTGAAAAAACAGAGAAGGCCACACCTAAGAAAAGGGAGGACGCCAAAAAGAAAGGCCAGACTGCTAAAAGTCAGGATGTCAACACAGCGATCATCCTGTTGGCGGTGTTTTTATTTTTCACCTTCGGGGCCTCCTATATCGGCAATATAGTATTTGACTTATTCCGTCAATCCTTTCAGGAATATATGCTGATGGAGGTGACTGAAAATACTGTCCAGGTCATCACGATGGATCTGATGAAAGAGTTAGCGCTTCTTCTGGGACCCATCATGCTGGTGGCGATGGTGGCAGGCATTGCGGCCAACTATATTCAGGTGGGTGCCATGTTCACCACCAAGCCCCTGGAACCGAAATTGGAAAAAATAGACCCGATAAAAGGATTCAAGCGTATTTTTTCACTCAGGGCCATCGTGGAACTTCTGAAGTCGATACTGAAAATCTCATTCATCGGGGCCATTACCTTTGTGGTGCTCTGGACGAATATAGAAGAAGTGCTGAGTTTATCATTCAAATCTGTTGGTGATTCCCTGATCGTCATGTCAAAATTGGCCGTGCAGATGGGAATAGCTGCCTCACTGGCTCTGTTGTTTTTGTCGGTATTTGATTATCTTTATCAAAAATTCGATTTTGAAAAAAATATACGGATGTCAAAACAAGATCTGAAGGATGAACACAAAAACATCGAGGGGGACCCTTTGATTAAATCCAAAATTAAGCAAAGGCAGCGGGAAATGGCCATGCGCCGGATGATGCAGGAAGTCCCGGAAGCCGATGTGGTGATAACGAATCCCACCCACTTTGCCATTGTCCTGAAGTATGATGAAACGAAAAGAGATGCTCCCTATGTTGTTGCAAAGGGAGTGGATTATCTGGCGCAGAAAATAAAATATATTGCCAAAGAAAATGATGTGGTGATGGTGGAGAACCGCCCGCTGGCGCGATCATTGTATGATGCAGCCGAAGTCGGGGATACCGTACCGGAAGAGTTCTTTAAAGCGGTGGCTGAAATTCTCGCATATGTGTACCGGATCCAAAACAAACTGTAAGAATGTTAGGAGAGTAATAGTATGTCAGCAAGAGATTTATCCGTATTAGCCAGTGTCATATTGATCGTAGCCATGCTTATCATCCCATTCCCTTCCTGGATGTTGAGTGTGCTTATTATTGTAAATATTTCACTTGCTCTTTTAGTACTCCTAACCTCGATGAATATGAATGAACCGCTCCAATTCTCCATTTTTCCTTCGTTACTGCTGCTGCTTACGCTATTTCGCTTAGGTCTAAATGTTTCCACAACGAGGTCGATTCTCAGCAAGGGAGAAGCAGGGGGCGTTGTGGAAACATTTGGAACATTTGTGGTTGGAGGAAATGTCTTAGTCGGTCTCGTCGTTTTCGTGATCTTGATTGTCATTCAATTCATTGTCATTACCAAAGGATCGGAGCGTGTATCCGAAGTCGCTGCAAGGTTTACGCTTGATGCCATGCCAGGTAAGCAAATGAGCATCGATGCCGACCTGAATGCGGGAATGATTTCCGAACATGATGCCAGGCACCGGAGGGATAAGATCAGCAGGGAAGCAGATTTTTATGGTGCGATGGATGGTGCTTCAAAGTTCGTAAAGGGTGATGCGATCGCAGGAATAGTGATTGTCATGATCAACTTGATTTTCGGGATCATTATCGGTATGACCCAGCAGGGACTGCCGATCGGGGAGGCGGCCACCCGCTATTCACTCCTTACTGTCGGGGATGGGATCGTCAGTCAAATTCCGGCATTATTGATTTCAACTGCTACGGGTATTGTGGTGACACGGGCCGCATCAGAAGGGAATCTCGGCCAGGACATCATGAAACAGCTTTTGGCCTATCCGTATATGCTCTATGTAGCAGCGTTCACCATTTTTATGCTTGGTGTGGCAACGCCGATAAATGATCTATTGACTATTCCCATTGCGGCAGCGATGGCAATTGGAGGATTTATGCTCTCACGTACCCCTGTCGAAAGTGAAACTGAAACGGCTGCAATGGAGGAAGAAATAGAGACAGAAGAAATGAAGAGTCCCGAAAGTGTAGTCAATCTCCTTAATGTAGATCCCATAGAATTTGAATTCGGCTATGGGTTGATCCCCCTTGCAGATACAAATCAGGGAGGCGATCTGCTTGATCGCATCGTCATGATCAGGAGACAGCTTGCAATTGAGCTTGGGTTAGTGATTCCGGTCGTAAGGATCAGGGATAATATCCAGCTTCAGCCCAATGAATACCGTTTGAAAATCAAAGGCAGTGAAATGGCAAGGGGAGAACTATTGCTTGATCATTACTTAGCCATGAGTCCCGGTGTAGAGGATGATTCAATTGAAGGGATAGACACAGTTGAACCTTCATTTGGTCTTCCAGCCAAATGGATTTCAGAGGATATGAAGGAACAGGCGGAAATATTCGGTTACACCGTGGTGGATCCACCTTCCGTGGTTTCCACTCATATTACAGAAGTGATCAAGACGAATGCCCATGAACTGCTAGGCAGACAAGAAACGAAACAATTAATTGATCATCTTCAGGAATCCTATCCGATTCTCGTTGAGGAGGTCACCCCGAACCCGTTATCAGTGGGAGAGGTGCAGAAAGTGCTGGCCAAACTGTTAAAAGAAAATGTGTCAGTCCGTAATCTTCCAGTCATCTTTGAAACACTTGCTGATTTTTCTAAAATGAGCTCGGACACGGACCTGCTTGCTGAATACGTAAGACAGGCACTTGCCCGTCAAATCACGAATCATTATGTCCAGGAAAATGGGAACCTTAAAGTGGTCACGATGTCCGGCAAGGCAGAAAAGCTGATTGCAGATTCCATTCAGCAGACAGAACACGGGAATTATTTATCGATGGATCCAAGCGATTCACAGCGTCTGCTCGAAACCATCGCCAACCAGATCGAACAATTATCTTTGATGGAAGAATCACCTATCATCCTGTGTTCCCCTGCTGTCAGAATGTATGTCCGGCAATTGACAGAACGTTATTTTCCGCAAGTGCCGATTCTCTCATATAACGAATTGGAAGCGAATGTAGAAGTACAAAGTGTTGGGGTGGTGAATGTAGATTGAAAGTAGTGAAATATGTAGCACCCAGTATGAATGAAGCTATGAAAAAGGTAAGGAGCGAGCTGGGGGAAGATGCGGTCCTCTTAAATTCAAAGGTGACGCATACAGGGGGAATATTGGGTTTGTTCAAGAAAAAGATGGTCGAGGTCGTTGCTGCAGTCGATCCTATGATCGAAACGGAAAAAGCAGAAATGAAAAAAATTCGTCACCAGCATACATTACCGAAATCATCTCCTGAAAACACAGTTAAAGAAAAAAAATCAATCCCTGAAGACTCTGTTCAGCAAGAGTTGAAAGAATTAAAAAATATGATTGCTGCTTTCACGACTGCAAAACAATTCGAGCAGTATGATGAAAGAATCCGGCGACTACTGACTCATTTACAAGAGCAAGGTCTAAAAGAGGCACTTCTCGTTCAGGCAGCCAGCTATCTTGATGATAAATTGAAACTTGATACAGAAAAAACAAACAATGTCGAAGCCGATTTGCTTGTATGGGCAAGACAGTTTATAAAAAACGAAATCATGGATATTCCAATGTTGGGAATAAGTTATAAGAAAAAATATATCAATGTTATCGGTCCGACCGGTGTGGGGAAGACGACCACTCTCGCGAAAATGGCTGCAGAGGCAGTGATAGACAAAAGAATGAAGATAGGATTCATTACGACGGATACATACAGGATCGCAGCCATTGAGCAATTAAAGACATATGCCGGTCTCCTGAATGTGCCGGTGGAAGTAGTTTATAAACTTGAGGACTATAATAAAGCAATCGATAAATACAAGGATTTCGATCATGTATTCATAGATACGGCAGGAAGGAATTTCAGGGAACAGAAATATGTAGAAGACATGCGTAAGATAATAGACTTTGAGCGGGACATGGAAACATTCCTGGTGTTATCCCTGACAAGCAAGGAAACGGACATGAAAGATATCATCGCCCAATTTTCTTCCATTGATATAAGCCGTTACATTTTTACAAAACTGGATGAAACATCGAGTTATGGTTCGATGATGAATATCATCAAGGAAACACAGAGGGGAATTGCCTATATAACAACAGGCCAGGACGTTCCAGAAGATATCACTGAAGTGAATGCCGATGAAATCGGAAGACTGCTTCTGAAAGGATTCAGTTATGAAAGATCAAGCATATCATCTTAGGCAAAAGATGCTTCTGAATTCACATCCTCCTGCAAAGACGATAGGCATTGTCAGCGGTAAAGGGGGCGTGGGTAAATCAAATATATCAACCAACCTGTCGATATTATTAGGGAATGCACATAAGAAGATCCTATTATTTGATATGGATATCGGGATGGGGAACATCCATATCCTCCTGGGCAGTCATAACCATTTATCAATCATGGATTATATCAGGAATAAAGACCTTAATATCAATGATGTCATATGTGAAAATGTTCATGGAATTTCCTATATTAGCGGAGGGAATGGCCTTGATAGTGTAGTAGAGTGGAAGGAAGAGCAGCAAGACCGCTTTTTTGAGGCGATGGATCAATTGGTTCTAAAGTATGACTATATAGTGTTTGATATGGGAGCGGGAGCAACCAAGGGAACACTGGATTTCCTGTTGACGATGGAGCAGATTATGGTCGTCACCACTCCTGAGCCGACTTCGATAACCGATGCATATTCCATGATGAAATATATCCATTTGAGGGATGAAATGAAAGAATTCTACCTTGTGTGTAACAGGGCAGAGAGTAAGCAGGAAGGCTTGCTTACCCTTTCAAGGCTGCAGGAAACAGCCAGGAAGTTTTTGAAAAAGGAAATTATCCCGTTGGGGGTTTTGCCTGAAGATCCCGCAGTAAGAAAAGCGGTAAGCATGCAGGTTCCCTTGATCAAAAGTTTTCCGCGTTCGCAAATTTCATTGGCCTTGGATTCTCTTGCAAATCGTTTTCTCAATGAATCTGACAAATTTGAATTTCAAAACGAGAAACCTTCGTTCTTGAAAAATATAAAGAGTTTATTTTTCAGGAGGTAAAGAGATGAAGAAAAGAGTGCTGGTAGTCGATGATTCAGCATTTATGAGAAAGCTGATCAGTGACTTCATATCTGCTTCAGAAGAAATGGAAGTAGTGGGAATTGCCCGCAACGGAGAAGACGCTCTGGTGAAGATAAAAAATCTTTCACCGGATGTCATCACCCTTGACGTTGAAATGCCGAAGATGAACGGCATAGAGGCATTAAAGAAAATAATGTCCGAATGTCCAGTTCCGGTTGTCATGCTTTCTTCCACTACCAAAGAAGGGGCAGAGGAAACCATTAAAGCGGTCCAGTATGGTGCGGTTGATTTTATTGCAAAGCCTTCAGGTACGATTTCACTGGACCTGCATAAGATTCAGGAGGAAATCGTACGCAAGGTGTATACAGCAAGTCTTGTGCCGATCACTAAGCTGCTTGGGCAGCCGTCTCCGACTGTGGTTTCTCCAAACAGAAAAGTCAATCATGAAGAAATTGATGAGTCCGCGCTGGAATGTAAAACTGCCCGCCCAATGCAGGACATTCAAAAACCTGGACTTATCATGATCGGAACATCGACTGGCGGTCCAAGGGCATTACAGCATGTGCTGACAAATCTGCCATCCTCCCTGGATGCACCTGTAGCCATCGTGCAGCACATGCCTCCCGGGTTTACGAAATCCCTGGCAGACCGCTTGAACTCCCTGGCTGTTATAACGGTAAAAGAAGCAGAACATGGGGAGCTTCTAGAGAAGGGTACTGCCTATATCGCACCGGGCGGGTTCCATATGAGGATAATGAACGAAGAATCAAACTTGATGGTCCATTTAACCAAGGAAGAACCTCCGAGAAACGGGCACCGTCCATCCGTTGATGTCTTATTTGAATCAGCAAGCACTCTCGGCAGCTGCAAAAAAGTTGCGGTGGTGATGACCGGAATGGGATCTGACGGTACAGAAGGCCTGATGAAGCTGAAAGAGACCGGAAACGTTACAGCGATTGCAGAATCACATGAAACTTGCATCGTTTACGGAATGCCTAAATCTGTAATAGCTGCAAAGCTTGCAGACGAAGTCGTCAATGTAGAAGGAATTGGTCAATCGATAATGAAATACATGGGATAGAGAGGTGTAGAACATATGGAAATGAGCCAATATTTAGAAGTCTTTATTGAGGAAAGTAAAGAAAATCTGCAGACATGCAATGAACAATTGCTTGAATTGGAAAAGAATCCAGAAAATCTATCAATCGTAAATGAAATTTTTCGAGCAGCCCACACCTTGAAAGGTATGTCTGCAACGATGGGATATGAAGACCTGGCGAACCTCACTCATAAAATGGAGAATGTACTCGACGGGATCAGAAACGAGAAAATATATGTTTCTCCCGAGGTGTTGGATGTGGTCTTTAAATCGGTGGATGACCTTGAAGCGATGGTCATTTCCATCGCGAATGGAGGAGATGGGAAGCGGGATGTGACGGAAGTGGTCACTTTGCTCCAGTCAATTGAAAAAGGCGAAGGGATCCAGGCGGTCCAAGCGGATGCCCACTCAGAGACAGCTTCAGCCGTGGCTCATGAAAAAGCTTCGATTGAATATGAAGCCTACGAACAGACCATAATCGAACAGTCATATGAACAGGGTATGAAGTGTTTTGAAATTTCTGTTTCATTAAGGGAAGACTGCCTCCTTAAAGCAGCAAGAGTCTATATGGTCTTTGAAGTTTTGGAGAAAAGCGGGGAAATCATTAAATCAGAACCCTCAGTGGATAAGCTGGAAGAAGAGCAATTTGATCAATCTTTTACCGTTACTCTTATAACGAATGAAGATGCAGCAAGCCTGGAGAAAAAGGTAATGAAAGTGTCAGAAGTAGAGAAAGCGGAAGTTTCAGAAATAATCCCTGCTGCTTTTAAGGGTAGTCCTGCAGTACATACAGATGAAACAAAGACAACTAGAAAAGAAGAAGGGGATTCACTAAAAATAGAAAAGTCCCCTACTCAAAAATCAGGTCCGGCAAATAAAACGATAAGAGTGAATATCGAGCGTTTGGATATCTTGATGAATTTATTTGAAGAACTTGTCATAGACCGCGGGAGACTGGAACAGATTTCCCAAGACCTCGGAAATCCTGAATTGAATGAAACGGTTGAAAGGATGACTCGTATTTCCGGGGATTTACAAACTATCATCTTGAATATGAGGATGGTTCCGGTTGAAACAGTATTCAATCGATTCCCTAGAATGGTACGCCAGCTGGCAAGAGATCTAAATAAAAAAATCAATATTGAAATTATCGGGGCTGAAACCGAACTTGACCGTACTGTTATTGATGAAATAGGAGATCCTCTTGTCCACCTGATCCGTAATGCGATCGATCATGGAATCGAGAAACCGGATATCCGCGTGAAGAACGGAAAACCGGAAGAGGGTACAGTAAAGCTCAAAGCCTACCACAGCGGAAATCATGTATTCATTGAATTGGAAGATGACGGTGCCGGCATCAATAAACACCGGGTCCTTGAGAAAGCGGTTCAAAAAGGAATCGTCAGTGAAGAAACCGCCCACACACTCACCGACCGTCAAATCTATGAATTGATTTTAGCTTCCGGTTTTTCCACTGCAGAACAAATTTCCGATATATCCGGAAGGGGAGTCGGCCTGGATGTAGTCAAAGCGACGATAGAATCCCTTGGCGGATCAATCACCATAGATTCTACTGAAGGAAATGGGTCATTGTTTTCCATTCAATTGCCGCTTACCCTTTCTATCATTTCGGTTATGCTGGTTGAAATCGAGAAGGAGAAATACGCGATACCGTTATCCTCCATTATTGAAACAGCAATCGTAAAAAAAGAGGAAATCATGAACGCGCACAATCAAAAAGTGATCGACTTCCGCGGTAAAGTAGTTCCGCTTATCTTCCTTGAGGATGTTTTTGAAGTACCAAAAGAAAAAATGGAAGAAGACTACTATTCCACTGTGATCGTACGTAAAGGGGAAAAGATGGCGGGACTTGTGGTCGATTCCTTTATCGGACAGCAGGAGATTGTGCTGAAGTCACTGGGCAATTATTTAACTGATGTATTTGCCATTTCCGGGGCGACCATTCTTGGAGACGGACAGGTGGCATTGATTGTTGATTGCAATGCATTAATTAAATAGGGAATAGGGGGCAGCCAAAAATGAATGAGACGACAACAAAAACAGAAGATCTTAAACTAATCGTATTTCAATTAGTAGATAAGGAATATGCCATTCCTGTCAATCAAGTGCGGTCAATTGAAAAGCTCGAACATATAACGAGGCTTCCAAAGACTCCCGCATATGTAAAAGGTGTTATAAATTTACGCGGTGTTGTCACTCCGATCATCGACTTGCGATCCAAGTTTGGGCTGAGCGCCTCGATAACGAACGACAGCAGCCGGGTCATTATCGCAGGGGCTGAGGACAAAGAAGTAGGATTGATTGTAGATGCAGCCAATGATGTACTGGATGTTTCCAAGGAAGCGGTTGAACCGTCCCCCGAAGTAGTGGGAGTGCTAGAAGCAGAATACATCGGGGGAGTAGTGAAAAAAGACAGAAGGCTGCTTATATTACTTCATCTCGATAAAATCCTTGAAGCATTGTAGGCGAATTCCATGGGATATGTACGTACCGTAAACTCCATTCATCTCGATTTACTAAAAGAAATAGGCAATATCGGTGCCGGCCATGCTGCTACAGCATTATCAGTGTTATTGGATAAACAGATTGATATGAAAGTCCCCAGTGTAAAAATCGTTTCTTTTGATGAAATGATGGATATGGCCGGCGGCGCAGACAATGTGGTGGTAAGTATCTTTCTGAGGATAGAAGGCGACGCTCCGGGCAGCATGTTTTTTATTCTGTCCCTCGAACAGGCAGAAGCTTTTATACAATCCATGCTCCGCGATGATCATTTTTCATTTGAAGACAGGAATCCTTCCGAACTGGGTCTATCGGCCATGCAGGAATTGGGAAATATACTTTCCGGATCTTATCTGTCTTCACTGGCGGACTTTACACAGCTGAACCTGCAGCCTTCAGTACCATCCTTGACGGTGGATATGGCAGGGGCAGTCATTGGTTTCGGCTTGATTGAAATCTCTCAGGTAAGTGATTATGCAATTGTAATCGATACTGCCATAAAAGAAATGGCAGCGGGATCTGAAAGTGTGAACGGTCATTTCTTCCTGCTCCCCGATCCCGATTCACTTCATGTCATATTTCAATCGCTTGGAGTAAAAGGATGACACTGATAGAAACTGTCGTAAAAGTAGGCATCGCTGATATGAATACTGTAAGGGGCATCGGTTCGATACGTACTTCGGGATTGGGTTCTTGTGTAGGGGTCGTTTTATATGACGATACCGTAGGGATTGCCGGCATGGTGCATGTCATGCTTCCAAGTTCCGCGATTGCCAAAGAAGGACCGCTTAACTCAGCTAAATATGCAGATTCAGGCGTGGAGGAATTGATACGCAGTCTGAAGGGGATGGGGGCGGCCCTTCACCGGCTGAAATGTAAAATGGCCGGAGGAGCCCAGATGTTCCAGCTTTCATCAAAGAGCGACAGGATGAGAATTGGTCCCCGGAATGTAGAAGCTGTGAGAGAAATACTTGAGAAAAACAACATACCCGTCATCGGGGAGGATGTAGGAGGAAGCAAAGGGAGGACAATTGAATTCTTTGTTTCGGATTTCACCCTGCAGGTAAGGACCGTGAATGAGGGAATTAAAATATTGTAGGTCAAAAATTTATGGAGGAGGAGTCTTATGTCTCAGCAGCCCGCTCGGACCGAGGAACAACACTATTGGGATAAATGGATATCAAACCGCGATACAGAGGCGGGTGATTTGTTGGTAAAGAAATATATGCCGCTTGTATCCTACCATGTCGCGCGGATTTCAGTCGGCCTGCCGAAAAACGTCTCGAGAGAAGATATTAAAAGTCTCGGGTTGATGGGATTGCTCGACGCCCTTCAGAAATTCGACCCGTCCAGGGATTTGAAATTTGATACATATGCTTCTTTCCGGGTAAGAGGAGCGATACTTGACGGTTTAAGGAAAGAAGATTGGCTCCCCCGCTCGACACGGGATAAAGCTAAAAGAATCGAATCGAAAATCCTTGAGCTCGAACAAAGGCATCTCAGGCATGTAAGTGCAGAAGAAGTAGCGAGGGAATTGGAAATGTCAGCTGAGGATGTCTATCAGATAACCAATGAACACTTTTTTGCCAATGTATTATCCATGGATGACCAGCTTACGGATGAAGATCATGAAACCCAGAGCTATTCATTGAAGGATCATAAAACACTCTCTCCCGAAGAGGAAATTTTAAAAGGAGAGAGTTTGACAGAGCTGGAACTGACCATTGGGAAACTATCAGAAAAAGAACAACTTGTGTTAAGTTTATTTTATAAAGAGGAATTGACTCTGACAGAAATCGGTGAAATCATGAAGCTTTCAACGTCAAGGATCTCACAAATCCATTCAAAGGCCATTTATAAATTGAGAAACCTTCTTGACTCCTGACCTTCTAAAGGAGAAATAACAGAGAAGATTTGTAAGACTGAAAGGCTGTTCCTGTCTTCTTATGAAAATGTAGAGTCTTTTTTATGCCAAAACCAAGAACAGGTGATATCATGTCCACTTTTTTATTATTTGTTTCGTTTCTGCTCAATATCATTTGTCTCCTTGCCATCGTGGTCCTCTATACAAGGCAGAACAGGTATGTTGATTTGGAAAGGCGCCAGGGGAAAATGATTGAAGAGATGGAAGAGACGATATCAGCATACCTCATAGAAATGAAAGAAGAGAATGAAGCTTTTATTGACAGTTTCCACCAGCGTAAAGGCAGTGGTGCACCACAAAGGGACAAGTCTGAGGCTGATTTCGAAGCTGCTCCCGCTGACATGGGACACGTTTCCCCAGCCAACAAGCGTCTGAATGCTGCAAAGGCGTATAAGAACAATTCGCCGGCCGGAGTGACGGACCAGGAAAATGGATGGACGCCGATTCTACCGGAAGTCATAGAGGAAGAAACACTTATTTCACAGGTATTACATTTATATGAGAAGGGTCTTTCCATTGAAGATATAGCAAAAAAACTCGGAAAAGGAATAACCGAGATTGAACTACTTATTAAATTTAATCAAAAGTCATAATAAATCCTTGCCTGGGCAAAAGAGGTATGCTATAGTATTCATGGTGTGACTACACACGTTTCTCGATTGAGTGGATGGTGCTATTCAGAAGGATAGTTTCTGCTCCAAGATGACGGAAACGGAGGAGGAAAATTAAAACCATTAGGAGGAAACACACATGTCAGTAATTTCTATGAAACAATTACTAGAAGCTGGTGTACATTTCGGACATCAGACTCGCCGTTGGAACCCAAAAATGAAGAGATACATCTTCACTGAGCGTAACGGCATCTACATCATCGACCTTCAAAAGACTGTTAAGAAGGTAGAAGAAGCTTATAACTTCGTGAAAGAATTAGCTGGTAACGGCGGTAAAGTTCTTTTCGTTGGTACGAAGAAGCAAGCACAGGAATCTGTTAAAGAAGAAGCAGAACGTGCTGGTATGTACTACATCAACCAACGCTGGTTGGGTGGAACGCTTACTAACTTCGAAACAATCCAAAAACGTATTTCACGTCTTAAGCAAATCGAAAAGATGGAAGAAGACGGAACGTTTGAAGTACTTCCTAAGAAAGAAGTAGTTCAACTTAAGAAAGAACATGAACGCTTAGTTAAGTTCCTAGGCGGAATCAAAGATATGAATACACTGCCTGATGCATTATTCATCATTGACCCTCGTAAAGAGCGTATTGCTGTAGCAGAAGCTCGCAAATTGAACATCCCGATCGTGGGTATCGTTGATACGAACTGTGATCCGGATGAAATCGATGTTGTCATCCCTGCGAATGACGATGCGATTCGTGCGGTTAAGCTTCTTACAGGTAAAATGGCAGATGCTATTTTAGAAGCTAAGCAAGGTGAAGAAGCAGCTGTAGCAGCTGAGTAATTTAAAGAGAAGGTGATAAGAGGGACTTACCCTTATCACCTTTTTTTAAAGAGTATGCCCATTCGATGTCCTCTATTCCATGGATATCGGTCTATGACTGATCATCTCCATGCTGCGGAATGAACAAGCGAATAATCGTTCATACTGACTAGCAGAAATGATTCAAGTCTACATAGTTAAACTAAGGAGGAAACCCACTATGGCAATTACTGCACAAATGGTTAAAGAACTTCGTGAAAAAACCGGCGCTGGTATGATGGATTGTAAAAAGGCGTTAACTGAAACTGACGGAGATATGGACAAAGCAATTGATTTCCTTCGTGAAAAAGGGATCGCGAAAGCAGCTAAAAAAGCTGACCGCATCGCTGCTGAAGGAACTACTTTCATCACAAGTGAAGGCAACACTGCCATCATCCTTGAAGTGAATGCTGAAACTGACTTCGTTGCGAAGAACGAAAACTTCCAAAACCTGGTCAGCGAACTTGCAGAGCATCTGCTTGCTGAAAAACCAGCTTCTGTGGAAGAAGCGATGGATCAAAAGATGAAAAACGGTTCTACAGTTACTGAATTCATCAACACAGCTATCGCTAAAATCGGTGAAAAGATCACTTTGCGCCGTTTTGAAATCCGCACAAAAGGCGATAACGCAGCTTTCGGTGAGTACCTGCACATGGGCGGCCGCATCGGCGTTCTTTCTGTAGTTGAAGGTACAACTGATGCAGGCGTAGCGAAAGACGTTGCTATGCACGCAGCTGCCTTAAACCCTAAATATGTTTCACGTGACCAAGTATCTGCAGAAGAAGTTGAGCGTGAGCGTGAAGTTCTTAAGCAGCAGGCACTTAACGAAGGCAAGCCTGAAAACATCGTTGAAAAAATGGTGGAAGGCCGCCTTGGAAAATACTTTGAAGATATCTGTATCCTTGACCAGGCTTTCGTTAAGAATCCTGATCAAAAGGTACGTCAATATCTTGAGTCCAACAAAGCTACTTTGACAGACTTCATCCGTTACGAAGTTGGAGAAGGTCTTGAAAAGCGTCAAGACAACTTTGCTGAAGAAGTAATGAGCCAGGTTAAGAAGTAATCGGATTAAGGAAGTTATACATCTCTAAGTAGGGAACACCTGGCGTGTTCCCTATTTTTCAAGAAAAATTCTATTACATATGGAGGTTCCCATGAGCGTTCCTAAATACAAACGTGTCGTTCTAAAACTGAGTGGAGAGGCATTGGCTGGAAATGACGGCTTCGGCATCAATCCATCAGTGATTAAAAACGTAGCAGAAGAAGTGAAAGAAATTGCCGAGCTGGGTGTGGAAGTTGCCGTCGTTGTTGGCGGAGGAAACATCTGGCGTGGTAAAATAGGTAGTGAAATGGGAATGGATCGTGCATCAGCAGACTATATGGGGATGCTTGCAACCGTCATGAATTCCCTGGCACTCCAGGACAGCCTTGAACAAATCGGAATCGAAACAAGAGTCCAGACTTCGATTGATATGCGTCAAGTTGCAGAACCGTATATCAGAAGGAGAGCCATCCGTCATTTAGAGAAAAAAAGGGTTGTCATATTTGCAGCAGGTACGGGGAACCCATACTTCTCAACTGATACCACTGCAGCTCTGCGTGCCGCTGAGATCGAAGCGGAAGTGATCCTTATGGCGAAAAACAATGTGGACGGTGTCTATTCCGCAGATCCTAAAAAGGATGAATCGGCAGTCAAGTATGAAGAACTGTCTTACCTTGATGTGCTGAAAGAAGGTCTAGCTGTTATGGATTCCACTGCCTCATCCCTATGTATGGACAATGACATTCCACTCATTGTGTTTTCCATTATGGAAGACGGAAATATCAAAAGAGCCATTACTGGCGAAAATATCGGTACAATCGTTAGGGGGAAAGCATAATGCCAAATACAATCATCGCAAATGCAAAAGAAAGAATGACAAAAGCCATTCAAACATTTTCCCGTGAATTGGCCAGCATCCGCGCGGGAAGAGCCAATGCTTCATTGCTTGATAAAATCACAGTTGATTATTACGGTGCTCCGACGCCCGTGAATCAATTGGCGGGTATCTCTATTCCGGAAGCAAGGATGCTTGTCATTCAACCGTATGACAAATCTTCATTAGGTGATATCGAGAAAGCGATCCTGAAGTCAGACTTGGGAATCACACCAACAAGTGACGGTAATATCCTTCGCATCGTGGTCCCTGCATTGACGGAAGAGCGCCGGAAAGAGCTTGTCAAACTTGTGAAAAAGGAAGCAGAAGATGCAAAAGTTGCAATCCGTAACATCCGCCGTGATGCAAATGACGATTTGAAAAAGAAAGAGAAAAATGGGGATATCACGGAAGACGATCTCCGCGGATACTCTGATGATGTTCAGAAAGCCACTGACGAGAGCATCGCAAAAATCGATGGCATTGCAAAAGATAAAGAAAAAGAAATCTTAGAAGTCTGATCCGATATATAAAATGAAGGGGCTGTCCAATAAGCGAACTCAAATTCCTTATCGGACGGCCCTTTTTTAAGCACGCGGCGTTTATAAATAACCGCTGAATATAAGAATATTACTTGTTTGTGCTTAACAGCATAAAGGATTTTCTTGAAGATATCTTCTTTGTTTTTTGATATGATAGTATAGGTAAATATTTTTTGGATTGTTGGTGGAGGAAATCTTATGCTAAACAAGCTTAAACAATGGAAACGACAACAGAATAATGAAGATGTTGAAGAACGATTCCTAGAACTGGCGAAGCATCCAATCCCGGGTCATGTCGCCATAATCATGGACGGCAACGGCCGCTGGGCTCAGAAAAGAGCTCTTCCAAGAGTTGCAGGGCACCACGAAGGTATGAAATGTGTCCGCAGAATTACAAAACTGGCAAATGAATTAGGGATTGAAGCTTTGACTTTATATGCATTTTCGACCGAGAACTGGAAACGTCCCAAGATGGAAGTGGAGTTTCTCATGAAACTTCCGGAAGAATTTCTCGGTACGTTCCTGCCTGAACTGGTTGAAGAAAATGTTCAGGTTAAAATGATGGGAAATAAAGAAGAAATTCCGCCGCATACATTAAAGGCAGTAAGCAAGGCAATTGAAGCAACTAAAGAAAATGACGGGCTTATATTGAACTTCGCCTTGAATTATGGGAGCCGTGCAGAAATACTTGATTCAATAAGGCATGTCTTAAATGACGTGCAAAATGGTATACTAGATGAAAAACAATTGAATGAGGAAATATTTTCAACTTATTTAATGACCAAAGAGTTGAAAGATCCTGATCTGCTGATCCGGACCAGCGGTGAGATTCGATTGAGTAATTTTATGCTTTGGCAGTTGGCGTACACGGAATTTTGGTTTACAGAGTGTTTATGGCCGGATTTCGGTAAAGAACAATTCACAGAAGCAATTGAAGCATATCAAGGTCGTTCAAGAAGATTCGGCGGTATAAAAAGTGAGGAATCATAATGAAACAAAGAATTATCACTGCAATCATTGCAGCAGCGGTATTTTTACCCATCATCCTTTATGGTAAATCTCCATTTATCATATTGATGTACCTGATTGCGTCAATCAGTCTTTATGAAGCACTGAAAATGAGAGGGTTTAAAATCTATTCCATACCGGGATTGATATCACTGGGAATACTATGGGTATTTTTAATACCCGATATATACATAGGGGTCATCAGCAATGTCGGCTATTCGAAGATTGAGCTGGCGTTTTTTGCCGTTTTGATCTTTCTGACTTTTACGGTCATCACGAAGAATCGTTTTACGTTCGATGATGTGGCTTATGCGCTATTGAGCGTTTTGTACGTCGGGATCGGGTATTTTTACTTTATGGAAATTCGTTTCCTTGAAAACGGCGCTAACTTAATTTTCTATGCCCTGTTCATTATCTGGGCGACTGACTCAGGCGCTTACTTCATCGGTAAAGCGATCGGAAAGAAAAAACTATGGCCGCATATCAGTCCCAATAAAACGATTGAGGGATTTTTTGGGGGCGTGGTCTGCGCCATCATCGTCGGAGTCATCATGACATTCTTCAGTGACCTGGACATGTCCATACCGAAACTGATTGTCGTTACGGCCATACTGTCGATATTCGGTCAGATGGGAGACTTGGTGGAATCAGCGTTGAAACGTCATTACAAAGTGAAGGATTCAGGTCACTTACTGCCGGGACATGGCGGAATGCTGGACAGGTTCGACAGTCTATTATTTGTTTTACCCCTTCTTTATTTCCTTTTGTAAAAGATGGGAAGGGTGAGAGCGGGAGGAGAGTAAGTATTGAAAAAAATAAGTTTGATGGGTGCAACGGGTTCGATCGGGACCCAGACACTGGATGTAATAAGAGAACACCCTGAGGAATTCAAGCTGACTGCTTTTTCAGTAGGGAAAAATATAGATGGTGCAAGAAAAATGATCGCGGAGTTCAACCCCCTCATGGTATCGGTTCAGCTAAAGGAAGACGCCGATACTCTTAGGAAAGAGGTTCCTTCGGGTGTAAAGATTTTATCGGGGGAAGAAGGGCTGGTTCAGGTGGCGTGCCATCAGGATTCAGATATCCTTGTAAATGCGGTGCTTGGAAGTGTAGGGCTTTATCCAACGCTTCAGGCTATTGAAGCGGGTAAAATAATCGCGATCGCCAATAAAGAAACGTTGGTAACCGCCGGCCATATTGTAATGGAAGCAGCAAGAGAAAAAGGCGTGGCGTTATTGCCGGTAGACAGTGAACACTCTGCGATTTTCCAGGCACTTCAAGGGGAAAAAGAAAAGAATATAGAAAAATTGATTATAACCGCTTCAGGAGGCAGCTTCAGGGATCGTACAAGGGAAGATCTTGCTGGTGTGACGGTTAACGAAGCACTCAATCATCCGAACTGGTCGATGGGTGCGAAAATCACCATTGATTCTGCATCCATGATGAATAAGGGACTGGAAGTGATAGAGGCACATTGGCTGTTCGATATCCCTTACGATAAAATAGATGTATTGCAGCACAGGGAAAGTATCATTCATTCAATGATACAATTTCATGATACATCCGTCATGGCCCAGCTGGGCACACCGGATATGCGTACACCGATCCAATATGCATTGACATATCCTGACCGGCTGGAACGAGCTGGAGCAAAGCGGCTTGACTTGGCGGAGATCGGAAAACTGCATTTCGAAAAGATGGATCTGGAGCGTTTCAGATGCCTTCGGTTTGCTTACGAAGCAGGCCGCACAGGGGGAAGCATGACAACTGTCTTGAATGCAGCCAATGAAGCTGCGGTTTCACTATTTCTGGATAAGAAAATATCTTTCCTGGGTATTGAAGATCTGATAGAAAGAGCTTTAGACAATCATGAAGTGATTCAGAATCCTGATCTCGAGACCATTCGCGAAATCGATAGGCAGACAAGATTAACCGTTGCACGCTGGATTTAAATAACAGGCTTGTGCATGATTGCTTGTACAGTAACGTAGTATTATATTAGACATTTTTTTCGTTGAAGATTTGTACTTATCAGGCCTGAAGAGACCAGGTTATTAAAAGGTGGTTTTTTATTTGCAAACAGTAATTGCCTTTATCGTTATTTTTGGCGCTTTAGTTTTCTTTCATGAGCTGGGCCACTTGATCTTCGCTAAGCGTGCCGGTATACTATGCCGTGAATTTGCGATAGGCTTCGGTCCTAAAGTGTTTTCATTCAAAAAAGACGAAACAACATACACGATCAGACTGCTGCCGCTTGGGGGATTCGTCCGCATGGCCGGAGAAGATCCTGAAATGGTTGAACTGAAGGCTGGACATCGAATCGGTCTTGTAATGGACGGGGATGAAAAGATAAAAAAAATCGTCCTGAATAATAAAGACCGATATCCGAATATCCGAGTAATAGAAGTTGAAGATGCGGATTTAGAGCATGGACTTTATATCCGGGGATACGAAGAAGATGAAGATGAGATTTTAAAGAAATTTGACATTTCACGTGAGGCTGTCTTCGTTGAAGACGGCGTAGAAACACAGATTGCACCGTGGGATCGACAGTTTGCATCCAAATCTCTCCCGAAACGGGCAATGGCCATCTTTGCCGGTCCGCTGTTTAATTTCATTCTGGCATTTTTCATCTTCCTGCTTGTAGGACTTCTTCAGGGAGTGCCGACTAATGATCCTGTACTGGGCAATCTCACTGAAGACGGAGCAGCGAGGGAAGCTGGATTGCAAAAGAATGATGTCGTTCAAAGCATTGATGGAAAAGAAATTTCCACATGGGAAGACATTGTGACTGTCATCCAAAAACATCCCGGAGATGAACTTAACTTCATCGTAGACCGCGGCGGAACCACACAAGAACTTTCCGTCACTCCTAAACCCCAGGAAGTTGAAGGTAAAGAAATTGGGATAATAGGGGTGCACAGCCCGGTTGAAAAGTCTCCTTTGAAAGTGGTTACCAACAGTGCAGAGCAGACATATGAATGGACGAAAATGATATTTGTTCTTCTGGGGAAACTTGTATCAGGTGAATTCTCAATCGATGCGCTGTCAGGACCGGTCGGGATTTATCAGTCTACAGATGTTGTGGCAAAATCAGGGATCTTCTATTTGATGAGGTGGGCAGCTATTTTGAGTATCAATCTGGGTATTATGAATTTACTCCCGATACCTGCTCTTGACGGCGGACGCCTTCTTTTCTTCGCAATTGAGGCGGTCCGTGGAAAACCGGTCGACCGTCAAATGGAAGGGATGGTCCATTTTGTAGGGTTCGCCCTCTTAATGGTGCTTATGCTGGTCGTTACTTGGAATGATATTCAACGATTCTTTTTATAAGATATATCATTCAATTTAATGATATCGAAAGATTCACAGGCAGTTTCTACCTCTCTCTACTGAAAATGAGGGTAGAACTGCCTGTTCATTTAAGATAAAATAGAGAAGGGAATGGAGAGCGTTTCTCCGTTCTTTTCTTATGAATTACATAATTATTATTTAAAATATATTATCTGGTAACTGAGGTGCTGCTAAATGAAGCAACGTAATACATTGATCCCTACCCTGAAAGAAACGCCTGCGGATGCGGAAATAAAAAGCCACCAGCTTTTGCTGCGTGCAGGATATATCAGACAGAATGCTAGCGGGATATACAGCTTTCTCCCTTTAGGGAAAAGGGTCCTGAAAAAAGTAGAGGAAATCGTACGTGAAGAATTGGATGCCGTCGGTGCGGCAGAACTCTTAATGCCTGCCCTTCAGCCATCGGAATTATGGAAAGAGTCCGGGAGATGGGGGACATACGGTCCTGAGTTGATGCGTATGAATGACCGCCATGATCGGGAGTTCGCACTTGGCGCCACTCATGAAGAAATGATAACGAGTATCGTAAGAGATGAAATAAAATCCTACAAGCGTCTGCCTCTTACCCTTTACCAAATCCAAACGAAGTATCGTGATGAAAAACGGCCTCGCTTTGGATTGCTGCGGGGCAGGGAATTTGTTATGAAGGATGCATACTCATTCCATTCTTCATCAGAAAGCCTTGATGAAACGTATGAGCAAATATTCCAGGCTTATACAAACATCTTTACCCGATGCGGTTTGAATTTCAGGGCGGTAATCGCCGATTCCGGTGCAATGGGCGGGAAAGACACTCATGAGTTCATGGTTCTTTCAGAAGTGGGAGAGGATACGATTGCCTATTCTGATCAGTCCGCGTATGCTGCGAATATTGAAATGGCAGAAGTGCTGGATTCGTATTCACTTATAAATGAGGACATGAAAGACGTACAAAAAGTATCGACCCCGGGTGTCAAGACGATTGAAGAGGTGGCTTCTTTCCTCCAGTCAACTGAGCAGAACTGCATCAAGTCATTATTGTTTAAAGTAGACGATGAATATGTACTGATTCTTTCACGCGGCGATCATCAAATAAATGATATTAAAGTAAAGAACTTCATGAATGCCGAAACAGTGGAACTTGCTTCAGCTGAAGAAACGAAGGAAATCCTGGGATGCAGTGTCGGTTCGATAGGCCCTTGTTTTACAGGGGACAAGATAAAGATTGTTGCAGACCAGGCTGTAAAATATATCCGCAACGGTATTGCGGGTGCGAATGAGGAAGGGTACCACCTGGTCAATGTGAATCCTGAGCGTGACTTTAAGGCTGCCGAATACGGGGACTTGCGTTTCATCCAGGAGGGTGACCCTTCTCCGGATGGAAAAGGTACCATCGTCTTTGCGAAAGGGATTGAAGTAGGACATGTCTTTAAGCTGGGGACAAGATATTCAGATGCCATGAATAGTACGTATCTTGATGAAAACGGGCGTGCTCAGTCCATCATCATGGGCTGCTACGGCATCGGGGTTTCACGTACTCTTGCGGCAGTGGCAGAACAATATAATGACGATAGAGGTCTGCTATGGCCATCCGATTTATCGCCATTTGACCTTCATCTGATACCGATCAACATGAAGGATGAAGATCAAGCCGATTTAGCGAACGAACTTTATGAAGAGCTTAGAAAGAACCGTTATGATGTACTTATGGATGATCGAGCCGAGCGTCCAGGTGTTAAATTTGCCGATTCAGACCTGATCGGTCTGCCGATCAGAATCACTGTCGGTAAAAAAGCATCTGAAGGTATCGTCGAATTAAAAGTAAGAAAAACAGGTGACATGCACGAGGTTCATAAAGATGACCTCCTTTCAACATTGACCGAGCTATTCAAAACACTATCTTAATATAAAAGGGCTGAATCATTAGGGAAGCAATGATCCTTATCGTCAGCCCTTTTCTTCAGTTATCATTGAACAAATAATATATAGAAATGGGGGAAAGGGAAATGGATGAAAAGTCCCTCGGCAAAAAAGAAAGGTTTCAACTGCTGTTACAGCAGCTCGGCCTGACAGAGGATGCATTTGTTAAGTACTTTAACAATGCAGAGATAGAAAAACTTTCAGTTTACCGAAGCGAACGAAAGTGGCACTTTTATTTTACACTCGAAGAAATGATTCCCTGCAAAGTATGGAGCCGTTTTTCTTTGGCCCTGCAAACCTCATTCAAGCATATCGCAAACGTAAGCTTCAGCTTGAGAGTGCTGAATATGGAAATGACCGAACAAGCCATACTTGATTATTGGAGTGAATGTATAAAAGAGATCCAGGGAATATCCCCTCCCCTCTTGAAGCTGCTCAACACTCAAAAACCTGAAATAATCGGGAACAAAATTATCGTTAAGGCATCTAACGATACTGAAGCGACGCAGTTGAAAAGAAAATACGGGGAAATCATTTGTTCTGCTTTCGAAAATTTCGGGTTTCCAAGACTGGTGCTTGATGCTGAGGTAGCCAAAGTGGACGAACAAAATAATGATTATGAAAAATTCCTAGAGGAAAAAATGAAAGAAGACCAGGAGAGAGCGAAGCAGGCTCTAATCGAAATGGAAAAAGCCGAGAAAGAAGAAGCTTCAGATGCTCCAAGCGGACCATTCATGCTAGGTCTTTCAATTAAAGACGATGCCGATTTCAGGAAAATAGAAGATATTTACGATGAAGAGAGACGCATTGCAATCGAAGGTTATGTCTTCGATTGTGAAACGCGGGAACTCAGGAGCGGCAGGACTTTGTTAACCTTCAAAGTGACAGACTATACCAGTTCAATCCTCGTCAAGATGTTCTCCCGTGATAAAGAAGATGCAGCTGTCATGAATAATATGAAAAAAGGTATGTGGGTACGATGCCGCGGAAGTATCCAAAACGATACATTCGTGAGAGATCTTGTTATGATCGCTAACGATGTGAATGAGATCAAACCTGTACTTCGTCTTGATACTGCACCCTCAGAGGAGAAAAGAGTAGAGCTGCATATGCATTCCCCGATGAGCCAAATGGATGCAGTCAGCTCTGTTTCAAGCGTTGTTGCACAAGCCAAGAAATGGGGGCATAAAGCGATCGCGATTACGGACCATGCTGTCGCACAGTCTTTCCCTGAGGCTTATAGCGCAAGCAGGAAGAATGACATCAAGGTACTATACGGACTCGAAGCAAACCTGGTGGATGACGGTGTGCCGATCGGGTACAACGAAACCGACCGCCCTCTGGAAGATGCTGTTTATGTCGTATTTGACGTCGAGACAACAGGTCTTTCGGCAGTTTACGATACAATCATTGAGCTTGCAGCCGTAAAGATCAAGGATGGCGAGATCATTGATCGTTTTGAATCCTTTGCAAATCCTCATCATCCGCTGTCTGCGACGACGATTGATTTAACCGGCATCACTGATGACATGGTCCAGAATGCACCTGAAATCAACGATGTCCTTCATGATTATCTTGAATGGGTGGGCGAAGATATACTGGTTGCCCACAATGCTTCCTTCGATATGGGGTTTTTGAATGCAGGATATCAAAAAGCAGGTCTACCCAAGGCGGCAAATCCGGTAATCGATACACTGGAGCTGGCAAGATTGTTATATCCCCAGTTCAAGAATCATCGGTTGAACACTCTGGCCAAGAAATTTGATGTGGAATTGACCCAGCACCACCGCGCCATCTACGATGCAGAAGCGACCGGATATCTATTATTGAAGATGCTGAAAGACGCTTATGAAAAAGGCATTGTCAATCATAATCAATTAAACGATTATATGGGTAAAGGCGATGCGTATAAACGCTCAAGGCCATATCATTGTACGTTGATTGCCCAAAATGAGGAAGGGCTTAAGAATCTATATAAATTGGTGTCCATTTCCCATATGCATTACTTCTACAGAGTCCCGAGAATTCCCCGGTCGCAGCTGCAAAAGTACCGTTCCGGTATCTTGGTGGGATCAGGCTGCGATAAAGGAGAAGTCTTTGAAGGCATGATGCAAAAAGGAAAAGCAGAAGTAGAGGAGACGGCTCAGTTTTATGATTACTTAGAAGTGCATCCTAAAGAAGTCTATCAGCATTTGATTGAACTCGATCTCGTGCAAAGCCAGAAAAACCTTGAAGACATCATCAAAAATATCGTTGAGCTGGGTGAAAAGATCAATAAGCCGGTTGTAGCGACTGGGAATGTTCATTATTTGAATGAAACAGATAAGATTTACCGCCAGATCCTTGTGGGATCTCAGGGCGGGGCCAATCCGTTAAACCGTCATTCCCTCCCGGATGTGCATTTCCGGACAACCAATGAGATGCTTGATTGTTTCTCATTCCTGGGCAAAGAGAAAGCGAAAGAAATTGTCGTTGAAAACTCCAATAAGATTGCGGACATGGTCGAAGTGATTAAACCTATCAAGGATGACTTATATACGCCAAAAATCGAAGGTGCAGATGAAGAAATGCGCCGGATGAGTTATGCGATGGCTAAAAGCATTTATGGTGAAGACCTGCCTGAAATTGTTGAAGCAAGACTGGAAAAGGAACTCAAAAGCATCATCGGCCATGGATTCGCTGTCATTTATTTGATTTCGCATAAACTGGTTAAAAAGTCGCTGGATGACGGGTATCTTGTCGGTTCGCGTGGTTCTGTCGGTTCCTCCTTTGTAGCGACAATGACAGAAATCACCGAAGTAAACCCGCTGCCTCCGCATTATGTGTGCCCGGGATGCAAGAAATCAGAGTTCTTCGATGACGGCTCTGTCGGTTCAGGCTTTGACCTGCCGAATAAAGACTGTCCTGACTGCGGACACGCATATAAAAAAGACGGACATGATATCCCGTTTGAAACCTTCTTGGGATTCAAGGGGGACAAAGTCCCCGATATCGACTTGAACTTCTCGGGTGAGTACCAGCCGCAGGCACATAACTACACGAAAGTGCTGTTCGGTGAAGAAAATGTCTACCGTGCAGGCACAATAGGAACCGTTGCAGAAAAAACCGCCTATGGATACGTAAAGGGCTATGCGAATGACAACGCGCTGCAAATCAGGGGAGCGGAGATAGACAGGCTGGTAAGCGGATGTACAGGTGTCAAACGGACGACAGGACAGCATCCAGGCGGTATCATCGTAGTCCCGGATTATATGGATATCTTTGATTTCTCCCCTATCCAATACCCGGCAGATGATCAGAATTCAGAATGGAGAACGACTCATTTTGACTTCCATTCCATCCATGATAACTTGCTGAAATTGGACATACTTGGACACGATGATCCCACTGTAATCAGAATGTTGCAGGATTTATCCGGAATCGATCCAAAAACGATTCCAACCGATGATCCGGAAGTTATGAAAATTTTCAGCGGTACTGAATCATTGGGTGTTACTGAAGACCAGATCATGTGTAAAACCGGAACACTCGGTATTCCTGAGTTTGGTACCCGATTTGTAAGGCAGATGCTTGAAGATACCAAACCTACTACATTTTCGGAGCTTGTCCAGATTTCAGGGTTATCACATGGAACGGATGTATGGCTTGGAAATGCTCAAGAACTGATCCATAACAATATATGCAACCTGAGTGAAGTAATCGGCTGCCGTGATGATATCATGGTTTACCTCATCTATCAGGGGCTTGAGCCATCCCTTGCGTTTAAGATCATGGAATTCGTGCGTAAAGGAAAAGGCCTGCAGGATGAGTGGGTGGAGGAAATGAAGAATAACGGTGTGCCTGACTGGTATATCGATTCCTGCCTCAAAATCAAATACATGTTCCCGAAAGCCCATGCTGCAGCTTATGTGCTTATGGCTGTGAGGATCGCGTACTTCAAGGTTCATCATGCCTTACTTTATTACGCAGCTTACTTTACGGTAAGGGCAGAGGATTTTGATATTGAAGCGATGGTGAGAGGTTCCCAGGCAGTTCGTGCTAAGATAGAAGAAATCAACAGCAAAGGCCTTGATGCTTCACCTAAAGAAAAGAATACTTTGACTGTGCTGGAGCTTGCACTTGAAATGTGTGAGAGGGGCTACAAATTTCAAAAGGTGGATCTTTACCGCTCGCATGCTTCAGAATTCATCATTGATGGCGATTCATTGATCCCTCCGTTCAATTCCATACCCGGACTTGGTACAAACGCGGCGATCAATATCGTGAAGGCGCGTGAAAATGGAGAATTCCTATCGAAAGAAGATCTTCAGCAAAGAGGCCGCGTATCGAAGACCATCATTGAGTATCTGGACAATCACGGCTGTCTTGAAAGTCTGCCCGATAAAAACCAATTGTCCCTCTTCTAGCCCCGTCCCATGGGAATTGTTTGCATAAAAATGTGGATTATGGTATATTTTTAGTGGAAATACTAAAGATAGCTCTAAGCAGAAGAGTGGGGTCGCACCCCACTCTTTCGTTATTACATGGGGTTTTTAAGGATTATTTCTAGTCTTGGTGCAAGATTTTCATATAGACCAGGAGGTAAGTATGAGCAAAATTATTACACTAGTAGAAGAACTTGTCACACCGATCCTTGATGACATGTCCCTTGAACTTATCGACATGGAGTACGTAAAGGAAGGTTCCAATTGGTTCCTTCGTGTTTTCATCGACAAGGATTCCGGTGTGGACATTGAAGAATGCGGGATAGTCAGTGAACGACTAAGTGAGAAGCTGGATGAAATTGATCCGATTCCACATAATTACTTCTTGGAAGTATCTTCTCCAGGAGCAGAGCGTCCTTTGAAGAATGAAAAGGACTTTCAGAAAGCTGTCGGCAAGAACGTTTATGTTAAAACGTATGAACCGATAAATGGAGAAAAAGCGTTCGAAGGGACTTTACTAACCTATTCTTCCGAACAATTATCATTGGAAGTCACCATCAAAACTCGTAAAAAGAAGGTTGAGATTCCATCAGACAAGATTGCGATTGCAAGATTGGCTGTAACATTCTAATCAGGATACAACCGTATTATAAAGGGGGATTACACCAACATGAGCACTCAGTTACTAGATGCTCTAACTGTTTTAGAGAAAGAAAAAGGCATCGCAAGAGATGTGATCATCGAAGCCATCGAAGCCGCTTTGGTTTCGGCATACAAGCGAAACTTTAATCAGGCACAGAATGTCCGTGTAGATTTGAACCTGGAAACGGGAACAATGCGGGTATTCGCGCGCAAAGAAGTGGTTGAGGAAGTTTTTGATTCACGTCTTGAAATTTCAGTTGAAGACGCGGCCGAAATCAACCCAAGCTATGAAGTCGGTGACGTAGTCGAACTTGAGGTTACACCCAAGGATTTCGGGCGCATTGCAGCTCAGACAGCCAAGCAGGTTGTAACGCAACGCGTAAGGGAAGCCGAACGTGGGATCATTTATTCAGAATTCGTGGATCGCGAAGAAGATATCATGACCGGTATCGTACAGCGGCAGGACAACAGATTCATTTACGTGGCACTTGGCAAGATCGAAGCCCTGCTTCCTGTAAGTGAACAGATGCCTAATGAAACGTATAAACCGCATGACCGGATCAAAGTATATATCACGAAAGTCGAGAAGACGACCAAAGGTCCTCAAATCTTTGTTTCCCGTACTCACCCAGGATTATTAAAACGCCTGTTCGAGATTGAAGTACCTGAAATCTTTGACGGTACCGTCGAGATCAAATCGGTGGCCCGTGAAGCAGGGGACAGATCCAAGATTTCCGTTCATGCTGAAAATTCGGAGATTGATCCGGTCGGTGCATGTGTGGGAACGAAGGGTGCCCGTGTGCAGGCAATCGTCAATGAATTGAAAGGTGAAAAAATTGATATCGTACACTGGTCTGAAAATCCGGTTGCGTTTGTCGCAAATGCATTGAGCCCTTCCAAAGTGCTGGACGTCCAGGTGAATGAAGAAGAAAAAGCAACCAGAGTGGTCGTCCCCGATTATCAGTTATCTCTCGCAATCGGTAAACGCGGACAAAACGCGCGCCTGGCTGCAAAATTGACAAACTGGAAGATTGATATCAAAAGTGAGACCGATGCACGCGAACTCGGACTCTATCCCCGTGAAGAAGCTTTTCTTCCACAGGATGAAGAAGAAGAGTATGATAACGAACCTTTGAATATTGATTTTGATGATCAAGAGTAAGAGGTGAAAAGCATGGGCAGCAAAAAGATACCATTGCGCAAGTGTATTGCAACAGGGGAAATGAAACCTAAAAAAGATATGATAAGAATTGTCCGTTCGAAAGAAGGAGAAGTATCGGTTGATCCCACAGGTAAGAAATCGGGACGCGGTGCTTACCTCTCTAAGGACAAAGAAGTTATTTTACAGGCAAAGAAGAAAAATACTTTAGCCAATCAATTACAAGCTAAGATAGACGATTCCGTTTATGATGAATTGATAAGTCTTGTAGAGAAGGAGTAACGTTTAGCGTATGAAACAAGATCGTTGGATGTCACTTTTAGGGTTGGCAAATCGGGCACGGAAGATTATTTCCGGTGAAGAATTGGTGATCAAGGAAGTAAGGAGCGGCCGGGCGAAGCTTGTACTGCTCTCAAAAGATGCTTCCGCAAACACTCAGAAGAAGGTCATGGATAAATGCAAGTCGTATCATGTGCCTGTTAAGTTTGTGGAGGACAGATATATCCTCGGTCATTCAATTGGCAAAGAAGCCAGGGTGGTTGTGGCATTATCCGATGCGGGTTTTGCCGGTAAATTATCTGATATGCTCGATTGAATCTCAATGGGGGTGAACATATGAGCAAGATGCGTGTTTATGAATATGCAAAAAAATATAATGTTTCAAGCAAAGATGTTATTTCAAAACTAAAGCAATTAAATATTGAGGTATCAAACCATATGGCAACAATAGAAGACGACACCGTGAAAAAGTTAGATTCAATGTTTTCAAGTAATTCTAAAGAGCAGGGGAATAAACCGGCTCAGAACAATTCAAACCAAAAACAGAACACTGCCAGAGAAAATAATTCCTCTTCCAAAGGCAAGGTGAATTCCGCACCGAATAACCGCGATGGGAAGAAGAATGGCCAGCAGTCTCAGTCGAAGGAGAAAAAAGCTTTCAATAATAATAACAATAACAACAATAAGAGAAATAAAAATAACAGAAACAACAAACCGAATAAAAACTTCAAGCAGGCACCTCAGCAACAGCAGCCTGTCAAGAAGAAAGAGCTTCCTTCCAAGATTACGTTCTCTGAATCCTTGACGGTTGCAGAGCTTGCCAAAAAACTTCATAAAGAGCCTTCAGAAATCATCAAGAAGCTTTTCATGCTTGGTGTCATGGCAACGATCAACCAGGAACTTGACAAGGATTCAATCGAATTGATTGCAGGTGAATATGGAGTAGAGGTTGAAGAGGAAATCAAAATCGATACGACCGACCTCAGCGTATATTTCACTGAAGATGAGGAAGCGGAGTTACAGGAGCGCCCTTCAGTAGTAACCATCATGGGTCACGTTGATCACGGAAAAACGACTCTGCTTGATTCCATCCGTAATACCAAAGTGACAGCTGGAGAAGCCGGCGGGATCACCCAGCATATCGGTGCCTACCAGGTAGAAGTTGAAGGAAAGAAAATCACCTTCCTTGATACTCCTGGACATGCTGCCTTCACTACAATGCGTGCACGCGGTGCTCAAGTAACGGATATCGCGATCATAGTCGTTGCAGCCGATGATGGAGTAATGCCGCAGACGGTTGAAGCAATCAACCATGCAAAGGCTGCTGAAGTACCAATTATCATTGCCGTGAATAAGATGGACAAGGAAGCAGCAAACCCTGATAGAGTGATGCAGGAACTCACTGAATATGAGCTCGTACCTGAAGCATGGGGCGGCGACACCATATTCGTACCTCTGTCTGCACTCTCCGGGGAAGGGATTGATAACCTTCTTGAGATGATCGTCCTTGTCAGTGAAGTAGAGGAGCTGAAAGCGAATCCGGAACGTCTTGCAAACGGAACCGTGATCGAAGCACAGCTTGATAAGGGACGCGGTTCTGTAGCTACCTTATTAGTTCAAAACGGTACACTTAAAATCGGTGATCCGATTGTAGTAGGGAACACTTTTGGGCGGGTCCGTGCAATGGTCAATGATCTCGGCCGCCGCGTGAAAAAAGTCGGTCCATCCACTCCTGTTGAAATCACGGGCCTTAACGATGTACCTCAAGCTGGTGACCGTTTTGTAGTGTTTGAAGATGAAAAAACAGCCCGTTCTGTAGGTGAATCACGTGCCTCCCAGGCTCTTCAGGCACAGCGCGGTGAAAAGTCCAAAGTGAGTCTCGAAAATCTATTCGAACAAATGAAACAAGGTGAAATGAAGGATCTCAACCTGGTCCTTAAAGCTGACGTTCAAGGTTCAGTGGAAGCTTTGGCTGCATCATTGTTAAAGATTGAAGTTGAGGGTGTTAAGGTTAACATCATCCACACTGGTGCAGGGGCGATTAACGAGTCAGACATCACTCTTGCTTCCGCTTCCAATGCAATTGTGATCGGATTTAATGTACGACCGGACGTCAACGCGAAGCGTGCTGCTGAAGCAGAAGGTGTTGAAATCCGCTTACACCGCATCATTTATAAAGTAATGGAAGAAATTGAAGCAGCAATGAAAGGTATGCTTGATCCTGAATATGAAGAAAAAATTATCGGACAGGCAGAGGTCCGTCAAACGTTCAAAGTGTCTAAAGTAGGGACAATTGCGGGAAGCTATGTAACAGAGGGTAAAATCTCCCGTGACTCCGGTGTCCGTTTGATCCGTGACGGCGTAGTGATCTTTGAAGGCGAGCTTGATGCTTTAAAACGTTTCAAGGATGATGCGAAAGAAGTTGCGAAAGGCTATGAATGTGGTATTACGATCAAGAACTTCAACGACGTTAAAGAGGGCGATGTAATCGAAGCCTACGTAATGGAGGAAATCACTCGTAAATGATCACATATGTTGAATGTGAGTGCATGATTCATGATTCTCACTCTCTTAAAGAGAAGAGAGCTGTTTTAAAAAGGGTCCTCACTCGCTTAAAGCAGAAATATAATGTATCTGTTTCCGAAATCGATCATCAGGATGTGTGGCAAAGGACAAGAATAGCCATTGTCACAGTCGCTTCCTCGAAAGCATCGAGTGAAAAAGAGATAGAAAATGCATTAAAGTTCATTGATTCTTTTCCCGAATGGGAAAGAACCGATACGACTTGGGAATTGCTGTAAGGATCATGCCCGCGATTCAACACACATTAATGACAGAAATATGGGGTGATATTGATGAGCCATCGTGCGAATCGAGTTGGCGAGCAAATGAAGAAAGAGCTCAGCGATATTATCGGAAGAAAAATAAAAGACCCGCGTATTGGATTTGTTACTGTTACCGATGTACAGGTATCAGGCGATCTTCAACAGGCGAAAGTATACATTACTGTCCTTGGTGGAGAAGACCAAAGGGAAAATACACTAAAGGGTCTCGCGAAGGCGAAAGGATTCATCCGTTCCGAAGTGGGACAGCGGGTCCGACTCCGTAAAACACCTGAGATTATCTTTGAGTTTGATGAATCGATCGAATACGGTAATCATATTGAAACACTGCTTCGCAAAGTGCAGGATGAACCGGATGAAGATTCACAGAATAAAGACGAGTAAATAGATAGGGCTGATTCACGCGGGAATGATTTCGTGTGGATCAGTCTTTTTTTGAATTGGCTCTTTTCACATACTTTGTTGCATTGCACACAAGAAAATACCGGAACATGGGTATTTTCGGATTGTCCGTCCGTCTGTTGTTTGAACTTGAGTTCGAAAAGAGCACGTCCACAAGCTATCTTCAGGCTGCAAGGCAATTAACGAAAAGCAACAACCTTTTAGAAAACAGCCTTTGAATTTCATTAAGATCGGAGGATACGAAGTTGAACGGAATATTGCCATTATGGAAACCAAGGGGAATGACTTCTCATGACTGTGTGTTTAAGTTGAGGAAATTACTGCGGACGAAGAAAGTGGGGCACACCGGGACATTGGATCCTGAAGTTTCAGGAGTGCTTCCGATATGTATCGGGAGGGCCACTAAAATAGCTGAATACATTACAGCAGCAGGGAAAACGTACGAAGGAGAAGTCACACTCGGCACATCCACTACGACTGAAGATGCCTGGGGGGAAGTGGTTGAATCACAGCCTGTAGAGAAAACGATAGGTAGAAAAAATGTGCAGGAGATTTTAAACAGACTGACAGGTGAAATCACTCAAACACCACCGATGTATTCAGCTGTTAAGGTGAACGGCAAGAGACTTTATGAATATGCTCGTCAAGGGATTGAGGTGGAACGCCCATCAAGGAAGGTTCAGATTCACGAATTGATGCTTTTGGATGATTGGAAAGAGTTGGTCGGGAAGCATCCGCGTTTCTCTTTTAAAGTTTCATGCAGCAAAGGCACCTATGTGAGGACACTGGCCGTTGAAATAGGCAAACAGCTCGGCTACCCGGCCCATATGTCTTCACTCACCCGTACAGAATCTGCCGGTTTCTCACAAGGCGACTGTTTTACTTTTGAGCAAGTGGAGGAATATGTTCACGAAGATAGAGTTGAAGAGCTTCTTCGTCCCTTGGGATCGGGACTTTCCCATTTGCCGAAAATGGAAATTAGTGATACATTAGCAGAGAAAGTGAAGCACGGTGCCCGTTTAGAAGAACCTGTGAATTGGCCGGGGGATATTGAAGTAGTGATGAATCATCAAGACCGCCCTATAGCCATATATCAGCGCCATCCGGAAAAACCCGGGGTAATTAAGCCTGTAAAAGTATTATTCAACGATTAGTGAAAAAGGTGAAATACTGTGAAGATAATAACCGTACATCATCCTCATTCGTTTAAAAAAGATGATTTCCCCCCGATGGTCCTTGCACTCGGTTATTTTGACGGGATCCATAAAGGCCATCAGAGGGTTATCAAAACGGCCGTACAATCGGCCGAGGATCAACATTTACATAGTGCTGTGATGACATTCGATCCCCATCCTTCTGTCGTTCTGGGGCATAAGCATAAACATATCCATTTCATTACTCCTCTTGAAGACAAAAAGGAAATCATCAGCAGCCTGGGCGTGGACTATCTGTTTGTTGTACGTTTCACTTCAGAGTTTGCGGGTCTTTTGCCTCAGGAGTTTGTCGATCAATATATCATCAATCTAAATGTCCGCCAAGTAGTGGCTGGTTTTGATTATTCTTATGGACGGATGGGAAAGGGGACGATGGAAACATTGCCTTTTCACTCCAGGGAGAGATTTACTTCCATCACGGTGCCGAAGCTCACTGAAGAAGAGGACAAAATCAGTTCGACTCTAATCAGGAATCATTTGAAAGAAGGCGATGTTTCAAAGGTAATCAAGCTTTTGGACAGGCCATACAGAATGAAAGGCACTGTCATCCATGGCGAAAAACGCGGACGGAAAATTGGCTTTCCTACAGCCAATATAGAATTGGCACATCCATATTTAATACCGAAAAACGGAGTTTATGCCGTTCGTATGAATATTAATAATAAATGGTGTGACGGGGTATGCAACGTGGGATTTAAGCCGACGTTCAAAAATCCTGATGAATATTCCTTATCCATTGAAGTGCATTTGTTTGACTTCCATTCATCCATTTACGGTGAAGAGGTTTATATCGAGTGGTATAAAAGAATACGTGATGAACAGAAATTCTCAGGTATTGAAGAGTTGATTTCTCAAATTCAAAGGGATAAGGATACGGCCATCACGTACTTTTCGGGAATTTGATGTTAACCCTTGATTTTTGTAGAAAAAAGTAGTATTCTAAATAGCGTATGAAATGAACCTTTGCTTGGCATCACGATTCACCAACGTATGCTGGGTAACAGGGGATTTGAAAGAAATCATTAGGAGGTGAAAAGGATGGCTATCACTAAAGAGCGTAAAAACGAACTTATCAGTGAATACAAAACACATGAGAACGATACTGGATCTCCAGAAGTTCAAATTGCTGTCCTAACAGAAGAAATTAACAATCTGAACGATCACTTACGCGTTCACAAGAAAGACCACCACTCTCGTCGCGGTCTTCTTAAAATGGTAGGTCACCGTCGTAATCTTTTATCTTACCTGCGTAAGAAAGATGTACAACGCTACCGTGAGTTAATCAACAAACTAGGTTTACGTCGATAATCAGAGACAAGGAAGCGGGAATATTTCCCGCTTTTTCTTTAGTTTTAATAAGTGGAAATCTTTGTATGATTCTCCATTACTTTTTAAGTAAGGTGTTCAAAGATTTACATTCAAAAGTATTCATATAACGTCAATTTGTCTACAATACATATTAATGAGAATTGAATATAACAGCACTTTGGTGCATGATATAGATTATTGTATTTATTTATTGCGGGTAAGGTATAACCTACACCCTTTAAGTGATGTATAAAGAGAGGGGTACACTTTATGGAACAAACTAAACAAACTTTTTCCATCGACTGGGCTGGAAGAGAATTAACGGTGGAAGTCGGCCAATTGGCTAAGCAGGCCAACGGAGCAGTAATGGTGCGCTATGGAGATACTGCTGTACTGAGCAGTGCGACTGCATCCAAGGAGCCGAAACCGCTTGATTTCTTCCCGTTGACAGTCAACTATGAAGAAAGATTATATGCGGTTGGTAAAATTCCTGGTGGATTTATCAAACGTGAAGGACGTCCAAGTGAAAAAGCCATCCTGGCCAGCCGCTTAATCGACCGTCCGATCCGTCCGCTATTTGCCGATGGATTCCGTAACGAAGTACAAGTCATCAGTATGGTCATGAGTGTAGATCAGAATTGTTCGTCTGAAATGGCTGCTATGTTCGGGTCTTCACTCGCGTTATCTGTATCTGATATTCCATTTGAGGGACCGATTGCAGGTGTGATCGTCGGACTGATCGATGGAGAATTCATTATTAATCCATCAGTAGAGCAGCTCGAAAAGAGTGAAATCCATCTTTCGGTCGCAGGAACAAAAGATGCAATCAACATGGTCGAAGCAGGAGCAGATGAAATTCCTGAAGAAACGATGCTGGAAGCAATCATGTTCGGACACGAAGAAATCAAACGATTAGTTGCTTTCCAGGAAGAGATTGTCGCTAAAGTCGGGAAGGAAAAAATAGAGATCGAGCTTTTCGAACTTGATCAGGAAATCGAAAAAGAAGTGCGTTCACTATGTGAAGAGGAATTGATCCCGGCAATCCAGGTTCAGGAGAAACATGCGCGCGAAGAAGCTATTTCTTCAGTTAAAAACAAAGTCATGTCATCTTTTGAAGAAAAAGAAGCCGATGATAATACTCTGAAGCAAGTAAAGAAGATCATGGACAAGCTTGTTAAAAATGAGGTCCGTCGTCTGATCACTGAAGAAAAAGTCCGTCCTGATGGCCGTAAGGTTGATGAAATACGTCCACTTTCTTCTGAGGTCGGCCTTCTGCCAAGAACGCATGGTTCCGGTTTGTTTACACGCGGTCAAACCCAGGCTCTCAGCATTTGTACATTAGGCGCACTGGGTGACGTCCAAATCCTGGATGGCTTGGGGATTGAAGAATCCAAGCGTTTCATGCACCACTATAACTTCCCTCAATTCAGTGTAGGGGAAACCGGTCCGATAAGAGGACCAGGCCGCCGTGAAATCGGTCACGGTGCCCTTGGTGAGCGTGCCCTTGAGCCTATCATTCCAAATGAAAAGGATTTCCCTTATACGATCAGACTCGTTTCTGAAGTATTGGAATCCAACGGCTCAACCTCGCAGGCAAGTATCTGTGCAAGTACGCTTGCCATGATGGATGCGGGTGTGCCGATTAAAGCACCTGTAGCAGGTATCGCTATGGGGCTTGTGAAGTCCGGGGAACATTACTCCATTCTAACCGACATTCAGGGTATGGAAGATTTCCTTGGAGATATGGACTTCAAAGTAGCGGGTACGTCTAAAGGGGTTACAGCACTCCAAATGGATATTAAGATTGAAGGACTATCAAGAGAGATACTTGAAGAAGCACTCCAGCAGGCAAAAGCCGGCAGAATGCAGATCCTTGACAGTATGCTTGCAACATTAAGCGAATCTAGATCATCGCTGTCTCAATATGCTCCTAAGATTCTTACGATGCATATCAATCCAGATAAAATCCGTGATGTCATTGGTCCAAGCGGTAAGCAAATCAATAAAATCATTGATGATACAGGTGTCAAGATCGATATCGAACAAGATGGTACCATCTTCATCTCTTCTACTGATGAAGAAATGAATAAGGTTGCGAAGAAAACGATCGAAGATATCGTAAGAGAAGTCGAAGCTGGCCAAATGTATCTTGGTAAAGTAAAGCGGATTGAAAAATTCGGAGCTTTCGTAGAAATCTTTGCCGGTAAAGACGGACTGGTTCATATTTCTGAAATCGCTGAAGAGCGCATCAGAAAAGTCGAAGATGTATTATCCATCGGAGATGAAATCCTTGTAAAGGTTCTCGATGTAGACAATCAGGGGCGCGTCAATTTATCCAGAAAAGCAGTCCTGAAGGAACAACGAGAAAAAGAAGAGCAAAATCAAGCATAAATTTTGTGAAGATAGACAGGCTGTCCTGTTAGAGAACAATCTCTCGACAGGCAGCCTTTTTCTATGCAGCTTAAACTCCGTTCTACCTTGTCCTTATTTTTCATATGTTAAAATGAAGGAAGGTGGATGACGGTGGGGAAAAAATACTTGATTGGAATTTGTGTAATTGCTATTCTGACATTACTGGCAGTAGATAATCCACTAACGGATCAATATGTACTAGGCTTGAAACAGGATTCTGCGGTGGTAAGCGTGAGCAGTACAGAAGAATTAACACAGAAAATAAAGGAAGCTGCAAAATCAAAATACGTTCCTGCTCAAGATGCAAAAATTGACACTGTCTGGAAGGCTACTCCCGGTTATAACGGGGTAAAGATAGATGTTGAAAAATCATTGCAAAATATGAAAAAGGAACGAGGCTTTTCAGAAGATAAGCTTGTATACAAACAAATATCGCCGGCAACCCATTTGTCTGATTTATCCCCATCTCCAGTCTACAGGGGAAATCCTGATAAACCTATGATATCCTTTATCATAAATGTGGCATGGGGGAATGAATACATCCCCGATATGCTTGCCACTTTGAAAAAGCATCATGTTTATGCTACCTTTTTTCTAGAAGGCAGATGGGTAAAAAACAACCCGGAATTAGCGAAAATGATCGTGGATGCAGGACATGAGATAGGAAATCATTCTTATTCCCATCCTAATATGGAGACTCTTGAGACATCCAAGGTGACGGCTGAATTGAAAAAAACAAATGAGATTATTGAAGTGACGACCGGGAAAAAAGTGAAATGGTTTGCACCGCCGAGTGGAAGTTACAGGGATGAAGTGGTGAAAATCGCTCACAATATGGATATGCGTACGATTATGTGGAGTGTGGATACCATCGATTGGCAAAAGCCTCAGCCCGATGTCCTTATCAACCGTGTCATGACCAAGCTGCATAAAGGGGCGATAATCCTTATGCACCCGACTGCTTCAACCGCAAACTCGCTTAACAGCTTAATTGTCCAAATCAAAGACAGGGAGCTGAGGCTTGGAACGATCTCAAGTTTAGTCAAAGAGGAAAGGATCATTGAAGATTCCGATAATTAGGCGAACTCATCATTCTCTGCATCATGAATAGGAGGAACACTTTTTGATAAAGAAACATACTTGCCAAAATGGACTAAGAATCGTTTTAGAAGAAATTCCTACAGTCCGATCTGTTGCGATAGGTGTTTGGATCGCTGCAGGTTCACGTAATGAAGTACCCGATAATAATGGGATTTCCCATTTTCTTGAGCATATGTTCTTCAAAGGAACCAAAAACAAGTCCGCCAGAGAAATAGCAGAATCATTCGACAGCATCGGCGGACAGGTAAACGCATTTACCTCTAAGGAATATACCTGCTATTATGCCAAGGTACTTGACAATCATGCAGAATATGCCCTACATACGCTGTCAGACATGTTTTTCAATTCTTCTTTCGATGAAGAAGAAATGGGCAAAGAGAAAAATGTCGTTTATGAAGAAATTAAGATGTATGAAGACACTCCGGATGATATCGTCCATGATCTTCTCAGTAAAGCCATTTATGAACAACATCCGCTTGGTTATCCGATTCTTGGTACAGAAGACACACTGAGCACGTTTAATAAGGAAAAATTAAAGCAATATATGCATGATATGTATACACCGGATCAAGTCGTCGTATCCGTAGCAGGAAATGTGAACGAAAGCTTCATAAAAGAAGTCGAAAAACTATTCGGTTCCTATAAAGGCGGCAAGGGTCCTGAAGAAAGGGTACAGCCATCTTTCCATTACAATAAGCTGGCCCGAAAGAAAGATACTGAACAAGCTCATCTTTGCCTCGGCTTCGATGGCCTTCAAATCGGACACAGTGATATTTATAATCTGATTGTATTGAACAATATTGTCGGAGGAAGCATGTCTTCCCGACTATTCCAGGAGGTAAGGGAGCAGCGTGGATTGGCTTATTCCGTGTTCTCTTATCACTCTGCTTACCAGGACAGTGGTATGGTAACGATCTATGGAGGGACCGGGGCAAATCAATTAGACCAGTTATTTGATACCATCCACCATACCCTGGAAGACTTAAAGGCAGAAGGCATCACTTCCAAAGAGCTCACCAACAGTAAGGAACAGCTGAAAGGCAATCTGATGCTGAGTTTGGAAAGCACAAACAGCCGTATGAGCAGGAACGGAAAAAATGAATTGTTATTGAAGCGACATCGTACCCTCGATGAAATTGTGGAAGAAATCGATGGTGTGACAATGGAAAAGGTCAATAGGATTGCGAGAGACATCTTTACGGATGATTATGCCGTTTCGCTGATCAGTCCGGCTGGAAGCCTTCCTGAGAATATTAAATAACGTCATCACAAGAAGCAGGTGAAAGCCTGCTTTTTTATATTCAGTGACAGAAACTCCTTCTAAATATACTGGACAATGTATACATTGTACTACAGAGCAAAATGGGAGGACTGATTTCAGTGAGGTTGAGTGAGCTAAGCGGAAAAGAAATCGTGGATTACCGGAAAGCTGAAAGGCTGGGAGTGCTCGGTCACACGGATTTAGAGTTTGATGATAAATCGGGCCAGATTCACGCCCTTGTGATACCAACAGGTAAATGGTCAAGGAAACAATCAGGCGAAATCCGGGTTCCCTGGCATCAGATCAGGACAATTGGGACGGATATGATTATATTGGAAGTTTCAAGTGATTAATACTAACAGGTTCGGATTTCGAATACAAAAATAAATGAACATACCAATTAGCAGTCCTATTCGCAACTGAATAAGACTGCTTCTTTTTGTTGAATTATATAGAGGTTAATAAAATTAACGGTAAATACGCCCTGAATTTAGGACCCTTATCAACATGGGGCCCTAAAGTTTTGTCAGTTTGAAATTTGCATGCTAATTGTGATACCAATAGGTCTACCATAAATGATTTTTAACTAGATGGAGATTTTTGTGAGTACCCTCTGATTTTAATAAGGGGAGATTTTACCGTTATCCTTCAGAATCGGACTAAAATCAGGGGAGATAGGGGGAGATTTTACCGTTAAGGCAAGGTGAAAGGGGCCAATTTCATACTTTTGGAGTAAATAAGGGGAATGTTTCCCTCTATTTATTCCATATTTCGCGCTGATCCTTCAATAAGAGGAATATCTTCCCTTATTTTGGTCGTTTATTTTATGTAAATGATTATATATTTGAAGATCGCTAACCAACGCTTATCTTGGTATAAAACATGCTTGGAGCCTCTGAGCAAGCCGCCTCCGCTTTTCTTTTGTCCAGCTTCTGGGCTTAGAGGCACATGGTCAAACCGTCCAAGAAGGCAAAGAGCGCCTTCGTAGCCGGTCCGCCTTATGCCACCCGCCTCTGAGCAAAGCCCCTCCGCTTTTCTATTGTCCAGCTCCGGGGCTTAGAGGCACATGTCATAAGTCAAACCGTCCAAGAAGGCAAAGAGCGCCTTCGTGGCCGGTCCGCCTTATGCCACCCGCCTCTGAGCAAAGCCCCTCCGCTTTTCTTATTGTCCAGCTACGGCGACTAGCCCCTCGAGGTCATAAGATCAATGGTCCAAGAAGGCAAAGACCGCCTTCCCGGCCCATTGATCTTATGCTTGTCGGGGCTGAGCAAGCCGCCTCCGCTTTTCTTATCACCCATTGGGTTTTGATAACATACACTGTTGAAGTGAAAAGGGATTTAGAATAGCGATTATGTTAAAAGAAGGTGAAAGCAGTGATGTTGACCGGAATGCAGATCGCAGTTCTAGGCGGAGATGCTCGCCAGCTGGAGATCATTCGCAAGCTGACAGAGCTGGATGCGAAGATTTCTCTGGTTGGTTTTGAACAGTTGGATCATGCCTTTACAGGGGCTGTGAAAGAAAAATTAGGTGAGGTAGATTTCTCCATAATGGATGCCATCATCTTACCTGTTCCCGGCACGAATCTACAAGGAGAAATCGATACGATCTTTTCAAATGAAAAAATTTGTCTCAGTGAAGATCTCGTATCCCAGACGCCAGAGCACTGTACGATCTATTCAGGAATTAGCAATAAATACTTGGATAACATAGTGAAATCAACAAACCGGAAACTGGTTCAGTTATTTGAGAGAGATGATGTCGCCATCTATAATTCAATTCCTACTGTAGAAGGGACAATTATGATGGCTATTCAACATACCGATTTTACTATACATGGGTCTTCCATTGTCGTTCTGGGACTTGGAAGAGTGGGCATGAGCGTGGCCAGGACATTCAGTAATTTAGGCGCTAAGGTAAAAGTGGGGGCAAGAAAAAGCGAACACCTTGCCAGGATCACGGAAATGGGGCTGGATGCATTCCATCTGGACCAATTGACTAAGGAAGTCGAAAACTGTGATATCTGCATTAATACCATTCCTACTTCCATTATAAAAGCGAATGTGATTGCAAAGATGCCTCCTCACACCCTTATCATTGATTTGGCATCCAAACCGGGTGGGACCGACTTCCGTTATGCGGAAAAAAGGGGGATAAAAGCGCTGTTGGCACCGGGACTTCCTGGAATTGTCGCCCCGAAAACGGCCGGTCAGATATTAGCAAATGTTTTGGCGCAGCTTCTTGAAGAAGATTTTGATTCTGGAAAGGAGAGCTTAACTTGAGTATTAAAGGAAAACGGATCGGATTTGGATTAACAGGCTCACATTGTACGTACGATGCAGTATTCCCTGAAATTGAAAGACTGGTTAATAACGGGGCAGAAGTGATGCCAATCGTGACCTCTACGGTAATGAATACGGAAACGAGATTTGGAAAAGGGGAAGACTGGATCAAGAGAATTGAAGATGTCACAGGGCACAGGGTGATCGATTCTATTGTTAAAGCAGAGCCGTTAGGACCCAAAATACCTTTGGACTGCATGGTGATCGCCCCGCTCACCGGAAATTCGATGAGTAAATTTGCGAACGCCATGACAGATTCACCGGTACTTATGGCTGCAAAAGCCACCCTGCGGAATCACCGTCCTGTCGTATTGGGGATATCGACAAATGATGCATTGGGATTGAACGGCATTAATCTAATGAGGCTGATTTCGACCAAAGATATTTATTTTATACCATTCGGCCAGGATGCCCCGGAAAACAAACCTAAGTCAATGGTTGCAAGAATGACGTTGATTCAAGAGACGATTGAAGCTGCTATAGAAGGAAAACAACTTCAGCCAGTCATAATTGAAAAATTCTTAGATTGATTTCTTTGAAGGCTATCATCTGCCGGTTGGATGGCCTTCTTTTCATGCATATTTATAAATCATCAAAAAAACCACTATTGTCAAATAATTGTTTATGTTAAAATAACCTTTATTATAGTAAATGACTAAATTGTTTTTACTACTATTAGAGAACATAAACGGCTGGAAGGAGAGAAGAGTTTTGAATACAAGTGGTTATCATGTAGCAGTGGTCGGAGCGACGGGTGCTGTCGGCCAACAAATGCTTCATACATTAGATAAAAGGGATTTTCCGATAAAACAGCTGACTTTACTATCATCAGCCCGTTCAGCAGGATCGACTGTCACTTTCAGAGGGAAAGAATGGAAGGTGGAAGAAGCTAAACCGGAAAGCTTCGAAGGAGTTGATATTGCCCTATTCAGTGCCGGGGGAAGTGTATCCAAGCTGCTTGCTCCTGAAGCTGTAAAACGCGGTGCCATCGTGGTGGATAATACAAGTGCTTACCGTATGGACCCCGATGTACCACTGGTTGTACCAGAAGTAAATGAAGAAGATATCAAGCTTCATAAAGGGATCATTGCCAATCCAAACTGCTCCACAATCCAAATGGTAGCGGCTCTTGAGCCCGTCCGAAAAGAATATGGATTAACGAAAGTGATTGTATCTACTTATCAGGCAGTATCAGGAGCAGGGGCTGCAGCGATTGACGAAATGCATGAACAATCAAGGGCGATCTTAAACGGGGACTCATTTGAGCCCTCTGTACTTCCTGTAAAAGGGGATAAGAAACATTACCAGATCGCTTTCAACGCTGTTCCTCAAATCGATATGTTCCAGGATAATGGATTTACGTTCGAAGAAATGAAGATGATCAATGAAACAAAGAAGATCATGCATATGCCGTCACTGAAAGTATCTGCGACTTGCGTGAGGCTTCCTGTTGTAACAGGTCACTCAGAAAGTGTATATATTGAAGTAGAAAAGGATTCCGTCTCAGTAAAAGAACTGCAATCCCTGCTGAAAGAAGCACCAGGCGTAACACTTCAGGATATCCCTGAAGAGCAGGTATATCCGATGCCTGCCTATGCTGTAGGAAAGCCTGATGTATTTGTGGGCAGGATTCGTAAAGATTTAGACGAAGACAATGGATTCCATATGTGGATTGTTTCAGACAATTTATTGAAAGGCGCAGCATGGAACTCAGTTCAGATTGCTGAAAGCCTTGTTAAGCTTGGATTAGTGAAATAAATAAGAGGATCATCCTTCTACTATTCGCATCCCATTATCAGCCAATTCGCTTCCTTCATGCCTCTTGAACATTGACAATGAGGTGTAGTCATGAAAGTGATCGTTCAAAAATTTGGTGGAACATCTGTGCGGGATGAAGCAAGCCGTATGAAGGCACTTGCTCATATTAAAGGAGCGATTGATAAAGGTTATAAGGTGGTAGTAGTGGTCTCTGCAATGGGAAGGAAGGGAGAACCATACGCCACAGACTCTCTATTATCCTTGATCGGAGGACAGAATGCTCTTGTAAGTAAAAGAGAACAGGACCTGCTGTTATCTTGCGGTGAAATTATCTCCAGTCTGGTTTTCTCCACGATGCTGCTTGATAAGGGCATCCGTTCAACAGCATTGACAGGGGCTCAGGCGGGCTTCGTTACAAACAATGATTTTACAAAAGCAAAAATCATAGAAATGAGATGCAGCCGTTTGTACCAGGAGCTTGAAAATCATGATGCTGTAGTCGTTGCTGGTTTTCAGGGTGCGACAAAAGATGGAGATATCACCACAATTGGCAGGGGAGGCAGCGACACTTCTGCTTCTGCACTTGGAGCTGCACTGAAAGCTGAATATATTGATATTTTTACAGATGTCGAGGGTGTGATGACGGCAGATCCGAGGATATCGGCAAAAGCAAGGCCGATTTCGGTTGTGTCATACAATGAAGTTTGTAATATGGCTTATCAGGGGGCGAAAGTGATCCACCCGAGGGCAGTTGAGATTGCCATGAATTCGAGTATCCCGATCAGGATACGGTCCACCTACTCGATGAGTGAGGGAACATTGGTGACGACAGCCGAAAATACGAAGGCACACAAAGAATTCAGAAACCACCCTGTCACAGGTATTGCCCATGTAAGTCAGCTTACCCAGATTAAAGTTTTCGCAAAAAAGGATCAGTATAACCTTCAGGCTGAAGTATTCAAAGCGATGGCGAATGAGGGGATCAGCGTTGATTTCATCAATATCTCTCCACGCGGGGTCGTTTACACCGTGGCTTCTCCTCTTGCAGGAAAAGCGATAGCGACTTTAAAGAAAAAAGGTTACGATCCCGCTGTAGAAGAAAACTGTGCCAAGATTTCGGTAGTCGGAGGCGGGATGACCGGGGTTCCTGGCGTCACTTCGGCAATCGTGACATCTCTGTCCGACAATGGGATCAGAATACTTCAATCAGCAGACAGCCATACGACGATTTGGGTGCTGGTGAAGGAAAGTGAATTAATCCGTGCAGTGAATGCACTTCATGATGCGTTTCAGTTAGAGAAGGCCCATTGCACATTCAAAGCAGGTTAGATTTAGTAAAGGGGAGTGTAAGTCTTGAATTTTGGACGCGTTTCTACCGCTATGGTCACTCCATTTGACCATAAGGGAAATATAGATTTCATTAAAACGACTCAGCTCATAAATTACTTGATTGATAACGGTTCTGATTCCCTGGTGATAGCTGGAACCACGGGGGAATCGCCGACACTGACAAAAGAAGAGAAGATCGCTTTATTCCGTCATGTCGTAAAAGTCGTCGATGGCAGGATCCCGGTCATCGCGGGAACTGGAAGCAATAATACTCATGCATCGATCGAGTTGACAAAAAAAGCAGAAGAGGCTGGCGTCGATGCCATCATGCTGGTGGCCCCTTATTATAATAAACCGAGTCAGGAAGGGTTATATCAGCATTTTAAAGTAATCGCTGGATCAACTTCGCTGCCTGTCATGCTCTACAACATACCCGGCAGGTCGTCAGTGAATATTGGACCGGAAACCATTATCAGATTGTCAGAAATCGATAATATCACAGCCGTTAAAGAAGCAAGCGGAGATTTGGATGCAATGACCGAGATCATCTCTAAAACTACGGATGACTTTGCATTATACAGCGGTGATGACGGCCTTACACTGCCAATCTTGTCAATCGGGGGCTGCGGGATCGTTTCCGTTGCCTCACACATCATTGGGAATCAGATGCAGGAAATGATCCATCAATTTGTGGAAGGCAATATTGCCTCTGCAGCCAAAACCCATCAAAAGTTGCTGCCGATTATGAAAGGCTTGTTTACTAGCCCGAGCCCGACACCGGTAAAAACGGCACTGCAATTAAAAGGTCTGGATGTCGGTTCTGTACGTCTTCCGCTAATTCCATTATCCGAAGCTGAAAGAACAAAACTCAGCCAATTGATCAACAGCATATAGTCAAAAATGTGCAGGGTATCCTGCACATTTTTTTATGTTTGAACATAGTGATCGGGTAAATAGAAAAATATATGATTAAAAAAAGGATTTGAACTTCCGGTATCGAAATAGTTACGTAGAAAAATGATGCAAGCTTCGATATCATTCAGCAGAACGTACAAGAACCTTTACGTTCCTTTACAGGATAAAATTGGTTGTACTTGAAAAAAGGTATCAAGTATAATGAATATGACTGATTATAGATCGGGGAAGCACAGCATAGGAGGACACAAATTGTGAGTAAGACAAAAAATGATGCAATCCGCATAATTCCATTAGGCGGAGTAGGTGAAATCGGTAAGAATATGTACGTAGTGGAAGTGGACCATGAAATCTTCATCATCGATGCGGGTCTGATGTTCCCTGAAAATGAAATGCTGGGAATTGATATCGTCATTCCCGATATCCAGTACTTGATTGAAAATAAAGATCGAGTGAAAGGAATTTTCCTGACACATGGCCATGAAGACAGCATCGGTGCAATATCATATGTAGTAAGCAAAATAAAAGCTCCGGTGTATGGAACGAAATTGACGAATGCATTGGTCAAAGCAAGATTAAAGGACGCCAAGGTTCCGGATGATGTGAAATTCTTCACAGTACATACTGACAGTATGTTGAACTTTGATGGCGTACAGGTTTCTTTCTTCAGGACCACCCACAGCATCCCTGACTCGGTTGGAGTGTGTATACATACATCTGAAGGTGCAATTGTACATACCGGGGAATTTAAGTTCGACCAATCCGCGAAACACCTATACAGGCCGGACCTGGGAAAGATGGCTGCAATCGGTGACAGCGGGGTATTATGTCTGTTATCGGATAGTACGGAGGCGGAAAGACCTGGATACACGACATCGGAAGCAGTCATTGCCAATCAGCTGACTGAAACGTTCCGCACAGCAAAAGGCAGGATCATCGTTGCATGCTTTGCTTCAAACTTGATCCGCCTGCAGCAGGTCTTTGATGCTGCAGAGCAAAACAACCGTAAAGTCGCAGTCGTAGGCAAAAGCTTGAAGCGGGTATATGATATTGCTTTAAAACTGGGATACCTTCACATCCGCGACGGAATCATGATTTCGCTTGATGAAATTGAAGAATACCCAAATGATGAAATCGTCATAGTTGCCACCGGTAACCAGGGTGAACCATTTGAAGCACTGCAGAGGATGGCTAAGAAATCCCACCGGCTCGTCAATATCACATCCGGCGATACTGTACTCATCACAGCTACGCCATCTCCCGGGATGGAAGTGATAGTCGGACGGACAATCAACATGTTATTCAAAGCCGGTGCAGATGTACTGACAGCAAACAAGAAAGTCCATGTTTCCGGACATGGCAGTCAAGAGGATTTAAAATTCATGTTAAATATCATGAAACCGAAGCATTTTGTTCCGATCCAAGGGGAATACAAGATGCTGGTGGCACACTCTCAGCTGGCACATGACATCGGGCTGCCATACAGAAAGATATTTATCCTGGATAAAGGCGATGTCCTTGAATATAAAGAGGGAAAAATGAAAATGAGCGGCAGGGTGCAGGCAGGGAATGTACTAATTGATGGAAGCGGAGTCGGGGATGTCGGAAATATCGTCCTTCGCGACCGCAAGCTTCTATCAGAAGACGGTGTTTTCACAGTGGTGGTTACCATCAACCGAAAGACGAAAGCAATTGTAGCGGGACCTGAGATCATTTCACGGGGATTCGTATATGTAAGGGAATCGGAGGAACTGATTGAAGGTGCCTCGGGAATCGTCACCGACGTCGTGCAGACATACCTCCAAAAAGGCTCTTTTGAATGGTCTGCCATCAAGCAGGATATCCGCGACCAGCTTAACTATTACCTATTCAACAAAACGAGAAGACGCCCTATGATCCTTCCAATCATCATGGAAGTGTAGTCTCCTAAAAATGCTGAAAAAGCTGTCTGCTTAGTATAAGCGGATAGCTTTTTTTCTTTATATTGTGATTCAAACTTTGCAGTACAAACGTTAAGTAGTATGAAATGACACTCTTATAAAAATAATAACAACAGAAGGACTTGAAAAAGGAGATGTCACTATGAACGAGAATCAGATGAACATGAATGAAGAGCAGCCGGCTCAGCCGAATAAAAATGACGAAGATGGAAAAGGCAAGCCATCAGGTTTGATGGAAAAAATCCAGCAGCTTGGCCAGACCAATGTACCTCAGCTTTCTCAAGACTCCAATATTCACTGTTTGACGATTATAGGACAAATAGAAGGTCATATGCAGCTTCCACCCCAAAACAAAACGACGAAATATGAACATGTGATCCCGCAATTAGTGGCGATAGAGCAAAACCCAAAAATAGAAGGGTTGGTGGTCGTTCTTAATACTGTCGGAGGTGACGTTGAAGCAGGCCTTGCCATATCTGAAATGATTGCTTCTTTATCGAAGCCTACTGTATCAGTAGTATTGGGAGGCGGGCACAGCATCGGGGTCCCGATTGCTGTATCCTGTGATTTTTCGTACATTGCAAGCACCGCCACCATGACCATCCACCCTGTGAGGCTGACGGGTCTGGTCATCGGTGTTCCCCAGACATTTGAATATCTCGATAAAATGCAGGAACGTGTCGTCAGCTTTGTGACCAAGCACAGTAATATTTCAGAAGAAGCATTTAAGGATCTCATGTTTGCCAAAGGGAACCTGACCCGTGACATTGGAACAAACGTGGTAGGGGATGACGCCGTAGAATATGGATTGATTGACGGTATAGGGGGCATAGGTTCTGCCATCCGGAAAATCAATGAATTGATAGAAATTAAAAAACAAAGCGATGAAAAAGAAGGTCTGATTCAATGATTTTATATACAATGGTCCCTCAGGAGCAGGTATACCCCACAGATACAGAAGAATTCAGCGGACAGATGATGGTGGAGCATCAGGGAGTTCCCCTTCTTGTTCAAAAAGTCGAAGATAAATACCGTATCATCAGAATAATGAGCAGTGATCCCGCACATTACATGAACAGCACAATTTGTCCGGGGGAATTTATCCCGAATTAACAAAGAGGATTTTCTGTAAATATTGGATATGATATAATAAGGTTGAATCTGTGATGTAAACTTATATCCATTTTACCGGGAAGGGTCTGACACCTTAGGCACATGATATGCCCCAAGTGATCGGCCCTTTCTTCAATTACATACCAACAGAGAATTTAAGGAATTTAGGTGAAACATATTGGCAAAAAGGAAAAAGCGAAAGAAACGTTCTTCAACAACTGATTCTCTGAAAAAAACGATTAAATATGAAATCACCGGGCTGGCATTGATAGCTTTGAGTTTGATCTCAATCATCGAGCTTGGTGCAGTCGGAAAGGCATTCGTCTATTTCTTTCGGTTTTTCTTGGGGGAATGGTATATGGCTGCCTTATTATGGGTTCTCTATATCGCAGGATACCTGATGGTAAAAAGGGAAGTCCCACTGCTGTTCAGCAGACGATTGCTCGGACTATATATCATTGTCGCCAGCTTTTTACTATTAAGTCATGTGAAATTATTTGATCTCCTCTCCAATGACGGCATCTTTGAGAATCCGAGCGTGATTATGAATACATGGGATTTGTTCTGGATGGACGTCAACGGCGAAACCAGTACAACTGACCTGGGCGGGGGAATGATAGGCAGTATATTATTTGCTGTTTCGTACTTCCTGTTTGACTCCCAGGGAGCAAGGATTGTAAGTGCCACATTTATATTAATCGGCATCATCCTGGTGACGGGGAAATCGCTTGGCGAAGTATTGGGGAAGGCCGGCTTGCGTTTTCGTGAATTCCTAAGCGGCCAATGGGCAGCTTTTAAGACTGACATGAGTGAATGGAAGGAATCCAAAGAAAATAAAAAAGTGGAGAAGCAGCAAAAACAACAAAAAGCAAACAGCGATATGAAAAAGCAAGAAGCATCAGTTCCACAGCCGAATTCTGAAGAAGAAGAAAAGATTGAGCCGATCATTTCCAATTTTGCAGAAAGGGCATACGGAGGGATGCCTTCAGAGAAGGACAAAGAGAAAGAGGAAAATACTGAAAAGGCTAAGGAAGCCGGGTCACAGAATAATAGTGAGGAAGAATCTGAATCAACGCCGCCCATCACATTTACCGAAGTGGAAAATAAAGATTACAAGCTTCCTTCTCTGACGCTTTTAAAAAGTCCAAAACAAACTGACCAAAGCAATGAATATCAGTTGATCCATGCAAATGCAGCAAAGCTGGAAAGGACGTTTCAAAGCTTCGGGGTAAAAGCGAAGGTGACACAGGTTCATCTGGGCCCGGCCGTTACCAAGTACGAAGTCCACCCGGATGTCGGTGTGAAAGTCAGCAGAATCGTTAACCTGAGTGATGACCTGGCGCTGGCCCTTGCTGCCAAAGATATCAGGATAGAGGCACCGATACCAGGAAAATCAGCCATCGGTATTGAAGTTCCCAATTCCGAAGTAGCCATGGTATCCCTGCGGGAAGTATTGGAATCCAAGCAGCATAATAAACCAGACTCAAAACTCCAGATAGGGCTTGGCAGGGATATTACAGGGGAAGCTGTGCTTGCAGAGCTCAATAAAATGCCTCACTTGCTTGTTGCCGGAGCAACGGGAAGTGGTAAAAGTGTCTGCATCAACGGTATCATAACCAGCATTTTAATGCGGGCTAAACCTCATGAAGTAAAGTTGATGATGATCGACCCAAAGATGGTGGAATTGAATGTATATAACGGGGTTCCGCATCTGCTGGCACCGGTTGTAACGGACGCCAAGAAAGCATCACAGGCACTGAAGAAAGTGGTCAGTGAAATGGAAAGGCGCTATGAATTGTTTTCGCATACGGGAACAAGAAATATTGAAGGCTACAATGACTATGTGAAAAGGCAGAATATAGAAAATGAAGAGAAGCAGCCGCTGCTTCCGTACATCGTCGTAATCGTGGATGAATTGGCAGACTTGATGATGGTGGCATCGAATGATGTGGAAGATGCCATCACCCGGCTCGCCCAAATGGCACGTGCTGCAGGGATCCATCTGATCATTGCCACCCAGAGGCCGTCCGTTGATGTCATTACGGGTGTAATCAAAGCCAATATTCCTTCCCGGATTGCCTTTGCGGTATCTTCCCAGACAGATTCCAGAACCATACTTGACTCCGGCGGAGCAGAAAAATTACTGGGCAGGGGGGATATGCTGTTCATGCCTGTAGGTGCATCCAAGCCGACAAGGGTACAGGGTGCCTTCCTGTCGGACGAGGAAGTAGAAGATATTGTGGATTTCGTGATCTCCCAGCAAAGAGCACAGTATCAGGAAGAAATGATCCCGGATGATATACCTGAGGATTCAGGGAGCGGTGAAGCTGAAGATGAGTTGTATAAAGATGCCGTGCAATTAATTGCGGAGATGCAAACAGCCTCTGTGTCGATGCTGCAGCGCAGATTCAGGATCGGATATACGCGTGCTGCACGATTGATAGACGAGATGGAAGTAAGAGGGGTAGTCGGCCCTTACGAAGGAAGCAAGCCTCGGACAGTACTTGTAGGCAAACCTTCTGAAGAGCAAAATGCATAAAAAATTTAATGAGTGAAGCTGACCTTCGATAAAGGACAGCTTCACTTTTTTTATGAAAATGAGTCACACTATCATATCCGCTAACTTTAGGTGAAAAAAGAACCAGCCATTCCATGAATAAACTCCAAAAATTGTATGTTATCACTATCTTCTTCTTGGTTATCCACTAATGTGCTATACTATTAAAAGCGTTTTCAAAAATAAGTACTATGTTTCAGAAATGTTATAAAAAGCGAGAATCAAGATTTCATATGTAATATTATGTAATATTTTTAACGTTTTGATGATATAAACCCTTTATTTATTCTATTTTTTACCAAAATAATTTTCAGAATTGCCTTATTGGTCTTTTTTTTCGACAAAATCACATAATGCTATTTATTTATTAAAAGAAAAGTGTTATAGTATTTTCGATTAGTAGGAAAGATATACATCAGAGGTCTGATGTCTTGAGAAAATTTGGTGGTGGTTCCAGTGACAATAAAAACAGATAATCGACATTTATACTTACAAGTTATTGACCGTTTGAAAAAGGATATTGATGCAGGAGTTTATAAAGAAAAAGAAAAACTCCCTTCAGAATTTGATCTTTCCAAACAGCTGGGAGTTTCAAGAGCGACCCTCAGGGAAGCATTGAGGATTCTTGAAGAGGAAAGTGTCATTATCCGCCGGCATGGTGTGGGCACATTTGTAAACGCTAAACCTTTGTTCACTTCAGGAATTGAGCAATTGAACAGCGTTTCCAATATGATCATACAGGCCGGAATGGAGCCGGGAACCATTTTCTTAAGCTCAACGACTCAAGAAGCTACTGAGGATGATGCGAAAAGGTTTCAAAGTGACGAAGCGGAGAATATGATTCTGGTTGAACGTGTTCGAACAGCTAACGGCGAACCTGTGGTTTACTGCGTGGACAAAATTCCGGAAAGGATACTGACAAGGAATTTTACCCATGAAGATAATTCTATCTTTTCCGTTCTTGAGAATAGGGAGAATAGAAGAATCACTCATGCAGTCGCCAAGATCGAACCGATGGGATACCACGATAAGATTTCACCGATTCTGAATTGCGAGCCCGAAACGGCTTTACTCGTTCTCAAACAAATGCATTTTGATGAAAACGATGAGCCGATTCTGTATTCAGTAAACTATTTCAGATCAGACAAATTCAGTTTCCATGTATTGAGAAAGCGAGTTTAGTAAACTGTCTTTCTACTAATTCATTACAACAAATTTTGGGGGGTACTCTAGGTGAAAAAGCGTAAATTCGGTTTAGCGCTGTCTTTTGTTCTTGCAGCAGGTACGATTTTGGGTGCATGTGGTTCAAGTGACAAAGAAGAAGGTGCATCTAGTGGTGATGGTAAAAGTAAAGAAGATCAGTTTACAGTAGCAATGGTTACAGATGTTGGTGGAGTGGATGATAAATCATTCAACCAATCAGCTTGGGAAGGTTTAAAGGCATTCGGTGAAGAACACGGCTTAGAAAAGGGTAAAAGCGGTTACGATTACCTGCAATCTCAATCTGATGCGGACTATGCTACAAACTTAAACACATTAGCTCGTCAAGATTTTGACTTAGTATACGGAATCGGCTTCCTTATGGAAGGTGCAATCAATGATATCGCACAACAGCAAAAAGATGCACACTTTGCTATCGTGGATGCGGTAGTCGATCAGCCTAACGTTGCAAGCATCACGTTCAAAGAGCAGGAAGGTTCTTTCCTTGCAGGTGTTGTAGCAGGTTTAACGACTAAAACAAATAAAATCGGTTTCATCGGCGGTATGGAAATCCCGGTTATCGAACGTTTCCACTCAGGTTTCCTTGCAGGTGTCAAAGCGGTTAATCCTGAAGCAGAAGTAGTATCTGATTATGCTGGTGCATTCGATAAAGCAGAGCTTGGTCAAACGATTGCATCAAAAATGTATTCACAAAACGCTGACGTGGTATTCCATGCAGCAGGCGGAACAGGTAATGGTCTATTCAAAGAAGCACGTGACTTGAAAGAAAAAGACCCTTCACGTGAAATCTGGGCAATCGGTGTTGACTCTGATCAAACTGCTGAAGGTAAGGTAGGAGATCACAATATCGTATTGACTTCTTCACTGAAGCGTGTTGATAACGCTGTAAAAGACCTTTCCAACAAAGCTAAAGAAGGTAACTTCCCTGGTGGAGAAGTGATTTCTTACGGCCTGAACGAAGATGGTGTGGGTCTTGCAGAACTTAATGATGAACTTTCAAACAAAGATGAAGTTATGGCGAAAGTAGACGAATGGAAAGAGAAAATCGCTAACGGAGATATCAAAGTACCTGAATCTCTGAAAGACGCTGAAGCTTTCTCCGCAGAATAATCGTCATCTGACAACAGGGATAAGCGGGCCATGGTATGCCGGTCTCTTATCCCTTTTTCTTTAAAGAAAACTGGATACATAGTACTAATCGATGATTTTTGGTTGGTATTAATTTACTAATTGCTGGTTTGTGATTTTAAAACTTTAATTGAAGTATAGAAATATTACCTTCTATCTTTCATTTAGAGTTTTAACAGGGGAAACCCTTTTTTCTGGCGGACCAAGGTCTGACCTCTAACTACTAAACTATTTATCCCCAGCCTACGCAAGGAGTGAAAGCAATGGATTATGTAATCGAGATGTTGAATATCCGAAAGGAATTCCCGGGCATCGTGGCAAATGACAATATCACCCTTCAGTTAAAACAAGGTGAAATTCATGCGCTTCTTGGTGAAAATGGTGCAGGTAAGTCAACGTTAATGAACGTCTTATTTGGACTTTATCAACCGGAGCAAGGTGAGATACGCGTGAAGGGCAAGAAAGTGAACATCACAAACCCTAACATAGCAAACGACCTTGGAATAGGAATGGTGCATCAGCATTTTATGCTTGTTGATACATTTACCGTCACTGAAAATATCATCCTCGGCAGGGAACCGAAATCAGGGGCTTCCGTGGACATTAAAAAAGCTGAAAAAGATATTTTGGACATTTCCGAGAGATACGGACTTAAAGTCGATCCAAGTGCGAAAATATCAGAAATTTCAGTAGGTATGCAGCAGCGTGTGGAAATTCTTAAGACTCTTTACCGCGGTGCGGATATCCTGATCTTTGATGAACCTACCGCCGTGCTGACCCCGCAGGAAATTAAAGAACTCATCCAAATCATGAAAACCCTTATAAAAGAAGGTAAATCAATCATTCTCATCACTCATAAGCTCAAAGAGATTATGGAGGTGTGTGATAATGTAACCGTTATCAGAAAAGGGAAGGGAATCATAACAGTAAAAGTTTCAGAAACGAACCCGAATGATTTGGCGAGTCTTATGGTCGGCCGTGAGGTTACGTTTAAAACAGTTAAAACAGAGGCGACCCCGGACGGGAAAGTTTTGGAGATATCGGACCTTAACGTGAAAGATAACCGGAATGTACCTGTTGTCAAGGGTCTGAATCTCGAGGTAAAGGCTGGAGAGATACTCGGGATTGCGGGTGTCGATGGAAACGGACAAACCGAGCTTATTGAAGCGATCACTGGACTTCATAAAGCCGAGAGCGGATCCATCAAGCTGAATGGCAAAGAAATCCTGAATATGAAACCGCGGAAGATCTATGAAACCGGAGTGGGCCATATTCCTCAGGACCGCCACAAACACGGGTTGGTATTGGATTTCCCGATCGGGGAAAACATGGTCCTTCAGACTTATTATAAAAAGCCATACTCCAATAAAGGAATCTTAAATTATAAAAAGATTTATGATCAAGCCAGAAAGCTGATCACGGAATTTGATGTAAGAACTCCGACTGAATATACACTTGCCCGTGCACTTTCAGGTGGAAATCAGCAAAAAGCGATCATCGGAAGGGAAATTGACCGTGATCCGGACTTGCTGATCGCAGCTCAGCCAACAAGGGGATTGGATGTCGGCGCAATTGAATTCATCCACAAACGGCTGATCGAACAAAGGGACAACGGGAAAGCTGTATTGCTTTTGTCCTTTGAATTAGATGAAATCATGAATGTCAGTGACCGGATTGCTGTCATTTATGAAGGACAAATCGTTGCTATTGTCAATCCTAAAGAAACGACTGAACAAGAACTCGGTCTGTTAATGGCGGGTTCTAAAGGAAAGGGAACGGGGGAAAACACAAATGTCTAACCGATTAACAAATATATTAATCCCGGTCATTTCTGTCCTTTTAGGTATCATTGTTGGAACCATCATCATGCTTGTGAGCGGGTACGACCCTGTAGCAGGATATTCTGCATTGTGGCAGGGGATCTTTGGCGAGGTCTACTATGTAGGTGAAACAATCAGACAGGTGACTCCATATATTTTAGCCGGACTTGCAGTGGCATTTGCATTCAGGACAGGACTTTTCAACATCGGGGTAGAGGGGCAGCTTATTGTCGGCTGGCTGGCAGCCGTATGGGTGGGGATCGCGTTTGACGACCTGCCCAAATACATTCACTTGCCTATGGCTGTCATTGCTGCTGCACTTGCAGGAGCTATATGGGGGTTCATCCCAGGCCTGCTGAAAGCAAAATACCGGGTACATGAAGTTATCGTCACAATCATGATGAACTATATCGCTCTTCATGTAACGAATTCCATCATCCGGGATGTTTTAACCGAACGTAAGGATCGTACGGATTATATTGCCGACTCTGCGTCCTTATCGTCACCATTTTTCGAGAGTATTACAGATTACTCCAGATTACACTGGGGGATCTTCATTGCACTTGCCTGTGTATTCATCATGTGGTTCCTGCTGGAGAAGACAACCCGCGGTTATGAGCTCCGCTCTGTCGGATTCAACCAGCATGCATCTCAATATGCAGGGATGAATGTCAATGGAAACATCATTTTGTCAATGGTCATTTCCGGTGCTTTCGCGGGTCTGGCTGGTGCGATGGAAGGACTCGGGACATTTGGATATGCGTCTATCAAAGGCGGTTTCACAGGTGTAGGGTTCGACGGGATCGCAGTTGCCTTACTGGGCGGAAACGTTGCAATCGGGGTTGTGTTTGCTGCCCTCTTGTTCGGTGGACTCAAAGTCGGGGCATTGAATATGCCGCTTGAAGCGGGTATTCCAAATGAACTGGTAGATATCATTATCGCTCTTATCATTTTCTTTGTCGCTTCAGGCTACATGATCCGCTACTTAATTCAACGATTCAGTAAAAAGGGGGTGAAATAAGTGGGCTTCATGGATGTTTTATTGATACTTGTGCCATCAACATTATTATGGGCTTCACCACTTATTTTCACTGCTTTAGGCGGAGCATTTTCAGAACGATCCGGTATTGTCAACATCGGACTTGAAGGTTTAATGGTAATCGGCGCTTTTTCAAGCATCGTCTTTAATCTTGCTTTTGCAGATACATTCGGGTCTGCTACTCCGTGGGTGGCTCTTCTTGTTGCAATGATAATGGGCGGATTACTTGCGGTGCTTCATGCTGTAGCATCGATCACTTTCAGGGCCGATCAAGTTGTATCTGGTGTTGCAATCAACTTGCTGGCAATCGGTTTGACGCTGTTCCTGGTTAAGCGTATTTATGGTAAAGGTCAAACAGATATCATCTCTGAAGGATTCGGTAAAGTGGATATTCCTCTGCTGAACAAAATACCTTTCATCGGTGACATCTTCTTCTCGAATACGTATTGGCCGCCATTCGTCGCCATACTTGTATCAGTGATCGTATGGTATGTGATGTTCAAGACACCATTCGGCCTGCGCCTCCGTTCTGTCGGGGAACACCCTATGGCTGCTGATACAATGGGAATCAATGTAACTAAGATGCGCTATATCGGTGTTATTATCTCCGGAGCATTTGCCGGTGTCGGCGGCGGGGTGTATGCACAGTCCATTTCATCTGATTTCAGCCACGCGACCATCAGCGGGCAGGGATTCATGGCGCTTGCTGCTTTGATCTTCGGTAAATGGCATCCTCTTGGCGCAATGGGCGCAGCTTTATTCTTCGGTTTTGCTCAAAGTTTGAGCATCATCGGAAGCAGTATACCTTTATTCGAGAATATTCCAAGCGTATATCTTTTAATCGCTCCATACGTACTGACAATCCTTGCACTAACAGGTTTCATCGGCCGCGCCGATGCACCTAAAGCATTAGGTACACCGTATGTAAAGGGAAGTCGTTAATAAATGAAAAGAGTGTCTGTGTTGAACCTTCAGCATAGACACTCTTTTTTGTCTGGACAGACTTTGTAATGTTTTATATTGATGAAACTATTTCATATATGAAGAATTAGAAACGGTTGCATCATTTGGTTATAATGCGGGACCACAAATGCAGAATGAAAAAATGTGAAACACACGATTATCTGAGTGTTAGAGATTTTTGCGCCTTCTTGCTGGACTCTTACCTCTGTTCCATCAAAAAGGAGGGTTAGGACTAACTAAAATAAGGGACAATCCATTTATTCAGATTGGAACTGACCGGTTCTAGCGATTGATTGGAGTGCAAAACGTAGACTCCTGCGGGAGAAGCGTGTTAGGTGAGACCTGTCCAGCTTCAGGGCTTAGAGGCACATGTCATAAGTCAAATCGACCAAGAAGGCAAAGTGCGCCTTCGTGGGCGATTCGTCTTATGCCACCCGCCTCTGACCAAAGCCCTTCCGCTTTTCTTCCCGCAGGGAGGTACGACCGAGGAGGTTCACCAACCGCCCGCGGAAAGCGAAGTTTTGCACGGAAATCATTAGCGGTGTTGCATGGAATTAAATGAAGTTGAGAGTGAAAAAGAGCTCTTCTATTTAGGTTTGCATATCTCTCTACACATATTGTACTAACAGAAATCGCAAGTTAATTCCTAAGCGGCATATATGAAGATCTATTCTGAACAAATACTTTCCAACATATAATGATAGAAGTTGCATGTGTCGATTTTTCCAATAGAGGAAGATGCTTGAATTCTTTCTATCACAACATGTATAGTTAAACTAAAATACCGCACAATAATGGTGTTTATTACTTTTTACAATGTATAAAATGCAAGTATGGACAAGGAGGACGGTACCATGACGGACATTAATGAAGTCGTTAAGAAAAAACAGGGCTATACACTACATATCGTCAAAACCGATAAGTATAAAACAAACAACCTTGTGATGAAAATGAAAGCTCCATTAAATCAGGAAACTGTCACGCTTCGCGGACTTCTTCCGCATGTCATGCAAAGCAGTACAAAAACATACCCGAATACTACAAAGCTCCGCACTTATTTAGATGAACTATACGGTGCCAGCTTTTTCACGGACCTCGGTAAAAAAGGGGAATATCATGTCCTCAGTTTCTCTGTGGAAATCGCAAACGAGAAATTTTTAAAGGATTCAGAGCCGCTTCTTGAAAAAGGTCTGGAATTCCTTTCAGACGTATTGATGAATCCGAATGTCGAGAACGGGCAATTCGACGAAGATACGGTCAAGAAGGAGAAGCGGAATCAGAAAGTAAGGATACAGGCAGTATACGACGATAAAATGCGCTATGCCAATTCAAGGCTCGTAGAAGAAATGTGTAAAGAAGAGCGTTTCGCCCTGCACGTAAATGGAACGCTCGATCACGTGGATCCAATCACTCCAAGTGAATTATATGATTATTACAAAAAAGTGATCAGTGAAGATCAAATCGATCTCTATGTCATAGGTGATGTCGATGTCGACCAGGTTGAACGTTTCTGCGACGGTCTGTTTTCCTTGTCAGCGAGAGAAGCAGTCGATGTCGATACTTCCGAAGTGAAGCGTAAATCAAAGGAAAATGTAGTAAAAGAAAAGCAGGATGTCAAACAAGGTAAATTGAATATGGGATACCGTACGAATACCCAGTACGGGGATAAGGACTATTATGCACTTCAGGTATTCAACGGCATTTTCGGCGGATTCTCCCATTCAAAACTATTTATAAATGTGAGGGAAAAGGCAAGTCTTGCCTACTATGCAGCAAGCCGTCTTGAAAGTCATAAAGGTCTTATGATGGTCATGTCGGGAATAGAATTTAAAAACTATGATCAGGCGGTAGGCATCATAAGTGAGCAGCTTGAGGCCATGAAAAAAGGAGATTTCACCGACAGTGAAATCGAACAGACAAAAGCCGTCATAAAAAATCAGATGCTTGAAACGGTGGATACTTCAAGGGGGCTTATCGAAGTCCTCTATCATAATGCAGTATCCGGGAAGCAAATCGACCTCAGGACCTGGCTTGAAGAAGTGGAAAAGACGAGCAAAGAAGAAATCATCGCAGCAGCAAATAAAGTAGAGCTAGATACAATTTACTTCTTAACAGGAATGGAGGAATAATGATGAAGAAAATTTCCTTCGATCAAATACAAGAAAATCTCTATTATGAGAAGATGTCCAACGGCTTGGATGTGTATATCCTTCCTAAAAAAGGATTCAATAAGACATATGCCACTTTCACGACTAAATACGGAAGCATTGACAACAACTTTGTTCCGTTGAATGAAGAGGAATTTGTGAAAGTACCGGATGGTATCGCTCACTTCCTCGAACACAAGCTGTTTGAAAAAGAAGATGGGGATGTATTCCAACAGTTCAGCCGGCAAGGGGCTTCTGCCAACGCTTTCACATCGTTTACACGGACCGCATACCTATTCTCCAGCACAGACAATGTAGAAAGAAACCTTGAAACCCTGGTCGATTTTGTGCAGGATCCGTACTTTACCGAAAAGACGGTTGAAAAAGAAAAAGGCATCATCGGACAGGAAATCACGATGTATGATGATAATCCGGATTGGCGGCTGTATTTTGGTGTCATTCAGAATATGTATAAAAACCATCCCGTCAAAATTGATATTGCCGGTACAATCGAGTCGATTACTCCGATTACCAAGGATATGCTGTATCAGTGCTATAATACGTTTTATCACCCGAGCAATATGCTTCTCTTTGTCGTGGGTCCTGTCGATCCAGAACAGATCATGAACCAGGTCCGCACCAATCAGGAAAAGAAGCCTTATGAGAAAATGCCTGAGATCAAGCGTCGATTCGAGGATGAACCTGATGCAGTTGCAGAAAAGAAACAGGTTCTCGAAATGAATGTTCAGTCCCCTAAATGCCTGGTAGGATTGAAGGCTCCGGAACCGACTCAGCAAGGGAAAGAGATGCTGAAACAGGAATTGTCGATGAATGTCTTATTGGATTTAGTGTTTGGAAAAAGCTCAACCCATTATTTTGATCTGTACAATGAGGGGCTTATTGATGAGACTTTCCATTATGATTATACACAGGAAAATGGTTTCGGGTTTGCGACAGTCGGAGGAGACACCGAGAAGCCTGACTTGCTTGCAGAGAAGCTGAAAGAACTCCTGCTTAAAGCGAAAGAGGGTTCCCTCTTTTCAGAAGAGGGGCTTGAACGGACGAAAAAGAAAAAAATCGGTTCATTCCTGCGCGCGGTGAATTCACCTGAATTCATCGCCAACCAATTCACACGTTACGCATTCAATGAAATGGATTTGTTTGATGTTGTTCCGACATTGGAATCCTTGACCTATGATGATATTCAGAATGTCGCGGATAAAATCATCGGTGAAGAGCGATTCACTGTATGTCAAGTTGTTCCTAAATCATAAAGAAAACGGGAACTGCCCTTCGAACTGGGGCGGTTCTTCATTTTGTTTGGGGGAAATAGTATGAAATATGCATTGATCACAGGAGCCTCAGGCGGTATCGGCAGAAGCACTGCACGGACTCTTGCTGAAAAAGGCTGGAATCTATACCTTCATTATCATAATGACCGGAAGAGTATAGATGATCTGATGATTGAAATAAAAGACAATGGTATTGAAGCGATTCCGGTACAAGCAGATTTGTCTCAGCCAGGCGGAGTGAAGAAGCTCATTGACTCCATGTTTCGGCTTGATGCGATAGTCTACTCCAGCGGTATTGCAGGCTGGGGGCTCTTTCAGGATCAAGAGGAATCCGAGATGGACCGGATGATCAATATTCATATAAAAAGTCCGATGCTGCTAGTACAGGGGCTCCTTCCGAAACTGATCCAGAATAAAGGCACTATTGTAATTGTAAGTTCCATCTGGGGACAGATCGGAGGTTCCTGCGAAGTTGTCTACTCTGCGGTTAAAGGGGCTCAGATTTCTTTTGTAAAGGCCTTGGCGAAGGAAACAGCTTTAAATGGAGTCAGGGTCAATGCAGTTGCTCCAGGCGCAGTCGAGACCAATATGATGAGTTCATTTTCAAACGGTGAAATCCAGCAGATCAGTGAAGAAATCCCTATGGGTAGACTAGCATCAGGCAGTGAAATCGCTTCTTCCATCGCTTTTCTCCTATCGGAGGATTCTTCTTACATAACAGGCCAGACACTCTCGGTGAATGGTGGATGGCACACCTAATATTTTTTCGGAACACGCATATTTTTCTCTTCATGATACAAACTAACATTGTATTTCAAATATGAGGAGGTTCATTGCGATGTCTGTATTAGATAACTGGTCAGATTGGAAAAACTTTTTAGGTGACCGCCTAAATCAAGCTCAGCATACCGGAATGGAAAATGAAACGGTAAATGATTTGGCTTATCAAATCGGGGATTACCTGGCTAAACAGGTTGAGCCTAAAAATGATCAGGAAAAAGTATTGGCTGATTTATGGTCAGTCGCTTCTCCTGAAGAACAGCATGCGATTGCTAACATGATGGTCAAGCTCGTGAACAACAACGGTACTCGTTAAGGAGAGGGAATTTTCCTCTCCTTTTCTTATGCAGCCATTTCGTTTCGCAGTAATGCCCGAATGGAATCGGGTTTTTCAGGCAGAGTCATCCAAAAGAACTGTTTATCTCTGTATTATGCAGAAATTGTATGAATTCTATAGGTTTTCCTTTTCTATTAGGTGAAAATCCTTTATTATAAAAGCTAGATGTTTCAAGTGATAGCATCGAAATATCTCCAATGTTGTCGAATTATGTTGTCTCATATAATTTCAGGAGGGAACCAATGGAACGAAAAGAGTGGTATTTAGAGTATGAAATACAAAAAAATCGTCCCGGCCTCTTAGGTGATATCTCCTCATTGTTAGGGATGCTTTCCATAAATATTGTAACGATCAATGGTGTAGACGAAGGCAGAAGGGGAATGCTTCTTCTTGCCAACAATGAAGAGCAGATAACCCGCCTGGAATCGATTTTGCAGACAATGGATACGATTAATGTGACGAAATTAAGGGAACCTAAACTTAGGGACAGACTTGCTGTCAGGCATGGACGCTATATACAGCGTGATGCAGATGATAAAAAGACGTTCAGGTTTGTTCGTGATGAACTGGGTCTGCTTGTTGATTTCATGGCAGAACTTTTCAAACAGGAAGGACATAAGCTTGTAGGGATAAGGGGCATGCCGCGAGTCGGTAAAACTGAGTCCGTTGTGGCTTCGAGTGTATGTGCCAATAAAAAATGGCTGTTTGTTTCGTCCACTTTACTGAAGCAGACAATCAGAAGCAAGCTGATCGAAGATGAATATTCTTCTGACAATCTATTCATTATAGATGGAATCGTTTCAACAAGGCGTGCAAGCGAAAAGCACTGGCAGCTGGTAAGGGAAATCATGCGTCTTCCCGCTGTTAAAGTCATCGAGCACCCTGATGTATTCGTTCAAAATTCAGAATACTCACTGGATGATTTTGATTATATCATTGAACTTAGAAACAACCCCGAAGAAGAGATTACATATGAGTTAGCTGAACAAAATAACCTTTTCCAAAATTCGGATTTTGGAGGTTTTGATTTTTAAAATTGGAAGGTGTTAACTAGTGACGGAATTAGGAAAACGTCTTAAAGAAGCTCGTGAAGCCAAAGATTTCAGTCTTGACGACTTACAAAGAGTAACGAAGATACAAAAGCGTTATCTAATCGGAATTGAAGAGGGATCTTACGACATGATGCCGGGTAAATTCTATGTCCGGGCTTTTATTAAGCAGTACTGTGAAGCTGTAGGCCTTCAGCCGGAAGTCATCTTTGAAGAATATAAAGATGATATTCCCGCTGCGTACGAGGATGAAATCCCTGTCTCTCTTTCCCGCGTGCAGACAAGGAAAGGTGTATCGGCAGGTTCATCAAAAGCCTTGGATGTCCTGCCAAAGATCCTGATTGCTGTATTTGTCATCGCGGTATTGATTGCCGTGTGGGTATTTGTGCAAACCAAGGTTGCTGACAATGCAAGCAATGCTGATACCTCCAATAAAGAGCCTGTAGCCGTGGATCAGCAAGATCTGCCGGATGAAGAACCTACAGATGATAAAGAGACTGAACAAAAGGAATCCGGAGATAATAATGATAATAAGGCCGGAGAAGAGAAAGATAAAAATGTCGAAGAGAAAAAGGAACAATCCCTGGAGGCTGTTAAAACCGAGGGGACTGTAACGACCTATGAATTGAAGGATACTGATCAGTTCAAACTTGAGCTGGCAGCCAAAGGTGACGCATGGGTCGCCGTGTATAACTCAAAAGATGAAGTGTTGTTCCAAGGGATGCTGTATAAAGAGGATAAAAAGGAATTTGATTTTACAGCCGATCAACAGGCATACCTTGTTCTAGGTAATGCAGCCAACACTGATATCAATGTAAATGGGAAGGCGCTGGAGTATAAGATACCAACCGAAACGGTTCGACAAGATATAGTGATCCAGTATAAACCTGCGGAATCCCAGTAATAATTATGGAGGAGCAGTGAAATTCCGTTCCACCCATAGTCATTATCTTTGTTTCTAAGTATTGGAGGTAGAAAGGTGAATTTACCTAATAAAATTACAATTTCAAGGATCTTTTTGATCCCATTATTTTTAATCATCATGCTAGCCCCTCTTAACTGGGGAGACATGGTTTTCCTCGGTGCTGAAATGCCGGTGAAACATTTTGTCGGTGCACTGATTTTTATCATAGCATCTACCACTGACTGGATAGACGGATATTATGCGAGAAAGTATAATATGGTAACCAACCTCGGTAAGTTTTTAGATCCTTTGGCGGACAAGCTGCTTGTATCTGCAGCCTTGATTGTGCTTGTTGAACTTGGACTTGCTCCTTCCTGGATCGTCATTATCATCATCAGCCGTGAATTCGCAGTGACCGGTCTTCGACTCGTTCTTGCAGGTGAAGGTGAAGTGGTGGCCGCAGGACAGTTGGGGAAAATCAAGACATGGGCACAGATTATTGCGATATCCGCACTACTGCTTCATAATGCCATCTTTGAATTGATCAACCTGCCATTTGCGACCATCGCATTATGGATTGCCATGTTCTTTACGGTCTGGTCCGGCTGGGATTACTTCAAACACAATAAGAAAGCATTTATCAATTCTAAATGATTCTTAAGCGGGAAGCTGGACGAATGTCGATTCCCAATATAATCTATAAGAGATGATTCATTCATGAATCATCTCTTTTCTTTTTAAGCAAGACTTTACTTAAGGGGGAAAACCGAATGAATGCTGAAATTATAGCAGTGGGTTCAGAATTATTATTAGGACAGATTGCCAATACAAATGCTCAATACATATCAGAACAGCTTGCCGAAGCAGGTGTGAACGTTTATTATCATACAAGCGTCGGAGATAATCCGGTCCGTTTGTCGCAGGCTGTTAAAGTTGCACAGGAAAGGGCAGATCTGCTTATCTTCACAGGCGGGCTTGGCCCTACGAAAGATGATTTGACGAAAGAAACAATTGCCAAAGCACTTGGAACAGGACTTTCCATGGATGAAGAAGCCTTGGAATCGATTAAAGCATACTTTCAGAAAACCAAGCGTCAAATGACACCTAATAATGAAAAGCAGGCTCTCATCCTTGAAGGCTCTGCTGCACTGAAAAACGAGAACGGAATGGCACCGGGTATGTTCCTGAAAAAAGATGATCTATCATACATGCTGCTCCCGGGACCTCCATCAGAAATGCGTCCCATGTTCAGCAAGTACGGTATACCTGCCATATTAAGTACGTTAAAAAGGAAAGAAATCATTCATTCACGGGTCCTCCGCTTCTTTGGGATCGGTGAAGCTCAGCTGGAGACAGAATTGGAAGAACTGATTGAAACACAGACAAATCCGACAATTGCGCCGCTTGCGGGAGATGGAGAAGTCACTCTTAGGCTCACAGCCAAACACGAGTTGAAAAGTGTGGCAGTTGAACTCCTTGATGGAGTGGAAGAGAAGATATTAAATGTGGTCGGTGACTATTTCTACGGATATGATCAAGATTCCCTTGTCGATGTGGGAATGAGGTTATTAAAAGAAAAAGGCATGACTCTATCATGTGCGGAAAGCCTGACAGGCGGACTCTTTCAATCTGAAATCACCTCGCTGCCTGGAGCTTCGGCTGTTTTAAAGGGAGGGGTGGTCTGTTACCAGGATGAAATCAAAAAGAAAGTTCTGTCTATCAGTGAAAGCACGCTTGAACAGCATTCTGCGGTAAGTGAGCAATGTGCGCTTGAGTTGGCTGAAAATGTGCGTACTCTTTTTGCAGCGGATATCGGAATCAGTTTTACGGGAGTGGCAGGACCGGACGATCTTGATGGTAAAAAGGCTGGCACTGTGTGGGTCGGTCTTGCAATCAAAGACAGGCCGGCCAAAGCGTTCCTTCTAAATCTTGCTGGAGGCAGGAACGGCAATCGGAAGCGTACGGCGAAGTACGGGTGGCATTATTTGTTGAAAGAATTGACATGAACCAATTAAAAACTGTTCGCGGATTAACCGTCGGACAGTTTTTTAATTGTGATTGTCAGGCGGTGAAAAAAACCGAATGGATGTTCGACTTTTTTCTTGTTTTCTACTATTACATGGTTTATAGTATAGATAGGTTGGATTTGAGACAAGCTTATAAGTTGTCTTTATAATCTATTTTTAAAGGAGGAAATATAGTGAGCGATCGTAAAGCAGCCTTAGATATGGCTTTGAAACAAATAGAGAAACAGTTTGGAAAAGGCTCTGTCATGAAGCTTGGGGAAAAAACTGACAGAAATATCGTAACCGTTCCAAGCGGATCACTTGCCCTTGACGCGGCTCTTGGAGTCGGCGGGTATCCACGCGGAAGAATTATTGAGGTGTATGGACCGGAATCCTCAGGTAAAACAACCGTGGCACTCCATGCAATTGCAGAAGTACAGGCACAGGGCGGGCAGGCAGCATTCATTGATGCCGAGCACGCACTAGATCCTGTATACGCACAGAAGCTTGGGGTAAATATAGACGAACTGCTGCTCTCCCAGCCTGATACTGGCGAGCAGGCATTGGAAATCGCAGAAGCATTGGTGCGAAGCGGTGCAGTCGATGCCATCGTGATCGACTCTGTGGCAGCACTTGTACCGAAAGCTGAAATCGAAGGGGAAATGGGAGATTCGCACGTCGGTCTACAAGCCCGACTAATGTCCCAAGCACTTCGTAAGCTGTCAGGTGCAATCAACAAATCGAAGACCATTGCGATCTTCATCAACCAGATCCGTGAAAAGGTCGGAGTCATGTTTGGAAATCAACGAATAGTTGCTTAATCATTCTAACTAAAAGCTTGTTCTTTAATAACTTACACTAATAATAAATTAGTAGGTGTTGTTATGGCAGTAAGAGTTGGAAATAGAACCTATAAAAACATTGAGCAATGGCAAGTGGATTATATTAAGAGTAACTACAGTTTGAAATTAACCGAGATAGCAGATGCAATTGGGATTGATTACAGAAGGGTAGGGGAGATAATAAATTTACTTGGTATAAAGCGACAACGCCATAAGAAAATTTATTTACCCAGAAACGAAGAAGTTCTATCTGAATTAAAAAATCCATATCTATCTCATGTAGAAATTGCTCATAAATATGGTGTAACTGACACTTGTGTTGCAAAAAGAAGAAAAGAACTCAATGTAAAGGTTCGAAAGAAAAATTATGATACTCTTATTGAAAAACATGTTGAAAAAATTTTAGTAGAGTTAGATTTGGCCTTTATTAAGCAAAAAAGAATTGAAAAATGGTCTATAGACTTTTATCTCGGAAGGGGATTTTGTATCGATGTTAATGGGGAATGGTCCCATTCTAAAGACAAAGTCAAAGATAGAGATAGAAGGAAAAAAATATACCTGCTTGATAAAGGATTCAAATACTTAGTTATTAAAGAAGAAGAACTAAACACATTAGATTCTGTTAGAGTAAAGATTAGGGAGTTTACTATGGGTTTCCCTTGCTAGTGATAGCATGTTAAAAAACCTTGTGAACCTTTTTGCCTAAGGGTGTGGCAAATGTATTTTTGCTGCTAACGGTGAAGCCCTCCATCAATGGGTAATACCGTGCCAAGTCTTGTGAGGCCCACGAGAAAGGTGTAGAGACTACCGAAAAGAACAGTATGGATACTGTTAACCTAGTAGGGTACGGCAGAAGATAGGCTGCTGCTGGAAGTGCAAGGCTCTCACAAATGTGAGATGAAGAGATAGTCCGGACTATAGAAATGGTAAATCTATAGATGATTAGCCAGAAACAACTCCTGGTGGACGCGCGTTGAAGTTCTATTCTTCCGTAAGATTGGAAGTACGCCGTGCAGAAACCCTGAAGCAAGGCAATGAAATGGTCGGTAACAAAACTAAAATCAAAGTCGTGAAAAATAAAGTCGCTCCTCCTTTCCGTGTTGCGGAAGTGGATATCATGTACGGACAAGGTATCTCTAAAGAAGGGGAAATCGTTGACCTTGGATCAGAGCTGGATATCGTGCAGAAGAGTGGTGCCTGGTACTCTTATAACGAAGAACGCCTTGGACAGGGCCGTGAAAACGCAAAAATCTTCTTGAAAGAGAACCCGGAAATCCGCAATGAAATTATGTTGAAAATCCGTGACCATTACGGTTTGGATACTGGAGCTGCAGACACTGAAGATCAAAGCGAACTCAGTCTATTGGAAGATTAAGAGTGATCGAAGAGAAGCAGACATCTCTATGTGTCTGCTTCTCTTTCTTTTTGTGGCTATATTATAAATCACGTAATTTAATGTAATAATATTATGTAAACCATAAAAGAATTTATTATCGATTTTTGTCGAATCGAAAGAAATACTAGAGAAATCCAGGGTTAGACCGGACAACCCCTTGACAATAAATTTTCTGAGATTTAAAATTAACATGTATATTTTACAAATTTTTCGAATGAATATTTGAAAGCCTAGCGCTGTATATTGAGTTCAAATGAGCAATGTACAAGCCGACATGTAAAAGACATGATGAAAGTTCATAGCAAGAGGAGGTGAAATAATGCAACCTATTACAATCATCTCCATTTTGCTTGGCCTAATCGTCGGTGTAGTTGTTGGATACCTAATTCGTAAGTCCATTGCTGAAGCAAAGATTGCCGGTGCCAGAGGTTCAGCAGAGCAGATTTTAGAAGATGCTAAGCGCGAGGCAGATGCTCTGAAGAAAGAAGCACTACTGGAAGCAAAGGACGAAAATCATAGACTTCGCACTGAAATGGAAAATGAACTTCGTGAACGAAGAAATGAATTGCAAAAACAAGAAAATCGTTTGATGCAAAAAGAGGAAAACCTCGACCGTAAAGATGATACGCTCGATAAGCGTGAAGCTTTACTTGAAAGAAAAGAGGCAGCTCTTAACGAAAGACAACAACATATTGAAGAGACGGAAAGCAAAGTGGACGAGATGGTACGATCACAGCAGACTGAACTTGAACGAATCTCGAGCCTGACTCGTGATGAAGCGAAAGGAATCATTCTCGACCGCGTGGAAAATGAACTCTCCCATGACATTGCGATCATGGTCAGGGAACATGAAACACGTGCGAAGGAAGATGCTGACAAGAAAGCGAAAGAAGTCCTTTCACTTGCTATTCAACGTTGTGCTGCTGAACACGTGGCAGAAACAACAGTTAGCGTTGTGAACCTGCCAAATGATGAGATGAAAGGTCGAATTATTGGGCGAGAAGGACGTAACATTCGTACGCTGGAAACATTGACGGGAATTGACCTCATAATTGATGATACTCCTGAAGCGGTTATTCTTTCTGGTTTCGATCCGATCCGAAGGGAAACGGCTCGAATTGCATTAGAGAAATTAGTACAGGATGGACGTATCCACCCTGCACGAATTGAAGAAATGGTGGATAAATCCCGTCGTGAAGTGGATGAATATATCCGTGAAATCGGTGAACAGACAACATTTGAAGTTGGGGTTCATGGCCTTCACCCGGATCTGATCAAGATTCTCGGACGTTTGAAGTACCGTACAAGTTACGGTCAGAACGTATTGAAGCACTCAATGGAAGTGGCCTACCTTTCCGGATTGCTTGCTGCTGAGCTTGGAGAAGACGAAAGACTTGCCAAGCGTGCAGGTCTACTGCATGACATCGGTAAAGCAATCGACCATGAAGTGGAAGGAAGCCACGTTGAAATTGGTGTAGAGCTTGCAACAAAGTACAAGGAACATCCTGTTGTCATCAACAGTATCGCTTCCCACCACGGAGACACAGAACCGACGTCAATCATCGCGGTACTCGTCGCAGCAGCGGATGCTTTATCAGCAGCCCGTCCGGGTGCAAGAAGTGAAACGCTTGAAAATTATATCCGTCGTCTTGAAAAGCTTGAGGAGATTTCCGAATCCTATGAAGGAGTGGAGAAATCCTTTGCAATCCAAGCAGGACGTGAAGTGCGCATCATGGTAAGGCCTGAAGCCATCGACGATCTGGAATCCCACCGTTTAGCAAGGGATATCCGCAAACGGATCGAAGATGAACTGGATTATCCTGGGCACATCAAAGTTACGGTCATCCGTGAAACACGGGCCGTTGAATATGCTAAATAATCAGGTTGACTCCCGAAAGTATGTTTCTTTCGGGGTCAGCTTTTTTATTTGTCCAGCTCCGGCGGCTAGGACTCGAGGTCATAAGCTAAACTTACCAAAAAGGCAAAGAACGCCTTTCCTATAAGTTCATCTTATGCTTGTCGCTCCTGAACGAGCCGCCTCCGCTTTTCGATTGTAAGAGGGTCTTCCTGCTTCATGCATAGGCTGGTGGTTAAATGTGTTACAATAAGCTACATAACAATTTCGCATTCAATTATAAATACATACAGAGAAGGGAATTCTTATGAAAATATTATTTGTTGGAGACGTAGTCGGCTCAATGGGCCGTGAAATGATTTCTGAGTACTTGCCAAAATTGAAAAAGAAACATCAACCCGACTTTACGATCGTAAATGGTGAAAATGCTGCATCAGGGAGGGGGATCACGGAGAAGATCTACAAAAGATTCCTTCAAGACGGCGCGGATATGGTGACATTAGGGAATCATACTTGGGATAATAAAGATATTTTTGAATTCATAGATTCATCCAAGAAAATGGTCAGGCCGGCCAATTTTCCGGAAGGCACTCCAGGCAGCGGCTTAGTATTTGGTGAAGTCAATGGTAAAACGATTGCGGTGATCAATGCCCAAGGCAGGACATTCATGCCTCCGCTCGATGATCCATTCCAGGTTGTCGATGAATTGGTGGATGAAGCCAAGAAGAAGACCTCTGTCATCTTTGTCGACTTTCATGCTGAAGCTACAAGCGAAAAGCAGGCAATGGGATGGTTTCTTGATGGAAGGGTATCAGCAGTGATTGGCACTCATACGCACGTGCAGACAGCAGATAATCGAGTTCTGCCTGGCGGTACAGCATTTATGTGCGATGTGGGGATGACAGGGCCGTATGATGAAGTCCTTGGGATGAGTAAGGACTCTGTACTGAAGAGATTCCAAACAAGTCTGCCTGTCAGGTTTGAAGTCCCGAAAGAAGGGCGCAAAATTTTGAGTGCATGTCTGATAGATATTGATAATAAGACCGGAAAAGCCAAAAAGATAGAGCGGATCCTTATCAATCAGGATCATCCTTTCATGGCGGAATATTAATGTTTTTCGTTCCTTTTTCAGCCATACCGGAATGAATTGTCCATTTCCTGAATATAGTAGCAGTGGAATCATTTATACCAAGTTTGTTCTTTACCACGGACATGCGGTATGGGGGAAATGACAAGGAGGAAAAGGAATGGAAATATTAAAAGTTTCAGCAAAATCTAATCCTAATTCTGTAGCTGGTGCACTCGCCGGTGTTCTTCGTGAGAGAGGGGGAGCTGAGATTCAGGCAATCGGGGCAGGTGCTTTGAACCAGGCAGTAAAAGCAGTTGCGATTGCCAGAGGATTTGTGGCTCCCAGTGGTTTAGATTTGATATGTATTCCGGCTTTCACAGACATACTTATTGATGGAGAAGAGCGTACAGCAATCAAATTGATAGTGGAACCCAGATAATTAGTCAGGTTGCAGTCAATGTAGATTATACGTTCGTACTTTTTATTCGGAATTCCAAGAAACAAGGCTGTTCGTTAAAGATTTTCTTTAGTGGACAGCCTTTTTATGTTTTATTATAGTACATATATGATTGAAGGAAGGATTTGAAAAGTAATGATCTTCGACGCCCATTGTGATGTATTGATGAAACTCTATCTTGATCCCGATAAATTATCGTTCCAGTCAAAGGAAGATATGCACATAACATATCCTCAGTTGAAAGAAAGAGGAGCCAGAGTGCAGTTGTTTGCTATTTATATACCATCTTACTTAAAACCGGGTCAAAGATTTCAGGCAGCTTTAAATATGGTGAATCTGTTTCACAAAAGGATCATTGAACCTCACCTGGATATTAAGTTCGTCACATCAAAAGAGGATATTGATAATCTTCAAAAGCATGAAACGGGGGCTATGCTGACGCTTGAGGGGGCTGAAGCGGTAGAAGAAGATATAGGGAAACTGGAAACGCTGTACCGCCTTGGAGTGCGTTCTGTGGGGCTGACGTGGAATTGGGCCAATGCAGCTGCAGATGGTGCACTGGAACCGCGCGGCGGGGGGCTGACCAATTTTGGATACGAAATGATTGATTTCCTGAATGAAAAGAGAATTTGGACTGATGTCTCCCACTTATGTGAAAAAGCATTTTGGGATACGCTTGAAGCAGCCCGATTTCCGATTGCATCGCATTCTAATGCATACTCCATATGTCCAAGCCCAAGAAACTTGAGAAACGGACAAATAGAAGCGCTGATTAACAAAGACAGTGTTATAGGGGTAACCTTTGTCCCCCAGTTCCTAAACAAAACAGGCATCGCGGAACTAACCGATATCATCAGGCATATTGAGCATATATGCAGCCTCGGAGGCGAGGAGCATGTTGGATTTGGATCTGATTTTGACGGGATCGATACAACAGTGAAAGGATTGTCCTTCTACAGGCAATATGATAATTTGATAGGAACCCTGCAGAGATATTATACTGATAAGCAAATTAAGAATTTCCTTTATGGGAATTTCAATAGAAGGATTAAATGCTAGAATGAAAACCGGCCCTCGCGCGGCCGGTTTTTATTTATCACGGTTCAGGTAGTAGTGATTTACAGTGAAAAGTGATAAACTTATTTAGTACGTATATAATAGAAATCTTGAATTTAATAAAATCAAGAAATCATAGACCTGTAAGAAGGGGTGTAATATATGAAGGAACAACTTTCTTGGAAAGTTGGCGGACAGCAGGGAGAAGGGATTGAAAGCACCGGTGAAATTTTCTCCATTGCACTGAACCGTCTTGGCTATTATCTATATGGATACAGACATTTTTCCTCACGCATCAAGGGAGGACATACAAATAACAAGATACGGGTAAGCACCACCCAGGTCCGCGCAATTGCGGATGACCTGGATATTCTGGTGGCATTCGACCAGGAAACAATCGATGTGAACTATAAGGAACTGCATAGTGACGGTGTCATCATTGCAGATGCTAAATTCAAGCCGGAAAAACCAGAAGACACAGAGGCTTCATTGTACATAGTGCCTTTCACGGAACTTGCTTCGGAGCTTGGTACGTCCCTTATGAAAAACATGGTCGCTGTCGGCGCCACATGTGCTGTCCTTAACTTGGACCCTGAAGTATTCAAGGAAGTCGTGGAAGAAATCTTTGGACGCAAAGGTGAAACCGTAGTAGAAAAGAATATGGAAGCGATCAGACAGGGTTATCAGGTTATGAAAGCTGAGCTTGGGGAAAAAACTGGTGCGCTGCAGCTTAAAGAAGCTGACGGACAAAAACGGATGTTCATGATCGGGAACGACGCAATTGCACTCGGAGCATTGGCAGGCGGGGTCAGATTGATGGCGGCTTACCCGATTACTCCTGCATCGGAGATCATGGAATACCTGATAAAGAAGTTACCGATGGTCGGCGGCACAGTCATCCAGACAGAGGATGAAATTGCAGCTGCCACGATGGCGATTGGTGCGAATTATGGAGGGATCCGTTCATTTACTGCGTCTGCGGGACCAGGTCTCTCACTCATGATGGAAGCAATCGGTCTCTCAGGCATGACCGAACAGCCGCTCGTAGTGGTCGATACACAGCGGGGTGGACCTTCTACAGGACTTCCTACTAAACAGGAACAATCGGATCTGATGGCCATGATTTATGGTACACACGGTGAAATACCTAAAATCGTCCTGGCACCAAGTACCGTTCAGGAAGCTTTTTATGACACAGTCGAGGCTTTCAATCTTGCAGAAGAATATCAATGTCCGGTCATCATTCTTTCTGACCTTCAGCTTTCCCTCGGTAAGCAGACGGTTGAACCGCTTGATTACAGTAAAGTGGAGATTCGCAGAGGCAAACTGGTCAAGAGCCAGGAAGAGCTGGAAGAATTGGAACCGAAGAAATATTTCAAGCGCTATGAAGTGACGCCTGATGGCGTTTCGCCGCGTGTGACACCAGGAATGAAAAACGGTATCCACCATGTAACCGGAGTGGAGCATGACGAAACAGGAAAACCATCCGAATCACCGGTCAACCGCCAGGCGCAGATGGACAAGCGCATGCGGAAAATCGAAAAAATAAACTTTGATAATCCTGTTCATATCCATGCACCTCACGAAGAAGCTGATTTATTATTAATTGGTTTCAACTCTACAAGGGGTGTGATCGAGGAAGCGATGAGCCGACTGGAAGCAGAAGGAATGAAAGTGAATCATGCCCATATCAGGCTGATCCATCCTTTCCCTGCAGAAAAACTCGAGCCATTAATGCAAAAAGCCAAAAAAGTGGCAGTCATCGAACATAATGCGACAGGACAGCTGGCAAGCATCATTAAAATGAATGTTGGCTACGGCAGTAAAATCAAGAATATGATGAAGTACGATGGAACTCCATTCTTGCCGCACGAAATATACTCAAGATGTAAGGAGATGAACTAATCCATGGCTACTTTCAAAGATTTCAGAAATAATGTTAAGCCCAACTGGTGCCCGGGATGCGGTGACTTCTCCGTACAGGCATCGATCCAGCGTGCTGCAGCAAATGTGGGACTCGATCCCGAGAATTTAGCGGTCGTTTCCGGGATAGGCTGCTCAGGACGTATTTCGGGATACATCAATTCCTATGGTTTCCATGGAATCCACGGACGTTCTCTGCCAATTGCCCAAGGTTTGAAAATGGCAAACAGAGACCTTACCGTCATCGCATCAGGAGGGGACGGGGATGGATTCGCCATTGGACTCGGGCATACAATCCATGCCATCCGCCGAAATGTAGATATCACTTACATTGTAATGGATAACCAAATCTATGGACTGACAAAGGGACAGACTTCACCGCGGTCCTCTTCAGGATTCAAAACGAAGTCAACCCCGCAAGGATCGATCGAACCGGCCCTTGCGCCGATGGAAATGGCTTTGACAGCGGGCGCTACATTCGTCGCCCAAAGCTTTTCATCTGATTTGAAAGAACTGACTGCTCTGATTGAAGCCGGCCTGAACCATAAAGGATTTTCTTTGATCAACGTATTCAGTCCCTGCGTGACCTACAACAAAATTAACACGTACGACTGGTTCAAAGAGAACTTGACGAAGCTTGCCGATGTGGAAGGGTATGATCCATCCAACCGAGGGCAGGCGATGAATGTCCTGATGGAAAAAGAAGGACTTGTGACAGGTTTGATTTATCAGAACTCTGAGCAGCCTTCTTATCAGGAACTTGTTGCCGGGTATTCAGATGAGCCGTTGAATTCTCATGAATTGAAGCTTGATGATGAGACGTTTGGCGGGTTGTTGAAGGAGTTTATGTAAATAGATAAGATTAAAAGCCGTCTGCTTAAGACGGCTTATTTTTTTATCCTGCAGTGGCTATGGCGCTGAAGCTTTCAGGTCCAACACGAATGGTCCCGACTGCAGAAGCGGTGATGTATGCACTGTAAACGAGTGGACCGGCTTGCGGCTTTGGTGCATTGAAGTCTGCCCCCGAGAATGTAATAATTTGCGGTCCTGCAATTTCAAGACTGAGCTGCTGGGTGGCTGAATAAACAGTTGTGAGACCGGTTTGTTCAGTACCCCTGATAATTGTAATGGTTACTTCGGTTAAAACTGGGAGCAAAGGCAGCTGTACTGCCACGGTTCCTGAAAAAGAAACTCTTATCTGTCCCACAACTGCTTTTGTCACATCCAATCCAATAATGCCGAAAAGTTCTTCATCCCCAACCAGTATCGGGGTGGTCATACTTTCAGCAAGACTTGCATTTTGACTTGTACGTCCATCTAAATAGATACCCATTCTAATATTTCATCCTTTCTGCTAACTAAATCTCTCTATCATATGCGCAACTCTATCAAATTGAATGATGATATAGCTGACATAAATGAAAAAACAGATTTGAAAGGCTGAAAAGTTATAAAAAAATACGGAATTTAGTCAAAATTAAGTCTCATTCGTACTTCTACTCATTATCTTTATATCGTGTGATGCTCTGCATCTTTTCAAATTTTTTTCGAAATGATAACAGGGCATGTGCTAATTCGCTTTTTTGTTTTCTTTCTTGATGAACGATTTCCTCAAGCAACCTTACTTTTTCTCTTTCTTTCTCTAATTGTTGCTCGGTATGACTTTTTTGCCTGCGAAGTTCTGTATTCACTTTATTAAAAGATTCGAGTTTCTTCATTAAAGCTTCTTTTTCCGAACGGGTATTACTAATAAGCTGCTCAATTTTTTGTTGATCCAGCATTTTCCGAGCCGCTTCGAAAATCGATATTTCTGTGTCCAGCAATGACTTTTCCAGAAAGTGGGTTTTAATTTGTTCTTTTCGTAAATCTTCACAAATAAACGCAACATTAATATGAAGGGAAGTGGATTCATCTTCCAGTCTTTTAATTGTATTTTTTAACGAATGAATGTCGCTTTCAAGGTGCATTGCCAATGAGCAGCTATTGTAATTCATTTTCTTTTCTTTTATAAGAGCTTTTTTTATTATTCGTAATTCTGATTGCAATCTATTGTATTCTGTCTGCATGCTCTTTACTGTTTTCAATTTTTCATTAAGTTCTTGTGAAGTGAATTCATATTTACTTCTCCACTCCTTAGCCTCTTTGGCGTGTGTTTCATTTTCAGTTTGCACACGGGACAGTTCCGATTTTATTGTTGTCAGCAGTTGAGCCATTGGTTCAGTTTCAAGCGCTCTGCATTTTTGCTGATATTTATGAAGTTCAGATTTATAATGAATGATCATTTGCTGCAGCTGGGTTTGGGTGAGCTGCTTCATTGTTCTTCACCTCTCCTCACAGTAATGCTTTCGGGGATGTATGGTTATATTTAAATGTATGTATTGAACCATGATGTGATTCCCATAGAAAAAGCCGTGTAAACTTCCCAGCGTTTACACGGCTTTATATATATATAATAAATATCATTGCAATGATAGGTCATTTCTTCACGTTCGTAATATTCATTCAAAAGGTATTCGAAGATCTCAATTTTATAATTAAATTTAAAGGATTATTTGATAGCTTCATTTACTTACTTTTATTACATCCCCCCTTTTCATGTTATATAATATGAATTCTTTTCTAAAGTAATACTGTCAAATGTCTATATAATCTGCCTATTTTCAGCGGATTTTTAAAAAACTAGTAAAACGCCTATTATATTTTTTTTAGAAAAATAGGTATTTACTCTATACCAAATTCCTTCTCGTCCATAGGATATAGTGTGATATAAATATTCATTTAAAAGAAAGGAAGATTCGTTTGAAAAAACGTAAACAAATCAGGGGTTCCCAGACTCCTACACCTTCAGCGTCACCGATTCCTCTAGACACGAACGACCTTGCTCCAGAATGTATCCGCGTAGACAAAGTCTATGACTGGGTGTTCTTTGCAAACAAGTATGAAAACAAGAACTTCATTCCGGATGAAGCTTGCCGCGCAGCTGTCAGTGCAGCATTGGCAGCAGGTCAGCGGGTAGAAGTTCAGACTGCTCCTGTTGATCCGGCAGATGTCAGTGTGACAGGTACGATCATCGAAAACGGTAATCCCGGCAGAGTATTGATCGTGTGGACAGTACCTGTAGAAGTAACCATCCTGATCGATGGAGTTGCTGAATGTTCTTTCACAGTCAGAACACAGTTCACTGATGAAATCGCTCTTTGTGTGCCTACAGGCATCACTAACGACAACTTGAACATTAGAGCAACGCAAGTTATTGCTTCCTCTACCGGCGGAGTATTAATGGGGCCAGATCCCTTCGGTCCAATGATCCCACTTCGCGTTGTACTGTGTAAAGATGTTCAAGTGGAGTACCCGGTTAAGCTTGAAGTATTGGCTAAATTCTGCTTCCCGCGTCCGAATAACATTCCGCTTCCTCAAGAGAAGTTACAGTGTGACTTAAGCCTGCTTGAGTTCCCTCGTCAATGCCCTGGATTATTCCCGGTTGACAACTGTGAGTGTCAAGCAACCGCTCTTGCGAGAAATGAAGACACCGATGCTACATTCGGAACAGGCGGAGATGCAGACGTAGTAACAGGTCTTTCCACATTGAGAGCAGAAATCTGTCAAGAATGTTCGCTAGCAGACAGCACATGGTCTTACTCATTCACTGATACAGAAGTTGGTCCTACTCCTGCTCCGACAGCTACAGGATTCCAGCCTGACTTCAGTTTCTCTTTCAACCCATCTTCAATTGACAGGGTCACTTGCGGAGAAGATGCATTGACTGCAGTGGGTGAAGGTATCCGCTACTTCGACGGAGCTCCAGAACAAATGTTTTATGAGCTTCAAATCTTCACTGGATTACTTGGACCTATCGCTGAAGGGTTCCGCTTGATCTTGAGAAATACAGCTAATGCTGTAGTCTTTGACAGCGGAGTAGTAGAAGCATTAGTAGAATTCGGTGAGTGTGAAACGTTTGCTGACCTGCTGGGCGGTCTGGATGACTAATTAAATGAGGGGAGAGGAAACTCTCTCCTTTTTTTTAACATGTAAACAAACTGTACATAAGATAGTACAAATGAAGAATGTGGAGGTGAATGAAAAATGAATCAGGAATCGAACGAACCTGAACATATAACCGATTATAAAAGCTTGCTTGACGATTTTCATCTATTATCCAGTGAAATTGAATCCCTTTATCATTCTTATTCAAAAAGAATGAAAAATGCTTCAGAAGAAATCTCTAAACAGAAAACAAAACAAGGAATCTATAAAACGGAGATTACAGGAAATCATGAAACGATTGAAGTGTTGCTGGCTCAGATAGACTATCTGTTAATGGAAAGAAACCAAAATATGCAGCGAATAGGAGAAATCAATCGATTTCTTCATAATAAGATCGATGTAGAAGCCATCAAGGGACCTGGTGAAGAAACAAGAGCTGAGCCAGCGGTAAACCCGGTTGAAGAAGAAACGCTTCCACCGTTCAAAGAAAATATACCTGAAATAAGGATTATTTATGAAAGCAATCTCACTGAAAATAAAAACAGGGCGGATCAATTGACCAAGAAAATGCTTGATTTATTCATTGACAGCACTGCTACCAAAATGGCAGGGAGACCTAAAGGGGAAGGGGACTTGAGATTTTTCATCTTGATGATTGAAAAAGATCTGGAACTCCTGGACTCATTAAAAAAACAATGTGAAAAAAAAGAAAGGTGGTACAAAAAGGTGTGGAGATTCTTATGGGGGAAACCAGAGGAAGTATATCATCCGGAGGTCATGAAAAAACTGAATAAAATCGAGGAGCAGCTTGTTGAGTATTCAACAAAATTCAGTGAAGTAAATAAAGTGATGGCAGATCAGGCAGTCTCGTCCGACTCTGAAAATCATTACTTGGAAAAAATGAACAAATTGCATGAAGACTTGAAGAAACTTGAAGAATTTTACGAAGAAGAACTGGATGCTTTAAGGTCCCGGCTGGACGAGTATAAACGAAGGGAATCAGAGCTTGAAGCCAAGCTTTCATTAATAGATGAAACATATACCGATACTAAGGAGAATGCAAGCAGGCGGGAAGAAGAGCTGGAGGAAGAATTAAAAAGACTGCGTTATGAGCTTCAGGCACAAACGAACAAAAAAAATGATCTCTATAGCAAAATGAAACAGAGTCCGGCTTCAACGAAGCCGTTAATCCCGGAGTCAAATCCGGAATTTGATAAATATGGAAAGGGGAATATCCCGATTCCAACAGAATCTTCAAGGAAAACAATGTTCAATCCAACGAAATATATTCGTTAGTGAAAGGAGGGGAGCAAATGCAGTATAGAGATCTTAACAAAATTTATAGACAGAGTAAAAGTGCACCCATTGGAATCAAAAAAGAACAGAGAAAGAAAATGGAAGCGCAAAGGACGAAATTCAAGTTTAAAGGCTGCGGATGCAACGCATAAAAATCAAGTCCTTCTTCCTGAAAAGATGTATGAGGAAATGATGAGGAATGGCCGCAGACTTTTGCCTAATGAGGCATGTGGACTCATATCGGGCAGGTTTAACAAATGTATGACTTTCTGGCCTATGGTCAATATAGAACCCTCGCCATTTTCATTTGCCATGGATGTAAATGAACAAGACCAGGTCGAAAAAAAGATGAAGCAAAAAAATCAGCGTTTTATGGGAATATTTCACACGCACCCATTTGGTCAGGCGGTTCCATCCAAAGATGACATCCGTTCTTCATTTTATCCTGATGTGTATTACTTTATCGCTGCCATCAGCAAACGATCTGAAGAACTCCGATGCTACAAAATAAAAAATGGAGCTGTCCTGCCCGTTGAAATTGTCTATTACTAAAAGGGTGCCTGATCAGGCACCCTTTTAAGTTAATCTTCAAAATTTTGAACAAGGGGAGGGGGACAAAGATGGAAAGAGTGTCAATCATTATTCCATTTTATAATTGTCGGTATGTTGACGCTGCGATTAAAAGTGCATTGAAGCAATCTTATAAAAACATTGAAGTCATTGTAGTCGACGATGGTTCCACTCAATATGCTCATAAAGTGGCGCCGTTTAAAAATGAAATCACATATATTCGAAAGGCGAATGGGGGAACTGCCTCAGCTTTAAATCTGGGTGTTAAACACGCAACCGGATCATATTTTGCCTGGCTGAGTTCAGATGATATGTTCGTCGGTAATAAGATTGAAAGACAACTTCATTTTATGCAGTCAATAAATGCACATGCATCTTATACAGCGTTTAAAACGATTGATGAAGATAACAATATTATAAACGAGATCAGATCAAGAAAGCTTAATCGAAAAACATTCCAGAAAATCCTTTTAGAAGGCTGTCCGATCAATGGATGTACGGTGATGGCCAAGATAGAATTAATTAAAAGAGCAGGCTGGTTTGATGAAAAGCTTAAATATACCCAAGATTATGAAATGTGGTGCAGGCTGAGTCAGTATACGAATATTCATTATTTAGATGAAATACTCACGTTATACAGGGTGCATAAAAAAATGGGTTCCTATACTCATGGAAAATCCATTCATAGTGAGTCCGCCGCAATCAAGAACAAATATAAGAAAATTTTCGAAAAGAATGATCGGAAATAACATATGACTGAAAGGCCCCTCGCAGAAGAGGGGCCTTGGTTATTTTTGAAGAATTCACTTTTTAAGAAACGAACGATAAGTCTGCAGGATTCCTTCTTTGAGTGAAAAAGAAGGCGACCAATTTAATGAATTCACTGCCTTTGAATTATCAAGACAGCTGTGTTTGATATCCCCGATCCGATTTTCCGAATGAAAATAATCAATTGGAGAAGGGTGCAGATCTTTTAATAATTCAATCAGCTTATTGATTGAGGCAGAGGAACCTGTACTGATATGAAAGATGTCATTAGAGTGGTGCATACTTGCTGCAATATTAGCATCCACAATGTCCTGTACATATATGAAATCCCTGGTTTGATCACCGTCGCCGTTTAATTTTAAACGCTCACTTTGCTTCAACTTTTCCAAAAAGACTGCAATGACTCCTCCTTCTCCTTTTGCTGTTTGCCTCGGTCCGTAAACATTACCATATCGCAGGATTGAAAATGGTACAGAAAAGAAATCGCCATACAGTTGTATATACTTTTCTGCTGAAACTTTAGATAAACCGTAGAAGGAAGCAGGGTTCAGTGGGGATTGTTCAGTCAACTTTTTATCGGGGCCATTTCCGTATACAGCTGAAGTTGAAGAAAAAATAAACTTTTTTATCGGAGCTTTTCGGCACCCGTCCAATAGATTGATTGTTCCAATAAGATTTGTTTTCATATCTTGATAGGGACACTCAGTAGATCGGTTCACATCTGCCTGGGCGGCTAAATGATAGATATAATCCGGTTTATGAAGATCTATGAGCTCAACGATGGAAGGATCTGAAATATCTTTCTCATGAAAAACCGCTGCAGGATTAACGTATTCTTTTTTACCGCTGCTTAAATTATCTATGATATGAACTTCTGTGCCCATATCAAGTAAAGAATCTGTTAAATGTGAACCTATAAAACCCGCTCCTCCTGTTACAAATGCTTTCACGATAGAATCACCTTTTCTTTTTAACAGTTTATGCACATATAACCTTTTTGTTGGAACAGTGACCCAGGGTTGCTGAAGAAGTTACTTATGACACTCCTAATGTCTGAAGCATGGAGCAGAAATGCTTACGATATTGCTCATGACTGAACTGAGTCTTTAAATGAATGAGCGCGTTATCGATGATCTGTTTCCTAAGCTGGACATTATTCATTAATAGATCGGCTTGACGGACGGCTTCATCAATATTGCCTATCGAGTAATACATACCGGTATGATTGTGAATGATGGAGCTTCTAACTCCATCAGAATCTGTAGTCAGGATGGGGCATCTACAACTCATCGCCTCAAGAAGTGAGTACGGGGCACCCTCTACTTTGGAAGTAGAACATAGGAAACCTCCTGAGTCTCCTATTCTAGAAAAATAATGCTGCATCTGGCTGTGTGGAACATCTTGCAATAAAACTAAATGACGATCCAAATTCAACGCCTGTTTCATATTATTAAAATCTTTTCTTTCTTTTTCGGTCGATAAACTGGGATCCTCGAACATATATAATTCAATATTCAAGTTTCTCTTAAGCAGGCCACTGCCTATTTTTAGAAATTCTCTCCAATTCTTATTATCTTCCAACCTCCCGATCCATGCGATGATGGGTTTGTTTTTCTGAGGGAGTGGTTTATAACTGAATGCATTATGATTAAAACAATTGTTAAATGCAAAAGCAGGCTTTGAAGGGAAAAACTCATTAAATAATGCCCCTATATGAGAAGTCTTTGGATAAAGAAGACCATTACAATATTGGTTCACATAGGGAATCGCTTTTTTTAATTCAGCCCTTGCTGTACTTTTGGGTCCAAGGCCCTGTATTTCAAGGATGATCTTCCCTTTAAAGCCTAATCTCCTGAATCTCTCCATTCCAGAATAGTCTGAGGTAATGATGATGGCATCATATCTCCCATTTTTCAAGATCTGCTGTATTTCATAATCCTGATTGGTTATATAAACATTTGTATCCTCATGATTGAGCAGGTTCCTCCTTTTACTATAGTAAAGAAACTCGCACGCGATCCCAGCAGGTCTTAATGCAGCCGCCCGTTCTCTATTAAGTGTTTCTACACCGCCGCTAGGCACATAAAACACAAATAATATTTTCAAATTCAACCCTCCAATGATGTTTCATACTATTTATATATGATTGTCTATAAGATTTGTAGCGGGCTTAACCACTATTAATTGGATGAATCCCTTAAATTGACTATTTATGATGTCAAAGTGAACATGCTGTACATATTATATGAAGAGTGAATTACAGAGGAATCTGGCATAAGGCAGGTGGAAAATTGAATCCTAAAGTATCAATCATCATTCCATTTTATAATTGTGAATTTATAGACCAGTCTATTAGAAGTGCTCTTGAGCAAACGTATAATAATTACGAAATTATAGTAGTAGATGATGGTTCAACGAAACATACCGAAAAAGTCCTCCCATTCATGCACAGGCTAACATATTTAAAGAAAACGAACGGAGGGACGGCCACGGCGGTGAATTGGGGAATCGACCATTCCAAAGCGGACTATATAGCATGGTTAAGTTCAGACGATATGATGCTTCCGGATAAATTAGATTCTCAATTGAGAGACTTAATCAAGCACGGAGCAGACCTTTCGTTTACTGATTATAATGTCATCGATCAAAATAATAACGTTTTATTGAAAAATGTGAACCTTAAGTTCATGAATGATCAACAAATATACGGGGAAATGTTTGACCGCAACCCAATAAATGGATCGACTGTTCTTGTGAAAAGGTCGGTGTTTGAGGAAATAGGGTATTTTAATCCTGCGTTAAAGTTTACCCAAGACTATGATATGTGGCTTAGGATGGTCGTTAGAAACTACAGGCTCCACTATTTAGACAGGGTTTTAACATTATATAGGTCTCACCCAAAAACGGGTACATCTAACAATCAACGAAAAATGAAGGAGGAAATATTCAAACTGAGGTCATATTACAGGCGGTATAGAAAATGAAGTTACTGAGGTGAAACTACATGAAAGAATTATTTTTAGTAGGTGCAGAGCAAAAAGCGGATGTAATGAAGGATTGGGAACAGTTTAAAAAAGGTGTGATATTAAAGTTCAATCTTCAAACTAAAACCTCCAAAAAAGTCATTGAATACACATCCCCTAAAGATGTTTGTGCAGATCACGAGGCATCCATTTCATTCACTGCCGCAACATTAAAAGGAAATAGACTATATGTGGGAACCACAACAGAAGTCTTGGTCTATGATGTTTCGAATTTCACCCCCATTCAGTATATGTCTCTCCCATTCATGAATGATATACACCATGTCAGTCCAATGAAAAATGGAAATTTACTGGTAGCAAATACAGGATTGGATATGGTGGTGGAATTGAATGGATCGGGACGTGTTGAAAGATTGTGGAATGTATTGGGGAGGGCGCCGTGGCATCGGTTTGATCCTGAAGTAGATTATCGGAAAGTGGCTACGACAAAGCCTCATCAATCCCATCCCAATTATGTGTTTGAAATAGAAGATGAAATTTGGGTGACAAGATGTTTACAGAAGGATGCTGTCTGTCTTACATCCCCAGAAAAACATATAGATATTGGAAGGCAGCTTGTCCATGATGGAATAGCGTATAAAAACCATATTTATTTTACACAGGTTGACGGAAGAGTCGTTATTGTAAACCGTAATACGCTGAAAGTAGAGCGAATCGTTGACCTGGTCCAAATTAGTGCACACAAAGAGAAAATTGGCTGGTGCAGGGGAATAAAACCATTATCTGAAGACATTATTCTGGTGGGGTTTACGAGAATAAGACCGTCTAGTAAACGAAACCAGGACGGGAATATCGAATATAAAGGAGACTTTGGTGTTCTGCCAACCAGATTGGCGTGCTTCAATATTAAGAAAAATATATTGTTGTGGGAAAAAAACCTGGAAAATGCAGGAATGAATGCTATTTACTCCATAAATTAAAGTTCCTGTAAAGGGAGGGTGAAAAATGCTGCCGAGAAAAAATTATTTCTCAAATATGAATAATAGGGTTTCAATCCCGATAAAAGGAGCCCCGCTTCCTCAAAATCGGAAAAGGAAGCAGGCTCAACTTCTTATACCAGATCCAAGAGTAAAAGATTTGCTTGAGACGTTTTTAAATAGGGGGGAGAAGTTTTGAAAATATTGTTAGCAACCGTTTTTCCCCTGCCTGGTGGCGGGATTTGGACTTTTGTTTCTAATCTGAAACAAAGCCTGAATGCTTATGGACATCATGTAGATATCCTCTGCTGTACGAAGCATAATTCTCAAGTCGAACTTTTGGGGACAGATAAGGTAATCGATTTTAAACATGATCGCAAATCAATCAGCGGCCATTTGTTGAGGAACTGCCCGGGATTGGAAAAGAATGCAGGGGTATATCATGCAGAGATGAATCGTTACCTATTTGAGCAGGCCATTACGAAATTAGACCTGGAATATTATGATATCATCCATGCTCAGGATGTTATAGCAGCGACGGCATTAAGCAGGGTCAAGCCTCCACACACCCCTCTTGTCACCAGCGTTCACGGTTATCTCTCGGGAGCTATATTCCATCAGATGAAATCAACAAATGCGAGATTGGACGATAATCAGATTTGGAACACGTTTCTGGTTAATTATTATAAAAAAATTGAACAGATTGGATATGTGGCCAGTGACTATATCCATACTTCGAGTATGTGGATGAGAAAAATAATTGAAAATGATTTCCGCATAAATCCATCTAAAATAGTCACCTTTAACTACGGGGTGGATATTGCCGGCTTCGGTCCAATAAGAGAGAAGAGTATGAGAACGAATAAACGCATCATCCTCTCTGTGAGCCGCCTGGTTTACCTCAAAGGGCTGGAACATCTGATTCACGCCTTGTCCCTGTTAGAGAAGGACGATGATTCTTGGGAATGCTGGATCTTTGGTGAAGGAGAAATGGAAAATCATCTAAAAAATATGGTGAGGAATTTTGGATTGGAGGAAAAGGTGCTCTTTTGGGGTACTACGAAGAATTTAAAAAATATCCTGCAGCGGGCCGAAATGCTCGTGCTTCCAAGTTTACAAGAGAACCAGCCTTTCGCAGTAATAGAAGCGCAGCTGCTTGGGGTTCCGGTCATTGTCAGTAATGCAGGCGGCCTCCCTGAAATGGTTGAAAACGGCAAAGGTGGATTTGTTGTAGATAAGGGAAACAGCCATGCTTTATATAACAAAATAAACCTTTTGTTAAATGATAAGTCCCTGAGAGATCAAATGAGTCACCTTTCTCTGAATCATGCAAGAAATAAGTGGAACCTAAATAAAACTAGAAAAAACACACTTGAGCTATATACCAGTTCCCTCATGAAAAAGAAGGGGTCAAAATAGCTCCAGGAATATTGTAAGGAGGTGAGTAAATTAAAATGAAGAGGTACGCAATAGAAAAATTAAAAAAACATCACAGGAGTCCATTATTCGATAAAAGCCTTCCAGTCGCTTTCTTGTGGTCTCCAAAAGCAGGATGTACGGTCTTGACAAAATGGTTCTTTTATCAAATCGGACATTTGGAAAAAGCAATGAAGATAAATCCTTCCATCCACGTCTATAAAGGAATGTTCACCAAAAAATATAAATCGTACAAAGAAATCGAGTCTGGTGGTGCAAAAATATATAAATTAGTCAGAAATCCCTACAAAAGGGCAGTTAGCAGTTATTTCACAATCGCAAATTATTGTTATTCAAAAGGAATACCCAATCTTCCGATGGATAAAGACAAACAAAGAATTACATCGATGTTCTATCCGCTAACCCCATATAAAGGAATTTCATTCAAGCAGTTCCTCTATTATTTGGACGGACGAGGTGCAGACTATACGCTTGTTGACGGACACATTTCGAAGCAGTATTGTCCGGAAGAAGACTATCTGTCACCGAAAATTATTAAATTGGAAAATTTCAATAAAGAAATCAATCGATTACAAATAAAATACAATTTGAAGCAAACACCAGCTAACGTATTATCCACTCCCCATTCATATACCAAAAAAATGAGGCAGCAAGCTGATTTTACCCCGGATACAATTATTACTCCCTCTCAATTTGTAAACGGTTCACTTCCTGAATATAAGGAATTATTTGACCATGAAACCATTCAACTTTGCAATCACATCTTTCATGATGATTTTTCACATTACAATTACTTGAAAAAACATTGATCCTGCATGTGCAGGATGCAAAGGAAGCGAGGTGAAAAGAACATGAATGGAGAAGCATCTTTGACCATTTTCCTTCATATACCGAAAACTGGCGGAACAACTTTAAATCGTATTTTTCAAAGACAGTTTATAAAAGGAGAACTTTTCGATCATAACACTTTGAATGGGAAGGCAAGGCGTATCGGGACATTGAATACAATCGAAAAGAAAAAAATTAAAGCAGTTGCCGGGCACTATAAGTATGGTGTTCATCAATTTTTTTCAACTCCTCACAATTATTTTACAATGGTACGAAATCCGGTAGAAAGAGTGATATCTTCTTACTATTTTTTACTGGAATTCAAAGGGGAGGAATCTGTTAATGGAATGAATTTAGAGCAATTCGTCAGAGATGATCCGAAAGCAAGCAATCTTCAGACGAAGTTGATTTGCGGAAATATGGATTCCCCCGATTTGGAGGCTGCGATTAAAAATGTAAAGGACTTTAAGATGGTCGGTATTACGGAGAGATTTGATGAATCACTTTATTTTCTTCAAAAGGAATATGGTTGGCGAAACATTCACTATACCAAAGAAAACATAACTAAAAAACGTCTTGCAAGAAAAGAAGTACCCGATGCCATTATTAAACAGATAAAAATAAACAATGCTCTCGATTTTGAGCTTTACCGTACAGCTGATGCATGGATGAATCGACGGATTTCAATGCTTTCTAATAGTGAAAAGAATAAGTTAACTGCATTCAAACAACGCATTAATTAATAGGGTTCATCCCTCTGGAGCAGGAATTCAATTCTTTAAGCCAGTTAATAGGACCCGGAAGAAAAGGAGAGGTGATCATGAAAATCGTTACCGTACTTGGAACCAGGCCTGAGATAATCAGGTTAAGTATAATTATGAAAAAACTCGATCAGCTTGCTGATAAACATGTCATTGTCCATACGGGGCAAAACTTCACGCATTCATTGAATGGTGTTTTTTTCAAAGAACTTGGCATTAGAGAACCGGATTACATCCTTTCAAACAATCAGCAGTCCCTGGGAGAACAATTATCTTCACTTTTTCGAGAACTTGAAAAGATTCTGATAAAAGAGAAACCTGACAAAGTATTGGTACTTGGTGATACTAATAGCGGCTTGAGTGCAGTGCTTGCAGAAAGACTGATGATACCAGTCGTTCATATGGAGGCAGGAAACAGGTGTTTCGACTTGAATGTTCCCGAAGAAAAGAATAGAAAAATAATTGATGCAGTGTCTTCCTTCAATCTCGTTTACACACCATACAGCAAAAACAATCTTCTAAAAGAAGGAATGACACCCAGTAAAATTATTATTACAGGTAATCCGATTTATGAAGTTTTATTGAATTATGAACAGCAAATAGAAGCCAGTTCAATATTAGGAAAACTTAATCTCGTTGAAAAAGATTACTTTCTTGCAACGATCCACAGGGCAGAAAACGTAGACAATCCTTCTCATCTTACACATATTATGACCGCATTGAACAATATAGCCGTACAATACAATAAGAGAATAATCTTCAGCACCCATCCCCGTACAAGATCCAGGATTTCAGGCTCCATTAAACTAAATCCATTAATCGAATTGCATGAACCATTTGGTTTCTTTGATTTTATTGCACTTGAAAAAAATGCCCGCTGTGTTTTAACAGACAGTGGAACAGTTCAGGAGGAATGCTGTATATTCCATGTTCCTGCCGTCACAGTCAGAAAGACGACCGAGAGGCCGGAAACCATCGATTGCGGCAGCAATTTGATATCCGGCCTGGATGTCAAGGCAATTCAAACAGGAGTAAAAGTTATGTGTTCCAAACCGGCCGACTGGGTGTGTCCGGCTGAATATCTTGATAAAAATGTATCAGATAAAGTGATTAATATTCTCTTAGGGGGTTCTGAAATTGTTTACTAACAAAACGATTCTAGTTACAGGCGGGACAGGTTCATGGGGAAACGAACTGGTATCTCAGCTGCTTGAAAAAAAACCAAAAGAAATTCGTATTTACTCCAGAAATGAAACCAGCCAGGTGCTGATGAAACAAAAATTCGAGAATGATCCCAGGCTCACATTTGTTATTGGAGATGTGAGGGATAAAGAAGCGGTGATGGAAGCTTGTGAAAATGTCCATTATGTATTTCATCTCGCTGCGTTAAAACATGTTCCGGTTTGTGAGTTCCAACCACTGGAAGCATTAAAAACGAATGTGATCGGTACGCAGAATGTCATTGAAGCTGCCATTGAGAATGAAGTTGAAAAGGTGATAAATATTTCCACTGATAAGGCGGCTAACCCATCCAATTTTTATGGTTTTACAAAGGCGATGGGTGAAAAGCTTATTATCAATGCAAACGTACTGACCGATAAAACAAAATTTGTTTGTGTCCGCGGAGGAAATGTTCTTGGGACAAACGGAAGCGTTATTCATGTATTCAAGCATGGAATAATGAATAAAGGAAAAATTGGAATTACCGATAAGAAAATGACAAGATTCTTTTTAACAATAAAGGATGCCATCAAATTATTATTTAAAGCAACATATGAGAGCCATGGCGGTGAGATATTCGTTATGAAAATGCCGACCTGTAAAATTCTCGATCTTGCCCAAGTCCTGATAGATGTCTATTCTCCAGATAAAGAAGTGATTGTAGAGGAAGCGGGTATACGTCCGGGGGAAAAACTTCACGAGCTACTATTGACAGAATTCGAGAGTCATAACACCATCGTTTATGATAATGAATACTTCGTCATTCTTCCCACTATCCCCATCCAAGGCCTCGCAGAGTATTATAAAGATCACCCAAAGGTAGACCTTGACACCTATTCTTCCAGCGATAACATCATAGATTACCACGAAATCAGAAGCATGTTGGAAGAAGGAGGGTTTCTGGATTGAAGATTCTTATTTTAGGGGGGCATGGCATGGCCGGTCATGTTCTTGTCGATCATTTGATGGAAAGGAACCACCACGTAAAGTATACTCTGAGGAAACCGGTTGGAGATGGGATTGGGCTTGATGTTACCGACCTTGATAAGGTAAAGGAGCTGGTGCTTTCAGAACGGCCGCAAGTTTTAATAAATGCTGTAGGAATCTTAAACGAGAATGCAGAAAAAAACATACATGAAGCTATTGTGGTGAACAGCCTGCTTCCTCACGTATTGGCAGAAACGCTGGACATTTACGGTGGTAAGCTGATTCATATAAGTACGGATTGTGTATTTTCGGGAGAGAGAGGAAGCTATACAGAGAACGATGAGAAGGATGGGACGAATGCATATTCGAAAACCAAATCACTGGGCGAAGTAGTGAGTGCTCCACATTTGACAGTGAGGACCTCCATTATAGGACCTGAACTTAAACAAAATGGCATCGGTCTCCTTCACTGGTTTACTAAACAAGAAGGTGAGATAAAAGGGTATGAAAACGTCTTCTGGAACGGGGTCACCACATTGGAACTTGCAAAAGCGATCGACCAGATGATCGCTGAAGATGTATCAGGGCTATACCAATTATGCGCCAAAGAGAAGATATCTAAATACCATCTGCTACTCCTCTTCAAAGAAATCTTCGGCAAAAAAAATGTGAATATCGTTGGAGTAAAAGAACCTGTTCATGACCGGACCCTCATCCACACCCGGAAAGATTACTATTACCCTGTTAAAAGCTACCGCGAGATGCTTCAGGAACTGAGCGATTGGATGAATAAGCCTTGAAGAAAATCCTGATAACAGGAGCTGCCGGATTTGCCGGAATGCATTCGTGCAGGCATTTCCTTGAGAAAGGATATGAAGTGATCGGCATTGTGCGCAGGCCGGCAGCTTCTATAAGCGGGGTAAGCCAGCTCAAGGTTGATTTGACTATAGCCGAAGAAGTGGAAAGAGTTATACAAGACTTTCAACCGGATATGATTCTTCATTTGGCCGCCCAGAATCACACAGGTATTTCATGGGACTTTCCCTTAAATACGATTACAACAAATGTGATTGGAACATTAAATCTTCTTGAAGCATTGAGGAGGCATAATCCAAAGGCTGTCATACTTGTAGCCGGTTCTATTTTGGAATACAATCCATGCAGCGATTCTGTCCCTCAGCACCCGTATGGGCTTTCAAAGTATATGCAGTCCTTGACGGCTGTTTGCTGGAAAGATTTATATGGATTGGATGTCAGGATTGCAAAATCCTCAAACATGATTGGACCTGGACCTTCTAACGGAATATGCTCCATGTTTGCAAAGAAATGCCTGGAAGATAACGAGTCCTTTCATTTTATAAATTTATTGGACAGAAGAGATTTTATAGATGTCAGAGATGTAGTGAGTGCTTATGAAATGATATTAGTTGATGGAGTCAAGGATCAAACATATGTAATTGCTTCTGGTAAGTACAAAACACTGCTGGAAGCAGCAAAGACAATCAAGACGATTATCGGATCAAATGTTACAATTACTGCTGATCAATTCAGCAGAATCAAAACAACGCGTCTGGATATTACGAACATACAAAACCTTGGCTGGCGTCAGACTATCCCCTTCGAAACTAGTATAAAGGACATCATCCAGTATTTAAATGGAAACTAAAAACATCTCCATACAAAATAGAATTTGCATTGAGATGTCTCGTCAAATTAGAAATAGATACTGAATTTCCTGAATAAGTCATCGACCTGCCGCTGCCGCCTTCGACTGTAACGCGCCCGTTTTTCAAGTACTCCATCAGCGAGTACTTTTTTTTCGATTTTAGAATGTGATCCGTGAATGACAAGGGATTTGGCTTTTCTTATTCTGGCTTCGTCAAAATGAAGATAAGCCATTCTGATGAGATTATAGTATATGCCTTCATAATTCACCTTATATGGGTGGGCAGCCCTGAACAGATGAAGGACCGTTACGTTAGGTTCGCAGTGGCATCTGTATCCGAACAACCAAAATTTTATAGACAACTCTACATCTTCGAACCCCCAGGATGAAAAGCCATCTTCAAAGCCTCCGATATCTTCGAATGCCTTCCTTGAAGTTACGATACATGCGCCTGGGAGGATGGCAGTTTCAAATAAGGCTTTACGTTTCTGGTTCCATTTTATCTTTAAGGAAGGTGTTAAAGATTGACCGTAACCGATAACTTTTGGATCATCTATAGATCCGATCGCAGGACAGACAGCATCCGAATAACCGGAGGTCAAAAAAAACACCAGTCGGTCGAGCCAGAAGTCTTCAAACGTCATGTGAGCATCACAGAAAGCCAAATAAGGATGCTTTGATCTTGAGGCACCAACGTTCCTGGCTTTTGCGGGTCCCAGCCCTTGTGTACTGATATATTTGACTCTTAGTTTATTCTGATAAGTGGAAAGAAAATCACAACAACCATCAGTTGAGCCGTCATCCACCAAGATTGCTTCCAGATCAAGGTTGGTCTGAACGGAAAACAATGAATCAAGCGTCATCTTTACATTCTTGCCTTCATTGCGTATCGGGAATATCACCGATACTTTAGGCTGGTGTTTTACCATGGTCTTCGCCCCTTTTGTATGCATAGAGTGCTCCTTCCAGCATATGCAAAAATGCTTTACAGCGTGATGCTGCCACCTTTTCTGCAATCCGCATATCTAGATTGAGCATATGAACCACGGGTTTGTAAGTACTTCTTTATTATAAATGAGAGGGGCTGAAGTCTGATATTGAAAAACCAGGCAGCCTGCTTCCTCTGCTATGCACTGTCCGGCCCCGGTATCCCATTCCATCGTTGGAGCAAGTCGGGGATAATAGTGGGCAGAACCTTCAGCAACAAGACAAAATTTCAAAGAACTTCCAATTGAAATAAATTGCAGATCTCCTTCTTTCTTTTCCAGCTCTTTTAGATAAGCTCTTGTATCTTTAGACATATGGGAGCGGCTGACAACCACTTTTTTTTGACTTCCCAACCGATCAGCATATAGCCGTACCGGATCACTGGTGCATTTACTTGCTGCCGACTGTTTATATGCCCCATCTTTTTCTTTCCCGAAATAAAGCAGATCCAATGCGGGGGCATAAATGACACCAAGAACAGGTTTTCCGTTTCGTATCAGGGCGATGTTTACAGTAAATTCATCATTCCTTTTAATGAATTCCTTTGTTCCATCCAACGGATCGATCAGCCAGAACATCTCCCAGGAAGCCCTCTCTTGTATAGGTATTGCTGAACCTTCTTCACTAAGAACGGGTATATGAGGCCACCTCTTATTCAGTTCATTTTGAATCAGCTCATGCGAAAGGTGATCTGCGGTTGTCAATGGTGATTCATCATCCTTGTAATCTATCTGGAAATCCTTCTTGTAAACAGTCATTATTTGTTTCCCGGCCAATACAGCTATTTCTTTCACTTTATCCAGCATTTTTTCACCTCTTCAAATGAATTTAATAAAAGTAAATAAATGTAGAATCCTCAAATACGAGGAATCTACATTTACATTACATATAGTGATGCTCTTTTAGATAGCTAATGATTTTCAGGACAGATTCATTGATTGTCATTACTTCTGTATTAATGATCAGTTCAGGTTCAACAGGCATTTCATAAGGAGAATCTATCCCCGTAAACCCATTAATCTTACCAGCCCTTGCTTTTTTATAAAGACCTTTTGGGTCCCTGTTTTCACATTCTTCAACACTGGCATGAACGTATATTTCAATGAATTCTCCCCCTTCCATCAAGGACCTGACGAACTCCCTGTCCTTTTTGTAGGGGGAAATAAAGGCTGTCAGCGTCATTAGTCCAGCTTCTACCATTAATTTTGATACTTCTCCGATCCTCCTGATATTTTCGTTTCGGTCTTTCTCTGCAAAACCCAGGTCACTGTTCAAGCCGTGACGAATATTATCACCATCAAGCCGAAACGTTTTAATCCCCATTTCGTATAATGATTTTTCAAGTTCTACTGATAGGGTTGATTTGCCGGAACCGGATAATCCGGTGAACCAAAGGATCGCACTCTTATGCCGATTCATATTTTGTCTGTGCAGTTTAGTCACTTTTCCTTCATGCCAGACGATATTTTTTTCACTCACCATTTCACCTCCTTACTCGTTTACATCCAGAAGAAATAGATGAGTATTGAAGTAGTAATCATTGTCAGAAAGCTTAAGGGGAGCCCCGCTTTTAAGAAGTCAATGAATCTGTAACCACCGGGGCCATAAACGATAAGGTTAGTCTGGTATCCGATCGGGGTTGCAAAGCTTGCCGAGGCAGCAATTGCTACAGCAACCGCCAATGCTGAAGGCGAAACACTCATAGTTGTTGCAACTTCCATCACAATGGGGAACATCAAGACAGCGGCGGCACTGTTCGTCATCATCTCTGTAAAAATATTCGTAAGCAGGTACACACATATAATGATCGCTAACACACCGATTGGAGCGGTGGATTTGATAAGAAGATCAGCTATGAAGGATGCTACTCCCGAATTGGTCAATGCATAACCGATCCCAAACGAACATGCAATGATAAGCAGTACGTCCCATTGAATGAAGTCTTTTATTTCCTTGGGGTTGACCATTTTAAAGAGTGTAAGGATGATAGCTGTAACAGCCATTGCAGACACCATTGGAAAAATGCCTAATGTGACCAGTGAAATCATCAATCCCAGCAGTATTACGGCATACAAGCCTGTTCGTCCGTCATTTAGTGAATTGATGATTCTTGAGTGTTCAGATGTAAAATAGAAGTCATTTGAGTCTGTTCTTTTGCTGAAGTCCTGTCCGGCTACCAATAATAAAATATCCCCAGGCTTTAAAATAGTATCGCCTATTTTCGTTTTCAACCGATGATTCTGTCTGTGAACGGCAATGACCGCTGCATCATACCTGCTCCGGAAATTGGTTTCCTTGATCTTTTTATGAAGGAGGGGAGAATGATGCGAAATTACAACTTCCACTAGCTTATGTTTCTTCGGAAAATCTTCTCCTATGGAACTCTGGAGTTCCAACCCTCTATTTTGCTGAAGATCCGCGAAAGTTGTAATGTCTCCTGTAAAAATCAAACGATCGCCTTCCAAAAGGGTAGAACTATTTGATACCGGGGCAATTGGTTCACCGTTTCTTATGATGCTTACAAGGAAAAGACCTTTTAAATTCCTCAATTTGGCTTCCCTGATTGTTTTTTCGAGATGTGGAAAATCTTTAGTGATCATCGCTTCGCCTGTAAATTCTCTAAGGGAGTTCACTTCCTTCAAGGATTTAGGCATTCTGTCCGGCAATAGGTAGGGCGCTAAAAAAATTAGATAAAACAAGCCAATTACTGTGATGGGGATTCCGACCTTGGCAAGCTCGAAAAACGCAAATCCTTTTTGGCCATTCTCGAGAAGAAGTCCATGTACGACTAGGTTGGTGGATGTGCCGATAAGGGTAATCATCCCTCCCAGAATAGTTGCATAAGATAAAGGAATAAGGAATTTGGAAGGTGACAGGTTATGATCTTCACACCATTTTTTAATGATTGGAGTAAAAGCAATGACAATCGGTGTATTGTTGATAAACGCTGACAGCAGGGATATAGGGGGGAGGAGCCGAATCAATGCTTTTTTAGTAGAGAATGAACGCTTTAACAGGCTTTGAAAAAGCTTATCGACAATACCGCTTTTTTGGATTGTTCCAGCTATGATAAACAGTAGGCCAATTGTAAGCATTCCTTCATTTGAGAATCCACTAACCGCTTCCTTAACTGAAATGATTCCGGACATTACGAATACCATAAGGGTCGAAGGGATGATGATTTCTGGTTTTGCGATTTCCAGTGTCAACAAGGACATCATCAATAACAGAACAGCACCTGTAAAATAAAATTCAAACATGTTGATAACTCCCTCTGTTTACCCTTATGAATTGCCTTTTTTCATTTCCTTCATCAGCACTTCGATCACTTCCGGTCTTGAGAATTCTTTCGGAGGTACTTGACCATCTTTTAACATGGATCGAACCTTGGTACCACTCAGATGAATGTGCATATCCTTTCCGTGTGGACAAGTTTTAGAAGTAGCCATAGAAGAACACTTAATACAAAAGAAAGCATGTTCAAACTTCAGTATTTCTATCTCAAGATCTTCTTTTAAAAATTGATCAAAGATTTTTTGTGCATCATAGGTTCCATAGTAATTACCGACTCCGGCATGGTCCCTGCCTACTATGAAGTGGGTGCACCCGAAGTTTTTCCTGACTATGCTGTGAAAAACGGCTTCCCGTGGACCGGCATATCTCATGGCAGCTGGGAAAACAGATAAAAGGACCCTTTCAGATGGATAGTAATTCTCCATCAGGACTTTATAGCTTTTCATCCTGATATCTGCAGGTACATCGTCCGCTTTTGTATTTCCGACAAGGGGGTGGATAAGCAGGCCGTCTACGTTTTCAAGTGCAGTTTTCTGAAGGTATTCATGAGCGCGGTGAATAGGGTTTCGTGTTTGAAACGCTGCGATTGTCTTCCATCCCAGTGATTGAAAGGTCTTTCTTAATTGCTGAGGGGTTTGAAAATCACTGGTGAAAATATCTTCAGGCTTGTTTAGCAATGTCACTGGTCCTGCCAAATAATAGTCCTCTTTTTCAAATGCTTTTTTAACACCCGGGTGATTGGGGTCGGTTGTTTTATACACAAATAATGCTTCTGCTTTTTTACTGTATTCATAGATTTCCTCAATTTCCATGACCCCATAGATGACATCGTTTTCTCCTTTTAATGAGATTGCTTGTCCAATGGATAACTGATCTTTTATATCCTTTGAAACAGATAAGGTAATAGGCAGACTCCATATTTCCCCGCTGCTCAGCCGCATCTCTTTCAACACCTGCAAATAATCTTTCTGATTCATGAACCCTTTAAGTGGACTGAAAGCACCGATGGAAATCAGTACAAGGTCAGAAATGCTCCATGAATCAAGATTGATAGGAAAAAAAGACTTTGCTTTGTCCAATAACTTTGTTCTTTCCTCTCCTTCTGCCACCGAGTCAATGAGAGTGCCTCCATGTGGAGTAATCATAAGAAAAGTTTCTCCTTTCTTTTCTGGTTTCAAATATTCTCTCTATTATTTTATGTGAGGAGGAAAATTCGGAGAGGGCATTTTTCAAAAATAATCAAATACCTATATCTTCATAAATACGAAAGATGAATCATACAAATGGAAAGATATTAATTTCGGGAAAAAGGGTGTGATTCGCTTGGATTTGAAATTAATTCTTAATGGTGAAGAATGGGGAGAGGTCTCCCACGAATCAATCCCGTCACTTCAATTCTTATGTGCAGAGAATGATCTGCAATTCTATTTATACGAAAACAATCATAGTATTGAGATCTGGAGTTATTTAAAAGGAAAAAAAGTCTGGTTAGTTGTTAAAGGTGCTGAACTGGAAGCGGTAACTAATTTGAAAAAAAGATTAAAATCGTTTTTGGACCCCTATGGGATCCAAGTGGGTTCGAGGGAGCAAGACACGGTATTCAGTGATGATGATTTATACATGGAAGTTTCATTTGCAAGTATCGAATCGGGAAAGCCATCTCTTTATTTAGGATTGAACAGCAGACTTAACTCAATCGATTTTTCGAAAGTGATCCATTTATACAGAGAGTACGTTGAGTTTAAAGGATATAAATTGATTTCAAACAATCACCGGTGCTCACATCTTAAATGCATCGTTGAGTATGAAATACAAAATGAGGAACTGATGGCACAATTGGAATATTTGCTGACTAACTGTGTATTAAAATCTTTTATACAAAGCAGAAAAGCAAATGTTCTCGATTTGAATTTACTCAATTTATTATCTTTTAAAAGTGCCCGTATCGCATCAAAGGTTCAAAAGCCGAAAAGCAAAAAGACAGATAAAGATATAGATATAATCAGCGAGGATGAATATGAACAGGCTAAAATAAGGAAAAGAAACAAAAAAATCATTTCAAGGGAGTCGAAAGCAGAAGTATACTTCGACTACAACCTCATCCCCAACCGCAAAACAGAAAAATACACCATCAAAGCGGATTTCATTATCAAAAACACAGGAAACGTTGTACTTAATAATCCAAAAATCTGCTTCAGAGTTGATCCGCCTGAAAAAATTGAAATAGGTGGACAGATCCTGCCTCCCGAGATGAGTGAAATTTTTTCCGTGCAGGGGGAAATGGGGGCGGAAGGGTGGAAGTACAGTGGGAAAGATTGGTTAGAAAAAGCTTATTCCACGGGGGAATACTGGATAGAGCCGATTCAGGGAATGGAGCTCCATCCCGGAGAAACAACAGGCATCGAGGGGATTCAGTTCACGGTTGATAACTTAAGTGAACAGGAAACATCAACCATACTGGGATTTGTATACTTCGAAGAAGAGAATCTGCAATTAAGTTCGAATAATAAAATCATGATAACATTTTAATCGAAAAGGACGTATTGAGATGAAGCTGTACTCAATACGTCCTTTTTTCAATTGTTTTTTGATTGAGTGCTCTCATGGTCATAAACCGTTTCCACCGGAAGGTTCTGGATCAGCTGAGACTGATTTCTTTTTTGTTTATCTATCATCCGCTTCATTTCGAATAAATGGCGAGTCAGCTTTTCGTTGGTTTCTCTGAGGGAATCGATTTCTCCAATAAAGTGACTGAAAGTTTCTTCAACATCCTTGAATTTTGAGTTTATCATTTTGTTTTGTTTTGAAAAACGAGAAGCATGAACGGTCTCGAGTTGTTCCATTTTTTCTTCCTGCTCATTTGCCCGTTTATCGATGTCTGCAAATTGTGATGAGAGCCACCAATCATTCTCTTCGATCGTCTTCTCATATTGCTGGAAGATGTCCTTCACAAATTGAATCTTTTCTTTCTCTGCGGATATAAGCTGTTCTTTGGATGACTCTAATGCAGCAAGTGTATGACTGCGTTCGGCTGTCAGCTTCTCCAGTTCTTCAGTTTGCGAGATCAAATTAAATAGGATTTCTTTTTTTGTTTCCTCCGAATGGTTCAGTGCTTTATTCAGATCCTTTATGTGATCTTTTTGGCTCTTGATTTGTGCTTTCATCGCTTCGGACTTGCTTACTAGGTTTTTATTGTCATTCAAAAGCTGTTCGTTTTGTGAAGACAGCTTCTGATTGAGATCTTCAACCTTGTTCAAGGTTGTTGAAAGGTTTTTTTGACTTAATTCGTATTGAAGGAGCTCTTTATCCAATTTATTCAGTGCTTCTCCCTGCTCCTCGATTGTGGCTTCTTTTTTGCGCAGAAGCATGTGCAGCTCCAGGATTTCTTCTTCGAGTCTTTCTTTCGCTTCTTGAAATCTGCTTCGATCACGGATCAGTTCATGTTCTGTTGTTTCATGTGTCATTATTTGAGAATATAGTTCCTTAATTACTTTTTCCTTCTCGTTGACAATATCTTTATAATGTTTGGCCTCCGCATATGAATAGCTTTCTTTTACCTTTTGAAGGGTCTTTTTTAGTTGTTGGATTTCAGATTGAAGGTATAAGGTTTCTTGCTTCTCGATGTTGTACATGGGAGGCGTTACTCTTTCTTCTATTTCAATCTCCTCCTTGGGTATTTGTCTTACTTTACGTTATGCGTTGAATTTGCCTGCAGTTCCTAAGCTGGAGCCCAATTTTAAAATTCGGTCTCACCAGCGGCTCGACATGCTCATCCTGCAATTTTGAACCGGAAAACGTAGTTTAGAACAAATTTCGACAGTTGGTGCTCTCTATTGTGAAAGCCCCCAAAAACCTTTATACTGTTATAATGTGCAAGTGTATTTGTATGCTTAACTAATACGGATTTTATAATAGAAGAAATCGGTCTATTTTCGTTTGTTATAGAGTTAGAAAGGGGAGTTTTTCATGAACGAAGAGCAACGCAAACACGGGCAGCAGGCGAAGTCAGATATTCCATCGGACAAAAAATCCGAAAAGGATTACAGTAAATACTTCCAAAGTGTCTACATTCCGCCGTCATTGAAAGATGCAAAGAAACGTGGAAAAGAAGAAGTGAAATATCATAATGATTTTGCCATTGATGATCAATATAGAGGATTGGGCGAAGGCAAGAAGTTTTACATCCGTACTTATGGCTGCCAGATGAATGAACATGATACAGAAGTCATGGCTGGGATTTTCATGTCCCTGGGCTATGAAGCGACATACACGACAGAAGATGCAGATGTCATCCTGTTGAATACATGTGCGATCCGGGAGAATGCCGAGAACAAGGTATTCGGGGAACTCGGACACTTAAAGCACTTAAAGCGGGAAAAGCCTGATCTTTTGATCGGGGTTTGCGGCTGTATGTCCCAGGAAGAAGCGGTAGTAAATAAAATTTTGAAGACCTATCAGCAAGTGGATATGATTTTCGGGACCCACAATATCCACCGTCTTCCACAGATCTTATCCGATGCCTATATGTCGAAAGCAATGGTAGTCGAGGTCTGGTCGAAAGAAGGGGATGTTATCGAAAATCTCCCTAAGGTCCGCCGCGGCAACATCAAAGCATGGGTGAACATCATGTACGGATGCGATAAATTCTGTACATACTGTATCGTACCTTATACACGCGGAAAAGAACGGAGCAGACGACCGGAAGAAATCATTGCCGAAGTTCGGCACCTGGCAGCACAGGGTTACCAGGAGATCACCCTTCTAGGACAGAATGTAAACGCGTACGGTAAAGATATTGAAGACCTTGAAAATTATGGCCTGGGTGACTTGATGGATGAACTGCGTAAGATCGATATCCCTCGCATCCGCTTCACTACGAGCCATCCGAGGGATTTTGACGACCATTTGATCGAAGTCCTTGCAAAGAAAGGGAACCTGGTGGAACACATCCACTTGCCGGTTCAATCAGGCTCTACACCTGTTTTGAAAATCATGGCGCGCAAGTATAATCGCGAACAGTTCCTTGAACTGGTCAGGAAAATCAAACAGGCCATGCCGGATGTTGCATTGACAACAGACATCATTGTCGGTTATCCGAATGAAACGGAAGAGCAATTCGAAGAAACACTTTCCCTTTATCGTGAAGTGGAATTTGAAGCGGCGTACACATATATATACTCTCCGCGTGAAGGTACTCCGGCAGCCAAAATGAAAGATAATGTCCCGATGGAAGTTAAGAAAGACAGGCTGAGAAGACTGAATGCAGTCGTCCAGGAATACTCGGCAAAAGCACTGAAGAAATATGATGGTACAACGGTTGAAGTCCTGGTTGATGGGGAAAGCAAGAAAAACCCTGAAATCCTTGCAGGATATACAAGAAGAAATAAGCTGGTGAACTTTAAAGCACCTAAAACAGCAATCGGAAAGATTGTAAAAGTAAAAATTACTGATACAAAGTCATGGTCATTAGACGGTGAAATGGTAGAAGTGGGCCAGATAGGTTCAGAATTTCAAGAAGCGGCAGAGGTGAAGTGAGATGTCAAAATACACAAAAGACGATATCATGAAGAGAGCAGAAGAACTGGCGGAAATGATCGCCGAAACAGAGGAAGTAGACTTCTTCAAGCGCGCTGAAGCGCAGATTCACGAAAACCAAAAAGTGCGTGAAATGATCGCAAGCATCAAAAGTCTGCAGAAGCAGGCTGTTAACTTCCAACACTATGGAAAAACAGAAGCACTGAAAATGGTGGAAGCTAAAATTGAAAATCTTGAAAAAGAAATCGATGAGATCCCTGTCGTGCAGCAATTCAAGGAGTCACAGACAGATGTGAATGATCTGCTTCAAATCGTGGCATCCGTGATTTCCAACAATGTAACGGACCACATCATCGAATCAACAGGCGGGGATATCCTCCGCGGGGAAACCGGCTCCCAGGTCAAAAACTCAACACCGGGAAGCTGCTCATAAAAAAGTAAGAAAATATAATTTTATGTTAAACAAGGCCAATGCCATGAAGAAAATTCTCTTCATGGCATTGGTCTTTCTTAATAAAAGGCCTTTCCAGCTTTTGATTGGAGTGGAAGACGAAGACTCCTAACTGAAAAGCGGAGGAGCTTTGAAGAGAGGCGTGTGGCAAAAGGCGAATTGGCCTGGGAGGCGTTCTTTGCCTTCTTGGTCGGTTTGGCTCATGACCGGTGCCTCTAAGCCCTGCAGCTAGACAGTTAATGCTTAAGAAATGTTGAGGCTTCACGCTCGCTCGCGGAAGGCAAAGTCTTGCACGGAAATCAATAGCGGTGTAGAAAGGCAGATATAAACTGCTTAGGAACCCTCATTATTAATCGCCCGAAATACCTTTTAGGGAACATTCAATGGGTATTCGCATACAATACATTATCTCGCAACAATCCCATTATGCAATAAAATTTTCTCGCACAAACACCTAGACAGTCGCATAAGATGAATTGAAAATGAATGAGGAGGTTCGCTCGAATGGCAGAATATAGAGAGATTATTACAAAAGCGGTCGTAGCGAAGGGACGTAAATTCACACAATCCCATCATACGATTAGCCCGCCGCATAATCCATCGAGCATTTTAGGCTGCTGGATCATCAACCACAAGTATGAAGCACACAAAGTAGGCAAGAAGGTGGAAATACACGGTTCATTTGAAGTAAATGTATGGTACTCTCACAGTGACAATACGAAAACATCTGTAGTAACTGAAAGAGTCGATTACTGTGATGAAATCAAACTCAAATACCGTGATCCGGATGTCCTCGATGATATCGAAGTTTGTGCGCGCGTACTTCAACAGCCGAATTGCTGCGAAGCGGTTATCTCACCAAACGGTAATAAAATCATTGTTCATGTTGAACGGGAGATCCTGGTAGAAGTTATCGGGGAAACCAAGGTCTGTGTGCTTGTTAATCCTGAAGGCTGCGATGATGACGACTGGGATTGCGATCTAGACGATGAAGAATTCGAAGAGCTAGACCCAGACTTCTTAGAGGGAGTAGAAGAATAGCATGTGCTAGGAAGACGGCCTCTTCCTAGTTTTTCTTCTGCAACACTCAAATAAGAGATGTCTCATTTCCGAACTTTTAACCATACATGAAGGAATAAAATGATGAATATCTTACAAGAGCGTCTCATGGATGCTCTTTTTTATTTTTATAAATTAAAAAGGCAGCTGTTTGCAAGCTGCCTTTTTGGTTATCATAAAATGAATAATAGACTGATGACTGCACAGGTAACGGATGCGATCAACCCGGTCAGAAGGGGTTTGAAACCAAGCTTGGAAAGATCCTTGATCCTGACCCCAAGTCCGACCGCAGCCATCACCATGATGATCATGAACTTCGAAAGAGAATTAAGGGTTTCTTCTACAAATACTGGTATGACTCCAATGGTATGAAGTATCGATACTCCAAGAAAAAGGATGATGAACCACGGAAAGGCTTTCTTGAATGATACTGCACCAGTAGAGGCCTCGTCCCTTAACATAAATGGCAGCAGAAACATGACAGGGATCAGGAAGAGGGTACGGGCCAGTTTCACAGTAGTGGCAACCTCACCCGAAATATCACCATAACTGTAACCGACGGCTACAGCCGAGGATGTATCATGAACGGCTGTCCCCGCCCATATCCCAAATTCATGCTGTGAAAATCCCAGCAGATGTCCGATGATCGGATAAAAAATGAATGCGATGATATTGAAGAAAACGATGGTGGACAATGCGTATGCTGTTTCATTCTCTTTTGCCCCGATGATTCCCTTTACCGCAGAAATGGCAGTGGCTCCGCAGATGCTCGTTCCTATCCCGATCAATAGGCTCAGCCTGGTGTTGATGCCCAGTATCCTGCCCACTGCATAGGTGACACTGATGCCAGCGGTGACCGAAATGAAAATGATCCATAATGCCGATTGGCCGATTTTCATAATTTCCAAGAGGCTCAACCCCACTCCAAGGCATACAATGGCCACTTTTAACAGCTTCTTTAACGTGAATTGAATGCCGGGGTCCCACGAGTTTGGAAGATTGATTGCATTCCGCAAAATCATTCCGAGGATAATGGCGAATAAAAGGCTTCCGGCCAGGGGAAACCACGAGCCTAATACTTTTGAAACCATACTGATTATTAAAATGAAAACAATCCCGATCGTTTCCCTCGGGAGGAATTTCTTTAATTGCTTTTGCACGGTTGTATAGCTCCTTCTTTAAAAATCCATTTTCTAAGTATAATATATTATGAGAGTAAAGGGGAACCATAACGGTACACTTTTTATGTTACTATAGGAAGATACTCTAAGATTTTTGTTGAAAGGATTTTATTATGAAAAAGACATTGGTGCTTGCAGAAAAACCTTCTGTCGGCAGAGATATTGCAAGGGTGCTGAATTGCACGAAAAAGGGTAATGGATTCATTGAAGGAAATAAATATATCGTGACCTGGGCACTTGGGCATCTTGTCACACTCGCAGATCCAGAGACTTATGATGATAAATACAAAACATGGAATCTGGAAGATCTGCCTATGATGCCCCCAGCATTGAAACTTGTGGTGATCAAGAAAACCGGAAAGCAGTTCAATGCAGTAAAATCCCAGGTGAACCGTCAGGATGTCGGTGAAATTGTCATTGCCACGGATGCGGGACGGGAAGGGGAGCTCGTTGCACGCTGGATCATCGAAAAAGCGAGAGTGCAAAAACCTCTTAAACGGCTTTGGATCTCTTCCGTGACGGATAAAGCGATTAAAGAAGGTTTCAATAAGCTCAAGGACGCAAAAGGTTATGAAAATTTATTTCAGGCTGCCCAGGCAAGGTCAGAAGCAGACTGGTATGTGGGCATGAACGCAACACGGGCATTGACGACCAAGTATAATGCTCAGCTTTCCTGCGGGCGGGTGCAGACTCCCACGTTGAGTATAATCGAACAGAGGGAAGAGGAAATCAGGAAGTTCAACCCTAAGACGTACTACGGCATTAAAGCGGTTACGGATAAAGGGACCTTTCTATGGACTAACTCAAAAGGGGATACGAAAACGTTCTCCAAAGATGAAATCAACGGTATCCTGACGTCACTGAAAAATGTGAAAAGCGGCACCGTCACTTCTGTACAAACGACGTTGAAAAAACAGTATGCACCGTCACTCTACGATCTGACGGAATTGCAAAAAGATGCCTATAAGATCTATGGGTTCGGCGCCAAGGAAACACTGTCGATCATGCAAAAGCTTTATGAACAGCATAAACTCGTAACCTATCCGCGTACCGACAGTAAGCATTTGTCATCTGATATTACGGATACACTAAAGGACCGTCTGAAGGCAGTCAACGTCCAGCCTTTCCGGCCTGCTGCAAATAAAGCTCTGCAAAGCTCCCTGAAGCTGTCTAATGCCTATGTCGATGACCGGAAAGTAAGTGATCACCATGCCATCATCCCTACTGAGGAGACGGCTTTCTTTGGAAAGCTTTCTGACAGGGAAGCAAAAATTTATGACTTGATCGTCAAACGTTTTCTCGCGATATTCCTGCCTCCATATCAATATGAACAGACGAGAGTTGAAATGACTGTCGGCAAGGTGCATTTCCATACAAAAGGCAAAAGGGTAAAAGAAAAAGGCTGGAAAGAAGTATATGGATTTGAAACGGATGAAGATCAGTTACTGGGGAAAATGGAAAAAGGGACTGAACTCAGACTGCTTTCTATAAGCGAAACGGAAGGGCAGACCACTCCTCCTGGTCGTTTTAATGAGGGGACGCTGCTTGCCGCGATGGAAAATCCAGCAGGATTCATGAAAGAAAGCAACAAGGAGCTTTTGGAAACGATAGGGGAGACAGGCGGCCTTGGAACGGTTGCAACCCGCGCCGACATCATTGATAAGCTCTTTAATTCAGGCTCGATGGAACAAAAAGGGAAAGAAATCCACCTTACTTCCAAAGGAAAACAATTACTGGACCTGGCGCCTGAAGAGCTGCGTTCACCTTCCCTCACAGCCGAGTGGGAGCTGAAACTTGATAGAATCGCAAAGGGTTCGATGAAAAAACGCGAATTTATAGAAGAAATAAAAACATATACGAAAAAGTCAGTTCATGAAATTAAAAATTCCAATAAGAAATTCTCACATGATAACCTGACTGGAACAAAATGTCCGGATTGCGGAAACCTCATGCTGGAGATCAAAAATAAAAACGGAAAGAAATTGGTCTGCCAGGACCGGGAATGCGGTCACCGTAAAAATATCAGCAAGAAAACGAATGCCCGGTGCCCGAATTGTCACAAACGTTTAGAACTTCGCGGAGAAGGAGACGGCCAGCTGTTCGTGTGCGTATGCGGCCATAAAGAAAAACTTTCAACCTTCAATGAGCGGAGAAAGAAAGAGAAGCATAATAAGGCAAGTAAGCGTGATGTGAATCAATACTTAAAGACGCAGCAAAAAGATGAACCGGTGAACACGGCCCTCGCCGATGCACTCGCAAAGTTAAAACTTGATCAATAGAAAATGGAAAAGATAGGGACCACTGATAAAGTCCCTATCTTTTTTATGATTATATTGATAGAATATTCTTAATAATACAAAGAATGAGGTGAGCACGATGACGCCTGTTACTGTAAAAGGTTTCTTCACAGCCATACAAGAAGGTGACGCTGAAGTTGTGGAAAAGTCATTACAAGCAGATACAAATCTATGTAATGCAGAGGACGAAAACGGGTTGATAGCCCTCGGGGTTGCAGCACATTATGGGCAGCTGGAGATTGTCAGGCTATTAATGAATTACGGGGCGGATATTAATTCTGCTTCAAATTCAAAAGTTTCTTATATTCCTTCCAACAGTGCACTGCATGCAGCGATTGCAGGAAAAGCACCTAAAGAAATGATAGAGTTCCTGCTGGAGGAAGGGGCGGATATCAACAGCATTGACTCAGCAGGTTATTCTCCTATGCATATCGCAGCTTTTGACGGGGATGAAGATCTTGTCATGCTGCTACTGAAATTCAAGGGTGACCCGGAGAGCAGGAATGCAGTCAGTCAGAAATCACCTTATGAAATCGCACAAGATAGAGGAAACAGCGGGTTCATACACGCATGTGAAAGTTACTCAAATCAAATTTAAATCAGCCCGTTTACCCACGAAGCCATCCGGCTTCTTTTTTTTATTGAAAAGCAGCCGGAAACCGAATTTTTATAGGCGTAAAAACCGAAAAAAATTTATTCGATCAGTGTAATCCCTTACATTGTTGCTGTAACGGGAAATATGAGAACTGATTTATATTAGGTATTATCTGAAAAAATAATCTTTTTAGAAAATTCTGTTGTTATTTGTCGTCTGACGTATTAAAATGAATCTTAATTTCATCTGAGGGGAGGACATCAAGATGCTGACATTTCTTGCATCAGTCTGTATTTTAGTAGCTGGTTACTTTATTTATTCAAAGGTGGTAGAAAAGATTTTTGGTATTGATGACGAGAATGTCACACCTGCCTATGCAAGTAAAGACGGATTTGATTACATGCCGATGAGCTGGTGGAAGGCAAGCCTGGTCCAATTACTGAATATCGCGGGGCTTGGTCCGATTTTTGGTGCCATACTTGGTGCTTTGTATGGACCGGTTGCATTCATTTGGATCGTCATCGGTACACTTTTTGCAGGAGCTGTCCATGATTATTTCTCCGGCATGTTGTCACTGCGTCATAATGGAGCTCAATTTCCTTCATTGGTAGGCAGATACTTGGGGAGACATGTACGGTCAGTAATGAATATTCTTTCAATCATCTTAATGATATTGGTTGCAGCAGCATTTACTTCAGGACCTGCTCAATTGATGGCCGAAGTGACACCATTATCTTTCATGGCATCGTTATTAATCATTTTTACATATTTCATTCTTGCCACAGTGCTGCCAATCAACAAAATCATCGGTAAGATTTACCCGATTTTCGGGGCAGTCCTGGTATTCATGGCCGTGGCAATCGGGATCGGATTGTTCTTCTTTGAACATCCTGTACCAAACCTTACATTCGCCAACTTGCATCCTGAGGAGCTTCCATTGTGGCCATTGTTGATGGTAACTGTTTCGTGCGGTGCGATATCAGGTTTTCACTCCACACAAAGTCCGATCCTGGCAAGGACGCTGAAGAAGGAAAGCGAAGGGCGAAAAGTATTCTATGGAGCAATGGTTGCAGAGGGGATCATCGCATTAATCTGGGCTGCTGCCGGGATGGCTTTCTTCAATGGGACGGGAGGACTTCAGGAAGCACTTGCTGCCGGTGGCCCTGCAGGGGTTGTAAATGAAATCAGTAAAACGACACTTGGAACATTGGGAGGCATCCTTGCGGTACTGGGTGTCATCATCCTCCCGATCACAACCGGGGATACTGCACTGCGTTCCTCGAGAATGATGCTTGCAGATTTATTATCTGATTGGAGAAAGGAAGAAGTGAAAGGGAAATGGCTGCCGGGGCTGCTCGTTATCCCAGTAGCACTTCCCACTTTCCTGCTGACACAGATTGATTATACTTTCCTTTGGAGATATGTTGGCTGGTCGAACCAAGTAGTAGCCACTGTCATGTTATGGACGGCAGCTGTTTATCTGCTTCAAAATCAGAAGTTTCATTGGATCTGCAGTCTCCCGGCCCTGTTCATGACAGCTGTGGTCAGCTCTTATATCTTTTACGCACCTGAAGGTTTCCACCTTCCATACAAGGAATCGATGATCATAGGAGCCGTCATCTGGACAGCCGTCCTGATCTGGTTCATCCGCCAGCTACTGAAATATCGTCCGATGGAACAAGAATCGTTAAAAGTAAAATCAGTAAACTCCTAACTTATTATAGACCCTTCATTTGAAGGGTCTATATTTTTGTTTTGGTGCAATTTCTGAATATTTTGTCGATAAATAGCGACGTTTTCCAAAGGGAAACTCTGATTATTTTACAAATTTCGCAGAACGCTTATGCTAACGTTATATCAACTCCTATAAATAATTTATTCTATTTTTAGAATATACATAATGACCAATAGCCGAGGGAGCTGATTTTACATAGTGTATAGTGCATTTTATTTTTGTACAAGTTAAAATGAGTTGAAAAGACAAAATATTCAGACATTACTAAATCCGTGAAAATTAGTAAGCATGCTTCAATAATCAATAAATCTGTAAGCGCTTACTATTTTATTTAATCTATCAGTCTAGGAGGAATAGGGATGTCAGACAAAGTAAAAATTGGTCTTATTCAAGCTTCTCATGATGTGGACGGAAGCGAACCGGTAGAGGTCCATAAAGAAGAATCCATTAAAAAACACATCCAGTTGGTGAGGGACGCAGCAAAAAAAGGTGCTCAAATCATTTGTCTGCAGGAGATTTTCTACGGACCGTATTTTTGCTCCGAACAAAATCCCAAATGGTATGATTCTGCAGAGGAGATTCCCAATGGACCTACTACGAAACGCTTTCAGGATCTTGCAAAGGAACTGAATGTCGTCATCGTCCTGCCAATCTATGAAAGGGAAGGGATAGCTACCTATTACAATACAGCTGCCGTTATTGATGCAGACGGATCATATCTGGGCAAATACCGGAAACAGCATATCCCGCATGTTGCAGTCGGCACTGAGGGGTATGGCTTCTGGGAAAAATACTATTTTAAGCCGGGAAATCTGGGATATCCGGTATTTGATACGGCTTATGCCAAAGTGGGGGTTTACATTTGTTATGACCGCCACTTCCCTGAAGGTGCCAGGTTATTAGGGTTAAAAGGAGCCGAAGTCGTATTTAATCCGTCTGCAACAGTGGCGGGGCTTTCGGAATATTTATGGAAGCTGGAGCAGCCTGCACATGCCGTTGCGAACGGCTATTATCTGGGGGCAATCAACCGTGTAGGTTATGAGGGCCCGTGGAAGATGGGAGAATTTTATGGACAGTCCTATCTGGTAGATCCCCGCGGAGGCTTTGTGTCAATCGGAAGCAGGGACAAGGATGAAGTGATAATCGGGGAAATGGACAAGAAAATGATCAGGGAGGTAAGGGATACCTGGCAGTTCTATCGGGACAGAAGACCTGAGACATATAACGAAATGACAGCATTGCTGCCTTAAGTATTGCTGCTTCTTTTGATAATAAGGCTGACATCGACACGCTCTTAGCATGTATTCTTTGTCGGCCTGCATTTATTTGTTCAGTGAATTCATTACAGGGAGAATAGGGGGAAACTATTTTGTCCAAAGCATTATCACTGTTGAATCTTGAAGAGAACTTCCAAGAGGCCCATGAAGGTTTATCCAAAAGGGATGCCTTGGAAGAAGCGAATCGATGTTTGTACTGCTATGATGCACCTTGTATACAAGCATGTCCCACCGGAATTGACATTCCTTCTTTCATAAAGAAGATAGCATCGGGGAACCTGAAAGGTTCCGCAAGAACGATCATGAGTTCGAATCCGGTAGGAGCCAGTTGTTCAAGGGTGTGCCCGACTGAAGAATTATGTGAAGGTGCGTGTGTACTTAATCACTCTACAAAACCGATCATGATCGGTGATCTCCAGCGGTATGCCACCGACTGGGCCCGCCATAATGAAGCTGTCTTATTTGAAGCAGGGGAGCCGAACGGCAGGAAGGTTGGCATTGTCGGCGGGGGGCCGGCAGGTCTTTCGGCAGCAAGGGAATTGGCGCGCTTTGGTTATGAAGTGACGATCTACGAAGCTGCGGAAGAAGCCGGGGGATTGAATACGTATGGCATTGTTTCTTTCCGGCTGCCTCAAAGCATCTCGTACTGGGAAGTAGATCAAGTCCGGAAATTGAATGTGGAGATACGGACAAATACAAAGGTCGGGGTAGACATCTCTGCAGACGAAATACTCGAGAGCCATGACTATGTCATCCTCGCGGCAGGCATGTCCCATGTTCCGCCGCTTGGTATTGAAGGGGAGCATCTCGTTGGGGTCCATGATGCGATCGAATTTGTGAAATCAACAAAAAGCGGTGATATTTCAAAAGAGTATGTCGGGAAGAAAGTTGTTGTCATCGGGGCAGGGAATACAGCCATAGACGGCGCGACATGTTCAGTCCGGCTCGGGGCGGAAAATGTAAAAATCCTGTACCGCCGTACGCTTGAAGAGATGACGGCTTATGATTTCGAGTATGAGTTTGCCAAACAGGACGGGGTTGAATTCCGCTGGCTTACGGCCCCTAAGAGAATAATCGGCAACGAAGAAGGAAAGGTCATCGGAATCGAATGCTTGAAGATGGAACTTGGTGAGCCGGGAGAAGATGGAAGACGCCGTCCCGTTCCGGTAGAAGGATCGGAGTTCACTTTGCCGGTAGATGCTGTCATTAAGGCAATCGGGCAGACAAGGCATAATTCCTTGATTGAACAATTCCGATTAGAGCATAAAGGCGGAGTTGTGAAAGTCGATAAAGAGACACTTCAAACGTCCAATCCGAAAGTGCTTGCCTGTGGAGATGTGATATTCGGTAAAGGAATCGGGGAAGCGATGGTGGTTACAGCCGCAGAACAAGGAAAGAGAGCTGCTTATCATCTGCACAGTAAACTGACGTCTCTTCAGGTGAATTAAGATTTGTTACAGGGGGGAAACACATGGCAAATTTAAATATTGATTTAGCAGGGATTAAATCACCCAACCCTTTTTGGCTGGCCTCGGCACCGCCGACAAACTCGGGTTATCAAGTACAGCGGGCGTTTGAAGCCGGATGGGGTGGAGCAGTATGGAAAACACTGGGGGAACCGATCATCAACGTATCGTCAAGGTTTGCTGCGGTAGGTTTTAACGGTCAGCGCGTTGCGGGCTTCAACAACATCGAGCTCATCACGGACCGGCCGTTGGAAGTGAATCTAAAGGAAATATATGAAACGAAAAAGCGTTTTCCGAATCATGCCATCATCGCCTCACTCATGGTCGAACCAAAACAGGAGAAGTGGCATGAAATCGTAAAAAAAGTGGAAGACATCGGGGTAGACGGATTAGAGCTTAACTTCGGCTGCCCTCACGGAATGGCTGAAAGGGGAATGGGCGCGGCGTCAGGGCAGGTCCCTGAGCTCGTAGAAAAACAGACGTATTGGGTAAAAGAAGTGGCTAAAACACCTGTCATCGTCAAATTGACTCCGAATATAACTGATATAACCGTTACGGCAGAATCAGCGGTGAAAGGCGGCGCCGATGCTGTGAGCATGATCAATACGATCAACAGCCTGGCAGGGGTCGACCTTGACAGCTGGAATACCATTCCTCATGTTGCCGGAAAAGGCGCCCACGGTGGCTACTGCGGTCCGGCAGTTAAGCCGATTGCCCTTAATATGGTTGCAGAATGCGCACGGAATCCCCGCATAAGTGTCCCTATTTCAGGAATGGGTGGCGTTTCGAATTGGCAGGACGCCGTTGAATATATGCTGATGGGAGCGACGGGAGTGCAGGTCTGTACAGCAGCCATGCATCATGGTTTCAGGATTGTGGAAGATATGCTGGATGGATTGAATAATTACCTGGACGAAAAAGGAATAGCATCCGTACAGGAGCTGGTAGGGAAATCAGTTCCGAAATATTCTGATTGGGGAAATTTAGACCTTAACTACAGCATCGTCGCAAAAATTAACAATGATGTATGCATCAATTGCAATAAATGCCATATCGCCTGCGAGGATACCTCCCATCAATGTATTGACATGCTTAAAGATCCTCATGGAAACAGTTATTTAAAAGTACGCGAAGAAGATTGTGTCGGTTGTAATTTATGCTCGATCGTCTGTCCGGTTGATGGAGCGATCGATATGGTCGAAGTACCGAGCGGACATATGCCGATGACTTGGAATGAACGCCAGGCTGCAGTCGGAAAGTTATCACAGTGTGAAACGAATGCAGTGAAATAATCAGGAGGGTGAAAGATGAAAAAAATCATTAAAAACGGAACAATCGTCACAGCGGCAGACATGTATAAAGCAGATATCCTTATAGAAGAAGAAAAAATCATTAGTATAGGAAAAAGTTTCGATGAGAATGATGCAGAAATCATTGATGCAGAAGGGAAGTATATCTTCCCCGGCGGAATTGACCCTCATACCCATTTGGAAATGCCGTTCGGCGGAACAGTCTCTAAAGATGATTTTGAAACAGGAACGATTGCTGCTGCCTTCGGCGGGACGACGACGCTCATTGATTTCTGTCTGACTGATAAAGGCAAGCCGCTTCAAAATGCGATTGACACCTGGCACGCAAAGTCAAAAGATAAGGCAGTGATTGATTACAGCTTTCACTTGATGATCGGAGAGATCAATGAGGAAGTATTAAGCCAGCTTCCGCAGGTGATTGAAAATGAGGGGATTACTTCCTTTAAAGTGTTCATGGCATATAAAAATGTTTTCCAGGCTGATGATGAGACATTGTTCCGTACGCTCGTGGCGGCAAAAGAACTTGGTGCCCTTGTAATGGTGCATGCGGAAAACGGGGACGTCATTGAGTATTTAACTGAAAAAGCACTTGCAGAAGGAAAAACAGACCCTATTTATCATGCTTTGACAAGGCCGCCCGAGCTGGAAGGGGAAGCTACGGGGAGAGCAGCTAAGCTGACAGGGCTTGCCGATTCACAACTGTATGTTGTACATGTATCCTGTTCGGAAGCGGTAAAGCAAATCGCCGAAGCCAGAAGCAAAGGGTTGAACGTATGGGGAGAAACCTGCCCTCAATATCTGGTGCTCGATCAATCTTACTTGGAACGTCCGAATTTCGAAGGTGCGAAGTATGTATGGTCCCCTCCGCTTCGCGAAAAGTGGAACCAGGATGTACTATGGAACGCCCTGAAAAGCGGTGAACTCCAAACTCTGGGATCCGATCAATGTTCTTTCGACTTTAAAGGCCAAAAAGAATTGGGACTCCGGGATTTCACAAAAATACCAAATGGCGGGCCGATTATTGAGGACCGTGTATCCATCTTATTCTCGGAAGGAGTGGAAAAAGGGAGAATCACATTAAATCAGTTCGTAGATATCATGTCCACGAGAAGTGCGAAGCTATTTGGACTTTATCCGCAGAAAGGAACCATAGCAGCAGGATCAGATGCTGATGTGGTGATTTTCGATCCGGATGCGGAGCGCGTCATTTCTGCTGAGAACCACCATATGGCAGCGGACTATAACCCGTTTGAAGGGATGAAGGTCAAAGGTGAAGCTGTATCTGTTCTATCCAGAGGCGAATTCGTCATCAAAGATAAAGAGTTTGTGGGCAAATTGGGGAAAGGAAAGTATATCAAGAGAGCCAGATACGGTACTCAACTTTCAAGAGAAGAGAGAGAAAACCTGCAGCCTTCTAAATCCTAGCAGCACTCTACTAATGAATTTTGCTTAATCGCAGAACATCTCCTGCATGAGAAGGGGAGGAGAAATTCCTCCCGGGTCCCATGCCTCTCTTAATGCGTTTGGTTTTGCCATTTAAAGCAAACAAAAAGGAGTGTTCAATTTGAAAACAAGCTATTTAAAGTCACCTGATCTATTGCCGGTAAAAGAAAATGAAAGAAAGATCACGGGTCTGGGCTATTCATTCATGTGGGTCGGAATGGTCGTAGTGCTCGCCACCTTTGCCATAGGGGGCGCAGGAGTCATGTCTTTACCCCTCCCCCTTGTCCTTCTGGCAACTGTTATCGGCTCTTTAGCCATAGGGCTCTTCATCACCCTGACAGGGGACATCGGTATTGAACATGGATTGTCTTTTCCTGTATATATGCGTGCTCCCTTTGGAACGCTCGGCACTCATATTCCTTCATTAGTCAGGGGTGTAGCTGCATCCATGTGGTTTGGGATCAATACCTATTTCGGCGCAACTGCCATGAATGGTATTTTGAATCTCCTATATGGTTTCGATAACTGGTTTGTATGTTTCCTGATTTTTGCTCTATTGCAGCTTGTGAATACGGCACTCGGAATCAAAGCAGTTGAAAGGTTTGCAGATCTTGCAGCTCCGATCATCATTCTGATATCTGTATGGATGTACTCTTCTTTATCAGATACAGCAGCAGTGCAAGGGAGAGATATCTGGGGCTGGGTGGAGAGTCCTGTAACAGGAGGAGCGGCTGTTACTGCATTCCTGGTGGTCATTTTCAGCAATATGGGTTTCTGGGCGACTTTGGCAGCGGATATTCCTTCGATTTCACGGTTTATGAAAGCACCTCGAAATGAGAAAAACTGGTTTAAGCGAAATAAAAATTCACTGATCGGAAATCTGATCACTTTGCCGATTACCCAGACATTCATGGTATTAATAGGAGCTGTATCATATATCGCAGTCCTGAATTATGATCCTGTCATAGCACTTCAGGAAGCAGCCGGCGGATTAGTTCTGGGCATCCTGCTGCTCATGATTGTGCTGGCTCAATGGTCAACAAATATTGCTGCCAATGTTGTTCCTGCGGCGACCATTTTTTCCAACGTAGGAGGACCTAAGTTTCCATTCTGGGCAGGTGTATTTACTGCGGGAGTTGTCGGTACGCTTGTACAGCCTTGGAATTTATTTGGGGTCATCATTCCGGTCCTGCTGTTCATTGGGGGTATTTTATCGGCGATTGTAGGGATACTCGTCGCAGACTATTATTTAATCAGGAAGCGAAGGGTGAATGTCCCTGCTTTATATGAAGATCATGGACAGTATAAATATATGAACGGTGTCAACCTGGCTGGCTTTATTGCATGGATTATCGGAGCTGTCGCCTCTTATTTTGTTCCAAGCTTTTCATTTCTGGTGGGTTTTGGTGCAGGGGCAGTCTTCTACTATGTCCTGGCCAAGTATTGGTGGTTCAAAAAGTACGAACAGGCTGAATTGCTTGACCCGGATGACGATAAGTATTTAGGCATTTCTGCTGGGAGAGATTGGGAGATTGATAGTGAGACCGAAAAGTCCGTTGAAGAAGCAGGATGACGATTAATAGTATAGCTGGGGGGTTCGCATATGTCGGAATACCAGGAATTCTTAAGTGAACGGGATAAAATAGACTTTCTATTACAAAAAGGGTTCAGGATAGAAAAAGTGACCGAAAATCTGAGCGGGGCATTTGTCGTATTTAAACACACGGAGAATAAGCGAAGTGCGACACTCCATATCAAGACAGCGAATGCCAGAAAGTACTTTTCTAATCTTTTGATTCAATCATAATATCGAAAGGGGGATTTTAATGGAGAACCTGCCGGAACTGGAAGTAGACAATGATGGGCTAGTGAAACTTCCTGTAATTATGCACACCCCGGAAGATCTGGTGGAATGGATGTTATCCTTTTTGACTTCACCCGAAAACCCTGTTGATGAATGGGAGATGATCTGCCATTCAGAGGTTCACATTTTGATCCCTGGAAATGAGTAAAGGGTTGGTTCTGCCAATCCTTTTTATCTTTTGATCTTGAATCCAAAATACTAGAATAGAAGGAGAAAACGATGAAAAGTCTTTACTATCTTTCAGTTGAATCTATTCTGTCAAGACCTTCCTTCGCACATTCACGTGTAATTGCAGGTCACAAAGGTTTGCAGCGACAAGTAAAGTGGGTCCATGTGGTGGAAGTCACTTCCATCAAGAATCTGCTGAACGGCAATGAAATGATTCTCACAACAGGATTGGCTTTGAAGGAAGAAGCTGCGTTCATCAGTTTACTCAATCAGCTCATTCAAAGCGAAGCTGCTGCCCTTTGTATCGAACTTGATACAAATATTTCTACCATTCCCCACTCGATCACCCGAAGAGCTGATGAATGTGACTTCCCTATAATTGTCTTTGAAAAAGAAGTCCCATTTGTCAGAATTACACAAGATATTCATTCAATCCTTATCAATCAACAATATGAAATTATGAAGAAATTAGATGACTTTGCTCAAGTGCTTAACAGGAAGTTACTTACAGTGAATCATTCCGAAGAAATTTTGAACGTGCTGCATAAAGAATTGGACGTACCCGTCATTTTTCAGTTAAAAGAACAGGAACCTCAATTCTATCCTTCCATTAGGCGTTTTGATGAAGTGAATATACAGAATAGATACATTGAACATTTAAATGATACAAGTAATGATTTCGTATCAGCAAAAGTCCTCCTCTTCGATCAGGAGTATGCAGAGCTGTTCATATTCAGGGATGACCATCGTTTCGGTGAATATGAAATGCTGCTGCTGGACAGGACGGCTACCGCGCTTGCACAGTTTTTAATGAGGGAACTTTACTTTAATGAAAAAAAGCGTATTGAAGAATCCAAGTGGATTATGTGCTGGCTGAAAGGGGAGCAGACGAGTGATAGATTGTCTGCCTATTTAAGGAGTTTAAGAATGAACTTTCATGGCGGGGTCGTATGTGTATTTGGAGATATGATTCAGCAGGAAACGCAAGATGTTACATACTTTAATCTAGTGGCAAGAAGTATCTTTGAACAGCAGGGATTCCATGCATTACCCGAAAAAGATGGAAATGACCTTTTATTCATCCTGCTTGATACAAGAAAACAAACAGACTGGAAATATCGGATAAAAAAGGCGCTGGATAAGATACATGAATCCAATTTTCTTACAAGAGATAAAGATTCGGCCGTTTCTATAGGTAAATACCAAAAAGAGATGATGAATATCCACTTGAGCTATAAATCTGCTGTAGAAAGTATGTTGCTGCGTGCGGAGGTCATGGGTGAACAACGGTACTATTTCTTCGATGATTTACATCTTTATCGATTGATTTCCATCGTGAACAATAATGTGAATCTGAAGGGGATGATAGAAGAGTATCTGAAACCTCTGATTACGTATGATGAAAAACATGATGGCAGTCTAATGCTCACGCTGAAAGTATTTCTCGGCTGCCAAGGTTCCAAACAGGAAACAGCCAAGAAATTGTATATCGTAAGGCAAACACTTTATCATCGTCTCAAGAAAATTGAAGAATTGTTAGGTGAAGATTACATGAACTCTGATAAAAGACTGGCTATCGAGTTTTTGCTGGCAGCCCATGATTATCTGAACCCCGTGAAGAACGGAATGAAGCAGTCGGCTGTCAGATAAATAACTCTGTCAAAAAGGAAATGAAATGTCAAATGCACCTGCACAGTTGCTTTACATTATGTCTAATGAAAGCCCTTACCACATCTCTCATAATGAATGTATATACTTCATAACGCTTACTTACTTCCAGAAGAAAATCAGCCCAAACCTATTGGGCTAAAAGGAGGAGTTAAAATGTCGGTTATAAAAAATGAAGCAGCTGTATTAAAAAATTACATTGGTGGGAGCTGGGTGGATTCACTCAGTTCACAAACAATGCAAGTATTAAATCCCGCTACAAATGAAGAGCTGGCCAGAGTCCCTATTTCTACCAAAGAAGATGTTGACCGGGCAGTCCAATCAGCCAAGGAAGCTTTGAAAACCTGGAAGAAAACCCCGGTTCCAAAGAGGGCGAGGATCCTTTATAAATATCACACTCTCTTATCTGACAATCATGAAGAGCTTGCAAAACTTGTAGTACAGGAGAATGGAAAAGCTTTTAAGGAAGCGTATGGAGAGGTTCAGAGAGGACTTGAGTGTGTGGAATTTGCATGCGGGGCACCGACACTGATGATGGGAGAGACCCTCAGCGGTATTGCAGAAGATATTGATTCCGAAATGTTCCGCTATCCTCTTGGGGTGGTCGGGGGCATAACACCTTTCAATTTTCCGATGATGGTACCGTTATGGATGTTCCCGCTCGCGGTTGCCTGTGGAAATACATTTGTCCTTAAACCGTCCGAAAGAACACCTCTCCTTGCCAACAGACTTGCAGAACTATTCACCGAAGCCGGCATACCTCAGGGAGTGCTGAATGTGGTGCACGGGGCGCACGATGTTGTTAATGGGCTGATTGAACATAAAGATATTGCAGCCATCTCTTTTGTCGGATCCCAGCCTGTTGCAAAGTACGTGTACGAAAAATCGGCTTCAAATGGGAAGCGTGTCCAGGCTCTTTCAGGCGCAAAGAATCATCATGTCGTAATGCCTGATGCAGATATGGATAAGGCGGCCGACCACATCATCAGTTCTGCATTCGGAAGTGCCGGCCAGCGATGCATGGCATGCAGTGCAGTCGTTGTAGTCGGAGATAATGAGCCGTTTGTAAATGCATTAAAAAAGAAAGCGGATGAACTATTTATCGGCAGCGGGATGGAAGATGAAGCGCTTCTGACACCGGTGATCAGAAGCGAACACAGAGACCGCACCCTCAAATATATTGAAAATGGCCTTCAGGAAGGTGCTTCCCTGATCCGGGATGGAAGAAAGGAAATGGGGGAATTTAACGAAGGGAACTTTTTGGGAGCGACGATATTTGATCATGTCACTCCAGAAATGACCATTGCCAGAGAAGAGATGTTTGCACCTGTTTTGAGCCTGCTGCGTGCAAAAGACATAGATGAGGGACTGGAATATATACGTAAATCCCGTTTTGGAAATGGGGCCACTCTATATACAAAGGATGCAAAAGCAGTCAGGCAGTTCAGAGAAGAGGCGGATGCAGGGATGTTGGGGATCAATGTCGGAGTACCTGCCACGATGGCTTTCTTCCCGTTTTCAGGATGGAAGGATTCTTTCTACGGAGACATGCATGTAAACGGGAAAGACGGAGTAAATTTCTATACTAGAAAGAAAATGATCACCTCAAGGTTCGATTTCTAAAAAAGAATAAGGAGGGATTGCACGTGGTGAAAACTGGTCAAGATACGTGGCTTAGACAGGATGAACAATTTGTCTGGCATTCGATGAAGCCGTATAATCCCGCGGGAACGATGGTAGTGACGGAATCCAAAGGGTCATGGGTGACCGATCATGATGGGAAGAAATATTTGGACGGAATGGCCGGTTTATGGTGCGTGAACGTCGGTTATGGGAGACAGGAGCTTGCTGAAGCTGCATATGAACAGCTTAAAAAAATGGCCTATTTCCCGTTGACACAGAGTCATCAGCCGGCGATTCAGCTGGCAGAAAAGCTGAACGAACTGCTCGGGGATGATTATGTCATCTTTTTCTCAAACAGCGGTTCTGAAGCAAATGAGACGGCGTTTAAAATCGCCCGTCAATATCATCAGCAAAAAGGTGAAGGTGAACGCTATAAGATTGTTTCCAGATATCGGGCCTACCATGGAAACTCTATGGGAGCGCTGGCTGCAACGGGGCAGGCGCAAAGAAAATACAAGTACGAACCACTTGCTCCCGGCTTCATCCATGTTGCCCCGCCGGACACCTACCGTGATGACGGGAATGGGAAATCCCCGCATGACCTGCCTGGAGTCAAGGCCATCGATCAGGCAATGACCTGGGAACTCAGCGAAACGGTGGCTGCTCTCATTATGGAGCCAATCATCACCGGCGGAGGGATTTTGGTGCCGCAAGAGGGATATATGAAAGCAGCCAAGGAAGTGTGCGAGAAACATGGCGCCCTGTTGATCGTCGATGAAGTGATATGTGGTTTCGGGCGAACAGGTAAGCCATTCGGTTTCATGAATTATGATGTGAAACCGGACATCATAACGATGGCAAAAGGAATTACATCCGCTTACCTGCCGTTATCCGCAACAGCAGTGAAACGTGAGATCTATGAGGCTTTTAAAGGCTCTGAAGAATATGATTACTTCCGGCATATCAACACGTTTGGCGGGAATCCGGCAGCTTGTGCACTGGCTGTCAAGAACATCGAAATCATGGAGAAGGAAGATCTCTTCGCTAGGTCGGCTGAACTCGGTGAAACAGCGATAAATACATTGAAAAACCAACTGCAGGATCATCCTTTGGTCGGAGACGTAAGAGGGAAAGGATTACTAATAGGAATTGAAATGGTAAAGGATAGGCAGACGAAAGAACCATTGGAAGTGGATAAGGTGAATAAGGTCATTTCCTATTGCAGGCAAAATGGCGTCATCATCGGAAAAAATGGAGCGACTGTCGCCGGATATAACAATGTTTTGACACTTTCCCCTCCGCTTACGATCGATGTCGAGGATCTTGAAGTCTTACTCTCGACTGTCATTGACGGAATAAAACAAATGTAATGAACAATGAGCAGCTTCAATTATAGAAGCTGTTCGTTTTTTCATTATTCACTTTTTTGAAAAAATAATGGTAAAATAAGTTTATCGCACAAATGATTGGAGAGGGAAGAATGACTGTTACATTTAAAGGAATTGATCACATTCAATTGGCCGCACCTGAAGGGTGTGAAAAAGAAGCAAGGAGGTTTTATGGGGAAATGATAGGATTAAAGGAAATCCCCAAGCCGGACAACCTCCAGCGGAGAGGAGGCTGCTGGTTTCAATTTGGTTCCCAGGAAGTTCATATTGGCGTACAGCAGCCTTTTGTACCGGCGACCAAAGCTCATCCGGGATTGCTCGTCGAAGGATTGGAAGAATTCCGCAGTTCTTTGATTGAAAAAGGAATTGAAATCAAAGAAGATACACCCATAAATGGCAGGTGCCGCTTCTTTGTATCGGATCCCTTCGGAAATCGGATTGAGTTTCTTGAATACCATTGATTGTTGAAATAGCAGGCATCCCGCTGCGGTGTGATGCCTCTATTAATGTTTTCGTATCTCTTGAGGTAGATCATTGGATGAAGGAGGGACATTTCTTTTTTTAACCAGTATGGTTTCGGAAGAATATATTGAGACAATCAACTGTCCGCCATATATTTTTGCGCGAATCAAAAGGGGCTGGTTATAAATGTTGCGGAAAATGAAATCCGGACCGTACCAGCTTACAGTTGCATCTCTTCCCTTAGGTACGTAAGGTACCCTTTTGCTGTGATGATACCGTTCCATAATTTCTACACCAGCGAGGTCCACTGCATTGAATAGAGTGGATGAGACCTGACAAATCCCCCCGCCGATATCTTCGGAAAGCTCCCCTCTCACGATGACTGGAGCTTTTTTGTATCCTTTCTCCCTGGTTCTCTTACCGACCACTTTATTAAATGAAAATACTTCACCCGGGAATACAACCGTATTATCGACTTCCTTGACAGCGAGGCTGATATTATGGGAACGTTCAACATTACGTTGATTGAAATAAGTGACGTATTGCCCTATTTTCTTGGAACGGATCGAAGAAAGCAATTCACTGTCCACACGTGGATAGATGACTTGCAATGGTACTTCAATGGAGGCTGTGCCTTTAGAAAATAAAGCTTCCAGCAGTTGTTTTCGGAATTTCCCCCGATGCAGAGTATATCCATTTTCATGATTGACAATAAGATTGTACTCATCAAGGTACGCATCTTGAGGAGGAACCGTAACTTTCTTTTGTATGTCTTCCAGGAGGTTTTCAGTTATGGCCGGGTTTAATAGTGGCTCATCAATTACGTTATAGATAAGATCTGTTTTGAAATAAGAAGAAAGATGGCTTTCTTGGAAGAAGATTTCTATTTGATCTGCAGGGTCTGCTTTCAGACCGGGTAATGCAAGAAGACTGATAAGAGTTAGTTTTGATAATAACTGCATCGTACATCATTCCCTTCTTAAAGTAGTATAGGTATGGAATGAACTTTCATGTAAAAAATGAAAGAGATTACAGTTACCAATAATTTCAGCTTATTCATTTGCCGATCAATCAGAAACTATTGAAAAAAGGTATGGTTCTTGATGCAAATTCAAAGGAAAATCTTCATCATTATTCTTTTGCTGTTGTTCCTGAGTGACAGAGCTGAAGCCGGGGCGGTTGGTGGATTTGGCCAAAAGTCAGATGCTCCGCGTCCTTCTTTTTCAGTCGAAATTCTTCCCTGGCAAACAGTAAAAGATTTGATCCCGAATAAATCTTATTTTACGATCATTGACGTCCGAACCGGTCTGAGTTTCGACGTACAGCGTCGTGCAGGAAGCAAACATGCGGATGTACAGCCGCTTACAAATGAAGATACTAAAGTGATGAAAAAAATATATGGAGGGACATGGAGCTGGGACAGAAGAGCGATCCTGGTTCAGTATAAAGACCGCTTAATACCAGGCTCCATGAATGGGATGCCTCATGGTGCAGGAGCACTTCAGAATGGATTCCCCGGGCACTTTTGTGTACATTTTTATGGCAGTACCACGCATAAGACCCCTACACCTGATTTGGCTCATAAATTAATGATTTTAAGGGCCGGCGGAGAGCTGGAAAGGTATGTATACTATATGGATCCTTATGAAAGCCTGAGCATCCTTGAGGTAGCAATCAATCAACATGACGACGATTTACTTGCATTGATCCTTTCAGGAGGAGAGAAAGGTATTGCAAAAAAAATGATCCATGACATTAAACACATAGACATATCAGATTTATCATTGCTTCCATCAGAAGACTTACACCCGGTTTTTTGCCTGACTGTACATGCAAAATTGAAATGGATTACGGAGGGAAAGGTACAAAATGTGAAAAAGGGTGAATTGATTATTCGCAGAAATAGTCCTGAAGATCAGTGGGGACTTGATGCCAAGGCATTGGGTGCACTGCTGCAATAATTCTCACTTATGACAATTACTGTTAAAATTGTATGTAAAAAATGATGCAGCTGAGTTTTTTCCCTTTCAAAGAGGGAAAAGATACATTAAATAAGTCGTGGAGGTTACAAACTCATGCTGGAGTTCATCATAAATGTCATTAAAGAACTGGGGATGTGGGGGCTGTTTGCAGGAAATGCCATTGAAGCTTCTTCTTTGCCTTTCCCCGGTGTGCTGGTCACTCTCACATATGGATATCTGCTTGACCCGCCCTGGGGGAAGCTGATCAGTCTTGCTGTTTTCAGCAGCGTGATTTATACGTTGTTCAGCTATATCCCCTATGGAATAGGGTTTAAAATTAAGCACACGATAAAGGAAAAGACAAACAGCAAAAACACAAAAAAAGTTGAAAAAGCCCAAAAGTGGTTCCGGAAATATGGGGTATGGAGCATCGCCCTTTCCCGTCCTCTGGGAATCGGGAATTATATTTCCTACGCCTCCGGGATAAGTAAAGTTAACAAGATAAAGTTTGGTGTACTTACGTTCATCGGGATATTTCCCGTCACCTTCATCATGCTCATTGTAGGGAAAAACGGGCATTTGGAATCGGTACAGGCATTGATGAGCAATATACAGAACTATATTTTTATCGGAGGGGCTGTCCTGCTCATCATTTATATTGCGTATAGATTTTTCTATACCGCCAGAAAGAAAAAGGATTCTACCAATAATAATGTTTCACCGAAAGTGGCTAAACAAGGTGATTCATAATTGAAAAACGCTGCTCCTTTCAGTAAGGGGTTCTGTTTTGAAGTGCAAAATATGAATGAACATGGCTTTTCGTATAGTAATACTCTCCAAAATCAAGAAGCAACCTGCCAAGAAAATCAGAATAGAAAAATGCTTGGAGATAGATGTTCCAAGCATTTTTTTATACCGAGATCAGCATTGGTTTGTGATCTCCAAATATATAATCATTTACATAAAATAAGACCAGAACCGAAAATAAAGGGAGAAATTCCTCTTATTGACTTATTGGCCCTTAATATGGAGTAAATAGAGGGAAACAATTCCCCTATTTACTCCAATGTATGAAAATGGACCATTTCACCTTCCTTTAACAGTAAAAACTTCCCTTATATCCCCGAGCCTAGCCCGATTCTACAGGATAACAGTAAAAACTTCCCTTATTAAATCAACCGGATGTCTACAAGATTTTTAAATCTGCCTTACAAAAATCAACACCCGCCTCCTGCCAGCCTTTTATGAGCGGCGTTTTTTTCAGCCTGTGCTTTTCTATTTTCTTCTATGTGCTTCTTTTTGAGACGATATGATATAATGAGAAGTCGGAATTAGTAGAATTAGCATGAAAGGTTTGATTCGAACCATGACTCAATATACGCCTATGATCAGGCAATATTTACAGGTAAAGGCAGATTATCAGGATGCCTTTTTATTTTTTCGTTTAGGTGATTTTTATGAAATGTTCTTTGATGATGCAATAAAGGCTTCACAGGAACTAGAAATAACGTTAACAAGCCGTGATGGAGGGGGAGAGGAAAGAATCCCTATGTGCGGGGTCCCTTATCACTCGGCATCCAATTACATAGAACAGCTGATCGACAAAGGCTACAAAGTGGCCATTTGTGAACAGACAGAAGATCCTAAGCAGGCAAAAGGGGTCGTTAAGAGGGAAGTTGTCCAGCTGATCACGCCTGGTACTGTAATGGACGGCAAGGGATTAAACGACAAAGAAAACAATTATATTGCTTCCGTGAATCCCTTTCAGGATGAAACGTTCGGACTCGCATACAGTGACCTTACCACTGGGGAATCGAAAGTGACCCTTGTCACGGAAGGTATTCAAAACTTACTGAATGAACTGGCGACAATCGGGGCAAAAGAAGTGGTGCTTCCCCCTGGTGTAGATGAAGAAACCCTAAGAAAAATCAATGAAAGAAATGACCTTACACTTTCATATGAAAACGAGACAAGTCTGGATCCTTCATTCTCTCATCTTGTGGAATCTCTAGACCAGGAAAAATTGAAGGTAAGCGCAGCGAGACTCTTCCAGTATCTTTTCCGCACCCAGAAAAGAAGTCTGGATCATTTGCAAGAAGCAGAGACGTATCATATCTACCAATATATGAAAATGGATTACTATTCAAAAAGGAATCTCGAATTGACAGAGACGATCCGTTCCAAAGGGAAAAAAGGGTCCCTTCTATGGCTGCTGGATGAAACCATGACGGCAATGGGGGCACGCCTCCTTAAACAATGGATCGATCGTCCGCTTATTCAAGTGAAAGAAATACAGAAACGTCAAACAGTGGTGGAAGTCCTGTTGGAGAGATTCTTTGAAAGGCAGGATTTAAGGGAACGACTTAAAGAAGTGTACGATTTGGAACGATTGGCAGGAAGGGTAGCCTTCGGGAATGTAAATGCACGTGATCTGATTCAACTGAAAAAATCGCTGCAGCAAGTCCCTGTTTTAAAACATCTGGTTCAGACAATGGGAAATGAAGCTACGGATGCACTCGTGTCGGATCTGGATCCGTGTGAGGACCTGACTGATTTACTGGAGCAGGCATTGGTGGAAAATCCGCCTCTTTCCATTAAAGAAGGCAGTCTTTTACGGGACGGCTACCATGAAGAACTGGATCAGTACCGTGATGCAAGCAAGAATGGAAAGAGCTGGATTGCGGAGCTCGAACGGAAAGAACGGGAAAGAACCGGAATCCGGTCCTTGAAGGTGGGATTCAATCGTGTATTTGGTTATTACATCGAAGTCACTAAAGCCAATCTTCACCATTTAAAAGAAGACAGGTACGAAAGAAAACAAACATTGACGAATGCTGAACGCTTCATCACGCCGGAATTAAAGGAGAAAGAATCCATCATTCTTCAGGCAAATGAAAAATCCGTTGAATTGGAGTATGAACTTTTCATCGGTATTCGGGAAACGGTAAAAGAGTACATCCCAAGGCTTCAAAAATTGGCGAGGCTGGTAAGTGAGCTGGACGTCCTGCAATGCTTTGCTACTGTAAGCGAGAAAAGGCATTATACGAAGCCAGCATTCAATGACGAACGCAGAATCACTCTTCATGATGGACGCCATCCAGTTGTTGAAAAGGTAATGGGTGCCCAGGAATATGTGCCAAACGACTGTTTCATGGATGCTGAACGGGAAATGCTGCTGATTACAGGCCCTAATATGTCCGGTAAGAGTACGTATATGCGGCAAATAGCACTTACGTCCATCCTTGCACAGATCGGTTGTTATGTACCTGCAAGCAAGGCAGACCTCCCCGTGTTCGATCAAGTATTTACACGAATAGGTGCGGCTGATGACTTGATCTCCGGGCAGAGTACATTCATGGTCGAGATGCTTGAAGCAAAGAATGCAATCGTCAATGCGACACAGCAGAGCTTGATCCTTTTCGATGAAATCGGCCGCGGCACATCCACATATGACGGAATGGCTCTCGCCCAGGCGATCATTGAATACATCCATGAAAATATCGGGGCAAAAACTCTGTTCTCCACCCATTATCATGAACTGACAGCTCTTGAAGAAGAATTAATAAAGGTCAAAAACGTACATGTCAGCGCAATGGAACAAAATGGAAAACTTGTCTTTCTTCACAAGATCAAAGAAGGAGCTGCAGATAAGAGTTACGGTATTCATGTGGCTGAACTGGCAGACCTTCCGCAGGAACTGATCCGGCGGGCGAACGAAATTTTAACGCATCTTGAAAGAGAGGAAAATGAGTCTTCAGTATCCCGGTCGAAGGCAGAAGCTGCAGGTACGAAAGAGAAGACAAATGATGAGCTCAATGAGGAACTCGCACAGCTTTCCTTTTTCCAGACAGAGGAAACTGCAGCCAAAGAATCACCACTCACTTCAAAAGAAAAGAAACTGCTGGATGAACTGAAAAAACTAGATATCCTTGAAATGACACCACTTGATGCGATGAACACTTTATATGGGATACAAAAAAAGTTAAAAAAATAAAGGCGGTGTAATCGTGGCAAAGATCTTTCAACTTGATGACTCGCTTTCCAACAAAATAGCAGCGGGCGAGGTTGTTGAAAGGCCCGCTTCAGTCGTAAAAGAGCTCTTGGAAAATAGTATCGATGCCAATGGGGATGTGATAGAACTTCACATAGAAGAAGCGGGCCTTAACTCGATCCGCATCATTGATAATGGGGACGGTATAGAAGAGGAAGATGTTAAGACGGCTTTCAGGAGGCATGCAACAAGTAAGATTAAAGATGAGAATGATCTTTTCCGGATCCGCACCCTGGGATTCAGGGGGGAGGCACTGCCAAGTATCGCCTCCGTGTCCCACTTTACGATGAGTACAAGTACGGGTGAAGGTCCGGGCACATTTATTGAACTTCATGGCGGTGTGATCAAAAAGCTCGAAAAGACTTCTTCAAGAAAAGGGACTGACATTACGGTCTCACAAATTTTCTATAACACACCAGCACGTTTAAAGTACTTGAAGACCATCCATACAGAGCTCGGAAATATCAGTGATGTGGTGAATCGAATCGCGCTTGCACATCCAGAAGTATCAATCAGGCTCCTGCATAATGGGAAATCACTCCTTCATACAAATGGAAGCGGTGATGTACGGCAAGTCCTCGCTGCTATATATGGTATCGGTATCGCAAAGAAAATGATTCCCATCGAAGTGAGTACGCTGGATTTCCGGGTCAGCGGATATGTTTCCCTACCTGAGGTCACCCGGGCATCAAGGAATTATATCTCGACGATGATCAACGGGAGATTCATAAAAAATTATGCGCTTGCCAAAGCGATAGGGGAGGGGTACCATACTCTCCTGCCGATTGGAAGGCATCCGATTGTATTATTGAATATCGAAATGGATCCCGTCATCATTGATGTTAATGTACACCCTTCTAAAATGGAAGTTCGTATAAGTAAAGAAAATGAATTGAATTCGCTTGTGACCGAGGGGATTAAGGCAGTCTTTAAACAGAAAGAGCTTATTCCTTCAGGAACATCGGCAGCAAGGACTCAAAAACCCAAGTCTGAGCAAACGTACATGAGTCTGGATCATAGCCCCGCTTCCGTAAATAAAAGAACAATTTCATGGACAATGCCCGAAGAAGCACTTCCCAAAGAGAATGCCGGGGAGAATGAGGCAAGAGAATTTCCGCAAATGGCAGCGGAAGAGAGAAGACCTTTTCAGGCTGAAATTCCATCAGAGGATATTTTTCATGAAGAAGAAAGGGCCGTTGAGCCAGCTGAAGATGCTGCAAGTGATCTCAAACCAAAAACTGAAGACCCGGAGAAAGAAACAGAATCACTCAGGGTGCCTCCGCTTTATCCGGTGGGACAGATGCACGGAACATACATCTTCGCTCAAAATGACCAAGGACTGTATATCATTGATCAACATGCTGCACAGGAACGTATCAAATATGAATTCTTCAAAGAAAAAGTGGGACAGGTGGCGAAAGAGCTGCAAGAACTGCTGGTGCCGCTTACACTGGAATATTCGATGGATGAATATATCAAAATCAATGAAAACCGGTCTGCACTTGAAGAAGTCGGGATCTTTCTGGAAGAGTTCGGACTTAACAGTTTCATTGTCCGTTCTCATCCTCAATGGTTTCCGCCAGGTGAAGAAGAGGAAACCATTGAGGATATGATTCAACAAGTTCTTAAAATGAATCGGGTGGATATCCGAAAGCTTCGCGAGGAAGCAGCAATCATAATGAGCTGCAAGGGTTCCATCAAGGCAAACCACCATTTAAGGAATGACGAAATCCTTGCACTGCTGGATGAACTGAGAAGGACCAACGACCCTTTCACATGTCCGCACGGCCGTCCGATCATTATTCATTACTCTACCTATGAGATGGAAAAAATGTTTAAACGAATAATGTAACCAACAAAAATGAAGTCTGGCACGGCCGGGCTTCTTTTTTTTATTTATAGAAGAATACTAGAATATTATTATGTAAACCAATAACCTGTTCCAAACGATTTTTTTAAAAAATAATTGAAATATTTCATCTTTAGTGTAAAATTACACTAAAAGGATTGAATTGGGGGAGATGGAAATGTTTGTTAAATCGGTAACGAAAAAGAGCATACTGATCATCCTTGTACTATTACTCGCTTACTCTTCATTATTTGTCTATCTCACAAAAGTGAAGGATGAAGACAATATCATGACGGACGTAGGACGGTTGATGCCGACTAAAATCAAACAAGTCGTGAAAGGCAAAGAAGAAAATAGTCTGATTGAAACCGTCATGGATGCGAATGAACAGGATTTAAAGCTGTCGATCGCCGGTAGGCGCCACAGCCAGGGAGGGCATACTTACTACCCTGATGGAGTTGTATTGGAAATGACTGATTACAATGAAATTCTTCACGTCGACCCTGAAAGAATGACCGTTCATGTTCAAAGCGGAGCAACATGGGATGATGTTCAGCGGGCTGTTAACCCTCATGGATTGGCGGTAAAAGTCATGCAGTCACAAAATATATTCACCATCGGAGGTTCTCTGTCCGTTAATGTCCACGGCAGGGATATACGCAACGGGTCGTTGATCGAAACTGTGAATTGGTTCAGGTTATTGAAGCCGGACGGTACAGTGGTAAAGGTGTCTAGAACAGAAAACAGCGAATATTTCCCCCTGGTGATCGGAGGATACGGGTTGTTCGGTGTTATTCTGGATGTGGAACTTCAATTGGCAGAAGATGAATTGTACAAGACAAGAACAAAAGAAATGTCTTTTAAAGAGTATGCAGGATACTTCAATAATCATGTTTTGGCTGATGAGGGGGTAAAGATGCATCTTGCCAGGATATCGACCGCCCCGGACACATTCTTGAAGGAAATGTATGTAACAGATTATATGCTCAGTAAAACCCGTGAAGATTATAGTGATCACAGTAAACTTAAAGAAGAAAGGTTCACATTTTTAACGAAATTCCTTCTCGGGTTATCACGTGATTTCGATTGGGGGAAAAATGCGTTCTGGGATATGCAGAAATCATTTTTCCTGCACAGGAGCGGTAATACCGTGACGAGGAACAATGTCATGCGCTCAGAATCTGAGTTCCTTGAATATGAGGCGAAAAACGATACCGATATTTTACAGGAATATTTTGTACCTGTAGATGAGTATGAAGCGTATATAGAGGAATTGAGGGCGTATCTTGAAAACCGGGATTTGAACTTGATCAACATTACAGTCAGGTACGTGGCGCGAAACAATGATGCACTGATGTCATTTGCGAAAGAAGATATGTTTGCACTGGTACTTCTCATCAATCAGGGGATGGATGAAGAAGATATATCAGCAACCCGTGAAACGGTGAGGGGAATGATCGACATTACACTTGATCACAGAGGCAGTTATTATTTGCCTTATTACGAGTATCCGACAAAAGAACAGTTGAAAGAGGCTTATCCCGCTAGTGAAATATTTTTTGAAGAGAAAAGAAGACTTGATCCAGACGAGAGATTCATCAATCAATTTTATGAGGAGTACGGATTATGAAATGGTTCATTTTTTCGCAAAGTTTTGCTATGACTGCTGCCAGTGTATCGTTTCCTTTTTATTTGCTCTTCATTCAAAATATCGGCCGTTCGTTTTCTTCATTCGGCTTTGCGTATGGGTTATTCACGCTGAGTGCAGCGCTCAGCCAGCGCCTGATCGGGGATTGGGCCGATCGATCAGGCGGAGTGAAGCTGCTGATCTTTTATGCTGCCGGAATGAGTTTTATCTTTCTTCTCATACCATCTGTCCATACTATAGAGACAGTCTATTTCATTCAAGTTGTCCTCGGCATCCTGGGTGCAATACAGAAGACGAGCGAAAAGCTCGTACTCAGCGAAATGCCATATGAGGGAAGAAGAGGGAAGATGATAGGAAACTATCATTTTTGGACATCGTTATGTTCCAGTCTTGCCGTCATGGGAACGGGACTGTTGTTGAATTATTTCACCCTAAAGTATATTTTCTATGGCTGCTCCATATTCTTTCTCGTCAGCGGCATCGTATTGATTATGATAAATAAAGATTTTATAGAGACGCGTACCCCCGGACTTCAAAAGACAACCAGTACTTAAGCATCTTCTCTCTCTTATTCTTCCATTTATTGAAAATAAGAAGGATTAATCAATAAGATCATCTAATACTAATAGAGAAGTATTTCTCGGAATTGTCAATAATGAATTACAGGGGGATTCAGATGAATGGAGGAACCGATCTACAGCCGTTAAAGAGAAAGAAACGGTCTGTCATTTTACTATGGTCGTTTGGAGTACTGGTGTTCCTGCTTGCCGGGGGGCTCATCGCGTCGGATCTTTATGTGGAAAGATCATTACCCGTGATTTCCGGAACGATCTCTTTGGATGGGTTATCTCAAGATGTGGAAGTGACGCGGGACGCTCAGGGCGTTCCGCATCTATCGGCGAAATCAGAAAAGGACTTATTTATTGCCCAAGGATATGTTCAGGCTCAGGATCGTCTATTCCAAATGGACTTAAGCAGAAGGCAGGCATCCGGACGGTTAAGTGAAGTCATCGGGGGGAAAACCGTAGAAAGGGATAAGTTTTTCCGGACGCTGGGGTTGAGAAGGGCTGCCGAAGTGTCGTATACAGCTTATCCGGACGAAACCAAGCAGATACTTGAATGGTATGCAAAAGGGGTGAATGCATACATGGAAGAAGCACAGGAAAAAGGCAGGCTGCCTGTAGAATTCACTCTTTTGGGTTATAAGCCTGAAAAGTGGACCCCTGTTGATTCATTGACCATCGGAAAGTATATGGCATTTGATTTAGGAGGGCATTGGCAGGGGCAGGCGTTCAGATACTGGGCATTGAAGAATATTCCCGAGGAAAAGGCATACGACCTGTTTCCTTCATATCCTGAGGGTGCCCCTGAGATTCTGTCAGCAATGAGTGATTCTGTCTTAGACATAGAAGAGTCATTTGCCTCTTCAGTGATTCCTCCTGAAAATAACGGCAGCAATAACTGGGTGGTGAGCGGGGAAAAAACGGCAAATGGAAAGCCGCTTCTTGCGGATGATCCCCATTTATCATTAGGTACGCCTTCCATTTGGTATCAAATGCATTTAAAGTCACCGGAATTGAATGTAAGCGGGGTCATTTTTGCTGGAATACCCGGGATAATATTAGGACACAACGAAGAAATCGCCTGGGGTGTGACAAATACAGGACCGGATGTCCAGGATTTGTATGTGGAGAAAAGGAATCAGTATGACCCATCTTTATTTCTTTACGATAATAAGTGGGAAAAAGCGACTCTCATAAAGGAACCGATTGGAGTCAAGGGAGAGGGAGAGATTCCTTTTGAAGTAACCATCACAAGACACGGGCCTGTCATTTCTGAATTTGCCAGCCAATCAGATGATGACGGTCAGGTACTTTCCCTCAGGTGGACAGCTTTGGATCCAAGCCTTGAACTGCAGGCAATCCTGAATATGAATAAAGCAGGCGATTGGGAAGAATTCGAGACCGCCCTGGAGGATTTTCATACGCCGACCCAAAATTTCGTATTTGCATCCAATGACGGGACGATTGCCTATAAAGCAAATGGAAAGATACCTGTCCGGAATAAAGGAGACGGACTTCTTCCTGTTCCGGGATGGGATCCGGAGTACGAATGGCAGGGGTTCATTCCTTTTGACGAGCTGCCTGTGACTGTAAATCCAGCGAGCGGGTTCATTGCCACAGCCAATAATAAAGTGATTGATGACAGTTATCCTTATCATATCAGCAACCATTGGGCCCAGCCTTACAGGTATATGAGAATCGCTCAATATCTCGAGCAGAAAGATGACTTAACGATTGATGATATGAAAACTCTTCAAATGGACAAGATCAATTTACATGCTGCCGAATTTCTGCCGGTTCTTTTAGAAGATCTAAAAGGACTGGAATTGACACCCGCACAAAAGGAAGCTGTCGAATTGCTTGAGGAGTGGGACTATGAAGATGATAAATCGGCTGCGGCTCCTTTATTGTTTCACTCCTGGATGGATACGTTATCAAAAGATATGTTCAAGAAAGAGATTCCGAACAGCATGATGGACCTTTTTGAAGGGCGGCAGGGTACTGTGGATGAAATGTTGAGGAAAGCGCATAAAGGGGAAGAATCGAATTGGTTTGAACCTTTTGGGGGATATAGAGCATATTTAAATGTTACTTTGAAAAAAGTCTTAAACGAATTAGAGGATTCTTACGGAACATCCATGAATGATTGGAAGTGGGGCGATTACCACAAGGTGTTCTTTGAGCACCCCGTTTCAAGTGCGTCGCCGCTGTTAAAATGGTTTTTTAACAGAAAAGATCCGATTCCTGTAGGGGGAAGCAGGGTGACTGTTCAGGCAGCAAGCTATAATAATGAAGGAATCGTCAACCATGGCGGTTCTTGGAGATTTGTGATTGATACTTCTGAAATGAATGAAGGATACCATATAGTCGGGCCAGGACAGGCAGGTCATTTCAAGAGTGAATGGTATGATAATCAAGTGGAAGCATGGGTGAAAGGGGAGTATCATAAAACGTCAATAACCGACGAGTCCATAAACCACAGTAAATTGATATTGAATGCTGAGTGAGGTTGGGATGAAAAAAACCCGAAATAATTTGCCTTCTAACAAATTAGTCTGGGTGTTTTATTTAAATGTATATTTAGATACTAGCTCTATCCAGCGGGTGATTGGAGTGCAAGACGAAGACTCCTGCGGGAAGAGCAGCTTATAAGAAAAGCGGAAGGGCTTTGAAGAGAGGCGGGTGGCATAAGACGAGTCGTCCACAAAGGCGTTCTTTGCCTTCTTGGCCGGTTTGGCTTATGACATGTGCCTCTAAGCCCTGCAGCTGGACAGGTGAGACTTGTCCAGCACCAGCGGCTACCCCCTCGAGGTCATAAGATAAATAGGCAAAAAAGGCAAAAAGCGCCTTTTCAGCCTATTTATCTTATGCTTGTCGGGGCTGAACAAGCCCCTCCGCTTTTCTGCCCGAAGGAACGCATGTGACTAGGAGGCTCACGGGCTACCCGCGGAAAGCGTAGTCTTGCACGGAAAACATTAGCGGTGTTTAAAGATGACTCTAGAATGTTCGTCTATAGGCAATATTTTTTAATTTTGGCCCAGGCTTTTTTCGAAAGTATCAGTTTGAAAACTGTGTAAAAAATCCGAAATGGGGTATACTGTCAAGATGTGATTTTATAAACTATTATGGTACGATAATATGTAAAGGAGAATTACATAGAAAGCAGTGAAAGTATGGCTCTTACTACAAAGGAAAAACTGATTGTTTTGATCGGTCCGACAGCTGTCGGAAAAACAAAAACCAGTATCCATCTGGCTAAAGAATTTAATGCAGAGATCATAAGCGGGGATTCCATGCAGGTTTATAAGGGCATGGATATCGGCACAGCAAAAATAACCATTGAAGAAATGGAAGGGGTCCCCCATCATTTAATTGATATTAAAGATCCTAAAGAGTCTTTTTCCGCCGCGGAGTTCCAACTGCTTGTCAGGCAGAAAATCTCAGAAATCCATTCACGAGGGAAAATGCCCATGATTGTTGGCGGGACAGGTTTGTATATTCAATCCGTCATTTATGATTATCAGTTTACTGATACGCCGGGAGATGCTGAATATCGGTGCACTCTCGAAAAGAGGGTAAAGAATGAAGGGATAGGTCCCCTCTATAATGAATTGCTGCGCATTGACCCCTCAGCAGCAAAAAATATTCATCCCAATAACACAAGGAGGGTGATCCGTGCACTGGAGATTTTTCACTGTACAGGACAAACGATGACCGATTACCAGACATGTCAGATCGATGAACCCCTTTATGAAACAGCTTTGCTTGGTCTTACCATGGATAGGGAGAAGCTATACGGCCGTATTAATAAAAGGGTCGACCTCATGGTTGAAGAAGGTCTCATTGAAGAAGTCCAAATGCTGTATCATCTGGGAGTGCGTGACGTCCAATCCGTTCAGGCCATCGGGTATAAAGAAATCTATGAGTACCTGGAGGGGAGAACAAGCCTTGACCGGGCGATTGAGGCCCTGAAACAGAACTCCCGCAGATATGCAAAAAGACAGCTGACATGGTTTCGTAATAAGATGGATGTAACATGGTTTGATATGACAGAAGAAGAGGACTACGATAAAATAATCAGCAGGATTTCTGAATTTATTGCAGGAAAGCTTGAACGAAAGTCGAATTAGTAAGTAGAGATAGAGGAGGAGGACTAAACATGAAACAATCCATTAATATTCAAGATCAATTTCTGAACCAGTTGCGTAAAGACAATTCACTATGTACGGTATTCCTTTTGAATGGCTTCCAAATCCGCGGCCAAGTAAAGGGATTTGACAATTTCACCGTCCTGTTTGAATGCGAAGGGAAGCAGCAGTTGGTTTATAAGCATGCGATTTCTACATTCGCTCCTCAGCGGAATGTGCAGATAAATTTTGAAGAGAGTAATTAATCGTTTAGTTCCAGTTCTAATCAATTGAAATTGCCAAAGCTGCCCGATTCATTTCGGGCAGCTTTTTTATATGCTCCCCATATTCTTGATACTTTTGTTAATGAAAAATGATAACGTTGAATAGAATGATAAGAGAATTTATTTGAATCTTTATTTAACCTGAAATTTTATGAGGATGAACCTGGAGCTGCTATCATTTCCAACTGCTATTGAATTCAGAACAGCAAAGATTCTGTATATTTCTCGGGAAAGCGCATGATATGACAGAATTCTGCGTTTTTTTCATTTATTTTTCTATAGGCGCTTGCCCTCCAAAAGGCCGCTATATGTCAACTGTCTGCAGAATGGCGAGGTGAAATAAGTGGAACAGCAACCAATGAGAATGAAAAATAATGGGCAAATCAGTATTGTGCTAAATTCACAAAAGCGCAATTCAGTAAGGGATACACTGAAGCCCGATAGCCTGCCTCAAACCCTTCCTCAGGAACATGTGGCTTTAAAAGAGATTGAAGAAGAGTTAGGGGCTCTTGTCGGGATGGAAGAAATGAAGAAGATGGTCAAAGAAATATATGCATGGATATATGTAAATAAAAAACGGGAAGCTATGGGGTTGAAAGCTGGTAAGCAGGCACTTCATATGATGTTCAAAGGTAATCCCGGTACCGGGAAGACCACTGTTGCGAGAATTATAGGCAAATTATTTTTGAAGATGAATGTTTTGTCGAAGGGTCATTTGATCGAAGCGGAAAGAGCAGACCTTGTCGGTGAGTACATCGGACATACAGCCCAAAAGACAAGGGACTTGATCAAAAAATCCCTTGGAGGCATTTTATTCATAGATGAAGCGTATTCACTCGGCAGGGGCGGTGAAAAAGATTTCGGAAAAGAAGCGATCGATACACTGGTCAAACACATGGAAGATAAACAGCATGAGTTCATACTGATACTGGCGGGTTATTCAAAGGAAATGGATCATTTCCTCACGCTGAACCCCGGCCTTCAATCCCGATTTCCTCTGGTCTTTCATTTTCCCGATTATTCGGTAGATCAGCTGATGGAAATCGGAAAAAGAATGCTGGACGAAAAACAATACGTATTAAGTTCAGATGCCGAAAGAAAAATCAGGGACCATCTCCATTCCGCCAAGAATTCTTTATCACCCATGGCTTTTTCCAATGGCAGATACGTAAGGAATATACTGGAAAAATCAATCCGATCCCAAGCAATGAGACTGCTTCTTGAGAATTGTTACAGCCGGAATGATTTAATAACGATCAGGAGCAATGATCTGATTTTCACAAAAGGAAATAGTGAATGACAATGAAAATATAAATTATAAAACCAGCATTCTAGGAGAATGCTGGTTTTTTGATGAATCAACCATGTGCCCTTAGGCTTCTATTGGGTAACCGCCATTTATACAAATATGACAGGACCCGAAGTGCAGTCGTCAGGATGAATAATGTATAAAGTTCAAATGGTGAACTTGTTATTCCAAGACCAACGGCGACACCGCACATGACGGCCCAGACCGCATAAATTTCGGAGCGCAGTACAAGGGGCTTTCTTCCGGCTAACAGATCCCTTATGATCCCCCCGCCGCTTCCGGTCAATACGGCTGCCACGATGACGGCTGAAAGGGGATGGTTCATCTCATATGCGTAAAGGGCACCCTGAATCGCAAAGGCAGATAGGCCTACAGCATCAAAGAAATTCCCCCACCGGCGCCAATGTTTCAATAGATTATTAGGGAATATAAATACGGCCGTGATGGCCAATAGTGCAATTTGAAACAGCATTCCCTGTTCCCATAATGCCGACACAGGCACCCCGATCAGCAAGTTTCTGATTGCCCCGCCGCCAAAAGCTGTGACTATGCCTAAAATGTAGACTCCCAAAATATCATATTCTTCTTCCATGGCAATGATGGCACCTGATACTGCAAACGCAACTGTGCCGATAATGCTCAATACTTCCCAGGTCATGTAACCCCTCCTTACCAGATCCGTCATTCTATGTAAATTTCATTTCAGTATCTCTAATCAAACATACTGATTTTAACACGAAAAAATACAAATGCAATCATTTTTGATTACTTTAAAAATAGAGTTTGTATATCACTTTTGATAAGATGGGATTTATAAAACTAAATTAAGAAGAAAGAAGGGCACTTATTGCAAAAAGATGTAAAGGAAAAAATACTCCTGGCCGGTTGTCAGCTGGATGAAGACAATCTCCGTTTTCAATATAGTATGAAAGAACTTGAAGAATTGGCAAAGACGGCTCAGGGTGAAGTAATGGCGGTCCTGTCCCAAAAAAGGGACAGGATAGATCCCGGTACATATATAGGCAAAGGGAAGGTGGGTGAATTAAGGGCCCTGGAAGAACAATTTGACCCGGATATCATCATCTTCAATGACGAGCTTTCCCCAAGTCAGGTAAGGAATCTGTCAAAAGAACTTGACGCAAGGGTCATCGACAGGACACAGTTAATCCTGGATATATTCGCTCAGCGAGCCAGGTCCAGGGAAGGAAAACTCCAAGTGGAACTTGCCCAGCTTCAGTATCTGCTTCCCCGCCTGATTGGAAAAGGCACATCGCTATCGAGGCTGGGAGGAGGCATCGGGACCAGGGGGCCGGGAGAAACAAAACTTGAAAGCGACAGAAGGCATATTCATCGTAGAATCGATGACATTAAAAAGCAGCTTAAGACCATTGTAGAGCATCGTGAAAGGTACCGTGAAAGAAGAAAGAAGAATAATACATTTCAGGCGGCCCTGGTCGGTTATACGAACGCAGGAAAGTCAACGTTGTTCAACCGGCTTTCAGCAGCGGAGTCATACGAAGAGAATCAACTGTTTGCAACATTGGATCCGATGACAAGGAAAATGCCATTGCCGAGCGGGTACTCCACTTTACTGACTGATACTGTCGGCTTTATACAAGATCTTCCTACATCCCTGATAGCGGCATTCCGCTCCACCCTTGAGGAAGTAAAAGAAGCGGATCTCCTATTACATGTTGTGGATAGTTCGAATCCCGATTATCACCAGCACGAAGAAACCGTGCATTCTCTGCTTGAAGAGCTGGGGATGGATGGGCTGCCAATGCTTACTGTATACAACAAGCGTGATATCTGCCATTCGGAGTTTGTGCCTGTAAGCGGTGCAGATCAGATCTTGATCAGTGCGATTGACAATGAAGACCGAAGGCAGCTTCTATTGAGGATCGAGGATATGGTAAAAAAACAAATGGATAAATATCAAGTACAGGTACCGTCAAATGAAGGGAAGGTTCTTTCTCAACTCAAGAATGATACCATTTTATTGAACCTGTACTTCGATGATGACACCCAGTTGTATGAAGTGGAAGGGTATCACCTGGAAGACCATCAGATTAGCGGGAGCATCAAGAAATTTCAAAAGCAGAAGGGAAGCAAGTAATGTTAGAACAACTCAAACATGGGCAGATTTTAAAACCTGTCGTTAATAAAGTAGAAAACTTAATTCAATTAACTCATAGGGAAATCGATGAAAGATCAGAGAAGAATCAGTTTAAAGTCCTTAAATCATTTCAAAAACACAAAGTCAGTGACTCCCACTTCACCCCGTCCACAGGATACGGTTATGACGATATAGGCAGGGACACACTCGAAAAAATATATGCAGATGTATTTGGCGGTGAAGCAGGGTTGGTCAGGCCGCAGATCATCTCAGGGACCCATGCGATCTCCATCGCTTTATTCGGTATATTAAGACCCTGTGATGAACTTCTGTATATCACCGGAAAACCTTATGATACCCTGGAAGAAATAGTAGGGACAAGAGGTGAAGGGAACGGGTCGCTCAAAGATTTCAACATTTCATATAAATGCGTGGATCTGGATGAAACCGGCAAGGTGGATTTTGCAAACGTACAGAAGGCCATCTCCCCTAAAACCAAAATGATAGGCATCCAGCGTTCGAAAGGATATGCAAACCGTCCTTCATTTACTATAGAAGAAATCCGGGATATGATTGCTTTTGTAAAGGAAATCAATCCTGAAATTGTAGTATTTGTGGACAATTGCTACGGTGAATTTGTTGAGGATATAGAACCGTGCCATGCTGGTGCCGATTTAATTGCTGGTTCGCTTATCAAGAATCCTGGCGGAGGACTTGCCAAGACAGGCGGATACATAGTCGGGAAAAAGGAACTGGTTGATAGCTGTTCCTATAGAATGACCTCACCGGGGATAGGGGCAGAAGCAGGTGCCTCACTTTATAGCTTGCAGGAGATGTACCAGGGTTTCTTCCTTGCTCCCCACGTAGTGGCACAATCCTTGAAGGGAGCTGTATTCACTTCGGCTATGCTGACCGAGATGGGAATGAATACAAATCCTGGCCCTAGGGACAAGCGTACAGACCTAATTCAATCGGTGCAATTTGACGATAAGGAAAAGATGATCACTTTTTGTCAGGCCATTCAATTTGCTTCTCCAATTAATTCACATTTTACGCCGTACCCAAATTACATGCCCGGCTATGAGGATGATGTCATCATGGCAGCAGGTACTTTTATCCAGGGGTCAAGTATCGAATTATCGGCAGATGGCCCGATCAGGCCTCCTTATACCGCCTTTGTACAGGGCGGACTGACGTATTCTCATGTCAAAATTGCAGTATGCACGGCACTGGATCATTTAATTGAAAAAGGTTTACTTACCATTAAAAACGGATAATAGAAAGGTAATTGGATAGTCTAAAATCGACTATCCTTTCCTTTTGATACTTCATGTAAGTTTTTCTGACATTTCATTGACAGAATACTTAACATTACATATAATAAGACCATGAAGGAAAAGAAAAGGAGGGTATCGAAGATGAGTGGAAGTGAAATTCGTCGAACGATGGCATTGTTTCCAATCAGTATTGTCATGCAGCTCACGGACTTAACGGCTCGTCAAATCCGATACTACGAAGAGCACGGGTTGATAACCCCCGCCCGGACAGAGGGGAATCGCAGACTCTTTTCCTTGAATGACATTGATAAACTATTGGAAGTTAAGGATTTGTTAGATCAAGGGGTGAACATGGCAGGAATCAAGAAAATCTTCTCGGTTAATGCCGTGGACAAAAAGAAAGTAGTATCTGAAACAAGCAAGCAGGAGGAAGTAAAAGCACGGCAGGATCTATCTGACGAACAGCTTCGTAAATTACTCCGGAATGAATTGATGCATTCAGGAAAATTTAACCGGGCTTCCTTGCGTCAGGGAGATATGTCCCGCTTTTTTCATTAATAAATAACCTTAATTAAATCTGAGGAGGAATTACGTAAATGGCAAAGTATACTCGTGAAGATGTGATCCGATTAGCGAATGAGGAGGGTGTTAAATTCATCCGTCTCCAATTCACAGACATTTTAGGGACAATCAAGAACGTTGAGATCCCTTTCAGCCAGCTGGAGAAAGCATTGGATAATAAAATGATGTTTGACGGATCTTCTATTGAAGGTTTCGTACGAATCGAAGAATCAGATATGTATCTGTTTCCTGACCTTGACACATGGCTTGTCTTCCCGTGGACTGCAGAAAAAGGGAAAGTTGCACGCCTGATTTGTGATATTTACAATCCGGATGGAACTCCTTTCGAAGGTGATCCGCGAAATAACCTTAAGCGGGTATTGAAAGAGATGGAAGAGCTTGGATTCTCTGATTTCAATCTTGGGCCTGAACCGGAATTCTTCCTTTTCAAGCTGGATGTTAATGGTGAACCTACACTTGAGCTGAATGATAACGGAGGTTACTTCGACCTTGCACCTACAGACCTTGGTGAAAACTGCCGCCGTGATATCGCCCTTGAGTTAGAGGAAATGGGCTTTGAGATCGAAGCTTCCCACCATGAGGTTGCACCTGGGCAGCATGAGATCGACTTTAAATATGCAAGTGCTCTTAAAGCATGTGATGATATCCAGACGTTTAAACTGGTTGTAAAAACCATCGCACGTAAACACGGACTGCATGCAACATTTATGCCGAAACCTTTATTCGGGGTGAATGGTTCCGGGATGCACTGTAATATGTCATTATTTAAAGATGGCAAAAATTCTTTCTTTGATGAAAAAGGCGATCTTCAATTAAGTGATACAGCACGTCAATTCCTGGCAGGCACAATCAAGCATGCCACTGCATTCACTGCAATTACGAATCCGACGGTAAACTCCTATAAACGATTGGTTCCTGGCTACGAAGCTCCATGTTACGTAGCATGGTCTGCACAAAACAGAAGCCCGTTAATCCGTATACCGGCTTCCCGCGGAATCAGTACACGTGTTGAAGTCAGAAGTGTCGATCCGGCAGCTAACCCATACCTGGCTATGTCTGTCCTTCTTGCGGCTGGTCTGGATGGAATCAAAAATAATCTTGATGCACCGGCTCCGATTGACCGCAATATCTATGTAATGGATAAAAAGGAACGTGAAGAAGCGGGCATCATTGATTTACCTGCTACTTTATATGCAGCATTGGAAGAACTGAAAAAAGACGAAGTAATCATCAACTCCCTTGGAGGGCACATCTTCGAACACTTTGTGGAAGCGAAGGAAATCGAATGGGATATGTTCCGTACACAAGTTCACCCTTGGGAAAGAGAACAGTATATCCAAATGTACTAAAATTTTATAGTATTAAAGCCAGCGCTGCACGGATGCGCTGGCTTTTTATACGGGGATGTGAAAGACAAACAAAAAAACGCTGACACTCAGCGTTTTTTTGTTTGTTCGAAGCAATTAATGAACCTGACGATACACACCGATAACTTTTCCAAGGATTGAAACATTTCGTAATATGATCGGGCTCATCGTTGAGTTTTCCGGTTGAAGTCTTACAAAATCTTTTTCTTTGAAAAAGCGTTTGACTGTTGCTTCATCTTCTTCCGTCATGGCAACGACGATATCACCGTTGTTGGCAGTCTGCTGTTGTCTTACTATGACGAAGTCCCCGTCAAGGATACCGGCTTCGATCATGCTGTCTCCCATGATTTCAAGCATGAAAACCTGCTCATCTGAAGGGGCCAGATGTTCTGGCAGCGGGAAAAATTCCTCAACGTTTTCAACCGCTGTAATCGGCTGTCCGGCAGTTACCTTACCGATCAACGGGACGTTTACAACCTTCTGGCGGGGGATTGTATCTTCCTCCAGATCCAGTATCTCAATTGCCCTTGGCTTGGTGGGATCACGCCGGATAAGCCCTTTGCTTTCGAGCCTTGCAAGATGGCCGTGGACGGTTGAACTTGAAGCCAAACCGACAGCTTCACCAATCTCCCGTACTGATGGCGGATACCCTTTTTCTTTAACAGATACTTTAATGTATTGAAGTATGTCTTGCTGTCGTTTAGACAATTTAGTCATTTACACGCACCTCTATTATAGATCTTATGTTCCCATTATAGCATGTCTTTCAGACTGATACAAACATAAGTTCGAATTTTCGGTTGACACCAAACGGATGTTCGTATTACAATCTAGTTACAAACAAACAGAACAAACATTCGTATGGAGGTCGTTAATATGTTAACACAAATTTGGAATCGCTTCTCTTATATAATCATTCTTTTTATATTATCGTTTTTATCAGCGGGTTACTTCGTGATATCGGGGGGGAGCGATCCTTCATATGAAACGGTCACCGTCAATAAGGGTGATACTCTCTGGACGATTGCGGAGAAGTTTGAAGGGGAATACAATATGACGAAGGAAGAGTTCATCGAATGGGTGGGACATGAAAATGATTTAATCACCTTCGCGATAGAGCCTGGCATGTCATTGGTTTTGCCGGTCGAAGCATCTCCCTATACAACCCAATCCGATGTACAGCTTGCGATGAATAATAAGTAGAGGGTGAATGTCTATATGAAAGCAGCGATTTACTGCAGAGTGAGCACAAAAAAAGATACGCAGGAGACTTCACTGGAAAGACAGGAAGCAGAATTGTTAAAGCTTGCAGAAGAACAGCAATTTGATGTTGAGGCAGTTATAAAGGATCAGGCCAGTGGATTTGAACTGGACCGACCGGGGGTACTTACCCTGCTGGACTTAATAAAAGATGGTTCGGTTGATGCGGTCCTGATCCAGGATGAAACGAGAATTGGCAGGGGGAATGCAAAGATAGCCCTGATCCATTGCATACTAAAAGAAGATATCAAGATTATCAGTCAGACTCACAGCGGCGAACTGCATTTATCAGAGTCAGACTCGATGGTCATCAACATTGTAAGCATGGTGGAAGAATATCAAAGGAAGCTTCATAATCTTAAAATTAAAAGAGGCATGAGAAGAGCGGTTGAGAATGGTTTCCGCCCCCAGAAGAATTTGAAAAACAGAGGGAATCTGGAGGGAAGGGAAAGGATAGAAGTGCCCGTGGAGGAAATTGTGCGTTTAAGAAATAATGAGCTGACATTTGCAGAAATTGCAGCTACCCTGAGAGGGTTCGGATATAATATATCCAAGGCCACAGTACATAGGAGATATAAAGAATATTTGGACTCCGGCAAGGAAACATAAACCTTGTCAATGAAGCTCTTATCTAGTAACATATCGGTATATTTATAGAAGTAATGTACTGGATAATAGCTGTAAAGGAGTTTTCATAGATGCTATCTAAGAAAAAGATGAACAGGATAAATGAGCTTGCCAAGAAGTCAAAAGAGAGCGGACTGACTGACAGCGAAGCAAAAGAACAAACAAAACTAAGAAAAGAATATCTGGAAACATTCCGTCAATCAATGAAAGGAACCATCGAGAACACACGCATCTTCGACACCGACGGCAACGAAGTCACCCCCAAAAAAATAAAAGACATCCAAAACAAACGCAAAATGCATTAATGTGAATTAAGGTTAGACGCTAACAAATGAAAGTTGTCTAAGTGAAAACCCAAACGTATTTGATTCCTGGGGATTTAAATACGTTTGGTTTTTTTATTGTTATAGATAAAAGTAGTAAATAAAGACTACTGTGAAAATATTGCCAATCAGTATATCTACCATTTTATCAAAGAAGGATGGCATTCTACCTAAAGAAAGCTGCCATCAAATTTTTCGTTGTATTTTTGAGTAGACTTATCAAAAAACGGGTTCAGCGTTTGATTGGAGTGCAAAACGTAGACTCCTGCGGGAGAAGCGGGTTAGGTGAGACCCCGCAGGCGAAGCCGAGGAGGCTCACAAGCCGCCCTCGGAAAGCGAAGTTTTGCACGGAAATCAATAGCGGTGATGAATGGAATCAAATATGTTGAGGAGTGAAAAAGCGATTCTCTGATTAAGGTTGCCTAAAAACATAATCAAATCTGTGTGAGTCAATTTCTTGACGGTTTCGTCCATATCAGGAGGCTCACGGGTTGCCCGCGGAAAGGAAGTCTTTTACGGAAATCAATAGTGGCAATAAGGGTGTTCGTGTGACAACGCTGACAACTCAACAAAAATCCCAAACAGCAAAGGTTTTTATTTTCCAACAAAACAAAGTCATGTTATCATTCAAGTTAGTTGTATAAACTACCCAAGAAGATTAATATTAATAAGTAAGTATGAAAAGGAAGGATGTCTGACCAATGTTTGATAAAACAGATCAACTAGCAATTAATACAATTCGAACTTTATCAATCGATGCAATTGAAAAAGCAAATTCAGGCCACCCGGGTATGCCTATGGGTGCAGCTCCAATGGCGTATGCACTTTGGACCCGCTTTATGAATCATAACCCTAAAAACCCTGAATGGTTTAACAGGGACCGTTTTGTTCTTTCTGCGGGACACGGATCAATGCTATTATACAGCCTGCTTCACTTATCAGGATATGATGTTTCCATGGATGACCTTAAAGGATTCCGCCAGTGGGGAAGCAAAACTCCGGGACACCCTGAGTACGGCCACACACCAGGGGTGGAAGCGACTACGGGACCGCTTGGTCAAGGAATTGCAATGTCAGTAGGTATGGCACTGGCAGAACGACATTTAGCTGCAACATACAACAAAGACAACTATAACTTAGTGGACCATTATACATACTCGATCTGCGGTGATGGTGATTTGATGGAGGGTGTATCATCCGAGGCAGCTTCTCTGGCCGCTCACCTTAAACTTGGCCGCCTGGTCGTTTTATATGATTCCAACGATATCTCACTGGATGGTGAGTTGGATAAATCATTCTCTGAAAGTGTGAAAGGCCGTTTTGAATCATATGGCTGGCAGTATATCAGAGTGGAAGACGGAAATGATCTTGACGAAATCTCCAAGGCGATTGAAGAAGCTCAAGCTGATACTTCACGCCCTACAATGATTGAAGTGAAAACAGTCATCGGTTACGGTGCTCCAAATAAATCAGGAAAATCGGATGTTCACGGTGCACCTCTTGGCGAGGAGGAAATGAAGCTTACGAAAGAAGCTTATAAATGGACATTTGAACAGGATTTCCATGTTCCGGATGAAGTGTACAGCCGTTTTGAAGAGAAAATCCAGCAAACGGGCTCTCAGAAGGAAGAAGAATGGGCGCATCTATTTGTTAAATATAAAGAAGAATATCCTGAGTTAGCTGTTCAATTGGAAACTGCAATCAAAGGTGAACTTCCTGAGGGATGGGACAATGAAATTCCTGTTTATGAAGAAGGCATGTCACTGGCTAGCCGTGCTTCTTCAGGTGAAGTATTGAATGCCATTGCGAAAAATCTTCCTTCATTCATCGGAGGATCAGCCGATTTAGCCGGTTCGAATAAGACGATGATCAAGGGAGCTTCAGATTTCACTCCAGAGTCCTACGAAGGTAAGAACATCTGGTTCGGTGTCCGTGAATTCGGTATGGGTGCAGCTATGAACGGTATGGCATTACATGGCGGCCTTAAAGTATTCGGCGGAACATTCTTCGTTTTCAGCGATTATTTAAGACCCGCTATCCGCCTTGCAGCGCTTATGGGTCTGCCTGTGACTTATGTATTCACTCATGACAGTATTGCTGTAGGGGAAGACGGCCCGACTCATGAACCGGTTGAACAGCTTGCGTCCTTGCGTGCGATGCCTAACTTATGTGTGATAAGACCTGCTGACGGTAACGAAGTAGCGGCTGCTTGGAAGCTTTCCATGGAAAATACTGAACAGCCTACGATGCTGGTATTATCGCGTCAAAATCTCCCTACTTTGAAGGGCACTGCAGATAAGTCTTACAATGGAGTGGCTAAAGGAGCATATGTAGTTTCACCTGCAGGCAAAGAGCAGCCGGATGCATTGCTGCTTGCTACAGGATCAGAAGTGAGCCTGGCTGTAGAGGCACAGAAGGCCCTTGAGAAAGATGGAATCAGTGTTTCTGTTGTCAGCATGCCTTCATGGGACCGCTTCGAAAAGCAGTCTAAAGAATATAAGGATTCCATCCTGCCTAAGGGAGTAACGAAACGACTTGCCATCGAAATGGGATCACCTCTTGGATGGGACCGTTATACCGGTCCAGACGGAGATATCCTGGCCATCAATGGATACGGTGCTTCAGCTCCTGGAGAAAAAGTCCTTGAAGAATATGGCTTTACAACTGATAATGTGGTTTCAAGAATCAAAGCTTTACTTCAATAAGGTTTGATGCTCATTGGCTGACTCCTGTTACAGGAGTCAGCCTTTTTTACTGCCCCGGCAGCTTTATTCATGGAACTCTTCTTCGACAAAACTAGAGCAATTTCTCAACAATTTATGACATGGTGCTCTTCTATCTTCCTTTATACTTAATAGAAGGAAATGTAGGGGGGATAATAAGGTGAGAAATTATCAAATCTATTGGATTGAAGAATCGTTTGCCAACCACTACTATGGACGTGAAAGAATGTTTTTTGGACTATTCTCGGATTGGGAAAGAAGCTCTGGAGAACTGAATCAAATGATTTCTAAACAAGTGGAATTCATCACGAAGCCCATTCCTTACCTTCCTACACAAAGAATCCTGCAACATGAAATGGTTAAGGTTGAAGGAGCAAGGTGGATTGATACTACTGCGGTCATTGAGGCAAAAGATTCAGGTGCTAATCTTTTACTGAATGAAAGAAGCATTTCAATAGAAGCGTGGGGACCGAATGACTGCGAGTATTTATTCTTTGAGATCTTAAGAAGAAACATGGGACGGCTGCTTGCCATCGACCTCAAAAATGAAAGGTACGGCTGGCTGAAGCCGATTAAACAAAGAAAATTTATATATTAATAAGAAATTATGACAGAAATATTGTATAATGTTCTTTGGTTTAGTACACTTTTATAAGGACAACATGAAGGAGGAAGTAAGAACATGTCAACTTGGCTAGTTGTTCTAGTGGCAGTTTTAGCATTACTTGCAGGAATTGCACTAGGATTTTTCATTGCTCGCAAATACATGATGAGCTACTTAAAGAAAAACCCGCCTATCAATGAACAAATGCTTCGCATGATGATGATGCAGATGGGACAGAAACCGTCACAAAAGAAAATCAATCAAATGATGAATGCAATGAACAAAAATATGAAGTAAGAGAACAGAGCACTCACGGAGCTGAGTGCTTTTCTTATTGTCCAGCTGCGGCAGCTGGGAGCTCGAGGTCATAAGAAAACTTACCAAAAAGGCAAAGAGCGCCTTTCCGGCAAGTTCATCTTATGCTTGTCGCTCTTGAACGGGCCGCCTCCTCTTTTCGATTGTCCAGCTGCGGCGGCCAGGAGCTCGAGGTCATAAGCTAAACTTACCAAATAGGCAAAGAGCGCCTTTCCGGTAAGTTCATCTTATGCTTGTCGCTCCTGAACGGGCCGCCTCCGCTTTTCGATATTGAATGAAAAAAACTTCAACATTTTATTCAGTATAAAAATAAAATTATGATAGAATAAGGTGCGGAGGGAGTCAAATGAAAAAATGGATGATTACTTCTCTTTCACTTTTTGTTTTTTTAGCTGGATGCAATAAAGAACCCCAAGAAGTGATTGATGAAGATACACTAGAAATACAAGACAGTGCTGCAAGTGATGCACGGGATTATTTAACCTATAAGGTTGATAAACAGAAAAAATCAGTCAATCGGGGATTGATTACGAACATGATTAATAACCGGAGCGATATGGATGAAATCGAGACAGGCCTGATGTCTTTATCAACGGACCACTTCTCCCCGGATGATTATGTATATCAAGAGGGACAGTATTTAAAAAATATCAGCTCTTGGCTGGGCAGGGAATCCAAGGATAACAAAGAAGGTCTGAATCCGTCCATAAAGATCACAGAAGGAATGGGCTGGGAAGAGAGAATCGAACGGGAAAAGAAAGACCCAATGTATCTTGCTTATATTCACGAACAGAACTATGTTGACACTAAAGGGAAAATACAGGGTATTTCTCTCGGATTCGCAATGAATAAGATTGATTACATACGTGTGAAAGATTCAAAAGGCTTGATGCATTTTGACGAAAAAGTCATTGATGATGAAACGTTGGAGAAATACGGAAAAGAAACTGCCAAAAAAGTTGTGAGCAGATTACGCTCCATGAAAGAACTGAAAGATGTACCGATTTTCATTTCACTTTATAAACTGCAGCCCTTGAACAGTGTAGTTCCAGGTAATTATTTTGCCAGCACGTTTGTCGATGATAATGACAACGGGATTAAAAAGTGGGAAGACATTAAAGAAAAGTATTATTACTTCCCAAGCGAGGAGGGGGAGGAAAAGGATCGTGATCTTTATAACCGAATCAGGGATCTGGAAGATTACGTTGCGCAATACTTCTCCCATCAGGATATCGAGTTTGTAGGAAAAGCCTTATACAAAAAAGAAAACGTGAATCAACTGGTCATCGATGTTCATACCGGTATGGTCAAAGATACCGAGCTTATAGGATTTGCCCAGGCAATCGGACCCGAAATTGTCGATTATTTCCCTCACATGCCCGTCTATCTGTATGTGAAAACGCCAAAAGGGCTGAAGGCAACCATTGTAAAAGAAGTCGATCAAGAACCTTTTGTTGAAATTCATGAATGATTATTCAAATTAAAAGGAACGAGGCTGAAAACAAACTGTTTTGGTCTAAGTAAAACCCGAACTAATTTGCGCAATACGAGGCAAATTAGTTCGGGTTTTAAATATGTCCAAAGAACATTTAGATCTTAGCCCTTTCAAGAGGTTGATTGGAGTGCACGACGAAGACTCCTGCGGGAAGAGTAGCTTATGAGAGACTTGTCCAGCTCCAGGGCTTAGAGGCACATGTCATAAGCCAAACCGAACATGAAGGCAAAGACCGCCTTCCCGTCCGGTTCGTCTTATGCCACAGGCCTCTGAGCAAAGCCCCTCCGCTTTTCTTCCCGCAGGCTTGCCGAGGAGGCTCACGGGCTACCCGCGGAAAGCGAAGTCTTGCACGGAAATCATTAGCGGTATAAAGAACCTATCCTAATAATATGGTAGCGTTAAAATTTGTCCCAGTCCTGTTTTTTTTATGTGGACAAGGAAAAATAGATTTCTCAATATTAGAAAATTTGGTAAAATAAAGAGTCGTTTATTTTACCATCGGAGGATTTCACATGAGAGTCTTTATGAATTTAAAATGGTTCTTTATTCAAGAAAAGAAGTCATATTTAACGGGGGTCATCATCCTCTTGTTTGTTGCTTTTCTTCAGCTCATTCCCCCAAAAATTGTCGGGATTGTGGTAGACAGTGTGAAAAACAACAATCTGACTGGCGATCAACTGTTACAATGGATGATGATCCTAATGGGTTCGGCATTATCCATGTATGGGCTCAGGTTCGTATGGCGCATCATGATTTTTGGTTCAGCAACTAAACTATCCAGATTGCTCAGAAATCGGCTGTACCGGCATTTTACTAAGATGTCCCCATCTTTTTATCAAAAAAAGAGGGTCGGGGATCTTATGGCCCATGCAACCAATGATTTACAGGCAATTCAGCAGACGGCCGGTTCAGGTGTCCTGACGCTGGTCGATTCCCTTGCGACGGGTGGATTTGTGATAATCGCCATGGCTTTTACAATCAGCTGGAAGCTAACGTTGATTGCGCTTATTCCAATGCCTTTGATGGCACTCTTGACCAATTATTACGGTACTCTTCTTCATAAACGTTTTCACAAGGCTCAAGAGGCATTTTCAAGCCTTAATGATAAAACCCAGGAGAGTGTGTCAGGTATAAAGGTACTGAAAACGTTCGGGCAGGAACAAGAAGATATAGAATCATTCAGAAAACAGTCAAATGATGTTGTTGAGAAAAATATTGCGGTGGCAAAAGTGGACTCATTATTCGATCCTACCATCTCCATCATCGTGGGCATATCCTTTTTCTTATCCATCCTTTTTGGCTCACGGCTGGTTGTCAATGGGGAATTAACGATCGGAGAATTGATTTCTTTTACAACCTACCTGGGCTTATTGATATGGCCGATGCTTGCTTTCGGCTGGCTCTTTAATATTGTTGAACGGGGCAGGGCTTCCTACGATCGTGTAGCCGCCCTGCTAAGTGAAGAGATAGAAATCAAAGAGGAAAAGGACGCCCTACAGATAAGTCCTGCAGGGGATATCGAATACAAAGTGGATTCGTTTAACTACCCTGATCAAGAAAAAAGTTCTTTGGAAAATTTTCATACAACGATTGAAAAGGGCAGTACGGTTGGGGTAGTCGGTAAAACCGGTTCGGGGAAAACCACTGTGCTCCGCCTCCTTTTAAGGGAATTTGAAGGGTATGAAGGAGAAATTCTGATGGCAGGCCATTCGCTGAAGAAGTATAAACTTTCTGCATTGCGTGAAGCTTTCGGATACGTGCCGCAAGATCATTTCTTGTTCTCTTCAACCATTTTTGACAATATTGCATTCACGAATCCGCAGATTGACCGCAGCCGGGTGGAGGAAGCTGCAAGACTGGCACAAATCCACGAAGATATTAAAGAATTCACTAATGGATATGAAACGATAGTGGGAGAAAGGGGCGTATCTTTGTCAGGAGGGCAGAAACAACGAATTTCAATTGCCAGGGCCCTCTTGATGGATCCGGAAGTACTTCTTCTTGATGATTCGCTGTCTGCGGTGGATGCGAAGACTGAGGAAGCCATTTTATCTTCATTAAGAGAAAATAGAAACGGAAAGACAACCATCATTACAGCCCACAGGCTGAGTGCAATCCAGCATGCCGACCTCATCATTGTACTTGATGAAGGAAAGATCGTGGAACGGGGCACACATGCTGAACTGATGGTCCATAAAGGAATATACAGGGAAATGTATTTCAGGCAGCAGTTAGAAGAACTAGTGGAGCACGGGGGGTGAAGGGAATGGGAAAAGATACAACCATGACGACAGCCGGACAGCGGAAAATTTTCTTTCGATTAATGGGATATGCAAAACCTCATAAAAAGAAAATCATTTTAGCTTTTTTACTGTTATTATTAACGACGATCGGGGATGTACTAGGGCCGATCATCATTAAAGTCTTCATAGATGATTACTTGACGCCAAGGGATTTTCCCTACGGTCCGCTTGCTGCTCTGGGAACGGCCTATCTATGTATCCAAATCGGAAATGTATTGATTTCTTATTTTCAATTATTGAAGTTTCAGGAAATTGCATTGAAGATCATCCAGCAGCTCAGGGTGGATGTTTTTTCAAAGGTACAAAGCCTTGGGATGAAGTATTTTGATAAGACCCCTGCCGGCAGCATCGTATCGCGGGTGACCAATGATACTGAAGCGATCAAGGATATGTTCGTGAGCGTCATGGTCTCCTTTATCCAGGGATCATTTTTACTGACGGGTATATTTATCGCCATGTTTGCCCTTGATTCAAAGCTTGCCCTTTTTTGTTTGTTCATTTTGCCTCTCATTCTTTATATCATGGTTCTCTATCGTAAATACAGCTCTGTATTTTATCAGGATATGAGGGAAAGACTTAGTCAATTGAATGCTAAATTGAGTGAATCACTTCAAGGAATGTCAATCATTCAAGTGTTCAGGCAGGAGCAGAGAATGCAGGAAGAGTTTGAAGAAATCAATGAGAAGCATTTCTTGGCAGGAATGAAAAATATTAAGGTGGATGGCCTGCTGTTGAGACCGGCAATTGATTTGGTTTATGCGGCGGCTTTGATTGTCGTTTTGAGTTTTTTTGGCGTCACTTCATTCAGTCAGCCGATTGAAATAGGCGTCCTTTATGCTTTCGTGAATTATCTGGACCGTTTTTTTGAACCAGTCAATCAAATCATGATGCGGCTATCGATGTTTCAGCAGGCAATCGTTGCATCATCCAGGGTATTTGCATTATTAGATGAAAAGGAGGTATCCCCGGGTCAAACTGAGAGTAATGAAGGGTACCGAAAGATTAATAAAGGAGAAATTACATTTAAGGATGTTACTTTCTCCTATGACGGTCATAAAGATGTACTGAAAAATATTTCGTTTACGGCCAGGCCGGGAGAAACTGTAGCGCTTGTGGGGCACACAGGAAGCGGCAAGAGTTCGATTATCAACCTATTGATGAGATTCTATGATTACTCAACAGGGGAGATATTGATAGATGGAAAATCCCTTAAATCCTATCCCCTGGGTGAAATGAGAACAAAGATGGGGCTGGTCCTTCAGGATCCATTCCTATTTTACGGAACAATCAAGGATAATATTAAACTTCATAATCATAATATGAGCGATGATGAAATCATGGAAGCAGCAAGGTTTGTTCAGGCAAACGGATTTATTGAACAACTGGAAGATGGTTATTCAAGTAAAGTGGTTGAAAGGGGGGCGACCTTGTCAAGCGGGCAGCGTCAGCTGATTGCTTTCGCCCGGACGATTGCAGCCAAACCAAAAATACTAATCCTTGATGAAGCAACAGCGAATATCGATACAGAGACGGAAGAATCGATTCAGACAGCTTTATCAAAAATGAGAAAAGGCAGGACCACCATCGCGATCGCTCACCGGTTATCGACCATTCAAGATGCAGATCTCATTCTGGTATTGCACAAGGGTGAGATAGCGGAAAAAGGTACACATCAGGAACTGCTATTGAAAAGAGGAATTTATCATAAGATGTTCTTATTGCAAAACGGACTTGTCGAAGGCATGGAGGATGCGGTTTCAAAAGGTGTAATGTAAACGATGAAGAGAAGGCGGATCATCAAAAAAGCAGACCGTTAAACGGTCTGCTTTCTTTATGTCGGCGTGATATCAGCTTACTTGGGACGTAAAATTTTTTATGTAGTTCGAATTATAACTGTTCAGTAATAAATCCAATTCTTGACTATATTGAATGGCTTGCGGTGAAGTTAAACCATTTTTGGCGACGATATCAATCAATTGAGCACGTTTTTTTTCAATGCGGTCCAGAAGCTCTTGTTTAGACACGGCTGTTTCCTTTCTTTTGTAGTTCCTTACAGAAGGAATACAAAACTAGTAATAACTGTAACTTTTTATAAGTATAACGAAAACAGGAGCGATTTTCAAAACAAAAATACATTTTTAAAGGCATTGAAACAAGATTGGAATGATTCAAATCGCATTGTAAATGAATGGTCACAAATCGTTCACACAATAGATTCTCATAGTATCTGCAAATGTCTGATAGAATAGATAATAATAAACATTTAACAGGAGTTGAAATTATGGCAGATATTAATTTATTTCTTGCTTTTGGAGCGGGTTTTCTAAGTTTTATTTCTCCATGCTGCCTTCCTTTATACCCTGCTTTCTTATCATATATAACGGGGATGAGTGTCAGTGAACTGAAAACGGATAATGCCATGCTGCAAAGAAGGAGTCTTTTACATACCTTTTTTTTCCTCTTGGGATTTTCGGCCATCTTCATTGCGATCGGATTTGGTACTTCGTTCATCGGGGAGTTCTTTCTTGATTATAAGGATTTAATCCGTCAGCTTGGTGCGATCTTTATTGTCATATTCGGATTGGTTGTGATAGGGATTTTCACTCCCGAAATGCTGATGAAAGAACGTCGTATTGAATTTAAGAACAAACCCTCTGGATTCATCGGTTCCATCTTGATCGGAATGGCATTTGCTGCAGGTTGGACCCCGTGCACCGGTCCGATCCTTGCTTCGGTACTTGCGCTTGCAGCCACAAATCCGGGGTCGGGTGTATTATATATGACCGCCTATGTTCTTGGGTTTGCCATCCCGTTCTTCATTCTGTCGTTTTTCATCGGGAAAATGCAGTGGATCAGGAAAAACAGTGCAAAGATCGTTAAAGCAGGCGGATATATCATGATTATTGTCGGGATTATGCTCTTCTTTGACTGGATGACCGTCATCCTTTCCTATTTCACTTCTATCTTCGGGGGATTCCAAGGATTCTAAAATTATAGCAAACAGTACAGAGAATACTATGAATTGAAATAATTTTACAATAAATGTTATAATTAGAATATAAATAGGACTAAAGTATGATAAAATGGATGCAGCGAAAGCTTTTTCAAGGAGGAACACCTGTGGCAACAATACTTGTAGTGGATGATGCGAAGTTTATGAGAATGACACTTGGTAATATGCTGACATCCAGCGGTCACACTGTAGTAGGCGAAGCGGAAAATGGAGCAGAGGCCGTAAAAATGTATGCCGATCTTCATCCTGATCTGGTCACGATGGATATTACGATGCCTGTAATGGACGGCATGGAAGCCGTGAAGGCCATTCTTTCCCAGTATCCAAAAGCGAAAGTAATCATGTGCTCGGCCATGGGACAGCAGAGAATCGTAGTAGAGGCGATTGAGAGCGGCGCCAAGGACTTCATCGTTAAACCATTTGATGAGGTCCGGGTCGTCGATGCAATTAAGAGGGTATTGGGTTCATGAACTGAGGTGGCTGCCTGCCGCCTCTTTTTTTGCCAGTTTTCGTTTTCTGATGAAATAGGCTATAATAGTATTGAAAATAAGTAGAGAGTTAAAGGATGATCGTTTATGATGATTGCTTCATCCATTGTAGCAATATGTATGGGGTTTTTTGTATTGTTTATCAGAATGAAGGCGCAGAAAAAGCCGGTAAGCGGAAAGAAAATCATTTTACCTCCAATATTTATGAGTACTGGAGCTTTAATGTTCATTTTTCCTTTTTTCAGGGTAACACTGGGCGAACTGTTGGAAGCACTTACTGTAGGAATGTTGTTTTCCATTTTACTCATTAAAACGTCCAAATTCGAAGTAAGGGATCATGATATTTACTTAAAACGATCTAAAGCATTTGCATTTATCCTGATCGGGCTTTTGATTGTCAGGATTGTTGCCAAATCCATACTGAGTGCTTCAATTGATTACGGTGCACTTAGCGGGATGTTCTGGATCCTTGCGTTTGGGATGATTGTACCTTGGCGCATCGCCATGTATATTCAATATCGCAGATTACATCAAGAAAACAGTGACTTAACCACAAATTCAATTTAAATCAGAAGCGGGACAGATGTTGATCATGTTGTTCCGCTTTTTGTATTTCTTTGAATGAAGTTGTCTTATACTTAAAATCCAAATAAACAAGTATGATGTTACGATTTTCTTACAAATAACCAAAATGTGAGTATCGAATTTTTGTCAGGGGAAACACGGAGAGAAACAAATATATTATAAAGGGGTTTTCATGTTGTTCACTCTCCATGATATCTGGACGTTTTTTCTGGCATTTTTCTTAACGCTTCCTCTTGTGACAATTGTTCACGAAGCAGGGCATGTACTGGTGGCCAGGATATTTGGCGCAAAGATAAAATTTGCAATTGGAACCGGAAAGAAGTTATTTAATATAGGACCCCTTGAAGTAAACAGGATGTATTTCATGGAGGGATGGTGCCAATATACAGAGTTGAAATATAATACAGTATGGTCACATGTTCTGATCTATTTATCTGGCAGCCTGTTTAATCTGATCGTGATATTACTGATGAATTTTTTGATCTACCAGGGCGTATTTCCTGTTCATATCTTTTTCTATCAATTTGTTTATTTCTCGGTCTATTTTATCTTTTTTTCACTTTTTCCATATCGAAACGGTGAAGGAAAGCCAAGTGATGGACAAGCCATTTATGATGTAATCAAATATGGAAAGGCAGAAGATCCGATAGATTGAACCAAAAGTAATCAAAAAAGGTAAACGATGTGAATCGTCTACCTTTTTTTAGTCTTTTTCCATTTCATGAAAAGAAATGCTGCAGCTGCTGTAAAGATAATGTATAGAATAACCGGGATTACGAGGATAGATCCTATATTTTCAACCCTTTTCTCCTTTAGAATAAGTGTTCATATGGAGCCGCATCAATATTCATTTCATCCAGCTTTTTGCGGAGGAATTTATGGTCCCGCTTGGGGGTGGCCATAATATAACCTCTTATTACCAACTCCTTGGAAATGGAAGGAGCTTTCTCTTTCAGTGCCAATTCCCCGATTTTCCCGGCTATTTTTTGCTTTGCCACATCCCTGAATAACTCTGGAACGGGAGTGACTAATTCATTCAGCATTCTCTTTTCTTGATCATGCCAAAGATGAAGCGTTTCATTTACATAATACTCTTCCCAGTCCATATCGGATTTCCCATCTTCTTTCGGAAACCTTTTCAAAAATTTCCGGAACATAAAGAAGCCGCCGATCGCAAAGGAAGCCATTAAAAAAACAACCCAAAAAAGGATAAAATATAAAAACCATCCGTCTAGCTGCATGCTATCACCTCAAAGTATTTCGATAAACGAATATGTATCGTATTTCATTATAGACAACGTAAATCGCCGTGACAAGAATATCATAATAAATCTAAAAGATATCTATACTGTTCTTAATAAGAAATGATATACTAATAAATAACAAATATCGTGAAAATTCATTCTTTTTCGATAATCATCTATTTCAAGCTGTTTTGGAAGGACGGGGAAGTCACATGACGAAATATAAGGGCAGAATCTTGTTTATTGCCGCAGGTGCTCTATTGATCATTATCTGGGATTTCATTTACTATTTTGTTCTTCACTACTCCTTCAATCTGCAAATTGACTTGCTTTTTACCACTCTCATCTTGTTCATTGGATATTATACTGGAAAAAACTACGATGACAGCAATGAAACTGTCTCGGCACTCAGTAAGAGCGAAGAGAAAATAAAAAGGCTGAATGAAGAGCTGCAGCTGGTCCTGCAGAACATCTCTGAGGTTGTCTTCCATACGAATTCCAAGGGGGAATTTCAATTTTTGAATCAATCCTGGGAAGACTTCACGGGTTTCAGCCTGAAAGAAAGCCTGCATAGAAATGCACTGCACTTCATTTCACTTAATGAACGCCACGAATTTCTGCGGTTGCTCAGAAGGAGTATAAGTGAGAAAAAGGAGAAGACAAAAATCGATTTTTCTTTTCAAATGAGGGATGGACAGTATCGGTGGGGTGAAGTGAATATCAAACTGAATTACGATGATTACGGAAAACTCGCAGGTACAGTAGGGACGATATCGGATATTACAGAACGAATACATAATGAAGAAGAGTTACTGGAAATGAATGAAACACTTGCAATCGAATCACAGAAATTATCTGTAGCAGGACAGCTGGCAGCGGGTATTGCACATGAAGTGAGAAATCCGTTGACCTCCATTAATGGCTTTCTGCAACTGTTAAGAGATGACGCCGACTCTAAGACTAAGGAATACCTGGAAATAGTGTTTTCTGAAATTAAGAGAATCGAGCTTGTACTCAGTGAGTTATTGATCTTGGCAAAACCTCAATCTGTGACCTATAAACGCATCAATATCGTAGAAACACTGGATCACGTGGCAAAACTTCTGAATACGAATGCGATTCTTTACAATATTGAAATACAGACTGCTTTTAAGCAGAGAGAATTATTTATCAGGGGAGACGAAAATCAGCTGAAGCAGGTTTTTATCAATCTGGTGAAAAACGCCATCGAGGCAATGCCGCACGGTGGAAGGATCAGGATCCATGCAGGACTGAATGATTACAATAAAGTCGAAATCAGCTTTAAAGATGAAGGGGTCGGCATGAAGAAACAAGTCTTGGATAAGCTCGGAGAACCTTTCTTTACGACTAAAACCAAAGGAACCGGTCTTGGTCTTACCATTTGTCTGCGGATCTTGAGAGACCATTCGGCAGATATCAACGTACAGAGTGAACAGGGAGAAGGGACGACGTTTTCGATTACATTCGATGCAGTAAAACAGCAAGGAAGGAAAAAGCGGGAACAAATACATACATAATAGTCGAGGAAGTTTTAGGGGGTCATCCTGAAGCTTCTTTTTTAATGGAGAAGAATGGCGGGACTGCCTGGGAATCGAACCCAGCGGAGACGGCACGCGCCTCCCAAGAGGTTTTGAAGACCTAGGCAAGCACCAGCTCAACAATCAGCCCCGTAGTTTTCTTAATTAGTTATATCACGTTCACAGATTCTGTTCAATCAATATACCCATAAACCTGCTAAAAGGATAGCAGGACAAAAACCCCGGTAGAAATTAGCTGTTTATTCCAACTATTTATAAAATTAGAACTTTAGAGAAAGTAGAAACTATTTCTTTACCAACTGATTATCCACATGATAAGATACATTTTGCCGGCTAAAAAATGGAAGAAGTAAGCGATTTCTACGCTTGATCTCCCGCTCATTTCATGCAAGAGAGACAGAAAGGGGATTTGAACTATGAAAAAAATATGGTTCTTAGGATTAGGTTTAGCTTTGTTGTTAGTTGGATGCTCAGATGCTGGTTCAGAAGAAGGCAAGAAAGAGGAATCTGCAGATACAAGCAGTGCGAATACTGACGCAGCTGGGGAATTAATGGATTTTTATCTTAATTTAACAACCACGATAAATGGTACAGATATTGACTTGAATGGTTACGAAGCTGCAGTAGGCGGAGAAGCACCTCCAACAGGTGACGAGCTTGCAAAATTAGCAGATTCAGCTGCAGCATCTGCAGAAGAATCTGCTAAAGCAGTAGAGAATACTGAAGTTCCATCCGGGCTTGAAGACTATAAAAAAGACATTGAAGAGTTCAAGTCTACATTGGCAGAGTCTTACAATATGAAAGCTGAAGCCCTTAAAGCAGAAGGTGAAGCGGACCTTACAGAAGCAGATGAAAAAATGGTCGAAGCTGAAAACCAAATCAAAGCAATCCTTGATAAAGCCGGGTTGGTAAGTTCAAGCCTGGTGAACGACTTAAACGGTTAACAATCAATTATTAAAAACAAACAGAAAACGAATCCCGGCATCGGGGTTCGTTTTTTTTACTCCTTTTGGTGTCTCTTTTCACTTCATACTTCTATATATAAGGTGAAAGGAGGCATAGTCCATGGAGTCCATCATTCCTTTTATCTCTGAGGTCGGTTTTCCGATCGTGGTGACGATGTATCTGCTATATCGCATTGAAACGAAGCTTGATGCAGTCGTGACTTCCCTGCAGACTCTTCCTCAAAGAATGAAAGAATAGAAAGGGAGGCCGGTGGTCTCTCTTTTATTGACGTTCCCACAAAGTGGATTTTGATAAGTGAGACTATGTTCCTTCCAGGCGGCATTTCCTTTTACCCAGAGTTTTAGAGTTTGATATAATTTAAACTATATAGAAGCAAGAGAGGAGATTGGACGTTGAAATTCATACATACGGCTGATTGGCATTTAGGAAAATTAGTTCACGGTATTTATATGACGGAAGAGCAGAGGTACATACTGGAGCAATTCATTGCATTGGTGGAGGAGGAGAAGCCGGATGCAGTCGTGATTGCAGGGGATTTGTACGACCGTTCCGTACCACCTACCGAGGCGGTGGAATTACTGGATGAGGTGCTTTTCAGAATCAATGTCGAATTGAATACACCGGTCATTGCCGTTTCAGGCAACCATGACAGTGCCGAACGTTTATCGTTTGGTTCCTCCTGGTACAAGCACAGTCACTTTTACCTGAAGGGGAAACTTTCGAATGAGTTTACACCCGTAAACGTAGCCGGGGTGAACTTCCACTGTATTCCTTTCGCAGAACCGGGGACAGTTCGCCAGCTTCTTGGGGATGATTCAATCCATTCCCATCATGATGCAATGAAAGCAATCATAGACCGTATCCAGGAAAACATGCATGGGGAGGGACCACATGTATTCGTAGGGCATGCTTTTGTCCTTGGAGGGAAAACCACGGATTCTGAAAGGACACTTTCCGTAGGCGGGTCAGGATGTGTAGGCAGTGAATTATTCGAGCCTTTTCATTATACGGCTATGGGTCATCTGCACAGCCCGGATGCATTAAAGCATGATACGATACGTTATTCAGGGTCATTGATGAAATATTCGTTCTCGGAAGCATCGCAAAGGAAATCAGTGACAGTGGTGGATATGAAAGAAAACGGATCGTTTGAATTAAGTGAACGGATATTAAAACCGAAGCAGGATATGAGAGAGCTGCAGGGGCATATGGAGGAACTGCTTGATCCAGCCTTCTATCAATCCCAGAAAACGGATGACTTCTTAAAGGTGACCCTGCATGACGAGGGAACCCTTATCGATCCGATAAACAAACTTAGACAAGTGTATCCGAACGTGCTGCATCTCGAGCGGAAACTGGAGTTGAGGGATGCAAAAAAGAAAAACAGTTTTAACGTCATAGAAGATAAAAAGAAGACCGAGCTTGAATTATTCAAAGAATTTTATTCAGATATGACGACAGGTGATTTTTCAGCTTTGAAGCAGGAAGTCTTGGAAAAAGTAATCGAAAAAGCCAGGAAGGAGGCGTATGAAGCATGAAACCTCTTAAACTGACGATGCAGGCATTCGGACCTTATGCCGAAAGGGAAGAAATTGATTTCCGTGAGCTGGACAGCCGCACGATGTTTGTAATTTCAGGCAAGACCGGTTCGGGAAAGACGACGATATTCGATGGTATTTCCTATGCGATTTATGGGAAGGCAAGCGGGGAGGACCGGACCCCGACAGATATGAGGAGTCAATTCGCGAAGGAAGAGGACATTACGGAAATTGAGCTGTTATTCAATTTGCGGGGGAAAACTTACCGGATCTGGAGATCGCCTCAGCAGGATAAAAAGAAAGCCCGGGGAGATGGGTATACGACCATCAACGCCCGTGCAGAGTTATTTACCTTTGATGAGGAAGGCGGGGAAATAATACTTGCTGCCAATGTCAGGGAAGTAGACGAAAAAGTGAAATCACTCATCCAGCTTGATGCGAATCAATTCAGACAGATCCTGATGATTCCTCAAGGTGAATTTCGTAAATTGCTGACCTCTGACAGTAAAGATAAAGAAGTCATTTTGCAGAGATTGTTCCATACACAGCTGTACAAAATGATTCAGGAAGGATTGAAGGCGGAAGCAGATGATTTGCGGAAGCAGGTGGAGGCTTCCGTTGAATTGCGTACAAGGGAACTGTTGAAAATCCATAGTAATGACAATGAGGAATTACAACAATTACTGCTTGAAGAACCTGTTAATGACAGTAAAATACTTTCCCTTCTCCCGGGACATATCGAAGGGATGGAAAAGCGGCTGGATGATGTGGAACAAACATACCAAACCATTCAAAATAAGAGAGATAACGTAAACAAGGAGCTTGCTGATGCAAATAATCTCTTGAAGCTATTTGAACTGAAGGAAAAGTTAGGAGCAGAGCTGACCGTCCTCCAGCACCAGGAAACTGAAATCAGACAAGCTTCTCAAGAAATCACACTTGCAAATAAGGCTGCGAGGTTAATAAAACAAGATGAATATTGCCATAAACTGAATAGTATTCTCAAGGGACTTAAACAGGATATGGATCGATTAATGAGAGAAAAAGATACAGCCAAAGACAGGCTGGAGCTTGCCAGGAAACGTTATGAGGAAGAAGCGGGAAAGGAACCGGCCAAAGAAGAACTCGTAAAAAAAATCAATCATCTGGAAAGCATTCAAGGCGATGTTCATTCGCTCGATTCCTTACAATCGGAATTGCAAATGTTACAGGAGAAAAGTACAAAGCAGCAGTATTTGATTAATAAAGACACTGAAGAGAAGGCTTACTTATCAAAATGGATAAAGGATAGAGAGGAACGGCTCGAGAAGTTTGGAGAGAGCCAAAGCCAGTTGTTCCACTATGAAAAGTCACTCCAGGAAAAAGAGTCTGGCCTGGAAATTCTAAAAGAAATTTCTACACTGTCAGAAAGACAGGATCGATATAAGGTCACAATGAAACAATTGAGTGACCAGTATGGAAACAATGCTGCACGGATGAAAGATGCTTCAGATTCAATCTCTTATTTGGAAGGTGAATGGCGGGCGGCTCAATCCGCCGCTCTGGCACGTGAACTCACGGAAGGAGCACCATGTCCTGTATGCGGCTCAGAGCACCATCCTAATCTTGCAACAGACAAACATACATTGCCGTCAGAGGAAGACATGAAGAGTGCAAGGGAAATGCTGCAAGCCCTTCAATCCGAAGAAAAGCAGTTAAGTCTTTCAATGGCCCAGGAAGAAACAAAAATCCAGAATACAGATGAGCAAATACGTCTACTCATCAAAAGGGCAGGGAATCAGGCAGAGAACCTTACATTGGAGAATCATAAGGAAGTAACCTTAGAATTCCAATCAAAAGTTCAATCCTTAAAAAGGGAAATCCTTGCAAAGAAAAATGAGCTTGAACAGTTGAAGCAGATGAGTGAGCAAGTTAAGAATGAAAAAAGGAAACTGGAAAAACTCGAGGATGCCGGCAAGAAACGTCTGGAAATTCAGCAGGAACTGCAAATGGAATTTTTAACAAAGAAAACTTCCCTTGAGAAAATCAAGGAATCCATTCCGTCAAATCTTTATACAAGAGAAGAGTTTGATGATGCGTTTCAAAAGACAAAGGAAACATTGGATAAAATGAAAGCAGCTTTTGAGAAAGCGCAGTCAGATTTTTATCAAAGTGAAAATGATTACAAAGTAAAAGAAGCTCAATTGAAAGATAAAGAAGCTCAAGTTGAGAAGGCAGAATCTGATATGAATCACGAGAGGGAAGAATTTCTTTCCTTATTGAACAGAGAGGGATTCCCGCATTACAGGGCTTTTCACGAATCGAAAAGAACCGATGAGGAGATTGCCATACTTGAGGCAAGGGTTAAAAATTATGGCGAAGACCTGCGTTCTGTAAAGGATCGTTTATCGGATGTTTCTAAACAGCTGGAAAATAAGGATAAGCCGGATATACAAGTCATACAACAATCGCTGACGGCTGTAACCTTGGAAATGAAGGAAATCAACGAAATTTTAAACAGACTCATTTCACACACACAGGAAAATAAAGAGATTCTTTCAAGAGTCATGGACATCAATGCCAGCATTAAGGAGCATGAAGAGACTTATCAAACAGTCGGACATCTTGCAGACATCGCCCGCGGGCAGAATGCAAACCGGCTTACATTTGAAAGATACGTATTGGCCTCATTCCTTGAAGATATCCTGAGCGTTGCAAATGAACGATTATCGAAGATGACAGCCGGCAGGTATAACTTGATTAGAAAGACGGACCGCAGCAAGGGGAATATACAAAGCGGCCTGGAACTGCTCGTATTTGATCAATATACCGGCCAGGAAAGGCATGTCAAAACGTTATCGGGAGGAGAAAGCTTCAAGGCTTCACTTGCATTGGCACTGGGGCTGGCTGATGTCGTGCAGCAATACGCAGGAGGGGTTTCGCTTGAAACGATGTTCATCGATGAAGGTTTCGGTACACTCGATCCCGAGTCTCTTGATCATGCTATTGAAGCGTTAATGGATATCCAGAGCAGCGGACGCCTGGTCGGTTTGATATCCCATGTTCCCGAATTGAAAGAGCGTATCGATGCAAGGCTTGAAGTCATCTCTTCACAAAACGGAAGCAGGACGGAATTTCAATTTATGATTTAGGTAAAGATAATTGAAAGAAAAGAAAAGCCGGATGTCCCCAGGCTTTTCTTTTTCTGCTTTTAATTTCCACTCATATTTAATATGATTAAATCACTAAGACTCAAACAAAGCGGGTGAAATCTGTGATAAGTATTTATATTTTAATATTATTCATTTCGGCAGCAGTCGCCATCGGATGGAGCTGGAAGCGGCTCCTGGACTTTAACACATATAAAAAACCATTTGTTGAAGGGGCAGCCCTGCAGTTTTTATTCTTTGTGATCGCCTCCATTTGGTGGCTGGTGACAGAGGACATATCAAACGGAATAATGGGTGTTTTTTACTATCTCATAGCTTTTCTCGTTATTATGGTGATCCATGGATATGTCCTTCACTATTTATTCTCCAAAAAGAAGAAAGAAGTATCACAATGAGATATTTCGGAATCGACGCAGGTGGAACCCTCACTAAGCTTGTATACGAAGAACATGGCAGGTACCATTATAAAGTCTTTGATAGTAAAGAACTTCCTCAGGTGATGAATTGGATAGGGCTCACCTCGCCGGATTCAACGTTGTTCCTGACCGGCGGGAAGGCCGAAAAGATGAAAACACTGCATCCGGTGAGTACAGTGTTTCCTGAATTCGATTCGATTGAAGAAGGTATGCGAATTCTTGTTCATACTCAAAATGGAAAGCTGGATCGATACATCTTGGTGAATATTGGCACCGGCACTTCTTTCTTTAAGGTCGCTCCCAATGATTTCTCCCGTGTAACGGGAAGCGGAATGGGAGGAGGTATGTTCATGGGGCTGGGGGCGCTGCTATCAGGGACAGATGATTTCCATGAACTCGTGGAGTTGGCCGAAAACGGAAATCGTGAAGCAGTCGATTTGATGGTGAAGGATATATATGAAGGGGATGAAACTCCTGTACCAGACTATCTGACGGCAGCAAACTTTGCTAAAGTCAGATTGGGTGAAGCATCCAGAAAAGATGTGATCCGCTCTTTGACCAACTTGATAGCGGAGACGGTTATTTTGCTTGCCCATCAGCTTGCAGCCTCACATCAATGCCAAAAACTTGTTTTCATAGGCAGCACACTCCTTGCCAATTCTCCTTTGAAAGAAGATCTCAAACAATTTGAAAAATTTTTGGGGTACCAGTGCATTTTTATAGAGAATGGATCCTTCTCCGGAAGTATCGGTGCCCTGAGACTTGGATTAAAAAGTCTTGGAATTTCACAAAATAGTCATTGATACTCAGGTGAAGCGCATTGTCTTTTCCTATTCTTTCTACTAACATAGAATGAGAAACAGTAGTGGAAAGCGGAGGAGATTGAAGTGCCTAAATTAAAATCATTAGCGGTTGTGATGGCTGCAGTGGGAATTCTCCTTGCAGGTTGCAGCAATAGTGACTTTCAAGCAGAAACGGATTATGAAATAGCAGATTTCAATTATTCCAATCAAGATAATGAAAAAGTAAGTCTCAAAGACTTGGAGGGCAAGGTTTGGATTGCAGATTTCATTTTCACCAACTGTGAAACGGTTTGTCCGCCAATGACGTTCAATCTTACGAAATTGCAAAAGGAACTTAAGAAGGCAGGAGTAGAAGATTATAAGATTGTCTCCTTCAGCGTCGATCCCGAAAAGGATACACCGCAGGCCCTGAAAGAATATATTTCAGGATACGAAGCGGATACAGGCAAGTGGGAATTATTGACCGGTTATAAGTTTGAGGAAATCAAGGACTTTGCGGAACACTCCTTCAAAACAATCGTTGCGAAAGACCCCAATTCTGACCAAGTCATTCATCAGACGAGCTTCTTTCTCGTCAATCAAGAAGGGGTTGTGGTTAAGAATTACAGCGGGAACAGCGATGTGCCTTACGAGGAAATCACCTCCGACATGAAGACACTTATAAAAGAAGGTTCAAAATAAAAACCTGAGCGGAAATAGTCGAGTTGGATCAAGCCTCTTTAGAAGGCGTGCTTGTCCGGACGGCTATTTTTTTATTCAGCTCTGCGCTTATGGTAAAGTAAATATAGTCATTCTATAAATGAAGCAGGTGAGGGACATTCGACATTCAAAAGGCATATTTATTTTTGACTGTATCATCACAGTGGTGATACTGTTTTGGACGATCAAATCATTCTCTGAAGGGCAGAGCATGAAAGGTATGCTGTTTATTGCATGCTTTGCACTGATGACAGGTGTATTATTCACTAATTATAAAAAGAAGAACTCTTAGAAAAAGCAGGTGGGAAGGTTGCGAAAACGGTACTATACGATCGGTATGGCCGGGCATATTGACCATGGTAAAACTGCGCTGACAAAGGCCCTTACGAACATTGACACCGATCGCCTTAAGGAGGAAAAAGAAAGGAATATTTCAATAGAGCTTGGATTTGCTCCTCTTCATCAAGAAGAGGATATGCAGATTTCCATTGTCGATGTACCCGGTCATGAACGTTTTGTGAGGAAAATGATTGCAGGGACAGGCGGAATAGACCTGGTCGTGCTCGTGGTTGCAGCTGATGAAGGGATTATGCCTCAAACACGTGAACATCTGGATATCCTCTCGCTTCTAGGCATCACCGAGGGAATCGTGGTCCTTACAAAAATGTCGAAAGTGGATGTGGAACTGAGGGAGCTTGCTAAAGAAGAAGTGAAGGCAGAACTTGAAGGCTCTCCTTTTGAAAATGCCACGTTGATGTTGGTGGACAGTATATCTGGTGAAGGTATACAGGAATTGAAGGATTTGATTTTAAAATCGATTGAAGATATACCTGTCAGGAGTTCTGAAGGTTATTTCCGTTTACCGATCGATCAGATATTTTCACTGAAAGGACAAGGTACCATTGTCAGGGGGACCATATATGAAGGGGAGATAGAAACAGGGGCAGAAGTCACGATACTTCCTCAAGGGATCCAGGCAAAAGCAAGGCAGATACAAGTCCATGGACAGAAGAGCAGCAAAGGGTGTGCAGGACAGCGTGCAGCCATCAACCTGGCAGGTGTCAATTATCAACAAATTGAGCGTGGAGACGCAGTTGTATCTTCATCACTCTTTACTGTAACGGATATAATCGATGTTTCATTGAAAACTCTTGGTGGAATCAAGCATGGTCTTAAACAGCGTATGGAGATAAAGTTTCATACGGGAACTTCAGAAGTAATGGGTAAACTTGTATTCTTCGACCGCAATAAGACAGAACCGGCAGAAGATTCGATTCTTTGTCAAATCCGCCTTAATAATAAGATTGTAGTCAAACGGGGTGATCGTTTTATCATCAGGAGGCCGACACCTGCAGAAACACTGGGCGGAGGTTGGATCATTAATCCAAGTGGAGGAAAATATCGATTTGGAAGCGAGACCATTTTGAAGCTCCGTGCGATAATGGAAGGTTCCGCAGAAGAAAGAATGATGAAGCTGCTTCAACAGAAAAAAAGTATACCTTCTCAGACGCTGATACGTGAAGCTTCCCTTGGTCAGGATGAACTTGAGGAAGTACTGCAGAAGACAGGCTGGATTTTGCTGCGCAGTTCTTTTGTGACACATATTAGTATTGTAGAAAGCTGTGAAAAAAAGATCGTAGAGGTCCTCAGTTCCTATCATGAGAGGCATCCCCTTGAAAAGGGAATCAATAAGGGGGAACTGCAGTCATTGCTGGAGTCGTTCACTGATATAGTCATCCAATTCAGTATCGGAAGACTGATTCGGCAGAAGGAAGTATCTCTTGAAAATGGAGTTCTCCATATGCATGATTTTACGCCGAGCCTCCCTTCACAATGGGAAAAAAGATGCTTGCAGCTTTTACACTCCTTAAGGGAAGATAAGTTGAAAGTGAAGACAATGGAAGAATATTTTAAGGGAGCCGGTATCCCAGAAACCGTAAGACAGGAATTTCATTATTTTTTTATTGGGCAGAATTGGATTGTTCCGCTCGATGAGAAGCATGCATATGCATGGGAAACATACAATAAGGCAGTCAATGAGCTGAAGGAAAAAACAGACCGAAGATTCACCATAACCGAGGCAAAAGAGATATTAGATTTATCCCGGAAATACATGATTCCTTTTTTAGAAAGACTGGATAAAGATGGATATACAGTCAGGATTAATGATGAGAGAAAATGGATTTCTTGAGGAGAATAACTAAATCATGTTTCTCTTTTTAGGAAAAGTGGTATAAAAGTACTCATGGAATTGTATAACTTAGTAAATAGACAAGGCAGGAAAGTAGGAGACGTAAGATGCAGGAATTATGGAGCGCATTTGGATGGGTGATCCCCATTCTTGCACTGATTACCATGACTTCCCTCCTGGCCGTCTCCGTATGGAAAAAGAAAAAAGGCAAAGGAAGGTGGATGAACCTCCTTCCTGTTTTATTGCTTTCGATTTCCATAGGCGGTATATGTTTGATCACTCTTACACCCATGCTGGGTGACGGAGGAATGAACGGCGGGGTAAAAGGTCATACCAATATGGATCCTTTTTCAAATTTGAAACTGAATCTTCTTTATCGGAATCATTTAGATGTTCCGATCCGAAACTTATTAGCCAACGTGTTTTTGTTTGTACCCTTTGCTTTCTTCTCAGGCTGGTGGATGCGGCACCAGCGGGCGATTGTATTAAAGGTGACATTTCTTGGGGCAATCTTTTCATTTCTTATCGAATTGACTCAATACTTCCTTCCATTGGGAAGGGCGACAGATATTGATGATTGGCTTATGAACACGCTTGGTTCATTTCTCGGCGGGATTCTATTTATAATGGGAAGTTTCATATTCAGATTGCTAAGGATAAATGGCTGGATAAATAGATGAAGCTTTACTGAAAAAGATGCTGGGACAAAGGTGTTTCTGTCTATGTAAAACCCGAACTGATTTGCATTTGATGGGGCAAATTAGTTCGGGTATTTAATTTGTTCTGTGTATATTAATTTTTAGACCTTTCCAGTGGTTGATTGCAGCTGGACAATAGAAAAGCGGAGGCGGCTTGCTCAGCCCTTACAAGCATAAGATGAATGGGCCGGAAAGGCGTATTTTGCCTTTTTGGTCCATTTATCTTATGACCTCGAGGGGCTAGCCGCCGGAGCTGGACAGGATCTGCCGCGAGAATGAGAGGAAGCTCACGGGCTGCCCGCGGAAAGCGAAGTCTTGCACGGAAATCATTAGCCGTATAAAGAACCTATTCTGGTATTATTTGTCCCGATCTCACTCTTTGAGTAAAGACTTTGAAAAAACATGTTAATATGGAAAAGACTTCATATTAAAGGAGAGAGTATGTGTGGATATTTCGATAGAAAAGGCATCTTTGGCTGATGCTGAATTATTGACCGGCATCATGAAAAAAACATTTGATCGTGAAGCTTCGAGATGGCTGGAAAATGAGAAAAACTCATTGGATTATAATATACAGCCGCCCGGGTATGACTCTGTTAAAAAGAATGAGTATATGATCAGCGAATTGGAAGCTTTCATCATTTCAGCCGGTGGAAAACCTTCAGGTGGAATCTTTGTCACCATTTCAGGCAAATCATATGGCCGAATCGACCGTATCTTCATTCACCCGGACCATCAGGGGAAGGGCATCGGGTCAAAGGCGATAAAATTGATCGAAGAAAGATACCCAAACGTAAGAATATGGCATCTCGAGACCTCTGCAAAGCAAATAAGTAATCATTATTTTTATGAGAAGATGGGATATAGTAAAACGTTTGAATCCCTGGAAGAGTATTCCTATGAGAAACTGATCGAGGTGAAACTCGACGACCAGAAACTTCTAAAAAATGAAGATTTATCTCACAGAATTTATGAACATTGCAGTTTAAGCCATTCAGAGTATTATGGGGTGAATATGGAAGAAAGCTCGGTCAGCAACAGTAATTTAAAAGGCATTCACGTGAGTAACTGTAATATGAGTGAAGTAAAATTTCAAAATATTAATCTTACTCATTCACTTATTGCTGATTTGAATCTTTCAAAAAGTGAATTTGCACATCTTTCACTTAGCGGTGTAACTTTTACGAACACGGATTTGGGAGAAGAGGGAGAACCCGTAAGCTTTGAGGGATGCAACCTTCAAGGAAGCAAGTTCATAAACTGCGATTTAAAGGGAATTGAGATAAGTGACAGTGATCTGTCAGGGATGAAGATTAACGATATTCCAGTGAAAGATCTGCTGGATGCTTATAAGCGGGTGAGCAATACATAGTGCACAATAGTAAACAAGGAGGGGCTGCGGTGAACGAAGAGAAACTGGCGATATTTGATGAAGAGTATAATAGAGTGGGAGAGCGCACGCGTACGGAAGTGCATGCACTAGGGTTTTGGCATGAGACTTTCCACTGCTGGCTGGCACATTTTGATGACGCCGAAAGCAAAATTTATATCTATTTTCAGCTGAGAAGCGAAAGAAAGAAAGACTATCCCGGGCTTTTGGATATTACAGCTGCAGGACATATTTTATCACAGGAGACGATAGAAGATGGTGTAAGGGAGATACAGGAAGAACTTGGGCTGGATATTCCGTATAATGATCTCATTTCTGCAGGAATCATTAAAGAAGAGTTGAATGGTACGGAAATGGTAGATCGGGAGTTAGCAAATATATATTTATATACAAAGCCTGTCTCGTTTCAAAACTTCAGTCTGCAAACAGATGAATTATCCGGTATCTTCCGGACGGGACTTGAAGAGGCTGAACAGCTTTTTAAACAGGAAAGAGAGGAAATCAGTCTGGAAGGTTTTATTACAGATGAAAATTCAAAGATAATATATACAAATAGAAGTGCAACGATTAAAGACTTTGTTGCGCATCCTCTTTCATATTTTGTGGAAGTGACAAATAGAATCAAGGTTGAACTTTTGGAAAAATAATTCTGGTTTCCCATGTTCATTTCGTCTTAAATCCACTATCATAATAGTTTCAGCAATTCATCTAAACGAGGAGGAGACTAGTGAACGGAACAGCACATATGGCAGCGGGGTCAGCAGCAGGATTCATTACAGCCAACTCAATAGGAGCAGACTTAGAGTCGGCAGCCGTACTGGTCACCATTGGCGGAATCTCAGGACTGATGCCGGATCTGGACATTGATGGCAAGCTCAGTAATAAGGTGACATTTTCTCCTAAAATGATTCGGGCCGCAGCTGCGGTCATAGGATTATTGATGATGATATACAGCTTCCTTGAAGAAGCAGGAAGGGATCAATGGATAGGTATGGGTTACGGGGCTGGTATCCTATTACTTTCAAGCTTGATCACTCAGAGACGGATGCTGGCCATTACGGGTATCGCCGTAACCTTGGGGGGCTGGCATATCCATGAGATCTGGCTGTTTTTACTGGGGATATACATACTGATTGCCTCTCTGGTATCACACAGAAGTTATACACATTCGCTGATAGGAATCCTTTATTTTAGTTTTATTGCAAGATACCTCGAGTATTCCCTTATGATCGAAGGCGTTTTTGAAGCGTGCATGCTGGGCTATGCAAGTCACTTGGCGGGGGACATGAAAGTGCTTCCCTTTAACAGAAGAGGGGTAAAATTGTTTCTGCCTTTTTCTTCAAAGGAAATGTAAAAAAATTATTGACCAATATTTTTTGTTGCTATAAAATATTGGAAATGATATAACGTATGCGATGATGAAGAAAAGTAAGCTGTCGAAACACTTCAGAGAGCTGATGGCGGGTGAGAATCAGTGTAGGAAGACAGACGAATGGGCTTCTGAGCATCCAGGCTGAATAGGAAAGTAGGCCTTGGCGGAAAGTCTCACCGATACAAGAGACAATGTATCGGGAAAGGATCCTCTGTACAGGAAAGTGCGTTTGCTTTATGTGAACGAATGAAGGTGGCACCACGGGTTTCCCGTCCTTTTTGGACGGGAGCCCTTTTTGTGTTTAGATGAAAGGGAGGTTTGCAGAAATGAAAAAGCAAGTGCTGACAGGAATCAAGCCTACGGGCAGGGTGCATCTGGGCAACTATATCGGTGCCATAAAACCGGCGCTGGAACTCGCTCGGGAAGAAACATATCACCCCGCATATTTTGTAGCCGATTATCATGGGCTGACAAAGATACACAACAAAGAGGAGATGAATGAGCTCAGCCGCGGGATCGCCGCCACATGGCTGGCTCTTGGTCTTGACCCGGAGAAAGCGATCTTCTACAGACAGTCGGACGTTCCAGAGATTTTCGAATTGAGCTGGATATTAGCCTGTTTTTCCCCAAAAGGATTAATGAACCGTGCACATGCATATAAGGCGCTTGCAGAGGAAAATGTCCGAACAGGAAGGGAAACCGATACAGGTGTAAACATGGGCTTGTTTACGTATCCGATTTTGATGGCAGCGGATATCCTGCTTTTCCAGACAGAAGTTGTACCAGTCGGAAAAGATCAAATACAGCATGTTGAGATTGCAAGGGATATTGCTGAAAGCTTCAATCATAGTTTTGGTGAAACATTCACTCTTCCTGAGTATGTTATTGAGAAAGAAACGGCTGTACTGCCAGGATTGGATGGGCGTAAAATGAGTAAGAGCTACAATAATACCATCCCTTTATTCGAGGAACCGAAAAAATTGAAAAAGTTGATCAATAAAATCAAAACGGATTCCAGTCTGCCTGATGAGCCGAAAAACCCAAATGATTCGATTATCTTTTCATTATATAAAGAATTTGCGACAGAAGTACAAACAGAAGAGATGAAGAAACGATTCCAGTCAGGCATCGGATGGGGAGAGGCAAAGAACGAGCTTTTTGAAGTCATGAATGAGTTTTTGGAAGAGCCGCGTGAAAGCTATCTTGAATTAATGGACTCTCCTGAAAAGCTTAATGAAATTTTACTGGACGGTGCTGAAAAAGCAAGAAAGAAAACCAGACCATTTCTGCAGGAGGTGAAAAGGAATATAGGGATTCTTCATTCTTGATAATAAAAATACAAGCTGCCGATCTTGTTGAATGGCAGCTTGTATAATATATGTTTATGGTTTTAAGATTACCTTGATATTCCCATCCTCTTTCTTATCGAAGATCTCGTATCCACGTGCAGCATCTTCAAGGGGAATACGATGCGTAATAATATCGGTCGGGTCAAATTCTTTGTTTTCGATCATATCGTACAGTTTTGGCATAAGGTGTATGACTGGGGCCTGTCCCATCTTGATGGATACATTCCTGCTGAAGAAGTCCCCTATTGGAAAACGATTAGCTTCTGTTGCATAAACACCTGTCAATTGCACTGTACCGAATTTCCTTACCGATTGAGAAGCCGTTTTTATCGGGCTGATGGTACCGAATTGATTATCGAAATCAGATCCGAATGTTTCATCAGGTGGGACTGTCCCATCCATTCCGACACAGTCAATCACCACATCAGCGCCTCCCTTTGTATATTCATGGAGGAGAGAACCGATGTCAGGGTTCTCCTTGAAGTTATAAATTTCAGCATTGTTTGTGCGCTTAGCGTGCTGAAGTCTGTGATCGACCTGATCGACTGCGATTACCCGCTCGGCTCCTTTCAATTTAGCGAATTTCTGGGCCATCAATCCGATTGGCCCGCTGCCGAGTACAATGACGGTGTCGCCTTCTTTTACACCGCTGTTCTCTACGCTCCAAAAGGCTGTAGGAATGACATCTGAAAGGAAAAGAACACTTTCATCATCGAGAGTACTGGACTCGGGCACTTTGAACGAAGTAAAATCCGCGTAAGGTACCCGAAGGTATTCAGCCTGCCCCCCTGGATAGCCCCCGAACGTTTCTGTGAAACCGAATAGTCCGCCGGCCTCTCCATGAGGGTTGGAATCGTCACATTGACTTTCCATCTGATTTTTACAGAAGAAGCACTCGCCGCATCCAATATTGAAAGGGATGACGACTCGATCGCCTTTCTTTAGACTTTTAACATTCGAACCTACTTCCTCTACAATCCCCATCGGCTCGTGCCCCACTACGTAATCTTGTTCAGGCTCGATTCCGCCGTGATAAAGATGTAGGTCGGAACCGCAAATTCCACTTGCAGTAATCCTTACGATCATATCGGTATTTTCTTGAATATCAGGAGTCTCAACCTCTTTTACAACCATTTTTTCTTTACCCTGGAAAGTTACGCCTTTCATGCAAATCACATCCTATTCAATATTTCTATACATATAGACTTGATGAAGGCTGTTTAAACATTTAAGCAGTAGTCTTTTATTCATCATTGAATTCGCTAAATAAAAAGACGAAGTATTCATAATTTTCATTGACATTTAATAAAGTATGTTGTAAGTTATGAAGAAGTTATTTTAATAAAGTTTTGGTAATAACTAAATAGATTCTTATCAAGAGAGGTAGAGGGACTGGCCCTGTGACACCTCAGCAACCAGCATTGTGCATGGTGCTAATTCCAGCAAGTTGATTCAACTTGGCCGATAAGAGGGAGAATGAATGATTAAGCCTTCTTATATTGCATAAGGGGGCTTTTTATTTTATACCCCTTTTCATTTAATTGAGAAAAGGAGAGGCAAAGAATGAAAAAGCATATTGAGACAATCCTCGTACAATCCGGTAATCGTACAGACAGCAGGACAGGGGCAGTCAGTCCGGCCATACACTTATCAACTGCATATGAGCATCATGGGATCGGTAAATCTACAGGATTTGATTATTCGCGCACAGGAAATCCGACCAGGTTCATTCTAGAAGAGACGTTGGCCCTTTTGGAGGAAGGCAGGAGAGCCTTCGCTTTCAGTTCAGGTATGGCAGCCATCCAGGCAGTATTGAATCTTTTTTCATCGGGGGACGAACTGATAGTTTCCGAAGACCTGTATGGCGGCAGCTACCGGCTTTTCCTTCAGTATCAAGCTCAGTATAATATCCGATTCCATTTCGTCGATACATCGGATGAAAGCCGGGTAATTGAAAAGATAAATGGGAATACGCGGGCAATCTTCCTTGAAACGCCGACCAATCCGCTGATGAATGAAACCAGTATTACAAACATTTCCTCCATTGCAAAGGATAACGGCTTACTGCTGATTGTGGATAACACCTTCTACACACCAATATTGCAAAAGCCAATCGCAGAGGGAGCAGATATTGTTGTACACAGTGCCACGAAATATTTAGGCGGCCACAACGATGTGCTGGCGGGTGCGGTGATTGTCGGAGACGAAGAACTCGGCGAAAAGATATATACGGTCCAGAATTCCATTGGTGCAGTCCTTTCACCATTTGACAGCTGGCTTCTGCTGCGCGGTATGAAAACGTTGAGTTTGAGGATGGCGCAGCATGAAAAAAATGCCCGCGTCATCGCAGAATATCTGACGAATCATGAGTGTGTGACGGATGTCCTGTACCCGGGCAGAGGAGGAATGTTGTCCTTTAGGATTTCAAGAGAAGAGTGGGTCGGTGCCTTCCTTGAAAAATTGAAAGTCATTACATTCGCGGAAAGTCTCGGAGGCGTTGAAAGCTTCATAACTTATCCAGCCACCCAGACACATGCTGATATTCCCGTAAAAGAAAGGATTAAAATCGGTATTTGCAATCGTCTTTTACGTTTTTCTGTTGGAATTGAAAATGTCGGGGATATCATTGCTGATTTGGACAATGTTTTCAATCAACTAAAAGGAGAGGTGCTTTCTCATGAGTAGAAAAACTTACTCTCAACAAACTTCCCTTATTCACTCTCACGGATATGATCGGCAGACTGGTGCTGTTTCAATTCCTCTTTACCACGCGACCACTTTCCATCAACATGACTTTGATCAGTTTGGAACCTATGATTACAGCAGATCTGGTAATCCGACCAGGGAGGCATTGGAGGATACGATCGCTGAACTTGAAGGCGGTGTCCGGGGATTTGCCTTTTCATCAGGCATGGCAGCTATTTCAACCACTTTTATGATGCTTTCTCAGGGAGATCATGTATTGATTTCGGAGGAAGTGTACGGTGGAACCTATCGCTTGATCACCGAGGTTTTGAACCGTTTCGGTATTCAATACTCTTTTGTCGATATGGGTGATCTTCATGAGGTGGCACAATCAATCAGGGTGAATACAAAAGTGATTTATATTGAAACGCCTTCGAATCCACTGCTTAATATTACCGATATTGAAGGGATTGTGAAATTGGCTAAAGCCAACGACTGCATGACATTCCTGGATAATACATTTATGACGCCCCTTCTTCAAAGACCTTTGTCACTCGGGGTGGATGTCGTCCTTCACAGTGCTACCAAGTTTCTGGCTGGACACAGTGATGTACTTGCCGGCCTCGCTGTGACTAAATGCAATCAAGTTGCTGAGAAACTGGCATTCTTGCAGAATTCCTTCGGTGCGGTTTTGGGACCGCAGGACAGCTGGCTGTTGTTAAGGGGCTTGAAGACACTTCATGTGAGGCTCAAGCAGTCATCTGAAAGTGCATATAAAATAGCCCGTTTCCTTGAAGCAAGAAATGAAGTGGAAGAAGTGTATTATCCAGGGCTTAGCTATCACAAGGGTTATAAAACTCATGTCAGGCAGGCAGAAGGACCAGGAGCAGTATTATCATTCCGCCTCAAAAGTGAAAGAGAGGTAAGGGAATTGAAGAGGCATGTGAATATACCCGTATTTGCCGTAAGCCTGGGTGCTGTGGAATCCATCCTCTCATATCCTGCAAAAATGTCCCATGCATCGATGCCGAAACAGGAAAGGGAAAGGCGGGGCATCACAGACGGGCTGCTGAGGCTGTCTGTCGGCCTGGAGAATGCAGAAGAATTAATCAGTGACTTGTCCCGTGGGTTGAATTCAATAAACTTGTCATCACCGAAAAAAGTCATCCATTTATAGTTTGCAGTAATGAAGGAGGAATTGTGTGAAGCCGCTCAAAGAATCACTAAAAGAAAGAATCTTGATTGCTGATGGAGCAATGGGGACACTCTTATATTCATATGGAGTTGATCGTTGTTTCGAGGAACTGAATCTCTCACACCCTGAGGAAGTATATAAAGTCCACAGGGATTATATAGAGGCAGGGGCGGATATCATCCAGACAAACACGTATGGAGCCAATTATGAAAAACTCTCACGGTATGGCCTTGAGGATTCCGTGAAAGAAATCAACACTGCTGCGGTAAGACTTGCTAAAAAAGCGGCAGATGGTTCTGCCTATGTGGTTGGAACCATTGGAGGAATCAGGGCGGTAAAGCAAAATGTCTCTCTGGAGGAAATCAAAAGAAGCTTCAGGGAACAGCTATATTGCCTGCTGCTTGAAGGTGTTGATGGAATCCTCCTCGAAACCTATTATGATTTTGAAGAATTGATGACAGTCCTTAAAGTTGCGAAACGGGAGACAGATCTGCCGGTCATCGCCCAGGTTTCCCTGCATGAAACGGGAGTTCTGCAAAATGGCATGAAGCTAAAAGAAGCGCTGCATCAGCTGGAACTTTCAGGGGCGGATGTTGTTGGGATCAACTGCAGGATGGGGCCTTACCATATGGTAGCTTCCCTTGAGGAAGTACCGATCCCTAAAGGTTCTTTTCTTTCAGTCTATCCCAATGCAAGTCTGCCGAACTATGAAGAAGGCAGATTCTATTATTCTGCAGAACCAGGTTATTTCGGAGATATTAGTAACGAACTTAGAAATCAAGGTGCAAGAATCATAGGGGGATGCTGCGGGACGACACCTGAGCATATAAGGGCGGTTGCAAAGAAGTTAAGAAGCAGGATCCCTGTGACGGAAAAGAAGGTAAAGGTGACTAAATCAGTAGAACCAATTTCCAGGCCGATGAATGAAAAGCTCATTCATCAAAAAGTGAAAGAAAAGAAGACGGTCATTGTTGAACTGGACCCGCCGAAGCATCTTGATACAGACTTATTCTTTCAGGGAGCCCGTGCCCTAAAGGAAGAAGGAATCGATGCATTGACACTTGCTGATAATCCGCTGGCATCTCCCCGGGTGAGCAATGCTGCCATCGGGACAATGGTTAAGGAGAGGTATGATATTTCACCATTGATTCATATCACCTGCCGCGACAGGAATTTGATCGGCCTTCAATCCCATTTGATGGGTCTCCATACACTTGGGATCCATAATATCCTGGCGATTACCGGAGATCCTGCAAAAATCGGGGATTTTCCCGGGGCGGCATCCGTTTATGATTTATCCAGTCTAGAGCTTATTGAATTGATCAAGCAGAATAACGAAGGCATATCTTTTTCCGGAAAGTCACTAAGGCAAAAAACACAGTTCTCAGTCGGCGCGGCTTTCAATCCCAATTTCAGGCATCTGGATGCCTCCGTGAAACGTCTTGAGAAAAAAATAACAGCAGGTGCTGATTACTTTATCTCGCAGCCGGTATTCGGGGTGGAAGAAATGTTTCAACTATATGAGGCTACAAAGCATTTGAATACTCCGATTTTCATCGGGATCATGCCTCTCTTGAGTTCAAGGAATGCAGAGTTCCTTCACCATGAGGTGCCCGGTATAAAAGTGCCCGAGGCAGCCAGGACGAGAATGAAAGAAGCGGGTAAAGACCCCATTCATTCCCGGGCAGCCGGTATGGAGATCGCAAAGGAACTATTGGATACAGCACTTACTTTATTTAACGGAATCTATCTGATTACACCGTTTGTCAGATATGATATGAGCATAGAATTACTTCGTCATATGAAAGAAAAAGCAGGAATTGAGAAGGAGGTTCCTTATGGCCGTCACATTATTTGAAGAACAGCTTAGAAAGAAAATACTCGTCCTCGACGGGGCTATGGGGACGATGCTGCAAATGGCTGAATTAACACCGGAAGACTTTGGTGGGGAGGAGCTTGACGGTTGCAATGAAAATCTTGTTCTCACAGCTCCTGAAGTCATATACAATATTCACCGGGAATACCTGGATGCAGGAGCCGATGTAATTGAAACGAACACATTCGGAGGCACTCCGGTTGTACTTGATGAATATGGATTGGGAAAGAAAGCATATGAAATAAATAAAACAGCAGCTGAAATTGCAAGAAAAGCAGCAGATTCGTATACAAATGCAGACTGGACCCGATTTGTAGCGGGCTCTATGGGGCCAACGACAAAAACGTTATCGGTAACCGGGGGGATCGGCTTTGATGAATTGGCAGAGAACTACCGTGTACAGGCAAAAGGACTTCTGGATGGTGGGGTCGATGTCCTCTTACTGGAGACGAGCCAGGATGCGTTGAATGTGAAGGCTGCCAATCTGGGTATACAGGCTGCCTGGAAAGAAAGCGGCAGGGAGGTACCCATTCTTTTATCAGGAACCATCGAACCGATGGGGACAACATTGGCGGGTCAGAATATTGAAGCTTTTTATTTATCGCTAGAACATCTGAATCCCCTGGCAGTCGGTTTAAACTGTGCGACTGGTCCTGAATTCATGAGGGACCACCTCAGGTCTCTTTCAAATATAGCAACCACTTACGTAAGTTGTTATCCGAATGCCGGGCTGCCGGATGAAGAAGGCAATTATCATGAAACCCCTGAATCACTAAGCTTGAAAATGAAAGGGTTTCTTGAGAAAGGCTGGCTGAATCTTTTAGGAGGGTGCTGCGGGACAACCCCCCGGCATATAGAAGCGTTATCCCGGATGGCAAAAGAATTCGAACCAAGAATCCCAAATGATACACATCCCCATGCCGTTTCAGGCATAGAACCGTTTTTATATGAAGATAAGGACAACCGTCCGATTCTTGTCGGTGAGCGTACGAACGTGATCGGTTCCAGGAAATTCAAAAGGCTGATTGCCGAGAACAAAATAGAGGAAGCCTCCGAAATTGCAAGGGCCCAGGTGAAAAACGGAGCGCAGGTTATCGATATCTGTGTGGCAGATCCTGACAGGGATGAAGTGGAAGATATGAATACTTTCATTCAGGAAGTCGTAAAAAAGGTGAAGGTCCCGCTCGTCATTGACTCCACTGATGAAGAGGTGCTTGAGACTGCGTTGAAATATTCTCAGGGGAAAGTGATCATCAATTCCATCAACCTTGAAGACGGGGAAGAACGATTTGAGAAAATCATTCCGCTCATCAAGCAGTTTGGGGCGGCGGTTGTCGTCGGTACCATCGATGAAAAAGGAATGGGAGTGACATCAGCTAGAAAGGTAGAAATTGCTTTGAGGTCGCAAAAACTGCTGACAGAGAAATATGGGCTTCCTTCAGAGGACATTATTTTTGATCCGCTTGTCTTCCCTGTAGGGACAGGAGATGCACAATATATAGGTTCAGCGAACGCAACTGTGGAGGGGATCAAGAGAATTAAAGAACTTCTTCCTGAGTGTCCTCATATTCTCGGGATCAGCAATGTTTCCTTTGGCCTCCCTCCAGTCGGCAGGGAAGTTTTGAATGCCGTATTTTTATATCATTGTACTAAAGCCGGACTCGACTACGCAATTGTGAATACAGAGAAACTTGAGCGATTTGCATCCATACCTGCTGAAGAGGTGGAACAGGCAGAAAAACTCCTGTTCGAGACAACGAATGCCGCTCTCGCTGCTTTTACTGAATTTTACCGGGGGAAGAAAAAAGAAGTCAAAATCCCGGTAAATACGATGACTCTTGAAGAAAGACTCGCTCATTATATAGTGGAAGGTACAAAAGAAGGGCTGCTCCCAGATCTTGAATCGGCACTTAAACAGTATAGCACTCCGCTTGAAATCATTAATGGTCCGCTGATGGAGGGGATGAGTGAGGTTGGCCGCTTATTCAACGATAATCAGCTTATCGTGGCGGAAGTTCTTCAAAGTGCCGAGGTAATGAAGGCGTCGGTCGCTTATTTGGAGCCACATATGGAGCAGGGAGATGCACATTCTTCTTCAAAAGGAAAGGTGGTACTTGCTACCGTAAAGGGTGATGTACATGATATTGGAAAAAATCTGGTGGACATCATACTCAGTAATAACGGGTATGAAGTAAAAGACTTGGGCATCAAAGTGACCCCGCAGGAATTGATTGAAGTTATACGAAAAGAAAAACCCGATATCGTCGGTCTTTCAGGACTACTGGTGAAATCAGCACAGCAGATGGTTGTAACGGCTCAAGACTTGAGACAGTCAAATATTTCGGTTCCCATCATCGTCGGAGGGGCAGCACTTACCAGGAAATTCACTTCGTCCAAAATAGCGAAGGAATATGGGGGACTGGTATTGTATGCCAAAGATGCAATGGATGGATTAAGTATCATTAACGGAGTGCAGGATAAAGGCACCAGAAAGAAGTGGGAAGAAGAAAGCCGGCAGAAGTTATTTGAAATGGACAGCAAGCCCTCGATGGAAACAAACATTGATTCATCTGTAGCTGTAAAGGTTCGTTCAAAAGTATCCAGGGACGTTAAGATTTATACACCGCCTGATTTGAAGCCGCATATCATCAAGGAATTTTCGTTGAATCAAATTCACCCTTATATCAATCAGCAGATGCTGCTTGGACATCATCTCGGAATAAAGGGTAAAGTATCCCGGCTCCTCGAAGAAAAAGATGAACGGACATTAAGAATAAAGCAATTGACGGATGAATTATTCAACAAAGCAGCAATGGAAGGACTCATTCATGCATCGGCGATCTATCAATTTTTCCCTGCTCAGTCAGATGGAGACGATATCGTTATTTTCCATCCAGAAGATGAAACAGTTGAAATTGAGCGTTTTCATTTTCCGCGACAGAGTCGGAACGACCATCTTTGTTTGGCGGATTATCTGCGCCCGGCCGGAAGCGGAGAAATCGATTATGTCGGTTTCTTTGCAGTTACGGCCGGCCGGCGAATCAGAGAATGGGCAGCATCATTAAAGGAGCAAGGGAAATTCCTTGAGAGCCATGCTATTCAGGCATTGGCACTGGAGACTGCTGAAGGGCTTGCTGAAAGGATACATGAAATGATGAGAAGCCGTTGGGGATTTCCGGACCCGGTCGATTTCACGATGCAGGAGCGTTTCCGTACGAAATATCAGGGCCAGCGATATTCTTTTGGATATCCTGCATGTCCTGATCTTGAGGACCAGAAAAAACTTTTCAATCTCCTCAAACCAGAGAGAATAGGCATTGAATTGACAGACGGTTGTATGATGGAACCGGAAGCCTCAGTAACAGCCATGATGTTTGCACATCCTGAAGCCAGATATTTCAATGTACTTTAGATTTAATAAAAATAGTATGCACCCTGTCTAAGTTTTGACAGGGTGCATATTTTAGTGATTCACCTATAAATTACTCGCGGGCTGAAGCCGTATATGCCATCAATTCATCTCTGCAAACTTGAAAGTCCATGTCGATTCTTTCCAAGATCTTTTCTTCGGAAAAGCCGGTAATCATTGATATATTCGCTATACTGGGTGTTAATCCCATATTTCTGCAGAATTCACAAGCACTCCTTATGGAAAGGACTTCAATTGATAATCTAGAAAGTTTTCGTTTCACCTTCATCAACTCCCCAATTAATTGGCCGGTGGCAGGAAAAAGTTATCAAAAACCTTTTGGATCAAATTGTGAGTCCCAGAAGAGTAGTTTTTTCTGCATTTTTCATTCATAATCGACATAATATTCAGATATCTTTCTCTTATTATATACCCTAACAAGTGTGGATGCGAGACAAAAGTGACATTTGCTAGGGACTTTTTTATTAATATTCATTATATTGAATGTTTTTACAAAAATACAAAATTATTGGATGACGGAATGCTGCTGCCACATTGATATGGCTCATTAAAAATTGGTGTCAGGCTGATTACTATATTATAATAGAATGGAAGGAATCATTTAGAAAACAAGATAAAGTCATAAGCATTGGTTTACAGTTCTATTAAACAAGGGGAGGAACACTCACTATATGCATCGCAGCAAAAATTTACATACATATCTTCTAAGCAAAGCACGTCAATTAACGGACTCCTGGTATGAATCTATCGATAAGAGCAAAGTTAGCGGAGTTTATTCATCCAATGACCCAAAAACTGTCGAAAATTTAAAAAAACAAAATTTTGAGTTTCATCAATTATTTTGTGAAGTTTTCACAATTGAAAAAGAAACCTTTAATAAGAGGCTGGATGATTGGGTACTTTCCATTGCAGAAGATAAACATCACTTGGAAACACCTACCCATCATATCATCCAGGAGTTCATGCGGGTCCGGAATCAATATCTTGACTTTTTGAATGAATTTGCTAAGGAAAGTGAGGATCCCAACAGGTCGGATCTGCTCAGGATTTGGGAGGATACCGTCATCGAATCCTTTGACAGAGTGATTCTCAGGTTCATGGAACTGCAAAACGAAGTAGTAGAAAGACAGCTGAAATCGCAGGAACAGATTATCCATGAACTCAGTACTCCACTCATCTCTTTGAATGAAGATACTGCGCTTGTGCCTCTCATTGGGAATATTGACCCTGACCGAGCTAAATTGATTCTGGAAAATACATTAGAGCAATGTGTCCAAAAAGAAGTGTCCTATTTGTTCATCGATCTTTCAGGCGTTGTGATGATTGATACAATGGTTGCACATCAGTTATTCCAGCTGGTTGATGCGCTTGAACTTATCGGTGTGAAGCCCATCCTTTCGGGTCTGCGTCCTGAAATTGCACAGACTGCCGTTCAGCTGGGATTGAAATTTGACAGACTGACGATTACGTCTACTCTAGCCCAGGCTATCACAGTTAAAAGTAATGAACATATTTAAACAACGAATCCGCCTGACTATAGGCGGTTTTTTTCTTCAGTTAAACTTCGAATTAAAATATCTTGAATTAAAGATAAATATATTGTAAGCTATTAGTAGAAAATAATTAAATACCATATTTGATTGGGAGTGAATAAGGAATGAACTTAAAACCTTTAAAAGGGCAGCACCACGTATCTGCCATAACAGCCAATGCTAAGAAGAACTATGAATTTTACACTAAAACACTTGGTCTTCGTCTTGTGAAGAAGTCAATCAACCAGGACGATACTTCTGTTTATCATCTTTTTTATGCTGATGAAAGAGGGAATCCGGGAACAGATCTCACTTTTTTTGAAATACCGAATGCAGGACATACGTATAAGGGAACTAACAGTATTTCTCTGACTTCCCTGAGAGTGAAAAGTGATGATGCCCTGGCGTATTGGAAGAAGCGCTTTGAAGAGTCCGGAGTTGAGCACGACGAGATATCTCATCATACAGGAAGGGCTGCACTGGGTTTCCGGGATTTTGAAGGACAACGGTTAACGCTTATATCGGATGAGAACAATGCAGGAGTAGCGGGAGGGAAACCTTGGGAAAAGAGTCCTGTGCCAGTCGAGTATGGGATCGTCGGACTTGGTCCGGTTACCCTTACAGTAGCAAGGGGGGAGCTGACCGCCAAGGTATTGACTGAAGTATTGGGCTACCGCGAAACGGGAACGATTCCTGCTTATGAAAAAGGACAGCCTTCCATCCGTGTGTTTGAAACAGGAGAGGGAGGTACAGGGGCTGAGCTTCATCTGGAAGAACGGAATGATTTGCCGCAGGAAAGACCTGGACGAGGGAGTGTTCACCATGTGGCGTTCAGAGTGGAGGATAAAAAGCAGCTGCAGAAGTGGGTTGATTGGATCACCCAGTCACGTCTGCCGAATTCCGGATTTGTAGAACGTTATTATTTCCGTTCTCTTTATTTTCGGGAACCCAATGGCATTCTTTTTGAATTGGCTACAGACGGTCCCGGTTTTGAAACAGATGAAGACTTCGACAGCTTAGGTGAAAATCTATCGTTGCCGCCATATTTTGAAGCGCAGAGAGAATCCATTGAATCCAGGTTAAAACCGTTGGATACAAAAGAATAAAAAGGGAGGAATGAAATTGAAGCATATTTTTAACAAAGGAACGAATGAGCAATTGCCTGTCTTATTACTTCTGCATGGGACCGGTGGTGATGAACGGGACTTGCTGCCGCATGCTGCGATGATTGCGCCTGAAGCATCTGTTTTAAGTGTTAAGGGGAATGTGAATGAGAACGGGATGGCCCGATTCTTTGCCCGTCTTCGGGAAGGGGTCTTTGACGAGGAAGATTTAATCTTCCGTACCACAGAATTAAATGCTTTCCTTGATGATAGCGCAAGGGAATATTGTTTTGATCGTTCAAATATAGTGGCACTGGGCTATTCCAACGGTGCTAATATTGCTGCAAGCCTTATGTATCATCATGAACATGCACTAAAAGGCGGAATTTTATTCCATGCAATGGTCCCCCGGAGGGGAGTGTCGATTCCGGATTTAAGTGATTCACCTGTATTCATCGGGGCAGGAAAGAAAGATCCGTTGATTCCAATGGAAGAAACCTCAGAATTGATCAGGGATCTAAGAGAGGCGAAGTCCCATGTAACCGAATACTGGACGGATGGCGGTCATGAATTGAGGAGAGAAGAAGTGGACGCAGCAGCTGAATGGTTTAAATCCAATTTTCCCAAGGATAAAAGATAGTACCCGGGGCACCCGCCCCGGGTTTTCATATAGTATCATATTTTCTTGGCCATGATGACGTTTGTTACTTCATATCCGACCTTTTCATAAAGTTTTCTTGCTGTTGTATTGTGGGCAAATACGTGCAGCTCTATTTTATTTGCATTTAATTCTTTTGCCTTGTCTTCAATTTCCTTCATCGCCAGTTTGCCATAGCCTTGTCCCCTGTACTTTTCTTCAATTTCGACATTATAAATATAAACTGTTCTGTTTGGCATGGCTGCCAGCCAAAAAGAGCCGAACAGGGAATTGTCTTGATAAAGTGAAAATAGATGATGGTTTTCAGTTTTTTCACCTTGGGGCAATAGTCTTTGATAATCTGCTTTTGCCTTTTCGATCGATTCTTCTTCGGTCCAGTTGCCAGAGCGGGTTTTTTCTTTTGCGTAGCTGATGATGGACTTTTTCAAAAAGACCTCGAATTCCTCAGATGTCATTGATTTCACTTCCATAGTTCTTCCTCCAAGTAATCAGTTTCATTGCCGGACTAATCTTTCCATTCGATTCTTTCGTAAGCAGCAAGTGAACGGAGCGTAGAGAGGGTGATGATACCCCGCCATTCAACCTCAGCTTTTTTCCAGGTCTCTTCGTATTGGCCAAACCAAGACCAGGCAGGCTGCCAATATCCATTTACATCCTGACTCTTTATTTCGTAATCTAATTGAAGATTAATTTCTTTCTTCAGATGTTCGTAAAAAGGGGAAGAGGGCTCAGGAGCTGCATCCAGGGGTTTGGCCACATATTCATCCCATCTTGAAAGGTCTTTGCAGACCGTCTCATGGACCGCCTGTGACAATGCTGAATCGATATACTGTTTAGTCTCCTCACACACTGAAAGAGTTTGAAGCAGCCTTGAGTAGCAGAGGAAATCATGTTTGCCTAAGGGGCGGGGCAGCTTCGAAAGTTCTTCGCGGGACCTCTTTGTCCATTTTTCCAATAAGGGTTCTTCCTGATTGAATAACTGATAGTAACCTACAATCTCTGCATTTGGGTTCGCCCATGTCGTTTGTACTCCGCAATACCCTTTTTCATGATCAAAGTGCCACCACGGTGCATGTGGAACCTCATTGATTTCGGGTGGGACAGCATGCCACGTTTCTTCCTGGTCTTCATAAACAGATTCGAGGTAACTCATTGCTTTCGAAATGACCGGATGATCCTTTTCCAATTGCAGGTCTGCTGCAATCTGCAGGCCCACAGTCGTAGCCATAGGGGACGAAATCTCCAGACGGAAATCGGGTTCCAGGCATTTTCCGAAACCGCCGTCATTATTTTGAAACAATGTCAGCTCGTTCACAGCATCTTCTTTGCTCCCATTTTCGAAATGGTAATTGAAAAGCTTTTGTTCCAGGGGACGGGCATGCGAAAAAATAAAAGTCCTCGCAGCGTTCCATTTATCCCGGGTGAGCATCATATATCATTCCCCCAATTTATAAAAGTTTCACTTTACTAGATTAGCTTTTTGAATGCAAATCTCCTTCTTTTTATGAACTTAGCACTTCTGGGGAGGTTGTCCACCGCTCAAGATGGTTGAGCATATTTACACATTGCACCGTTTCTTAAAGACTACTAAACTAGAATATATACATTTAATGAGCAGGAGTTATTGAAAATGAATCATTTGCTGAAGTCAGTCATCCTATTAATAGCATCAGTAATTCAAGGCAGTGCAATGGCAATCTTCCTTTTTCCTCATTTTATCCCTTCAGGCGGAGCAGCGAGCGTCAGTGTTCTGCTGAATTATCTGTTTCAGGTACCTTTTTCAATCACTCTCTGGGTATTGAATGCCGGCCTGTTGATTGCTGCTGTCAAGTGGCTTGGGAAATCGAATGCATTATGGACGTTATTTTGTGTGACTGTAACATCCTTTACTGTTAATTTGATCAGCCCCCATATGAGCTACCCATTAACGAATGTCATAACGGACATGGGTATCGGAGCCGTTCTATTCGGGATTGGCATCGGGATCCTCTTCAGAATGGGTGCTTCATCCGGCGGGATGGATATACTTGCCCTCATTATTTCAAAACTGAGGGGCAAATCACCCGGCCGCACGCTCTTCTTCATAAATGGAAGCTTGTTATTACTGACTGGAATGGTCGTTGATCTAAAAGTCATTCTATATGCGCTCATCTGCCAGTTCATAGGTACGAGAATACTTGATAAGGTTTATAAGTTTGAATTTAGGCAGAGGATTCCCATGCTTGAAAAAGAAATGTGAAATAAGGCCCGTCTTCAATGCTGCAAACATTGAGGGCGGGCCTTTATGTGTGTTCTATGATGGAACGTATCGTGTGCATGGGGGAATTTTCAAATCCTGAAAGATACTGAAAAGCTTTATTTTTCGGCAGCAGCATTTCCCTGATCTCTGCAGGTGACATCCCTTTTTGAAAGTGGGTCAAAACTTTTTCCTGAAGGTTCAACAGATAATCCCGCTTTCTTTCCATTAACCTCCGCCCATTTGGAAGATACCCGCCGTGTGAACAGTAGATTTCCTGAAAGTTATAATTCAATGCTTTATTCAGGGAGTGTATCAGTTCAGGGACGGACTCAAATGAAAAATGAGATGTGGGTGAGTGGTATAAGTATAAGTCCCCTGAGAGGCAGATACCCTTCTCCTCGTCGATGAAAATGACATGGTCATCGGAATGACCTGGAGTATGAAGAATCTTAAAAGTATGCTCCTTTGTATGAAACTCGCTGCTTTCAAACTTCATCGGGTTAAAGGATTTCCTATTATTCCAGAATACAGAACGGTAAAAAGGCAGCTTTGTATTATTCATGCATTTCGTCACGCCGTCCTTGTGTATCCATTGTGGAACCATTAGATGTTCTTCGATCCAAGGACTGTTACCTGTATGATCCTCATGATGATGGGTGTGGATGACATTCCGGATTTGATGTTCCTTCACAATGTTTTTTACTTGTTTATGTAAACTATATGGCCCCGTATCAACCAGTGTATCACCGACGATTGTGATATAAACGTGCATTTTCTGACCGGGGATCTTCCTCACTAACTTGAATGTTTTTATCAAAACGTCATTCCCTTTCAATTAACTCACAATATTCCTATATATGAAATATGAGAGTTATAAGTCTTTCAGTTATCCATAAAGATCAGGCTCTGTTTCTTAAACAGAGCCTGTAAGCTGGATAATTAAGCGATTCTGGATTTTTCCTTGTGTTGATATGACCTTGCGACGTACCAGAATGAAGTGAACCAAATTGCAGTCTGCAGGAATGTTACGGAAATAACCACCCAAATGCCTGCGGCCGCCGCAAGATTCCGTGCGGCTTCCAGAATTATGCCCTTTGGTTCAAATAATAGTGTAAAAGTAAAGTACATGGCAAAAGTGAAAATTCTGCTCCATTGTGAGACATGGTATGTCCATATACCTTCACGGAACCCCAATATGCGCAATCGTTTTACCATACGTGCAATTTCAAGCGATTCAACAAAGATGAACATCAGTGTAGCAGCCACCCATAACAATTTCATCATTAATAGAGGCATGGAGGCAGTTGAAACGGATGCAACTCCAGTAATAGAAAGCGCACCGTGTAAAATGCAGTTCGTGTTCTTCCAATCATGAACAACTGACCAATTTGTAAATAGATACCTTTTTAAGATAAAAAGCAGGCATATTATATAAAAAATGATACCACCTGCAATCAGACAAAAGAAAAGGATCTTGTTAGATCCTTGATAAACAGCATGACTGAGAAGTACTAGAGACTGTGTACTGACAGTCGATAAAAGGATGATCCCATTTACTTCTTGATTGTTCTGCTTTATAAAAAATGGGATGATCACGCCAATATAGAATACCCAAACCGTAAAATTAACGATAAGAATCACTACAGGTACAGCCATCTGGCTGAATTGTTCGTAAATGATGATTCCGCATAGTGAGCTGCTTGCAATCCACGTACCGATGCCAAATCGGTTAATAGGGTTCAGTAGATGAAGCTCTCTGAACTTCCTATTTTTAATTGACGCCGCGATAGATAAAATAAAGGACATCCACAGGGAAAGAACGATTCCGCTTAGCAGCTTTCCGGTGAACCCTGTAAAATAATCCATTCCCAGATAATAATGAAAAACACCTTGCGTAAAAATCCCCAAAGCCATGACAATGGCCAGGGAAGATGTCTGAATATAAATTCTTTTTTTATAAAAATAATAAGTAAGGCATCCTGTTAACAAGAGGATAAAATAAGCTTCCGACACAATGACCACCAGCAAGTAAAATTTGATTATAAAACCATTTTATCATATACATCCACCTGCTGTTCTTACGATTTATGGTAAATGAAAAGCTCTTAGATGTCTCCCAATCGTTTTGTGATATGATAGTAGCCAGAGATGTAATTCATAGGGGGAACTGTTTTGCAAAATTGTAAATTCTGTAAAAGGAAGTTCGGATGGAAAGAGCTGCTGATTTCTATTTGGAGTTCATATAAGCCTATTGAGTGCGGGGAATGTGGAAAGAAGCATTCGATCAGTTTTGCTTCGAAGTTTTTAGTGTCTTTTTTAATCATTGTACCCGCCGTCATTTTCGGCCTGCTTATAGCTCCGGATATGGGACTGTCCAAACCCGTGACATTCGGGATCATCGTAATGATGGCTTTCTTCATTTCACTTGTACTTCCTTTCTTCGTAAAATATGAAGTGAAATCTTAATCTTAAAATATGTAAAAGGGACTGCCATTATCGGCAGTCCCTTTTTATGTCCTACACGAATATTACAGACCGATATGAAAACAATAACAATATATAATAATCAATTAAAGGAGCGGACAAATGCCTAAGTCAAAAATACCTTTAACGACAGCCGAAATCACTGCATTATGGATTACATACATGAATTGCTCTGCAACCATTTGCTTCTATAAATATTTTCAGCATCACCTTAAAGATGATGAGATAAAACATATCCTGGAAGAAGTTTTGGGGACTTGTGAGGATACAATTAAAAGTGTAACCTCCATGTTTGAAGAAGAAAACTTTCCTGTACCCCAGGGTTTTTCCGACAGGGATATAGATTTGACTGTACCGCCGCTGTTCACGGATGTATTTGCCCTCAGTTTTATTTACCGCGCCGGTCAAATCATCGTTTCCCATTACGCGACTTATTTAGCCAAAGTCGCAAGGGAGGATATCGTATCCTTTTTTCACACAAAGCTGAAGAATACCAGCGATTTATACAAAAAGTCATTAAATCTTATGTTGTCAAAGGGCATCTATGACCGGCCGCCTAAAATGGCGTACCCGGGTTCGATTCACTTCATTGAACGTCAGCCGTCTTTATTTGAAGCTTGGCTTGGAGAGTCGAGACCATTAAATGCGTTCGAATTAAGTGAAATCTTCTTTACGATTGAGCGAAACTGTATCGGGATTGTCATGCTGAAAGGCTTTCTTCAAGTATCAAAAGATAAAGAAGTAAAAGAATATCTTAAGCAGGGTAAGAAATTAAGCGAAAAACAGATCACTGCTTTTAATAAATTGTTAACAAAAGATGAGCAATTTCCAACATATCCGGTAGCGATGGAAGTGAATGATACGACTGCCCCGCCATTTTCCGAAAAACTCATGCTTTTTTTTATTTCTGCTTCCAACACCGTGGGATTGACAACATTAAGTCATGCCGCGACGATGTCGATGAGAAAGGATCTTGGTGTGCACTACGGATTATTTATTACAGAAATCATGAGATATTCGACTGAAGGTCTTAGCTTACTCATTAAAAGGGGATGGATGGAGCAGCCTCCTCAGGCACCGGACCAGAAAAAACTATACGAAAAGGAGGGATTTAATGAATAGAGGGTTAATTGTACTTACTAATCTGACAGGGATGTTTCTGTTCCTGATGTTCAGCCTTTTTAAAGCGGCGGCATTCAGGAGGCAGGTACAATATTGGATGAATACCAAGTACTTGAACTTCAGGTCATACATCCATACAATCAGATAACCGAGGCTGCCTTTCCGGCGGCTTTTTTTATGGATGTGAAAAATATAGAAAAACGCAGATACTCACAGAATAGTCGAATTTACTGCATTTATAGTATATCAATGCAATGGGGATTAAGATACAATAGTATTCATGTCGGATGAAAGATTTAGTCTTTCAGTGATCATTTGTTTTACACGAAATTTACAGGTTTTAAGGAGCGAATTCATGCTGGAATATAAAGTACATCAAGAAGAATTTGAGGAATATGTAATATTCCTTCATGGCATCGGAGGCAATTCAACTGTTTTTGGAAAGCAGCTCAATGAATTTAAAAAACAGTATAATGTCATAACCATACACCTGCCTGGTCATGGCAAGTCCCCGAGTGTAAAAAGCTATGATGAAAGATTCTCAATTGAATTGAATCTCCGTGAAGTATTAAAAGTTATGGATCACTTGAACATAGATCGTGCTCATTTTGTTGGTGTATCACTGGGATCCATCTTCATTCATGCACTGATGCAGCGATATCCCCACCGGGTGAAGAGCGCTGTTCTAGCCGGATGTATCACACGGTTTTCACCTTTTGCCGCCATACTTTTAAAGTTGGGAGACGGAATTAAATCGCTTATGCCATTTTTATGGCTGTATAGAATATTTGCATACATTATGATGCCAAAGAATAATCATGCCGTTTCACGCAAGCTTTTCATACGAGAAGCAAAAAAAATGAACAGGGAATGTTTCTTAAGTTGGTACAGACTGACTCCGTTTGTAAAATCCACTTATCAGCTTGTCCAGACAAAGGCTTCACATATACCGAAAATGTATATTTCGGGGAGGGAGGATCACTTATTTGTAAAAGCCCTTGAAGAAGATATACAGGGGGATCCCTCCGCAGAGATTGTATTTCTGGATGACTGCGGACACGTATGTAATGTTGAGAAGCCTAAGGAGTTCAATGATCATGCCTTGAGATTCCTTTCCCGGCAGGCAGGGTGCCGGCTTAAAAGAGTCCAATAAACAAAAGCTGAACCATTTTACATACCGTAAAATGGTTTTTTTATTTCTTGAATTTTTGCTTGATGACTAAAAAAGGAAAATGAAGCGTGCAGAAAGAATATAAAGGAGAGGAGGATTAGAATGAAGGATCTGTTTAATTTCCGCTATAAAGAATTTCCGTTTGAAATTTATTCTGCTTCACATATTATTGCCGTCATTCTTATGCTCATTCTCATTGTCCTATTATACAAATCTAGAAACAATCTAAGTAATAACGGAACGAAAGCGATAAGATGGACACTCATAGCAACACTTGCGGCAGGAGAGTTATTTTTTCAATTTTGGTATGCAATCAATGGGTTATGGTCTCCTGCTGTAAATCTTCCGTTCCAATTATGTTCCTTATCACTATATTTATGTATCATCATGCTGTTATCCAGAAATAAATTGATTTTTGAAGTTGCTTTTTTTGCAAGTCTCACAGGTGCTTTCATTGCCATGATTACGCCGGAATTATTTTTTGGATACCCTCACATCAGGTTTTTTCAATTTTTTATCGTGCATGCAGCCATTGTCCTTTCTTGTTTTTATATGAAATGGGTTGAAGGGTTCACGGTGACTGTCCTGTCACCATTCAAGTCATTTATTGGGTTAAATCTTTTTGCAGCGGCGGCGTATGTTCTGAATATGGTTTTTGGAGGGAATTATATGTTCCTTGATCATAAGCCTTACAATCCGAGTGTAATCGATTATTTAGGGGACTACCCTTGGTACTTGTTGTCATTGGAAGCAATCTCCCTGATCCTGTTCTATTTGTTATATCTCCCTTTTCACCTTAAGAAAAATGTAAAAAAATGAAACTTTTTCTAATTATATTCGTCTATTAATTAGGCTCTTTCTGTATAAATGAACTTTGGTTACCATTTTTGTATTATCTATTAGTAAAGTCAGGTGCAATGCGGTGGGGAATATAATAGTGTATATAGTGATTGCGGTGGTATCCTATCTGGCCGGTACCATGACAGGAGCATTCTATATAATTAAATGGAAGACAGGCCAGGACATCAGAAAAATGGGAAGCGGAAATGTCGGCGCAACAAATGCCGGACGGTTACTTGGCAAAAAAGGGTTTCTCCTTACCTTGCTGATTGATGCCGTAAAGGTGTTTATTACGTTGTTTCTGGTAAAAGAAGGGCTTTCGGACAATGAATATGCACTGGTACTCAGTTCAATATTCCTTTGCATCGGCCATTTATTCCCGATACAGCTCAAGTTTCACGGCGGCAAAGGAGTGGTCGTTTATCTGGCTTCTGCATTGTTTCTATCACCTTTGACAATTGGAGCTGCCGCAGTTGTGATGGGCGCAGCTTACTTGCTGCTTCATCGTTATAAAACGGCAGGCTTCCTTGCTATGACGTCGATACCAGTAACCGCTTTTTTGATTGAAGATTCATTCACCTTGCCCTGTGGTCTTTTACTCTTGTTCATCACAGTGGTTCTTGCTCACAATAAATAATCGCTTATCCACTAAAAGTTAATAGAACAAGATTTTTCACTTCATCACGAGGAGGTACATATATGGGTGATCAATCCTTGATATTTAAAATTGCAGACGATCCAAACGAACTTCAGCAGGTCAATCAATTGAATTATAAAACCTTTGTGAATGAAATCCCTCAGCATGAGGAGAATGAAGAAAAGCTGCTTGTGGATAAATTTCATGATGAAAATACATATATTATCGCAAAAAACCATGAAGAAATTGTCGGAATGATTGCCCTTCGTGCAAAGCGTCCGTTTTCCCTTGATCATAAACTCCAGGATTTGGATCAATATATTCCATCAGGGAGTATACCTTGTGAAGTACGTCTTCTTTCGGTCAAAGATGAATACAGGAGTACAAGAGTATTTTACGGATTATGTAAAAGGCTTGTTCAATTATGCCTTGAAAAAGGGTATGACCTGGCTTTGATTTCAGGGACAGTCCGTCAGCTTAAGTTGTATAAGAGAATCGGGTTCATCCCGTTTGCCTCGCTTGTTGGAGATGAAAATGCCCGGTTTCAGCCAATGTACATCACGAAGGCGAGCTTTGAAAAATCTACAAAAGCTTTTCAAAAGTTAATGGAGAAAGCGTCAGTTCGTATTGAAAATAATGCAGCCCATTCATTCCTTCCGGGCCCGGTTCCTGTTCACCCTGCCGTGAAACGGGCTCTGGAAAGGACATCAATTTCTCACCGAAGTGCATCTTTTATTCAGGAAGCGGAAGAAATTAAATTAAGTTTATGCAGGTTGACCCATGCCAATCGTGTTGAAATAGTAGTGGGCACAGGTACCCTGACCAATGACATGGCAGCTCAGCAGCTGAAGCAATTTGCAGGTGAGGGATTGATACTTTCCAATGGTGAGTTTGGGTCCAGGCTGATCGATCACGCCAAGAGAAGCGGACTATCTTTCCGAATACTGGAAAAGCAATGGGGAGAAGATGTGTCACTTAAAGAAATTGAATCGGCATTGAAACTTTACTCTCCTGATTGGCTATGGACCGTACACTGCGAGACGTCAACCGGTTATTTATATGATCTGGAAGCTATATTGGGGTTATCCCTAAAATACCAGGTTGAATTGTGCGTGGACGCCTGCAGCTCTGTAGGAATTGTACCGGTGGATCTTAAAGAAATCTATCTTGCTACTACAGTGAGCGGGAAGGGATTAGGGTCCTACCCGGGTCTTGGAATTGTGTTCCATAGAGATGAGTTTTTTTCCCATCCAACGATACCGAGATATTTGGACCTTGGCTTGTATGCAGAAAAAGGGAGCATTCCATTCACCCATTCTTCCAATCTAATAACCGCATTAAAAGAAGCATTAAAGAATGTCGATCTTCACCTTAATCAACGGTTAGCCAGCACTGTCAGGGAAAGCCTGAGGGAATGGGGGATTGAGATAATGGGAGATAACAGCTATTCGTCAGGAATTATCACCATTAAAGTGCCACCCGGGTTATCAAGCAGGCAGATAGGGGACAGGTGTAAAGAGATAGGGGTATTGCTCAGCTATGAAAGTGATTATCTCCTAAACAGGAATTGGGTTCAGGTGGCATTGATGGGGTATCATAATGAGGAAAAGGTATTGAAAGCAGTAGCTTCAATTAAGGATATAATCGCCCCGGTAAAGGAAATAGGGTATATATAATGTCAAAACTGAAACCGGTTCTTTTACATCTGAAAAAATTCAAACTGATTGGTGTCATATTACTTCTTCTTTGGATAAAGACATTGATCGTCATGGTCACAGGTTTTAATATTACTATTCATTCATTTATGGATATTTGTTTGCTTCTTATTAATTCAATAGGTTCTTTAATGATTTTGCTAGGCTTCAGCTTTTATTTCAGAAAAAAAATTCATGCTTTCATATTATTCCTGATGATGGTCATCATTACAGGGATTTTATATGCAGACTTACTATATTTCCGATTTTATTCTGATTATGTAACCCTTCCGATTTTGTTTCAATTTAAAAATGTCGGTGGAATCGGTCCCAGCACATTTGAATTGATGAGTCCATGGGATGTACTTCTTTTCATAGATATCCTCTGGGCTGGCTGGTATTTGAAAAAACGGAGGCGTATGCCTGCCATCAAGCCAAAAGAAAAGTCGACTTATTTGTTTACAAGCACAGCGGTAATTATCTTGACAATCATACTTGGTTTGATTAAAAGTCCTTACCTGTTCGAGGAAGTATATGACCGGGAACAAATGGTCACAGCTATCGGTCCTTATAATTATCATCTTTACGACACAGGGTATGCTTTGGGTGTGAATCTTAATCCGTTAACCGCCTCGAGGAACGACACAAGTTCACCCCTTAAATATACGAATTCCAAGGAAAGTGACCAGTCCGATTTGTATGGAGTTGCGAAAGGTAAAAATGTTATTCTGATCAGTATGGAATCGACTCAGAATTTCGTCATCAATAAGAAAATCGAAGGTGAAGAAATCACTCCATTTCTTAATTCACTCGTGGAAGACAGCTTTTATTTCAATCAGATATATGATCAGACCGCACAGGGGAAAACATCAGATTCGGAATTCATGATCGATACCGGTCTGTACCCGCTCGCGAGCGGATCAGTGTTTGTGCGTAATCCTGATAATGTGTTCAAGGGGATGCCCCACATCCTAAAGGATAGAGGGGGATACTATTCAGCAGTTTTTCACGGGAATGATGCCGACTTTTGGAATCGGAACAGGATGTATGATTCCCTGGGGTATGACCGCTTTTTCTCAAAGAAAGACTATCAGGTGACTGAGGAAAATTCAGTGAATTATGGGATAAAAGATATTCCGTTTTTTAATCAGTCCATACCCTATCTTCAGGACCTGCCAAAACCTTTCTATTCGCGTTTTATAACCCTGACCAACCATTTCCCGTTTTTACTGGATGAGGGGGATCAGTTCATACCGCAGGCTTCAACAAAAGTAGATGTAGTCAATCGGTATGTGACGACCGTCCGGTATGAAGATGAAGCAATCAAACAATTTTTTGAAAAAATGAAGGAAACGGGCATTTATGAAGAATCAATTTTCGTACTCTATGGAGATCATTACGGAATCTCCGAAAAATATGAGCCTGGAGTCATGGAATTGCTTGGTATGGAAAACACTACTCTTAATCACGTACAACTGCAGCAGGTACCTCTTATTATTCACATCCCAGGTACTGAAGGAAAGACGATTACTACAATTGGAGGGGAAGTCGATATCCGCCCTACCATTCTTCATTTACTTGGGATTGAATCCAGGGAAAATCTTTCTTTTGGCCATAATTTATTTACAAGGGTGAAAAATCATCCAGTCATTTTTCGTGATGGGGGATTTGTAACAGAAAAGTATATTTTCAAAGATAATATGTGTTACAGGAGAAAGAACGGTGAGCCGCTTATGGATCATCAGTGTGATTCCTATAAAGAGATCGCCAGAAAAGAATTGGGGATGTCCGATGATATCATATACGGAGATCTGCTGAGGTTTCTGGAATAAGTCAGTTTCTGCACTATTTTTGTATGTATCTAGAAAAAGCTCAGGTGATGAATTCACCTGAGCTTTTTGTTATTTAGGCTGTTTATGCGCCAAATGGAACAAAATATTGACTTTTGTTCCTCTGCCCGGCTCACTTTCGTATTCGATCATTCCGTCCATCTCACGGATGATTTTATTCGTAACCATGCTTCCCAGTCCAGTACCTTTTGTTTTAGTTGTATAAAAGGGAAGACCAATTTTTTTTAGTTCTTCATGGCTCATCCCCTTTCCGTCATCCGTAATTGATACAGCGAGCTTATTGGATGCAGGTATTTCCTTTGTTTCAATCCGGACTTCCCCTTGTCCATCAATCGATTCAATCCCGTTTTTAATAACGTTCATGATTGCCTGTTTTAAATGCTGTTCATCCCCTTTAATTAAATGCAGGGGAGATTTACAATAAGAAATCGTAACATTCGAATACGAAGCAAAGGGCCTTAAAAGTTCAACACAATCACGGAGGACACTGTCGACATTCAGTAAGGAAAGTTCAAACTTCCCAGGTCTTGATACGTTCAGATAATCAGTGATGATCTTATTTGTACGATCAAGTTCATTTATTATCAGAGGCGAATATTTCTTCAGCTGTTTGTCATCCGTACCCTCGGCCAGATGCTGAATGAAACCTCTCACCGTTGCCAGCGGATTTCGGATTTCGTGGGCAATGGATGCAGCCATCTGGCCAGCCATATTCAACTTATCAAGGTACATCATCTCTTCGATTTGTTTATTTGTCCGTATCAAATATTCTACTATAAAGACGATTGAAATAAATGTAAGATAAAAAACCCCGAAATAAATGAAATAAAATCCGGTATGTAAAAACGGGACGTAAATGAAAATATTTATAAAATAAACAATCATATAGATGATGAAAATGACTGTGCTCGAAATGAATTTTGTGTTTGATGACAGAAACAGCCGGCGGAATGCGAGTGCCACCAGGTATGCAAGAATGGAAACTATTAATCCTGTAGATACAAAAGGCCCTCCGATTATAGATCTGTAAATCAGTACGAGTAATAGTACCAGCGAACCCGAAATCCATCCAGCATAAAGGGTGACTACCAAAATAGCGATCATCCTCAAGTCAAAATGGGTTTTACCCAATGTCTCGATGGGATACAGCATACATAAAAACGCTCCGAATGCACCGATGAGTCCATATGTGATTTTATGCTTTAAAAATAGCATCTGCTTTACTTTGAAAGGAAAAAATATATTCGCGTTATATGTCAAAGATAAGAGAATCGTGATATTGACTAATAATGTCTTTATAAGTGTGATCAAATGTATGCCTCCATAAGATATTACCCATAGTGTAATCTCAAACCTTCATAAGATACCAAATTTTGTTCAAGATTACAAGTAAAAAAGTACCTTAATTGCCGTGAAGAAATAAATAAGCAAGATACCAAAGACACGAAATCACTTTTGAATAGGCAGACTCTGACGTGGATCACCATTTCCTGCAGCAGCACTTGGACTCCTATGTTTACCCAAGCCCGCCTGGTTCAAGCTGTGAAGCACCATCCCGATAACTATGACACCGAGTCCGAAAAGTGCAGAGGCTTCAGGGAAGGGGGCGGAGAATATCAATACCTCTCCAACCATTACGAATAACACCTGCGTCGATTGAGTGGCTTCTACGGAAGCGAGCTTGCCATGATGATCCCTGACCATATCTGTTGCAATGAAAAATAAAATGGTGGCAACGATGCCGGAACTGAATGCAACTATAAGGGATTGAATGACCTGGCCAGCCGGAGGAAGTCCTGATTCAATAAAGCCTGCTGAAGCAATGATCAGCCAAACAGGGACTGTGGCAATTGTCATGCCGAATACGCGTTGAAAAGTATCTAATCTCCCATCGACCACTTCCATCATCTTTCTGTTGCCAAGAGGATAACAAAATGAAGCTATCACTACTGGAACGATGCCGCTCAATATCATCTTTAAAGAGAACCCTTCTGCATGGGGGAGTTGGATAAGGATAACCCCGCACAAAATGAATAAAGAGATTAAAAGAGAACGCAGGGGTATTTTGTGCCGCACTTTTACAGGACCTGAACTTGTCATGACTTCTCTGACGAATAATGGACCGAGCAGGGTTCCGGAGACAATGGTGAGCTGCCACGTACCTGCTATAAGCCATCCCGGACCGTAAGCAGCGGCATATGTGATCGGAGCGTAAAATAAAACGAAACCGACAAAGCTCCATAACAACCAAGGGAGCGGATTCTTCCATACTTCCAAAAGCACTTGCTTCATGTTTTTTCTTAACAATACGATCAACACAAGAAATGGCACCATAAATAAAAATCTTAACGATGAGCTCCAAAGCCAGCTTCCACCTGAAAGTTCCATCGATCTGTTTAAAATAAATGTCACTGCGAAGAACATGGAAGCCGTCACTCCCAACATCATTTCTTTCAAGATGATCACTCTTTTCATACAGTTATTGTCTAATATATTAAACTTTTACAATAAAATAGTATACTATTTTCTGAAAATAATGATGAATTCTCGATGTCTTAAGGCAAGAAAGAAAAACACACCGACATTGATCTGTCAGTATGTTTTTCATGAATTTTATAATTTTTCAGTGGGAGGGACGAGGTGGCCCAGCTGACCGTAGTGGATGATCCTTTTGTATTCGCCCCAGACTCTTTTCCTTCCCAGATCTGAGTTCATCCAATTAAGGCGGCCTACTGTAGTATTTTGATAGATTGTATCGAATGAAAAAGGGATGAATGACATCGCTTCCGGAAAGTGCTTCTGCAGCGTCCTGATCTGCCGCCCGGCCGCGTGGCTTTTACATACCACCAGCAGAGAAGTGATTTTTGTAAAATCAATAATGTCTTTCGCATACAATACATTTTCCAATGAATTCGAAGATTGGTCTTCAAAAGTAATAACCTCTTCAGGAATACCCGCCTTTACCAAATAAGAGATAATAATAGAAGCCTCTGTTTCCACGGAAGCCGTTCTGCCTTTCCAGTCAGGGTGGGATTCTCCCGTGAGGCTTCTTCCCCCGGTCACTATGACCTTTGGGGCAAGATTCATTTTGTAGGCCTTGATTGCTTTCTCCCAATGTCCGGGATGGGTGCCTGCAAAGACGAAGATTGCATCACAGGGCTTGGTCTTTTTGATCTGTCCAAAAGTTAGTTCTGTTATGTAATCAATTTGTGCAGGACTAAGCTGAGGCATATCAATTTCTTTTTTAATGATTGGTTTCATTGTCTTCCCCCTATAATTGATAATTTCCGGTCATATCCCAAAATTCCTGGGACGTGGATAAATATAATGAACCAAGTTCCAATTTTCTGTTTTGTGCTTGTTTATGCAATTTTGTTTTTTTGATCTTTTCTTCAATCTGCATGTATTGCTGCTTGTCAGCATACTCCCAAATGGCCGTGATTTTCGTTTTGTTTTCATTGCTCCATCTTCCTATGAGTTTTGAACCAAATCGAAGTTGATTTGGAAGTAAAAATTCATGGAAAAAAGAATTGAATCTTTCAAAGACATCAGGATCGATGTCATAGGTGCGCACTCGATATACCATAATATTCCTCCTTTTCCGCATTGTACATGTTTATTCGTGTCTTTTCAATATATTATTTGATTTCCATTCTTGTTTTTGCGGTTTTCATCCAAAAAATATTAATCTATATTCCTGAAAAAAATGAACCCGCTATTCAGCGGGTTCATTTTTTTCTTATAATATTTTACTGTCCTTCTTAGGTTCGTTAAGTGTCATTTGCTTAAGTTCCAGCTTCATTTTTTCAGTTTCAATTACGAAGTTTTCATGCTTTAATTGCTCAAGTTTTAATTGATCTTCAATCATCTTTTGTTTAGTCTTTGATTGTTTCTGGATATGGTCGGTGAAGATGGCAATGATAGGTATGGAGAAAATCATGATAACTGCTATCGTCCCAGTCATTTCTTTGCCTCCTTGTTTCACTGAATCGTTCATAAATAATACTTAATAGTAAAATTATAACAAATGCGAGGGGACTAGTACATATAATAACTTATAGTATTGCTTAAACATTCCAATTTTTATGGACAAAGGTCAATAAACTGCGCCGGTGCCTGGAGAGAAGCGTATGCACAAGTTTATAAACAATCATTCCAAAGAAAATGATATTGACCAACATGCCGATAATAAATGCCCTGCCAATTTCAATTGCCGATTGATGGACTGAATGTACTGCATTGACTACTGTGCTTGCATGGGTGACTTCTACTGGGATTAACAGGTTTCCTACAAGGTAATTAAAATAGAAGCACAATGGGAACGCCCAGATCAGAAAGACTCCCCCGACTAGCCCTGCGTAAGCGTTTCCTTTGAATATCTTAGCGATTAACGTTGATAATACGGGACCCATCCCAAACGAAGGCACAAAATTGACCATTAATCCCAGAGTGAAGCCAAGGGATATTTTATGTGAATTATCTTTTATTCTTAACAACTTCAGAGTCAGACACTTTAAAGTTCTGGCATATTTTTTGAACATGATTCACCAACTATATACATAATCTACTGAGAATCTTATTATGAATGAGTGTAAATGTAAACGTTTTTTTATAAAATGTACTTTATCATATGAAAAAGCACGTACATTTGGGAAGGAATTTTGTATATACTCCTTCATCTTCGTCAAAAAAATGGTATTCTATAAGTATGATTAGCTCAGACTGGAGAAGACAAATGAAATTGACAAAGAAAATACCTAATGCCTTGACACTTGGCAACTTATACTGCGGATTCTTATCAATCGGCTTTGCTGCAAATGGGCAATTCAAGAATGCTGCAGTACTAATCATCATTGGAATGATGCTGGACAGCATGGATGGCAGGTTAGCCAGGATGCTCGATGCTGACAGCACCCTTGGAAAGGAACTGGACTCACTCGCGGATATCGTCACTTTCGGTGTAGCGCCGTCTTTCCTTGTTTACTATACTTCGTTTTACCAATTCGGCTTGCTTGGATTTTTTGTTGCCGGTTTGCTGCCCTTGTTCGGAGCTTACCGTTTGGCGCGATTCAATACCAGTCCGCCCAAGTCTTCCCTGCAGTATTTTATCGGGGTGCCGATTACCGCAGCAGGCGGGATTCTGGCCATCCTGACATTATTTGGAGACCGTATCCCTAATATAGTGACCTCTGTCATTTTTACGGCGATGTGTTTTTTGATGGTAAGCAGGATCCGTATCCCAAGTTTCAAAGAAATACCGCTTCCGAAATACGGAACCATCGTTACAGTATTCATCGGCGCCCTTTTGTATGTAATATTTAAAGGCACATATGAACAATTCCCTTACTTGATTTATATTGCTGCTCCGCTTTATTTTGCTTACTTGGCGTGGCGTTTCATTAAAAGAGGGAAGAACGAATGAAAAGCGTTGGGCATTCCAGCGCTTTTTTTAGTTCCCATTATCAACAAATATTTTTTCCTGCCATTTATGGTAGAAATAAATGACGAATGATATACCGAAAATCACCAGAAGATACTGCCATGGTGTTATGTTTTTATAGTTAGCTATCCCCAATACATCGAGCAGAGGAAGAACTGCGAAACACATGAACGCATCCATGATGAAATTGGTCGCGATGAATTTTGGAAAACTGTGATATGTGAATCGGAAGATCCAAAACGTACCTACTGCGAATACTCCATAGGCAAAACTGACATCAATCATATACCCCCATGGAACGATGTATTCATGAATCACCCACCAATCATAGGTATAGGCGATTTGAAAGACAATGGTCATCAGTAAACACGTAAAAATGGTGACAGGCATAAATCGCTTGATCGTATCAGGTTTGGCAAAGAACAGGGTCAACCATGGTAAAAGGAACCCGATAAAAAGAATGAACCTCATTGTCATAAAAAAACTCCCATTCCATTTGATACTATTTATTCTTACGTATGAAGTGAAGAGTATACATGAAAAATGTTACACACATACGTATAGAATGAAAAACAAGTAAATGAATGGGACATAGTTCATTTCTATCAAATTAAGATGCCCCGTAATATGAAAAGCTGTTCGCCGATATAATTTACAGGTTTCATTATTATGGAAATGGGGAGATGTTATGGTAAAGAAACTGGGATTTCTTATTGTTGCTCTTGTACTGATGTTTCCAACTTTAAGTATGGCAGGGGATTTCGGAAAAGATGATCCCTCAGGTGTTCCCGGTCAGTGGTATGTGGGAACCACTCCTTCAAACTCTGCCCCGTCTAAGTATCCAGTATTATTCGTACATGGGTTGAATTCTTCCTCCAATACATGGTGGAATGAAAATGATATGTATGATACGGCCTACCAGAATGGTTACGAAACAGCCTTTATTGATCTTTATCCAACTAAAACTATGTGGGACAATGGAGCACTTTTGGCGGGTAAAATACATGATATCTATCATTATTTCGGTGAAAAAGTTGTCATTGTAGCACATAGTAAAGGAGGTGTAGATACCCAATCTGCCCTTGTTCATTACGGCGCTTATCCATATGTTGCACGTGTAATCACACTATCTTCACCGCATAATGGCTCAGAGCTCGCAGACCTTGCATACAGCAGCTGGGCTGGGTGGCTTGCAGGGATCCTCGGCAGTAAAAATGATGCAACATACTCTCTCCAAACAGGGTATATGAGCTACTTCCGGGAACAAACGGATACACACACAAATGTTGGCAGAGTACCTTTTTATACTGTCGCAGGCACTAAGTGGGGGAGTTTTGGCAGTTCACTTTACTGGGGCGGATTGTACCTCAGCTCATATGGAAGGAATGATGGTGCGGTGACCGAGAACAGTTCACGTCTGCCTTACGCATCCCATTTGGGAACAGGTTCATGGAACCACTCACAAATAAAGGAAGGTAACTCCACTTTCGATTTGTTTAAGAACTATCTAAATGAAAGCGTTCCCTCCAGTGCCGGTTTAAACGCAGTAGAAATCGAGCCCGGAATTGAAACAGCTTCTTCATATATCAGGGGAGGAGAGTATTCTGGCACTAAACAAGAACTTTTTACAGTGGAGGAGGGCACTGAGGAAATTACGATTGACTGGATAAGCAGTCATAAAGGTACCTCGTTGATTCTAATAGATCCTGACGGGAAGGAAACTCATGCTTTAGAATCAACAACAGATGAAAATGGGCTTTTCCAAGGTGCATTCCATCACAGTTTGACCATTCAATTACCTAAAGCAGGAGAGTGGAAAGTACACGCCCGGTCCCCTGAAAAGGAAGCTTACTTAATGAATGTAAAATACGATAGTGAATTTAATGACTCAGTCGATGTGCAAATAAGCTCAAATTCAATCAAATTGACAGAAAAAAACAGCAAAGTCAAGTTCAAAACAGATATTTCAATTGAATACTATCAAAATGGGAAGCTGAAAAAAAGCAAAATAAAAATCAAAGATCATACATTCAAGCTGCCTGAGCTTGGAGAAGGAGTGTACAATCTAACAGTAGATGTAAATGGTAATAAGAATAATCAGAAATTTAAGAGGACAATTCTAACATCCGTATATGTGGATGAAAAAGGGCAAATGTATTCTCAATACTAATACTAATAAACCCGAATCAACTTGAACCCCCCAGATTCAAATTGATTCGGGTTTTACTTTTAAACTGAAACATTTCATATCAATTTCAACAAGATCCCCTTGTTAAAAAATCGGACAACTTATTAGATTAATTAGTCCCTGGAACAAAGAATCAGTTTGAGGCGATATTCTACATCATTTTTAGTCAATATTCACCATTCGTAATTACGGAACCAGGTTCTTTTGTTTCATATTTCCGTAAAGAAAAGGGTTTCATGCTGTCTAAATCAAATATGTTTAAAGAATGGAAAAAATTAAAGGAGGAAAACAATGAATAAGAATAAGAAATGGATTAAATGCACAGTATCTGGATTATTGATTGCTTCCGGAATTTCAATGACAGTACCAACTTCTCCTGTTTCGGCAGATGGACCCTTCTATAATGGAAATGAAACAATCAAGAATGAACGTTTACATAGTTATGAAGAAATGGTAAAGCTGCTTGAACGTCTTGATACTAAGTCAGAAGCTCTTTCACTGGAAGTCTACGGTCAGTCCGTAAAAGGCCGGGACTTATATCTGGCGAAATTCGGAAATAACGAAAGTAATCCCACGGTATTATACTTGACCCAGCAGCATGGCAATGAAACTTTAACAACAGAAGGTGCTCTGAAATTTATTCAGCACCTCACTTCCAATTCCAAGGAAGTAAAAGAAATGCTGGAGAATGTAAATATACTGGTTGCTCCCCGTTTAAATGTGGATGGTGCCGAGGGGGACGTTAACTTCTCACTAGATGATTATGTATCGGGCACGCATACACGTTATAATGCAAATGAAGTTGACCTGAACCGGGATCATGTAGCTCGTGAACAGCCTGAAACTCAGTCGCTGCATGAAAATGTTCTACAAAGATATTCACCTGATTATATGATTGATCTTCATCATCAAGGAGCAGAGACTACATTGGGAGACACAGATGAACTTGTATCCGGATCGATTTTATACCCGACTAATGAAGAAGTAGACCCTGAAGTCGTTGAAAAATCCAAGCAGCTCGGGGCTGTGTTATATAATACTGTCGAAAGCAGAGGGTTTGGGACACTATCTAAATATATCGGAGGTTCTGCTCAAACCATTTCAAGAAATGGTTTGGCTGTCGAGTATGGAATTGCAACTCTGCTTTTTGAAATGAGGGGAATGGCAGATCATTATAGGGAAGATTACGTACTTGGACAGAAGAGTAATGGATATCTAATCAAGCAAGCAGTCATCGGAATGGAGGCTACTGCAAAAGCCATTGCAGATGGTTCTATTAATGAAGCAGATACTTCTTTCTGGGATACCCTGCCTGAAAGTTCCTATAATAAAAGCGAACATGAATAAAAGAACGCAGAGCGGTGCCTTTTGACCGCTCTTTTCTATTATCAATAATTTCACTAATATATAATCATGCACAATATTATCATGGTAAACTATTCGAATGCACTGAAAAGGGGGCAAAGAATGTACCAGAATTTCGAAGTGAAAATCACGCCTCTCACGAGAACGAGACAGATACGTATTTACCTGCCAAATAAATACGAGGAAGACGTGACAAGACGCTACCAGGTATTGTATATGCATGATGGACAGAACCTTTATAAGGATGAAGATGCGGGGTATGGGAGGTCCTGGAGAATAGGGGATTATCTCGATCAAAATGAATTGGACCTGATTGTAGTCGGAATCGACTGTAATGAAGGATTAATGAGGTTAGATGAGTGTTGCCCCTGGAAAAGCAATGAAATGACTGAGGTGTTCTCTGCAGGCCGGCAGTCAATCGGAGGGGAAGGAAAAGAGTATATCGAATTTATCGTTCATGAATTAAAGCCTATGATTGATGAAAAGTATCGGACATTGCAGGATGAAACCAGTATGGCAGGCATTTCGATGGGCGGACTTATTTCAACATACGCAGTTTGCGTGTATCCCCATGTTTTTAAAAGGGCGGCTTCTATCTCATCCGCATATTGGTTCAATCAGAAGGAGATTGAAGAACTGATACAAGTAAGTGATCTTTCAAAAGTTGAACGTTTCTACTTGGATATTGGAACCAAGGAAAATACAGAAAGCATTAATGATCTTACATACATAAATTCAAACAGGCGTATTTATCACTTACTAAAGGAAAAGGTTCAGGATTGCCGATTTGAAATAGTGGAGGGTGCAGTTCATAATGAGTTGGCTTGGATAGAGCGAGTTCCCCAGATATTCGGATTTTTATACAAGTAAAGCCATAAAAGAATTGGTTAAATAATCTAGTTTAAAAAGCTTGAGGTTGTCTCAAGCTTTTTTATTTTACAATCATAACGGGACACTTGGCTCTTTTGGCGACTTTGTGGCTTACACTGCCAAGGACCATCTCCTGGAATGTATTCAAACCTCGGCTGCCGATTACCAAAGCATCAAAATGCTGCCCATTTGCAAATTCAACAATTGCGGGACCGGGTTCGCCTTGAAGAATGATGGTTTCGAACTTAACTTCCGCATGTTTGGCTTTCTGTTCAATTAATTGCAGCTTATATTTCCTTTTATCTGAGGCGTCCGTTCCCCAATGTTTTAGTACATCATCTTTTGATTGCTTCGGGTCAATCACATACACAATCGTGAGTTCTGTCCCGTTCTGCAGTGAAGCTAAGGATATTGCTTTTTCAGCTGCTCTGATAGAATGCTCGGATCCATCTGTAGCGAGCAATAACTTTTTAAACATAGAAACGCCCCCTAACCGGTTGAACCTTCTGAATATAATCTATTTTACACTTTTTTCAGTGAAAAAAATGTACAAATTATATATTTTTTAAGTTTTAGAGTTAAATGAAGAAAAATGTAACAATCAGAAGATAATTAAATATGTTTGCGCTTTCATGCTGAGTTCACAAAAAACTTCTTCCATTATATAATGTCCTTTGTGTAAAACGGCCCGACTTTCATGAGAGTTGAAAGTCACGACAAAAAAAACAAAAGGGGTGCATTATGAATTTATCTTCAAAAATTAAATATGAGTGGTTTGGAAACATCCGCGGAGACGTCCTGGCAGGGATGGTCGTAGCGATGGCATTGATCCCTGAAGCAATTGCATTTTCGATCATCGCCGGTGTCGATCCAATGGTCGGACTGTATGCCTCATTCTGTATTGCAGTTGTCATTGCGTTTGTAGGTGGACGTCCAGGGATGATTTCTGCAGCGACAGGAGCGACCGCATTATTGATGACAACTTTGGTGGCTGAGCATGGGTTGAAATATTTGCTTGCTGCTACTATCCTGACAGGGGTGATTCAAATTCTCATGGGGGTCCTTAAATTAGGGCGTTTAATGAAATTTGTTCCACGTTCAGTCATGATTGGCTTCGTCAATGCACTGGCCATCTTGATTTTTACAGCTCAATTACCGCATTTTGCAGGAGAAGAATGGATTATGTACGCTATGGTGGCTGCTGCTCTGGCCATTATTTATATACTGCCGCGTTTTACGAAAGCAGTACCTTCACCGCTTGTAGCAATCATCGCTGTTACAATTTTTTCTGTCTTGGCTGGCACAGGGGTAAGAACAGTCGGAGATATGGGTGAATTGACGCAAACATTGCCAGTATTCTTAATCCCTGATATTCCATTTACCTTTGAGACGCTGCAAATAATTTTCCCGTATTCTTTATCGATTGCGATTGTCGGATTGGTCGAGTCATTACTGACTGCTTCGATTGTCGATGACATGACAGACACTGCAAGTGATAAGAATAAAGAAGCGAAGGGACAGGGTATGGCTAACATCGTTTCAGGTTTTTTCGGCGGAATGGCAGGATGTGCAATGATTGGACAATCAGTCATCAATGTTAAATCCGGCGGCAGGGGCAGACTATCTGCTTTTGTTGCAGGGACATTCTTGATGATCCTGATCCTGCTTTTGAATGATTTCCTTGTTCAGATTCCAATGGCTGCACTAGTAGGTGTCATGATCATGGTATCGATCGGGACATTCGACTGGGGATCAGTTATGAACCTGCATAAAACACCGATTACCGATACAATTGTTATGCTAGCTACTGTAATTACAGTACTGTTGACGCATGATTTATCAAAAGGAGTACTGGTAGGAATCATATTAAGTGCTATATTCTTTGCTTCTAAGATTTCAAAAGTGGAGATTACGACTATGGCATCTGAACAAACCCATAAGAAAGTATACCGGGTGTCAGGACAACTATTCTTTGCGTCCGTTACAGATTTTGTTGAAAGCTTCGATTTTACTGAAGATGTGAAGGAAGTTACTTTGGATCTGACAAATGCACATTTATGGGATGATTCAGCCGTAGGTGCAATTGATAAAATCGTGTTGAAATACCACCAGAATGGTGTTAAGGTCAACTTGGCAGGGCTTAATTCAGAAAGTAATAAATTGATGGATAAACTGGCAGTTCATAATAAGCCGGGTGGTCTTGATAAGGTTGTAAATCATTAATAACAGAAAACCAGCAGAGAAGAATCTCTGCTGGTTTTTTAAATGTTTTATAGATACCGACTGCATCAAAGGAAAGCTTCACAGCATTCACCTCTGCTGAACCGCTTCCATAAAGGTCCAATGCCGCCTGTACAGCTGCCGCCTTCGCCTGACTGAAAGTAGATGAAGAAGTAAGATACACAGTATTCATGAGGTAATAAATGTCAGAGGGGGCTTGTTGATAGATTAATATCTTACAGCGTCATAAGAGTTGATGCGTCCATGTTCAAAGTAAGACCCTGTACCGCTGATCGGATCGGCAGTCTGCTCGATTGCCTGACGGATTTGGACGTTGCTGCGTCCCTGAGATGCCAGCAATCCTGCAAGACCGGCGACGTGCGGGGAAGCCATTGATGTACCGGACATGTAGGAGTATCCGTTATTAGGTACGGTTGAAGCAATGTCTACACCTGGTGCAGTTACATCCACCCAAGTACCATAATTAGAGAAAGAAGCTTTACGATCGTAGCTGTCAACAGCACCAACGGCGATGACATTAGCATAGGATGCCGGTTCGAATGTAGTTGAGATTCCATCATTCCCTGCAGCAGCCACAATGACACTTCCTTTATTCCAAGCATAATTGACTGCGCTTTCTAAAGTCGGAGTTGAACAGTCGCAGCCTAATGACATATTGATGACTTCTGCGCCCTGGTCTGCAGCGTAACGGATACCATCAGCTATGTCCGCTAAAGAACCGCTTCCATTTGCATCGAGTACACGAACTGCGAGGATTTTAGTATTTGGCGCCATGCCCGCGACACCAGTTCCATTATTTGTTTCTGCAGCAGCAGTACCTGCCACGTGAGTTCCATGTCCATTTAAGTCCATAGGGTAATAATCGTTATCAACGAAATCATATCCGCGTATTGTTTTTCCATCGAGGTCAGGGTGATTGTAATCAACACCAGTATCAAGAACTGCAATTTCCTGACCGCTGCTGCCGCGGGTATAATCCCATGCATAATTGGTGTAAGTATTTTGAGGTCCGTATTGATAGCCTTGGTAATAGGTGTCATTTGGTGTCCATGTTGCAGCCAATTTGTAGTTCGGCTCGGCATATTCCACGTTCGGATTATTATTAAGAGCTTTGACAACTGCCTCTACATTGCCCACCTTAAGAACTTTAAAAGGTGATTCAACTGCATCTTTGTCCTCAACCTCAGAGGCTTTCATACTTTCAAGTACATTGTCTTTGGCTGATTTTGATGCAGAATCCTTAAATTTTACTATTACTTCACCCTTAACATATTCGCTTTTATCAAGGCTTTTATTTACTGTGGTATTTTTTGAAGCGAGATCCAAAGAGGTAGAATCCTTCGCAAATGCACTTCCTCCGAAACTAGGGAAGATGGCGAGGGATGCAGCTAATGATAATGCAGCAATCTTTTTGAATTTCATGTACGTATTCCTCCATTTTCTTTTTTTAGAGTGAGACAATTCCGTAACGACAAATAGTTTTCTTTCGTTTCCTTACCGGGTCCTCCTTTCGATAGATATGGAGATGTTTTTGAAGACAGATCTTGTATGTTATGTATTGCATCTCGCTAAATAGGATTCTAGCAAACTATCTGAAAATACAGAATACCCGAATAGTGGATACATTTGGATATTAATGTAAAATAAATTGGTAAAAAGAAAATTTATCCGGTATTTCAAGAAAAATTTCCTCAAATCTTCTGTTTTAGCGTTATTATATCTAGGAAATCGGTCATGTCTTTTCTCAACCTTGAATCTAAACTTTTTCTTAAAAGAGTTTCTTTTGGAGGATAGCATGGAGATTTTTTACAGTTAAATGGTAGAATGACAATGTAGGAAGGGGGAAAGAAATTGAAGAAATTGATACTATCAGGCGGAGGGGATGAAAAGCAGACCAGAATCATAGATGAGTATTTCGTTTCTATGCTGAGTCCCGATCTGCCGCTTTTATACATTCCTGTCGCTATGGATCCGCCTGCTGAAAATTATAGAGAATGCTATGAATGGTTCACTGAGGTATTTCACCCACTCGGTGTTTCCTGTATTGAGATGTGGACTGATTTAGATGATAAGAGAATAGATGATTTAAATGTTTTCTCAGCAGTTTATATTGGAGGAGGAAACACCTTTCACCTTTGGGGAAAGTTGAAAGATACACCTTTTTTAGAGATGCTGGAACTTTATATTGCGGAGGGGGGCATCGTATATGGAGGCAGTGCAGGAGCGATCATTCTTGGCAGCCATCTTGAAACCTGTGCACTCAGTGATGATAACACTACAGGTTTGACGGATTATTCGGGGCTCGGGTGCATTGGTGGTTATGCCATCCTGTGTCACGACGAAAAAGGTCAGGAAGAATTCATCAAATCGCTTACAATAAAATGGAAAAAGCCTGTAATTGCTCTATCAGAAGAAACTGGATTAGCTGTAGCAGGAAACTGCCTGACTGTGATTGGCAATAAACCTGCTATTACTTCTGACGAAAATGGGATTTTGGAAGTGAATATAGGTAAAGTAATTGAATGGAAAGAGTGATGTGATCCAACTGGATGATGAGGGAGGAAAGGTGAAAAAGTGAATTTGAAATTATTGATACTCCCCGGGGTCGGTATACTGATCATGATCGGCATTTTCCTCGTGAACGACGCCCGGACATTACATATCGAACAATCTGATTTACCGGTAAACAGAACGCTTGCTGTCGAGATATCCCAAAGGTATTTGGCGGGTTGGTGGAAACCCTTTTCTAAGCTTGAATCTACACCTTATGAGATGAAAGACGTTCATATAATGAGAGAGGAAATCAGCGTTGAATTAGTCGACGAAAGAGATTCCTCCAAGTGTGAGGGCTATGAAATTGTCATTAATAAAAACAGCGGCACTGTGCGGGAGAAAAAAGAAATTAACTTCTGCAGGTGAAAAGAGAAAAGGAGGCATAGTGGCCAGATGGAAAATATTCTGTTTTTCTTTGCTTGTCTGAGTGTCATTCTGAGTGTTTCTGTTTTGTTTATTACAGGTATCGTTAATATCATGATGCCTATGATCGGTAAGGCAGCCTGCCAGACAGCAATGGCAGGCAGTTAATCAGCCGGGAAATACGTGATGGATTTTATATTTATAAATTCATTAGCGGTTCTGATGATTGTATGCGGGAGTTATTTTGCATACATACTTTACAAACTTGAAAAAGTAAATAAATATGATAGCGGAGAAGAGGGTTGATGAGTGTGGATCACATATTAAAGGAAGTACCAGATATCATCGAGACAGAGAGGCTGATCTTAAGAATGCCGATGCCGGGTGACGGGAAGGCAGTGAATGCAGCGATCAAAGCGTCGCATGCAGAACTAAAACCGTGGCTTGGTTTCGCTCAGGTCCTGCCTGATGTTGATGAAACAGAAGCTAATACGAGGGAAGCGCATGCGAAATTCATAACCCGTAAAGCTCTCAGGTACCTGATATTTTGTAAAGAGACCAACCGTTTCATTGGATCGACAGGATTTCACAATATTGATTGGAATATACCTAAGTTTGAAATCGGATACTGGATCGATACCAGAATGACCGGCAAAGGATATATGGGAGAAGCAGTTGGAAGACTGACTGAGCTTGCAATAAATGAACTTGACGGCAGAAGGGTTGAAATTCGCTGTGAAAGTGACAACCTCAGAAGCAGAAAAATTCCAGAACAGCTTGGGTATGAGTTAGAAGGAATCTTAAGGAACGATGATTTGTCCAGGGACGGGACCCGGGTCACTGATACCTGCATTTATGGGAAGGTTAGGTAAAATATATCAGACTGCTATCATTGTAATATTTACTGCAGCAGCACCTTTATGAAAGCACTGTTAGCAGCTTATGCCTAATACGACTGGCTTATGTATGAGACTGTTCCTTAGTCCATTCTTTTGCCAGCATGCTGTAAGTAACAATATCTTCATAGTGATCATGCAGCCACTGTCCATCCCGCGTAATTCCTTCCTTTTTAAAACCCAGCCTCTCAGGGATTTGAAAGCTTTTGGAATTTGTAACAGCACACTGAATCTCAACGCGATTCAGCTTTAATTCAGAAAAAATATAGTTTAATAGTGCCTTAATCGTGGTGGTAACAATTCCTTTTCCTTGTGCCTGTTCTGATAAAAAGTAACCGATACTTGTTGATTTCGTCTTCCAATCAATATAATGAAGGCCGACCATCCCAACTAATTCCCCTCGATAACGAATTCCCGCATCAAACCCATTATTATCGGCATAATTGCGGATCCAGATTGGGATGATCGGTGTTAAATCATCAGGGGATTGACGCTTGTCCACCCATTGGAGCCGCGCACGCAAATGAGCCCTGTTGCTATCAATCAATTCATATAATTCCTCTTTATGATGCTGCTGGAATAATTCCAATGAAATATCTTCATTCACTTTAAATGAAAACAAAGTTTTCACCCCTTTTTGAAATTTAGAAAATTATACCACTTAATAGAATTCGGGGTAACAGTTTTTTCTGAATTCGTTTATAATAAATATCAGAAAACGAAGCAGGAGGTGGTAACATGGTAATGATATTACCAGAGTCCGGAGCGTCTCATGCAAAGCCTGTTACTGGAATGGCGATACTTTGCATGGGGTGGACAACAATCTGATCGCCCGTACATGTTTCGTGTATTTCCAATGATGGGCTTTGTACCTTATTTACTTTTTATTGATAATAAGGGGATGAGCTCGTTGAAATATGTGAACGCAGACGGTTTACTGCCGGAAAAATTATTAAAGGAAATTCAAAATTATGTCCAGGGAGAGACGATATATATCCCTAAACCCAGAAATACCTATAAAAAGTGGGGAAGTCAATCAGGTGCGAGAGCGTTGATTGATGAACGGAATGCACGAATTCAGCATGCATTCAAAAACGGAGAAAAGATCGATCAACTGGCATTGGAGCATCATTTGTCTTGTGAAACAATCAAGAAAATCGTTTATCGGAAATAACCCATTCACTTCACCGGGAAGCTGCATGCTCCCGGTTTTTTCATTCAATAGGCAGACGGTATGTATTGTTTAATTCTGAGTCATTATATATATTTATTTTTATCCATGGATGTATTAGTGTGGAATTGAAGTAAATCACTAGAGCATTAAATATAGGAGCGATAAAGATGGATGCATTCATTCGAAACGATCAATATAATTTCATCAGTTACCAGACTCAGGTATTGATAAACGGCTATGCAACTGTAAATGATCCCGGGGTGCTGCAAGCCTTAAGAGCACTTGTAAGAGATAAAGTCATGGATTTGTTCGAAGAGCTGGGAACTCAAGAGCAGGATATGATTGAGAAAATAACAGATATCAAGGATTCAGATCATGCAGAAGACTTCCTGGAAGCATTGAGAGAGTATGTAATACCTTTTCAGACTGTAAATGAAACGGCATTGAAAAAGATGTTTCCCAAAGTGAAGAAGCTAAGGATCCCCGACCTGAAAGAATTCGATTTCAAAGCTATATCATATCTTGGATGGAATGACTTCGGACAGGAAAGCAAGTACATCGTAGCTGAGGTTGACGGAAGGCTTATAGGGCTTAAGGGGACATTTAAAAACAGCAGTATAAAAGGGCTTTGTACAATTTGCCATTCGTTTTCAGAAGTTGGCTTATTTGTATCACAATCCAAGAAATCTTCTCACGGCACATTTGTTAAAAAAGGGAACTATATATGCCGGGATAGTATGGAATGCAATGGTAAATTAAAGGATTTAGACAAGCTAGATGATTTTATTGAGAGAGTGAAGCAATAATAAGACCGGGAATGAAACCGGTCTTTTTTTGCGGTTAATTAGCATGAATTTCGGCATCAAGCATTAGATTACGGAATTCCAATATTGTGTAAACTTGATAATTCCCTTGAAACATGGCTGTACTTTAAGTAGTATAGATAAGTAGAAAATTTGTATAGTTTCGAAATGAGGGTTTTAAATGGAGAAGACATCCATATATGGATTAACATTAGATCAACTTACCTCATGGCTGGTTGAGCATGGTCAGAAAAAATTCCGTGCTGCCCAGGTGTGGGATTGGTTATATAAAAAGAGAGTAACTGATTTTTCAGAGATGAAAAATGTAAATAGTGATTGCATCCAGTTATTGGATGAACATTTTCATATCCAGACACTGCAGCAGGAAATCAAACAGGAATCAAAAGATGGAACGATCAAGTTTTTATTTAAACTTCAGGATGGCAACCTGATCGAGACTGTCTTAATGCGTTTTAATTATGGCTTGAGTGTATGTGTAACGACCCAGGTAGGCTGTAATATAGGTTGTACTTTCTGTGCAAGCGGGTTGTTGAAGAAGAACCGCGATCTTTCCAGTGGTGAAATTGTTGAACAGATCATGAATGTCCAGCATCATCTGGATGCACAAGGCAAAGATGAGCGTGTAAGTCATATTGTTGTGATGGGAATCGGCGAACCTTTTGATAACTATGATAATATGATGGATTTCTTCAGGGTCGTAAACGATCAGAAAGGTCTTTCCATCGGGGCCCGTCACATCACGGTGTCGACAAGCGGATTGGCGGATAAGATCTATCAATTTGCTGACGAGAACATTCAAATTAATCTGGCTGTATCATTGCATGCACCGAACAATGAACTCCGTACGAAGATCATGAAAATCAATCGTGCTTATCCGCTGGAAAAATTGATGCCGGCAATAGATTATTATCTGGAAAAAACGAATCGAAGGATCACGTTCGAATACATTCTTCTTCACGATGTGAATGATCATAAAGAAGAAGCACTGCAGTTGGCAAAATTGTTAAAAGACAAACGTCATTTATCCTACGTCAACCTGATTCCATATAACCCGGTTGACGAACACAATCAGTATCAACGGAGTACGAAAGACGCTATTGTCGGATTCTACGGCACTCTTCTCGATCACGGCATCAATTGCGGTGTCCGAGTCGAACAAGGGACGGACATTGATGCTGCATGCGGCCAATTGAGAAGTAAGCAAATTAAAAAAGATAAAGAAAAGGCTAAATCCTGATCATTATGAATGAAAAACACGAATTTCTATTTGGAATTCGTGTTTTTTTACAGTGATTTTGAAATTGGTTATGTAACGAGCGCTTCAAATATGATTTTTGCAATTTTAATTCAAATCATGAATTTTGATAATTATTTATTGAAAATCAATAAACACCCTTTTATAATGAAAAATATGGAAGGGGAGGGTGTTGTGGAAAAAACTTCAACTTTCTTCTTGAAATCAGCCGTTATCTTAACCGGATTGGCTGTTGCAGGGCTTAGTATGTATGGTCTTCCCGAGCTGGCTGCATTTTCAGCAATGAAAAATCCTGAATTTGCGTATTTGAAGCTGCCGGTCCTCCAGGGGCTGTATACGACAGAGATTCCTTTTTCTTGCACTTTACCAGGCTTATCGATTGATAGAGTACATTGAGTCCGGTACGGCGTTTACAGTAGAGGCCGCAAATACGTTAAGAATGGTCAAGAAATGTGCATGGATCATTTCAGGAATTTTATCATAGGTGCATTATTTTTGCTCATGCAGGGTGCACTTCACCCCGGAATTGCAGCAGCAGGATTGGTGATTGTAAATGCATCTATGACAATTTCTGTATTTGCAGCAGTATTGCATGAAATGCTTAGGCATGCACTCGATTTGAACCCGGATAATGAATTAACCGTATGAGGTGAGAAAATGAAAATTGATGCTGTCATTTTTGATATGGACGGAACACTATTTCAAACAGATCGAATTTTAGAGCTATCCCTTAAAGACACTTTCGCATGCTTAGAGAAGGAAGGATTGTGGGAAGGGGCTCCCCCAATTGATAAATACCGGGAAATCATGGGTATTCCCCTGCCGAAAGTCTGGGAAACATTATTACCTCTTCACTCAGAAGAAGTAAGGGAGAGTGTGGATGAACACTTCCTTGAAGTGCTGGTTGATAACATTCAAAGCGGGAAGGGTGAATTATATCCCCATGTAAAAGAAACTTTGGAAGAATTAAAGAAGCATGGAATGAAATTATTCATTGCCAGTAACGGACTTCCTGCTTATTTGGAATCAATCGTAAAGTATTATAATCTGGACCGCTGGCTGGATGCCGCTTACAGCATTGAGCATGTGGATTCCCTGATTAAATCAGACTTGGTGCACATGATTTGCAGGAAACATGGTATTAAGAGTGGTGCCGTGGTCGGAGACCGGCTCTCGGATATAACCGCTGCAAAAGATAATGGACTGCTGGCAGTTGGGTGCCGCTTTGATTTTTCTCAAGAGCATGAACTGAAGCAGGCTGATATAGTTATCGAGGATTTAATCGAATTAAATCAATTTATTGAGGCCGTTGGTCGCTCTAATAAAATCAAGTCTTAACATAGTGGGGGCAAGGCGGGTGAAAAAGAGCCAGTTGACGATAGGTATGGTACTTATAGTTTCGTTGATACTGCTGACAGGGTATGGGCAGGATTTAATTAATCGAGAGAAATTCTATGAAACCATTGAACATACAGATCTTTCTCTTGAAAACGTAAAGAGAATTTCCTTGGATACTGCAGAAGAAACTGTGTTAACGAACTTGAAAGCCCCTTTTGAAGTGAATGAAATACCTGAAACACATACTAAATACCTTGTTTATGATGATGTTGAATTCGGTATAAAAGATAAGAAAGTTTTCCGTTACTTCTTCAGAGGCGATTACCGGACTGCCAAAGGGATACGTGCAGGGGATGAAGCCGAAAAAGTAATAGATGCATATGGTCCCAATTACTATGAAAGAACGGATACAGGAACAGATATCATTGGATACTTTGATAAACAGCACAACATTAATATTGAGTTCAGTTTCATTGATAAGAAGCTGATTGGGACCATCATACAAAAATACTAATTGCAAGGCCCGTCTCTCTCAAGCAGGGGACGGGCCTTTGGCATGGAGTATGGTATGTTAAAATAAGAATAGAATGATTGGTTAGTAATTCTATAGATATAAATTCGTTGCAGGTAAAGAGGTGCTATTTTGGAAGTGAATCATCATGATATCACCATCATTGGTGCAGGGGTAAGCAGTATTTTCTTCGCGTATACGCTGATCAATGAGAATCCGGATATCAGTATACATATGATAGATGTTGGTAAAGAACTGGAAAACAGGCACTGCGGGATAGATGAAGGAAAAGAATGTACTTGCGGAGATACATGCAGCAAGTATACGGGCTTTTCAGGACTTGGGAAATCTGAAGGGAAATTCAATTATACAAATGATTTCGGAGGAGAACTTCATAGGAAGATAGGAAAAGAACGTGCGCTTCGACTGATGGAGGAAGTGGATGCAATTCTCTGTAAATTCGGTGGCAGTGTCAGGGAGAAATACAGCACTAAGAACGAAGCTCTTTCCAAAAAAGCAAGACGGCATGGCCTTCATGCACTATCCACTGAAGTACGTCACCTGGGAACCGATCTGTCGCAGAAGATCTTTCAAAATATGTATGAGTTCATGCAGGACAGGATGACTTTTTCGTTTGAAACTAAAGTTGAAACTATTCGAAAGAATGAAAAGGGATTTGAACTCCATACCAATCAGGAAAAAGTCCACACAAACACTATTGTGGTCGGAACGGGAATGAGCGGGAGTATCTGGTTGAAGAAGATGATGGAGTCTTTAAGTGTCTATCCTGGAGAAACGCGTCTTGATATGGGATGCCGGGTGGAAATGAAAGAAAATCAGCTAAAGGCGATCCTTCAAGACACCTTTGAGACAAAATTAAAAATACAGTGCCGCAATTATGAAGGCACGACATATTGCATGAATCCCCGGGGGCGCATCATAAGGAAGCATCAGCACGGGCTGGTTATGCCTGATGGACAAAACGTTTATGAAAAAGAAACTCCAAGCGCCAACTTGAATTTCACGCTATTTGTGCCGCAGTATTTTTCTTCCTATGAAGATGCAATGAACCGGGCAGTAGAGATCATTGGCAGTATCAACAGGGGAAAGGACAGGGTTGTTGTCCAGAGACTTACAGATTTTAAGCGTGGCATACGAACTGAAGCTCTTGTCGGCAATGAAGTGGTACCTTCCTTAAATGCGGATATCGGAAACGTCAGGAAAGAAATACCTAAACTCTATAGTCAAGCCCTGCTCGACTTTCTTTTTGCACTGGAAAATCTGCTTGGTGAAGAGATTCATGGAGATACACTTATTTACGGACTGGATGCCAAATTCTATGAACCGAAGTTATTTACTGACAAATTCCTTGAAAGTGAAGTGAAAGGGATATATTTGATCGGTGACTGCTCGGGAGTCACTCATTCTCTCTCCCAGGCTGCAGCAAGCGGAATATACTTAGGAAAACACCTCGCACTTTTGCCCGGAGAAAATAATTTAAGGGGATACCGATGATGGACTGCAGTGTGTTCAAAAAAATTTTACATGATAATGAAAGTAAGCTTATCGTAATTGGTGTTGATGGATTGAGCCGATCAGGAAAAACAACGTATGTGAATAAAGTCGAAAAATTCTTGGTGGAGAATCATATCGATCATGTATGTCTTCATTTGGATGATTTTATCGAGCCCCGTTCTAAAAGATATAATACTGGTTATGAAGAATGGGAGGAGTATTATTTTTTACAATGGAATGTGGAAAAGTTGAAAGAAGACTTGTTTACCGGGCTGAGGAGCTCAACCTTACTGCATCTTCAATTCTATAATAGGGAGAAGGATGTTCAAATTTCGAAGGATGTAATCATCCCATCAACCGGATGTATCCTGATTGAAGGGGTATTTCTTCAACGAAAAGAATGGAAGGACTATTTTGATTATGTCATCTATTTAAACTGTGACAGGGAGACACGGTTCAAAAGGGAGAGAGAACTGACACAGACCCATTTGGAAAAGTTCGAGAAACGGTATTGGAAGGCCGAGGACTATTACTTAATGAATGTAAAGCCTGAAGAAAGTGCCGATTATATAACCAACACAAAGAATGATGGAGGCTGTATTTTTATCTATATACCGGAATAATCCCCTTAAAGCTAAGTAGTTTCTTGCCACTATTTTGTTATGGGGATTCTTCAGTCTATATAAACTATTCATATTCTCAAGGGCGGCCGGTGTTTTTACAATCTTCATGTTCGCAGCATTTCAACAATCATTTTCCGGGCATTTTAAAAAAGGTGGCCTGCTGCATGACGGGCATGCGCAGGCATTTTTTAATGGTAAATCCACCTTTGAAATTTTTATCATCTGCCCTTTATAAATCCTTCAGGAAAACAAAGCTTTTTTTCTGATAATCCATTTTTTCTTCATAAAATCGATGTGCATCAATGCGCTGAAGTCCTGATGAGAGAGAGATGCGCTCATAACCATGACTCCTTGCCCACTTCTCGACATACAAAAGTAATTCTTGCCCGTGACCTTGTGAGCGCTCATTAGCATCAGTGACTAAATCGCATACCCAAATGAACTTTCCATTATATAGTGTTATCATAGGCATGAACCCGGTGACAGAGACGATCTTTTCCTTATTGTATAAAGCCGCCAGTTGATATCCGTCTGAAGCAGCAGCATCTTTTATTAATTCAAGATATTGGTCCCTATCCAGATGTGTCCTTAGCTGCTTCATCAATGGGTATGCCTCAAGCCAGTCTGTCTCGAACTTCAATTCCTTAATGACTGTCATATTCCCGCTCCTTGTTTCCTCATTATGTTAATCAAGTATTAGTCATCTTCCTGCATTTTCTTAACTTCTTCCCTGTGAAAAGGAGATCCTTCCACTTCATTGACAACACTGAAAGGATTTCCGTCCGGATCTATAAAATCGAAGAATTTCATCCCATCCCACTCATCTATCTCTGAAGCTTTGACACCATTTCTGTTAAAATAAGAATAAGCCTCGTCAATATCCTCAACGAGAAAGTTGTAATAAGAATTTTTCTTGTTTTTAGTGATTGAAAACTCTGATGGCTGTGGTTTTTCTACTTGCACCAAACCGAGTTGAGTCGGGCAGTCAGGGAAGTAAAACCCGGCTCCGCCGTCCCATTCATCAATTAATTTGACACCTAATAGATCTTGATACCACTTCTGGGATTTCTTTAAATCTGTCACCGGTATGAATACGCTTCCTACTTTGAACATTAGACCACTCCTAGCATATTTAAAATCACCCTGATAACGAATGAAAAGAATGAAAAGTTACACATTTTTTGAAAAATGGAGGATTGCCGTGATATTCGATAATATAGACAAAATCATGTCCCAACTCTACCGTTTTTGTTTAAAGCAGACAGGATCACCATGGGCAGCTGAAGATCTGGTTCAAGAGACGTTGACAAAGGTATACTCGCTAAAAACGATTGATCCTGAAAGAGAGTTCACTATTAGTTTTCTGTGCAAAGTGGCAAAAAACCTCTTTATCGATGAATTGAAAAAGAAAAAAGCCGTCACCGGTTTCAGGGAAGAGCTTTACCAGTTTGAAGAAGACTTTATTACATGCGAAGGGTTGGTTGAAGAGCTGATGATGAAATTGCCGATCCGGCAGGCAGTTCTTATTACTTTAAAAGATGTTTTCAGTTACCGCTCCCAAGAAATCGCAGAGATGCTCAGAATTTCAGATGAATCAGTAAAGACGGCGTTATCGCGTTCAAGGTCGCGATTAAAGAGTATGAGGGATTACACACCTCAGATCAGGCGCTCGCCTCGAGATCATGAGTTGATTTCCGAACTGACATGGGCGATCAAGCACAGCCGCCCCGCCTCGCTTTTTACCCTTTTCCGGCTTCTGGAGTCAAGACATTTTAAGATAGGAAGAGACTCAGGTACCAGGCGTATACATCTGTGTGACCCTGATGGGAACATCCTGGAAATTGTTAATTAATGAATATCCATTACGGGGAAAGGCGTAGTTTTAGACAGTTTGTCGAAAGAATGTTAAGCTTCTTGAAGGGTATACTAACAATCGACTGGGCTATTAGCCTGCTCGATTTTTTTTTGGCCCAAAACTTATTAGAAGGAGGGTTTCGATTGGATAAATGGATGAAATTCCTTGAAGTCAATGCTCCGAGAATCTTGGATATGACGATTGAACACGCTGTACTTGTCGGGTTGGCGATTTTCGTTGCACTTTTGATCGGTATCCCGCTTGGAATTTATTTGACTACGAATGATTATCTGGCGGAGACTGTTTTGCAGATTGCATCGGTAATGCTCACAATCCCAAGCATAGCATTATTCGGAGTCATGATCCCGATTTTCTCGATCATCAATCAGGGAATCGGCTTTGTCCCCGCATTTGTAGCACTTGTACTTTATTCCCAGCTGCCCATTATTCGGAATACATATACAGCAATCAAGAATGTCAGTCCTGAAATGAGGGATGCGGCAAAGGGGCTCGGGATGAAAACACACCAACGTTTGTTCCGTGTGGAGATTCCAAATGCTTTTCCGTCGATCATGGCCGGTATCCGGACAGCGGTGGTGCTTAATATAGGGATAGGGGTCATTGCAGCTTATATAGGTGCTGGAGGGCTGGGCGTCCTTATCACACAGGGAATCTCCCGGGGGGATAATTATTTAATTATCAGTGGATCTGTTGCCGTTGCAATACTTGCGATGATTGCGGATGGCATCCTTATGTGGATCCAAAAACGCTTCACACCGAAAAGTATATCTAACTAAAGAGGTGAAAAGATGATAACGTTTGATCAAACAACAAAAACGTATGAAGGCGGAGTGACAGCCGTCAACAAAGTTGATTTCACCGTGGAAAAGGGTGACATAGTTGTCCTTCTCGGTCCTTCAGGCTGTGGAAAGACAACCCTGCTTCGCATGGTGAACAGGCTTGAATCCATTTCAGAGGGCAAAATCATCATTGATGGACAGGATTCCATGCAATTGAATGAAATAGAATTAAGAAGAAAAGTCGGATATGTCATCCAAAGTAACGGATTATTTCCCAATATGACAATCGAGCAAAATGTAATGATTGTCCCTGATATGCTGGGATGGGATAAAAAACAGAAAAGAGAACGATTTGATTCATTGATGGGTATGATCGGCTTGAGTCCCGACAAATATAGAAAACGATATCCGCATGAATTGTCGGGCGGTCAACAACAGCGGATCGGCGTAATCCGGGCACTCGCAGCTGATCCGCCCGTCATGTTAATGGACGAACCATTTGGTGCTCTCGATCCGATCATCCGGGAAAAAATACAGGATGAGTTTTTGCAGATTCAAAAAGAAGTGAAGAAAACCATTCTTTTTGTCAGTCACGATATCGATGAAGCAATCAAGATGGCAGATAAAATCGTTTTGCTGCGTGGCGGGGAAATCATGCAATATGATTCACCCTCCGAAATGCTCGTACGGCCAAAAAATGACTTTGTGTATGAATTTTTCGGGAAAGACAGGGCAATAAAGAGTTTAAGTCTGCATACCATTTCTGATTTAAAAGAAATTATCGGACTTGTTGATATAGATGAAAGCGTAGAGGATACCAAAACGATAAGCGTGCATCATGATTTGAGGAATACTCTTTCCATGCTATTAAACCAGGAAGCGGAGCAGGTCATTGTTTTGAATCATTCCGGGGATAAACTTGGGGCGATTACGATTGATCGTGTCCAAAAATATCTTCATTATGAAATAAAGGGCAAAACCTCCCCGGCTGTGGAAGGGTGATTTCATGAATAAGAAAAAACTGATCAGCCGGCTTGTTCGTTATTTTGTATATGCACTGGTCATGATCTTTATGGCCTGGGCGGTAAAAAATCAATATTTCAATTATATCTTCAGTGAAACCAGTACGTTTTTCCTGTTGTTAAAACAACACTTTCAGCTGGTCCTGGTATCATCCCTCTTAGCGATAGCAGCTGCAGTGCCTATAGGGATCCTGATTACACGCAAATCGTTCAGAAGGGCTGAGTGGGTTGTTTCGAATACTGTAAATTTTGGTCAGACCATTCCGAGTCTCGCTGTTCTTGCCCTTATGATCAGTATACTTGGTATTGGCTTTAAAACGGCAGTGTTTGCGCTCTTTATTTATTCGCTTCTCCCGATATACAGAAATACAGTAGCAGGTATCGATTCCCTTGATGAAAATTTAATCGATGCAGCAAGGGGGATGGGTATGACACCATCTCAAATCCTTTTTAAAATCGAATTGCCAAATGCGGCTTATTCCATTTTAGCGGGGATTCGGACAGCTGTCGTATTGAATATCGGAACAGCTGCACTTGCCTATGTAGTCGGAGGCGGAGGATTGGGTGTATGGATTTTTACAGGTATTCAATTATTCGATAACGGTTATTTGATTTCAGGGGCGATCCCGGTCACACTGCTGGCTATATCAGTGGATTATCTTCTTAGACTGCTCGAACGCGCAATTGTATCTGAAGGGATCAGGCAAGGTTGAATGCAACAAGAAACGGAGGTGATTGTATGTTGAATAAACAACTGACTCTGGTGATTGCAGTGGCTTTTACACTTTTTCTTTCTTCTTGTTCAAGTGTAGGTGTAGGAGGGAAGCAAGTGTCAGTAGGAGGAAAGAATTTTACGGAACAGTACCTGCTTTCTGAGATGACGGCATTTTTGCTCAAAGAGGAAGGTTTCGAAGTCAAGGAGATGAACAACCTGGGTAGTACGGTCGTAAGAAAGGCCCTGGAAAATGAGCAGGTGGATCTTATGTGGGAATATACTGGTACTGCTCTTATAACATATATGGGGAAAGAGCCGATATCAGATCCGGAAGAAACGTTCCAAAAAGTCAAAGCGATTGATGCTAAAAACGGGATTCTTTGGATGAATATGTCTGAGGTCAATAACACATATGCCCTTGCGATGACTAAGGAAAAGTCGAAGGAACTGGGTATTAAGTCGATCAGTGATCTTGCATCATATATCAAGGAGAACCCAGGAAAGCTGACGATTGCTTCCGATGCGGAATTTGCAAACCGTCCTGATGGACTTCCAGGGGTCGAAAAGAAATATGGCTTCAATTTCGGAGCAGAAAACATCAAACAAATGGACATAGGTCTGACACAGAGAGCCCTGGATAACAATCAGGTCGATGTATCCGTTGCTTTTGAAACGGATGCCACGATCAGGGAATACGGACTTGTCACTTTAGAGGACGATAAGCATTTCTTCCCGCCATATCGTGCTGCTGTAAGTATCAATGAAGAAACCTATGAAAAATATCCTGAAATAAAAGAAATCACTGCCCGTCTGGCTGATAAACTGAACAGTGATATCATGCGTGAACTTAATTACAAAGTAGATATCGAAGGGAACAGTGTTTCGGTTGTTGCCCACGATTGGCTAGTGGAAAATGGATTATTGGAAGATTAATCAGTGGACAAATGATCCGGAAGAGAGTGTGTGCCTTTGAAGGTATACACTCTTTTTTTGAATTCAAGAAGAAGAATTATCATCCATGGATTTCAGTCTGTCCAAAGAGGAGCTTTTTTTATAGTAGTCCTCCATGATTTCCAGTATCTTTTCCTCTGACAGCCCGGAGAAATCAACCAGCATGGAAATGGTTGGCTTGATTGAAAGTGACTCACACGTCTGGAGGGTGGATAAGATAAGGTTATGATAGTCTTGGTCACGGGATTTTGTGCTCTTCCGCTCTCGTTTGTTATGTTCATTTATTTGATGTTGATCACATGGTTTCATAAGGATGAACCTCCTAGTCTTAAAAAAGGAATTGTATAGGGTTTATCCTTAAAATAGAGGAGATAAACATCTTTTCCATCTGAACGATAAAATCCCCTGCTGGTTTTTTGTTATCCAGTTTGAGGTATATATACGTATATCTGGGACAACTGGGAGGGAAGAAGATGGAAAAAGCAATGATGATCGTTAATCCTTCTTCGGGTAAGGAAGAAGCAGTCGATTATGTTGAAGAAATAGAAATGATATTAAGTCAGCAAGGTTATGAGGTAAAAATCAGTCAAACAGAGAAAGAGCTCGATGCAACAAAATTTTGTCAAAATGCATGTAAAGATGAATATGATCTTATCATTTCAATAGGGGGAGACGGCACTTTACATGAGACGATCAATGGTCTGATAGATGAACATCATAGGCCGAAGCTCGGAATCATCCCGATGGGTACCGTGAACGATTTTGCAAGAGCACTGAATATTCCCTTGGACCCCAAGAAAGCAATTGAGCTAATCCGGCATCACAAGATCCGAAAGGTTGACATTGGAAAAATCAATGAGGATTATTTTGTGAATATTGTTGCTGCAGGGGCAATTGCAGAAGCAGTATATGAGGTTTCTCCAGAGGAAAAGACTAAGATGGGGCCATTTGCGTACGTCCTTGAAGGAATGAAAACATTGGCATCAAACCCCACTTACCCTCTGACTATAGATTATGACGGAAAGAAATGGGAGGGAAATTCATTATTATTCCTCGCAGCCTTGACCAACTCGATTGGAGGATTTGAGAAGATCGCTCCTGATGCTGAGGTGGATGACGGTATGCTGCATTGCTATATAATAGATGACATTAATGTTCTAAAGCTGCCAGCAGTCATGTCTTCCATCCTGACTGGAAAGTTGAAGGAGAATAAAGATGTTACATACTTCCAGGCGAAGGCTGTCAAATTATCTTCTCCGGATGAACTGGTTACGAATGTGGATGGAGAGGAAGGACAGAAGCTCCCCATCGAATTGAAAGTGATTCCAAATCACATAGAAGTGATGGTTCCTTGAATGAATCTCAATATAAAATGCACGAATAAAGCGCCTCTTAATGGTAATTTGTGTTAATATTGGGTTATGGAACCTGTTGATTTATAGGAGGTAGCTAGATGAATAAAAAAGTGTTAACAGACATAAGGACCATTACAGGGTTTATTACAGCTTTCCTGTTAAGTATTGCATCCATAATACTCGCTTTGAATGACAACCAATTTTGGGTAGCCGCCATTGTAATATCTTTCGTTCTATTATCGTTCAATGTCAGAAGGGCAGATAAATTGTATAAGGAAGTATAGGAAGGTGCCTGCTGAAAAGAGAGTAGATTCAGAGGGATTTCTCTTGGGGATAGCGGAATCAGGATGATCTATATTGATAAAGATAAACCAATTTAAACGATAAAAAACGCTGAACAAGTCATTCAGCGTTTTATTATTTTTTCAAAATTTATCCGGGAACTGTTTAATTATCCCTTCAGATAATGCATCAGCCAAGTGAAAAATATGGGCCCTGCCTTTATCAAAGGAATCGATATTTTGCACCCAATCTTTCTGGATACGGGCTACTGCTTCTTTTGTGACGAAACCAAGGTGCATATAAAGAAGTTCCTTTAACTCTTTTTGAGACCACTCAGGGTTTACAGATATCAAGAGTGCGGTGATGTCATCTGCATTTCGATACCATTCTTTATTTAGTCTTTCAACTTCTTTTTGGTTTCCTGCTTTTGCAGCTTCTACGATCTTTCCGGCAATGACAATATGTTCCGTCAATAAATCAGCCAGCTGATTGCCAGCTTTCTCCCCATAGAGCGGTTTGATGGCATTACCGATTTCCTTTTGGTTTTGAAGGAGTCTTTCAAGTACTTTATCTTTATCTCCCAAACCGTCAACGGCACTGACAATATAGTTATGGGTCCAAATGACGTGGTCGTTCCAAAGGAGACGCATATCCTCTTTCAGCTTTTGAGCACCGGGGCTCACACACTCTTTATTGACAGCCTGAGTTTTAGGGAGGTTGGGGGACAACGTTAAACTTAAAAGAATAGCAATTAAAACAATGAGGTACTTTTTCACTTTTATCCACTCCTAATCTGTATTTAATTTTATTCTTTACTAAAATAAGAAGTTCATTCTAAGTTGCTGCGGAAGATTTCTTCTCCAGGATTATTGGCCGAAATGTGGGGAAATGACTATTTTTTAAAAAAGAATATGCTTGTCTGCACACCCGGGGAGGGTTGTACATATAGTGAAGTAGAGAAACAAACAAATCGGTAAAAATGAAATGCGGCTCTTCCGAAAAGCGGCTTTCATAAAATCCTTTAGTCACCGTGAAAAGAAAGCCTCATTCGTTTTTACCCATGAACAAGTTTTCTCGTCTATATACTTCCGCCGTATAGACAAGAGTACCTCCTTATTTGTTCGTTAGGCAAAAGAGTTTCTGCACTGTCAGGAGCTCTTTTGCCATTTTTGCATTGTCCAGATTTGTTCAACCCCAGCAATTATGGGTAATATAAAAAGACAATACATGCAGAGTGAGGTGAAATAAAATGCAGGCTCCGCTTTCAGAAAACGAATTGACGCTGGAGATCATTCAAAGCTTGAAAGACGGAAAAAGAAGGGTTTTTCTGGATGTCATAGATGAGCTGCAGCCATATGATATGGCACAGCATTATCAACATCTGCCAGCAAAGCATCGGAATAAATTCCTATTATATTTGACCTTGCCTAAACTTAAAGAGCTGATGGAGGAACTGACGAAAGAAGATCAGCTCGAAGTCCTTCAGAAATTGGGGATTGAGAAGTCGACAAAAGTCCTTGATCTAATGGAAAATGATGACTTGACCACACTTTTAGCCGACCTTGATCCAGCACAGATTGAAGAACTGATGTCAGAGATGAAAAAAGAAGAATCGGATATGGTTCAGCACATGATGAAATATCCGGCTGAATCAGCGGGGCGCCTGATGAATAACCGATTCGTATGGATTTCTAAGCATTATACGGTTAGAGATGCGGTTGATAAATTAAAAGATTTCGCCGAGCTTGCAGAATATTTGAACTACCTTTACGTCATAGATGAAGGAAAGAAGCTGGTGGGAGTTGTATCATACAAAGATCTGCTTCTTGGAGAAATGCAGGACAAAATAGAAGATATAATGTTTACAAGGGTGGTTAAGGTTGATGTCCTTACGGATCAGGAGGAAGTCGCAAAGTTGATCAGCCGCTATGATTTCGTATCGATTCCCGTGATTGAAGACAATGATAAATTGATGGGTGTCATTACCGTCGATGATATCATCGACGTCGTGATCCAGGAAGCCAACGAAGATATCGAAAAACTCTCAGCTTCCGGAAAAGCGATTGATTTTAATACAAAACCGCTTGTTGCTGCCTACAGAAGACTGCCATGGCTCATTCTGCTGCTATTAATCGGGCTTGTATCAGGCAGCATAATAGACGGCTTTTCCACAACGTTGCAGTCAGCCGTCGCGCTTGCATTTTTTATGCCTATGATCGCGGGGATGACAGGAAATACAGGAACGCAGTCGCTTGCAGTAGTGGTAAGGGGGTTAGTGGTTCAAGATCTGGATATAAAGCAAGTGGTGAAGCTTATATTACGTGAATTATGGGTAGGTATCATCATAGGGCTTACTTGTGCTATTTTAATCTCTGTCATTGCGTTTATATGGCAGGGCAGCTTGATCCTTGGGATTGTCGTGGGCAGTTCACTGTTAATCACCCTAATAATCGGTACACTTGCAGGAATAATCATTCCGCTTGTCCTATACAAGTTCAATATAGATCCCGCGGTTGCTTCGGGACCCCTTATTACAACGATAAATGATATCTTTTCCCTTCTTGTGTATTTTGGTATAGCAAATATGTTCATTACAAAGTTGTCCTAACTGAAAACCGCCGCATTGCTGTTTGCAATGCGGCGGTTTAAATTTATGATCTTACTTCTAATGGCTGATTTTTAAGATATCGTTCTATGCTGCCTGCCAACTCATTTATATCTGTAAAATTCTCTACTTGTTGTGTATCCAAATAAGTCAGCAAGAACGTTTCAGAGTCAAAGTGGTAAATAACAGACAGTATCGGCGTCTTGGTTGTGGAGTGGAACGTATGAATGATCTCACTCTCTTTGAAGTCCACTTGAGTTTTCAGCATTCGTACAATCGTATCGAATGACATAAAACGTCTCCCTTCTACATTATAGAGGGATTGACTAAACACAGTCTCGTAGACCCAAAATAATTTATTCTTGATTAAGTATTCATTATATCATAAAATAGATTATTTAGATACCTGTTTAGTAGTATTGAATATATATTTCAATACCTGCGGGCTCGCCTCTTCCATATTACCTTCTCTTTAAGAAATTGTATAAAGCATGAATCCTCCCTTTTACATTCTATATTCCCTGGATTGCGCATATAGTGAATTAGTAAATCTTATAAGCATAGGAGTTCATTCATGGCGTACAAATCCAGAAAAGATGGCACCTTACCCTTACTAGTATTCGTGACTGTTAAATCACTGGCAAGAATGATCGTTCTCGGGATCATCCTCCTGTATGTTTCTGTCTGGCTTATATCCGCCACGGCGATTAAATTGAAAGTGGACACGCTGTTTTACACAACAGTATCTGATATGGTTCCTAAAGAAACACTCTTAAAACTTATCTCGGAAGAAATTACCCCGTTAAGGGTAATGAATGAAGAAGAATTGGAGTCTGATTTTGATTGGCTGGAAAGCGTGACGAACGTCTCGTTGTTTGATCCCCGGAGTTTATTCGGAAGAGAAATACCCGGGATTGAAAATTATCACACACAAATTGCGGTGGCGGGGAAAGGGACGGATATTACAAATCTTCCAGTAGAATCACCTGCACCTACCGATGATCAATTAAAGAATCAGGAAATCGATCAGCACCAGATCGACCGGGCAAACGGCGAAAACGGCGGCGATATCAAAGAAGTCGATAAAAAGTCTGTCTTCATTTATCATTCGCACAGTTGGGAAGCCTTCAGTCCCCTGATAAAAAACAACCAATCAAAGGATCCTGCAAGTACAAATGAAAAAGTAAATGTGTTAGCCATCGGCTCGAAGCTTCAGCAAGAACTCGCCAAAAGAGGGATAGGGGCTGTACAGGATAAAACAGATGCTACACAGGCATTAAAAGATAAAAATTGGACATATTATGAATCGTATAAATTATCCAGAGAACAGGTCCAGGAAGCCCTGGCCGGTAACGGGGACCTCAATTACCTGATTGATATTCACCGGGATTCCCAGCCCCGTGACATTACGACCAAGACAATCAACGGAAAACAGTACGCACGATTGTTTTTTATAGTCGGAAAAGAAAATAAAAATTTTGAAAAAAACCTGGCAATCGCTAAAGAATTGAATAGCGCCCTTGAAGAGAAATATCCGGGGATCAGCCGGGGCGTATTTGTTAAAACAAAAGCTGAGGGGAATGGAGTTTACAATCAGGATCTGACAGAAAGAGCCATGCTCCTCGAATTTGGCGGAGTGGAAAACAACTTAATTGAACTTTACAATTCCACGGAAGCATTTGCTGAAATTTTTGCAAAATATTATAAGCAGGATGTAGTTGAAGTAAACGGATAATATGAAAAAAAGCTGAAGTACCCAGGCATTAAAATCACATATCAAAAGAAGTGCCAAATTAAATTGATTTGGCACTTCTTTTTTGTTTTGAAGGTATTTGCATAATTTCTGCAATAAGTCAGGGAAACCATATTTTATCCGGGTCAACAAGCAAGTAATTCTTTTGAATATGGTAAATTTGTTTAGTTGAGGCAAAACCCGGATAAAGAAGAATGAACGCAAAATATTAAAGGAGGAATTGGAAATGTCACATGAAAAGTATCAATCGTTAGTACAAACATTACATGAATGTATGGAAGCGTGTAACCATTGTTACGATGCTTGTCTTGGAGAAGATGATGTTAAAATGATGGCGGATTGCATCCGCTTGGACCGGGAATGTTCTGACATGTGCGGATTTTTGGAACAAGCTCTTGTAAGAGGGACCCCTTTTGCATCGGAACTTGCTGCAGTTTGCGCAAGTATTTGCGAAGCTTGCGGAAGCGAATGCAAAAAGCATGATCACAATCACTGTCAAAAATGCGCGGATGCCTGCTTCAAATGCGCTGATGAGTGCAGGAAAATCGCATAACCTCTGCTAAATGCAGCAATGCCCATCCTTCTTTATATTCCCGTACGGCAGGATGGGCTTATATATAATGTTAACTTCATTACTCAATACATAAAATCTTCAATAAAAAGTCACAATAATTTACCTATTTGTTTATGATTTCCCAATAAAAAATGGTAGGCTAATGGTATAAAGCTGCATATGGGGTGAAGGATTATGAAGAAGGTTGTTATAGTTGGCGGGGGAGTCACCGGGCTGACAGCATTATATCATTTAGATAAACTAAAAAGAGAACGGAATATGGATATTGAGTTGACATTGATCGAGCGTGATAAGGAGCTCGGCGGTAAAATACAGACAGTGAAGGATCATCCATTCGTCATGGAGACCGGGGCTGATTCAATTGTAGCACGGAATGAAGGGGTCCTACCTTTCGTTGAGGAATTGGAACTTCAAGAGGAGCTTGTTTATAACAAGACAGGTACTTCTTATATCTATACATATGGAAAACTGCACAAAATACCTCAGGATACGATTTTCGGCATTCCCATGAGTGTGGAGTCACTGATGGAGAGTACCCTTATATCAGAGGAGGGAAAGCGAACAGCACTGAAGGATTTGGACATTCCCAATACTACTTTCACTGAAGACAGCTCGATAGGTGAATTTCTGGAAGCTTTTTTCGGAAAGGAGCTTGTGGAGAATCAAATCGCTCCTGTACTGTCGGGTGTCTATTCGGGAAATCTGTATTCCTTGACGATGGCCACCACACTTCCATATCTTCTTGAATATAAAAATCAGTACGGAAGTATTATAAAAGGTCTCGGAGAAAATAGGCATAAGTTCGAAAGTGCCTCAAAGGGAAAATTCATCTCGTTTAAAAATGGCTTATCTGCCCTGATAGATCGGATGGAAGATGTAATTATGGAAGCTGACATCCTTAAGGGAGCTGAACTTATTGATCTGAAACATCTTGAAGATCAGTATGAGCTGACTTTAGCAGACGGGGAAAAAATAAAGTCAGATTATGTGGTGTTTTCAACTTCCCATGATGTTACACAAAAAATAATAAGTGATCCCCAATTGGATTTTCATTTCAATCAATTAAAGAATTCTTCCCTTACCAGCATTTATATTGGATTCAATGTAAAGGATGATCTCCTTCCTGCAGATGGGACAGGGTTCATCACTTCGCATGGAAGCGACGTCCTGTGTGATGCCTGTACTTGGACGAGCCGAAAATGGGAACACACATCGGACGATCATGAACTCCTGGTAAGATTATTTTACAAAAGTTCAAATCCTCATTATGAAGTTTTAAAAGAACTATCTGAAGAGAGTTTTACAAAGACCGCCCTGGAAGATATTTCGAAGAGCCTCGGGATCCAGGCAAGTCCAGTCTCTGTAGTGGTTACGGATTGGCAGGGGCTTATGCCGAACTATCATTTGCAGCACAGCGATGCAGTGGAGGCCCTGCAGAAAACAATACGGGAAAACTACCCAAATGTGCGGCTGGCGGGAGCATCTTACTTTGGAGTGGGGATCGGTGCCTGCATTAAGAATGGAAAACAAACTGCAGAAGCCATTTTTCAAGAAATCACAGGATAATTGAACGAAGGCCTGGATCCCTGTAAAGTTGAAGCTGAATTTTTCATTCGGCCGAAAGAAAATCTCCTGATCGATAAGTTGATAAACACCCTGAATTCACTAAGCATAATCCCTCCTAAATAGAGAAACCTAAGGACAGGAGGGATTACGCATGAAACATGTAAAAGCATTTGCCATAAAATTCACGGCAACGTTTGTCCTTTTATATTTAGTCCTTGGAGGTGTTCAAGGCATCACCTTCGGAGACGTATTCTTGATGTCTTTAGTATTGGGTGCTGCCGCCTACTTGCTTGGAGATTTGTTTCTGCTTCCGAGAACAAGCAACACTGTAGCGTCACTTGCCGATCTGGGGCTGGCTTTCATCCTCATTTACTTTATGAGCGGTGGCATGTCTGACGGAGGTCCATACTTAACAAGGTCGATTCTAGCCGCACTGGCAATTATGGTATTTGAAGTGTTTTTCCATCACTATATCATTCAGAACGTTTTGCCGAAACGGAGAAAAGCAAGGAGAGCCCCGACAAATCTTCGTTATCAAACAGAGGCATCAGAACAGATTCATCCAGAGTTTCCGACCAAGCTCACCGATGAGTTTCACTTGAGAAACAGGGACAAGGAATAATTAGGAACGCACTGGATATCAAATAGATATTCCAGTGCGTTTTAATAATATGCAAAATTATTCATTCTTGGACACATTTGAATTCTTTAAGAAAAAGACTTCGCTTTATCTGCAGTTTCTATCCGCGAAGAAGTGGAAGAGTACAGCATCTGAATGAACCGCCTGATTTAATTATTTCATCAAAATCCACTTCGATCACTTCAAATCCGCGGTCACGAAGTTTTCGATTGACTCCTTTGTTAATGGGAAGGCTGATGACTTTCTTATTCCCTATTGAAAGTACATTCACCCCCATGGTAAATTGTTCTTCACGGCTGACATCAATCAACTCAAAGTGCGATGATAGGCGAGTGATGTCCTCTTTCCGAAGTCCTTCCCGATAAATAAGTGCCTCGTTGTCTGAAACAATATTGAATATACAATCAAGATGTAAAATATCTTCATGTATCGGCAAAGGTATGACATCGCAGTGAGGAAGAGAAGACTGAATCCTTTCAACTGCTTCTGGAGTCGTCCTGTCACTTAGACCGATAAATACCTTATTGCCGTGTACCAGAACATCGCCGCCCTCCGTTTCATCTTCAACTAAATCTATGTATGACATTCCCCGGGCTGACAGCCAGTTTTTCAATTCAATTTCTTCCCCTTGCCTGACGGGCATTTTCATATCTGAAATGAATAAAGTCCTGCCTACCGTAAACCCGATATCCCTGGTGAAGACTTGTTCGGGGAATGTGGATTTGGGAGAGAGGAGGTGGGTCTTGATTTTATTTTTTCCTAATACCTCAAGAAACTTATTGTGCTGTAAGACAGCTTTTTCTACGTCGATGTTCTCCTTATGGTAACGTCTTTGAGTTTCATTAATGACATCTTGTATCTTCATGAATGTCGGCTCGCACAAAATCACTTCTTGTAGAGGAGAAAATTCATTAAGACAATTCAATTGTATTTCTTTCATGGAAACCCTCCTTAAAGGCATTCATTCTTTTTATTCTTTATCATACTCTTATTGAGATATTCCATTCATCATTGGTTTTTCAAACTGACTCTTCCCTTTTCCACCTCTTATTCTTAATGAAGGCAGCAATTGCAATTAAAAAAACCACTATCAGAGATAAGTGAAATCCGGTTCTAATACTCTTTTCCACTATCGTTCCGGTAACCGCAATAAATAGAATGCATAAGCCCAGAATACCGGTCGATTTCACAAGAATCTTTTGATGTAATATCCTGAAAGCGGATAGTATGATGAATGCCCAATTGTAAAGTAGCAGTATTCCTGCGGCCGTTGTGAGATATTCATATACCTTTCCAGGTAATAGCAGCGCTGTGACCACTGAAGCTATAAGTCCCGCAGTCGCCAGTAATAAAGAAGGGAGGGGGAGGTTATTGAAATTCTTAATTTTCTTTTTGAAAATGTCAGGAGCATCTCCATCCTTGGCAAGTGACACTAACAGATTCGTCACAGCGAAGAGAGCCGCGGTTAGAGCTGAGAATCCGGCAATAATGATCGCTCCGTTAAAAATATGCGGAAAAAAAGGAAGGTCATACGGACTCAATGCGGAAACGAAAGGACTTTCTTTCTCATTGAATGCATCCGAAGCGATAAGTAAAAAGGCCAAAGCCAAAGATGTTACATACATGAATGTCAAAATGATCAACATGACATTCCCTGCTTTTTTGATATCATTCCTTCTCTTCAGCTGAAGAGCCATCAACCCTATGACTTCAATCCCTCCATAAGCATATAAAGCATAAATCAATGAGGCCCATAAACCCTTTAATCCCCCTGGAAGTATGGCCGATCTTTGAAGTGTTATATCTGGAATCTCCCCATTCCCCTTGATAACACCAAAGAGAGCAAGGGCTGCCATAACAATGAACATAAAGATGGCAGAAGTTTTAATCACTGCAAATAAATTTTCCGCTTTATCAAAACTATTGGTTCCCAACAGCACGATCAACAGTGAAAATGCACCGTAACCACCTGCAAACACCCAAAGAGGAGTCAATGGGAACCAATATTGAGAGAGAAGAGCCAGTGCTGTAAGCTGACTGCCCATGATAAGTATATTTGACCACCAATACACCCAGCCGCAGCAATATCCTGCCCATTTACCAAACGCTTTGGCAGCATAATAGCAAAATGACCCTTCCTGAGGATCTACTGCAGTCATCGCAGCCAGATGATAATAAACAATATACGTGCAGGCAGCTGCTGCGATGAATGAGAAGACAAAAGAGGGTCCCGCATATCTTATTCCGATCGCAGAACCGAGAAAATATCCGGTCCCTATTGTACAGCCGGCACCGACCAGCGTAAGATGCCACCAGCTCATACTGCCGGTGCCTGGAGTCACAGCATTATCTTCTTTTTTGCTTTTTCCAGAACGCTCTGCCATCAGTGTTCTCCTTTCAAAATTGTTAAACAGTCGCTTCCTTTAAACGGGGTTTTTCTTCTGTCTTGATGAAAAAGTAAACCAATACAGCAACTGCAAGTGATATGATACCTGCTCCGATGAAACTTCCATTAAGAAAACCCTTCATAAAAATCGACATCAATGGAGGGCCGGCAGCTACACCGATAAAGCGTGATGAACTATAGAAGGAAGAAATGGTGCCGCGTTCTTCTTTTTCAATATTCTCCGTGATGATTGCATCTAGTACAGGAAGAAGTGATCCTATTGCAAGACCAAGGAAGCTTGTGACGGCAAGTAGAATGATCAGGCGGCTTTCTGCAAAACCAACAAAAGAAACACTTAGTGCTATGGCAGTCAGGCTCACCATCATGATTTTTTTCATTATTTGAAGATCCCCTTTGATTTTCCGTCCTGTAATGAATGAGGAAATACATAAGGCGAGGAGCGGGATGGCAAGGACAAATCCCTTTTTTACCCCATACAAACTATGTGTCTTTTCAAGTATGTCAGACAGGTAAAACAAAACGGCAAAAAGTACATACATAACGAAGATCCCGATTACAAAAATGGTAAATATCCATTTGCCTTCATTTTTGAAGATTATTTTTGTGTTTTTTATAAACTCTTTTAATAGAGGAGGTTCTTCTTTTTTCTTAGGTATTTTAATGAAAAAAAGAACGAGTAAGATGGAAATCAGACTGAATAGGGAAATTGAAAAAAATGGCAGATACCATAAGAAAGCGGCAAATGCCGCCCCGAGTATGGGACTGAGCACTTTCCCGAAAGTATTCGACGTTTCGATGATTCCAAGGCATGAACTCGTTTTTTCGTCATCATCTTTATAGAGATCCCCGACTAGAGGAAGGATGATAGGTGCAGCACCTGCAGCGCCGATTCCCTGAAGTACACGTCCGATGATGATCCAGGTAAAGGGTTCATTCATCTTCCAAGAGGCATATCCGGCAATAAGCCCCCCGATTAATGCAAATATCAAACTTGGTAAAATCACTATTTTTCTTCCGTAGCGATCGGATAAATAACCGGCCACTGGTATGAGGAAGATGGAAGCGATTGAATAAGAAGTAATGATCATACTTGTTTGGAAGGAAGAAATACCCACTTTCTTTTCAAATATGGGCAGTACAGGAATTAGCATTGAATTGCCCAGTGTCATGACTAATGGGATGGAAGCCATACTGAAAACACACCAATTACTGACTTTGTTCATTTCCTTAGATTTGACGTCCATGCTGCCACCTCTGATAAATTTAATTTACAAACAAAGTATTTGGCCGCGGACCTTAATTCATACACATGCACCTTGGCTAATTAATTCCATTTGATTACAAGTCCGGTGACAAGGAATGGTATTAAAGCACAAGTTTAGTGGAATGAATAAGTGCGGGTGGCCGGCAATTATCTTATATTTATATACATGGAGGCGGACTTTTCATAATGGCACTGAATCTATTTCTGCTTATATTACTAATAGCACTGACTGCATTCTTTGTTGCGACAGAATTTGCAATTGTAAAAGTAAGGACATCGAAAATTGACCAGCTCATAACTGAAGGAAAGAAAGGCGCAATCTCCGCTAAGAAGGTAGTCTCGCATCTTGATGAATACCTTTCTGCTTGTCAACTGGGGATCACTGTCACCGCTTTGGGACTTGGCTGGCTGGGTGAACCCACAATTGAGGCATTGCTGCATCCTATTTTTGAATATTTTCAGTTAAACGAGTCATTGACTGAAATCTTATCATTCGGGATAGCATTTTCCCTGGTTACATTTTTGCATGTAGTTATAGGTGAACTTGCACCGAAGACTGTAGCCATACAAAAAGCAGAAGCGATCACCCTCATTTTTTCGGGTCCGATCATCCTCTTTTATAAAATGATGTTTCCATTTATCTGGCTGTTGAATGGTTCAGCAAGAATGGTTGTAAGAGTATTTGGCATAGAACAGGCATCTGAACATGAATTGGCCCATTCTGAAGAGGAACTTCGGATCCTGCTGTCAGAAAGCTACGAGAGTGGAGAAATCAATAAATCCGAACTTAAATATGTAAATAACATTTTTGAATTTGATGAACGCATTGCACGTGAAATTATGGTACCGAGGACCGAGATGGTGACCATCTCTAAAGATGCGGCATTTGAAGAAGTCAAGCGTATTATATCTTCCGAGCATTACACCCGTTACCCCGTAGTAGAGGATGGGGACAAAGATCATGTACACGGGTTTATCAATGTGAAGGAATTCTTAACTGCAAACATGATGAAGAATTTTGAAGAAGACAGTCTTGAACCATTCATCAATCCTATCATAAGGGTGATTGAAACCATACCCATCCATGACCTGTTGGTCAAAATGCAAAAAGAACGAGTTCATATTGCGCTTCTCCTGGATGAATATGGCGGTACTTCAGGTTTGGTGACGGTTGAGGATATCATTGAAGAAATTGTAGGTGAGATAAGGGATGAATTTGACGAGGATGAAATCCCTGAAATTCAGAAAATAGATGAAAACCATTACATCATCGACGCAAAGCTGCTTCTTCACGAAGTGAATGAACTGCTTGACACGGATATCTATCATGTCAGCATCGATACGATAGGAGGATGGTATCTTGAGGAATGTATGACTCAACAGAATAATGAGATCAAAACAGATAACGGCTTTTTGTTTTCGGTACATGAAGGCGATGGTCATCATATTCATTATTTAGATGTAAAAAGAATTAAATGACAGCAAAAAAGACTTGAATGACTCAAGTCTTTTTGCATTTCCTGAATAATTTATGTGGTTGTAAATGAATATTATCAGATGGTTTTATCTATGAGCATTTCATAATGAGGTGAATTCATATCTTTCATGAACGTATGCAATTCCTCTTTTGTTTTCTTATCGAGGCCTTTATAGATCAGGAAGGCCTTCGTCTTTTCAGAAGTAATCATCTTTCTGTAAAGTTTAGAAATTTTTTTACTCCTGTGGGTGTCCATTCAATCCATCCACTCCTTGATTATTGATTAAGATTATTATAATCATTATAAGCATGTTTTTTCAAGTTATTACACTTTGAAGTTAAAATATTTTAATTTTTTTGAAAATTTAAGTTTATATTCAATTGATCTCGAAACATATTGTGAATAAGACACCGTGAGTTAGTGCAGTAATCAGAGAATTTCGTGCATTTGTATGGTAAAATTTAGTTGGGACATGAATGACAATGTATATACATAGGAGAGGTTATCATGAGTTACTCGACTTGGATCATTATTTGCATCCCTATCATTGCAGGGATTGCGGCAGCCAATAGGGGTAAGAAAAATAATTCATCTGGTGATAAGAAAGTATGAATAAAATCCAACAGCAACTGACAATTAATGAACGTAAAGAAATGCAGAGACTATACAGTTATGTCAAACAGGTAAAAAATCAGATTTCAGCTTCCGCAAGCTCCGTATACATAATCCAGGGAGGTGAAGTGATAGGGGAATGGTATGAAGGAAGGGATCCATATTCATATAGATTAATAGATGAATATACCCGTTTCAATGTTTTTTCCGTACGTAAAAGCTACATCGGCCTTGCAACGGCCATTTTGATTCATGAAGGTAAAATAGATGATATAGATATACCGGTATCTTCTTATCTGGGTGAGAATGAACTTTGGGACGGTATAACGATCCGTCACCTTGTCACCCATACACATGGCCTGAATGACGATCTAACGGAAGTTCTTAACTCAGCTCCACCGGGGACAGTTTGGGACTACAATGGTGCTGGTCTGTCTCTGCTATATAAAATCATTTTGAAAGTATCAGGTTCCACGGTAAGTGAAATACTCAAGGAATATGTGTTTACTCCTCTCCAGTTAAGAGAAACCGGATGGGAATCGGAACCCGGCCCGCACCTCACGGCCGATGTGAACGAACAAAATCAACCAAGTATCCGGCTTGAAGAGCAATCTGGATTTGAAAGAAATTTGTTTGTCAGTTCCAGAGAGCTCGCTCATTGGGGATATTTTCATTTGAAAAAAGGACGAATTGGAAACCAACAAGTTCTTCCCGAAGCGCTTTTTAATATTACGACTTCGATTCAAACCCCATCACAACTAAAAGATGTTCCTCAGAATGGGTTTTTTTGGTTCCGCAATGAGAATGGACTTGAAAAAAGTGAGCTGGGGGAGGAATTACCTTCCGGTTCTTATCAAATTCTTGGTGCATCAGGTTGTACATGCCTGGTCATCCCTAAATACGACGCGGTCGCTGTACGTATGTATAATAAGCGTGGAAATCCACCCGGATACGATTATCTAAGAGATATCAAGCAGTTCGGTAATTTAGTGAATTCAATTTTAGAGGAGGAATGAATCATGACAATTCCTGATCATTTACTGACAACAAAGCGCCTGATATTTCGTGAATTGATGGAAAGTGACTGGAAAGGGGTCCATGAATACGCATCACAAGAAGAGGTTTGCAGATATCAGCCCTGGGGACCGAATACTGCCGAGGACACGATGGCGTTCGTTAGTGAAGTACTGACTGACAATAATAAACATCCGCGGACCAGGTACATGCTTGCTCTTGTGAATAAGATAGATGGCCGCTTGGCAGGAGCCGCGGAACTGAAAATACACGATTTTCACCATCGAAATGGTGAGATTGGGTACATCATTCATCCTGATTACTGGGGTAAAGGCATGGCCACGGAGGCGGCTGAACAGGTGATCAGCATAGGATTTAATCACTTTAATTTACACCGTATACAAGCTACCTGTGATCCCAATAATAAAGCTTCTTACAAAGTATTAGAGAAGATAGGCATGAAAAAGGAAGGGATCCTGCGTGAAAACCTCTTGATCAAAAGCGGTTGGCGGGATTCTGCTGTTTTTAGTGTATTGAAGAGTGAGTATGGGGGTAATTCATCCCTGTAAATCAAAATAACAGATGTGCCTTTATATAATGCAAAAATAATCTGCCGGTTTCCCGGGACCATACAGAAAGCTGTCCAATATGATGGACTTCATGTGTAACAATATGGAAAAGAACTTTTTTTAAAGGAAAGTCATAAGTATTGCCATTCCGTATCGTAACCGACAATGTCTTTTCATTCAGGGCTTACCTATCTTCAATAAATTTATGGTGTTTATTTTAGTTCTATTAGAATAATCATTAATTACTTCCAGAGTTTGAGAATCATTATATTCTTATGGCGCACACGGAGACCCGGATATTTGGCTGATCCATATCCTTTCGCAATTAATCACATGCAGCAGGTTATGCAGTATACAGCCCATACCTCCGATTCGCGGCTTTATTAATTCTTCTTCAGGCAATGACTTAAACCATTTGAACCACTCTTCCCGGACTTGCCAATTATATGAAAATAGATTAATCATAAATTTTGCTCTCCAATTCCATTATAACTCCGGTTCAATAATCGCCTTTATTTTCCATATGAACTATTTTATACTAATATGGAAATTATTCAATCTATTCATTTCGTAAGATGGAGGAGGAATGACCTTGCTTTATGTTGTCAGGCACGGACAGACTGATTTAAACAAAGAAGGACGGCTGCAGGGCAGGAATGGAAAGTCATTAAACCAAGATGGTATTAAGCAGGCAGAAGCATTAAGAGAAGTTTTCACAGATACTGCATTCGACTATGTTTTTTCTTCACCGCAGGAAAGAGCCATTCAGACTGCTGAGATTTCAACAGGTATGAAGCCGATCATTGAGCAGCGACTGGATGTATTTGATTTAGGGGAAGCAGATGGGTTAAGAAAGCAAGAAGTCATGTTAGATGGAATCCTGCCTGACAGAAATGTATATAGCGGAATGGAGGATATCCAGGACTTTTTAAAGAGAATTTTTAGTTTTATGGCGGAGCTACAGAGAAAGCATCCTGACCAAGGAGTGAATATTCTTTTATCCGGCCACAAGTGCACCACAGGAGGAATAGGAGCTTATTTTGAGGGCGTACCTGAAGACCGGAATATCTTAAGGTATTCTTCTGATAATGGAAAATTCAATAAATACAAATTTGTTGAGAGGGGTTAATGTAATGGGACACACCTTATTGAGAGTGGGTACTACCTATATTCCCGTAAGTGAAGTGGAAAAAGCTGTTTCCTGGTATTCAGTGAACCTGGATGCTGTCTTGAAATATAGAGACGAAGAGAAAGCGATTCTTGATTTGGCAAATCACAGCTTGTTCCTTGTTAAATCTAAGGAAGGGGAAACGGCCAACTTTAAGGACCATAATGGGCGTATGAGATTTTCGGTAACCTTTGAAGTAGAAGGCATGGAAGCACTGAATTCGCTTCATGATGAATTTATTCAAAAAGGGGTGACTGTTGGGGAAATAGAGAACAGGGGTCATGCAGGCAGGAATTTTATATTTACAGACCCGGATGGTAACACGTTTGATGTCTGGAGTGAGTTGAGCCCGGCTTTTAAAGAAATGATGATCAAGAAATAACTTAAAAGGGAAAGGACCCTTTATGAAAAATCATTTCGTGAATCAAGTACAATTTCACGCTTCTTATTCGTTATATAAATGAGAACGAAAATAGGAGGATTTTATAAAGAGGTATTTTCGTTTACTGCCGAAGAAACAGCAGGGATGGTTCACACTACAAGGGGAGCGGTATATGCCACAGTAAGGAGAATGAAAAAGGAAATAAAAGAACATCCGCCGCGGGATGAATTTCGAAAAAAAGGTCAACCAATTGATAAGAGCCAGGTGATAGAGGTTTATTTAACCGCCCTAAATGAAGGAAACGTAGAAGGGATCCTAGAGCTGCTCAGTGATACGGCACATAATGAAGCGGGCTTGGGTTTTCAGGAATTCACCAAGTCAGAGATGCGTTCAGGTTCATTGAAGTACGGCCTGCCAGGCTACCGTGCTGAGAGGCAATTGCTTTGGGATAAGGAGGTCATTGTTGTATTTAATGATAATGGCGAGGTACCTGAAATTCACGACATCCAATATCATGAGATCGAGAATGATAAAATTGTCTATCACCGCAGTTATTATTTCCGCAAAGAGTTTATTATGGCTGCTTCAAAAGAACTTGGGTTTAAGCCTCAATTAGATAAACCGGTAGTAAATTGGTAGGTAATAATTGATAGAAAAATAGATGGAGTGTACTTATGATCATTATTAGAGCAGTAAAAAAAGAAGAAGCAGAAAAATTAATGCATTTAATCAAGAATGTTGAGAATCAGTCCGAATTCATGCTGATGGAACCAGGTGAACGTCAAATGACCCTGGAGAAACAAATAAAGATGATTGAAAGGTTTGAATCGCAGGAAAATGCAGTAATATTAACTGCCGAGAAAGACGGCATCATGATAGGATACCTTTTTGCGCTTGGGGGCTCTGCGAAAAGGACCAGACATTCTGCATATCTCGCAGTTGGCATATTAAAGGAGTTCAGAGGACAGGGAGCGGGGACATCACTATTTGAGGCTGTCGAAGAATGGGCAGGGAAACACGGGATTTCAAGGTTAGAGCTGACAGCTGTTACCGGCAACACCCTTGGAATCGGACTCTACAAAAAGCGCGGCTTTGAAGTAGAAGGCACAAAAAGGAATTCTTTGAATATAAACGGTGATTTCCATGATGAATATTATATGTCTAAACTTTTAAATGGCTGAGGACAATAAAGGAGAATACTTATGGAGAAATATAGCTGGGTTGGCAGCTATAACAACTATGTCGATGAAATTTTTATACAATCCATCAATAAAGTAGTAATTGGGCAGTTTGGAGGGAATTCATCTGCAGGTCAGTACAAAAATGAAGATGGCTGCCTTGTATGGTGTTCTCCAGGAGAATGGGAGTTTGCTGCCATTCTCGATGGTCATGATTCAGCTGAAAGTGTTGAACTCGTACTTAACACTATTGAAAGCAATCAAGAGAGTATCCATGAAATGATAAATAAGCAGCTTCCTGAATCCTTCATTGATTTGCAGAACTTTTTAATGCACACATTCCTCAGTGATGATTTCATAATGCAATCAAGCAAGGTACAAGGTGAAACTGCTTGTTTATTCGTTTTGAGAAAAGAAAATTTTATATGGTGGTTTTCCATTGGTGATTGTATTCTGCATATATTCCATCCAGAATTGACCGCGCTGGGTGAATATCAACAGAATCATCGAAGTTTCTTTGAATGGGTTGGAAATAACAGTACTTATAATAAACTTGTACCAAGCTACAGTACAGGAGTGAAAGAGCTGAGGCCAGGTGATAATCATATATTCTTGACTACTGACGGACTGACGGAATGCCCTGGTAAAGTATATGAAGCCCCTGAACGTATTCAAGCTGAATTCTGTGATGCTTCGTTAGAAGAGGGAGTGTATAAGCTGATGAACAGAATCGAATTAAATGGGGTGAGGGACAGTACCACGATTGTTACCTGGATATATACGTATAAGGGGGAAGCAACAAGACCAAGTGATATGAAATGAATTTATAAAACGTTGGAGTGAGGAAAAGTCATAATGGACATTTTTAAAAAACAATCAGTTGAAAGGGCAAAGATTTATCAGCAAAACCCAAAGGTGGAATCCATCCTTCTTGCTGGTTCTGTGTCACGGGGCTGGCAAGATGAGCATTCGGATATCGAATTGCATATTTTCTGGAATGATCCTCCGACCGACGATGATCGGCTCTCCCCAATAAACAAAGTAAACGGTAAAATTCTTTCCTATCATCCTTACGAAGATGAAGAATGGTCAGAAGCATATGTGACAAGAGAAGGTGTGAAATTCGAAATCAGCAGTTATCTAACTTCATCCGTCGAAAAGATGATTGAAGATGTAGTAAGCCGGAGTGAGACTGATTACGATAAACAATGTATTGCATCCTCGGTTTATTATGGTCAGTCGTTATTTGGGGAAGAGAAAATCACTCAATTGAAGAATATTCTCCATACATATCCGGAGAAGTTAGCTAAAGAAATGATTCTTGAAAATTTGGACTTTGGTAACCGGTGGCATAATCGAAAAGCGCTATTGAATCGGCAGGACTGGCTTATGTTGTATAGTGTAATATGTGATGCAGCGAAGAAACTTCTTGGTGTTTTATTCGGCTTGAATAAAATGTATGTTCACCATCCGGCATTTAAGTGGATGCAGAATAGTATTGCGCTAATGGAGTTTAGACCTGATAATCTATATGAAAGATTAACTGAAATTCTATCGGGCAAACCGGAGAACAGTGTAGCGGCTCTTACTGATTTAATCGATGAAACGACTTTACTGGTGGAAAAGCAGTTTCCTGAATTGATAAACAGCGAGAAGAAGAAAAGACTGAACTACTCAAAGTAGCTTGTACGCAAGCTCCAATAGCAAGTCAGCAGGTATGAAGAAGTATAGCGAATTTGCTTATGCTTCTTCTTTTTATTGAAAGATCCATGAATAATGACCATTTAGCTTCAGATAATACTAATGCATTTAATTATAAGCTTCCAGGGGAATAAAGATTGAATGTTTATCCTCATTTGTATAAGTCATTGGCCTCTTTCAATTGTGGACTTTGTCTCAGGAAGGATTTTCTTTCATCTAGAGCGAATATATACCATGTACAATCTATTTCAAAGGGGAGTTTTTCTATGGGTACCACTTTCGAGAACAAGAAGGAAATTTCAGCATTCATAGTGGCAAATCGGAAAAATTTTCAGGAAAAACTGCTATCTGAAGCTGTAAACGTTGGAAGTAAGATCAATGATATTTTAAAAAAAGGGAATATTGATCTTCTTAAGAATGCAGAAAAACTCGTGGTTTATATCGCCGAGAGCCATGAAAAAGAATTGGAGGAATTTGCTAAAATCGAAGGCGTTGCCTGGGCAGAGCATTCACTTACCCTTTCCTTTAAGCTTGAATGGGTGCAGGCGATAAGACGTACTTTATGGCACTTTCTTTATAAATTCGACAAAAAGCATGAAGCTCTATCAGAACGGGAACAGTTCTACGAATTAGAAAAAAGGATCAATGATAATGTCGACCGCTTCTTGAACAACTTTTTTATAAGCTATTCAGACTATAAGGACCGGCAGCTCTTATCTCAAAGAAAGCTCGTTGAACATTTATCGGTTCCTATCATCCCTATCAGTTCTATGATAGCCGTACTTCCACTGATTGGAACGATTGATTCCTATAGGATACAAACGATTGAAGAAAAAATATTAATGAATATTGCTTCATTGAAAATTCAGACCTTGATCATTGATATGTCAGGGGTAGCAGAGATGGAAATTGACATTATCGTCCATCTTAAAAGGTTATTAGGAGGCATCAATATGATGGGGTGCGAAGCTGTCATGACCGGATTGCGCGCTGATCTGGTAAAAAAGATGATTCATTCAGGCGTCAGTTTTCATAAGGAAGGGCTGATCAAAGGTACATTACAGCAGACGTTAAGGGAGTATCTGGTACTTGAACCTGGTAAATAGATTTTTGTTTTTATAATATATCATAACTTTATTATGTAAACCGAGTTCGTTGTTTTTTGTTAATCCAATCATAAAAGCAACGCCTCCCGCCCATACTAAACATATGTTCGGGAGGTGTAATTTTGGAAAACAAGAATTTTGAACAAATTTATGAACAATACAAACAGGAAGCTGCACATCATCTTCAACAGGAACCGGCAGAATCTGCTGATTCAGCTGCAGAAAAAATCGTGGCCATCCGCAAGAATGGGGACGATGATATTATCGCTTTTAAGACAGAAAGCGGACGGGAACTTGATTACCTGACAGCTCTTGAGGAAGCAAAAAAAGGGAAGCTGGCGCATGTAGATGTCTTTCACAGATACGGAAGGGACATTATCCGCAGTGAACCGGATGGAATAGAAGAAAACAACCTTAACAATCTGCCGCATTTTTAGAATTGGGAGTCTGCCTATTAAGACTCCTTTTCTTATGCAGTCAGCTTCAAGCCCACTTTAAACAAGGAAGTTTAGTTTCTTAAAACTGTAATGAATCCGCCAAGGATCTCGTGACTGACTGTAAATCCTTTTCTCTTATAAAATTCAAGCGCAGCCATATTTCCGTTTGAAACAAAGATGAAGACGTCATCAACTTCATTGAAATGGTTCAGCCAATCCATCGACATTCCAAAAAGCCTCGAGCCGATTCCATATTTTCTATACCCTTCTTTAATATAAAACTGTGAGAGACATCCTACATAAGGTTTTCTGACAGTTGCCATGTCAAAAAAAGTGGCAAAATCATTTGAGTAAGTTTCCTTTGGAGAGATATTCGAATAAACATACCCCACAATACGGTCAGCGTCTTTAACGACTACGATGAAATTTTGTATGGCTTTTTCAATAGATGGTATCAATCTTGTCTCAAAGCTCATATCATCGAAAAGCTCAGGTCTTATTGAAGCGGCTGATTGTTGGAATTTCATCAGCTCATTGCAGCTATCCCGCAGGCAGTCAACTTTATCCTCAGGCAAGACTTCATAAGTCAAGTTCACGTTTCTCGCTCCTTACATAAATAGTATATGATTATTTTATATGAGAATTATTTTAATAGGTATGAATATTAAATAGATGGCAGTTCTGCCTCAATATGCAATATGCGAAGGAGATCCTATGTTGAATATAGAGATTAGAAGACCTGAGTACAGTGATATTGATTATTTACACCGTTTTTTCAAAATAGTGATTACAGATACTTTTCTAAAAGAGCAAATTGAGGCTAACGCTGATGATCTGGAACAGGAAATCAATACGAAGAAATCTTACTTAGAAGCCGATTTGCAAAGTGGGGGAATAGAACGTTATTTCCTTATTGCGATTAATGGACAAAGAATCATAGGTACCATTGAATATGGTCCGCCGAGTCAGCTCATCATTAATGGTACAGATAAAACCTTCAGATATCAATATGAAGTAGGTACTGTATTCGTTGATCCAGCTTATCAACAAAAGGGGATAGGGAATTTAATGATGCAAGAAATGTTCCTGCTTCTTCTTAATAAAGGAATAACGGAGGTTTGCCTGGACAGCGGGTTTCGTCAATCTCAAAATATCTGGAAAAGAAAGTTTGGAACTCCGCTTTATTGTCTGAAAAATTATTGGGGTGAAGGAAACCATCATATGATTTGGAGACTTAACGTAAACGACGTATTAAAAAAGTTCAAATAGATACCAATTTAATACTTCCCTCAGGCACTATAAAGTTTTAAAGCTGTAACGAGGGTCAACATGAAATAAGAGAGGGAGGCAGCAGCAATGTACTCATCAGGAATTGTTCCATCATGGTTTTACATCATGGTCATCATCGTATTTATATTGTTTGTGGGGGTAGGATATTGGGTGACAAGGGCTGAGAAGAATTTACAAACAGGAGGGGACGGAAAGATTGCGGACAAAGCCATCTTCTATGAGAACCGTTTTAGGATTTCAGAAAAACCTGCTGAAATCATTGACGTAAAGACGAATTATGCAGGATCCGTACAACGGATCTTCATCACCAGACTAGAGCAGATATTTGCTTTCTTTTCGCCGCGTAATCATATTAAGCTGATTGGCAAGAATCATGATGAGAGTCTGGTAATCACCGTCAAAAATATAAAAGGTAAAGAAAAATTCCTTCATAGCAGCTGGGAAGTTGAAGTCAGAGAAGGTGAAATCAAGGATAGTTTTAAAATAAATAGTTATTCAGAAAAACGAAGGTACATTGACTTGTCATTCCCTTTTAAAGGTGGAATAATCGAAGTTTCAAGTGACCTTAAATATGGGGTGATAAAGTTTCATAGTGGAAACAGAGAGAGTGCTTTAATCACTTTCCAACGAAAGCTTCCACCACGAAAGGTTTTTATCGACGCAAAAGAGGGCGAGCTGCCACTTCCAATGCTTGCAGTCGTGTTTGAGATTGTAAAGTATTATGATTAATAAAAGGGGGAGAACCAATCTGCTGGTTCTCCCCCTTTTAATCAGTCACTATTCCTGCAATGCCTTCATTGCGATGTGAAGACTTGAATAGATAGGGATCGTTGAAATGTTGATTCCCAGATTGATCATGGTTTGGGCAATTTCTGGACGAATGCCTGTCAAAATGGCATGGATACCGGAAAGACCCAGGGCGTCGATTACTTTGAAAATCCGGTCTGCAACCATCGTATCGATGATAGGAACACCTGATAAATCCAGGATGATATGATCAAGTCCAAGCTCGGACCCTTTTATGAGCGCTTTGTCCATTAATTCATGAGCCCGTTTTGTATCAATATCACCGACTAAAGGAAGAATCCCGATAGTATCGGTGACTTTGATAACAGGCACCGAGAGTTCCAATGCAACTGATTCGGCAGCATAAATTCTTGAATAGTATTTTTTACTATAAGAAATACTGAGCCAGTGAACTGCCCGGTCGACTACAGAATTAAATCGGGAAAGTACATTATAAAATTCAATATACGTAAGCTGCTGTGCTTCAGCTTCTTCGCTTATGATTTTTCCGATTTTATCTCTGTAATTCCTGATTTCTTCTATTGCGATATCTAATGGGAGATCTAAATCTATCAGAAGATTTACTGCCTGTTCTCCCCATTTATTAATATGATCGTATGATGTATCAAGTGATTCAGTTATTGATTGGGCATAAATATTAATCAGGTTATGGCGCCATTCTTTTAATTCCCCACTTATTGCATTTGAGTAATTATCCTTATTATCAAACGCTCTCTGATCTGCCATTTCATCTTTAAGTTTAATGATAGATTGAGCGATATCATTCATTTTTGTATTCTCTATATTTACAGACAACAAGCATTCCCCCTGCCGGCTTTTTAAAATATGGTAACATAAAATGTTGATTTAGTCTTTAGCGAGCCTTTTTTATCAGTGCAGATTTAATTTTGCAGCTCTTTACAATTCCACTGAATTCCATTTTTTTAATTCTTTTTCGGAAATTCCGTAATAAACAGTTTCCGTCCTGTCCCTTACGCCATAACTGACAATGCAGGGATTGCCAATCCACTTGACTTCGATTGAATCAACTTCAGCGTGCCGCTTCACTCCTGCTATTTCTATCTGGACGACATTTCCTATTTCAAACATAGTATCATAAAATAAATTCTGCCTTTTTGTGGATATAAGGGAAGAACAATCCTCAACATTTACATATTTCTTAAATCCTCCGTCAATGTCATAAGTAATGGCAGAGGAATGCTTATTTAAATGAAAACAGACTTTAATTACTTTTCCTGCCCTTAAATAACAGGAAGATTGAGGATGCCTGTGTACATCCTCAAAGCTGATCATATTATTTATTGGAATGACTTCAACAGCACCAAACATAAACCTGACCTCCTGGTAATGATTCCTTAGTCATACCTATTTGGAATGGTCTGTTAATAGAACACTTCAATATATGAAGAAGTTTTTAAAAATTAAAAATACACAAAAATATATTGCGAACACTTGTTCTTGAAAGTATAATTAATTTGTAATGGGTGATATCGCGAATGTATACAGAATCCCGGGGTTTAATGCCACGAACTGAAAGTAATTTATTTTTGGGAGCTGATTAAATGGGTGTACAAGTTTTTCCATACTTAGTGATGGATGGGAACGCAGGGGAAGCAATCAATTTCTATAAAGAAGCATTGGGTGCCGAGGTTCTATACTCCCAGACTTTTGCAGAGAGTCCTGAAGATCCTGAATTTCCTCTTCCAGAAGAAGCTAAAGACCGCATTATGCATGCGACAATCAAGATCGGGGAGTCTGAAATTATGTTCAGTGATACATTCCCAGGGCAGCCTCATTCAACTGGAAGCCAGGTGACATTGTGTATTACGACAAGCGATGCCGAAGCTTCACAAAAACTATTTGACGGATTGCAGCAAGAAGGCGAAGTGACGATGCCGCTGCAGAAAACATTCTTCAGCCCGCTGTATGGTTCTGTGATTGACAAGTTCGGAGTTTCCTTCCAAATTTATACCGGGGAAGAGAAGTAAACGAAACTAAAGATTTTTTAATAGTCACCCTTACAATTAACCTGCCTAGAAAAATACATAATCCTGAAAGAGCCACTCTCCAGTCATCAAGGAGGCTGGCTCTTTCATTTTGAAATCACTTATTTATAACTGTCTTATTCCTCAAATATGATACAATCAACCTATCCTATAATCGTAATAGCAGTTAGAAGGAGAATACTATGAATTTCGAGCTTAATCCCAAGATCATTCAGGATATGTGCGGGACTGTGTCCTATAAAAGCGGAGAAGCTTATGTCCGGTCTAACAAGGTTACAATAGAAGACCATGGCGCAGATCATTGCAAGGCTTTAGTAAGAGGTGCCGAAACATTCGAAGTAAACATAATAAAAGACGAAGGCGGTCACTTGATAACGGAATGCAGCTGCCCGAAACTTGCATCATATAATCTATCATGTCAACACACAGCTGCGGTTTTAATCGCAATTCAGGGGGCGGGGGATACATCCGCAGAGGATTTATCAGAAGACTTTTTGCATCTCTTTAATATGCAAAAAAAAAGTCCTCCACGTATTGAACAGCTTCATTTTGAAACTAGAGAGGTATTAAATATAGATTTTGTCCTTCGGCCTGTTTCAATGAGGGGAGGACAGAATCTGATTGGTGTTGAAATTGCAGTGAACGGACATCCTGTCGGGTACATCCGGGGATTTTTAAAAGCTTTGAAAGAAGGACGCCCGTTTAAGATAAATAACAGTTTTACTTATTCAACACATAACCACTGTCTGCGGAGAGAAACAGAGGCTGTGGTAAGCGGATTAATCAACATACTTGATGATGAGCGGATCTATACAGATAAATTAACAGAAGCTGAAGAGTCAGTCAAAGAGACATTGATCCTGCCTCCTTCCTCATGGGAGGATATTATTCCTGAACTGGAAAAAGTGTCAGTGGCAGTGGAACTTCAGGGAAAGGAGTATTCCAATTTTCAAATTTCTTCCTCGCATCTCCCTTTGACTTTTAACTTTGACGTATCGGGGGGGAATCGATACACATTAAGTATCTCAGGGCTTAACGGTATGATTTTATTCTCTCCATACAATTCGGTACTTGACGGGGGGACACTGTACGCACTGGATGATACTGATTTCAAAAGGATTTCTGAATTGCAAAGTATGCTGATTGCGTCCGGCAAAGATGAAATTATCATCCCGAGAGTAAAGATCGCTTTTTTCTTGGAAAAAGTGGCTCCGCATCTGAAAAATCTTGGTCAAGTAAGAATTTCGAAATCTTTAACTGAACATTATATTAGAACTCCCCTGACAGCAAAGCTTTACCTTGACAGGGTACATAATAAGATGCTTGCGGGACTTGAATTTCAATATGAAAACATCAGTATTAATCCATTAGAAGAAAAAGACAATGCAACTGGTTCACTTGTTATACGGGATACCGAACAGGAAAATGAAATTTTGGCTATTATGGATGACAGTTCATTCGCAAAGACGGAAGGAGGTTATCTGATCCAAAATGAAGAATTGGAATTTGATTTCCTTCACTATCAACTTCCAAAGCTTCAAAAAATAGCGAGTGTCTATGCCACTACGGCTGTCAGGAACAGGATTTTCCGAGGAAACGCGAAGCCGCAAATCAGGATAAGGGTTAGTAAAGAACGCACGAACTGGCTTGAGTTTAAATTTCAAATGGACGGAATAAACGAAACAGATATCCGTGAGTTGCTTGCCGCCCTCGAAGAGAAAAGGAAATACTTTCGCCTGCGGAGCGGTGCATTATTGTCCCTGGACACAAAAGAATCCCGGGAAATCCAGCGTTTTATGGAGAACCCTGAGGTCGCTTCATCTTCATTGGCAGACGGTCTCGAACTTCCCATGACTCAGTGCATTGAACTGATTGATACGGTCGATGGAAGTAAAGGATTCAGAATGGAGAACTCATTCCGTGAGTTCCTTGACACTCTGCATAAATCTGGAAGCATGGAGTTTGAAGTACCTGAAATCCTTAATGATGTACTCAGGGATTACCAGAAGAAAGGCTATAAATGGATGAAAACCCTTGCTCATTTTGGGTTTGGAGGCATTCTTGCCGACGATATGGGTCTCGGGAAGACGATTCAGAGCATTGCATTCATTCAATCGATTTTAGAAGAGTCCAGAAAGGATGAAACACCTGCACTGATCGTATGCCCTTCATCGCTGACATATAATTGGCTGAATGAGATGACGAAATTCACCCCCGAAACGAATACATTGGTTTTAGACGGCAGTAAAAACAACCGAAAGAGATTGCAGTCAACCATCCAAGAGGTGGATGTTGTCATAACCTCCTATTCGATACTGCGCAAGGACATCCGGTGGTTTGAAGAGCGGAAATTTTCCGTTGCATTTTTCGATGAAGCTCAAGCTTTCAAAAATCCTGTGACTCAAACGGCTCGGGCCGTTAAGAAAATCGAGGCAGTTCATCGATTCGCCCTTACGGGTACTCCGGTCGAAAACTCAATTGAAGAACTGTGGTCCATCTGCCATGTGGTTTTTCCTCAGCTTTTCCTGGGGTTGAAAGATTACAGCCAGCTCACCAATAAAACAATTTCCCGAAGAATCCAGCCTTTCATGCTTCGCAGAATGAAAGAGGATGTACTGCATGAACTGCCGAAAAAAATTGAAACGAGAGAAACGGTCGAACTGCTTCCTGAGCAGAAGAAAATTTATGCTGCATACTTGGCTAAACTCCGTCATGACACTCTCAAACATCTGGATAAGGATACTATAAGAAAAAATAAGATTAAAATACTGTCCGGAATCACACGTTTGAGGCAAATATGCTGCCACCCTGCATTGTTTGTGGAGGATTATAAAGGAAGCTCTGCAAAAATGGAGCTGCTGATGGAATTACTGGATGAATCCAAGGTGTCAGGCAGGAGGGTGCTGATTTTTTCTCAATTTACGAAGATGCTTCTACTGATTGGCAGAAAACTTGTGGAAAAAAACACATCATTCTTTTATCTGGACGGCGAAACACCATCAGAAGAACGCCTTAACCTGTGCAATCGCTATAATAAGGGGGAAAGAGATATCTTCCTTGTTTCATTAAAGGCAGGCGGGACCGGACTTAACCTGCACAGTGCAGACACCGTAATTCTTTATGATACCTGGTGGAATCCTGCAGTTGAAGAGCAGGCTGCAGACCGGGCTCACCGTATGGGGCAGGAAAATGTGGTCCAAGTGATCAAATTGGTTGCAAAGGGGACAATCGAAGAAAAGATGAGTGAATTACAGGACAAGAAGAGGGACATAATTCAAGAGATAATCGACCCTTCAGAGAAAAAGGGGATTATGCTCAGTGAACATGATATTAGAGAGATTTTAATGATTTGAGAAGGATTCAGCTGTTGATTGAAGTGGTAGATACATACCTTTTCGGAAGGCGGAGTCCTTCACGGAAATCAGCAGCATAATAATATTTCTGAAGTTTTCAGGCACATACATATTTAAATGGTAAAATAATTATATATTATTAGGTAAAAGAAGGGACCCGATGGCTATGGAAGTTGAGGAAAAGAATATTACAAGATTGTACATTGATGGAAAAGAATACATATTGATCGGTACAGCTCACGTATCAAAGAAGAGTGCTGAACAAGTAAAGGAAGTCATTGAGCGGGAACGGCCCGATTCCGTGTGTGTAGAATTGGATGAGCAAAGATACCAATCGATCATGGAAGGCGAAAAGTGGAAAGAAACAGATATTTTCAAAGTGATTAAAGATCGGAAAGCGACATTTTTATTAATGAATCTGGCAATATCATCTTTTCAGAAAAGGATGGCTAAGCAACTGGGAATTCAAGCCGGGCAGGAAATGATCCAGGGAATCCAATCAGCCAAGAAGACTGGGGCGGAACTTGTTCTTGCTGACCGGAATATCCAAGTGACCTTCTCCCGGATATGGAGCAACGTCGGGTTTACCGGGAAAGCAAAATTACTTATGCAGATCATATACAGCATATTCAGCAATGACAGTATTTCAGAAGAAGAGCTTGAAAAGCTTAAATCGAAAGATATGCTGGAAGGGATGCTGAATGAATTTACCGAAACATTCCCCCGTTTGAAGAAACCATTAATTGATGAACGCGACCAATACCTTTCCCAAAAGATTAAAGATGCGAAGGGTAAGAAAATAGTGGCGGTTTTGGGGGCAGCTCATGTCCCGGGTATTAAAGAGGAAATCAAGAAAGAACATAATCTGGATCAATTGAATGAACGGCCGCCTAAATCCAAACTCCCTAAAATCATTGGCTGGGGGATACCAATATCTATCCTTGCACTCATTGCGTACACGTTCATCTCAAATCCTGAAGCAGGATTGCAGCAATCGGTCAGCTGGATTTTATGGAATGGCGGTTTTTCTGCACTCGGGGTGGCTATTGCTCTCGGACATCCGCTGGCTATCTTGACCGCTTTTATCGCAGCACCGATTACTTCTTTGAACCCATTGCTTGCAGCCGGCTGGTTTGCAGGGGCGGTTCAGGCTTACTTCAAACGCCCAAATGTGGCGGATTTCGACCGGTTGTCGGAAGATGTCTTGAGTCTAAAGGGATTCTGGTCAAATAAAGTGACACGGGTGTTATTGATTGTTGTTTTAGCTAACCTCGGCAGTTCATTGGGGACCTTTATCGGCGGAGCGGACGTCATACGACTATTCTTTGAAAATCTATAATATTTGTATTGGTAACAGGCTTAAAGGGGGATAATCGATGATGCAGATTCTTCATTCAGAAAGACTGGTGTTACGGGCCTTTTCAAAAGCTGATGCCGCAGAAATACAAAATCTCGCCAATAATAAGGAGGTTGCAGATATCATCGGGCTTCCTCAACCTTATATGCTGAAACACGCCCTGGAATGGATTGAAATTCAGCCGGAGTTGATTCAGCTTGGAACTGAATATCCACTTGCAATCACAGAGAAAATGTCAAATGAATTAGTCGGAACGATTACTCTGAGGGTGAATAAAGAACATTCCAAGGGAGAGCTTGGTTATTGGATAGGCAGGCTATATTGGGGTAAAGGATTTGCAACGGAAGCCGTGAAGAGGATGATTGCGTTTGGATTTCAGGATCTTGAATTAAATAAGGTCTGGGCGTCAGTCCTTTCAAGAAATAAAGGCTCCATAGCTGTATTGCAGAAAGCAGGGTTGTTGAAAGAAGGAACTTTAAAGCAAGACCGACTTATTTCCGGTAAATTTGAGGATATTAATACATTTGGTATTGTGAGAGAAGAATACACTTATAAAAAGTAAAGAGCAGTTTCTGAAAGGTCCTCAGGCAAGGCCTTTCAGAGACTGCTCTCATTATTTTAGGAGATTTATTATGGTGGTGTTTTTGATGGCCTCTAAAACCGGATCGGAAATAATGAACAACGTGAACCGGGCAGTGTGGATTTTTTTATGCCTGTCCTGCCTTGTCTTCCTTGTCTTCTGCCGTGTTGTTTGTATACCTAACACGGTATGGAGGGTGTTAGAAATGAGTTTTTGATAATATAATTCTGTTTTTGATAATAAAAAGTTAATTTTGATAATATATCCTTGTTTTTGATAATAAGTGGTCCGTTTTTGATAATAAAAATTACCATGGCCTCTTAATACCCCGATTACACCTCATGAACTAACACAAATTATTGATTTCAGGTGATACAAACCAAAAATTCACGGAAATTCGAGAAAAAGGAAGAATACCCCCTCCTGAATAATTTGAACTGCGATACCTTTCCAGTCCATGTCCCGATCCCCTTATCCACCGAAAATATCCCTTCCAGTCAGGAGGAAGAAACTCATTTAATGAAGAAAGGAATCATTCAAACACTTCGCCAGTCATAACAGACATAAACCGCCTGTAAAATTTATTGTAATCGAATCCAAATGCGATGCGATGTTTTTTGGCATCTTCCCCGAATTTCGTGTAAGGTCTTATGTCTGTGATGCTTTGTCCTTGATTGATACGTCCTTCAGTCGTCACGATGAATACAGGCAGTTCCCTGAACGTGAACATGTCTTCGAATAAAGGGGCCATCATGGTGATCGCGTCGTGAACCGGACTGCCCTGGATCTCCGGATTCCGTTTCTTGTAGAAAGAGTAGTAATAATCCAGCAAAGGTTTTAAAAGCTCTGTCCGGCCTTTGGAATCGATATAATCAACCATCTCTGGTGTCACGATGGAATAATCGGTCACGTTAAGAGGAATGATCGTTAAGTTTTTGCCATAATTCATGACGAGTCTTGCAGCTACCGGGTCCGAATAAAAGTTTGCTTCAGAAACAGCTGTTACATTCCCCGGCACCCAGAAGGCTCCGCCCATCACATAGACATCCTTCACTGTGTCCATAAGCCCAGGATATAAAATGTACATTGTAGCAAGTGAGGTCAATCTGCCTATGCTTACGATGGTAAGCTCTCCATCATACTGCTGAATGATGTTCACAATTTCAAAAAAGTTTTCTGTCGTGTCGATCAATTTGTCAGGAATGATCGGACCCAGTCCGTACTCTCCATGGATTTCAGGGTAATAAGTCGGCTCCTGGGCCGTCATAGGTATTTCCGCTCCTCCTATTATAGGAAACTTTTTACCTTCGGGAACATATGTCATCAAATAGTTTGCGGTTTGGATGGCACGTTTTCGGGGCACGTTTCCATAATCTGCGACCACTCCGACAAGTTCGATATCATCACTTAAGTATCCATATATAAGGGCGACTATGTCATCGATGCCCACATCTGCAAAAAGCAGGATTTTTTTCTTCATAAAGAGACACCCCACAGTTTTTCATATTATATGGAAGCAGAGTATTGTCCGGTGCCTTAACCAGAAAACGGTCAGACCGTGAAGTTTGCAACGGAAACTTTTTAATAGATTATTGAACTTTGCACGATCGAAAATGATAAAATATAACTATCTAAATATTCTAAAATCTATAAGTGCGAATAGGAGACAAGAAAATGAAGACTTCCAATTCAATTTCCCACAAAAAACCCCCCTCAAAAAGAGCGGAAAATCCTGGTGCGTCCTTAATGGGGCTGATGAGCGAAGAGAGGAATGAGGTGAAATCATGAAGAAGATCGAAAATTTTTATCTTGAAGATCTCCATCTCCAGCAATTGATCCGCCACTATCTAAAAGGGGATTTCCTTCAATGGGCAGAAAAAGAGCTGTCAGAATTCGGAGGAATGTGTGCAGGTGATATCGACGAACGTGCCACTCATACCGACCGTGAAGGACAGCCCCGGCTCATCAAATATAATCGCTTTGGTGAGGAAGTATCTGAGATCTGGGTAAATGAAGGGTATAAAAAAACAGTTCAGGATACTTACAATAAAGGGATTGCCGGATATATCCACAAAGAAATCCCTGCCCTCGGGAGAAGGGGGAATTATCTTTATTCATTCGCACAGGGATATCTTCTTTCTCAATCAGAACCGGGATTTTATTGTCCAGTCACATTGACGATGGCCACGGCACTTCTGCTTGATAAATATGCCTCTGAAAATGTGAAAGGAATATTCCTGAAGCATGTGCTTTCAACCGGGGAAGTGGAGCTTTATGAAGGTGCGACATTCTTGACAGAGAGGCAGGGGGGCTCGGATGTAGGAGCTAATGTCGTTCGGGCTGTTAAAAGTGGAACTGATTATGAACTGTTTGGAGAAAAGTATTTTGCTTCGAATTCGGGCATGTGCGGGGTTGCGATGGTACTTGCCAGGATAGAGGGTGCAGCGAACGGAAGCAAAGGACTCAGTTTATTCGCAGTCCCTTGGAGGAAGACGGACGGAACTTTGAATGGTATCCACGTCCGCCGATTAAAAGATAAATTAGGGGTTCGTGCGGTACCTTCTGCTGAAATTGAATTCGATGGCGCAAAAGCCTATCTTGTGGGGGAAGCAAACAAAGGAATTTATTATATGATGGAAGCATTGAATCTATCAAGGATCTGCAATGCAATTGCTTCGATCGGAATCATGAGAAGGACTTATATGGAAGCGAGAAATTACGCATTTCACCGTGAAGCGTTCGGGGAGAAACTTTCCCACTATCCAATGATCAGGGAGACTCTTGTAAATCTTGCCGCTAAACAGCAAGTTGAAACAAGCGCAGTATTCAGGCTGGTTGAAATGTTTGACCGGATCTCAAACGAAGAAATACCGACCACAGATGATGAGGCTGCCCTAACAAGGCTTTACATTGCAATTTTGAAAAAGGAAAGTGCCGAGCAGGCTGTACACTTCTCTCATGAGGCTATTGAAATGCATGGAGGCAATGGTTATATCGAAGATTTCGTTCTTCCGCGCATGTTGAGGGACGCCCAGGTGCTAACCGTCTGGGAGGGGACTGCAAACATACTAGGCCTTGAAGTGCTTCGCTTGATGAAGAAACACAGTGTACATGTACTGTTCGTAAACCAAATGAGGCAGGAGCTGGACCGCCTTCCCGAGGAGCACAGTGAGTCAATTGAAAAGGTTCTTGAAGGGTTGACTGTTTTGGAATATTTATTGGCTAAAGTAGCCGGTTCTGACGAAGATACCCAAACCTATCATAGCAAACGGATAGCTGAACTGATGGTTAAAGTTTATGAAAGCGTCGTTGCCCTTGGAGACGCAGCCCTATTCGGAGATGAACGCAGGCGAATGATTGCAGAGGTGTTCATTGAGCAAACGTGGAACAAGAATGAGTGGTTTGATTCAGAAATGAAATCACTTAAATACTTTGAAGAAATAATAGGTATGAACGTCAAAGTATAAAATAAAAAATTCCCGGGTAGACCGGGAATTTTTTATTTCTCACAACAGCATGGGCAGTCACATTCTTTTTTAGTCTGACATTTGCATCGTTCGCATGTGCAGTTATTTTTGATCACGGTGTCACCTCCATCGGGGCTTTTCTTAGTTTAAGGATTTCCAATCTGTAGGGTTTCATACCTTCGTACCTGTAAAGAATAGCTTGAACAGAAGGTGTATAGAATCAATAAAATAATATATATAAAATGGGATGTTTTTGTGATGCACTGCACATATTATTCCTAGTATAATGGAAAGGAGATGTACCCTCATGAAAGAAGAAAAGCAAAATAAAGACCTGCCATTAAAAGAAAAAGGCGATATGCAGACTATTGAAAATATTTCCAGTAACGAGGATATCCAGCAGGCTTCACAACCGCAGCCGAAAGATTATGATGAAATTGAATATTAGAATCCAAGAAGAAGGCCCGTCCCCATATTTTGGGGAGACGGGCCTTCTTCTTGGATGTCCTAATTGGATTATATTGTCGAATTTCTGTAAGTTTTTCTACATCACCCTTATTTGAAACATGTTATGATAGTCGTATGTTAATGCATCATGCAAATGGAGGAGAATTCAATGAGTAACAAGAAAGCATCACCAATGAAATACTTAGTTATCATTACTTTATTGGTTGCCGTTCTTTTGGCAGCAATAGTCATGTTGAATAATAAGGCACAGCCTAAGGATGAAGCTCTTGAGTCTCACCCGGCGACTGAGGGTCAGCCGACGCTTGGAGATGAAGACGCCCCCGTTTCGATTGTGGAGTTCGGTGACTTTAAATGCCCTGCCTGCAAAGCTTGGGGCGATCAGATTTACCCCCGTGTAAAAAGCGATTTCATTGATACCGGCAAGGCCAACTTAACTTATGTTAATGTCCTATTTCACGGGGAAGAATCGATACTTGCTGCACAAGCTGCAGAATCAGTATTCAAAAACGATCCTGAATCCTATTGGGATTTCCAGAAGGAATTGTATAAAGAACAGCCTGAGGGCGGTAATCACGATGCAGCGTGGGTAACGGTGGACAAGTTAGTTGAGGTTGCAGAAAAGACAACAAATATGGATATCGAACAATTGAAAAAGAATATTGAAAATGAAGCAGCTGAAGAACAGCTCAAGATTGATACCAATCTGGTACAGGAATTTAACATTGAACAAACCCCGACAATCATTATAAATGGAACTAAACTGGAAGATCCCTATGACTATGAACGTATCAAATCACTTATCGAAGAAGGTCAGGAGTAAATGGACAGGAATAAAACTGATAAAACCCAGTTCTTTATGTATGCTGCCTGGCTTGTGTCAATCATTGCGACTTTAGGGAGTCTATATTTCAGTGAAGTGAAGGGTTTCATACCGTGTGAACTATGCTGGTATCAGAGGATTTTTATGTATCCGTTAACTTTGATACTCGGGGTAGCGACTTTCAAAAATGACGCAGCCTTAAAACAGATTGTACTTCCGATGTCAATCATTGGAGGAATCATTTCAGTCTTTCATTATATGGAGCAGAAAATCCCCGGATTTGGCGGGATCAAGCCATGTGCAAGCGGGGTTCCGTGTAATTCGGAATATATTAATTGGCTTGGATTTATCACAATACCATTCCTTGCAATGACTGCGTTCACTTTGATTACGATTTTAACGTTATTCTGGCAGCATACCAAAAAATAAAGAAAAGCTGAAGTTTACTAAACTTCAGCTTTTCTTTATCGCGGAGCCCATAAAATGATGGATACTCCGATCATGCAAATCGAAGCACCTATGAAATCATACATATCAGGGGTATTTTTATCAACCCACCATCCCCATAGAATTGCAAGGACGATGAACACCCCGCCATAGGCTGCATACACCCTGCCAAAAGCAGGGAAGTTCTGAAGTGTGGGTATTACACCGTAGAGCACCAGAATCAAACTGCCAAATACACCATACCATGGGGATGCATTCTCTCTAAGCCACAGCCAGACCAGGTAACCGCCGCCAATTTCAGCGAGCCCTGCAATGATGAATAATACAATCGCGGATATCATTTTTCACTTCCTTTCAAAGCAGAAGGGGGGACGCCTGTGAATTGTCCCCCTTTCAGTTAACCCCACCCTAACACTTTTGCCAGCTGGGCAATGGTAAAGGTAATGGCAACCGCCAAACCAGTAGGGATGGCAAATGCCAGGAATGTCCACTTCTTGCTTTTCGTTTCTTTGAATATGTTGATAAGTGTCGTACCGCATGGGAAATGAAGCAGAGAAAATAGCATCATATTTAATGCAGTGATCCAAGTCCATCCTTGATCGATGAAGATTTGTTTTAAAGAATCCAGGTCTTCCACTTCGATCATGGCCCCCGTTGATAGGTAACCCATCAATAAAATGGGGAGGACGATTTCATTGGCCGGCAACCCAAGGATGAATGCCATCAAAATGAAACCATCCAACCCCAGCTGCTGTGCAAACGGATCTAAGAAATTGACAATATGCATCAACATACTTGTATCACCAATTATGATGTTTGCCAGTACCCAGGTCAACACTCCTGCAGGGGCAGCGATCACAATCGCCCTTTTTAGAACGAAAACCGATTTATCCAATGTTGCCCTGACGATTGTATTAATGAAGTCCGGTCTCCGGTAAGGTGGGAGTTCAAGCGTATAATGAGTAGGAACTCCTTTCAACGCTGTTTTCGACAGGACCCAGGAAACAGCAAGGGTGACTATGATGCCGAAAACAACCATGCTTACAACGACTGCAGCTGTTACGAGCGTACCAGCTGCCCCCGTAAATCCTGCAGCCATGAAAATCGATGCAAGAAGAATAAGCGTGGGCCACCTGCCGTTGCATGGGACAAAATTATTGGTAAGAATCGCAAGCATTCTTTCACGCGGGGATTCTATGATTCTTGTTGACATGATTGCGGCAGCATTACATCCGAATCCCATCGCCATTGTCAAGGATTGTTTACCATGAGCTCCGGACTTCTTAAATAACCGATCCATGTTGAACGCTACCCTCGGCAAATAACCGTAATTCTCTAAAATAGCAAACATAGGGAAGAAGATTGCCATTGGCGGAAGCATGACGCTTATTACCCAGGAAGTTCCCCTGTAAAGGCCGAGCACTAAGATACCATGCAGCCAATCCGGTGCATGGATGGCGTTAAACCCAAGTGTCAGATACCCTTCAAGCCAGCCAAAAAAAGACGCCAGCATGGATGAAGGGATGTTTGCCCCGGCTATCGTTAAGTAAATAACGACAGCAAGCATGGAAAGCATAATCGGGAATCCCCATATTTTAGATGTGAATATTTTATCAAGCTTTTCAGTGTGTAATAACTTGTTTTGATCTTTTACAGAAACAACTTCATTGCACAGTGCCTTTGAATGAGAGAATGCACTGGTGATAATGTCATCCTGCAGTGAAGCAGTGGAAAGATCATTTGCTTTTCTTCTTAAGAATTGACTTCGATCAATATTCCCCGGCAGCGAACTCATATCTTTAACCCCCTTTATTTTCATTTAACAGTTTGGCATTTAACTCATCGATGATCCGCTCATCACCTTCCAGTAAACGCAATGCAATCCACCTTGCAGGCAGTTGAGAACCATATATGGATTGAATGTCCGGAAGAAGTGCTGTTATCCGCTCTTCAATTTCAACGCTATACTCAAGTTTGTATGGGGATAAAGGCAATAAGCCTTTAACTACACTGACAACGGCATCTAATAAGCTGCTAATTCCGACTTTGTTTCGTGCAGAGATTTTCACAACAGGCACCCCAAGCTTTTTTTGCAGCTTCGCTTCGCTGATTTCAATTCCTTTTTTGGCAGCTTCATCAATGAGGTTAAGACATACTACTGCTTTATCTGTTATTTCCAGCACCTGTAGGGCAATATTCAAGTTTCTCTCTAAAGAAGTGGCATCCAGAACGACGACTGTCACATCAGGCTGCTCAAAGGCTATATAGTTCCTGGCTATTTCTTCATCCATAGAGTTGGCAATGAGTGAATACGTACCAGGCAAATCAATGATTTCAAACTCTTCCTTTTTATGTTCAAAATATCCCTTTGATTGTGCCACGGTTTTCCCCGGCCAATTCCCTGTATGTTGTCTAAGTCCTGTAAGTTGATTGAATAATGTCGACTTTCCGGTGTTTGGATTTCCGGCCAATGCGATACGGTGTTTTTTCCCGTTCATCTATACCATCTCCCCATATATATTCGAGCTCTCTTCTTTACGCAGAGCTATTACTGTGCCGCTGACCCTGAATGCAATCGGATCACCCAATGGACTCTTGTTTACAACCGTCACAACATTTCCGGGAACAAAGCCTAAATCCAGCAGGCGTCTTCTCATGATCCCGTTCAGATCTAAAGATATGATCTGTACGGACATGCCTACTTGAAGATGACATAATTTGTATTTGTGTACAGACATTATTTTTCCGCTCCCTCACATATTTTTTATAAGGTTATGATTGTTTCCTTTGTGCAACTTTTTCTTTATCGTATGTCTCTAGAAAGGTTTTGTCAATAAATATTTAGAACACTGCTTGTATTTTCTGATAATGGACTTGTCTATAATTACGATAAGGCTGCTGAAATATGGTTATATCACCGTCCATAAAATTTCCTGTTTGAAATGTAGACGGAAAGAGTTACAATATTTATAAAAGTACCGGGGAGGCCGAGGGAAATTCTAAATCTGCTATTGGGTTACGTCATATTATCCGTACCTGCATTATTTGTTGTATTCTTTTTCAAACATAAATCAAAAAAAGAATTGGAAAAATTGAATGAACACACCGATTAATAAATCCCATGGCAAAAGCCATGGGATTTATTTGTGATAATTGCATGAGCGATCAAAGATTGAAAATTGTTTCATTGCATTTAAAGAAATCAATTAAAGGATTTACCTTTACAGTGTGGAAATTATAATATTGACACTTTTTAAGGAGGGGGATTATGGAGAAATCAGATTATAAAGTGACTGATTTGCCTGGCTACAGAGCCATCGGGTTAAAATGGGAAGGGGGGTATTCGGAAGTAGCTGCTTTGAAGGAAATGATCAAAATGATGAGTACACGGGTTACGGAATTGGAATATGCGGTTGATCCACAGCAGCAATTAGGTTTGTCTTTTCACTTGCGCCCGGATGGATTCGTACATTATTCTGTGTATGAAGTGAGTCATGAACAGGAGGTTCCAGAAGGGATGGTAGAAATCAAGGTAAGTCCCATGACATATTTTTGTATCCACCATCCAAAAGGCGAAGACATTGGTCATACATACTCAGGAATCTATCAGTGGGTGAAAGAGAACGGTGATTACTCTCCCTGGGTTGAGGCAGGGACGAAGTATTATGATGATTTGCCGATTAAGCATGAGCGATACCCGCACGATCGCGATTTGAATGATCCACATTTTGATATATTGATACCTTTGGCGAAAAAGAGAGCATAAAAAAACCCCATCCGTTCAGGATGGGTTCTTTGATCATCTGTCGCAGCCGCATTTTTTCCCGCGATGTTCACGGTGTTTATGGCAATTGCATTTACGGGACTTCATACAGCCGCAGCTGACTTGATGTTTTTCTTTCTTACAACCGCATTTCCTGGATTCATGGTGTTCGTTATTTTTTTGGCAGCTGCATGAATGAGCATCTTTGATTTTAAAACATTTTTGTTCCACGGCTTCTTTTTTTCTGGAGTCTCTACAGTCATCATGGTCATAATTGTCCTCATAGCATGAGCAATGAATGAACATCAAATTGTCCCAGAAATTGCAGTATTTATGCTTTCTTCTATCTCTTACACAGCCCTGAGAATATTGAAACCACATATTACTTCCCCCTAACTCCATGTATTTGCCCAAGGTAATACCCCGACTTAATACATTCTATGTATCTTTGTCCAAATGGTATGGACGAGCGCCCGTTTTAAAGGGGGAATATTCGAACCGCATACATTATTTTATGTCTTTCCACTCATCTTTAAGCATCCCGTATACCACATGATCGACATAGTGATCATACAGCCATTCCGCCTGTCTGATGGTTCCTTCTTCTGTAAAGCCCAATCGCTCGGGGATCCTTCTGCTTTTCTTATTTTCAGCAGCCGCTCTGATGTCGACTTTATTTAACCTATGATAGTCAAAAGCATAATCTGTTAGTGCTCTAGCAACTCTAGTCATGATTCCATTTCCTTGATAGTCCTTGTGGAGCCAATAGCCAATATAGGCAGTTCTACTCGCCCAATCAATTGAATTATAGCCTGCTGTTCCTACCATCTTACCCTTATAGAGAATCACGGTGTTCATACTTTTATTATCTGCGTAACTGCGCATGCATCCTTGAATGAAATTCTTTGAATCCTCTACTTTTTTTGTATAATCCAACCAGCCAAGCCACTCCTTCAAATGATTTCTTCCTGTGTCCACTAGCTGGAACATCTCTTCGGCATCATTCATGTCCACCAATTTCAGTGCCAGCTCTTCATCAACCTTATATAAAAACATTTCTTCACCCCTATATGTTAATATTGTATAATTTTACTATATAAATTGAGAAAATTCTTGGATAATTATAAAAATAGTAGATTTGGTAAGTGAGGGAATAAGCGTGCATATTTTTGAATTGAGTAAACGGAAAGATTTATTTGAAGAAGCTGTAGACGCTTTCTGGAAGCAGTGGGGAAGTGAAGAGAGCTACCTTTTTTATAAAGACTGCATGCATCGATCATGTGGAACAGATGAAGAGGTTCCCAGGTTTTATATTGCGCTGGAAGGAGAAACAATAATAGGTACATTCGCTATCCTTCGCAATGATATCAACAGCCGTCAGGATTTAACTCCTTGGCTTGCCTGTTTATATGTCGAACCGGAGTGGCGGGGCAGGGGACTTGGTGCCCGATTTCTTCAGTATGCTTTAAAGGAAGCGGGCAGAAAAGGCTACAAAAAACTCTATCTGGCTACAGATCATGATGGTTATTATGAAAGATATGATTGGCTGCATTCATCAGAAGCCTATGGACTCGGCGGAAACTCTATTAAAGTGTATGAAAAGTCTACTGATCTATGAAATGAACCAGTTGAATTACAAAATTACCAAGGAGGGACCCTTTGAATATAGAGTTGGCTAAAAAAAGTGATTTACTTGATTTAATACATATTGATCAAGCAGTGATTGGGAATGATCATCGATCGGCTTTGATAGATAAATCCATTCAGGACCGCTGCTGCTTTGTTTGCAAAATAGAAGGAAGGCCTGCAGGGTTTCTTTTATCCAATAAACAATTTTTTTCTCATTGGTTTGTCTCATTGGTCATTGTCCATCCAGATTGCCGGAAGAGAGGAATCGTCCGTGGACTTTTCACTGCATTTGAAGAAATGGCAGATGAAATTAAAATCTTTTCTTCGGCAAATCAGTCACACAATATCATGCAACGTTTATTCTTATTACTCGGGTATGAAAAGAGCGGGTTGATCGAAAACCTCGACGAGGGAGACCCCGAAATTATATATGTTAAAAAGCGAAAAGAGAAAGACTTATGATCTTCAAGATAGATATCACCCTGCATTCGCTGGCAAATGAGGTACTCGCCCTTCAATATGAATCTTACCAAGTAGAAGCGGATATAATCGGATATGGTGAACTGCCTCCCCTTAAGGATGACGTGATTTCCCTGCAGAATAGCGGAGAACGATTCTTTGGTTTCTATGAGAAAGATCAGTTATGCGGAGCCGTCTCTTTCAAATTAGAGAAAAATATTGTTGATATTCACAGATTGATGGTCCATCCCCGCCATTTCAGGAAGGGAATTTCAAAAGCCTTGCTTCATCATCTCGAAGGGGAGTTCAAGGGAATGGATGCCATCGTTGTATCAACCGGTACAAAAAACAGACCAGCCATTCATTTATATAAAAATGCCGGGTTTAAAGAGGTCGAAGAACAGGAAATAACAGAAGGGCTGCGAATTACTACATTCAAAAAGATGCTGAAGTGAATTGGAGGATGAAAAAATGGACAGTATCATATTCGATTTGGACGGAACGTTATGGGACCCCCGCGAAACGGTGGTTCAGTCATGGAATAGGGTTATTAAAGAACATGATAAAGTAGACAATGAACTAACTTCACAGCAATTGAAGGAAACAATGGGAATGCAGATGCATGAAATAGGGAGGAAGTTGTTTCCCGAGCTCGAAGAAGAGGAAAGAGACCGATTCATGAAGACCTGCTCTGGTGTTGAAATCGGCCATCTGCGTGACAAAGGGGGTATCCTTTATGACAAGGTGGAAGAAGTTCTGGAAGAGCTCGCTAAGACCTACAAGCTCTATATCGTAAGTAATTGCCAGGATGGTTATATTGAAGCATTTTATGACTATCACAAATTAGAAAAGCACTTCATCGATTATGAAAATCCGGGAAGGACAGGTCTTTCAAAAGGAGAAAATATTAAATTGATCATTGAGCGCAATTACTTGAAACATCCCGTTTATGTGGGGGATACCGAAGGGGACAGGAATGCATCAATGCACGCAGGCATACCTTTTGTATACGCCAGCTACGGTTTCGGCAATGTAGACCATTATGATTATGTGATTGATTCATTCGGGGAATTGCTTGAAATCTTTTAGTTCCGGATACACTAATGCAATTCGCAACACCAATATTGAACCTTACAGCAAAGGATGGGGAAGTGACATTGGAGAAGTTATCGAATGAATTTATGGAAGAAATTGTGAAGGCTTGCAGACCGTATACTGCGCAAGGAGAAGTTATCGACCATATCCCTGGTCTGGATCAGTCGCATGCAACCGATCTCGGGGTAACCATCATTACAAAAGAAGGAGAAGTTTATTCAGCCGGTGAGGATGATTGCAATTTTTCACTTCAAAGCATTTCCAAAGTCATTATCCTGTTGATGGCACTGGAGGACTTCGGAAAGGAAGTTGTCTTTCAAAAAGTTGACATGGAACCGACCGATGATTTCTTCAATTCAATATCCAATCTTGAAAATTATGAAGGACACAGGCCGTATAATCCATTCATTAATTCAGGAGCCATAGCAACAGCGAGCCTTGTCAACGGCTCAACGGTTGAGGAGCGCTTTCAGAGGATACTATCGTTTCTGCAAACGATTACTGGGGATGATGAAAAAGTAAAACTTAACGAAGAAGTATACCACTCAGAAATTAAAAACGGTGCAAGGAATCGATCACTTGCTTATTTTATGGAAAGTACCGGAGTTCTTTCAAATAAAGAAGCCGAAGAAGCGCTGGATTTATATTACAGGGTGAACTCAATCGACGTAAATTCACTGGCCTTGGCAAAGCTTGGTTTTTTCCTTGCTAATCACGGAAAAATCAGTGGAACAGGTTCTCAGCTGATACAATCCAGACATGTCCGAACAGTGAAAGCAATCATGCTTACATCGGGAATGTATAATGAGTCAGGCACGTATGCAGTTGATGTTGGATTCCCGTTAAAAAGCGGAGTATCAGGAAGTATAGTTGGGGCAGTTCCAGGGAGAATGGGAGTTGGGATCATCGGTCCTTCCATAAATAAAAAAGGAAACAGTGTAGCAGGCGGACAAGTATTGAGAATGCTGTCAGAAAAACTTCGATTGAATATATTCCATGATAGTACAATTGTAAAAGGGAAAGGCAGATTTCTATTTTAAAAGTCAGTCTTTTTTATTATTAGGGGGAATGAAGTTGATCATCATGCTAAATGGTGCGTTTGGTGCAGGAAAGACAACCGTTGCCGCGTGTTTATTAGAAAAAATTGATGATAGCATGTTATTCGACCCGGAATTAGTCGGGTATATGATAAGGGCCATGCTGCCGGAAGATATAAAACGTAACGAGTCTAAAAGCGGGGACTTCCAAAATTATGAACTTTGGAGAGTATTGACAATTGATACAGCCAAGAGGTTGAAAGATGAATATGGTAAACATCTCATTGTCCCGATGACGCTGAGAGTCCCTGCATACTTTACATATATCTTCAATGGCTTTAAAGAAATCGATGATGAAACACACCACTTTTGTCTGCAAGCCAGCCGGGAGACAATATTTAAAAGACTCAGGGATAGAGGGGAAGAAGAAGGGAACTGGTGCTTCCAGCAAACTGAAAAATGCCTGCTAGCATATGAAGAATATGATTTCGGTGAATATATTCAGACGGATGATGTAGAAATCAATGAAGTAGTCAGCAGCATAATGGGAAAATTGAACACAGCAAGTTTTCAAAAATAAGAAGAGGACAACCTTGTCTTCAAGGTGTCCTCTTATCTTTAGCTAGGTGACAACTATGATCCAGTCCTCATCCAGGCTTTCAACACCTTTATCAAACGTCAGCTTTGTTTTGAAAAGGTAACGTATTCCGTTCTGTCCTGTTTGCAGCGTCTTAGGAATTCTATAGACAAAGTTAAGCCTGTTTGTTTCGTCAGGTGCCAGATCTTCTGATTTTAAAATCGTTGTTGAGTCAATGATCTTTTCTGTCGCCTGTTTATCTACCATGATAAGATCACAGTCGATTCTTCTTACTTTTTGTTTTACAATCCCGCCTTTTAAAATGAAATATCCGTGAAGCAGCTCCCCGGGAGAGAATTCTGTTTTTGGCAAGATTAAATCAATCTTGGCTGAACCAACACCAAACATGGAAGCATATTTTCTCAGTAACATTCAGGCATCCCCCTTTTGTGAGTCTGTGTGCTTTTGTTCCAAATTCCTTTCAATCCTTTTCAACTGTGCTTTATCACGCATGATGTTTTCTTTATTTTCCTCAATCAATTGTTGTAGACTTTTCTTAAGCAATGTTTTCACCCTTTCAATCTTACGGTTGAGTATACAAAAAAGACCTTTACCGGATAGGTAAAGGTCCTTTTTATGCATATAACAACCTTCACCATAAGGTAAAGGTCTGGCTAACAACGATGTTGTCAATAAAGCCGAGAGCCTAGGCTCCGTAATGACGACTTTATTGTAAAAGCTACTCCCCTTTAGGAGAATATGAAATTATGACTCTATAGTACGAGCTCAGCAGCGAATTGTCAATTGAAATCCTCCCGTGCGCAAAGTTTGTCGAGAGAAAAAGGGTTTGAGCCTATTGTATTGAAGTGATTCAGCATGTTAAAATTCAGTTACGCGGTAAAATAAAATTTACCGAGTTAATTTTATTACAGGGGATGTCTAAATGAAATCAATGTTCATCATCAAGGAATATGATCAGTTAAAAGCGTTAAGTGATCCGTTTCGCATCAAGCTTATGATGCGCCTTGTAGAAAAGCCCTACACAGGACAGCAGCTTTCTGAGTTGTTTGAAATGTCCCGTGCAAGAATTCATTATCACTTGAAGGAATTAGAGAAACTGGGATTGATCGAAATCGTTAAGACCGAAGAAAAGAACGGAATTATACAGAAATTCTTTCAGTCGGTGTCAAGCGGTTTTTATCCTGATGCAAGCCTCTTGCCTCATAAAGAAGAAATAAGTGAAACGAAAAGGCTGATGATGTACGGTATGCTCGAGAGGACGATGAGCAGGATACTTGAAGCCCCGAGTTCAGCATTTGAAGAGGCTGGAGACAAAGATCCATCTGATTGGAATATACTTGCAACATCCTGGGAAACCACAAGTTCAGAGGATAACTTTAAATGGTTTGTTAAAGAATACTTCGAACTTGTCGGTGAATTTCAAAAAAGAGCAAAAGAAGAAAAAGGCGTAGAACAAAAAGTTTATTATATGACCGGTATGGGCTTCGAGGTGGAAGAATCTAAATTTGCAGAACGGCTGTTGGATGTGGAAAAAGAAAAAGACCGGTGATCGGTTTTTTTTTAGACATTCAGTAAAAAAATTTTTACTGAATAAAAGTATTTTTTTAATGCTTTGGTAAAATTATTTTTACCGAATAAAATAATTACACTGATTATGGAGGGAAAAGCATGAAAGAATTATTATTTCATAACAGAAATTTTGCTTGGTTATTTTTAGGGAGATTGGTCACGAACATGGGTGACAGTATCTACTATGTTGCAGCAATGTGGCTTGTCTATGAAATGGGAGGCGATGCATTTTACACGGGTCTGGCCGGATTTCTGACGCTGCTTCCGGGGACCCTGCAATTTTTGATTGGACCGCTTGTTGATAGATGGAAGATCAAGAAAGTTTTAATCTTTACTCAGATCATCCAGGCTCTGATTGTATTGATAATTCCAATCGCACACTATATGGGGTTTCTTACTGTGGCCTTCATCCTGGTGATCATGCCGATCATTTCTGCGATTAATCAATTTGTCTATCCAAGTCAGGCTGCCCTGCTGCCCAGAATCGTCCGTAAAGACCAACTGGTTAAAAGCAACTCATTGTTTTCTTTTGCTTTTCAAGGGGTCGATTTGGCCTTCAATGCCATTGCCGGTATTCTCCTGACTATGATCGGAGCACTTACCCTCTATTTAATTGATGCGGTTACCTTTATTGCTGCGTGCATACTTTTCAGCCTGTTAAAGCTTCCGGAAAACGAATCAGTCAAAGAAAAACAAGAAGTTAAACAATCGATACACAAATACAAGACTGATCTTATTGAAGGTTTCTCGATAGTTTTTCATTCGCATCTGGCCAAATTCCTGCTGGGTTCAATCGTTGCAAACTTTGCAATTGGCTCCGTTTATGCAATTTTACCTGCTTTTGCAGATGGCAGAGCTGGTTCCGGGCTTTACGGACTTTACTTGGCGGCCATTTCAGGGGGAGCTCTTATTGGTGCGCTTTCCGCGTCTTGGTTAGGGCGCTTTCCGGTCGGCAAGCTCACCATTCTGTTATTTATGATTGGAGGGACGATGTGGCTTGGTTCGGGTCTCATTTCCAGCAACAGTATAAGCATTCTGTTATTCGGGGTTTCGTGGATACCCATCGGCGCAACCAATGTCATATTTGGAGCTGCAATTCAGTCAATGGTTCCATCCCGGATACTGGGCAGAATATTCTCTGTAACTGCATCAATGGGAGCGATGGCAATGCCGCTCGGCTCTCTCCTAGGAGGGATGCTTGCAAACCAGTTTGGCCCGGAAGCAGTATATATATCAAGCTCAGGAGGGATTTTGTTTATAGCCCTGGTATGGACTATAAACAAAACACTCCGCTCTCTTCCGGAAACTTCTAAACTAAAACCAGGAGAAATGGGCCTGCCTGAAGGAGACTCTGCTGTATCCGGTGAAGTAATCTCAGGTTAATGAATCAGCTGGCTTGTTATTAACGTGATACCTCGCTAAATGAAATCTGCTTTAACTGTTCGGTCTTAGAATCAAATCTGATGTTTACCAGCACTCCGAATTCTCTATCTTTTCCTTTTAACCAAAGTTTGAATCTTTCTGTGCTGGTGTCTCCACTTTCTTCACGGCCAATATGAAGATAGTCGATGATCTGTGCCTCGGGATAACGTTCCTTTGTTTTTTCCATTGCAAGACGGCCCCATTTCGCATAAGAAGGGATGGTCACGCCTATGCTTTCCAAGTACTTTGCAACGCTTACCGGCTCGTGCATTGTCATCATTGGAATCAGGATCATACACATCATTAATTTTTTCAAAATAAAGATCCTCCTGTTTTTGTATTATCATCTGTTGAATTTCCCTTCTTATTCCCTTCATTCAAGCCCAAATAGAATTTTATTGTGCTACTATTGAGAAGAGAACGGGGAAAGTATGTTGGAAGGCAGGGAACGATATGGATACAAGGAAGAAACGGAAGACCGCAGTCTGCTGGAGCAGCGGAAAGGATTGCAGTCTCGCATTGTACCGCCTCATGAAGGAGAATGAAGAAGTCGTATGTCTTGTTTCGATGATTTCCAGGAAAGACGAACGCAATCATGCACACGGAATTAAATTAAAGATTCTCAATTACCAGGCGGAGGCGTTGGGAATACCTTTGGTACTGATTGATTCAGCAGGAAATTATGAAGAGTCGCTCGTGACAGCACTCAAGGGTTTAAATGCCGAGCTGGGTATAGAACAAGTGGCGTTTGGAAGTTTGTATGCAAAAGAAGACAGGAAATGGAATGAGGAAATTTCACATAAAGCCGGAGTCGAACCTTTATTCCCAACTTGGATATCTCCGGAAAACTCGAATGAACTCATGCAGGAATTCTTGTCTCTCGGCTTCACCGCATACATTTGCAGGGCCTCAAGCGAACACTTCGATCAAACATGCCCGGGCAGGATCCTTGATTCACAGTTTTATGAAGAAGTTCGGCAGAAAGCGATCTGTGTGATGGGTGAGGCGGGTGAATATCATACATTCGTGACAGATGGACCCATATTCAATAAGCGGATAGAGCTGTTGAAATCCGGTGTTGTCATGAATTCCGGGTTGTGGTCACTAGATATACAAGATTGTCGATTGATTGCAAAAAACGAATAATAAATGAAAGAATCTTTCAAAGGTGTTGAAAAGCGCTCGATATCGGGCGTTTTTCTTATGTACAGAAAACACATCGATCTATGTTAATTCGTTGACATATGACATCGTGTCATCTATAGTAAGTAAGGTCCTGAAAATGACACTGTGTCACTTAGAAAGGGGGATATGAGTATGCCAAAGCCGACTTTTTTCAATTTAAATGAAGAAAAAAGGCATATCCTGATTGAGGCGGCAAAAAAGGAGTTCTCCCGTGTATCTCTTTATGAAGCGTCTATTTCAAATATCTTGAAATCAGCAGGGATACCGAGAGGAAGCTTTTATCAGTACTTTGACGATAAAGAGGATGCATTTTTTTATCTGCTGAATGAACATACACAGGAAAGACATGAAGAATTCTTATTCAACTTAAAGAAATATCAAGGAGATCTTTTTCAAGCATTCATTGAACTATTCTCCCACACTTTAAAACGGTCACATAGTGAAGGTCAGAGCAATTTCATAAAAAATGTCCTTTTAAATATGAACTATAAGATTGAAAAAGCATTCACCAAATTCATCAGTAAAGAAGAATTGATCAAAAGATATGATGAAGTATTTCACCTGGTGGATTGGGACAGTCTTAATATCTCGGACGAAAATCAGGTTTATCATATCCTGCAGATATTATCTGCGGCTACATTCCATAATCTTGTCCACAGTATTTCAAACGATTTGACGTTTGAAGAAGCATTGACCAAGTATAAAGTTGAAATACAGCTTCTTCAAACTGGCCTGACTAAAACAAACTAATTAAAAAGATCTTAAATATAAAGAAAGAAGGGAGAAAATGAAGCCGAAATCACACGATGTATCGCAATCAACCGATTCCATTAATAAATTTCCATTATTGCTGGTATTAATTTCAGGGGCGTTTGCGGCCATATTGAATCAGACGCTGCTTGCAACTGCTCTCCCGCATATTATGGAAGACCTTCACCTGGAAGCAAGTACTGCTCAATGGCTGACATCCATTTTCATGCTGGTGAACGGGGTCATGATCCCCATTACAGCATTCTTGATTGAACGATTTACAACACGATCACTTTTCTTGACGGCCCTGGGACTTTTTGCAGCAGGGACTCTTATCTGTGCGGTTGCACCTAATTTCGGCATCCTGATGGTGGGAAGGGTCGTTCAGGCGTCCGGCGCGGGTATCATTATGCCGCTGATGCAGACGATTCTGTTTCTGATTTACCCGGTGGAAAAACGGGGCAGTGCCATGGGAATGTTCGGTCTGGTCATTTCCTTTGCTCCGGCCATCGGTCCGACTCTGTCAGGGTGGCTGGTGGATCAGTTCCCATGGAGGAGCTTATTCTATGTCATCCTTCCAATCGTCCTCATTGACCTGATTGTCGCCTATTTCATTCTCGTCAATGTTACGAAGCAGACGTTCCCTAAAGTGGATATCCTATCCATCATTTTGTCTTCGTTCGGTTTCGGGGGACTGTTATATGGTTTCAGTACTGCAGGAACAGAGGGGTGGAGCAGTGTTCACGTGATTGTGTCGATGATTATAGGTTCAATCACACTAACCCTGTTCATATTAAGGCAGTTCAAATTAAAACAGCCTATCCTTGAGTTCAGGGTATTCAAGATAAAATTATTCACGATCACCACGATACTTGGAATGCTCGTATTTATCGCCATGATCGGCGGAGCGACCATCCTGCCGATATTGATGCAGAACATGCTTGGCTATTCAGCCTTTGAATCGGGTCTGATGCTGCTTCCCGGAGCTCTCATAATGGGCTTCATGAATCCGATCACGGGAAGGATATTTGATAAATTCGGGGCAAAGTGGCTTGCTGTTACGGGATTGATCCTGATTTCAGTTACAACATTCATGTTCTCGAATCTTACACCTCAGACTTCCTTCATGTATCTGACTGTCGTCAATGCTTTCAGGATGCTGGGGGTGGCAATGGTGATGATGCCCGTCACCACCGCAGGTTTAAATCAGCTTCCAAATCATTTGATCCCGCACGGTACGGCTATGAATAATACGATGAGGCAGGTTTCCGGTGCTGTCGGTACTGCTTTACTCGTGACGGTCATGACTACCGCTGCACAGCCTGCCAGAGGAGTGGAGGGTCTGGTTCATGGGGTCAATGTCTCATTCATTGTTGCAGGTATTTCAGCAATCATCGGTCTTTTCCTTGCATTTTTTGTAAAGGATAGGAGTCCTAAGCGAGTAAAAACTACAAGTTTATAGAAAATCCTGTTCCTTTCTAAAGGAATCAGCCTCTTGTTAATAGAATAGAAAACCTCGTCATAACTTGACGAGGTTTTTTAATTCATTCACTCATTAAAATCAGGGGCGGTGGCTTTTCTAATGAACAGGGAGATGAAAACAGCTGATATTGCCAGTACGAGGGCGAACCAGTATGCATGGTGGACACCATATGTCATCGCATCATTCATTACATCCTGGGTTACTTTTCCGTTATATTCCTCAATGAAGCTTTCCCTGCTTTGGGTCATGATGCTCACAAATATCGAAACACCCAAAGCCCCCGATACAGGCTGCAATGTATTTGCGATAGCTGTACCATGTGGGTACAAGTTTTTAGGTAGCTCATTCAATGCATTCGTTTGTGCAGGCATCATGATCGCAGAGATCGACAGCATCAACAATACATATACGACGATGAAAAGCCAAATAGGAGTGGCTTCGTTAATATTACTGAAGAAAAAGATGACTCCGGTCAGTACAATAGTACCCGGAATGATCAATTTTCTAGGCCCGAATTTATCGAATAATGAGCCCATGACCGGTGACATCAATCCATTCAACAAGGCACCGGGCAGCAGAAGCAGTCCGGCAATCTTGGCAGAATAACCAAGAGGACCCTGCAGGTACATAGGCATGACAATTTCAGAGGCGAACATGGCCATGATCACAATGATGAATAGAATGACACCCCGGGCGTAGCTCTTGTATTTGAATACGCGGACATCCAGCAGCGGCTCATCCAATTTTAACTGTCTTAAAACAAACCAGACAAGGCTGACTGCACTGATCAGTATGATTAAAATGATTTTGGAAGAAGTAAAACCTTCCCCATTTTCCCCGGCAGAGCTGAAACCATAAACGATACCGGCAATCCCGACAGAAGAAAGGACGATTGACCATACATCCACCCCGGGACGTGTCACTTCACCTACGTTTTGCAAGTATTTCCATGCAAAAAGGATAGAAAAAATTGAAAATGGTATAACTGTGATAAACAACCATCTCCACCCGAGCATATCAACGATTACTCCGGATAATGTCGGGCCGATCGCAGGCGCAAACATGATTACGAGCCCAAAGGTACCCATGATTTTTCCGCGTACTTCCGGCTTATAGATTAGTAACAATGCGTTCATAATGACCGGTATCAATAACCCGGTACCCACTGCTTGAATCATCCGTCCTGCCAAGAGCATCGGGAAATTCATTGCACATGCAGCGATTGTCGTTCCAAGCAAGAATATCGTCATGACACCGATAAACATTTGTCTGGTCGTGAACCATTGAATCAGTAATGCAGATATTGGCATCAATACTCCCATTACAAGCATAAAGCCAGTTGCAAGCCACTGGACTGTTGGGGCATTCACCCCGAATACTTCCATTAATTCAGTCAATGCTATATTCAGCAATGTTTCATTCAGAATTGCAAAAAATGCCCCGATCATAAAGGTGATCAATATTGCTTTGGAATTGATTTTTGTTTCCATTTTTCCCTCCTGTTTTCTATTTCATCATAACTTTACTATCATCTATTACTTAAATGATTAGGTCCATGAAATAATTATCTGTATGATTTTCATTTTTTTACTTAAACGGGAACTCTACTAGTTTATAGGAATCAATGGTAAACTACAATCATAATTGAAGTTAGTGAAAGGAAGGGTATTCAATTGTCTGACTCCATTCAACATACATATGACCGGTTAGCTGAAACCTATCAACATGATATTGATAAAGCAAGTCCATACAATGCTTACTATGAGCGTCCTGCTATGATTGCGGAGCTGCCCGGAAAGTTAGAAGGGAATTCCATTTTGGATGCAGGTTGTGCTGCAGGCTGGTACACACAGTATTTCGCCTCGCAGGGAGCAAAGGTCACAGGAATTGATATAAGTCCAGAAATGGTTAAAGCAGCCAAAGTAAGAGTGGGGGACTCGGCACAGGTATTATGCCAAGACCTTCAAAAACCGCTTCCTTTTGAAGCCGATTCTTTTGATTTTATCGTTAGTTCTCTAACGCTTCACTATTTTGATAACTGGGATGACACTTTTAAGGAATTTAACCGTGTATTGAAACCGGGCGGTACCTTCCTGTATTCCATTCATCATCCTTTTATGGACTTTACTCGAAATAAATGCGAAGACTATTTTACCTCAGAAACCATCACAGAAACATGGAAAAAGCCACATATTACGATCGATGTCACTTTCTTCAGGAAGCCATTGGGCAGAGTCATTAATGACACCACCCATTATTTTCATCTTGAACGGTTTGTCGAGCCCCAACCAACAGAAAAAATGAAATCAATTAAAGAAAAATCCTATCGATATCTCATGACACATCCGCATTTTCTCATCGTAAAAGCTAAGTCGAAAAAGCCCGTCTAAATGTAATGGGTTCTGTTTTAAGGTACAAACTATAAAAAAACATTGAAAAAGGGAAGCAAATCGTAATGATTTTGCACCCCTTTTTTTATTGGATATAACAAGCTTTTTAAGGAATTCGGGTTCTAATTTGTATATTAACTTGTTACCTAATCTGCACTAAAATTGAAGCGTTACAGAACTTTCTGAAACGCTTCAATAGTAACTAAAGATATAAATAAAGGGAAAATTTCCCGTTAATCTGCTGATGCTCGCTTAGATGGGGGTAAATAAGGGGGAGATTTCCATCTAATCTTGCACAGATCCCCGTTTTTAATGTTTTTCAAGTAAATAGAAGTAAAACTTCCCTTTATTCTAACTGTTTTCAGTTCCATTTCTTCATTAAGGGAAGTTTCTCCCCTTATTTAATAATCCAATGTTATTGATTCTTTTATTTGGCTCGAGGGGTTCCGCTTTTGATTACTTTGTCGGGTAAGATGATCTGTAAATGCATCTGCATTACTACCACATTTTGCGGTGTGAATTGCAATTTTGCACTTCAAAACAGAATCAGTTAATCTAAAAAAGCTTTTTTCTATTCAGGACGATATGCAAGATTGTGAGCATATTCCTTGATAAAATCTATTGCATGTCTTACAATAATCTCGAATTAAGAATATATCTAATTGAGATATGTTGTGATCATGATATATTACTTAAACATAAAGAAAGGAAGATTTAAGAAATGACAAAGGTATTATACATCACGGCTCATCCGCACGATGATACACAATCTTTCAGCATGGCTGCTGGAAAGGCATTTATTGAAAAATACAAGGAAGTAAATCCGTCACACGAGGTTGTGGCGATCGATTTATACAATGAAGATATTCCGCAAATTGATGCTGATGTATTCAGCGGATGGGGGAAGCTGCAGACAGGTAAAGGATTTGAAGAGCTATCAGACAGCGAGAAAGCAAAAGTCGGCCGCTTAACTGAACTCGTCGATCAATTTGTAGATGCTGATAAATATGTATTTGTCACTCCGTTCTGGAATTTCTCATTCCCTCCAGTAATGAAAGCTTATATCGATGCAGTTTCAGTTGCAGGAAAGACATTCAAGTACACTGAACACGGACCAATCGGTCTATTGACTGACAAAAAAGCACTTCACATCCAAGCGCGTGGAGGCATCTACTCAGAAGGTCCTGCAGCTCAAATGGAAATGGGCCACCGCTATCTGGACATCATGATGGAATTCTATGGTGTTCCTTCATTCGAAGGGCTGTTCATTGAAGGTCATGCGGCCATGCCTGATAAAGCACAGGAAATCAAAGAAGACGGCATCGCACGGGCGAAAGATCTTGCACATACATTCTAATTATGAAGGACCGGCGAAATGCCGGTCCTTTTCAATGACTCCTTTAACAAATTATGGTAATATTATTCAGAAACTTAATTTCCATTATATTAAGGAGCGAAAAAAATGAATGAAAAAACCTGGGAAGAAGTAGATCAGTATTTCACTGCAAAATTACATAAAAAAGACCAAATGATGGATGAAGTAATGACAGCAAACGAAAAAGCTGAAATGCCTTTGATTGATGTATCTCCCTCGCAAGGAAAGATGCTGCATATGCTGGTTAAGATGAAAGGTGCAAAACGAATCCTTGAAATCGGCACACTTGGAGGGTACAGCAGTATATGGATGGCCAGGGCACTCCCAGAGGATGGTTCTTTAATTACTTTAGAATACAGCGAAAAGCATGCTGAAGTGGCACGTGGAAATATTCGAAAAGCAGGATTGGAAGATAAAGTGAAAATCCTGACAGGTGCCGCACTGGATACTCTCCCTTCCTTAAAAGGGCGAAAATTCGATTTTATCTTTATTGATGCTGACAAAAGAAATAACCCACACTATATAAAATGGGCAATTGAGCTTTCATTCCCTGGTACGGTTATTATCACGGATAATGTGGTACGCGGGGGGAAGGTAACAGATTCAAGAAGTTCTGATGAAAATATTAAGGGTGTACGGGCATTCATAGATATTTTATCGGACAGCGATTTAATTGATTCTACAGCGATACAAACAGTCGGAACAAAAGGTTATGATGGATTTGTGATTGGTATTGTAAAAGAAGGATAATATAACAAAAACTCATATAGATAAGAAAGAGTTTATTGGGATAGACATCTTTTTATACGTTTGGATTTCATGCAGATTATTTGTAAAGGCAGAACAAACATGTAATCATTAATTCATACCAATACAATCGGATAAGGAGATGAGAGATATGAAAGTAGCAGTAGTAGGAGCGAATGGTCAGATAGGTAAACATTTGATTGATTTGCTTCATAACAGTGAGGATTATAAGCCTATGGCCATTGTACGGAAAGAAGAACAGGTTCAATCTTTTAAGGATGAAGGTATAGCTGCATCTCTCGTGGATTTAGAAGGAAGCGTGGAGCAAATCGCAGAAGGATTGAAAGATGCTGATGCAGTTGTATTTACAGCAGGATCGGGTGGATCTACCGGATCGGATAAGACACTGCTTGTCGATTTAGACGGTGCCGTCAAGACGATGGAAGCTGCAAAACAGATTGACATTGATCGCTTTATCATTGTCAGTGCACTGCAGGCACACCACCGTGAAAATTGGAATGATTCATTACTGCCTTATTATGCAGCAAAACATTATGCAGATAAGGAACTCGAAAGAAGCGGGTTGACTTATACTATCATCCGCCCGGGCGGCTTATTGAATGAAGCCGGAACAGGAAAAGTGTCAGCGGCAGAAAATTTATCTAGGGGATCCATACCTCGTGAAGACGTAGCAAGAGCCATCTTTGCTTCTCTAACCGAAAAAAAGACGTATAATCGAGGATTCGATCTTATTTCTGGAAACAATCCAATAGAAGAAGCAGTAAAAGAAATATAGTGTATAGGCGTGATGATTGAATCATCACGCCTTATTAATTGAATAAATCCATACTTTATGGATTTATTTTCAAATTATAAAGGTATTTTTTTGTAAAATAGTTGTATTTAACAATTTATACAATAAAACTGTGCTAAGATGAAGTAAGAGAAGATCATATTTTAACGCTTCTGCTCTGCAGCATTTCGTTGAATAGTATTAACAATGCATACACCTAAACAATTACATAAAGTATTACAGAGCTATTTCATTATTTAGGAGGGGCTGTCGTGCAAACTCAGACCAATTTTAAGGTAGAAGGAATCAGTTTTGATTGGAATATGGACACGGGGCAATTCTCATACGAAGGACAGGATGCAATACTCTTCTGGATATCAAGTGCGATGAAAATGTTTTTTGATACGATAGAAGAGGTTTCTGGAGAAGAGGCTGCCAACCTGGTACTAGAGACGACCGGTTACCGCCAGGGTCTTTTGGTTGGGGAATATTTTGAGAACTTGAAACATGTCGGGGCAGAGGAAGCCGCTAAACTGATTGGACATACTTACGCTTCTGCCGGGTGGGGACAAATATCCTCTGAACAGCTGGATATCGAAAACAAAACAGCAACAATCATTATGAAAGACAGCTGGGAACATAAAATAAATGTCGCACAGGAAAAGAATGAGGGAGGTAAATTTCTTCCTGCCCACTTTGCAGGTATCTTTACCGGGTTGTTCAAAGCGAATATTTGGTATAACGTCATTCAGTACCAGCTGAATGGATACGAATACTCAAAGGTGGAATACTATCCCTCTCCCATTACAATTAATAACAATATCCATGAACTTGCACGGAAAAAAGAGACAGAACAAATTAGGCAATTAGAAGCCTTGGTGGAAGATAAAACGAGAGACTTAAAAGAACTGGTAAAGGCTCTTTCCTCGCCAATCATTCCCGTTCTTGAAGGGGTGGTCGTTGTGCCGCTTCTCGGTAAATATGATGGTGAACGTGCAGAGGAGCTGGTGACCAAGACTTTGCACAACCTTCCTTCACATAAAGCCAATTATTTAATCCTGGACCTCACGGCATTGGACGAAGACATTGATGATCTTTCAGCCAGCTTGATTGAAAAAATCGGTGCAGCTGCAGCATTGATCGGAACAAATACGATTCTGGTAGGAATATCCGCTCGACTTGGCGCTCATATCGCACACACTGGAATTGATTTTTCACGATTCGAATGTTTTAAAACACTGCAGCATGGCATTCATTATGCCCTGGCACAGGCAGGCCGAAAAATCGTATAAAGGTAAAAAGGGACAAATCACTTTTATCGTGACTTGTCCCTTTTTAATGACCTCCTGACAGCAATGATATTTTTTATTTCTTAATGAACATCTGGGTCCAGTAATGGCCGTAAGAACCGCCTTTCACATATCCGACCCCTATTTCGGTATAAGTCGGAGAAAGTATGTTCTTTCTGTGCCCTTCACTGTTCATCCATGCTTCGACTACTTCAGCCGGTGTTCTTTGTCCAGCTGCTATGTTCTCACCTGCAGCCTGGTAAGAAATACCGAAGTCCTTCATCATTTGGAAAGGGGATCCATAAGTCGGGGAAGTATGACTGAAATAGTTCTTGTCGATCATATCCTCGGACTTATAACTGGCGACCCTTGACAGCTCCCAATTTTCTTTAAGTGGATGCAGTCCGGCTTTTGCCCGTTCTGCATTTACTAATTTAACCACTTCGTATGTATAAGTTTGTGCTGTTTGATCTCCGCCAGGTATAGAGATACTTTGCCCGGGATAAATGACATCCGGATTTTTTAATTGTGGATTTGAATTAATCAGTTCGGATACTCCGACCTGATGTTTCAACGCAATCTTCCACAGAGTATCTCCATATTTTACAGTGTATGTACCTGCTGCAGATACTTCAGATTGTTTCCAAAAACCAGTGACCAGAGTAACGGACAACATAAGAATAAAGAATAGTTTAATTGTTTTCATAGTTCTATTGAAATATAATACCTGCATCGTTTAAACAGGTAGTTGTTACCATGACCTGAGAACTTCTTATTTATCAGCATCTAGTAATTTTTACTAGAATTTCATCTTTGAAATAAAGGGATTTTCATCCATTATTTAGATGTTACTGATATACTGGTAATATAGAAGAATTTAGGAGGTCAAGGAGTTTGAAAGATTTATTATTCGAGGATCAGATAAAAGATATAGAAAAACATTTTTCAGGTTGGGATTTTTCTTATATTACAGAATCAGGAAGGATGGATAACGGGATGCTGAACTGGTCGTATGGCAGTATCGTCATCCCATACATACGAAATGCAAAATCTATGTTGGATATGGGAACAGGGGGAGGGGAATTGCTCACAAAATTCCAGCCGCTGCCTTCTGTAACTTGTGCAACTGAAGGATATGCTCCGAATTTACCTATAGCGAAACAGCTTCTTGAACCATTGGGGGTGGCAGTAAAAGAAGTTAAAGAAGATAATCTGCTTCCATTTGGAGATGGGGCATTTGACCTTATCATTAATAAACACGAAGAATATTCACCAGGTGAAGTAAGACGGGTACTTACTTCCGACGGGATTTTTGTCACTCAGCAGGTGGGAGGCATTGACTGCGTTCGAATCAACGAAGCACTGGGTGCCCCGGTGAATGAGGAATTTCTCCACTGGAATCTTGAATATGCAAGTGATGGGCTGAGACGGGAAGGGTTCGAAGTCTTTGACTGTAAGGAAGAACAACCATATCAGCGATTTTATGATATCGGTGCACTCGTTTACTACTTAAAAGCAATCCCTTGGCAAGTTCCGGATTTTTCAATCGAACGTTATAAAGATTCCCTTTATTCCATACATGAAACAATTCAGTCAGAAGGCTTTTTCGAAGTGAAAACCAACAGGTTTGTGATGAAGGCGAAATTACAGAAGGATTATTAATATATGAAAAAATCTTTAAGGAAAACGTTCATTTGCTGAAGGAAAAATACGATGCCTTGTTATTTGATCTTGATGATACATTATTTAATCATTCATGCTGTTACAAGAAAGCCATCAAAGAGATTGTGAAAAGCCATAACGGTCTGGGTCATGTTGATGAAGAATTATTTATTAGTACTTTCTTGAAAATCAATCAGGAGCTTTGGAAAGATTTTCAGTCTCACAAAATAAGTTTTAGAGAATTAAGTTTAAAAAGATTAAGAATGACCTTCAATCAATTTTCTGTTAAAGCTGAAAATGAAGAGATAGAAACCATCAATGAAATCTATCATGGAAATTATCTTAAGAGTATTGTTCCCGATCTTCAGATTAAGCAGCTTATAGAACAGATTAAAGGTTCATTCAAAGTAGGAATTGTGACGAATGGTACAAGCTATAATGCTTATAAAAAAGTACAGCGGCTTGAATTAAATAACTTTTTTAAAGACGATCAAATCATAGTGTCTGAAGAAATAGGGTACAGCAAACCACAGCCTCAAATATTCCGACATGCTCTTGAACTGTTCAGGATTACGCCTGAGAGAACTCTTTTTATAGGTGATAATTATTATACTGATATGTGCGGGGCTAATCGTGCAGGCATGGATACATTATGGATAAACCCTGATGAATTGAAACCTCCTTTGGATTTTAACCCTGCTTACATAGTGAAAAGAGTTCTTGATATCGAGTGTCTAAAATAAAAAAACGCAGCAAGATTATCTTATTCCTTGCTGCGGCATGATTCAATTACTGATTTTTAACTTTTTCATGAAACTCATTCATTTTATTCATTGTATCGTCTGTCAAGTTCTTTAGATTTTCGGCATCAGGTGTATCTTTTTTTGCTTCTTCAATTAAAGGGTAGAGGCTTTTCTCAATGTTCTCATAATCGTCAGGAAAGTTATCTTCTACCTGCTTTTCGATTTGGTCCCACTTTTCTTCAATTTTAGAACCTTGTTCATTTAATTTCTTTGCATCATCAGGAGTATTCGTCAGTGTCATCGATAATTCTTCCAGGGAGCCCGTTGTATCCTCCACACCTGCGGTCAGTTTTTTTGTATTCTCATCATTCGTTTTTTCATCACCGGCACCAGAGGTGGATTCTTCTTTGTCAGGGGTAACCTCTTTCACTTCTTCGGCACTATCGTTTCCGCCGCATCCTCCAAGTAACAGACCAACAATCAATAGACTGCTGAACAGCTTGATGATTTTCATCGCGGGACCTCCTTTGTTGTTTACATCCATTTTTCCCATTAAAAGAAAAAACAAACGAGGGAGTTTGGCTCAATATTGAGATTGAGAGAAAATGACTATTAGTTAACCCGAATAAACCGAGAGGGGGATGAATAAATGAAAAAAAATCGAATGGATCCATGTAAAGCTGCAAAATTGTTCAGTGATGAAAACTTTCCTACTAGTGAAATCGTCTTATTAGGTGGAAGTGTCATCAGAGGGGAAGCGACAGATACTTCAGACCTGGATATCGTAATCATAGATGAAACCATATATTCTGCTTATCGTGAGTCACTTTATGCATACGGCTGGCCGATAGAAGTATTTGTCCATAATAAAAAAACACTGGTTGAATTCTTCAAGAGCGATTGCGAAAGAGCAAGACCATCACTGCCAAGAATGGTAGCTGAAGCAGTTGTAATCACAGATAATGGTTATAGCAGCCTCCTGAAAAAACAAGCTGAGAGATTGTTAAATGAGGGACCTCCTGCATGGGATTCATCAATGATCAGGGTAAAAAGATATTTCCTTACAGATCTGCTTGATGACTTTATCGGCAGCACCAATCATGGTGAAACGATTTTCATTGCCGGAACACTTTCCGAATCCCTGCACGAATTTGTGTTAAGGACAAACAGGCATTGGATTGGTTCATCAAAATGGATTGTTCGGGCGTTGGCTGCTTACAATCGTGATTTTGCGGAAGAATTTGTTGAGAGCTTCTCCAGATTTTATCAAACAGGAGAAAAAGAGTATGTCATATCACTTGCAGATTCAGTATTGAAGCCATATGGAGGCAGGTTGTTCGAAGGATTTTCATTAGGGAAGCATTCCCGTAAAAAAGAGTAAAATTGTTTGAATGAGAGGTGATCACCGTGACAACAGTACTTGTCCTTATTGGGTGTATTTTCAGTGTGCTTGCCGTAAATTTTTTTGAGTGATTGCTCGCTGTATCATTTTTGAAACATTTGTAATATTTCAGCTTTTCATTAGACAGAGACTTACCTCTAGTTGTCCTGATAAGGGTGCACGGGAAGTTTGAAGGGACTGACAAGGATTAGTATTCATTCCATCTCCATACCTCGCATTGCCTAAACCAAAGTCCTTCTCACAAGCAATTTTACAACCATCATAGAAGTTGAATGCCTCTAATTAATCTATTTGTAAAATGAAGGTAACCATAATATGTAACATTAGAGATAAAATGGAATTATACCGGCGAGGAGGAATTTGATGGAAGAAACTGTTTATAATCAAGAGGAATTATATGAAATGCTTGATTCATTATTAAGAGAGCCAGAAGGGTTCTGGACCGATTTCTATCAGGACCGCGAAAAGAGTATCCCATTTTTCAAGAACGCACCTGATGAGAATCTGGTTTCCTATCATACTCAAAGACTGATAAAGCCCGGTAAAGTACTCGAACTGGGGTGCGGCCCGGGAAGAAATGCTCTTTATCTTGCTAAAATGGGCTGGGAAGTGGATGCTGTCGATCTCTCGTCCACATCCCTTCAGTGGGGAGAGGAACGAGCAGCTGAAAACGGAATACACATCAACTTTATACATAATAACATCTTCAACTTGGAAATTGCCGAAGGAGCCTATGACCTTGTTTATGATTCAGGGTGTTTTCATCATATTGCGCCTCACAGAAGACTGAGTTATACAGGGCTAATCACCAAAGCATTGAAACCAGGCGGACACTTTGGCCTTACCACTTTTTGTCCCGGCGGCAAATTTGGAGGTGCTGTCATTTCGGATTGGGAGGTCTACAGGTCAGGCTCGCTTCAAGGAGGGCTTGGATATGACAAAGCTAGATTAGAACGTATATTTTCATGTCTTGAACCTGTAGAAATAAGGAATATGATCGATCAGGATAACTCTTCGCAAGTGTTTGGTTTATCAGATTTAATGGCAGCTTTGTTCAAGAGATTATAAACGAAGAAACCGTTCAGCATGCTGAACGGTTTTTCTGCAGGATTGAAACTGCTAAGCTATTATTCTAAAATCATCGTGGTCGACTTTATTAATCCCATCATCAAAAACGAATCGGGTGACAAGCTTGTAAGAGATTGCTTCGCTGCTGGGCGGATATGAATCCGCTAATCTGCATGAAAAACTGATTCTTTTAAGTTCATTCGCTTTCATGGTGGAAGAACTTAAAATGGTATTGTAGTGAAGGACTGATGAGCGTTCACTGTTGTGGTCAAACTGCAATAGCTCTGTTTCGATACGCTTCAGCTTTTGTTGGATCCTGCCCCCGATAATTTCATATTCTCCTTGGATCACTTCACCGGGACGGTAATCTCTTTTAGTCAAAACCAAATCAAATTTTGTTGATCCGATACCGAATCTGCACATCAGTTTACTAAACATAAATGCAATTCAACCTCTCAATCATCTAGTTACCAATTCTGCCTGGAGAGTTTTGGCGTCATTAATCTCTGTATCAATTCAAATTCAAATCCTATTGTAAGAGAAAGAAAACGTGCTGTCTATACCCCTTTGTCGACAAATTTTGCGGACTATTATAGTAGAATTTTTATGATAATTTTTTATAATCAAAAAATGCATAAACCACTTACTTATCCTTACATCTATACTTTATTTAATCCATTAATGGAAAAACAAGGTAGAAATAAAGCGGGATTTTCGATACAATGAAGGCAGGGGTTTATATACTTCATACATAGAGGAGATTGCATATTGAAGGGGAAAAATCAAAAAGATAAAAAGAAAAATCCACTGCCTTTCAGAATGAACATTTTGTTCTTTGCTGTGTTTGTGTTATTTACATTATTGATATTGCGACTCGGGATCGTACAAATTGTAAATGGCAATGATTATCTGAAAGAGGTTCAGCGCACTGAAAATGTAAAAGCGAATAACGGCAGTCCGCCGCGGGGAAAAATATACGACCGCTACCGAAATGTCATCGTCGACAACGTTCCTATGAATGCGATTACCTATACAAGGACTCAATCGACGAAACCGGATGAGATGCTGAAAGTTGCAAGGAAGCTGGCACAGCTCATAAAGATGGATACTGAAAAAATCACCGATCGTGACAGACAGGATTTCTGGCTCCTTACCCACCCGGATGAAGCCGAAAAACTGGTATCAAAAGAAGAGATTAAGAGTTTGGAAGATAACAAAGATTTAGGCAAGGATGAAGTGAATAGAAAAGTCTATCAAATGCAGCTGGATCGAATCACCGAGGAGAATATCAAATCGTTTAACAAAGCCGAACTTGAAGTATTGGCGATCTTCAGGGAATTCAACACGGGCTATGCACTTTCCCCTCAAATTATTAAAAATGAGGGTGTTACCACCGAGGAAATGGCAAGGGTAAGTGAGAATCTCGCTAAAATGCCAGGTGTCAATGTCACAACTGACTGGAAACGAACCTATGCAGTGGGAGACACCCTCCGGTCGATTCTTGGAAAAGTATCATCCTCCAAAGAAGGCCTTCCCAGTGAACTTGTAAACTCGTATACTGCCAAAGGCTACGCCCTCAATGACCGGGTGGGCACAAGCTATGTTGAGTCCCAATACGAGGATGTATTAAAAGGACAAAAAGAAGAAATTGAATACATCACGAAAAAAGGAAGTGTCCTCGAACAACAGTTGGTCAAAGAAGGGCACAGCGGAAAAGATGTCGTCCTGACAATCGACATGAAGCTGCAGAAGGAAGTTGAGAAGATCGTTGAGGAGGAGCTGGGGAAGCAGGCAGCTAAATATTGGGAATCCCCTTTTCTGGATCGGGCATTCGTTGTAATGATGGACCCGCATACTGGAGAAATTATGTCTATGGTAGGGAAGAGATATGCTGAGAATGCAGATGGTCAAACTGAGATGCAGGATTATGCTCTAGGAACATTCACTTCAGCTTATGAAGCTGGTTCTGCAGTTAAGGGTGCAACGGTTTTGACAGGTTACATGACAGGTAAATTGAGTATCGGGGAAACTCAGTTTGATGCTCCCATGAACTTCGGGGGAGAGAAGAAAAGTTCATGGTTCAATGCTTCACAAGGAAGTAAATATTTAAATGACATTCAAGCTTTGGAGATATCATCAAATGTTTACATGTTTAAAACCGCATTAAAAATAGCAAATGCATCTACTTCTCATAACCAACCAACTGTCAGCTATGATGAGAAAGCTTTTGACATTATGCGAAACCATTACAGTCAATTCGGGCTAGGTGTCAACACCGGGATTGATTTGCCTGGTGAAACCTATGGTCTCAAGGGACCGGAAAGAAAACCTGGTTTACTTCTGGATTTAGCAATCGGGCAATATGATTTATATACTCCAATGCAACTGGCGCAATATGTTTCTGCTATCGCAAACGGGGGATATCGTATAGAACCGCATATCATGAAAGAAATACGCGACCCTAATCATTCCGAGAATAGAATTGGGCCAATCGTCTATGAGAACAAACCAAAGGTATTAAACAGAATAAACGTCTCAGAAAAGGAGCTTCAACAGGTTCAGAATGGTTTCTACCAAGTTGCTCATGGATCACGAGGCACGGCAAGAGATCAATTTAGAAATGCCCCATACAATGCGGCAGCTAAATCAGGTACGGCTGAATCTTTTTATAATGGTAAGGACACTTATAATACCACCCTAATAGGCTATGCCCCTTTTGATAACCCAGAAATCGCTTATTCAGTAGTCGTACCATGGTCCCATCAAAAAATTGATCCAGTAGTAAATAAAACCATCGCCAAACGAATCATGGACCAGTACTTCGAACTCAAAAAAGAAGCCGAAGAAAAAGGCCTGCTGGATACTTCCATCGAAGGAGAAGTCCGTACAATGGAAAATGCGGATGTAGAAACTAATGAAGCAACGGAGTAACATATGAACTGAGATACAAGTTGTTAGTCTAATTAAAGAGGTTGGAATAAAAATTTTAATAGAAACCTGAACTAATTTGCTTTCTAAGTTGTAAATTAGTTCAGGTTTTTTAAGTTTTACTGATATCAATGTTTTAGTTTATCCAGCGATTGATTGGAGTGCAAAACGTAGACTCCTGCGGGAAAAGCGAGTTAGGTGAGACCCCGCAGGCGAAGCCGAGGAGGCTCACCAACCGCCCGCGGAAAGCGAAGTTTTGCACGGAAATCAATAGCGGCATTGAGAACCTACTATGAAATCTGTTCGGCTTTTGGGGTTTTAAGTTTAGTTCCAAAATCTATAGAGACATATAAAATGAAACTTTCCCACCCTCCATCCGTATATAAATAATAAGAAAGTTAAAATGTTCCAAGGGAGGGATTCACATGCTTTGGTTCATCATCGGTATCGCCATATTGGTTGGCATCTTAAGCTCACTAATAAAACGCAGGACATCGACCTTCCAAGACGACCCGACTGCCAATGAAAGGCAGATCCAGGAAGAGGCACGAATAAAAGCAAGCAGCTGGTTCGGGGGAGGCCAGTAAGGATACAGGAGATGCATGTGTTAATAGACATGCGTCTTTTTTTGAAACTAATTAGTTTACATATGAACTCACCGACAATAATGGGAAATAAACATCAATAATATTTAAGAAGTAAGGAGACACAAATGACTCAATACGAAACAAAAGAATATTTACTTCAAGAACTAAAAACAGTGGCAAAATGGGAGAAAGATCATAAAGGGCTGTGGTTCTGGGAGAAGATCGGAAAGCTGCCGTTCATGATCCTGGATCGGATAACGCCGAAGATGGTGCATAAAAAATTGGGACAGGCGCTGGATGAAATCGGGAGCTACATTCAAAAAGGCGGGAGCTATCTTACCAACGAAAAAGAGGTGTTGAAAAGAATAGAGAAACAGACTGGAAATGAAGAAATGGGAATATCTGAGGTGAAAGAGCTGCCTCTGCAGGTAATGGATGAGGTCAGTCAAGCGATAGTCGTATCCCGTAAGAAAGTTGCCATGACTCAAGGTGCAACTACCGGAATCGGGGGATTTCTTACCTTAAGCATCGATATCCCCTTCATTCTGGGAATCTCGTTAAAAACACTCCAGGAAATCGCCCTCAGTTATGGCTACGACCCCAATGAACAGAGTGAGAGGGTATTTATCATTAAATGCCTTCAATTCGTATCATCCGACATCGTTGGTAAACAGGCCATTCTACAGGAGCTGTCGGAATTCAACCAGGCTTCACCAAATAAGAAAGACCAGACAATTTCACAGCTTCAAGGCTGGAGGGAAGTAATGGCCAGCTTCAGGGATAATTTCGGGTGGAAAAAACTATTTCAAATGATCCCGATAGCTGGAATCCTTTTTGGCGCTTTTATTAATAAATCAATGATGCATGATATAGGGGAAGCCGGGCGGATGCTCTATAGAAAACGGCGTATTCTCGAAAAGCTAGAAGCACATGTATAAATCAAAGAGGGTGGAAGGGCTTTTCAAAGCCCTTCCACCCTTAAAAGTACTCAGTCTTCAGACTGATCATCTTTATCAAACCAAAGCGGTGTATCATTTTCGACTTCACCGTTATAATTGATTAGAAGTTCTTCTCCGGCTTTGATGTCCTTGTATGCGTAAAAATCAAATGTATGCTGATCAAAATTTATTTCATAGATCGTGTTAGGCGTATACGAATGGTTAAACAGCATTCCGTAGCCCAACAACAGAGCCGTGTGATTTATGCCATATTCAAACACATAATCTGCTAAGAACGTTTTTTCGATATGTTCATGTTCTTCGTTTGGGTAAGGGAGTACCGGTGCCTCATGTACGAGCTCACCTTTTGTTATATCCCGCTTGGCGAAAACGCCTCTATTCAGGTCCCCGTCACTCAGTGAGGAAATCTTGACTTCAATCATTATTTCACCTTCTTTATAAAATACTGACCTAGTAAGCTTGTCATGATTCACGGCAGAAAGCAACTGTTTTCTTCATAGATGCTTGTTAGATTCAGCTTATCCGAATATATCTTTGAGAAATTCACCAATATTTCTGGCACTTCTTACAAACCAATTCGCTTTTTCAACAGTGGAAGAAGCGTACACATTCACCTTCTGATCTCGTTGGAGCCCGTCTAAAATATATTCTGCCTCTTTCTCATTCTTTAGCACCAGCTCTCCAATTTTCTCTCCTTTTTCAACAGGGGCCTGGAGTTTGCCATCTTCACCCGTTTTGTCTTTATCCAGTTTTAACTCAACGCCTGCCTGCTTGATTTCCTTTTTCATCATTCGGACCTTTATTGGCTTGTCCACAGTGATCTTAACCTCAGCCTCTTTACCATCTTGAACGGGGAGAGCATCTTTTGTTTCCGTATCATCAAGGGTGTATTGGACTGTTTCATATTGAGTGAAACCGTAATCGAGCATCTTTGCAGCTTGTATGAAACGTTCAGCGCTGCTCGGTTGACCATATTGGTCCTTGGCATCGAGAATTACGGTGATGTATCTCACTCCATCCCGTTCGGCGGTACCGGTAAACGTGGATCCCGCAAAAGGGGTCGTTCCCGTCTTGAGGCCGTCAGCCCCTTTATAAGAATAGGCACGGTCTTTCAGAAGGGCATTTGTATTCTTCATCAAATACTCTTCATCCGTACCTTTCCTGAAGTACTTATAATTCGTACCCGATGTTTTTAAAACTTCAGGGTAGTCTTTAATCAAACGATACGCAAGTGTCGCCATATCTTCTGCAGACACCATATTTTCATCATTTACACCTGTCCCTTCAGGGTGCATGCCGAGCATGTCATAATTGCTCAATCCGCTTGAATTGACAAATTTATAATGTTCCATCCCAAGCTGTGCCGCTTTGGCATTCATCCTCTTGACAAATTCTCCTTCGCTGCCGGCAACAGCTTCTGACAGTGCAATGGCCGCACCATTTCCGGACTTGATGACCATCGCTTCATATAGTTCTTTTATTGTATAAGCGTCTCCTGCACGTAAAGGCACATTGCTCAAGCCGGGAGCATTGGCAAGCTGATATACTTTATCACTTATCTTATACGTATCTGTCCACTCTATTTTTCCCTTATCGATTGCTTCAAGAACCAGATACTCTGTCATCATCTTTGTCATCGATGCTACTCCGAGCGGCTGATCTTCATTATATTTATCAACAATCTTTCCGGTTTCTGCATTTACTAAGATTGCCGCATCTGCATTGATCCCGGTTTTGGACTCCCCATGGACGGTTCCCCCAAAAGAGGACAGCGCCAAGAGTGAGATCATTGCTGCAGATAAATTCTTTTTCAATGTGACTTTTTTCAAACCAGTACCTCCAAGTGGATTTTTCACAACTAAATTAGTTTACCATAGAATCATGAAATTTAGATGAGATTCACGAAGTCACAAAATTGTAAAAAAGTATTGCTATATAAAAGTAAAATGTTACCATTATTTAGTGTAGATAGATAGAATTAGAAAGGGGGAGAAAGGTCATTCCCAAGAAAATCATTTCCATGGCAGGAGAAGTTTTACTTATCATAACCGGCATCATTTTTGTAAGTGCCTCTTCAGCACTTTTTGAAAACCAATCACTTTCAGTTTTCTCTTTTATAAGGCAGATAGGGGAAGTATTCAAAGATTTACTGTCACCGGGGGACCTTGTTTACGTTAACCCGATTTCTGATATCGAGAGAAAGTTATTTCCTATTCTTCTCCTGGCATACTGGAGCAGTGCACGCATTTTTTTTCTATCATTAATACTGGCATTATTTTGTTCTATACTTCTGCTAATACTTTACTTCTCTATAAACAGGGTGTTTAAGAATGGTGTAAAGGTATTCTCATTCTTAATTGGATCTTTACCCGATATTTTTATAATCATCTTGACCCAACTAGCAATCATATGGTTTTTCAAGATAACCGGACTTCTGCTGATCGATATTGCTGCTGTAGGAGAAAATCAGGTAATTTTGCTACCCGCTGTCACATTGAGTGTGCTTCCCTCTTTCTTCTTTTTCAGTAACATGGTCGGATTTCTCCGCGAAGAAGAGGGAAGGCCATATGTTGAACTGGCAAAGAGCAAGGGGCTTGCGCAATTCAGGATCCTGTTTATCCATATGATGAGGAATGTCATGGTCAGCCTTACATATCACGGCAAGCAGATTGCCTGGATGATGATCTCCAATTTATTGATCCTGGAGTATCTATTCAACGTTTTTGGCATAACATCTTTCCTGTTCACTTATAATACCCCGTCAATCTTTGCGGTGGCATCGATCCTGCTTTTTCTTCCGCTTTACCTGTGTATAAAACTTTTACAGGTGGTAATTCTGCGTAAGACTGGAAAGGAGATGAGCCTTTGAAGACAGTTGCATTTTACAGAATCGGTATGATTATATGTACAAGTTCCATTCTCCTTCTTTTGATTTCCAGTCTTATCTACAACCTGCTCCCTGATAACGACATTCCACAAATGCTGCTTCTTCGGGATGATAATGGAAGGATCATAGGGGATGCACCTTTTGCACCGTCATGGCAATTCCCATTTGGAACTGACCGTGAAGGGTATGACATTGGATACAAATTGCTGGAAGGTGCAGTTTATACAATCGGAGCAGCGATTATCATTTCACTCCTGAGTTTCATTGTTGCATTCGGGATCGGTATAATCGGGGGATTCTCCAAGTTCAGGGTAAAATCTTTTGCCCATAAATTCTTTACATCATTTTATTTTATCCCTCAGTCCATTATCGCCTATAACATATTGTACCCGGTCATATGGGAGCCAATGGAAGGATTCACAACTACCCTTTCTGAAAGAATCGTAATAGAAGTACTTGTACTCGCCATTATTACTGTTCCGACGACCGCCATTCTCATTTCGAACGAAACGGAACAGATTCTCGGTGAAGAATTTATTACATCTGCCACGGTATTGGGGGGAAGCCCATTGTTCATTTTTTATAAGCATGTGCTCCCGCATTTGAAGATGCGTCTATTTATCATTTATCCCAAAATCGTCATCCAAATGCTCCTGATCATTGCACATTTAGGTTTTTTCACCCTTTATTTCGGGGGGACCGATGTATGTTACACCCCGTTTTGTCATCCCCCCAAGCCGTTCATTCAAGAATGGTCCGGGATGATGGGAACAAGCTATAAGGAGCTTGGTCTCTCGTGGTGGATATTCATGGGGCCGCTTCTGTGTTTCACTGTGACGACCTTACTGCTCAACGGCATCGTGAAATGCATAGAGGGTCTGATTGATCATGAACCTTATAAAAGCAAGCAGACATCCCGTGAAAACGAGACGCATAGCTTTGAATCACATTCGAAGCAAGAGAAGTTTCTCTTCATTAAAAACTGAGCTGCATTGAGAGTGAATGGAAAATAATTCTTGTTATCAATCAAATAATCTGCTAAAATTCTAAAAACACATTGGGGGGAAGCGAATGATAACGTATCCATATTTAAACACACGGTCAAAAATAGGCGTCACAGCACCGTCATCTGGAGTGCCTTCAGAACTTCATAACTTATTGAGGCAGTCGGCAGCGAGGTTGGAGGAAAAGGGATATTCCCTTTCATTTGGAGAAACCGTATGGACTCAGGAAAAAGCAAGATCAGCAGATGCCGAAAAAAGAGCAGCAGAGTTCATGAAAATGATGGACGATGAAAGTATTGAAGTCATCATGCCCCCATGGGGTGGAGAGCTTCTAATAGAAATTCTAGATTTCCTTGATTTTGAAAAAATGAAGGCTAAATGGGTATTGGGCTATTCAGATACCAGCGCCCTCCTTCTCTCGATCACACTTAAAACGGGAATCGCCACCGCTCACGGCACAAATTTCATTGACTTAAGGGGAGAATATTGGGACGAGACAACCGCGATGTGGGAGAAGGTACTGACCACAAAGCGCGAAGAATCCGTTTCTCAGACATCTTCACTAAAATATCAAGAGCAGTGGGAGCACGAAAAACAGTCTCCATGTGTTTTTCACTTAACGCATGATACAGAATGGAAAACAGTCAGTAATAAAGAAGAAAAACTTAAAGGAAGACTGCTGGGGGGCTGCATAGATATTATTCATCACCTTGCAGGCACACCATATGGGGACGTAAAAGCATTCCATGAGACTTTTGCGGACGGTGAATCATTGGTGTGGTATTTTGAAAATTGCGATCTGAACATGACCGGGCTGCGCCGTGCATTCCTCCATATGAAAATGGCAGGATGGTTCAAGAGTTGTTCAGGAATCATGTTCGGAAGGAGTTCATCGAATACGCCGGTAAATGGATATGGTGCAGAAGATGTGTACGAAGAAATATCAAGTGAACTCGGAATCCCGATCATTTATGATATTGATTGCGGACATCAGCCTCCACAGGTGACTCTCATAAATGGAGCGTACGCAGAAGTAGAGGTGTCTGGCGTCAAAGGGGTTATAAAGCAATATTTTAAATAGGACAATCGGTTACTAAGCGGTCTGGATACGATAAGATAACGCGCGCAGCTTGGGAAGGGTCATCGATTCATGAAGAAGAAACTGAAGGGAATTGGTGTTGTGAAAAGAATCCACATCATCGGTTCCGTCGCAAGCGGCAAATCTACTTTAGCGAGAAAGCTGTGCGAAGATATGAATATAGCACACTATGAACTGGATAATATCATGTGGGAGCGGGGGAAGAATGGAGACCGTCGCAGGTCGGAAGAGGAGAGGAGGACCATCCTGTCCTCCATTGTGAGTCAGGACTCATGGATCGTCGAAGGTGTGCATCATCATGAATGGATGTGGGAAAGCCTCGAACAATCAGACCTCATCATTTTCCTTGATACACCTAAACAGAAACGCACATACCGTATTATCAAAAGGTTCATAGAAGAAAAAGCCGGCCTCAGGAAAGGAAACTACAAACAGACAATTCACATGCTCCTGAAGATGTTCGAATGGAGCCGGCGATTTGAGAATGAAGAAAAAGAAACAATTATCAGGCTGCTGAAACCTCACGACAGCAAAGTGAAAGTTATGTAAAGTAAAGCCAAGCCACAGGTTGAAGGAAAGGATATAATTAAATGAAAAGAACTGGAAATAACATTTATATAAGACCTTATCATTTTGATGACGCAGAAGCCATGCTCTCATTCGAACTTGAAAACCGAAACTTTTTTAAGGATTTTTCCCCATTGATGAATGACGATTTCTATTCGCTTCAGTCTCAAAGAGAGCGGGTGGAACGGACTGCAGGAAGGATGGAGAGGGATGAGTACTATGCTTTCGGCATCTTCCTTAACGGAACAGATGATCTAATCGGCAATATTTCGCTGTCTGATGTAATAAGAGGACCGCTGCAGTGCTGCTATATAGGCTATTCTCTTTCCAAGGGACACAATGGCAAAGGATATGCAACAGAGGCGGTCAGGCTGGCTGTGGAGTATGCATTTCAAGAATTGAAGCTGCACAGGGTGGAAGCCGGGGTGATGCTTCACAATGTCGCATCGATGAGAGTGCTGGAGAAAGCGGGATTTCACAAAGAGGGGATTTTTGTGAAAAACGTGAAGATCAATGGGATTTGGGAAGACCACCAGCATTACGCAATCATCAACCCTGAAGATTGACCAACAGGAAAGAACGAAGATATCTGCTTCTTCGTTCTTTTTTGCTTTAAAGAAATAACACCATATATTCTTCGTCAAAATACTCTCCCTTGTATTTGATCGCCCTTTTTTCCATTCCATAAGTATGAAACCCTATTGAGCTATACAGCCTTTTTGCAGAAACGTTGATGGTCACGACGGTCAGGTTTATCTGTTCAATTCCTTTCAATTTTCCTGCTTGTAAGATTGCTTTCTTAATCATTGTTCTTGCAATCCCTTTATCCCGATGATCAGGCGTCACATACATACCGAATATAGAAGCCTTATGCATCATTTTCTCAGCAGTTTCAGGAACCAGCACAAGCATGCCGGATAAGGTACCATCAATGTATGCACCAAAAGTAAAATTTTTTCGCTCATCAAGTCTGGCAGCTGTGTGCTCGACCGGGTTCTCTCTGGATACCGTTTCCTCATAACTTGCCCCGAAGGCCTCGGGATTTGTCTTAAGTGCTTCGAGCCTTAACCTAAGGTAGTCCTCTGCATGGGATCGATCCAATCTCAAAACTTCCATTATTTACTACCCTTCCTTCTGTAAAATGTTATGATAGAAGAAACAATGAGTTTCTCTGAATAGTATGTTATTCGATTCATCCTTTATAAATCCTTTAAAAAGAAGGAGGTGGCAAAATGTATAAAATGGATTGCCTTGGCTGCAGGCTGGCCAATAAAGAAGAGAACGTTTACGTGGTGTACGAAAATTCTTTTTTAAGCTGCATCCTGGATCATGAGCCTTTTAATCCCGGACATGTAATGATCCTTCCCAAGGAGCACGTTGAGGAAGGCGTTGAATTTGACATACAAATGAACATGGCCGTAATGAAAGCCGTTCAGCTGATATCGAAAACCATCGAGGGAATTTATCATCCTGATGGCATCACCATCTGTCAGAATGGCGGGATCTTCAGTGATTTGAACCATTATCATATGCATGTTGTCCCTAGATATAAAGGACAAGATTTTGCAGAGTTTTATCAAGAAAGCCCTGAGAACGCTGATCCGCAGGAGCCCTTTCCGTATACAATGGAAAAGATGAAATCGATGATTGAAAGTTTAGTAGAAAAGGAGAAAGAAAATGTTACATAAAGAGTTTCAACAGAAATTGGATCGATATGCAGAACTTGCTGTCAAAGTAGGCGTCAATGTACAGGAGGGCCAGGATTTATGGGTGGCCGCACCGCTTGGAACCGAAGAACTTGTCAGGAAAATTGTCAGGCATGCTTATCTGGCAGGTGCTAAATCAGTTCATGTTCAGTGGGAGGATGAAGACATCATCCGTACACATTATGAACTAGCTCCGGATGAAACCTTTCAGGAGTATCCCATCTGGCTGGCCGATGCACATGAATGGGTCGTTGACCGGAAGGGTGCCTTTCTGCAGGTGGAGGCGCATGATCCCGACTTACTGAAAGGAATTGACCCGGATCGCATCCAGGATTTTGAAAAGGCAAAGGGCCTTGCACTCGACCGTTTTTTTGAGGCGATTGACAATGATTCCGTAAGCTGGTCGATCATCGCGATGCCTTCCCGTAAATGGGCGTCAAAGGTATTTCCGCAGCTGGAAGAAGAGAAAAGGATAGAAGTTCTCTGGGACAGCATCTTCACCGCGGTCAGAATAGATTCTGCAGATCCTGTGTCAGAGTGGAAGAAGCACATTGAAACATTGAAAGATAAAGCCGGAGAGCTTAATGAAATGAACATAAGAACCCTTCACTACACGGCTGAGGGTACGGATTTGACAATTGAGCTGCATGAAGATCACTTATGGCTTACCGGCGCGAGTAAGACTCCGGAAGGCACCGATTTCATCGCAAACATGCCCACTGAAGAAGTCTATACTGTTCCAGTCAGGACAGGAGTGAACGGGACAGTAAAAAGTACAAAACCGCTCGCGTACAATGGCAATGTGATTGAGGATTTCACACTAAGGTTTGAAAATGGAAAGATTGTTGAGATGGAGGCACGGGAAGGGAAAGAGATTTTACAGAAGGTGATTGAAACGGATGAAGGTGCTTCGTATCTGGGAGAAGTTGCACTTGTGCCTCATAAATCTCCAATTTCTGATACCGGCATACTCTTTTTTAATACATTATTCGACGAAAATGCATCCAATCATCTGGCAATCGGTTCATCTTACCCTACATGTATCAAAGGCGGCAATAACCTCACTGATGAAGAAAAACAGGAAAAAGGGCTGAATGAAAGCATTGTTCACGAAGATTTCATGATAGGTTCTTCACAGATGAATATTGACGGAATTTTAAGTGACGGCAGCAGAGTTGCAATATTCAGGGATGGGAATTGGGCATTTTAGATTATTTAGGCAGGGAACAGTGCTGGGAGCACTGTTCTCCTTCATATTCAGGAAAGGGGTAATGTTAATGATTTATGAAATGACCATACAAGTGCGTGTTGCAAATATATCAGAAGGGAAATCCTGGTATGGAGTATTATTAAAAAGGGGTCCGGATTTTGAACCTCATGAGGGATTCGCCGAATGGGAGCTGCTTCCGGGCTGCTGGCTGCAGGTTGCAGAAGGAGAACCGGCTCTGAGAAGCGGACCGGTCCGATTTGGGGTGGCTGACATTGAAGCTGAAAGAGCACGATTGATCCACTCACTGAATGTAGAAGATTTCATTATCCATTCAAGGAAAGAAGTGCCCGTGAAATGGGCAACATTCGAAGATCCGTGGGGGAATGGAATCGGGCTGTTCCAATACATCGATCAGCAGGAAATCCAAAACCGGATCATACCTATTTTAGGGAGGCACATCCAATGAATAAGCAAGGGATATCACAGCGCTTTAAAACATTTGCAGAAAAGGAATGCAAGGATTCGAGCCCCCTTTATGAATACCTTTCCCTTAAAATAGCAGCTGATGATGAACTATTGGAGTTATGCACTTACTGCAGGGATGGTCAGCCTGTTCCTAATCTGTTTTTAGGCGGGGTTCATTTCCTGTTAATGAAGGACTCCTCCCATCACTTGCGAAACTATTATCCGAGCATCGTACAGGACCCATTGCCAGTCATAGACTCTTTTCACCACTTCAAACAATTCTGCCTTTTTAATAAGCATCAATTGATACACATCCTTCAAACAAAGCTTGTCCAGACCAACGAAGTAAGAAGGTGCGCCTATCTATACCCTGCTTTCTGTTATATGCATGAATTGACGAATAAACCGCTTGCCTTGCTGGAAATAGGAACGAGTGCAGGGTTGCAGCTTGGCTGGGATCAATACCGATATCAATATACCAATGAGGATGGTGCATACGGTAATGATACAACCAGCATCCTGATCTGTTCCGAAGTAAAGGGAAATCATCTTCCTGTCCTTCATCCAGAACCGCCGCCGGTTACCTCGAGGACGGGATATGACTTACACATCAATCATAAAGAAGATCACCCGTGGCTCCTTGCCCTCATCTGGCCGGAACATGAACAAAGGCGGAATTTATTTACAGCTGCAGCCGAGAGTATCAAAGAGGTCGACATTGATTTTATAGAAGGGGACGGAATCGAACATTTTCCTGGAAAAGTCAAAGAAATCCCTTACAACGAAGTCATATGCATTTTTCACACCCATGTCGCCAATCAAATTCCTGAATCTGCAAAAAAGGTCCTTCAAGACAAAATCAAAGAAATCGGCCGTCATCGTGATATCTTTCACCTATACAATAATATGTGGGACAGGAAGCTTCATTTGGATTGTTATATCAACGGCAAAGAGGACTGTCATGTTATTGGGGATACAGATGGGCATGGGCGCTGGTTTGAGTGGAATTTACTTCAAGAAAAATCTATCACATAAACGCTTAACATGGTAAACTATTTTAAATTTATTACTAAAGGAGAACAACAGGGATGGGGGAAAACGTCAGGCTGGTTAAACCGAATGCAGGATTGATGGATGAATACCTTGATTTTTACCGGGAGTGGAAAAATTCAGGGGAAGACATGGTTCCGTGGGTCATTAAGAAAGACCCTGCCGATTTTGATAAAATGATTCAATCATTGCTTGATGCAGAGAAAGGGGAAAATCTTCCGGAAGGCTGGGTGCCTGATTCCACTTATTGGATGACAGGAAAAGATGACCGGGTGATAGGGGTTGTCAATATACGTCATGCATTGACCGAAAATCTGTTGAATACTGGCGGGCATGTAGGATATGGGATCAGACCGGCGGAAAGAAGAAAAGGCTATGCGACGAAGCTTCTATCACTGTCACTGGAAAAAACAAAAGAACTTGGAATCCAAAAGACTCTGGTAGTCTGTGACAAATGGAATGAAGCATCAAAAAGGACGATCTTGAACAATGGAGGCATACCGGCGGATGACTTTGTCGAAGAGGACGGTAATGTGATCCTTCGTTTTTGGATAGAGATGGAATAAACATTATCAAGCATACTGACTGGAACCTGGGAGAGGTTATGTTTTGTTTCATATAGGGCGGAGACATTGACTGTCGATCATGATTTCGACGGTTTTTTTCTGCATGTACCTTTACTTCCCATACAAATAGAGAAATAATATGAATATGTATGCACGAAAATCATGACTATACATGCATAAAGGAGGTGAGATGAGGTGTTTTCTGAAGAAAGAAGAGAAAAAATCCTTGAGAAAGTAGTGGATAACGGCAGGGTGATGGCAAAAGATCTCGCAGATGAATTCCACGTATCGATTGATTCCATAAGGCGGGATTTATCCATCATGGAAGAAGAAGGCCTGCTGAAGAGGACACACGGTGGAGCAATCCCCAATCCGAAGGCAAGGAATAAGCCTCAGATGCCTGAAGAGCGGTATGGGAAAGCGAATCCAGGCCAGAAGGCAATTGCCCGATCAGCTGCAGGGTTAATTAATGAAGGTGAGACTGTATTCATAGGCGGAGCATCCATACATAACGCCATGCTTGAATACCTTCCAAGAAATATACCATATACTGTTGTCACAAATTCAGTGGAAGTCGCATACCGGATCAAGGAATACGCCAATATTGAAACCCTTTTGATCGGGGGAATGATGAAAGGATCCGGTAATATCACTGACAGCATCGCCAATGAATTTACAAAACAGTTCACGGTAGACGTTAATTTTGCTACAGCAGGCGGGATCTCCGCCCGTGGTTTGAGTACTTCCACACCCGAAGTGGCCGTCTTTCTCAAAACAGTCATGACACGTTCAAAGAAAAATATTGCATTGATGGAGCACCAGAAGTTAGGTGTAGATTTGTTTGCCGGATTGGATCTGCCTTTGTCAAAGGTCGACCTCTTAATAACGAATGACGAATCTGACAGAGAGAAAGTAGAAGTGTTTGAATCAGCGGGGGTAAAAGTCTGTATGGTGAGTGAGTAAAAAGTTTTTCACTTTTTAGAGGATGATCTGATTTTTGAAGGTTATTGGCTTTATTAAGACAGGTTATGTATAGATTTTTACCATCCTATTTTCCGGTTGTCCATGCGGAATAATGACTACTTCAAAACATAGAAACAGGAGGTGATATTCATGAGTTTCGAAGGGCAAAAAATTCTTCCTGCGGTCAGGTCAATGAAGGACTTTGATAAGATGCTTGAGACATCATTTGAATATGGTGTGTTCCTGGACCTTCATGTGGGTATGCTGAAAAGTGTTTTTCAATATGCAAGACAACAAAATCGAAAGATGTTCCTGCATATCGATCTTATTCACGGACTCTCTAATGATGAGTATGGGACAGAGTATATCTGCCAGGAAGTGAAACCATATGGGATCATTTCCACTAAGGGGAATGTGATAAAAAAAGCCCGGCAAAAAGGTGTATATGCCACGCAGAGAATGTTCGTGATCGACTCGAGCGCAATGAAGCGCAGCATAGACTTGATCTATAAAACAGAGCCGGATTACATTGAAATCCTGCCGGGAGTCATACCGAAAATCATAACAGAAATCCGGGAAAAGACCGGCAAGCCCATCTTTGCCGGGGGACTCATCGATACAATCGAGGAGGTGGAAGCAGCCATTGAGGCCGGTGCGACTGCCATCACCACATCAGACCGGACGTTATGGAAGCACTTTGATAAAAAGTAACTTCTCATTTTTAAACTAATCTCGGAATTATTTCCTGTTGACAACGTTTTCAATGCGTATTAACATAGTAGCCAAGTTAATACACTGTGCAGAGAGATAAAGAGACTTACGCAATTCATGCCTTTAAAGGGGGCCATGTTTCGTATGTCTCTTTTTAATTTTTAATAAAATCGTTTTCCTTTGAAGAAAATGGGTTATATAAAGTTAGAGTAATTACTATACCCAATTATGAAAACGGTCTCTTCACAGTCATCCCAATTTGAAATGAGGTTAAAGATATGACAGCATTCTTAGGAGAAGTGGTAGGAACAGCATTACTCATTATCTTTGGTGCAGGTGTATGCGCAAACGTTAATTTGAAAAAATCCTTTGCCTATAATTCCGGCTGGATCGTCATCACCTTTGGATGGGGGCTAGGGGTTGCCATGAGTGTTTATGCAGTCGGGCAATTCAGCGGGGCTCATTTAAACCCGGCGGTGACACTCGGACTCGCTTTCAACGGTGATTTTCCATGGAGTCAGGTACCGCAGTATATACTTGCACAGATGATCGGGGCGATCATCGGGGCTTCAATTACGTACTTGCATTTCCTGCCGCATTGGCATGCAACGAAGGATCCCGGCGTCAAACTGGGTGTATTCGCAACCGGTCCGGCCATTCCACATGTATTCTCTAATTTATTGAGCGAATTCATCGGTACATTTGTTTTGGTGGTAGGATTATTGTCAATCGGCGCGAATACTTTTACTGATGGATTAAATCCATTCATTGTAGGATTTTTGATCATCGCAATCGGGATTTCCCTGGGGGGGACAACCGGTTATGCCATCAATCCGGCGAGGGACCTCGGACCGAGGATTGCGCATTTCCTTCTTCCAATTCCGGGGAAAGGAACTTCGAATTGGGGATATTCCTGGATCCCGGTTTTAGGGCCTGCATTAGGGGGCTCATTCGGAGGGTTGTTTTACAAAGCGATCTTCACCGGTAAAGTGACTACCGGCTTTTGGGTTGTTTTAATCCTTACTTTAGCCATTCTGGGTGCAGCTTACTTAAGCGACAGGAAATTAACGCTATCTCAGAAAGTAGAAAAATTATCAACTGAAAACTAAGTTCACGGGAGGAATCATCATGGAAACATATATTTTATCATTGGATCAGGGGACGACGAGTTCAAGGGCGATTCTTTTTAACAAAAAGGGAGAGATCGTCCATACGAGCCAGAAAGAATTCACTCAGCATTTTCCTAAACCGGGCTGGGTGGAACATAATGCAAATGAAATTTGGGGATCGATCCTGTCCGTCATTGCAACCGTTTTATCAGAAGCAAATGTGAAGCCTGAGCAGATCGAAGGTATCGGAATTACAAATCAGCGTGAGACAACGGTTGTCTGGGATAAAGAGACGGGGACTCCGATTTATCATGCCATTGTGTGGCAGTCCCGACAGACAGCAGGGATTTGCGATGAGTTGAAGACACAGGGCCTCAATGATGCATTCCGGGAAAAGACAGGTTTATTGATTGATGCTTATTTCTCGGGAACAAAAGTGAAATGGATCCTGGATAATGTAGAAGGGGCTAGGGAAAAAGCAGAAAAGGGACAACTCCTATTCGGTACGATCGATACTTGGCTTATCTGGAAGATGTCAGGCGGCAAGGCTCACGTGACAGATTATTCAAATGCCTCACGGACACTTATGTACAATATCCATGAGTTAAAGTGGGACAGCGAACTTCTTGAAATCCTTGGAGTACCTGAATCCATGCTGCCTGAGGTACGTCCTTCTTCAGAAGTATACGCCAAGACGATCCCTCATCACTTCTTCGGACAGGAAATTCCGATTGCAGGTGCAGCGGGAGACCAGCAGGCTGCTCTTTTCGGTCAAGCGTGCTATGAAAAGGGAATGGGTAAAAACACGTATGGTACAGGCTGCTTCATGCTTATGAACACCGGAGATAAAGCCGTGAAATCAGATAATGGCCTTCTGACAACCCTTGCGTGGGGAATTGATGGCAAAGTGGAATACGCATTGGAAGGAAGCATCTTTGTAGCCGGTTCTGCCATCCAATGGCTGCGTGATGGTCTCCGCATGCTAAAAGAGTCCAAAGATAGTGAGATATACGCAGAAAAAGTAGAATCGACTGATGGCGTTTATGTAGTCCCTGCATTCGTAGGACTCGGTACTCCATATTGGGACAGTGATGTCCGCGGCGCGGTATTTGGACTGACACGCGGGACTTCGAAAGAGCATTTCGTGCGTGCAACGCTGGAATCGCTCGCATATCAGACAAGGGATGTACTTTCGGCAATGGAAGCAGATTCGGGTATCGCACTGAAAAAACTCCGTGTAGATGGCGGAGCTGTGAAAAATGACTTCCTGATGCAATTCCAGAGCGACATTTTAAATGTTCCGGTTGAAAGGCCGGTGGTCAATGAAACGACAGCTCTTGGTGCTGCATACCTTGCAGGACTTGCTGTAGGATATTGGAAAGATCGTGAAGAAATTTCGAAACAATGGAAGAAAGACAGTGAATTCGAGCCGGGGATGACGAAAGAAAACCGTGAAGAATTGTATGCAGGCTGGAAAAAAGCAGTGAAGGCAGCAATGGCTTTTAAATAAGATTCGTTTGTGTTATAATCAATTTAAGTTAATAAATCGGTAAGAGATCCAGAGAGACCAAGCTTCATTATGGATGAAAATCCATAATGTTAGTTTTGGTCTCTTTTTTTATGGATATACACTTACTATAATGTGCATTTATAAACAGAGTCGAAATTATTAATCCCTATACAAATTGTTATTTAGGAGGATATACATTATGACGTTTTCAAGTACAGCAAGACAGGAAATTAAAAATCAATTGCAATCTGAACATTATGACCTTATCGTCATTGGCGGCGGTATCACGGGTGCCGGAATCGCACTTGATGCTTCAAAGCGCGGCATGAAGGTGGCACTGGTCGAAATGCAGGACTTTGCTGCAGGAACATCAAGCCGGTCAACTAAACTTGTTCATGGAGGACTGCGTTATTTAAAGCAATTCGAAGTGAAAATGGTAGCCGAAGTAGGGAAAGAACGTGAAATCGTCTATGAAAACGGTCCGCATGTGACAACTCCGGAATGGATGCTTCTGCCTCTTCATAAAGGCGGTACATTCGGTAAGTTCAGTACGTCAATCGGATTGAAGGTATATGATTATCTTGCAGGTGTTAAAAGAAATGAAAGAAGATCCATGCTTTCTTCTGCAGAGACCCTTTCTAAAGAGCCGCTTGTGAAAAAGGAAGGTTTGAAAGGCGGAGGATATTATGTTGAATACCGTACGGATGATGCCCGCCTGACAATCGAAGTAATGAAGGAAGCGATTGCGCATGGTGCAACAGCCATCAACTACACAAAATCCCAGCGATTCCTTTACGAAAATAAAAAAGTAGTCGGCATAGAAGCCGAGGATCTTCTAAATGGTGACACGATTGAAATAAGAGGGACGAAAATCGTCAATGCTGCAGGTCCATGGGTTGATGAAGTCAGAGGAAAAGACTACAGCACCAATAATAAACAGCTCCGTCTGACTAAGGGAGTGCATATTGTCATCGATCAAAGCAAATTCCCTCTGCGCCAGGCTGTTTATTTTGACACACCTGACGGACGCATGGTCTTTGCAATTCCGAGAAATGGAAAAGCATACGTGGGTACAACTGATACTTTTTATGATAAAAACAAAGCGACCCCACAAATGACAACGGAAGACAGGGATTATATCCTTAACGCGATTCACTATATGTTTCCGGATGTAAATGTCTCAGAAGAAGATGTGGAATCCAGCTGGGCCGGAATCCGCCCGCTCATATTCGAAAAAGGAAAGGATCCTTCTGAAATCTCCCGTAAAGATGAAATTTGGGAAGGAGAGAGCGGCCTCATTACAATCGCCGGCGGAAAGCTCACAGGTTACCGCAAGATGGCCGAGACGGTTGTAGATCTTGTTTCAAAACGTTTGAAGGAAGAAGTTAAGAAGAAATTCCCTGCTTCTGCAACCAAACACATGCCGATTTCCGGAGGTCATGTAGGAGGATCGAAAAATTTGCCTGCATTTATAGACCAAAAGTCAAAAGAAGCCGTTCAATACGGATTGACCGAGGCAGAAGGGCGTAAGCTTGCAGGCATGTACGGGTCAAACGTCGATCAGTTGTTCAAGCTCGCTCATGCCTACAGCGGATCTTCCGAAGCCAGTGAAGTGCCAGTCACGTTGTATGCACAGCTCATTTATGCCATCCAGGAAGAGATGGCTGCAACACCTGTTGACTTCTTCATCCGCAGGACCGGTGCAATGTTCTTTGACCGTGAGTGGGTAGAGAAGTGGCACGAACCGGCAATCGACATTATGGCCAAATTACTGAACTGGAGTGAGGAACAAAAAGTTCAATTCACTTCAAGCTTAAAGAAAGAGCTTAAAAATGCTGTAGTACCGGTCGATCAGCAGTAATATTTTCTTCAGCAGGGTAAATGCACCCTGCTGAATTTTTTATATAAAAACCAACAAAAAATGCCTCCGGAATTCTGCCTGTTTGGTATAATGGGAAAACAAGGAAAAATGAGGGCTTCACGTGAAGTTATATAATGCAAAAGACTATATGAAAATAGCGGGCATGAATGAAGCGGTACAAAATGTACATGCAGAAATTTATCCTGATCATTTTAAAGAGTATTGTTATGAAGAAATTAAGCAGTTTTTAAAAATATTATTTCAAAGCCAGATCATTTCTTTTTCATCCTTGAGGATAAAGACCGGTCGATTGATTATGCTTGGGTGAAATTAAACATTACCCAGAAAATCCATTCAAGAAGTAATATAAGTTTTTGTTCATAAACCAAATAAGCATTGAAGAACATTCACGGGAAAAGGAATACGGGACATATATGATGAACGAACTGTTTCGCCTGGCAGCGGATAAGCAAATATCCAGGATCGAGCTGGATTATTGGCGTAATAATAAGATGGCTAAGGACTTCAAAGCAGGGATTTACGAGTTACAGGGAATACGCATTTAAAGAGCTGGGTATACGGGGATGAAGAAGGATTCATCAGCAATGAAGGGGAGGAAGTGGCTGCCCTTCCTGCAAAATAGGGAATAGCATGATATGCTTAAAATTATATAAATATATGAATTCGTGCGGAAATCAACACTCTCTTATGTGCATCGAAGCAGAGAAGCATTCTTAACCATATGCTGTATTTGAAACTTAAGCGATAAACTAGTAGTATGAGATATGAAATTGACACCATATCCTCGATTTTGGCGGCTTCAATGGGATGAAGCCGCCTTTTTTCTATGATTATTAATATCGGTATAATATTATTCGTAATAAAGGGCGTGATTTACTGTGAATAAAAAAATCGCCATCGTGACTGGTGCAAATAGCGGGTTTGGCTTACTTTCATCGATCGAGCTCGCAGAGTGTGGATATAAGGTACTGGCAACAATGCGTGACCTTTCGAAATCGGGAGAATTAATGGATAGTGCAAAGGATAAAGGAGTGGAGGCACTCATCATACCCCTTCCACTTGATGTCACATCAGCGGTTTCAATTCAGAATTTCAAAAATGATCTTACCCAAGGATATGACTCGATTGATCTCTTATTGAACAACGCAGGTTTTGCAATTGGAGGTTTTGCAGAAGAAGTTGATCTTAAAGAATATAGGGAGCAATTTGAGACAAATGTATTTGGTGTGATGGCCGTCACTCAAGTTGTATTACCGTTCATGAGGAAGCAGCGGAAGGGAAAAATCATCAATATGGGCAGTATCAGCGGACGTTTCGGGTTTCCCGGATTAAGCCCATATGTATCTTCAAAACATGCTCTTGAAGGTTACAGCGAAAGTCTCAGGCTGGAATTAAAGCCGTTTGGGATTGAAGTTTTTTTGATCGAACCTGGTTCATACCAGACGAATATCTGGACTACAGGGATGAAGGTGGCATCCGGATCACTTATTAAAGAATCGCCTTATCATACATATATGGAAAAAATCCAATCTGAGATGGAAGCGGGTCAGTCCAGCTTGGGTAATCCGGCTGAAATAGCAGCCATCGTAGGAGCTATAGGAACAGGTAAAATATCCAGATTCAGAATACCGGCAGGGAAAGGGACCAGGTTTGCCATCCTATTGAAAAGCATCCTTCCTTGGAGCATTATTGAAAAAATCGTACTGAATAAGTTGAATTTCTAGCTTTTGAAAGAGTTATCTGAATTATGGGACTTCCGATTCGTTGAAGGAGAATTTTGTCAAAAGATAGAATTACATAGGAAAGCATGATCACATTCGTGATATGTTTGAGAACTCTCAATATAATCTTAAAGAGTGATTGGTGAAGGAGATGTTATGAATGGTTAAAAGAACTGGAGAAGTAGTGATGGGAATCATCGGAATTGTTTTGTCAGCTTTATTTTCAATCATTGGAATCGTAACAAATATGAGTATTGACGATCCAATGGTCATGGAAGAAATGGAAAAGATGATCGAAAGCGATCCTGCAATTACGACCCAGGATTCGTCATTTATTTTAGGGATTGCGGAGTCAATGGGATGGTACCTTATCCTGATTGGAGTCATCGCTTCCATCCTTGGCCTCATTGCGGTGCTGACGATTGTAAAAAATAGAAAACCGATCCTTTCGGGCATCATGTTCATTCTCGCCGCCCTGGTGATTGGAGTCGGAACCATCGGGTTCGGCTTTGTCCCCGGCCTGCTTTTCTTGATTGCGGGAATTATGGCATTTGTCCGCAAACCGAAACCAAGTGAAACGGTATATTAGGCAAGAAACTGTTTGAAGAGGCTGGGACAAAACTGTTTTAGTCTAAGTAAAACCCGAACTAATTTGCACAAGACTAGACAAATTAGTTCGGGTTTTAAATTTATCCAATGTACATTTAGATTTTAGCTCCAGCGGTTGATTGGAGTGCAAGACGAAGACTTCTGCGGGAAAAGTAGCTTATGTGAGACCTGTCTAGCTACGGCGGCTAGCCCCTCGAGGTCATAAGCTAAATGGTCCAAGAAGGCAAAAAGCACCTTCTCGGTCCATTCATCTTATGCTTGTCGGGGCTGAACGAGCCGCCTCCGCTTTTCTATTTGTCTAGCTGCAGGGCTTAGAGGCACATGTCATAAGTCAAACCGACCAAGAAGGCAAAGAACGCCTTCGTGGCCGATTCGTCTTATGCCACACGTCTCTGAGCAAAGCCCTTCCGCTTTTCTTCCCGCAGGCTTGCCGAGGAGGCTCACGGGCTACCCGCGGAAAGCGAAGTCTTGCACGGAAATCATTAGCGGTATAAAGAACCTATACTCTTATTTTATTTATCATATCTACATCCAATCAAAATATATTATCATTAACATATTCTTCAATTGGAGAAAAACCCCTTTTCTTTCTAACTTCTTGATTTTCTTTAACTTCTATACTATCTTGAAAGTAGAGCATAACTAATAACAAAGAGACACCGGTTGCAGCCGATGTCTCTTGCCACACAGCAACTGCAAGGAAAGCAGTGGCCCAATAAAGAAAGGAAATAACTCTGCCCTTCCAAGTTCAGGCGCTTAACGAGGGTGGGGTTATTTCTTATTGTCATTCGAAATAACAATGGCAATGATGGAGACGATCAAAGAGCTAAAAGTAATCATTAGCGTTAAAGCCTCATACGTTGTCACTATAGGCACCACCTCCTTTAGCCAGGAAGTGGCCACTCCCACCCTACATCTGCTGTGTATCAAAATTATATCATATAAAGCTCCCGCCAATTATAGGAAAGAGGTAGGAAAAGCACCACCTTGACAAAAAAACGCAAGGGTCTCCTCTGACAACCCATTGATCGGCTGATAGCGAACATTTCACGGAAAGATAAAAATATGTTAGCATGAATATGCTCATTAAATACGATTACATATAAACTTATGAAATAGTGGGAGGAACAACAAATGCACCAAAGATTAGAGACTTTCCAACAATGGCTGAAAGATGAAAATATTGAAGCTGCTTTTATCAATTCAACGGAGAATGTTTTTTATCTTACTAATTTCCTCACAGATCCCCATGAGAGGCTGATGGGTCTATTCATTTTCCCTGATGCTGAACCATTTTTCGTGGTACCTGGAATGGAAGCCAGACAAGCAAAGGACGCCGGCTGGTCAGGCGAGATTATCGGCTACTCTGATCATGAGGATCCTTGGGACTTCATTAAACAAGCAATCAGTAAACGCGGACCCATTGGAAATAGGGCAGCTATCGAAAAGGATGTTTTGACATTTGGGCGCAGTGAAGCGTTTTTATCCATCTTTAACGAACCAGAGGTTGTCAATGTGGAAGATAAATTAAACGACATGCGCGTGGTGAAAGATGAAAAAGAAATCGAGATTATGAGACGCGCGGCCCAGATGGCGGATTTCGGTGTAGAGGTAGGGGAAGCAGCCCTCAAGGAAGGCATAACCGAAATGGAAGTCCTGGCTAAGATCGAGTATGAATTGAAGAAAAAAGGAATCAGGGAAATGTCCTTCTCAACAATGGTATTGTTCGGTGAGAAGGCAGGCGATCCACACGGCAATCCCGGAGACAGAAAGCTGAAAGCTGGTGACTTTGTCCTGTTCGATCTGGGAGTGGTCCTTGAAGGGTACACATCTGATATCACCAGGACCTTTGCTTATAAATCCGTTTCGGACAAACAAAGGGAAATATACGAAACTGTTCTTAAAGCAGAGCTTGCTTCCCTTGAAGCGAGCAAGCCTGGCACAAGGATTGGAGACCTGGATCAGATTGCCCGTGATATCATCATGGAAGCAGGATATGGAGATCACTTCCCTCACCGCATCGGTCACGGCCTTGGGATCAACGTCCATGAATTTCCTTCGATGAGCCACTTGAACGACGGCATCCTAAAAAAAGGCATGACTTATACAATCGAACCGGGAATCTATGTACCTGAAATCGGCGGAGTAAGAATTGAAGATGATGTACTCATTACAGAAGACGGTCACGAAACTCTAACCAAATTCCCTAAGGAACTTCAAATTATTGAGTGAAAGGAGGAGAGCTGGTGCAATATCAGCTCTTCTTTTGTTTTTTGTCATACGACTTAAATGATAAGTCAGCGTCAGACGATTTAAGTTGAAACTTATCTGCGGTTCATACGTATAAACTATTATCAAGCATTAAAAAGGAGAGAGCTATGAAAAAATTTATATTAGTACTATTATCACTATCCCTTCTTACCGGCTGCGGATTATTAGAAGAAGCCAATAACAGCTTAACGTACGTAGAAGAAATGACTGATTACTTGAACGAAGCTGAACAGTTTGCCAATGATTTTCCTGCCCTGGTGGAGAACGCTTCTGCAAACAGTTCCGCCTTACCTGAACTAGAAGGACGCCTAAACGACATGAAATCGGAAATAGAAGAAATAAACAATCTTACCCCTCCTTCAATGGCAGAAGATATTCATGCAAAGGTGACGGATTATAACAATAAAGCACTTCAGGGCATCGAACAGGCTCAGACTCAAATCGATAAAGGGGAAGTAAGCTTAAGTGAGCTTCAAAGCCTTGAAGTCGTCAAAACGTTCAATCAGCTTCAGGAAATAAAAGGAAACTTAGAAAACTTAGGGCAATAAAGGTACGAGTGGTGCAGTAATATAAATGAATATTGCTGTACCATTTTTTTATTGGATTTTTTTCTCTTGTCAAATACATTTAAGACGGGGGGAATTTAGGATTTTTCAGAACAAAGGTTCGGAAAAACATGTTATAATGAGGAAATAATAAAGATGAACAGGAGACATTCGATGAAAGTTGTGATTGCCGAAAAACCCGATCAAGGAGCAACTTTAGCCAAGCCGTTTCCACATAGGAAGAAACAAGGTTACATAGAAATTCAGCCGAATGAAATTTTTCCCGAGGGAGCATATGTTACTTGGGCAGTCGGACATTTGTTTGGACTGCAGGCTCCCGAAAAGTATGAAGGCAAATGGAAAAAATGGACGCTTGATGAGTTGCCGATCATCCCGGCTCGTTTTCAATATGAACTGTCAAGAGCAAAGGCAAAGCAGTTTGGAATTATCAAAAAGCTTCTTCAAAATAATGATGTAGGTGAAATCATCCATGCAGGAGATGCAGGGCGCGAAGGAGAATTGATCATTCGAAACATCATCTCTATGGCACGCGTGCAAAAACCTATGAAAAGATTGTGGATATCTTCACTGACGGAAAAAGCGATACTAAATGGCTTTAAGAATCTGAAGGAAGAACACGAGCTCCGCAACCTTTACTATGAAGCCTATTCGCGTGCATGCGCCGATTGGCTGGTTGGTATGAATGCTTCGAGAGTTTACAGTATCCTGCTGAAACAGCAGGGAATGTCGGATGTGTTTTCAGCTGGGCGTGTGCAGACCCCTACGCTTGCACTTATTGTAAAACGGGATGAGGAAATCGAACGATTCAACAGTGAACCCTTCTGGGAAGTGAAGGCTGATTTTCAGTTTGGAGAACACTCTTATGAGGGCACATGGCAAAAGGAAGGAGAAAGCCGAATTCAAAGTGATGAACTTGCGAGGAAAATCGCTTTATTTTGTAAGGATAAACCGGCTGTGATTAAAGATGTGAAAACGGAAAGAAAAGAGTTTTCACCTCCTATGCTGTTCAATCTTTCTGCATTACAAGCAACCATCAATAAGATGTTCAAGTTTTCTCCAAAGAAAACGCTTGATATACTTCAAAAGCTTTATCAAAAAGGCATTGTATCTTATCCCCGGTCAGATTCCCAATATGTAACCAAAGGGGAGGCGGAGACATTTCCCGATATACTGAACAAATTAAAGCAGTTTGAACCTTATCATCAATGGATCCCGGTTCCTCACATGAGCTTGATCAATAACAAGAGGTTTGTTAATGACGCCAAGGTATCCGATCACTATGCCATCATCCCGACCGAACAGGTTACCGACCCCTCTTCTTTGTCACCTGACGAGAGAAAGATATATGATGTCATCATTAAACGCTTTATCGCGGCTCATCACGAGAAGGCAATCATGAATTACACCTCGATTGTAACAATTGTCGATGGACGTGCTGAGTTTATTTCAAAAGGAAAACAGATTCTCCAGGAAGGCTGGAGAAAGATCATCATTGAAAATGAAAAAGAGAAGGATCCTCTGCTGCCTCCTGTGAATAAAGAAGATCAGGGCATGGTGAAAAAAGTAAATATAAAGGAAGGCAAGACCCAGCCTCCTAAAAGATACACAGAAGGTCAGTTAATTACCTTGATGAAAACGGCAGGGAAGTACATTGAAAATGATGAACTTGAGAAAGTTCTGATGAAAACGGAAGGACTGGGGACGGAAGCGACACGGGCCGGCATCATCACCATGCTGAAAGATCGTCAATATATCACGATACAGAAAAATATCGTATATCCAACCGATAAAGCAAAAGTACTTATCAGGGCGATAGGTGAAAACGTACTTGCCTCTGCTGAAATGACGGCGAAGTGGGAGCAGCGGCTGCACCAAATAGGAGATGGAAAAGCTTCAGCTCCCGAGTTTATGGAACAAGTGAAGAAATTGAGTCACTCCCTGGTGAATAATGCGTTACAGGAAGCGGGATCGTGGAGTTTCGCGGATCTCGATACAGCATCCATACAGCGCAAAAATGAGAAATACGGAAAACGGGGAAGTAAAGAAAGCCTGGGCGCTTGCTTGAAGTGCGGGGGTAAAGTCATTGACAAAGGAAAGTTTTATGGCTGCACCAATTATCAAAAAACAAAATGCAGCTTTACGATTTCAAAAACGATCCTATCCAAAAAGATTACAGGTACTGTTATCAAAAAAGTGTTAAAAGACGGAAAGTCAGATCGCATTGACGGGTTTAAAAAGGGGGATAAGCAATTTTCTGCTTACCTTGGATGGGATCCTCAGCAAAAAAAGATCCAATTTTTATTTGATGTAAACTAGGTGACAAATGAAATGAGGCGGTGACATCTTGCTGGCAGCCAGTCTGTTTAAAGAAGTTTTCTATCAATCAAGAATCCCTCAGCTAGTAATGACGTTAGATGAGACGAAGGTGATGGTCAATCCCGCTTTCAAACAATTTATCGGTTATAAAGATGAAACTTGGCAATGGAGTTCACTAAAGGATTTTTCCCATCCCGAAGATTATGAAGTCGATATGAAATTCCTCGGGGAAGTCATCGAAGGAAACCGCCATGAGTATCATATGGAGAAGCGCTTCATCACAAGGACAGGAGAGATAAAGACAGGAGATTTGCATGTATCTCTCATACAAGATCAAGGGGTGTCCTATGTACTGGGACAGGTAATCGATATTACAGAAAAGAAAGAAATAGAAGTAAAGAAACAAAAAAGTGATGAAAAATACCGCCTGCTTGCTGAAAATTCATCAGATATCATCAATCTTCATGAGCCTGATGGGTCTTATATTTATATATCTCCCTCTATCTCTTCACTTGGTTTCTCTCCAGATGAATTGATAGGGAGACACCCATTTGATATTATTCATCCGGAAGATCAACAGAAAATAGAAGAATTATTAACCACTTTAAACGAAGCGAACAATGTCATCCAGGTCACTTATAGGGTGATGGGAAGTGAAGGGGATTACAGCTGGTTTGAAAGTGTCCTGAAAGCTATCTTTGATCCAGTAACAAGAGGGATCCTCAATGTAGTGTCTGTCTCCCGTAATATTGAGGAACGGCGTATGATTGAGGAACAAATTAAAAAGTCGGAGAAGCTTGCTGTGATTGGGCAAATGGCTGCTGCAGTTGCTCACGAGATAAGGAATCCGCTTACTCCGATTAAAGGGTTCCTTCAATTATGCGATGATAAGAAACAGTACAACGAAGAATATTTAAAAGTTGTAGTGAAAGAGATCAATAGAATGGAAGAAATCATTACGGACTTCTTATATCTTGCCAAGCCCCAGGGTATTTTGCGTAATTCTCTAAATATAGAGGAATTGCTGAAAGAAGTTATCACGATTGTTGAAACTGGAATAAAAACTAAAAATGGTGTCATAACCATGAATGCGGTTGAGCAAAATGTATCTCTATATGGCTGTCCTAATGGAATGAAGCAGGTCTTTTTCAATATCATTCAAAACGCCATAGATGCTATTTCAGTTAATGGAAGTATCGAAATTGAAACAGCTGTTGAAGGAAATAAATTCCATATACTCATAAAAGATGATGGAGAAGGCATTCCACAAGAAGTATTTAAGCATTTAGGAGAGCCGTTTTATTCAACTAAAGAAAAAGGGACCGGATTGGGCTTACTGATTTCTCACAAAATCATAGAAAATCACAGCGGAAGCATAGCTTATGAATCAAACTATGGGGATGGAACAACAGTGAAAATCAGCTTACCGCTTCAAAACAGTGATGCGTAGTAATGCATCGCTGTTTTTATTATGTATTGAAAATAGAAAGAATTCTCCCCTCCACGTTTAATTCCTGTCAGAAAGGATAAAACAACTATGTACACAAAGAAAAGTTGTTTTTGGAGGGTTTATAGATGAAAAAGATATTAATGGTATTGACAAATGCAAGCAAAATCGACGATGAACATGAAACAGGCTTATGGCTGTCAGAGTTTGCAGAACCATACGAGGAGTTTACAAATCAAGGGTTTGAAGTTGATGTAGCCAGTTTGAAGGGTGGCAGGATTCCACTTGACCCAAACAGTCTGGATGATGAAAATGTCGAAACTTGGAAAGGAATCACCAAAGAACTCGATCAAACACTGGTCCTTTCCCAGCTGAATGTAAATGAGTATCATGGAATCTTCCTGCCTGGAGGTCATGGAACGATGTTCGACCTGCCCGACAGCCCGGAACTGAAGGATGCTTTGGCTCATTTTGCAGAAAATAATAAAGCGATCGGAGCTGTTTGTCACGGTCCAGCCGGATTTACAGGGACAAAGTTATCAAACGGTAAATTCCTTGTTGACGGAATCAGCATGACTGGATTCACAAACGAAGAAGAACAGCAAACGGGTCTGGATTCTTTAATGCCCTTCCTGCTGGAAACAAAGCTTCGCGAGCAAGGAGCGCAATTTGAAAAGTCGGAAGCATGGAGTGAACATGTTATAACAGACGGTAAATTTGTTACGGGTCAGAATCCGCAATCAAGTCAGGCAACGGCTGAAGCATTCGTAAAAGTTCTATCTTAATTTTCAATCTTGTCCTGACTTTAGTCAATACTCCACAGAGTTCAACAAATCAATAAAATTAAAAGATGGTCCCCGCACTTTCGGAGGATCATCTTTTTCGCGTTTCAAGTGATTTATATTCCCATGAAACAACCATATTAATTCTATCCCTGCCATATGGTAAAATCTAATGGGGACATTTAAGCGATAGGAGCATGATAATGATCAGAGTACTTATACAGATTATGACTTTATGTTTATTTAATGAAGCAGGAAAGTGGATTGCTGACTTCTTTCATATACCAATACCCGGAAGTATCATCGGAATGATGATACTATTTTTACTATTATTCACACGAGTTTTTAAAGAAAAGATATTGATTGAGGGAGCGAACTTTTTCCTGAAGTACTTCTCATTTTTTTTCTTGCCATTATCAATAAGTGCTATGGCACTTGGTCCATACCTCTCTGAATTTGGATGGAAGCTTATCCTGATTCTCCTCCTAAGCGTGTTAGCAGGATTCACAGCCACTTCTGCATGGGTTCAGGGTTTTATTCGAATAAGGGAGAAAAAAGCTTATGACAGCACTCATTGAAGGTATCGGGGCAATAGGATTAACGGTCTTGTACTTTAACCTCTCAATAAAAGTGCACCGTCTTTGGACCAGCCCGGTCACCATCCCCATATTCTTGAGTTCATCGGGACTTATTTTTACATTGATTCTTTTCGATATACCATACAAGGCTTACAAAGAAGGAACCGAAATCATTACTTACCTGCTCGGTCCTGCCACAGTCGCGCTTGCATATCCATTGTATCAGCACCGTAAACTTATTCTGCGTCACTGGCAGCCTATCTTATCAGGCATCATGGCAGGAAGCGGAGTTTCCATGATTCTAACATATCTACTCGCCTCATTTATGGACATACCTGCAGAGTTCAACCGTTCTTTACTAGTGAAAACGATCACTACACCGGTAGCTGTGGATATAGGAAGACTGATAAATGCAAAGGTTGAAGTGATACCCGCTGCAGTGATTGTGACGGGAATCCTTGGGGCCATGTTTCTGCCTTTTCTCAATAAACGATTAAAGATCACTCACCCGATCGCAAAGGGGCTGTCTTTCGGGGTCATTTCACATGGCATAGGCACGGCACAAGCACTAAAAGAAAGTGAACTTGAAGGTGCTGTAAGCGGAGCGGCAATGGCGTTAACTGCTGTTATCATGTCTGTTCTCATGCCGATTTTGTTTTTGTTTGTTTAGTGAAGCGATCATATTTCACCAGTAATAGACCGAGGTTTTATAGAGCTTTTCCTTTTAAAAAATGGCTGTATTAGGTATAGTAAGGGAAGATGAAATCAAATAGAGAAGGAAGATTGTATGATAGTAAAAACTGAAGAGGATTTACGAGCATTAAAAGAAATCGGCCGAATTGTGGCAATGATACGTGAAGAATTGAAATCTCACACAAAACCAGGCGTCACTACAAAAGAGCTTGATGAAATCGCAGGAAAGATGTTCAATGACAATGGAGCGATTTCCGGGCCAAAAGGGGAATATGAATTTCCCGGCTATACATGTATCAGCGTAAATGAAGAAGTGGCGCACGGAATCCCCGGCGACAAAGTGATTCAAGAAGGCGACCTTGTTAACATCGATGTATCAGGGTCGAAGAATGGTTATTATGCAGATACAGGCATCTCATTTGTTGTCGGTAAAGGCGATCCTAAACTTGCAGCTTTATGTGAAGCAGCGGTTAAATCTTTTGAAGCCGGCCTTCATAAAGCAAAAGCAGGGTCAAAACTGAATGGTATCGGCAAGGCAGTGCATAACGAAGCAAAACGAAATGGCTTTACAGTCATCAAAAATCTGACTGGACATGGTGTGGGCAAATCACTGCACGAGAAGCCGGATCACATCCTGAATTACTTCGACCCATGGGATAATGGGCTGTTAAAGGATGGAATGGTTATCGCTTTTGAGCCATTTATATCAATGAAAGCCCAGAATGTAATAGAAAAAGGCGACGGCTGGACATATATTACGCCTGATAAGAGCCTTGTTGCCCAAATCGAACATACTATCATCATTACTAAAAATGAACCGATCATCATAACTCAGTAAATAAGGGAGGGAAGTGCCTGAAACACAGGCACTTCCCTTTTTTAAGTTACACGATTTTCGTTTTGCCGCATTCCTGGCATTTCCGATAAAATTTACCGTCAAGCACGGTTGATTTAAATACGTTATTGCCGCATTCACAACGTCCCGCATGTTCGTCCGGTTCATCTCTATAGAGTACGATATTATCTTCTTGATTTTCCACAGGTTTTTACCTCCCATGCATTTCATATTTCTCAACCAGTATAAAGTGAAAAAAATATCTTGTTAAGTGTTTTCTTATTGTTGTTTATAAATTTCGGTAAGCTGATTATTATCCATAATAATCCACATAAACCTTTATTATCTACTTATAATGGTTTTTTATTCCTCTATAAGATAATTTATACAGGAAAACGCTTAATATTACAGGGGTGAAATATTTCTGACGCATCTTTATAATTTCCTTGTTATTGTATTGAGATTTTACTATGTTAGTATTTTCCCTGTTAGCAAAAATAAATAGTGCTAGCTACATAAGGAGGAATTTTTCTATGAAACTAAAAAAATCGATTATTTCTGTAGCTGCTTTCACTACACTTGCAGTTTCAGGTGGTGCGAGCGCTTCAGCACAAGAGATTGAAGTCAAAAAGGGTGATACGCTGTGGGGATTGGCGAAGGAATATGGCACATCTGTTGATCAACTGAAAACTTGGAACAATTTAGGTTCGGATGTTATTTTTCCCGACCAGGAACTTAAAGTATCATCTAAAGAATATTATACAGTAAAAAAAGGTGACACGCTGTGGGCCATTGCATCTAATTACGGTATCTCAGTGGACAATCTTCAAGGTTGGAATGCCTTGGAAAGTGACCTTATCGTTCCAGGTCAGGAATTGTTAATCAATCTGGATGATAAAGCACCTTCAACTCCTGCAAATACTTCTGAGCAAGAAGAGGCTGCACCTGCTCCTCAACCGGAAGAAAAACCAGAAGTAGCTCCAGAAGTTGAAGAAGCTTCAGCTGAGCCTCAACAAGAACAGGAAGCTGTCGCAAATGAACTCTCTGTGGAAGCTACTGCGTATACTGCGGATTGCGAAGGATGCTCCGGCATCACTGCTACGGGTGTGAACCTGAAAGAGAACCCTGATGCAAAAGTCATCGCGGTTGATCCTGACGTAATTCCACTTGGATCAAAAGTTTATGTCGAGGGTTATGGTTATGCGACTGCTGAAGATACAGGAGGAGCAATTAAAGGCAACCGAATCGATGTATTCATCCCATCTCAAGATCAAGCGGTAGACTGGGGAAGAAAAACAGTTAATGTTAAAGTACTTGAAACAAAATAATTTATATAGATTGCCCCATTGGGACATGTTCCCGATGGGGTTTTTTCATGTGCTAATTCTTTAACAGTCCCTGGATATCCAAAAGAAGGCATCTCTTGAATGGCCGTGATTAGAAAAGTCTCAATATTGCCGACTATTACAGCCGTGTTATCTAATTGTTATCTTATTATAAATAAATTGTTATATAACTGATGTATGTCTATGTTACCATTTCTTTTGTTGGTTTTAATCCATAACCACAAAAAGAGGAATTTTACAATATGATAAAAGGTATATTTTCCATTCTTTCCTTCGCGTTCATTCTTTCAATCGGACTGCCATCTGCATCAGCAGAAGAAGACGATAACACTGAGAAAGCACTTAATGAGTATCATAATATAGAAAAAGGCGATATCCTGTGGGAAATTGCGAATCGTTATCATTTTTCCATTGAAGAAGCAGATACCCGCCAGGAGTTGCTTGAAAAAGGGATTACTGTGAACGAAGAGGAAGCTAAGAGTGAAGCTGTAAAAGCTGTATCTGAAGAAAAGAACAGTAAGAATGAAAATACATCAGATGTCGTTAAAGAGGTCGATGTTACCGCGACAGCCTATACTGCTCACTGTGAAGGCTGTATCGGAATCACCAAAACGGGTGTTGACCTGATTGCGAACCCTGACGCCAGAGTCATTGCTGTCGATCCCGATATTATTCCTTTAGGTTCAAAGGTATATATTGAAGGATATGGATATGCTCGTGCAGAGGACACGGGCGGAGCGATTAAAGGGAACCGCATTGATATTTATATGCAGCATGAAGAAGACGCACTGGAATATGGAGTGCGGGACGTAAAAGTAAAAGTTATTAAAGAATAATGCAGGAAGGCGTCCTTTCAAGGGCGTCTCTTTTTAATGATCCAGCCCATATTTGATTCACAGTAGTGAAAATTACAAGAATGAAAACGTTCTATTCGCAAATAATAGGAAAATCAAAGGTTTTTGCTTGCATTCTTAAGTTTATTTTTGATAGGGTAACAACTGTTGGTTTCGAAAGCGGAAAAAAGGGAATAAGGAAATGGGCCTATTTCTGTTTTTACTTTCCGCACACATTTTTAAGAATACTTAAAAACAATTAAAGAAAGGAGATTTCTATGAAAAGAATATCAAATGTTTTTTGGATCACAGTTGTACTAGTTGCTGCAGCTGTAGCATATGGAGTGATCGCTCCGAAGTCCTTTGAGGACGTAACAGCAAATATGCAGGAATTCATTACCTCTACATTTGGATGGTATTATCTAATATTAGTAACTGTCATTGTAATATTCTGCATATTCCTGATTTTCAGCCCAATGGGAACGATACGTCTGGGGAAACCAGATGAAAAGCCTGAATACACAAAAGGCACATGGTTTGCCATGTTATTCAGTGCAGGTATGGGAATCGGACTTGTATTCTGGGGGGCTGCAGAGCCGCTTTCCCATTTCATGACGCCGCCGCTGGCTGAAGGAGGGACTAATCAGGCAAACAAAGAAGCGCTCCGCTATACGTTTTTCCACTGGGGCATCCATGCCTGGGGAATTTATGCGATTGTTGCATTGGCTCTGGCATATTATAAGTTCCGCAAAGATGAGCCCGGGTTGATTTCGGCTACCTTGAGACCAATCTTCGGTAACAAGGTGGATGGCATCCTGGGCACGATTATCGATGTACTTGCAGTATTCGCAACAGTTGTCGGTGTTGCCACTACACTCGGATTCGGTGCAGCACAGATAAATGGAGGGCTGTCATACTTATTCGACATACCGAATAATTTCACCGTGCAGTCCATCATCATTGCGATCGTCACTGTATTGTTCATGATCTCTGCGTGGTCCGGACTGAGTAAGGGGATCAAATATTTATCCAATACGAATATGGTATTGGCTGTCGGATTATTCATCCTTGTCTTTTTCATCGGCCCAACATTATTAATACTGAATATGTTCACTGACACCATCGGGGCATATATTCAGAATATCGCTGCCATGAGTTTCAGGATTGCTCCATTGAATCCAGAGCATCGTTCGTGGATAAACGGATGGACGATCTTCTACTGGGCATGGTGGATTTCCTGGTCACCGTTCGTCGGTATCTTTATCGCCCGTGTTTCAAGAGGAAGGACCATCCGTGAATTCCTTATCGGGGTATTGCTTCTGCCGGCACTGGTCAGCTTCCTTTGGTTCGCTGCTTTCGGTACTTCTGCGATCGAAGTACAGCGAGCTGGAACAGATTTGACTCAATTCGCTACAGAAGAAGTCCTCTTCGCTGTCTTTAACAGCTTTGAATGGTCTACCATCTTGTCGGTTGTAGCCATTACACTGATCGGTACATTCTTTATTACATCTGCCGATTCAGCAACATTCGTACTTGGCATGCAGACGACATATGGTTCATTGACACCGCCGAACTATGTAAAGTTAACTTGGGGGATTGCCCAATCTGTAGTGGCATTGATCCTATTATACAGCGGTGGATTGCAGGCCCTGCAAAATGCCCTTATTGTAGCGGCCCTGCCGTTCTCAGTCATTATGGCACTGATGATGGTATCGCTGTACAAGTCATTGAATCATGAAAAAAAGGAACTTGGCCTTTACATTAAACCTAAACCAAGGAAGAAAACAGAAGCCCATGAAAAAATATAAGCTAGAAAAGCGTCCAGACCCGGTCTGGGCGTTTTTTTATTTCTGGACATTTTAATCAATTTTTCCGCCTGATTGAAGAGAGGAAGCTTATCATACCGCGATTTAGAATTAAAAACATTTCAAATCTCAACAGTAATGATTAACCTACAATTTGTCCTATACATACAGTAATATCGTAGTTAGATAACTGGAGGTGACTGATTATGTATGGATACGGATACCCTGGATACGGATGCGGATACGGCGGAGCAGGATACGCGGGAGGCTTCGCACTAATCGTTGTTCTATTCATCTTGTTAATTATCGTTGGAGCAGCGTTTTGTTACTAAATAATCAAATTGGATGATCCGAAGAGCTCAGAAATGACTCAATCGGGTCATTTTTTTATTTGTATTGAAAAAGGGTACACTCTTTGATTGTATTAAAAACATTCTCATATTAAAATACTTAATGGAATCACATAGTTAGGAGGGGTGCCGATGGCGAAGAAACGTAAAAAGAAAAAAGCTGATTATAAAAAGAAACACGCCTCTCCCATCAAAATATTATTCATTCCTTTCTTCATTTTGCTGTTATATTTTTATCTCAATAATATAGTACCTTCTAATAAGCTGTCCTTATTAGGAAAGGAAGAAGTACCGTCTCAATACCTTCCAATTTATAAGGCAGCTGAAAAGGAATACGGTGTCCCTTGGAACCTATTGGCTGCCCACCACAGGGTTGAAACTAAATTTTCCACAATGAGTTCCCTGATTTCCCCTGTGGGCGCCGAAGGTCATATGCAGTTCATGCCATGCACTTTTGTCGGCTGGTCACACCCTTCTTGCCGCGATCTCGGAAAAGGGGATATCCCTGAAGACCAGAAAACCAATCCCGACATCATTGAAAAATATGGAGGTTATGGGGTGGATGCCAATGGGGACGGTGTTGCTGATCCGTTTCAAATTGAAGATGCAGTATTCAGTGCCGCAAATTATCTGGCTCGGAACGGAGCGGCTGACGGCGAAATAGAACAAGCTGTTTTTGCCTACAACCACAGTGATGAGTATGTGGAAGATGTTTTGTATTTCGCTGAAAAATATATCGAGGAAACTGAGGGGAACTGACATCAACATCATACAAAAGTCCCTTTTTGGTCATAAACTTTTCAAAAAACACCCTGCCTGAAAGGGTGTTTTTTGATATAGTAAAAACATAAGTTTTTTCCTTTAAAGGATATATTATACAAACAAAAGAGGGGTTTACGTGTTATTAAAAAAGAGAAAGAGTGTTCAGGCAACTAGACTAAAAGAATCAGCTTGGAAAAGTGAAGTATCGATCACTGTTTCAAAGGAAATGGAAGAGCAGCTCGAAATGATTCAGCTGACCGAGGAGGACTTGACTGTCCTGAAAGCCTGCCATGACGTCGTCGAGGAAAATATCAGGGAAGTTGTAGACGGTTTTTACTTTCCCATCGAACAAAATCCGACCCTTACATCCATCGTGAATAAATACAGTTCAATAAATCGATTAAAAGGTACACTCGCAATTCATATCACAGAGATGATGAATGGAAAAATTGATCAATCGTTCATTGACAAGAGAAGAAAAATTGCTAGGATGCATATCCATATCGGTTTACCCACCAAGTGGTATATAGCTTCCTTCCAGAACCTGCAGATGACACTTTTTCAAGTACTGTTTCGCGCTTATTCAAATGTCGAGGATTACCATAAAGTGATCAAGTCAGTAACGAAGATCTTAAATCTTGAACAGCAGTTGGTATTGGAGGCGTACGAATCCCAAAACGAACAAATGAGGGAAGATGCACGCCTGCTTAAGGAAAATGTCACCGCTAGTGTACAAGAGGCAACAAACGGACTTGCAGCAATCTCTGAAGAATCAATGGCCTCCCTTGAAACCATAACTGCTCGCATGGATCAGGTAAGTACGTTAAGTTCAGAAGGAACGGCAGCAATCGAACAAATCGGGGAATTTTCAATTGAAGGTAAAGAGAAAATGGGCCTTCAGAGAGATCATATGAGAAAAATCCTTTCTGATTTGGGAGAAATGTTGAAGGAAATCCATCAGCTTCATCAAATATCCAATCAAATTTTTGACATTGTATCCATTGTACAGACAATTGCTGAACAAACAAATCTTTTATCCCTTAACGCCAGTATAGAGGCTGCCCGAGCAGGTGAACACGGAAAAGGTTTTGCAGTGGTGGCAGAAGAGGTGCGTAAATTGTCTGATCAGACGAAAAGTTCGGTAACGAATGTTTCAGGGCTGATATCGGGGACAAAGGAGCAGGTAGACAAGATCTCAAGATATATTACATCCGTGGAAGGTCTTGCAAAAACCGGTATGGTTTCTACTAATGAAGCCCATGTGTTTTTTGAAGGGATAGTGGATTCGATCGACCAAAGTAAAACTAAAAGCGAAAAGGTTGAAGGAGAAATGAAAGAAATCTCCTGGGCTGTCGAAGAAATCTCACAGGCGATATCCCAATTGGCCCAGTCTGCTGACAAACTGAGCAATTTGACAACGGAATTATAACTTATCTCAAAAGGAAATTGGAGGAAACTCCGGTTTCTTTTTTTTGTACAGCATTTTAACTTCACACGTTCAAGGGGAATTGTTATGATTAAACTTTGTGTGGATTTTGTAACTGCAGGTGGTTGTATAATGAAAATTACATCTTTGATAGAAGAGTGGAGGACCGCTCTTGAGATAGAAATAGCGCATTTAAGAAAACGTGATTCTTCCGGGGTCTTTATAGAAGAAGGAAAATGCCTCAGGAAGGGTGACGCAGCTTTCATCTACTGGTTTACCCTTGTGTATCCCGTGTCCATTCCTGAAGGAGGGACGGTTACGTGTGAAACCCGGGGAAAAAAAGTGTCCGGAACAGTGATCAGTTCGGAAGAAAGGGAGTGTGTAATTGAGTTCGAACAGTTTATCGGAGACCCCATTACATCAGGGCAGCTCTTTCACGATCAGGGAGAACTGCTTGAAAAGCTGATTGAAAGGCTTGAAGAAGCAAAAGAAAGACATAATAAAGCCCTGAGAATCAGGGATATAATGGTCCCGCCCAAATGTACTTCACATAACAAAGCTTCAATTAAAAGCACACTGCATGAAGCCTACTTAAGGAGCAAATACAATCCGGTAACCTATCTGTGGGGGCCGCCGGGAACCGGTAAAACTTACACACTCGCCCGTGTTGCCTCTTACCATTATTCAGAGGGCAGGCGCATTTTACTATTGTCTCACAGCAATGCAGCTGTTGATGTATTAATAGAAGAAATATATCATTTCCTGTCCGCTCACGACCGCTGGAAATCTGGAGAAGTCATCCGATACGGCATCAACAGGAAATCATATCAGGATGACATAACTGATCTGAATGTGATACAGCTGTTGGAAAAGCAGGACCCGAAGCTTGCCGAAGAAAAGGGGAAAGTGGAAACGTATAGAAGGAGATTGAGAAAGAAGCTGTCATTAAACTTCTCAAGCTATGATTCAGAACGATTATCCCAATTAGAAGTACACTATCAAAAACTGAAGGAACAACTGAAAAGAAAGGAAGGGACGCTTCTTAATGATGCAATGGTGATTGGTACCACCCTGAGTAAAGCGGCCATCGACCCACTCATATATGAGGAGGAATTCGACCTCGTCATTGTGGATGAAGCAAGTATGGCCTATGTGCCTCAAGTGGCATTTGCGTCTACGATGGCAAAAAATATCATCATTTGCGGTGATTTCAAACAGCTGCCTCCCATTGCAGGAAGCTTTCATCCATTAGCTGAAAAGTGGTTAAAGGATGATATCTTTCACCTGTCAAAAGTAGCGGATTCGGTTGAAAAAGGGAGCGGACATCCTCAATTACTGCTGCTTCCTGAACAAAGGCGAATGCATCCGAGCATATCTGCATTTACCAACCGCCATATATATCACTCCAGAGTTGGCGATCATCCAGATGCCGCACAGATGAGAGACGGCATTCTCGGAAGTGAACCATTCTCCGGAGAAGGAAGTATTTTATTTTCTTTAGAGGAAGGATCAGAATGGGGAGTTACCGACCGGGGCTCAAGATGGAACATCTTTTCAAGTTTTATCACCTTGATTCTCGTCATCAGGGCGCTGAATGACCGCAACATTTCAATAGGGATCGTCACCCCCTATCGCGCGCAGGCAAGATGGTATAATCTACTGATTCAAGAACTGATTGAACCCTTCTTCCCGAAAAACAAAACCAATCTTTATGCTGCTACAGTTCACGGTTTTCAAGGATCTGAAAATGATATGATCGTCTTCGATGCTGTAGATGGGACTGCACATGAAAAGGTTGGTGCGCTCTTTACAAAGAAAGGAAGCGACAGGCTTATCAATGTGGCTGTGACACGAGCCAGAGGGAAGTTCATCCTGGTTGCAAATGATGCATTTTTCAGAAAAAAAACCAATGCCGGCCAGCCCATCCATCAATTAATTGACTTCCTTGACACGAAAGGTTCTGTAAAACAGGGAATTGATGTAATTGATTCCAACAAAAGTCCAATAAAGAAATTCACATGGTATCCTGTAACTGATTCGGGAAGGATTCATAAAGATCTCTTGGCATGCAAAGAGGAAATCATCGTCAATGTTGATAAGTTGAGCGACATACCATTCAAAATGTTAACTATTCTATCGGATGCAAGTAATAAGGCAACGATAAGAATGCTATGTAAACATGATGATCTGGGTGATCACGATTTTATAGTAGAAGAGCCTGCGTCCCCAATCCCTTTTATCAGTCTTGATAAGAAAGTCATGTGGTTTAATTGCTTTCCGGCTGGAGGGGGAAAAAGGCACCTTTTGCAAATAAGGATATTTTCAAAAATGATTCATCATCATTTTTTCAAGCTTATAAACAAAAACGCCCGGAAAGTCTGACTCCAGGCGTTTTTGTTTGGCTATTTCTATTCTTCGCCTTCGGAAATCGGATAACACCTATTTGGTGACATAAAGGCGTTTATCTGCTGTTTCTGTAACTTCCCCGATAATCCACGCATTGAGTGAACGCTTTTTCATTTCCTTCAGATATTTTCCGGCTTGTTCTTTCGGCAGGCTGATCAATAATCCGCCTGATGTTATTGAGTCACACAGAATCAATTGATCTTCAAGGGTCAGACCAGGGTCAAAAAGGACATCATCTCTCAACCATTGATGGTTGGCTTTCGATCCGCCAGGGATAATGCCCTCCAAAGCCAGTTCTTTCGTACCCGGCAGCTGCGGGATGGAATCATAGGAAATATGCAGGGTTACTTCACTTCCGCTTGCCATTTCAAAGGCATGGCCCAATAGACCGAATCCGGTTACATCCGTCACGGCATTCGCAGGATAATCCTTAAGCACCTCAGAGGCTTCCTTATTTAACGTCCTCATTGTATCAATCACTTCATTTTCCTGAGCTTCTGTAACAGCCTGGCGCTTAATCCCGGTCGTTAATATCCCGACACCGATAGGCTTCGTCAGTACAATGGCATCCCCTGGTGCCGCACCAATATTGGTCCAGTATTTCTTTGGATGTACGAGTCCCGTGACGCTAAGCCCGAATTTGGGTTCCTGGTCATCAATGGAGTGTCCTCCCACTGTGACGGCCCCTGCTTCCGCCACTTTACTCTGAGCACCGGCAAGGATCCTGGCCAGCACATCGCCACCCAGCTTTTTAATGGGAAATCCGACTATATTCATGACGGTTTTCGGCCATCCGCCCATTGCATAAACATCGCTCAAGGCATTTGCTGCAGCGATTTGACCGAACAAGTATGGATCATCGACCACAGGAGTAAAGTAATCAACTGTTTGAACAAGAGCGATCTCATCCGTTAATTGATAGATTCCCGCGTCATCGGAGGATTCATTTCCAACTAGTAATTCTTCATGTTTTTTCTGAGGGGGCAGCTGACGCAAAACTTGCGCCAAGTCGCTCGGACTTAATTTGCATCCTCAGCCGGCTTTTGATGACAGAGAAGTCAAACGGATGATTTCTTCTTTACTCATTGCATTCACTCCTTTATGTATAGATACACATATTGTACAGGAAAGATAAGAGATGAGGCAAAATATAAAGAGGCCTTTCATTGTGATTTGCATCAATAAAAGGCCTGCTTTAAAATGAAAGAAAATACGAAAGAAAGGTGGTTTCCTTAATGGATAACCTAAATATCAAGATTGAGTTCTGCCTGAGGTGAAACTACTCACCAAAAGCCGCGAGTTTCGCGGAACAGTTATTTACCCATTTTAGATATGATATTCCAGAACTATTGCTGATTCCATCCTCTGGCGGCGCCTTCGAAATCACAGTAGGCGAAACCAAAATCTATTCCAAACTTGATACAGGAGTCTTTCCTGACGTAAATGACATCATCTCTAAAATTGAAGAGATGCGATAACCCTGAAAAGCCTGGATTCTCCAGGCTTTTCCATATTATATGGAGGGGCTGTCTTCATTACAAATTCCCTGAACACGGATGACCAATGATGTGTTCTCCTTGCATTCCTGCTTAGGAACATTGATTTCAATTGTATGGTGCTCCAAAGAATAGGTTAAATCCCGCTGCTTTAGACAAAAAGGGAACTCAACATATCTGCTTCTCGCTTTTAATTCATTTTTCAATCTGATTGATATAATGAGCCGGTGATCCCTCTTCATCAAGATCAATTCATCCGGACAAATATTTTCTGTTTCCACTTCCACGATGAACGCATCTGTCGTGTCCAGGAAGTCAATTCGGAATTCCTTTTCATCTAGCCGAACTGTATCGGGATCCAACAGCCAATCTTTCATTCGCTCTTCCCAGTTCTCTAAATAAAAATTTTCCCTTTCCTTACTCATTTACATCTGACCCCTAACTTTCTCTTTTACACATTCTATTCTTTCTGCATTAATTGGTGAGGGTGTTATAATGGGGAAAAAGCAGTAAAGGAGGGTAATCATGAAAGAACTGCTGAGAAAGATACCCCCGATCCATGAAGTCCTTGAAACCGGCGGATTCAATCGATTTATTGAAATCAATGACCTTTCCTCCAATCAAGGAAAAGAACTGGTGAAAGAAAGCATAGCAACGATCAGAAAGCACATTCTTGAAGGAACTTGGGAGGGACCGCCGCCCGACACCAAAGGCTTTCTTGACGCAATGTTTATGCATGCGGGAAAAATAAAAAGGAAAAAATATTCGATATCTTTACATAGAATCATCAACGCAAGCGGGATCGTCTTACATACGAATCTTGGCAGGGCCAGGATTGGAGCTGAAACGATTGAACATATAAGCATTGTTGCAGGTTCATATAATAACCTTGAGTATGATATTGATGAGGGTAAAAGAGGAACGCGCCACACTCATGCAGAAAAATTCATTTGTGAATTGACTGGGGCTGAGGCTGCCATGATCGTAAATAATAATGCTGCAGCTGTATTCTTCATACTGTCTGCTCTTGCGAAAAATAAAGAAGTGATTGTGTCCAGGGGGGAACTCGTTGAAATTGGAGGGTCCTTCAGAGTTTCTTCGATCATGGAAGAAAGCGGGGCAAAGCTTGTTGAAGTGGGCACTACCAATAAAACGCACTTAAAGGATTATCAAGGCCATATAGGAGAAGATACTGCGATGATCATGAAAGTGCACCAGAGCAACTTTGTTATGAAGGGTTTTACTTCAGCTGTTGAATCGGCAGAGCTTGCAGGGCTGACAAAAGAGTATGATCATGTGCTGTATTATGAAGATTTAGGCAGCGGGGCACTTTTTGATTATTCGAAGTATGGTATTGGAGAAGAACCACTCGTAAGCGATGTGATCGAGAAAGGGGCCGACCTCGTTTCTTTCAGCGGGGATAAACTGCTGGGCGGTCCCCAAGCGGGGATCATAGCCGGTAAGAAAGAAGCTGTTGATCTGCTAAAGAAACATCAGCTCGCACGTGTACTGCGTGTTGACAAAATGACCATTGCAGCACTGGAAATGACCCTTCTTCACTATTTGAAAAAAGAGGAAGATAAAATCCCTGCCGTATTCGGAATCACCCGGCAGAAAGAAGATATCCATCAGCAATCGATGAAACTGGTTGAGCAGCTTAAACACCGGAACGTTTCATTCATTCTTGAATTGAGAGAAGGCACAAGCAAAGTAGGAGGCGGGACCATGCCGGAAGTTGAACTCGATACATATCTTGTTTCTATTCAACATAATCATATTCCAGCCAATGAAATTCATAAAAGACTAAGGATGCAAGATCCCGGAGTCATTACCAGGATACACCAAGATCACATACTTATCGATCTCAGGACCGTTAGCCCTGAGGAACATGACGAAATCCTGGAAGCTCTCGTGGAACTCAACGGTCAAATTGAAAAGGACTTACCTTTCAGCTAAACAAAAGAGGCACTTTCGGATAACGAAAGTGCCTCTTTTTACTTTATTGCTGTCCGTTGACTTCACTTACAATCGATTCGAGATCGGATTTGAATTTTTGAAGCTGCTCTTTTTGTGTCTCAGAAGCAACTTCGAGTGCATTTTCAATCTGCTGATACGCTTCGTTCACTTCATTACGAAGGTGTGAAAGCTGGGAACCGTAACTTCCACCGTCCAGGACCAGTTCGTTCACGGTATTCTGTACGTCAGTGAACCCCTGCTGGGCAGCTTGGAACGCTTGTTGTTTATCTTTATGATAAGGCATTTTCATTCTCTCCTTCAAATATAAAATAGCCTTTATATTATAGGCATTTCAGCACCTTTCTATACGTATGCATAAACGGACGGACGGGTATCCATCCTAATTAAGAGGAGGGATGGACAATGAACAAAAATGACAGCAAAGACATGAGGAAGAATGCACCTAAACAATCCGGCCAGCCAGAACCGCTGAGCGGATCCCATAAAGTAAAAAACCAAAACCATACGCGCCAAAAGCATAATAGTAATCACGATATGTAAGCAGCAAAAAACTCTGCAAGAAATTTGCAGAGTTTTTTGTTTATTTATGTCAAGAAAGGGTAATGAAGGAGGGAGTCCGGATAGATGCGGAAATTCCCTTCGCCTGATACATAGATTCAGTCCCGGATTTTATTGATTTGTTTTTCGCTTTTTATTGTTCTGCAGCTGCGCTTCCGTCAATGGCTCGTTGGAGTACTCTTCGTTGTACCCTGCTCCTTTACCCTGCGCTTTAGCCGCGTTCATTCCATTGATGATGTGGTTTGCTTTGCGTTTGGCCAATTGAAACACCTCCATACAGTTAGGGTGCCACTTGAAAAGGGCGGCTATTAGAGGAAAACCCTAACATGTCCTAATGTTTTTTTGGAATAATTTTTTTCTCCATCCGACATCTTTTGACAATGACGATAATGCTGATGCATCAATCATTTGTTAGAAAACAAAAGGTGTTTAGTTTTTCAGATAAGTAAAACTTATCAAAAACAATAACTTTATTGTTATTTACTTATGTAATCGCTTGTATTAAGATTATTAATGTGAGAAAAGTTCGTTAGTTAAGAACGAAGACTTTTCGACTTAATGCGCATTTGTAGTTAGAGGGGGAATTAAAATGGCAAAGAACGATGTATTTAATGCACGATCTTCCTTCGAACTTGAAGGGAAACGTTATCATTATTATCGTTTAAAGGCACTTGAAGAAGCAGGCGTTTCAAACATTAACCGTTTACCATACAGTGTAAAGGTATTACTTGAATCTGTACTGCGCCAATTTGATGGACGTGTAATCAGTAAAGAGCATGTTGAAAACTTAGCAAACTGGGGAGCATCAAGCAAAGACGCGGAGGTTCCATTCAAGCCTTCACGTGTTATCCTTCAGGACTTCACAGGAGTACCTGCTGTCGTTGACTTGGCTTCTTTGCGTAAAGCAATGGCGGATATCGGAGGAGATCCTCAAAAAATCAACCCTGAAATTCCGGTTGACCTTGTAATCGACCACTCTGTACAAGTTGATAAATACGGTACAGCAGACGCTTTGAAAGCAAACATGGATCTTGAATTCGAACGTAATGCCGAGCGTTACCAATTCCTAAGCTGGGCTCAAAAAGCATTTGAAAACTACCGTGCCGTTCCACCGGCTACAGGTATCGTTCACCAGGTTAACTTAGAATTTCTTGCAAATGTAGTCCACGCTATTGAAACAACAGAAGGCGACTTTGAAGCGTTCCCGGATACACTTGTTGGAACTGACTCACATACAACCATGATCAACGGTATCGGTGTTCTTGGCTGGGGTGTAGGCGGAATCGAAGCAGAAGCAGGCATGCTTGGCCAGCCTTCATACTTCCCGATTCCTGAAGTAATCGGTGTTAAGTTCACCGGCGAGCTTCCAAACGGAGCAACGGCTACTGACCTGGCACTTAAAGTGACACAAGTACTTCGCCAAAAAGGTGTCGTAGGTAAATTCGTTGAATACTTCGGCCCTGGGGTTGCCACTCTGCCACTGGCAGACCGTGCAACAATTGCCAACATGGCTCCTGAATATGGTGCAACTTGCGGATTTTTCCCGGTTGACGCAGAGTCACTTGACTACCTGCGACTGACAGGCCGTGATGAAGAGCATATTAAGATGGTAGAAGAGTACCTTAAGAAAAACGAAATGTTCTTCACACCTGAAAAAGAAGAACCTGTTTACACAGATGTAGTGGAAATCGACCTTTCAGAAGTTGAAGCAAACCTTTCTGGACCAAAACGTCCTCAGGACTTGATTCCTCTTTCTGATATGAAAGAAACTTTCCACAAATCAATCACAGCAAAAGAAGGCGTTCAAGGCTTTGGTCTGGATGCATCTGAAATCAATAAAACAGCAAAATATACAACAGAAGACGGCAAGGATGTAACGATGCCTACAGGAGCGATCGGAATTGCTGCGATCACATCTTGTACAAATACATCCAACCCTTATGTCATGCTTGGAGCAGGTCTTGTAGCTAAAAAAGCAGTGGAACTTGGAATGAACGTTCCTGACTTTGTGAAAACATCATTGGCTCCTGGTTCAAAGGTTGTTACAGGCTATCTAAGAGACTCCGGATTGTTATCTTATATGGAACAAATCGGATTCAACCTTGTAGGTTACGGTTGTACAACATGTATCGGTAACTCCGGTCCACTGCGTCCGGAAATCGAAAAAGCAGTTTCTGATGCAGATCTTCTTTTAACATCTGTGCTTTCAGGTAACCGTAATTTCGAAGGACGTATCCACCCGTTAGTGAAAGCAAACTACCTTGCTTCACCGCCGCTTGTAGTTGCTTATGCGCTCGCAGGCACAGTCGATATCGATCTTCAACATGATCCGATCGGTAAAGATAAAGACGGGAACGATGTATTCTTCAAAGATATATGGCCATCTCAGGATGAAGTAAAGGATGTTGTGAAAGCTACAGTGACACCTGAACTATTCCGCAGGGAGTATGAGCATGTGTTCACAGAAAACGACCGCTGGAATGAAATCAAAACAAGCAATGAACCTTTGTACAGTTTTGATGAGAATTCAACATACATCCAAAATCCTTCATTCTTCACAGGGCTTGCTCCGACACCTGAAGATATCCAGGGATTGAACGGCCTTCGGGTTGTAGGTAAATTCGGTGACTCAGTGACAACTGACCACATTTCCCCTGCAGGTGCGATCGGTAAAGATACACCAGCCGGTAAATACCTGCGCGCAAATGGTGTAGAACCACGCGACTTCAACTCATACGGTTCCCGCCGCGGTAACCACGAAGTCATGATGCGCGGAACGTTTGCGAACATCCGTATCCGAAATCAAATCGCTCCTGGTACAGAAGGCGGATTCACTACGTACTGGCCTGAAGATGAAGTTATGCCGATCTATGATGCATGCATGAAGTATCAAGAAGACGGAACTGGACTGGTTGTCCTTGCAGGCAAAGATTACGGTATGGGATCTTCCCGTGACTGGGCAGCCAAAGGTACGAACCTTCTTGGCATCAAGACTGTCATCGCTGAAAGCTATGAGCGTATTCACCGTTCAAACCTTGTGATGATGGGTGTGCTTCCACTTCAGTTCAAGAAAGGCGAAAGCGCTGAAACTCTGGGTCTGACTGGAAGAGAAAGCATTTCTGTTAACATTACGAATGATGTTAAACCACGCGACATCTTAACTGTCACTGCTGTGGCTGAAGATGGAACGAAGACAGAATTCGAAGTTCTTGCACGCTTCGATTCAGAAGTAGAGGTTGACTACTACCGTCACGGTGGTATCCTTCAAATGGTTCTGCGCGGCAAGTTCCAATCATAATAAACAGATAGATGAGGCTGGGACATAAGTCTTTTAGCCTGAATAATCCCGAACTGATTTGCCTGATAGTTGGTAAATCAGTTCGGGTTTTTAATTATACATTTAGATATATCAACTCATTCCAGCGGTTGATTGGAGTGCAAGACGAAGACTCCTGCGGGAAGAATAGTTTATGTGAGACTTGTCTAGCTACGGCGGCTAGCCCCTCGAGGTCATAAGCTAAATGGTCCAAGAAGGCAAAAAGCACCTTCTCGGTCCATTCATCTTATGCTTGTCGGGGCTGAACGAGCCGCCTCCGCTTTTCTATTTGTCTAGCTGCAGGGCTTAGAGGCACATGTCATAAGTCAAACCGACCAAGAAGGCAAAGAACGCCTTCGTGGTCGATTCGTCTTATGCCACACGCCTCTGAGCAAAGCCCTTCCGCTTTTCTTCCCGCAGGCTTGCCGAGGAGGCTCACGGGCTACCCGCGGAAAGCGAAGTCTTGCACGGAAATCATTAGCGTTGATTGAAGCTCCTTCTAAATTGTTCATCTTAAGTTATTGGCTTTATAGTTTCGTCCTATTTGAAGAATAAAAAAATGTTGAGCAAGTATAACTGAGTTCACATCCAAAACCATTTTACACAAAGTTTCCTTCATAATTCCCCCACTATTCACGACTAAACCGAGACAAGCCATCATATATTAATATAAGCAACTAATCGGAAGAGGAGAGACGGACTTTTGAAATCTTTTTTTGGAATATTGCTTATCGCATTATTGGTCTATACTTTTTATGTTGAAAATAAGTCCAGCCCAAATGTTATTTCCAAAGATCAGTTTGAACAGTCACCTGTCAATCAATCCTTCGACCAGCTGATTGATATTGAAGAAAGCGAAGCAGCTGACAGCTCCCAACCAGCTGAACATTTTCCGGGACCGAATGCAGGGGATAAAGCCATTGACTTCAAACTAAAGGACTTATCAGGTGAAGAGGTGACACTGTCACAATTCAAAGGTAAAAAAGTGATCATCAACTTCTGGGCAACTTGGTGTCCGCCTTGTAAAGAAGAAATGCCGGTCATGGAGGACTTCTATAAGAAGAATCGGGATGAAATCGAGATCCTCGCCATCAATATTGATCCTCAGTATAACGTTAAGGAATATCAACAATCACTGGGACTTTCCTTTCCTATCCTCCTTGATGAAGATGATAAGATCAACAAGGCCTATGATATCCTAACGGTTCCGACAACTTACGTAATCAACGAACAGGGATTAATCACGCATAAACAAATCGGTGCAATCACAAGCCTGGAAGCCTTCAAAGCATTAATAAAATAAGGGACTGGCTCTCTTTATGACCTTTGTTTAAAATATCTGAAATTTGGATATACTATTTATACAAGTCGTTAAAGAGAGCGAGGTTTTCCTTTATATGCGCAGACCAAGAAAGAAATCTTTTGCCGACCTGGTAAAAGAGAACAAAAAACAGCTGCTTCTCGATCAGGAAGCCATGAATGCAATTGAAGAAAGAATTGACGCACGATTTGAAATCAAGCGTCCCTTGAATAAAGCCGAGTAATCTTTTACGAGGCTTTATTTTTTATTTATGGGGATAAAAATAATCTCCTGCCAATTATTACGCCTAACATTCCTCTCTAAAATGGAAATGATACTACTAAGGGGGGAAGTACAATGAGCAATCCTAAAAGAAACAATAAGCATTTCAATCCGAACCATATCGGAACACAATCGAGAGAAGCTGGTGGAAACAAAGGAAAGCAAATGCAAGATAAATCCGGAAAGCATGCACAGGTAATCCAGACAAAAGGTGAATAACATCGCTTAGTTTGAAGAAAAATAATGAAGGGACCGACCCAGCTTGTGGTTTGTCTTCATACAACTAAGGGGGAATTCAGGATGGCATGGAACAGTAAACCGAATCCGGATGATCGCAGTGATAACGTCGAAAAGCTTCAGGGAATGGTTCAACATACGATTGAAAACATGGAGAAGGCAGAAGAATCCATGGCTTTCACAGACAGTGAAGAACAGCTTCAGTCTATAAAGGCTAAGAATGAACGCCGCCGCGAAAGTCTTGAGGCATTCCGCAGCGAAATCAAAGATGAAGCCGGTCAAAATAATAACCAGTAATCAATTTACTGGTACAACGCGCGCGAATATGCTCTTATATAAGCATATTCGCGCTTTTTCCATGGGGGTCTGCAACAAGCGTTTTTATACAATGACGGGCACTACTGTGTTACTATAATTAACATGAATAAAATAATTACAGAGGTGAACACAGAGTGCATATTTCAGAAAACACAGTTCAAGTCAGGTACGCTGAAACTGATCAAATGGGTGTCGTTTACCATGCGAACTATCTCATTTGGATGGAACTCGGGAGAACCAAACTTATTGAAGATCTCGGATTTAATTATGCAGAGGTAGAAAAGGACGGGATCCTTTCTCCGGTCGTGGATCTTACGATAAGTTATAAGATACCGGTTAGATATGGTGAACAAGCGCTTGTGAAAACATGGGTCGAAGAATATGATGGAATCAGAATTACATATGCATATGAAATATATAATCAGGAAAATAAGCTGGCAGTCAGCGGACAATCAAAACATGTTTGCGTCAAGAAAGAAAGTTTCAGACCAATATCAATCCGCAGAATGTTTCCGGATTGGCATGAAGCATATGAAAAGGCAAAAAAGCAGGCTAATGAACAATAGAAGAAGAGAGGAAGTTAAATGGCGTTCGGGGTGAACAGGAGAGAATTGAACAAATGGAAAGAAAGGGTCGGAAAAGGTGAAGTGGCATTTATCACCCATTTCTGGGTGGACGAACGATTCCCTGCAGTCAAATCCGTTACAAAAGCAGGCTGTGCGGATCTTGAGAAACTCTCTCAATGGGGTAAAAAGTATGGATTGAAAAAAGATTGGATCCATATGCGCAGCGACGGTTTCCCACATTTTGATCTTATGGGCGATACTCAGCTCCATATCTTGAAAGAGGAAGGCCTGCATGATCATATTAAGCGTTTCATTGAATAAATAAGAGGCCTGATCAAGACATCAGGCCTCAGCATCCGCTTATTTTTTATATTCATATAAAGGTTCTTCGAGTTCTTTATTGAAACCAACATGTAAATCGTGTCCATCAAAGTACCACAGATCCCTTTCTTCTACAAAAAACAAGCGGCCGTCAACTTCAATGAGCTCACCAGCTTCTATAGGCTCTTCCTTCGTGACGCCTAATGAGAAACTGTCATGCAGAGGGCTGGAACCTCCATAACGCACATAAAAACGGACATATTCGCCTTCATTTACGAGCATTTCGTCCTTGAACCATTGGAGGGCATCTTTTGATATATGTATGTTCATGAGGATTGGACTCCTTTCTCTACAATGATTTTCCACCCGCGGCGCTCCTGGACAAACCGGAGACCGTTTTAATATTATATACATAACAACACCGGAACATCTACTAATTCGCACAGAAGGAGTGGGTTAATTGAAAACTCAAGTACTTTTATATTATATCGGCGCACTGATATTCGGGGGTCTGGGTGTATTGACCTTCTTACAGTTGGAAAAAGCGAGCTATAAGATAGAAGCAGGCACCTTTATTATTATATCTGCGCTTCTTTACTATGGTATGGTTGCCCTATATTATCGAAGCAGGAAAAACACATTTCTAACCGTTAATTTGGTCCTGGCCGTCCTTGCACTTGGAGGGATTTTTTTCAATCATGTACTGTTTGGAACACATTAATTGGATACAGAAAAGAGCTGACGTCTTTTTGAAAGAAGTCAGCTCTTTTTTTCTTGCGTGTACCCGGGGCATTCCGGCAGCTCTTCACAGGTGCGATGATATGCAGATGATGATCCATTGCATCTCTTATTGCTCAACTCCATTCATCATGTGAGATACCATCTCTTCTTTGGAATATGTGATGAATCCATTTTTTTGAGCAAAGTCAAGTGGGTAAATACGATAATTATTATAGTTGTTCTCAGCTACAAACGTCGGATGGAACTCGATCAATGGATAATTAATAAGAGTACCCGCAGGACTTTGTTGTTTTTCTACCTGAATCTCTGCCATGCCGCCGATGTCCTTAAAATCATCTTTTTGTCCTGAAAGAAAATTCCCGAGAGAGTAGATGACAACAGCGTCACGTCCATCACTGGTTTTATAGGTCTGAATCGGCTGTAATACGTGTGGGTGATGACCGAAAATAATATCTGCCCCATTATCAGTCAAAACCTTTGCAAGTCTTTGTTGTTCCTCCGTAGGAAAGCGTTGATATTCATTCCCCCAGTGAAGACTCATAACAACAAGATCAACATCCATTGTCCTGGCTTTCTTAATTTCAGCGACCATCTTCTGTTCATCCAGAAGATTGACCAGGTAATCTTTTCCTTCCGGTACCGGGATTCCGTTCGTACCATACGTATAGGAAAGCAGGGCAAACTTGATGCCATTCATATTGAATGTGCGGATTCTTTTTTTATCCTCAGGGCTTTTAAAAGCCCCCACATACGGCATTGAAATCTCTTCGTAGTAATCAATTGCACTCAGAAGCCCTTTTTCTCCTTGATCCAGCGAATGGTTATTTGCTGTGGTGACTGCGTCCACCCCTGTGTCCTGAAGCGATTTAACAATCTCTTTGGGACTATTGAAAAGAGGGTAGCTTGATAGGCCGATCTCACTGCCGCCAGGCGTGGATTCCTGATTGGCTATCAAGAAATCCGGTTCTGCCAGCATCTCCTTAACGGGTGCAAACATCGGTGAAAAATTATAGCCGGACCCTGATTTTGCATCATTATATACTGTATTGTGGAGAAGGATGTCACCGATGGCTGCAATGCTGGCGGTGGATTTCATGGTCTTTCCTTCTGCCTGCACTTCCCTCGTCGCATGAAGAAGGGAAGTCTTGACGGACTGCTTATCCGAATTCCAGCTTTTATATTGGTCAGTAATCAAATAACCTATCACCATTACCAATGGAATCACCAGAAATAAACCCATATAATACATCTTTTTGTTCATGTTCTAACCCCTTTGTCCTCTTTTCACATACACAACATTATTTTACAGTAAAAATATGAAAAGCGGAATCACTATTTATACCATTATTGCCGGATCAACAGCGAAGTAACCGTCTTGCATTACTGTATGCACCGAATGGAACGGCACGTCATAATGATGACACAGAAAACAAAAAGCGGCTGAAATCCATTCATATTTTGAATGAATTTCAGCCGCTTTTTCTTGTTTAAAGCCACTTAATTTTAGGTTCGGTTTTATTTTTGATGCGTACAATATTTGCACGGTGCCTGTAGATGACAAAGAAGGCAAGTACACCTACGACAATCATCAAAGGTATATCCCCGGTAAATAACGTATAAGTAAAAGCAATGATGGCAGCAATCATCGAAGATAATGAAACGTATTTAGATACATATAATCCGAGAAAGAAAACAGCCAGTAATATCAAGAACAATAGGGGGTCGTACCCCAACAGGACCCCTCCGGAGGTTGCGACGGCTTTTCCGCCTCTGAAGTTTGCGAAAAGCGGGTACATATGTCCAATTACGGCAAATATACCGGCCACCAGCATGAACATCTTTGGTTCAACACTGAAAAACAGCGGTAATAATGCTGCGATTGTCCCTTTCAGGATGTCCATGATGGTGACAATAAGCCCTGCTTTTACACCAAGTGTCCTGAAAGTGTTCGTACCGCCAAGATTTCCACTTCCATGTTCCCGTATATCGATTCCATAGAACTTCTTTCCGATGATCAACCCTGAGGGGATGGAACCAAGGAGATAAGCTATAACAAGGATAAGGGCATAAAACATGATCACTGCTCCTTTTTTATGTATTGCGTTCTTTATTTTACCATGAAAACGGGAGAAAATCAGGCTTTTTTTTAGTACCTGTTCATAAAACTAGATAATATCATTAAAACCAGTTTGAATTCCCGGGAATTCCCTCCTGTATATGGTAAAATGATTACGCCATATGATAAAAGTTGGCGGTTGAGCGAAACATTCAGTTGATGATGCATCAAGGCTGATACTAGATGAACAGAAGGTGGATATTTAATGCATTTATTACTATCAGCTTTGCAATGGGTTGCTTTTATGATTGCCGGGTCGATTGCCGCTCCCATTGCAATAGCGGATTTATTTCAGCTGCCAGCGGAGGAGACAGCCGGCTTCATACAGCGCACTATTTTTGTGTTGGGGGCAGCCAGCCTCATCCAGGCATTGATCGGTCATAAACTGCCGATCAATGAAGGGCCTGCTGGATTGTGGTGGGGTGTATTTGCCATTTATGCCGGGTTTTCAGGGACCCTCTACAGCAGCCAGCTTGAAGTATTGACTGTCCTGCAGGGCGGGATGATCGTCAGTGGAATTATTTTCTTCATTTTGAGTGCGACTGGCCTGTTAAAAAAACTGACCACCCTATTTACTCCGACAATCACATTCGTATATTTGATGCTTCTGATTTTGCAGCTGAGCGGGTCGTTTGTGAAGGGGATGTTCGGAATCAGCGGAGAATCGGAAACACTGCAGCCGGCCGTGTTGATTGGAAGTGTGCTGACAGTCCTGATTGCTCTTTATTTTTCAAGCCATAAGATTAAATGGATTCAGCAGTATTCCATCATCCTCGCCCTCATTGCCGGCTGGGTCATTTTTGCTGTGATGGGGCTCGGCGGTCATGTAACGGTTTCAGACTCATGGTTCTCCCTGCCGCAGATTTTCTCATTCGGCGCACCAGCCTTTGATACGGGTGTTATTGTTACATCTGTATTCATCACCTTCCTGTTGACGACAAATATGATTGCTTCGATCAGGGTCATGGAGGAAGTGATGAGGTCGAAAGGTGAACCCGTATATGAACGCTATACTTCAAGCGGGTATGCATCTGGTATTAATCAGATACTGGGAGGGATATTTTCTGCAATCGGTTCTGTGCCGATATCCGGATCGGCGGGCTTCGTTACTGCCACTAAAATGTACCGCATAATACCGTTCATAGCGGGAAGTGCCATGATCATCATCATCTCTCTCGTTCCAAAAGTGATGAATGTGTTTGCGAGTCTGCCGGCTCCGGTAGGATATGCTGTTACGACAGTCATCTTTATCAAGATGGTTGGGCTTGCACTCGGTGAATATCAAAAAGAAACAGATTTGGAGCGTACACATTTTGTCGCAGGAATTTCTCTGATTGTGGGGGTCGGTGCCATGTTCGTACCTGCGGAGGCCTTCACGAATGTACCAGTCGCAGCCGCTTCCCTGCTTAATAACGGATTGATTCTTGGTACCATAACTGGAATCATAGTAGAGCAGACGGTTAAGGCAAAATCGGATAAATCAATGTAAAGCGAGTAAACTATTTGTTTACTTGCTTTTTTTCGTATAGCATGGTTTTGTGGAAGAATTTCCTTATGAGGATTCTGACATGTTTATCCAGTTGATATTGGGGGTATTCTTAATATGTTTAGATTAGATTTCAGGCAGGTGGTTACATGATTGAGTTCAAGAATGTCAGGAAAGTGTACGAAGACGGGACAGAAGCGATAAAGGGAATTGACTTGCTTATCCCCGAAGGAAAACTCGTCGCGTTGATCGGTCCCAGTGGATGTGGTAAAACGACCACGATGAAAATGATCAATAAACTGATTGGACTTACAAGCGGTACAATTACAATCAACGGACGGGACATATCGGAAGAAGATGAAGTGGAACTGAGAAGGAATATAGGTTATGTCATTCAGCGCATCGGCCTCCTCCCGCATATGACGATCGAAGAGAATATCAGCCTGATTCCACGATTGAAAGGCTGGAAGAAGGAAAAATATGAAAACCGGGTGGACGAGTTGATGAATCTGGTGGGGCTCGAACCGGAAACCTACCGGAAGAGATATCCCCTGGAGCTGAGCGGCGGCCAGCAGCAGCGTGTCGGTGTCATCCGTGCACTTGCGGCAGAACCCCCTATCATCCTGATGGATGAACCTTTCAGCGCACTTGACCCGATCAGCAGGGAGCAGCTGCAGGACGAACTGAAGCACATTCAAAGTTCCATACATAAAACCATTGTATTTGTCACGCATGATATCGATGAAGCGCTGAAAATCGCCGATGAAATCGCTGTCATGAGAGACGGGAGAATCGAACAGATTGCTTCACCAGGTCAATTGGTTTCTTCTCCCGCAAATGAATTCGTACGTTCCTTCATCGGAGAGCACCGGCTGGATGAAGGCAAAACAGAAATGTCAGTTTCGGATATCATGAGTGAAAATCCGATATTTCTCGAATATGATGAATCTGAATTCGAAAGCATCCCGCACGATGCCTCGATTGCTGAAGCTGCGGCTCTCTATGTTTCAAAGGAACCTCCTATGCTGGTCGTAACAAAAGAGGGCAGACGCATCGGAAGTGTATCCAGAAGCAATATTCTGGGGGCTGTCGCTTCAAAACATAGAAGGGAGGCACAGTCAAAATGATTCATGCCCTTTCGCTATCATTCATCACTACGATTACAAACCGATCGGATGCCATCATAACAGGGTTGGTCGAGCATCTCTATCTGTCATTCGTATCGATTTTTATCGCGATTGTCATTTCATTGCCGTTAGGGATTTATATTTCACGTAAAAAGAATATTGCAGAATTCTATATCGGGATCACCGCTGTATTTCAAACCATCCCGAGTCTTGCATTATTCGGGTTCCTGATCCCGCTTCTCGGTACAGGCAGCACAACGGCCATCATCGCCCTCACTGTATACGCACTGCTTCCGATACTCAGGAACACATTCACCGGTATTGCAGGAGTGGATGAAGGGGTCATAGAAGCAGGAAAAGGGATGGGAATGACGAATTCACAGCTATTATTCAAGGTCGAACTCCCTCTCGCCCTGCCTTTTATCATGGCCGGTATCAGGACCGCAACCGTGTTGACAGTGGGTGTCGCAACGCTTGCAACATTTGTCGGGGCAGGAGGACTGGGTGACCTGATTTACCGCGGACTTTCCACCTGGAACAACTCCCTTGTGCTTGCAGGAGCGGTCCCAGCTGCATTATTGGCATTATTTTTTGATTTTTTGTTAAGACTCTTAGAAAAGGCAACGACCCCAAAAGGCTTAAAAGCCCGTAAATAAAAAGAAATAAAAAGGAGCATACATATGAAAAAAATACTTTCGCCTTTTATCATTCTGCTAGCCGCTTCATTATTGATTGCAGGCTGCGGAAACAACGGCGGCAAAGAAACGATTACTGTATCAGGGAAAATGTGGACAGAACAATTTATCCTCACCCATATCATGGCTGAGTTACTTAAGGAAAAAACAGACCTTGATGTTAAGGTTGACGAAGGATTGGGGGAGGTTTCCATCCTGACCCCCGCCCTGGAAAAAGGCGATATTGATGTGTATGTTGAATACACAGGAACGGGACTGGAAGCTGTGCTTAAAGAACAGGCAGCCGAAGGAGCTTCTGGAGACGAGATTCTTGAACAAGTAAGAAAAGGGTATGAGAAAAAGTTTGATGTAACCTGGTTAAAACCGCTTGGATTTGAAAACACGTACACACTTGCTTACACAGAAGATCAGGATTTTGATGCAAAAACATTCTCTGACCTGGTGCCTCTTTCCAAAGACCTCAGCTTTGGAGCACCGCATCAATTTTATGAACGTGAAGGCGATGGGTATGACGCTTTTTCTAAAGCATACGGCTTTGAATTCAAAGCGAAAGAAAGCTACGATCCGAATATCATGTACGAAGCCGTTAAAAATGGTGATGTCGATATCATTCCTGCTTTTACCACGGATGGAAGGATCGAAAGGTACAATCTGAAGTCAACAGAAGATGATAAAGGTTTCTTCCCCCCATATGATGCTGCACCGGTCATCAGACAGGAAGTGCTGAAAGAGCACCCTGAAGTGGAAGATGTCCTGAACGAACTGGCAGGCAAGATATCTGAAAAAGAAATGAGCGAGATGAATGCCAAGGTGGACATCGATAAGAAAGAACCGAAAGATGTCGCCAGGGAATTCCTCATTTCAAAAGGCTTAATAAAAGAATAATCAAAGATAAAGTGAATCCAATGCAGGGTTCACTTTATCTTTTAGAGACTTATTCGTAAAATTTTGAAAAATAGAGGATATTATGCTATAAAAAGAGAATAGGACTTTAGAACGCTTACACAGATATTCAAAAGGACGGTGCATTTTCATGATTGAAAATCCAACACGTGAAGAAATCGGACAGATACTAAAACAATCCAAGCGGATAGCAGTCGTGGGACTGAGCGACAATCCCGAACGCACTTCTCACTCGGTATCAAAAGCTATGCAGGACCAGGGCTACGAAATCATACCGGTCAACCCGGTCATCGACTCGGCCCTTGGAGTGAAAGCAGTCGCTTCGTTAGAGGAAATTGAAGGACCTGTTGATATTGTCAATATTTTCAGGCGTTCGGAATTTCTGCCTGATCTCGCACGTGAATTTGATAAGATAGATGCAAAAATATTCTGGGCCCAGCTGGGTGTCATGAATGAAGAAGCTTACTCTTTCCTTAAAGAACGAGGCTATACGGTCATTATGGACCGATGCATAAAGGTTGAACATGCTTTAACCAAATAGTTCTCTTCCGGTGCAAGCGGCGTCTACCGCTTGCTTTTTTTCGGACCGCATTAATGTCATGAATTCACACTCTTTTTTAAGTGAAAAACGGGGAAATAGTATGATTTGACTGAGGCCCTTTTCATAAAATTAATTTGCGAAAATGAAATAAAACGCTACAATATAGCATAGTGGTTTACTTGAAATGACGAAAAACAGGTAAACGAACAAATGTTCTTGTGTTATGATAATAAGAGAACATAAAATCCCGTATACGGTTTTATTTACGGGCAGAGAAGTTTGAAAGGGGAATGTTCGTGGCCAACAAGACACAGCCCATGGCTTATAATGATGATGCAATTCAGGTTTTAGAAGGCTTGGAAGCCGTTCGCAAAAGACCTGGGATGTACATTGGCTCTACTGATACAAGAGGGCTGCATCATTTAGTATATGAAATTGTAGATAATGCTGTAGATGAAGCTTTAGCGGGCTTCGGAGATGAAATCATCGTCACCATACATAAAGATAACAGTATTTCCGTACAGGACAGGGGACGGGGGATGCCAACCGGCATGCATAAGATGGGGAAACCCACACCAGAAATCATCCTTACGGTCCTTCATGCAGGCGGTAAGTTCGGTCAGGGAGGATATAAGACAAGCGGCGGTCTGCACGGGGTAGGTGCCTCTGTTGTTAATGCGCTTTCCGAGTGGCTTGTCGTTACGATTGAAAGAGACGGAATCAAATATGAGCAGCGTTTTGAAGACGGAGGGAAACCGGCAACGACCCTTGAAAGGGTCGGCAATACAAAAAAAGCGGGTACACTTATCCACTTCAAACCAGATCCCGGTATATTCAGCACGACTACTTATAATTACGACACTTTGTGTGAACGTTTAAGAGAATCAGCCTTCCTGCTGAAAGGCTTGAAGATTGAAATCAAAGATGAGCGTCATGATCAAAAAGAAGTGTTTCAATATGAGAGCGGCATACAGGCATTCGTACAATACTTAAATGAAGAAAAGGACTCCCTTCACAAGGTTGCTTTTTTTGAAGGGGTTAACCATAACATAGAAGTGGAATTTGCTTTTCAGTTCAACGACGGTTTTTCTGAGAATATCCTGTCTTTCGTCAATAACGTGCGGACAAAAGACGGCGGTACCCATGAAGCCGGTGCCAAGACGGCCATGACCAGGGTGTTCAATGAATATGCACGTAAGACTGGCATCCTTAAAGATCGTGATAAAAACCTTGAAGGGACAGATATCAGGGAAGGTCTCGCAGCCATCGTATCTGTGCGAATACCGGAAGAACTGCTTCAATTCGAGGGACAGACAAAAGGAAAGCTTGGTACCAGTGAAGCGCGTTCAGCGGTGGACTCCGTCGTTTCAGAACATCTGCTTTATTTCCTTGAAGAGAACCCGGATACAAGCTCCCTTCTGATCAAGAAATCGATTAAAGCGGCCCAGGCCCGGGAAGCAGCGAGAAAAGCACGGGAAGATGCCCGCAACGGGAAAAAACGAAAAAGGTCAGAAACCGTTCTTTCCGGGAAGTTGACCCCTGCTCAATCGAGAAATCCTCAGCGGAATGAATTGTACCTTGTCGAAGGTGACTCTGCCGGAGGCTCTGCCAAACAGGGACGTGACCGTAAGTTCCAGGCAATCCTGCCTCTCCGCGGTAAAGTCATCAATACTGAAAAGGCGAAATTGCAGGATATCTTCAAGAATGAAGAGATCAATACCATCATCCATGCCATCGGAGGCGGAGTCGGTCCTGAATTCAACGTGGATGACATTAATTATGATAAGATCGTCATCATGACTGATGCGGATACGGATGGAGCACATATCCAAGTCCTGCTTCTGACATTTTTCTACCGTTATATGAAGCCGCTTGTTGAAGCGGGGAAAATCTATATTGCCCTGCCGCCGCTTTATAAAGTAAGCAAAGGAACGGGAAAGAAAGAAAAAATCGAGTATGCATGGACGGATGAAGAGCTTCAAGGTGCCATGAAGAAAATCGGGAAAGGGTACATGATCCAAAGATACAAAGGTCTTGGGGAAATGAATGCAGATCAATTATGGGAGACGACCATGGATCCCGAGACGCGCGCTTTGATCAGAGTACGGATCGATGATGCTGCACGTGCCGAACGCCGTGTGACCACATTGATGGGAGACAAGGTGGAGCCGCGCCGCAAGTGGATTGAAAGCAATGTGGCTTTCGGATTGGAAGAAGACGGCAGCATTCTGGAAAATGAGAACATTACAGTCCAGGAGGAGGGGTAATATATGACAACAGTGGAAAGATATCAGGATTTGCCTCTCGAAGAGGTGCTTGGCGACCGATTCGGACGATACAGTAAATACATCATTCAGGAACGTGCGCTGCCGGACGCAAGGGACGGGCTTAAACCTGTACAGCGAAGAATTCTCTATGCCATGTATGTGGACGGGAACACGCAGGAAAAAGGGTTCCGTAAATCTGCCAAGACAGTCGGTAATGTAATCGGTAACTATCATCCCCACGGTGATACATCCGTTTACGACGCGATGGTAAGGATGAGCCAGGATTGGAAGGTGCGTAACTTCCTTGTAGAAATGCACGGCAACAACGGGAGTATCGATGGAGACCCCCCTGCTGCGATGCGTTACACAGAAGCCCGGCTTTCAGCAATCTCGATGGAACTGCTCCGGGATATCGATAAGGACACGGTTGAATTCATCCCAAACTTCGATGATACGTCAAGTGAACCCACCGTCCTGCCGTCCCGGTTCCCGAATCTCCTGGTCAACGGTTCCACGGGAATATCTGCAGGTTATGCAACCGATATTCCTCCCCATCATTTGGGGGAAGTGATCGATGCAGCCATCTTGAGGATCGAGAAGCCTCAATGCACGGTCGATGATTTAATGACCGTCATGAAAGGACCTGATTTTCCAACCGGGGGAATCATCCAGGGTGTGGATGGTATCAAAAAGGCATACGAAACAGGAAAAGGGAAAGTAGTTGTCCGCGGTAAAGCTGAAGTAGAAAATATCCGCGGAAGCAAACAGCAGATCGTCATCACAGAAATCCCTTATGAAATCAATAAAGCAAATCTTGTTAAAAAGATGGATGAATTCAGGGTCGACAGGAAAGTCGAAGGGATCGCAGAGGTCCGCGATGAGACAGACCGGGAAGGAATGCGCATTGTCATTGAGTTGAAGAAGGATGCGGATTCAAGCGGCGTACTGAATTATCTTTATAAAAACAGCGACCTTCAAATTTCATACAACTTCAATATGGTGTCCATCCATAACCGCCGTCCAAAGCTCATGGGGATCGAAGGGATGCTGGATGCCTATATCACGCACCAAAAAGAAGTGGTTACAAATCGCACCAAGTATGACTTGAAGAAAGCCAGTGACCGTCAGCACATTGTTGAAGGCTTGATGAAAGCATTATCGATCCTCGATGAAGTGATCGCGACCATCCGTGCTTCCAAGGATAAAAAAGATGCAAAAAACAATTTGATCGACCAGTACGGATTCACAGAAGCCCAATCTGAAGCAATCGTCAGCCTGCAATTATACCGGCTGACCAACACCGATATTACTGCTCTTCGCAGTGAAGCGGAAGAATTGGATAAATTGATTGCTGAATTGACATCTATCCTCGAAAGCGAAAACAAGTTATTGAGTGTCATAAAAAAAGAATTAAAAGCGATCAAGAAACAATTTGCAGATGCAAGAAGGACTAAAATCGAAGATAAAATCGAAGAACTCAAGATCAATCTTGAAGTATTGATCGCAAGCGAAGACGTCATGGTGACGGTTACTCAGGATGGTTACATTAAACGCACGAGCCTTCGTTCTTACAGTGCTTCAAACGGGCAGGACCTCGCCATGAAGGAAACGGACAGGCTGCTCGCCCAATATGAAATGAACACGACCGATGTCCTCCTGGTGTTTACCAACAAAGGGAATTACATTTACTGTCCTGTCCATGAACTGCCTGATATCCGCTGGAAAGACCTCGGACAGCATGTGGGCAACATCGTGCCGATCGACCGCGATGAACAGGTATTAAAGGCCATTCCGGTTAAGGATTTCGCCGATGAACGATATCTTCTGTTCGTCACCAAAAACGGAATGACGAAGAAGACCGAGCTTGCACAATATAAAGCGCAGCGATATTCACGGCCTCTCGTGGCCATCAACCTGAAAGGCGATGATACATTGGTTGATGTTCATCTCACAGATGGCAAGCATGACCTATTCCTTGCCACCAGTCTAAGCTATGGATTGTGGTTCACCGAAGAAGAGGTAAGTGTCGTGGGCCCAAGAGCTGCAGGTGTAAAAGGGATCAATCTTAAAGAAGGGGACTATGTCGTCTCGGGCAAGATTGTGACCAATCCGGATAAGGAGTTTGTCTTCCTTGCCACCCACCGGGGGGCTGCGAAAAAGATGAGAATGTCCGAATTCGAAAGAACAAGCCGTTCTAAACGAGGCGTCATCATGCTCCGTGAGCTCAAATCAAACCCTCATAGAGTGGCTTCAATTGAAATTGTAAATGATACACATGAAGTTGAACTCATCAGCTCAAAAGGCAAGACGGAATATGTCAGGATGAGAGACCTTCGTGCAAATGACCGCTACTCGAATGGTTCATTTGTTATGGATGAGTCTGAAAGCGGAGCTGTAATTCGCAGCATCTTGAATACGATTAAAGATAAATAAATTATAAGCAGATGACTAAGGGTTTACCTTGGTCGTCTGTTTTTTTTATTGAATTATCGGAATCTCTCACAGGTTTTTTGAATGAAAATAAGGATGTCTGCCGTAATAGGCAATCTATCTCAAGCTTCTCAAGCGGATTTTTTATATTTTTACATTAAAATCTCATTAATATTTGATTGGAAATTGTTTATTTGGTAGATTAAAAAAGTGTCGCTGAGGGTAAACATACATAGGTTCAAGCGTTTACATTTTATTACAACTAGAAGGGGGATATATGTATGGAGTTATTTAATTCAATTTTAGGAACTCTGAATGATTTTATGTGGGGGTATATCCTGATCGCCGGCCTCGTCGGTCTCGGTCTTTATTTTTCCTTGCGTACTAAGTTTGTACAGTTTCGTTATATAGCCGAAATGGGACGGCTTCTTACGGACAAAACGACTATTTCCGCCAAAGGGAAGAGGGGGATTTCCTCCTTCCAGGCATTCACCATCAGTACTGCCTCCCGTGTAGGTACAGGGAATCTTGCTGGAGTAGCAACAGCCATAGCAGGAGGCGGGCCGGGAGCTGTTTTCTGGATGTGGCTGATTGCATTGCTTGGCGGGGCAACCAGCTTCATTGAAAGTACTCTTGCTCAAATTTATAAAGTGAATGACGGGAAAGACGGTTTCCGCGGAGGACCTGCCTATTACATGGAAAAGGGCCTGAATGCCCGCTGGATGGGAATTCTTTTCGCCATCATCATTACATTCTGTTTTGGTCTGGTATTTAACTCGGTTCAATCCAACACCATTTCTCTCGCTATGGAAGGTGCCTATTCTTTAGACCGTTTAACGACAGGAATCATACTGGCTGTGCTGACCGCAGTCATCATCTTTGGAGGGATCAAGCGGATTGCAAGCGTCACGCAGATTCTGGTTCCGATCATGGCAATCCTTTATATCATACTCGCGCTCTATATCCTGATTACCAATATCACTATGCTCCCTGATATGTTCGCCATCATTTTTGAAAGTGCCTTCGGACTTAGGGAAGTGGTGAGCGGCGGTGTCGGGGCTGCAATCATGATGGGGATCAAACGTGGTCTTTTCTCAAATGAAGCAGGAATGGGTAGTGCACCTAATGCTGCGGCTACTGCCGGGGTGACGCACCCTGTCAAACAAGGTTTGATCCAGACACTGGGTGTATTTACCGACACGCTGATCATCTGTACTGCGACTGCTTTCATGATCATCCTTTCCGATCAGTACACGACGGGGATCGACGGAATCCAGCTGACACAGGCAGCCCTCAGCTTTCATGTTGGTGAGTGGGCTGATACGTTCGTCGCTGTTGCCATCTTCTTATTTGCCTTCAGTTCGGTAATCGGAAACTATTATTATGGTGAAACCAATATTGAATTCATCAAGTATAGTCCTGTGGCGCTGTTCATCTATCGACTGGCAGTAATAGGCATGGTTGTTTTCGGAGCTGTAGTGAATCTTGACGTAGTTTGGGGGCTGGCTGACCTGTTCATGGGACTCATGGCAGTCATCAACCTTATCGCCATTACTCTCCTTGCCAAAATTGCTCTGGCTGCCCTTAAAGATTACCGGGCTCAGAAGAAAGAAGGAAAAGATCCTGTATTCTATTCCAATTCCATTAAAGGATTGAGGGGTATTGAATGCTGGGATGAAAAACCCGGCACGGAATCAAGGAATCAATAATTCTAAAAACCAACTCTCTTACGGGTTGGTTTTTTTACATACTTTTTCCTTATTTGGTGAAGATAATAGAGAATTATCTTACTGAGGAGAGGACACTATGCGTAAAGAATTATTGTTTGCTTTTGGTGCATTTTTCATTTTGTCCCTGCATGCAATCGCAGGAAACTTTTCAGATGATACGAATGAACAACCGAAGGACACTGAATTGACAATCCATTCTTACACAAAAGATATAACTGGAGATGGAAAAAAGGATGAAATCATCTTAAAGGCTGTTCCATTTTCACCTGATGCCTTATTTCTCAAAGAGGTGTGGGCAGAAATTACAACATCAAACGGAAGTGAGATACGGATCGATTACGATGGCGGCTACGAGCCGAAGATCGAGTTCGTGGATCTGAACCATGACGGAATCAAAGATATGCTGTATTCTGCAGCAACAGGAGGGAGCGGCGGACTATATGACATGGATCTGCACACTGTCGCAGGGAATAAGTTAATTGACCTGGGATTGCCGCCAGGGCCTGTCATACAGGGACAATTTCAAGATGGTTATAAGGCAGCTGTTACATTCACGGATACAAATCAATCATATACGATTGATTTGAGCAGCCGAAAAGATGATTATGAACGGCTGGGCATCTATACCGATGGGAAATTGAATGAACCGATGGAACTGATGGTCCTTCCCGCAGCGTTTTACAAACCTGCCAAAATAGAGGGGAAACAAGGGAAGGGGGTAAAAGGCTATCAGCAAATCAGCGGTGCATATAAGGCTGACGGGATCGGTACTGCCGTTTCCAGCTGGTATTATGAGAATGACAAATGGAATCTTATTAAGATAAAGTGGGTTGCTGCTCCAGAGCAGACACAGAAAATGGGCGATTGACATACACTAATACAGGCCAAATTCTGAAGGAGGCTTTTATATGAGTGAATTCAATCCTGAGAAGTTGTCTGTAACCTACTTGCCGCCGGCATCGATCTTTCATCCTATTGATAATAGAAGATATACATTGACTCATTCTGATACTACCGGGAATCTTTATTTAAGTATCGGATGTCATTATGATTCGCCTAAAATAAATACACAAATGAGGGATGAGGTACTCGCCGAATGGCGCCGTGAACAAGGGCAATATACACTTTGCGGAATGGTATATGTAAGCGGTGGAGAATTTGATGAAAAGCTTTCACAGGTGAGATTCATGATTTTCAAGAAGGAACTTCCGCTGGCACTTACTGCAATCGTAAATGGTGATGACGGTTTCTTCACATATTACCCTTGGCTTCTTGATGCACCTGTGTATATTTATTTCGAGTCTGTCTATGAACAGTTCAATCAAGTCCTTTATTTCGGTACTCCCAGACAATATTTATTAAAACTGAATCCAGCATAAGGAGCTGCTGCTCTTTATGCTTATTTTTAATAATCGCTGTAAATAGTTGAAACCATCATTAATATAATTCGTATAAAGAGTAAGAAGGGGGAAATGGTATGCGATTTAACTCCAAAAAAGGGAAAGTGATGTTTCCTTTACTTATTATTGTATTAATTCTGATGGCGGCATCGTCATTGGCTTCCGTCCTGGATTGGGAGTTCCTGCAGAAAATACCCGGTGCTGACAGCGAGAATGGTCAAGGTTTTCTTTTTGTAACACTGCCAATAATGGGGCTGATCCTATGGTTGATTGCAGCAACTTATTATGAAATAAACGGGGAAGAGCTGAAAATTGCTGCAGGGCCGATTCGCTACAATATCCATATTCATACAATCCGGTCGATCGAGGCATCGAAAAATCCGATTTCAAGCCCGGCATTATCACTGGATCGGTTGAGGATAGACTATAATCAGAGCAATGTTGTATATATTTCACCACAGGATAAAAAGGAATTTACAGAGGAATTATTGAAAATCAATCCGAATATTAGGGTTCATCTGGAGTAAAAGTAGTTTGTTATTATGTAAACTTAAATCAATATGGACGAAGAAGCCGGTATTGGGAAACGAGCCAGCAGATTCAACCGTATTGATATTTTTTTATGAGTATTATGATGATTGATGAATCGGCGCTAAGAAAATATCAGTACGACACGACGGCTAAAAATTAATATGCGGCTTAATAAACAATTTATCAGGACTTTTAATTCAAAATGAAGATTATGAACTGACTAATGTATAACAACATTAAAATTACTCAAATTTTTAATTTTGTCTCAATATTAATAGTATACTTATGATATGAGACTATTTTGATGATTTTTATTTATGTTCCTAGAATTAGTATTATGTAAACTATTTAAAATTTTAGCCCTTTTAAATAACCATAACAACCAGCCGTGTTGACAAGCGACACAAAAGTCTTTTTGAATTGTATAATGGTTTATTTGTTCTATATATATAATGACACAAAACTCCTTAATATTTAAGGAGCTTTGTGTCATAAGTTTCTTAAATTCAGTTGTTCTCATCCATTTCACCATATAAATTCCCCTTTAGAAAACACTTATCCAAAGGGGTAAAACGGTGCAGTTTTTTTTTAACGGATAATTTATTTTAAATCCACTGACAACCTAAGCTCCTTATTCAACTACCCTGCGTCCAGAAAATCATATTAAACAGTTTTTTTAAACAATCATGTTATCGCGTGGAACTGACCTTTATGACTGATTCGATTATTATGCCCCAGTCTGCAGAATGGATTTCATGCCCCGTACCTTCAAGACTCACTAATTCCGCATGAGGAATGGCTTTAGCAAGAGCCCTGCCATGTTCAAACGGAAGCGCCGGATCATCTGTTCCATGAATGATAACTGTCGGCACGTCTATTTCTTCCATACGATCCAAGTACTCCTCTCCACCACCAAGCAGTATATAATTGAACCGGCTTTGTATTTGTTTGGCGCGGCTATATTCTCTTTCAGCCAGAAGATACATTCTCTCTTTTTCAAATGGTTTGGCACCAGATAGAGTCTTCCAGCCCTCTGCAAGGTAAGTGATGGACGATTCCCGGTCTGACCAATCAACCGAAGCACTCTTTGAATGATGATCCAATATACACTGGTTCATCTGCGGAAGTTCAGCCTGGGCTGTTCCGAATACACTTGATGCAATAATCGAAAGGCTTAGAATGCGTTCAGGATTCTTTACAGCCATAATCTGTCCGATCATCCCGCCCAGAGACATGCCTGTGACATGAGCCTTCTGGATCGAGTAGGCATCCAGGATACCAATCGCATCGTCTGCCAGATCTGTAATTGTATAATTGGATGTCCCTTGTTCGTAAACCGTTGATTTTCCCAAATCACGATTATCGTATCGGATGACGAATCTCCCTTCGTCAGCAAGACGCTGACAGAACTCCTCATCCCACCAATCAAGTGAGGACATTGCCCCCATAATCAAAAGTACGGCTGGATCCTTTGGGTTTCCAAAGCTCTCTGTATTGATTTCCACTTGGTTTATTTTCAGTAATTGTTCTTTCATGTTCTATCTCCTCCGTTATTTTTATTTTCACATCGCGCTTAGTGAGGCGCAGATCAATAACCTCTCAACGGAGTACTTTGGCCTGCACCTTTAATTATCTGAGTTTGATCCACTTGATAACCATGACGTGACGGCCTCCTTTTCATTATTTAATTATCATAATATTCATACATGTTGATTCTATCATATTTTTCCTTAATTTAACATAATTCTTTATAGATCAATTCATTTAACGCTATCCTTAATATTTGCGAGATAGGATTAATACAAAATTCTATACATCGTTAATGCATACACGTTTCGGCTTTTTGAAAATCCTGTTAGCTTAAAATAATGCTTATTAACTGTGTATTTCCGTTTCCAGCTGCCTATTGATCTCCTTTTCACATTATTCTTACGCACTAATTAGTTGACATAACGCGGAGGCCATCACTGTAATCACTTCACTGTCCTCATGCCTTCTACGCAAAATTTCACAATCTCCTCAGCTTCTAAGGTGTATTCTCCATCCCTGACACCACCTTATTCATCGTAAATCCACCATGAGAACAAACGTTCTTACGAGCGATTTTTGGCACTTTTAATGAAATTAACTTTATAAGCAAGCAAAATAAAGTTGAGATAATCTATAAATTTTACATAAATTGCTACCACCGATTTTGTTTAATTTCTCTTCCAATCGGTTAATGATAAAACATGAAAACAAATTAAAGAAATGAGGTAGATTTCAATGGATGAAAAAAATAAAGATCAAGTTAAAGGAAAACGCAAGCAAACGGAAGGCGATTTAAAGAAAACCTGGGGTAAACTTACAATGGACGATGAAAAGATCGCCGAGGGTGAACGTAAAAAAGATAAAGGTAAATTCCAGGAAAAAGTCGGCGATGTAAAAGAAACCTTCAAAAAGAACTGGTAACACATACAAATAAAACAGGCGTGTCTCCCGTTCACATGGGAGACACGCCTGTTTTCAGGTTAATAAGTAATCATTCAGGCATTTTCCAACCTTCATGATTAACCCGCTCCCTTCGGAGCTATCCTTCAATTCATCTATCAATACCGCAGCATATATTGTTTGATGTTTATAGCGGATAATGGCACAGTCATGTTCGACACCGGGAAGTTCACCCGTTTTATTCGCCGTAAATACCACATTACGGTCCATGCTTCCGGGAAGCTTCTGGTAAAATTGCTGATTTTGCAGAATCCGGAGCATTGATTCCCTGCTGTTCAATTGAAACAGATCGTCGTTTTCCATAGCTTTTAAGCATTTTACCGCATCGGTTGCAGAGATATGGTTATCGACCTCCATTTCCAAGGCTTCAAAATCCATCAGCCTCCGATTTAATTTTGTTTGCTCCAGACCGAGCAATCTGCACATTCCATTGACTGAATCCATCCCCATGCGATTGATAAGCAGATTGGATGCCGTATTGTCAGAAACGATAATCATTAAGGTCAGCAGGTCATGAACCGTCACCTTAGTATGAGGTGATAAATGACTGAGCACCCCCGCCCCTCCCACTTTATCCTCCGGAGTGACGGGAATGACCTCATCAAGCTCCAGCTTCTTTTCCTGGATCTGTCGGAACCCTTCCAGTAATATCGGGAGTTTGATTAAGCTTGCAGCTGAATATGGAACGTCTGAATTCATTTTTAAGGTGTGTGCAGGCAGTTCAATATATAAACTGATTCTGCCTTCCACACCCTCAATCAATTCATGTATCTGTTCTTCCAGGATCTTCTCTTTCTCTTTCATCCTATCCATTACCTCGTTGCAGCCACTTCATCGGTATCTTTCCGGATAGTCTTATCATACAGATGACAAGCTACAAAATGATCCTTCTCAGCCTCATGCCATTTCGGCACGGTTGTCGCACAGGCTTCCATGGCTGCAGGGCATCGGGTGCGGAATACACAGCCGCTCGGCGGATTCATGGCGCTGGGAATTTCCCCTTTCAGGATCATTCTCTCACGCTCATCCTCTACATCCGGATCAGGTATGGGTATGGCTGACAGCAATGCCTGTGAATATGGATGAAGAGGTTTTTTATATAAATTACTGCTCTCGGTCAGCTCGACGATATGTCCGAGATACATGACACCGATCCGGTTGCTGATATGCTTAACCATTGAAAGATCATGGGCGATAAATAGGAATGTCAGCCCCTTTTCTTCCTGAAGCTTTTTAAGTAAATTGACGATCTGGGCCTGCACGGATACATCCAGGGCTGAAATCGGCTCATCAGCAATGATGAATTCCGGGTTAAGTGCCAGGGCGCGTGCGATACCGATCCGCTGCCGCTGACCGCCGCTGAACTCATGTGGATAGCGGTTTGCGTGATCACGGTTGAGTCCGACGTCTTCAAGCAGCTGATAAATCCGTTGGAGCTGTTCTTTTTTGTCTTTATACAGCCCGTGTGCTTCCATCGGTTCTGCTATGATTTCACGGACAGTCGACCTGGGATTCAGCGAGGCATACGGATCCTGGAAGATCATCTGCATTTTGCTGTAAAACGAACGTTTTTCTTTATCAGTCAGCGTATGGACGTTTTTTCCGTTGTAAGTGACTTCTCCTTCTGTTGCATCATAAAGTCCGATAATTGTCCGGCCTGTAGTGGATTTACCACATCCTGATTCACCGACCAGTCCAAATGTTTCACCCTTGTAAATATCGAAGGAAACATCATCGACTGCCTTCAGCACCTTGCCTTTTTCAAGAGAAAAGTATTTTTTCAGGTTCCTGACTTCCAATATCGTATCTTTTTTCATGAAGCATCCCCCGCATCCTGCCAATAGCGTCTTGCTGCACAAAGCTCTTTTTCATAATATGTCCCTTTAATCGTAATGATTTCAATCGTCTTTCCGGTATTTGGGGAGTGGATCATCTTACCGTCCCCATAGTAAATCGCGACATGATGGATGCTGCCTTTCCCTTCTTCATATGCGAAAAACAGAAGGTCCCCCGGTTTTAGTTCATCCAGAGGTACACCCTTCCCTTCTTTAGCCTGGTCCCCGGCATCCCGCGGAATGACATACCCGTTTGCTTTACACATCGAATAACTGAATCCTGAACAGTCAAATCCATAACTGCTCATGCCTCCCCATAAATAAGGGAGATCTAGGAATGCTTCCCCTGAACGCACGATATCAAGACCGCTCCCTTTTTGATCACTGACTGCTGATGAGGAAATATATACATCCTCCCTCTTCACGTAGCGAGTTCCAAGTGGAGTGGACACTGCCAGCTGGTCACCTTCTTCTTTTTCGATAGAAAGAGAGGTGAGGAAACTTAATACCATTTCTCCCTTATCATCTTCAGTTACAAGGTCCGTGAATTCTGCCTTTACAATGGCAAAGGAATTTCCTTCAGTCAGCGCATTACTTTCACCGAGCTGTACGGAAGGGACCCAGCCGGGATAGCCGCGCTTATCCTTGGATGATGCCTGGTCAGGGACAATGATGTGTGACCATCCTTCCCTTTCTTCAAGAACCAGTACCTCCTGCCCGAATAAGACCTGCGTCTGAATCCGGTTTTCATCACAGAGGGCAAGTCTTGTTTCATGTGTTAAGGAATCCAGCCATTCCGTTATATACACAGGATTCGTCAAAGCGGGAGCATCGATGTCCCTTGCTGAATCCGGTGATGTCCAAACCGTTGCCACCCCTGCGTTGACTGCTGCTTTTTCTCTCATATGTATACCTCCTATTGCATCAATGTATTTGCACTGCTTTGACACCGAGTCCCGGAGAGTCCGGGAATGTGATGGTTTTCCCATTGTATTGAATCCCGCCTGCAATGATGTCGGTTGACAGCATGAGCGGGGCATCGAAATCAAATCGTGTGATATTCTTCTTGCTTGCTGCAAAATGGGCAGCAGCTGTAATGCCGAGGCGGGTTTCGATCATACTGCCCACCATGCATTCCACTCCGCAAACTTCCGCGAGATTGTTGATCTTCTGAGCCTGGTAGATCCCCCCGGCTTTCATCAATTTGATGTTGATCAGGTCTGCACTCCTGGTTTTAAGGACCTGGAATGCCTGCTGCGGTGTAAATACACTCTCATCAGCCATGATGGGCGTATCCACATTATCCGTTACCTTCTTCAACCCTTCAATATCATGGGCGGGAACAGGCTGCTCCACCAGTTCAATAGTTAAATTCAAATCTTCCATCTTCCGGATTGCCCGGACGGCCGCTTTTGCTTCCCAGCCCTGGTTTGCATCGAGCCTGATTTTTACGGAGTCCCCGATTACCTGCCGGATAGCCTGGATTCGTTTGATGTCTTTTTCGATTTCATCTTTACCGACTTTTATCTTCAGGACATCGAATCCCCTCATGCTGTACAGCAGGGCATCTTCGGCCATTTCTGCAGGACTGTTCACACTGACGGTATAATCTGTTTCGAGTTTGTTCCGGTATCCTCCCAGGTATTGATAGAGCGGAATGCTGCTATACTGTGCAAGACAATCATAAATGGCCATATCCACAGCCGCTTTGGCACTGTTATTACCTACGAGAAGCTTATGCATCTCCTGAAATATAGATTCATGGTTTAATACGGATTTCCCAATCAATGCAGGCTTCAGGAAGTGCAGGACGGCAGATTCGATGCTATCGAGACTGTCTCCTGTTATCACCAGGGTAGGAGGTGCTTCCCCCCACCCGTTTATCCCATTATCACAAATGATATTGACCACGATGGCTTCAGCGGTATGCACCGTCCGGAGAGCCGTCTTGAATGGGGTGTGCAATGGTACTGCTGCACGAAAGGTTTCGATTTGTGCTATTTTCATCAGGCTTCATCCTCTTCCTTTATGCCGCTTTCGACAATGAATGATTGGGTGGATGTATCGATCTTTCCATAAGAGCCGACAGGAACGGCAAGACTTGGAGAAGAATGACCGATAAAGAATCCTTTAAGAGCCGGCTTACCTGCTTTTCTGATATACTCATCGAATAATTCATCCAGCGTAAGGGATTCCTTTCTTTTATCTGGTTCGCAATTTTTGAAATCCCCGATGATGATTCCCGCTGCATCCCTGAATTTCCCGGCCATCTTCAGCTGGTTAAGCATCCGGTCGACTTTGTAAGGTTCTTCATCAAGATCTTCGATGAAAAGGATTTTTCCTCTGGTGTCCACTTCATATTCCGTCCCCAATGTACTCACCAATAAGGTGAGGTTCCCCCCTGTGACCGGACCGCCTGCCTTTCCTTCCACTACAACTTCCACAGGGGAGAACGGCGGTGAGAACTCCACAGGTTTACTCTCGAATAACTGCCTGAATGTTTCCTTGGTCTTTTCATGGACATCCTTCAGCCCGACATCCGAACTCAGCATCGGCCCATGGAAGGTCACCAGCCCTGTGTTTTGATGGATGGCCGTATGCAGGAAAGTAATGTCACTGTATCCCCAGAAAATCTTCGGGTTATTAGCAATCAATTCATAATCCAGTTTCGAGGCGATCCTTCCTGTACCGAAACCGCCGCAGGCACAAAAGACGGCTTTGACTTCAGGATCAAGGAACATTGTATGTATATCTTTAACTCTTTCTTCGTCTGTACCGGCCAAATAGCCATTTCTTTGGTGGAGTGATGAACCAAGCTTCACCTTCAGGCCCAAATCTTCTAAAAAGGAAAGAGCTTTACTGAGCGATTCCTGCTTCGGGGGGCTTGCAGGCGCAATCACACCAACCGTATCTCCGCGTTTAAGTTTCCGCGCTCTTAACACCATTTTTTTCACTCCTTCAGTAGAAAAAGAGGGAGAGACTCTATAAAAGAGTCATCTCCGCTCCTTTTTTATCTTCTTATTTTTTGTCTGCCCATTTTAATTCCATGTATCCAACAGGGTGACGGACAATCCCTGATACATCTTCGTTTTGCAAGTATACATAATTATAGAAGTGAATAGGGATGATCGGCATATCTTCCATTAGGATTTTTTCTGCCTTATACATCAACTCAAATCGTTTTGCTTCGTCTGCTTCATTCTTTGCCTGTTTGATCAGGTTGTCATACTCTTCATTGCTCCAGGCTGTACGGTTCATCGAATGCCCAGACTGGAAGTTTTCAAGGAAGTTGATCGGATCACCGTAATCGGCAAGGAAAGAGCTTCGGGATAATTGGAACTTCCCTGCTTTCTGCTCATCTTGAAACACATTCCATTCCATATTCGCCAGTTTCACATCGACATCCAGGTTTTCCTTGAACATTTGCTGAAGTGCCTCAGCGATTTTCTGATGAGTATCACTTGTACTGTAAGTAAGTGTCACTTCAGGAAGTTTGTCGTACCCTTCTTCTTCCATCCCTTTCTCAAGAAGTGCTTTTGCTTCTTCGACGTTGGTCTTTACAAGGTCGCCGCTCGTTTCACGGAAGTCGTTTCCGGATGGATCTTTAAACCCGCTTGATACAAAACCATACGCAGGTTTTTCTTTGTTCTTCGTTACAAAATCAACCATTTGCTGCTGATCGACAGCCATCGCGAATGCTTTTCGGATGTTTTTATTTTGGAAAGGTTCCTTATCCAGGTTGAAACGGTAGAAATATGTTCCTGCCTGATCTTCTACATTCACTTTACCTTCTTCAAACAGTTGTTTACTCAAGTCGGCTGGTACGTCTGCCGTATCAAGTTCACCGGTTTTATATAACTGATAATCGGTATTGGAATCATTGACCATTGCCCAGTTCACTTTATCAAGCTTCACGGAGTCGGCATCCCAATACTGGTCATTCTTTTCCATTACAAAATGACTGTCATGCTCCCATTCAGTCAACTTGAACGGCCCGTTTGCAACGAACGTATCCGCTTCTGCGAACCATTCAGGGTTTTCTGTTGCAACCTTTTCATTGATCGGGAAGAATGCAGGGTTCGAGATGACACTTAAGAAATAAGCCTGAGGACTTGTGAGCGTCACTTCGAATGTCTTATCATCCACTGCGTTTACTTTCACATCGTCTGCAGGTCCTTCTCCGTTATTGAAAGCCTCACCGCCTTCGATGAAATAGCCGAGGAATGCAGCTGGCGATCCGGTTTCAGGGTCTAGTAATCTCTTCCATGCAAACACGAAATCTCCGGCGGTTACATCATCCCCGTTTGACCATTTGGCATCTTCACGGATATGAAAGGTGTACACTTTCCCATCTTCAGACACATCCCATTTCTCTGCCATGGCTCCTTCCGGCTCATGGTCGGCATTTAAGCGGGTAAGTCCTTCCATCAAGTTGTTCAGGGCAGTCCAGGAGTACGAATCAAATCCGATTGGCGGGTCAAATGAAGTCGGCTCGGCGCCGTTATTCAAATACAACACCTTCTCACCGCTGTCTTTTCCATCCTTGCTGTCCGATTCTTTGCCTGCATCCTTTGTTGCTGTACAGGCTGCCAGTACAAATAAAAGCAGCCCTGTCAGAAAAATTGATAATATCTTTCTCATGTTCTTCCCCCTCTTTGTTTTTTACTATCATTCTATCAGCGTATGTTATAACTGATAGTTGAAAGCATCGCTTTTGCACGTGGATCCTGGAGCCAGCAATCGACATGGTGGTCACCTGAAAGTTCCGTTTTAGCAGGATATACCCGGTCGCAGACTTCCATCGCATAATCACAGCGGGCAGCGAATGGACAACCTGCCGGCGGTGAGAATAAATCCGGCGGTGAACCCGCTATCGGTATAAGTTCAGCTCCATCAAGGTCGAGTCTCGGAACCGATTTCAACAGGCCTTTTGTATAAGGATGCTGAGGATGATAGAAGATTTCCCTTCTCGTTCCCTCCTCGACGATTTTCCCGGCATACATGACAGCGATCCTGTCTGCCACCTGGGCAACGACTCCCAGGTCATGTGTGATCAAAATGATGGAGACACCTGTCTTGCGCTGGACTTCTTTAAAAAGTTCAAGGATCTGCGCTTGAATCGTTACATCGAGTGCAGTCGTCGGTTCATCGGCTATCAAGACATCCGGCTGGCATACGAGGGCCATCGCAATCACGATCCGCTGCCTCATCCCGCCGCTGAATTGATGTGGATACTGCTTCAGCCGTTCCTCTGGGTGAGGGATGCCTACAAGATTGAGCATGTCAACCGCTTTTTCGGATGCCCCTTTTTTAGAGATGCTCTCATGCTGCATAATCCCTTCCATGATTTGCTCACCTATCGTGAGTGTCGGGTTCAGGGCCGTCATCGGATCCTGAAAGATCATCGAGATATCTTTACCTCTGACACTTCTCATTTCCTTTTCCGACAGGTGGAGTAAATCCTGCCCATTAAATTCGATCGATCCGTTTGTTATCCTCCCCGGTGGATCCGGGATCAGTCTCATGATGCTTTGGGACGTTACGCTTTTCCCGCACCCGGATTCACCGACGATGGCAAGCGTTTCTCCTTTATTTAAATGAAAGTTCACGCCGCGGACCGCTTTGACCTCCCCTCCATAAGTAGTGAATGATACATGAAGGTCTTGAACGGCCAATACTCTGTTTTTCATCGTTGTTTACCTCCTCAGCTTTGGATCGAGTGCATCCTGAAGCCCGTCACCCAGCACATTGAATGAAAACATCGTCAAGGATATGAACAATGCCGGAAAGAACAATCGCCACCAGTAGCCTGATAGAATCGTAGATAATCCGTCATTTGCCATGACGCCCCAGCTTGCATACGGCGCCTGGATGCCCAGGCCGAGAAAGCTTAGGAATGCTTCAGCGAAAATGGCGCTCGGCACCGTCAGGGTCATCTGTACGATGATCGGTCCCATTGTGTTGGGCAGCAGGTTCTTGCGGATGATCCTTGCCGTTTTAGTGCCGAACGTTTTCGATGCCAGGATGAACTCGTAGTTCTTGATTTGGAGCACCTGTCCCCTGACGATCCTGGCCATTCCGATCCATCCGGTGACCGTCAAAGCCACGATGATGGTGGACAGCCCCGGTCCCATGACGACCATCAATAAGATAACGACAAGCAGGTACGGGAGTCCGTAAAGGATTTCAACTATTCTCATCATCACGTTATCCGTCTTCCCGCCTTTGTATCCGGAGATGCCCCCGTAAATGATTCCGATGACAAAGTCGATCAAAGCGGCCATGAAACCTACAAATAAAGAGATACGGGCCCCATACCAGGTCCGGGTGAATACATCCCGTCCCAGATCATCCGTCCCGAACCAATGATCCCCGGAAGGCGGCAGGTTCTGGCTCGCAAGCGTCTGCTTTGTGACGTCATGGGGTGAGATGATGGGTCCGATGACGGCCATTGTAATCAATAGGGTCAAGAACACGAAACCGAGCATCGCAAGTTTATTCTTAAGGAGCCTGTGCCAGGCATCCTGCCAGTAGGAAAGGCTGGGACGTACAACGGCTTCCGCTTCCCCCTTATTTTTTTCTTTTGGGATGAACCATTTGTCCAATGATTCATCCGATAAATTGGTACCTTGTTGTTGAGGAGCACCCATTATTTCGCCTCCTTCTTATGCAGCTTGATGCGCGGATCCAAAAAGCCGTATGCAAGATCGACCAGGAAGAGCATGGCAATCAGGAATGCACTATAGAATACGGTGGTACCCATGATGACAGGGTAATCACGCTGATTGATGCTCTCTACGAAATATTTGCCCATCCCGGGTATCGCGAAGATCTGTTCGATGACGAAGGTACCTGTCAGAATGCCGGCAGCCAGTGTACCGAGGACGGTGACAACAGGAAGCAGTGCATTGCGCAGTGCATGCTTGACGACGATTTTAAATGGTGACAATCCTTTTGCTCTTGCAGTCCGGATATAGTCCTGTGTCAAGACTTCAAGCATGCTCGAACGGGTCAGACGGGCGATGATCGCCATCGGACCGGTTGCAAGTGCGAGGGTTGGCAGGATCATATGTTTCCAGCTGGTCCATGTGGCAACCGGGAGTATCTCCCAGTTAACAGCCACCTGCTGGATCAGCATTGTCGCCATGACGAAGTTCGGGATCGAAATACCAAGTACCGCAAATGTCATGGCCATATAATCAATCATACGGTTGTGACGGAGTGCGGCCAGTATACCGAGGATGATCCCTGACAGTACCGCTATCACAAGCGTGATCATACCCAGTTCAAAAGAGATCGGGAACCCCCTGCCCAGCATATCGTTCACGGTTTGTGAAGGCTGGGTGATCGAGGGGCCGAAATCCAATGTAACAAGTGATTTTAGATAAAGTGCGTATTGAATCAGTAAAGGTTCGTCAAGATGATAGTGCGCTTCCAGGTTTTTCTGTACCATTTCACTGGTATTTCTTTCTTCATTGAAAGGGGAACCAGGAATGGCATGCATCAGGAAAAAGGTAAGTGTGACAATCAGCCACAATGTAATGACCATGGCAATAAGCCGTTTAACCAAGTATGTACCCATTAATTTTCACACTTTCTAACAGAATGTCGTTTTCATTGCCAGTTCGGTCATGACCACCATCGCCCGGTAGGCTTCCAAGATGTCCTTTGCCTTAAAGCGGACGGTCGTCGTGCCCGGGTCGTGAACGGTTCCGGGCATCATACTTGCCCATTCTGCCTGTCCATAGTTGGCAAATTCAATTTTGAGTTCAGGGTGATCAGGCGGGATGAGCGGTTTGACATTTTGACGATTTTGCAATGCTTGTTCCGTTTTTTTCTTTAACAGCTCCTGAGATTTTGCCGGTGTAAGACTCTTTGCCACTGAGCGGGAGATTGTTTCCTTCACAACGGCAGTTGTCACATTTGGTATGAGTTCCTCTGCTTCCAGTGCGGCCTGATCATCACCGGCAACCAGCAGGACAGGGACACCGAAGTACCCGGCAACATAAGCATTGAAACCCATTTCTCCGACAGCTTTATCGTTTATGTACATATGCCTCACACCGAAAATCATCGAGTGGGACATGACCCCCTTCATCGATGCCCTTGCATGATAACCAATAAAAAAAGCACCTTGGAACGTTTCATCCAGCCCTTGTACCATCGAATATGGCTTTACTCCTCCGGATATCAACTTCGCTTCAGGGTGCAGCTTTTCAATTAACAGATTGTTCATTTGAGAATGGCTGTCATTGACTAACACCTCACTGCATCCGCTGTCAAAAGCGGCATGAATGACAGCATTGGCTTCTTCTGTCATGATGGCTCTTCCGCGTTCGTAATTGTGTCTGGCTGAGTCAACATGTGTGTGATCCACCAGCCCTGTTATTCCTTCCATATCCACCGACATGTAGATATTCATATTCATATCACCTCCTTCATAGGAAAAAATGTTTAAATTTTCTTAATATTATAGATATAATTTCAGAATATTTCAATAACATTTCAATCAAAAAGGAATATATTCCTAGAATTTACACCAGGAGGAAACACCTTTTTTCCTAGCACACAAAAAAACCCGGAGCATGATTACCCATGCCCCGGGTTACCTATTTATGATGCCTTCTGTTCTTTTAATATAAACTTGGATTCCTTTTTTCTCGCCGCGTTGAAAAATACATTTAAAAATATTGCTGTCAGGCTTCCAGCCACGATGCCATTATCCGTCAGAATCCGGATGCTCGAAGGCATTTGGGCAAATAGCTCCGGCACAGCTGTCACCCCGAGACCCATTCCGACTGAACACGCAATGATCAAGAGGTTTTCCTGCGAGGAAAAGTCTACCTGGCTGAGCATCTTGATGCCATAGGCAATGACCATCCCGAACATCGCCACCATCGCCCCTCCGAGAACCGGTGCGGGGATAATGGTCGTCATCGCGCCTATTTTTGGTACAAGTCCGAGGACAACAAGGAATGCTCCTGTCATATAAATGATGTGATTCTTTTTGACGCCCGATAATTGAAGTAACCCTACATTCTGCGAATACGTGGTATAAGGGAACGCATTGAATAGACCCCCGAGGACGATGGCCAGCCCCTCGGCCCGGTAACCCCTTGCAAGATCCTTTTCTTCCACGTCTTTTTTACAAATATCAGCCAGGGCAAAGTATACTCCAGTCGATTCTACAAGACTTACTATCGCGACAAGTATCATCGTCAAAATCGCTGAAAGTTCAAATGTCGGAAGTCCGAAATAAAAAGGCTGTGCCATATGGAACCAGGAGGCATTGCCGACTTCACTCACATCGACCATCCCCATAAAAGAAGCAGCCACGGTTCCTATGATCAACCCTGCGAGAATGGAGATCGAGCGGATGAAACCTGTGAAAAACTTGTAAAGGACCAGGATGATCAGTAAAGTTCCGAAAGCCAGCGACAGATTTGTCAGAGACCCGAAATCACTGCTTCCTTCACCGCCGGCCATATTATTCATGGCAACCGGGATGAGTGTGATCCCGATGATTGTGACAACCGATCCCGTGACGACAGGCGGGAAGAATCGGACCAGTTTTCCAAAGTACTTACTGATTACAATGACGAATACACCCGACACTAGAATGGAGCCGTATATGGCTGAAATTCCGTACTGACCGCCGATCGCAATCATCGGACCGACGGCTGTGAAGGTACATCCGAGGACTACCGGAAGGCCTATGCCGAAAAAACGGTTTTTCCAGACTTGAAGTATCGTTGCTATTCCACACATGAAAATATCAATCGAAACGAGATAGGTGAGTTCTTCCCCTGTTAAACCCAGTGCGCCTCCGACGATAAGGGGAACGATGACCGCTCCCGCGTACATGGCAAGGACATGCTGGATGCCGAGTGATACATTTTTCATGAATGAGCCGCCTCCTCTACTACACTTTCTTTAAATGAAATAACCCCATTTTCGAGTGATTTTATTTCTGCCAGTGATTCAACGCGGAAGCCTTTCTCCCTTAACAGTTTCCCGCCATCTTGAAAGGCTTTTTCAATCACAATTCCGATTCCGGCAATATTTGCTCCTGCCATTTCTGCAAGTTCGACAAGACCAAGAGCCGCTTGTCCATTTGCCAAAAAGTCATCGATGATAAGGACATCGTCACCGCCGTGTATGTATTTGCCCGATACAGTGATCGTATTTTCTTCCTGTTTTGTGAAGGAATAAACCTTCGCAGTGATCAGATCTTCCGACTGTGTCAGCGATCTGCGTTTGCGTGCGAAGACCATCGGCACCCCAAGTGTCAATGCAGCCATCAATCCAGGGGCGATGCCGGATGATTCGATGGTCAATACTTTTGTAATGGATTGATCTTTGAACCTTTCTGCGAATTCTTTTCCCACCGCGTCCATCAAAACGGGATCCACCCCATGGTTTAAAAACGAGTCCACCTTCAGGACCTGATTTGATAATACGGCACCCTCTTCAATCATTTTCTTTTTCAATAATTCCATCTCGATCTGCTCCCTTCGGATCATAACTGTCATAATAAAAAAACCTGAAGACCATAGACACTCAAAAAATGAGTGAACAATGACCTTCAGGTATACGAAAAAGGTAAAGAAAGCAAACAGAATATGCATGCCGTCCATCGCTCACCCATAGTCGGATGCTTTACGGTCATCCGGTAGAAACTTGCAGGCCATATCCCCGCGATTATATGAGTGAAAGTGTATTTGATTATCGTTAGTATAAAGGTAATCAAATAAGTTGTAAAGCCAAATAACAAACATTGTTTATTATTTTTTTATTTTCGTTCGTGTTTTGATATGATTATTTGATCGCACACCGATTCGGCCCGATCTCCATTTCCCGTTGCTTTTCGTCTTCCGGAGCGATCTTCCCCATATTGGTTTCCCTGATTTCCTGGTAAGCATTCGGCTGAGGCGGAAGATTTTCACTGACCGCTTTCCTGAACTCCTCTTCATCTTCAATGTTCAAACCATGATTCTCTTTGTACAGTACTTCGAGCTTCTCCGCTGCACTGCCATCTCCGTTCAATTCATTGACCGTCATGAAATGGGCAGGGAGCACGATCAAATTTTTATCCAGTGACGCATACTTTTCATACAAAGTGTCCCGGAGGTGATCTGCCCAGTCTCCTGCTTTTCCGGCGAGATCCGGCCTTCCGATTGAACCGATGAACAAAATGTCACCCGTCAGTAAATAAGCTTCATCGATGATCAAAGAGGTGCTGCCGATCGTGTGGCCGGGTGAATACACAGGATGTATGGTAATAACGGAATCCCCAATCCCAATGTCTTTCCCTTCTTCGAGAGCCGTGAACTCGAACGTCACCTCACCGGCATCCTTTGGAGGAAGATAATACTGGGCTCCCGCTGTCTCAGCCAGCTTCCTGCCTCCTGATATATGATCTGCATGAAGATGGGTATCAATCAGGGCTTTTATCTTAACCCCTTTTTCCTGTGCAAAGTTTTCGAAGACCTGAGTCATCCTGGTTGCATCGACTACTGCCGCTTCTCCATTTGATTCGATAAAATAGGAGAGGCAGCCTTTTCCTATTCTGACAAATTGATAAATTGAGCCTCCTCCATTAAGTTCACCGATTTTCACAGGCTCTAAATGTTCACTCCAGGCCTGCATGCCTCCTTCAATTGAATACACTTGATCATATCCATATTCGGCAATCTTCTCGGCGGCTTTCTTCGAGGAATTTCCCTTTGAACAAATGACATATATCGGCTCATCTTTTGGCAGGTGTTCGACGATGGGATCAATCCCATCCGTTAACTCGCTAAAAGGTGTATTGAAGACCTCGATTGTTTTCCCCTCCACTTTCCAATCATCAAAATCCCCCGTTTTCCGGACATCAAGTATGAATGCTTTTTCATTGCGCATGACTTTTTTTGCGATTTCTTTTACTGAGATTGTTTGTACTGACAAGATGAATACCTCCAAACTTATGATTCAATCACTAGTGACTGAAAACTACGTTAAAAAAGGGAATGCATACACAATGTAGCATTCCCAGGATTCATCTCAATATTTAATTAGATCCCCCTGCAAATTATTCTTCAGCAATATCAGCATTTTGATATAACCCTGTATCCAATTCACCAGTAGCTTTGCTTGTAATGACCCCTGCAGTCATCGCTCCGCTGACATTTACGGCAGTCCTGCCCATATCAATCAGCGGTTCGATGGAGATCAGAAGACCTGCGAGAGCAATTGGAAGATCCATCGCTGACAGCACGAGAATGGCGGCAAAAGTGGCTCCGCCTCCGACTCCGGCTACCCCGAATGAGGAAATGGCAACGATTATGATAAGCGTCAATATGAAAGAAGGGGTCAATGGATCAATTCCTACAGTAGGAGCAATCATGACGGCAAGCATGGCAGGATATACACCGGCACACCCGTTTTGACCGATCGACAGACCGAACGAACCGGAGAAATTGGCGATTCCTTCAGAAACACCCAGCTTCTTCGTCTGGGTATGGATATTCAAAGGCAGCGTCCCCGCACTGGATCTGGATGTGAATGCAAAAGTAAGAACAGGCAATACTTTTTTGACATACGTCAGCGGGTTCAGACCCGAAAGCGTCAACATGAGCAAATGAATGGCGAACATAACGAGAAGGGCAATATAAGAGGCAACCACAAATTCACCCAGCTTAGCTATAGCATCGAAGTCACTCAGGGCGACAGTCTTCGCCATAATGGCCAGGACACCGTATGGAGTCAGACGCAGCACCAAGGTTACTACTCTCATAACAACCGCATAAATGGAATCTACGATTTTTTTGAAGCTGGCTGCGGCATCCGGTTCTTTCCTCTGTATCCCCAAATAGGCAATCCCTATGAAGGCGGCAAAAATGACGATGGCAATCGTGGATGTTGCACGCTGGCCGGTGAAGTCATAGAATGGATTCGCTGGAAGGAGTTCGAGGATTTTCTGTGGATAACCCTGACCTTCCATGGCAGCTGCACGTTCCTCCAGTTGTACCCCTCTGGCCGCCTCCGCATCACCCTGTTCGATTTGAATGGCTTCAAGATCAAATGCAGCGGTGGTTGCAATACCAACAGCTGCTGCCACGGCAGTGGTCCCAACGAGAAGACCAAGTATCAATACGGAAATCCTGCCGAGGTTATGCGATTGTTTCAATTTTGTAAAAGCGGAAATGATTGAAACAAATACTAGCGGCATGACGATCATTTGCAGAAGTTTGATATAGCCGCTGCCGACAATATTGTACCAATCGATCGACTGAGTTAAATTTTCATCAGCCGGATCATATAACCACTGCAGGGCAAAGCCGAATACAATTCCCAGACCGAGGGCTGTAAAGACCCTCTTCGAAAATGAAACCTTCTTTTTTTGTAAATAGAATAAAACACCAATAAGAACAATAAACATCAGAAGATTCAACAATACGATCCACACATCCATGATAAAACCTCCTTTTCCATGATGTTAAACCTTGCTGCCCAAAGGCTTATTACAGTTTATGATACGTTCGAAAAAGATATGATGAAGGCCCGTCCCTCTTTGACAAGGGGGGACGGGCCTTCATCAATTCAGTTTAAGTATCGGTGATAGAGCGACTTTGCCTCGATTATATCCTGCGTCCCGTGGATGAGAGTCCTGCCGTCCCTGAACAGGACAATACGGTGCTTTCCAGTTTGACAGGCAAGAAGATATTGATTCCTGTCTACACGGTCCATATGCCTTTGCAGCTGTGATGCCATGTGCTCAAGATCAACATCCACCAACTTGGGAGGACGGATCTGCACGGCATCCCTCCCGCATAAAACCGCTGTTTTCAACTGGTTATCGTATTGGAGGTAAGGATATCTGGGTTCTGCACCGCAAGTGGGACAGTCCTGTTTCTTCAATCTTTGAACATCTAAGCAGCTGTACTCATTTTTCCACAAATCAAATGAAATAAGAGTATTGCGTACCGAACTTACATTACCAGTCAAAATCTTCAATGCCTCGGCGACTTGAAGGGATACAACCAGCGACACTGCAGGAGAAATAATACCTGTAGTGTCACACGTCATACTCGATGATGGTATATCTTCCATAAGGCAATTGAGACAGAGTGTCCTTCCAGGCAGGAATGTACAGGTAATCCCGTAACTGCCTGCACATCCCCCGTAAATCCAGGGAATCTTCTTCTGAAAGGAGATATCGTTGATCATCAGCCTGGTATCGAAATTGTCGGTAGCATCAATGATAAGATCTGCATCTTTCGTAAGTCTCTGTAAGTCATTGGGACCCACATCCATGATATGCGCATCGACTTCGGCGTCTGAGTTGACCTTCATTAGATGTTCCCTTGCAGCCGCGGCTTTTGGCATCCTGTCCGCTGCATCCTTCTCCGTGTAGAGCTGCTGCCTTTGAAGATTGCTCCATTCCACAAAATCACGGTCGGCGATCGTGATTTTGCCGACGCCTGCACGGACCAGCGCTTCTGCACAACCGGTGCCAAGTGCCCCGGCACCTATAACCAGCACATTCTTGGAGGAAATGCTCAACTGCCCGCTATCTCCAATAGGAGGAAATAACATTTGTCTGGAATATCGTTCACTTCTCACCCGACGAATCCCTCCATAGGACTGCTCGCTGATGCATAAAGCTTTTTGGGAATCCTGCCTGCCTCATATCCCATCCTGCCCGCATTGACAGCAAGCCTCATCGCTTCAGCCATTTTAACTGGGTCTTTTGCAGCGGAAACAGCTGTATTCAAAAGGATCCCCTCCGCACCGAGTTCCATCGCATATACAGCGTCCGCCGGAGAACCAATACCGGCATCGACAATGACAGGGACGTTTGCCTGTTCGATGATAAAGCGCAGATTGACCGGATTTAGTATTCCTTGTCCTGAACCGATCGGGGAAGCCCCGGGCATAATGGCGTGGGCTCCCGCTTCCTCCAGCCTTCTTGCAAGCACGACATCATCAGAGGTGTATGGAAGGACGGTGAACCCTTCTTTAACAAGCTCTTCTGTGGCTAATAACGTTTCGACTGGATCGGGAAGGAGGGTTTTTGAGCACCCTATGACCTCAACCTTTACCATGTCACACAAACCTGAAGCCCGTGCCAGTTTTGAATGTCTTACCGCTTCCTTGGCGGTTTTCGCTCCCGCTGTATTGGGGAGAAGGGAATATTTTGAAAGATCAAGCCGTTCAAGAAGGTTTGGCTGGTGCTCATTGAAAATATTCATTCTTCGTACAGTGAATGTAAGGATTTCCGCTTCTGACACCTCCACTGCTTTTTGCTGTGTTTCAAAGTCAGCATATTTACCTGTTCCAAGGAGCAGCCTTGACTGGAATTCATAGTTTCCTATCTTTAACATCTCATCCGCCTCCTACAAAATGTACGAATTCAATAGAATCCATTTCTTTAATCATTGTAGTATCATACTGTTGTTTACCTTTGATCTCACCATTCAATTCAACGATGAGTATACGGTCACTTAATGAAAAGTGTTTGACCAAGTCTGCGATGGTCGACAGCTCAGCAGGGAGCTGGACATAGTGCCCATTCATTTTCACTCTCACTTATTTCACATCCTTTCATTAATTGATTGAATCCGAAAATGGGGTCAATCTCTATGCCATCGATTAAATCTGCCATCAACATTCCAGTTAGTGGTGCGAGTAGTATGCCGTTTCTGTAATGTCCGGTTGCAACAGTAAGACATTCCGGCCCCGGCAGCCTCCCGATGAGAGGGGGAAAGCGGTCCGTTTTCGGCCTGACACCCGCCCAGGTTTTCTCCAATCTGGCAAATGCAAGATCAGGGAGCAAATCGATGGCTTTTCCCAATAGATGATGAATCCCTCCGGCTGAAACTTTCGAATCAAAAGTATGCGGATGTTCGGTTGCCCCGACCAGATAGTGATTCCCCCTTTTTGGGACTATGTAGCATTCTTTTGTGAATATCGTCCTTTCCACCAGCTGTTTACCAGCACTAACTGAAAAGCACTCACCTTTAACTGGTAGTCCGCATATTTCAAACCCGGCATCTTTCAGTATCTTGCTGCTCCAAGCTCCCCCTGCGACGATAACTTCCTGGGAATGATAGGTTTCATGCAAAGTCTTCACTCCAATGCATCTGCCACTTTCCATGAGAAAGCTTATAACTGGTGTGTATTCCTGTATGTATGCACCTAGTTTCACGGCTGATTCCGCAAGAGCCCGGGTAAGCCTGCCAGCAGAGACATTACCGTCCCTGTATGCATACAGGGCACCGTGATTCACTTTTGATAACTTTGGCTCCAATCTTGAAACCTCTTCTTCCGACAGCCACTCAACATCTGCACTTAGCTGCAAGATTTCCTTCATTTGGTCTTTTTCAATTTCTGAATAGGCAGGTTTGATCATTCCATTTTGTACAATCTCTATGTCTATTCCGCTTATTTCCTTTAACTCACGTGACAGTTCCGTGAACATATCCCTGCTTTTTAAGGCGGCCCTCAATAAATTTTGGTCATCAATGAATTCACTATGCACCCCCAGCATACCTGCTGCCGCAGAGGATGCTTCACCTCCTATTTTGTTCTTGTCAAGAAGAAGTACTTTTTTCTGTCTATTGCTCAGCTGGTAGGCGATCGAACAGCCTATTACACCCGCCCCCACAATAATGACATCATAGGATTCACTCAACTTTGACACCTCCATCCAAATTCAATCGATATTCGCATGCGGTGCTTTCCGGGTCTTCGGCAAGGAAAATACCGGACAAAACCGCTATGCCTTCCGCACCTGTGTCGATGATATCCTTTGTATTTCCCGGTTTGATGCCGCCGATTGCAATGACAGGAAGGTCGACTGCATCCACTACTGTTTTGAGGTTCTTCATTCCCACTCCATCCTTTCCTTGTTTAGAAGGGGTGCTGAATACGTTTCCATACATAAGGTAATCCGCTCCCTCAACTTGGAGGAAGACCGCTTCATCCACTGAATGAACAGACACCCCAGCCTTCAAGCCGGGGAAGTTCCTTTTCACCTCAGAGACTCTTAAACTATGACCACCAAGATGAGCACCGCGGACCCCCATTACAGAAGCAACATCCACTCTGTCATTTATAATGATTTTTTTTGGGGGAAAGCCCCCATCTATTAATAATGTGACAGCCTCTGCCAATTCCCTTGCTGTCCAGGTGTTTTCCCTGATGTGGAGAAAATCAATATATAATTTGACGGCCAATGAAATACTGACCATTTCATTCATTCCTTGTTGACCTGTTGTAATAACATGTAACTGTCTCTTCAAAAAAACGCCTCCTATCCGTGATACCGCACATCCCCGGCCGGGAAGACCGGATATACTGCCGCCGCTTGCCAGCCGAACACCAGCATGGCGAAAATCAATACAATAAAAAATGCATCATATTTTGAAAAAACCGTTTTGTAATAGTACGTCCTTTTTCCGCTTCCATTAAAGCGCTTTGCCTCCATGGCCACTGCAATCCGGTGTGCTCGTCTGATGCTTTGTGCCAGCAGCGGCAGCGCCGAGGACCGAAATGTGAAAAGCAATCCGGCCATGCCTTTTTGGGGGTTAAGCCCCCTTACCTTCATCGCCCGGCGTATGGTCAAGAATTCCTCTGCTATGATGGGGATCATTCTGAATCCTGCCATGAAACTGTAAGCGTATTCAGGTTTCAACCTAAGCTGCTGCATCAACGAATAGAAGAGCATCACGGGCCGGGTGGATAACGTGAATATCAATCCAAGCAGCCCAAAAAGCAATGCCCTGAAACCAATATGAAGGCCCCGGTAAAAGCTTTCCTCTGAAATTTCGATAAGTCCCCACTTCATCCAAATCACGTCTCCCTTACCAAATAAGATCATCGAAGAGGCAGTAGAAACGAACATCATGATAAATGGCAGTAACAGCAGAAACTTGACTTTCCATGTAAGTCCTGAGCAGAACCAGAACAGCAGGAATAAAAACACCGTTAAATAGAAAAGGAGATTTAATTGATGGATCATCAAAACCAAGATGAACAGGAGAACCATGACGACGAGTTTGAAACTTGGGTTGACCCCGAGCATCCAAGACTTATTCTGCAGGATGTCTTGCTTCACATTGATCTCTCCTTCGCTGTGGTTGATATAGAGCAAAATTCATCCTTAATCAATGCTCCCTCCTCAATCGTCCAAACTTTGTCCGATACGGCCTTTGCAACTTCGATGTCGTGTGTGACCATTAGGATGGTGGAACCTTGATGCTGCAGCTCTTTCAGCAGATGCAGCAATTGAAAGGTATTCACTGCGTCCTGACCGAAAGTGGGTTCATCCAGAAGAATGATATCCTGGCTGAACAAAATGGAAGCCGCCACACTCAATCGTCTCTTTTGCCCCATTGATAACTGAAATGGATGCAAATGGCTGCATTCTTTCAAATTGAATCGTTCCAGCATCTCCCCTGTCCTTTTATCCAGCTCAGCCCCGCTTATTTTTTTCAGTTTGAGGCTGAAGGCAATTTCGTCATATACGGTATTTGCAACAAATTGAAACTCGGGATTCTGAAAAACAAATGAGCAATGTTCCAAGATATTCTGTTTGTTTTTTTTAAGGCCAAATAGCTCGTACCTTCCAGTTGTTTGGATGAATTGCATTAACCCATGGAGAAAAGTTGATTTTCCCGCTCCGTTTCTTCCGAGGATAGAAATCCATTGACCTCTTTTGGCAGAAGCGTGTTCAACCGTTATTTTTGGAGTCTTGTTCAGATATCCTTTAAAGTGCTCTATTTCTAACACTGTTTCATCCGAATAGGTATGTCTTTTTCTCTTGAATGATTTTAAGTAGTCCTTACGTGCGTCCGGATACCAGACGCCATCCTTCTTGATGGTGGCGGAATGTTCTGTAAGGACTTTTTCTGTCTTTCCATCTGCAATCATCTCTCCAAACTTGTTGAAGAGGATGATCCGGTCTACCAATCCGACAACATGATCCAGCTTATGTTCAACGATGATCACCGTTTTTTTCTTACTGATCCTTTTTATTGTGTTCCAAATTTCCTTTGTGCCTTCCTCGTCCACTAAAGCGGTCGGTTCATCCAAAAATAGTGTGTCCGGCTCCATGGCAAGAACCGCAGCTATGGCCAGCTTTTGCTTCATCCCTCCAGACAACTCAGAAATCTTGATATGGGGATTCTGAAAGTTTAAACCCACTTTCTGAAGCAGTTCCTGAATGATTGCATCCATTTTATCTCTCGGTACATTCAGGTTTTCAAGGACGAATGCCATCTCCTCGTCCACATAAGGCATGCAAAACTGCGCGTCCGGATCTTGAAACACATAGCCCCAGGAGGAAGGATATGAAATGGATGATACTTTCATCGGCACTTCATACGAATGGGGGATCAGCCCCGCACATACGTTAAGCAGCGTTGATTTCCCGCATCCGGAAGGACCGAGGAGAAGGACCTTCTCCCCCTGACCGATCGAAAGTGATAAATCTTTAAACAGTAATTGCTTTTCTCCCTGAAACTTCAACCTTAATTTCTTGATCTCCACTGTGACTCACACCTATCTGTCAAGAGCTTCGTAATCTTCTTTTTCTGCAGGTCTCATAAGGCTTGTCACACCCGTTTGTTCCAGGGCCTTCACAAGATAGAAAGCCCCCATTCCGGATATCAATACCGAACCAAGTAATCTTGCCCCAAGGAATAAAAGCAGATTCCAAACAGCCAGATCCCCAATATAGCCTTTGTAATTATCCATTAAGATCGACCCGAATGCAGACATCACAGCAGCGAGACTAATAATGAACAGGCTGTTTCGTTTATACTTAGTTACAAAGAACACCGCCTCGGCAAACAACCCCTGTACAACCCCGAAGAGGAGTACCTCAAGACCCCATTCCGATCCCATTAGAAATTCACCGGATGAAGCCGCTATCTCGGCGAGCAGGGCGACCCCTGGCTTACGGATGATCAGGAAGGCAACCGTTGCAGCCATGAACCACATCCCATAGATAAGTTGATCTGCGTGCAGGCCAAATGGCTTCATCATGTGGTATAGCGGTCCCCAGACTTTGTAAATGACACCGAATCCGGTCGAGATGACAACCGTCACCAAAATATCCGTCAATTTCAACTTTGCCACTTACTTCACCTGCTTCCCTGCATCTGCCAAAAGGTGGTGTTCAAACGGCCATTTCTCAATGGAGTAGGCCATTTCCCAAAATTGCAGCTCATATATACTGCTGATCATAAACAGCTCCTTCATCACTCCTTTTTCTTCATCAGATGCTTTTTCAGCCAGCCGATCCAATCGATTGATCTGCTCTGTCACGAGCTCTCCGAACCAATCACCGCCATAAGCTGAAATCCATTCCCTGTAGATCTGTTCATCAGGAGTAAACAATTTAAGGCGCTCCCCAACTTCATGGTAAAGCCAATAACAGGGCAGGATTGCAGCCAGAATTTCTTTAAGCCCGCCGAATTGTGCTGCCCTGTACATATGGGAAGTATAAGCATAGGCGGTAGGAGCAGGCTTGAATCGTTTCTTTTCCTCCTCTGTAATACCAAGTAGAACGGAGAATGTTTCATGCAGGGATAATTCTGCTTCATTCGTTCCCTGTGCGTGGGCTGCCATTCTTGATGTCGTATGTAAATCTTGTGCTTTGGCAGCACCCAATGCCTGGACCCTGGAAAAGTGAGATAAATAATACGCATCCTGAAGAATGTAGTAACGGAATTTGCCAAGCGGCAGCGTACCGTCCCCGATCCCTCTTACAAACGGGTGATTAAAGCTTGCCTCCCAAACCTCATCGACTTCTTTCCTTAATTCATTTGTAAATGTCATCATAGACTCTCCTTTTCCATGACGACCCATCTCAGGGAAAACAAAAAGCCACTTTCCATACGCAAAAAGCGAACAGAAAGTGGCTTGAAAAGGCATCACACCAAAATAAATATGTAACCTTCAACCACCACTTCCCTACGCTGGTCTCAACCAGATCAGGTTCAAAGGGTCTTAAAGTCACACTTTAATCTCAGCCTTCATGAAAGGCACCCCTAGTGGATCGTCATATGAAATTTTGAATTCGATGTTATCGTAACATGTATATATTTCTTGTCAATCTTTTTTTATTTGGCTCTTTTCGCATACTTCTTTTTTATATACAGGAAAATACCGCAAATTGGTTCGAAAAGAGCACGTCCACAAGCGTATTCCAACTGCAAGCCTATTTACGAAAAACAGCAATCTTTTAGAACCATCTTTTTATTTAAACCAGCCTTTTTCTTTGGAATGGGTAATGGCTTCAATGCGATTTTTCACTTCGAGCTTATCAAGGATGGTGGAAATGTAGTTGCGTACCGTTCCTGTCTTCAACTGGAGTTCATCGGCGATTTCCTTAGTGTTTTTTCCATCTGCCACCAATTCCAGCACTTCTTTTTCCCGGTCTGTCAACGGATTCTCCTCACTATACATATCATCCATCAATTCAGGGGCATACATTCTTTTCCCCTGCATGACAAGACGGATGGAGCTTGCCAGCTCTTCACTCGGGCTGTCCTTCAATAAATAGCCTTTAACCCCGGCTTTGATTGCCCTCTGAAAGTAGCCGGAACGGGCAAATGTCGTCAGAATGATGACTTTGCATTCTTCCCCTTTTAATTCTTCCGCTGCTTCAAGGCCTGTCTTCTCGGGCATTTCGATATCCATCATACAAATATCAGGCTTCAAGCGGCGGACGAGGGATATCGCTTCTTCCCCATTGCCCGCCTTCCCCACTACTTCAAGGTCATCTTCCAAATCAAGCAACGACCCCAATGCGCCGAGCATCATACGCTGATCTTCTGCAATTACAATGCGAATCATATCAATCCCTCCCTATCTGTTTGATTACTTTAGGCACTCTCATGATCAACAACGTGCCTTTATCGGAAATGATCTCGAGTGTCCCGTTTACAAAGTCCAGACGCTCCTCCATCCCCCTTAAACCGCTGCCTCTTAACAAATCTTTGTCCTTGAGAAGTCCGATGCCATTGTCTTTTACCTTTATTGTCAACTCATTATCATGATCTTCGATGGTTATCTTACAAGAATCTGCCCGGCTGTGTTTCACGATGTTTGTGACGGCTTCTTTCAGGCACATGCTCAATATATTTTCAAGAAAAAGTGAAGTGGCGGGTAAGGGGGTCTCTTCATCGATGATCAATTCAATGTCTGCTGCTTTAAGGATCTGTTTGATTCTGACCATTTCATCTTCCAGACGTATCCCTCGCATTTGTGAGACCATCGTACGGACTTCAGAGAGTGCTGTCCTCGCTGTTTGCTGTACATCTATCAACTCTTCTTTTGCCTGTTCGGGATCTTTGTAAATCAGTTTCCGCGCCAAGTCACTTTTTAAACCTATGAGGGACAGCTTTTGCCCTAACGTATCATGCAGGTCCCGTGCGATCCGCTGTCTTTCCTCTTGTTTGACCAGTTCTGAAATTCGTTTATTCGCATCTTCCAGCTTTTCTTCAAGCCATCCTTGTTTGTTGCGGTTGTATATGTTGAAAGGAAGCAGGATGACACTGATCCAGATGATCAGGATGAACGGGATTTGGGAAAGAAAAAGAGGGTCCTGTTCCACGAATTTATAGTTGATCGATGCAGTTGTAAGGACAAGGTGAATAACATACAGCGTCAAAAAAGCGATTCGATTTTTTATATTCCCGTTATAGTAAGCTATGTAAAATGCAAAATAAATAAAATTAAACTGAATGGTCATCGTGATGGAGATGGCAATTAATAAAGAGGTCCACACGTATACCGGCCAATTTTTTGACAGAAAAGCAAGCCGTAAAAAAATAAAGAATAATATCGTCAAGGTAATGCCCACTATGATTTCAATCGATGAAGATGATTGAAATATAAAATAAAATGGGAGAATGCTTATGATACTCCATATGTATGGTGAAATACTTGAACTTTTTTGAAGCCTGATAAGTTTATCCGGAAGCTGCACAATCAATCCCTCGTTTGTATAATTTTTTGTTGTTATCTTACCATATCCGACATTGAAGTGATAAATGAAGAGCGTATACATTCAGGATGTATATGCTCTTCAACATGACTTTTAGTATTTGCGGTTTTGGATGGCGATTTGTTTTAACATCAGTTCATGGGATTTTTTGATGATATCTGTAAGAACGTCGCCTTTGTATATTCTGCCAATCTTCGCTTTTTCCTGATAATATTCTACAATTTCGTCCAATTGCTGAGCTGTTTCTTTGTCGACTCTGACATTAAGCTGGATTCTATCATTGCTGCTCATAAAGTGTTAAAACCTCCATAAAACGATGTGCTATCGTGTGCTAGCATAATTATAGCATATTCTTTCATTTTGATACATCCTATTCCGACAATGTTTTCAGCAGCTCGAAGAATAACCGCCGTCAGAAACGAATCAATCTTTTTTTAGTATAAAAAAACATCTTATCCAGAAAAGATAAGATGTTTACAGTCAATTCGTAAAGGCTTCTTTGCAATATTGTAGAAGCTGGGCTTCTTCGTCTTCTTCCAACTCAAAGTCAAGGATGGATTCAGTATCTCTTTCAATGATTTGATATTGTGCAATCCGTGACACATCTCCGTCTTGAACAAAGATGGTTTTTATATATAACCCGGACTCTGAAAACATTTCATCGTCTTCAGGAACTTCAATCGCCAGCATCATTTCATGGCGGCTGCCGCTTAAAATACCTGTAGGATCTTTAAGTTCTTCCATAGTGTGGCCAGTAATGATCATTAAAAAATATCTTCCTTTCGCTTTGCATATCCCTCAATTATACACGGGATCATTTCAAAAGAAAACCATGATGTCCCGTTTATCTTTTTTAATAGGATTCCTTCCTGTCCTTCGATATAATGATAGTCGACAGAACCTTTAAGGAGCGACTAACATGAACAATAAAGAACTTGAAGACAAGATCATTTCAAACTATCAGAAAGACGAAAACATGATGATTCTTGTGTTTGCGCAGTGGTGCGTAAATAATGATCTTAATCCTGCAGACATCTATAAAAAGGCCTATCCTGAACAAGCGGCAAACCCTGCACTTAAGCAGGGAATCGACCTGACGGTGCCGAAGGAGGAGTCCGAAGAAATCGCCGACTCGACCCTGTTGGGCGTACTCTCCTTATTCGGCAATACAGACCTCGCCATTGTGGTAACAGAAGAAATGGCCCACTTAAGGGATCAAGAGAGATAATTCACTAGCGGCACCCCAAATCATAACCGGGGTGCTTATTTCTTCTCTGTGATTTTTTCAAGCAGTTCAGATAGATACGAATGGATCTCTTCGACCGCATCCTTTAACGTCATATTCTTATCATAAGAAGGAAGATCATTGATGGAGAGATTCACATCCCACAAGCCGTCTTCTCCGTTAAAAAGCAGGTTATATCCCTTCTTTCCCTGCAGCGTCCCTTCCAGGAAAGAGACGATTTCTTCTCTGTACTTCTTTTGCATCTTCAACCCGAACATGGCATCGTAATGGCCGAACAGATCATCACGTTCCAGTGAAAGTCCATCAATCCTAATTTTATCGAACTCATCTGCTACGATGAAAATGTATTCATTTTCATTAGATTTCAGGTACTCCAGAGCCTCCTCTAAAAATGAAGATGATACCTGCCTTATCAGTTCATCGGTCTCTTTATTACATAATTCGATTGTAAGTTTCTCAAAGTTCAATTTGTCCTGTACCATGCGTATTCCTCACTTCATTCATTTATTTAAATGTTCTCATCCAGCTCCAAATATACTGGACAATGATCGCTTCCTAAAATCGTGCAATGAATGCCTGCATCTTTTAGATTCACAGCCATTCCCTCTGACATTATAAAGTAATCGATGCGCCATCCGATGTTCCGTTCCCTGACTTTGCTCATATAGCTCCACCATGTATAGGATTCATCCTTATAAGGGTATAAATACCTGAATGTATCGACAAACCCTGATTCTAGAAACATAGTCATCTTTCCTCGCTCTACATCCGTGAACCCTGAATTGCCACGGTTTGCACGGTCATTCTTAAGATCTATTTCTTTATGCGCGACATTCAGATCGCCGCAGAGGATCACCGGCTTGGTCCGATCAAGTTCAATCAGATAATCCCTGAGCGTATCTTCCCATTGCAGTCTTTCATCCAGTCTCGATAAATCTCTTTTGGAATTTGGCGTGTATACATTTACTAGATAGAAGCGTTCAAACTCACAGGTGATGATCCTGCCCTCAGGTTCAGTTTCCCCCTCTTGTATACCATACGATACAGAAAGGGGTTTCTTTTTAGTGAAAACGGCCGTTCCCGAGTACCCTTTCCGCTCAGCATAATTCCAGTATTGTTCATATCCAGGCAGATTCAATTCAATCTGGCCTCTTTGAAGTTTCGTTTCCTGGATGCAGAAAATATCTGCATCCACTTCTTGAAAGTAATCAAGAAATCCTTTTTTTACGCAGGCTCTTATTCCATTTACATTCCAGGAAATCAATTTCATTGTGATATAAAAAACTCCTTTTCATTTAGAAATCCCTTTTAATATAGTAACATAAAGGATTTACAATCTATTATTATTCTAAAATAATTACTGATTTCTTACTTATTATATTAGAATAATTTCGATAGTATACAACGAAAGAAGCCGTGCAGAGGTATTTTAATTGGATACCTGCACAGCTTCATCTCTTTTACTTATTAGGTTTTCTCGAGCCGGTTACCGGCTTTTTATTTGACTTTCCCCATTGACTATTAGCTTTCTTGCGCTCTTTCCCCGATATTACGCCGGCGGATTCCTTTGAGCTCTTTTCTGTTTTCTTCTTTCCTGATCGCTTTTCATAAAAACCTTCGTCCGTAGAGATTTTTTGATTGTCACTTTTTCTTGTTGAATTGTTCTGCGTTGAAGAAGGTCTTTTTCTTTTGTTTTTCTTCTTTCTTGAAGATGAACTTTCTTTCCCTTTAAGGGTAATTGTGTTCCCTAAATTTTGTTTTTGAATTCTCGTCTGTAAATCACTTTCAATTTTATCAAGTAAAGGCCTGTCTTCAGAAGTGTAGAGAGTATAGGATAAACCTTCTGCTCCTGCTCTTCCGGTCCTGCCGATCCGGTGGGTATACGTCTCGGTATTTTCTGGGATATCGTAGTTGAATACATGGGTGACCCCTTCGATATCCAGTCCCCGGGAGGCAACATCGGTTGCAATCAGGAGCGGGATTTCTTCCTTTCTGAAAGATTCCATGACTTGTTCCCGTTTATCTTGTGGTACATCACCATGGAGTTCCGCAACTTCAGTCCCTTTTGATTTGAAAACTTGAAAAAGTTTGGAGACCCTTCTTTTGGTCCGGCAGAATATAACCGCCTTTTTCGGATTGAAAGCTTCAACTAATTGAAGAATCGTCTCCTGCTTTGCTTTATCCACCGTGAAGATGGCAAATTGATTGATCGATGAAGGTGCTGCTTTCCCCTCGATCTCGATTGTTTTTGGATCTTTCATATATTTAAGGGCCAACTTTTTGACAGGTGCCGGCATGGTGGCTGAAAACAGCATCATCTGCCTTGAACGAGGTGTTGCTTTTATGATTTCCTCCACCTTATTCAAAAAACCGACCTGCAGCATCTGATCTGCTTCATCCAACACAAAAAAACGCACATGTGAAAGGTCCAGATGCCCACGTTTGATTTGATCCAATACCCGGCCCGGCGTACCGACAAGATAAGCGGGATTTTTTTGGAGTTCTTCTACTTCCTGCTCATGACTTTGACCGCCGTACATTGCTAAGATGTCCGTATTCTTTTGTTTCATTGTCAGTTGTTTTAAAACATCGGCAACTTGTATCGTCAATTCTCTAGTCGGAGTGACAATGATCCCCTGGATGTGACTGCCGCCCTTTTTACTTCTTTCAAGAATCGGCAAGGCAAATGCATATGTTTTTCCAGAACCGGTTTGGGCTTTTGCCATGACATCCCTGCCTTTCATTAATTCCAGAATGACTTCACTCTGAATGGGTGTCGGTTTCACAATGCCCATCCTCGATAGTGTTTTATCCAATTCTTCTGAAATCCCTAAGGATCTAAATGTATTCAAGTACAGTTCCTACTTTCTTTTGCTAATAATCGTTCGCTTATTAATACTGAAGGTTTCAGTGTTAAAAATCAATAGGATAAAAAAAGAAGAAGCCTCATTACGCTCCTTCTTTAGAAAAACTTATTCAATAATAAGATGACTCCTGCCAGGAGCCACAGCCACAAGCCCGGTCATAAAGGCGGTATATAACGTTTGCGGCTTTTCTTTGAAGATTTGCTTCATGTTCCATTCCCACAATTCGATTTCTTCCGGTTCATATTCCCCCTCTTACTTTAAGATACTAAAAATGAACAAACAAATCGGCTGAATTACTTTCATTCAGAACCCACTTGATCGGAACCTGCTCGGCAGGGTAGGTAAGATCCAACTTTTCATGATGGTCAGCATCCACTATATAAAAGCGCACTCCGGCTTCGGCTGCCAGCTCAACCAGCTCGTTGATTGTAGGGGCATTGAATGCATCGAGTGCCTGTGATAAATATTCGATTCCTTTCGATGGCTTAGGAACAAAGTTGTTTGTCAAGATGTTGACACCCCTCCTTGAGAATGCCAATATAACATCGGCACCAGAGGAAGCTGCACCTACTGCGATATTAAGCGGAGGATAAACCGACTCCAATTCATCATGTAGTGCGAGTACTACAACTTTTCTTTCAGGCATACTCGATTGCCCCCCTTCAATAGCTTAATACTGCATCAGCTCCATAAGCAATCTCAAGAAACGTGACGACACCAGCCAATTCAACACCTTCGACTAACTCTAATCCATCTGCAACAAGAATGTTCAATTGGCAGCCATAGAGTCTGATCCCTAAAGAAAGTGCAATTTGAAGCATTTCCTCCATATCCACGCCATGGGATCTCTCCATTTTCTGCGTATAACGTTTATCCAGTACATATGCTCCATCCAAATCGAAGAAAATCATTACGTCATCACCGCTTTTCTTTCTCTCAATACCCTCTCTAATCACATAGGGAGCATTAGTACTTAAAGTGACAAAATAGACCCATCTCCTCATAAGGCACCCCTTCTTCCAATGGGTTCTGTTTGAAACAGTTTTTATAAGAGAGCTACTGGAAAACCCAATAGCTCTCTTATATTTTCAATTCTTCATCAGAATGTTAATGTAACATCTGCATCTTTGGCAAATTCCAAGAATGTGACGGCTCCGCCTACTTCTATTCCGTCTACGAAAGCTTCTTTATCCAGCCCCATGACGTCCATAGTCATTTGACAGCCGATAAATCGAACACCCATTTCTTTCGCCATTTCTACAAGCTCAGGAATGGCCGGTACATTTGCTTTAGTGAAACCTTCTTGGAAATGTTCCTTACCTTCAGGCATCGGAAGCTGTTGATAGGCTTCTTTATGAATTAAATTTAACCCTTCGAATGTGAAGAAAATAGCTACCTCCTGATCTGTTGCAGCTGCTGCCGTTGCAATGTTATAAACCTTATACGCATCAAATAATCCACCATTACTTGCGATGATTGCTACTTTTTTACTCATATCATAATTCCTCCTGTTAGTTAAATCTAATACCCTATATGGTATAAATACACTCAAAAAAATTTATTCGACTTCGCCTTCCCAGGCCATCATTCCACCAGTCATATTTATAACTTTAAACCCTTGATTTTCAAGGATCTGAGCAGCTCGTCCACTGCGTCCGCCCGAACGGCACACCATGATATATTCCTTTGACTTATCCAGTTCGTCCATACGTGATTCAATCGATCCAAGTGGGATATGCTTGGCGTCAGGGATCATACCAGCTGCTACTTCATCATCCTCCCGGACATCAATTATGTTGGGTTCATCATTTTTTAGTAGTTCCTGTACTTCTTTTGTTGATAATTCTTTCATAAGTAAATTCCTCCTTTAGAAAGTTTCATAATTTGTTCTTGAGTTAATTATATACCCCTATAGGTATATTGTCAATGCCACTGCACAGAAAAAATCACGCAGTCTTCCCCGCGTGATCTACACTTTTTATTTCGATTCAACAATGGAATTCATCTCATTGAATATCTCTTCTTTTAGTCGTTCAACTTTATTGAAATCCATCGCATCCACATAAAGGGCCTCCAGATTTCCTCGAAGGGCCTTCGCTTCACTCAAATACGAGATTGCCTCTTTCATTTTATCTTTATACCCCTTTGTGGTCCTGGCAATATCCTCAGCGAACTTCTCATCGGTGCCTGGAGTGATGCAGCGTTCGTACATATCGACGATCTCGTCGCTATCGCGGTCAGGGAAATATTCATGCGGGGCAGTGCTGTCGAATATGGCGATTCCCTGTTCGCGGATGATGACCATGTCCAGACTGTTCGGGTCAAAGCCGCAATGGTAGATTTCGACATCAAAACCTTTTTCCTCACCTGCCGCCGAGATTTTCTTTAACATAGTCGATTTCCCCGAGCCGGCACGTCCTTTGATGAAATAACGTTTCTCCACATCCTGGGTCAGGTTTTGGATATAATCGACAGCTCCATCGGGCGTAGCTGCACCAAGGAACCGGTGTACCACTTTCGCTTCCTTATTAAGAAAGTTGTCTCCGTAAAATAAATTGATCAGCTCCTGAGTTAACTCATTGGCTCTGTTAAAGTCCATATTGGAAATATAAATTTCTTCAATGTCATCATGGGCGGCCAATGCTTGAGCAAAAGTAAGATATGCCGTCTGGAATTTATCAGAAATCAGATCATTCAACTCCAGAATTTCATTTTTATGTTTCTTCAGTATATTCGAATCCCAGGCTGTACCGAGATTGACATACTCTTCAATAACACCCGGTGCCTTCGGTTCGATAATATGGGGTGCAGTCCCGTCTACAATCCCCACTCCCCATTGAGGCAGGATCACTCCGTCAATCGATTGATTATCTGATGCACAATGCAAATATTCTACGTCAATTTCCCTTTCTTCGAATCTTTGGCCGATATCCTTCATTAGCGAGGATTTACCCGTTCCCGGCCCGCCCTTTAATATAAACAATCGATTCATTCCCTCCAGGACCGAATCATACAGACTGTAAAATCCTTTCGCTGTATTGCCTCCTGCATAATAATGGCGTACAATCCCTGACATAAAACCACCCTTTCCATTTCATCTACTATTACATATGTCAGGAAGAAAAAATGGGTGAATAACACAGAAAAGCGGAGGCGGCTTGTCGCCTCTAGCCGCCGGAGCTGGACAAATGAAAAGCGGAAGGGCTGTGCCCAGAGAGGCATGTGGAATAAACCGGCAAATAAAAAAGACAGCGAAAAAACCCTGCTGCCTCAAATCCATACATATATCAATCATCACCGTTCAAGAAATCACCGATTCCACCTAAAATACTGCCTTCTCCAGTTGATTTACCGCCTCCAGGGGCGTTTGCATAAATTCTTTCTGCCAGGCGGCTGAATGGAAGTGATTGAATCCATACAGTCCCGGGCCCGCGCACCGTGGCGAAGAACAGTCCTTCTCCGCCGAGAAAAGCAGACTTTATCTTTCCTACATACTCAATGTTGTACTCCACATCTTTTGTCATGGCGACCAGGCATCCTGTATCGACTCTCAGCAATTCACCCGGCTGAAGTTCTTTTCTATGTATTGTTCCGCCGGCATGCAAAAATGCAAGGCCGTCTCCTTCCAGCTTCTGCATGATAAATCCTTCTCCGCCAAAGAAACCAGTACCCAGTTTCTTTTGAAAGTCGATCCCGACTGCAACACCTTTTGCTGCACACAAGAAAGCATCCTTCTGACAGATGACTTTCCCGCCTAGTTCACTTAAGTCAACAGGGATGATTTTACCAGGGTAAGGAGCTGCAAAAGAAACATGTTTCTTGCCGCTTCCTTCGTTCGTAAAGACAGTCATAAATAAACTTTCCCCTGTCAACAAACGTTTACCGGCCCCAACCAGCTTGCCGAATAAGCCGCCTCCCCTTCCATCATGTGCACCGTCACCGAAGATCGTTTCCATTGAGATGCCGTCATCCATCATCATCATGCCTCCCGCTTCCGCAACGGCACTCTCTCCTGGATCAAGCTCGATTTCCACGAACTGCATGTCATCTCCATGCAGCTTAAAATCTATTTCATGTGAATTCATTGGTAATCCTCCTTATCATTAGCTTCCATCCCTATTATACTGAATGAAAGGATTCAGCGGGGTGGCGACATGTGTATTTTTCAAAAAAATCCCCTGTCGGCAAGTACCAACAGGGGATCGGTCTAGTAATGGTTGTGTATATTCTTCCCGTAAAAAATTTCATCCATTTCCATCTTCAATTTCTTCGTTATTTCATCGGCCTCTTCCTTTTCAAGCTTCTCCTTTGAATAACCGAACAGATAGTTATTCAAGTCGAATTCCTTCAATTTACATTTTGTATGGAAGATATTTTGTGGATAGACGTTTACATCTATCATGTCATACTCGTCTTTGATTTCTTCCGGAATATAGTTTTGGATGGAATTGATATCGTGATCAATGAATAATTTTCGTCCATTGATATCCCTTGTAAAGCCGCGAACCCGGTAATCCATCGTCATGATATCAGTGTCGAATGAGTGAATCAGATAATTGAGTGCTTTTAATGGCGATATTTCTCCGCACGTGGATACATCAATATCTGCACGGAATGTACTGATTCCTTCATGAGGATGATATTCGGGATAAGTATGAACCGTGATATGGCTTTTATCCAGATGCATCGTCACGGAAGATGGAAGCGGACCCGGCGATTCATCGAAATGTTCAGTCGGGACTTCTACTATGGGTCCCTCTGACACAAGGATCGTCACACTTGCCCCCTGGGGTACATAATCCTGTTTCGCAATATTCAGGACATGGGCCCCTATGATATCCGAAACGTGCGTGAGTATCTTTGTGAGCCTTTCTGCATTGTACTGTTCGTCAATATATTCTATGTAAGCTTCCCTCTCTTCCCTTGTCTTTGTATAGCAAATATCATACATATTGAAACTCAAGGACTTTGTCAGATTATTAAATTCATGCAGCTGTATTCTTTCTTCATGTGTTAGTTTCATTGATTTATTCCCCTTTTCATTTATTTCCCGGTCTTAAATGGAATCTACTTTTTATGTTACCCATACAAAACTATACTAAAACAGGGAATATGGATTGAAAGGATCCAATCTGGGGTATACAGTGGTGAAAAGTTTTCCATACGTTTTCCTTCCATGATTTTTTGGGTAAAATGAAGGATAGATTGGAGTGTTACCGCATGAAGCGATTATTGATGCTTATAGTAGTAATATTTATTGCATATGGTTCTAAACCGGTCTGGGAAGAAAAAGTAGAGGCGACCGGACTGGATTCCATGCTTTCTAAAATACAGGAAATGAAAGACAGCCCGAAAGTCCAGAATGCTTTTGACCAATTTTATAATGAATTGAATCTGCTTTTGGTCAAACTGGATGAGTCCATCGGAGAACTAAAAAATGGCGAAGACAGGCAAGACCGGGGAACAATCGATAAGCCGTCTCTTTCCGCTCCGGAAAACCAGCAATTTTCCATACATAATATTGAACTGGGTGACTCCCGTGATTCGGTGGAAAAAGAGCTTGGGGCTCCAGTACGTAAAACACTTAACGAGTACGGGTCGTACTGGCATACCTATCATGAAGATTATCAAAATTTTTTTATGGTGTCCTATGATGCAGAACAGCATGTAAATGGATTATATACCAATCAGGACTTACTGACTTCTTCTGCAGGGATAGAAATTGACAGTACGAAAGAAACAGTTCAAGGCAGGCTTGGTGATCCCTTGACGTCGATAAGAAAAGGACTTACGGTCTACCAGCTGCAGAACAATGGAGAACATGATGTCTTCCAGGTCGATGACAGCTATGTCACCGTCTTTTATGACAAACATGAACAGGATTCTGTCACAGGTGTGCAAATCATTGATCGAAGTCTGGAACAAAAGAAGCAGGGATTTTATACAGAACCGAATCCGGAACTGAAAGAAGGATTCGAGTTTCAGTTATTCGACCTTACCAATGCCGCCAGGGTAAATCACGGATTGTCTCCCCTGACATGGGATAATGAGGTAAAGCAGACGGCACGCAAGCACAGTTTGGATATGGCGGACAACAATTATTTCAGCCATACAAACCGCGAAGGAAAATCTCCCTTTGACCGCATGGAAGAAGACGATGTCGCTTTCAGGACAGCGGGAGAAAATCTTGCCTACGGGCAGATGAGTTCAATTTTTGCACATGAGGGATTAATGAATTCAAAAGGTCACAGGGATAACATCCTTCAGTCACATTACGAATATCTCGGCGTAGGGGTTGCCTTTAATGGGGAATCGCAGCCTTATTATACAGAGAACTTCTTCAGCCGGTAATGCAAATTAAAAAGCAAGCGGATCCTGCATCCCGCTTGCTTTTTTACGTTAAGTATTCACATCCAAATGACCACTTACCCCTTCCTTCTTTCCCGCCGCTTACGCTTCAACGTATGGCACCGGTCACATATAGGAAAACCAAAGTTGGGAGGAAGCTTCTTCCCGCAATTCCTGCATCTCTTTGAAAGACCTTTCACTTCGGTCCGCAGGCTTTCATGCACACCATCAGCGATTTCCTGCCTTGTTCTTTCCCAATAATATGCTTCTGTCTGCCTTCCTAAACGGTAAAGAAGTAATAAATGCAGACCTACTGCCTTATAGGAAATTTCTTTCTGTTCAAGGTTTTTATTACTGATATCAGGCTCGGGAAGCTCTTCGTCATGGACAATCGCATACATGGAATCCAGCCATTGCTGAGTAAGCTTGTTTTCTTTCTTAGAAAACGGCAGGTGAAGGAATCCGTATAAATCATTAATAGAGAGCCTTGCTTCTATATCTGTCCCCCGGACGAGTTCGAACAATTCTTTCTCTTCAGTTAAAGAAGCTTTTTCTGTCCCGTAAGGACTGTCATAGCGATCCCATAAGTCGAAGAAGGTATCCAGATCATGATAATAACGCTGGAATCGTTCAAAAACACTGCTTGTAGGGGCTATCGCAAATGTTTTAAGGGAGGGATCATCCTGCGTCAATAAGTGCGTCATTTTATTAATGTCCTTGGTGAAGGCGATCTTCCCTGCCTCATAGATGCCTTTTCTTCCAGCTCTTCCTGCGATCTGCTTGACTTCCTGTGATGTAAGGAGCCTTCTTCTCGTCCCGTCAAACTTATCGTTTTCAAGAAATACGATTCTCCTGATCGGCAGGTTCAACCCCATTCCGATCGCGTCTGTTGCCACGATTACCTTTGTCTTACCGGTAATGAATTGCATCATCTGCTTCTTTCGCGTCTCTGGGGGCATGCTTCCATAAATCATGCTCACTTTGTGGCCGTTATTCTGAAGTCTTGATGCTGTATCCAGCACTTTCTTCCTCGAAAAGCAGACAAGGGCGTCTCCCTGCCTTGCATGCTTTAATTTAAATTCCTTCTTTTCTACCTGTAAAGGGATCTCTCTTTCGTAATTGTGTACCTGCACCCCATCTTCTCCAACCAGACCAAGTAAGAGAGTCCGTACATTTTCACTCCCGATAATATGGACCTCTTTTGCCCTTGCTTTCGTTATGGCCTTATACCATGAGAAACCTCGATCCTGATCAGCGAGCATCTGCGCTTCGTCGATAACGACCACTTCGTAATCATCCTTTTCGTGGAACATCTCAACTGTGCATGCCATATGACGTGCACCGCCGACTTCTTTTTCTTCCTCTCCAGTCTTAAGACTGCAAGGCACTCCTTCGCTATTCAGTTTATCAAAAGCTTCCAGGGCCAATAATCTTAAAGGGGCAAGGTAAATTCCGCTATCGGCAGCTTTCATGCGGGTCAACGCTTTATGGGTTTTACCTGTATTCGTTTCTCCTATATGGAGGACGTATTCTATCCCTTTTCTTTGGGATGGACTGTATTCCTGGCCGAAAATGTCATGCAGTATCCGCGCCTCTTCTTCTTGCTTTTCTTTTAATAACGCTTCTTCTTCCTCTTTACGCTGGAGTCTCTTTTCAAGCGCTGTTCTATAAAGTGACAGATGCTCATCTATATCAAAAGGTACAGCTGCAAGCTCCACCAAATCGACGACATATTCTTCGCGGATCCAATTGAAGAAAAGAGTTTTTTCTTTCATGATGACAGGTTGTGCCCATTTGATAACCTGCTCCTGTGAAAGTTTCCTTCCGTAAATTTCCTTATAGGAAGCAAGGATATCGGCCGAAAGATTCTCACATACATAAGATGATATAATATTCTCTGTGTAAGAAAAAATGAACCTTTCATATGGAAAATGATACGTTTCATATTCCCAGAGATTTCGTTCCCATTGTTCACTTTTCTTATGAATCGATCCAGTAAATTCCATTAGCATGTCAGTAACTGTAGTAAATTCATGATTGCTGAGCATTCCTTGTTCTTCTAACTTGTCCTCAAGAGCATACGGGTCGATTTGTTTATATTTCGGTTTAGAATTCAAGTCACTCACGATCTTTTTTGAGAAAATATACCTTAATTCCAAATACCAGTTAAGCTCCTGTTCTTCGACCTTTTGCTCCAGGAAATATAAAATTTCTTTTTGGACACCTTTTCTTTGGGAAGCCGTTATCCTTTCTTCCATTTCTTTGAGATAACGTTCTCTTTCCTTACGGTGACGAGTTTCCCATTCCTGCTCATCCGGCGCATGCTCCTGCACCCACTCCCTAACATGGAAAGGGCGCACATTCCGGATTTCATTTCGGAACATTTTATTCAGAATTTTTTTATCGACTCCTTCTACTTCATATCCCTTACTACGCAGAAATGCTTTTTTATGACTTCTAAGAATATTATTTGTCACCTTGTTCAGCCATGTATTCAACCAAATCTGCTGAAAAAAGCCGCTTCTTTCTGACAAATAGTCTTGAAATGCAGGACATTCCTTGTGTGACGCAAGAAAATGAGAAATATCTTCTTCAATCTTTATTTTTGTTTCCTCAATCGCTTTTTCGCGGATCGATTCAAGGTTTTGCATCATATGACCCCTCTTTAAAACTTACTGCTTATAGTATATGTAGTTACCTGAATTTTTTCGTTAAAACCAATCCCTGCTTTATACAAGCCGGTTTATATCTTAGCATAACCTATGTTTTTTTAACTAACAATGAACCTCTGACGGGAGACCCCCGATTTTTCAGATTTAATTGGAAGAACCAGCGGATTATTTACTCCGCTGGTTCAGCTTCGTCATCTTTATAAGTTGTGGGAATAGAGTCTTTCAATTTCATCGGAAACATTGTTTGTAAATTCCCTTGTCATTTCGGGAACTTTTCTTTCAATCATGGGAGTGATCAGTTTGCCCATTGAACTATCAGGGCTGATGGACAATCTCCCCCTTACAATGGTCTCGTGTGTTGATAGACGGGATGCTTGAAATGAACCGCTGCCAGTAAACTTTTCATTGAGCCCTGTTAATGTGAATGATACTTTACCGGGTTTTACCCATTCTTTGATTTCCACTTTTGCATGAATCTTTTTTCTAAAAAGAACTGCATCGACTTTGAATTTCCATTCTGATTCTGCATCACTGATTATTGTATGTTCCATGTAGCCGGGGACCAGCGCAGCCCATTTGTCAAGGTCGCTTACAAAATCCCATACTTTTTCAATGGACGCATCCACCAGTTTCTCATGAAATCCATCTGCCATACGGTGTGCCTCCTTCATGTTGAGAACTACCCCCATGCAGTGCACATTTTATGAAAATGGGACACCGATTATGAGAATGATTATAATTGCTTCATCAATTGGGGAAGCTCGCTCAGCTCAGATATTTCGAAATCAGGAATGACTTCTTCGGGATACTCATTCCTTCGATTTATCCATATACTTTTTATGCCTGCTTGATTTGCACCCTTTATGTCTGTCTTTAGATTGTCACCTACCATTATGACATCTTCCTTACCGAGAGACAGCCGATCAAGCGCATCCTGAAACATCGCCTGATCGGGTTTACCCTTTCCGACCGCTCCTGAAATAATGACTTCTTCGAAATAAGGAAGGAGCTCCTTAGTCATTTGCAGTTTCAGGTTTTGAAGATCAGGGGAACCATTAGTGAGAAGGACCAGCCTGTATTCATGCTTTAAGGCGTCCAGTACCTGGAACGTGTCTTGATATACAAAAGGGTGATTCTTCCTTTCAGTCCTGAAACGTTCCGCCAATTCCCTGCCAAGATCTTTGTCGTGAATTCCCGCATCTTCTAATCCAAGCGTCCATGCTTGTTCGCGGTATTCAGGCACGATTTCTTTCATTTTCTTAAATTGTTCATGATGTTCATCGGGAAAATCACCCCAGAGACCCTCAAAAGGATTAATGCCGATCATTTGCGTGAATTCATATGTATCGTAAGTCGAATATAATTCCCTGGCGTTTTTCCTTACTTCCTTTTCTAATGTCCCAGGATCTATATCCGCTTTAGAACCTGCATATTTACACGTTTCATCAAAAGCACTTTGGATGCTTTTTGCATCCCATAACAATGTGTCGTCCAAATCAAAGAATATAGCTTTTGCCATCAACTTTCCCTCCGCTCTCATAAACTTATCAATAGATTACTAGCTGTACGACCTTTAGTAAAGCCATATAGTAAGAAAATAATAATAAAATGAATGGAGAAACAGTTAATTTTCTTGAAAACAGGGAAAGTATAATAAAACAGAATTATTTATGAAAAGGTGGAGATCATATGTGGCTAGTCTATATAAGTATCGCAATTGTGGCAGTCGCTTTAATAATGCTTGCTGTCAGTGCAATGAAAACATTCAAAGACACAAAGCCGGCGATTAATTCAATTAACCAAACAGTCAACAATATTCAGGCAGATATGAACCGCGTGACTGCAGAAACCGATCAGCTGCAGACAACACAGGGAGAAATTCAGGAAGACATCCAGATGAAAAAAAGTTCAATCATGTATACTGTGAATGAAGCAAAAAGAACACCAAAAGTGGCAAAGGAATTTGCAAGAAGCATGAAAAGATAAAAAAATCATCCTGGACCTCCAGGATGATTTTTTATTACATAAAGTATACATAATATTATTACTGGATACTCCGCCTCATTGCATCGATCTTCATACTGAAACTATAGCAAGCATGATTGGAATCGTGATAATACTCATTAAAGTCGTGATTAGGGTACTTGCTGATACCAAATCTGGTTCCGTGTTGAATTGCAGGGAGAACATCGTGGTATTGGCAGCAGTCGGCATGCTTGCCAAAATGATCAGAATCGCCCCGAGTTCCGTATTAACAGGAAGGAACGATACAAGAATAAAAGCGAGCACGGGTGATGCGGCCATTCTCATGATGATAATAAATGATAACGCCCCTTTTTCCACTGCTTTTCCTCCAAGGGTGGCAAGCTGCATGCCCAATACCACCATGATGACAGGGATTGTCGCTTGAGAAATCAGATCAATGGTTTGGCTCATGAACAATGGGACATGGAGCTGAAGCAGCTGAAAACTTAATCCTATCCATGCGCCGTGAAGAATCGGCATTTTGATGATCTTCATCCAAATCTCTTTGTTATCCCTCGTTTTTTCACTCCCGCTGACTGCATAATACAACCCTATGGTATTCATTAGAAACGACTGAATCACCATCATGATGACGGCGTAGCGAAAGCCAAGTTCCCCGAACGCAAAAAGGATGACGGGTACCCCATAATTCCCGCTGTTCATAAATACGCCAGAAAGAATCATCGCGGAGACTTTAGGCTTGGAATAACCCTTCGCCATGGCGACTATTTTGATGGTAACGATCAACAGCAGGCAAAGGGACAAACAAAAGATAAATATATAAAGGTAGTCCATATTCAGTTCATTCTCGTAGAACGTCTTGAATGCAAGAAATGGATACATTAAATAAATGGCCATTTTAGAAATAGAATTGATTTCAAACCCGAGTTTCTTCTGCCCGATGTATCCTACAGCAAAAACCAATAGGGCAGGCAGTACAATCAATATGACATCCATTTTTCTTCACCACAATCATAAGTAATTAAAGATAGGCCTGACTGCAAGAGTCAAGCCTTCGTTTAAGTTTAACATGATTTTACAAGAGAGGTATGATCAGACCTGCCAATAATAGTATCAGTGCACCGCCCAGGCGGGATGAGATTTGAGCAAATGGCATAAGTTCCATTCTCTTCGAAGCGGATAAAACCGCGACATCTCCCGTCCCCCCCATATTTGCCATGCAAAGTCCTGCCGTAATCGCTGATTCTATCGGATAAAAGCCAACCAGTTTTCCCAGGATCGCTGCGCCGATGATCGCTCCGAGCACCACTCCGAAAACCGTTAAAATATACTGAAGAGTCAATGCTTCAAGAACCGTATTCAAGTCAGTATAGGCCACACCGATTCCAAACAATAAGGCAAACGTCCAATTGCTTGCCACAAACTGATACCACTGACTTGCGCCTTCCACCACATTTTGAGGGATGATATTGGTAATCTTCGCAGCCGCCACGAGAATGATCATGATGGCATAAGGATGAAGCGGAAGAACTGTGCCAAGCAATGTGCCGACTGCAAAAAATGTCAAAGCCGCCAATAAACCGACGCCCATCTTTTCCACATTGTACTTTTGTTTTGTTTTCTCATATGTGAAGCCTTTCATCAATTGACCGTTCCCGCTTAAGGAAGGAACTTTCTTCCCAATCATATCAAGTACGGACGCCAGTATGATGGCAAATACATTTCCTAACGCAAGAGCAGGCACAAGCATCGAAATATAGTAGCTTGGCTCATTCCCCATCATTTCAGAGTAGATTTGACTCATCGGAACAGCCCCTGCCCCCATTCCTCCGCCCATGATCGGCATCGTAATGACCAGTATGGCTTCTTGCAGAGTGAAGCCGACAAGAGATCCAAGCAACCCGGCAATGAGCACAGCTCCGGCCACAGCTCCGAAAATCGGAAGGAAATATCTCAGTCCTACTTTCACAAGCACTTTTGAGTTCATCCCTAAAATGCTTCCTGTAATCAATGCGGCAATATAGAAATTCAGGAATCCTCCTGATTTCATAAAGTCTGTCATCGAAGTGACTGTCTCTTCTGGAAGTAATCCTGCGTATACCATAAACGCTGAACCAAAAATTGCAATGATTGCGCCTCCTCCCAGGAATGTCTTGACAACTGGAGTACGATCACCCGCCCACCCCAGCAGTTCACCGAGAACCATCATGACAAGAAGGGTCCCGATCATTCCTCCCGGGAGATTCCCGGTATATAAGCTTACTAGTGTGATTCCTGCGAAAACCAAAAACCATAAAATAGGTATATTGAAAATTTGCAGCCACCGCTCGTTTGTCAATAAGACCTTTCCCTCTTCTCCTTTTTCTTCCTTAACCGCAAGTGCTGAATTTACTTGTCCCAATCTTTGCATCCCCCTGTCCAAGTTTGATAATGAATGTTTTTTATGAATCATATTCCCTCATCATTTCCCCCACTGAACCATAAATTGTGTCGGGAAAATTAGTACATGCTATTTATCAACTTTATGAAAACGCTTACTGATTTCATAGGTTTTGAAACTATTGATTGACTTTTGAAATTAAAAAAAGCAGCCGAGGGGACGACTGCTAAAGGTAGTTTTTAATTCTTGCACATTTAAATTTATTTAACTTATATTGATACACCGGCCTTCCGATTCCGTAAATCAGGCTTTCATCGACTACACCGATATCAGTCAGGAATTTAAGGTATTTCCTGATTGATACCCGGGATATGCTCATGTTTTCTGCTAGATCATCAGTAGAAAATGACTCTTCCGCAAATCCCCGGATCTCCTCATAGATTGCTGAAAGAGTACTGCTCGTCAACCCTTTTGGCAGGCTTTCCCCCTCATTTGCCTGGTGCATCTTTTTATTTAATAACAGATCAAGCTCATCCTGTCCGATGGTCTCCTGTTGCTGAAGTGATTGTTTTGTATGCCGGTAAGATGTCAATGCGTTCTTAAACCGTTCAAATTCAAAGGGTTTTATCAAGTAGTCGACAACCCCCAGCCGAAGGGCGGTTTGTATGTTTTCTACTTCAGCGGCAGCCGTGATGAGTATGACATCAGCTTCATATTGTTCTAACCGTATTTCTTCAAGGAGATCCATTCCTGTTTGCTCTCCGGGCATAAAGACGTCCAATAGTATAAGGTCGATCTTGAACCGTTTAAGCATGTCTTTTGCATTTTTAATAGAACATGAAACACCCATTAATTCAAAACCTTCTATGTCTTGTAAATACGTTTGATTGAAGTTGGCCACCATAGGGTCGTCTTCTACAATTAACACGTTGATCAATTTATTTCCCCCCAAACGAAATCCGGACGAAAATGTTCGTCCCTGATCCTTCTTTCGATTCAACATGCAAGGTCCCGCCAAGTTGATCAAGACTCTCTTTTACCAGGAAGAGACCGTAACCCCTTCCTTCACCTTTTGACGAAAACCCTTTCCTGAAAATGTCATCTAGGATCTCTTCCCTGATTCCTTTACCTGAATCCGTTACGATCAATTCAAGAATATCATCTTCATAGGTTACTTCCATCAGCACCTCTCGTTCTGCACATTCAGATGTTGCTTCAATGCCATTATCCAACAGATTCCCGATGACAGTGATCAAATGATGAGTCACCCCGGGGTTCTTTGCTTCCGGAATGACACTGTGGCAGTCAATTGTTAACTCGACACCATTTTCCCGTGCATAGCTGAGCTTCCCCATGATGAACCCTGCCAGAACGGCATCTTTAATATTGGAAGATATGGCGCTCACTTCATCCATATTGATCGATACCAGTTCTTTAATGTATTGCTTTAATCTCGCATAATCCTCCATTTTCACCAGACCAAGGATGACGTGCAATTTGTTCATGAATTCATGAGATTGGGCCCTCAGTGCTTCTGCATATGACTTTACCCCTGTCAGCTGTTCAGCCAGTTGGTTCACTTCTGTTTTGTCCCGAAAGGTGGAAATTGCACCGACCACTTCCCCATTCACCTTTAATGGAACACGGTTTACGAGAATGGAGACTCCATTGATCATCTGCTCTTCATCCAGTTCAGGTTTTCCTGTTTCAATCACCGCTTCCAGTCTCGATTGTGGTATGACTTCATTGATGGGCTGACCGACTGGATTGTCGTCAAGACCTGCCTTGGTGAAAACCCCTAATGCCGATTTGTTCACTAATGATATTGTCGTATCTTTATTGACTGCTACCACACCTTCATGGACCGATTGCAGCATCGTGTTCCGTTCCTCCAGTAGTTTTGCAATTGAACCAGGCTCCAGTCCGAATAATATTTTCTTTATGTACCTTGCAATAATGAAGGCACCGATGATGCCGACGATGATGCCGATGATGGAGCCGGTCAAGATATTTTTATGGCTTTGATCCAGGGCTTCTCTCACGCTGTTTAATGAAATACCGACAGCCACTGCGCCTATCTGCTGGTTGTTCTCATTATAAATCGGAGAAAATGCCCTTACGGATTTGCCCAATGTTCCTACTGACCTTGACAGACTTTCTTTTCCTTTCAATACCTCTTTTTCATCACCGCCGACAAAGTGCCTGCCTATCTGCTCCTCGTTGGGGTGCGACTTCCGTATCCCATTCATATCTATCACTACCACAAATAACACTTCGGCCGATCTTTGGATATCCCGGGTGTAATCTTGTATTTCCCCTTCTTTAGTGACATCATCCAATCCATTCTTTACGATGGTTGAATGGGCAGCCGTCCTGGCAACGATTTTTGCTTTTTCCTCGATGGAAGATTCAATGTTTTCATTAATCGTTCTTGAAATAAGCAAATCAGTCAATACCAGCGAGAGAAGAACTACGGTACATACAAAAAGGATGATCATCGTACTCAGTTTCAGCTGCTTCTTTTTCACATGGCTCACTCCAGTTTTCAGAATACTATTCATTTTACACGATGAACAGAAAATTGTGGGAGAATGGTTAACATACTTGTAACATGTTAAAATGAAGGTCAGCATTTTCAGGAGGGTTCAACATGAAGAAATGGGCATTTGTCTCTGACTTTGACGGAACGATTACAAAGAAAGACTTTTATCAAATCGTCATTGATAAGTATTTCAATGAAGGTAATAATCTGTATAATAAGTGGAAATCCGAAGAAGTCAAAGATATAGATTTTTTAGCTTCTGTTTTCAGCTCCATCAACCAGGAAGAAGATATAATTCTTGAGGATATCAAAGCAATCGAAATTGATGAATACGTTCCAGCATTTATTAAAAATGTACAAAACAACAACGGGGATTTTTACATTTTAAGTGCAGGGACCAATTATTACATTCATCACCTCCTTAACCATTACGGGGTAAAAGGAGTAAAAGTGTTTTCTAATGAAGGGTATTATAAAGATAATAATGTGCACCTGCACCTTGAGAGCAGTCACCCTCACTATTCAGAACGTTATGGAATCGATAAGTCTAAAGTCATCGCAGACTTAAAGAAAGAATATGACCTCGTCTATTTTGCGGGCGACAGTGAACCGGACTCCCATCCTGCCAAAATAGCAGATGAAACATTCGCCTTTGCCCAGCTTCAAGATCTACTGAAAAAGCAATCGGTACCTTGCATCCATGTGGATAATTTCAAAGAAATTGAATATCACCTGCGAAAAAAAGGATTGTTACAGGATTAGTTCTTTGCTTTGCGATTAAGCGTTAAACGTAGTATAATGGGTTTTGCCCTTCCCGAACATTCGCTTGTTGCGGGACACTTAACCACTGTACGGACGGGAAGGGCCTCGATGCAAAAATTGAAAAAAGCTTCAATGATTCCGCTGCCGGAACCATTGAAGCTTTTGTTTTTTCAAACGATAGAGAACTAATGCTGATGACCATCCTCATCGAGATCATGGTCAAGAGACTCCTCGAGTGCCTTCAGCTCTTCTTCCGGCACATCCCCTGCAAGGATATGACGGATGGGCATGACATGCATGTCTCTTGCAGTCACATGGGTTTGGACATAGTAGATGCCGTCTTCGTTGAATGAAGTCTTGATCTTGTATGTACCCTCTTTTACATATTCCCCCTCGAACATTTTACTATCGTCTTTATTGCTCCCTTTCCACACCTCAAATTTCACTTCTTCTGCGTCATCAACTGCTTCCTTGCCCTGTGTCACTTTTACTTCCAGAACTGTCTCTTCATTGAGAGGCACTTCTTCCGGTGCTTTAATAGCTGCCTCTACTTGTTGAGGCAGCTTATCTTCTTTTACTGATTTAACCTCATTGTCATTTTGAGAACATGCTGATAAAAATAACATCATAACAAGCATGATTATTAGCATGATAGATTTCCTCATAATATTCTCCCCCTGCACTTTTTCATAGAAAACCAAGTCTGATTGTCATTTGGGGAATTTCTTCCCTTATCTTCAGTTTAATAGATAATTGTGAAAGAAAAATGAAGTCTTTTTCATTTTTCCTGCTCTGAGTATGCACTGAACATGCAACTCGCAAATTTTTCACAAATCTATTGTATAATAATGACCGATAGTAGTAAAAAGGAATAATAGGAGGTCATGCACTGATGAGCATGACAATCATTGATGATGAAGAGCAGATGCACCAATTAGTCAGCACATTTCTGCTGAATGAAGGAATTTAATGAAAATGAAATGAACTGGCACCTGGTATCAGGCTATACATAGTCGGCAATTGAGACGTTTGCGAGTGAAGAAATTCCAGACACTCATCCAAAAACCTGAATCATCTGACCAGGTCATCCATTCCACATGTTTTCATATCATCGATCAAAATGGAGAGATTTAGAACAGTTTCGGGTTTCAGAAGAGTCACTTCAATGAAATCGCGCGGGAAGCTGAGAAGCTGCATTGATCATTGGTTCTGTGAATCGATGCCCGTCCCAAGCCGTGATAAGTCTTGCCTGCCCCCAGGGTGCATATCTATTCTCCCTGTGCTGGCAGGCATTTTTTTATATCTTGCCGATGTTTTTTGGATCTTTAATGATGCCAGGTTGACCCGGTACCCAATTGGCAGGCACACCTTTACCGGTCCTTCGGTTATACTGCATACCCTCTATTATCCTTAAAATTTCGTAGACATTTCGACCGATTTCCAAGGGATTAACGAATTTAGTAACAATCATTCCTTCTGGATTCATTATGATGGTTGCTCTCAAAGGAGCCCCTGTTTTTTCATTAAGAACCCGATAAGACTTACTGATATGATGTGTCCGATCACTTAAAAGTGGAAACATCACTTGTGAAGCTGAAGGAGAAACCTCTGTAAACACTTTATGGGAGTATATGCTGTCGGTACTAATAGCAAGTACCTCAGTATTAAGTAATTTCAGTTGTTCATAGATAGCAGCGACCGCTGCCAGTTCTGTCGGTCAGATGAAGGTAAAATCACTTCCATAAAAAAACAGGATCATCCATTTTCCCCGGTAGTTTTCCAGACTAACCTCTTTAATCTTTTTTCGGCATTACATAGGCTTCTGTTGTAAATAAAGGAGCTTCATCCGTTGTTTGGGCACAAAACGGAAGGGTGCATCCTAGTGTGTCATCCTCTCTTACTTGATTAGTGTATGCGTGATTTTTTGTCCAGTTGAGAACATAAAAAAAAGGCGACCTCCCCCGGCTGTGTTACCATATCAACACAGTGAGGGACAGACACCTTTCACATTCCATATTCTTTTCTGAAACCATCATGATTAGGATTAAATACATCTTCATTTGAATGTCTTACAACAGAGAAATGGTCAACGTTATAGTGACCATGCAGTGCTTTATTATGATGCTTGATGATCTGTTCACCGCTTAAGACGGATGAATCCTTTGTGGAATGACCATCCTCCACCAGGGTCACGTCCATTCCGCTGACTGTTGCGTACCTAACGGCTGTATCAATGCAATGCTCTGTTTGACATCCCATCACCACCACATGGTCAACTTCATTCTCTTTTAAATAGCTCAGAAGCGGTGTGTCATAAAAAGAATTGGTCGCAGACTTGTCAAAGGTAACAGCACCTTCAGGAACCTCGATTCCGCTGTGCACCTGAAAACCGGCTCCCTTGCCTTCGGCGACATCCCTGTCCCTGATGAAGACTAAAATAACACCCGCCTCTACTGCCTTTCCGATGACGAGATTGATCGCCTTAATCAGTTTATCTTTCTCAACCACTGGTTGTTCCTTTTCGTTCCCCTCAATTAATTCCTGCTGAGCATCAATGACTAGCAGTGCCTGCTTCAATATAGATTCCCCCCTGCAGTAGAAGTCTTCTACTCAATGATATTTCTTAAAAATCCCACTATGAACTTTATATTATAGTTCGACATATGAGAAGAAGAATCCTTCCGGAATGATTCAACAGATAAATACCCTGGACACTCCCAAAACCCCCAAAACTGTCCTTCTATGCTTTCTAAGACTTCATGAACGCAATCGTTTCCTCTATTCCTTTTTCATAGGAAGTCCCTTTCAGTTCACCCAAGAACATTTCTATTTTTTCACCTGAAAGAATGGTAGGTTCAGAGTTTATATATTGCATCTCGAGTGCTTCGCGCATGACTTTTCCTGCGAACAAAGCGAATATCGCGAACATCGGTTTTGTGATGAAATAGAGTTGTTTCTCTTCACCGAGTTGTTTCTTCAGAAGCTTCTCCAGATCATGTCCGGTTATTGGTGCAACGGCAGGAATATTCCAGCTATGTCCGTATGCTTCCGGGCTGCATGCCAGTTGCACCATAACTTTTGCACCGTCCTTTGTATAAATGAATTCTCGTGATACATTTCTCGGGCCAACAAATCCTGCTTTTTTCTTTTTTAAGATTTGTTACAATGTATAGTGGATATATGTATTGGCGGCGTTAGGACCATAGAAGTCGGGAAAATGACAAATGAATGCCGAAACAGATGATTTCTTAATCATGTTTTCCATTTCCAATCGCAGCTTTCCTTTTTGCGTATGAGGATTTTTCACTGTATTCTCCGTCAGTTTATTGCCTCCACTTTTTCCATAAGAATAAATATTATCCACCACCGCAAGCTTGGCGTTATTTTTTTCGCTGCCATGATCACGTTTTCCATGATGACCGCTAACTTATCTTTCCAATCCTGATATGGAATGTTCATTGCATGGAAAATGACATCACATCCCTTTCCTGCCTCGATAAGATGCTCTTTCACTTCCGCGTTCCCAGAGTGAATTTCAATGCGGTCTATTGTGCCAAACAATTTGTCTAACTTTTCTTTTCCCCGTGCAAATGCTACCACTTGTATCCCCCGGTTGACCAACTCATTGACGAGAGCGTACCCCATTCCTCCGGATGCCCCGATTACCATTGCCTTTTTCATCTTAATTCCCCCCTTTAATTAACCGATGGTCAAATAACCTCAAAAAATTTTATCCGATGGATTTCAGGATAAAATTCACATGAAAATGTGCCAGATTCTCCACTTCTTCATATGATTCATCACAACGGCAGTAATGACTGACAAAACCGTGCAGCGATAGGAAAACCGACCATGTCTGCTGGATGGTTATCTTTCTCCTGCTTAGCTCGATAAGCGACCGTGCAAATTTTTCATAAGATTCATTTGGTCCTTTGTTCACATAGCTTTTGACTTCTTCATCAGCAAGCAGGAACATCATTTCATACTGGCTTTTGTGGCTCAAACCGAAGCGGATGAATGCCAGCAGGACCTCCCTCAATTTACTATCTGTATCCAATTCCTGATTCATCACTTCATCCAGCCACTGATCCAGAAGTTTAAAATCCGTTTCGATCATGGCATAAAATAGTTCTGCTTTGTTTTTAAAATGGTAATAAATCGAGCCGTGACTGTACCCCAGTGCCGCTGCAATCTGCCTCATCGATACCTGCTGATATCCTTTTGTCCGGAAAAGCTCTCTGGCCGCTTTCATTACCATCTCTTTTGTGAGTTCATGTTTTACTGCTTTTCTGGGTGCCATTTTGTACCTCTTCCTTTTTGTTGACCAGTGTTTAATTAAACTATATTCCGTTGCCTACATTTAAGTCAAGAATATTTTTCCAGAACTTTTCAAGATCTTATTGAATCCCATAAAAATATGGCCCTTCCCAGAATGCTTTAAAGTGAGAGCTCAGTCTGGAAAGGGCCTTATATTATTTATTCAATGTCAATGTAGCGACGCATTCTACATGAACTGTATGCGGAAATAGATCCACCGGCTGAACTGCATCAAGCGTGTAACCGAATGGTTCAAGTTCTTTGATATCAGTCGCGAATGTGTCCGGGTTGCAAGAGACATAAACGATTCTTTCAGGCTGTGAACGCCCGATTCTCCTCATGACTTTACCGCCTGCACCAGAACGAGGCGGATCGAGCATCAATAATTGTGGATGACCGAAACTTTCAAGCACCTGGTCAATTCCTTTTCGGGCATCTTTCGCCAGGAAGTAGGTGTTGGTGATCCCGTTATCCTCGGCATTGCGTTTGGCGGACTCGATTGAACTTTCGACGATTTCAATGCCGGCAAGCTCTTCCACCCTGCTTGCAAACGGCAGGGAGAATGTACCGACACCGCAGAACAGGTCGATCATCTTATCTGTCTTCTTCGGTTTGCTCATTTCGACCGCTAAGTCGACGAGTTTCTGTGCCTGCACCGGATTCGTCTGGAAGAAAGTATCGAACCATAGACGGAAGCGGTACCCATCCATTTCATCGTTGATATAATCGCGGCCGTCAAGCAGGTGAATTTTCTCAGCCTGGGTCCTGTCCGCCCAGTCTGTGTTTTCCATCCACAGCAGACTTTTCACATGAGGGAACTTCCTCTCCACACGTGCTTTTAAGTCGTCCACTGCAGCCTGCAGTTCACCTTCTGGCCCTTTTGTAGAAAATACTGCAAGCATCAGCTCTCCGGTTGCAAATGATTGACGGACCATCAAATGTCGGAGCAGTCCTTCATGAGTATCCTTATTGTACCCTTCCAGACCGTGATCCTGTACCCAGTCGGCCACTTCCATCGCAGCTTCCACCATCTGCTCACTTGCAATCAAGCATGTTTCAAGCTTGATGACCTTACGGAAATTCCCCTGCTCATGCAAACCCATTGAACCGTCAGGAGCAAAGGTGAATTCCATTTTATTCCGGTAACGCCACGGTTCTTCCATTCCGATTGTGGGACGGACAAGAGAATGGTCGAAGCCCTCAGCTTCGATTGCTTGCCTTACATGATTCGTTTTTTCTTTGAGCTGGCCTTCATACGTCCAGTGCTGCCATACGCAGCCTCCGCAGCGTTCAAAATGCGGACACGGTGCATTAGTCCGTTCTGGATGAGCCTCGACGATTTCATCCGGCATCGCTTTTCGTCTTTTTTTCTCGGGATGATCAACGGTAACCCGCACTTTTTCCCCCGGAAGCGTCTGTGGAATCATCAATCTTAATTTCTTTGGATTCCCGAGTTCATTCTCACGCCAAACCTCAGCCTGACCTGATCCCTTTTTATCTAATCCATGTATAGTAACAACCATTTCTTCGTTGGTAGTAGGCAAATCCTGGACCTCCTTGTACATACTGTCTAACTTAATACTTTATAAAAATTGAAGGGTGAATGCAACCTTTTTTTCAGGGATTTAACAAGGTTGGGATGGGAACCTGTGAAGAGTTAAGGCTCGCGAAAACTTATGATTGAATGTGAGTACAGTAAGTGGAATAATATGGTTATAGTCTGAAGTATGGGGGAATGTCTTATTCTTTTACAAAAGCCCGAAGTAGAACAGTACTTCCACACGGTCGAGATCGGCACATTCAGTGTTAGTAGGGATGAAAAGAAATTGGTGTTCAGTACCAATCTGAAAGGTGAATTTAATCTATGGGCAATGGATTTGCCAAATAACTTTCCCTATCAGCTGACAGCAATCAATCAGAACAGCAGTTTTATTCACATCCATGAAGATGAACATCTGATTACGGCTGCGTTTGAACATGATGGAGATGAAAATTACCAGCTGCATCATCTGCCGCTTTCAGGAGGAAAGCCTGTTCCTTTCGACAAGGAAGAGAACAGGTCAGTCTGCTATAATGCGTGTACCTTCAATCATGAAATATACTACTCTTCTAATCATGAAAATCCTTTGTTGAATATTTATAGATTCAACTTGAAAACCAATAGAAAAGAACTCCTTGAATCCGGAAAGGAAGCACCTATTGTTGTGGCAGCCGTTTCTCCAAATGGCTCTGACTATATTTTCATTGAAACCTATACAAATACACACGCAGCATGTTTCTATCAAGCTGATGATAAAAAAATTCCACTCGTCCCGGACCCATCCTTTCCACATATAATCAGGGACGTACGGTTTGCAGATGAGGACACAGTTTATTTCCTGACAAACTATCAGGAAGAATTCTCTTATCTGGCATCTTTCACTCTATCAACAAATGAATTCCGGCAAATATTGAAGTTTAAAGATGAAGAAATAAAAATGTTTACATCGAATGGGAGCACCTTTTATTTAGCAAGTGAAAAAGGTGTGAAGGACCACCTTTATCAATTCGAGACCACAACCGGTGATCTGGCAACGATTGATTTACCTTGTGATATTCTGAAAAAAATCGAGTCGTACTCAAGCGGGACATTGTATGCTCTCGGCATTTCATCACACCAAATTGATAATATTTTTAAACGGGAAGTAAACGGCGAGTGGATTATGCTTACAAATAACAAAGCATTAGGGATTAATGAGCGAAACATGATCAAGCCTGAAGTGATCCGTTACCCTTCTTATGATGGTCTATCGATTGAAGCGCTCCTTTTTAAGCCTGACCAGGATCTTGTTGAGAAAGGGACAATCCTCTGGCTGCACGGAGGCCCTCAACAAGCTGAAAGGATGAAATACCGTCCTCTTATTCAATATCTTGTACAAAGCGGATACACCATTTTCGCCCCGAATTTCAGGGGCAGCACAGGGTACGGTGCAACATTCCAAAAGATGGTGGAAAAGGATTGGGGCGGCGGTCCAAGACATGACTGTGTTGCCGGAATGGAGTGGCTGATTGAAAACGGCCATGCCAATAAAGGGAAAATCGCTGTTATGGGCGGCAGTTACGGCGGATATTTGAGTCTGCTCCTTGCTGGAAGACATGGTGATTATTTATGCGGTGTCATTGATATTTTCGGTATTTCCAACCTTTTTACTTTCGTGGAGAATGCCCCTGCGAGCTGGCGGACACTCATGAATCAGATGGTAGGAAATCCAGAAGAGGACTTTGATAAACTTGTCGCTGCATCCCCGATTACATATGTGGAGCAGATGAATAAACCAATGTTCATTGTTCACGGAAAAAACGATCCACGGGTCAAAACGGTAGAATCTGAGAGAATGGCGGAAAGAATGAAAGAGAAAGGAATAGACGCAGAGTATCTTCTTTTTGAAGATGAAGGGCATGGGTTTTCCAAGAAGAAAAATGAAATGGAAGCCAATAAACGGATCAGGATTTTCCTGGACCGTATCTTTAAATAAGTATGAAAAAGGCCTTCACCGCCTTAGAGCGATGAAGGTCTTTTCTCACCCTATATGACTGCTTTCTTTAAATCCATTGCGGCTTTTTTCACATCAGCAGCCGCTGCTATGGCTGATATCAAAGAGACTCCGTTCGCGCCAGCCTGAATGACAGCCCTGGCGTTTTTAGCATTGATGCCTCCAATTCCAACAATCGGTACGATTATCCCGTTTTTACGGAAGTTTTCAATGATTGTCAGTCCGCTGACAGCCCGAGCATCATCTTTTGAAATCGTCGGGTAAATCGGCCCGAGACCAAGGTAATCGGCACCGTCTTCAATGGCTTTCTCAGCTTCATCAATGGTATGTGTCGATACACCTACAATCTTATCACCGGCCTTTTCACGCACAAAGTCTGCAGCCAGATCCTCCTGACCGACATGGATTCCGTCTGCATCCAACTCGAGTGCCAGATCTACATCGTCATTCACGATAAAGGGGATGTCTGCATCTTTGCAGACTCGGAAAAGTTTTTCGGCCAGTTTGGTCTTTTCAAGTCCTTCCAGGGCACTCGGACCTTTTTCCCTATATTGATAGAGGGTGATGCCTCCTTCGATCGCCTGCTCGAGGACATGGACAGGGTCTGCTATGGAGTTTGTGCTCCCCATGATGAAGTAAAGCTGAAGAAGCTCTTCAATCGAAGATTTATTTCGATGAATATCCACTATTTCTCACCCCTTTTATTGTAAGCCCAATGGTTTGTCGGGCCATGTCCCGCGCCGATCCCAATCTCGTCCTCTATTGCAGCACGGATGAATTCTTTCGCAGTCAGGACCGCATCCCTCATCGTCATGCCAATTGCAAGCTGTGCCGTAATTGCTGCAGAAAACGTGCAGCCGGTCCCGTGTGTATGAAGGGTTTCGATGCGGGGCGAAACAAGCTCTTCGCAAGTTGTCCCATCGAAGAATAAGTCAATGACTTCTTTGTCATCTGCGTGACCTCCTTTGATGACGACAGCTTTAGCACCCATGTCCATCAGGTGTTTTGCAGCCTCTTTCCGGTCATTCAAGGAAGTGATTTTCATTTCCGTCAATACTTCTGCTTCCGGAATATTCGGCGTAATCACCGATGTCAGCGGTATCAGTTTTTCCTTGAGGGCACGGACCGCTTCATCCTGGAGTAGCTTTGCCCCGCCTTTTGCAATCATAACAGGATCAACGACAATATTATCCCAGCCGTAATGATGAATACGCTCACTCACCGCTTCAATTACCTCACCGGAAAAAAGCATGCCTGTTTTGAGTGCGTCCGTTCCCAGGTCGTCCCCTATTGCGTCAATCTGTTGTACGATCCCTTCAATGTTTACAGGGTATACACCATGGACGCCCAGCGTATTTTGAGCTGTTACAGCGGTGATGGCTGACATGCCGTATGCGCCGAGTTCCTGAAACGTCTTCAGGTCCGCCTGGATGCCGGCCCCGCCTCCGCTGTCCGATCCCGCTATCGTAAGTGCTTTACTTATAGTCAATGTTCATCCCTGCCTTTACTCTTTGGTGGTTTTAATCTTAGCAAATGCTTCGTCTTCTTTACTAATCTTTGAAAGCTGGTCGAGAAATTCGATTTGAAAGCTGCCCGGGCCTTTATCTGCCGTCGTTGCTGCCGCCTTCTCGGCCGCAATCCCGTAGGCTGAAACGGCAGTTCCCGCAGCTTCCACACTATCTTTTTCGAGCGCAGCAAATGCTGCGATAACAGATGATAACAGGCAGCCGGTACCGGTAACCTTGGTTAACAATTCATGACCGTTTTCCACAATATGGGTTGTTACTCCATCGGTGATGACATCATCCTTGCCCGTAATCACCACGGTGCACCCGAATAGGCCAGCAGCTTTTTTAGCAAGTTCAACGATGCTTCCATCCCCTGACCCGGCATCGACTCCTTTAATTTCCCACTTTTCACCTGTAATGACGGCAACCTCGGCTGCATTACCCCTAATAATAGATATCTTGACTTCCTTCAAAATTTTACTGGACATCTCTGTGCGGAACGGTGTGGCACCGGCTCCGACAGGATCGAATACAACCGGGATCCCTTTTTCGTTTGCCGCTTTCCCTGCCAGAATCATCGACTCCACTTCGGTCTCCGACAGAGTGCCGATGTTCAGTACGAGCGCTCCTGAAATCCTTGCCATATTCGCAGTTTCTTCCCTGGCATAGGCCATAACCGGAGAAGCTCCGATTGCCAGAAGCCCGTTCGCTGTGAAATTTGTAACCACCACATTCGTAATATTATGTACAAGCGGGTTCTTCTCCCTTACTTCATTCACCAGTTGAAACAAATTCATTTCCCTCCTTGGTTGAGTATGTATGATTTCATTTTACTACGCGGCGAGTATAGCTGCCCCTGAAGTTCTATTCCCTGATCTTCAGACCGAAAACCGGCGCGAACGAAACTGCCTGCTGGGGTGAAACGATGCAGCCCCTGAGATTTTCTGCTTCCACCCGAATTCTTTCGAAGAAGCTCGAGCTGATATCAATCCCTTTCAGATTAGTCACGGTAAAATCGATGTCATTTAAATCACACTGATCAAATGTTACATCTTCTAAACGACAGTCAAAGAAATTAGCACTGTGCAAAGTGGACTTTTCAAAAAGGACCTGCTTTACTTTTGCATCAATAAAGCTGCTGATATTCAGGATGCAATTTTCAAACGTGACATTCTTCAGGTTAGCCTGGGATAAATCAAGTCCAAGCAGCTTGCATTCCTTGAAATGGACCCTGTGTATGATTCCTTCTTCAAAACGGGTATTGGACAAATCACAGTTTTCAAACACAGTATCCGTGACATCGGCCCTTCTGAAAGAAGAGTTTAAAAGCCTCACACCTTTTAACGATACCCTCGTAAGGTCGAGTTTTTCCAGTTCTTCCCCTTCTACAAATGCATGCTTGATTTCGCAGTCCTTCAACATCGGGTCTTCATCGTAATAGACATCCTCGAATCGGGCAGGTTCGAGATTAGATTGTATTTTCGGTTTCTCTATTTTAAAATTATTCGGCATACATCATCACTTTCCTTTCAATATCCTCAGGGGAGATTTATTTCAGTTTAGTAGATAATAAAACCAAATGTAAGTCTTTTAATAAGACGGGGAGTCTGCTACCCGACTGCAGGTTCGAAGACCGGCCCATTGTCTCAAAGGGTTAATGTCCTCCGGGAAATGCAATGAGGCAGGCAATGCTGTACGAAAAAAACACCGACCGTTATACCGGCCGGCGGATTAATCTCTCTATTCGTATTGTCACCGGGTATGGCTTGTCTGTTAACCCTGTTTTACTTTCGGACCGATTATGTTCTTGGTGACGAGAAGACTGGTACGCTTGTTGTTGGTTGCGATAACGTAGATCGCTGCCATCGCAATGAGTACAACGATGAAACTGCCGAGATTGAAGATTCCTTTCTGAGAGTACCATACGATTGAATACCCGAGGGAGCCTGCAAACAGTGCATAGTATGCAAATGGAAGCAGCGTTTTTCGAATGACTGCCCCTTCTTTCCCTACTAAACCGACCACGGCTGAAGCCGCCACAACGTTATGGACGCAGATCATATTGCCTGCAGCTCCTCCGACTGCCTGCAGGGCTACGATCCAGCTTGCGTCAACACCCATCTGCGACCCGACATTGTATTGGAATAGGGAGAACATCATGTTACTTACAGTGTTGCTGCCTGCGATGAAGGCACCTATCCCTCCGATGAAAGTAGAGAAGAACGGCCAGTAATCACCTGCAATCGCCGCGACTCCGTTCGCGAGTTCGATCGGCATCTTTTCAAAGCCGGCCGCTCCTCCCCCGGTGTTCAGGAACACCTGAACCATCGGGACAGTGAAGACGAGGGCAGTCGAGGCAGCAATCATCGTTTTCCCCGATTGTGCCCAGGCCCGCTTGTATGCTCTTCCGTTCATTCCATGAAGGAAGTAAGTGATCACAGACACGGCAATGAAAATCGTGCCCGGTAAATACAGCGGCTGGAAGCTGGAGCTGATGTCCGTCCCGAATAGATTTGGGAACGTGACCGTCCAGGATTGGAACCACTCCAATAATGGAAGCGATTTCAATCTTGTCAATACTAAAAACAGGCCGACCAGGATATAAGGTGCCCATGCACGGACCATGCTCATGCTTCCGCTTTTATGTGCGATATCTTTGATTTCCAGTCTGCCGCTCCACTCTGAATCCCATTTGGACTTTTCTTCGAAATCCCATGCCTCTTCTTTCGGCGGCATCAGGAATCCTTTCTTAGCAGCAGTGATCACGATTGCAAGCCCGACAAGCCCGCCGATCATGGACGGGAATTCAGGTCCAAGCACATTGGCGACGATCAGATAGGGAACCGTCATTGAAAAAGCTGCGAACAATGCGAATTTCCACACTTTGATTCCTTCAGAGAAGGATTTATTTTTCCCGAAGAATCTTGTCATCAGTGCAACGACAAATAACGGGACCAGTGTACCCGTCACCATATGGAGGAGTGCCACTTTCGTACCGATATCCGTCACAAAAGCAAGGAAATCGGTCGTGATTCCGGAATCGGCCGATAAACCCGACTGGACACCGACAAGAATCGGCGTACCGACTGCCCCGAATGAAACCGGTGTACTCTGAATCACCATGCCGGCAACAACAGCTGCCATCGCCGGGAATCCAAGACCCACCAATAACGGCACTGCCACTGCTGCAGGCGTCCCGAATCCAGCCGAACCTTCAATGAAAGACCCGAACAGCCAGGCGATGATGATAACCTGGACTCTTCTGTCAGCTGAAATGTCCGTAAAACCTTGACGGATCGTCTTGATTCCCCCGCTCTCCTGCAGTGTGTTCAATAACAGGATCGCCCCAAAGATGATGAAAAGCAAAGTTCCTGCAACAACCAGCCCGTTCACTGAGGCTGCCGCAACATTGGCTCCCGGAACTTTCCAGACAAATAAAGCAAGCCCTACTGCAATTATGTATGAAATGGGCATTGCTTTACTTGCCGGCCATCTAAGACCTACCAGGAATATTCCGACTGCCAGGATGGGTAATAAAGATAAGATTGCCAACACACCAGTACTCATGAAACGTTTCCCCTTTCCGTTTTGTAATACCAAACACCGTTTCTGACGAACTACATATTAAGCAACACTGTTATACAACCATTTCAGTTTGTGTTATATAACATTACTGAACCCTAACTAAAATTATACATACATTATGTCCCGTTACAACAATTTTTTAGAAAATTTATAATTTTTAAATAAAAAGGCCCTATTTTTCCATTGATGGAAAGATAGGGCCTTTGCTTATATGATTTGATTATGATGGACATGCCCGAGCCGTGCTGAAATACGCTTGGCGATTTCAGGCACCCGCTCTTTCAATTCTTCCATCCGCTGACCGGACATACGCATTGTCGGACCAGAGATGCTGACGGCCGCTACCACCTTCTCCAGGTGATCAAAGATGGGTGCAGCGATACAGGTGATCCCGTACTCGTTTTCTTCAAGATCCAGGGCATAGCCCTTCTGTTTCACCCAGATCAATTCTTTCAGGAATCGATCTTTATCCGTGATTGTCTGATCGGTATGCATTGGCATGCCTTTACGATCCAGGATATCGATGACATCATTCGTCGGCAGATGGGCAAGGATCGCTTTCCCGACTGAGGTACAGTGCATTGGCGCCCTCTTTCCCACCTTTGAATGCATTCTGAGCACTTCATTGCCTTCAAGCTTTTCGATGTAGACCACTTCACCCTGATCATACACAACCAAGTGGATGACTTCATTCGTTTCATTTTCAAGCTCTTGCAGGAAAGGCTTTGCTTCTTCCCGCAAATCGATCGATTCCAAGAGCCTGGAGCTGACCTCCAGGAATTTATACCCGAGCTTATAGCGGCCTGTAGTCTCGTCCTGTTCAATGAATCCATACTGTACAAGCGTAGATAAAATCCGGTAAACGGAGCTTTTGTTGATGTCTATCTGATTTGCAATTTCCGTCACGCCCATGCCGCCCTTTTTCATGCTGATAAGCTGGATGATGTCCAGTGCCCGGCTCACGGATTTGACCATATTCTCTCTTTCCACACTCTTCACCCCTGATGACAAAACGTCTTGCTTTCCATTATATCACAATCGGTACGGACGCTTACGATACCCCGATGCCGTGACCGACAGCCAGGAACGTATTCTTCAGCGTCCCGATCTCCTTGATCTCACATTCGATCACGTCCCCTGCCCCGACCATTTCAGCACCGATGGGACTTCCCGTTAAAATGACATCCCCAGGCTTCAAGGTCATCACCTTCGTCAGATAGGAAAGCATCTCCCGGATCGGCACGATCATCAGTGAAGTCGGACTGTTCTGCTTTTCTTCCCCGTTCAACCTCGCTTCCACATACACGTTGAAAGGATCCAGCTCGGTTTCAATCACCGGTCCGAGCGGCGTGAATGTGTCAAATGACTTCCCGATCGTCCAGTGCCCGGACTCATGAAAGAATTGGGGTGCGGTGACATCGTTCCCGATCGTATAGCCGAACACATAATCGAGGATCTCCTCCTCCGGAACATTCCTTGCTTCCTTCCCGATGACGACGGCGAGTTCAGATTCGAACTTCACAGAATCGATGGTTTCGGGTATCTCGATGTTCTCTTCCGGACCGACAACCGATGAAGCCGGCTTGAAGAAAAACACCGGGATCTCAGGTAAAGAATCCGGCAGGTCTTCCTGCTTTGATACGAAGTTTGCGCCGATGCCGATGATCTGATTGGGCTCTAGCGGAGCTAGAAGCTTCACCTCGGCTGCTTCATGGACTCTGCCTGTATATTCCCATGCTGAGAAGATATCTCCCTTGATTTGTTTGATGGTGCTGCCATCGAGTACTCCGTGGGATACTGCATTCCCCTTTTGGAATCGAATGAATTTCATAGTAAGTTCTCCTTTCGGTGATTCTTTTTGAAAAATAAGGTTTATTTTTACAAAAAGAAGAGATTTTCGCTATTTTTATTCATAATGAATTACTTTTCCAAGGTTTTAACGTCATTGGTCACTTTTCTTACCTAAAAACAGCTGTAATAGTCTAGCTGGTAAGCAATCAGAGAGAGCTTATTATCGAAAAATGAAGATTTATTATCAAAAAAATTGAATTTATTATTGAAAATCCACTTTTTATTATCGAATCCTTACAAACTATTATTAAAACTTTCCTTCTATAATCGGAGTCACAAAGATATAATCGAATTCGCCTCTATGTAAACGAAAAGACTCCGCGAAACCAACAAATAGTATCGCAGCTTAGAAATTCCCGGTCCATCTTGCAAAACAGGGCATTCAAGAAGAATGCCCCATTACATTTCCTATTACTGCTTTACCCCATACTTCTCTTTCGCTTCGATCCGTCTCCGGTGGAGGATCGGTTCGGTATAGCCGTTTGGCTGTTCGTACCCTTTGAAGACAAGGTCGCAGGTGGCTTGGAAAGCGACAGATTGATTGTAATCTGCGGTCATCGGGCGGTAGTCAGGGTCGCCTGCATTTTGCTCGTCAACGACCTTTGCCATCCGCTTCAACGTTTCCATCACTTGTTCCTCGGTGCAGATGCCGTGGTGCAGCCAGTTGGCCATGTGCTGACTGGAGATGCGCAGCGTGGCGCGGTCTTCCATCAAGCCGACATTGTTGATATCGGGCACCTTCGAGCAGCCCACTCCATGTTCCACCCAGCGAACGACATATCCAAGGATTCCCTGCGCATTGTTATCGAGTTCCTGCTGAATTTCCTCAGCGGACCAATCTGGAGATTCCGCAACAGGTATTGTCAAAATATCATCGCGCAGGTCAGAAGCTTCTTTCGCCAGCTCATCCTGGACATCCTGCACGAACACTTCATGATAATGAAGTGCGTGGAGCGTCGCAGCCGTTGGCGACGGCACCCATGCCGTATTGGCCCCAGCTTTGAGATGGCCGATTTTCTGCACCATCATTTCGGCCATCATATCAGGCATCGCCCACATCCCCTTGCCGATTTGAGCACGACCCTGGAATCCTGCCGCAAGTCCTGTCTGGACGTTCGATTGTTCATAACCCTTGAGCCATTTCGTGGCCTTCATATCGTTCTTTCTGATCATCGGGCCCGCTTCCATCGAAGTATGCATTTCATCCCCCGTACGATCGAGGAATCCAGTGTTGATGAACACGATTCTTTCCTTTACCGTGCTGATGCAGTTCTTCAGGTTAAGGGTGGTCCTGCGTTCTTCATCCATGACCCCTATCTTCAGCGTGTTACGGTCCAAGTCAAGCAGATCCTCCACCCTGTCAAAAAGTTCATTAGCAAAAGCGACTTCCTCGGAGCCATGCATTTTTGGTTTTACAATATAGACCGATCCCTTTGCAGTATTTTGGTAGCTTCCCGTCCCGCGCAGCGTATGCTTTGCTATTAAACTCGTAATAACTGTATCAAGGATCCCTTCATGCACTTCCCGGCCGTCCTGATCCAGGACGGCGCTGTTCGTCATAAGGTGTCCGACATTACGGACGAACATCAGAGAACGTCCGGACAGGGTGAGATCTTTCCCGGCGGGGGTCTTATACGTCCGGTCAGAGTTCAGTGTACGAGTCATCGTCTTGCCTGCTTTATCAAATACCGCTGCGAGATCCCCTTTCATGAGGCCCAGCCAGTTCCTGTAAACAAGTACCTTGTCCTCGGCGTCGACTGCCGCCACAGAGTCTTCGCAGTCCATGATTGTCGTAATCGCTGATTCAAGGACAATATCCTTTACATTTGCATCATCCGACGCCCCGATCGGGTGCTTCTCGTCAAATTGGATTTCAATATGGAGGCGGTTATTTTTCAAAAGGACTGATGAGGGGCTCTCAGCTTCCCCCTGATAGCCGGCAAACTTGCTTTCGTCCTCTAATCCTGCTGTTTTTCCATTTAGTAGCGTCACGGCTAATCTGCCGTCAGCGATTTCATACTTCAACGCATGTTTGTGGGAGGCGTCTTTCAAAGGCACGGCCTGATCCAAAAAGTTCCTTCCAAAGTCTATGACCTTCTCGCCCCGGACCGGATTGTACGCGCCTTGACGGCCGGAACCGTCTTCTTCACCGATCGCGTCGGTCCCATAAAGGGCATCATACAGGCTTCCCCACCGCGCGTTGGCAGCGTTGATGGCATACCGTGCATTATTCACGGGTACGACCAGCTGAGGCCCGGCCAGGAGCGCCACTTCATCGTCAACGCTTTCAGTTGTCACATTGAAGTCGCCCACTTCCGTCTCGAGATAGCCGATTTCTTCTAGGAACGTTTTATAGCTGGCGAAATCGAATTCTTTGTTCTCTTTATGCCACTCGTGAAGTTTATCCTGGATTTCATCACGGCGGGCCAGCAGCGATTTATTTTTAGGTGTGAGATCTTGAATGAGCTCACCGAATTCCGGCCAGAAAGCTTCACTGTCAAGTCCTGTACCGGGAAGGACTTCAGCATTGATAAACTCATACAACTGTTGATCTACCTGCAAGGATCCTGCATTGACATAATTACTCATTAATGATTCCTCCTATTTTGGCTCAGGGCGCTGTATTGATGCTGGTGGTTTACGTGCAATAACTTATATAAGCTATTATTAAAATCATTTGTAGTTTCTTATTAAGAAACGCTGTTTCGTAAATGTTATAATGATGATACCATCTTTACGTTCACCATTCAATCATTTTTCTAATAATTCAGTATTTTCATCATGCTTGCTGGAATAAGCATATTCGCTTTGTTCAGATTTTTTCATATATACATAGACCAGACCGCAGTTCCTATCGATCTATGACCCAATCACTTCCTGCTGGGACTTCAACTCTTTCTTAATCTCCACGCAACGGCCTGGGCTCGGGAACAGTTTGCCGGCATTCAGTAGATTGCGAGGGTTGAAGACTTCACGTATATTGCTCTGGGCAATGATTTCATCGTCATTGAAGACGAAGCGCATTTCTTCTTTCTTCTCAATGCCTACACCGTGTTCTCCCGTAATGGATCCGCCTGCGTCGGCACATGCCTTCAAGCATTCGCTCCCTGCTTTCAATGCTTTTTCTGTTTCGCCGGGGATCCGTGCATCAAAGAGGACGAGCGGATGCAGGTTCCCGTCCCCCGCGTGGAAAATATTCGCTATCCGCAGCCCGTATTCAGCACTGATTTCGTTTATTCTCTTTAACACTTCAGGAAGCCGGCTTCTCGGTATCACACCGTCCTGGACCAGATAGTCGGGGGAGATGGCTCCCATCGCACCGAAGCCTGTCTTCCGGTTGGCCCACCATCTGCCTCTTTCAAGCTCATCCCGGGCGACTTTAACTCCCCGGACGTTCCTTTTTCTGCACACATCCAATATTTGATTGATCTGCTCTTCGATTCCGGCCGATATCCCGTCCACCTCGATCAGAAGCAAGGCTTCGATATCCTTTGGATGTCCCACAGGGAAAGCAGCTGCCTCGACTCCTTCAATCGCGATTTTGTCCATCATTTCCAGGGCTGCAGGGACGATGCCTTTCGAGATGATATCGGAAACGGCCTGGCTTCCATCTTCCACGCGGTCAAAATAGGCGAGCACCGTTTGTTTCGCTTCGGGATTTTTCAGGATGCGCACGGTGATCTTCGTGACGATTCCGAGCGTCCCTTCAGAGCCTGTCAGAAGGCCGAGCAGATCATAGCCAGGGGCATCGGGGATTCCGCTCGGGCTGATCTCGATTATGTCTCCGTTCGGCAGCACGACCTCCAATCCGAGAATATGGTTGGTTGTGACACCGTATTTCAAACAGTGTGCCCCGCCGGCATTCTCGGCGACATTTCCCCCGATCGTACAGCAGTATTGGCTTGACGGGTCAGGGGCGTAATAATAGCCTTTATCTGAAATAGAGTTAGTCAGCTTCAGATTCACGAATCCCGGCTCGACGACTGCACGCCGGTTTTCTAAATCGACACTTAAAAGCCGCTTCATCCGGACGAGGCTGATGATTACTTCCCCGTTAATAGGGATTGCGCCGCCGGACAGACCGGTGCCTGCGCCCCTGGCCAAAAATGGAAGTCCGTTATCGGAGCAATAGGTTACAAGTTTAGCCACTTCCTCCGTATCCTTAGGGAATACGACTGCTTTTGGCAGATGCTTATGGAGGGTGAAGCCGTCGCAATCATAGGCGATCAGATCCTCCTTATGATACAGGATACTGTTCGGTCCGTTGACAAGAGCCGCGAGACCTTTGATATGAGGATCTGCAGTCTTTAGCTTTTTCAGTGCCATCATGCCCTCCCCCTTTCTTCATCCTCTTTTTGATACGCCCAGTCAAGGAGCTGTACGGTATGGACGACTTGTTGGTTTTTACCGTACTTCTTGACTCCCATTGCCATTTGCAGCATACAGCCTGGATTCCCCATCGATATCATTTCGACATCCTCTGGGACATTCTGCATTTTGTTCTCAAGCACTGCACCTGCCATTTCAGGGTTTGTGATATTGTATATGCCGGCACTTCCGCAGCAACGGTCAGCATTCGGCATATGGACCATTTCGACTCCAGGGATCTTGAGGAGAAGATCGCGCGGCTCCTGGCGTACACCCTGCCCATGCGCCAAATGACAGGCATCATGATACGTAATCCGTGTTTTCAGTTCCGCTTTGGGCCTTTCATAGCCTGTATCATGAAGATATTTGGAAATGTCTTTAACTTTTGCGGAAAACTCCTCAGCCTCTGCCCTCCATTCCGGGTCTTCATGAAAGAGTTCCGGATAATCCTTCATCATGCAGCCGCAACCCGCTGCGTTCACAATCACCTTGTCACTATCCTTGAACGCTTCGATATTCTGTTTGGCAAGCTTCCTGCCCATCTCCCTGTCTCCCGAGTGAACATGAAGCGCGCCGCAGCACGTTTGATTTTCCGGAATCACCACATCGTTCCCGTTTCTGGTCAGGACATTGATCGTCGAGTCATTGATTTCCCCGAACATCACATCCATCACACAGCCCGTCAGTATGGAAACCTCGTGCTTCGTTTCGCCATTCGCTTTGATGACCTTCTGGTTCTTATATTTTTGCCGTACAGATTGTTTGATTTCGGGCATGATCGCTTCCATCTCTACCAGATGCCTGGGCATCACGTTGATGAGGCCCGTCTTCCTTACAAGCGTCTGCGCGCCGCTCTTTTGGTAAAATTTCAGCACGCCCCCGAGTGCATTCAAGCGGTTCGGGTGCGGGAACAATCCTTCGAGGAATGTTTTGCTGACCATCCCTTTCCATCCCTTAAGCGGCATCGCCTGGCGGATTTGTCCCCGCGCTTCCTCAATCAATCCTCCCACATCGACATCGGCGGGACAGGCGGTCGTACAGGCACGGCAGTCGAGGCATGCATATACGGGGTCCATGAACTGCTCATTCACTTCAAGCTTCCCTTCTGCCACCGACTTAATCAGGTGTACACGCCCCCGGGGGGAATGCTGTTCCTGTCCCGTCAGTTCATACGTTGGGCATGATTCCAGGCACATCCCGCAGTGGACGCAGTCTGCCCACTTGTTTTCATCCGGTTTGTCATTCCATAAATAGTTGCTTAAACTCATGTCAGAACAGGGCGGTGTTTTCATAAGCTCTTTTACACTCACCTAAATCCCTCCTACAAATCGTTTGTAGTTCAATACTGAATTAGGGTCAACTTTTGCTTTGATGCCTTGAAGTAAAAAGAGATAGGACGGATCGTCCCCCCATATTTTGATCTTCTGGCGCTCAAAAAACGGAAGGCTCTTAACGATGACATAGCCTCCACGGTTTGTTGCTGCCGCCGTCAATTCTCGAATGACTGAAAGGACGTCTTCATGGTTTCCCTTCACATGGGCGCCGCATAGTCCATGGCCGAGTCCGCCGTGCGCCAGGATTTTGACCCGGTGACTTTCTTCAAGATGTTCACAATCTTTTAATACATGCAGTACGTCGAGATTGACCATACCCATTTTCAAAATGGCATTCAAACCTGTTCCTTCATCAACGGCTGATCCGATACGTGAAAAGTCAGCCCAGAAGTTCATGGCTTTATCCCGTTCATAAATCGTAAGCTGACTGCCCTCAGGCTTTAGCCGCTGTACAGTCTCCTCCTGATAACGGACCGAGCTTTCAACATCCTCAAAGCTCATTGCGACTGTATACATTTTTACTCCGGTCAACTGTTCAGAAAGCGGCGGATTCAGCAGTTCAAGTGAAGTCGGCTCAAGTGTTGAATCAAGCACATCAATAACAAATTGACGGATGTCTGCCTGCCCTTCTGCCGGAAAGGATACAAGGACGAGGCTTTCACATTTTGAAATGGGCCGCAATTTGAGGGTCACTTCAGTCAGCACGCCCAGTGTACCCATGGAACCGATAAACAGCTTATTCATGTCGTAACCTGCAACATTTTTCACAACTTTTCCGCCAGAGCGGATGATCGTACCGTCAGGATAGACGATTCGCAGCCCGATGACATTGTCCCGTGCTGATCCGTAACCGAGCCTTTTGGGACCGCTTTCATTTGCAGCGATTATTCCACCGATGGTTGAATCGTCTGTCCAGGCCGGATCGAGTGCAATTTTCTGTCCGTAAGCTGCCAGATACGTCTGCAGTTCTTTGAAGGTCGTGCCGGCTTTGACTGTAATGGTCAAGTCACCCGTCGCATGTTCCACCACTCCTTTGTACTCTGCCATTGACAGAATAATGTCTGCAGATTCAACAAGCCCGCCGTACCCTCTCTTCGTCCCCCCGCCTTCCACAGTCACTTTCTTACCTTTTTCATTTGCATATTTTACTATCGCTGCAACCTCTTCTTCCGATACCGGGCAGACCTTGAGATCACCGCCGTTCCCGAAGCGGTCCAGCTTCCCTTTTTTAACCCGCGATTCGGGCACTGCGTTAGTCAACTCTGTCACAAGCTCACTCAGCATTGTCCACACTCCTTGTTTTGTAATAAGAAACATCGTTTCTGAAGAATTCGTAAAAAAAAGAACGTCTTATGATTGAAGTACGTTATTGACTAGCACTTTCTCAACAAACTCCAGATGACTAATCATATTTTCCTTGGCTGCAGTTGCATCGCTTGATTGAATCGATTTGAAGATGCGGTTGTGCTGTTCCATGACAAGGTTCGAAATTTCATCCCGGCTCTGGATATGCTGGTGGACGTCAATCATCGCTTTCCTCGTTGACGCTGCAATGAACGCCATCAATTTAACAAGGATCATATTCCCGGTAATGCGGGCTATCTTCATATGAAACTCGTAATCGGCCTCCCAATTGGCCATCACTTCCTGAGAGAGAAAGCTCTCCAGGATGCAAACATCCTCAACCGTCCTCTTTTCGGCAGCCATTCCAGCGAGCCCCGGCTCAATCATTTTTCTTGCCTGGAACAATTCGCGAATATCCTTCGTGTCAGGAAGCATCAGCTGAGTCGTGAAGAAACTCTCTGTATCGAAAGCACGTATATACGCTCCTTCGCCCTGCTTCACCTGCAGAATGCCTTTTCCCTTCAACGTTGTCATCGCATCCCGGACGGCTGACCTGCCGACTTCGAACATCTCACAAAGCTCGCGAACGGATGGAAGCTTTTCTCCTTCCTTAAACATACCCGATTGGATCATCCGTTTGATTCTTTCTTCCACCTGCTCAGATACCTTCTTCACTGCAATCTTATCTGCTGTCAATTTTCCACCACCCTTCTTTTCAAACTTCATCTCTGGTTGTCACATATCTGATAAGTTTAGTATGACTCTATTTAAACATCAATAGTTTGAAAATTCAATAATTTTTTCGGTTTTCCACATTTTATTTGCTTCGATATGAAATTCTCAATTCAAATTTCGGCCAATCTCAGCATATGTTTAAACCGGCTGGACGGCCATTCAAATACAAAAAAGTGTCGAACCCGTTCCCGTTCAACACTGATTTCATCAATAATCATTTTTTTATATCTTTTTTTCTACTCCAGCTTTTTTATTCCTCATTTAATAATATAAAAGGGCAATCATGGCAATCGTCTCTGATACCTGTGCAGGTGGCGATTACATGTTCAGAATTACCGCTCCCTTTTGCGAGCGAAATTTCTACGTTTACATCCTTTTCCGTCCTGCTACACACACCCGATATTCGAAAATTTTCGCATAAAATATAGATTCCCCCTTTGCTTCCATTAGGGGTATACCCTTTACACAAAAACGTAAACGATATAACTGAAAATAGTTTAATAAACTGTCAAGAATCTTGTCCGGCCTTCCAAAAAGCGTCTTCTTCATCTAATCTTTTTATTTCTGCTGTTACCAAACCCAATATTTGTGCTACGATGAAATCAAAAGGAGGGAGAGGAATTCATGTCTGTTTTCGATAAAGTGGTTGCGAGTATGGGAATAGGTTCTGCTGCAGTTGATACAAAGCTGAAAAGTCCTTTTATTCAGCAGGGGGAGATTCTAAATGGAATCGTAGAGGTAAAGGGCGGAAACACGGATCAACGGATAGAAGCCATCAATCTTAAATTAATGACAATGTTCGGCCATGAAGGAAGCGATCGATTGTCACCGGCCATAGTAGAGTCTTTTCAACTAAATGAACCTTTTACAATTATTAGAGGTGAAAGAAAAACCATTCCATTCGCTATCCAAATCCCGCACGATACGCCGGTAACAATGACAGATCCTCACACCCAAAAGAATGTACCTCCCGTTTGGATCGAGACGGGAATTGATATCCGAAACGCGATCGATCCGAAAGACAAGGATTATGTTACAGTCGCGCCATCCACCATACACGAGAACATTATTGACGCAATCAAGGTAATTGGCTTTAAATTCAGGCAGATGGAAAGTCAGAACACACCTGCATGGGTGAAAACGAAGCGTCCATTTGTACAACAATTCGAATTCATTCCAACTTACGGTAAGTACAACCGGAAGCTGGACGAACTCGAAGTCTATATTCTTCAAGGCGATCGTGAAACGACTGTATATTTTGAAATTGATAAACGAAGTAAAGGATCCATGGCCGCTTTCAAGGAAAAGTTTAATCTCGATGAATATAGAGGAAGCGTGAATCTTGACAATCAGCAGATTCTCGTCAACAGAAGCAGGGTCAGTGATACATTCGAACAGATTATAGACAACGTCCTCTGAAGTGAGATTCAATAAAAAAACCGGCCATGAATGCAACATTTTCATTGCATTTAAGGCCGGTTGTTATTTTTATTAATAGGCGGTATACCTTCCGTAATCACCTGTTACATATGCTCTTTTGCCATTGTAGATGACTTCCCAATAGCCTGAACTGCTGTTCTTCCCCCTGACCGACCCTGTTACCGGTATGGTCCGGCCTCTTGCTATGGTGCCGATGTTCTTGGAATTCAATCTGTCAGGGCGGTCTTGGATGATGGCCGCTTGCGCTACACCCATGATCCTGATTTCACCAATCGCGACCGGACCTGGGGAAGGACCCGGATTTGATGGCGGCTTCGTTCCTCCGCCCGAACCCTCTACTTTTACAAATTTAGGGGCAGCCGTGACATAATACACGTGGCCGCGCGAATTTTTCACTTCATACATATAGGCACCCTCGACCCTTAATTTGCGGAGAATCACCGGGAATCCGTATTGAAACTTTAACGTCCCTGCCTTGTATGCATCATTGAAAGTCGGCCTGCTGTAAAAGTCCAGCCCTTCAGATCCTCTGTAAATACTTTCTACACGTTTACCGATATAATCAGGTGAAACACCGCCAGTACCTGATTCCGGAGGTTTAACCCCGCCTCCAGGTTTTTCGTCCACATAAGGAACCCCAAAGAAATCACAAACTCCTCTTGCCTGCTCTTTCGCTGTTTCACGCTGAAAATCTTCATTGATCATGAGCAGCGCTTCTTTCTCATTATCCATAAATCCATTCTCTACAAGTACAGCTGCTTTATTGAATTCCCTTGTCATATGAAGGTTCTGCTCAATGATTCCGCGGAATACTTGCTTCGTTCCCTGCTTCAGATATTTTGCAATGCTTTCTGCCAGCCTCCTGTCATTCACATCATTGAAATAAACATGAATTGAATGTCCTTCAGGGTCTTTGCCTGGACCGTCAAATTTCCCGTCGAACGCATTGAAGTGGTTGGAAATCAGCGCATCCGCGCCCCTGGAATTGGCAAGCTCCGTCCTATCCATCAGCGGAGTATCCCCATCCGTCGGAGCTGTTAAAAGGGTCCTGAAACCACATCTCTCTAATTCTGTTTTCAAAAAGAGCGTTACTTTCTCATTAAATTCATTTTCCCGTATCTGCCTCCCTACGGAAGGAATATATGGCGTACGTTTTCCTGCTGTTCCAAGCCCGTGACCGTCGTCCAATGCTATTAAATAATCACTAGCTTTAGCCATTAAATCTATCACCCCTTCTACTAGTAAAATATTCACAGCTTGTACAAAAGGTCACGGCTATGCACAAAAAACCAAGGTGATTTGAATACCGGTGAAGTAACCGGAATTCATTCCGCCTTGGTTAATATTTTTATAGATGCTGATCTGCACGATGCTAGAGTTGTTCATCCTATTTATCTGATGGGACTTTCATTAGCTAATGTTGATCAAAAAAGTCCTGGTCGTTTATAAAGAAAGACTCTTTAAGTTTCTCTCTCCCTCCCATTTTAGCAAATCACTCCTGAACTCACTTATATGCGGCCCGTCACTTCTGACTTCCCCTTCAATTATTTCTTAATCTTCATAGCTGTCGTACTCCAAAATAGCGAAGATTTCAACTGCTTCTCCATCTGAGGAGGTCTTCCACCGGCCAATCAATCTAGCTCCATGCTTCTAATGGGCAGGAAGGAGGGATTCGTTGAAGTGCTGATTGAATTCATTCACTATTCCTGATTCCAGTTAATATACTTTTCTCCCATAACTCATTCCGTGTGCCTCTTTTTATCATGTCATGCGATGTCCCTCTTTCCGGGCTTTTATATATCCGTAATAACTGCATGTTCCGTTTTCCGATAAATCCTTTACTTCAAACCCGCACTTTTTATAAAATGTAAAATTATCTGCGGATGTATGAGCAAACCAGTCACCGTGAGGAAGCTTCCCGACGCAGAGTTCAACCAGCTTCTTTCCGATTCCCCTTCCCCTGTAATCGGTGGAGACAACAAGATCCATTATATTGGCAGCCATAATCCTGTCGGATATCACCCTTACCATCCCGATCATTTCATTCCCATCCCATACTGTGAACGCCCAGGTAGAATTCTCAAAGATCAATGTGAATTTCTCTTTTTGCCAGCGTGGTGTTGTTCGCACCCATCCTGCTTCTTTAAACAGGCCTTCAACGGCATCTGCAGGTACACCAATTGTTCCCTCACGTATAATCAAACCATTATAATATTGATACATTGGCAGTCTCCTCATATTATTAAGTCATTTTCGTTGCGGCGGTCTTCAAAAATATGGTCATATTCAATTATTACATGGTGTAACAAGACAACCATCACTCTTTAAACAAGTGAACCAGCAGTCTTTCCCGGTCATCGAAAAATTGCTTCATCATTTTATAATGACCCGTATTTTCAAGGCTTAATTCTGTCATCCCTGACTCGCTTAATTCAACGATTTTGGAATCAGGGTATGCCATTACGATGGGGGAGTGAGTCGAAATAATGAGTTGGGACCCCTGCTGGACCAGCTCATTTATACGTGCAAGCATCGACAGCTGGCGAAGAGGTGATAACGCTGCTTCCGGTTCATCCAGTATGTAAAGTCCCTGTCCGCGAAAACGCTCTGTGAAAGCTGCGAAAAATGATTCACCATGCGACTGCTCATGAAGCGATTTACCTCCGAAAGAGTCGATCACTTTTGCCACAGGTAATGGTTCCCTGTCCATTTCTTCTATATTTGAAGCGACATTATAGAATGATTCTGCCCTAAAAAAGAAACTGTCCTTTGCCCGTTCAACTCCTTTAACGATCCGCAGATACTCATGCAGATCAGAGTGGGAATCATAGCTGGAGAAATTAAAATTCAGCGTTCCCCCCTCTGGGTTAAAGCCCAATGCAATGGCGATGCCTTCAAGAAGAGTAGACTCCCCATGCCATTTTCACCTATGATATAGGTGACATTCGGATGGAAAATCAACTCACTGAAATTTTTCATGACGGGCAGACAAAACGGGAATTCGTTATAAGAGGGAATACGGTCTTCCTTTAGAGATATACCTCGAATATATTGGGTATCCCTCGTCAATTTCATAATGATTCATCCCTTTCAATTTTGAGCGCATATTTAATTGTAATTCTATTTCCAGGACCCCATTCCCTCCATTTTTTATCATTTCACATGAACTAGCGGGGTGATCAACTCACTTTCTACTCAAAAAAAGATAATGAAAAAAGCCCTCCATATTGGAAGAGCTTTCTTCTCTCTATCTGTACACTTTTCTTCTCATCCATTGCGTAGCTGCCCATTTGTCGCCTGTGATTACCGGGCCGCCGCCATGAAGGGTGAGTTCATTCAGCTCCTGGTTGTCATAGAAATACTCAAAATAAACGGCCATACCCTTTTGAGGGGATACAGAAAAATTCAATTTAGGAAAATAAGTTTCCCCGCCTTCTTCCACGTCATTAAGGTACATGACAAGCGTACTGATTCGGGGGTTGGTTACAGGTTTATTTTGTGCCGACCTGAAGAAGTCGAAGTGCGCTTTGTACTCCTGCCCGATTTTATAATTCAATATTTGAAGCCCCTCACCATGTTCAACCGGAATGCTCATGATTTGAGAAACCCTCTTCTCAACTTTCGCTACCAGTTCATTTTCAGCCTCTTCAAAAAACATGCTGCTGCTGGTGCGAAGATCGTCCACACTGCGTTTATTTCCAATCTTGGACCGGTTCATGCGCTCTTTAGAAAGCTGGATGAGCGCATCGCATTCTTCATTGCTCAGTACATCTGCCAAAACCACGATACAGGGTTCTTCCATTCTGGCGATGATTTTTATCTCGCGATCATCCGTGATGATTTTATTCCCTGGATGATGAAAGATACTTTGTTCCTTAATCTGCATTTCCTTTGATTCAATAATCAATTTTCCTCAACCTCTTCATTTTTTAATATTCCGAATACTCCAAGAAAACTTGTCGTCCGGCAGGCTGTGATAACAAGGTCAACAACATATTCGGATATCTTCAGATGTAAATTTCACACATAATTTGTTTTAATTTTACACCCGGCCTCCCCAAAAAAGAAGTGCTTTTTTACTCTGTTTATGACATATTTTCTACTAAACTTGCTTCGATGTTGAATCTGGAATGTAATAGAAAGACAAACAGTGCCTAAGTCCGGCATTTTATAACGGACTCTGATCACGCTATTGATTTCCGTGCAAGACTTCGCTTTCCGCGGGTAGCACGTGAGCCTCCTCGGCAAGCCTGCGGGAAGAAAAGCGTAGGCGGCTCGCCTAGAGGCACATGTCATAAGTCAAACCGTCCAAGAAGGCAAAAGAGCGCCTTCGTGGCCGATTCGCATTATGCCACAGCCTCTGAGCAAAGCCCTTACGCTTTTCTAATAAGCTACTCTTCCCGCAGGAGTCTTCGTCTTGCACTCCAATTAACCGCTGGAAAGAACTAAAATGGAATCAACATTTAATCTAATTACCGACTAATTTCCATAGAGAGAAAATTCATTCCAAATCACTTATATCCATACTTTATATTATCTGAAGAATATACTATTGATGAGTAAATACAAACCAGTGAAAGTTAACAGAAAATAAGTGAAAATCGTGAAAATCCGCTGGTTGACCCAGTTAAAAAGATATTGGCCGGCCAGCAGGCCGAGGAACACAACAGGGATGGCATACAAACTTGATTTCCATATAACTGAATCGGTACCTGTAAATATAAGCTGGGTTATCAGACTGATAAGATAAATGAAGAGATAAAATGCCAGTGTGGTGGAACGCAACACTTCCTTTTTCGTATCTGTCCCCGTAAAATACAGCAGCAGCGGAGGGCCGGGCATTCCGATACTTGTCGTCAGAATGCCTGAAATACCCCCTATCAGGTAATCCCGGAGTGGTGTCCGATTGATCCTGAACCTCAAGATAAGTAAAAGAGTCAGAACCAGCAGGATGATACTGACAACAATGTTGAACGTGGTAAGGTCGTCAATCGACTTAAAAATAAGTAACCCGGCCGGAACGCCTGCCAGACTCCCTGCAATAAGTTTCCTCATTAACTCATAATTTATGGACTCCCTGATTTTCCATATAAGAGCGATTGAAATGAGCAGCGATAGAATGAGATTGATCTGGATCGCTTCAGCAGGTTGGAAAAGCAGGAGTAAAAAAGGAGTGGCCATGATGGAGAACCCAAAACCTGTGCTTGTCTGAAGGGTGGAAGCGATGAAAATGATAAGAATAAAAATAAATACGCCTGTCAAAATGGAACCTCCTTAAGTCTTCATCCCCATTTTATCATTGTTTGGATAACCTAAAGACCCTGATTTGAATGTCTTTTTCTCCTCAACATCAATATTCGCAAAAATGGAACTGGTTTCCCAATAAAAAAAGCCTGCCCTATTGGACAGACCTCTAAGTCACAACTCAATCTTCACCATTTCATCCAAATATTTCGTTGTCGTGTATCCTTCAATATCAAGCGTTTTTGGGATGACTTCTTCCCGTGAGGTGTCATTGAAAAGTTGGAAACTTTGAACAGTTTCAAAGTACCGGGGCTGCTCGATTTCTTCGAAAGGATAGCTCAGTTCCATGGGATCGTATTCCTTACCGTTTTTATCCACAAGGACTCCCTCTGATTCCATCCCCATAGAGACATTTTCATATTCTTCCTGTCCTGTGACGTGGAGTTGAAGCGATTCATATTCACGGTTCATGAGATCATGATTACTGATTACTACTTTTGTCGGCAATCCCACTTCCACTTTATCAATTGAAATGGTACTTCCCAGGTAGTCAAATGTTTGTGGATATGGTTTCGAAGACTCCAATTCTATCGATTTTTCATCCTGGACTGCCAGATGAATCGAACCGAATTTCACATTGACTTCTTCTGGCGCCTGTCCGAATAGTGGATCAAAATGTGCCTGAAAGGTATTCCATTCAATATTTCCTGGATTGTCCACAAATGAACTGCCGTATAAGTCTGCTTTCAATTTTTCACTTCCTGCTTCAAGGAGTTCGAAATTAAGCATTTCAATTCGCTTATCACCGTCCAGATTCTTGAAGCTATACTGGAGGATCGTTGCAGTCGGGGCAATTGTAAGCTTTTCAAAACGGACTGGCAGGCCCTCGATTTTCGTTTCGTTATCCAACGCATATTCTCGTGAAGGATTCTTCTTCACAGGGATTTCAAATTTCCATACTCCCTCTGAGAATTCCATTTCCTCATAAGCCCATGGATTAATTTCATCCGTATTCTCAGGATCGACCATCAATTTCTGCAGCCTGTTAATATTCAATTTGATTGTCCCGCTTTCATCTTTCAGCGGAAGCAGACTCAGTTTCCCTTCGAATATATTCTTTTCATTTTTATCAAAATCCGCAGGCGGGAATGGAGGTGAGAATCTTTGCTGTGCGGATCGATCCATGATTTCATATTCGTTCTCAACGTTCACGCCGTCATGCAGATTCAGCATATATCGATTGTCTTCTTTTGTATCTTGGATTTCATAAAAAACCAGTGTCTGCACGTCGTCCGCGATTACACTTTTTATTTTTATTTTCACACTGTCACTTTCCGCTTCCAAATCAAGCCGTTCACCAAAATCATTCTGCAGATATGCGCGGAGCTCTTCGTTATCTTCTGTCCAGGAGTAATAGAGGCTGCTGAAGGTGCCGGTGACTAAACCGGTGCACAGCAGCAATGTAAACACGGCAGCAAATGACACTCCGATTTTTATACGCTTCTTTTTCTTTTTCAGCCTGATGTTTTCCTCTTTCTCAAGCCTTGCTTTTACTTTCATTAATATACCGCCGGGCACATTCACCTCTTCTGCAGTCCCCTTTATGGTCAGCATGATATCCTGGAATGAAGCGAGTTCCTCTTGGCAGCCATGACAATTGTATGTATGAATTTCAAAATCAACTTTTCGCGGGCGGTCAAGGTTTTTTTCCAAGTAATCTATGTAGTACAGTTTATATTCGGGACAGCCGTTAAAGTTCCCGTGATAGCCCAGTTCCTTTTTCAATAACTGGATTCCTGAAAATAGGCGTTCTATTATTGCCCCAATGTCAGCATGGAGTATCTGCGCCGCTTCCTCAATGGAATATCCCATTAGGTATACGACCCCGATGGCTTCTTTATCTTTTGCTGAAAGTTTTTGCAGTGCGTCAAATATATCCTCCTCAGGCTGGCTCGGTTGAAACGCTTCTGAAAGCTCACGGCAAACCTGGATAAAAATCGAAGAAGTCCAGATATCAAAGGGACTCTTTCTTTTATAATTCGGCAGTTCTTGATGTATTTTTTTAATAGCTCTGTAAAATAGCTCCTCCACTTGCTTCTGGTCCCTCAGATACATCCAGCCAATCGTATAAAATGAATTCTGATACTGTTCAAACCAATCAAGGGTGGATTCCATATCTTTTTGCCTGATCTTACTGATCAGGAATGGATCTGTTTTTCCGTTCGCCGGGATCATTTCCACATCCCCCTTCAATACTTATGCCGCTTTAAAATGACAAAATTGTTAGAAAATAAATTCCGTGAGTCTATGTTACCATATCCAACCAGGGATGTTCATCCTCTTTTTCCAAATTTTGATCTTAAACAGGTGCTTCTTACTTGTTCAGAAGGGAATTCGATTTTTTATGTGAAGAGTCATGGGATGCAAGGATCCCTTTTCCGATCCATCCAATAACCCCATTCTTCTTAATTAAATCGTACCCGCTGCAGTTATCGTCAATAAGTGAAACGATGTCTCCTTTTTCCACTGAGATTTGAGCACAGGATACATCGTTTTTGGCATATGTACTGCCATCTTCTCCTTGATAAAAATATTCATTTTTCACATATAACTTGTTTATTGTTTCGACCTGTTCACATAAAGTGAAGTGTTGCCCAGCTTTGATGGGGACGAGTTCATAGGATGGATAGGAGATTGCACCCGTTAATTGTGCATCAGCATGAAAATCCTCTAAAACTTCAAATTGCGGGAATGAATCGGTATAGGTATATGCGATCGAATCCTTTTTATTTAAACGATCAATAATCAGGGCATTGAGCTGACCGGTTTTTTTAATGATGTTTCCACCATCAATCGCGATCATTTTTTTGCCTTCATCGATGATTGGTTTGTGTGACGATATATCGGAAGAGTAGTTGACGACCGGCCAGTGGCCGACGATCACATGTTCGCCCGCATTATGCGTGTGATGAAGGAATGAACGAAATGTTATGGCTTTCAACCGTTCTGTTTCCTTCCAATCGACACGATCCTCAAGACCGGCGTGAACGAAGATATAGTCATCCGCTTCAATTGCAGTCGGCAATTGAAGCAGCCAGTTAATTTCTTTTGAAAAATGGCAGGTCAACCTTTCTTTGATTTCTCCGACTGACGTATCCTCGCCGATGACAAAACCTATTTTATCGAGCCATTCATTCAGGATCGAGTGTTGTCTCGTTTGTAAATATCTCAGGAGTTCAGGGTTTTCTTCCACTAGATCTTCAACCAGTGTGTCGCAGTTGCCTTCAGTGACATGTACATTTGGGTATTGAGCCTCCAGCTCCATGACAAATCTCACCACACCGTCACTGTTGCTGCCTTTTTCACAAAGATCACCGTTTATGATCAAATAATCTCCTGAGTCGAAATCCACCTTATCCAATAATTGTTTGAAAAGCTCCAGTTCACCGTGAATATCTGATATGACGATGACTCTTGCATTTTCGGGTATGAATAACTTTTTGATTTTATCCAACAGGGTACACCTCTCTGTACATTGTTTTTTCTATAAGTTATTTCTCTTTGACCGGAAGCACGATGGAAGAATATACGTTTCCATCTATTTCGATGTCCATTCTCCATTTTCCACTTTCGGGGAACCATAGTTTGACAGGCTGCTTCTTATCATGGGGCTGAGAAAGTGCTATCGGTTCTCTTTTTGCGGAACCGTCATGAGTAAATAACAGACGAACTTTATCTGAATTCACCGCCGCAATGGGTAAAATCACGTTTGTTTCATAGTTCCTTTCTTCCACCACCAATGATTGGTATTCAATGCTCCCGCTCTCATCACCCAAATACAAAACACCATCGGAAACATAGTCACGGCTTATGTGCCATTTGGCCCTTTCCTCCCCTGAAAAGTGAAGGAACACAAAAAGCAGTACAAGAGATAAACAAGCGGCTTGTGCTTTCCAGAATCCATTTACAGTTTTGAATGAGTTCATTATTTCAGAATAAGGAGCCACTTTTTTCAACACCAGGAAGACAACATTCAAAAGAAGCAGAAAAAAAGCAAGATATAAAAACAAAGAATTCCCCCTTTTCCCATCATTCTATTAAGCTTTTATTTAATTATTTCCACTTTAAAATCAGAAACGCTGCATGTAAAAGATCGAATTCATAGCAAGAGATTCATGTAAGGTCGAGTGCCATCCGGATCATATCCCTGCACTGTATTCCATTTTCGAAAATCTCCTCGTTATAGTGCTTTATGAAGAAATCCATATCAACACCCGTTATTCTAAACCCGCATTTTTGATAGAGTGCCAGCTGGCCGATGCCTGAGTTGCCGGTACCGACTTCAATCGTTTTGTAGCCTTTACTTTTTGCCCTCCCGATGGCATCGGTCACCAGCTCTTTCCCGATCCCCCTGCCATGCAATTCCTCTGAAACTGCAACATTCACAAGCTCAATCGTTCCTGGCCTGGTCGGCAGCAAAACATAGACACCGACTATCTCCTGTTGGATTTCGGTCAGGTAACAATACCCGCGCCCGACATATTCCTTCACAATTTCTTCCGAAGGATCAGCCAGCAATAACAGTTTCATAGGAAGCTTTTCACCTTCCATACGTTCTCTAATGTTCATTTTTCCACCCTCACTTTATGTTTATGTTTCAAGAAAAACAGCAGACGGATACAAATTCCATCAGCCCACTTGCATATTCAACCTATGATTTAACCGTACTTTTATGTCTTCTACAGTACGATCAACGAATGCATTCATTTCTGCAGCTGTGAGATAAATAAATTCATGATCATCTCCAATCGAGCTGGACTGGTAGAATTTTGTTATATTCCTGATTTGCTCTAATGTCTGACCGTTTCTAAAGAAACTCACATACTCCGGAAAATCATCGATGTGCTGAAAATCCGTCCAGAAAATGCTGTCTTGATGCTGCTTGAGGTATAAAAAATCCTGCCCGTACCAATCTCCTTTGACAATTCTCGCGTAATCTGGAGAGTTCAAGATATCCTGATAAACCTTCTCCTTTTTCTTATCCGCTACGATCTTCAGCCACTCCTGATCGGTAACAAGATGAATGTAATAGCCAAGATAGTAAGAATATCCCTCGGCATCTAACTCATTTTCTCCCAGGAGATATTCATCGTAAAATGATTCTGCATTGATTTTCCCTTCATCTTTGAAATGAGTAATCTTTTTCGGTGGATGAGGGACCCCGTCCTCCCCGATAATACCGCAGTCCGGGCCGATGTTCCCTACCAAAAATCCGATCCGCGAAACGGCAAGTTCCGTTTTCAATAATTCTTCTGCGATTCTGAAATGTGTCACCCAAGTAGCCAATGTCATCTCTCCTTAGATATGTAAATAGTGCGATTTGATTTTATCGCTGCATCTCGCTTTTGGAAACCAGGAACAGTTAAAGCCGCTTTCACAATTATCCAATAATTTCTAACTCCTAACAACACTTTATACAAAAAAACTGGAGACCATTTGTCTGGTCTCCAGTCACTGTACCTATACATTCACCCTTTAAAATAAAGAAAAATAATCAGAAATACGATAAGCCCCATTAATAAAATCGGGCCCAGCCCCATACTGTAGACGATGTACACTTTCGCATTGAGGATAAAACGAATGACATGGATGATGAGTAAAAAAATCAAAATGAAGATGGAGATATTCACAAGTGGATTCCGATTATTTCTATACAAGAAACCAGCCCCTATCTAGAGCTCCGAGTTGACTTACACACTGAAAAAGTTTCTATCGTACAATTAGTCTTTATATAAATATTCATCTTGTCCATTATCATTCATACATTTTCTTATCTAAGCTGAAGCTTCTGATTGATACCTCATATTTTCCGGTGAATCAAATACTCGATATTCAAAAAATGCATCCCAAAGATTTTCATATTGTGACTGGCTGCAAGTGAACCCCGGCTCGTTTCCCGGATCAAGAAATGCTCGGATAAAGGAAGTTTTAAAAGACTATCCCCTCCGGCCAGATAAACACCCGGATCTCCCTCTCCTTCGCTTGACAAAATCAAGGAGCCATTCAATTCCTTTAATTGAAGTATACCGACCATGGAGGAATGCGGTAGCGGCAGGGCAATATTCATAAAGGTCCTCCCGTTCGTTTCGTGCCGGGAATAGATGGCTGCAAACACGGTGGAATGTTTCACCTTGCGGACCCATACCCTCGGATGCTCCCTGCCATCCATGTCCGGATCCACCTGCAAGATTTCTCCTGTCATTTCCGTTCTTTTGCTGGAAAGAGGAAGGTTCAACTGCTGCATCCTTCTGCTGATCAGTTTGAAGCACAGGGCCAGCGGCATGAACCAGGCAGCCCATTTGACTGAAGCAGTTAATTGGTACTCCTCTGTGTGCTCATAGAAATGAACGATTGAATGGGGTAAAGAATCCACATCAACAAAGTCTTTAAGATTATCGACAAGACCGGGATGCTTTTTACCGGACCACTCACATCTCCCTTTTATCCTGCTCACCGGAAAGGTCCACGTTTCCTGTTTCGATGCCGGCGGGGATGCCGCCCAGCCGATCACACAGGCAAGTCCAAAAAAGATACAATTGACAAGACCGTGGAACAATAGCATGAATTCGATACTGACATACCAGTATCCAAAGGCACTATTCAGCGCATAAAGCATTGAAAATAAAATGGTCACCCCAAGCGCAGAGTATGATATCCGGATCAGGAATGCCTGCAGACGGGAGGCAAAGCGGGTCCGGAAAGAAAGCCCGATCAGACTGTAAATGGCAAGTATGTATAACAGCACGGACAAGACTTCAAGAATCGGCCAAAAAGTAATCCCAATGGCAACAAGCATAGGACCTGCCAGGATAACAGGTACGATCCACCGATACAAAGTTGACCCATGCATCCTTCCAAATAAACCAAGGGAAATAGGCAGCAAAAAGGCTGAGTAATGAAAATGTATGGCCGTTAACCATGTGATCAATGGGTTGAACCCTGTATCCACCCCATTAATATAAGCAAAAAACCACAGCCCGCCTATAAACAGATACATCAAACCCACATCTATTGAAATTTCTGCCAAATTGGTGAAACCCCTCCTGGAAAAACGTTTCAATCCATTAGCTGCCACCAAGAGGGTAAAGCTCACATAAATAAATGAGAGCAGCAGCTTGCCTCCACTCAATGAAACGAATTGCAGCAGGAAAACGGAGAGCATCGCAATCCAAATGATTATTCTATGCAGCCTGCTCAATTCAAGGATCTGCAGAAGCATGACTGGTACCAATATCAATTGTGCAGCAGTCAGCATCAATAAATGAGGCTGGTCAGTCACCATAAAGCAGCTTGCGGTGAAAAGAATAATCCCTGAAAGGGTGGCGGGATTAACCAGACAGCGCAGTAAATGTACCTTCATAAGTCATCATCCTGCCTATTAATTTATTATTTATATCAACTTTTATGGTATAGCATCCACAGACCTCATCATACCCTTCCTCCACGGCGACCTCGCCTCTGAATAACGAAGGGAGCGGGATTTCAAAGCTACCGGCAAGGAAACGCTGAGAACCGGATTGTATGTGCAACCCTCCGTCATGGTTTACACTAAGATTCAGGTCGGAATAAAACAGGCTTGGTTCACCCAAATAATCCTTTACTACCCCTCGCTCGGCATCAATGGTCATGAAGGCATTAAATTGACGTGTCTCTTCTTTAAATAAGAAGGACCGCTCCCAATAAACCTCTGTCTCTCCGCTTTGCAGGAGCCTGCAGCTATTTTTAATCGTGAACGGTACATCCTTACCGCTTTCAGGAAAAAGAAACTTTCTGCGTACAGCATAAGTTAAAAAAGGCTTAAGCCAGGCAGGACCGGTTTCTATTTTTGACATCGTTCCTGTCCCCTGAAATGGTTGTCCTAGAGGCAGCATATATCTCTCCTGAAGTTTGGGATGCAGCTTATGAAAGTCCTCTCCTAGAAGTTCTTTATATATTGTCACTTTGAATCAACCTTTCTCTTTCTAATACAGCTGGAGGCAGTGGGTAAATCTTTGGCAAGAATGAAACCGATAATGGAGAGTACCCACAGACTTGCATTGAAAGTTACTGGATTGAATGGGTGATAAGAAATGTAGGGATTCGACGAAACAGCCAGGATCATCAATATAGGGAACACGAACATCTGCAGTGCATGCAGATGCCTTTTTTTACGATATAAAAGCCAGACGGCACCGAAAAGGATTTCAAGAACCCCTATGATTTGCACTCCTTTTACAGCTGCCATCCCGTCCAGAGAGGACAAGGCTGAAAGCATCGAAACTTCTTTGGGGTGTCCCGCTATGACCTTCGGAACCAGCCCCTGATAAACCCAAACGAAGAAAAAGAGTATGGCCATCATTGTACTGCTGAAGTAGCGCATAAATTGTGAGCGCGGCGGCTCCCCTTTTTCAATCCATTGCTTGAGCACGTCAAAACTTAGAGCCGTCGCCCACCCCATCAGCGGACGGAACACGGTGTCTATGAGTCTTCCAAACCCGCCAAATCGGACGTCATAGCCATATTGGGTAAGGAAAGTTGTTCCGTTTTCCGTCGGGACATATCTCCAGTATCCTCTTCCTTGACAGATCGGAGAAATTTTCTGGTCTGTCCCGAAATGCAGTGAAGAGGTCCTTGAACCGTCTTCTTTATGATGGGTCCCGACACTTTCACCCCAGCCAGCAACCTTTAAAAACCAGAATTTTGTCTCGTATCGAAATGATTGCGGATCATCATCTGATGTTTTTGGAAAATAGGTGATGGATGTAAATCGAAGATCCCACTGCTCATGGAGATGAGGGTCCTGAGACATCTCCCACACTTTATCGACAGGTGCCTTGATGGGGATTTCTACATAAATTGGTTTGTTTTTCATTGGCGTCACCTCTGTTATTAAAATACCATAATTATTCATTGCATATGTTGAAAGCTCTAAATCTACCTATAATTCCTGTACGTATTCCAACAAAAAAATTGCAAGCCCCCCATTTTGGGTTGGACTTGCAACCTTTGTACTAATTATCCATATCTTTTATCCAATATTCCGATACTCCTCTGCCATCTTCCCGCTCTTTTGCCGGGTGAGGGCACTGATTACAACAACAATGATTATATTGCAGATCAAGCCCAGGATGCCGGCATGAATATCAAATGGAGTCGTTTCAGCGATAAGCTGATAATAGTAATTGACAAATGTACCGACGATGAGTCCGGTGATGACGGCAGGTCCTGTTATTTTCTTTGAATAAAGGGCTCCGTATACTCCTGGTGCAAATTGGACGATGGAACCGTAAGCTCCAAGCAGCAGGGCGATGAGCCCCTGTCCGCCGAACACGGTGATGACATATGCGAGTCCGCCCACTACGAATACCCCTGCTCTCATCAAAAATAATGTCGTTTTATCCGGTAGATCAGGTTTCATGTTCTTGATGACTCCGTCCGTGAATTCCAGTGATGCGCTGTGAGTAATCGCATCGGCAGTCGACATCGCTGCAGCCAGCGCCCCGGCACCAACCAGACCGTACACCCAGCCCGGCATAGTGAGAACAACAGTGATTAAATATGGGAGAATTTCATCCGGTGCCCCTACATCGGCGGGATTCACAACGTTGACTGCAGAAAAACCGACGAATAACAAAGGTATCAGGAAAAGGGCAAAGATCGGATAGACAAGCACCGTCTTTTTGATTGTACGTGCATTTGACGCATAAGATTTAGAAAAGAGATGCGGCCACATCAGGAATCCGATTAGGGAGACAAGGATTGTTGTTGTATAAGCCGTACCTGACATCGTCGAACCTTCATTGCCGATTTCCAGGAATTGAGGATTATCCCGGACGAGGTTCGAAAACATTTCTCCGATGCTTCCGTGCATCTGATTGACGATGGCTAAACCGACGACCCAGGAAATGATGATCATAAGCATTCCCTGGAAGACATCCGACCAGGCTGCTGCCCGGAGACCTCCTGTGGCGACATACACGACCACGATACCATATGCAAGCAGGGCACCCAGCCAGAGAGGGATCCGTCCCTCCGTCATGATATTGAAAATGTACGCCATTCCCTTCATTTGCGTGGCAAGATATTGGATCGAGGCAAGCAGGGCGATGATCCCGATCAGGATCGGCAGCGTCTTCCCTCCATATCGTTTTTTCATGAAACCTGCCACTGTGTAAATATTGAACTTCCGTCCGATTTTTCCGATCTTCGGACCGATGATATACCACGGAAGAATCGCAAACGCGGTATAAGTCAAAATGTAAAGGGCAGGAGCTCCTTTTGAATAAGCCCAGCCCGGGGCTCCGAGGAATGAAAATGCACTGAAGACGGCCCCGCCCATCAGGAACCACATGACAACCAGCCCGAGTCCTCCGCCGGCAACAGTAAACTCATCCAGAGAGTTCTTGTCATGTCCCCTGCCGGCCATAACTCCCACGATAAGTGCAATCACAAGATAACCGATCATCATGATCATAGCAATCTGCCAATCTTCCATCAGTTCGCCTCCTCTTCATCTTTGTCGGGATCGATCCGATAGAGTATCAGAACGATCAAAAATGTAATGATGATCCACAGGATCACCCAGAACACCGAAAAGGGCATTCCCATTACAATCGGTGTAGCCCTGTTCCCCAGTGAAAAGAACGGGAAGATTAATAGCAAGAACGGAATTCCCAGGGAGATGCAGTATAATGTTGTAAATTTGCTTTTACTCAAATGACACCCTCCTTTTTTGCCGCATATTCGATCTTTCCATCTAAAATTGTGAGCTCTACGTTTAATTCTTGCAGCCTCTGATGATCGCAGGTCAGAATTGAATCATTCAATACGACAAGGTCGGCAAGTTTTCCAGGCTCTATGCTGCCTTTCAGTTCTTCTTCGAAACTCGCATATGCACCGTTCAATGTGTAGGCCTTTATTGCTTCCTGGACGGTGATGCGCTGTCCGATGCCGATTACCTTGCCCGACTTTGACATTCTAGTGACCGCAGAAAATATGCCGTGAAGAGGAGCTGCCGTTGTGATCGGACTGTCGGAACCGATGGCAAAAGGAATTCCGTGTTCTGAAAAACTCAATAAGGGGAACATGTGGTTCACCCGCTCACCGTAATCTGAGACATATCCGTCACCAAACTCATAAATAAATGCAGGATTGGGGATCGGAATAATATTCAGGTCTTTCATTTTCACAAGAAGATCGGGCGGTGTCATCCCGGAATGTTCGATCCGGTGGCGGTGGTCTTGTCTCGGTTCATTCTCAAGCGAAGACCTGACTGCCTCGATCATCATGTGGACGGCTTCGTCCCCGATGGCATGCGCTGTGATTTGCCAGCCTGCCTGATGGGCTTTTCCAAGGGACATATTCAACTCTTCTTGTGACAGGTAAAGTATTCCCGAATCATCGGGATCACTCGTATAAGGATTCCTTGTCTTCGCGGTGGGACCGCTGCTGCTTCCATCAATAAAGACCTTGGCAGGACCGATTTTCATCCACTCGTCCCCGAGGCCTGTCCCTATTCCGCTCATGAGACCATTCTCAACCATTCCAGTGGAGTCATGCAGGGAGCCGTACAGGGCGTAAACTCTTTGTCTGATTCTTTTTGAAGAGACGGCTTTCAAAAGGGAACGGATGTGGGCGGGCCCGTAGCCGCCGGCATCATGAACACTGGTGATGCCTTTCTCTAAAAAATCTTTTGAAGCGAGTTCCAGGCCATGCATGACTTCTTCCTCGGAATAATTTGCAGACAGGAACATATTCATGTGAGCAGATTCCAAAAGCAGTCCCGTCAATTCCCCGGCCTTCCGCTCGTATTTTCCGCCCGGAGGATTTTCCGTCTGCGAATGTATACCGGCCAATTCGAGTGCTTTACTGTTGACACAGGAAATATGCCCGCACGTCCGGACAACGATGATCGGATGCTCTGTGGACACCTGATCGAGATCCCAGCGAGTAGGATGCCGTCCTTCCGCATAATGATTCTGATTATACCCCCACCCACGGATCCATTCTCCTTCTGGGGTGGTTTTCGCTTTCTCCTTCAGTCTCTCAATTAGTCCGGTAATACTGTCTGCTTCCTTCCCGTTCACTCCCAGCCTGTTTGTCCCATAAAGTTCGAGGTGGGCATGGGCATCTATGAATCCCGGGAGAATACTTCTGCCGGCCAGGTCTATGATGTCAGTTTCTTCACCCTTAAGCGCCAGGATTTCTTCATTCGTTCCCACCGCGATAATCTTGTTATCCTTTAAGGCCACAGCTTCCATTACAGAAAACTCCGAATCAACCGTAACCACTTCCCCATTAATAAAGAGCATCGTCGCGCTCACATCAACACCTCCTGTAATATTTAATCCGGGTCATGGGGACAGGAACCGTGGCTCTTTTCTAAAAGCTTCTCTCCCTTCAAAATCCAGCGGTCTGTCCATGATTCCTTTGACTGGTACCTGTCCCCCGGCTCACGTTTGAGCGATTCGCAGTGCGGTTTTATATAGCAGCTGAACTCCTTTTTCAATGTCCTCCATTTCTGCGTATTCCAGCGGATTATGGCTGATCCCTTTTTCGCAGCGGACGAAGATCATCCCGTAGTCACTGATATAGGACATAATCAGTGCATCATGGAAAGGGCCGCTCATCAATGTCGGTGAATCCAGTCCGAGCTTTTTGTCTTCTTCTTTCATGATGTCTTTGATCCAATCGGCACAATATCTCGGCTCACTGCGGGTATCTTCTTTAATATCAACTTTCAATTTGTACTCCCCAGCAGATTCTTCAATGATTTTATAAAGTTTTTCTTCCAGCCTTGTACGGGCTTCAAGGTCGATATCCCTTAAGTCGACCGTGAACTCAACCTTTTCTGCAATAATGTTTCTTGAATTCGGGAAAACCTGCATACTGCCCACTGTCCCGACGGTCGTATCCGTTCCTTCTGTTTTAACAAGCCGGTCAAACTTTGTGATGATATCGGATGCTCCGAGAAGCGCATCCTGCCTCATTTTCATCGGCACCGAACCTGCGTGGCCGGCGAACCCTTCGAGGGTGACCGTCAGCCAGATAGGGCCGGAGATCCCGGAAACGATTCCGACAGGTTTGTTTAAATTCTCAAGGACAGGCCCTTGTTCGATATGCAGCTCGAGGAAAGCGGCAATATCCCCTTTTTGGTAGACCGGACTCTTCGTAAGATCCGGCTTAACACCGAACTCCTTCAGAGCTTCCCTTCTTGTCATCCCCTGCTTATCCTTTCGTTCCAATTCCCCTTCTTCAAGCATACCTGCCAATCCCCGGACTCCAAATATCCCCTTGTTAAAACGGCTTCCTTCCTCATCCGAGAAACAGATCACTTCAATTGTACGCGCCGGAGTGATTCCGTTCTCCTTCATGCTATGTACGACTTCAATCGCCCCGAGTGCACCTGCTGTCCCGTCGAATCTTCCACCGTATGGCTGGGAATCTATATGGGAGCCAAGAATGAGAAGGGGCAGATCGGGTTCAGATCCCTCCAGCCGGCCGATCAAGTTTCCAAAACCATCGATTCTAGCTGCCAATCCCGCATCTTCCATCCAGCCCTTCACTACCTCTACAGCCCGGCGGTCTTCTTTTGAATGAGCAAGACGGCAGACACCAGTCTCTCCGATCTTTCCAATTTCAGAAAGTTCCTCCAGGTGCTGATTCAATCTTTCTCCATTGATAGACATAGTGTGAACACCCCTTTGTTTTTGATTTAACACTTTGAAAAGCTTGTTTCTTTCAGAATATGTGTTGCGGCAGTTTAGTAGCCTGGTTTCTGCCGGTTCCTATCCCAACTACTGGTAGGTGGTTACAATCATTGTAGTTTGAAAAATCATATGATTCATTAGACACTCTGTCCACGAAGTTGTGAAATAGACTTACAATACGTTAAATAGATGGAACATTCAGATAATACTAGACAAAACCTGACGTTCTACCCCCCTTCCCTTTCAAAAAGCAAGCCCCTCTGTATCCTTAGTTTCGTGAAGATGCAGAAATAGTCCTGCTGGTTTGTCGAAAATGAACCCTTTTACTTAATACAACTTGTTGAATGGTTATCATGGCGTTTAAGCAAAGATTTCGAATGGTAACCTTGTTCGTCTGACAGAGATTCAAGAAATCATCGTGTAATCAAGCTGGATTATTTGCTTCTCCACTTTTTGCCCCGTAGACTTATGTTAGATACTTAAGCTGAAAGGGTGTAACCATGATGGCACAAACGATTCAAGGGAAAATTGCGTATATAACAGGAGCCGGACGCGGCATCGGGAAAGCGACGGCATTGGAACTTGCAAGAGAGGGAGTTCATGTAGGGTTGATCGCACGAACCGAAAGCGCTTTGAAACAAGTCGCGGAAGAAGCGAGATCATTGGGTGTGAAGGCTAGTGTGGCTGCTGCGGATATTTCCGATATAGATCAGGTGGAAAAGGCAGTTGAGTCGCTCCAAAATGAATTGGGATCGGCAGATATCCTCATTAACAACGCCGGTATCGGTACGTACGGGAATTTTTTAGAAATCTCTCCGGAAGATTGGAAAAGGACGTTCGAAGTGAATGTGTTTGGAACTTATTATGTCACGCGCGCCGTCCTCCCTCAACTCATAGATAAAAACCGCGGGGATATCATCAATATATCGTCAAGCAGCGGTTTGAAAGGCACCGCCGGAAGCACCGCCTACAGTGGTTCAAAATTTGCTGTTCAGGGAATGACCGAGGCCCTGATGCAGGAAGTACGCAAGCATAATATTCGTGTGATGACGCTGAACCCGAGTCTTGTCGCCACAGACCTTACGTTCGGGGATGAACTGGATGAAGCGGATACGGAAAAGTATATGCAGCCGGAAGATCTGGCCGAACATATGGTGGCGCAGCTGAAACTGCATCCGCGTATTTTTATCAAACAATCACTGCAATGGGCGACGAATCCATTTTAATGATCTTTATGTAAAACAGCACCGCGGATCATTGTATGGGATTCTGTTTTGAACTACAGAACATTGCTTTTCGTAACGTAATTCGCACCAAAATTAAGAAGCAATTTGGCAAAAAAATCAGTTTAGAAAAATGCTTGGAGACAGAATCTCCAAGCATTTTTTAGTAGTTAGGGATTCCGAGTATACATAATTCACTCAATAAGGGGAGAAATTTCTCTTATTGAGGAATAAGCACGAAATAAAGAGTAAATAGAGGTGAAAATTCCCGCTATTGACTCCAAATGCATGAAAATGAACCATCATACCTTGCCTTAACGGAAAAAACTTCCCTTATATCCCCCGAACTTAGCCCTATCTGCAGGATAACGGAAAAAACTCCCCTTATTAAAATCATCAGAGTATGCTCGCATTGAAGGATGAATAAATGTCTGCTTCTTTTTTATCTTCAAACATCAACACCCTCCCCCCGCTAGTTAAAAACATTTACAGCACACCAATTGGTAAATCGATTAGTACACGTATTTTCAAACTGACAAAAAACTAATGACCTTATGTTAAAAAGGAGGCGAAATTCAGGGCGGATTTAGCGTTTATTTTATTAACCCCTTTAAATATCAACAAAAAGAAGCAGTCTCATTCAGTTAGGAATTGGACTGCTACTTGGTGTGTTAATTTAGTTTTTGTATTTGAAATGCGAACTCATTATGTTCATTGCCAGTGCGTTTATTTTAGGAGGATACTGTTTAGGCTTTCGTCCATGCTATGATTGTTGCTGAGGCGTATCGTGTCCATAAATAAATCTCGTAATCTTTCAGCTGCTTTCTGTACTTGCTCCACTGTTATCAGCTCGGGGAATGTTCTCAAATATTCACTTATAAATTCCGGACGGAGTGTTTCATACGCTTTAAACTGATGCAGCTTCTTGCCCTCCATCAAAGATTGAAGCTGAACGGTATGTGCCCTCATTGTTTCGAGCATTTTTAAGGCATAAATCATATTGTTGCGCTTAAGTTCTGTCTGGAATTTCCTCATACTGTACATGAAATCAAAAGCGATGTCATCACTGAACGCATAGTTAGCCTGTTCGAATTGTTTCTGGGCATCTTTCATTTTTGCAGATATATTCCCTGTTTTATCTACTACTACCTTCCATAGGGGAGATTTGACACTCAATAATTCCCTTGGAAGGACGGAGACATTAAATTCCAGTCCATTTTTCAGAAAAGCGATGATCAAAAAAACATCTTTTCTTAACTGTAATTGTTTTATGTAAACAGCATCGATAGTTCGGAAATAACCGTGCAAAAAAGACTTTGCTTCCCCCAGATCTGCAGCTGACGGAGCTGACGCCATCAAATCTATATCCGACAGTTGATCCTTATACCCTGCCACCCCTGATCCAAGCTGAACGACTCCTTCGATATTTTCAGAGAGTTCCAGGTTGTAGATGGCCCTTGTAAAATACTGTTCTCTTTCTTTTGGCGTATACATCATTCTTCCCTGCCTTCTTTTTCATTTGAACGTAAAATAGTTTAGAAAATATTATACCAAATATTTCTATATTCGTGACCCTTTTTTTTGCTCGGCTGAAGAAATCAGCATGTATGAAGACAGGCAGGAATATTTATTGACTATAACGTTTATGAAAGGGGATAAGAATGAGAAAGCTGGCATTATGTATACTTACTATGTTGATAATGAGTGCCTGCAGTATCGGTAAAGAGAAAGAATATGAGTTATGCGGGTATGGACCGATGATGGTGGCTGACGGAAAGGAATACTTAAGAATTGATTCGAAAAAAAGGGTTATCCTTGGGGATGAACTTGGTAAGATCAAGAATCAGATAAATGAGGAATATCATCCGGTAGACAACTTCACTTCAAACACACTAGCAAAAGGATCCATTATTTTCAGAGTGAAGGGTCAGGATCAATACCTCGTTGCTAAAACAAAGGATGAGAAGTATGTATTATTTGAATTGCTGAATAAGGAATAAGATGTGCCGGGACAGGGATTCATCCCTGCCCGGCATATCTTATCAGCCCTCTATTCCCTTTCAATCGTCAGTCCTTCCACAAACTTCTTTCCCATGAGCTTATCTTTCTTACGATTTTCTTTACTTTCGAAGATGATGTCAAAATCATAGCCTTCCGGGTACAGTTCTGCTGCTGAAATGTAAAGGGATAACCGTTTATGCGGAATTTCATGTTTTTCATCCTTGATCTGCACAATGTAGCGTCCCTTGTCATCCGGTCCTTCGTAAATGATGCCGAAATCTCCGCCTGGTGATACTTTTACATTATCGCCTTTTGAAAACTGCTGTACTGACGGCTTGGCTTCTTCCTTTTCCCCGCGTTCTCTTCTTTTATGCTTGTTAACGATGATTTGTTTTTCCATTTCTTTCTTAGCATGAATATCCTGTTCATCAATTCTGTAGACTTTGGTTTCCCGGTAGGTTATATTATGCGCTTTTTCGATGATGGAAGGATGCATCCCGAGCTTCAGGGCAATGGAGAAAGCCTGGCTTTCCCCTCCTTTTCCGACAATGAGCCTGTATGTGGGAAGAAGGGTTTCAATGTTGAATTCCATGCTCCCGTTTATGAATCCCTTATGTTCTTCTGCGAAGTGCTTGATTTCACTGTAGTGAGTAGTCGCGATCAAGGTCGCTCCCTTTTCATATAATTGATCGAGGATGGCAGTCGCAAGCCCCATTCCTTCCAGCGGATCTGTACCGGAACCGAGTTCATCAAGAAGCACAAGGGTACGGTCATTTGTTTCCTTTAATATGTCGATGATGTTTTTAACGTGGGAGCTGAACGTGCTCAGGTTCTGCTCGAGACTTTGCCCGTCACCGATATCAAGTAAAATCTTATCAAAAATGCTGATTTCACTGCCCTTACCGGCAGGAATATGAAGTCCGCATTGAGTCATCAGGGTCAGCAGTCCCACGGTCTTGATGGTGACGGTCTTCCCTCCCGTATTCGGGCCTGTGATCACCAAAGCATGAAACGAGTCCCCCATCTCGATCGTCAAAGGCACCGCATCGCTTCCAAGCAGCGGATGGACAGCATTCTTCAAGCGGATGTAATGATGTTCGTTGACATCCGCACTCACTCCGTCAATTGCGCGGCTGTATTTCGCCTTTGCAAAAAGGACATCATAGTGAACCATCGTTTCGATCGCCAGCTTGAGCTGCGGTTCATATGTCTGAACCAGCCCTGTCAATGCCCAAAGGATGTTCTCGATTTCCTGTTCCTCCTGAAGCTTATACAGCAGGAGCTGATCCTGCTGCACGCTCAATTCCTCCGGTTCGATATAGAGCGTCGAGCCAGATGCAGATGAATCCAGAACCGACCCTTTCACTTTTCCTCTGTATTCCTTCTTTACGGGAAGCACATACCGGCCATTCCGCTGGCTTACGATTGCTTCCTGCAGCAATGATTTATATTTGGCTGACTTTACGATTGATTGGACTTTGTCCTTCAACCTTTCCTCTTGAATGGCGAGCTGTTTCCGTATCCGCAGCAGTTCCCTGCTCGCATAATCATCAACCCTGCCGTTTCGGATGCAGCGATTGATTTCGTCCGCCACTTCCGGTATGTCTTCAATGGAGTAGACATAAGCAGAGACCCTGGGAGCCAGGAATTGCTTGTCGGACATATATTTCTTCAACTTTTTGCATGTATCAAGGAAGAAATACAGTTTAGTTAATCCATCCGGTCTCAGCGGAACACCTTTATTGAAACTTGAAATGATTTTCTCCACCCCATCCATGCCGTGGATCGGAACACTTGCGCTTTTCTCAAGGATCTTCACCGCTTCGGTCACTTCATCAAGGCGCATTTCGATCTGACGTTTATTCACAGAAGGCATCAGGTTCAGCAGTACGGATTTCCCTTCTTCTGTAAGAGCGAAGTCCGCAAGCTCTTGTTTCACTTTTTGAAATTCCAATGTTTGAAATGTTCTTTCGTTCAATGTTTTCTCCTCCAATAAATAAAAATAGACCACAACAGAACAATGTCCATTGTGGTCTTCACTACTTGAATACAAAGGCTTATTTAGGAGTGCACTAAATAAAGCGCCCCACGTACTTCTGCACACAAAAAAAGCTGTGCACAAAAGACACAGCTCTCCTGAAATAAGGGATGTACAGGCTATGACCATTGTTCTTAACTACATTCTGCTGGCACAGTTAAATAAGCGTACATTCCGCCCTTTTTATGAAAGAGCGAAAGCCGGCAAAATGTCCGTATTCATTTCACGGTTAGTTAAGAACGACACCTAACATAGTACATACTCCCTTTGCTATACAAAGATTAATTTTACATCATCATTATATGCTGAAGTCCATTTATTGTCAATAATCGCTCATTCTATCAACACCCAGCTTCATTGGACTCATGCGGCTGCGGATTCTTTGGTCCCGGTTAAAACAGTCCCTTCCCTTTAGCGATATAACCCTTCATGATGGACTGAGGGACCAGATCCCCTCCCGTTGCCCATACAAGATGAGTCCCTTGAGATAACTGTTTTTGTGTAAGTGAGAGCGACTCGAGTTGGGACCTGATTCCTGACTGTACGGGGCCGAGCATGCCTGCGAGAGCGGATGGTTCAAGGGATATGGACTCAGCTTCATATAATAGAGTCAGCATTTTATAAAGGTTCCCGTCGCTGACAGTGTAAACACCATTCAGTATTCTCTCCACCATTCTTCCCGCAAGTGCCGACGGGCGGCCGACAGCAAGGCCATCCGCTTCTGTCACATTGCTGAGACCGATATCCTGCACAGCAATCTCTTCATGCTTACCGGTTGACAGCCCCAAAAGCATGCAGGGTGAATTCACCGGCTCCGCAAAATAGCAGTGAACATCGTCCCCGAATACATGTTTCAACCCATAGGTGACGCCACCCGGTCCCCCGCCGACTCCGCATGGCAGGTAGACAACCAGAGGATGGTCTTTATCTATTTTAATACCCTCTTGTATGAATTGCTTTTGCAGCCTCATTGCTGCCACCGCATATCCCATAAACAAATCCCGGGAATTTTCGTCATCTATAAAATAACAATTCGGATCTATCGAACACTGATTCCTGCCCTGTTCGACAGCATAAGAAAAATCGTTTTCGTGTTCCACGACGTTAACACCTTTTTCTCTCAGAAGGTCTTTTTTCCATTGCTTTGCATCCTGCGACATATGGACGGTAACTTTGAAACCAAGAGCTGCACCCATCATGCCGATACTGAGGGCAAGATTCCCTGTCGAGCCTACTGCTATCGAATATTGAGAGAAAAAGTCTCTGAAAGATTTCCCTGCCATTTTTGAGTAATCTTCCGTTTTTTGAATCAGTCCGTGTTCCAGTGCAAGTGATTCAGCAAGCTTCAATACTTCATAAATGCCGCCTCGTGCTTTAATGGAGCCTGCTATCGGCAGCTGGTTATCGCACTTCATCATCAGTTTGCCGGGTATTTTTGTCTGAAAATGGGCTTGCATCCTCTCCTGCATTTCAGGAAGATATTTAATGGGTGACTCAATGATGCCATCAGTGTTTCTGGTTTCCGGAAATACTTCTTTTAAGTATGGGGCAAATCTTGCAAGCCGCTGTTCTGCCTCTAATATTTCCTCTGCCTCCGATGCCTTGAACGAAGAGAGCTTAGGATTTGGCCAAAATACCTCATTCTGTTCTTGCATGTTTGAAAGCAGCTGCTGATCGATGGTAAATCGGTTGCTCACTGGTGATCTCCCCCTCATTAAATATGACTCATTAAGTATAACGTAACATATTTCATTCTTAACCGCTCAAACGTACGTCAACTATTATGAAACCATTTTCGTTCTATTTTCGTACTGATTACTAAAGAAATCTTTTTCACAGGAGGAATGAACATGGTGGTCCTTATTGGCATTCAATTGTTTGTCATCGCCCTATTTACGTTGCTTGGGTGGGCAATACGTTATAAGAAGGTATATGAACTGATTTCAGGTTATGCCGCCAGGTCCGAAGAAGAAAAAGAGGAGCTGATCAGGAACGGATATCCTCAGAAGAACGGCTCATTATTGCTTTTGACAGCCTTAGGGATGCTCTTGCTCCTTCCGCTGGCTCTCACTCACTTCCGATTCACGATGGAGGTTCAGTTCGGTTTCATGCTGATATTCCTGATGGGCGGGATGATTTATCTGTCCAAATATGAGGTTCCCCGTAAACGCAGGCGGAGCTACTGGATCAGTTCCATCCTTATGGCCGCTGTGTTTGCGTTAATCGGCGGTATCACTTTCATCGGTTACCAAAAAAATGAATTGATAGTATCCAAGGATTCATTCCAGATTACGGGCATGTATGGAGATAAGTGGGATAAGGGCAAAATCGAAACGGTCGAACTGCTCGATGAGATGCCGGAAGTCACATGGAAAATCAATGGGTTTGGGCTTTCAAAGAAGGCTAAGGGTGTATTCAAGGTGAAGGATTACGGAAGAAGCCTGTTATTCATCAAAAAAGAATCTTCTTATATTTACGTGAAAGTGAAAAATCAACATCTATTCATTAACGGCGGGTCACCTGAAGAAACACGGTTATGGTATGAGGAACTGGCGGATTAATCACTATTAATTCATTTTTAAACATTCCCATTTTGGACACAGTAATGATAATTTGAGATAGTTAAGTTACTAATTCAAAAGGGGATCCCCGGATGATCACTCTTTTTTTCATATGCGTGTTGGTACTGTTCACTTATTTACTATTCAAATTGCACCCCGCTTTCGGCCGGAAACCCGAAAACAGCAGGGTGGAATCTTCACCGCAATATTCCAATGGTTCATTTAAGAACGCCCTCCCTACTTCAATGAATACAGACTTGAAATCTTCATTGACCATGATCCGTGATATGGTGAAGAAAAATGGAAACTTGAAGCCCAGGGGCGGCCTTCCGAACATAGAATTCCCAATGTTGAACCATCCCTCCCACAAAACGAATGTGACATGGTTCGGACATTCTGCATGTTTGATCGATATTGAAGGAAAGCTCATCCTCCTTGATCCGATGTTCGGTGACAGCCCTTCCCCATTTCTGGGGTTGGGAGGTAAAAGATTCAGCCGGGAATTACCTTTCTCAATAGAAAATCTTCCGGTAATCGACGCTATCCTATTCTCGCACGATCATTATGATCATCTAGATTACAGAACCATTCGAAAGCTTCGGGCAAAAGTCCGGCATTATTTCGTGCCGATCGGGGTGGGAAGTCATCTGGAACGGTGGGGCATCAATCCGGACAGCATCACCGAACTTGACTGGTGGAGTGAAGTCGACTTTCAGGGGCTCACATTGGCCGCAGCACCCGCAAGGCATTTTTCCGGAAGGAGTCTGCATGACAGGAACAGCACATTATGGAGTTCCTGGATCATTAAAGGAAGTGAAACAACCATCTTTTTCAGCGGAGACAGCGGCTACGGTCCCCATTTCAAGGAAATAGGCGAGCGGTTCGGTCCATTTGATCTGACCTTGATGGAATGCGGACAATACGATCACAGATGGGCAGCCATCCACATGATTCCTGAAGAAACCGTCCAGGCCCATAAAGATGTGAAAGGCAAACTGCTTCTCCCGATCCATTGGGGCGCCTTCACTTTGTCTTTCCATGACTGGACAGACCCGATTAAGCGTGTGACAAAAGCCGGTCAGAAAGAAGGAGTGCAGATTCTAACACCGATGATCGGTGAAACGGTCATTTTGAATGGAGGGCCTTACCCGGAAGAGAAATGGTGGGAGGAATAGGCGTCAGATTTAAAGTAAAAAACCCCAGATCCGTTTGGTTCTGGGGTTTTTTACTGTTTACGCTGTTTATCACTTCTGTGCTGATCGGCGAGCGGATCTGAGCATCTGCCCTACATTAGAATCATTATTAACGGATCATAAAATTGAAAAACGGATCGTATTTTTGGAAAATGGATCATAAATCCTGAAAATGGAACGTATTTTCGTAAAATGGATCATAAATCTGGAAAATGGAACGTAACTGTCGCAAACTTCATAAAAATACGTTTCAATGACCCTTTTAAACCCAGACTTTTATCCTAAATAATCTTAAAAAATTCACATTTGATCTTTTTTTTCACAAATCATTTAATATTCCACCGACAAACACACCCAATCGGCAGCTTCAGACCAAAAGTTACTGGGACGCGGTACCTGTCCCCCCGTCCCGCTTCCATTCACGTTTCCCGGTGAGTGTAAAGAACGCGATTGAACCAAGGAGCGATGTCGAGAACAGCACTGCCCCCATCGGTACGGCGGTTGTTTCATCAATGCCGACCAGCGGTGCGACGAGAGAACCGACGACAAGCGGGAGCATGCCAAGCATGGCGCTTGCACTTCCGGCACGATGTCCCTGTTTTTCCATGGCGAGGGTGAACGTGCTTGTCAAAATCATTCCCATCGAAGTCATATAAATAAAGATCGGAATGGCGAGTGTCGCCAGCGGCCCTTGGATGATGGTGGCGATCAGAAGGATGGTTGTCGCGCTTACTGCTGTAATCACGGCGATCCGGAGCAGACTTCTCTCGGGTACGAAATCGCTGAATTTACCGATCATGAAACTGCCCGAAATGATGGCAAGACCATTGATGCCGAAAAGAATGCTGAAGGCCTGAGGAGATACTTCATAAATCCCCTGATACACAAACGGCGTGCCGGCAACATAGGCAAAGCTTCCGCCGTGAATAAGTCCGATCGTGAGCACGTAACCGACAAAGGATTTATCCGTCATCAAGCTCCCCATCGTTTTGAGCGAAGCTCCGATCGAGCTCGGAATTCTTTTTTCTGGAGGAAGGGTTTTTTTCAATCTCACAGCAATTGTTGCGACGATCACAAATCCTACTAATCCAAGAAAATAGAAGATCGTATGCCACGAAGCAAACGGCAGCAACAGGATGGCTCCTCCTGTAATCGGAGCGATCATTGGTGCTGTTGCATTGATCACCATTAACAACGCAAAGAATTTAGTCAATTCCCTCCCGCTGAAAACATCCCGTACCACCGCACGCGAAAGCACAATCCCCGCTGAAGCAGTGAAACCCTGAATAAAACGAGCGGCAATTAGAACCAAGATATTTGGTGAAAGTGCACATAGAATGGATGATAGCGCGAATAGAAATATAGAGATTAATAGGGGTTTCCTTCTTCCCTGGGCATCACTGACAGGCCCGATGACAATCTGCCCTGCAGCCAGCCCGATCAGGCATGCAGTCAGGCTGAGCTGCACCATGGATGCACTGGCATGCAAGTCAGCCGCTATTCCCGGAAAGCTCGGCAGATACATATCAATATTCAACGGACCAAGGATGCCGAGCATACCCAGAAGGAATGCGAGTCCAATCCGTTCTTTTCCTGTTGGTTGTGGATTCATGATTAAACACCTTTCCGTCTGCTTGTACTAAATCTTTGTTGATTCTAGCAGAGGTATAATAGCTTTACAATGAATTTGGCTCATAAAAAAAGAGAAGGGCCGCCCCGGATGTTGAGTATCCCGGGGCAGACCTTCATTCAAGTAGGAGAACTCTATTCGATAAGCTTGTAATCGGCATTGTTTTCAATAAAAGGTGTCGGTTCCCCAACACTATACAAATGAAGTTCGTGCATCGCCCTAGTACAAGCGGTATAAAATAACCGTCGCAAGCTCTCATCACCGTACTGGCGTGAGGAAGCATCATAAATGATAACGGCATCGAATTCGATCCCTTTGGCTAAGTAGGTCGGGATCACAACCAAACCCTGTTCGTATTGAAGTGCACCGGCTTTCACGATTTTCAAATCTTTTACACCAGTAAGTCCGGAATACGCCGCTTCGCTTTCAGCAGCTGATTTACATATAATCGCGATAGAATGGAACCCCTTCTTTTTAAGTTCTTCGACCCTCCATTCAATATGCTGATGAAGTTCTTTTCGATCTTCCACTATGGTCAAAGCAGGAATTTCACCCTCCCGGTCAAAAGCCTCGATTTCGCGATCAGGTGGTACCAAGCCGCGCGTAAATTCAATGATAGGTTTGGTCGATCTATAGCTTTGTGTCAATAATATCGTGTCGGATTCATTTTCCCCGTAAAGGCTCGTTAAAAGATGAAAATTCACGTGCTCCCTTGCGTGGGCAAAGATCGCCTGGTTAAAATCCCCGAGCACCGTCATTTTCGCCGCAGGAAAAAGCCTTTTAAGGAACTCGAATTGGAAGGGAGAGTAGTCCTGAGCTTCGTCGATAATCACATGCTTGATCGAAGTATTCATCTGAAAGCCAAGGATCAATTCCTTCAACAGGAGATAGGGGGTTGCATCTTCATAATTCAACTTTCCTTCTGAAAGCATCTCCTCAGTCGACCGGCTCATTTCATCCCAATCCTCAGGAAGCGCCCCCTTCGTCAAGGATTCAATTACTGAGGGATTTGTGAATAGCTGTTTGTATATTGCTTTTATATCAATAAACTGGAGATTTTCTATCTTTCTTCGCAGACCCCTGAATCTCTTTCTGACAATCATTCGAGTCAGCGCTTCTTTCTCCTCATCATAGTTTCTGAATGACTCTTCTTTCGTATCGTTTTTCCGATTTAAATACTTGAATGCCTTTTGATACTCCTCTTTACTCAGCAGTTCGATCTTTTCTTCGACCCACGGCTTCGTCCGTTCCCGCTTCTCTGCTTTTTTCAGCTGATCTTTCAGCCAATCGGTCAGCATCTCGATCCGGTTATGAAATTTAATGGATGGTTCATACGAATAAAAGCGTTCCGTAATCTGTTCGCTAGTGACGATTGATTCCCCTCTGAACCTGATCCCCTTAAATATCATGCCGCTCGTTTCAAGGGAGCTCCTGTAGGATTTTATCAATTCGAAGAAATGGTTCGATGCTTTAAAAATAATGGCATTTGTACGCGCATTGTAGTTGTCGTCTTCTTTATGAAGCAGTACATATTCAAGCTGCTGATATGGATCTTCCACCTCAAATTCATCACTGAGACGGTGGTTCAGATAATCTTGGAACGTCACCTGTTCCATATTTTCCTCACCGAGTTCCGGCAGAACATTGGACACATAGCTGCTGAACATGGTATTAGGGGAAAATAGGATAATTTGATCTGCATTAAGATTCTCCCGATACTTATAGAGCAAATACGCAATTCGTTGAAGGGCTGCAGAGGTCTTGCCGCTGCCTGCTGCACCGTGGACGATGAGCAGCTTCCCGCTGTCATGCCTGATGATCTGGTTTTGCTTCTGCTGGATAGTGGCGACGATATTGTGCATAAAGTTGTCGGTCCTCTTTCCGAGCACCTGCTGGAGGACTTCATCCCCGATCGTGAGGCTCGTATCGAACATGGATTCCAATGTCCCGTCCTTGATGATGTATTGCCACTTTTTCATCAATTCCCCTTTTATCGTGCCGCCGGGTGTTTCAAATTCCGCAGGACCGGGCGGATAATCATAATAAACGCTGGAGATCGGTGCACGCCAATCATAAACAAGAAAATCCTCTCCTGTTTTGTCAGTCAGCGACCCTATTCCAATATATATATCCTCTGCGGACGTATCCCCTTCTTCAAGAAAGTCAATGCGCCCGAAATACGGTTTTGCTTTCATTCGGCGAAGCGAAGACAGCTTCTTGACTGCCTGCCGGTGCGTACTTTGACTTACAGTCAGGACCTGTGCCTGCTGCCTCAAACTTAAGACTGTTTCGAGGAAATCATCGAACGTATCAGTATTGACCTTGACCTCATCCCAGAAGTTCCTGCGGATATCAACGACTTCATCTTTCCTCCGGCCGGTTTCATTTTCAAGGATTTCTATCTGTTCATCAATGATTTCAATAACACGTTTGACGCGGTCTTGTTCCTGGCGCATTTGATGATTCATTTAAGCACTCCTTTTTTTAAAACTATAAGGTTGACACAACAAGATTGTATGTTATATAATTATTATTGAGGAAGTGCGTAAATCACTCCTTTAATAAAAGCGTTTCTGTTTTATTCTATTACATTTACAATGGATTATCAATAGTTAATTTTCTACTGCCTGCCGTGTGGGTTATTCCATCTTCGGGCAGTTTTTTATTGTAAAAAAAACAGGCAAACCAGAGTTTGCCTGTTTTCACGTCCATTCACCTATCTAAACCTTTAAATCACGCTTCCTATAGAACCAGAATGTCGCAGTGCCGAATAGTGCGGTCAACAGGGCAGACAAAATGACATAAACGGGTTCCAGGCCGCCGTCTAACATGTTTCTGGCTTCAAAATATTTAAACGGAGTTAGGAATTTCAACGCCTCCAGCTTTTCACTTAAATCAATCGCAAATGACAAGAAAAAAGCGGCAAGCAGAATACTGGTTGCAATGACTGAAGCTTTACCGGGTCGTTTATTCACGGCAGCTACAACAGTTCCTGTAACTATGAACAGCAGCTGCAGAATCAACATCCCCAGCATCAGCTTTCCGATGCTGCCTGTTACGCTTTCTCCTTCGCTGTAATGTCCTGTGATCAAGATGGAAACTCCCCATGTTACAAGTGTCAGGATCAGCACATTTGTCGCTGCCGCAAGCATCTTCACTGCCACTACCTTCCTCCGCGTCACCGGCTTCACAAATAAAAATTCCACCGTCTTATCCCTTTCTTCTTTAGAAAGGATCGTGGCACCGAGCATGACTGCATGAATCGTCGCCATGAGGATGATGTAAAGGAACAGCAAACCATAGTATCCGATTGCCGTTGATAAATCCAAACCGCCTCCGCCCATAAAGGATTGCATCGCTTTTGGCATGCTTTCCATCAAGTCATTCATCGACTGTCCAGAAGAAGTGAAGGCACCAAATTCACTCATCCCTGCGGCAATAAGCGCCCACATACCGATGCACCAGATGATTAATGATTTACCGTGCGCTTTCATTTCTCTCCAATACATATTCACGAACAATACCTCCTTTTATACCGTATGAATATCCTTTTTCTTATACACGATGAAGCTGATAATAAAACAAAGGAGGATGATAGCCCCGCCCACGATCATGAACTCCCACTCATAGGTCCCTTCTCTCATCACATGCGCATAATCAATATACTTGAATGGAGATAAATAACGGCCTGTTTCCTCCAAGCCGGCAACCATGCCCAGCACGAAGAACCCAAACACTACTCCAAGTGAAACGCTGACAACGGATTTTATTTTTGGAAAAAGAACTGCCAGCACTGTACCTAATGCAAACATGATCATACTGATGACGAAGAGGCTCAGAGAGATTAATAGAAAAACAGTCAAACTAAACTCTTCATTCGCCACCAGATTGGCAATCGCCACTGCTGCTGCAACATACACAATGTTCGTAATTGCAAGGCTGGTTAACGCCGCAAGCAATTTCGAAACCAGCACCTTTGAACGTGTCACTGGCTTAGTTAATAGAAAATCTGCAGTTTTTTCTCGTATTTCTTTAGAAGAAATAGATATTCCAAGGGTCATTGCCTGAATAGCCCCGCAAAGCGCTATATACAGGAATGTATATGAATAGTACCCATTGACAGACCCGATGGTCTCGACCTGGAGCCCCAAAGCTTTCCGTACGCCTTCAGGAAAGCCTTTTAATGCTTTCTTGAAGGCGTCGATTTCCTTAGCAATGGGCGGAAACATCGACATGAACAAAAGAGCGAGTCCCACAAGCGCAAGTGTCCACATAATCGTATTCTTACGGTACGCCTTCAGTTCATAAAGATATATATTCATGGAGGATCACGCCTCCTTCTCATAATAATGCATGAAGATTTCTTCCAGATCGGGCTCTTCTATCCACAGATTGTCAATGTCGATTTCAGCGATTTTCTTCATCACTTCATTAATGTCGCCCCTGAACAAGAAGCTGATATGGCGACCGTTTGTCTCAAGTTTATTCACACCCGGCATGTCAAAATAGGATGCCGCTAATTCGTTTTTCACTTCGATTTTAAACTTCTTATGGTTATTTTCCTTGAGGGTGCTGATTTTCTCAACCTGGACGATTTCACCTTCTTTAATAATTGCCACCCTGTCACACATACGCTGCACTTCACTGAGGATGTGTGAAGAAAAAAGAATAGTCGCTCCTTTTCGGTTTTCTTCTTTCAAGAGATCAAAGAAAGTCTGCTGCATGAGCGGGTCGAGTCCTGAAGTCGGCTCGTCAAGGATGATCAGCTTCGGTTCATGAAGCAGTCCCTGGATGATGCCGACCTTCTTTTTATTACCCAGTGAAAGGTCATCGATTTTTTTCGTGAGATCAAGATCGAGTTTGGTTGCCAGCTCCGTGATCCGGGCGCTGCAATCTTTCTTATAAAAACTCGCGGAATATTTCAGCAGGTCCATCACCTTCATATTGTCATAGTAGAAGACTTCTGAAGGCAGATAACCAACATCTTTTGCAATTTCCGGGGCATGCTCGATACAGTCCTTCCCGAATATGGCTGCACTCCCGCCTGTCGGCTTGATCAAGGATAGAAGGGTTCTGATCGTCGTGGACTTGCCCGCCCCATTCGGACCGATGAATCCGAAGATTTCACCTTCCTCCACATTGAAGCTGATATTGTTTATCCCCCTCGATGAGCCATATGTTTTTGTCAGCCCATTGATTTCAATTACATTCATACCTGCCGCCTCCCTGTGCAGTAAAAAAGATTATTTATAAAATGATTTCTTCAAAAGCTCGGTATATGAATCGAGCTCTGCCAGGATATCTTCTTTATTAATGTCTGCTACCGACATCGAACTTGCTTTTGCCTGCTGCTGATTTGCAAAACCTTCAAATGTCCAATAGATCACCTGAATGGCCTTTTCGACGTCAATGCCTTCCCGGAATTTCCCTGCATCAATATTGCTGAACAATTTAGAAAAACTGCTCCCGGTCAAGGTTCCCCTGATTTTATCGATTTCATCTTTAACGTCAGGATCACTTTCATGAAATACACTATTCAGGAAATTGATTAAATCAGGGTAAGTAGAAAACAGTTCGAACTTAATGACCGACACCTGACGGATGATTTCAAAAATGTCCCGTTCCTCCATGTCCAGCCGGTCATAAATCTTTTCAGCGAACATGTCCGAGAGATGCTCATAAAGGGATAAATACAATTCTTTTTTACTTTTAAAATAATGAAATAAAATCCCTTTCGAAATACCGGCTTCCTTAACAATCGCATTCGTGGATGCACGCTTATATCCGTTCTCGGCAAAAACTTTTGTCGCTGCGTTGATAATCCTGTCTTCTTTTTCAGTATCGATATTCAATGTCTTAAACAATATAAAACAAGCCCTCCTTCTGATGGACAAGTCATTGACCAGTGTGGTCAATTCCATATTACTCCTTTTGACCACACTGGTCAATAATAAACAAAAAAACATCCCGGCGTGGTTTTCGGCAACCACTCCGGGACGGCCTTCTTCTTTAAGGGCAATATTTATTTACAATGGCAAGAAGCCGTTGACTATTTTCAGTCGAGACGCTTTCGGACAGCCTTGCCCCTGCTATGATTGGAGCCCAAATGAAAATTTCTTCTTTTGATAAACCACTTTTCTGACAATAGAGCCTTAGATATAATTCGGCTAATTCCAATGATACCTGTGAATAAAGCAGATAGGTGCGGTAAGCATCTGCGCGTATATCCCCGCTGCTCGAGTCGATCCAGTCGATGATAGTAAGAGATCCATCTTCGGACATGATTAAATTATTCAGGTGTAAATCTCCGTGGCAAAGCCTTTCCTCGAACGTGATCTCATCTAATCTTTCGATCAAGACCTCCTTAAGCCTTTGAGATAATTCCCCGACGCCGTCGATCTGATTCGCTAATTTCATTTTCATGGGTTCAAGCGTATCAACTTTCATTGAATGGATTTTCAGCTGTATGTCCACGGAGAGATCCATGTAATGTCCGGCATCCCCAGGTGAGTCTGAGATGAGTTCTCCCAATGTTTTCCCCTTCACATATTCCATTATGAGCGCTTGCTTTCCGTCTATCTTTTCTACATCAAGGATTTTGGGTACAGGGAGGCCAGTTGAATAGGCAAGTTTCTGTTTGCCCGCTTCATACGTAGCCTCTCCGCAAGGCAGCCGTTCATTAAAAACCTTTATTATTTTGTCTTCATGCAGAAAGATTTCCGCTGTATTGCCGGAAGCAATCGGAATTCCCAGATTCATACCATTTTACTCCTTTGATTTTTTGACAGGCTCCTGAAAAAGTTTTCTCTGCTTCAAATAATCGACTGCTTTTGTTTTATTCTTGTGACTAGCCACATGCAGTGCTTCATTTTTTTCGCGGTAATAGGCAATAAATCGATCCTCCGCGAGCACACCATCAGAAATGGATTTTAGGACAGCACAATGAGGTTCTACGGTGTGGGTGCAGTTTGAAAACTTGCAGCGGTCAGCCAATTCCTTTATATCTTCGAATCCCTCTGGCTCATATTCCTCTGAGTAAACTAAATCATACTCTTCTTTACTGAAATTCATTGGAATCCCCCTTTAATCAGAAGGTCTGCGGTAAGGTCCCTTCACACAACATTGTATTCCATCCGAAGAAATTCATATGTACCGCCGTTCGTCTCTTGTATAAAAGCATCAATTGCTGTAAAGCCATTTTTCTCGTACACCTTTATAGCCCTTTGATTGAATGCTGCAACAGATAAAGTGATTTTATCTGCTTTAAATTCATCGATGACAAACGACAGCCCCGCTTTCAAAAAGCCGGCTCCCATCCCGTTCCCGGTCAGGTCCGGCCGCATACCGAGGCCGATGTCGCATACTCCTTTTTCCGGCCTGGTTATGCTGAAGTAGCCAACTGCCTCAGTTTCTTTAAAAACGGTGAATACCGTATCACCCCGGGATTCCGGATTTAAGAATTCAGCAAGGTCCTCCTCATCTGCTTCCATATCGTAAAAGGCATAATCACCTTCATAGTGCCAGCCGTATGCAATGTCGACCGCTTCTTTTTGAGTCATCTTTTCAAATTTGTATGTCATGTCCATCCCTCTGTTCCGGCCAATTTCATTTCCTGTTTCATTCTGATTCAGTACTTCAATGATACTAGATTGCATCCAGACACTTTTCAATGCTGACACGGATGGAATCGTACTTGGAAGTATGATTGAGTTTTATATAAAAACTCTTTAAGAATGTCTTCACATTGGAGAATAATAACCAGTAATTCTCTTCATCCAGCTCAATCTTTTTTCTCTCCAATTTAAGCTTTATGCTATCTATTAAACTCTCTATTTTGCTGGAATCAAGACCCCTGTTCAGCATTTCGATGATCGGAGTGACCACCCTTTCACCTTCATCGTGCAGATAGACACTGTCGGAAATAAACATCTTATTCCATAATGAATGGAAGATCTCAGGATAAAGATCACGGCTGATTTTTGGGTTTTTAATAAGCTCATCAAATGCGTCTGCAACATGTGCAATGCTGTGCGCCCATCCTTTTCCAGCGATATATCCTCTTACATCCTTCTCTTCGTTGATATACCTGATCAAATGCTCCCCCACCTGATCAACCTTGGCTTTTGACAGGAAATCATCTTCAATATCCCGGTATATGATCAGTGCTATGAGCAGTGTAGTAAACGCCCTGGTGAATACGGTATCCGTTTCCTTATCACCTATTCCATAAAACAATAAATCTTTCTGACATATTTGAAGCAGCTCTTTCATGAGGTCCGGCTCTATGAGATTATCTTCGATGATCAATCGAAAGAATAAAGTATAGATTAATTTGTCCCTGAGTACAGGATCCGTTGAGCCGATGTGGGTGCACATGGACCTCACTGTCAAATTAAGATCTACATCCTTCCACGTTTTTTGGCCTGATTTGATTTCTGTCAATAATGCCTTTAAATCGTCTTCGCTAAAAACAGTTTTATTGGATTGCAGTTTCATGAATTATCCCCTTTTTTCGAACGTTGTTGGTCATACATCCAATTATTTCAAATATTACAAATTTATACAATGGTTTCCAGTAAAAAAGAATTTGAAACAAATCTCTAAAGACAATTTTTATAGCTACTCTTCCCGCAGGAGTCTACGTCTTGCACTCCAATCAACCGCTGGAAGCAGTTAAATATCTATCAGGACCTCAAACTAAAAACCCGAACTAATTTACCTGCTCGAGGATAAATCAGGTGAGGATTCACTTACTCTGAAAAACTTTTGACCTAGCAACTGCAAGATCATTTAAAAATTCCATTTCATTAAAAGGAGCAATAGATACAAGGATTCTATGGTAACTCTGTTCTGCACATACCCTTATGACTTCTTTGCTTATAAAAGGGGCGATCAAAGAAATTCCCTCGAGTCCGTTCAATGACACTTCCTTTTCTGTACATTCGTCAATCACTTTCTGGCTAATGAATGGGGCAACGACAGTGTGGGAAGCTAAATCTCCTTTTTCAAAGGGCTTGAGAGCGCAAAGATCCATGATATCCTGGCTTTTATAGGGTGCAATAGAGGAAAGACCTTCAATCCCGGCAGTTGAATAGTGAACACATACTACTCAATCATTAGTTGAGCATACATTAGGCCAGATCCAGTATCTCTGTTACTGGATCTGGCCTAATGTATGCATCTGATTCCTATCTATGTTGATCGATCAATATCGGATTTCCATCCGGATCTTGTAATGTAATATGAGCAGGCCCTTCACCAGACTCATCCGCCTCTGTCAGCAGGGTGAGCCCTTTAGACTTTAGTTCTTTCTGAAGATCACGGACATCTGTAAATGAGTCAAGGTTCTTTGCATCCTGATCCCATCCAGGGTTGAACGTAAGGATGTTTTTTTCAAACATTCCCTGAAACAGGCCAATGATGTGGTCTCCGTTTTTTAAGATCAGCCAATTCTGTGAGATGTCTCCTCCTAATGCTTTAAACCCCAGCTTCTCATAGAATTCTTTTGATTTGTTTATATCTTTTACATTCAGACTGACAGAAAATGCACCCAGGTTCATTGGTAGTCCTCCTTAAATTTAATAAATTCCTATAACTAAAGTATATACTGGCTTATATTTTTCCTCACTCCCTATTATTACGATTCATAAACAGGTACCCAACCATTCCCAGTAGTAATATCTTCTGATTATCTGGAAGCCGGCCGGACATCTCCACCATGTCATTATATACATCCCTGAATATCTCAGTATGCTCATGAGGGAATCTTCCATTATAGAAACGCGCCCAAAGATGGCCGTCCCCGCCATAAAGAGTGAAGTCCCCGGTGAAGCCTGAACTTTTCACCTGAAGAAGAGTCTTCCCTTCCCGGTCTTTCAGCTCTCCCTTGACCGTAACCACACTCTTTATTTCTTCTTGAATGTATGTACCTAAAAAACTTCCATCCGAATGAAAAATCTCAACCACGCTTTGTTTAAAACCTCTACGCCTGCATGTGAACACAACTTTCCCGGTATTCGAGGTGAAGGCAATTTCAACCGGGAAAAATGTGAAAGTCGAAGTCCTGAAAAGAATAATCGGTCTTACCCACCAAGGAACATTGGTCAAATGAAACGACCCCAGGAAACTGCCGGTTTTTTCAAAAACAAGCAGTTTAGGCATCCAACTGGCGTCTTTTTTTATGATGATGTGATCTGTCTCCAAAATATTTTGGCTCGAACGGGGTAATGAGATACCCTTCACTTTGTTGTATTTGTTCCTGCTGCCAATGCCAACACCCAGCATCAACAATGCCGGCAATAAAAACGCTCCTCCCTCCATCCACTGCTCAACATTGTCAGGGCCTGTGCAAAACATGAACCCCGCACCGATCGTAACCAGGATTAAAAATGCTATATAAGCAAGCTTCTCTCTGCGTTTATACATATCAGCTATCATTTGAATTTCTCCTTATCAAACAGCCGTTTTTCTAAAAATCTGCCAATAACTTTTCATAATCGCTTTCTCTTACAAGTTCTTCTGCTCCAAGACTGGTCCATTCTCCAATTGGAACTCCCGGATGATTTTCCAAGTAACTCTGCATAATCAGATTACCCATCTTATAATTTGCCCACCTTGGAATGTTCATTGCGGGGTCCCCGAGTTCCCAAGAGTGATAAAGCTCCATCTCTGCAGTCATGCCGGCAGCCTCAAGCTGTGAAAATGCCACTTCAAGCTCGATGTCCTTTACTTTCGTTGTCCATGGGATCTTCACATCCGGATATACATTTTGTGCAAACGCGTCACCTTTTCCTTCGAAGAGGACAAAGTCCAATAAGGAATCATAGATTGGATCGCTTTCCATCGAAACTGCGTGGTGATATTCATGAGCAATGGTGTAGGAAAGCCTGTCTTCCTTATATGACGGATCGAGCAGCAGTAAAATGACATTTTCATCGAGCGTCCAGGCAGCCACGCCTCCCATGCCTTCCATCGGGAGGTCCGGATTGACCGGCAGTACATAGAAGGTCTTATCCCCGCCTGACAAGAGCCCGGTTGAGGCATCCAATGCGCCTTGGATTGCTGCATTGGTCTTATCCTGATCGCGGATCAACTGTGCTGTCTTCTCTTTTAGCTCATTAATTCGTTGGGTTATGGTCACACTGGCAGGGATGTCCATATTGAGGATCATCTTCTGTTCAGACATCCTGTCGAGCATTGGATCCTTCACGGTGTATCGATACGTTCCAAGTGTATTCAGAAGACTGTTTTCCTCCACCACTTCAATATAGTCAAGCGTCTCTTCGTAAAATGGAATGATGGTGAAGTTCTGTCCGCCCGCAGAAAACGTTTCTGTCTTCTGCGGGGGCAGATCTTCGGTTTGAACTGTGAAGTTTTTTTCTTCTTGGGAGCAGGCAGTTTGGAGGACCGCCAGTATCAACACATAGAGAATGAATGCGTAGTTTTTCATCATTATCCCCCCTCGGAAAATTGGGTATCAACCGCCATTCAGAGGAATATCCCCATTCAACCTTAGCTCCTTGCTGACCGCAGAAACCGGGGATATGCTATAAAAGCAATGATGACGCCGGCAATTCCTGCCCCAAACAGGATGATTGCGTTGAAGAGAATATCTCCGGCAGTTCCGTTTCGAAGAATGATTTCCTTATATCCTTCGATTGCCCAGTATTGGGGCATCGCCTTGCTGATGGTCTGCATGAAGCCCGGCATGAATTCCACAGGAAGCCATAATCCTCCGAGCATCGCACCTCCAAGCGCGATGATCTGGGTAAAGGCGATTCCCATGTTTTCAGTTTTAACCAGTACAGAAAGCGCCATTCCCCAGCCGGATACGATAAAAGCAAGCATGATGGATAAGATGATCAAGGCAGCCGGATCCCCCAATGGAAGGTCATACACCACGACCCCAAAGGTGAATAGGACGGCGATTTGAATCAAGACGATGAGCATGAACGGGAGCCACTTCCCTATGAAATAGTCTCTGATTGGCAGCGGGGTACTGGCAATCCTCGCGACCATGCCTTTATCCCGGTCCTTTAAAAAAACGATGACCATAGAAATCATGATGTAGAATGCGAACATGATCGTATAACCAGGAATGATTTGAGTGACGACTTCTTTATAGCTCGTATTTTCATCTCCTGAAAAAATGGCAACAAACGCGATCATAAATACGATTGGTAAGATAAACGTCCAAAACCATAACCCTTTATCCTGGATATTCTTTTTTAATTCTGTCCGTGCGATTGCCCACATGGTTACATCCTCCTTTTCTACGAATCCCTGAGCTGAGTCCCCGTCAAATTGAAAAAGATATCTTCAAGCTTCGGCTGATACAGCTCAAGTCTGCTCGGTTCGATTCCATTTTTACGAAACTCTCCAATCAGATCCTGGAGGGCACTCAATGGCCTTTCACTCTCTATCAGGAAACCGTTGCCTTTAGGTTCAACATGACCGTGCCTGGACAGCAGTTCGATCTCCAGTTGATCACCTGCTATAAACAAGGACGGTTTCTTGTATTTGGCAAGCAGAGCTTCCATTGTTCCGGATTCGATCAACTTCCCTTTATCTATCAGTCCGATGCTGTCACAAAGATGTTCAACCTCTTCCATGTAATGACTCGAATAGATGATTGTGCTTCCTTCTGACTTCAGTTGATTGATAATCGAAAAAATCGAATTTCGCGATTGCGGATCTATTCCAACCGTCGGTTCATCCATGATAATGATCGCTGGTTTATGTAGCAGGGAGCAGCCAATATTCAACCTCCGCTTCATCCCGCCTGAAAATGTCAATACCTTATCCTTCCCTCTTTCCTTCAGTCCGATCTGATCCAGCACTTCTGCTGTTCTCCGTTTAAGATCCCTGCCCCTCAACCCATAGAGACTGCCGAAATAAGTGAGGTTCTCTTGAGCAGTAAGAGTCTCTTCCAAACAAATATCCTGGGGGATATACCCTATCCTCTTTTTCACTTTCATACGATTTTTTGCAACCGAATCTTCCTGGACCATAATATCACCTTCAAAATCCTGCAGGACACCGGATAGAATTTTTATCAATGTCGACTTTCCTGCTCCATTCGGTCCGACAAGTCCGTAACAGCTTCCCTCCTCAATGGTGAATTGAATATCATCCAGTGCGGTGTTGGAGCCATACCTCTTACTGACATTCACAATTTCAATCATCACAGACAACCCCCTTGAACTTACTACACAAAACTAACCCATTCATCATATTATTCTGCCTAATTGGATATACGTTGATTTAATGGAAATAGTTTCATATTTTCGGAACCTTTATGCAGCCTTACAAAGTCTCTTCAGAATAAAAAAGCAATCATCAAGCCTTTTCAAGGAAAAGATCCGATGATTGCTTGGATATAAATCTATAAAGATTGTACTGATTAAACACCATTTAAAACAGTTTCGACCATCAGAACCAGGAATGAGTACGTTTGCTGATCTTCCTCCCCCATCTCTCCTTTGATCCATTCAAGTTGTTCTTTTAAGAGAGACGCTATGCAAACAGCCGATTCACTGTGATGGGAAGGAGTCATCAATTCATAAATATTTTCGATTTTATGCTGAATATCCATCGGCAGATCCCTATGTATGGTTTTTAACCCGAGAAGAGCGCGTTCACTGGCATACCTTGCCAACAAGATTGTGGCGACATTCCTCATCGTATGACGGAGCATTTCTGGTGCCCATGTATGATTCCCTCTATTTGCTGCCTTTTTATGCTGAAATAAAAACCAGGCTGCATCGAGTACACTGTCCCGGAAAGCTTCGCTTGTAATCGTTAAATGCTGATCATTTTTATATTTCTCCATCAAATTCTCAGGGTCATAAAGAACGGCGAAGAAATCCTTATGCTGAATTGTCTTTTCGGTTACTGTAAACAAATCGATATGCAGCCAATCTTCATAAATGGCTATGATCTGAGGAGCGATGATGAAAATATCATCGTGAAAGATCATCTCTTTATATGCCCTGAGATGATCGAGCCTCCTTTTTAGAAAAGCTTCTTCATCGCTTTCATCTACCAGGCAGTATAGATCGATGTCAGAATGTTCATCGTACTCTTTCCTGCCCATTGATCCTTTTATGAATATACAGCGGATACTTGAGTCCCCTTTTAAACTTGCAGTCACTTTATCCAGTGCGATTTCCTGGCGCATGCCTCTTCCCCCATAATAAGGTTAAAATTTTCCTAACAAAGAGCTGGAATTAATATGAAACTACCTAAATATAAAATTTGTTCAATTGTATTATATAAAATTTACCATAAAAAACGGTATTATGTACTTTTATTTTAATGCAAAAAAGGTCACAGGATTTATCCCATGACCCTAAGTGACTTACTTATTAATTGTTGACCTCAAGCAACTGCAATACATTCTCAACCGACTTTACCGATTGGTCCAGAGCAGTTTTCTCCTCACCTGTAAGGGAGATTTCGATGACGTTTTCTATTCCGTTACCGCCTAATACTGTCGGTACTCCAAGGTATACATTGAAGTAACCGTATTCACCTTCCAGATACGCGATCGACGGGAGAATTCGTTTCTTATCCTTTAAAATGGCTTCTGCCATTTGAACCATAGATGCTGCGGGCGCATAATAAGCGCTCCCCTGACCGAGAAGGTTGACGATTTCTCCCCCGCCTTTTCTTGTTCTTTCAACGATGGCATCTATTCTGTCCTGCGGGAGGATTTTCTCGAGCGGGATCCCTCCTGCATAGGAATAGCGCACAAGCGGCACCATATCATCTCCGTGCCCGCCAAGCACAAAACCGGTGACATCTTCTACGGATACGTTCAGCTCCTGTGCAACGAATGTATTGAAACGTGCCGTATCAAGTACACCGGATTGGCCGATTACCCTGTTCTTAGGAAATCCGGTGGTTTTGAAGCATACGTATGTCATGGCATCCACAGGGTTGCTGAGGACGATGATATAGCTGTCCGGTGCATACTTCTTCACGTTTTCTGAAACGTCTTTCATGATCTTTTCGTTGGTTGCCACAAGATCATCCCGGCTCATCCCGGGTTTTCTCGGCAGTCCTGCTGTGATAAGGACAAGATCTGCATCTTGAATGTCTTCATAGTTTGACGTACCCGTAATGTTTGCATTAAACTGCTGTACAGGTCCGGCTTCCAGCATATCGAGGGCTTTTCCTTTGGTCGGGTTGGTTTGGGAGGGGATATCGACGATCACGATATCTCCCAAGTCCTTTTGAGCGAGCATCAATGCAGCCGTCGTACCTGTGAAGCCCGCTCCAATGACTGCAATTTTTCTCCTTTTAAATGCCATGATGCTTTTCCTCCATCCTTTCACCCTGAATCATGTGATTAAGGAGCCTTTGGTGGTTGATTTTCATTGAGGTCAGCAGCTTTTTTGGCCGTATTTTTTCCCGGTTGCGCTTCCGGCTTTTTCTTTGGAGCACGTTTGCCTTTGGGCTGGGGCTCCTTTGTTTCTGCATTGACCTCGGGTTTTTTCTTATCTTTAAATAGAACATTCCCAATCTCTTCATCCGGGTGGGGGATGACCAAGGCAGATACCAGCTCTCCCACACGTTTCGCTGCTTCTTTTCCTGCATCGACAGCTGCTTGAACAGCACTTACATCTCCCTGGACCAGCACCGTCACGAGGGCTGCATCCACTTTTTCCTGCTTGACCAATGTGACATCGGCAGATTTCAGCATCGCATCCGCCGCTTCGATGGATCCGATAAGTCCCCTAGTTTCGATCAATCCCAGTGCTCTTGACATCATCCTTCACCTCTTTCATTTTCCACATCGATCGAGTCGATTATTCCGATTATGAGAGCGTCGATGGGCAATTTAGGTTCAGTGGACATATTGGCAGCTGCACCTCCGCGGGTAACCAGCACCTGATCCCCGACACCTGCTCCGATTCGATCCACCGCAATGAACGGATCTTCTTCCGACGGTCCATCCGGCAGATCAGGTTTAATGACTAAGAATTTCAACCCTTTCAGATCATCTTCTTTCCTGGTTGCCCATACGTTGCCAATTACTTTCCCTAATTGCATGATGACTTCTCCCCTTCTTAATCAATTACTATAATGCGTTTCCCCAGGTCTCGTGCTGCATCACGTGCTAAAGGGGTGATGATCGTTTGTTTCGTCACTTGTACTTCCTTTTCTTTGTGATCTTGAATATCTCTTTGTGTCAGCAGCTGTTTTGGTTTACCTTTTAATGAAGATGGCTGTTTCTTCTCTTCATCCTGTTTACCCAGGAAACCGTTCAACGCTTCAACCTTCACGCCAAATTTCACTAGGAGCTTTGTATAAGAGTGTAATTGCTTGATATATTCAGAGTTCTGTTGATTTTCATTGAACAAATGCTTGTGTAAATGTATTTTTGGAATAATGGTGACAGGGACATATTCCAGGATGCAGCGGGACAGTAGTTCGCTTTCTGGTGTATCCCCTATTCCCAACGCACCCTTTACGATTAAATCCTGTGGGGCATCAAGGAACACAACTCTTTCAGCAGTATGCAATTCTGCTTGTTCCAAAGATTCATAGGAAATTAGATTCCATCTGGACTCCAGCCTTAACAGATCGGCGGGTTCCAGACGGGATTTAACCCCTATCAGCAGGAGATTGGCATTCGAGTGATTCTCCGGCTGGTTTTCTGAAAGTTTGAGTTTCTTTAAGACTTCGACGACGATTTGTTCAACCAGTTCGCGGTCAATCATGAAATCCCCTCGATTTTCACCAATTCACCAGCCTGTTTTCCCGTTAGCAAACTTGCATTCGCTTCATCTGTATCAACATGCATTTCAAGCTTGTATCTGGAAGATACCCGCACTAAGACTTTACCGAATGTAACCGGACGTTCGCCGCCGACTTTAATTTCCACATATTCTCCGTTTTCCACCCCGAAACCCTTGGCATCTTCGGGGGTCATATGAATATGCGTCTGAGCGATGATCAGCCCCTCTTTCTTATAGAGACTCCCTTTTGGGCCTACGAGCGTAATGGGGGCAGAGCCAATAATGTCGCCTGACTCCCGCAATGGGGGCTTCACTCCCAGTTTAATAGAGTCCGTCCGGCTCACTTCCACTTGGGTCATATGACGCGCAGGACCAAGAATGCGCACTTTTTCAAGGCTCCCTCTTGGTCCGGCGATTGTTATGGTTTCGTTTGCTGCAAATTGACCAGGCTGAGATAAATCGGCTTTTTTTGTCAGCGTATATCCTTTTCCGAAAAGGGCTTCCAGGTCTGCTTGACTTACATGGCAATGCCGGGCTGAAACTGCCAGCGGAACAGAGTTTACCTTCTCTGTTCCAGCTGATAATCTGGACATGACTTCTTCCACAATGGTTTGAATGGATTCATTATTCATGCTTCATGCTCCTAACTGTGATGCAGGTTTTAGACTTCTACCTCTAGCTTCGGAAGGATGTTTTCAAGTTCGTTGTGAGGACGCGGGATGACATGGACACTCATGATTTCTCCTACACGCTGTGCTGCCGCAGCCCCCGCGTCAGTAGCTGCCTTGACTGCACCAACATCTCCTCGTACCAGAACCGTCACGATCCCGCCTCCTACATGGACTTTCCCCACTAAATGCACATTCGCAGCCTTTACCATTGCGTCCGCTGCTTCAACTGATGCCACTAATCCTTTAGTCTCGATCATTCCTAATGCTGTTAATTCTCTGCTCATTTTTCATTCCTCCAATTAATTTAGTTGATATTTTTTAATGACTTTATTCACCATTTCAGTAATCCTCTCGGGGCTCATCTCGTGCTCCGGTACCTGCTTCAATACTTGATCCACAATCTCTTCTACCTCTTGATTCCCTTTTTCGATTTTCTTCGGGAGATCAGAAGTAGAGGCTTTCGGGATGGAAGGACTCTTTATTCCGTATGCCATTCTCTTAATATTGATTAAGTGGCGGGCAGAGACGTTATCGGATGTGATATTCCCTCCGAACGAGCCGCAGCCCAACGTCAGGGAAGGTTTCAAGCCTGTTGTCGCCCCTACCGCACCGATGGATGACAGGGTATTGACCATGATACGGGACACCGGCATTTCTAGGGCCATCTCCTTCGCTACACCGTCATCTGTTGTATGAAGCGAGAGACTGTGCCCCCTACCGCCAAGATTCAGCAGCTTCATACAATAATCCTTGGCTTCCTGATAGCTTTCAGCCGTGTATAAAGCAAAGATCGGCGATAATTTTTCAATGGAGAAAGGTATGTGTTTTCCGACCCTTGTCTCTTCTGCTATCAACACCCGTGTGTTGGAAGGAACCTTTATACCTGCCATGTCTGCTATCTTTACTGCATGCTGGCCCACGATTCCTGGATTTAACTTTCCAGGGGCAGGTGAAATGATTTTTTCAAGAGCTGATTTCTCTTCTTCATTGAGGATGTAGGCCCCATTATTCCTCAGTTCACGCATCACCATTTGCTGAATATTCCTGTCGACGACAATTGCCTGCTCCGTTGCGCAGATTGTGCCGTTATCGAAGGATTTGCTGTCGACGATCATGGAGACAGCTTCGTTGACCTTCGCTGACTTTTCGATATAAACCGGGACGTTCCCTGGGCCGACACCGTAAGCCGGTTTCCCCGAACTGTATGCCGCACGGACAAGGCCGCCTCCCCCAGTTGCGAGGATCACATCAATATCGCGATGTTTGATTAGCTCATTTGTTGCAGCCATGGATGGTTTGGATATCCAGCCTACCAACCCTTCAGGGGCGCCTGCTTTAACGGCAGCCTCGCTGCAAATTTTCAATGCTTCCACTGTACAGTTCACTGCCCTTGGATGAGGGCTGACGACGATCGCATTTCTCGTCTTCAAGGATATCAGCGTTTTAAAAATGGCCGTCGAAGTAGGGTTCGTCGTCGGGATGATGCCTGCCACCACTCCGAAGGGATAGGCGATTTCCGTCACTTTATTGACCCGGTCCTCACCGATGATGCCCACAGTCTTTTCATCCTTTATCGATTCATAAACGTCTTTGGAACCGACTTCATTTTTGATTTTTTTATGTTCTACAAGTCCCATACCGGTTTCTTCCACTGCCATCCGGGCAAGCTCTTGTGATTTCCCATAAGCGGCCTCTGCCACTTTCTTCACAATTTCATCGACTTGTTCCTGGCTGTAAGACAAGTACTCTGCCTGGGCTTCCTTTGCCCGTTTGACAGCGTTCCGCATTTCCTGGATGGACTGGAGATCGTTATCAAATTGCACATTACCACGCTCCTTTCGTTTCTTAGCAGTTATCAATATCTGGTTGGATTGTGACCGATATCCATGATGGCTTCACGGAAAGCATCTGCTGCCGCCTGACAGGCTGATTGGGAGCCTGTCAGGAGCCCGCCTCCGAAGTTCGTTTCTGACGGCGGCCCGAAAAATTTAACGAGCTCGACATCAGCGGCTTTCAGGGCAGCGTCCAGGCCATAGACCGCTTCAAGTGGCGGTGCAATCAGATAGGCAAGTGGTTCTCCTTGATCGATTCCTGCTTCTTTCGAAAGATATGTGCCTGTTCGCGACACAACATGTGCATAGATGGCATGGCTCTTTTCAGCATCCAAGGCTTCAAAAAAAGCACCCGTTTCCGCCGTCTGGAGCACCGCTTCCATCCCGCTTTTCACTTCATCGGGAGAAGGGCCGGCCATCACCCCGATCATCTCCCCTGATAAGGGACCTGAAGCATGACCGGCGCCTGCGTAGAAAGAACGGGCATACACCACTTCCACTTCAGCTCGTTTTGTTGCTTCATCAAGAGCCGTGTAGCCAATATCATCTACGGTCGAGGTGAAGATCCCCAGGCTCCTGTGATGGGGATCAAGATTGAAATGTTTCGCTAATCCGCTGTCTACATTGGGAATGACCCGAATGGCCAGGATGTCTGCATGAATTCGTTCCAATGCCATTTTCGTCCCCTCCTATTCTTCTTTCTTCACTAGCGATACACCGCTGGCTTCATATTTCAAAACCTTCTGGATGACCGTCCCGAGGTACGCCCCCGCTTCAACAGGGGGGATGCCGCCTTTATGGATATTCGAGATCACCATCCGGTCGGCTTCGATCGTTCCTTTTCCCGGTTCGTAGCACAAATAGGCACTCAGCGACTCCGCACTGACAAGACCCGGTCGTTCACCGATCAACAAGACCACCACTTTGGGCTTCAAGAGTTCCCCGACATCATCCATCACTGCCACTCTTCCCTTTTCGATGTAAAAGGGGGTCCCCATATCGAGATCCAAACTTGTGAGTGACTGCTTCAATGAAAAGAAGACATCTTCCACATTTTCTTCAATTGCACTTGAGCTCAGGCCGTCTGATACGACAATCTGTACGGTCGGGGATTTATTGCAGCGCTCCGATATAGTCTTCTTCGCTTCCTCTGAAAGCTTCCTACCGTAATCGGGCCGGCGGATGTAAATCTCTTTATCCTCAACCAGGGTGTTTACTTTAAATAAATCCAGCCTCGATAATAATGAATCATTTACATCCCCATAAACGGCATCGACGGCGGCAGCATGGTCAAAACGGAATTTCAGCCACGTATCCGTTTTTGGCCTCACCCCTGCCCTTCCAACTCCAATCCTTGCCGGAGTCTTATCCTGCAGATCTTTAAGCTCTTCAGAGACAGAATCCGCTTCCCGGTGCTGGCTGCTCTCCACTGAGTTCCCTTCTGTTTTCTGCCTGCTTGTTGTGGCAGAGTCCGTGTAGCTTTTGATTTCAATCAGCTTTCCGCCGCTTTCAGTACGGGACTGATCCTGTGTACGCTGATAATCGCTTTTATTCTTAGAGGCCGATGTATGATCCCAGAATTTAACCGGGGAAGCTTTATCAGTATTGGAGGTTTCAGTTGACTGCTGTCTGCTTTGGATCTTTTCTATCACCATTTTTGTTACTTGTTCTATAAGCTCAGGGTTCATTCGTTTCAACTCCTATCGTGCAAAAATGGTCGCGTCTCCGGCGATCTTACTTAGCTTGCCGTTTTCGTAGATCCCCATTTTCTCAAGCCACTCTTCAAAAACTGGGGATGGACGCTTCTTCATGGTTTGCCTGAGGGCAGCGACATCATGATAGCTGAGAGATTGATAGTTCAGCATACAATCATCCCCCATCGGTGTTGCGATGACGAAATTAACACCAGAAGCTGTCAAGAGGACCCCGAGATCTTCAATGTCATTCTGATCGGCTTTGATATGGTTGGTATAGCACACATCCACTCCCATTGGTATGCCGTGCATTTTCCCCATAAAATGATCTTCGAGACCTGCACGGATTACCTGCTTGTTGTTGTACAAGTATTCAGGGCCGATGAATCCTACAACCGTATTCACAATGAACGGATCGTAGCAGGCAGCGAATCCATAGTTTCTTGCTTCAAGTGTCATTTGATCGATGTCAAAATGTGCTTCGGCCGATAGTTCAGAACCCTGTCCTGTCTCAAAATACAGGCGCTGCGGTCCGGTTCCCGTCCCGAGCGTCCTCGCCATGTCATTTGCTTCGTTTAATAAGGAAGCGTTAATGCCAAACGATCGGTTAGCAGCCTCCGTACCTGCTATACTTTGAAAGATCATATCGGCCGGGGCTCCTTGTTCAATCGCCTTCATCTGGGCTGTCACATGGGCAAGCACACAGTTTTGAGTTGGAATATCCCAGTCCCCGATAAAGCTGTGGGTCGCGTGAAGCAGCCGTTTGACACTTTCGACTGAATCGTCGACAGGGTTGATTCCGATGACTGCGTCTCCCATCCCATAAGCTAATCCTTCCTTTAAGGATGCAATCATCCCATCGACATTATCTGTCGGATGGTTCGGCTGCAGCCTGGAAGCGAGTGTCCCTTGATAACCGATGGTAATATTGCATTTTGTTAAAACCTCAATCTTATTTGCTGCATGAACAAGGTCGAGATTCGACATGAGCTTTGCAACTGCCGCGATCATTTCGCTGTTCAACCCTCTGCCCAGCCTCTTTAAATCGTCTCCCGAGGTGCTGTCATCCAGGATGTATTCCCGCAGCTCAGCCACTGACCAGTTTTTGATTGATTCATAGATCGGTTTATTCACCTGATTTTCAATCATCCGGGATACTTCATCCTCTTCGGGAGAAAGCAGCGGATGCTCCCTGATATCAGAAAGTGTCAGTTGACTCAACACTTCTTTCGCCGCGATCCGTTCCTGAACCGTTTCCGCTCCAATCCCCGCGAGGCGGTCCCCTGACTTCTCTTCATTTGCTTTTGCGAATAATTCTTTTAAAGATGAAAATTGATATACCGTTCCTAAATAAGTTGTTTTAAGGTTCACAACCCGCGCCTCCTTTCTCAATGATGGAAGGTTAATGTTTTAATGACGACTGGGACCACACTGGTTTGCAGCAAGTTCCCAATGTCGATATAGTCCCCATGCTCTACATTGATCTGGTCGATGCAAATGACCGTCTGCGAGGGATTCACCGTCTTAAGCGTCTGACCGAGAACCTTTGCATGGTCGCTTTCAAGGATGATGACTAAGGGCTGGTCAGTTTTTGGTTTTGTTTTGACGGCGTCCATCAGGGCATGTGCCAGCGTCTGAACATCCCTGAATCCCAGATAAGGGATTTCCGTCAGGTAGAGAGCGAAATTGATTCCTTCCCGCTGTGAATCATAGACATCCAAGGCCTCTTCTACGGCTTGGGATATCCGACTCAGCCCCTCTTCCAGTTGATGGCCGAACGGAATTTGATAGACCGGCAGATTCCGAAGGGGGAGATCCCTGCCATCGACATGAATGGTCGCACCACTGATTTCGGTTGTCTGCGTTCCAGCTCCAAGAACGGTAGCCCTGACTGTTTCAACAGGCGTCACCCATTCCCATTCCAATAACGCTTTACATTCTTTCAGAGAGGCTGCCAGCATTTGCCCGATGTCGTCATATTGAGTTTGTGAAGCAGCATGCTCTTCATGTTCATAGAGGCATTCACTGACTCCGCCCGAAAACATGATGGCGTCGATGTCTTCCAGCCAATTCGGCTTATGTCCAAGCAGCAGGGGAAGGTCGGGTTCGGATACGTTTCGATTCAGCATCCGGGCAATAGAGTCTGCCATAAAATCTGTTATTTTTTTAATTTTTGACTCATCCCGTCTGTCCCCTTCCTCTAGAGACATACCCATGTTTTCCAGGACTTTAAGAATAGGAGGCGAGATGCTTTGGATGGTGCCGCCGTTAAACTCGATCAGCCGGCCGCCTATATGCAATGTACAGGTTCCCAAGAGCCTGCCTGACTTATAGACCGCCGCATTCGCGGTGCCGCCGCCGATGTCGATATTTGCGATGGTTTTCCCCATCTTCTTCGAATACTCATAAGCACCCGAACCTTTGGCTGCGATGATTCCTTCCAGATCAGGCCCGGCGGTTGCGACAAGGAAATCACCTGCATGGTCGGATAATTGGTGGACCATTTGCTGTGCGTTCTCTTTCGTAGCCGTTTCGCCTGTGATGATCACCGCCCCCGTTTTAATATCACTTGGGCTGACTCCTGCAAGTTGATATTCTTGTTTCACGAGTTTTTCCACTGCTTCGATATCAATTGAAGTTCTGGTTTGAAGAGGCGTTCTGAATATGGGACTTCTGTAAAGAATCTCTTTATCTATGATTTCGATGCGGGGCATGTGGGTGCCGCCCGCCATGTTCATAAGAGAGAACTTACTGATGACGACTTTGGTGGTGCTCGTTCCAATATCAATCCCTGCGCTCAGAATCTCCTCTTTTTGAGGATCATAACGTTTCAAAGGTTTCACCCCCCTGCTGACGGAGTTAAAAATAGACAAAAAGGCGCCCAATACGAACCGTCATCCATTTTCATGACGGTTGTACTGAGCGCCTTTGCTCGAATATCTTTTTATAATTTGAATATAGTCTATTTTTTGAATTTTGTAAAGGCTTTCAAGAAAAGAAGATGTTCCCATCCATGTGGGTTGATACATACTCCTTCATCTCAATAAGGGAATTGCATTTTACAAGATTTCGAATTTCCTGTATTCCTCTTCCCGTAATCGAGGATGTAATCACGATGGGTCCCGAAGGAATCACCCTTTTCAATTGCCTCACTGCTTCGTCTACATCGGCTTTATCACTATCGCTCTTTGTTACAACCCCGATCGGAAGCTTATTGATACCGGTACTGAAATTAGGCGGGAAAATCGTTTTTTTTCTGGTGGCATCCTGCAAATACATGACATGGGAAACTTCTAGTGAGGTCGCCATGATATTTTTATAATAAAAAGGATTCTCCGTATACTCCCCCGGCGTATCCACAATCCAATCGGAATAATTTAGAGATTGTGTTTTGACCGCTTTTTCATTTCTTTCCAAAAGGGCATTTGTCAGCGTCGATTTCCCTGCACCGATCGAACCGATCAGCATCGCGCGATTTTTCTTCATTCTTCTTCCCCCTTATGATTTCGTGATTTTTGAAGGGGTATACTGCAGTGTCTCTGATAAAAAACGATTGATTTCCTCCATGGCCATTTCTACGGAGGAAACACTTCCGACGATAACCAAACTTCCGGTAAAACGGTCAAGAAATCCTAAATTCACATCGGCTGCCTTTGTGGCCAGATCGCCTGCGATGATGACCGTTTCACTCGGTGTCAGCGTCAGAATCCCCAATGCCCCCGCCTGCTGAATCCCCAAGTTTTCAAACATGCCTGGATCCGGATTGGCAATCACATGACTTAGTGTGACTTGTTTTCCAGGTACGAACTCCTGTATAAATCGTTTCTTCTCATCCATGATTATTTCGCACTCCCTTAGTTGCAGCGCAGTCACCTTAAACTGCTTTTGCTTTATCCTCTTCAGTTTTATTTAAATATTCATCTTCACCTATGATCCCGGCTGCACGATCCTTCTTTTCCAGTTCCAGCGCTTTCGGTACAGAGAGCCAATAAGCCAGGCCGATTCCGATCACCCCCGCGGAAATCTTCCCTGCAATTATCGGAAGAATCAATGTGGGCTGGAAGTTGGCCGTAAAGGACAAGTGATCTCCAAGTAAGAATGCCGCACAAACGGCAAATGAGATATTGATGACCTTATCCTTAGGAGGCATCGTCCTAACCAGCTTGAACATAGCCAAAATATTAGCGATCGTAGCAACGATACCTGCACTTCCTTCTTTAGTGAGTCCTACTTTTCTTCCCATTGCTTCAAGCGGGCCGCCGGCATATTTCTGAAGTAAATAAACCATTGGAAAAGCCCCGGCCAGCATGATCCCGATATATCCGGCAGTCTCAAGGGCACGGAATTGATCCGCTTCATCCGCCATGATCGGATGGAATCCCCACCCTCCGAATACCGTTGAAAAGAGACCGGTGAAAATTTCAACGATTGAAAATACGAGAACCAGCTTAATCGCAGCATCAAGTATCCGCCCAAACCACATGAATCCATTTATCATCAGGTCTGGAAGGAAATACAGCCCTACTGCGATGAGCACAACGAAAATCAATAGCGGGCTCAAGTTCAAAAGGACTTGCCCATATCCTAAAGCAAATTGAAACTTCGCTTCTCCTGAAGTTGAAATGAAATCACGTACATTTGAATTCGAGAAGGTAATGATCGTACTTGATATAAGCGCACCAATCGGAATCGTCAATACCCCTGACATCACGCCTAGCGCCATATATTTATGGTCGCGCTTATCAAGCATCGCAAGACCCATTGGAATGGAGAATACGATGGTCGCCCCGGCCATAAACCCGACGATCATCGCCATGATCCATCCTTCCTGTGTTTCCTTTAATACTTCGGCTAGTTGATAGCCTCCCATATCCGTCGCTAAAATGGATGTCGCTGCGATTGCTGGATCTGCCCCAATCGCTGCGAAAAATGGACCGCAGACCTTGTCAATGAACCATGACAGGTAAGGAATCGAAGCCATGATCCCCGCCGCAGGCACGAAAATGTGACCAACAGCATGCAGACCTTCCATAAACTGTTTCCCAAGCCCGTCATCACTATTGCGGATGGCGGCAAACGCCCCCAGTACAGCACACGCCATGATGATGTAAATCACAACATTCCCTATCATTTCCATAACATTTCCCCCTTGTTTAATAGAAATTTATGAATACCCCTTGGTGATGTTTGCATGAATATATCTAAAAAAAGCAAAAGGGTGCCTTACGGTTTCATGGACCAAAAACCGCATAAGCACCATCGCTTTTTTATTCACTTGTAATGCTTAACTTTTATACTTATGAAGAACTTTTTTTGCCACGATTTCCATAGAAACCTGCTTATCCATGCTGATTTTGCGCATTTTTTTGTATGCAGTGTTTTCAGGCACGTGAAATTTCTCCATAATCAGTCCTTTTGCCTGTTCAATCATTTTCCTGCTCGACAGCTCTCCTTTCATGTCTTCAACCTTTTGTCTGAAGGCATTTGCATTTTCCGCTTGCTGAAGAGCAATTTCCATGGCTGGGATCAAACTTGATTCTTTTACCGGCTTTACAAGATACCCCATGATATTTGCCTGCTTCGCTTTATCGATGTATTCCCGTTGACTGTATGCCGTCAAGAGGAGAATAGGGATCGTTGTCCGCTTAGAGATGATTTCGCTTGCTTTCAATCCATTTAATTTCGGCATCTTGATATCCATGATGATCAAGTCAGGATGTAATGAAAGAGCGTGTTCAATGGCGCTTTCCCCGTCCCCCACCTGTGCAATGACTTCATAGCCGGCATCTTCGAGCATCATGGAGAGATCCAGGCGGACGATCGATTCATCTTCAACGATCATGATTCGTTTACTCATACGAGTGCCACCTCCCTTTCCATAGGAAATGTGACAACGGCCTCTGTTCCGGAAGGCTGGGCTCGTTCGATCTGGAATTGGCCTGACAAGTCATGTTCAATCATCATTTGTACGATATCCAAGCCCAGCGAAGATTTAAAGCCAGGTGAAAGACCTTCACCATTATCAAGGACCCGAACCTCAAGATTCTCTTCTCGACGCTCGAATACTACATTGATCTCGCCTTCAAACATTTGTTTAAAGGCATGCTTCATGCAATTTTGTATTAATTCATTAAGTACCAGGGCAACGGATACAGCCTTACTCGATTTAATCAATAACTGCGGACCTGAGTACGTAATGGAAATCCTCTTATGATCCTCGGTCTCGGACACGAGCATATTGCCGATTTTTTCTATCAAACGATAGAGATCCACATCATCCACACTGGAATTTGAGAGGATGATTTCATACACCGAGGCAATGCTTGAGATACGATTCAGGCTTTCAACAAAGTGAACCTTGCTTTCTTCAGGAAGCCCTCTCCGCATTTGCAGGCGCAGCAGGCTTGCGACTGTTTGAAGATTATTCTTCACGCGGTGGTGGATTTCCCGAATTGCCACAGATTTAACAATCAATTCCCTTTCCTTTTCCCGAAGTTCCGTGATGTTCTTAAAGATGATGAAGGTGCCGCTGGCTTTATCCGGCTGGCCGAGATGAATTTTCTTCACCTTGAAGACTTTATTGTAAAATGTAATTTCCCTGACCAGTAATTCTTCAGGAGAATGAAGTATATCTTTTATCTCTGGAAAAAAGTGAAACAGGAAATCTCCTGCATGACATTCTCCCATTCCCAGTTCATGAAGCATATTGGCTGCTGCTGAGTTGCAGAACAGGATTCTGCTGGTATTCTCTATAAAGAATAAAGACTCCTCAATCACCTCGGGAAGGATCGGATGACTTTCCCCTGCACCGATGAGAATTTCACTCAACGCTTCAGTCGCTTCTGACAGCGCTTCCAATTTCTGCTGACGTTTCAGCTGTTCGCTTATATCCTTTTCCATGATAAGCGTCCCGATAACGCTTTCATTTACTCCGTTAATCGGCACTACGCTTTGCTCCACGGTTTTACCTTCCTGGGTAATCGCCCGGTTATGAAACATGGGCTGCCCCGTTTTTAAGGTATAGATGACGGAGGGTTCAAATGATTCATAAACGAATTTTCCTGCCACGGAATTTTTATAAATAGGTCTGGATGTTGCAGGTGCAGCCTCTGCCACCACAATGGCTTGACTGCCTTCACGTGTAAGGCAGTCCACAAAGACATGAGCTTTGTTCAAATCCGCCATCAATTGAAGGGTTGCTGCAATTTCCCTGAGCTTGTCTATATCTTCTTTAGAAAGATCAGTATGCATACTGCACAAATAACTTACTGAGTTGTTGTCCATTATAAAACCCCTGTTCCATACAGAAAATTCTGAATATAGAACATTATATTTCTCTTGTTTCAGGGTTGTCAATGGAAAGAACTAAGATAAAAGGAACCCCGTTTCCAGATTAGTCATTTTTTCTTATTGTCTAATGTTATTTCAGCTTTGCATACTTCACTCCGCTGGCTTTATTCTTTAATACATCTTCCAGTAAATCGGCAAGGTATGCACCTGCTTCAACAGGAGGGATTCCACCGTCATGAATGTTTGAGATAACTGTACGATCCGCTTCGACCGTCTCTTCTCCAGGACGGTAAATGAGGTATGCACTAAGGCTTTTAGATGTTGCAAGTCCCGGTCTTTCCCCGATCAATGAGATCACCACATCGCAATTGGTTATCGCGGCGATTTCATCCTGTATCCACACCCTGCTTCTTTTTATAAAAATGGTTTCTCCAAGGGAAATATTTTTACCCTTCAACCCCTGGATCAGTGCAGGCAGTAAATCCGGAATATTTTCTTCAATCCCCGTCGAACTCAGTCCATCGGACACGATGATTTGAACCTGCTGATTGACGGAAAGGTTCTCTTGTGCCCATTTCCTTGATTCTTCATTCAGCTGACGTCCGCTGTTCAGGTTCATTAAGTATTCATCCATCGAATCAGATTTGGACTGAAGAACTGGCAGCTTCATTTTCTCCAGGAATTCGTCCGAAACCCCTTTGAATACTGCATCCTGTGCAGCGGCATGATCGATTCGGAAATCAAGATATTCCTTTGTTTTCATCCTCGTTCCGGTCCTGCCGATACCGATTCTCGCCGGTGTGATCGACCGGGCCTTCTCGATCACTTCCCGATCTTCGGCGTTGTCCACCCTGACAACCTTCTTTTTTTCATATGTGTAGCTTTTATCGGTTTGTTTATCACCAATTGGGGCGGACAGCTGTTTCTTTTCCTCAACTTTCTCCAGTTCCTCAAGTACCTGCTTTACAATCGTTTGGATATTCATGTCGGTTCTCCTCCTTTCTTATTTGAAAATGGATAGGTCTCCTGCCCGGTCAGTCAATCTGCCATTGTCCATAATACCCATTTTTTCAAGCCAGCCTTCGAATTCAGCAAGAGGACGAAGTCCCAGCATCTCTCGTAAACTTGCATCGTCGTGGTAGCTTGTGTCCTGATAGCTGAGCATGACGTCATCCCCGCCAGGCACACCCATGTAGAAGTTGGCTCCTGCAAGGGCGGTCAGCATACCGCCGATTTCCTGATCATTTTGATCCATCTGCATATGATTCGTATACGTTGGCGCAATTCCCATCGGTAGTCCATGCAGTTTTCCCATAAACAGATCTTCAAGATCTGCCCGAATGACCTGCCTTCCATCATAAAGTGTTTCAGGGCCAATAAATCCTGATACGTTATTCACCATGAAAGGCTTCCAGTGACGGGCATACCCGTATGTCCTTGCCTCCAATGTCTGCATGTCGACGTCCGAATGAGCATCTAAAGATACTTCTGAACCTTGTCCGGTTTCAAAATAAAGCTGATTCGGCCCAGTAGAAGTACCGTGCTTCGCCATCATATCAAAGGCCTCATCCAATATTTCTTTAGAGACACCGAAATCGTCATTCGCTTCCTGCGTGCCGGCAAGGCTTTGAAACATCAGTGCGATGGGAGCTCCCCTTTCCAACGCCTTCATTTGTGTTGTAATATGTGCCAGCACACAATTTTGAGTAGGCACCTCCCAATTCTGTATAAAATCATGGGTCATGTGCAAAATTTTTGATACGGATTCCACTGAATCATTATTAGGATTCACACCAATTACCGCATCTCCAGACCCATAAGAAAGCCCTTCTTTCATGGATGCCAGGATCCCTTCAGGATTATCGGTTGGGTGGTTCGGCTGACAACGGAACGCCAGTCGACCAGCTTCACCGATTGTTGTATTGCAGTGAGCCGTCGGCCTGATTTTCTGTGAGGCCATCACCAAATCGATGCTTGACATCAGCTTCGCCACTCCTGCAATCATCTCGCTCGTCAACCCTTTACTCAGCCGGAATAAATCCGAGGTATTCGTTTTATGAGCCAAAATATAATCTCTCAGCTCACCAACGCTCCAACCTGAAACTTCTTTGTAAATGAACTGATTCAAATCATCATAAATGATTCTCGTAATTTCATCTTTTTCATATGGAATCACTGGATTTTCATAGATGTCTTTCAGGGTCATCTGACTTAAGACAATCTTTGCCGCCATTCTCTCCAAATAGGACTCTGCCGCAATCTTGGCCATAATGTCACCTGACTTCTCCTCGCTCGCTTTGGCCAGCACTTCGCTGACAGAACGAAACCGAAATTGGACATTCTTGACTGTACATGAAAACATAGATGTTCCTCCCACCTTTCGTTAGTAAGGACCTTCTTTTTAACAACAAATTAAGTAAGCGTTTACAGTCATGAGATCCAAAAAGGCGCCATAATAGATCAACCAATTCTGGTTCATCTATTATGGCGCCTTCACCACTCATTTTTCACTTGTATCAACATTATAGCAATTAAATTTCAGAAAAAAAAGATATTTTCGCAAAAGAAATATTTTCATAAATGAGCTGGCTGGTTAGTGAACAAGTCTACAGTTCATTTCTACTCTTTATCTAAAATGAAATTCACGCAGAGCAACCTTCTATCCATTAATATTTGGATACGGGGCATTGTTATGCCCCGTGTGACCTGATGATTTAATCTAAGCCGGCAATCCTCATCCAATCTTCCATGACAGAATCCAATTCCTGATCTAGCTCATCCTTCCTCACATAAAGGTGAAGAAGCTCCTCATGCTCCATTTTTTCAGTTGTCATTGCTTTATCTAACTTATCAAGTTCACGCTCAAGTTCTTCAATCTTCGAAAGCACCTCGTCCTCATCCTGTGCCACTTCCACAGCCTGTTTCTTCTGCTTCTTCACAATTCCCTCTAACTCCTTCTCTTCAACCTTCGTCTTCTCTATTTCACTTCGGTAATGATCGTAATTACCGTCATAACTTTTAAACCCGCAGTCCTCGACAGAAATCAGTCTCTGGCTCATTTTATTGATGAAATAACGGTCATGGGAGATGAAGAAGACGGTTCCTTTGAAATCATCCAGAGCTTCCTCAAGAGTTTCAATCGAGTCGATATCAAGGTGGTTGGTCGGCTCATCAAGAATCAGTAAATTGATATCCTGGAATAACAGCATGGCGAGCTTCAGCCTGATCCGTTCGCCACCTGACAGATGTTTCACTTTCTTAAAGACACTGCCCCTATAAAACATGAATTTCGAGAGGTATTCTCGTGCATTCCCCTCTGAAATCGAGATGTCTTCCCTGAAAGTTTCCAAGACCGTCAACTCTTCATTTTCAAAAATAATCTTTTGCGGCAGATAAGCCGGCGCCACATTCGCCCCTAACTCCACTTCTCCCTGGTCCGCCTGCTCTTCTCCAAGGAGCATTTTCATGAATGTCGTCTTTCCGGATCCATTGGATCCGATCATCCCGACTCTTTCACCGAAATGAATCATTAAATCTGCATCCTCGAAAATCACTTTTTCATGATAACTTTTCGACAAACCGACAGCTTTGATCGTTTCATTTCCGGACCGAACGGCATCCTTAAAAGTAAGTCTCATATTCTTTTTCTCAAATACCGGCTTGTTGATTCGATCCAGTTTTTCAATCTTCTTCTGGATGCTGGCGGCCCTTCTGAAAAACTTATTATTGTCGGCTCGGAGCGCCCAGTCCCTCAGATTGGTGACTTGCTTTTCCATACTGCCGATCTTTTTTTGCTGCTCCCGGAAATGCTCGTATTGAATCCGCATATTTTCTTCTTTCTGCCTGACAAAGGAAGAATAGTTCCCTTTGTAGGTCTTGGATTCCATGTCCTCGATTTCCACGATTTTTGAGACTACATGATCGAGAAAATAGCGGTCATGGGAGACGATGAGAACGATTCCCTTATAGCTTTTCAAGTAGGCTTCGAGCCATTCGATCGACTCCATATCGAGGTGGTTGGTCGGCTCATCCAACAGCAGGATATCAGGAGCATGAATCAGGAGCTTCCCAAGCATGACCGTGGTTTTTTCACCGCCGCTCAATTGATCGAAGTCCCTGTTTAAAAATCCTTCATCAAGCTTCAGCCCGGTACAGACCCTGCCTATTTTCTCCTGGGTTTCATATCCACCCTTTACTTCATATAGCTGAACGAGATCGCTGTATTTCTTAAGGGCTTTATCCAGAGCATCCCCTTCGAGCGTCTTCATCGCTTCTTCTATTTCACGCATTTTTTTCTCTATGAGCTGAATTTCTTCGAAAGCCAGATTCAAAACATCGATGACCTTCAATCCTTGCGGCAGCTCCGGCATCTGTTCAAGATACGCAACTTCAGCATCTTTTGGCACATTCACAAATCCTTCATCATATCCGTAACTGGAAGTTTGCGGGTAGCCTGGATAGTAATGCATATGCTCAATCCCCGCAATCAATTTCAGGATGGTACTTTTCCCGCTTCCATTGACACCAACAACCCCTACCTTCTCTCCAGTGAAAACCTCAAACGTGATATTCCGCAGAACAAGGGTGGCCTCCATATATTTTTTTACGCCATTCAATGATAATTCCAGCATACTATTTCCTTCTTTCATCCATATTTTGCGTTAAACTCTTATGGACGGCATCAAGAAGAACTTTCATACTTATTTAATTAACTAAAAAAGACCGTAAGAAGATTGCACTTCTTACAGTCTTATATACTCGATTTTGCGACCATTGAATAGTTGTTTAAACGAAGACTGCGAATGGAAAACACAGAGTCCGCCTGTATGCAGAGCCCCGATATCAAACCGGCCCCTCACATCCAATTCGTGATCATCCCGAGCAAAAGTAAGCAAGTACCTTCAAATTGCCTGATTCCATTAAGAACATAACAAATAAACCTATCTTGACTAGGTATTGCGGTTCTGAATAAAATCACTATTAATTTTAAATAAAATTAATGTTTAGCAATTTGTTGGTTCCATAAACTTACTTTCCCCCTTGCGTATTTTCATTATTATCTCATTTTTTCTTATATTTGTAAATTAATTATTTCCGAGAGGCATGATCTCTTCTCAAATTCATCCCCAAAATTCTCCAAAGTACTTCCTGCCATGTTCAGCTGCCTCTGCCGCCATTGCATCTGCCTTAGTCTTGTGGACAGTGCCTTTTGGGTGCTGTGGAGGTGCATAGATTGAATAAAGCTTTAGCGGCTCATTCCCTGTATTGGTAAGGTTATGCCATTTACCTGCTGGAATCACAATTGCAAAGTCTTCTTCCACATTCCTCTGGAAATTCAGGTTATTCGGATCATCCCCCATCTGTACAACCCCCCGCCCCTGTTCAATTCGGAGGAACTGATCGAGATTTGGGTGGTTTTCAAGTCCTATATCCTCCCCCACACCAATGCTCATCAATGTCACTTGAAGATGTTCCCCGGTCCATAAGGCTGTTCTGAAATTATTATTCTGCTCCGTTGCATCATCAATATCGACAGCGAACGGTTCAGGTCCGTAATCCATCCTGTTGTTTTCATTTGAGGCTTTCAAATAGTTCAAACGGTCTGCATGCTCCCAATCGCCCATGCATGCATTCAATAATGTTTCATAAATCGCGGGATTATTAATAAGCAAGGTGCCCAATCTGTATTGTTCATAGCTTTCAAGTTCCGACTCATATCCTCTTTGAAGACCTTCATGGTAGCTGTGAAAGGGAACTTGTTGTATGGTGTATACCGGCTCTGCTCCAGTCATTGAAGTATACAGACCTGTTAACTGCTGCCACTGCTCCCTTTCATCTTCAGCAATCCGAACCAGGTGGCTTCTATGTTCTTCATTTGGTGCAAAACCTGCCATCCGGCCGTAAAAATCCACCGCAGCTGCTTTCCTCTGTATTCCAGAAAAAAGAAGGTTCAGGATTTGATCTTCTCCCCCCCTCGACAAGTGATCGGCATAAGTATGATATGAATAATACATTTACACTCATTCCCTTCTGTTTTTCACCACGATATGATATGCAGGGAAGCACGGAAATGTGTGTTTGCCCAAAGAAAGCCAGTTCCTCTATGCCTTGATCGCAAAGAAGGACTGGCGATTTCTTACATAACCTTTGTCTCTTTTCCATAATCTCTGTAGGAAATCGGAAAGGACAGGGTGATGGATGTACCCTTTTTCTTCTTACTCACTACCCTTACGGTCCCGTTCATGCCATCCACCAATTGAAAGACGGTCATCATTCCAAGACCCGTTCCGTTCTTCCCTTTCAATGAATAATAAGGTTCGCCAAGTCGTGTTATTTGTTCTTTTGTCATTCCGATTCCATTGTCTTTAATGATGATGTTGAGCAAGCCTTCTTCTTCATAGCTGCAAATTTCCAGTGCTCCTCCTGACTCCATTGCTTCGATTCCGTTTTTCATCACATTGATCAAAACCTGTTGCAGCTTATTGGGGTCACCTTTAATCGAATGTTGATGTAAGAGCTCAGCTGCAACAGATATTCCTTTGTTAACGGCTAAAGGCTTGATGATTTCCTGTGTATGACGGATTTCCATGGTCACGTCAACGTCAACTTCCCTGTCAGGATGCGGTTTTGCAAAATTCAAGTATTGATTGATCACATCCGTCGCCCTGTCTATTTCACTGACCGCTATCTTGGATAGCTCTGTATTCGCAGGTGCATCCGCAGGGTTTTCATTGATCAATTGCAGGAAGCCTTTAACCGTAGTAAGAGGATTTCTCACCTCATGACTCATACTCGCAGCAAGCTGACTGACCACTTGCATTTTCTCGTATTTAATGGCTTCAAGCTGAAGAATATAAATTGTACGGATCATTTCACATAAATAAAAGACAAAAAATGTCGAACCCGTCAATGTCGCAGAATAAATCAAAAATGCCGAGTAATCATTAAAACCGAAAAATATGGAAGGCAGTAAAAGACCGAGAACAGAATATCCGAATGAATAGAACGTAAACCAATAGACTCGCTTTACCCATGCCTTGCCTGATAGCTTTGGAGTTAAATAGTAAATGGCAATCGTGGAAATAATGGTGATGACGACGGTAATAATGAAGCCGTGTCCCATAAATGGTAAGCGGACAGCTATCATCGTAATTGCCAGTAAGGGAAGCATCTTTCTCCCTCCATAAATGCCGCCGAGGAGAAAAGGGATGAAGCGCAGATCATAAAAGAATCCTTCTTCAACCTTCACCGACACGAGCAGGCTTAGAAAAATCAAGAATGTACTGATTAAGTAAACAGGCAGAAAATTTATTTGAACTTTATATACTCGCTGCCGTGACAAATGGTAAAAGCTCGTCAATAAGATCATAATCAGAATGACCAGGAGATTAATGAGTAAACCGTTAAATAAACCAGAATGGTCCATCGGCAATGCCTCCGCTATGTATAATTTCAAAACCGACTGAATAATAAGAAAAAACAAAAATCAATTACTATTATACTGGAGTTTTAACAGATTGATAGAGAAACTTACTTCAATCTGAGGCAGCTCTGTTCCTGCGATAGTCTGCGAGGTAAATTTAATGGAAGAATTGATGGGGGATTTTACAAGTAGGTTTTCAGTACATGCAAAACCAATGAAAAACTCCCAATCAAAACGGATTGGGAGTTTTGGAGGGAGCAAAGCTGCGTGCCAGGGGGACTGGGACCTAGGCTCATTTTAAGGTAGAGGCTTTGCTTTTATTAGCTGGTGTTTGCCCGGTGGAAAATGGCGCGGCAAGGCAAAGTAATTTCGACAAGTGCACGATTAGCAGTTGAAGTGGCGCAATTATTTTGAAAGTGGCACAATTATCCTGTAACCGGCACAATTAATTGGATTTCGGCACAATAAATATTCGTATATTAATATTCTTGTTTATAGAGTCTGTTCGCTGCCGGATGAACAGGAATATTTTTATAGAAGCCGGCCGGGTTGATTAAAATAATGAGAAAATTCGCTTCTTCAGTGAAATAAACTTGGAACATTGGACATATTACTACCGTTACCTATACGACTTTGTTACCTCCATTGCCACATACAACCCTTTTCTCTTTTTCACGTATTAAACAATTCCCCATTCACCGCTTTAATATAACGTTCCGCCGAACGCTGAACTGCATGATGGGCATTCTCTTTTACTACTTTATGAAAAGCATTGTATAACCTGTTAAATGACAACGGCTGTACTTTCAGCGCCATCTTTTCCACTTTACTTGCCGGCAGCGGAATCAAGTTGGGATAGCTGTACATAAAACTGACCCAACGCGTATCCGCAACTACCTGGATGATATCTCCGGAAAGAAGCACGCCTTTCCCGTCTCCCCCATTCCTCCAGTGCAGCACTGCACCGCCTTTAAAATGCCCGCCAAGACGGTGCAGGTTCAAACCATTACCCAACGATTTCTCCTCACCCTCCCATGGCTGGATGTATTCACTTGGTTCCATGATCCATTCGCTGTCATCGCGATGGATGTAGATTGGCGCATCGAACACTTCTGACCAGTCTGCCTGGCGTGAGTAGTAGTGAGGGTGAGAAAGGGCAATGGCATCGATCCCGCCCAAAGAACGGATGAATGCAATGGTTTCGTCGTCAAGGAAGGTGATGCAGTCCCACAGAATATTGAAACCGTCACCTGCGACCAGATAGGCTGTCTGCCCGATCCCTATTTTCGGGGTTGTCGTAATGCTGTACAGACCTTCTTCCTCTTTTGTAATGATATTTTTATAGTTTCCACTCTCCACTAATTCTTCGTGGGTAGTCCAGGACTGACCCCCGGGGTTGACATACTGCCTTTCTTCTTCACAAATCGGGCAACGCTCAGGTTCACAGGCACTTTCAGTATATTGGACTCCGCAAGTCGTACAGATATATTTTTTCATCATTCATTCCTCCAAAGATTTTATGTATCTTTAGATTACAGAATATTCTGGGCAGGGTCTTCCATCATTTTGATGACGGAGATTACGACTTTAGTCGTAAAGGTAATTACTCGGACAAGCTTCAGGAGAAGTGAAGGCAGGTATAAATACCAGGTATCCAGGCTGCATAACACTTTCTTATCTTTTTCTCCCCGAACGATTCTAAAGCCACCTTGTTCTTCAGGCAAAATTCCTTTACTTCACTTGAACCTGGTAAAGCATCAGTTCATGCTGAACGATAAATCCTGCAGATATATATAAATTTACTGCCATTTTGTTTTCTTTTTTCACACAGAGTGCAATTTCATTTATAGGGGAATGGTCGAACAGTTTAGTCAGAGCCGATTTGACAAGCATTGCCCCGACTCCTTTTTTTCGGTGTTTGGGGGAGACGGCAATGTATTCGATCCTCCCTTCACCATGCCGGGGTGAGGCTTCGATATATACATAGCCGGTCAGCCCGCCACTTTCGCTTTTGGCAGTCAGCAACTGATTTTCATTATTCAATTTATTCAGTATGTGCTCCCCGGTGTAATATGTATCGGGGAATGATCGACGGTGTAAACTTAAGAAATCTGCTTTTAACTCCTGGTTGATTGGCGATACTTCTTGAAATGCACCGCAAGATTGTTCAGCTCCTCTGGAAGCCTTTAAGATTAAATGGTTTCCTTTGCTGACTCCCTTCAATAATGATACAAATTGTATGGCATTCGCATTCAAATGGTTCAAGAAAAAAGAGACGATTCGAATATCATTGCTTTTTAATAAAACAGAGGCATGCTGCCATAATGAAACAGCAAGGCCTTGCCAATCCTCTCCATCTTCTATAAAAGGTCCCCAAACCTCTGCAGTTTTCTCATCAAGGTCAATATCAACTCCAACGGCTCCGGCAATCTGGTCCTCCCTGTAGGCAACAATGAATGAATCCTCGAGTTTCATGTCAGAAAAATCGTTCTGGAGAGTGTCTAGGATTTCCTTTTTCTTTTCTCCGCAATAGCCTACATGGCTTGATTGTTTGGTATTGATTTTTTCGATGAAGCCTGCAAGCTGTTCTGAATTTACAGGTTGCTGTATTAAGATGTCCATCTAAATCCCCCTATACTTCCTTTCCTCGTGAAAAACTGTGGGTAACATTTCAACAGCAAAGGTGAAAACTCACCTTCCAAAAAATGAAGGCAGCGGTACACCTATATCGAACAAAACACTCATAATCAGTAAGAAGAACATGATCAGAACACCTGCTCCAACCGCCAGTGTCCAGGTTCTGCTTACATCACCCTTCGACCGGTATCTTATTTTCTTCTTCCTGTATGATGCTTGGACCTTACGGAGTTTTTCGTTTTGTTTCGGATCCATCACCTAGACCTCCTGTTCAATCGAAAGTTAATATTTGACCAATACTTTCAAAGGATTTACACGACCTTCTCCCAAATCTTCAAAACATCGGATCAATTCTTCCTTCCCGATCGTCAGTTCAAACAACTGATTCAGCACCGACCTTCTGCGTTTTATATTTTCAAAATACCACTGGGAGTGTTTCTGATAATCCCAGCCGTCACTCGAGCCCACGATTCTTAATTCTTTCTCATAAAATTCAGGCTGCAGTTCAAAGACGTCCTTGTTTCCGTCCGACAGGATGCAGAGTCCGGCATCGGGCAAAAGGGAAGTTTGCAGGCAATGAAATGCCGCATTGATCCCTGAGCACTCCAGTCCATAATCATAAAAATCCTTTGGACAATCAGAGATGTCATTAAGTAGATTATTTGATCCTAATTGCTTTGCCATGAATCTTCTTGAAGCGTTAGGTTCTAGCACATCAATGTGGCGGACATCCATATACTCCCTTAAAAAATACACAGTCAGAAGCCCCATCGTCCCCATGCCGGTCACCAATACTTTGTCTTCCTTGCCTGGATTCAATTTCAAGACGCCTTTTGCCGCGTCGCAGGACAATATGGTAAGCAGTGCATCGGCGTAATGAATATCTCTTGGCACTGGTATGGATTTATACTCCGGTATGATCCCATAATCTTTATGCCCGAAGGAAGCAACGACTCTGTCTCCTTTTTTGAGCATGGCAACCCCTTTGCCGACCTCGATGATTTCACCATAGTTTTCATACCCGGTTTCTTTAGGATAGGCCGGCTGCCTCTCGGTGATGTCTGTTTCTAGATACTGCGGCATTTCCGCTCCAATGCTGATCGCCCCTGCTATCGTTTTCACCAGGACTTCATCGTTTGCGAGCGGCGGGAGTTCATTTTGTATCCATTTCAATTCTTTTTTACCAAGCAGCATAAGTGAGTTTTGTTTCATTTTAATCATTCCTATTCGGTTAGCTTGACCCAAATGACTGCACCCATCGGATGCTTATAAGGAACGGGCTCTACATAAATCTGCGGCTTTTCGAGCACCCAGGCGTATGTCTTTTTGTATGGGAGCACTGAAGCAGCTTCACTTTTTACCCCGTGGAATCTTCTGCTTTCCCGGTATTGTGGTACGCTCAACTCTTTGCTATGTACGAGGTCTATCTCGCCGTAAAGCAAACCTTTATTAAAAACCTGCCCGCTTCACCGTTCTTATTCAGATAATCCTCCTGCAGAATCCCATAAACTGCACAATCCTTATACTGCCTCTTCGAATTGCGGATCATATCCCGGATTGTCCCTTCCTGCACCATCCCGGCTTTGCTCATGATCCGGCCGGATGCCGGGTTATCGGTGTTATGTGCCGCAGAAATCTTATGCAGGTTCATATGCCTGAAACCGAATTCCACAACTGCTTTCAATGCTTCCGTTCCATATCCTTTGTTCCACCACCTGTATCCCAACGAATAGCTGACCTCGCAATTTCCTGTTGCTTCTTCAATGTCATATATATCAATCTCGCCTATCAGTTCTCCGCTTTCCTTGAGCTTTATTGCCCAATAGCAGAACTCTTCACTTTCATAGTCTGAAAGAATCCGATTCATCCGCTCTCTGGTTTCTGAAACGGATTGATGTGCGGCACTCACCCGGTTGTCTGATACTCGATCGTCTGAGAGCCAGTGGTCAAATGCGGCCTGGGTATCAGTAAGCGTGAACTTTCCGAGCAGTAATCGCTCTGTTTCTATTGCAGGGGTTCCATAATAAATAATCATTCAGCACCTCAAAATAAACTTTTAATTGCTTCAACTACTACCGCGGGCTCGTCATACTGAATATAATGGGCACTATTTTCAGCGAGGATATACCGGTTGTTTGTGGATATGGTAAGCAGCTCCTTCTGCATATTGTTCCAGAGCTGTTGTGAGGAGGCAGAATAATGAGCTTTCTTCCCTGCTGCAATGACGACCAAAGGTATATCAAGCTGCTTCCTTGATTTCTTAACCAATTTTAAACTCTCCATAAATTCATGATAATTGCCTTCATAAACGAACTGATCCTTATATGCTTTTTGAAACTCAGCCGGCATAGTAGGAAGGAATACTTCTCTGTAATCCTCCGGTGTGGAGTCGACCAAAATCAACCCGCTGACTTCTTCAGGGTACTCGGTTGCAAACAATCTCATATTCACCCCGCCAAATGAATGGCCGACGAGTAAATATGGCGGATGCATGTTCAATTCCGCGAGCATTTCTTTTAACTCATCAACCATATGGTCACTCGTTCTTGGGGCTGGACTCTTTTCACTTTTGCCGAGACCTGCGCGGTCATACAGTACAACATCTGATTGTTCAGCGATTACAGGAGCAATGTCTTTCCACGCTTTAGAATGGTCTCCGTATCCTGCGTCCATTACGACCGTTAGTTTCGTTTTCTGCTCTCCGAATACTTTCGCATAAAGCTTAAAGTCTTTTACTTTCACATACTTTTCTTCAATTTGAATTTGGCAGTCTGTCATTTTCATAGTATTCCTTCCTTCAACCTGTCCATGACCAGTTCTCTTTGTAAAGGCCTGAACGTTAGGTAAGTTCTAACCACATCAATCTATAATTAAATCACTGCACTCCAAAATCGTCTGCACATCTTCCGGATACATATGGTCCAAATCATGTAAGTCCGATAATGACTTCCAGGCTGCTTCAACAATTGTTTCATCAGGATCATTGATGCCTGCACTATCACCCAGCTTCTCTACTTTAAAATAATGGGTCTGCACTTCGATCCCTTTTAAAACGGTCTCTTTAACAGTCAGTTTCTTGAGGATCCTGACGTCATACCCTGTCTCTTCTTTTACTTCCCTGATGCAGCAATCTTCAGGCGTCTCGCCTATTACTATTCCGCCTGACGGAATGGCCCACCTATCACTATCATTGCCCCGAACCATCAGGACTTCATTCCGCTCGTTGATGCAGATAGCTGCGGATCCGAACCATTGTTTCATTGTGTCACCTCGATATGTCTGATAAGTTAAATTTTACCACAATCATTTGGTATTTTCAGATTATTCTTTGTTTACCGTTCACCATTCCTTACAATACACCAATCCTTTTCCATAATGATGAAATTGTAATCTTTACCTCTGATTGTGTTCTCAAAATCTCCCTTTCTTTTAAAACCTGCTTGTTCATAAACATGGATGGCACGTTTATTAAATTCAGCGACCGCCAGCTCCAAATGGTTATATCCTATTAATCTTCTTGCCTGTTCGATGATGGATTGGATAAATGCGAGTCCATTTCCTTTTCCTGTTAGATCAGGCCTCATTTGAACGCCAACAGCCATTATTTCTTCCGGTGGTTCTCCCACATCAAAGAATTCACAGTTGCCGATCAATTCTCTTTGACCGTCTACAACTGAATACATTTGGTCGGTATTGACACTTTGGAGGAAGCCATTTATTTTTTCTTCCTGAATGTTATTATCGTAAAACGAATACACTCCTTCATAGGTCCACTTAATGAATTCAGCGACATCTTCCTGTGTTCTCTTCCTGATTGTATAACCCATTTTCCTGACTCACCCTTTTCAATTCGTTACTTCCATTTTATATCATCGGGTTTTATCTCGCTCCCTAAAGTCTGGTTATGTAGTGATAATGAGCAAAAAAAATGCCTCATGCTTTATCTCTGCATAAGACACTCCTTGTAATCACTTATTCTTTTTCTTTATAGATGATCCTCTCGATACTTTTGAGAGACAAATGGTACACTTCAGCCAGTTGCTCTTTTGAAGCACCATTAATGTAATGCCTATAAATCATTTGATCTCTATCTTTAAAAGCTTGCCTTGTCCCATTTTTTTCTCCCCAGGAAAGCTCATTTCCCCTTTTCCTGGGGATGAACAAATAATCCCCGTCAATATATTCCTGAATGATTTGCACCAATTCGATCGGCAGCACATCACTTGCCTTTTTATATCCCATAAACGTCCCCGCTTTCTTATAAAATGTATAAGAAACAGCAGAGACCGCTCTCCACTCACTTTCCAGCAGCCTCTGCCACTAGAGAGTGAATATCTTTAGGTTCGGGTATTTCCCCATAAAAAACACTCCTATCTTAATCACAATCTTTCAACTCGTTCCTTACAGCCACCAATCCCTCTGCGGAATCAAATGAACGCTTTCAAGATTAAAATTCTCCTCTAACCAAGGAGCCACCAACGTTTTCTTCACTAAATATTCGGAGGCAGAATGTGAAACGCCAAATAAAGACATGCTTGTTTTGCATGCATACTCTATGACTTCATCAAATCTTCTCCTCCCGTAATCACTATCAATATGACAGTGTATTTCCCCGGAGATATAAGCATCTGCCCCTTTGTCTTCAGCCAGCTGCATCCAATGGGTTTTATCACCGCAGCCGGCGACGATGGCCACCTTGTTGATCACTTTTTTCCGTCCTTCAAAATCAACATAGGGGATATCAAAAATATGTTTGAGGTGTTTTATTAAATCTTCACAATCCGTTGGTTGAACATTGCCGATGATTCCAATACAGCCGTGTTTATCGTCATGGATGAACCTTTCGGTGATATCCACATTCAGTGCTTCCGCAATCGCCTGGCTTGTCCCCAATGTTTCGTGATAATCCATCGGAACGTGGCATGTATACACCGAAAGACCTCTACTCCTGATTCGATTCAATAGGGTTTCTTCTATCGGAACGAATCCCCTTCCCCACTCACCAACCGGATCACCGCACTCCATCAATAAAGGATGGTGCATAAAAAGCAGGTCACCGGATTCCCCTTTTTCAATGAATGTTTCTAAAACATCCTTCGTTGGGAAAACGGCCAAAAAAATATTATTCACCTCTGGCGTTCCCTTTATCATCAAGCCGTTGAATAACTCATTGAATTCCGGCTCGAACTTCTTTCTCCAATCAAATTTCCCTTCATAAACCTGAGGGATATATCGGCTGAAAGCAGGATCTTTGCCGAAGCTTTTAATCTTGAACGTTTCGTCCAGTTGCTGGACAATGTTTAGTAGTTTTTCCAATGTCAGGCTCCTTTCTGAAAAAAAATAGGGATGGAGCACATTTATTTTTCACCATTGTCACTCCTTTCCTCTTCCAGTAATGCCTCTATGTTGAGCAAGTAATTTAAAAGTTGTCACAGATTTCGACGATAAGTTTTTATAATCTCCGAGTATTGCGTATCCCCCAGCCCATACTCTTTAAATTTCATCATTAAGTCTGACACAAGTTCTGTTATCTGGACCTCCCGGTGTTCCTGAATATATACCAATAGATCACTGTCTTCCTTAAGATAGTCCAAATAAAGATGAATCCCTTTGTTTAAAGGAGGCGGATGGACTTCCCAAGGGTCCGATTGAAGAATCATGACTCCTTTGTACAGGGAATCAAACCCTTTTGCCTCCAAGCTATAAGAATCCACAGGTTGAAAGCGATCTCCCACAATATTGAGTGCGATCGGACCACTGTAAGGTCTAACCAGGCGAGGATGGTAAGGAGATTCATTTGGCAAAACATATCCTCATCAAACCAAAGGGCAATCCTCCCGAACTCTCCGCTGAAGAGGGGCTGCAATGGTTTCAAGGTGATGTCAGTATATTGAGCTGGTGTGACATGATGCACCTTCGCGCGGATGTTGTTAAATTCCTCTGAAAAAATAACCTCGCACGTGTCCCCGTAACACATTGCCTCGTTGAAGGGGATCATGTTTTTAGAATCAAGAAATTGAGTTTCTTTGAAGTGCTTGTACATTTCTGTTCCGTTGAGGATGTTTAGTGTTTCTTTTAGAGCCACCTTTACACCTCCTTATTGTATTGTTGAATGACATTCGGCAATAGTGCCGTGACAGTTTCTTACGTTAGCTTAACATTCTATATTTTACCATATTACGATGATCTTAGATTAAATCGATTTATTTTTGCTGTGCACAAACCCTGTAAATCCTGTCCCATTAAAAGGTTTCAAAATCAGGTTGGGAAAATCCAGGTATATATACCCGTAAAAAACGCATGTCCGGCCTCTGTTTTATGAAAATTTTCCTCCCTTTCATTTAAATTCTAAATTCCACTTTCATATATCCCATAATTTTACATTAATAAGAATTTTCAACCTATTCTGTTAATGGTTAAATTTTGTTACAATCCGTTTTAGTAAGGATCTCTACATAGTTCTTTGGTCTAGATGATTCTTTTCAATCTACCAGAGCGGGGAGGCGAACTTTTTTCGGGAGAAGGTCAGTAAACAAAAATGGAGAGGATGTTGTAAATGAAAGTAGGAAAGATTCTTGGGACTGTCGTAATGAGTGCACTTCTAGTCAGTCCGGCTATCAACAGTACGGCAGATGCCACGGCAAAAGGGGAAAAAGTCCGCGTTCTAATCTCATCCACCAATGACAAAGCAGAAGTTAACGCAAAGCAAAATTACGGTGTCCGCTGGGATTTTGATCAGAAAGGTTTTTCAACCGAAGTAACAGAAGCCCAATATAACGCTCTTCAAAAAAATAAAAATCTATCTGTTAAACTTGTCGAGGAAGTATCATTGGATGCCAAGCCTGGATCGAATGCAGGATCAGCAGCGAGTGATCAGACGCCATGGGGAATCGAAGCCATGTATGAGAATGCGGGCATCAGTTCTACATCCGGCGGAAGCGGCGTAAAAGTGGCGGTCCTTGATACTGGAGCAAACAAAAAGCACCCGGATCTCGCTAATAATGTTGAGCAGTGCAATGATTTCTCCCAACGAAAAGCAAGCCTCGTCACAAACTTTTGTGAAGATAAAAACGGACACGGCACCCATGTATCAGGGACGGTCCTTGCCGACGGCGGTACTGGCGATGGGATCTACGGGGTGGCACCGGATGCCAAACTGTGGTCCTACAAAGTATTGAATGACCGCGGATCAGGCTACTCCGATGACATTGCAGCTGCTATCCGGTATGCTGCGGATGAAAGTGACCGCCTGAATGTCAACACGGTCATCTCCATGTCCCTCGGAGCCAGTTCTGAAAGTCCTTTGATCACGGACGCCGTCAACTATGCCTATAACAAAGGCGTGCTTGTCGTTGCTGCAGCAGGTAATGAAGGGCCAAGCGCCAATACGATCGGATATCCTGGCGCAGTTGAAAATGCGGTTGCAGTGGCAGCACTTGAAGATGTCCAGCAAAATGGAACCTACCGCGTAGCTGATTTCTCTTCCCGCGGAAATCCAAATACGGATGGTGACTACGTGATTGGAGTGGGTGATGTGGAAGTTTCGGCACCGGGCCGTGCGATTGAATCGACCTGGTACGATGGTACGTACAACACTATCAGCGGTACGTCCATGGCAACCCCTCATGTATCGGGACTTGCCGCAAAGATCTGGGCGGAAAACCCTAGTTTCTCTGCAGCCCAGCTCCGTGCAGAAATCCAAAACCGCGGGAAGAATAATGATATACTCGGCGGCTCCGGCTCAGCAGCAGGCGATGACTATGCTTCTGGATTTGGTTTCCCGACAGTGAATCGTTAAGGAACGAATCAGGAAGAATATGATAAAAGAAAGGACATGACGAATCTGTCATGTCCTTATTTATGGTGGCTATTCGTTAAAAACCTCCACTTGGTCATACAGATTTATTAGAAAGTGGAACGGTATTCGGGGCAATGTGTTCGTCCCATCGAGCACTCTCGGCTCAATCTCCGCCAGGTCCCGCGGTTCAATTTCGCCAGTCCATAGATTTATCGACAAGTTGGTTGATATACGGGGAAAATGGAACGTACCTTGATAAATTGGAACGCTAACTTTGAAAGTGGAATGTATTTTGGGATTGTGGAGTGTATTTGTGAAAAGTCGCATGTAAATACGAAAAGTGGAACGAAAATGGCGGGAAGCGACTTAAATTCCATCTGTGAAAATCTTCAGTATCTCTTCCACTACCTGCTGGTACCCTCAGATCATGCTTAATTCTGATAGATTTGCTGAATTATTTTGGCTTTTGCTGAAAAAAATGAGTTTATGCTGATTTTTTCGGATATATGCTGACTTTTTAGTTTTATGCTTAATTCACCAAAATACTCCTTTACCAACTCTCCCAGTCCAGTATACGTGCCACGGTAACAGACCCTGTTACTCAAATTAAATCAGGCCATTGCACCTGCCCCGGCGTCCCGTCCGCCTCCGAAAAATGGGTCAACGTACCTGTCCCTCTGTCCCGATCCGGTTATTGTTTGACTTTCCATTACAGATATCCGATACTAGACGCATATTAATTAATCGGTTGATTAATTAGAGAAAGGAACTTCGATTATGACTCAATCCAATGAACAAAAAAGGGCGCCGGGGAGACCCCGTCTGAATAAGGAAGTGGCCAGAGGACAATTGCTTGACTCTGCCACGAAGCTGTTTTCTACGAAAGGGTTCGAGGAAACGAGCCTGCGTGAGATTGCGGCGGATGCGAATGTGAACATGGCGCTGATCAAGTACCACTTCGGTTCTAAGATGGACCTGTGGAAGGCCGTCATCCTGAAGCTTTCCGGGGAAGTCCTCGAAATTAATGACTTTGATTTGGAAGCAGTACAGGATTCTGCTGATATGAGGCAGCTCCTCGGTGAGCTATTTGACAAGTTGGTCGAAATGACGTTTGAGCATCGGGAGTTCAGTTTATTTGTCATGAATGAAAGCATTCAAAAAGGCGAAAGGTTCGATCATTTATTCGAACTATTGATCAAGCCTTTCCATGAACAGAGTTATCCATTTATCGTAAAGGGGATAGAAACTGGAGTGCTGGCCGACCAAGACCCGGAGGAGCTCATCGTGATGCTCTTGTCATCCGTTTCCTATCAGCAGGCAGCCCCCCATATCCTGAGCCCTTTCTCATCTGTCACAAAAGACGAAACACAATGGAAAGAAATGATCAAACACAGCCTGCGGGCAAACTTCATCAAATAATCATTTGTACTGTCTATCATGATTTGAAAGGATGTTTTCAATGGAAAAATATGAAGCGATCCCACAACCAAAAACATACGGTCCACTCGGTCATCTACCGCTCATCGACAAGGACAATCCGACGCTGTCGTTCATGAAACTCGCAGAGGAACAGGGACCCATCTTCCGTCTCCAGACCCCCTCTTCTTCCACGATCATCGTGTCGGGGCATGAGCTGGTAAAAGAGGTATGTGATCAGTCAAGATTCGATAAAAGCATCGAAGGCGCCCTCGAAAAAGTACGCGCTTTCGGCGGGGACGGACTATTTACGAGCCATACCGATGAGGAAAATTGGAGCAAGGCCCACAACATCCTCATGCCTACCTTCAGCCAGCGGGCGATGAAGGATTATCACGATATGATGATCGACATCGGCGTCCAGCTGGTCCAGAAATGGGCGAGACTGAATCCGAATGAAGAGATCGATGTGCCTGAAGATATGACTCGACTTACACTTGATACGATTGGACTGTGCGGCTTCAACTACCGATTCAACAGTTTTTACCGTGAGAGCCCCCATCCCTTCATCATCAGCATGGTGCGTGCAATGGATGAAGCGATGCACCAGCTTCAGAGGCTGGACATCCAAGATAAGCTGATGGTCAGGACGAAACGTCAATACAGACATGATATACAGACGATGTTCTCGATGGTCGACAACATCATCGCTGAACGGAAGGCGAACGGATCGCAGGAAGAAAATGATCTGCTATCCCGCATGCTGAATGTGAAAGATCCTGAAACCGGAGAGAATTTGGATGATGAGAATATCCGGTACCAGATTATCACCTTCTTGATCGCAGGGCATGAAACAACAAGCGGGCTCTTGTCATTCGCCCTCTACTTCTTGATGAAAAACCCTGATAAATTAAAGAAAGCCTACGAGGAAGTGGACCAAGTATTTTCAGGGCATGCACCGACCTATAAACAAGTGATCGATTTGAAGTATGTCCGCATGATACTGAATGAATCACTTCGCTTATGGCCGACGGCTCCTGCTTTCAGCCTGTATGCGAAAGAGGATACCCTCCTTGCCGGCAAGTATCCGGTTAAAAAAGAGGAAGAACGAATCACTGTTCTGATCCCTGAGCTTCACCGGGATCGGGATGCCTGGGGAGATGATGCGGACGAATTCCGTCCAGAACGCTTCGATAACCCGGAAAAAGTGCCTCATCATGCATACAAGCCGTTCGGCAATGGGCAGCGCGCCTGCATCGGCATGCAGTTCGCCCTTCATGAGGCGACCCTTGTACTCGCCATGCTGCTGAAGCACTTTGAATTCATTGATGATCAGGACTACCAGCTTAATGTCAAACAGACTCTGACGCTGAAGCCGGGTGATTTTAAAATCAAAGTCAAACAGCGGGAACAGACCGCTGCGGATTTCTCTCTATTCGCTTCAGGTTCAAGTGAAAAAACACAGAATAAAGATACGAGATCTCAAGAGGCTCCAGTCGTATCGGGTCTAAATGACCGTCCCCTTCTTGTCCTTTACGGATCCGATGCCGGTACGGCAGAAGGTGTTGCCAAGGAGCTCGCGGATACGGCAAGCTTCCACGGTGTACGCACGGAGGTCTCCCCTCTAAACGACCGCGTTGGCAGTCTTCCAGCAGAGGGCGCCGTCTTGATCGTCACTTCCTCCTACAACGGGAAGCCGCCGAGCAACGCCGGACAATTCGTCCAGTGGCTTGAGGAAGTGAAGCCCGGTGAACTTGAAGGCGTCCATTATGCAGTGTTCGGCTGCGGAGATCATAATTGGGCCAGTACCTACCAGGATGTCCCAAGATTAATCGACGAAAAACTCGCAGAAAAAGGTGCCGTAAGATTCTCCGTACGCGGCGAAGGAGATGCGAGCGGCGACTTCGAAGAACAGCTTGAACAGTGGAAAGACACTATGTGGTCGGACGCCGTCGAGACATTCGGTTTGAAAGTTGAAAACAAAGGCGGCAAGGAGCGCAGCAGCCTCAGCATGGAATTTGTCAGCGGCATCGGCGGTTCCCCGCTTGCCAAGTCTTATGAAGCGGTGAATACGAACATCCTGGAAAACCTGGAGCTTCAGTCACCTGACAGCGGCCGAAGCACACGTCATATCGAGGTGGCCCTGCCTGCCGGACTTTCTTACAAGGAAGGAGACCACCTGGGCGTACTTCCGAAAAACAGTCTGAGAAATGTGAACCGAGTATTGAAGCGGTTCGGCTTGAAAGGAAATGACCAGGTGGTACTGTCGGCAAGCGGACGGAGCGCAGCCCATCTGCCGCTCGGCCGCCCCGTTTCCTTATCGGATATTCTTTCCCACTGTGTGGAATTGCAGGAAGCGGCCACCAGGGCACAAATCCGCGAACTGGCGGCTTACACCGTGTGTCCGCCTCATAAAAAAGAACTGGAAGCCATGCTTGAAGAAGGAGTCTATCAAGAACAGGTATTGAAAAAACGCGTCTCCATGCTCGACTTTATGGAAAAATACGAAGCATGCGAGCTCTCGTTTGAACGGTTCATGGAACTCCTCCCGGCCCTAAAGCCGAGATATTATTCCATCTCTTCTTCCCCTTCTGCCGATGCTGAAAAATTGAGCATCACGGTCGGTGTCGTAAGAGATGCGGCGTGGAGCAGATTGGGCGAATATGAAGGTGTCGCCTCCAATTATCTGGCGAGATTGGAAAAAGGAGAAGACATCGCATGCTTCATCCGCACGCCGCAGTCGAATTTCGAACTGCCGGCTGACTCCGAAACACCGATCATCATGGTCGGACCTGGTACCGGCGTCGCTCCGTTCCGCGGCTTCCTGCAGGCGCGCCGAAGCTTGAAGGAACAAGGAACGCCGATTGGTGAAGCACATCTTTATTTCGGATGCCGCCACTGTGATCAGGATTACATCTACCGTGGTGAACTAGAGCGGGATGAACAAAATGGCATTGTCACTCTTCATACGGCATTTTCCCGTATGGACGGACAGCAGAAGACCTATGTACAGCATCTTATGAAAGAGGACGCCCCTCGCCTGATCGAACTGCTCGACCGCGGCGCACATCTCTATATTTGCGGCGACGGAAGCCGGATGTCCCCTGAAGTGGAAGATACCCTTCGTACGGCATACCGGGAAGTTCATGGTGTTTCTAAGGAAGAATCGAAGAACTGGCTCGATCAGCTCGAGAAGGACGGCCGGTTCGGGAAGGATGTCTGGGCAGGGATTTAAGGGACTGTGATGAGAAAACCGGTACGCTTTAGGTGTGCCGGTTTTTTCATCCATTTTGGCGATTGCATACAAAAGATTGAAGATTTTTCGACAAGTTGCTTGAAAACGTGGGGAAGTGGCCTTAATGTGGTGAAAAGTGGCTTGAATCGTTATTTATGAGCTTCTGAAATCCTCCCTGGAGAGTCGTCCATGATAACTTACGCATTCAAATCAGGGTTATATGATGATATTTTAAGATTTGTAATGAAAAAATGAGTTTATGCGTCTTTTAAATAAAACCACTAATTTGGCCCCCTATCTCCCATTCAACTATGGACCTCTGTACCTGTCCCCATAGCCCACCACGGCTCTTTTCAAATCCAAAGCAACTCAAATTGTACGATCGTTATGATTGCAGTAACCATCATTACCATTTCAGCCACCGTTACAATGGCTTGTTTAGGATATTCACTGTGTTTCCATTCAAAATATGCCCTGACTAAGTAGTCCGTCATGAGGAGAACAGTCATTCCTATTACATATAAAGATATGTAATTTTTATCCTCAATTACTCCCCAGCTTAAGCCGATAAGAATGATCACAGAAACAAACCTTATCCACTTATCTATTTTGCGGTGCCTCTCATTAATAAGATTATAGGAAAACACCTTTCTCTTCACTTTTTTAATATGGAAGACTCTTCTTAAGATGAACTTAACGAAAGAGATGAGGACAAAGACGATAATTACAATCAGGCAAAATTTTATCCAAAACACAAAATCCCCTCCTCACTTAAACGATCTTTAATTTTTATCGGTTTTTCTCTCCAGCTTTCCACTAAAACAGGACCTTTACCCCACTGCCAGCCAGGAAATGATACTCAATAAAGGGCCGATAACGGCAATGAACACTTTCAAAGAAATCCCTCCGCGATCTTCTTCAATCTATGAAAAGAGCAGAAACTAATAGTTAGACGTTTTGTACAGCATCATTGTTTTTAAAGGATGTTCCGATTGTTCATTTCTGGTAAACTATTCAAAACGAATGAATCAGGGGTTGAGAAAATTGAAAATTGATTATTTTATAGGTATTGTCCCGCCAGGAGAATATGTGGAACGAGTTGAGCGATTTCAGCGTAAATGGATTCGACAATCAGGTGTGGAACCTCATATCACACTGAAAGCACAAGGAGGTCTGACTCCCGATAAAAAGTGGCTAGGAAATGTGAAAAGAGTTTGCGAGAATATCAGTCCATTTCAAGTGTCCTTGGGTAAACCAAAGTATTTTGGAAATAACATCCTTTATTTGAGTGTGGACTCTGCGGAATTACATACCCTCCATCAAAAAATAGTAAAAGAGATTTCACCATCGCATGAATTGATAAAGAGGTATTTTGAACTCGATGACTTTGTACCTCACTTGACCCTGGGGAAAGAGCATTACGGCGGGAATATCTCTACCCCGCTTTCGAAAGATGGGCTAACAGAAATGGAAAGAGCAGCAGAAGAGGAGTTGACACCCTATCCAGCTTTCAAAGTGGATTTTGTAAGGGTTTATGAGTTGGATATTGTTAAGAGAAGATATGAAACGTTTTTAGATATCTATTTAGGAGGATGACCTCGAGGATATGACGTCCTCCCTCAGGCATGGAGCCGGTCTGATTCAAATAAAGAACCAAGCAGCTGAGCCTGCCGTCACAATAATCAGCCCGGCCGCCCGCTTTTTAAAGTTCAGCATATACCCCAGAAGAATCAGGCCAATGGCAGCCCACTTGAAATGATAGAAGTCTCTGAGGCTTTCTGCAATATACCCAATCCAAGTAGAAAAAATCAGGAATAACAGTAAAACCGGAATCAGCAGATTGATAGCCGCCCATAGATATTTCATTAATATGATCCCCCATCTAGTTTAAAAATCTTCTGTTTTTAAAAAGTTCCCCGTTTACATAGGAAGAGAATAAAGGTTACAGTGTTAAAATTAATCAAGAACGTCGACAGGTTTTATTTTCCTCATCTCCTTCAAATAGTGTTCTATAGGAAGCAATGACCAGAACGATTCCAAATATCAACATGTACAATGTAAATGTCTCAAGTAGACCCATAATGATAAGAGCTGTTAGGAAGACAGCAGAAGTAACAAAGAATACACTTTTTCTTCCCTTTTGCCGGTTAACGATCAAGATTATATCGGTTGCCGCAAATAGCAATAATACTATTCTCATACCCATCAGATGGTCTGCGGAAAAGAAACTGATAGAGATGACAATAACTATGCGTGCAGCTTCAGTTAATCCTTCTTCTGCGGATCGATCCTGAATTCTTTAGCTGCTCAACTTCTCAATCAGCTCCAAGACTGCCTCATCGTCTCCTGGATTAATATATACTTTTTCAGTATTTGAAATGATCTTTTTCGTATACTCCTTCATCGACACTTCGAGCTGCTGGGCACTCGGCCAATGCGAGGGAATATTATATATGTTAATAGTGCCGTCCCCATTGCCGCTGTACGTCACTGTTCCATCAGCCACGATATCCCCGGCCAGCACAATGACGTTTTCCGGATAGACGGCGCTGTGTTCATCGTAAGGGTTGACGGCTTCTCCCGCTGATATCTGGCGGACGTTTAACTCAGTTGCATCTTCGTTTCCAATCACCTGCAGCCAAACGCGCGCGTATTCTATTTCCTTTGACGAGTACTGGGACAGGGTAGTTTCTTCCGTACTTTTTGATTGGTTGTCCCCGCTCTGTGACGATGGTTCAGCATCGGAATCAGCAGGCTCAGCTTCTTCCGAAGAGTCGGAGTTTGCAGATTCATCCCTGCTGTCAGATGCGAGAACATCTTCCTCTGTTGATTTATTTTCTTCTGAATCGACATGTTCACCGTTTTTTTTAACATCTTCACTGCACGCCATGAGCAGGATGGACACGGATGATAACATGATTGGGATCAGTAGTTTTTTCATTTCTACACCTCTTTGTTTTAAGCAATTTGCCGCATCGTAATCTTATAAAGGTTTACTAACAGCTTTTCGTAAATTCACAATATCATTCGGATTCAAGGCCCATTCTTCCATTAAGTCCGACTGCCTCTCCTTCAAGTCCTCAAATGGCTCCTCGATCAGTTGCACCAATAAATCGATCATCAAACATGGACGAGTCCCTTAATTTACGGCAACCTCCAAAACCGATATCGTCATTCATCGCCCTCACGACTTTCTTGATATGCGCAAACAAAATGGCGCCTGTACACATGGGACAGGGTTCTACTGATGTATATAGCGACAGTTTTTCACGGTGCACTTTTGCCTGCAGAATCGCTCCACCTGCATTCCGGATCGCCTTAATCTCTGCGTGGGCCGTGGCATCCTGCTGCGGCTGTACCCGATTTCTGCCAGTAGAAATCACATTGTCGTTTTCATCGACTATGACAGCCCCTATTGGATAGGTGTTCTCCATCAGCACCTGCTCAGCCTCCCTTAAAGCCATTTCTAAAAAATATCTGTCCTTCTCTTCCATGTAAGTTTTCAACCTCTCAATCACTTAATCTTTAATAGATTTGAGGATCAGCCCCGAATCCCCATTTTTTACCTGGTACCCATTATCCACCAAACCGCAATTTCCATCAATAGGAAATTAAACAAAAAGGTTCCGAACATGGGGTACAATCGGAACCTTTTTCACATATGAGTTTATGCTGACTTCTAATCCATTTGTGCTGAATTTTTTGATCTTATGCTGAAAAAATATAAGTTTATGCTGGATTATTTTTATGCTGAATACATTCACCTGTTTTCTTTCCAATGACGCAATCCCACTATTTCCCGACACACTTCATAACCATATCCCCAAACGACCGGACATCTGCAAGATAATCATATCCCTCCGGTGATCCGAAACTATTAAACATCCGGACGGCAACGAGATCTTTTTCGGGGATGACGAGCACGGTTGCATTCGTGAATCCGAGAAGCTGATAGGATCCTTTCGGGACCAAGGGCCCGATTTCTGTCTTCGTGGCAGGCAGATCTTTGACGAACCACAAGAAGCCGTTTTGAGGGGCGTCTGTATGGAGAGCGGCAGGACTTTGAAGGGAGACGGCCATATCGATGATTTCCCGCGGGACGATTTGCTTCCCGTTTATTTTTCCTTTTTTCAAATGGAAGTAGCCCCAGTACGCCAGCTCCCTGGTGGAGACGTACATGTTCATCTTATCGCCTTCCGTGCCTTCGCTTGTCCGCCAGTCTTCGTCCTCTTCATAGCGCAGGATCACGTCAACGAGCCGCTCGTTTTTTTCAGCGTACCAATCTGATTCGCGTAAACGAAGCGGGGTGAAGACCGTTTCATGAAGGATTTCTGCAACAGATTTGCCTGTTGTCACCTTCACTAGCCTGGTCAGGGCTTCGACCCCGATTTGTTTGTACGACCAGTCGGTGCCGGGCTCAAACTCGCAGACAGTATTCCGACCTTCCTTTTTCAATCCATGTGTGTGGGTAAGAAGATGCCTGATCGTCACCGGTTTCCATTCAGACTCATCCAGGTCAGGTAGATAGCAGGTCACCTTATCATCAATGCTCTTTATGTATCCATAATGTAAAGCATACGAAACGGCAAAACCGATATACGTTTTCCTAACTGAAGCGACGTGAAACTGCGTGTCCGCCTGGACCAGTCTGGCATCTTCAGCAGCGGACTGTTTGCCGATGTACTGCTCAAAGACGACTGAATCCCGATGGATGATGAAAGTGGAAGCCCCTGTACAAATCACTTTCTCGAATGTGTCTGCCACATGTTCTGCTACCGGTAAAAAAGCGGGACTGTTGTGTTGGCGATGGAGATTAATCATCGCCTCCAACCTGTATGATACACGTTAATTTTCGGCCAAGTTGCTTTCCAATTTTTCTTTATGACCCGTTCCTCATAAATAACAGCCCGTTGTTGTGTCTCTTTAAAATATGGAGTCGGCCTTACCTCCATATTGAGGACATCATCCAGTCCCCATGGGGCAGTCAGGATAAGCTCTTGATTGCTGTCCAGCTTCACACCAAGAGCAGTTGCTGTCTCAGGAAATTTTGATATCGCATCTTCAGAGGATTCATAAGGTGAAACATCATTTACTACATGCATTCTGGCCTCATTTTTAACGGACCAGGGGACTTCAGGTAATATGTCGCGGAGTGCAGCCTCCAGTCTTTTTTCCGTTTCCTCTTCAAGGTTGCTCTCGTTAAAATAGATTACATCCACATCGGGGATCTCCGTTCTATTTTTAAATCCGTGAAGTTCATCCCAGATCTTTGAGCGTACAAACCCTGCACAAATCCAACAATCCGGGAGGTGCAGCCTGCTCGCAGCCCTGAGGATTCCCATCATCCTCTCATCGTTTTGAATTAGGTTGAGTATATCTTTTTCAGTACTTATCATTTTCTTCCCCCTTATTTACGGTTATTACTTTAAAAATTCTGATCGAAGAATACTCATTCTTACCCGATCGACGAACTCCCCATTCCTCAACCGGTCCTGCCGCAGAATTCCTTCTTCCACATACCCCATTCGTAAATACGATTTAATCGCTTTATCGTTGTCCACTTCCACCCGCAGCCAAATTTTATTTAATCCCAGTTCATTGAATCCCCATTGAAGCATTTCTTTCATGGCTGCAAGGCCATAGCCCCTGCCCCAATAAGCTTTCTCTCCAATCGCAATCCCGATTTCTGCGTGTTTGTTCAGCTTGTCGATATTTTTCAAGTCGATCCAGCCTATGTGTGTGCCCTCTTCTGTGACGATGGCTTTTTGTTCATAGCCATTCGTTTTGTTTATGCACATCTTGATCCAGTTCCTGGTCTCTTCCCTGCTGAATGGAGGATACTTCTCCGGCATATTTAGATGTTTGGTGACTTCTTTATCGAGGCACCACTGATAACGGTCTTCTGCGTCTTCGAGGGTTAAATCCCTTATTTTCACTAGCGGTAATTGTTCTATTTTCATTCTAATTCCTCATTTAACTGAAATTTTTTTAAATTGAAGTGAGCCGCAGTACCTGGCCCCATGGCCCGCTTTCTCTCATCTCTGTGATAAGTGAAGTTGATAAGCTTTGTACGCACGGGATACGGCGGTCAGCAGCGTTATGCCTAAGACTGCAAAGAAGCTGACTAGCATGAAGGTCCCTTGCAGGAATACACAGAGAAACATGATGATGCCGCCCCAGAACAGCGGGTAGGCGAACGGCCTGAGTGTGGTGTTCCAAATTTGTTGAGTTGAATTTTTTTGAGATGCGGGTTGGTCTGTGGTGTTCAGTTGGAATCTAGGAAGTGTGTTGGCGGTAGTCATCAGCACTGTCCCGGCCAAAATCGGCAGCAGCCTTAATATGTCGAACTCTATTCCGGAAGCCAGCAGAAGCAGCCCGATGTGCAGGATCAATAAAATGAGCACGAGGGATACAAAGATGTGGTCAATTCCCTTCTTGAATCTAGAGGAAATATCGCCTTGTTTCATGAGGACCGGCATAGTGAAGAGCTGGATAGCCACTAACATCATCGTGGACGGGACCGCAAAAAGAATGACCTCTTCAGGTCCATAAGCTGAATCCATTATTCCGCTGCCATTGACGTAAAGATAGATACTTGCCGCAAATGTTAAAATTGTCAAGAAAATGATAAAGAACTTACTGTTCATTCGTTCTCCCCCTTGGAATTAAATTGTACGACCCATTTCATGACATCCTGAAAAACCGATGAATTCAACGAATAATACACATATTGCCCCTTCTTGAACGCATACACCAACTCGGCATGTTTCAGTACCGATAAATGCTGCGAGATCCCAGGTTTGCTGATGTCAAAGTGTTCCGCAATCTCACCTGCCGTCAAATCCCCCTTCCGCAGCAGGTCCAGGATCTTTCTTCTATTCTCATCGGACAGGGCCTTAAACAACTCGTTGATCGACAAGTCCGTCCCTCCTTTCGCAATATTTAAGTGTTTACTTAATTACTTAAATTATATATGTTTGGAATGAAATGTCAATTATAATGTATATATTTTCCTGAAAAGAAGAAAGAGCCGAATAACGGGTCAACGTACCTGTCCCCATGACCCGCCCTTTACTGTTTTTACGAAGAGCTGTGAAGCCGGCGGCAGGGACTGCTCACGATCCAGGCTGACCAAGGCGATTTCTCTGTATAGTGCTGGCATTTCGTTTGGTTCGAGCTTGACCAATGTCCCTTTTTGGATGAGGTGACATACCATTGATTCCGTTAGCAGTGCTGCTCCAGTGCCTTGCAGGACGAATTCCAGTGCGGTGGCCGGCGGCAATTCTATAATGTCCGTCCCTAATTGTATGTGCGTTCTCTGCCAATGTTTACTCTCTTCGCTCCAATCGGTCATGATGTATGGTTTGCCGTTTTCAAAAATATCCCTTGCCCCATAACTCTTCATTCCGCTTAATGGGTGACTGTGATGTGCGACGAAGACGAGGGGTTCTTTGAGCGTATGGATCCTCTTCAGGTCTTTATTAAAAAACGGCGATGTGATCAACCCCATATTAACGAATCCATCATAAAGCATGTCGATGATTTGCTGGTTATGGCCGGTATGGATGGTCACATCGATGTCAGGAAAACGATGCTGCATCTCCATCACGATAGAGGTGAAATGTCCGGTTGTAAAAGTCGGGAGTGTCCCAATCGTGACTTCCCCTCTTTTGCCTTCTTTTATAGAGAGCGCCCTTTCTTTCCCTTTAGTCAGTATTTCAAGTGCCTGTCTGGCATAAGGAAGGAAACCTTTTCCTAAATCTGTCAGCACCATCTGTTTACCTGACCGGACAAAAAGATATCCGCCCACATCTTTCTCTAACTCTTTTATCCTCAGGCTGATTGTCGGCTGAGACACATCCAGGTATCTCGAAGCCTTGCTGTATGACCCGAGCCTGGCCACAAGCTCAAATGCTTTTAATTGACTGATTTCCATTTTACCGCCTCCTTACTATAAGAATATTTAATAGTATCTATAACTTATATATGATTGTTTAATAGTTATAAGAAAATTATAGTGTAAATACAGTAACTTTAGGAGGAATTTTTTATGAATCTCAAAACAAGATTCTACAACATCATTGATAGCCAGTATGGCCGGCCCACGGGACTGCTCGGACGGTTCATCGGGGAAAAGATGATTCGGCAGCATCAACCGGAAACGCTATGGACCATTGAAAATTTAAACCTTCAGGAGAATGAACGTGTACTCGAAATCGGGTGCGGTGCAGGTTTTGCATTAAAACAGATCTCCTCAATGAATGGCGGTCACCATGTCACCGGTTTGGATCTGTCCAAATCCCTCCTCCATTCCGCTGCAATGCGAAACAGAAAAGCACTGAAACAGAAAAGGATAGAGTTAGTCCTTGGCAGTGTCGAAGAACTGCCTCTTTCTGAAGAGCAATTTTCAGCCGTGTACAGCATCCATTCTGTTTATTTTTGGGAGAATCTTTCCAGGTCGTTTGAAGAAATTCACAGGGTGATGACGCCGGGAGGCAGAGTCATGATTACGCTTTGTGACGGGAAAGACGGAGAGGAATGGGCTTCGGTTAAGCAAATGATTCATAGGGAACTGATTCCGATGATGGAGAGATTAAAATTTTCAGAGGTCAGGGTATTGGGCGGGCCGGTTTCTCGGGGGTATCAGACGGTGGCTGTGGCTGGGGTGAAGTGAGAATCTTTTTGAAAACTTGCCATAGTTTGACTGTTTTAAGATAAAAAGAGAAGGTTCCTATCAAAATTAATGTCTTAAGCCAATTTCTCAGTGACTTCAAAACTAAGAATATGAATATAGAAATAGTTATTGTGCCGGTTCCGGGATAATTGCGCCGGAATCTGAATAATTAAGCCACTTTCCGGATAATTGCGCCGGTATTTAAATTATTGCGCCACTCTGGGTGCTATTCGCGCCACTTGTCGAATAGTCTTTGCGCGTGGACCTGACTTAACGGGGCCAGCCCCCTGGTATAAAACCTTTATCATGGAGGGAAGCTGGCCCATCTCGTTTTATACTGACTTTCCGCCCATTTATGCTGACTAATTTGGATATATGCTGAATTTAACAAAAATATCCAGATTGCCACTTATACAAGTACCGGTCCTACTTTGCCGCCTAGTTCTATCTTCTTTTTACTCCGCCCTCCCTATCCACAGCCGCTACCGCCTCAATTTCCACCAACTGATGTTCATATCCCAGCACCGTAACACCAGATAAAGTGCTCGGGACATCGTGTTCGCCAAACTCCTCGCGAACCGCACTCCAGGAAGCTACTAAATCTGAGCGGTCCCCTGAAGCTACCAGCACTCTCGTATAGACCACATCCTCCAAGGCTGCATCACTCTCTTTTAAGACTTCCTTCAAATTCTCCACACACAATTTTGCTTGCTGTTCATATGTACTTGGATGTGGAACGTTACGGTCCTTATCCAGAGGGCACGCCCCCGCAAAGAACAGGACGTCCATCCCTGCAGGTATGCTGCTTGCGTAGGCATAATCGACGGATGCCAAATTGCCAGAACGAATGAATGTTATTTTTTTCTCCATAGTATTTCCCCCCTTGTTGTCAGTCAAGACGCTAAAATACCTGCCGCAATTCAATCTGACCCTCGCCATCTCCCTGGGGATCCGGCATCCGCATCGCCCACTTGAGCGCTTCTTCCTTAGACTTCACATCAATCAGAATGAATCCGGCAATCAAATCGTTTGATTCTTTAAAAGGTCCTTCCGTGACTACAGGCTTTTCATCAGGATCAGGATACGAAATGCGTATCCCATATGAACTTGGATGAAGTCCCTTAGCCATGATCCGAACGCCAGCTTCAACTAATTCTTCATTATACTTCGTCATGGCATCCATCAATTCAGGGCTCGGGTGATTTCCGGCTTCAGAATTTTTCGAGGCTTTGACGATTAGCATAAACAGCATAATATATCCTCCTTCTTTAACAGACACTCGTCTTATAAAATCCGGTATCTTAGATCCTATCCTTTCAACTATTCTATAATGCAGAATGATTTTCCTCTATATCCCTCTCGGTTAAACGGCCAGCTGCCTCCCCTCGACAACATTTGCATCATATTTTCAAATTAAAAAAGGTGCCAAGGCCCTCCCGTTTACAAGGGTACCTGACACCTATCCATCCTACTCTTCTTCAGAGTCTTCCATATCGTACTCTTCATTCACCACACTGAACTCATCTATCACATCGCCGTCTGATGTGCGGGTGATGAATGTGATGGTATCCTTATCCACCTTCGCACTCATATATACTGCAATGTTTTCCATGTTGACGTATTCAAATTTTTCATCTGCCACTGCATCGTAGTGCTTTTTACCGGTAGTGCCTGCAACAACATAGACGGTACCGTTTTCGTCCTCCTTGCCTTCTTTCAGTTTCTTCGTTCTGCCGTACGCATGGTCGTGACCGGAGAAGACGATGTCGATTCCAAGTTCATCAGCGACCGGTGGCAGTTTTTCCTTCATGATTTCATTGCCGCCGAACGGATTCGTATAGTACGGAGGCTTATGGGTCACGAGTATTTTCCATGGTTTATCTGAACTCTTCATATCTTCTTTCAGCCATTCCATTTGTTGATCGAGTACTTTATCGTCACTTGTAAAACCAAGCACACTTATGTGCATGTTATGATAATCTATTGAATACGTGCCGCCCTTGTCCATGTCAGGACCATTCCCCGGCGAGCCCAGGATGGCCTTTGCTGTACTGGCATCGCTGTCTCCCATATATTCATGATTACCAAGGGCGGATACAAGATTAGTCGTGCGGATGGTATCATATTGACTCATCACTTCCAATACATCATCCCATTGAGTGAATTTAGAAGAATCATCGACGAGGTCCCCTACATGGATCATAAATGCCGGATCCTGTCCGTTGACATCGGAAAGAATCTGGTCAAACAGGCTTAAGTCGGATGGTGATTGGGTGTCCCCCAATATTGCGAACTCAAATTGATTTTTTCTTTTCAACGTGGTGAATTCCTGCATATTACTCCAGGTCTCCCCATTCCCGACCCGGTAAACGTATGTCGTGTCCTGTTTCAGTTTCTTTACTGTAACCTGATTCACACGCGCGATGCCATTCTTGGTAATATCCAACTCACCGGAGAATACTTGATTGCTCCATGATCCCTTTGCGGTGAGAAGGCTCTTATCACCTTTCTTGTCATAATCCTTCTTCCTTGCATATTGGATGACCGGTGTCTCGTCTTTTCCTAACGGGCTCGACATCCAGGTAAAACTTTTCGATTTATAAGGGTCATCGGTGGTAGGTGAAATAATATTTATTATTTCATCCTCCACTAAAGCCGGGTACGTCTGCGTATCCATCTTAAACGAATACCTTCCGCCTTTCACTGAAAACAAGCTGATGTTTTTGATCTCATTTGTGAGCGAATCGACGAGGAGGGAACCGTCATCTTCTGTCTTCCCAAGAAGTTCTTCGTTTCCTTCAATTGAGGCAAAAACTTCCGCTCCACTGACAGGCTTGCCTTCCTGATCCATTACCTTGATATGTGCAGGTTCTCCTATTAACAGTGGTTCCGCTTCGACTTTAAGTGCAGCCTCTACTTCCACATTCAGCGGTTTCATCGAATAGGTCGGGATGAAAGTCTCTTCCCGGGGATGAACATAGGTGACTTCTCCCCCCATCAACTCCACATTCACTTTGCTTCCTTCTTTCGTGGATGCCGGCACCCTTATCGGAATTATGGCTGCTTCTGCTGTATCGCCGGTTTCCCCGTTGTTCTCGAGATGCAGAGTCAAGATATCCGTTTCATCGTCATAGCTTGATGTGCTTCCAGCGAAGCCAGGTGAAAAGATGATGTCTTCCACCGGAAAATTCCCATCCACTTTCAATGACAAGGCAGATTCAGAGATTTCAGCTGGATTTGTTGCTTTCACAGCCAGTTCAAATGTATCCCCTAAAAATGCTTTCTCTTCAGCTTTAATGATTTCGATCTTTGCAGACCCTGTATTGACTGTAAAATATCCGGTTTTAGCCGCCTGGTTTCCAAATTTATCAGGAACCATCAAGGTAATTTGATGTGTACCGTCCGCCCACTCTAATCCGCTGAGCGAGACAGAGCCATCCATATCATAGGAAAAGTGGCCTTCACGCTTGGAATACTCATTGCCGTCCACGTACAATTTGATCTTTTCCCAATCGATACCCGTTTTGTAAGGATCATCTTCATATTCCCGAACGTCTGCTTTAATATTCACCGCGCTGGTTGTATATTCTTGGCCTTCTGCATTTATGGACTCAATGACCGGAGGATATAGATCATCGACTTTTTCTCCGTACACCGCACGTATATTATCAATATAAGAGACCCTTTCGTCATAGGTCCTGTGATGCCGGATTTCGTCGACATCATTCTGATGGCCTGGGTCCCGGATATCTTGAATGGTCCTGTAAAGGATGATGGGATCTCTGCCTCGATGTATTTCCATCCAACCCAGTCAATCCCGGGCTTCTCAGCGGTCAGGTTAACGGATTGATTCTTGTTATTCCCATCTGCAATCAGCATCCGGAGCCAGTACCCGTTTGCTTCCGGCGTTGCGTAGACCCACATGCCGATGCTTTGCGGATCCCCTTCGATCTCGGTATTCACTCCCGGACCGGTATACACTCCGAGGGTCGTCCCTGTTTGTGCATCGGTGAAATCATAATCAAGCTTAAGTGATTGATCCCCGAATCGAACGGGTTCTGGATACTCCGCCAGGCTCAGGCTTCCTTTTTCTCCCCGATTCGCTGTTGCTGTCTTCCATGTACCTAAGTCTTCTTCGAAGTCAAATAGCACTTGTGGAAGCATTCCAACAGAGATCTTCAACTGAGCTGTCAGGTCTGTATCCTTCAGCCGGGCTGTGATGGTGCCGCTCACACTCTCATCACCCGTATGGAGGACACCTTCCTCATCAATCGTGCCTAATCCTTCCGGTATATCAAACTCAACGTCTTCCAACTTCCAATCGACTATCCGTTTTTCATATTTTGTTTTAAAACCTAACGGGATTTCACTGTTTCTGGCTGCCGTCAGTTCAGGTGAAGAGAAAGAAATTTCAACCGGAGCAGCAATTTCAATGATGCTTTTGCCAACCTCTTTTCCCTGATGGTTCAGCATGACGTGAAATTGACCTGTTTTCCCATTCGATTGAAACACTCCATTTTCATCAATTGTCCCAAATGACGCATCAGATAATTCCCATGTCAGATCGGCGTCTGGAATAGGGGCTGATGCCATGGCCTTGTCCCTGCCTTTTGCACCGAAATCGATCGTAGAACCCGGAGTGAAGGATTGATCATAAGGGTAAACATACGCAGAGTCAAAGGAATGATCTGAAGGCTGCTCTGAAACAACAAGCCACGAGTTGGCTACACTTCTCTCCCCACGGTCAGAGGGCATATTATCAATCTCGAGATCGTCCCCTCCAAGTGTACGGGTGGTAAAAGTGGATGAACCGCCGCCATCCAGGTTAAGGGCCGTCACCGCGCCCAAATCAATCATCAATTGTGCCAAATCAGGCATGGAAATCCCGCTTGAATAAGGCTCTTGTCTGCCGTCGATCACGGTAAAGAACACACTTCCATCCGCTTTGATCCCAACAGCCGTGCGAGGCTCCCTATCCGCTCCAGTTTTAGGAGTCTGGTAGACTTGACTTTCCTTTACGAGAATCGCATTTCCACCGAGGGCTTCTTGCAGCTGATCCTTGACCACATCATACTCCGCTGTACTTCCAATGACTGCTTCACCGGACTTTTTGATGCCTAAGAAACCCCACCCCTGCCGAAGTTGATCTTTTATCCCGACTCCATCTTTAAAAACAATACCGTTGGGTTCGCCTGTAGCCATATTATAAAAATCGGCGTTCACAGCTGCCACCACCTTATGGTTTTCACCATCCGCGGCACTTGCCTGCTGCCTGACAGGCTGCAATCCATACTCCTCGCCGTCATCCGGGGTTCCCGCTTCAATCGATACACTCGGATTCTGAACGTCTACTTCCACTACAAAACTCTCAATCTTCTTCCCGTCACTTCCTTCAAAACTGTAATGCTTCTCCTTAACACCAGGTGCAAGATCTGCCCGGTATTCATTAATCGGTGTATGTACCACCCTGGAATCTAAATCGAAATCTCCCAGGGCCCTCGCAACATTGGGGAGAACCATGCTGCCGGCAACTGCAAATGACAGGACAACAGGCACTACCCTTTTCAAGCATTTTCTCATCCCTCAGCCTCCTATAGACATTTCCATATTTTGATTGAATCCATCAATAAATGACATCTTTATCATAAAGGAAAAAAATAAATAGAATGTAATTTATTTGTAAAATTCTGAAAAAGAGGTAATAGGAACTATCCTTAGAGTTTTTGGAGAATTTCTTAATGAATCTATTTATTTTGCAGGTAAAGATTCACCACCTAAAAAATGGGTATAGTTCAATATATCTATTTTTATTAGAAAGGAAGTTTTTCAATGAACCGCTGGTATTTTCCATTCCTTATCGGCACCATCATCTTTCTGGTATTATCCCTGATCGGAAAATTTGAAATGAATTATATCATCACATATAGTATTGGGATCACTCTCGGTTTTTTCCTGATGTACTGGTTAAATAGGAGAAAGAGGCAGAATGCAGATTGAATCCGCTCACCTCAAAAAAAAAAGGACTGCCGCAGCAGGCAGTCCCCATTTCTTCTATTCTTCTATTCCTTCACCCGAAGTACCACATTATCAATCGTGATTTCATGTGCTGCGTCCGATCCTGCAAATTTCCCCATCAAGAACTTCAGCGACACCACTTCATTCGCGCCCATCACAAACTCATAAGTATAGTTGGACATTTCGTCATCGACCGGAATTTGCTGGTTGAAATAGCGTGTGTATGCTGCATTTTCAAGCGTCACTTCCATACTGCGCGCAACCGTCGAACGGGCATCAAACGACAATTCGTACGTCAGCCCCTGTCCGAGTTCCAGTCCCGGCTGCTCCGCCAGAACACTCCACGCTTCTTTTCCGGCATTATCAATCCGCACATTCATCTGCTCATTCTCAGCATTAACTACAGCACCAGCATCAAAATGAATATATGGCACCCAGTTTTCAAGCCCTGAACTAAAATCTCCATTCTTTAAAGGCTCCAGCTCCACATCCACCGACGTTTTCAGCAGTCTAACATTATCCAGATACACATCCCCTTCCGAGCCGCCAAGTTTGAACAGCAGCTGACCATGTTCATCGCTCAGTTCCTCAGGCATCGTAAATGCCACCTTATTCTGAGCCATTTCACCATTCAGCTTAACCGGTACGGAATCTAAATACCTCACCGTCCCGTCCTCGCTCACGAACTCGACCTCAATCTTCCGGTCAGCTGAAGCACGCGCATCGAACGTCAACTCATAATCTGCACCCGCATCAAGCTGCAAACCTGTCTGCTTCACCTGGACGTCACCGGCAGCCGAACCGCCGTCTGTGATCTCTGCATGCAGCTCCCTTGCTTTTTCCGTTACTTCGGCCGCAGCCGCTGCAGGCTCATTCACTAAAACATCCCAATAATTCATACGCGTCATGTCACCCTGATCAAACGTACTGTTATAAATATGATTTCCGTCCGGCAGCGGAGTTTTCGAAGCATTACCTGAATCAACCGGCTCCACTTCCTCGACGCGTACATTCCCAATCCACACAGGTGCATTCCCATTTGCACCCATATTGAACTCGAGCCTTGCTGCGATATCCGTATCCTGGCGGTGCGTGAACGTGTACTCATAAGACTGCACCTGATCCGTCAATTGGATCGTTTGCTCACCCGAATAATTGGCGTACCCTCTCTCAGCTCCGCCCGATACCTTCGACATCATCGGACGGTTCGTATCCGACTTGGCATCAAAGCTGACCTTATACATGCCGCCTTCCGCAATCGAAACGTTCTGGATCAGCTGCAGCGCCCACAATGCATTTCCTTCATTCGCCACCTCTGTTTTTGCAAAAGAAACGCCGTCTGCCTCTTCCTTCGTTATCGTCCCTCCACCGCCGAAGTCCGGCAGCTTCACGAAATTCCAGTATGTCCCGTCCAGCGCTTCGTCAGATGCATCCACCACTGTGAACGGCTCATCATAATCTGAATCATAAATATAGTTCCCATCCTCTAACGGAAATTTGGAACCTTCCGGCAGCTCGGCCTTCACTTGCTCCGGCTCGACCGGCTCTATATAGTCACGGCCTGTCAGCTCATAGGCACGGACATAATCGACTTCCATCTCTCCAGGGAAGTTTGTCGTCTCATCCGGATTGCCGCCGTACCAGCCGCCTACTGCAAGATTCAGGATCAGATAGAACTCCTGATCGAACGGGGCAGGAAATGCGTACTTGTCCGCCTGATTCGTGCCCTGGCTGAACCAGTCATTCAGCGTCTGATACAGCTTTCCGTCTACATACCAGCGGATTTCACCTGGCTCCCACTCAATTCCATACGTATGATAACCGGTCGTATCCTCTCCATCTGGAAAATGATACTCCGCACCCGTATACGTGTTATTCGGGTACTCCGCTCCATAATGAATCGTGCCCCCGATCTTGCTCGTATCGCCGCCTGCCGATTCCATGATGTCAATCTCTCCGGAAGTCGGCCAATTGCCATACACACTATCTTCAGGCATCATCCAGAATGCCGGCCAGAATCCCTGTCCTTCCGGAAGCTTCATCCGCGCCTCGAACTTCCCGTATTTTTTTGAGAACAAGCCTTTCGTTTTGAGCTTGGCTGAAGAATAATCGTACGAACCGAACTGATCGGTGATCGGCTCATCCTCCTTTTTCGCCTTGATTACGAGCTTACCGTCGCGGATGAAGGAATTCTCAGGTGAGTCCGTATAATATTCAAGCTCGTTATTCCCCCACCCGGGAGAAACTGGATCGCCGTTTTCATCCACAATCCAGTTCCCGATATCATACGTCCATTTCTCACGATCGATTTCTTTTGAAATGAACTCATCCGACCACATCAGCGTCCAGTCGGATTTGCCGGCACCTGGCTGATACACCCTGACCTCACCAAGTTTCGACCCTTCCGAACGCACCTGATTCTGCACTTTCTCGTCAATATAAACCTTTCCATCAACCGTCACATTTTTCAAAATGACATTCCCATTCTGAGCGCCGGCCGTGATATATAGATCTCCTTCGATCTTCACACCCTGGAGCGACACATCCCCATGATTAATGAGGGCATTTCCAACGATCGTCTCTCCGGAATACACACCGGCCTCTTGGTAAAAACCATCGGCCCTCTCATCAAACAAACGGATTGCATCGATTAGTTTAAGCGGCTTCATGCTATCCTCATCATCATCGGAGCCGCTGTCCGGAAGGAGATACTCCACAACCTCAAGTGCCTCCTTCTTCTTCACAGCCGAGTTGGCTTCCGCTTCTTCTCCGAACACCTCATCCCAGTACCCGAGAGCTTTAGCATCCTTCACCACATCCGCTCTTCTCCACGGCATCTCCTCCTTGCCGGCACCAATTAGATAATGAATGAGTCCAGCATACTCCACTCTCGACAACGCTGCGTTCGAATTCTTCTTCATCTTTTCCATCACCCCGAAGAGCCCCCGCTCCTCCCAGCGTTTTAACATCGTCTCATCCTCACTGCCTCGCGGGCCCTTCGCCCCGGCTGGCAGTACAACCGACAATGCAAGTATCATCACAAGCATCACCATCGCCACTTTGTTTCTCATTCCTTGTTTCCTCCCTTTGTTTGTATATGTGAAGAAGGATTTCATTCCTCCTTAGCACCACTTTTCAAGTCCGAAACCGCTTTCGTTTTTAATTAAAAAAGATTTCCCTTTCACCAAACCTATAATAATTGCATCGTGCCCAATGACGAAACCGGTTTCGATTAAATCCAAAAGTGAAACGTCCCCTACTATACAAAGAAAACGCTTTCTAAAATAACCATCTAAAACAAGTGTATCCTTCTAGCTTTTTCTACACCCTTTCCTATATTTCCTTTTACAAACAACGAAACCCTACGAAATACCCACGTAGGGTAAGGGTGAGTTATGGGGACAGCATAAAAACCAGTGGACCTGTCCCCTTGCCTCACTTACTTCTGCTTAACCACTTCCTTAAGATTCATTAATAAATACACCCCTGTAATGATAAACAGTAAATTAAATGCGCCATCACTTATAACTGAACTACCGACCTTCAACCCAGCCAATACAACTAAAAAAACAGCCATCCAGATCAGCTTTATTTTCCGGCCCATCCGTTTACTGATTCCTTTGCTGAAACGCGGGTAATAAATTCCCATTACAAGAATCACGATAATCGTAAAAATGTTGAAAAGCTGCGTATAAACGCCAAACAGCTGCACCCAACTAACTGCAAAGTACAGCAAAATAGAAAACAGGACAAATAAGAAGAGTTTGTATCTTATCAAGCTGCTCATGACATCCCTCCTATGTGAATAACCTTCATTCCTTATTTAACTCCCGCAATTCCTCCAGGATTTCTGTATTCGACTTATGTACTTTCCTTAGAGATCCTTCGATCGATAATAAAATAAGTAAAAATATCACAATCACAATCAGCATAAAAAGTTCCATCTGCTCACCTCTTGAATGAATTAGAAGTTTAATAGTAAGGCGGCGTATCCCCGGTCTGCCCGTTTATCGTCGAACTTCCGCGCTTCACCTTATAGGAAAGGGAATACTGACCTTTTTCGATACCGGAGTCCCATTTCTCCTTAAATATAATCACATACGTTTCGCGGCCGGTTTCTTTTACAAGGGTTTCCCTCTTTACCTTATAACCATTAATGTTTCCTTCCCAGACACCGATTTCTTCCGGAAAATAATCGATTGAGGTCCCTTCTCCTGAAACGGCGAACTCGACCGCATCTTCTTTTGTAAAAGGCGGCACCGGAGGGGATAGTGCCTGCCCAATCCCCCATGCAAAAAGATACACTGCGGCCGGGACAATCACGAACATCTTGATGCTTCGCTCACTTCTCATCCTGCGGGCAATCCATATTTCTATAACACCATAAATCACAGCTGCAGCCATTCCACTGACGGCCATCAGAATTTCATTGAAAACCAGCCCGTTTGCCACACCGAACATCCCGAGTATCAGAATGTACAGCCAATCCTTATCTGCAAACAACTTCTTTTGGACATACTCTGCGGCTGAAGACACGATATTTCCATAGATGAGAATAATTGCACCGATATAAATAAAGTAAATGGCTGACCAGCTCATCAGCTGATTGCCGTAATTGTATAAAGGATCATTCCCATCTAATGTCTGAAATATAGCTAAAATCAATGAACAAATGAGGGCAGACACAAGGGTTGCCAGAAATTTTCTTAGAATCATTGAGAATGCTCCTTTTGTTTACCAGTATTTTATCATATTTCCAGAAGGTACCGAGCTGAAATCTCAACCAGTGAACCCGTTTTACAGTGCTCCAAGTTAATTGAATTATATAGGGTCTCGTTTAATTCCGACTTGACAGATAAGGTTTGTAGGTATTATGATGATATAAACTTTACACCGACCCTATATTTTAGAGAATTCTTTTCTTAGAGGAGGAAGGAAATGATGGCAAATCAAGCCTCACTCAACCACCAGAACAAAGGTATTTATCAAATGCTCAAAGAATCCATGGTGAAGGAAAAACAGGATTTAGAAACCCTTTCGGAACCACAGCTGAAGGCCGTTTACAAACAGGAACGCTCTGCACAGCATCCGCACTCTGGATATTCTTCGATTCGTTTTATGTCATAGATTAGATAAGAGCCGGTTTCTCAGTTTGTATGAGAAACCGGCTCCTTCGATTCGGGATTTATGTCCTCCCCTACCTATACCACGACAGGTATTTCAGGCATTGGAAATAAGTTTTGATAATATATTTCTATTTTTGATAATAAATGGTTGTTTTTTGATAATATATCCAGATTTTTGATAATAAGCAGGACGTTTTTGATAATAAAAACAACCAGGGCACCAATTATACCCTACGATGGCAGCTGAAACTCACTGGTTTAGTAGTTACCCGCTCAGCCAATCCCATCATTCCTTAAAACATATTTAAATTCGATCAATAAAAGCAGCTCTTCTTATCCTTCAACATTATTTAATGGGTCACTGTACCTGTCCCCACGTCCCACTCTCAACCCAACTCATCAAATTACATCTTCCTAGTCAACGGAAATAACACACAATCCTTGATCGTATCGCTGTCCGTCAGTACCATCAGCAGCCGTTCGATGCCGAATCCCCAGCCGGAGATGGGCGGCATCCCGTATTCCATGGCGGTCAGGTATTCCTCATCCATTTCCATCGCTTCTGAATCCCCATTGCTCTTAAGGATGGCTTGTTCCTCCAATCTTTTTCTTTGTTCAATTGGATCGACCAGTTCAGAATATGCATTGATGATTTCAGCCCCGTTCACGACCAGCTGGAACCGGTCTGTAAGGGCAGGGTCTTCGTCATTTGCCCTCGCAAGTGGTGACAGATCGATTGGATGCTGGATCAGGAATGTCGGTTTGATCAGCTTTGGACGGCATGATTTCTTATAAAGCAAATCAATCAAATTTCCTCTTCCTAACGAATGAATATCCGCATGTTCAAGTTGGATGTTTATCCTGCGAATCTCTTGAATCAATTCATCTGTAGTTGGATATAGGCTGATATCAATTCCTGTTTCCCTCTGAATCAATTCCCTGAAGGAGACCGCTTCCCAATGCTGGGAAAAGTCAATCGCCTGGCCGTTTATATGGATGGTGGTTGTTCCAAAAGTGTGTACCAATACATGGAGCACCATCTCACGCATGAGTTTCATCGTGTCTTCATAGTTCCAGAAGGCTGCATATCCCTCGAGCATCGTGAACTCTTGAAGATGCTGGGGACTGATCCCTTCATTCCGGAAACACTTGGCGAATTCATATACCTTGGTGAAGCCGCCTGCGATCAGCCTTTTCAAATATGTTTCCGGCGCGATCCGGAGGTTCAGATCCGTATCCAGGGCATTGTGATGGGTCTTGAATGGTTTCGCGAGCGCACCGGAGGAGGTATGCTGCAGAATTGGCGTTTCCACTTCAATGAAATCCTGATCTTCAAAGAATCGGCGAATAGCGCGAACCATTTTGCTTCTGGACAGCATTCGGCTTTGGGTTTCACTAGTCATCATCAAGTCCAGGTAACGCTGCCTGTAACGGACATCTATGTTGCTCAGACCGTGCCATTTATCCGGCAGACTCCGCAGCGCTTTGCCAAGGAATACATAATGTTCGATCCGCAGCGTTTTCTCTCCCGCCCCCGTGGTGTACATGCTTCCTTCCACACCGATGAAATCACCGATGTCCACCAAATCTTGAAATTGTTCAAACGGACCTTCGCCCACTTCATCCTTCTTCAGGAGAAGCTGCAGACTGCCATGTATGTTTGAGACCGTAATGAACATCAGTTTCTTGAAGTTCCTGATCCCCATGATCCTTCCCGCTGCCCTCACTCCCGCTGTAGCATCTTCAAGCCGGGCTGCCTCGGCAAGTTCATAATTTACGGAAAACCTTTCTGGATATACATCTATCCCCTGCGATCTCATCGCTTGTGCCTTTTTCAGTCTGGCTTCTGTCTGCTCGATACTCATACCGTTCACTCCGTTCTTTGGTTTTTTATCACACCGAATCTATTTAAAAACAAAAAAACTCCCACCCCCAAGATTCATCATCTTGAGGACGAGAGTATTATGCTCCGTGGTACCACCCCAGTTTATTGATATGTCGCCATACCAAACTCTTCGGGTACGTCAAAACTTATAGTTGAGTATACCCTATCTCTGTAACGGGAGATCCCGTCGCAGTATCACCAGGGAAACCCTGGATCCGTGCGAAGCTCCGAGCCTTTTTTCATTAAGATCATTATTACTCCATCCCACCACCCGGAGCTCTCTGAAAATAACCGATCCCAACTACTCTTCTCTTCATAGCCGCCAGTATTGAAAATTAGGAATATTTTATCTTATGCAGTGGCAAGTGTCAAGGGACTTGAAGAAGCGATAGGACAGGTATCCCGGTTCAAAAAATTAAGCACTATACCTGTCTTTAAAATAAGAAAATCAGCAACGTCCCAATTAAAAGCATATAGGCACTTCTCCCCTTACTAAACTTCCACGTTTGTAAAGAAGATACCACTAATCCAATGATAAGAAGCGAAGTTCCGATGTATCTTAACAAGTTTGTCGAGAACAGAATCCCTGCATGTGCTGCAAATGCACCCGTCACCATGAAGCCGATAGTAAAAATAAAGCGCGGTGTTCTGAAATCACTTAACGCTTCTTTTTTCACATCCCCGCTCATTTTCAAGTAGGCACTTCTCCCCTTACTAAACTTCCACGTTTGAAAAGAAGATACCACTAATCCAGTGATGAGAAGCGAAGTTCCGATGTATCTTAACGAGTTTGTCGAGAACAGCATCCCTGCATGTGCTGCAAATGCACCCGTCACCATGAAGCCGATAGTAAAAATAAAGCGCGGTGTTCTGAAATCACTTAACGCTTCTTTTTTCACATCCCCGCTCATTTCCAAGTAGGCCCGCATCACCATAAAAACGGGCATTCCCCATAAAAGAAAGTAGGTCACGAGAGAGTCAGTAAAATTCAATGGGTTCCCCTCCCATCTCAATCGTCATTCATTTATCACTACCGGTTCGTGCATGTCTCTTATCCGCTGCACTCAGGATAAATAGGATAGAAATAAATCCGACAATACCCTGAATGGCGATCGTCATCCATTTATCCACCGGGATGAACAGCAATACGATTGGACAGACAAAGATCATTGACAAGCCTATTGTAAAGGCAGCCTTTTCAGGAAGTTCTCTAATCTTATTTATCATTCGGACACCAAGCTTTCTCTCTAGAATCTAAATCACCGCATAACTTAAAAAATATACATAATACCAAATGCCTGAAGCAATGAAAAACACCAGCAGCAGAATCACGCCTGCTACTTTAAAATACTGCCTCACCCAGAATCCAAAGGTAAAAACAGCATAAAAAACAAGCATGTTAACAACTAAATGATGAATTCCGGTTTCTTGTTGTGACGACCATTTCAGTGGTGAAACCACTGGCTTAGAAAAGATCTCCAGTGTATTGGCCGTGCTCTTCACGCCTGTTTCAAATCCATATGTATTGATCTTAAGGAGCAAATTCCCCAATATAAAAAGAAATATAATACCAATCATCCAAAAAAGCAGAATCCCTGTTTGCAAGACTGATTTTTTAAGAGGACTCATGTCTGCCTTACTCGTTCTTTTCAGAAGCATTGCCGTCGCCCCTTTAAAAGTAAACTGAAGGCGGCCCTGTCGCCTTCCGCTCCTCTGATATGTGTACCGCAAATCTTATTTGATGCAAGAAAAAGCAAGCACAACCGGAATCCTCTGCCTTCTCACAAATTCTTCTTCACTGCTGAAGTGTTCGCGCAATGGCGTCCCTTCACGCAGATCCGTGACGGTAAAACCGCATGACAACAGCGTCCGGAAATATTGCTCGATCGTCCGGTGATATTTGACCACCACTTGATCGATCCACGGTTCTTTTCTTTCCCCTTCAAGGAAATAATCGTCCACAATCCAGTTCCCGCGTTTGTCACCCGTTTTCTTGCTGACAAACGACGAAGTAGTGAGAGGGTGCTGCACGCTGAACACAAACCGCCCATTTTTCTTCAATGCTTTATGTATGTCTTGAAACAATGGTTCGATGTCCGGAACATAATGGATGGCAAAACGGGATGTGACGATATCGAAAGCTTCCTTCGGATAATGATACGATTCCATGGACTCGCGGATGATGGTCCCATTTTTATCGGACATAGTCAGCCTGGCAGCGGCCGCCATTTGTTCAGAACCCTCCACTCCGGTGTAAGAGGCAGCGCCATTATCCAATAATTCTCTGCCAAAAACGGCATCCCCGCATCCAAGGTCCAGGATTTCTTTATTCTGGACGTCGCCAAAAAGCTCATCGATGATCGGACCCTCAATCGCATTATTTGGGCTGTCCTTTCGATCTCTTCGTATCATATAAGTTGAAAAGAAACTTTCCTGGTCATACGCACTTGAACCCCTGAATTCCATTTAGCACATTTCCCCCTCCATCATGAAATAAATTCCTTTGGATAGTTTAACATATTTTTGTAAAATAATAGAAATATTCTTTCTTGAAAACACACAAAAAAGAGCCGTCCATTCGATGGACCAGCTCTTTTGATGTTCCTAAACAATTAAACTGCCTTTATCTCTTTTTCCAATGCCTTCTTCCTCAACAAAGAATTCAACCTCTCCGAACTCAATAACATCGCCGCTGCAATGACCAAGGCAAAGACCGGGAAAAATCCGATCGAAGTCTTTGAGGCAATAAAGCCAAACAGCGGAGGCATAAATGTACTCCCTGTATAAGCGAATGCCATTTGAAATCCCATGATGCTCTGGGAATGATGCTTGCCGAAACGTGCAGGTGTCTCATGAAGCATACATGGAAAAATAGGCGCGAGCCCGAGCCCGACAAGCATAAAGCCAATGAGCGTAAAGACTGTCGGGAGAGGCATGAACAAAAGCACCGCCCCGCAGAGTGCGATCAGCTGGCCCCACCGGATGAGAAGGAGGTTGCTGACCTTGAAGGTGATAAATCCGGTGATGAACCTCCCCACCGTGATTCCTCCCCAATACAGGGACACCCACCTGGCGGCATCCGCCGGGGATACCCCTTTTGCATTCACGAGGAAGCTGCTCCCCCACAGCCCCATGGCGGCTTCGATACTGCAGTAAAAGAAGAACGTGAACAGAGCGAGTTTTACACCCTTTACCTGCAGGGGTTTACTTGCTTCCACTTTCCCACTAACAGTTGATTCCTGTAATTCATTCTCCTTGGCCTTTGGTCCGCTTTTCACTTTGCTCCATATAGGCAGCGTCATTAGCAGAATCACGGCCAGCGCAAGTTGAATCCCGGCAATCGCCAGGTACCCGCTTCTCCATGATAAATCACCTGCAATGAACTGCGCCATGATGACCGGACCCATGGTGGCTCCTACGCCCCAGAAACTGTGCAGCCAGCTCATGTGGTGAGCTTTGTAATGGGCGGCCACATAGTTGTTCAGCCCCGAATCCACTGCCCCTGCACCAAGGCCAAGCGGTACCGCACACACAACCAGCCACACAATCGAAGGAGAGAACTGGAACCCCACCAGTGCGAGGGCCGTCATCAAACAGCTGACAAACGTAACCTTACCTGTGCCGAACCTCTTCAAGATGCTCCCGCTCACTAAACTGGAGATGATCGTTCCCCCGGCGACAGTCATGAACAGCAGTCCTGCCGACTCCAGCGGGGCGCCCAAATCCTTTTGCATGACAGGCCAGGCCGCTCCAAGGATCGAGTCAGGCAGCCCCAGGCTGATGAAAGCCAAATAAATGATAATTAAAAGAAATGTCGTCAATCTTAACCCTCGTTTTTATCGTTCACTTAGATAGTTGATGTCCATACGGTTATAGCGGAAAGACAAACACTAATGAACTTTTTTAATTAGTATAACAAATAACTTATCCGTGATGTAGGTTATAATATGAATCTAGTGGGGCTCTTCCATGTAATAACTTTCGTTCAGGTTCTTATAATCCTGGCGAATCTTTCTGAATATGCTTCGGTCGATTTATACACCGATGGGTATTATGAGATGCGTAATAATGGTTTTGATAATATATTTCTATTTTTGATAATAAATGGTTGGTTTTTGATAATATATCCGGATTTTTGATAATAAGTGGGCCCTTTTTGATAATAAATGAATTGCGAGTCGCATTAATACCCCGGGTGAGGCCCATAACTCTTCCCCTTTGGATGAAATGCGGACTCATATAACAGAATGATCACTAAAATATGGTCAATTTTCGTTCGATTCGTTTTTTTTTTTGAAGTGGGACAAGGTACCTGTCCCCTCGACCCGCTGACTCAAACAAAATCCAATATCCTGATATCAACCATATCCAGATCACCGATTTCTTCTTTTAAATCCCAAAGCCTTATCTCAGATGTTTCTTCGTTCTCGATAAAGGGCTGAAGTTTTTCAAGGGCCGTAACATAAACGGGATTGTATTTGACTTCGCCCGTTTTGATATTCTTTGATTTTAATAGTCCACTGAATTGCAAGTCCGACACCACTTGCCCCGTTTCTTCATAAAGTTCCCGAGCAGCGCACTCCTTTGCGGTTTCATCACCTTCCCTGCGTCCGGCCGGCAATTCCCACTGCTTCCGCCAAACGTTATAGCACATGAGAACCTCTCCCCCGCATTTCAATACCGCAAAAGATCCGGCAAGCGGTCCGTATGTACATATTTCCCCTTCGTTGATGTACATAAAATCCATAAATTCATAACCGTTGTTTTTAAGTTTATTCAATTGGTTTCCTCCGATAAGCAATTGTCATATACCTATTCTTTAAAACCGGTATAATATCCTTTAATCCACATCCAATCCAAATGGCGGCAAGTTTTTATTCATCTGCTATTGGTCATATTTGGTAAAATACATGGTATGTTAATAGTAACATTATTAAAAGAAATAAGAGGTGACCAATGAACAACCACTGGAACAAATTCATCTATAAACTCGGGTCTGGTTTTTACGACCAGCTTTTCAATTCCGGATTATTTCTTAAAGCACGCAAACAGATTTTCAGTGATGGCATATTTAAAGATGAAGGTCAGAAAATTCTTTTTGTCGGGGTTGGTACCGGCGCAGATTTGGAGTTACTGGATATTGATAAGTTTGATATCACGGCTATCGATTACTCAGAGGCGATGCTTCAGAAGGCACGGGAAAAATTCAACCATTCTGCTATCGAATTTTTGAAGATGGATGCACAGGACATGGCATTTGAAGATGATCAATTCGATTTGGTGGTGGCAAGCCTGATCTTGTCGGTTGTCCCTGATGAAAACCGGTGTTTCGGGGAAATCGTACGGGTCTTGAAACAGGATGGCAAAATAGTCATTTTTGATAAATTTTCTCCAAAAGGGAACAAACTGCCGCTCTATAAAAAGCTGCTCAGACCGGTTATCGGGGTATTGGGCACGGACATTGGGAGGAATTTTGAAAAGATGGTTGAACCTCACAAAGAGATCCTGTCCATAATGGAAGACCGCCCGATTCTTTTTAAAAGCATGTACAGAAAAATAGTCCTGCTTAAATCATAGTAATCAAGATAAACTCAGGGTCAAATTCCCTGAGTTTTTATCTGCTGGTCCCTCTTCAAGTTCATCCCCCAACATCTAAGATTTCTAATTTCCCATTATAATAGGAAAGCAAATTATCAAATAGAAAAAAATGTCGAATATGCCTAAAAAAATAATCTTTGTCAAAAAAAGGAGAAAAACAAAGAATCCTCCCTTCCGTTTACACAAAAGCGGAAACCCAAAAAAGTAAATATTCTAAATTGACATACTATTTCCATAATTTTCATTGTCTTATCAAGTTTATTTTACTAGAATTCAAATTAGCTGCCGGAGCTATAAGAAATAGCTATTTCTCTAATACATTATAAAAGGGGAATTGTAATTATGTCGAAGAAAAAATTAGTCAGTTTAGCATTAGGAACATCCCTTGTTTTCAGTGCATCCTTTACTGGAACAACATTCGCGCAATCATCTACGGATTCTATCACTTCCAAAATGGAAATCCATCAAAAACTTATAGATAAAAGCGGTCCGGACTTCCTATCCGGGAAGCTGTCAAAAGGTATTGTAAAGAACGAAAAAGATGTAAAGAAATTCATGAAGGTCAATAAAGAGTTGTTCAAAATCGATCCTCATTCAGAGCTTACCCTCATCGAAAAAACAACGGATGAGCTTGGATCCACTCACTATCGTTTTTCTCAATCGATCAAAGGGGTTCCGATCGACGGGGCAACCTTCATCATCCACATAAATAAAGAGAATGAAGTGACGGGTGCAACCGGGCAGCTATATGACAAAGCAGCCAAAAAGGTGACAAAGACCAAGTCCTCCATTTCCAAAAAGGCTGCGTCTGATCTTGCATGGAAACATATCAACCTATCAAAAAGCGATACGGTTGTAGATAATCAAAACGTGGCAGGACCTAAGAGCGATATCGAAAATACGACAGTGAAAAATGACCTGGTCATCCATGAGAAAGACGGCGAATTCAACCTTGCCTACAAAGTTCAGCTTCAATTCATCAAACCGTACGGTGCCAACTGGCAGATCTTCATCGATGCTGAAGACGGCCGGATCCTTGAAGCAGTCAATGCAGTGAGCGATGCGGGAACCACCGGGTATGGATATGGTGTGCTGGATGATTATAAATCATTGAACACTTATTATGAAAACGGTACTTATTATCTTTTTGACGTCACAAAACCAATGAACGGTGTCATTGAAACATTAACAGCGAATAATGGATCAAGTCTTCCAGGTTACTATTCAGTAGACAGCAACAATGCCTGGACAGCCTATTCGCAAGCTGCTGACGTAGACGCCCATGCCTACGCGGGTAAAGTATATGACTATTATAAAAACACACATAACCGCAACAGTTTTGACAATAACGGTGCGACCATCCGTTCCACTGTCCACTACGGAAGCAACTACAATAACGCTTTCTGGAACGGTTCACAAATGGTGTACGGTGACGGTGACGGATCCACCTTCACTTCCCTGTCAGGCGCTTTGGACGTTGTTGCACATGAATTGACCCATGCCGTGACAGAACGTACAGCAGGTCTGCAATATCAATATCAATCAGGCGCGCTGAACGAATCGTTCTCGGATGTATTCGGATACTTCCTCGATCCCGGCGATTACTTGATGGGTGAAGATGTCTACACACCTGGCGTTTCTGGCGATGCCCTTCGCAGCCTGTCAAATCCGACTCAATATGGACAGCCGGCTCATATGAATGACTATGTCAATACCTCTTCTGATAATGGCGGCGTTCATACCAACTCAGGCATTCCGAACAAAGCAGCGTACAACACGATCCAAAGCATCGGTAAAGCGAAAGCCGAAAAGATCTATTACCGTGCATTGACGGTATACTTAACGCCTACAAGCAACTTCAGCTACGCACGTGCCGCTCTTCTTCAATCAGCAGCGGACCTGTATGGAAGCGGAAGCTCGACGTATAACTCTGTAAAAGCAGCATGGGATGCTGTTGGGGTATACTAATTTTAAAAAGCTCCGGGGAATGATTCCCTGGAGCTTTTCTATGCTTGTATGTGGATTCAATCTTAGAGTCCCTTGATCATTTGCCGGATCGAACCGAGATGGTAGGCTGAGTGGGCGATCGCTCCCAACAGACCATTCGATGTCTGTTCATCCAAGGAGTCAAGTGAACCAACCTTTTTCAGCAATGTTGTATATTCTTGTTGAAGTTCTTGTTTGAATTTTTCCCAGGTCATTTTATCAACTTTTGCGATTTTCCAGGATGCTCCCCAATCCTTTTCTGGCTCTTCCCCATTTAAATAGGAGTTCGCAACCCACAAGTAATAGCGGGTATGGTCCGTTTGGGCGGCGATTGTCGTCCCGTTAACAGAGATCGATGCCTCTTTTTCCGATAGTTTTCCAAGCGTTCCGAATAAACCACTCCCTGGCTTTGATTCTGTGTACCAGCTTCCATTTTCACCAGGTCCCTCAAATGTTTCCTTCAACAATGTTTCAACAGCTGCCAACATCGGATTGTTCATCTCTGTACCTCCTGAAATTGTATTTAACCATCAAAATTACTTTAGACGGTTATAGTTTAACCCGGTTGTTTCTAACTGTCAATATGTATTAAGATGGTTACAGAAAAGGAGTTTTGAACATGTCAGAAACAAATTCTTATATGATGGTCGGAGAACGGCTGTGTATGGATTTCATCAATACCGTCAGTTGGCGGGAAAGTACCGAAAAAAGGAGGGAATGGTTTGCGGGTTATGCGAATTTGGTCGACTGGAGCATCCATGCAGGAGTCCTGAGCGGACAACAAGCAAAAGCCCTTCTTTTAAAAGCGGAGGAAAAACCGCCTGAAGCCGGGGATGTTTTGAAGCAGGCAGTTGAGATGCGGGAAGTGATGTATAGAGTATTCAAATCGATTGCAGAGGAAGCACCACCTCTTGAGAAAGACCTGGACCGCTTCAATGAATTTGTAAGCCGATTCGATCGAAAGCTTCAGTTGATCCATGAAAAAGATCATTACATAATGAAGTTCGATTACTCCGGGGAAAACTTGGACATGATGCTCCCTCCAATCTTGCAGTCTGCCGTAGATTTACTCGTTTCCAAAAACGATTTGGAACGGGTCAAACAATGCGAGGGAGATCCGTGTGGATGGTTATTCTTCGATACGAGCCGCAACCGGAGCCGCCGCTGGTGTTCCATGGCCGATTGCGGCAATCGTGCTAAAGCACGGCGGTTTTATAAGAAGGAAAAGTGATTTGTTGGTTCTTGGGTGCCTTGCTCCGGCAGGTTGTTGTTGTGTTGCTGCTGGGGCTGGGGACAAATTAATTGGGTCGCGGGGACGGACCCCGATTAAATGATACCCCCCTTTGTATTCTACGCTGTGCATTCATGGTTTTGATAATATAATTCTATTTTTGATAATAAATGGTTCAGTTTTGATAATATATCCGGATTTTTGATAATAAGTGGGCCGGTTTTGATAATAAACACGGTCCCTGACCAGATAATACCCCCGCTGCTAAACCGCTCGTCCTTACCGGTACTTGCAATTAACCAACATATTGACTAAAAAGACCAAAACCTGCTAAATTGCTTCTTCTATCTCACTCATAACTCCCCATTTTCCGCTCCGTAATTTCCAATTTTCAATCGTGAACAATCGAGACAGGACTTTTTCATCTTTTACAATCAATTGTTCATAAAACACGACTGCATTCTCCTCAGCCCTCAGCCGGATCACCCGATTTTCAAACTTCTTTTCTGCTCCAGGAAATGATTGACCGATTGTTTCATCCCGCTTATGTCTTCTTCTCTCGTAAAATAATCCGGATTTTCTTTTCCACTTTTCAAAAAAACTATGTTAAATAATATTATTGATAAATGACCATAAAATAAGAACCCCAATCGAGTCCTTATTTTCAGGCTATGTTAAAGCACGATGTTAAGAAAGGCGTGAGACTTTGAAATGAGAGCAGCGGGAGAGGTGAGACGCCTTGGTATCGTTCAATGAATATGATGACTTAACTTCAAATTAATAAATTCTTTAATTATTGAGTAGTGCACCTAGATACTTTAAGAAACGGAGCAAAGCAGTATGTTTAAACTACCTCTGGACGATTAAATGGATATGTAGATTCTTAAATCAATAAGTCATTCAAACAAATTATCTTGCATCCTTTACTTTCATAATAATCTATCATTCCATCAATTTTCTTTTTATCATAACTGGTTATGCAATCTGATAGTACACTAACCCCATAGTTTGATTTACGTAAGTTATAGCAAGTTGACTTAACACAAGCAACAGCATCTGCTCCAGTGATGTAGAAGTCCTCTATTTCATTTATACTAATAAAGTCTGTAAATTCTTTACTTGTTAATGCGTTTCCTTTATATTTTGTAAAAACATTTTCTGATACTACTTTCAAATCTGAAGCTAATTCGGCACCTAGTGTACCTGTTTTAAAAGTTCTCGTACCAGGTGACAAATTCTCATGTCTTATATAAACAACATGAATATTATTTTCGACCGCCCAATCAATTGATTTGTTAATATTATCAATGATATTTTTGTAATTCTTTGTTATGTCATTTTGAATATCAATTATTACTAAAGCTTTTTTCTGCATAATACTTCCTCCTAATAAATAAACCGATGTCTTGTTTTTTATAATACCTTCCTTTTGTATTTACTATGTCATATTTTTTTTTGTATCATTTTCTTTAGTAACATTGAGAAAAGGTATCATTGATGGATTTTTGAAATTATCTTATTGTTTTTCTATCATTCCCACCTCACTTTCAATAAAAAGATAGAAAAATAGAGTATAAAACCGAATTGATTTTATACTCTACTATCTGCAATTTCTAGGAAACCAGTTACCCGTACTTCCTCAAGCCGATTCCTCAAAACCGACATTCAATGGGCCATCCAACGTCCTCAATTTGGGATTCACCAGGAAGTAAATTGAAAACAAAAGATACCCTGTCCCCGATATGCTCAGCAGAAATATCCCCGAAGTCAATTCACCGATCACTCCGCCCAGGAAGAAACCGAGGGGACTCAGCGATCCAAGCAGCGATGAAATAAATGCAAATCCAATACCGACATGGTTTCTTGGCAGATTGACCTGGATCATGGTCTGGATATAGATGCTTAAGATGCCGATCCCCGCCCATGAGAAGGCGAAGAACAGGTACGGCAGGAACCAGGCGCCCCTGAAAGTGAAAGCCAGCAGCCAGAATACGCCGGACCAGACGGCGACAATTGGCAAGATCCGGTTGAGCGGGATCTTTTCCACCCTGCTCGAAAGGAGGGTCCCGGTCAGGGTGCCGACGGATATGGCAGTCAGCCAGAATCCGTATTCAGCGGATGTATCCGAAATGACCGGGAGCATCGCCAGTCCCATGGTCGCCATCAGATTAATGCCCATCACTCCGAACATGATGCTTAACAATTTGCGCTTCGACCTGACGACCCCGAAGCCCTCTTTGAAATCTTCCTTATACTGCTTAAAGAAACCTAATGCAGAGACTTGAGATTCCTTTTCAGATTTAGGCACCTTCAAGTATACAAGGAACATGAGCCCGGTCATCACCAGCAGCACACTGTTTGTCATATAAATGACGCCAAGTCCGACAAATGCGATCAGGATGCCTGAAACTGCATCACATATGATATCGAGTGTCTGATACGAAAATGAAAAGAAGGCGTTCACTTTTGTCAGTTTTTCCTTTGGCGCAAGCCGCTCAATCAACGCACTTTCGGTCGGGTATGTACTTTCTGATAAGGAAAGTGCCATGAACATCATCAGAAACAGCACCGGCAGCCACAGGATATTTGAGTAATAAAGGATCGAAATGACGCTTATCAGTGCCCCCTGCCCGAACATCGCCGCGTAGAGAATGGTCTTTTTTGAAAATCGATCGATTACCGGTCCGTACAGGAATTGTATCGTCACCGGCAGAATCGCCACCGCACTCGTCAAACCAATCAGAAACGGTGAACCCGTCAGTGATTTCACATACCAAATAGTCGCGATCATATAAAAACTGTCCGCAAAATTCGTGATTATTCTTCCAATCAATAATATCGTCAACTGTCTATTCATATTGGTTCCTCCTATAGTTTATTACTAGACATTACTAGTAAAAATCAAGGAGGCTTCCAAACGTAGACAGCACTCTAATGATCGAATGGATTGAGATAAATGATTTTAATCATGGGTTGTCTCCCTTCCTTTCTTTACGGGTGATTATATCATGACTATTCTGATAATTAAACCATAATCTTCCAAAGTTCCTCCATTCCATATAAAAAGCCCCCTGCCAAAAGACAAGGAGCCTCACCAAACTATTCTATTCCGTACCCTTCTTCCACTCTTCCTCTTCAATCAACATCTTACCGGGCCATGTATACGCCATGATGCCGCCGTCCGCCTTGATGTCTTCGCCTGTCACATATGCGCTGTCATCCGAGGCCAGGAAAAGGGCGACGGTGGCCATATCGCGGGGGCTGCCGAGGCGGCCAATCGGGGTGATCCATCGGTTGGCGTCCCTGAATTTCTGCCCCATGTCGTCCTGCTTGCTTCCGACGAGTTTATCAATAAGCGGTGTTTCGATCGTACCTGGAGACAGGGAGTTGACCCGGATCCCGTGTCGCGCGTAATCGATTGCCATCGCCTTTGTGAAGTTGATGATGCCGCCTTTTGCTGCGTTATAACCAGAGCGGTCCAGGTCGGCTGCATGACCGGACATTGAACCGTTGTTGATTATACTGCCTCCGTTTTCAAGCATGAGCGGAATCAGATATTTACTGACAAGGAACGTCCCCCGCAGGTCGACTGCAATGATTTTATCAAATAGTTCGACCGGATATTCATGGACCTTCCCTCCCTGTTCATCCACGCCTGCATTGTTAAAGAGGACATCGATCTTCCCGTACGTGTCCTTCAAATACTCGGCAAATTTCTTCACACTCTCCTCGCTCGATACATCGAGGTGATAGGCCTCTGCCGTTCCTTCTTTCGATTTGATGTCTTCAGCCGTCTTCCTCACCTGGAATTCATCCACATCCGCACAGATGACCACAGCCCCTTCTTCTGCAAAAACATTGGCAACGGCTTCCCCGATTCCGGTCGCAGCCCCTGTGATCACGGTGATTTTTTGATTCAGTCTTCCCATTTTAACAGCCTCCTGATTTAGTAAGTCATATAGAGGATTTATCCTGGTTTGTGAAAGACTAAACATAAAATCGCCGTTCAGGCAGCCATTGATAGAGTGGAGCTGATCCTATACTGCTTTTCTTTCCACCATGAAAGTAATCACCGCAAACAATAGAAAGGCCAGCAGGAGCAAGGTTCCCCCTACAATGAAAAACACAGTGATGAATGCTTCATTCAGTTGAAAGGGATTCAGGTTGTACATCCACATACCCACCGTCAGACCGAGAGCTCCGGCCATCCCGAAAATGCTGTGAATTGCCACCATTTTTTTATATTTGACCGTATATACCTTGTAGAAAATTCCCCAGGCAAAAACGGAAAGCCAGCCGACCAGCAGGATGTGGGCATGAATCGGTTTGAGTGCATAGTCCATCACCCCGGCCATATGCGACCCCAAATACGTACCGATGATGCCAAAGACAGCTGCAAATCGTATCAATCTCAAACTCCAAACTTGTTCCATTTTTTCTCCTCCATTATCCATTTTATATAACAGGAAGGGTGATCGTGAAGATCGTTCCCTCCCCGGCTTTACTTTTCACATTGATCTTTCCTTGGTGCAGGTCAATGATCTGCTTGACTATCGAGAGACCGAGACCGGTCCCGCCCTTCTCCCTCGCTGCATCCACACGGTAAAAGCGATCAAAGATCTGATCCATTTCGTTTTGTGTCATTCCGATCCCGGTATCCTTAAACGTGATCACAAGATTCTCCTCTTTCTCCTCCAAACCGATCCAGATGCTGTCCCCCTGACCGCTGTACTTTATGGCGTTGGTCATGAAGTTATCCCAGACATTGGACATCAGTTCGGCATCATATTTGAAGGTACATGGAGCGAGATTGTAGGAGACTTCCAGTTCTTTTTCCTCTATAAGCCATTGATACCTGCGTATCGCCTGCTTGATCTGATCATCCACCTGAACCTTTGAAATCTTCATTGGGTATGCTTTTTGATCCAGAGACGTAATGATTAATAACTGTTTTGTTACATGGGAAAGCCGCTTTGATTCATCGTCAATGATCCCGAGATACTGCTCGCTCTCTTCCTTGGTCACACCCGCCTTCAATAAATCGGCGTATCCCTGAATATTCATCAGGGGTGATTGAAAATCATGGGACACATTGCTGATGAAGGATTTACGGGCTTCATCGTTATGCTGCAATTGACGCTGCATGGTGGTGAAGCTTTGTGCCAGCTGACCGATTTCATCCCTGCGGCTGATGTTCAACTCATATTTGAAATTCTCACGTGTCAATTCTTTGGTTGCTTCCGTCAACTGGGTGATGGGCTTGATCAAATGCTTCGCAAACCAGGTCATGCCGATGATACTGAATATAGATACAGCTAAAATGAACCATGCAAGGATCATGTGAATATCAGAGAATAGCAATTTGTTGTTCGGGCGCATGAACAACGCAAACTGCTCTCCGTTTGAGGTGAATGGTACCCCGACCGTATTGCGTACATCATTGGAAAAGTGTCCCATCATAAAGGTTTGGCTGGAATCCTCACTCATGCCGTGATAGATTTCCCTTTCATCCATTACCTTCCGGGCTTCACCTGAGAGCTCGGTCTTCGCAAACTCCTCACCGAAAAATTGTTTGTCCCCATCCTCATCAATCACGAGCACCTGATAACCCAGTTTCCCCACTGATTCCAAATATGGAGCCAGAGCCGTCTGGTGGCCCTGCATCCCCTCTATGCTCGCAACGATTTCTTTAGCAATCCCCACGTTTTGTTGGTCGATTTTCTGCTTGGTGGAGTTTAGATATATCCAATTGGTCAGAAACAAACCTGAGATGAGACTGATGCTCAGGATCGAGAGCGTCGCTGCGACAAATTTCCTGTACAGCGTCCTCATCCGGTCACCTCAAGCTTGTACCCAATCCCTCTGACCGTTTGGATTTCGACACCCGCCTCATATTTCTTAATACGGTCACGGATCCGGTTTATATGTGTATTCAGGGTTTGTTCGCTTCCTTCATAATCGATTCCCCAAATCTGTTCGATCAACAAAGCACGGGGTGTGATCCGCTGCGCCCGCGAAGCGAGGATACTCAGTAATTCAAATTCCTTCAATGGAAAGAGGATCGTCTCTTGATTGATCATCACTTCAAAGTTCTTGCGGTCAAGCACCAGATTCCCTGCCCTTATAAACGTATCCATTGCCCGCTCCACCCGGCGCAAGACAACGGCAACACGGTATAACAGCTCTTTGACCTCAAAGGGCTTCACTATATAATCTTCCGATCCGGACAGAAAGCCCCGCTCCTTATCATCCAGCTGCCCCTTAGCGGTCAACAGGATGACCGGAATATCATAAACATCAGATAAAATCCCGGTCAGTTCATACCCATCCATTCCGGGCATCATGACATCGACCACCGCGAGATCAACAGCCATCTTTTCAACGATTTCCAGAGCTTCCTCCGCATCATTCGCTTTCAGTGCCTGATAGCCCTTGCGGCTTAAATGAATGGAGACAAGCTTTTGAATATTGACATCATCATCCACAACAAGAATTTTCATAAATGACCTCCTATAAGCAAATACGACAGCCAATCTTCGTATCTCTATTATTCCTTAGTATGAGAGGTTTGATGTTCCTTTTCAAATGCCAGTATCAATGCAGGCAGCAGCACACCGCGAACCAGGAAAGTATCCAACAGGATTCCCATTGCCACCATAAAGCCGAAGACGAATAAATCAGCAATCGGCATCGTGGTCAAAGCTGCAAATGTAGCAGCGAGGATGATCCCGGCAGATGAAATGACGCCGCCAGTGTTCGTCATCGCAATTTCCAGGCCTTTCTTGACACCGTGTGTCTTTCTCTCTTCCATGAAACGGGATACCAGGATGATGTTATAATCCACACCCAGGGCCACCAGGAAGATGAATGCGTAAACAGGGACCCGTGTACTGATGGCATCAAAACCGAACAACACATCAACAAGGAAAATCCCCAGTCCCAGCGCGGAGACATAAGAAAGTAAGATGGTTCCCACCATATATAAAGGTAATTTTATCGAACGGGTAAGGGCTACCAACAGACCCAGTATGAGTACCGTTTCAAGGATCACAATCATCACGATATCCCTGTTATTCACGGTCCTCTCATCCACAAGCTTGGCCGTAACGCCTGCGTAATAAGCCTCTCCATCTACGGAAAGATCACTGAGCTTATCAGGGGTCGAGCCCGTGAGGTCTTCCATGAAGTCGATGGCATCTTTCGAATATGGATTCATGGATAAAGCGACACTGTATTTCACTGCCGTGTTATCCTCCGTTTGCCCCGACTTCCGGACGGAAGCGACCTCATCCATATTCTCCCATTCGTTCTTGATTTCATCTGCCTTTTCAGGCGTTATAGCCTCATTGCTTTCAATGAGCAGCGTAGTTGGAGCAAGCTCCCCCTTATCAAACTGGGATTCTACAATTTCATACCCTGTCCGGGAAGGTAAATCCTCAGGGAATTTCTTCACGGTATCAAACTCAAACTCAATGTTCATCACATTGAGTGCAGTCACCACCAGGAAAATCCCCGTCAATCCGCCGCTGATCCAAGGTTTACTGATTACAAACCGGGCAACCGACTTCCAAAACGTGTGTTTCAACTCTTCTTCTCCGCCATATTTCGGTACCTTCGGCCAAAACGCCTTACGTCCGAATAAAGTGAATAACGCAGGAACAAGCGTAATCGATGCAAGCATAATAAAGAACATCGCCAGTCCGAAAACCGGAGCAAAGTTCTGATAATCACGGAATTCAGCAAAGAACAAAATCAGCATGGCCGCCATCACGGTTCCCCCTGCAAAAAACACAGGCTCACCGGTGGCACGCATGGCATTCTTCATGGCAGTATATTTATTTTCCACCTGATAAAGACCCTCACGGTAACGCGAGAACACAAACAAGGAATAATCAATGACTGCAGCGAAGAGCAATATACTCATGATCGAAGTCGTCGAATTGTTTATTTCCAAGCCCGCAGCCCCCATCAGGGCCACACTCTGATTCACCACCTGATAGACGATGATCGTAGCCAGGAGCGGGATGAACGCAAGCAGCGGCGAACGATAAATGACGATTAAAAGCACCAGCACAATCACAATCGTCGCAAGCAGTAAGACGACATCCGCCTGTTCAAACAGTTTTGTCGCATCCCCGGCGATCCCCGCGGGACCGGTGATGTAAAATTCCAGGTCTGCAAAAGAATCGGCAGCCTTATTGCCGACTTCTGACGCCCTGTCATTGATTTCAGAATAGTCCTTGTTTCCAAGTCCTTTCTTAAGTTCCATGGGAACAATCACCGTTGAACCGTCTTCAGAAGTAAATCCTTCCAGCGCCTGCGGGGGAAGCTTACTGATATCAACAATGCGATCGATGCCTTTAATATATTCACCCTTAATCGCTTCTAAAATCTTATTGACTTCATCTAACTTCACATCACCTGAATCGTTATGAAACACAAGGATCCCCGGGGTTCCCTGCTCATTCGGAAATAACTCTTCAATTTTGTTTTCTGCAATAATGGACGCAGCGTCGTCAGGCAGTGACTGAAAATTACTCACTTTATAGTCACCAAGACTCGGCCCCGCACTCAACCCGACCATCAGAACCAGCCAGGCAATGATCGTAATCCACATCCCCCGCTTCGTCGAAACCCAATCTGTAACGGGATAAAGCCATTTTTTCATTATGATGTTACCTCCTTCTAATATGTCGATTCACATTATAAATCAGCAACATAAACTTAATATCAATTTTTGTTTACAGATGTATGGGTGGCCTATGTACCGGTTCTTTCGATAGCCGGGGACGTTTACCCCTGTTCATTTTATGTCGTTGTGTCTTGTCCGCGGGGTTAGGTGGGTACGCCGTTCCTTTTGGCCTTCCCCAGAAGTTCTCCCTCATTTTATAACGTTGGCTAGATGCATATACAATTAGAAATTAATGCTTTACATTAGTTCACAGTAATTTATGCATCATATTCCCTTTCTTCCTACTGTAAAGTGTCACAAGAATTGACGAATCAATTGACTTACTTAATGAAAAAACTCGTCAAAATAGACGAGTCACTATACCGTACTTGTATTATATTAATTCAGAAATATCTCCTGTAAAGATATCCTGGTCTTTCATTTGAGGTAAAATCACTCTTCTCGTCTCCGGTCATGCAGCACCATTAAAATAATCAAAATCATAGCCACTCCAAGGATGATACCTGCTTCTGTTGTCATCACCCTGGCTATTGGGTACTCAGGTGAAGACGGCCCCTTGTACATTAGTTCGGATAAGTTGGCGAAGATATTGTATGAAAAGAGCATTCCGGATGAGATCCATGCAGCGGCCATCGGGAGTGGGAATCTTCTCGATCCTTTTCGGGAGGTCAACACCAAAATTCCCCAGGCTCCCGCTAAAGCCCATACCCCTGTACTAAGTGTAAGCAGGTGCCACCACAAATTCCTATCCTCTATCATAGATGGGATGATTCCGATGGTGCCTCCAGCTGCCCAAAATAATTTTAAGACACCAAGTATGACACATCCGGCTGCCACCATTCTGCCAAGAGTAATTTGCAAATTGTACGAATTTCCAGGGGCTTCCCCTGTGTGAAGTGGACCTCCCAGGGCCTCTGGCCACCTTGTTTTAGCGTATCCTGCCAAGGCAACAGGCAAGCAGATACCTACACCAATCAGCGATAGCATGATGAGAACCTGTTCGTATGTCCAGATGTCAGCAGACCCAGCCGCTTGGTCCTGATTCACGGCGGCAGGACCGAGGATTGGCGCCAGGAAAAGCATCGGAACCAGAAGTCCTGTCCCTATCCATACAGGCAAAGCCACTGACCAGGCAGGAAGCCGCTCCCCCCATGGCCTGCATAATGCGATTGCGAGAAATATTCCAATTGCAGCGACAACAGCCGTGACTGCATTGACCATCCTCCAATTAGGATCGCCCATGTGCCCGGTTGGAATTAATAAACCCAGAGTCCAAACGATTTTTATGAGCAGATATGGCATCACCGCCAAGGCAGCTCCATATCCCCCGATTTTTCGCATTCTTATCAATCGTCCATGCTCTGCTGATTTACTCCCTTCAACCCTGAAATTATCTCCTTCATTGAGTTTCATCCATTCCAGTTCCTTTCACGATTGAATGTTTAACATATCTTTATCATCTGGTCATTTTAAGACAATTTACAAAAATCATATTTGTGAAAAGCGAGCTTTATGACAGAAAACCGGTGCATGAAATTACCAGGAAGTTGAAATTTGTTTTAACCTTGAACTTTCGATGCGCCATAGCGTACAATGATCGCAATTTCACCTTTTTGATAATATATTTCTATTTTTGATAATAGATGGTTCGGTTTTGATAATATAACCAGATTTTTGATAATAAGAGGACCGGTTTTGATAATAAAATTAACAAAGGCTTGAATAATACCCCCAATGAGAAGAATGAGCAAAGCATGAGCCCACCCTCTCGACCATATGCAATCAAAAAAACGAGGCCCCATCACTGGGTACCCCGTAAAAAATCATCAAACCGATACATTTTCCTCTTTCAACTTCTTCTCACCCTTCACACCAGCACCACCCTTAGCACCAGCTTTTCCATCAGCCGTCTTCGCGGCGAAGAAATTACTCTTAAAGAACCCAAACGTCAAACCAACCGTGATGACAAATGTGATCGCCATTCCGGTAAAGTAGAATGCCCAGTGTTCCGGATAAACGGACAGGAACGATAACAAGCCGCCTACTCCGACGGATGTCGCTTTCACACCCTGTGCCGCCAAGTATGCACTTCCGACTGCACTTCCGATCATGACTGCGATGAACGGGTAGCGGAATCGGAGATTGATTCCGTAGATGGCTGGTTCCGTGACCCCGAGCCATGCGGAAAGGGTTGCCGTCAGGGACACACCTTTCAGTTTCTTGTTCTGCTTAATAATGAAGAACATCGTCAATGCGGCAGCACCCTGCGCGAGGGTAACCGTTTCCCCGATAGGCCATAACGTGACATAGCCTAGCGTGCCGGCCATTTGCAAGTTGACCCCTAGGAAAATGTGATGCATCCCTGTGATCACAAGCGGGCCGGAGATGAATCCATACACGGCGCCGGCAATGACAGGCGATATTTCAAACAGATAAAGAATGCCGTCGGTGATCCAGTTCGAACCTGTCATGGTGATCGGTCCGATGACACCGAATGTCAGCAGCCCCGCGAATACCAATGCGAGCGGTGCCACAAAAATCATTTGTAAATTATCCGTGATGACACGCTTCAATTGCTTTTCCGACCAGGTCAGGATCCATGTCGCAAAAATGACGGGCAGCACCTGTCCCTGATAGCCGATCTTCGCAATGTCCCATCCGAACAGGCTCCAGTATTCAACGTCCCCTGGATTTTCCGCATACGCATAAGCGGACATCAACGATGGGTGAACCAATAACAAACCAAGTACGATCCCAAGCAGCGGGCTTCCGCCGAACTTTTTCGCTGCCGACCAGGCAATGAGCACAGGCAGGAATGTAAACGCTGTATTGGCAATCACATTGATGAACTCGGCAAAGCCTGTCCATCCTGTGTGAACGTCAAGCAGTGATTTTTCATCGTAAAATATGCCAGGATTGGCGAGCATATTATTCAGCCCAAGCAGCAGCCCGACTGCAACGATCGCAGGCAGGATCGGGATGAAGATATCCGCAAGCACCCGGACACCCTTCTGGATTACATTCCCCTTCTCTGCGACTTCCTTCTTCATATCGTCTTTCGTCACGGCCTCCGCACCGGTTTGCGTAACAAATTCGCTGTAAACCCTTTCAATCATGCCCGGACCTATGATCACCTGGAATTGACCGCTCGCCGAGAACGTCCCCTTCACAAGTTCATTTGCCTCGAGGGCTTCTAAATCTACCAAACTCTCATCCGCAAGCACCAGGCGCAGCCTGGTCACACAATGTGACGCACTGCTGACGTTCCCGGCGCCGCCTATGCTCTTTATAATGTCAGAAACATTATCCTTAAAGTCCATCTTCTTGACCTCCTCGATTAATCGCTTTCATAAAATTTTCAACTTGTTTAAACAAGTTCGTTATAGTACAGTATAAATTGTTATCAATCATTGTCAAGACAATTTTGAAAAAAGGAGCGTTCAACATGGATATCACAATTACACCGATGAGCCATTTCGGTTCTTATATGGCCCTCACCTTCCAGGAAAGCGAAACGCCTGAGAAAAACGGATTGTACCTGAACTCGGTTCGGGGGAAATCCAAGCAGCACCAAAATGCCCTCAAAATCATCCCGGCCGTGAACGGCAAACCCGTTCCTTACACATATGAAGCAGATGAATTCCGTATCTCACTTTCATTCGACGGCGGGAAACTGCACATCTGCTTCGAGGATTCCGAGCGTATTTTTGTAAAAGGAACTGGTGACAACGTCGGGCTCATCCTCGACACCCAGCCAGTGTTTAACTTCGAATATAATTATCTACTAGGAAATCCAGGGGAAGAATTCTGCCTGATCAACAGCTACAAGAATCTCACCAAGTACATGATCTTTGCCCCGGAAGGCTCTGTCTCCCTTCAGCAGAATGTCTTCATGGACACAATCGGGAGCACGGTGGAGGCGGATAATCTGTCCTCCATACACATTACCCAGCTTGACGGATCCGGGAACATCCTGTGTGTCATCGAAGACGTGCCTACCAATGGCGGGTTCCCTGAAGAACGGGAATACTCATTCGAGGCGGCACTCGAAAAAAGCACGAATCATTTTCTATCATTCTTGGAAAAACAGCCGGCTGTCCCTGAGGGGTATGAACAGACACTGAGAGAAGCTGCGTATCTGAACTGGACCTGCATCGTCAATGAGCAGGGACTGTTAAAAAGAAAAGCGATGTACATGTCGAATGCGAACTTCCCGGGTGTATGGAGCTGGGACAATGCCTTCAACGGACTCGCCCTTGCAGGTGTAGACGATGAGCTCGCCTGGGATCAGATTCAGCTTCTTTTCGACCACCAGGACGAGAAAGGACAGATCCCTGGGTCCGTCAGCGACTCGACAATTCGCTGGAATTTTTCCAAGCCGCCCGTGCAGGGTTTGTTCGTTCTGAAGATGATGGAAAAGATGACCCTCTCCACCGAACAGCTGGAGACCATTTTTTCACAGATAAAGAGACACGTAGAATTCTATCTTCATTACAAGGACTTCAACCGCGACGGCATTTGCGAATATCATCACGGCAATGATTCCGGCCAGGATAACAGCACCGTGTTCAGGGATGCCGATATCATCGATTCACCCGACCTGACCGCGTTCCTGATTAAATCGATGGATATGCTAGCAGTCGCGGCAGGAAAGTTAGGCCGAACAGAAGACCAAGCACATTGGGAAAAAGAAGCGGAAGGATACACGGAGAAATTCTGCAACTACTTCTTAGTCGATGACATGCCCGTCGCCCGCTTCACAAGGGATGGAAAATCAATCGAAAGCGAAGGCTGCCTGCCGCTCGTCTCGATCATCCTTGGCGACAAACTTCCGGAAGCTGCACGCAGAAAAATGATCGACACCCTGAAGAGCGACCGCTATCTGACCAAATGGGGAATTGCCTCCGAAGCGATCGACAGCCCCCTTTATGAAGAGGATGCCTACTGGCGCGGCCCGATCTGGGCGCCGACCACACTTTTGTTCGTGGAAGTATTTGAAGAATGCGGGGAACATGAACTCGCTAAAGACGTGGCCTGGAAATTCCTCGAACTTTGCAAACACGGAGGATTCGCGGAAAACTTCCATGCAGAGACCGGTGAAGGATTGAGGGATCTTGCGCATACATGGACGTCGAGTGTGTTTATTCATTTGGCCGGGAAGCTGGCAGAATAGGCGTAGTTCAAGAGACTTTTAGACAGTAGAAAAACCCAGGATTTTTTGTCCTGGGTTTTTCTACTTAACTATTTTGTTTCTTCAGAAAGCCTCAGGAGAAATCCATTCACCCTGAAATCTCTTTCAATAAATCATCAAGTGTCCCGTAACACTTCTTCACCTCAGGTAAGTGATAAAACGTACTCGTCGTTTCCACGTTATCAATATCTCTGTCCGGCGAATAAAGAAAGATCCGCTTTCCCTGGCCGATGGCAATACCCAATTCAATATGTGTCCCTTTCCCGCCAGGTAATAAAACAACAATAAAATCAGATTCCATGACAGCCTTTTTCTCATTCTCTCCGATTGTTTTTAGATCTTCCAATGTTAATGAATCTTTTACCTTTTCACTGGTGGTCCAATCGTATGTATGAATATAACCGCTGCCCACTAATTTGCTGGTAACATAACGAACTGCATCAATGTTGCGAAAGCTGGATGCAATGTAGAATTTCTCCATAAATCCTTCTCCCTTTTATAGAGTAGACGAGTCGTGTTTCTTTTTCACAAAAGAATCAGCGATTAGTAACTCTTCGATATTTCCCTGAACTAAAACTTATCCTTCGCCGTATCCTTCACCTCTGAAGGAATGGTAACTGCCTCAATTTCGTCCATCTTCGTGTAAGTCTCTTTAATGGTTTGAATGGCGGCCATCTCATTACCATCGAGTTCATTCATCATTTCGATATCAATGTTGATTTCAGACTCGGCGGGCAGGAAGCTTTTCCGATCAATATAAATTTTGTAATTCAGGTCGTTCGTTTTAATATCTTCTAAGTATAGGGATTGATAGAGTGCCGGTTTGGAAAGATCCAGTATGAATTCAGTGAAGCGATTGAATTTTTCACCTTCACCGCTGAATGTAAGGACCCATTGATCATCCTCTTCCTTCACTTCCATTTCTTCTGAATGAGTTTTTAACCATTCCAGTCTCTTATCTAGGTCCACCATCCTCCTGACCGTATCCAGGGATGGCTGATAACCATTCTCCTTCCCTTTGTACCAATGGTCCCACCTTGAAGAAGTCGTATACACTTCGCCTTCTGCAAAATACATTTCTGCATCAACTTTTGGACCGGCCACATTCATATGTGTGTTGAGATGCAATCCTTCCGGCTCCTTGACGTAATCCGTCACAATCTCTGCTGTCTGTTTATCGGGTTCACCGCTTGGAGGTCCGTATGTGAGATCCTGGTCAATATTCATATCTATACGAAAACTATTCGTTTCTTTCATCGCCTTGATGGAAGCATCAAGGATTTCCTCCGGTGTCTCTGGCTTTGGTGAACACGCTGACAATCCGAGAGTCAAAGTACTTATTGCGAGTGATGTTAAAAATAATTTCTTCATTTTTCCCCCTGTATGTTTACTAAAAGTAAAAGGAGAACCACCCTCACATTGAGAGAGTTCTCCAGACAATTTCCAGCGCCTGAATCCCATTTACTGAAGTCAACTCGACATAACCGGCCGATCTCCCGCGGGGATCAAGCCGCCTCCGTATTTCTACTTCCTCCGCGTTTGATCAAAAAACACAAAGTTCCCGGGCGTATGACGGGACTGGGTACGTTCGAACATGACACCATCCGAGTTGAAGATATGGCTCGTCACCACGACGACACTGTTGAATCCATCAAGGTTTAAATACTTTTCATCCTCTTCTGTCGTCCGTTCCACCACCATCTTCCTCTTCGCCGTGACCGCACGCTGATCAAGTTCACGATCCAGATACTCATAAATCGAATCCTCCGCGATTTCGACGGTCAGTCCCTTCACGACATCCTTCCGGAAATAGTTGTGGTCCATGATGACTGGGTTACCGTCAAGATAACGGACCCTCTTCAGATGATACACCTCAACCCCGACCGGAATCAGCGTTTGCATATGAATTTCGTCATCAACCGTCAGCTCCTCAAACACAATCACCTTTGTCTCATGCTTCTTATGATTCCGCCGGGCAAACTCCTTGAAGGACTCCGTCTCCCCGAACATATACTCATTCTGCTTAAAATCCTGATAGATGACACGCACGCCCTGACCGTGCTTCGTCTGGACATACCCGTCGCTCACCAGGTTCCCGATCGCACGCCGCACCGTATTCCGCGAGCATCCATACTCCCTGACCAGTGTGTTCTCCGATGGAAGAAGCTGCTGGTACTCATAACGATTCTGTTCGATCTTATGTTTCAGGTCTTCATAAATTTCTATGTATTTCGTCTTTGGCATGATTGCCTCCTGTACTGCACTTGATCTTCTTAATGAGATAGTACCATAAAATCCATGGGGACAGGTACCCCGGTTCACTAATATCGTTGTCCCTGTCCCGGTGGTTACGAATTTCATCTTGGACTTCCACAGCCTGATATTATGGATTATTTTGGTAAATGACTGAACTATTCGGAGAATTGAAAGAATAATCGGGTGAATTAGAAGATTAAAGGTGGAAATTAAAAGATTATCTACTTAAATTCGAAGATTAACTACCAAAATCGAAAGAATAACCAATTATTTCCCATTTTCACCTGCCACATTCCTCATTAAAACTCTATCAAGAGTCCTCTAACGAAGTACCAGAACCATATGTACCTGGATTCACCATGCAAAATAGCTTCAAACCTGCAATTCCGACAAAATTCGGTTTTGCCATTACCCAGCCACCCTAATACAGCCCTCGGAAGCACCAATTTACCACTTAGTTTAGACGTTTATAAAATTGGCTGGGCAACCGGCTGGAATTTTCATAAAAAAAAGCAGATCAGGAACCGTCCCCGATCTACCTGCCTTAAACCTCAATCAATTCCAAGGGGACCGATATCAAATGTTAGTTCAACCTATGCTGTCCCCCCGGTGCTCCCTAACACAACAAACTCCCCCTCATCCACCCCCGCTCCCGAAAAGGGCCGATCGGTATTTGGATCAGGGTGGTTCGGCCGCCGGAATCCAGTTTGTAAATTTGATCCGTCAGTGTCGTATCAAACCCAAGCAGCGGATGTCCGCCGAATCCAAAAGCAGAAGCAACCAGAAGCAGGCGCTGTACCAGCATGCCGGCTTCCATTTGCATGATTCGGTAGCCCCTGTATCCCAGGGTGTCTTTATCGTAAGTCTTGTTGCCGATGATATGGAGGCACAGCGGCACTTGAAGCAGATTAACGTTATCCATTGAGAGACCGGATTGCAGCTTAAGGCGATAATCCCCCGTGCCGATTTCCAGCAATGAATGCCGGCCGCTGTCATATTCGTAAACGCCATCAGGTATGCCTTCTACGTTATAAAAACACCCGTAAATCGAAACACGGGGTTCCGCATCGTAAAAAATTTCATCAATGTCACTACGGTAAGCGAAGGATTGAGATGCATTTTTCAAAAGTGCAGCCAGCTGCTCCTGCCTGACCTTCCCCATCGCAAAATCCATTTCAGGTGAATAGCGGTTTCTGCATGCCGAAGCAAAATCGTACGCCAGGGACTCTACCTCTGGCAAATGGATTTCCTTTCCTGCGCTTCTAACACCCGGCCTTCTCCCCACTCTCCGAAAATCAGCAGTACAATCGATCTTTGAAGCTTCATTTACCGCTAGCAGCATTGGAAACTCCCTGACTCTTTCAGACCGTTCATAATGTTCACAAGTAATCGCAGGCAGCTCCCGGCATATTTCCTTAGCGGTGAATTCCCGGTCCATCCCCCTCACAGATCCTGCCCAATTCGTTGCATCAGCAGAAAGCGGGATGACAGAATAGACGTTTTCCTCTTCCTCGTCAAGGCCGAGCAAATGGTTGACCGCCGAATCGAGAAATTGTACATACACCCCTGACTGAAATCCAAATCGTTTGGCCGTTTCCAGCAGCTGTCCCATCAGGACGCCGGTGTCCAGACCCTGAAGCCGGTAAGAAAAGTTATTGTATTTGAAGAAGTTTTTCCAAAATCGGGTGGAAACAAAGGCTGTGCCGAAACATGATGAGATGTCACAGCGATTGCCGAGTGCACGTTCCAAATACGAATCAAAATTCCCTTCCCGGAGTAAGCCGAGGCTGTGACGGGCGGCATCATAATGGTAGATTCCAGCAGGCAGGTCATCCAGTTTTAAATAGAGATACAGTTCATTCGGATACAGTGCCCCTCCAGATGGCGCAAACCGCCGGTAAGAGTGTATGGGGGAAGACTCCTGTTCTCCGGGATCCTCCCCATACTCAGACTGGCTTACCCCTGTGATGCCGTAGACATACCAGAGAAAATGACCGATTACTTCTAAATCAGGTTCTAGCGGCGTCCGGCTTCCGGTGAGTGACAGCGGTACTTCCGCAGACAATGGCACTGCCGGCAATCCCCGGTACAGCTTATAAGGAAGGGGCGCATCATCCCAGTCCGCTTCCCAGTTTGGCTGATTGGCCCGCTCGATATTATATTGCAGATTGTATAGAAATTTTTCCAGACTCATCCTCCTTACCTCCCCAGTATCCTAAGGAAACGGATGCGGTTTAAGATTTAGCTCATCAAAAGTCAACGGCCGGTCGGCATAGCCCAGTTCTGGCGGGACGTTCAGGACCCTCTCAAGTCCAGTCAGACGGGTAAGATGATGTCCGAATGTCATCGGGAGCATGCCCGGAATCAAGACTTTCACGCAGTGCAGTCCGTTCTTCGAAAGTTCCGGCGCGGTCTGGTCAATGACAATGACATCAAGGTTCCGGATTCGGAGTGCTGCGAGGATATCCTTCAGGTCATCCGTCAAATCGGTGTGTTCGGACGTCCATTTGAATTCCTCCCGGAAACTCCGCATCGGACGGCTGTCATTCAGTAAAAATCCCAGCCGTTCCTCCGCCTGCGGCAATCCATACAGCATCCCATGGTCATCCATCTGTGTCACGAGGGAATCCTCGTAAAGCATTTTTTCATATTTCGTCCTGTTCTTCTCCAATTTTTCATCAAGATTCAGCATCATCCCGGCAATCTCCTGAATCGCGCTTTTCGCCGCTCTTACCGGATCCAGATGGGCACCAGCCGCAAGGATCAGATTCAATCCTGTATCCTTCCTGTTCTTTGCCATCGCAAAGACACTTGGAATTCCGTGCTCCATCGTGGAGTTATACAAATAGAGATCATACCCTGCGACAGCCCGCATCCGCTCAATCATCAACTCCAGTTCCTCGTCCCCTGCTGAAAGGGGATCAAGTCTCGGCAGGTTGAGCTCTGCATACCAGGACAATAGGAACGAATCCCGTTCGACAACCTCCATGATTCCGTAAAAAATCGCTTCCTCCCTGCTTCCGCCAAGGGCACAGCCATTGGACGTCTCATACACAAAACCCGATGAGCCGCAGCCCAGACTGTAATAGCTAAGAAGCTCAGGAACAAGGATTGGCCGCTCTTCGATGAGGGAATATCCCCACACCCAGTCAATGGCCCTCTTAGGATCGAATTTTTCAAACGGGAAGCCCGGCATGGCATACTGTTCATCGGTGTGCACGCCGACCTTCAGCGGATTCAGCGCCTGTTCCTTCACATTCCGGTAGCTGTCATGGACGACCGTCCGTTTGCCGCGCGGCTCCAGCCCGCAGTGACGCTCCAGTCCTTCAAGGATGGCGGTCAGTTCACTGTCCGAGTACACTTGAGTACGTCCGGCCGTCCCTTCATCCCCGGACAGCATCGGCATATTCACACTCGCATCCGCAAACGGCGTCACCAGGTCATACATCTTCGAGTTAAAGAGACCAGTCCGATTATCCAGATAGTCTTTTACGAGGACTTTTTTCAGCTCATCCAGCGGCGTACAGCGGAAACTGTCACGATGGATTTTTGGGCTCGGCCGAAGGGAAAACCGGGCCAATTCAGGGGAATCATCCGGAATCCGGCTGCAAACCCTGCATAACGAGTCGGGAACGAAGGAGTGCCAGGAGCTGTTCAATGTTTTCAAGTCGATTAAACATACCTGCTCTTCCGAAAGCGGCTTTTCACCCTCGATGACCCTGCAGGCTTCAGCTGCAATGATGTGAGCCATGTGCACCAAACCGGAATTAGATGCCCACGGATCCATCGTCATTGCACCTGCTTCAGCCAGTTTCCCCTGTACCTCCCGCATCTCATGTCGTTCCTTCCCTCCAAGTAAACGCCTCAGGTCGGCACATTGTGAGCAGCCCGGTGTGTCAGGCCGGACCAATGGCCCGATGACGCCTTCTCCAAACGAAACGAAGCCCCTCAGCCATGGAACTTGTTCACCCCTCATCACTTCTTCTGCCTGAAGATGAACAGCCGGGTTCCAAGTATCATCCACGGCAAGCACCAACTCCGTCCGTGCAGGGATTCTTTTTTCAAAACTGTTCTGCCTGAACACCGGATACCGGGCGGAAATACGCGCACACACCTGCTCTGCAAGCTTCCCTTCCCCGACAATCACCACGAAAGAACTCATTGGGTTTCCTCCTTTCGCAGCAGCACAGCGAACACGCCTTCGAGCTCCTGTTTAAAAACGGGTTCGATATTCAGTTCATAAACCGTTAACTGCCTCTGATTCCGTTTCAAGGTTTCGATTGCTTCTTTCAGGTTTTCATGCCGGATTCCGTCTTCATCGGCCGGAATGGCCATTCTCTCTGCATTCCCTTCCTTTACCACAGCGGTAACTGGATTGGCGTTGAAAGCATCGGTACCGTTCTGGGCATTAAAAAGTGCATGCTGAAGGGAGTTCCTCAGCGCTGAGGTGCTCGTGAATCCTGTATTTCCATACCAGCCGTTTTTCCCGCGGACATAGACGACAGGAAATCCGGCCACGTCCTCACCAATCCCTATTTCCGGCTCACCCTGCATCGTGGTCAGTGCCTTTAGGTAAAAGCGGCATTTTTCATCCTCGACATCATCCAATTCAAGCCGGGAAATGGCACACCTTTGAAGGGATTCCCTTTTTCTGATCTCATCCGTCAGGCACTTCAGAAGACCGCGTCCAACGCATTCCGCAAAAGTCGCCCCTGAGCAGAAAACCACATATTCATCATGACGACGAGGAACAAGCGAAACTCCGAGCCTTGAAGCGTATGCCTCTATTCCCTGCAGCCCGGCTTCCCGGCGAGCCTCTTCATGGGTCAGGCCGCTGCAGGTCACCTCATCCAGCAGTTCTGCCGGACCCCCGGATAATCCATCGACCGGCTGGACACGGCATTGAGCCAGCGGCAGCTGCTTCGTATCGCCTTCTTCCCATACATGGAAAATCCCGGTCTCAGTTGACGTCAGCAGACTGAAGAAATACAGCATTTTTTCCCTGTCAATTCTCTTTGAATCCTGTTCCAGCCGCTGCTCCAGATTGTGAACTGCTTCTGCCCCTGCATTTCCAGTCTCAATCGGATGCGGTAAAAAAGAATGCCAGCTTCCTTCAAGCGTTTCCCGGTCCAGCAGGAAAATTCGATTCCTCTGATTTGCCTTTGTCACACCTGTCAGTTCTTTATATAGCTCAAAGACAATCATGTTCGCAAGCATCGCTGAAGGGATCGCCGACTCTGCAGATAATCGATTTTCTTTTATTAATGCAGTGGAGTGTAAACGGCTCCATGCCGATTCCCATCCAGCCTCTGAATCCGGGTGGAGTACCGGCCCGGCTATTCCCTTCTGCTGGTGACAGACCGCCGGTACAAACGTCTTCCGATCCTCCCTGCAAATGGCATGAAGCAGCTTCAATTCTTCAATGTTTTCATTTTGCGTCACATATAAAATCGAGTCGAACGGCTTCAGGGTCTCCCGCCAGCCGGTTTCCCTGAAACTCACTTCGAAAAGCTCCAGCTCCGGATCTGTTTCACGGGCATGGTCAACAAGTTCCAGAATCCTCCCCCTGTTCGTGGGATTTTCATCGGTAATGAGAACCTGGAGCTTTGCCATCCCGGATTCAATCAGCGATGAAACAAGTGATGTCAAAAATGGACCAGATCCCACTGCCAAAACATTTGAATGGCGGTAGGTTTCAAATCTTGATGCCCCCGAATCTGCCAAACTATCAACAAACTCAATCTGGGAGGCGAATTTTTTCAAGACATGCTTGGGCAGCTCGTGCGGCAGGTCCCTGCTCACATCTCGGACAAATCCATTTTTATGCAGAACCTCTGCGATTTCCATCACCCTGTTTTTATAAGGACCAGGCAGTCCCTCCGTCAAATATTCAAGCGTGTACTCCCCATTGAACATCGGAAGCAGCTTCTCCACCCACTGATCGACGCCGCTGCCTTCCATCCGGAAAGAGCACTGGTTATTCCTGAAGTAAACCCCGCTGTCCGGTTCCGGGAGATAAAACGTATCCCTTTTCACTTTCAAGCGCATAGAAGGGTCCAACTTTTCCATAACGCTCCTCCTCCCCCGCTGCTTTATATTGTTTAGTGACCGTCATTATTATCATATGAAACTCAATTTGTCCCTTATGTATAGATAAAGACCCCTGCACAGACTCATGCAGGGGTCACTTTGTTCACTATATTCTAACTGCAAATTAACGACCGCAGCGTCCGCATCTGCCGCAGCCGCCGCAACGTCCGCAACCGCCACAACGGAAACACCCTCCGCATCCACCGCAGCGGAAGCATCCTCCGCAGCCAAAACAGCTGAAGAAACAGGAGAAACCAAAGCCGAAACAACCTCCAAGTCCAAGAAAAAGCCGTTCGTCATTCGGATCATACATTTGCTGTTCCCAGGAAACCGGTTGTGTTGCCTGGAAATCCCCAACATTCAAATTTTGAAGTTCATGGTGAAAATTATTCATCTTCATTACCTCCCACATAAATTAGCCAGCGGCTCTCATCCAAGTAACAAGCTTTCTAAGAAAAACTTTTGTAATAGGTACATTCACTATAAATGTGAACACTCCCAAACAATTTATGTTTTTTTGGCGGGTGTTGTTACTGGTGTAAAAGCCTAATTTGGAAATTAGATGGGGAGTGAAGAGTAAAAAAATAAGCATGGACGAGAGTCGTTCATGCTTCGGGATGGGATGTGGAACCCAACTTGTATAAGAGGTTTGGTGATCGGATACTCTGCCAGGTATATCGAGGTGTGTACAGAAGGATTTGATAATATATTTCTATTTTTGATAATAAATCGTTCGGTTTTGATAATATATCCAGATTTTTGATAAAAACTGCCTCGTTTTTGATAATAAAAATGATTCTTGACTCAATAATACCCAGCTGATCACTTGAACCCTTTACGACGGGAAACTTAAAGAAAGAGTTCCTTCCTTGAAAACATTTAAAATGCCTAAATCCTTTTTGTATATATCCAATTACCTGCCAGAGAAAGCACAAATCATCCCCGCTCCTTTGGCCAGGATCCCTGTTGTTTACGGATCAGCACAATTTGCCCGATATGGTAAGCGTTGTGCAACATTTGCCGGGCCAGCCTCCCTATCCGTTCTTCATCCAGCTGTCTGTCATTCCCCTGCTCCAATGTTTTCCGCAAATCCCCAAAGATCTGGCGTGTTTCTGCGAGGACTGCTTCCCATTTCTCAGTATCCTCCAAATCACCTCTGGCGCCAAATGTATCCACTGCCAATATCGACTCCCATTCAGGATCTGCCGGTTCTCCGATATCTCCATATACAGCCTTGCCGCTGGCTGCCTTTTTCGGTGAAATTGGATCTTTGAGCTGGTTAACGAGGACGACGTTGTAATAATTCAGGTGGTTCACAATTTGCCAGATCGTATTCCCTCCCCCAGGGGGCTGCCAGCTTGCATGTTTAGAATCCAAATCCTTTAGGGCAGATTCCAAAGGTACAAACCAGGTCTCGGTGTTCCAGCAAAAATTCATTTCCATGCGAAAGATATCCATCAGTTCGATGTTCATTTGCCAGCTCCTCCTTATTCAAATCCAGAATTTCAAAGATGCAGACAGGTTCTTTAGCTCATCTGAATCATCGTACCAGTCGACATGTTCCACCGGCTATATGTTATGAGCTTATCTTTTTTTAATAGAGTCATATACCTCACCAATCATCCCTTTTAATTGGTGAATACCTGTATCTGTATTGGTCATGATGATGAGTCCGCTCTCCAGTTGAGGGTATGCAACCATCATAGACTGGTAGCCGATTCCCCACCCGAGAGAAGAAATCTCAAGCTCGTTTCCCGCACCATCTAAAAATACTCCCAGACCAGTCCATTTACTGCTTCCTTGCGAGCTGATCATTTCTTTTGCTTTCATTTCAGAAAGGCCGATCTTACTTTGACCTTTTAAAGAACCGATCAATTCAATGACCAAATTGGCTAAATCAGTGGAGGTTGTCCATAGACCTGACGCAGCCGGGTAGGGATAGATGGAGTACCCGCCATCAATCAATCGACCGTACTTGTTGTGTCCGCAAGAAAAGTTTGTCATTCTCTCTTTAGAAAAGTCTGTTGGGAATGAGCTATGTTCCATCTTTAACGGGGTGAAAATCAGCTCGCTTAATACCATTTCAAATGACTTTCCGGTTACATCTTCGATAACCTGCTGGATGATGCAATAGCCTGCGTCTGAATAATGAAACTCACTCCCCGGCTCAACGTTTACTTCAATCGGAGTTTTACAGTAGGGGGTTTTCCCTTCCAATATCTCAACCATGGAGGGCACTGAATCTATCAGGTTAAGCTCTGAAAAGCTATCATTTGGATCCTTGATCCCTGATTGATGGGAGAGTAATCGGCGCAGTGTCACTTTAGCAGAAAACCTATGATCTGGAACCTTCCAGGACAAAAGCTGTTCATTAACATCCTCGTCTAAATCAAGAATTCCCTGTTCAGTCAGGATCATAACAAGCATCCCTGTTACGAACTTACTTATCGAACAGGCATTGAATATAGTATCAGTGCGTACAACATTAGTGGTTCCTGATTCACTCACACCATAAGATTCAACTGCACTCATCTGTCCGTCTTTAATGTATGCCAAACTTAAACCGCTGATGTGATAATGTTTCATCCGTTCTTCTACGTTAATATTGCTTAGTTTCATACAGCCCCCCTAGATATACCGGATTGCAGTTCCCCTTATTTAATTAAAATTATACCGGGACGCACCCTTTGGTTTTGCAACTCTATTCTACTATTCTACAGATTCCATTCCTTTTTGGTATTATGAACATCCAGCCATTTTTCAGCCTCTTTTTTCATCCAGCTTCCCATCCCTTCTAAAAATGCCAGTACCTCATCCGGATTTTCAACAGGATTAACCGCATAATGGAGAGCTTGCTTCATCTCAGGTTCTTTCTCTGGGTAATGCTTCGCGAACAGCGTATAAGCAGGATATAAATCCCTGGTATACTTGGATTCTTTATCAATGACAAGGGCCAGGCCCGCCCTCACGATGATTTTCATGATCCATCTGCAGCAGTCCACGATATCCTGCTTATCATCATTGCCGTCGAGGTCCTCTTTTGCCTGGTCGATTTGTCTCTTCAGATTCACAAGATGTTCATTCCCAAGCGTGGTATCGGCTTTATATTCAGGTAAGTGTACACGTACATCTTCTCCATACACACATACACTATGAGTTTTGATCATAAACGGTATGATGGAAAAGTCATTGTTCTCTAAAACCTCATCAATGGAATAGAAACTAAATTCCACTCCACCTACACACTTATACTTCTTGTTTAAATAATGTTCAGACTTTTCCACCCAGCCAAGGTCCATATCTTGAGGAGTTTTATTCGTGAGAGCGATCGTATCCAAATCCGAAACACCTTCTATCCCCAATCCACGTGGTATGGAGCCCCTTATGTATATGCTGTGCAAGTCATCTTTTAAATGAGTTTTGTAATGTTCGATAGTCTCTTCTATTACCTTTGAAAACTCTGGATTGATGTTCAGCAGACTGGCATCATTTATGATGTTTCCGCTATGATCCGTTGGACAAAAACGTCCCATTTCTTTAATGGTTGTCAAAGTACCTCACCTCTTGTCAGTATGCCTTACCATTTCTAACAAGCACATGCCACAATAGTTTCATTTCCTGTAGAACTTCTTTCAACGAACCACGGTCCAGCCAATCTTGAGGATTACGATGTAAATCCATACCAGCTGAGCCGATGACATACGCATTTATACGATTATTCTTTGCAATGCGCTTTGCAAGCGAAGGCATTGATGGGCCCCTGAAGTCAGAAGGAACATCTTCTGCGTTGAGAGAAAAGCCGCAGTGCCAGTACAAATCAATCGAATACTTACGGCAAATGTCTTTCAAGACATGACCGATTTTCGTTTCTTTAAAAGAAGGATCTGCAACCAACATCTCAACATCATCTTTAAGGGAAATAGAGCCGTGGACCTGGGCTTCAATGTAGTGATTAAGATTTCGTTTAGGCTCTTTGTTTGCTGGATCAGTAAAGGGCTTCTCAAGATTTGTTGACAAGTGTTTTATTAATTTAATTGGTGTCAGATTGGCTTCACCAATAGCAAAGTCTCTCGAAAATATTTCTTCCAGCAGCGCAGAAAGTATCAGATCAAACTCTTCATATGTTCCTTTTTCCTCAGGGTCTTGATGCGAATCTAAATAGGTGAATGTGGAACGATGGGAGACTTCAGGCGAAAGAAGGAAATAACATGAACCAAAGCGGGGAGCCGGTCCATCCGGATGCAGCATCACATTTAAGGCACCGTATTTAGGACGCTGGTCACTGGTTGTTCCCACTAGTTGATAGGCCCCTCCAAACAGTTTATTCTCCCATATATCCCTTTCTCCTCCCGGCAGGGCAGATACGCTCCCGTTAGATATGAATGTTTCAAACTGGCTCTTATATTCCCCCTGATCTAAAAGTGATTCAGCAACACTTTTCATGTTGGATAGGGGCCGATCGGGATGAAAATGAAGACCGATTCTTGCATTGGACTTTAAACTGCAGACAGCTCTCTTGAAAAGATCATCAGAGATATTGGACATTTTAAGGACATGGTGAATGGTCGCATTGGCTTCCTTATTATAGTTGCGTGCATAGTTTGTAATATGTTCTAAAGCAGATTTCTGGGACGGTGTCAGTTCAGGCAACAGAGTGTTCCCCCTTTCTTACAACTGGTGGATGTTTCTTTTGCTTCCGAAGAACCCTTTCAATTTCTCAACACCTTACGTATAAATTCCGCCTTCGCTTCTGTATATCCTTCTCGATCATTCTGGAATTCCTGAGCTAATTGATGTTTTATTTTTGCATATTCCTCTACTAGTTGTGGATTCGCTCTTAATTTTTCCAGGAAAATAAGCTGTTGCTCCCACCGCTCTTCCCCTTCTTGCATAAGATGAAGGTGGGCGGTTCGTTTGTCGTTCTCCACCTTAACAAAAAATCTTCTCCACGGCTGTTTGTCCAATTCAGGGGGAACATAATGCCATTGGTGTAAGGAGAGGCTTTCTGCTATGGGATTGATTTGGTCAAAGGATGGAACGGATGCCATTAAGTCAATGATGGGTTTCGCCGGCAGATGCGGGATGGCCGTACTGCCGATATGCTCGACTTGCTTCACACCAAAGCCTGATAGCAGCTCATACAGTTCATCTTTCTCCTGAATCCCTTTGTATTTCCATACAGGGTCAGGATTTTTCAGCTCTATTTTTTCGAACGCCCATACTGGGATGTTTTGGTCTTCATCTTTTTTTCTCATAAATGGTTCCCTCCTTTATTTAAGTATTTAAGACTGCTGCTTAAATCTAGATTGTCTGTGAAACGAAAGATTAGCTGCTTACCGTTTTTTCTTCCACTCCGATTTATTCAATATATAGTGATTATAACCTTCATTTTCTATCGTCTGTTGACCATTATAGCTGAATTTACATTTTTCAATCACTTTATGAGAAGAGACGTTGTTGATTAGAGCTACTGCATTAAGAATTTCTACATTTGTATGTGAAAACAAATAGTCAATCAAAACCACAGCCGCTTTTGTTGCGTAACCTTTCCCTTGAAATTCATTTGAGATGGCATACATAATTTCTCTATTTGGTGCAGGCAGTTCTTCTTTGATGCCCGTACAGCACCACCCGATGAATTCATCCGTTTCCTTAATAAAAACACCAAGTTTTAAAAAATGGTCTCCAATGTCCGTATTATTTGCAGCTGCCTCAAGAAATACTTTATTTGCTGGAATTTCATAATTAGTGACCCAATCCAGCCTCTGTTCTTTGGTAGATTTCCAGTCAGGCAGGAAATGATAGATTTCAGGTTGATTTGATATTCTGTATATATGGTAGGCATCTTCGATTGAAAACTCTTGAAGGTAAAGATCCCCGCAATCAATTTTAAATAATCCTTGTGATGTATTATGTTGCATCTCGCTTCCCCTTTATGTGCATTTTGATAGTTGACCGCTTCGATTCTTTCCAGAAAGCAGAGTTGGAACTGTAATCGCCAGCCAGTCATAATTTTTTCTTTTTCATACAATGGTACCCTTAAAATTTCTAACGTAAAACAGTCCGTACTTTTTGTTTTAAGCTTGAATACTGATTGAAATGCATACAAGCAAACCGCCAATGTATCAGCCAGTGTCCCGTCAAAGTCAAAAATAATCGTTTTCATCGTTACCCGGCTGTCCATCCGTTATCTTTTACTCTTTTATTTTCTGTTGTTCACGATTAATTCTGGATGATCAAGGTCATTATTCACCAAAATCATATCTGCATATTTAGCAGGCTCATGTTCGTCCAAGTACATGCGGGAAGCTGCATGGTACCTTTCTATGAAAATACTTTTAGCACGCTCTAATCCGCCTAAAGCATGCTGTTCCCTTAAGCTGCCCCTTTCCAAAGCAATATCAATGTCCGTCTGTACATATATCATGAAATCCAGTTCTTTTCGTAAGTCGTCTTTAAACAAAAATGTCCCATCAATAAGCAATAGTGAGTTCTCTTTTGCCGTTTCAATAGCGCTGTCCACATATTGGTCAGAAGATAAATCAAGTGATTTTACAGAGTACTGACGGTTTCCATTTGGACCCAAAGGAATCAGAAGCTTATTTAGTAAAGATTGATGATCATAAGCATCTAAATAGTATCCTTCAGCTGATTCTCTGCCTCTTTGATAACGGACGGACTTGGGATTATGAAAGTCATCCATCCGAGCTTGAATCACCGGTACACCCATCTTCCCTAGTTGCTTAGAAAGTTCATTGGCTAAAGTAGTCTTGCCAGAAGAAGTAATGCCACTGATACCGACTCTTAACGGTTTATCATTCTTATTGGCCATAATTGCCTTTGAGATTGCATTCAAAACTTCTGTTCTATTTATGGTAAACACCCTCTCGTTTTTATTTTTCAAAAACTCGTCACGTCAATAATCCACTTCTCATCTCCTATTTAATCTAAATTTCCAAAGATTCATATAAATTATATATATTATGGTATTATCTGTATAATGAATTATTCGAATTACCGATAGCATGGCAGAGGTTAATTGGCATGGATAAAGAACAAATCGATTGGATGGAATTATTGATGTCGGAATCTCTTATACCGCGCCCTACCATTTGAAGTTACATACAAGATGAATACCTATTAAATCTGACAGTGCCATCACGTTTAAGGGAAATTCACGTTCTATATATAAAAGGCAGGGTGATAAATCAATGATCGGAGTAAGTATAGCGACGAAGTGGGAATATGAAGCAACATTGAAATACTTTAGCATAAAAGATAACGAACGTACCGGCTATCCTTATGGAGAGTATTTCATAAGGACAATGAATGATACTGAGCTTGTTTTTTATAGTACCGGTGTAAGGAAAGTTAATGGTGTTGGCGGTAATCAGTATATGATTTCTAAATTTAATTTAACGAAAGTAATCGTCGCCGGGACATGTGCAGGAATAGATGATACGTTCAGTAATCTGGATATTGTTGTCCCCAATAAAGCCGTTCAATATGATTGCACAGTAAAAGAAATCGAGCCTTTTATTAAGCAATCTTTCATAATCGATATTGAACAATCAAAATATGGAGATGATTTTCATACCGGAACCATTGGCACCGCTGATAGAGCGGTCGTTATGTGGAAGGACTATTTAGAACTAAAAGAAAATAACATAACAATTGCCGATACAGAAGCGGGTGCAATTGCTTATATCTGCAAGAAGAATGATGTTGAATGTATCATTATTAAAGGAATATCTGATTTTCCAACAGAAGAAAGTAACTCTGATCAATTCGAATCAAACATTGAACAAATGAATGTTTACTTAGAAAACACGCCAAAAGTGATGAACAAGATATTTGGCAAATATATAGAGAGATTTATATAAATCATTTTATTGAAAATGAATACATATTTAGGACAAAACCTAAAATCTCATCTCTAAAGACGAACGTTATAGACTAGAATTTAAACAACGCTAATGATTTCCGTGCAAGACTACGCTTTCCTCGGGTAGCCCGTGAGCCTCCTCGGCAAGCCTGCGGGAAGAAAAGCGGAAGGGCTTTGCTCAGAGGCCTGTGGCATAAGACGAACCGGACGGGAAGGCGGCCTTTGCCTTCATGTTCGGTTTGGCTTATGACATGTGCCTCTAAGCCCTGGAGCTGGACAAGTTTCACATAAGCTACTCTTCCCGCAGGAGTCTTCGTCTTGCACTCCAATCAACCGCTGAAACGAGCTAAACCCTAAATGAACAATGAAGAAATTAATAACCCGAACTAATTTTCCTCATTCAAATTAGTTCGGGTTTTACTTAGACTAAATCACTTTTTTCCCACCCTCTTTTTTGGTGTGCTTTTTATGGTTTTAAGTTTTTCTCCACGATATCGGCACTACTTACATTTATAGGGCATCAGACTATATTTTTGCTGACAGATTCCCGACATAATGCCCCGTCAAATATAGAGTCATTCACCATCTCTCTCTTATCTCTCTAATCACCGCCCCGGGATCATCCCAATGCAGCATATGAGACGTATTCGGAATCATTTTCACCGTTGCACCGGATTTTTGTTCAAAAATGCCGGCGGTCAGATTCCTATATGGAGCTTGTGATTCAGGGAGCGCTGCCCGAAGCAGGCAAATGTCCAGGTGGCGGGGGAGTTTTTCATAAATATCCTCCGTTTCATCCTTGTGCATGCCACTAATGATGTTACCTCCCGTTTCTCCCCTTGCGTGCCAATAGTATTTTCCATCCTTTACAAGGGCCAAATCCTTGGCTGCAGTGAGTAATAATGGGGTTCTTCTGGAGTCGCCAAACACGGCCACATCCAAAAATTCTTCCCAGGTTTCTACGAATTCTTCAAAATCTTTTTCTTGAAATGCCACCTCTTCTTCCAATGAAATGGACATGCGCCTTTTTGTTTGATATCCACCGTCAATGAGAATCGCCCCCAGTACCTTCTCCGAGAAGTTCAATATATAGAATAACGAAACAAAACTTCCCCACGAATGCGATAAAAAATAAAATCGATTGATTTTCAGCAAGTCTAGTATGTGATTCAGCCAATTCGCCAATGAAGGCATTTCATAATTTTCGGCACGGGTGAATGGATCGGTTTTACCGTGACCGGGAGCATCTATGCTGATGACCCTGTACTCACCCTTCAGTTCTTCAGCTATTTCAATAAAACTGAGACCTGTACTCCCCAGCCCGTGCAGGCAAAAAATCACCGGTTTATCCTCACCACCCCATTCTGTGATCCTAACATCGATTTCCCCATCATGAATAACATACCGTTTCATAAAAACCACTCCATTCAAATTTTTTTAAACACAAAAAAACCACAGAGATTACTCTGGGGTTTTAAAAAGGGAAAAGTCCGTAGAGTAAAAAATCAATCGGCATACCAAATAAGCATAAGAACATGCTTTCATCAGCTTGCTTCAAATTGATTTTTCACTCGTTCCCAATCATAAATCAGCCTCGAATACCTAGCCGCTTCTATGTCGGACTTCTTCACCTGCTTTTAATGTGTTTCTATCAATATACCATACAGAAATATACACAACTACCAATAATTAATGATAACAAACAATCGCTCTTCCCTTCTTCACCAGCATCTCTATCGTCGCCTGCAAAGCAGGGAGCAATTCCTTTCTCAAAAAAAAGCTGATGACCCTCACTCAATCTTCAGCTTCTTCCCGCGTAAACTATTCATTTTCAATGATCCTCATATCCTTCAACGGATAAAAAACAACATTCGTGGTCCCAACAACATTTTCAATAGGGACCGCCCCAATCATCCTGCTGTCTGTGCTGTTTCTTCTATTATCCCCCATGACGAACAAGTGACCCTCCGGTACAGTCGCCTGTCCGACAGCAGTATTCTCCAACTTAAATGACATCGTTAAATCGCCATCAATCTTTTCTTTCTGCTCATCGAGGTATGGTTCCTCATACGCTTTCCCGTTTACATACAAGGTGTCGTTCTTATACTCGATTTCATCACCGGGCAATCCGATAACCCGCTTGATATAATCCTGTTTCTCATTTGCATGAAACACAACGATATCAAATCTCTCCGGTTCTCCAATCTTGGATACAATCATCCGATCCTGGTCGTGTAATGTTGTATTCATTGAAGCCCCGTCAACAAGAATAGGTGTAAATAAGAAAGCCCGTACAATGAACACGATGACTAACGCAACACCCAAAGATTTAATCCATTCAAATGTCTCATTTTTCTTTTTTGCCATTTTGTTCATCCTCTCACCTGCTAAATCTCTAAGAAACATGGGGACAGGTCCCTCAGCTCACTCCCAATAATGCTTCATAATATCATGAGTCCACTCCGGCTGGGTAATCGGCTCTTTCGGAAGAAATTCCTTCATGACAGGCTTTATATCCAATATCGGTGTTCCGTTGATACAATCCAGACCCGCTACAAATAAAGTTCTTCCCTCTCGTTATATAACCCTTGCCGTCGTCAACCCAAGCTGATTGGGCCTGTTTTTGCCCCGCTGGCTGAAAATCCCTGCCTTAGGGAGCTTCACATCATTCCGGGGATGGCGGGCACCTGTTATGATTTTGGCCTGATCGACTTTATGGAAATAAAAAATAATCTCCACATGAGAAAAAGATTCGATTCCACTCAGCGAATCTTCCGGAAGGGAATCATCCAGAATGATCTTCGAAACCACCTTCCCCCAATAATCATCTTCAATTTCATTCCGTTCATTATAAGCAACACCGATTGGATTCAACGTAATCATTTTATCATATCCCTTCCTTTTGGCTGCCGGCCAAACTCCTGGTTAATCGGGGACGGCCCTTTTTAGGCAGAGTACACCTATCCAGCACAGCTCCCTCAGATGTCACACCCCAATTTGTACAAACTTCAGACCTTCTACAAAATAGCCGCCAACGGCAAACAGTACCGCTAAAACGATCAAGCTTACCAGTATGCGGATGCCTGCACCCCCACCCAGCAGCAAATGGTTTATCGCTCGAATTTTATGTTTATACCAATTATTTCAAATTTTATGATAAACGGCAATGAACTTCTTACACAAACTTTCCGCACAAAAAAAGAACCCACCCCCACAAACGGGCTGAAGCTCAACCACTTTATCCAGAAAGCAGATCTTTTCGAACGGGTGAAAACTCAAGGCAAATGGTTGGGTAAACAGCTTGAGTGGTGACTATCGGAAGCTTTAGTTCGAGAGTGAAGGAAGGCCGTACCACATTTACCGCAGTAACGGTTTGATACACCACCAGGTATTAATGCTGCAGGAAAGATGGTTTTGATAATATATTTCTATTTTTGATAATAAAAGGTCCGTTTTTGATAATATATCTAGATTTTTGATAATAAGCTTGCTGTTTTTGATAATAAAATAACACCTGACGCCGATAATACCCCGATGACATATTCAAACTCCTCTCTATCATAGAAGCTTCCAGTCATTTCATTCCGAACCCTGACTAAAATGACCGTAATCGAAGTAAAAAGGTGCATATCCGTTGCCAATAATCATCCCCGGGAACATTATTTGGTGATGGTACCTGTCCCCCCGACTCACCCGAGACCAGCCGTGGGCCCGCCAACAGCCCACCAACAAACCGCCCATGCTCAGCCCCCTGCCACCCCACAATTCCCTTCAACCCAGCCAACCCGGAACCGTTACCACCCCACTTTTCACGGTAATCCGGGAGCCACCCCCACTACCCTCCCCCCTTTTGTGGCTAAACCATAAATCGACACTAACTCAAATGAAGCCTGTTCTCATCCAGCTCCTTATGGCAGAGTGAGAACCGGTCCCCGCCGCAAAAAAGGCTGTCGACATGGTCGACAGCCTCTCTCCAATTCTTTTTACGCTTTTGGTTAGAACGGTCCCCAGTCCATCATAACCCCGATAACCAAGAACACTGATCCCATCACAATCCATATAAGCAGGAGCGGCATCATGAACCGGATCCATTTGGTCCAGGAGATCCCGGCAATCGCCAGGTTCGCCATGAGGATGCCGGATGTCGGCGTGATGGTGTTGGTAAACCCGTCACCCATTTTATAAGCCTGTACAGCAACCTGCCTCGGAATTTCCATAAGATCGGCAAGCGGTGTCATGATCGGCATAACGATGACGGCCTGTCCGCTTCCGGACGAGACGAGAATGTTGAAAATGAGATTGGCAACGAACATGACCAGGGCACCCATGACGCTGGTAAAAGGCGTCATGACGGCGGCCATCCCCTGGACAATCGTATCGAGGATTTTCCCGTTCTCCAAGATGACCACGATGGACCTGGCCATCCCAATGATCAGGGCTCCGTACACAAGCCCTTTTGCTCCTTCAAAAAATTCCGCAACGAGTTTATTCGGGCTCATTTTTGCAAGGATGGCAGTACCGGCCGCGATGATCAGGAAGATGGCCGCCATTTCATTCAACGCCCATTTATATTGAAATACCCCGAACACATAGATTCCGATCCCGACGACCAGCCAGGCGAGTACAAGCTTATGTAATCTGGTTATTTCCTGCTTGTGTGCAACCTCATCTCTTTGTTCCATTTTAGGGAATGGATTCTTCCCCAGAACACTTTTTGAAGGGTCCTTCTTTATTTTTTTCGCATAGTACGCCACATAGGCAATGGTCGAAATCAGGACTGCCAGATAAATGACGATCCGGTAGCCGATTCCCGAAAATAAAGGCAGCTGGGCAATCTGCTGGGCTGTACCCGTTGTCAAAGGATCAAGAAATGCAGTATTGAAGCCTGCATAAGCGCCCAGGTAAATGATTGAGACGCCGACGATGGCATCGAGCTTCATGGAGCGGGCAAGGATGATTCCGATCGGTATGAAGGCAATGACTGCGTTGACGATGATGCCCAGCGCGCCGAAGATCGAGAACAGGACACTGACACCGATGATCAGCAATAATTCTTTGTTCCGTGTCTTTTCAATCGTCTTTAAGATGAGGGCGTCAATCGCCCCGGTGGATTCGATGACGGCAAATGCCCCGCCAATGATCAATACCAGGAAGATCAAAGGCGCCGAACTGATCATTCCTTCCTGAATCGCAAGGAAGACATCCATCAACGTTGCCGGAGAAGAATCCACTTGCTGGTAGCTTTCCGGAACCACCATCGTGATCCCATCCACTTCTTCCCTTGAAAATTCGCCGGCAGGAATGAGATAGGTCAAGACTGCGATCACGACCAGGATGCCAAATAAGATAACATATGCATCAGGGATCCCCCACTTTTTCCGTTTCTTTTCTTTTGACGTGACTGTTTGGACTTCCATTTTATCCGCCTCCTCTTCTTAATCTTCTGAAAATTCTGTTGACTAGCTTTATAATAAAGCATACAATTCAAATTAACAACAATAAATTAAATACTTTATTTTAATGGAGAATGAATCATGTCATACGTAGAAAAAACCGAAAAGCACTATCAACATTTAACAAAAGGATTGAAAACAGTAGCGGAATCGCTGCGCGCAAATCCAGTCCTATTCGCGACCCACCCTGCCAAAAAGACGGCTGAAATCATCGATGTCAGTGAAACGATGGTCATCCGTTTTTGTAAGGCAATCGGATATTCAGGCTACGGGGAGCTGCAGAAAGATGTGCAGCAAAGCCTGCTTTCATTGAAACCGACAAAAAGGGAGAGCAATCCCGAGGAAGCCAATTCGTTCGTGAGGATCATGCAGATGGATGAAGAGAATATTCACCATGCCTCCGAAAGCATCGACTGGAAAACGGCGCAGGACATCATTGACTGCCTGGCTGCAACCGAGTCAACGAGCGTCGTCGGCTACTACCATTCGTTTTCCTATGCCCATTGGTTTTACTTCCTTCTTCATCATCTGATCGACAACACATCATTGTACCGGCCGGAAACGGATATCGGCTTCACGAAGCCCGGCAAAGAACATACGGTCATCATCTTTTCTTACTACCGGTATGCACTGGAATCGATCCGCCTTGCAAAAGAAGCGAAAGAAAACGGCAATACCCTGATCGTGATCACGGACTCGAAGCTCTCGCCGATCGCGGAATACGGGGACCATGTCCTCACCATTCACTCGGCAAAGAAATCCATCCTTGAAAAAGGGCCGATCACGTTCTCCGTGTTGAACACTCTGCTCCTTCATCTCGCTCAGGTGAAAGGAAAGATGGACTTCGTCAATCCGGCGAACACCTACTATATTAAGTAAAGGGAGAAATGAACTTATGCATGCACCTTTTAAAGAAAAAATTAGAGACACCTTCGAACATCTCCACACTCATCCTGAAATCAGCTGGGAAGAGAAGAATACAACATCCTATATCGAGAAGATCCTCACCGACGCCGGCTGCAGGGTCCGCACGTTCAAAGACTGCACAGGCGTGATCGGGGACTTCGGGAATTTCAGCGGCGAAGTGCCGGTCATTGCCATCCGTGCCGATATCGATGCATTGTGGCAGAAAGTGAACGGGGAGCTGCGGGCGAACCACTCATGCGGCCACGATGCCCATATGACGATGGTACTCGGGGTGCTATGGAACCTCATTGAGGACGAGGAGCTGAAAGAAAAAATCGGCGTCCGATTCATTTTCCAGCCGGCAGAAGAAGTCGGGGCCGGCGCACTGAAAATGGCCGAAGAAGGAGTCGTCGATGACGTTGACTTTCTTTACGGCATCCATTTGCGCCCGATCCAGGAAACCGCGAACGGATACGCAACCCCCTCGATCCTGCACGGGGCGACGAGGTCCCTGGAATTCGACATCCTTGGAGATGACGCACACGGCGCGCGCCCTCATCTGACACACAACGCAATCGAAATAGGCAATCATATCTTGAATACACTGAATACCATTCATTTAAATCCGACGATCGCCCACTCCATCAAGGTGACGAAGTTCATGTCCGGCGGAAAGAACCTGAACATCATCCCGGGAAGTGCGTCTATCGGGCTTGATTTACGTGCACAGACAAATGAACTCATGAATCAATTACAGGAGCGGGTGAAGGAAATCATTGAGACGACCGGGGAACTGTACGGGGTCGAGATGAAGGTGACGAGGGATTACGGCATCGCAGCCGCAGAAGTTAGTGATGAGGCGCAGGCGGTGGCAGAGAAAGCGATCACAAATGTCCTTGGAGACGAGAACGTGACCGATCCCCTTCTGACACCCGGCGGGGACGACTTCCATTTTTATACGATTAAACATCCGCATTTGAAGGCGACCATGGTAGGGCTCGGGTGCGATCTGCAGCCGGGACTTCATCATCCCGACATGACCTTTGAGAGAGACGCATTATTCAACGGCATCGAAATACTAACGGAAATCGTCAAACTTCATTCCAGAAAGGACGGGTAATCATGCATTCCGTAGTGATAAAGGAAGTCAAACTCCATACCATCAATGTATCCCTGAAAGCCCCCTTCACGACCAGCTTCGGTACGATGAAGGACAAAGAGGTCTGCCTTGTCGAGGTCATCGATGAATCCGGCCACTCCGGATGGGGCGAAACCGTCACGAGCGACGAGCCGTACTACAACGAAGAAACCACCCGAACAGCAGTCTATATGCTGAATGATTTCCTCGTCCCAAGATTGATCAAAAAAGAAATCAAACACCCGCGGGACGTACATCGCATGCTTTCATTCGTCCGGAGGAACCAAATCGCGAAAGCCGCCCTCGAGACGGCGGTGTGGGACGTTTTCAGCAAGAAGAATGAGATGCCCCTGTACGAAGTCCTCGGCGGCCGGCAGAAAAAGATCGCCGTCGGCAAAAGCATCGGTATTCAGTCTTCACCTGACGAACTGGTTTCCAAAGTAGGGCAATACGTCAAAGAAGGTTTCCAAAAAATCAAAGTCAAAATCGCCCCCGGGGCAGACATCGAGTACATCAAAAAAGTCAGGGAGGCTTTCCCTGACATCATTCTCATGGCCGACGCCAATTCCGCTTACACTCTGGATGACATCGATCACTTGAAGCAGCTGGACCAATTCAACCTGCTCATGATCGAGCAGCCTCTCGCACATGATGACATCATCGACCATAGCACCCTGCAGCAAAACATCACGACACCCATCTGCCTGGATGAAAGCATCCATACTTATGAAGACGCCCGAAAAGCCCTTAAATTGGGAAGCTGTAAAATCATCAATATTAAAATTGGCCGGGTCGGCGGACTGCAGGAAGCCATCCGCATCCACGATCTGTGCAAAGAACACAACGTCCCGGTATGGTGCGGCGGCATGCTCGAGACAGGCATCGGACGGTCACACAACCTCCACATGACCACACTCTCGAACTTCATCATCCCCGGCGACACCGCACCCTCGTCCCACTACTGGAATCAGGACATCATCCAGGAAGACATCACCATGGAAGAGGGATTCATCCAAGTCCCCGCCGGCACCGGCATTGGTTCAGAGATCAGCGCAGAAGCCCTGAACGACAAACTGGTTTCCACCCAATCCATCGTGGATGATCATTCTGTGCACCCGATACCGAGTTAGGTGGTTCAGTGGGGACGGTTTTCTTCCGGCTGTTTGAGCCAAGAAGAGAGCCACTCCCACTCCACCCAAAATTTTTAATTTCAGAGATTGTTTATACAGAAACTTAACGGCTAAAAATATGCTTTGAAAATCTAGTGTTTGATTTTTTTCCAAACTTTAATGAAAACTCGCAGGCACTCACATTGAAACATATGTGAATGAACCATTCCCACCCCACTTTTCACGGTAATCCGGGAGCCACCCCCACTACCCTCCCCCCTTTTGTGGCTAAACCATAAATCGACACTAACATTATTGTGATTCGAACACGTTGTTTCATGCCGCCCCTTATCGTTATAATTTTCTTAACAGAGGAAATAGTTAAACGAATTTCCGTTTATTTACCCTGTTTCGTAGATTATCAGTTATGATAAGGAGGTGTGGCGGTCTTGGAAGCCATAAGTAAGCGCTTTTTCTTGTACCTTTCCTACAATAAAGCATTGGATCGAATGGCCAAGCGTTGGGGATCGAAATTTGGAGCCGATAAGATCATTGGGGGTCAAACCTTTTCGCAAGCCATTCCATTGATTCGTCAATTGAATCAGGAGGGATTCCAGGTTACAGTTGATCACCTTGGCGAATTTGTTGATTCCATAGATGATGCACGGGCGCATGTCCGGGAGTGTATCGAGAGTTTAAGTGCAATCGCTTACCACCAGCTGGACACTGAAATGTCTGTGAAGCTGACCTCCCTTGGATTGGATATCAGCCGTGACCTTGTGCTCGAACACATGGAATTAATCCTAACTAAGGCAAAAGAGCATGGAATCACGGTTACCCTTGATATGGAGGATTCAGCGAGGTGCCATGCCATCCTTGATATTTACAAAACGCTTCGCCGGAAGTACGAAAATGTGGGTACAGTCATCCAATCCTATCTCTATCGATCAGATAAGGATGTCGATGACCTCCACCAGTTCTCTCCATACTTGAGGCTTGTGAAGGGTGCATACAAAGAAGCAAGCAGTGATGCGTTCCCTGAAAAGCAAAAGGTGGATGAGAATCTTAAACATCTTATAAAAAAGCAGCTTTTGAACGGTCATTATACCGCCGTGGCCAGCCATGATGAAGCGATGATCGATTACACCATCGGCTTAGTGAAAGAACACAATATCCCGAACGACCGCTTTGAGTTTCAAATGCTTTATGGAATGAGGAATCAATTGCAGTCCGATCTCTTGAAAAAAGGATATACCGTCCGAATTTACCTTCCTTACGGGGAGGATTGGTACGGGTATTTCATGAGACGGCTGGCGGAAAGGCCGGCAAACATCGCGTTTGCACTGAAGGGAATCTTCAAGAAGTAGTTTTATACATTAATTTTAGGAAGGAACGTGAATAAAATGAGTAACGGAGTTTTCAACATCCCAACACCTACAAATGAGCCAGGCAATACGTACGCACCAGGTACGAAAGAAAGAGAAACACTAAAGGCAGAATTAAAGCGCCAATCGGAAACAGTAGTCGATATCCCTGTGATCATCAATGGGGAAAATATCAAGACAGATTCAGTGAAGCAAGTCGTCATGCCGCATGATCACCAACATGTCCTTGCAAACTTTTCGCTGGCTGGTGAAAAAGAGCTGCGTGATGCTGTCGAAGCTGCGATGGCTGCAAAAGAATCATGGGCAAATATGCCGTGGCAGCACCGTGCATCCATTTTCCTCAAAGCGGCTGATTTGATCTCCGGACCTTACCGTGACGTCATCAATTCGGCAACTATGCTGGGTCAATCCAAAACAGCATACCAAACTGAAATTGATGCAGCACAAGAATTAGCTGACTTCCTTCGTTTCGGCGTCGATTACGCAAACCAAATCTATCAAATGCAGCCGGATAGCATGAAAAATATTTGGAACCGCTTGGAATACCGTCCATTAGATGGATTCGTATTGGCGATCTCCCCATTCAACTTCACAGCAATCGGCGGGAACCTGCCATCAGCCCCTGCCATCATGGGGAACGTAGTCGTTTGGAAACCGGCATCAACTTCTGTACTATCAAACTACTACTTCATGCGTATTTTAGAAGAAGCAGGATTGCCAAAAGGCGTTATCAACTTCGTACCTTCCCGCGGTTCACAAGTATCAGAGGTAGTTTTGACGGACCCTCGCATGTCCGGTTTCCACTTTACAGGATCAACAAGCACATTCCAGACCATCTGGAAAAATGTTGGGGAAAACATCATGAACTACAAATCATATCCTCGTCTCGTCGGGGAAACCGGCGGAAAAGACTTTGTATTCGCACACGAAACAGCGCAGGCAGACAAAGTGGTCGCTGCACTTGTACGCGGAGCATTTGAATATCAGGGTCAAAAATGTTCAGCAGCATCCCGTGCCTACATCCCTGCAAGCATGTGGGAAGAAGTGAAAGCGGGCGTATTGGAAGAAACAGCTAAGCTAAAAGTCGGGGATGTCCGTGACTTCAGGAACTTCATGGGTGCGGTCATCGATAAACCGGCTTTCGATTCCATCACAAGTTACATCGACTATGCAGCAGATTCTGAGGAAGCAGAAATCATAGCCGGCGGCACATATGATGATTCAGTCGGCTATTTCGTTCAACCGACAGTCATCGTGACAACGAATCCAAACTTCAAAACGATGACAGAAGAAATTTTTGGACCAGTGTTAACGATCTATGTATATGAAAATGATCAATTGGAAGACACTTTGACTGCAGTGGATACAGCGTCTATGTATGCATTGACTGGCGCGATCTTTGCACAGGACCGTGAAGCCATCATGCACCTTGAGCGCCGCTTATCAGGTGCAGCCGGAAACTTCTATATCAATGACAAACCAACCGGTGCCGTGATCAACCAGCAGCCATTCGGCGGTTCACGCGGTTCAGGTACAAACGATAAAGCAGGCTCTGTCTTCAACATGATTCGCTGGACGAGCCCTCGTATCATCAAGGAAAACTTTGCTCCTACTACGGAAATCGCCTATCCATTCATGGATGAGGAATAATCTACAGGCTGCCGGTCTATACATCCGGTGCTGAAGCAAATCCGGGTTTCCAGATCAAAATGAATATGCTTCTTATGAAAAAAGCTCCCCTGCCAACGGGGAGCTTTTCCTTTTCATTCAGGAATTAAACGATATAATAGGGATAATGACTCTCGTTGAAAGGTAAGATTCCTATGGAAGCAAAAGATTTAATCCTGCAGGCTGAAGATATCCATAAAGCGACGGAATTGATCAATTCAAAATTAGGCAACCCCGTCATCATTGAAAACAAAAATTTCGAATTGATTTCCTACAGTTCCTCTTTCGATAAATTCGACCAGACACAGCAAAAGACAATCCTTACGAAGAAATGTCCGATTTTCATCATCGACCGGCTGAAAAAAGAAGGCATCGTACACAGGCTGGAAAACCAATCGAGTCCGATCCGTGTTCAACCCATGGAAGAACTCGGATTCCATCAGCGTGTCGTCATTGCCGCAAAATATCTTGGGAATACGATCGGGTATATTTGGGTCCAGGAATCCGGCCGCCTTCTCCAAAGTGAAGAGTTTGCATTCCTTGAAGAGATCTGCCCCCACCTGGGGAATCTGATCAATGATATTTACGCAAAGGCAAATTTTAAAAAAGACAAAAAAGAAGAAGTATTATGGCGCCTCCTTCAGCATGAATACGGAAGTGAAAGCCAGCTCCGCCATGATGCATCACTTGTCAAACTGACATTACCCGAAAGGTTTACCGTGGCCGTCTATTCAATCACATCACCACAATACAAACCTATGCTCCATCATCTGGAGAGGCTTGTCCAAGAGACCGCCTTCCACTCAACTATTTACGCGTTGAAAACAGAATACCAGGTGATCCTTGTTCTATACGGCAAAGCTGATAAACCATTTTCATCGCTGGAACTAGCCAGGGATTTGGCCAAAAAGGTCAAAGAACAAACAGGTGAGGAACAATTTTATAATTTCCTGATCGGGGTCGGAAAGGAATATACCTCCCTCTATCAAATGAGGAAGAGCTTCTTGGAAGCGTCTGAGGTCATCGAAACCGCCAACTTCATCAGCCCGCGTCCCGAATCGATGCCGCGGGAATTCGCGCAGTTGGGCATTTACCGGTACCTCCCTGCCCTCTATGAAAAAAACACATCAAAGGATTATTACAGTGATGACCTGCTGTCGTTGATCAAAAATGATGTCAAAAAACAGACAGATCTGCTCCGGACACTCGAAGTCTATTTGAAAAATGACGGAAAAGGTAAACAGACCGCCAATGAATTGTTCATCCATCCTAACACCTTGAATTATCGCATCAAAAAAATACAAGAGCTGACCACAATTGATTTCAATAACTTCAATATGAAAGTGTACTTATATACTGAATTATTGTTGTTGAATAATGTGGAAGCTTATTATCAGCGTTATAAAGATGCGTTGAAGGGAATGGATTAGGGCGGAATGGGGACAGTTCTGCTCCTGTTTTTTTGGGGCGGGTTGAGCCGGGGGTTAATTGGGGACGGTTCTCATCCTGCTTTTTCAAGGCGGGTAGAGCCGGTCCCATTGGGCTTACGGGTGTATACACCGCCAGGTATCCAGAGTGATGAAAGCATAGTTTTGATAATATATTTGTGTTTTTTATAATAAATTGCTGATTTATGATAATAAAATCGGATTTTTTGATAATAAATTTGCCATTTTTGATAATAAAAACGATCATACACACCATAATACCCCTGCTCATATTCGAAATACCTGCATCATTGTCTCAATCATAATGGATTCTAACTAAAACAAACGGAAATCCTGCCCAAAAGAGTGAATTTCCCTGGTAAAATTAGACTACTATTCGGGTCACAGCACCTGTCCCCTCAAACCACTGCACGCATTTTGAGACGCAGTACTTGTCCACTGTGCCCCACCATCTCCTTCGGGCTGCCGTTCAACCCAATGGTAATTCCTCACACCGTGGACAAATTATTTTTTTCCACAACATACCCCTCATCCGAATTCTTAATTACAATATCAAAACCCTCACTATAAGGGTGCATAAATAACTCATACTGAATCCTGCGCTCTTCATGCGACTGCCTCAAATAATCGATATTTGTCCCTCTTTCCTTCACATCACGATGAGACCTTCTCCTTAATTCGGTATCCCCATCTGTATAGAGGTAAATTTTCAAATTATAAAGGCTTGGATCCGTAAATGCAACTGTCATCCCTTCAATAATATTGACTTTGTTCCGGTGAGAGATTAACCGGCGCTTTGCATAATCCCAATGCATTGTGAATAAATCCAGACCATTTCTGATCATATGCAGGTCCCGCTCTAAAGCCAGTATGTTATGGGCACCCGGGTGGCAAGCCGTCATCTTATCTTGATGACGTTCATTGTTATATTCATAATCTATTACTGCATACTTCCTGATTTGAGAGGAACCGATAATATAGGGGTCGGTATTCATATAATTCAAGTCATCCCGCCCTACCTGCCTAATAAGTTCATTTGCAAACATCGTTTTGCCAGAAGCCCCATGACCTGAAATACCAATGATGATTTTTTTATCTGTGCCTCTTACCCAATTGGCTATCCTGTGTATGATCTTGTCCATAAATCCTCCGTTATTTTTCATTGTTCTATCTGTTTGTTAGAGCGTTATGTCGGATACCCCACCATGTATTAGTGCTAGTGATTAGGCGGTTTTGATAATATATTTCTATTTTTGATAATAAAGGGTTCGTTTTTGATAATATATTGGGATTTTTGATAATAAGCGGGCCGGTTTTGATAATAAAATAAATCCTGACCGGATAATACCCGCAGTGACAACAGTAAACCCTATCCTACTTGATAGCTTCCTGGCATCCTTACCGAATCCTTATTAAAAAAGGATGAAATCAGATCGAAAAGGTGAATTTCATGTCTCAATTCTCATTCCCGGGCCACACACATATTCCAATCGTGGTACTTCTCTCCACACCCCGACACACCCGCCCCCCACTCTAACTCACTCAGGCAAATTCAACTGCCACGATACCCCAAACCGGTCATTTAACCAGCCGAACTTCTTGCTGAACCCATAATTCCCCACCGGCATAAGAGCCTGTCCACCTTCATTCAGCTTCTCATAAAGATGATCGAGTTCTTCTTCGGAATCACATGTCACATAAATCGAGAAGGAAGGTGTAAAGGTAAACTGGTGTTGTATATTACTGTCGATGCACATGAATTCCTGGTCTTTCAATTCAAACGTAGCCTGCATAACCGTCCCTTCATCCCCGCTTTCATTAGCACCATAACGAACGATATTTGTGATTTCAGAATCCTCCACAATGGAAGTGTAGAACTTCATCGCTTCCTCTGCATTGCCGTCTTGGAACATCAAAAATGGTGTGACTTTATGCATGATTGATCTACTCCTTTTTTGAATTTACATAAAATAACTTACAAAAACTGGAGAACGCGTTATAATTGAATATATTGGTTGCTCTATAGGTAACCGAACAGATCGCAATCTAAAAAAGGGGGCAGCATCATTGTTCAAAAAAAGCATCCGTTACCCTTTAATCTATTTATCAGCATTAACCTTCTGGCAAGGCATCATCAATGGACATATAATGTGGACAGCGAATATCAGCATTTGTTTTTTTATATTCTTGACGATGCTGCTTATCAATTGGGCAAACAAGCCGTATAACTGGAAAAAGGATAGGGATAAATCTTATTAAGAAATGCCTCAAAGCCCCGTTCCGGTCCCGCGACATCACTCACCCCTCACCTCAAATCAAACATTCCCTTCCCATCCTCCATATTTATCGGCAAAGATGAATGTTCGTGGGTAATCAGCCAGGAGCCGTCCACCCGTTTCAAGCCAAATGTAAACCGGTTGGTCATCTGGCGCAGTTTTTCTTCGGATCCTTCTTTGTAAGCAGCAAACGTAACAGCACAATGAACGAATGCGAGATTCGTATTTTCTTCAATCACTACATCTTCTACACCCACTTTAAGTACATCGCCATTATCCTTTAAATCGTGGAACCAGCCTGAAACGCTATCCCTCCACGCATCTTTCCCTTTGCACTCCCAGCTCCCCCAGCAGTCATAAATATGTACGTCAGATGAATACACCGCTAAAAATTTTTCGATGTCTCTCTCGTTTACAGCCTGCTTGTAATTTTCAAGGACCCCCTGAATTTCAGACATAAGTCCATCTCCCTTGCACTGAGTTTTGATCGTTCAGTTATTTCTTCCATACTGATTCTATGAATTCCTCCATTCCTGAGAAGATTAAAGTATCACGACCCTTGGACGAACCAACAATCGAACTTAAAAAGAAGCGGGAAATCCTTTGTCCCATGCTTCACTAACGTTATGCAAAGTGGACCTGGCCCCCTCCTCCACCGGTTTGTTTGAAAGTTTCCAATAACTGCTGGGTATACTGGTCAAATTTTTCTTCACCCATTGGATTGAAAGATTTTTTCTATTAAACTTCATCCTTTCCAAGCAAGAGTACCAGCTCTAAATTTTTGATTATTGTCATATCCGGGAAGATGCGATCCTGCGTTCCTACCCGCTCACCCTCCTAAAATCCTCTGCCCCAGCTACTTTCTTATTACTCGTTGTTTGACTCGCCTTGTCTTTCCTTCCCTTTTTCAAAACAACTGGAGTATTGGAATCCAACATTGCTTCTAACCCCCTGACAACCCCATTCAACGAAAGAATCGTCAAAGAAAAGAAGAACATGGGAACCATGAAGATCCACCAGGCATTGAAGAGTTCATGGAAATTCAGGGCCATGATTCCTGCCCATTCCTGAACGATAGGTTTGGGTGGATCGCAGAAAGGTCCATAACATACGTCTGTGCCTCCAAAGAACAACTGGAAAAAACCAAGATGCGCTATAATCAACAATACCTGAATAACGATTTTCGGATAAATGATGGAGAGTCTTAGCTTCAAGTGAGGCATGACATGTTTTTTGAATAGAAAAATCCTGCTTCCTCCGAGCACCTTTGCACTCAATATGAATTCTTTTTTCAGTATCTCCCTGGTCTCATTTGAGATTAAAACGGCCGTGGTCGGGACGGTGATCACGGCAAGGGTGATAATGGTCAGCGTCACTCTTGCCATAAAGGTGGTTTCAAAACCTCCCGGCGGCTCCCATAGTAATGGGAATAGTATGTTGTAGGCAATGATGGATTGGGGGATGAAATATAGGGATGATAGCAGTGTTTGAGAGATGAACTGATTGGCAGAGTTCATAAATCCCCAAACGACCCCCGCGATGAAAGAGACCGCAAAGCCCAGCATTGAGATGACGACTGCCGCACCGAGGGTATATTGCGCACCCTGAAGTACTTTATAGAACATATCGTATCCGTTCCGGTCTGTTCCAAAAGGATGTTCAATCGAAGGTGCAAACGGTGCTTTACCTAAGACCTTTCCATCCTGGCTGTATGCCAGCAGTGTTTGCGGTATCTTCCCTTCAAACAGATAGTTAAACGTTATGCTGCCTGCCAGCAGCATGAGGATAAATCCACTGCACAAGATGATTAGAATCTTCACTTTCCCCCTCGTCATAAACTCATCTCCTTTCCAATCCTTTTCTTTATGATCAACTGAAGGCTCTTTAGTAATGTATAAATTGGAAGGAACAACAGGATGGCAGTGATCGCAAAGATGGAAGGAGAATTATAGGAAAATAGAAAAGAGGTAACGCCAAACACATTGAAAAGATATTCCAGAATCAATAAATTGGACAGCATCATCCACACAATCTGCTTCCCGTGATACGTGACACTGATCAGGATATTCCGGATCATATGTATAAACAAAATGCGGTACTTATTCAGTCCCTTGCTCTTCGCCAGCTCAACATATGATAAATGTTCTTCTTCTATTAAAAAGGAGACCAATAACCCCAAAAAGAAAAAAGTGGGTAAAATACTCAGCGTGACTGCAGGAAAGAGGGTCACTTGATTTTCCCCCGTTGATGCTACGTCAATCAACAAAAGACCCATGCTCTTGAAGAATAATATAACACCGAGTTGAAGAACGGCTATAATGAAGATATCAGGCAGCGAACTCACGACGACTGAACAAGCCTTGATAATTTTTTTAAAAAACTCACCTGAAATAAAATAAAATACGAGCAGAAGCAATGAAGTGAGAATGGCAATGGCCAAAGCAAGAAACACTATCCTGGCACTGCTGAAAAAGGCGATGAATAAGAGTGGAAACACCTCCCGTTCAATTTCAGATACTGGATTAACATACACAAGCTCGTACGGTTGGATGATATCTTTAAAAACGGACAGAAGACTATCAAAATAAGAAGTCTCTATATCAAATACTGCTGTTGTCGAACTGACCAGCACAATTCCCAATATGATTAATAATGGCTCCATAACAGGTTTAATAACAGATTTCACTACTCTCCCCTCCAATCATCCTTGAGACCATCAGCAGCATATATAAGGTGACGATCCTACTTTTAGTCTGCAAGGGTTTCCATTTCCCTAAGATCTTTCGGCAATAGATGGTATTCAGTTGTGTCGACTCGATACGCCACTCCCATCAACTTAAGTCCATAGTAATCGTTTCCGTTGAAGCGATATTTAAAGGCACCTTTCGTATTTTTCACATCTTTTAACTCCTTACCTCGTTCCCCCAAGATGTTTTTCACATCCTGTGTCTGAAGATGAGGATAGATGATGACGTTAAGCAGGAGCTGTTTATCCCTCTTTACACGTTCAGTCACAAACTGAAACGACCCTTCACGATTAACCTTCACTTTGTCTTCAAGCTCAAAAGAGTTATTCTTATCCCCTGATTTTTCAAGCGTAATAACGGTCCCTTCCGGAAAATTGCTTAATCCCTTTATGACAACTTGATTTGGAAGATTATATACATTTCCTGAGAAATGATAAGCTTCATTTTTGCCTGCATTGTTTGTAGTGAATTGATCAAAAGGAATTACAAAAGATATTATCATCACTAATGCAGCTATTCCTGCCAAACTCAAAAAGAGGGGCTGCATCTTATTTCGTAAAGATGTTTTCATTTCATGCTTTATGGCGGCATCCATTAAATTTTTATGTATTTTCTCCTGTACAGATTGATTAAAATGCCTGTCATAATCCGGTTTAGGCATTTCGGTGATTTCACTTGCCAATTGATACACCTGAGAATTGTCATATTCCTTTTTCACTGCAGCCCCTCCTTCTTATTTTGCAGAGCTTTTAACGCCCGATGATAGGTAATTCTTACTTTGTTTTCATTCCAATTTAATATGTCCGCCGTTTCTGATACCGTAAATTCTTTTATCCCTCTCAAGATGATGACATCCCGATAGTTCCTTTTTAAAGAATGGATGGCCTCGTAAAGTATTTTGTTCTGCTCATTGAACTGCAAGATGCTATCGGGACTTTTTTCTTTTAAATCCTCGATATCCCTGCCCGCCAATGTGTTTAAGATTTTTGAACGTTTTTTCTTTCTGATCTCATCTAACCCAACATTCCTGGCAATGCCAAACAACCATGTCTTGGGGCTTGAATTCTCTTGAAAGCGATCAACCCCTTTTATCGCACGGTAAAACACTTCCTGAACCAAGTCTTCAATATCCCCAGACCCCGTATAATAAATCAGGTAATGATAAATATCCTTATTATATTTGTAAAACCAGTCGGAAATCCTGTTGCATGACATCTAACGAAACCCCCACCCATGTGCACACTCATTAATGAGTCGAATCAAATTTCTTTTTATTTCACTTTTTCTGAAATTTTTTATAAAAAATACCTTGTTGAATATGAATCTGCCGCCTTCTCACTGCCAATTATTTCAAACTATGGCGCCGTCCTCAATAAAAAATATAAAAACTGGATGCTAAAGCAGGGGGGACGGTTTTCATTTTGCATAAAATGATGCCGGGTGTACTTCCACCCCACTTAACGCTCCCCCCGCTGCTGCCTTGCAATTTCTCAAAGAATCGAACGATTGGGCTGGTTAGAGCATATAGTATTTCATAGACAGAGAGGTGGGAAACTGTGCAGACTGTAGTTAACCTATACTGTATGAAGGTAAACAGCATCTCAGGAAATGGATCCATTACCATTGGGGAGGCTGTCCATAACAGTCATACGTCCAATAATAAATCCCAAGGCATTAACTCTTCATACGGTGATACTTCCCCTACAGAATCCATGATGGAAAATGTATATATCGATCCGGATGTAAATGATCAGTCAGATTTAGGCAATGCAGATACAGCCAATGTAGGCGCACCTTTACCTGTACCGGTCCCGGTGCCGGCTGATCCACGAGAAAAAGAAAAGGAGGACCCTAATGCCTTATCAAATCAACATATTCAATATTAAAGTTAACGGAGTGACCCAAAACGGGAACGTCGATATCGGTCCGACGGTTCATAACAGTCATACGTCCAACGACAAGTTATTTGGAGCCACACTTTCATTTGGTGATTTTTCTCCTACCTTCTCACAAATGAATACCGGTGTAATCGACCCTGATGTCAGCGACCAGGATCAAATCGCGAATCCGTCCTTCCCTTATGCTTTTCAAGTCTAGATGGAACGCTTCATGAGGTGATAATCGATGGACATTGAAAAAATGAAAAAGTGGCTTGAACTGACCAATCAGTATAAAAGCGATAACTTCTGGAACAGCGTCTTCGAGAGTAAAAACCCGACCCGGTTCTTCAATACGGATGATGACTTTCCCAAATATGATATATATCAAAATAACACCCATGTATGCATCATCCTGGAAGCTCCAGGCCTGACAAAAGAGGATATCAAATTTTCATTGAGCTCCAACACCAATCTTTTGATCAAAGGAACCGTCAGGCAATTCTATCCGAAAGAAATAGAAATACATTCAGAGCGGTTCAGCGGGGAATTCGAAAGGACCATTCCCCTGCCTGAACCGGCCGAGGCGAAATCAATCAACATTCAATTCTTTAACGGACTCATACAAGTGGCTTATCCCCGGAAAATAGAAGAGGTTTCACTGCACGGAGGCTCACAGTAAAAAATACCAACAAAAAAGAATGTGAGAACATGTATACCTATCTTCAAAAAAAACTCTCTTCATTCATCAAGAAAAGCATCGATGAAGAACACAATGAATTGAAGGTCAAAATCCAGGCCCTTGAAAACGAAGTTCAATTGTTAAAAACAAGCATGGTGTCAGGGTTTAAGAACAATCTTTCCACCCAGCAGGAGCCTTCAAAAATTGTCATTGAGCATTTATCAATCGAAAATGTCAACATCGACCATGCTGACTTGAGTAACAATTTCGGGAATCTTGGTATCAAAGATTTAAAAGGACAATTATACATCGGAACAACGTATGACAAACTAAAGCAGCCCAGTGAATTCACAAAAGAATTGTCACCTTCTCCCGGCGAAACGGAGCGCCCAACATCTAAACAACTTTCTCCCAAGGTAAACGTAACCTCCAGAGAAAAGGTGCGCAGTGCCCGCACCAAGGACATTCCTTTGTCATAGGGATGTTTTTTTCTTTGTAAGTGACCAATCTGCGCCTGTGCTCTAATCACTGCAAGAAACTATTCGCCTGCATAAAAAAGGGACGGATCTGCTGCTTTGGAAGCAGCAGATCCGTCCAGAATGATTGACTACAGTAGGCACATGCCTTCCACGACGATCGATACACCAGCAGGTATAGAAAGCGTTAAAAACATAGTTTTGATAATATAATTCTATTTTTGATAATAAATGGTTGGTTTTTGATAATATATTTGGATTTTTGATAATAAGAAGTCCATTTTTGATAATAAATAGTACCCTGCCACCACTAATACCCCCGGTGACAGTGGCATTCAAACCGCTCCAAGCAGATTTACAGGCATTTGTATGTATATTGACTAAGTTCGACTGAAAAATCGAATAAATATCCGTTAAGAATTCTCACTCCCGGCCAGTGGGACAAGGTACCTGTCCCCCTGTCCCGCGTCAAACTTTAATCTTCCGCCCCTTCCAATTCACCGAATGAAATACATTCACTCTGATGAAGGAGTACAGATAGATTCCTGCAAAAAACATAAACAATAGCGGATAAAAAGGGAATACAAACCATCTGAAGTCACCGACCCTGCGGGCAAACCATGCCGTTTGGATCGAATAAAGGATATACAATGCCCCGCTGAACATCATAGCGGCGGGGTTCCAATCAATAATGGATGAAATGAATGCCCCGGCCGTGATGAAGCTGCCGGCAATCCAGAGGATCACCATCAGCATGACGGCTGGATGAGTGGATTTTGAACCGACGGCAAAGCTTTTGCACCAGCCTTCAATCAGGCTCCCGAGGCCTTCCGGGTACATCCGAAGCGAGATGATACCTTTTCCGCCGAGGCATCGGACCGGGAGATCTTTTTCAAGAAATGCCTCCCCCAGGGCAAGGTCATCCATGATGGCACCCTCGATCCCTTTATGCCCGCCAGACAAAAAATAATCGTCGCGGTTACATAGAATACACGGGCCGAACGAGCCTGCGGTTTTAAACCGCGATCCCCAGATCGTAAATAGATTCATGCCCACAACGACGATGATGTTAAAGACAACGGACAGGTGTTCATACAGGCGTTTCACTGTATGAAAAGGCTGCAAAGCCACGATGCCCCTTGCTCCTTTTTCCTGATAGAAATGCAATAATTTGCTTAACCCATCCACACTGGTGAATTTCGTATCCGCATCTAAAAACAGCAGCCAGCTTCCCCTTGCCTGTTCGGCACCGAGCCAGCAGGCCGATGACTTTCCCGCACCATTATTCTTCAGTACCGTGGCACCGAAGCTCTTAGCCACTGCAGCAGTTTGATCCGTTGAATCGTCATCAACCACCAGTATTTCAAATTGCCTGAAACGCTGGTCCTGCAGCGATTCCAACAAAGGTGAAATCCTGCCTTCTTCATTTCTGGCAGGGATGATGATGGACAGGAAAGGGAGACCGGCCGCATTTCTTGCGGTGAAACCGGGAACCGGCAAGGACCTGAACATGATGATGCCGATCACGATAGCCAGAAACCCAATAGCGAGATTAATTACTTCTGATGCTGTCATTCAACCTGCCCCCTTTTTTCTAAATGGCCTGACGAGCCTTTATTTACAACTATCATCCGTAATGATGCCGGCCGGTCGTCATAAATGTTCGTTTCCTTATCATCTCTTCATATAAAACATGAAACCGATCAGCCATTATTCACGTCCCCACCTGCTGCTGCCGCTCAGCCTCTACCTCACAGAATAATCATACATCTCCCCGGTATCGTCCTGAATCAGTTCCTGTGCGGCGATCCTCGCCGATAACAGGACAATTGGGACACCGGCTCCGGGATGGGTGCTGCTTCCGGTAAAATACAGATTTTCACAATGCGTTGCCTTGCTTTGGGGACGATAGTGGTTGCTCTGCTCAAGGATTGGCTGCAGCCCAAACGTCGCGCCGTTATAGGCATTGAATTTCGATTCAAAGTCGAGTGGTGTGGTACACGTTTCTGTTACAATCTCATTTTCGATGTTTTCAAATCCGCGGATTTTCTTCAGTTCATTTAAAATGTAGCTGCGATAATAAGAAATGGTCTCCTCGTCCCATTGATAGTCTGCCGTTGCGACATTTGAAACGGGCATCAGAATATACAAACCGTCTTTCCCCTCGGGTGCAAGGGAAGGATCTATTTTTGAAGCGATATAGACATAAAAGGAGGCATTCGTCAGCTTCTTGCCGTCAAAAATATCCTTCAGATTCTGATCCAGGTTTACATTAAAAATAAAATTATGTACATGCTCGATTTCTTCATATTTACGGTCCATTCCGAGATATAACAGGAAACAGGAACAGGAATATTTCATGCTGTCGATCTTTTTATCGGTGAACTTGCCTTTCGCCCTTTTATCTTTGACCAGATGTTTAATGGCATAGGGGAAGTCTGCATTACAGAGGACATAATCCGAATGAATCTTTTGCCCGTCCACGATGATTCCATCCGCCATGCGATTCACTATGCTTATTTCCTGCACAGCTTTACCATAGTGGATGTTCCCTCCGAGTTCCTTGAAGAGCCTCTCCATGGCAAGGGCCATCGTATACATCCCGCCTTTGATGAACCAAACTCCATATAAAAACTGGATCATCGGGATCATCGTATAAAAAGACGGGCTCTTCAGCGGGGAAATGCCTATGTATAACGTTTGAAAACTGATCAGCTGCTTCAGCCGTTCATTCTTGATGAATTTCCCTATAAAAGAATCGGCCGTGTCGTACGGCTTCAGCTTCAACGCTTTCTTCAGCATCGGGAGGTTGTAAAAATCAGACCTTTTCCGGAACGGCCGGTGAAGAATATGATTCTTGGCGATCACAAAGCGCTTATAAATTTCATGCAGATAGTGAAAAAATCCTTCCGTGTCCTCTTCGCTGATCGATTCAATCGTCTTTGTTAATTTTGTAAGGTCCGAGGAAATGTCAAAAGGCTTATCGGGAATGTCACTGAAATACGCGCGGTAAATCGGATCCAATTTTTGCATTGGGATATAATCATCGGGGTCGCGGCCGCATAATTCGAACAGTTCGCGGTACAGCTCCGGCATCATGACGATGCTCGGACCCAGATCAAATGTGTAGCCATCAAGCTCAATTCTGTTCATCTTGCCGCCGGGTGTGGATCCTTTCTCATAAAGCTCCACCTGGTACCCTGCGTGCTGCAGTCTTATCGCACTGGCAAGCCCCGCGACACCCGCTCCAACGACAATCACCTTTTTATTCATGTACTTTCCCTCATTTCCAAGAACCCATATTCTTCAACCTTTTCACGTCCCATTGTTTCCAAATAACCCGTATTACAACATCTGCTTCATCAACTTTTTCAATTAAAGCTAACTCCCCCTGGAATAGGGAGGGAATCCCATAAGATGTGAGCTCGGTACTTTTATATAGCCCATTGTTTTATGAATGATACCGGGAATCCCATTAATTTTCCATAAAACAAAACGCTCATCACACAAGGGATGAATCCCTCTCCACGATTTTCTTCCCAACCAGCTGGCCGCTCAACGTAACCATCGGCATTCCGCCGCCAGGGTTCACCGTGCCGCCGACAAAATAGAGGTTGTTATAGCGTTCACTTTGTTTCGGATGCTTGAACCCTTTATTCTTCTTTTTGTCCGACACGGTACCATAGATCGCGCCGCGGTCGGATCCGTACGTCCGCCTGATATCTTCCGGTGTCCACATATCCTTTGTGACAATATTTTCGCGCAAACCGTCGAGACCCATTTTTTCCAATTTAATCAGGGTCTGCTCGGCGAATTGTTCATAGTCCTGCTGTGTAAACGGGTTCTCGTCCCGGATAAAAGGAATATGGGGCAGCACTTTAATGTTTTCATGACCTGGAGGAGCCTGAGTCGGATCGGTCTTATTGACGTTGACCAGGTAAATGACCGGATCTTTCGGCAGTTCCCGTCGATGGAAGATCGATTGCATTTGCTCTTTCATATTTTCAGCGAAAAAGAAATTATGATGGCGCAGCTGCGGATAGCTCTTTTTCACACCCAGATGCATCACGAGTCCGGAACTGGCCGGCTCGAATTTCTTTTTTAATTTTTTAATATAGTGGCTGTCTTCCTCCAGCAGCCGTTCGTAAACCGGGATGACTTCCATATTGGAAACGAAATAATCCGCCGTCAGTGTTGTCCCGTCTTCCAATACGGCCCCCGTGATTTCGCCATCCTTCTTTTCAAGTTTGACGATCTGACTTCCGAGATGGAAGGTGACGCCCACTTCCTCAGCCAGCTTCACGAGGCCGTCCGCCAGCTTGTTCAACCCGCCGGGCACATACCAGACACCTTGGTCATGCTGCATGTAAATCATCATATTCAACACGGCCGGGGCATCGTATGGCGACGAACCGACGTACTTGATGAAATAGGAAAGCATATCGCGGAACTGCTCATTGCTGATCCGTTTATCAATGGCTCCGTGAACCGTCGAAAACAGATCGAAATTCTTAATCGCACTGAACAGACCCGTATGCTTCATGATTTCCCTCGTCCGGTCGACACCATGCTGGAAATAGGTCTTATCCGTCATGTCATAAAGCGTTTTAGAATAGTCCAGCAGATTCTGATATTCACGGATATCCTTTTCACTCAAGGAAGGATTCTTCTCCTCCATCTCCTTCAAATCTTCATATAAGTCTATGATATTTCCATCAGGAAAAAAGGAACGCCACTGATGATCCAGCTTCTCAATCCGGACGTAGTCCTTCATCGATTTCCCGCTCGCTGCAAATAAACGCTCAAAGATCTGCGGCATCGTCAAGATCGACGGGCCGAGATCAAAGCCGAACCCATCCTGATCCAGCCTGTTCAGCTTCCCGCCGATGTGATTGTTTTTTTCATATAGGGAGACATCATATCCTGCCTGTGCCAGTGAAATAGCAGCCGACAATCCGCCGAGTCCGCCTCCGATGACGATTACGGTTTTATTTTTCATCTATTAACGCACCTCCTTTTTTTGTTACTGCTCTTATGTACAATCTTTTGGTTATGCTCACCCCGGGGTAGATTCGCACATCCCGCTTGGCCTTGTCCTGTGGTCATATCCGTCTCCTCCTGATCATTCTCGGGATCACTGAACTATGATAAGCCGTCAAACGGCTTGGTTAACGCTTTTCCAATGCTATCAAGTCTGTATCCTCAGCACTTATTTTATACCCTTGTTCCCACCAAAAAAACTTTGGATGTGTTTCATAGCGGTGGTTCAATTTTCACAGATTCGACGCCGCTTCGATTTTTCCAGCGATCAGCTGCAAGGCTTCTTCCGCTTTTTCATTAGGACCGAGATGAGTGAACGCATGTGAACAGTCCCTGAACAGAACATCCTGCACGTTCACCCCTGCCCTTTTCAGCTTCTCTGCATAACGTTCCGCTTCCGGCCTGAATGCGTCGAATTCGGCTATGAGAATAAGGGCCGAAGCCAAGCGGCCGTTGACCTCGGCTAGAACAGGCGATGCCAGGGGATGTGCGGCATGTTCTTTGTCCGGTACGTAACACATGTTGATGAACTGTGCCACCTGCGGATAGCGGGCGCGCAGCTTATCCGGTTCCGGCTTATCCGCATGCGGTGTGACAAAATCCAGCATCGGGCAGGACAGCACCTGCAGCAGCGGCTGGTCCTCTCCTTTTTCTTCAAGGTAGAGACAAAGGGCTGCGGCGATATTTGCCCCCGAACTCTGTCCGCCAACCATGATTTTTCCCGCATCAATATCCAATTCATCTGCTCTCCCCTTCAGCCACCCCAGAATGTCATAGCCCTGATGGATCGGCCTCGGAAAAGGATACTCCGGCGCTTTCCCGTACTCGACATTCAGGACGACACACCCTGCATGATTGGCCAGATAGCGGCAATAAGGATCATCCAGTTCCTTATCATTCATGATAAAAGCCCCTCCATGGAAATTGATATAAACAGGATACTTTTCCTGCTTCGCGCCAAGGGGATAATAGAGTGATATCTGAGTGGGTCCAACGGATGTTTCAACTACAATATCTTTTTTCATTTCGACATCCTCAAGGGGGATCGTCGGTGTTTTCATTGCTTTATCGGGGAGGAGGCGCAGTACTTTTGCGATTAATGAACGGAACATAAGTGTGACCTCACTTTTTAATATGGATTCTTTCATTTAGTAAGTATTCTCCGGGTGAGAGGGATAACCCTTTATTGTGGAGATGAAGTTCGTACGTGGGTATACCGGTCGATACGGTAACGGGTATTAGTAGCGGTGAATAAAAGTTTTTGATAATATATCTGGATTTTTGATAATAAATGGGCTGTTTTTGATAATATATTTGGATTTTTGATAATATCTGCGCCGATTTTGATAATATCCACTCCGACAGTCGCGCGAATACCCTCTTTGTTAGGGGGAATATCTCCTGTTCCCCAGTCTTGTGGCGCCATACAGTTCAGCTTTCTGCATTTTATAAAAAATCTCCTGACAAATTGAGTGATTTTGCCTGATCTTTCACGAGAAACGATCCTTCATATGCGAATGCCCCTCTCGACCCTGCTCCCGTGAATATTTGGAAGCAAATTGCAAATAGTATAAAAAAGTCCAATACAGGGGGTGAAGAACATATGTCTCCAATTAAGATCATACCCAAGAACAAGAAAAAAAAGAGCCCGAAATATAAAAGGGAAGAACCCATCGCAGTGGACGACCCTCTCAGCCACAATAACCATGACGCCTTAAAGAGTAATTTAGATGAAAACATCGCTTACTTAAAAAGCGTCCTGGGAGATAGTGGAGATCTGATTTTCAGAAAAATTCATCCCCACCCTGAAATAACGATGGTCATTGTCTATATTGACGGATTATCCGGTGCACAGCAGATTCAGGACAGTGTCATAAAATCGGTGATGGAATGGACTGAAAAGTATATACAAGAAGACCACAGTCTTAATTTTATAACTACACTCGGAGATTCAATCATGACAATCGGCAATGTCGAGTACTGTGATCATTTTGGTGATATTTTTTCCGCGATCCTCTCCGGAGACTCCGTCATACTTGTAAACGGGTATAATCAGGCAGTCGTGGCGAAGACGAAAGATCCGAACAAACGGGATGTGAGTGAACCGCAGACACAGAGTGTGGTAAGAGGTCCTCAGGAAGGATTTACCGAAGATATCAGGACGAATACGAGTCTGGTGAGAAGAAAGATAAAAAGTGTCGACTTGAGGCTTGAAAGCAGGGTGGTCGGCAGATATACGCATACGGATGTAAGCATCATGTATATAAAAGGTATTGCGAATGAAGACATTGTCGAAGAAGTGCGAAGAAGGATCGACAAAATCGATATTGATGCAATATTAGAAAGTGCATATATAGAGGAGCTTATTCAAGACAGTACGATCAGCCCCTTCCCCACTATGTTCAATTCAGAACGGCCGGATGTGGTGGCTGGAGGGCTGCTTGAAGGAAGGATTGCCATATTGGTGGATGGAACACCCTTTGTATTACTGGTCCCGGTTGTCTTTCCGCAATTCTTTCAATCTGCTGAAGACTATTACCAGCGTTCCGATTTCGGGATTATAAGGCTTCTGCGTTATGTAGCATTCTTTTTTGCCTTATTGAGCCCTTCCCTATTCATTGCGATTAAAACGTATCACCAGGAATTAATTCCGACAGCATTGATGATTACGCTGGCCGCCCAAAGGGAAGGTGTTCCCTTTCCTGCTTTTGTAGAAGCGTTAATCATGGAAGTAACATTTGAAATTCTAAGGGAAGCCGGTATCCGGATGCCTAAAGCGGTAGGTCAGGCCATTTCCATCGTCGGTGCATTGGTTATCGGGCAGGCAGCTGTAGAAGCAGGGTTTGTGACTCCGGCCATGGTCATCGTCGTCGCCGTTACTGCGATTTCTACATTCGTTTTTCCTGCGTACAACCTGGCGATAGCAGTAAGAGGCCTTCGTTTTGCTTTTATGATATTAGCTGCTACTTTCGGTTTGTTCGGTGTTACGATAGGGCTTTTTATGATGGTCATCCATCTTTGCAGCCTGCGTTCATTCGGCATTCCATATATGTTTCCGATTGCTCCGTATAACAAGCCAGATCAAAAAGATTCCATCTTCCACTTCCCGCTGAAATGGCTTTCCAATAGACCGAGGCTCATCAATCAAACGAATTTGACAAAGCAGGCAGCGAAAAAATCCACTGATAACTAGAAACCATCCGAAAGGAAGATGATCCGGGTAATGAAAATACTCAAAGTTATAATCATTTTACTCCTCTGTTCGAGCCTTGTCACCGGTTGCTGGAACCGGAGAGAATTGAATGAATTGGTCATCGCCCTTGCCATCGGATTGGATAAAACCGAAAAAGGCTATCAGTTTACAGTGCAGGTAATCAATCCTACTGTTTCTTCTGAAGCAACCAAAAAGGGTGCTGTCGGATCCACTGTAAGGACCCTTTCTGCTGAAGGGGAAGCATTGTTCGATACCTGGCGGAAATTAACCAAATTAACGCCGCGCAAAACATATTTTGGCCATATTCAAGTACTGGTGCTTCAAGAAGAATTGGTGAAAGAGGATATTTCCAAATTTCTGGATCCATTAATAAGAGATCATGAGTACAGAACAGATTTCTATGTAGTGGTGGCAAAAGACGGGGATAGCGCAAAGGACATTGTGAAGACACTGACATTTTTGGAACCGATCCCTGCTTTATCATTAAAAACCATGCTCGAATCATCAAATGAAAATCTTGGAAGTGCGACTGCCTATGAATTTGACGAAGTGCTTGAAGACTTAAAGACAGATGGGAAAGAACTGGTGATTTCCGGTGTTAAGGTTATGGGAGATGCTGAGGCAGGCTCGCAGGTACCCAATACGGAAACCTCCGATCCCAAAACATATCTTGAACTTGATAACTCAGCTGTTTTCAAGGGCGGAAAGATTGCGGGTTGGTTTAATGAGCAGCAGAGTAAAGGGTACAACTACTCGCAAGGGAATATAAAAAGTACATCAGAAATGGTCTCTTGTCCCATGAATAAAGAAGAGAAATTGACAGTTGAAATAATCCGTTCAAGCGCAAAAATGAATGCGAAGCTTATTGACGGAGTTCCGAAAATAACGATTGAAGTAGAGGCAGAAGGAAATCTTGTGGACGTGGAATGTGAATTGGACCCTTCTGATATGAAAGTGTTAAAAAAGGTTGAGAAAAACTTGTCAAAGCATATAAAGTCAGACATCACTGAAGCAATCCGTGTCTCTCAAGAAGAATTCAAATCAGATACGCTTGGATTTGGAAGTGTGTTACATCGGAAAGAACCCTCCTATTGGAGGAAGCACAAGAATGAATGGGAAGATTTGTTTCCGGCAATACAATATGATATTAGCGTTTCTGCCAAAGTCAGAAATACAGGTTCTTTAGGCCATTCACTGAGTAAGGAGGGATAAGGTTGGTCAACTTGATCATTATTCTCGGAATATCAGCAGGTATGTTCTTAGTGGATTTAAAAGCTTTAAAGAAAAAAAAGAAAGAGCTCATTATCTATTTGACGATCCTTACCTTTGGAATCGGCCTCTTTGCTGCAGAAGCGTTTCATTTGGAAATTCCCAATCCGTTGAATGTCATCATCTTTCTATTTAAACCAATGACCCAATGGATCAACAGCTTCTTTAAGTAGAGCTAGGAGAGATAATATGAATGGTCCGTTAGAAAAAATATCCCCCCGCCAGTTTAAGCTTTTAGTTCTATTTTTTTCGGTAGGGAGTTCGATTCTGCTGGTCCCCCCTTCTCTGATTCAATCAAGTCAACATGATGGATGGATATCCGGCCTTATTGGGGTGGCGGTTGGTATAGGTGTGATCATGATATATCTGGGATTGATAAAGGCTTATCCAGGGGAATCGCTGTTTTCTATATTTAACAAAATATACGGGAGAGTTGCAGGAAAAGCAGTATCTTCTTTATATTTAGTATTCATTTTTTTACTCACCTGTGAAGTCGTTAGTAATATGGGAGATTTTATGACTACACAGATCATGATAGAAACTCCGAAAGAATATATTCATCTCTTATTTATGCTGCCAATTATATACGGAGTCATAAAAGGCCTGGAGGTGATCGGGAGGTCTGCAGAAGTCATTTATCCTACTTTCCTGATCCTATTGGTTTTATTAATTGTCTTTATTATCCCTGAAGGACAATTCAGGAATTTGGAACCAGTATTGGGAGAAGGTTTGAAACCTGTATTGAACGGATCTTTCTCCATCTTGACTGTACCGTATCTAGAGCTGTTCATTTTAACGATGATATCCCCCCATGTAAGTGAAAAAAAAGAAGTCGGTAAGTCCTTTATCATTGGAGGATTGATAGGGGGAATGATTCTTGTCATCACCACATTCCTTATCTTAATAGTATTGGGTTACTCATTTTCTTCACTCGTTCCATTTCCCACCTATGTTCTCGCCAAGAAGATCAATATTGCAGATTTTCTGCAGAGAGTGGAAATTATTGCTGCTGCCGTTTGGATCATCAGTATATTTTTCAAGGTGATTATTTGTTTTTATTCAACAGTGACAGGTCTGGGTGAACTGTTGGGTTTTCAAAACAAAAAAATCCTTACCTATCCGATAGGAGTCTGCGTGTTCTACTTTTCTGTTTACATCTATCCGAATATCGCCTTTTTTACCATGTTTGTCTCTGATGTAATCCTCTCTTATTCATTGTTGTTTGGATTATTCATTCCATTGATTTCTCTTATCATGATTCCTATTAAGAAAAAAATCGAAAAAACCTCTAAGAATGCAGAAGGAGTTGGAGGAAATGCAGGATGAGAAACAGGTAATATCATCACGGCAGCTGCAGATTCTGGTGGTCATGTTTACATGCGGAAGTTCCATTTTGCTGATTCCCCCGGCGCTTTTACAAGCAGAAAATGATGGCTGGATCTCAGGTTTTTTGGGTCTTGGCTCCGGCATTTTAATCGTATTGTTATACATACACATGGCTAAAGTATTTTCCTGCCGGACACTTTATGAAGCGAATGAACGGATATTCACTACGTACGCAGGGAAATTTGTTAATGCTCTTTATTTCTTATATTTTTTCTTTCTCAGTGCACAAGTACTCAGTAATATGGGGGATTTTATCACTCAGTCAATCATGATTGAAACTCCAAAAGAGTATATACATCTTCTTTTCCTGGTTCCGGTGATATATGGGGTCAAGCAAGGAATAGAAGTAATGTCTCGTTTCGCAGAAACCTTATATCCAACATTCATTATTTTGTTCATCATCTTTATTCTGCTATTGATACCTGATATCGAACTTAAGCAGCTTGAACCTGTAATGAGTGCGGGTGTAAAACCCATAATACAAAGTTCATTATCGTTCCTGTCTCTCCCATTCTTAGAGTTTCTGGTGTTTCTTATCATCATTCCCTGTGTGAATACAAAAGTGGATATTAAAAAGGTAATGATAAAGGGCTCCTTAATGGGCGGGGTATCACTGATCATCCTAACGTTCCTTGTGATCAGTGTGATTGGACACGAAGTTGCATCTATGTATTCCTACCCAACCTTCATATTAGCCAAGCAAATTAACATTGCAGATTTTCTGCAAAGAGTAGAAGTGCTCATCGCTGCGATTTGGATCATCAGTCTGTTTGTAAAATTACTAATCTGCTACTACGTCAGCTGCATAGGCATTTGCTCTATTTTTTCAATAAAAAACCCAAACACGGTAGCCTTTCCACTTGGAATTGTGCTTTGGTATCTTGGAAATATCGTATATCCTGACAACGCATACTTCTCAACGTTTATTAAAGTCTCACTTTCTTACAAGCTGATTTTAGGAATAGGGGGACCTTTATTGATTCTTTTACTAGCAAAGATCAGGAAAAAGCAGCTGGGTTGAGTTGGGGAGGCAAAGCGAGAGCGTGCATTGTGGGTTGACTGCGGTTGAACGGGGTTGAATGGGTTATGAACGGAGATACGGCATTGGGTATAATCGGAGGTAGATATATGTTTTTGATAATATATTTCCTTTATTGATAATAAATGAGGTATTTTTGATAATATATCCAGATTTTTGATAATATCCGTCCCGGTTTTGATAATATCTCTTTCCGCTGCAGAGGAAATACCCCCGGTTTAAGCGGACATTTCTCTTTCACTCCAGGTTTGATTCATTAATCCGGGTTGTTTGACTAAATAACATATGACTGCATCCACATTTTTAAAAAATCTCTTATCAAGATAAACAAGTTTGGTCGTTGCCCCCTTGCTTTATTGCATCTGCCGCCCCGGAATCAGGACGTGATTTTGAAGTTAGAAATTAGACTAGAGAGATAGCCAGGGATGGAAATTATCCTGCTTTTCCGGATAAAACGTCGGACTTGACCGTGTATGATGAAACTCTCTGATGTTTTGGTCCGTTTTTTTAACACAAGTGGCAGAGTGAGACCCGTCCTCACTTTACCCACTAGATCCGTTCCCACGCTCCTAATCCGTCTTCCCGGCCTTTTTTGGATGTTTTTCAAAATAAAGAAAGATCCTTGTAATGACTATGGCCATAATCAAGATGCCAAGATAATTGAGAAAGAGATAAAAGAAATTCATGCCATTACCCAGTTGGATATAATCCCATGCGTTCATGACAGGCTTGAATAAGAAAGCGAAAAACACACAGGTCAAAACACCGTAAAGAAATACATTTTTATTGTTATTGATACACCACTGGTAGACAAGCATGAAGGTGACCGGGACAAGTGAAGCATCCAGGGCAAAGTTAACGGGCAAAACAGGTATCACCTGAAATGGATAATAGACGTGCCCCGTCCTCATGGCGATCGCATCGGAATATGTAAACCAGGTATGGATATTGAACCCATAAAACCCTATTTGAAAGGCCTTCGTCCGGTCGATTTTAAAATAAATAATGACAAGAGGAACCACCAGCATCGAAGTAATCACCCAGAATGGGACGGTATCAAAACCAGAGAAGTCTTTCCAATAGTCCAGCCACATGGAAACAACCTTCTCTTGTTGTTCCAGTATCACATCGAGCCTATTTTCCTGATTTTTTGTAATCAACATTACCCACTCCAGCATAGTCTTTTATGCTAGTATTGGTTAAAAACATTGTTAATATCAATAAAATTTCAGGATAGAAGACAGCTGCCAGTTTTGGCTCTCACCGCAATTTTATTTACAATAGACCGACCAATTAAAAGCAAGCACACTCTTTTCAACGGTGGGGATCTTATTGTTGTCAATACAAGCGTTTTCCGCCAAGTTAAGCGAGCTATAATTCATTGCTGCTGAAAGTATTATAAAAGTTAAGACCATACAACTTAACCCAGCCTTTTTCGTCATCATTTACTCATTCCTTTTATCGTTTTTTCAACATAAATCCGATCCTCTAATCCCTATTAATTTCTATCAAGTCCATATCCGGAGCAAGAAACTCACTACTCCCGATTGAAAAATCACACTGCTTACGATCCATTTCAGCATATTGTATTGCCTTACCATCATGCAGAAAGACCAATAAATAGATATCATCCCTGCTTCTGAGATTGCTTCGGTCTTCAAACTCAACACCCATTTGTTTTTCCATCTGTTCCTGAGGAGTGTAAGGATGGAATAAGAATGCCTGATCCCATTTGAAATCTGTGAGGGGGGCAACCGTTATTTCACTATTCTTTTCATTTTCAACAACTGTATATATTGACTCTTCTAAGTCTTTATTATGGAGAACCTTATTCTGGTTACATCCCGTTAAAACCAGTATGAGCAGGGATGCCATAATCTTTTTCTTCAAATAAAATCTCCTGCTTTCTTATGATAAGTCAATCTCCATCCCCCTCGTCTTAGTCTTTAAATTCATAGATTCATAGAATTTTATAGCACTCTCATTAAATTCCCATACCGACAGTTCCAATGAGTCAGCTCCTGTGCTCTTTACAAACTCCACTATTCTCTCGAAAAACAGTTTTCCGACACCTTTTCCCCGGTATTTCCGGTCGACACCGAAATCGTCCATGTAGACTACTGTCCTTGGGATGAGGATGGGTCTTTCCGCAGTATTTTTGATTGTGAGGATAGAATATGCGACCGGCTGCTCTTCTTCCAATACGAATACCTTTGTGTGTTCCCGGTCGATCAAGCTGTCGAAATACTCCCTGTCCAATGTGATATCCGCCATCTTATAATGGTCCGGCCGTTCCTTTGTATGTAGTTCGTGTACTTGTTTTTGTATGTGATGAATGGCGTCATAATCTCTTCTAGCGGCTTCCCTCATATGCAGATCCATGATTCTGTTGTCCCCTATCTTTTTCTGTTTTGCATGCTCATAAATTTTTTCCATTATTTACAATAGTATCATACCACATAAAAAAACAGGCCCTCTTAATAATTGAAAGCCTGCCTTATCGTCAATTTAATTTAATCGGCGAATGTAAATCTTCAAAATCCCGATAGGATCGGTGTGAAACGAATTTCTTCCCGTTTGTATAGCCATCCAGCTGCAAAATCCGGTCTTCCCTGGTTTCCAAATAAAGCTGATAGTTGTCCATATTCAGTGTGTAAAACATGTAGCTGTTGCCGAGTAAATGCTTTTCCATCACCTCGGTGTCAGGGTGCTGCTTAACAAACTCTGCCAATTCCGGGACCGCAGAGCTTGGAATATCAGCAATGGAATAGAACCTCTCCTTCATATTGTCTGTTAACGCGTGCATTGCATGCAGCGCCCTGTCCTTAAAATCGCTTCCATTCAATTCCATAATACCACTCCTCATTCTTTATTATGAAGAGTCTCCAATATGGCATAATAAATTCTCTTATTAAAATATCCTTTGAACATTTTAATTTTCATTATAAAAATGGAGCATATTATCGATAGGAGGTGACATGATGGCTGACAAAAAGAAAACTCCCGAAGAGGTCGAACAATACAGAGCCTTAGATCATGGCAAGAAAGATGATCGACACAATGATAATGCGAGGGCTTCGGCAGCTCTTGAACAGGAGTTCCCACGGGTAAATACGGATAATATTTAAATGCAGAATACAATTCGCAGTTGAGGACCTTGCTCCCTGACATCATCGTACCGGGGGGAGCAGATCCATTCCCGAGATTTTTCGACAAGTGGCTTGTATTTTTGAAATGTGGACCGTAAATGTGGAAAGTGGCTCGTATTTTTTAAAAGTGGCTCGTAAATCCTGAAAGTGGCTCGTATTTTAATACTGCCGGAATTCAGGTACCTGGTGACTGTTCTAATCCTGGTTTTTATGAGGGCTCCAACAAAAAATTCTCATAAAAAGAAAAAGTAGAGCGGGAACAGCTCCCACTCTACCAAAATTACTGGAACTGACCTCTTCAAACGCGGCCCGTCCCTATTCTCATACGATCTATACCACCGAAGCTTTCACTTTCTCCTCTTCATCCTCATCCACAACGGCCGACCCGACGATATCGCCCATCACATTGGAAGCCGTTCCGCCCATTCCGATGAGCGCATCCACACCTGCTATGAGTGCGACAATTTCCAACGGTAAACCGAACATCGTCAAGACCGCTGACAGCGTGACAAGCCCTGCTGCCGGAACTCCCGAGGTTCCGATGGAAAGAAGGGTCCCGACCAGAACGATCGTCAACAGATCGGTGACTGAAAGCTGTAAGTTTGTCACGTTTGCCGCGAAGACAATCGAAACACCCATCCTTAGCGCACCGCCGTCTGAATTGAAGATGGCTCCGAGCGGAAGGGCAAAATTCGCCGTCTTATCGGAGACGCCTGCTTTCTTGGCTGACTGAATGGCAACCGGCAGGGACGCAATGCTGCTCGAGGTGAAAAAGGCTGTACTGTATGCTTCTTTCGTTTTCTTGAAGAAATGGAGAACCGGTTGACCCGACCACTTCAAGAAGCCTGCATACACGATGATCCAAAGAAGGATGATTCCTGCATAAAAGACCCCTACGAAACCTGCGAGAGACTGGATGGTTTCCCATCCCTGCTAGCCGAACGTAGCCGCACTTATGGCGAATACACCGAAAGGCGCGTATGCAAGAACCCCTTTCAGGAGGATGTAGAACATTTCATTGAATGCAGCAAACACCTTATCAAGAAGATTTCCGTACTCCGTCATCGTGTTATCTGAAGCAAACTTCATCCATGAAATTGCAATCCCCATGATCACGGCAAGAAACATGATCGCAAGGGTGTCTCCCCCGGCAAAAGCCTGGAACATGTTGTCCGGAATGATTTGAAGCAGAACATCCGAGAAATGTGGCGTTTGGGGTTCTTCAACTTGTGCGTCCGGCAGCGATAAATTCATCCCCGGATTGAACCAGAAGGCCAATCCAAGACCAATGAAAACCGCAGCAGCCGTCGTCGCTGTATAATAGAGAATCAATTTCCAGCCCATCCTGCCAAGCTGGGTGACACTCATCTTATTCACTGCCTGCACCACCGTAAGGAAGATAACCGGAATCGCAATCAAACTTAAAAGATGGATCAAAACGGTTCCGAATGGTTTCAGGACTTCAGCATCCGCTTTGAAAATCAGACCGGCGGCGATTCCAAGAAGGAATCCGACAGACATTTTCAAAACAAATGGTACCTTCATATATTGCTTCCATATGTACTTCATTTTATCTACGCCTTTACTAGTTTTTTAGAGACCTATTATATCACTTATTAAGGAGAGGAACGGTACTTTTCCATGCAAAGCTGCAACTTTTACGGAAAGTGGTTTCGCTCCCCTAACTCTCTATATAGGTGTAACGACTCAATCTTTAACGACTCGTAATGCACACATGAGCCTGAAGGACCAGGAAGATAGCTTCAACCTTTGTGGATTGTGAAAATTTACAATATTTTTACTTGTTTGAAGGTTATTCCATCCACTATCATTTCAAGTAGAAGCAACTCAGCTCATGACCTGCCCTCTCAAAAATCACTTCACTGTTTGGACTGCCGGCTCACTATTAACATCTCATTCTTTCAGATGAGGATGTTGATATAAAAAATTACATACAGGAGGCATACCCATGCTAAAGAAATCGTTGTTTTTTGTTGTTGCACTGCTGCTCTCGTTCGCTTTATTCCTGCCGGCCGCATTTGCTTTCCCGCCCGGTACCCCGTCCAAATCAACGGTCCAGTCACAATTGAACGCGCTCACTGTGAAATCCGAAAGTTCCATGACCGGCTACTCGCGGGACAAGTTCCCCCACTGGATCGGTCAGGGGAACGGATGTGATACCCGCCAGCTCGTACTGCAGCGCGACGCCGACTACTACAGCGGCAGCTGCCCGGTGACGTCCGGAAAATGGTACAGTTACTATGACGGGGTCACGTTCACAGATCCGTCCGACCTTGATATCGACCACGTCGTCCCGCTTGCGGAAGCCTGGCGCTCAGGTGCGAGCAGCTGGAGCACACAGAAGCGCGAAGACTTCGCCAATGACCTCAGCGGCCCTCAGCTGATTGCCGTCAGCGCCAGCTCCAACCGGTCCAAAGGCGACCAGGACCCATCCACATGGCAGCCGACACGCTCCGGAGCAGCCTGCGGTTACTCCAAGTGGTGGATCAGCACGAAATACAAATGGGGATTAAGCCTGCAGTCTTCTGAGAAGAGTGCCCTTCAAGGCATGCTCAATAGCTGCGTTTACTAATTCGGATCAAGCAAATTCCCGTACGTTCGGCACGTACGGGAATTGTTCCGGTCAAACCGTAAGAATGGAGGACTACATTTGAACAAGAAATCAACCATTTTCACAGCAACACACGGCGTCATGACCGCCGAAGTCGGCGTGATCACCGGAGAGCTTGAACTTGTCACCACCTGTGATGATGACGGTCTGTTGACACTCTCGATCACCTATGTCGGAGCCGAGGAATGGTATACATTGCCCGGCGGAGAATACCGCCTCAACGACCCGCGCGATCATGAGGTCGTCCACCGGATGCTGGCTTCGGTGTTGGAGCGGCCTTGAAGTTTTAGAAAAGCTTGCGATAAAAACATTCGGGTGGTCCGGATGTTTTTTATTTTGAAAAATTCCTTGCAGTTGAAGTTTTCTGAAGAAAAGTCTTATGCCTGTCGAAGGTGAGGAATCTGGCTCTTTTACGTCCTTCTTTTCGCGAAGATTTTTCGACAAGTTTGTTGATAAACAGAAAAAGGGGAATGTATTTTTAAAAAGCTGCACGCAAATTCAGATAGTGGGACGTATTTTCTGGAAGTGGAATGTAAATGAGGAAAGTGGAATGTATTTTCTATTTAAGCAAGCGGTTTTAGCATATACCAGATAGCCATCTCCCAGTTATTCACGGTGGAATCCAGTCATAAAGTTCAATTATTTGAGAAAAAAAGAAAAAAGCAGGGCCGAACCTGCCCCATTCTACTCTTCTTTAAACATCGAATACTTTCGATAAGCTTTATAGAAACTACTGCCGAATAAAACTACCAAAAATGCAGGGGTCAACTTCAACAGGACAAATGGGGTTTCGAATATAAATGCCTTCCAAAACAATGAACCTTCCATATTCCACAATCCATCATGATAGAATCCGGAATCCTTGTAAAGCATGAGTGAATAGGCTAAAAAAAGCATTCCAAACGAAAACGAATAATTCTTCAATCTTTTATAATAATGCCTTTTTGATTGGCGGTCCGAGAAAATTTCATTCTGATGATCATCTTCTTTTTGCCAATATCGAATCCTGCTAAGCCAGGGACCGTCAATATAATTCCAGCCGAAGTCTTCATAGATCTCTTTGTACTCTTTGAACCTTTCCTTTGAAAGGGAATCTTGATAATCAAGACGCATCACATATCCCTTGTCGCTTCGTTCAAAAGTATAAAATCCCAGGCCGCTGATATTTGTACAGCGGTAGCCTTTTTGCAGCTGCTCGTTCAGCCAGCGCTCCTCTTTTTCAATATCAATGAACATCTTAAATTTCTTCATTCGATTCACTTCCTTCGTACAGGGATAAAATATGCAGTAACCTCTCTCTTTCCGATTCCAAAACAGCCTTCCCTTCTGCGGTGATCTTATAAATTTTTTTCCGGCCATGCTCTCCAACCGGTTCGATCCAAGCATGCTTATTCAAGTTTTCAAGCGCACCATATAATGTCCCGGCTGCTAAAATAACCGTGCCGTTACTCAACTCCTCTATCTTCTGCATGGCGGCATAGCCGTGTAAAGGCTCTCGCAGAGCAAGCAAAATATAATGCATGGTTTCTGACAACGGTAATAATTTATGTTTCAACTTTTCACCCTCTATTCAGTTCGACTATATAGTTCAACTTAATAATAGGATAATACAGTTGAACTGAATAGTCAATATGTTTTACAAATTTAGTAAAAAGAAATCGATTACGGAGATTTAGGAGCTGACACCAGGAAAGGGGCAGCTGCATACATGTCGAGGCGTGCCCTAAACGACTTTGATCCGGAGATTTTCAAAAAGGGAAAAGTGGCTTGTATTTTTCAGAAATGAAACGTAAATCCTGAAAATGGGATGCGCTTCAAATTAGAAGATGTTTACAAATCCTGAACAGAGTCCTATGACTCTTTCAAACCATGATACAGATATATAAGTGGATAAATTTTAATAAAACGCCCATTTAGTCTGAAAAAAATAGAGCGGGAACTGTGTCCCTACTCTACCTGCCAGCTTATGGATTTGAAACAAACATTATCTCGAGTTTACGGGGGTCCACCTTTATATTATTTTTCCCACCTTTCCATCTCTTTTCCCAGCGCCAACAATCCTTCCTCCATCCATTCTTCATTCTTCCTGAGAATCCCGTCGATCGTATACTGAATTTGATCGAAAGTGACAAAGCAAGAGATTTTTTTCATCCGCTCTTCTACGTCCGAATATCCCAGCGAACATAATAAATCCCTGGTGAATGCCTTTCCACAATCCTCCATGGTATAAAGAAATTCATAATCGGGGTCGCATAGGCACATATCCCCGAAATCGATAATTCCCGTTAATTTACCTGTTTTGCTGTCAATAAGGAAATGATCGGGGGAAAGATCTCCATGAATCAATGCGGGTGTATACTTGTGATAATCCGGATATTGCAAAAACGCGTGAAACCGGTCAGAAACGTAGTCTTTTGTTTTGTCGTCAATAAGAGGGAACACTTTTTCTTTTGCTTCCTTAAACAGCTGCAGGTACTTTTTTTCAAGGTTTACGGCAGGAACAGCCCTGGATTCAACAGGTCCAACTGGAAAGGCTTGCATTTTTTTTATAAAATCAGCAAGGGATCCGATCAGATTCCGGACTTGAACTGGACTGAGTGCTGCAATTGAATCTTCCTCCAACAAATCACCCGAAAGCTTCCTATACCCGACAAAATAAAGCCCATTTGCCTGCCTGCCAATATAATCAAATGATGGAATCGCCAAAGACAGTGTCGGCTGAATGTCAGGCAGCAGCTTGATTTCCTTTTCAAGATCCCGGGAGGCCTGTCCGTTCTTCGCAAAACGGAATGCCCACTGCTCATTGACTTCAAGGACGATGCTCATCCTCCCTTCACCGAGCAGATGAACCGTTTCCACGTGAAAATCAGGGAAATTACGGGTTATTTCATTTATATAATGTCTGTTATCGTCCATTTTCAGGACCCCTCCCCATTCCTATTCCATTTTAAATCGGTAGCCTACGCCCCAAATGGTTTCAATTAATTCAGGTTCCGCGGGATCCTGCTCGATCTTCTCCCGGATTTTCCTGATGTGGACGGTGACCGTCGTGATGTCCCCGAGCGAGTCATATCCCCAGATCCGCTCGAATAGATGTTCTTTACTGAAGACTCTGTCAGGATGGGTTGCCAGGAACACCAATAAATCGAACTCTTTTGCGGTAAATGCTTTTTCTTCATTGTCGAAGAATACTCTCCGGGAATCGAGGTCCACCCTGATGTTCCTGATCTCGATCTCATTTTTCCGGGCTTCACGATTGATTAACCGGTCATATCGTGAAATATGCGCTTTCACCCTTGCGACAAGCTCACTTGGTGTAAAGGGCTTCACGATATAATCATCCGCCCCGCGGTCGAATCCCCTGATTTTATCAATGTCTTCTTTTCGTGCGGTCACCATGAGAATCGGGATATCCAGGAATTCCCGCAGCTTTTTGCATAATTCAAATCCGTCGATACCCGGAAGCATCAGGTCTAATAAAATAAGGCTGTAAGAATGAGTCCTTGCCAGGTTCAGTCCTTCCTCCCCGGTCAAAGCGATATCACTGTCAAAACCGTTAACCTCCAGATAATCCCTCTCCAGTTCAGCTATATCCGTCTCGTCTTCAATAATCAATATTTTCTGCACGCTCATTCACCTTTTTCATAGTAAAATAAATACTCGTCCCCACTCCCGGCTCACTCACTGCCCAGATTTTCCCGCCGTGGTTTTCGATGATTTTTTTGGCAATCGAGAGCCCGAGCCCGGTGCCGCCCGTGGCTGAATTTCTCGATTCGTCCGTCCGGTAGAAGCTGTCAAAGATATGGGCGATATCCTTTTTCGGGATTCCGCTCCCATTATCTTTGATTTCCACCTGGACCTCATCCCTGCTTTCACTAAGGATGACCTGAATTTCTTTCACTGATTTATCCATATACTTCAGACTGTTTTGTGTGATATTCATGACGACCCTGTTTAATTTTTCCCTGTCCGCTTCCACGAGATAGGATTGCAGCGGGTCATGGATCAGTACTGCTTTACCGTGGTCTTTTTCAAGCGTTATTGAAAGTTCTTCAATGAAATCACTAAAATAATCGTCTAGTTTTACTTTTTCAAACGTAAATGGCATTTGTTCAAGGTCCAGTTTGGAATAGAGAAACAGTTCATCAATGAGCGCATGCATATCATCAGCATTTTTTTCAATCTTGGACAGATAGCGATGCAGCTTCTCAGGAGTGCCCGCCACACCATCCTGAATACCGCTGACGTACCCTTTGATCGAGGTCAATGGAGTCTTTAAATCATGCGAAATACTGGCAATGAGTTCCTGGCGATTCAGCTCGTACTGATGTTGAACTGCTGCTGCTTCCTTCAGTTTCAGCCTCATGTCTTCAAAGGTATTGGATAATTGACCCAGCTCATCCTTTTGACCTGAAGCACAGCTGTAATCGAGTTCGCCTTCACTGATCTTTTTTGCCGCCATGGATAATTTCTTTATCGGCTCAAGGATACTCCTTGAAATAGAATAGGTCAGGGTGCCGTTGGTGATGACCAGTATCACGATCATGGCCCCAAAACGAAACGTTTGAAAGACTTGCATGTCATCCCCTTCAGGCTCCCTTCCAAGCAGATAGAAAAACAAATACCCGGCAGCGAGTTCAACAATGATTAAACAGAGAATCGGTATGACAATCATTCCGATATTGGATAAAATCAGTTTTTTCTTTATGGACACCGCTCCATCACCTCCTCGTTCACACTTACATGTTCCTTGTAAGTATCGGAAAAGCTGGACATTTATCCAGTTTCCAACAGCGGATGGTCCGGCAAGCATACATATTATTTACTAACTTCACTTTGATTAATTTTTTTTGCTGTCATAAAACGATCAAACTTAATAAATCCTATGAAGATGAAAAGTGATCCGAAGATATTACACATGACCCTGAACCAATGCACGATCTTGAATTCCTTCACCGTCTGTTTTAGAAATTCAACAGAATGGACATCAGCACCTTTAATAAACATGATTTCATTCCGCGGCCACTCAAACACGATGGAGGCTGCCCCTTCCAATATGATTGCCAGCAGGCTGAAGAGGACCCATTTTCTTGCCGGTTTCACTTTCCATACAAAGATTCCTGCCAGAACACCTGTCAGGATACTGACGAATCCCAAAGGCGGAAAATAAGTATGGGGGCTTGCAATCTGCATCCAATCCATGGATGATTCCAATGTCTCAGGTACGTTGTGGAAAATATTCGGATAAACCATAAACGTATTAAGCAAGATGCCCCCCAGCATGATCCACTGAATCCAGAGGTGGGATAAAACTGAGTAATAACCTACTTTTTTTGCCATTCTAAAAACTCCTTATCAATGCACGTTTTTGCCGCCGCATCGGCTGACATGTACTCATTGTAAGGAGCAAATCTAAACGAATTCTTATGTAGTTCTTAATTAATTCTTAAATGTTAGACATAGAAAGATGCAAACCTAGGGGATAACATCAAAACGCTTTGGTGGAGGTGAAGTCGGGGTAACCTGAGTTTGTTCTATTCCTTTATTTAATGTTGAATCCAGACATGACGAAAGTAAAGGAAGAAGTTTGAATAATACGAACAAGTGTTTTATAATCTGTTTTCAGAAAGCTCTTTTCGCAGACTAAACGATTGTTGCTTTTCGTAAATTGGCTTGCAGCCTGATTATAGCTTGTGGACGTGCTCTTTCCGAACTCAAGTTCAAACAACAGACTGACGGACAAGCCGAAAATACCCACGTTCCGGTATTTCCTAGTGTGTAACACAACAAAGCATGCGAAAAGAGCCTAAATAAAAAAGCTGTAAACCTTCCCATCCACTGCTAAAGGCATTCAATCACAATCGTCATGTTCAAAATGTTCCCCTTCATTTGGCAGCCTGCCCTCCGGAGGTGTCCAAACGCTTTGACATATATTTTTTTCATCTACAACAGAGTAAGTATACGTCCACCCTTTTTCGTTTTCGAACTCCACCATCATATGATAAGGGTTGTACTGCCTCCCGATTCGACGGCTGACTTCCCATTCTTGACCGGGGTACTTTCCTTCAAGATATTGATTGAGCTGTTCTGTCTTCCTGGATACCTGATAATCGATCCAAAAGGGACGAAAAGTAAAGAATAACAGTATGAGTACAGTGGCGGAGAAAGCAGCAATGATACTCAACTTTCTTATCTTTGCCGGCATTAAAATGGCGGTAACAAAAAGAATAAGAATCAGAGCAGCAGACATTAAAATCTCTATTACGGTTATTGGATGCACAGATATCCCCTGCCTACATCTTTATGCTTGTATCCCCGTTCAGTGAACCTCCTAACACTGACAAATCATCAAATGATTCCCGTCCGGATCCCTAAAATTGAACCAGTTCCCTTCAATGCCGGTTGTGAGTTCTACGTTTTTGCTTTTCATGTATTCATAGGCTTCTTCGATATCATTGGTGTTGAGATGGAAAGGCGGTGCTTTATAGATCGTTTCCTCTGAATAAATTTTGCTGTCGAGTACAATGTCCGTTCCGTTCATGGGCAGTATGTACAGGTGACCGAATAAAATCTCCCCATCTGCCGGTACTCCCAATATGTCGCAATACCAGTCCCTTGCCCTTTCAATATCACTCACAGGAATGAAGGCAGCCCCGATTTGATTGACGATTGGTTTTGACATAACATTTCCCCCTTTGCTTTCCCCTTGAAATTTTTAAACTCACTACCAATTATTTCAAAACAGGACAACTAACTCAAGATAATTTTCACACAAAAAAATGGGGCGATGACCCTTAAAAGTCACCACCCTGCTTTTCTTCCTGTCCCTACTATTTATTCATCCACCTCAGGGACCTCAACCGTAAATGGTTTCAACTCCTCAGAAGAAACAAACGATGAAAATTCAAACATGAGGACCGTGTCTTCTAGATTAAAGTCCTGTATGTTGTCTTCTCCATTCAAATCGAATGTGGATTGGTAATGTGCAGTGGCTTTATCAATAACCTTCACTTTGTTTAACGTAATCCCATGATTCTTAGGCGGATACGGATTGTCCGGGTCAATTTTTGATACATACTCTTTATCGACCAGCCAGAACGCATACCCCAAATTATGATCGATGACTTCCTGTTTATGTTCACTTATGTTCTTTGGAAGGCCGGTAAGTTGATAATCCACGACTAATTGATCTCCTTGCTGAATGACGTCATTTACTTGCAGGCCTAAATTCAAGCGTTCGCTTTTTAACGTGAATGTCTTCTTATCCAGCAGCTGCTCTTCTCTTGGAGCTGCTATATTTACCTGAGGATAAAAAGTCAGGGAAGTCGCATCGGCCTTCAGCTTGGTCATTTCTGTCCGCACGGTACTGTGATAATCACCTTCCAGCTCCGACTCCTCGAGTATCGTTTGGTTTCCAAATCTGTACTCATTCCCTTTTTCATCAACCGCTTTTGAAATCCTTATGTTGTCAAACTTGTATTTTTGAGTGGTTTCGTAAACAAGGGAAGACGATTCTTTTGCGGTAAGGATTTCTTTAATCCGGATGATGTTCCCCTTGTCCGGGTACTCGTGGGCTTGATCAATAGCAACGGCGCTATTCAGCTCCTGCCTGACCGGAATATCAAACTTCCACTCCCCCTGAATACCGTTGATGTTATGGATTGTCACCGGAAGACTGAAATCCTCCTTGAATGCTTGATGGGGATAGTCCATTTTCCATTGAAAGTTGTACCCATTATCCACTTTTCGGATATCCCTTGACTGACCGTTCAACCAGGGATCATTGTCTCCCTTATTGTTTTCAAAGTTCACATCAAAGCTGACTTCGCCTTCTTCGTTACGACCTTTCTCAACCCCGTCGTCTACAAAACCTGTGATGGACACGACACTGCCATCAAAGTAAGCGCTTGTCAATTTGACTGTCACTCCATTTTTCGTAACAGCTTGATCCAGCTCGGTGACGGCATTCTGACTGGCGAGCTCCACACCCCTTTGATCGTTAAATTCTTGATAAATCCCGCCGATTAACGGAGCGTTTGCCAAGACATTATTCATCGCAGGACTTACAAAACCGGATGCAATTGTGATTCCAAGGACAGCGGCTGCAGAGGCTGCACCGGCAAGTATCTTCTTTTTCTTTCCATGACCACTTTTCCCGTCCCGGTTGATCCCATTGGAAATGGCATTCAATACTTTTTCTTTCGGCACCGGTATTTCTTCAACTGTACTTTTGAATTCATTGTTATCCATGAGATCTTTCCTCCTCTTTTTCATAAACCTTTTTCAACTCGGCCTTACCCCTGCTTAAGTACGTTTTCACGGTGTTCTCCGGGATGTCCATCACAGTGCTGATCGTCTTGATGGAATAGTCATGATAGTAGAATAGGATAATGGCGGTTCGGTGATTGTGTTTCAGCTGCCCAATGGCCTGTAACAACTGTGAAGACCCCTCAATGTCTGGAGTTGATCCATCCGGCAGGTTGTACAAATACTCATCGTTCATCGACACCACTTTTTCTCGCTTTCTGATCACATCCACCGCACAGTGGATCACGATCCTCGTCAGCCAGGTCAAGAAATACTCAGGTTGTTTCAACGAATGGATCGATTTATAGGCCTGATAGGCTGCTTCCTGGACGACATCCAAGGCATCCTCTTCGTTGTGCACATACAGATAAGCGGTCCTGTAGATTCTTTCGTAATGCTCCTGAACTAACTTTTCAAAAGCATTCTTATTCCCTTTTATTGCTTTTTTTATGAGACGGTTACTATCATTTTGCACCTGTTTTTGCCCCCCTTTACTCATTAGTGGGATCTATTCGGTAGAAAAGTTTCAAATTTATGTATTTTTCTTGAAAATCATATCATGTAAGTTGATACATACGTTCAAAAATATGCAGTTTCCAGGATGGTCCTCATCCCGCATCCTGGAATCTTCGCGGCAATTCAGCTTATACCGATGCCTCAAAGATTTTTCGACAAGTGGCTTGAAAAAGGGAAAAAGTGGCTTGCATTTTTTGAATGTGGCTCGTAAATCCTGAAAGTGGCTCTTATGTTTAATTCGAGGTTATCCGGGCTTCACTTTTTCCTGCTTTTCATCATGATTGCGGCCGTTCAGTGAAGTTTTTTCAAATAAAAAGAGAAAAGTAGAGTGAAAACAGCTCCACTCTATCATTTTTGAAGTCCTTTATTTACATCGAGAACGGGGACGGTTCCCATCCTACTTTTAAAACCGTCCCCCGATCATACAAAGATTTTTCGACAAGTTGGTTGATAAACAGGAAAAGTGGAATGTATTTTTTAAATGTTGCACGTAAATGTGGAAAGTGGATCGTATTTTTCAAAAGCTGCACGTAAATGTGGAAAGTGGAATGTATTTTTAGTTTGGGATGTTTTTGGGTGGCGCGCCTCGGTGCTTCTGCCCGTTTTTACAGGTGACTCAATCGTATAGTGAATCTTTTTGATGAGCCGCGCCCTATTTTTCTTATAAAACCCTATTATTTTCACAAAATCCTGCAATTCGATATTCCCACCGCTCACCATTAGGTCTATAATACTATATTGTAACAGGAATATTTTAACAGATAAGGCGGCCGGTTCTTTAAAAATTTTTACAGACTTTTAAGAATACCTTGCCCGGCTCCTCAGTAAAATGTATCTTGTGGCTATTCGTTTGGGTTATCAGGGGAACAATGTTTTTTCATTTTGTACATAAAAAGATTCGTCCCCGCTCTGCCAAAGCAAAGGAGGATGATCTACGCCTCAAGACCTAGGTGAATATTGGCCTGGAGGAGGCTGTGAATCAGGCAGCAATACAGTATCTTTATAAATAAGGAAAAATAAACCATCCGTATTAGGGGGGGAAACACATGCAAGCTTTAATAAATTGGGGGTTTCGCAATAAGGCAGCCATGGGCCTTTTGGTCGTGATCACATTGATTATCGGTATCATCAGTTATTTCCGTCTGCCCATGGAATTTTTGCCTGAAGCGGACAATCCGCAAGTTACGGTCGTCACCCTGGCGCAGGGGTATGACGCCGGTTCCATGACAACGAATATCACAGAACCCGTGGAGCAGGCGGTCACGTCGATTTCAGGAAAAACATCGATCCTGTCCACGACCGGGGAGGGATATTCCCAGGTCACACTCAACTTTGATTCAAAAACCGATATGAAAGAAGCCAAGAATAAAGTCGAGGACGCGATCAAAGGAATCCGTCTTCCTGAAGGAGTGGGAGAGCCGCTGATTTCGCAGCTGAATACTTCCATGATTCCGATTGGTCAGGTGTCGGTGACATTCGATGACGGATTGACGAAAGAAAATATTGATCTTGCCAACGATGAGTTCAGACCGTTGTTCGAGGAGCAGTCCGGTCTTTCACAAGTCACCTTCGCCGGTGAAAACAGCCCGCGTGTCCAAATCAATCTTGACCACGACAAGCTTGAAAAGTTACAAATCCCGGTCAACGCGGTGATGGGAGTGCTCCAGGGACAGGATGTTACAACCTCTGCCGGCAGCACCACCATCGATGGTCAAAAGAGTACCATCAACGTCACGGATAATCTGACTTCCGTGGACGCCCTGAAGAACCTGTCCGTTCCAATGCAGGTTCCGAATGCTCCTGAAGTCAAACTGAAAGACATCGCAACTGTTGAAAAAGTGAAGCCCGAAGACATCATCACGCGGGTTAACGGGAAAGAAGCGCTCGCCGTCGTCCTTTTTAAAGAAAGTGATGCCAGTGCCGTTACGGCAGGAGATCAAGTGACAGAAACGGTTGATAAAATCAACAGCGATTATGAAGGGGTCGAAGCCACCGCTTTGTTCACAACGGGTGAAATGGTGGAGAACTCGGTGAACAGTATGGTGCGGGAAGTGGCCCTGGGTGCTCTGTTCGCAACACTTGTCATTCTTTTGTTCCTGAGAAAATTCAAGCCGACACTCGTGACCGCCGTCTCGATTCCATTATCACTCTGCATTACGCTTTTCCTTCTGTGGTTATCCGGAGTCACGTTGAACATCCTTACTCTCGGAGGGGTGGCAGTGGCGGTCGGGCGACTGGTCGATGACAGCATCGTCGTCGTCGAAAACATCTTCCGGCGCAGCCAGAATGAGAAGATCACGAAACAGAACGTGCTCCAATCCACCATGGAGGTTTCGCGGGCCATCACGTCGTCCACTCTCATCACCGTGGCCGTCTTCCTGCCGATGGGACTCGTCAACGGATCGCTGAAAGCGTTCCTGCTTCCATTCGGATTGACGGTGACGTACTCGCTACTTGCTTCCCTGCTTGTAGCCTTGACCGTCGTGCCATTGCTTAGCCGCGGCATGTTGAAAAACACTTCAATGCCAAGCCACCGCCCGCCTCACCGTTATGTGAACGTGCTGCGATGGTCATTAAATCATAAATTCGTTCCAATACTGCTGGCGATTCTAGTGTTCGGGGGATCGATCGCCCTTTACATCACATTGCCAAAAGCAGCAACCAATGCAAATGATGCTTCTTTTGTCGCTGTCACGATGGAATTCCCGAGTGATACGCCGGCAGACACTGTGAAGCAGCGCATGACAGACTTCGAGGAAAAAATTTCATCGTTTGAAGGATACGACCATCTGATTACCCAGTACGGCTCAAGTGAAGAGAATGCCCAATACGGAGCCGTGAGTGATTCAGACACCGTTTTCTATACCGTCATCATGAAGGAAGACGGGAATGCCGAATCCTTCATCGATCAGGTGAATGAAGCGAAAAAAGAGGAAAAGGACGTGACCATCACCGCTTCTCCTTCGTCCATCTTCGGGGGATCATCCAACTCAAGCATCACCTATGACGTCGTCGGAAATGACACCGATGAACTTCTGACCACTTCAAAAACGCTAATGGATAAAATCAGCGAAGTGGACGGAGTGAAAAAAGTCTCGAGCAACCAGGAGAAAACATCACCTGTCTTCACGGTGAACGTCAACACAGAGAAAGCGAATGCCCAGCAAACAGCGATGCAGATCCGCTCCTTGCTGAATCCGCAGCCGATCGGGGCCATCAACCTGGATGATGCACCTACTCCAGTGTACCTGGATGCCGGCGTCAACCCGGATACGTTGTCCGACCTGAAAGACTTGACGATCGCTACAAGCTCCGGCATACAGCCGCTTACCGACGTTGCTTCCATCACGGAAGAAGAGAAACCAAGCACCGTCCTGCATAAAGATGGTGACTTATATGTCCGGATCACCGCAGAAGTGGAGCCGGAAAAACTATCAGTCATTTCGAAAAATATCGCTACGGAAATTAAGGATATCGACCTTCCGAAAGGCGTATCTCTGGATACCGGCGGAGCAGCCGCTCAGCAGGCGGATGACTTCAAGGACCTAGGTATGACGATGCTTGCTTCCATCCTGATCGTCTACCTGATCATGGTCCTTACTTTTAAAACGCTGAAAGCGCCGCTGGCCATCTTGATCACGCTGCCGCTCGCCTCAATCGGAGCCGTCCTCGGACTGCTCATCGCCCGGGTGCCTGCAGACGCAACAGCTCTCATCGGAGCACTGATGCTGATCGGGATCGTCGTCACGAACGCCATCGTCCTGATCGACCGCGTCAAACAGAACGAAGAAACAATGATCATCCGCGACGCGATTATCGAAGCATGCGGAACCCGTCTCCGTCCAGTCGTGATGACGGCGGTTGCCACCATCTGTGCCATGCTTCCGCTTCTATTCGGTCATACTGAAGATGGAAGTCTGGTATCAAAATCGCTTGCTGTTGTGGTCATCGGCGGTCTTGCCGGCGCCACTGTGCTGACCCTGGTTGTCGTCCCTGTGTTCTATGAATTGCTTTACTTTAGGAAATCGAAGCGCCAGAGGACTCAGCAATTGGAGGGTGAAGAAAAAATAGCTCAGTAGGAATGTAGATTAGGTTTGAAGGCCGCCGAATTTTTTCGGCGGCTTGATTTTTTGGTTGAGGAAGTTCTTGTCCTGTGGTTTTGCCGCGGGGATATAGTCCCTGGGTTGATTAAAAACGGTTTTCCCTACTTATTCCGGGCGTCTCCCGCTCCCTCTTTATCCCGGATCTCCCAAAGATTTTTCGACAAGTTGCTTGAAAAACAGGAAAAGTGGATTGTATTTTCTAAAAGTGGCACGTAAATCCTAAAAATGGAATGTATTTTCAATCTAGTGTAGATTCGGCATACCCGGATTGGCATATTTGCCAACTTTCAAAGGAGAATCTAACCGTACAATGAAGATTTATATTGAAGATTTCCATTTTTAGTTATAAAAAAAGGCTGTTTTCTAAAAGATTGTTGCTTTTCGTAAATAGGCTTGTAACCTGAATTGAGCTTGTGGACCTTCTCTTTTCGAACTCAAGTTTAAACTAGAGACGGACTGGCAATCTGAAAATACCCAAGTACGGTATTTTCTTGTCTGTATAGCAACAAAATATGCGAAAAGAGCTTAAAAAAAGAGAAAAGCAGAGCGGAAACTACTCCACTCTACTCCCCAAGCACCCTCTCCAAAAACCACTCTAAATTCTGCTCCATCACCGCCATATTCACCCCCGGCTGCTCAGAACAATAAGCCATTCCCTTAAATACAACGAATTCCGTCTCCACGCCCATATCCTTCAACCCCCGATACAGCTCATACGAATTGGTTACCGGAACCCTTGCATCCACTTCGCCGTGCTGGATCAAAGTGGGCGTGCAGGCAAATTTGATATAGGTCATGGGTGAGGTTTTCTCATAAATCTCCTGGTCATTCCATGGATCATTTCCAAGATGCATTCTGATGAACCAAGGGATATCGGTGTTGGCATAATGATGGCGCCAATTCGTGATCCCGCCGCCGACTGACGCGGCCTTGAAGCGGTCACTATAGATGGAACAGAAGGCTGAAATGAATCCGCCCTGGCTCCATCCCATCACGCCAACCCGGTCTTTATCTGCAATCCCCTTGGTCACCAGGGCATCGACCCCTGATATCACATCCTGGCAGTCACCGAGTCCCAGGTTTCGATAGTTCGCTTTTAAAAATTTATTGCCGTAACCGGAACTCCCCCTGTAGTTCGGTTCCAGCACGATAAAGCCTTTTTCGATGAACACTTCAACCGGATACTTATCATTGAAACAGCCTGAATGAATCGGGAAGGATGCCCACGCCGGACCGCCATGGATGAGTACCAATAAAGGATATTTCCCCTTCCCATCAAACCCTGCCGGAGTTGACAACACTCCCTCTATATCAAGACCATCCGTGCTTTGCCACGAGATGATTTCCCTGTTACTTTTAATCTTGCCGCCGAAAAAGCTGTTTTCATCCGTTATCTTTTTACCGTCCACATAGACTTCGAAGGTTTCATTCGCCATCGCCTTGATAAAAGATAGATGCATCCCATCGCCAGTCATGGATGCATCCAGTATAAAACCATCCCTGCTGACCATTTCCACCGTACCATCCTCGGATAACAGCCCGATACAAACAATCGTTTTATCCTGCCATTTAATCAAAATCCCTTTGGATGTCCAACGTAACGGAACAACCGTACTATCAATTTCAGTTAAAGGCTGGGTCCGATGCCCCGTATGAAGATCGACTATCTCCAGCGTACTGTCCTGAATGCGGGTTTTATAGTACTCCTTCTCCCTGATGCTTGCTGCGTAACATAGTTTGCTGCCGTCGGGGGAAAAGTACACGCCCCCTCCCAGCAGCCTATCCACATTCAGCTTTTGCAGACCGCCGGCTTCAATATCCAATAGGTAAAGATCCCGTTTAAAATAATCACGCATATCCGGGCTTGGTCCCGCCAGCAATACAGCCTTTTTCCCATCACTTGAAACATCAAATTCATGGATATGAAAATCCTTACCGTCTGTTAATTGGTGCGCCACGCTGTTTTCACCAGACTCAATGTATGATAGACAATGATTCCTGTATTCCTTCCCTGCATATTGAAAATCCCCATAGATCTCCCTGCTTTTCTTGATTTCCTCTGATTCCAATGACAGCGCAGTATAAAACAAACCCTTACCGGCTGGATCCCATTTGAATGCACTTACTCCCTCTTTCTCCTCTGTCACCTGAACCCCGATGTTACCATCCAATGACTCTACAAAAATTTGATTTTCTCCGTCAACCGAACGAAGGTATGCAAGTTTGCTTGAGTCCGGCGACCATAATGGGGACGTACCCTCTATTAATTCGTATGGTTCTTCCTTACTTTTTTCATAGATCCATATATGATTCTTATATGTATTGTCATTCCAGTCAGCCGTTCGTTTGACGAATGCTGTTTTTTTGCCGTCGTTGCTAATATGAAGACCCGATAATGCTGGCAGTGAGATGAGATCTTTTATGGTTGGATATGTATTTTTGGCTATTCTCATATTGAAACTCCTAATTTTTATTGGTGGAACCGAACCTCTCCAATGGTACTAAATCGTATTGTGTTAAAGAGAGTGCCTCCTATTTTACTTCCAGGAAATTATTAATAACTTCTATAAACTTCTCTGTTTCCTCTAAATCCGGAAAATGTGCGCTCTTATCAAATACCATCATGGTGCTGTTTCTAAGTTTTTTATGTATGATAGTGGAAATGGGTATGCCTGTATTTCGATCAAATGCTCCTGTAATAATCAGCGTTTGATTTTTTATTCCTTCGAGGCGATTTAATAAAGGGGGTTCTGCAGGTCTGTTTATGAGTGCACTCGTCATTAAGCCTGTATTTATCAATTTACTTTCTTCCCATAACGCTCTATTTTTCCTTGCCGATTCTTGATCCTCAAATAACAGCAAATCAACAGTGTCAGGCTCCACCAGCTCCCAAACCTTGCTATAGATTTCTTCTAAAGCGATTCCTTTGTGCATAAGCAAGGAAATTTCATTACTTAAAGATTGGTGTGCGATGGACATAAATCCTGTGATTTGGACCATTTTCTGAATATCACTATCCATCAAGCTGGGAGCCGACAAAATGACTTGGTTTATTTCATTGGGAATCACAGTTGAAATTTCAAGGGCCAGCTCTCCGCCAAATGAATATCCAAGCAGATCTACCTTTTCTGCCCCTAACCACTGCTTTAATTTTCTAAAATCACCAATAAGAAAATCAATCGTATAATCTTCATCCAATCCCGGCTTCTCGGACCTGCCGCAGCCGCGCTGATCATAATAAATGACAGTCCTTGTCCGCGATAACAATGGTCCGGCCGTTCTTTCAAAAACGTAGTGATTCCCTCCTGGTCCCCCATGTATAATAATCAATGGGATTGTCTCATTTTCACTTCCCTCAATTTTCACCCAATGATCAATGCCATTAAAATTAACGGTGAACTCACCATTGATTAAGTTCATAATTGTTTTCTCCTCTTCGAAGTCTGGTTATTTTCTAAAATCAAACAAGATAAGCACAGTTACAGTAATAACTTTTGAACTTGGTCAGAAAAATAATCCCTGACTGGTAAAAGTTCATCTCTAGTAAAGTGATACTTATCGCTTTTGCTGTAATAACTCTCGTTCACTTTTTCAACCGTCTCCCTCAAATCCGACGGCAAATTCACTACTCCCCATTGACCAGCTTCCCGCTTCGAAGAAATGACTCCTTCTTTAAGATACCAGTACACCCGAATCATATTAAGCGTACAATAAATGGGATCTTCCTCGATGTTTGCGATACAATCCTTAAAGTCACTAACGATGGACGAGATATAATCCGACCGGGGCACCGGAGGGAAAACCTCAGTAATTGGCCTGCCTCCAATACAAATCCCCCGATTATTGAGGATCGTTATATGGGCGGCCAAATCTGCATCCGTTTTAATATCATCATTTATCCACTCACCTGTTCCACTATTCAAATCATTTTCATACCGATCTCTCCAAAACTCGCTATAGTGAAAGTCAAATTGACAGGGATGCTGCCATTCTTTTAATTGTCCTTTATTCAAAAAACTTATTTCAATGGGATATGGGTTAGCGGAACACTTCAAAAAGAGCTTTGCCAATCTCCTTTTTGTTTCAAGTTTAATAGCCTTGTCCGTCACTGCAACTATATCAATATCGCTGGTGCCCGGATTAAATCCCCCCATTGCTAAGGAACCGTGGATATAGAACCCAACCAACTCACCGTCCATGATGTTTGCAATCTTTTTTTGCAGATATGCAATAGTATTTTGCACATCAGGTGAAACTGTTACCCAATGAAAACTCATTCATATACCCCTTTTCACTGTTTCGGCGATTCGGTTCTACCCTAAAAGGTCTAACCAAAAGGTACTCTATACCAAATATAATTATATGTATTTTTAAATCCAATATTTTCTGCAACAGAAACGGAAGGCTTATTGATCTCCATGCAATCCCAGTAAGGAGTGATATGATTCGTAAGACAGTCTTTTACGAATGTATGCGCCGCCTTTTGAGCAAGTTTCTTCCCTTGGTGGTGTGGTAACGTCTCAATATCAATCCCATGAACATCTCCAGCCACTACCCCAGAAAAACAAATGCCCGCAATCTCATGTTCATGAACAACCACATATCCAATTCCATCATTCAAAAACCGCTCAATCGATGACCAAAACTCCAAGATTTTCGATTGCAAATAATCGATATTTTTATAGGATGAATTAAAAGTATCCCCTTTAATTTTTATGAGCTCATATCCCGGCTTGTTTACAGGTTCATTTTCCTTCCTATATTGTTCTTTTTGTAATTTATAAACTCTCTGATTGTACCCAATCAAATTATCACCAAATACTTTTTTGATCGTTTTATTCCATTTCGAATGGTACCCAATTGCTTCAAAGGCTGTAAAACCTGCCTTTTCGTAATCTGTTTTGATTACTGTATTAAAAAAATCATTCAGCTCAACATTAAATGCCTCATTATCTTCTCTGCCAAAAAAGATAAAACCATTATGGCTCCCCAGCCAAATAAACCCGGATTCAGGAGCGCTATCATTATCCACAAACAGGCGCCCAGGATGCCCGCCTTCAATGACAGCTTTCGCTTCTAAGAGACCTTCTTCACATAGTAGTTCTTTACATTTGTAAAATTCGGATTTATTGAGTTCTGAAATCACCGGTTTCACCTCCCTCTTCACATACTGTTTAAAGCTTTTCTTGTTCAACAGACTGCTGTTTTCACACCAATAATTTCAGAAAATCTAATTAAAGCCTCCATTGTCCTCATGAATTACTTTAATAACCAGCCCAAACTAATCAAGCCACTTCAAGATTATGATCGCTAAGAAAATGAGAGCAATAATCACCACTTCATATTTATTGTTTTTCTCCCTTTTCCTTCTGGTTCTTTGCCTATACTTATTCTGGATTTTAAATAAATCTCTTTTTTTATTTTTGTCCATTGATAGACCTCCAAGCAGTTTAAGACTGATTACATATTTGGAAACAAGGTGACGGTCTCAGGACTTCAGGCCTGTTCAAAATCCACAGGGACTTCATCCCGCCCTGTATCTCCTAACCACCGTTACAAAAACAGCAGCCAACAAAACAATCAAACTATTGATCAATAAATAAAATCCCACCTGCAACCCATAGAATATGGCAAAAGCATCACGAATCACAGCCAGTGCCAGTATACCGCCGATCCCTCCGAATACAACCGATGAGAGCAGGATTGTAAACGCAGCGGAATACAGGCTCTTTTCTTTTTTAAATGAAATAAATCCCATAATATTTGAAGTTACAATAAACAATCCTATAAGGATCAAGAAAAAAGTCGTCATCATGTTCTCCTTTGAATAACCCGCCTTCTTTATTAGACGGGAATTACCGTAAGCAAGTTTTAAGCTCTTTCACAAAACTGCTCCATTTATTCATATTTTACCAATAAAGTAAATCATGTTACAATCGCTCACTTGTAATTCCTTTCTCTCCCTCCTCCATTCATATCCTCACTACAGTTCCATTAGAAGGATATATCTGGATATGTTAAAATAATCCATGCGTGCATTTTTAACAAAAGATAGGAGCTGTAACAATGAATAAAAGAGTAGTAGTACCGGCCATGTCGGCTATTTTGATCATGGGAATGTCCGCCTGTAGTCAATCCCCTAATGAGGAGGCCGCCGATCAGCCTGGAACCGATGCGGTCTCAGCAAGCACAGAGAAGCCCTCAAAACCGGAGGACTCATCTGCAGACAGTACATCGCCATCTGATGAGAATGAGAAAGACACTTCCACTGAAAACAGCAGCACGGAAACTTCAGAACAGAATGATAGGGACACAAAAGCAGATGGAAAACAAGCATACACAGAAAAACTGGACAACATCCAAAAAGAACTTGATGCCCTGCCATATAAAAAGGATTCTGATAAAGGCGTCACCAACGCCATGAAAGACTATTACGGTGTGGCATACGAAAAATATGACGAAGCATTGAATGAAATCTATGCACTGCTGAAAAAGGAGCTTTCTCCAGAGGTAATGGCCGATTTAAAGTCCCAACAAGTGAAATGGATAAATGAAAAGGAAGAAAAAGCAGAGAAAGAACGGCTTAAGTATGAAGGTGGAACGTTTGAAAATGTAGCCTGGTACATATCTTTATATGAGTCGACGAAGGACCGGTGTTATGAATTGGTTGAGGAGTATATGAGGGGTTGAATGGGAATTATTTGAAATGAGATGGTGGTTCTGGTGCTTCACATACAAAAGAACTGCCACTCTTCTTGAATCATGGCGACTTCCCTTATAACTTTTCCAGCTTACTAAATCTCAGACTGGTATCCTCATTTCCTTTCCACTATAATGGTAAAAAGGAGGTGAGTAAAATGGAAAAGCAGATCGTGAACATGTTAAATGAAATTCAGCGTAACATCAAAGAGCTTGACAGTAATGTGAAAGAACTTGACTGTAGTATGAAAGAACTTGAGAGTAACATGAAAGAATTAAAATCTGACGTACAAGCGGACATGAAAGAATTAAGAACTGACTTACGAGGGGAAATGAAAGAGTTAAAAACTGACGTACAAGCGGACATGATAGCGTTAAAAACGGATGTAAAAGACATTAAAGAAACAGTCAATCGAATTGAAGCCTCACAAACAGAAGATGTCATTGCGATGTTAAAAGCAGGCACGCAGCGTTCTGAAACGGACTTTCGTTATCTCAACACGAGAATCACAGATATTGATAAACGGGTCTTCACTCTTGAAAATCGGGCTGAAGATAATCGTTAATTCCAGAACCAAACGTTAAGACAATAAACCTGCAACTACTCTTGTATTATATTTTCCTTTCTTTGTACTACCCTTAGTAAAAAAATATCGACGCCTAAATAAGAGAAACATGAGGACGCTTCCGTTTCTATATTCCCCTTAAAACCCTCTACTTAATTCATTTTTTATTTTATATTATTTTATGTGAGCCTAACCATTCAATAAGTCTTTCAGCCCCGTATTCATATGATAGGTCATGTCTGTCGATAGTTAATATTTATATCCGAAGTTATCAATTAAAACATAATTATCTAACACATTTTTCAATTCGCTTAAATTTTGTTCTCCATCTATAAAAAATACCCATTTATCCTCACCAATAACTTTATAAGCTGTAACTTCTATGTCTAGACCATTTTCATAGTAGCCTATATGTAAGTGTTGAGCCGTTTCAAAATCCATACTGATTCCTCCTTTCAAGAAAAACATCTAAATACACTATAAAAACTCATACAATCCCTTCTTAAAATAATGACCCTATATCAATTATGCTCATCTTAAAAAGAGTTACATATCCAGGGTACTCATAAACTTGCTAATTGCACGCTTCCCCATTTCATCCCTATCCACATCTCAACTCTTTTGCTATACTTCTAGAATACCTTTCACTAAAATCCGAGGTGTTCATCATGATTAATGCAACCGGCTGGGTGACCTTTTCCTATACACCCAAAGCTGTCAAAAACTATAAACCAAAAGCAATCAAAACCATCAATTCTTTCAGCAAAAATGGCAATACATTCGACGTCCAAACCGTCTCACCCCCGTTCGACCGGGAAGGCGATATCGCCCTGCAGGTCAAATGCAACTTCGACATCAATATAAAAGAACGATATGGATTCCGGGAAGGTGCCGATTATATCAGTGTCATTTCGGATGAACTGCAGCAGATGCTGCCGATGGCCGGCGTGCCGATTACACAGATTACGAATATTTATCGGTTTTAGGGCGCGGTATACACCTCAAGCCTTTGGACAAAAACGGCGACTGCCCTACTCGGGCGTGCGCCTATATGAGTTGTGCTTATGTAACCATTACCGCCAAACCAAGTTCTTCACTAGAAAAACTCATACAGCCCCTCATCAAAATAATGAAATTCCTCCATGTTTACTCTATATCGAGTGTAACCCTCATAAAAAGCAGTTACATATTCAGGGTTATTCATAAATTTTCTTATCGCCAAGGATTCATCATATCGAGGATCTCCCACTGTCATACCAGCTACATCAATAAACAGTTGAACGTCTCCATCAATCACCATTACATTATCCGTTGTACAATCGCCATGAATCATCGTATGTATGACTGGTGCAGGCTTGTTAGTCTTCAGGTGTTCTAGTAATGGTAAACTCCCGTCACACTGGCCATTTTCAGCATGGTGTTGTGCTTTAACAAGCTGCCCTTCCAACCAATCCCCTTCACCTTTAAGAATTTCAAGCGGCTCTTTTTCATGGAATCGATGAAGAAATTGTCCAAAACTCCAGATCAACGATTTCCTTTCGGTGTCCGAGGCAGCTTTGGATAAAGCTGCCGTCAAGGACATCCCATCCTCAAATGACATAATTAGATGGTCACTATCCTTTTCCTCAATGAATCCAAAGTATACAGGAACTGAAATGACTGTTTTTTTATTCAGTTTTTTTAAAACCTGTGCCTCTTCCTTCAACCAAGTTCGATATTTTTCTTTGTATGAACTTTTAAGTAAATATGAACGATCACTTGTGAAAATTCTCCGCACCTCTGAAGTCCAGCCTTGTTCATCCAGCACGATAGTCTTATGTATGGAGCCTATTACTTCCTCGATTTTCCCTTGTAAAATATGATTCATATCTACATCTCCATCGCTTCTAAGTATGTATATAAAAATATTCTTTAGTTTGTATAAGCTTGTTTTTCCTTTCTCCTAGCTGTATAAAAACGTGAAGGTAAATAGTGAGACAACCAATATAAAGATTGAACCTCCGATTACCCAATATCCATTACCTTTTCTTCCTTTTTGGTATTCTTCAATACCGACTATAAAGGTGAATATCCCCAGCCCTAGATTACTAAAAGGAAGCCACTCACTATTTCGTGTAAGTAAAACCATTCCCGCCAACAAAAAAGTTACGATTCCAAAAAAGAATTTCGATGTTTTAATCAAAAAATCTTCCTTTCAAGCCAGCCTATTCGGTCATTTTCAGGAATCTCATCAAAGAAGAATTTTGCAGCTAATACGATTAAGGCCAGTAGAATGATATTCCTTAATATATAGACGGGACTTTTGGAATTCTTTGTTGATCCTTCAGTTTTCTTCAATTTATCCCTCCTATAGGATTCTGCTATGTTCCGGTCAGCCCAGGACAAATCCGTAAAAGATTAGATAAGAGCTGAGTTGTTTTATCTTCCAATGCTTTTTTCAAACTTATGGTATGCTTTTGAAGTAATGATTGAAATAAAATAAATACTTATAAAAGCAGCAACAGGCACAAACAGTAAATAAATCGTGGCAATAGGCTCAGGATCGCTCATATTGAAAAAGACAAAAATGGTTATTAACAATGAAAGGCCAATTGCTTTTATGATGTGGTTATTTTTTGTGCTCATAAAATATCCTCCTCTCATTTATGTGTGTTCATAATCCCCTCTTGAACATACCGACTTTCTTAATTAACTATACGTAAAAGGCCGTGGAAAGTTTCACATTATAGGAAGAACGGGAACGGTTCTAAGTAAGAAAACCGTCCCCGTTCTTCTGATAATTGAAGAGGAATTATCGGAGTTTAACACTATAATACCTTGCTTTTGGAACACCTTCTATTTCAAACATGCCATTCATAAGTAGATGTCTTAGTCTATACTCGAAAAACGGGTCGCCGACATATTGATTTAAACGTCCCATTACTTCACCAATAAGACGAGCAGATTTTATAAATTCGTTATTATTCTCAATATGTATTTTTCTTGCTGTGTCGATTATTAAATCATCGTAATAGGATTCTTCGACACTCTCTATCTTCTTGTCTTTCCATATCCTTAAAACTTCTTGTTTTGAAGATAACTGCACCCATTCCTGCTGAAACTTATTTCGATCAGTGTGAGTTAATGAGTTGTGTTTTCTGTCTTTCTCATAAATTAATGTTAACTTATCAGGTGATATTTCCCCGGTGTGTAACGGGAAAAATTCAGTTTCAGGAACACCGAATTGATTTTTATAGTTTGTAGTTGTATCCATTACAAAGATATCGTTTGTTTTTTCTTTCAATAAATATAGAACATACCTTAAAGCAGTTTGTTCATGAGCATTTTCCCCACTCCAAATGATGATCGGGGTATCACTTGGAATTGCGTTAATCTCTGATACAGTATGTTTGAAGTTGTCTTGATAGCTGTCTAACATTTCATCATCCATATTTATATGGTTTTCTAACCACTCATACCTGTTGCTTAGCCCCTTTTCATGCAATTGCCAAACAGGTCCAATGGAAAATACATCTGAAAAAGCAATAACCTTTTCTTCATCTTGCCATCCCATCTCTTTTAATACGATTCTTACACTCCCTGCAGTCGAATCACCGAATACAATATGTATAGTTTTGTAGTGTGTATTTTTCTCAAAATCTCCTTGAGGTTCAGGGATGCTATTATATAACCTTGTCAATTCCTCTATACATTCTTCGCTTGTAAAACTTCCGTCTCCACCACTAACTCTATAAAGATTTGTGGCTGTAAGCATTAAAACGCTCTTTGCATCTGAATCATTAAGGGCATTAATTTTTTTCCGTATTTTCGTCATTTTTTCTACATCCGACATAAAGCTGCTATTCCCACCTTTTTTCCTAATTATTTCAACTTTAAGCAGCATACTCAAGTCAAAAATTCATAATTAAAGAGCTTACCTAAGTTCTGGATAAGCTCCCGTTACTTCATAAATATCCTTCATTTATGAAGCATGCCCCTAATAACATTTATCGGTTGAACTTTTTAAAATCATCAATATAAAAAGCGACATAGCCACAATTTGGACATACAGAAGCTTTAGGTTTTGCCGATATGCTATTGAAAAGCCCTTTCCCTTTTTGACTAATTTTAATTCCAGAAATATCAGCCTCAACAGTCACCTTACACTCATCTATCATCTCAGTTTGACATTGATTACATAATCTTTTCACTTTTAAACAACCCCTATAATAAATTAGTTTTGATACTTCAGCTTAGGATGCTTTATTTAGATGTGGGAAAAAGGAGAACAGGAGAATAGGAACCCTCCCCCCTCAACCTCTGGATAAGCCCGGATGATTGAGGGTCTGTCCCCCGGCACACTAAAGTGGGGTCAGACTCCGAAATACGTCCTTCTTCTTTATTTCAGTTACCAGCTGTTCCTTATCTGCAATGCAGAAACAAAAACCAGACATTTTTTCAATTGTATGTAACCACTGGTGGTTTAATAAGTGGAGTTTTTTCCGTTATCCTGCAGAATCGGGCTAGGTTGGGGGATATAAGGGAAGTTTTTCCCCTTAAGGCAAGGTATAAAGGTCGACTTTAATGCTTTTGGAGTAAATAGGGGAAATGGTTCCCTCTATTTGCTCCATATCTTGTACAAATTCCTCAATAAGAGGAATTTCTTCCCTTATTTTGATCGTATATTTTACGTGAATAAATGCGGAAAGTGGATCGTATTTAAACTCGTGGAGGGATTTGGGTCTACTTAATCTTTATCTGAAACCAAATCTATAATTAAAAAGCAATAACCCACTTTCCCAGGATGTATCCTAATGAAAGGCATAAAAAGCCGAAAGTAACAAGAAAACTATATTTTAACGTTATCCAGGGACGGTTTTCACACTACTTTTTTGTTTTATATAATGAGAAAAGTAGAACGGGAACCGTCCCCACTCTACCTGACCGCTTGTATCTCCAATAATTCTATGGAATTACCATCTGGGTCAGAAATTCCTACTGAGGATTGACTTTCCTCTCTATTAATTTCCTGAATTTGTTCACCGGAATACCGGGAAACTTTAGATAGAATATCTTCCAAGTTTGGTACTTGTACAGTAAATTGGATATTATTTTTTTCAGCATTAATTCCTAACATTTCATTCGGGCAAAATAATAAACCAATTTCTCCTATCTTTCCTTTATAAAATCTAAATTCCCCCGCCTGGAATGGGCTCAAATCGGCAGAAAAAAGTTTATTATAAAAATCAACCATCTCATTCTCTTGATTGTAAGCGATTGTTATTTTCGAGACTGCAAAAGAAATTCCACTCATTAATAGCACATCCACTAATATATTATTCGTCAAAAAATTTAATAAGCCTTTCTCTGCAATAAGAATCGATTATGGAATAACAGTATCTTCAACTATCCTCCCCGGTAGTAGAAGAAAACCATAGTTACTCTCAGGAAGTAACATCACTTCTTTTTCTAAGTAAATATGGTGCTGACGAGTTAGATTTGATCAGTCCTTTTGTATCGCTTGTTATATGGAGGTAGTCTTCTGCCTCTTGAACATTCATCCAAGTAACCTCTTCTATTTCTTCAGGCATAGATATCGTAATCTCTCCACCGGTGATCTTCCCTCTAAAAATAAATAAAACGGCGTGGTGGCCCCTGTCCTCAAAAAACCCCTCACTCACAGGTTCATCAAATAGCAGCACATATGTGACATCTACTCGCTTCATAAGATCATTCACATCCATTTTAGTTTTTTCTCCTTTAACATACTACCAATTATTTCAAATATCATGATTCTGAGCAATCCTCTTATTCTATAAAATTGTCCTGTCATGAAGATTGGCACTTATATTTAACCTACTTACCGTTAAAAAGGGAGTCGAAGGAACAAGTAAGGTGTCCAAAAACCACTAAAAGGGACAAGGCGGCCGCCTTGTCCCTTTTTAACTCTATTCGCAGTGAACCTAACACTTTCTCTCACCTTATATGTGCCAGTTCACCCGCTGTTCTTATCTAAGCACGCAATAATGCTCCGTTTGGCTCTTTTAACTCCTGCTCTACTATTTGATTCATCTTAGAGAAGTGGTCCAGAAATTGTTGTGCGAGCTCTTGTTCCTCCGTGTCACTTTTCAATGAAACGATGTCGCGCAGGATCTGAGCCATCCACGTATTATCAAAATAACGGTACTTCCCTGTATTCCATGTCATTTTTTGAGGGGATTTTTCATTGACATAGTACTTCCAAAAAGGCATCTGCTTCGATTCCTCGTCTGTAAGTTTGAGTCTGTAATGGGAATGTGCAGGAATATTCCCATCTTCACAAAGTTTACCGATGAAATTATCCTTCACCATATAGACTCCTAATATCCGCCTGTCTTTTTCAGGGATGCCGGGGTCGACCGCTGTCAGCAGGACCGCACTGTTTTGGTGTAAGCGACTGGGCTTGTTTGGCTTACCCTTATTATTACCACTTTTTATTTCACCAGAGGAAACTGTCCAATCTGAAAAGGGGCTGCTCTGTTCTTCTGTATCGCACCGGTAAACCATCTGCGATTCGGGATGAAGTTTATGATTTTTCATGAGTTTTTCATGACCCGCTCGAAGCTCCTGGTATTTTCTTTGCCGTGCCTTTTCCTCTTCCTTCTGCATTTCTTTCTCTTTGAGTTCCATTTCCTGCTCGTGTAAAATTTCCCCAAGTGAATTGGCAGCATTTTTATCATGTAGTTTCAAGTGCTGTCCAAATACATCCGGGTAAACAAATTTTTTATTTTCTGAAGCGAAATGTATTTCAACTACCGTATCATTTTGTTTAACGATACTTCCCGTACCAAACCGCTCATGTGTAACTTTCTTATTGATTAAATTCAATATAGTAGTCCTCCTTGTATAATATCTTGGGTCCTATTACCTAAAAGCTCACAAAAACTGTTTGAATTTCCCTACGGAATAAATATGATTTTTAACTAAACGTTCAATATAAAAAAATCACTTGGTAATAATTGTAGCATTTTTATGATAAAAACACAAATTAAGTGTTGACAACCTATTTTAATGCGATGTAAAATAAAGTTTTACTCAAATCCTGATGATTGTTCAACCCTTAAAGCATGGGGACGTTCTGCTGCTTCCTACTAATCAAAAAGGAAGCACGACAACCGTCTCCATGCTTCCCTAATTTCCCAAATCCATATAATGAGTGGAACTTGGATATATATTTACTTTTAGAAATCCATTAGATGTGTAAAAATTATCACCCTCTGAAGTATTTGTGCGAAGTACTAAAATTTTATAATACTTTTTTGCTTCGTTAATTATGTTTTTTAATAACAAGCTTCCAATTCCGTTTCTCCTATACTCATTAATAACATAAAATCTTCTCACCCTACCTATATAAGGTTTAGTTGAAAAAGGGTCTTTATTCAGTCCGCCAATTGCAACTATTTCACCATTAATATTAAAAACTCCATACAAAGCTTCACCCAAATTGTTAAAAGTATTAGTGCCATTTTTATAGTCAAAAACTAATCTTTCTCCAATAAGAAATCCTTCTTCTTTACTTTGCTTTATTATGATATTCAAGTCCAAATTTAACAGATTATCTATTTGCTTTACTTCGTATTTTTTCATTTAAACCCTCCAAATGAAGCATTTGGGCCGGTTCTGCAGCTTCCTTTTTGCTCAAAGGCAGCTGCAGAACCGGCCCTCTCCCAATCCTCTACTCCAAGCAAGAAAGCTCTATCGTTACAACTGTTCCTTCTCCTTCTTCACTATCAAAAGAGATTTTTCCATTATGCTGATGTATGATCTTCAGGCATCGCATCAGTCCAAGGCCGGTCCCTTTTTCTTTGATGGAATAGTAAGGCTCACAGAGGTGTTTTAGCCGGGCTTGACTGATCCCTTTTCCGTTATCGATTACACGGATACGGGCTTTATCTTCCACACGGTCCAGTTTTACGATTAGCTGTCCCGCCGGTGACATGGCTTCAATCGAGTTTTTGAATAGGTTGATAAAAAGTTGTTTGAGCTGCGGCTTAATACCGTGTAAAAGCAGCCCCTCATGAGAATCGCATTCTATAGTCGATCTGATTTGTTTTTCATTAAGTTCCGTCCCGACCGCAGTAAGGGCAGACTGTATGATGCCAACCATTTCAACATCCGTCCATTCATCATTCTGTGAGTGGGACAGTTCAATGAATTCATCGGTAAAGCGGTTGATTTGCTCCAGTTCTGTTTTTATGACCGGAAGGAAATCAAATAGTTTATTCTTATCATCGCCTTCTTCGATCAATTTCAAGAAACCCATGATTCCCGTAAGCGGGTTGCGGATTTCATGCGCGATCCCCGAAGCCAGCTGCCCAACCAATGCCAGTTTTTCAGACTGTTTAAGAAGCAGATCCATTTCCTTTTTCTTTGTGATGTCTCGGAAAGTGGAGATCACGTATTCAATCTTTTCGGTACTGCCTAATTCAAAAATGGCTCTCGTGTCAACGAGTATCCATCTTCTTTCGTTTCTTAGAGGATTATGGATGGCCAATTCAACATTGCTGTGGGATTCTCCGGTACTCAACGTTTTCATAGCCGGGTGTTCTTCCCCTGATATGCCATCGCCTGAATCATTTATTGCTTCCCACTCCTCATTCATGGAAGACATGGTGATTAATGCCTCTTTACTGTATCCAAGAATGTCACTTGCATTTTTGTTCGCATAAACGATTTTTCCGGACGAATCTTGAAGGACAACACCGCTGGTCACGGCTTCATAAATCCTTCTATGATGCTCTTCAAGTGTTTTCTTTTCCGTAATATCACGGGTCACGCCGACAATCTTCTTTATGCTTTGATTTTTTATAACAATCGGTGATAAAACACTATGGAAATAGTGCTTCTTTCCATTTATCGTGAAATCCCATTCAAATTCAGTTGTATAACCTGATAAAGCCTGTTGTGCTGCATTTAGGTGCATAATGGAACCATTGAAAATTTTCTTGATGGACTTCCCTTCGAACATTTCCTTCGTGAACCCGTTCGATTCGATCCACTTTCCAAAAACGCTCATGACCGTCAACGATTGATCAATCGTGAAAACAAAGTCGTCCATGGACGAGACCAATGTCTTGTATTTTTCCTTGCTGTTTTCCAGCTCATTAAGAGAGTGAACCTGTTCGGTGATATCCACTCCTGTCGCCACAACATACTCTATATTTCCCGTTGGATCGTTAAATACAACGTTTTTCCATTTGACGTATTTTCTTTCCCCATTCTTCGTCATCCAGTAATTCTCGTATTCGGCGGGGATTTTCCCGGACAAATAGTTGTCTATGATCCGATTTTCTTCCTCTTTTTCTAAAAAGAGGTCCCAAAACTTCATGTATTGCACTTCTTCGAGTCGGTACCCGGTGAATGCTTCGGTGAAGGTATTCCAGTGAGCAATGCGGCCTTCCTTATCCAGGATCAATACGATGGACTGTGTGGTGTTCATGATGGTATTCAAATAGGTGTTTTCTTCTTTAAGGACTTCGTGATAACAGCAAGGGGCCGAATATTCTTTCAACAGGCAGAAAACGATGCGTTTCCCTTCTATGTCAATCAAGGATACATTTAATTCCACAGGAATCATGGTGCCGTTTCCATCCGGAACGTCAAGGATCGTTGTAAATTTTTCATTCTTAAGAAAGAGATTTTTAATTGTGCTGAATGCGAGGGGGGACAGGTGGCTGAAAAAGGACATCACATCTTTCTCCATCAACTCTTTTTCTGGAAACTTCAATAAAGCACAAGCTGCTTCATTCATCTCAAAAAGTCGATAATGATCAATCTCCTCATCCACTATTTCAATAAGTAAAACCGGATAGGCAAGATTTTTAATAATGTCTCGATACAGGGACGGATCATTTCCTACCATCTCCATCTCCATGTGACACCTCCTGACTGCATTTTTTACGGATGATGCTGTAAAGATAATAGCCCGGAACAGGTGAATATTTTACTACAGAGACGCAAATACGAAAGATATGTTTCTATTATTTTATCACAAAATAGGCAAAAAGAAGGAATGGCTCTCTTACTTGGTAAAATATTTATATTCAACACAAACGCCCATCCTTCCGTCTGACGAGTGGGTCCCCAAAGATTTTTCGACAAGTAGGTTGATAAAACAGAAAAGTGGAATGTATTTTTAAAATGTTGCACGTAAATATGGAAAGAGGAACGTATTTTTCAAAAGTGGAACGTAAATGCTCAAAAGGGAATGTATTTTTCATGAAGGAGGAATTCAGGTATTTTTACGAAGCTCTCAAGAAGGTTTTTGGTGTAGAAATTGACCAGTGTCAATGATTTAAGGATGTTCTACACTTAACCATCAAGGTTAATCAACGTATTCTCATATTAATGCCTCTACAAAAATGAAAAAAGAAGCAAGAGAACCGTCCGAGACCAGTGAAAAAGTAGGCTTTCAAAAAACATATTCGCTTTAAATTGGTTATTTTTGTATATCGTAGTGTGATTTGACTGTTTTTATTGTAAAACGGGGGATTTAGAGGTAGATATCCTCCGTATTTTTAGGATACCAATGCCGCAATTCTTTTTAAATTCACTGCGATGGCAGTGAGTTTTGATTGTGTAGAAACACTTAAAAGACCATACCCCCTGGCTCGGGATAGGCCATGAAACCTTTTCAGCTCCGCATTCTTTCCTTCTATGGAAGCTCGTTTCTTGTATTTTTCTTTAAATCCTTCTGTCTTTTGCTGTTGGGAGAGTTCATAAAATTGAGCCGTGTTCATCCCGACTGTAAGAATTCTCCGAGCACGATTTTGTGTACAGGAGTCGTGTAACGGACAGGCCTTGCACTGTTTTAACTC
>NZ_MINN01000073.1 GCF_001877785.1 Rossellomorea aquimaris | reverse complement strand
GAGATGAGATTTCCCATCACTTTATGTGAGTAAGATCCCTGGAAGATGACCAGGTAGATAGGTCAGAGGTGGAAGCATGGCGACATGTGGAGCTGACTGATACTAATCGATCGAGGACTTAACCAAAGAGTCATTTTTAAATGAACACAACGGCAATACCGGTATTCTTGACATCAATCCTTTATCTAGTTTTGAAGGAACAAATCCTTCAATTGAATATTCGTCTGGTGATTATGGCGAAGAGGTCACACCCGTTCCCATGCCGAACACGGAAGTTAAGCTCTTCAGCGCCGATGGTAGTTGGGGGCTCTCCCCCTGTGAGAGTAGGACATCGCCAGGCGGATATAAAATTTTTTTCACACAATCCAACATTGGTAACATATAGTGTGGTATACTCTATATATTACCCAATCTTATCGTCGCGGGGTGGAGCAGTTCGGTAGCTCGTCGGGCTCATAACCCGAAGGTCGCAGGTTCAAATCCTGTCCCCGCAATACCATTTTTGCAAAAGTAAATAAACATCTAATGGGTGACTGATGGATGAATATTTTGCTGACGCAAGGTAATGTAAGTTCTTTTGCTAACGCAAATTAATGAAAGATCTTTTGCTGGCGCAAAAATCTCTGGTCTGGTAGTTCAGTTGGTTAGAATGCCTGCCTGTCACGCAGGAGGTCGCGGGTTCGAGTCCCGTCCAGACCGCCATTACTTTACACGTAAACGAAACTTTTGTTTCGTTTTTTTATTTGTCTTTATTTTTTATATTGATCACTGGAATGGAAGAGTGTACGTGGTATGAAGAAGGGATTTCTACTTTTGAATTTTATTTAGAATCATTATTAAAAGATCATAAAATTGTAAAATGGATCATATATTTCCAGAATGGATCATAAATCCTGAATTAGGATCATAAATCTCTAGAATGGATCATAAATCTGGAAAATGGATCATAAATCCCTAAACAAAGCATCACCGGGTGCTTCTGGCCACCTAATTACAGCCATGAAAAGGAATTTCACGGAATTAGCCGCCGATTATGTATGAATTTTTCAGATAAATCACTAAAAGTGCTGCAAAAACCTCAAAAAACCTTTTTCTTTCCTTAAATATGGACAACCACTCCCATGCACTTTACTCAAATACCCCAAAAAGGGTAAACTACATATATACATTATCCCTTAGGTGCTGTCCTAAGGTTTTTTTATACTCTACTTAAGTTGAGGAGATAGATATGGATCAGTATGAAATGATGACGGAGACTCCCGAGGAGACGGGGGCATTTGCAGAGAAACTGGCACAATACCTTCAGCCTGGAGATGTGATAACATTAGAAGGTGATCTTGGTGCCGGGAAGACGACTTTTACGAAGGGCCTTGCGAAAGGGCTTGGCGTTATGAAGACGGTGAACAGCCCTACGTTTACCATTATTAAAGAATATAAGGGGCGTCTGCCTTTTTATCATATGGATGTGTACCGCCTGGATGATTCCTTTGAAGACTTGGGTTTTGAAGAGTATTTTGAAGGTGAGGGAGTGACGGTCGTCGAGTGGGCGCATTTGATCAAAGACCAGCTCCCGGGCGAATTGTTGAACCTGTCGATTTACAGGGAAGGCGATACGAGCAGGAGAATTGTATTAAAGCCTTACGGGCAAAGGTATAATGAGTTATGTAAGGAGATTGTTTCATGAAGATATTGTCGATCGATACCTCGAACTATCCTCTTGGGGTTGCGTTAATTGATGAAGGGAAAGTGATTGGTGAGTATATCACCAATTTTAAGAAAAATCATTCTGTAAGGGCGATGCCGGCCGTTGAGCAGCTTTTGAAAGAGTGTGAGACGGAACCTAAAGAGCTGACGAAGATCGTCGTGGCGAATGGACCCGGTTCGTATACTGGGGTCCGCATCGGGGTCACGATGGCAAAGACACTTGCCTGGTCGTTGAATATACCGTTGGTGCCTGTTTCCAGTCTGGCGGTGCTCGCTTCTTCCGGCCGCCATTTTAATGGTTATATATCGCCCATCTTTGACGCAAGAAGAGGGCAGGTCTATACAGGATTGTACAAATTTGAAGGAGATAAGATCCAGTTGATTGAAGAAGACCGGAACCTTTTACTTGCTGATTGGGTGGAAAAGTTGAAGGGGTGCGACGGGGAGATTTTATTTGTAGGAAACGATGTCGGCATTCATGAGGCTGTTATAAAAGAAGTGCTGGGAGATCAGGCGAGGATTGCTCCTTTCGTGAGCCATAATCCGCGTCCATCCGAGCTTGCGCTTATAGGTGCTCAAATGGAAGAAAAGACAGCTCATGAGGTTGTTCCTAATTATATCCGCCTGGCTGAGGCTGAAGTGAAATGGTTAGAGGCACAAAAAAATTCTAAATAAGAAAAAGGATCGTTCAGGATATGGAAATTCGATTTATGACGGTTGATGATTTAGATGCGGTGATGGAAATCGAGCATTGTTCGTTCAGTATTCCCTGGACCCGTGAGGCCTTTTACAACGAAATAGAACAGAACCACTTGTCCACTTATCTCGTCGTGGAGGACGGAGAGAGTATAGCCGGTTACTGCGGGGTCTGGCTTGTTGTGGATGAGGCGCATATCACGAATGTCGCTGTCCTGCCTGATTACAGGGGGAAAGGACTTGGTGAAGCACTCATGAAGGGGATCATGGAGATCGCTAAAGAGGTCGGAGCCCGTGTGATGACACTGGAAGTAAGGGTCAGCAACGAGGCAGCGAAAGGGTTATATAGGAAAATGGGTTTTCAAGACGGCGGTATCCGAAGACGGTATTATTCAGATAATCAAGAAGATGCTTTAGTAATGTGGGTGAATTTATGAAAAAAGATACGTATGTGTTAGGAATAGAGACAAGTTGTGATGAAACAGCCGTGGCTATCATTAAAAATGGTACGAAGATTGTGACGAATATCGTTTCTTCCCAAATTGAAAGTCATAAGCGATTCGGCGGAGTGGTGCCGGAAATCGCTTCGCGCCACCATGTGGAGCAGGTGACGCTGGTGCTGGAAGAGGCACTTGAACAGGCAGAAATGACAATGGAAGAGATCGATTGTATTGCTGTCACGGAAGGACCCGGTTTGGTGGGGGCATTGCTTATCGGGGTGAATGCTGCGAAAGCTCTTGCGTTTGCTCATAACAAGCCGCTGGTCGGCGTTCATCATATCGCGGGGCATATTTACGCAAACCGTCTTGTGAAAGAAATGAAGTTCCCTCTATTGTCGCTTGTCGTTTCAGGTGGACATACAGAACTTGTGCTGATGAAGGAGCATGGTTCTTTCGAGGTCATCGGCGAAACGCGTGATGACGCTGCAGGGGAGGCATACGATAAGGTGGCAAGGACACTTAGTCTCCCTTATCCGGGAGGTCCTCATATCGACCGCCTGGCCCATGAAGGGGAGCCGACCCTTGACCTTCCACGTGCATGGCTGGAAGAAGGGTCATATGATTTCAGTTTCAGCGGATTGAAATCAGCCGTTATCAACACGCTTCACAATGCGAAGCAAAAAGGCCGGACCATTTATCCACAAGATCTTGCCGCAAGCTTCCAGGCCAGTGTGATTGATGTGCTTGTGACAAAAACGGTAAGGGCAGTGAATGAGTATAAAGTGGAACAACTGCTGTTGGCCGGCGGAGTGGCTGCCAATAAAGGGCTGAGGGCTGCTTTGGAAGAAGCGTTCAAGGAACTGGATACTGAACTGATCATTCCACCGTTATCCTTGTGTACGGATAATGCCGCGATGATTGCTGCTGCAGGTACTGTATTGTTTGAACAAGGCAAAAGAGGGGATATGGCGATGAACGCCAATCCTGGATTGGATATTGAGGATTTTTGATTGTTAAAGCTTCGATGGGGTGCATCAACCTTGTCGGGGCTTTTTTTAGGGAACATACGTTTTATCAACAGTCTGTGGATAAATTGTTAATAACTTCGGATAAGATGTGAACACCTTGTGAAAAAGATATGGGTAATTCAGTGTAGAATTGTGTATAACTGTGGATTTATCTGTGGATAATGTGGAAAACTTCTGTGAACAAGGTTTCGTCAACATTCGACATGTGGATATCCATGTGGAATAAAGAAGGTTTGAGTGACGTGAATTCACTCAAACCTGTGGATTACTGTTCTTCTTGGAGAAGTTCCTCGAGTTCTGTCCATTCTTCAAGGAGCTCATCCAATTCTTCCTTGGAAGAGTTCAATTTGTCGTTGATCTCCTGGACTTTTTCGTGGTCCTGGAAGATACCGGGGTCACAAAGCAGTTCTTCTTGTTCTGCGATGACTGTTTCCAGTTCTTCCATCCGTGCCTCGATTTCTTCGACTCTTCTTCGGCGCTGCCGTTCCAGTTTCTTTGCCTCTTTGTCAATTTTATGATTTTGCTTTTGCCGGGTGGCTGCCCCAGGTGCAGGATGCCCTTTTTCTATTTGTTCAAGAGCAGCGAGCTCTTCCTGTTCCTGGAGCTTTTCCACGTAATAATTATAATCCCCGAGGTACTCGGTGGAACCATTTTTCGAGAGTTCAAGTACTTTGGTGGCGATCCTGTTGATGAAGTAACGATCATGTGAAACAAAAAGAATCGTTCCGGGATAACCGATCAGGGCATTTTCCAACACTTCTTTACTGTCGAGGTCCAGGTGGTTCGTCGGCTCATCAAGAATGAGGACATTACCTTTTTCCATCATGAGTTTTGAAAGTGCGAGTCTTGCTTTTTCGCCTCCGCTCAGAGTCGAGACCGGTTTCAGGACATCTTCCCCTGAGAACAGGAAGTTTCCGAGTACGGTCCGGATTTCTTTCTCGTTCTTCATCGGATACTCATCCCAAAGTTCATTGAGGACGATTTTATTCGATGAAAGATCGGCCTGCTCCTGATCGTAGTAGCTTATGGAGACGTTCGAGCCGAATTTGAAGTCTCCCGCTAACGGCTTCAGTTTATCCACAAGTGTCTTCAGCAGGGTCGATTTACCGATTCCGTTCGGTCCGACAAGTGCGATGCTGTCTCCTTTTTTTACAGAAAAGTCAATGTGGCTTGAGATGATGTCCTGAGCTTCGTATCCAATCGACAGGTCATTCACCTTCAGCACATCGTTTCCACTTTGACGATCGATATCGAACGAGAAGGTGGCGGACTTCTCATCGCCGAGCGGCTTGTCCATCAAGTCCATGCGCTCGAGTTTCTTTCGGCGGCTCTGCGCCATTTTTGTCGTGGAGGCACGGGCGATGTTGCGCTGGATGAAGTCTTCGAGCTTTGCGACTTCCTGTTGCTGGCGTTCATAGAGTTTGACATCTTTTTCGTAGTCTTCGGCTTTCTGCTGAAGATACTTGCTGTAGTTCCCGATGTACTTCCTGCTCCGTCTGCGCGAGATTTCATAGACTTGGTTGACGACGCTGTCCAGGAAATAGCGGTCATGGGAAACGATCAGAACGGCCCCTTCATAGCTCTGAAGGTACGTCTCCAGCCAGGAGAGGGTTTCGATATCCAGATGGTTGGTCGGCTCATCGAGGATCAGGATATCCGGCTTTGTCAGGAGCAGCTTCCCGAGAGCGAGACGGGTTTTCTGTCCTCCGCTCAGCGTGGAGATTTTGGTCCCATAGTCGAAGTCGGCAAAGTTCAACCCGTGCAGGACGGACCTGATATCCGCTTCGTATTGATAGCCCCCTGATTCTTTGAAGCTGACCTGAAGCTTGTCGTATTCTTTCAGAACCCGCTGATACAGTTCCTCGTTTTCATAAACGGACGGATCTGCCATCTTTGTTTCGAGAACACGGAGTTGTTTTTCCTGAGCGCGCAGGTCTTCGAAGACAGTCAGCATTTCCTCCCAGATCGAGAGTTCGGATTCAAGGCCGGTATTCTGGGCGAGATACCCGATCGATACGCCTTTTGGCTTGGTGATTTCACCGTCATCATACGACAGCTGGCCGGCGATTATTTTTAAAAGGGTGGACTTTCCGGCTCCGTTCCGACCGACGAGTGCAACCCTGTCCCTTGTCTGTATTTCAAGTTTGATGTTCGATAAGATATTATCTGCACCAAAGTTTTTGCTAAGTTGATTCACTTGTAGTAGAATCATGACGTTTCACCTCTGTTTCATAGTGCTAGTGTACCGTATTTGTGAGGAGAACGGCAATGATACATGTCCAGGAATGACTATTAATCTTCACACATATAGGATAGAATATAGTGTATGATGGGTAGGAGAGCGTGGGAAAAAGATTATCTGTTATTTTGGAAGCGTTCACAGATGGGCGGTTTCCAACGTAACGAGGTTTTGAATAGATGTGGGGGAATACGAAATGAATCAGGATACAACGAAAATTCCACAGGCAACGGCGAAACGGCTGCCGCTTTATTACCGTTTTATCAAAAATTTGTACTCATCGGGCAAGCAGAGGGTGTCATCGAAGGAATTGAGTGAAGCGGTGAAGGTTGATTCTGCCACAATCCGCAGGGACTTTTCCTATTTCGGTGCATTAGGGAAAAAGGGTTATGGATATAATGTAAACTATCTTCTCTCTTTTTTCAGAAAGACGCTCGATCAGGATGCACTGACCAAGGTTGTATTGATCGGGGTCGGGAATCTTGGTACCGCCTTTCTCAATTATAATTTTATAAAAAACAATAATACAAAGATCGAGATGGCGTTCGAAGTGGATGAGTCCAAAGTGGGGACGCAGGTCGGCGATGTGCCGGTCTTTCACCTGGATGATCTTGAAGAGAAGCTCGAAGATCAGAATATAGAAGTGGCGATCCTGACAGTGCCGGCTTCTTCTGCTCAGAACATCACAGACCGGCTGGTATCCTCGAAAGTCAAGGGGATCCTGAACTTTACACCGGCAAGGCTGACGGTGCCGGATCATATCCGCATCCATCATATTGATTTGGCGGTGGAACTGCAGTCATTGGTATACTTTTTGAAACATTATTCAGAGGATGACACGGAAATGTCACAAGATGGAATCATATCGGAATAGCCATTTCATATGATTTACGATATGATAGAAATGTAAAAGAGGAGGTGTCTCATTATGCCAGGTCCAGGTAGCCTCGTATTAATCGCAATTGTTGCTTTACTGATCTTTGGTCCTAAGAAATTGCCGGAACTCGGGAAAGCATTCGGAAATACTTTACGTGAGTTCAAAAATGCAACAAAAGGCTTAGCAGATGATGACGATAAATCAAAAGATGCTAAGTAATAGAGTAGGATGAACGCCATGAGTCAAAGTCAGAAAGATATGACGTTGTATGAACATATAGGAGAATTGCAAAAACGACTCATGATTGTAGTCGTTTTCTTCTTGTTGGCGGTTATCGCGGGTTTCTTTCTCGCAGGTCCGCTGATCACATATTTACAGCATGCCGATGAAGCAAAAGATATGACCATGAATGCCTTCAGGGTGACAGATCCGCTCAAGATTTACATGGAGATGATCATATTCGTCGCCGTGCTCATCACGTCGCCGGTCATCCTCTATCAGGTATGGTCATTTGTTTCACCCGGTCTTTATGAACGGGAAAGAAAGGTAACACTCAGCTACATACCGGTGTCGGTCCTTCTTTTTCTTGCAGGGTTGTCCTTTTCGTACTTCATCCTGTTTCCTTATGTTGTGAAGTTCATGATGGGATTATCTGAAAACCTTGAGATCCAGCAGGTCATCGGTATCAATGAGTACTTTCATTTCTTATTTCAAATAACGATTCCGTTCGGATTTTTATTTCAGCTGCCGGTCGCGATGCTGTTCCTGACCCGGTTGGGAATCATCACGCCTATGGTGATGGCACAAGCGAGGAAGGTCGCTTACTTTGTCCTCTTCATCATCGCTGCCTTCATCACGCCGCCGGACATCATCTCTCACTTGATGGTGACCGTGCCTTTATTCATCCTTTATGAAATCAGCATCTGGATTTCAAAGATCGGATATAAAAAGGTACTGGAAGCTGAACAGAAGCTGGAAATCGAACAATATGAAGATATAAATAAGGATTGATCCCCGCGGGGACCAATCCTTATTTTTTATTATTGATTTGTTTCTTGATCTTGAAATGAATCATGATCATCCTGAGTCCGGACCCGAAATCAAGGGTGGCCAGAAAGACCAGCATATAAGTGAAAAATCCCCAACCATCATCTCTTACATTCTGTACTGCAAAGTATGTGAAAAGTATTCCTAGCAGGAGATAGATCACTCCAGAGAAAAGCGGTGATCTTCTCATGAAAATAATCCTCCAATAAATCCTTGAATTTGTTCTGCTTCTTTCATGATCTTCTGAATATCGTCCTTATAGATAGATTGTATCAGCACGACAGATGTATTCATCGCGACATGAGCAAAAATTGGCACGAGTATTCTTTTCGTCCTTACGTATAGAAACGCAAAAGTGAATCCCATGGCAGAATACAGGATGACATGTTCCGGTTCAAAGTGCGCAAGGGCGAATATGATGGAACTGATCAATGCTGCAAAGAAGAAATGCATCTTCTCATACAGGACGCCGAAAATGATTTTCCTGAACACGATCTCCTCAAGGATCGGCCCGATCACGGCGGCCACAAGCATCGAAACGGGTACCTTTTCAATGATCCCGATGATCATCTGCGTATTTTCCGAGCCCATCTTAATGCCGAGTGCATATTCAATCTGGATCGCGATGGACTGTGCGAAGAAAGCGATGAAAATCCCTGCAATCGCCCAGCCGATCGAACTGCCGGCGTTGAGAGGGGCGCTTCGCTCAAGACGGGTGCTTGTTTCACTTTTCCGCAGGATGCTCCATACGACGATCAATGTCAGCGTGAAGCTGATCACAAGCCAGTATCCGGGTACAAGCTGTTTCACCTGGTCTGCAGGCTCGCCCATCACGTCCGTCCCGATCTTATAAAGGAGCGGAACCCCGACAATACTCGAAAGCTGCATCACAATATACGCGATCAAAATATATCCAAAATGTTTTTTCAACGTTACGTCTCCTTTAACCATCATCTTGTTCAATTCTACTAATAATCGGGCAACTGTTCAAATGGTAGGTGCTTGTGGGTTTCAAACTAGTTACTCTAAAATATTTGGACCGTTTCTTTCCGCTTCAGGCACTTGCTTTCCGCGGGGAGGAAGTCAAGCCTCCTCGGCGTTCCGCCTGCGGGTTAGAAAAGCGGAGGCGGCTCGTTCAGAGGCGACAAGCATAAGGCGAACAAGCCGGAAAGGCGTTCTTTGCCTTTTTGGCTTGTTTGCCTTATGACCTCGAGCCTCTAGCCGCCGGAGCTGGACAAGTCTCGACTTTTCCTCTATTTCCCGTCGGAGTCAAGTGCCTTCCGCTCCAATACACTCTGGTTTTCAAATGATTTTATTAAGCCCTAAGCCTAATTTGAAAGATATTTATTAGAATTTACTGGTTACAGCTGTTGGTTGGAGTGCAAGACGAAGACTCCAGCGGGAATAGCGAGACTGGTAAGACCCCGCAGGAGCGAATGCGACGAGGAGGCTTACCGGCCGCCCGCGGAAAGCGAAGTCTTGCACGGAAACCAACAGCGGTATTCAATGGGTGTTACATAGCCATCACAACAAAATGAAAGCAGATAATGCAGGAATAGAAAGACAGACCCCAACATAGTATAGAGAGGTGTGAAAAAAGGAGGAAAATGACGAAAAAAATTTTAAGCAGGACTCTTGCAAAATGAAAACGAATTAATTATTATAATAATTGTGTTAGCACTCACGATGAACGAGTGCTAATAAATAAACTATTTACATAATTTCAAGGAGGTTGTTTCACTTGTTAAAACCACTAGGTGATCGCGTCGTTATCGAGCTAGTCGAATCAGAAGAAAAAACAGCAAGCGGTATCGTTCTTCCGGACTCCGCAAAGGAAAAGCCGCAGGAAGGTAAAGTTGTTGCTGTAGGTACAGGTCGCGTTCTTGACAGCGGTGAGCGCGTTGCTCTTGAAGTGTCTGTCGGCGATCGAATCATCTTCAGTAAATATGCTGGTACAGAAGTGAAATACCAAGGCACAGAATATCTGATCCTTCGTGACAGTGACATTCTGGCTGTTATTGGCGAATAATTAAAATACTGATCATAAAACATTACTTTAAACAATAAGAGGAGGACTTTGAATATGGCTAAGGATATTAAATTTAGCGAAGAAGCACGCCGTTCCATGCTTCGCGGGGTAGATCAATTAGCAAACGCAGTAAAAGTAACTCTTGGACCAAAAGGACGCAACGTGGTACTTGAGAAGAAATACGGTTCACCGCTTATCACAAATGACGGTGTGACAATTGCTAAGGAAATCGAACTTGAAGATGCATTCGAAAACATGGGTGCGAAACTTGTTGCTGAAGTAGCAAGCAAAACAAACGAAATTGCCGGTGACGGTACGACAACTGCTACGGTTCTTGCACAGGCAATGATCCGTGAAGGTCTTAAGAACGTAACGGCGGGAGCTAACCCTGTAGGTGTACGTAAAGGGATTGAAAAAGCGGTTCAAACTGCAGTTGAAGAATTAAAAGCTATCTCCAAGCCAATCGAAGGAAAAGATTCAATCGCTCAGGTTGCTGCGATTTCAGCTGCTGACGAAGAAGTCGGCCAACTGATCGCTGAAGCTATGGAACGCGTTGGTAACGACGGTGTCATCACAATCGAAGAATCCAAAGGATTCACAACTGAGCTTGATGTCGTGGAAGGTATGCAATTCGACCGCGGATATGCTTCTCCATACATGGTGACTGACTCTGACAAGATGGAAGCGGTTCTTGAAAATCCATACATCTTGATCACTGATAAGAAAATCGGCAACATCCAAGAAGTACTTCCTGTTCTTGAGCAAGTGGTTCAACAAGGCAAGCCATTGTTGATCGTTGCTGAGGATGTTGAAGGTGAAGCACTTGCAACACTAGTAGTAAACAAACTTCGCGGAACATTCAATGCAGTGGCTGTTAAAGCTCCTGGATTCGGTGACCGCCGTAAAGCAATGCTTGAAGACCTCGCCATCCTTACCGGCGGTGAAGTCATCACTGAAGATTTAGGTCTTGACCTTAAATCTGCAAATGTGACTCAACTTGGCCGTGCAGCGAAGGTTGTCGTGACAAAAGAAAACACAACAGTAGTAGAAGGTTCTGGAGATCCAGAAAAGATTGCAGCACGCGTGAACCAAATCCGTGCTCAACACGAAGAGTCTACTTCTGAATTCGATAAAGAAAAATTACAAGAGCGCCTTGCCAAGCTTGCAGGCGGTGTAGCAGTCGTCAAAGTCGGTGCTGCAACTGAAACTGAGCTTAAAGAGCGTAAACTTCGCATCGAAGACGCATTGAACTCTACTCGCGCAGCAGTGGAAGAAGGCATCGTTTCCGGTGGTGGTACTGCCCTTGTGAACGTATACAACAAAGTCGCTTCAATCGAAGCGGACGCAGACATTGCGACTGGTATCAACATCGTGCTTCGCGCACTTGAAGAGCCAATCCGTCAAATCGCCCACAACGCTGGACTTGAAGGTTCTATCATCGTAGAACGCCTCAAGAAAGAAAAAGTGGGTGTAGGATTCAACGCAGCAACTGGCGAATGGGTGAACATGATCGAAAAAGGTATCGTTGACCCAACCAAAGTTACTCGTTCCGCACTTCAAAACGCAGCATCCGTTGCAGCAATGTTCCTGACTACTGAAGCAGTAGTTGCAGACATTCCTGAAGAAAATGCCGGCGGCGGCATGCCTGATATGGGTGGCATGGGCGGAATGGGCGGCATGATGTAATCTGCCCCCAACCTTTGATTTAGCTGCCTGAAACAAGCTGCTAATCATTCAAAACTCCCATCAGTTTAGAGCTGATGGGAGTTTTTTATTGGGAAGGGATTACTACTTATAGGTATTGATAATAAATCGGGAAAAGTGATAAAAAGTATTTTAAATCAATAGTAAGAGACTGGTTTTAAAAAAGGCAATTTGAAATTTGATAATAAAATGTTCGTTTTCAATAATAAATGTTGAATTATCGATAATAAAAGTTTCATTTTCGATAATAAATCCATTTTCCCATTCAAGCAGGATGAAGTAATTTAAAAAACAATCAATTCACCATAAAAAACAGCTTGTACTGAAATCAGGGAGTAGTAAATAATTGAATAAATTTATTTGCAGTAGTGATTTCAGGAGAAATTTATTGGTTTTAACTAAAAATACTCAAATAAAAAAGGAGTCAACCAGACTCCCCTTAAACTCCTCACAATTTCAACGACTCATTAAACTTCTTCAACAACTTTCCAAATGCTTCGCGCTCGTCCTCAGGCCAGTCCACGATTTTCTCGGATATCCGTTCCAGTCGGGCCTGTTTGTGTTCCTTGAAGACAGTGGTCCCAAGCTCGGTGATGTCGAGTTTATAGGATCTGCCGTCTGAAGGGTCTGGTATCCGGTACAGGTAGCCTTTTTGTTCAAGGGCGGCTGCCTGTCTGCTGATCGTGGATATGTCGAGCATGAATTCCTCTGCAAGCACCTTCACTCCGGCTGCGCCTTTATTGGCAATCCTTCTAAGTAAAAGATAGGCGGAGCGGTCGAGGGTGCCGAGTTTTTTATGGGAAGAGAGATTGGTGGCCCGGCGGATGAGGATGGCGAGCTCCAGTTCAATTATTTCTAAATGTTTTTCATTCATATCATAACCCCGCAATACAAGTTATATCTATAATGATACCACATAAAATGGATCAAGGCTGTTGACGTGCTGGAATTTAGTTGTATAATACAATTATAAACTTTCATCATACAACTAATTTGCGGGTTTAAATAAAATTCATTAAGAAAAGGAGAATACGAATGTCATCAACTCAACCATCCGTACCTTCCCAGCCGCCTGTATTGGACCCGGCCGATGTGGAGAAGAAAGGGATTTTGGCACAGCCGAAAGCGGTCTGGGCTGTTTTTTTTGCATGTATCATTGCGTTCATGGGGCTCGGTCTCGTTGACCCGATCCTGCCGGCGATTGCCAGTCAGCTGGATGCCACCCAGAGTCAGGTCACACTGCTTTTCACCAGTTATAATGCCGTGATGGCAGTGGCGATGCTCATTACCGGGATGCTTTCATCAAGAATTGGAATTAAAGGGACGTTGCTTTCGGGAATCGTCATTATAGCCATATTCTCTGCACTTGGAGGTTTTTCTAACGATATCTGGACGCTGGTCGGACTCCGCGGTGGCTGGGGCCTTGGAAATGCGCTTTTTGTTGCCACTGCACTGGCCGCGATCGTGTCGCTTTCAAACAGCGGCGCCGCTAAGGCAATCATTCTTTATGAAGCGGCGATCGGACTTGGCATTTCAGTGGGTCCGCTGCTAGGGGGATGGCTGGGCGCCATATCCTGGAGGGGGCCGTTCCTTGGCGTTGCGTCACTGATGGTCATCGCGTTCATCGGTCTGACCATTTTGATGCCAAAGGCAGATCCAGCCCAAAAGCCTCAAACAAAAACAACGCTCGCCGATCCGTTCCGAGCGTTGAAGCACCGTTCGTTATTCGTATTCGGTATTGCTGCGGCACTGTACAACTTTGGTTTCTTTACATTGCTTGCATACGCACCGTTCGTTATGGGACTTGATGAACACGGACTTGGATACGTGTTTCTTGGCTGGGGGCTGCTGCTTGCAGTCACTTCCGTATTCATGGCACCGAAACTGCAGCAGTGGTTCGGGACGATCAAATCCATGTGTGCAATGCTTACACTTTTCGCCTTATTGCTTCTTGCGATGGGCCTCTGGACGTCTACGCAGTGGGTCGTCATTGTTTCCGTCATCCTGGCGGGAGCATTCCTAGGGAATAATAACACATTGATCACTACCGCAGTCATGAACGCGGCACCGGTCGAACGCTCCACAGCATCGGCAGCCTACAGCTTCCTTCGCTTCATCGGAGGCGCAATTGCACCATTCACAGCCGGCAAACTCGCAGAAATCTACAACCCAAGCCTGCCTTTCATAGTAGGAGCAGGATTTGTTATGCTATCTGTAGTCGTTATACTAATCAACAAAGACCACTTAAAACATGTGGATATCGCTGGAGCTGGGCATTAAAACCTATTTGAAAGATGTTTCTATTTATAACTAGTTCCAGCAGTTGATTGGAGTGCAAGGCGAAGACTCCTAATCGAAAAGCGGAAGGGCTTCGTTCAGAGGCGTGTGGCATAAGACGAATCGGCCTGGAAGGCGCTCTTTGCCTTCTTGGTCGGTTTGGCTTATGACATGTGCCTCTAAGCCCTGTAGCTGGACAGTTACTACACCGTGAATCAGGAGGCTCACGGGTCACCCGCGGAAAGCGAAGTCTTCCACGGAGATCAACTGCGGTATTAAAAAGCCAATAACTTTTAAAAAAACCTCTCTTCAAATCGAAGGGAGGCTTTTTTAATATCCGATCCTCCAAAAAATTCCACTTGAACAGGTTTACAAAGACATTCAGAATGGTAAAAAAGCATCAGAAACCAAAATTTGTCTAAAACGTACATAAAAGAGATGATGCAAAACGGAGATTAATGGAGGAGAATGTGATGAAAAGGAAGAATCCCATCGTTGTCATGATGCTTTGCTTCATGGCGAGTATGATGTTCCTTTCGGCCTGCAGCAGTTCGGCTGACTCGGAAGCAAAAAAGGAAGAGAAAAAAGAAGAAGATAAATATGAAATGCTTGTAAAAGAGAAGAACAAGGAGCTTGAGCTGGAACCGCTCGAGCTGACCTCTTACAGCGAGGAAATCGGTGCAACCCTGGATGAACCTTCTCATAAGGAGTTTGCTGCGAACGGGGAAGTGGTGATAAAAGGGGATATCGAGAAGGCATCCGGATTGAAATCGGACTATGCCTGGATCAAGGTCCGCTCAAAGGATGAAGGCCCTGCAGGAGATCAGCTTGAATATTACACCCCGATCGAGGACGGGAAGTTCAAGCAGGCCATCCATTTCTTCAATGGCGAAGGCGAATACAGCGTGAGGGTCCAGCTCCCGAGTAAGGATCAGGAGAACTATTTTTATGATACGGCATCTTTCACTGTCCATAATGTGAATCCTGACCAGAAGCGGGATGTGACATATACTCCGTTCGGCCGCGACGCGGGTATGGAAGTGACTGCCGATTCCAGCTACACGAAGGAAAATGAAGTGTTTGCCCTTAAGGGAAAAGCGGATGAGTTGAAAGACGGCGAAACCGTCATGCTGAAGCTGAAAAAAGACAGTGAAACATGGACGCATGTCATCCCGGTTGAGGACGGGAAGTTTTCATATGATGTGCCTTTATTTTATGGGAAAGGGGTTCATGAACTGGAAGTGCTCGTTCCGGATGAGGAGCGCGAGAACTATTACCAGACCGCAACGAGCCTTCTTCTCGACAATGAATCAGACCGGACGATGAGCCCGATCGAATTCTCCAATGCATACATGGAGCGCGGCGTCACACTTGAGTCCCCGCAATACGGCGGAGACGAATCGGACGGCAAATACACAGTAACAGGGACAATCGATCCCCAAGCCGAGTTCGGACCGGAAACCGACCACATTTATGTGACGACGAAGAAAGGGGAGGATGAGGCATTGGACGTCATTCCGGTCGAGGATTTTACGTTTGATGACTCCTTCTACCTCCGTTTCGGTCCGGGAACGTATGAGGTGACGCTGAGCGTGCCGGAAATCAAGGAAGAATTCAGTGATTCGTTCAGGTTCTACGGCTTTGCCAAGTTCGAGGTCGAGTCGACAGGCGAGGATAAGCGGGATCTTTTGCCATCGAGAGGTGTGGAGTCCGATGCACCGGAGATTAAGGAGCTGGCACAGAAGCTGACGGAAGGTAAAAAGAACGACCGTGATAAAGCGAAGGCGATTTATGACTATACAGCTAAAAACGTAAGCTATGACGTTCAAAAGCTTGATAACTCAGAGTTTGAGTGGGACGACAGTGCGCTCAAGACGCTCGATGAAAAGACAGGAGTGTGCCAGGATTATGCCTATCTTGCCGTCGCTCTCTTAAGGGCAAGCGATATCGAAGCGAGATTCATTGAGGGGATGGCGCGCGGCGGCTGGTGGCCGCAGCGTCATGCCTGGGTCGAGGCGAAAGTGGACGGAAAGTGGCTGACGATGGATCCGACATGGGGATCGGGCTACATCAAGGATGATAAGTTTGTAGCGGATTTCAATGAGAAATATTTCGATCCGAATCCCGCTGAATTTGAAAAGACCCATACGCGCTATGGAGTAGAATATTAAATCATCAAGACTAGTGGAAAAGGCGGTAACTTCTATGCAGACACAACCTAAACGAAAAATCATTCTTGACTGCGATCCGGGACACGATGATGCAATCGCGATCTTGCTTGCGGCAGGACATGAAGCCATTGACCTCATCGGCATTACGACCGTGGCGGGAAATGCAGAGTTGGAGAAAACCACGCTGAATGCGCTGAAGGTATGCGAAATCGCAGGGATCGACAATATCCCGGTGCTGCAGGGGAACAGCCAGCCCCTTATCCGGAAACGGGAAACAGCGGCTGACATCCACGGGGACTCCGGGATGGACGGCCCTGTCCTCCCAGACCCTGTGAAACAGGCGGGAGAGGAGCATGCGGTCGACTTCATCATCCGTACATTGATGGAATCAGATGGTGATATCACGCTTGTCCCGGTTGGCCCCCTGACCAATATTGCGATGGCAATGAGGCGGAAACCGGCGATACTATCGAAAATACAGGAAATCGTCATCATGGGCGGAGGGACATTCGGAAACTGGACCCCGGCGGCTGAATTCAATATCTATGTCGATGCGGATGCTGCGAAGGTGGTATTCGAGAGCGGCGTCCCGATTACGATGATGGGGCTGGATCTCACTCACCAGGCTCTCGCGGACCGGGACGTCTGCAGCCGGATTGCAGAAATCGGCAATCCGGCAGCTGGCTTCGTCAGCGAATTATTGACCTATTTCAGGAAAACATACCTGGAGTTCTTCGGCTTTGAGCATCCGCCTGTCCATGATGTGTGCAGCGTGGCTTACTGCATCGACCCGACCGTGGTTGAAACGAAGAAGCTGAGGGTCGACATCGAGACGAAAGGCGAACTCACCTACGGGATGACGCTTGTGGATCTGCACGGTGTGACCGGCAGGGAGCCGAATGTGAATGTGGCGTTGAAATTGGATCATGAGAAGTTTTGGAATATGCTGATCAGGACATTAGAAACATATTGACGACAACAATGCGGCCGGCCCATATGGGTCTGCTGCATTTTTAAAATGACCTGAGAATTTTCCTGTTTTCTTATTGGGATCAGGCCATTGTGTAAGGTTGCAGAAGATGGATATGTTACAGTAATAAAAAAGAAAGGAAAGGGATTATTATGACAAAGAAGCTATTTTATGATGATGCATACATAACCAGATTCGAGACGGCCGTCACCCGGCAGGGGCAGGATGAAGACGGCCGCCACTTTGTCGTATTGGAACAGACAGCGTTCTACCCGACAGGCGGGGGACAGCCCTTTGATGAGGGGACCCTCGACGGCATCCCGGTGGTGGATGTTGAAGAGAAGGATGGTGCAATCAGGCATTACGTGGAAAAACCGTTTGAGGATCTCCCTGAAACAATCACGGGGGAGATTGATTGGAAGAGACGGTTTGACCATATGCAGCAGCATGCCGGCCAGCATATCTTATCCGCGGCGTTCGCAGAGGCGCTCGGATATGAAACGTTCAGCTTCCATTTGGGGAAAGAAACCCTGACAATCGATTTGGCTGTGGAAAACATGACAGAGGAAGCCGCCGGCAAGGCAGAAGCTTTGGCCAATGCGGTGATCCGGGAAGCGAGGCCCATCGACACAAAGTGGATGACCTCGGAAGAAGCAGCCGCATATCCACTGCGCAAGGCGCTTGCCGTATCGGATGATGTACGCCTGGTCGTAATCCCGGACTTTGATTACAACGGCTGCGGAGGCACCCACCCGCGCTCCACTTCAGAAGTGGGAGCCATCAAGATACTGGGTTGGGAAAAGCACAGGGGGCATATCCGCCTCCAGTTCGTATGCGGAGACCGTGTGCTCGGGCAGCTTCACCAAAAGAATGACGTGCTAAAAGACCTGACCGCTGTTCTTCAATCGCCGCAGGACAACATGAAGGAAGCAGCAAGCCAGCTTCTAGATAAAATCAAGGCCCAGGAAAAACAGCTCGAAGAAGTGAAGCAGGAACTTCTGAAATATGAAGCGAAGGATCTTGCAGGAAAAGCAGTAAAGATTGCCGGAGGTGCCTCCTTCATCAAAGGGGCCTACCAGGACCGTCCCATCCAGGAGCTGCAGAAGCTCGCACGGCAATTGGTCGCTGCAAGGGAAGCGGCAATTGTTTTCCTGGCCGTCCAAAATGACGCTAAACTGCAAATCGTAGGTGCTAAAGGGAAGCAGGCGGACACAAACTTAAAAGAACTTGCTCCAAAGATCTTTGCCCTCATCAACGGCAAAGGCGGAGGAAAAGAAGACTTCATCCAGGGCGGCGGGGAACCGGTACTATCATCCCAAGCTTTATTGGATAAAATTGAAAATCTCCTCAATGAAGCATGAACAGTAAGAAAGCTCTCCACTGACAGTCGGGGAGCTTTCTTTATGGGGTGGGGTATTTTTGTGAAAACATCATCAACAAATAATTACAAATACCTACTAAATTTAACAATTACAATAAATCGCCTAAATATTACCACGTATGTTGCTTCTTCAACGGTTGATTTTTCACTGTTAAAACTTTAGATTCAGAACTTAATGCCTATATTATGATGTGTTCGCAAAGTCGCTGCTAGTCCTAAACTAACAGACAAGATTCGACAATCTCCGGCACTCATTGACGTTTGAAGCATCCGATGATAATTAATATATAGGAAAAAATTATGAACAAAATATGACATTCAGGTTTTCAAACCTGAAATTAGTGGTAAATAAGATTTGATTTAATTCCAAATTATTGAATACTGATACATTTGTATCATTTATGGGTGGGATTGACATCGTGGTTGATTTTCATTCGTAAAGAAAAAGAAAGAATCGAATGAATACATAAGCAAGAAAATAATTCACCAAGAACAATGCAGGGAGTATAGGAGGAGGTCGCCGGAGTTATATAAAATTGGCTTAGCACCGTTTATATCAGAATTAACTACATGGAGTGAAGAGAATGATTGAGTCCAAAAAAAGGGCATTTATATTTTTATTTTTAGCTTTTCTTTTAGCGCTTGTAGCTGGTTACTTAGTTTATGACAAAGTAAAGGATCTTAATTCAGAGCTGGGTGGAATGACCAAAGTGTATGTCGCGAAAGGAGATATACCTTCTAGAACATTAATTAAAGAAAGTCAAATACAGGGGATGGAAATACCTAATAAATTTGTAACGGAATCTCATATCACCGGAAAGCTTGAATTGAAAGACAGGGTTTCTGTTGTTCCGCTAAGTGATGGGGACATTATTACGTCTAACATGATTAAACCTGCATCCAACCTGAACAATGAAAATGATAGAGTAGTAGCCATTTATAGGAATGACAAAATACAATTTGATCAAGTAATCGCAGCCTTAGATAGAATTGACATCATAGTGTCCCGCGAGGTTAATGGCGAAAGAAAAACAGAACTATTTATGGAAGACGTTCCCGTCTCTTACGCTGAAGGTGATGAAAAAAATTTTGCAGGGGTTGCCGTAGTAGTTCCAAAAGAAAAGGCATCTGAGTTAATTCATGTCCAAAACTATGCAGAACATATAAGAATTCTGAAAGCAAATGTAGGAAAAGACTCCAAATCAGCCCAAACAGAAACAACTACTAAAGAAAAGACAGAAGAAAAACCAAAAGAAGAAACTAAAAAAGAAGAAAAACCTGCTAGTAAGGATAAACCAAAAGAATCAAATCAAGGAGACACATCAAATGGAAAAGAATCTTGATATTCTACTAGTTAGTGAAGATGAAATCATTTCAAATCAAGTACTCAATACGCTGGATCAGGAAGAGAGCACAGTAACAGTCATCAGTCCGGAAGATACTGTAAGGGAAGTGAACAGACAAACCAGGGATATCATCGTGTTTGTTCAGTCCGATAATGATAATTCAGTAGAGTTGATTCAATATATTAAAACGGTTAACCCGTCTACGTACGTAATTTTTCTGGCAGTCAGCTCAGAGATTACGGTCCTGAGAAATGTAACAAGAGCAGGAGCGGAGGATTTCTTCGTCTTACCGGATGAGATGTCTCTCTTCTTGAGCAGGTTTCCAACGATTAAGAAAAATTACGTGTTGAAAAAAAGCAGTCAAGAAGATAATCAGGTGGTCTTTGGAAAAGGAAGGGGTCAAATTTTTTCCTTTTACAGTGCTAAAGGGGGAAGCGGGAAATCCGTTATCTCTTCGACATTTGCTCAAACGTTAAAACTTGAGTCAGCGGCAGAGGTCATTTTGCTTGATTTCAATTTTCAATATGGCGGTATAGAGACTATCATGTCCATCGAATCGAACCGCTCAATAGCGGATTTGACACCTGTAATAAATGAGCTGAATGAGAACCACGTAAGAAACGTTTCTCAAACTGAATCTCACTCTCAAATGGAAATCCTGGTCAGTCCTTGTGATGCGGAAGTAGGGGAAACGCTGGATGAACAATTTATTGCTAAGTTATTAAGAACATGCCGAAGATCGTTTGATTATGTAATTATCGATCTACCTTCCGAAGTGAATAATTTGATGGTCACCACTTTAGAAGAATCAGACAAAATATATTATGTTCTTTATCCGGAAACATCCTCATTAAAGGTGTTAAAGCACTATGAAGAATTATGTACCAGGCTGGGAATCGATTTGCAGTCGCGGATGGAAATTATTCTTAATGAAGTTTCTAAAGAAAACGAACTTCAACAAGGCGATTTAAAGGATATCTTGAGATTCCCAATCACAGCATCCATTCGCAGAGATTTAAAAGGGCTGCAACCTTATGTAAATAAAGGAGAACCAATCAGAAAGTCTCCTAAGGAGAAGAGACTCATTCCTTTTGCTAAGGATGTCAGAAAGTTTGCTAAGTCAGTCTTAAGTTAGGAGGGAAACGATGTCGTCTCTATTTGATAAACGAAAAGAAAAAATGAGTAAGAATCGGCCGACTTCCTATGAATATGAGAATCACCTGGTGGATGATCTTGTAGAGCATTATAAAGCCAGGTTATTAAGAGATACAAACCTCGAAGCCCTAACACAACTCACTCAAGGTGAGATGAGATTAAAGATTGAACAGCTTGTATCACAGTTCATGTCGGAAGAAAGAGTGATTATTTCACGGAATGACAAAGAGTTACTAATATCTAGAATTTTAGATGAGTCTGTGGGATACGGGCCTCTAGAGCCTCTGATTAATGATGAAACGATTACAGAAATCTTAATTAATGGATTTGAAGAAATCTATGTAGAGCGATTAGGTAAACTTGAAATCAGTCATGTGAAGTTCAGGGATGATGAACACGTTAGGCACGTAGTAGACCGTATTGTTGCACCTCTTGGCAGGAGAATTGATGAAAGCTCGCCAATGGTAGATGCCAGATTACCAGATGGGAGCCGGGTAAATGCTGTCATACCTCCGATTAGTTTAAACGGTACGTTGGTTTCCATAAGGAAATTTAGAGCTGAACCGTTTAAAATGGATGATCTGCTTAACTTCAACACGTTAAATTCCAATATGTCTAAGTTTCTTGATGCCGTAGTCAAATCCAAATTAAATACATTGATTTCGGGAGGTACAGGATCAGGTAAAACAACAATTCTTAATGTATTGGCTGCTTCTATACCATTTGGAGAACGCGTCATAACGATAGAGGATTCTGCAGAGTTAAGGCTGGATAGACCTAATGTTGTAGGGATGGAAGCAAGGCCGGAAAATGTTGAAGGAAGAGGAGAGGTTTCTATCAGGAACTTGGTGAAAAATGCTCTTCGTATGAGACCCGACCGTATTATCGTAGGGGAGGTACGAAGCGGGGAAGCCTTTGACATGCTTCAGGCAATGAACACCGGACATGAAGGTTCGATTACTACAGTCCATGCCAATTCACCTGAGGATGCGCTCCGGCGTGTGGAAGCCATGGTTGTAATGGCGGGGATGGATCTCCCTTCTCATATCGTCAGAGAGTATATAGTCGGTGCATTAGATATCATTGTTCAGGCAACGAGATTAACAGATGGAACCAGGAAAATTATTTCTATTTCGGAAGTTATGAAAAATGCCGATGGAAGTCATGAAATGAAAGAAATTTTTACCTTTAAACGGACAGCCATGAAAAAAGATGGCACGATTGAAGGTTACTATACAGCTACCGGTTATGTCCCGAAATGTCTAGAACGTTTGAAGGTATTTGGAAATGAAATATCCGAAGCTGCTTTTAGCCCTCTATATGAGGAGGTGAGCACTTGATTGCAGCTCTAGTCACTACAATTGCTACTTTGGTATTTATAATCGCATTGAATTTTTTCCTCGAATACAGGAAGGAAAAGAGGGAGTGGAAGAAGCAAGTTCACGACTTCTATAGCAATGGCGAAAAGAGAAAAAGCTATATTGTACTTCTGGGAGACCGGTTTGACCGTACAGAGACAGCACAGCCTATTTATGAAAAGTTGAGAGCTGCCAACATTCCATTGACGCCATCTGAGTACTTTGGAGCACAGGTGGTAGCCGTTATGGGCTTTGTTATCGTACTTGGCAACTTCTTCAACCTTAATTTTCTTATTAGCATTTTCGTATCGCTTATGTTTCTTGAGGGCGGAAAGAGGCTTGTCTTCTTATTAAGGAAAAATATTATAAAGCAGCGACTTGCCCAGCAATTGCCGGAAATATGCAGGCTTCTTGCTAACGCAACAAGGTCGGGGATGACTCTTAATCAGGGTGTCCAGCTTGCAGCTCAAGAAATAAGTGAACCTGCAAAGAGTGAATTTAAACGACTGGCTCAGGAAATTTCATTAGGTATTGATTTCAACACTGCAATCAGATCTATGGAGAAAAGGATCGATAATCGAGAATTCAAGTTATTTGTCGCTACCATACTCATTCAAAAAAAGGCAGGGGGTAATTTATTTTCTGTACTGGATGAAATGGGTCAGACACTGGAAGAAAGGAAGATCCTGATGCAGGAAATTAAAACAATGACTGCGGAACAAAGATATGTAGCATATATCGTCCCTGTCATTCCAATATTTCTTGTTTTAATGATGAATAACATCATTGAGGGTTTCCTCGATCCGTTATTTACAGGTCTGGGTGTTATACTTTTGCTCCTATTCATAGGAGGGACCTTTTTGACATTCTTCTTAGTGCGAAAGGTTACCAACATTAGGGTGTGATGGCATGGATGGATTAATCGTAATTTTTTTAGTACTGACTCTATTATTTTTAGGCCTAAGCTTAAAAAGCTTCTATTCTTATATAGTGACAAAAAACGAATTGAAAAAAGAAGTAGCTCAAAAAACCTATATCTATAATTCTTTCGAAAAAAAGGCTACGAGAAAAGAAAAGATCCTAACCAAAATTTTTGGGTATGCGGATGATTTCACAGCAATCGGTCAGCGGGTTAATTTTTTCAGTGAAGATCACGAAATTAATAAGCTATTAATCAAAGCGGGACATCCATACGGATTGACTGTTGAGAGATTCCAGGGATTAAAGATGTTCTTTCTGGTAATCGGACTGATAATAGGCGGAATATGCCTTGTTTTGCAGCTGCCATTTTCACAAGTCGCTGTTATTCTCTATCCAATTGCAGGTTATGGAGGAGCCATTCTCTGGTTAAATGGTAAAGCCAAAAAGCGTCAGGAAGATCTATCGTTCCAGCTTCCTGACTTCCTTGACACGATGAGTGTCACACTTCAAGCAGGAGTGGGGCTTAATCAAGCCTTGCAAGATATCGTACCCTATTTTGAAGGGCCAATCAAAGAAGAATTCGGTCGGTTCATCCAAGAATTAAGTGTAGGGGTTCCAAGGGGAGAAGCATATCAAACTCTCTTGGAACGGAACGACAGCAGGGAGTTCCAGCTGCTTATTAAATCATTGATTCAAGGCGAACGCCTTGGTGTTCCAATTTCAAAAACATTTAAACTGCAAGCTGAGGAAATGAGAAAAATCAAGAAAGAAATGATCAAAGAAAAAGCGGCGAAAGCATCTCCGAAAGTAACGCTTATAACAACCTTTCTCGTTCTTCCATCAGCCCTAATACTTATTGGCGGTTTAATGATTATAAATATGTTTAGTGAAAACCGAAACATCCTCCAGATGTTTCAGTAAATAAAAAAATAAAACAACTTAAGGAGAGAAAAAATCATGATGAACAAATTAACTGAGCTTTACGTAAAATTAACGACACCGGTGAAAAACGAAAAAGGTGCACAGTCACTTGAATGGCTTGGATTAGCTGCATTATTAATTCTAGTATTAGGAATTGTGTCTACAGCTGTAAGTGATAGCAAAGGAAGCATCACGACAATCATTAGCAATATATTCAAAAAAATCACTGAGATGGTAGGCTAATTCACAATAATTAGGAGGCAGAAAAATGTACTTAAAGAGAATACTGCCTGTAGTACTAGGGGTATCGATATTTATTATCGGTTGTGGAAATGAAGAGAATGAAAAAGCAGATACTGCATCTCAGAAGGTAGAACAAACAAATGATGAATCTACTAAAAATAATAATGAAGGAAAAAACACTGAAAAGAACAAGGAAGAAGTTAAGTTGGATATCAAACCACTGCCGTCTTCTTATGAAGAATTGGAAGAAATGCCTGTTGGTGAAGAATCGGAGCATATTCCCTTATTGACGCAAGAAGATAGAGAAAAAGCAGTGGAACGATTTAAAGGCTTGCCTGATGTTAAAAATAACCCATCAGAAGAGGAACTTGATTATTATTATCAAGAATTACTAAGTATGGTTCAAAGAGACTTTAAGGGCCCGGAAGAAATGATGAAACAGCTAAAGTTTCAATCTTTTGGGAATCCAGAAATTGAAGACTCGCGTTATCAATTCAAAGAAAATCTTAATGTTGAAATCATTCTTGATGCTTCAGGGAGTATGGCTCAAAACGCAGGTAACAATACCAAGATGGAGTCAGCCAAAGAAGAAATCCTGAATTTTGTAAAAGAGCTGCCAGAAGGAACAAAAGTTGGGATGAGGGTATACGGGCATAAGGGAAGCAATGCAGATTCTGATAAAGAACTCTCTTGCAAAAGTTCTGAAATCGTATATCCAATAAACACCTATGATACTGCAAAATTTCAATCAGCTCTGGACCAAGTGAAGCCGACAGGATGGACACCGATTTCCCTTGCACTAAAAGAAGCTCAAAAAGATCTATCAAAGTTTAATGGAGAGAACAATACAAATATTGTTTATCTTGTAAGTGATGGGATTGAAACATGTGACCAGGACCCGGTTGATGCAGCAAAAGATTTGTATGATTCCAATTTAAACCCGATCATCAATGTGATCGGTTTTGATGTTGACGGTGAAGGTCAAAGGCAGTTAAAGGAAATTGCTGATACCACTGAGGGGATTTATTCCAATGTTGAAGATCAAGCAGGGCTAAAAGCAGAACTTGAAAAAATAAATAGTGTTGCGGAAGCATGGGATAAATGGAAAGAAAAAGGAGAACAATCAATCGAACTGAAAGAAGTTCAAAATAGTTTGGATATCTTTGAATATATAACCAAGGAAGATGTAAAAGCAACCGATGAAAGAGTTCAGATTAACTTACTTCTTTCAACTTTTAAAGAATTCGACTATATGAGTAATGATTCAAGGATTTACTTAGAAAATAAGAACAATGAGTATCATAAGTGGATTGGTGAACAAATTGATGAATTCAAAGCACAATTAAAAGAGTTGAATCAAAAGAATTTACAAGAAGCAAAAAAAGCACTAGAAGAAAAATATCAACTCAATAGTCAATAGAACTGGGGTGATTGTATGAAAAAAGTAAATTGCACAAAACTATTCAGCCTGATGTTAATTAGCATTCTTTTATTCTGGAATGTATTCCCTCTGGTTGGTTTGGCCGGTTCGTTTATCACCCCAGGAACACCCATCAAACCTGGTCAGGCAATCAGCCCAGGTGATCCCATCAGTGGCGGAGATTTTCTCATACCTGGAGATGTCTTTCAACCGGGGGATGCAATAAATCCGGGAGATTCTTATAACGATGGGAAGAACATCAGCTCCGGGACGCCGATTTTAGAAAACTTCCCTTTGACTAACGGGACTTTCATCATTCCAAATGCTCCTCCTCTTCCTCCTAATTTTGTTTTTGGTGGAGATAGCTTTACCCCCGGGGACCCAATTTCCCCTGGGGATCCATCAGGGGCTGGTGAAACCAGCTCAGGAAACGTGGATGGTAATGGTAAAGCTATAGAAGGCGGGGATCCAGGAAGTAACGGTAAAGCCGTTGAGGGAGGAGACCCTAATGGAGATGGTAAAGCCGTTGAAGGAGGAGACCCCGATGGAGATGGTAATGCCATTGAAGGCGGTAATCCTGATGGAAACGGTAATGCTGTGGAAGGAGGAGATCCAGGCGGTAACGGAAATGCTGTAGAAGGTGGAGATCCGGACGGAAACGGTACAGGGTTCGAAGGCGGAGATCCCGATGCAAGTGGGAATTCTGTGAAAAATGGAAACCCTGGAGGAGAAGGAAATACTTCCGAAGGTACTGCCGCCGAGTCTAATCCATCTGTGTTAAATTTGTTTGTTAGCAGCACCGATACCAGTAGAGGTCCAGCAGGATTTATGGTAGGTCTTCTTAAAGACTACAAAAGGTACGGATTAAGTTTTTTTGACAAAATTGCGCAAGCCGGCGCCTCTTATTATGCAGGTTTTAATTTTAAAGACTTAGGCAACGGAAAATACTCCGTTTATGGAAAGAATAAGTTAAACAATAAAATTTCAGATTGGTTTTATCAAAGATATAAAACGTATAAATTTGATGGGAATGAAGCACACTTCGGTCCCAATTCAAGACATATTGGAAAATCTAGGTTTGACAGTTTCTTTGAAAGTAAATCGATTGGTGGGGGCGCAGGCTTTTGGGGTAATACAAAAAATTCATTAGTAAAGTCCCTTAACGAATCATGGAATCCCGCCTCTAAGAGTTTTTGGAAATTTAGTAATTCATTAAAGCTGGGTGGCCCTGTAAATGCAGTTTTATCTTCGTTTAATTCAATTTACGATTATGGATTTGGCGATGATCCGATCAAACGATCAAAAGGAATAGGAAGTACAGATTTTGCAGCAACTCTTACTACTGATGTTGCAATAGGCGTTGGATCTACAGCTATTGGCAGTGTTGCTTCTAGTATGGCTGCTGGTGCACTGGCAGGCTCAGCTGTTCCGGTTGTTGGAACGGCCGTAGGAGCAGTTGTGGGATTAGGCGCAGGGTTAACTACCACTTACTTAATTAACGGCACAGCTACTGGAAGAAGGCTTAAAGCAGGTGCTACTAAATTAATTAAAAATGCCTATGATGGTGGGGTTGATTTAGCTAAAAAAGGGGCAAAAGCTGTATCTGATGGTGTTTCATCTGCTTTTAAAAGGATAGGTGGTTTATTTGGCTAAAGAAGTTGTATCGTTTAAGAAGAGTAGAATAGTCCAAACTACATTTCTCTTACTCTTGATGGGATTTTTGTGTAGTTTTGTTCCTGAAGAAAATTGGATATTGTTAGGGTTTAATGTGGTTCTCTCATTAACAATAGGCTTTGTTTTCTTCTTACTGTGGAGGTATAACCGTCAAAATAGCAAGAGGTATTTTTCGCTACTATCATATTTTATGTTAGTAGCGTTATCGGTCTTTTTTTCAATCCCGTTATTTAGGGTGTTTGCTGACAGTTTTATTTTTTGGATAGCATTATTTTTCCTTATAGCTATGGCGGCGATCCCTTATTTTATATCTGAAAGAATTGCCAGAGGAGTACAAAACCCTACTAAATCTGCCCTGGGACGTGTCTATATGATTACTGTCCCCCTTATTATAGGTTTTGGCACAATATTATTTTTAAATGCGAACTTAAGCGCGAATCCTGATGCGTTTACAATCTCTATCTTTCTATTCTTTGGAGCTGTGTTTTTTCTTTTCATTGCTCCCATTCTTCTTATAACACCAGAAAGAATGAATGAATTAAACAAATAATTTTTTATGCATAAGGGGTTGTATTTTATGTTTAGTTTAAAAGGACTGCTTCAAGCAGTCGGTATTACTTTGCTATTTACTATTATTATTTCGTTTATTATCGGTTTGTTTAATATGCCGTCACTGCCGGTAATCATTTACTTCCTATTTTTATCTTCCAATGTAGTTATAGGAATTGTAGCACCACTCAAAAATAAGCATACCCCTTATGCTGCTGCTTTTTTGGGAAGTGTATCATTAACCGTCTTGAACTATTTTGCTGCTTATTACATGTTTAATGTCTATGTTCTGGCTGATCCGGTGCAAATTAATAATAATCTATTGTTAAGCACTTCCTTATCACTTTTAGCTGCGTTGTTTGTTGTGAAAATAGTATATAGAAAGTCAGGTAGAGAAAATGTTTAAGGATAGCTTAGGTATTTATAATCGGAATCTCCTTAGAATAATTCTATTAGGACTGGTTCTCGTTGTTCCAGTTTCAATATTTTGCTTTCAGGCAATTTTTTATGTATTTCAAGAGGTAGACACTCAGTATGCTAATATCTATGCAGCCTTAATCACATTGATTAATTTCACCTTGCTTTACCCGCCATTTATTAGAATTGCTTTATCAGAGGTGAATGACGAAGAATCTACTACACTTTGGGAATTAATTAAAGAGTTTGTTAATGGTTTTGGGATAATTATATTATTTACTTTAGCTCTTTTTACTATTGCCGTATGGGGGATTGTACTAATAGTCCCCTCTATCATTTGTGTAATTCTCCTTATCTTATTTCCACTATTTATAGATCAAAAGAAGGTTTCGCATATTTTTAAGAAAATTGGCAATGTGTTGATTAAAGAGAACTTCTTCATACTGATAGATTTGCTTATTATTCTTAGTATTAATCTTTTAGCATGGTCGGGCATCACTTTTCTTTTAAGCTCGTTTGATAATAACTTCTATGTTTACGTTATTTCCAGGTCATTGATCAACGCGGCTCTTTTCCCTCTTATCTATATTTACTTGACATTAAAATATAAAAATGGAGGGGAAGAATTATATGTCTAAAAAACCAATAAAAAAAGTAAATGTTTTTCTTGCGGTGTTTTTAACTGTTATAACTGGCGGGACTTATTTGGCTTTCTGGTTTATTAATAGAAAAAAAGAGATCAACAACATTACATCAGAAGATAAAATTCCCTATAAATGGTGGATTGTTTGTGCAATATATTTGATTCTTTCATTGGTCATTAACTTCATCGGGGGAGCATTCCTAACACCCTATGGAGAAACTACAATTGAATCTATCAACCTGATATTATCGTATTACTTCTTAGGCTTATTGTATTACTCTGCTTTTAGAACTAAGGAAGTTATAGAAATGAACAGTCAGGATGTAGAAATAAAACCTGTATTATTGGTTTTATTTCACGTTTGGTATTTACAATTCAAGATTAATAAGATTGAAGAATTTGGGAGAGGTTAAAAATGAAAAAACTCATTTCTAAGAGAATTAAAAACGAAAATGGTGCTCTCACGTTTGAGTTTTTGGGTATTCTGCCTTTCTTCTTTATGTTCTTCATTCTTTTATGGCAAGTCGTAGCCTCGGGCTATGCTGTATATACGGTTAAAACAGCTGTAAATGAAGGAGCCAAGACTTATTCAGCCACCAAAGATAGTATAGAAGCTGAAAATACGGTGAAAAATGCACTTGGATCAAGTTCAGTAATCTCATATAAAGGTGTTACGATCTCCCCGATGGATGCTAACGGGAAATTTGAAATGAATGTTTCAGTTGACCATCCACTTGTGTTCATCCCGAAGCAATGGAAAGATAAAACAGCGCTTTCGTTTGATCAGTCAGCTGTAGGTCAGGTGCTTGTGAAATGAAGAAGTATATTAATAATGAAAAGGGAAATTCGATTTTCTTTATTTTATGGCTGTTTGGAATCGTGGCAATCGTATTCCTAATTGTAGCTAATGTTTCGAAGGTATATATAGTCAAGGCACAGGCTGATAATTCAGTGGAACAAGCAGCATTTGCGGGGACATCGGTATATATTACTGAAACGACCAAAACCATTGAAGAATTTGATAGAAGCCCCTTCTCAACTGCACAGAAAGTCTTAGACTTAGGGAAATCAATTCAAGAACAAGTAGAAGATAAACAAACTGAGTTTGAAAATTCAGGTCAGTCTTCTGATATTGCATATTTAAATGCTTTGAATGAAGTATTGACTAAGGAAATAGAAGAACATCCGCAACTGAAAAAGACATTTAAAGACCACTTTTCCAAAATTTCTATAGAGAACAAAGTTAAAGAGGCCGCTCAAGCAATGATTAATGCTAACGGAGCTAATTCTGAAGACACTGAAGTGAAACTGTCAGAGGATGATTGGAGAGTGGAAGTGAAATCTACAGCCACTTTTGAAAGCGTCAATGATAATAAATTCGTAGAATACTTTGAGCGGAAAATTCCTCAAAAAGGGTATGGACCGAAATTGAAGTACTTGGAAAATATCTATAACTGATCAAAGGTGGTTTTACGATGAACAAAAAAGAAAAACGCTGGAGAAGGTTTTATTTATTCCTGATGATTTTCTTCTATGCCATTTATGTACCGGTATCAATAATTGAATGGCTGGCAGGTGACGGCGGACTTCCTCTTACAGCTGTTGTAGTGGGATTAGCTTTGCCGTATATGAGAAAGAACCATATTAATCAGATTCAGATGAAAGAAAATACGGGGCTTGAATAAATCTGTTCAAGCTCTTTTTAACAAAAACTAATTTCCAAAATAAGTAATATTGGTAGGTTGAAATACTTAATTTAATAAGAATAAAAAGAATAAATTAATAAGGAGTGAGTATTTTGAACAAAGTGGATGCGAAGAAACGAGTAAATTTAATGGGGATCATAGCCTCAATAAGTTTGGGGATACAACTTTTGCTAGTTGTTATTACCATAGCTATAGGACAGTCTGTTATTCCCGGTTTGAATATATGAAGCTTCATTGATTTAATAGTCGGTCTCATTTTGGTGATATGGCTGTTTACAAAAAAAGCAGAACTGCCGCAGTAGGGCTGCTCGTTATGTATTTATTGGCTCAGATTATCATGTTGTTTTCTATCCAAAATGCAGCTGCGGGATTCTGGACGGGCAGATTAATCATGATGGCCTTGTTTATCACTATTTATTCTCGAGGAGTTCATGCAGCTTTTGTATTTCACAGATTAAAAAATGAAAAAGAGGTAGATAGGCCAGCTGATTCAGTTTCTTTGTAATGGTTGAAACTCAGCATGTGTTTGTAGATGCTTTGTCTAATATAACAGTATAATCATTAAAAGGAGAGATTCCCATGTTCAACAAACACAAAAAAGCCATGCGCAACGCCAAATTCAAAAAGCTGATCACCCGAACAATCGGACACGTGAAGGTGGACACTGTGCTGACTGAAGAGCGGGTTACGCCTGGTGATACGCTTGTTGGTGAAGTTCAGCTGTCGAGTAAGAAAGGGTTTAAAGAGATAGAGAAGGTAAGTGTTTCACTTATGCAGCAGTTCCCATTTTCGGATGATACTGTGGCCAATCTTTCTTTGATCACTTCTGAAATGAGATTGTCAGGGGAGCAGAAGGAGCTCAATGAGTTGGTCTTGCCTTTCGAATTGAAGGTTCCTTACTTTACGCCGAAGAGTGCGGTTAACAGAAAATGCTGGATTCAGACGGACATTGATCTTCCTTATAAGCTGGATCCGAGGGATATGGATTTCATCGTGGTAAATGAACATCCACTTCTTCCATACGTAAATAAAATCGTGACGGAAGAGCTGGGGTTTGTTAAGACGAATAGAGAAGAAGTCATTCATTATCCGGGGTTCAAGCCGAAGTGGGTCATTGATAAAAGGATCCTGAACCATCCTCTTTATCCGATGCTGTCAAGCAGACAGGTGCCGGTGGCTCATGAAATCGAATATTTCCCTCCGGAAGAGTTCAGGACCAAATATCGGGAGATCGAGTTTATATACGATATTAGCGAAAACGGCATGGATTTGTATGTAGAACTCCAATTTATAATCCCGAAAGAGATTGGCGGTTACTTCAAGCGTGCTGCCATAAGTGAAAGCGACCGGGATGAAAGAATCCACAAGCTTTCTTTCACTAATGAAGAAATTGAGGACCCGGAGACCATCAAAAAGAAGCTGATTGAACTCCTGGTAAACACTGAAATACCGGAAGAATTAAGAGTTTAATCAAAAGTTTGTTTAAAAAGAATGAAGTCCTATACTGAACTATAAAAGCTTCGAAAAAACCACTCAGTTGTTGAGTGGTTTTTTCAAATGATTCAATATTTCTTTTCAATCTTTTGCTTTATAGTCTCGATTTTTTCAGGAACAACATACAAATAGTCAATCAAACCTTCTAACAGCTCTATCAGCAGTTCTGCTGTTTTGTCATCTACCTCTTTTTCCAACTCAAGCATTTGGAAAAATGGACTGTCCGGACGGGTAAGTTGGCTTAGTGTTTGAATGGGCGATGATAAATCAACATTCTTTGGCAGCTGCTCGAACTGTTCTGATAAAGTCTGGCTTTTTGCTTTATCCGTATTCAGGTTTTTCACTAAACTTTCAAGGACGCGCTTGGTCATGACGGCTGTGGCTGAGTGATCATTCGACTGATTCACATTTAATGCTGAACGATAGGACCTTACAAGATCCTGTGAAATTCGCTTGTTATCTTGAATTTTATCAAGAGGACCATTTGTTGCAGTTGGATCATAGACGTGGACGGTGACTTCTTTTGTTTGTTTCATCGAGTCTTCCTTGATCATTAGAATAAAAGTAGAAGGTTTTTTGCACACAGAACAAATCCCCTCTGAAAAAACACCGGTCTTAATCTGATAAAAGTTGGCTTTTAATGAAAACTCTCCTTGTTTACGACAACCCGGGCACTGCGTCCGGACCTTTTTTGGGACTTTTAAGTATCCATACTGAGTAGATGATACTATCGATCCTTGCGTAATTTCTCTCATTTCAACCTCCTAAACAGCAAAGATTTTTTCGTTTTATTTGTAAAAGTATGAAAAATCATACAATTGCTTCTATATAAAATTATAACTTTATAAAGCTGGACAACAAGCCTCAATAAATGGAAAATGAAACCAAATGTTAGTCGAAATAAAAACTATCAAGATACATGTCTATGAAGAAGATTCGAAGAAATAGTTCAAAATAATGGGGTGCTATCAAATGGAGTTATACAAAACTCTCTTTCAAGGGCAGTTTGCAGATAGGAAAAGGGTATACTGTCTGTGGTTATTGTTTTTAAACAAACGTTTGTTTATAAACGTGAAGCGCGTCTCCAAGATTTTTTCATAATTCAAAACAATTTGTATTCTGCATAGCAGCACTTCCACAGCCAAAACATTCGGAAAAACCGCTATAATTGGGTAGAATAGTAACAATGGTGTTATTGACTAACGGTTGGAATGCAGAAGGAGAGAAATCATGACACATTTTACAGATGACAGCATAGCTTTGCATACGGATTTATATCAGATAAATATGACCAAGGCCTATTGGGATGATGATTTCCATAATCGAAAGGCTGTTTTTGAGGTGTTCTTTCGAAAGCTGCCTTTTGGTAATGGATATGCGGTGTTTGCCGGTTTGGAACGTGTGATTGAGTTTGTGAAGAATTTTCATTTCAGTCAGAGTGATATTGAGTATTTGAGTGAACTGGGGTATGAGGAGGAATTCCTCAATTATTTACGTGATCTCCGCTTCACCGGGACGATCCGCTCTATGCGGGAAGGGGAGCTTGCTTTTGCCAATGAGCCCCTCTTACGAATTGAAGCACCCCTTGCCCAGGCTCAGCTTCTGGAGACGGCGATCCTGAATATCGTTAACTATCAAACATTGATTGCGACGAAGGCGAACCGGATCAAGCAGGTCGTCCATGATGAAGTGGTGATGGAGTTCGGTACCCGCCGTGCGCATGAATTGGATGCGGCGATCTGGGGTACGCGTGCGGCGTTCATCGGCGGATTTGATGCGACCAGCAATGTGCGTGCAGGGAAGATTTTCGGGATGCCTGTTTCGGGTACTCATGCCCATTCGCTGGTACAGGCGTATCAGGATGATTACACGGCTTTCCATAAGTACGCTGAAAGCCATACGGACTGCGTGTTCCTCGTTGATACGTATGACACCTTGAAATCAGGCGTGCCGGCTGCGATCAAGGTGGCGAAGGAGCTTGGGGATAAAATCAATTTCAAGGGGATCCGCCTCGACAGCGGGGATATGGCTTACTTATCGAAGAATGCCCGCAAGATGCTCGATGAAGCCGGTTTTACCGAAACGAAGATCATTGCCTCCAATGACCTTGATGAATACACCATCTTGAACCTGAAGGCGCAGGGAGCCCGGATTGATGTATGGGGTGTCGGGACGAAGCTGATCACTGCATACGATCAGCCGGCGCTGGGTGCGGTGTACAAGCTTGCTTCGATCGAGAATGAAAAAGGCGAGATGGAAGACTCCATTAAGATTTCAAGCAATGCGGAAAAAGTATCCACTCCAGGATTGAAAAAGGTTTATCGGATCATCAATAAGGTTAATCATAAATCAGAGGGGGATTATATTACGCTTGAGCATGAAGATCCCCAGCATGAAGACCGGCTCAAGATGTTCCACCCAGTTCACACATACATCAGCAAGTTCGTCACGAACTTCGAAGCAAGGGAGCTTCACGTTGATGTTTTCAAAAATGGTGAGCTCGTATATGAAACACCTTCGCTGCAAGTGATGAGGGAATTCGTCAATGAAAATCTGGAGTTATTATGGGATGAGTACAAGCGTTCCATGAATCCGGAAGAATATCCCGTGGACTTGAGCGATGAGTGCTGGACGAACAAGATGAGCCTCATTCAGAAAGTAAAGGCTGAAGTGAAGGAAAGGTTTCACTCAGGCAGGTAATTAGATTTGTGATCGGGTAACATAAATGGGTATAATGTGATAAAACCTAACATGGAGTGTGAAATTATGGATTCTCTTCAGAAACAGATCGTTGATGAAATGATGGTGTCGCCTGAAATCGATCCAAAGAAAGAGATACGCCGAAGCATCGATTTCATGAAAGACTATTTGAAAAAGCATTCATTTTTAAAAAGTATGGTGCTCGGTATTTCCGGCGGACAGGACTCTACCTTATTAGGGAAGCTTGCCCAGATGGCCGTTGATGAACTGAATGAGGAAGCGGGAACTGATGAGTATGCATTTTACGGAGTTCGTCTTCCGTACGGTGAGCAGGGTGATGCCCAGGATGCGATTGACGCCGTGGAATTCATCAAGCCCTCCGAGTCCATGACTGTCAACGTCAAGCCGGCAGTGGATGCAAGCTTTTCTTCTTTGAAAAAGGAAGGCATTGAGATGTCCGACTTTGTCAAAGGAAACGAAAAAGCGCGTGAAAGGATGAAGGTTCAGTTCGCGGTTGCCGCAATGAAAAAAGGTGTCGTGCTTGGAACCGATCATTCAGCGGAAGCTGTCACAGGATTCTATACGAAATTCGGTGACGGAGCGGCTGACCTTGTCCCTCTTTTCCGCCTGAACAAGCGCCAGGGGAGATCACTCTTGATAGAGCTTGGCTGCCCGGAGCATCTTTATAATAAGAAGCCGACAGCCGACCTGGAAGAGGACAAGCCGCTTGTTCCTGATGAAGAAGCGCTCGGTGTCACCTATGATCAGATCGATGACTTCCTTGAAGGAAAAGAAGTGCCGCAGGAAGCCAGGGAAACAATCGAGAAACACTACCTGAAATCACAGCATAAGCGTCATCTGCCGATTACGGTGTTTGATGATTTTTGGAAATAAGACTAACGAAAAGCCGATTCTCATATGATTGAGAGTTGGCTTTTTTTGTTTGGGCACGGCCGGGGCGGGTGCGTACGGCAATTGGAGTGTCAAATTGCGGTGGAACGCTATTGGGGGATTATTCCTATTTTCAAAAGATCTTTGGTCATAATTAAAAGATTTTCCACCCGAATTCGAAGATTAATGAGTGAAATTAGAAGATTATCGTTCGAAATTCGAAGATTCCGCGCCCGCAGCTCCATTCCACGAAACAACCTTCATCCGGTTTGCCTGCTCAGCTGAAAGAAATGAGGCCAAACACCACCCACATGACAAATTTCCTAAAAATTCGTATTATTTTTCACCCGAAATGGAGGATTTTTGAAAAACGAAACGAAAGTATTAATAGTTAGAGAGAAAAAACATTTAAAAGGGATTTAGGAGGGGTCGCATGACACAGGAAGTGGTAAATCCGAAATTGCAGAATGTCGTTGAAAATATAGAGAAAGTCATGATAGGCAAGAGAAAGGTGGCGGAGTTGAGCGTGGTGGCGTTACTCGCCGGCGGTCACGTGCTGCTTGAGGATGTCCCGGGTGTCGGGAAGACCATGATGGTCAGGGCGCTTGCGAAATCAGTGGGGGCAAGCTTCAAGCGGATCCAGTTCACGCCGGATCTTCTTCCGTCGGATGTGATCGGGGTCTCGATCTATAATCCGAAGGAGATGGAGTTCAGCTTCAGGCCGGGGCCGATCATGGGAAATATCATCTTAGCGGATGAAATCAACCGTACCTCCCCGAAGACGCAGTCAGCACTGCTTGAGGGGATGGAAGAAGGAAGTGTGACAATCGACGGTAATACGCGCAGGCTGGATAAGCCGTTTTTCGTTATGGCCACACAGAACCCGATCGAGTATGAAGGTACCTATCCTCTTCCAGAAGCCCAGCTGGACCGTTTTCTTTTGAAAATGAAAATGGGGTATCCAGAGCCGGCTGAAGAGATGGAAGTACTGCACCGGGCGCAGAAGAACCCTCCGATTGATGAGTTGGAGGCTGTGATGACCCTGGAAGAACTCCGTTATCTTCAGGAAGAAGTGAAAGAAGTGCTGGTGGATGACACGATTAAGAAATATATCGTGGAAATCGCTGGCCGAACGAGGATCCATGCGAATGTGTATCTGGGAGCCAGTCCGCGTGGATCGATTGCGCTGATGAAGGCTTGTCAGGCATATGCGTTCTTAAGGGGGAGGGATTTTGTGATTCCGGATGATGTACAATTCCTCGCACCATTTGTGTTCGCCCACAGAATCATCATGAAATCGGAAGCCCGTTACGAGGGGATCACCCCGGAAGAAGTGGTGGAGCGGGTGATGGCGCGCATCCCGGTGCCGGTTCAAAGGCTTGTGAGATAGCATGAAGAACAAACTTCAGATACTAAAGCCGATCGGCAAGCTTCTGCTTCTTCTTCTATTGATTGCCATCACGTTTACGTATGCAATGTTTCAGGGCGGATTTGTGAGCTGGTTCCTTTTTTACAGCTTCATTCCTTTTGCTCTGTATTCACTGCTTGTGTTCTTTTATCCGCTTTCCGATTTTTATGTGGAGAGAAGGTTCGAGTCACTTGAATATAAAGCGGGGGATGAATTGAAGGTGACACTGACGCTGAGAAGGAGGGTTCCTTTTCCGTTGTTTTATATGGTGCTTGAAGATGTCGTGACGGAATCTTTATTCAGGCAGTCCGCTTTTCAGAAAGCGAAATCGATGATCTACCCGGGGTTCAGGAGGGAAGTGAAGCTTTCCTACTACATAGATGAGCTCCCGCGCGGTGAACATCTTTATTCCGCGGTGCGGCTTAAAACCGGTGATTTCTTCGGGGTGTTTGAAAAAGAAGCGGTCATTGAATGCAAGGATCAGCTCCTTGTTTATCCTTCCTTCGTGGAGGTTCAATACAGGCCGCTCGAGAACCGCTACGATCAGGGAATGACCTCGTCCAATGTGAAAATACAGAAGGATACGACAATGGCAACAGGTGTGCGCTCGTATCAGCCGGGTGACCGTTTTTCATGGATTCACTGGAAGTCGTTCGCCCGGACAAATGAATTGATGACTAAGGAATTTGAAGAGAGGCAGTCTCATGATGTGCTCATCGTGCTCGACCGTGAGTATTCCGCGGCCTTTGAACCGATGGTCACCTTCACGGCCTCCGTTATTCGCTCCATTATCAAAAAGGGGGCGCAGGTCGGTCTGGTGTCGATCGGGGAGGACCATCAATCATTCCCGATCAGGGGCGGTGAGGAACATCAGGGACAGCTTTTCTATCATCTGGCGAAGGTCCAGCCCGACAGCCGGTTTGCGCTGGGGAAAGTGCTCCAGGGCGAAGGGTTGAATTACTCGCAGTCCGCAGCCGTCTTTTTCGTGACGGCTGAAGTTTCGAAAAAAATGATCATGAGCGTGAACAATTATACAAAGCGCAGCAGTTCAGTCGTCATTTTCCTGGTGAAGGCAAGGGGCGAGTCCTACACGGACGAGGAAAAAGCGTTGAAAGCCTATGCGGCTTCACGCGGAATTTGGCTGAAGGCCTGCTATGATGGGGACTTCTCATCTGCCTTTGCGGAGGTGAAGCGGGCATGAAGGGAAAAGCATCAAGTAATCAATTTTATTCCATATTGATCTATCTGTTCGGATTCCTGCTTTTATGGGAATGGCTGAAGCCTTTGAAGGTGCTCACCGATACTGGTGACTTAACGTACTTTATCCTGTTCATTGTGCTTGCTCTGACACTCTCTTATTTCCGCGTCCACTACTTGCTGTCGGGTACGGTAAAATCCGTTTTCATCCTGGTTGCCCTGCATGCCCTTTATTTTCAGGGTTCATTGCTGGGACTTGCCTGGCTGGGTGAGTTTGTGAAGGATGTGTGGCGGAACCTCGGTCTGACGCTGGGCAGGGACTGGTCCGGTTTATCATTTGTGTATCGCAGCCTGCTGTTCTTCATCCTTCTGTGGCTGATGACGTATCTGATTCAATACTGGCTGTCGGTCAGGAAAGCGATCCTGCTTTTTTATATCATGACGGTCACGTATATCAGCGTCATCGATACGTTTACGGAGTATGAAGGGGACAGGGCGATCGTAAGGGTCGTCGTCTTTGGCTTCCTGCTGATGGGGCTACTTGCCCTTGAGCGGTTGATCCAGGGCGAGAAATTAAATGGGCTGGCAGCGAATATGAACAGGCACCGATGGATCGTGCCGCTTACCGTGATGCTCGGGGTCAGCTCGATTGTGGCATTTGCCGCCCCGAAAGCGGATCCGCTGTGGCCGGATCCCGTGCCTTATATTCAATCATTCGCGGAAGGTTCCGGAGGCTTGAGCGGTGTAAACAAGCTCGGGTACGATACAGATGATTCCCAGCTCGGCGGACCGTTCATCGGCGATCCAACGGTTGTCTTCACGTCTGAAGTGACAAGGGAGCATTACTGGAGGATCGAGACCAAAGACATGTATACCGGAAAAGGATGGGAGCAATCCATAGACGAAGAGGAGGGTGTCCCTTTTGCTTCCGGGGAAGAGATCCCGTTATCCTTCACGGCTGAAAATGAGGAACGCGACCTCGAAACGGAAAACGTGAAAATAGAGAAAGGGTACTCTCATGTGGTTTACCCTTATGGGGTTAAAAACGTAACCGGCAATGAAGAGGGTGCTTTTGAATTCCTGCCGGTAAAAGAGAAAATAAGAAGTCTTGATGAAAAAGGTGAACCGGTTAACTTAGGCGAATACGCACTCACTTACCGCCAGCCGTCTTATTCCCAAAAAGGGATGAGAGCGGCGAACGAAGGACAGGAAGCCATGCAGGTGCCTGAATTCGTTGAACGCTATACGCAGATCCCTGCCTCAACCCCGCAGCGTGTAAAGGATCTGGCTGCGGAAATCGCGCAGGATAAAAAAGACTGGTATGACAAGGTGCGTGCCATTGAAGGATATTTTGAGAAAGAGGCGTTTGTGTACGATCAATTCGACGTCCCGGTGCCTGAGGAAGATCAGGACTATGTCGATCAGTTCCTGTTTGAAACTCAAAGGGGATACTGCGACAACTTCTCGACTTCGATGGTTGTCATGGTCAGGTCCCTTGGTATACCGGCCCGCTGGGTAAAGGGATATACAGAAGGGGAATACAGCCGCCAGATCGATTCTCAGTACAAGCTTTACGAGGTGTCCAATAATAACGCCCATTCATGGGTGGAGGTATTCTTCCCTGAAGTCGGCTGGGTACCTTTTGAGCCGACCGTCGGTTTCAGCAGCAATATTGCCTATGAGTATGATCTCGATGTGCCTGATACAGATGAAGATCAAGTCCCCGTCCCTGAAAAAGAAGAAACACCTAAAAAGCCGCTGGAGCCAACTGAAGATGAAGCGGCAGGCGGAGGTTTTTCTTTCAAGGATGTGTGGGAAACGATCAAAACCTTCTTCGCAGAGAACTGGGGTAAAATACTGGCAGGATTTTTACTGCTGGCTTTTGCCGCAGTGATGGCCTATATTTTCAGAAGGCGCTGGCTCCCGTATTACCTGATTATTTATTACAGAAGGAGAAAGTCTGAGGATATCTATTCGGAAGCTTATATCTCGCTGGTGAAACAATTAGGCAGATATGGATTAAAAGTGAAGGACGGACAGACCCTCCGAGGGTATTCCCGTTACATTGATTCGTTCTTCGGAACCCATGAGATGACCAGCCTGACCAACCGTTATGAGCGTACACTATATGGTCATAAGCCTGATCATGAAGATTGGGTGAAGATGAGAGAATTATGGGAAAATTTAATTAAAAAGACAACTGGTTGACCGCTTCATCAACAAGGTTTAAAATGATGTCAACTAAATAATAGAGTTCGTTAGCATCCTTCGTATATCCTCGATAATATGGTTCGAAAGTTTCTACCCGGTCACCGTAAATGACTGGACTATGAAGGCAGTGTTCTATTTAGACATCATTGTATGCCCAAAAACTAGAATCCTGCCTTTATACAGGCGGAGTCTAGTTTTTTTGCTTTTTTGGCCATTAATTGCCGCTGTTGATTTCCGTGCAAGACTTCGCTTTCCGCGGGTGACCCGTGAGCCTCCTCGGCTATCGCCTCCGGGTAGAAAAGCGGAGGGGCTTTGGTCAGAGGCGGGTGGCATAAGGCGAATCGGCTAAGAAGGGGTTCTTTGCCTTCTTGGATGAGTTGACTTATGACATGTGCCTCTAAGCCCTGGAGCTGGACAAGTCTCACGTTGGTCACTTCTCCCGCAGGAGTCTTCGTCTTGCACTCCAATCAACAGCTGGAACAAGATATAACAACTGTTGGCTTCCAATTAAAAACAAGCAAGCTATGTGGAGATTTCTTGGAAGAAATTCTCTAAATATAACCTCAGAGTGGATTGGAGCGGAAGGCACTTGACTCCGACGGGAGATTGAGGAAAGGTCGAGACCCCACAGGCGGAACGCCGAGGAGGCTCGACTTCCTCCCCTGTGAATCTTGTGCCTGCAGCGGAATGGAACGGTCTCGGTTAGGGCTGGACACAGAACACAATTTTTTATGGAATTGCTAACAAACAGGATGTATTTGTGGATGGTAAGGGAATCATACACAAAAGAGAGATAAATAAATGGATGAGGTGAACTGAATGCTAGGTAAAGAGGAATTGCATAATCAGGAAATGATCGTCGTTTTAGACTTTGGAAGTCAATATAATCAGTTGATCACACGAAGAATCCGTGAATTCGGGGTGTACAGCGAGCTGCATCCGCACACCATCACCCTTGAAGAAATCAAGGAGATGAATCCGACAGGGATCATCTTCTCCGGTGGTCCGAACAGCGTATACGGTGAAAACTCGTTCCGCTGTGATGAACGAATCTTCGACCTTGATGTCCCGATCCTTGGCATCTGCTACGGCATGCAGCTGATGACGATGCATTTCGGCGGTAAAGTGGAACGTGCCAAGCACCGCGAATACGGGAAAGCGGCCATCAACATCGAGAAAACATCGAAGCTTTTCTCCGGCCTTGAAGATGAGCAGGTTGTATGGATGAGTCACGGGGATCTTGTAGTAGAAGCCCCGGAAGGCTTTGAAGTGAACGCAACAAACCCTTCATGCCCGATCGCTTCGATGAGTAACGAAGAAGAGGGGCTGTATGCCGTACAATTCCACCCGGAAGTACGCCACTCTGTACACGGCAATGAAATGCTCAAGAACTTCGTATTCGAAGTATGCGGCTGTGAAGGCGACTGGACGATGGAAAGCTTCATCGACATGGAAATGGATAAGATCCGCCAGGTCGTCGGAGACAAAAAAGTTCTGTGTGCATTGAGCGGCGGAGTGGATTCTTCTGTCGTAGCTGTCCTGATCCATAAAGCGATCGGCGATCAATTGACTTGTATTTTCGTGGATCACGGCCTTCTTCGCAAAGGTGAAGCAGACAGTGTCATGAAAACTTTCGCTGACGGCTTTAACATGAACGTGATCAAAGTGGATGCCCAGGACCGATTCCTTAACAAGCTCAAAGGTGTATCCGATCCTGAACAGAAGCGTAAAATCATCGGTAACGAATTCATCTATGTCTTTGATGACGAAGCGACAAAATTGGAAGGTATCGATTATCTTGCTCAAGGTACCCTGTATACGGATATCATCGAAAGCGGGACGGCGACTGCACAGACAATCAAGTCCCACCACAACGTCGGCGGGCTGCCTGAAGATATGCAGTTCACCCTGATTGAACCTTTGAATACATTGTTCAAAGATGAGGTCCGCGCATTGGGTTCTGAGCTTGGCATTCCGGATGATATTGTTTGGAGACAGCCTTTCCCTGGTCCTGGTCTCGGTATCCGCGTACTTGGAGAGATTTCTGAAGAGAAGCTTGAAATCGTACGTGAATCCGACTATATCCTTCGTGAAGAGATCAAGAAGGCCGGTCTTGACCGCGATATCTGGCAGTATTTCACCGTTCTTCCTGATATCCGCAGTGTCGGTGTCATGGGTGATGCAAGAACATATGATTACACAATCGGCATCCGCGCCGTTACATCGATCGACGGCATGACATCCGACTGGGCCCGCATTCCATGGGATGTTCTTGAAAAAATTTCGACCCGTATCGTAAACGAAGTCGACCACATCAACCGCGTCGTGTATGATGTAACAAGTAAGCCGCCTGCTACAATTGAGTGGGAATAAGCTCTTTAACTGAATAAAATCAGCTCCATTGGAAGTTGATGCATCCCAAACCGAACATTTTATGAATTATTTTTATAAAATGTTCGGTTTTTCTATTGACCACTACTGTGTTCGTTGGTACAATAGTCATGTCTTAATAAATCTTAATAGTAATTGTTACGTCGTATAATTTCGGGAATAGGGCCCGAGCGTTTCTACCAAGCTACCGTAAATGGCTTGACTACGAGGTAATTGATAGATGGACTTTATATTTCAGCAAGTCCCTTCTGTTTTTTATCTTACAGTCAAAGCTCTGAACTTTCGGTAGTTCAGAGCTTTTTTATTTTGAGATCTGCGACGGCACGAAGGAGGAGTAAGGATATGAGGAATTTCTTTCAGTTTGAACAACTTGGAACCAACTACAAAAGAGAAATAATCGGGGGACTGACAACATTCCTTTCGATGGCCTATATTTTGGTGGTCAACCCGCTGACGTTGACCCTTCAATCAGTACCGGACCTTCCGGACAGCATGCGCATGGATGCCGGGGCGGTATTTGTGGCGACCGCGCTTGCGGCAGCGATCGGTTCATTGATCATGGGGCTGCTCGCGAAGTATCCGATCGCGCTTGCACCGGGGATGGGACTTAACGCATTCTTCGCTTACACGGTTGTATTGACGATGGGTGTCTCCTGGCAATCCGCCCTTACAGGGGTTTTGATTTCAGGATTGATTTTTATTGCATTGACGCTTACCGGGCTTCGTGAAAAAATAATAAACTCCATTCCAGCGGAATTGAAGTTCGCAGTTGGAGCTGGTATCGGACTTTTCATTACGTTTGTAGGGTTTCAGAATGCAGGTATCATCGTCAATAATGATGCTGTTCTTGTGGGAGTTGGAGATTTGACCCACGGCAACACACTGCTTGCTATCTTTGGTATCGTTGTGACCGTCATCCTTATGACAAAGGGCGTCAAAGGCGGTATCTTCATCGGAATGGTCGCAACCGCGATCGTTGGTATGGTTGCCGGGCTCATCGACACCCCGAAAGGGATCGTAGATGCGGCGCCGAGCCTGGCACCGACATTCGGGGCTGCGCTTGATCCGCTGTTTAATGATGCAGGCAGTATTTTTACCATCCAGATGCTTGTTGTCGTTCTGACATTCTTATTCGTCGACTTCTTTGATACGGCAGGTACACTTGTTGCCGTTGCGAACCAGGCAGGATTAATGAAGAACAATAAACTTCCGCGCGCAGGAAAAGCATTATTCGCGGACTCATGTGCGACAGTGGTAGGGGCTATCCTGGGTACTTCAACTACTACATCCTATATCGAATCTTCCGCTGGGGTTGCGGCAGGGGCAAGGACAGGGTTTGCTTCAGTCGTCACCGGAATTCTATTCTTGCTGTCAATCTTCTTCTTCCCGCTCCTTGCGGTCATCACGGCACCCGTCACAGCACCAGCTTTGATCATCGTAGGGGTACTGATGGTTTCATCACTTGGTGAAATCGACTGGAAGAAGTTCGAAATCGCAGTACCGGCATTCCTGACGATCGTCGCCATGCCGCTTACCTACAGCATCGCAACAGGTATCGCAATCGGATTCATCTTCTACCCGATCACCATGATGATCAAAGGGCGCAGGAAAGAAATCCACCCGATCATGTACGGTTTGTTCGTCATCTTTGTACTGTATTTCATTTTTATTGCTTAATATGCTAGTCTTTTGATTATTATCAACAATAAAGTTCACATCAGAACTGATCTCTTTATAGAGGTCAGTTCTTTTATTTGGTCTTAGGCGTTGTTATTTGATTTTTGCTCATTCTAGCTTTTGGTTGGAGTGCAAGACGAAGACTCCTGCGGGAGAAGCGGCCAATGTGAGACTTGTCCAGCTCCAGGGCTTAGAGGCACATGTCATAAGTCAACTCATCCAAGAAGGCAAAGAGCGCCTTCGTGGCCGATTCGCCTTATGCCACCCGCCTCTGACCAAAGCCCCTCCGCTTTTCTACCCGGAGGCGAAGCTGAGGAGGCTCACAGGTCACCCGCGGAAAGCGAGTCTTGTATGGAAACCCAAAGCGGCGATCCAACCATTTTCTAAGAATGGCCACAAAAAAAGAGGATGTGACGGAAACGGAGAGAATGTAATACTCAAAGGGAAGTTATATTATTGATAAATGTGTTCATTTTCGTTAAAATCATGAAATCGGATGCTTGTCGAAAATGGTCGAAATGATGGGGAGAAATTCATATGTCTACTTTGAGTGTAAAAAAAACATTGAATAACAATGTTCTGATCGCCGAACATGAGAGTTACGGGGAAGTCGTGCTGATCGGGAAAGGAATCGGGTTCAACCGGAAAAAAGGAGATCCGATCCAAAACGATATAGCCGAAAAAATGTTCGTCCTGAAAGGGGAGAAAGAACAGGAGCAGTATAAAAACCTTCTGCCTTTCCTCGACGAAAAGATGTCGAACGTGACCATCTCTGCCATCGAACTTATCAGGGAGAGGACGAATTCGTTCTTGAATGAACACATCCACATCGCCCTGACTGACCATATCCTCTTTGCCATCAACCGGCTGATGAGGGGCATGGAAATCCGCAATCCTTTCCTGGTGGAAACAAGGACCCTTTATCCTTTTGAATATGAAATCGCGCGAGAAGTAGTGGAAATGATCAACGATATGACCGATGTGAATCTGCCCGAGGGGGAAGTCGGATTTATCGCGCTTCATATTCACAGTGCAATGATGAATAAAGATCTTTCCGAGGTAAACCAGCATTCCCAGTTGATATCAAGGCTGACGGCCATGATTGAACAGCAGCTGGACGTGAAAATAAACAAAGAAAGTGTAGACTATATGAGGCTGGTCCGTCATATTCGATACACGATCGAACGCGTCCTCCGCGAAGAACGGGTGGAGGAACCAGAAAAAATCGCAAAACTGTTGAAAGAGGAATACCCTCTCTGCTATAATCTATCTTGGAAGCTGATCAAGATGATGCAGCAAACATTGAGGAAACCTGTTTATGATGCAGAAGCGGTGTATCTGACTATGCATCTGCAGCGTATACAGACTAAAGTTAAATAATGTACTTATCTATCTTACGTGTTACTGATTCGATCAGGCATGAGTAAAGAAGATAATTGAAACGTGTAAATTGGGGCAGTCTATCCCTATACGTTCATTATCCTCTTTTCTCATGCCTTTTTTCATGGCCAGCTCCGGCGCCTAGCCCCTCGAGACGTTTCGGACAGCCTAATGAAGTCAAAGAACGACTTCACTGGTCGGTCCAAGAGCGTTGGTCGGGGCTGAACAAGGCGCCTGCGCATTTCTTGTTTGCTATCATCTAATCTGCTGAATAAAAACCATTTATCAAAAGGAGGAAAATTCAAATGTTTAAAAAGGCTTTTGGCGTGTTACAAAAAGTCGGTAAAGCACTAATGCTTCCGGTTGCGATCTTGCCGGCTGCCGGTCTATTGCTTGCATTTGGTAATGCTTTGCAGAACCCAACACTATTAGAAATAGCTCCATTCCTTTCAAACGGGGGAGTCGAAATGGTTGCCAGTGTCATGGAACAAGCTGGCGGAATCATCTTCGGTAACCTCGCACTTCTCTTCGCAGTCGGTGTAGCCATCGGACTTGCCGGCGGTGAAGGTGTTGCAGGGCTGGCGGCAATCGTCGGTTTCTTGATCATGAACGTAACAATGGGAACTGTTGAAGGACTTGGCATCCCTGATGTTACAGGTGAAGGGGTAGACCCTGCGTATGCACTTGTCCTCGGAATACCGACACTTCAAACCGGAGTGTTCGGCGGAATCATCGTCGGTATTCTGGCAGCGTATATGTACAATCGATTCTTCCAGATTGAATTGCCGTCATACTTAGGTTTCTTCGCTGGGAAACGATTTGTTCCAATTGCCACTGCTGCATCTGCAGTCGTGTTAGGTCTATTGATGCTTGTCATCTGGCCGCCGATCCAAAACGGTTTGAACTCATTCTCAAACTTCATGCTTGGTGAAAACAGAGCATTTGCAGCATTCATCTTTGGTGTAATCGAACGTGCGTTGATTCCATTCGGACTTCACCACATTTTCTACTCGCCATTCTGGTTCGAATTTGGTACGTATACATCTGAAGCTGGCAACATCATCCGTGGTGACCAGGCCATCTTCATGAAACAAATTCAAGATGGTGTGCAGGATCTTACTGCAGGTACCTTCATGACTGGTAAATTCCCGTTCATGATGTTCGGTCTTCCTGCTGCGGCACTTGCGATCTACCATGAAGCGCGCCCTGAGCGTAAAGCGGTAGTAGCGGGTATCATGGGATCTGCTGCCTTGACATCATTCTTGACTGGTATCACAGAGCCGATCGAATTCTCATTCTTATTCGTAGCTCCTGTACTATTCGGTATCCACACAATCTTTGCGGGTCTATCATTCTTGACCATGCACCTGTTGGACGTAAAAATTGGTATGACATTCTCAGGCGGTCTGATCGACTACATCTTATTCGGTCTGATCAACCCGCAGACTAATGCTTGGATCGTGATCCCTGTAGGTCTTGTATTTGCGGTCATTTACTACTTCGGTTTCCGTTTCGCGATCCGCAAATGGAACCTTATGACTCCAGGCCGTGAAGAAGTGGAAGACGAAGATGAAGAAGGTACAGCAGCAGCTGGAGGAGCAGGAGAACTTCCATATAATGTTCTAGAAGCGCTTGGCGGCGAAGAAAATATCGCTCACCTTGATGCTTGTATCACTCGTCTGCGTGTATCCGTTAATGACGCGAAAAATGTTGATAAGCCAAGACTTAAAAAATTGGGTGCCTCAGGTGTACTTGAAGTGGGTAACAGCATTCAGGCGATCTTTGGTCCTAAATCTGATACATTGAAATCACAAATGCAGGATATTATGCGCGGTAAAGCACCACGCAAAGCACAGACAAATGCAAGTGAAGAAGTAGAACAACAAATTGAAGAAGTGAATCCAGAAGCTCTTCAAACAACTGAAGAAGAAAAGCATGAAAAATTTGTAGCACCTATCACAGGTGAAATCAAAGATATCAAAGAAGTACCCGATCAAGTATTCTCAGGCAAAATGATGGGAGACGGTTTTGCGATCCTGCCAACAGAAGGAACAATCGTTTCCCCTGTAGACGGTAAAGTCGTAAATGTATTCCCGACAAAACATGCTCTTGGCCTTGAATCCAAGAATGGCCGCGAAGTATTGATCCACGTTGGTATTGATACAGTGAAACTTGAAGGAAAAGGCTTCGAGGCGCTGGTAAAAGAGGGAGACCAGGTCGAAGCGGGGCAACCGTTACTTGAAGTAGACTTAGACTTCATCAAAGAAAACGCTCCTTCTATTATCACGCCGATTGTCTTCACGAACCTGAAAGAGGGTCAGCAAGTGACTCTTGAAAAGACAGGCAAAGTGAACCGCAGCGATGAGGATATCATCAAGATCGATTGATTTGTATCAAAAACCCCTGCGCCTTAGAAAGGCGCAGGGGTTTTATTTATATAGAAGAAAATGGGGGCCGTGACTGTTGAAAAACCGGCATTGTAACCCCTGCAGGATGATAAATAATAGGATATATAGAACTCTATTAAAAAGTTTCGAATTAATTTATCGAAAACTGTTGACGGAACTCGAAATGGTTGATATACTTTAAAAACCGTCGCAAGTGAGACGCGAAAACAACTTCATTTAATAGAAAAGCCAGAAAAACTTTTTAAAAAAAGTTGTTGACAAAACCGCTTCAAACTTGGTATGATGGTTAGGTCGCTTCAAACGAAGCAAGCAACAAATTGAACCTTGAAAACTGAACAAAACAAGACAATTACGTCAACGTTAATTCTAGATTTACCGCAACGATTGAATCGTTGCAAACAAGAGCTATTCAAACTTTTATCGGAGAGTTTGATCCTGGCTCAGGACGAACGCTGGCGGCGTGCCTAATACATGCAAGTCGAGCGGATTTTGGGAAACCTAGTTTCCCCTTAATCAGCGGCGGACGGGTGAGTAACACGTGGGTAACCTGCCTGTAAGACTGGGATAACTCCGGGAAACCGGGGCTAATACCGGATAATTCAGTTCCTCGCATGAGGAACTGTTGAAAGGTGGCTTTCA
>NZ_MINN01000072.1 GCF_001877785.1 Rossellomorea aquimaris | reverse complement strand
ACGGTTTAACTGACGGGATCTAAGTCCCATGGGCAGGGACGTTCTACCCTGGCTACTGTTATAATAAGACCATATAAAAAAAGGTCAACCAGAAATATCTAGAATTCTGGTCAACCTTATAATACGAAAAGGCAGGACATAGCGGGGGCGATTTCCCCTCTGCTTTTTAGGTAGGATGAGAACCGTCCCCAATCAACCTAAAGAAGTGAAGAAAGCAGCATAAGAAAGGTTGATACGATGTACATAGAATATATTGCGACAACATTAGAAGATGCTTTATTAATTGAACAATCCGGGGCAGATCGGATTGAGCTGGTATCCGCTTTAACAGAGGGCGGTTTAACTCCAAGTCACTCCTTAATCGAAGCAGCAGTTAACCGTGTAAGCATTCCGGTCAATGTGATGGTAAGACCGCATAGTCAATCATTTTGTTACTCTTATGACGACAATTTAATAATGAAAAATGATATAAACATCATCCGTTCATTAGGTGCAAATGGTGTAGTACTGGGAGTGCTGAATGAGAATCATGAAGTCAACCAACCTATGCTTGAAGAGTTATTGACCGAATGCAGCGGGTTGGAAGTTACATTTCATCGGGCAATTGATTCTACAAACAATCCCGTTCAGACGGCAAAAACATTGGCTCAATACAAAGAAATCACAACGATTTTAACTTCTGGCGGAAATGGTGAATTTTCCGATCGCTTGCGAACCATACAGGAAATGAAAACAGTTTGCGAGCATGTTTCAATTTTGGTTGGAAGTGGATTAAATGCAAGCAATATTTGTTCTGTTCATTCAACAGTAATTACAGGATATTATCATTTTGGTACAGCTGTGCGAAAAAATCATAGTCTGATCGAAGGGATTCATCTGGATAAAGCGAAGGAAATTGTTCAACTTTTAAAAGGTAAACAAGTATAATGGCAACAAAAATGCGAAAAGCAACACAACAAAAGTAGATGGGGAAGGTTCCCTCTCTACTTTTCTCTTTTTACAAAAAAATGAACCTCTTAATCATAAAAGTTTTTCTGGATTGTCTGATTTGCCGCATAAAGTAGGGTAAAAGCAAAAGCCGTCTTTTGAATCCATTCAACTGAATAGTCCTGCAAGCAGCATAGCATAGAGAGCTGATCGTAGTGCTTTCGGGAGTACTTTGGTACGATAAAAAGGGAAGTGGTCAAAATAAAAAATTAGAGGAGCATGAAGAATACTTATGTTGATTGTTGTAATGCTCATTACACTGCTGCTTTACGGTGGCCTTGTCTACTATATCGGCTGGCGGGGGCTGCATTGGCTGCGCCCGGAGTCATCAAGCAGACGTTTCAAGATTCTCTATAGCGTGATCGTCATAATGGCAGCCAGTTCATTTATTGTCGGGCGTATGACAGGACTCACTTTCATCAACATCATAGGAGCTTACTGGATGGCGTGCTTTTACTTGCTCCTGCTGCTGGTTCCGCTTGCCCATCTAACGGTCATCCTTCTGCGGCTCACCCGGCTGCCGCGGCATGGGACGCAGAAGTGGGCAGGCTTCATTACTCTCGGTCTTCTGATCTTCTTTATGGTTTATGGCAGCTATAACGCCTTCAGCCCAGTGGTCCGCGACTATGAAATCCAGATTGATAAAGGCTCTTCTTCACTTGAAAAACTACATATTGTGATGGCAGCGGATATGCATTTTGGCCTGCTGTCAGGGAAAGATCATGCGGAGCGATTTGTGAAAAAAGCCAATGCCCTCAATCCGGATATCGTGCTCCTGCCTGGCGATCTTTTCGATGATGATGTGCAGCCATTCCTCGACCAGAACATTGATGAGGTATTATCAGAGTTGAAAGCACCACTCGGGGTCTATGCCTCACTTGGCAACCATGACCGTCATGAGGGCACAATGAAGGAATTGATCGAAGCGTTGGAGCGCGGTGGAATCACCGTCATGTATGACGAGACAGCAGATGTCCAAGGACAATTCACATTGGTCGGCCGCAAAGACCGAATCGACGACGGACGATTACCTTTGGATTCACTGATGGATGGAGTGGATGATGAAAAACCAACCATCTTAATGGATCATCAGCCATATGGTCTTGAGACCGCCCAGCAGGAAGGCATCGACTTGATGGTGTCCGGCCATACCCATCGCGGGCAGATCTTTCCAGGCAGCCTGTTCACGAATGCCATTTACGAAAATGATTGGGGACATCTGCAAAAGGAACAAATGCACTCCATCGTCACATCCGGTTTCGGCTTTTGGGGACCGCCGATACGGATTGGGACGCGGTCTGAAATTGTCAGTATTCAGGTGGAGTTTCAATAACTATACTAAAAGGGCTTAGAGGAATGATTCTCTAAGCCCTTTTAGTATATTGCAGCATGGGGACGGTTCTCTTGCTTTCGAAATACAAGACCGTCCCCAGTGAACGATAATGAGCTTAATATAATAATATTATGTAAACAAATACATCAAAGTCGTTTCTTGTACCAAACCAGAATTGTATATTTCGATTTCCCTCCAATTAATACTATGTAACAAAGCCTCTAAAGTGGTAAGCTAGTGATTCAGTGTCAAGATCATGAACAGGAGGTCAACCCATGAATATTGATAACAACGATATATTGATTCGTTTACGATATGCTTTGGATATAAAAAATACAGAGATGGTAGAGATTTTCAAGCTTGGCGGCATGGATTTTTCTAAAGATGAGGTGATGAAGGTCCTGACCAAATCAGTGGAAGAGGATGATCTACAGGAAGATCATATACCATGTGATGATGAAATGTTCGAGTCTTTCTTAAATGGATTCATTACATTTAAAAGAGGCAAACAGGAGCCTAAACCGGGACAGCCTGAACGGCCGGCAATAACGTATGAACACGTAAATAATCTTCTTCTCAAGAAAGTGAAAATTGCGCTCTCTTTGACAAGTGAAGATATGATCGACATCCTGGAAGATGCGGGTGTGAAGGTCACCAAAGGCGAAATGAGTGCCATTTTACGGAGAGAAGGCCACAAGAATTACCAAATTTGTGGAGACCGATATGCCAGGAATTTCTTAAAAGGATTAACGATCAGATACAGGGGATAAATCATGAATCATACTTTTTCAGGTGAGACGATACATTTTGATATTAAGTACAAAAATCGAAAATCCATCGGTATTTATCTTGATGGTTATGGAAATGTCGAGGTGCATGCCCCGAAAGGCACGCCGGACGAGTCGATCATTCAATTCGTAGAGGATAAATGGGATGTGATTCTGAGGAATTCGAAAGAAAGGAAGGACCGTCTGAATGGGCCCCAGGAAAAGGTCTATGTTCAGGGTGAGCAGTTTCTGTATTTAGGTAAGGTCTTTCCTATAGAAGTCCATCACGATCCATCCAACCCGCAGGATCATGTCCTGTTTGATGAAACGACAATCCATGTCTATGTTAAACAACTGCAGGATGAACGAATCAAACAGGCTTTAAAACGTTTTTATTATCAACAGTGTAAAGCGTTAGTAGAGAAAAGTATTTCTTCACACCAGCATCATTTTAAAACAAAGCCGCATAGCTTCCGAATTACAGACAGCACCAAAACATGGGGAACCTGTAATGCGAAAAGGCAGCTGACATTCAACTGGAAGCTGGCTATGGCTCCCCGGGAAGTGATCGATTATGTAGTCGTCCATGAAATGTGTCATATGGTGCATCTCAATCATGACCGTTCTTTCTGGCGTCTTGTTGGAAAAATCGTGCCGGATTATAAAGAAAGAGAAAACTGGCTGGTTGCATCCAGCTGGAAGATGACGGTGTAGCATGGTGGAAAGCCGGGGGGACAGGTCCCTTGGCTCATGGATAGATGATGATAAATGGGGAGGGATTGGGATGTTGGAGACGGAGTATGCGAAGGGGAATGAGTTGGATTTTCGTGTTGAGAGTTTGAAGGTGTATGGGGTGTTGGTGGGATAGATGGGTGAGGAGGGGAACGATTCCAGCGAATAGAATTTAGCCCTTCCAAGGTTGAAGAATTGGTAATTACTAAAAGCAAGGAGTATATAAAACATCCCCAACATACCCAACATAAAAAATGTTAGGGATGTTATTTATTGTAGTGAGAATGTGAAAGTCTTTTTCTTAATTCACTTGCAGCAAAAGTAGGGTCGTTAAAGATTTAGAGTTATATCTATAAAGCACCAACCACAGAATGGGGTACATAAGGTTCTTCAAGGTAAGCGACTTCTTCAGTTGTCAGCTTAATCGATAAATCACCTGCAGCACCTTTGAGGTGAGAAATTTTTGTTGCACCGATAATAGGAGCAGTTACTTGATCTTTTTGCAGCAGCCAGGCAAGTGCGACATGGCTGCGAGGAACGTCTCGTTCCTCAGCGATTGCTGCAACCCGCTCTACAACCAGGCGGTCTGCATCAGCAGTCACTTCATATTTTGATTTTTGAATCTGATCAGTTTCAGAACGGTAGGTTGTTTCTGACCAATCACGAGTTTATCTCCCTGATGCGAGAGGGGTATATGGAGTGACACCAATACCTTCTTCCTTGCATAGCGGCAGCATGTCCCTTCCCTCTTCCCGGCAGAGGAGGTTTAAATGATTCTGCATAGAGACAAACTTAGTCCAGCCATTTTTCTCTGCTGCATGTAATGCCTTTTGGAACTGCCATGAGTACATAGCAGAAGCACTAATGTATTTTGCTTTGCCCGCGTGGTTCACTTATTAACAGCGGTTGATTCTCTAACGATCAATGTGGTGGGCAGCAGAATTTCGTGGATAGGTTCATCCTTATGATTAAGCCTCCAGCTCAACTGTTCGGTTGCTTTTTTACCATAGTAATTTAAATCAATATTAACTGTTGTAATTTTTGGTGTGGCGATTTGGGATAACTGACCGTTGTCGAAGCTGCAGATTGATATGTCTTGAGGAATGTTGAATCCTTTTTGCTGCAGTACGGACTGGACAAGGAACCCGTGTCCATCGTTTACACAAAACCATGCAGTCGGCATATAAGACAGTCGATCGACAAATCCACTTATTTCTTCCTGGTTTTCCTTTGCGTCTGTAAATAATAGAGGCTGACTTGGTTCTATTCCATGTTTTTTCAGGGCAAGCATATAGCCTTCCAGTCTCTCCTGGTAGCTTGGGGAAACCTCTATATCTCCTACGAATGCAATGTTTTGATGTCCTAATTGAATCAGGTGCTCAACTGCCTTATAGGCGCCAAAGCGATTGTTCGTCAAAATAGCATCTGCCTGCAGGTATGGAGAGTGATGGTCAATCATCACAGTCGGGATTCCAGTATTAATAATCTTTGAAATATAATCGGTGCTAATATGAGATAGAATTAAAATCCCATCGATTTGATGATTCGATAGCAGGGAGGGAAGGATTAACTTGTCCTTTGAATCCTGATCGATTGATTCAATTAATAAATTCCAGCCGCGTGTCCTCATTTCCTTTTCCACACTGAGGTAAATTTCCCCGAAAAAGCTTTTAAGAGAAAAAGCATAGTCAGAGGCAATAAGGGCGATGTTGATTCCTTTTTTCTCATTAGGCTTTTGGTTGTTTCTATTATTCAAATAGTTATACCCTAACTCATCTGCGGCTTTTTGGATTAACATCCTTGTTTCTTCACTAACCCCAGGCTTACCCGACAAAGCCTGCGAAACAGAATTCTTAGAAATATTCAGGCGGTCAGCGATATCCTGCATCGTTACTTTTTTCTTCATATATAAAACTTCTCCTTAATCAAAGTGAATAATAGTAATTTGTTTTGTAATTATATTGTAACGTTACAAATTATTTTTAGCAACATACTTATCATTGTAATTCTTCAAATTATTATAGGTGTTAAATACGCCTCTATATGTAAGGCGGTTGATTGGATTGGAAGATTAACCACTACATGAAAAAGTCAACCTTACAGAAAATTAAATTTAATTTGCGTTTGACAGATAATAAGTAAGGTGTGATAATGTATTTGTAAAGTTACTAATTACATTATTTATTAATTACATATTTTCTTGTAATGATTTTAAAAAATCTTTAGAAATGAGGGGTAAGAGGTAAATCATCTAAAAACGTAACCCGGATACTATTGATTATACTTTTTTTTGTAAAGTTATGATAGCGCTATCAAAACATCCGTTTCAGAAAAGCTAGACTAATAGTTTTGCATTTTTCAAGAATCATTACTGAAAACATAAAGTTAGGAAATCGTACTAATAATTGGGGGAATATCGGATGAAATTCAAAAAAGCGGCTTCTCTAGTCCTTGCTACATCATTGACTGTTTCAGGTCTTGCAGCTTGTAGTAATGAGAGCGATGGAAGCACGAAAGACGGCGTAACAACAATCGAATTCTGGGCGGCTCCAAACCCAACACAGCAAGTGTATTGGAAGGAAGTAGCGGAAGAGTTCTCAAAAGAACATCCGGATATCAAGGTGAACGTAAGCCCGATGAAGGAAAGCCCGACATCTGAAGCTGGTATCCAATCAGCTCTTGCTGGCGGCAGTGCACCAACGATGTCAGAGAATATCAACCGTGGTTTTGCTGCTCAACTGTCTGAGAGTAAAGCGATTTTACCGTTGGATGAACTAGAAGGCTGGGATGAAATTAAGAAAAAGAGAAATATGGAAGATACAATGAAAGGCTGGCAGTTTGCTGACGGCCACCAATACGTATTGCCAATCTACTCGAATGCGATGTTGTTTGGCTGGAGATTGGATGTCCTGAAGGAACTTGGCTTTAATGAACCACCAAAAACATATAGTGAAATGCTGGAAGTTGCGAAGAAATTGAAAGAAAAGCACCCCGACAAATATGTTTGGGCTAAACCAGACCTTGCTGATCCAACAGGCTGGAAAAGATGGTTCGATTTCTTCATGCTCTATAATGCAGCATCTGATGGCAACAAGTTCGTAGAGGGAACTGATTTCACTGCAGATAAAGAAGCAGGAAAGCAAGTTCTTGGATTTGTAGATGAGCTGCAAAAAGCAGATGCTTTAATGACTAGGCAGTCTAAAGATCCATTTGAAAGCGGATTGGGAATTTTTACGGATATTGGCCCTTGGACAATTTCTTATTGGAAAGAGAAATTCCCAAAAATGAAATTGAATGAAACCTATGCGTTAGCATTGCCTCCAGTTCCAGACGGAATGGATACAGAAAACGTTAAGACATTCGCAGATACAAAGGGTCTTGTCGTGTATGCTTCAGCAACGAAAGAACAACAAAAGGCTGCGGGCGAATTCATTAAGTGGGTCTATTCAAATCCTGAAAATGATTTGAAATGGCTTGAAAAGACAAACCTGCCACCGGCACGTGATGACTTAACAACGAACGATACTTTCAAAGCGTTCTTTGAAAACAACCCGGCATTACAGCCATACGCTGCTGCCGTTCCAAATGCAATACCGCCTATGGATAACTCTAAATACAATGAGATTCAGACATTGATTGGCCAGAAAGCTTTCAATCCAGTGGTAAAAGGAGAAAAAGATCCGAAAGCTGCATGGAAGGATATGCAAGAGGCCATTGAGGGGGCTCTCAAATAATGAAAAAGAACCAAGGATGGTTGGGCTGGCTTTTTGCCAGTCCTTATCTTTTATATTCAATTGTTTTCTTCCTGATACCACTTGTCTGGTCACTGTTTCTATCTGTGACAGACTGGAACTTAATCTCGCCGACGTATAATTTCGTCGGAATGGAGAATTACGCCGAGGCACTCAAAAGTCAGGGTGTGCAGAGCGCCTTCTTTGTAACCTTTAAATTTATGGGCGTGTTTGTTCCACTAGTTATTGCTTTTTCCCTTATTGTGGCATTGGTTGTTCAAGGGCTTCCAAGATTTAGAGGATTGTTTTTAATCGGATTCTTTCTTCCGTACCTGGCTTCGGGAGTTGTTTCCTCGCTGATCGTGAAAGGGATTTTGTCTTACAACAGTCCGCTGAATGAATTCCTTAGAGGTACATTGGATATCGATATTAACTGGCTTGGAACACCGTTTTCTGCACTCTTTGTTGTAGCCATGATTATTGCCTGGAAATTCACCGGCTATTACGCGTTGATTTTAACATCGGGCTTTGGAAGCATCAGTCAAGAGGTCTATGAAGCAGCGATGATTGATGGAGTAACACCTTGGCAGCGTTTTTGGAAAATTACGTTCCCGCTCCTCTATCCAGCGTTGTTTACTGTATTGATTTTATCGATTGGTGTTACATTTGGTATTTTCACAGAAGTTTATCAGTTAACCGGAGGTGGGCCGGATTTTGCCACGAATACATGGCAGATGGAGATTTTCACTAAAGCATTCTCCAATCTGCAAGCAGGATACGCTTCTGCTATTGCCATCATCGCATCGATTGTAACGTTTATTGCGATTTACATCATTCGAAAACTCTTAGAACTGTGGGGGAAACGAAATGGTTGGACCTAAGAAAAAAGGATTGGTTTTTCGTTACCTGTTTGCGCTCGTCCTATTGTTAATCATGATTTATCCATATATCTATATGGTGTTGAATTCCTTTGCTGATTGGAGTCAGGTCGATAAGAAATTCTTCCCGACTGAATATTCATTGAAGTCATGGGAATGGCTGCTTGGCGGCGGAGAATCTGTCATCCCTCGCCCGTGGATCAATGCCTTCTTTAACAGCTTTATCGTATCAGCTGGTTCGACCATTTTGATGATGGTCTCAGCGGTAATGGTTTCTTATGCGCTAGCGAAGATACATTTTAAAGGAAGAGATACGATCAATAACGTGGTCTTATTCCAAATGTTCTTCCCGGCAATCATCTTGCTAATTCCTACATTTTTGGTTATCCAAAAGGTCGGAATGTACGACTCTTACTGGGGAATGATCCTGCCAAAGGCGATGAGCTTATGGGCAGTGTTCATGTACACGAACTTCTTCAAGGCAATCCCGGATACGTTCATTGAAGCGGCAAAATTGGACGGTGCAAGCGAAATGCAAATCATGTTCAAGATTGTACTGCCAATGTCAAAATCGATTACTACCGTGATCTTCTTGTTCTTGTTCATGGAAAGATGGACAGAGCTGTTATGGGATATGCTTGTTGCGAAGAGTGATAACATGCTTACGTTAAACGTACTTTTATCACAAATGTTCGGCCCGTATGGCGGCTATCCAGGACCGATGTATGCTGCATCCGTATTATTGACATTGCCGATTATCATCATCTTCTTGCTTTTCGCGAAGAAGTTCCAAGAGGGAATGCAATTTACACTTAAGTAACCAAAGATTGGAGTTCAAGCAAATGGTTAAATGGTGGAAGCAATCAGCTTTCTATGAAATATATATGCCAAGTTTCAAGGATGGAAACGGAGATGGACTGGGGGATTTTGCGGGAATCACCTCCAAGCTGGATTATCTCAAGGAGCTCGGGGTAGATGGGCTGTGGCTCACTCCCTTTTATCCATCGCCGAAGGTTGATAATGGCTATGACATTGCTGATTATTATTGTATTGATGAGGTTTATGGGACGATGGAGGACTTTGAAGCTTTTATCGCGGAGGCGCATAGGCGAGATATCAAAGTCATAGTCGATATCGTATTGAACCACACGTCTTCCGAGCATGTTTGGTTCAAGGAATCAAGGTCCTCCAAGGATCACCCCAAGCGTGATTGGTATATATGGAGAGACGAACCGAATAACTGGGAATCTTTTTTCAGCGGAACGGCATGGGAATTTGATGAGGCAACCGGTCAATATTATTACCATGCTTTTGCTAAGGAACAGGTGGATTTGAACTGGGCCAACCCTGAAGTCAAAAATGCGATGTATGATGTCATGAGGTTTTGGCTGGAAAAAGGCGTGGATGGGTTCAGACTGGATGTCATCAACTTCCTGACGATCAACGATTCCTTTATCGATAATCCTTTTGACCATGAAAACAATGAACAAATCCATTTGTACGACAAGGACCAGGACGGAATCTTAACCGTTATCGAGGAAATTGCCTATGTGGTTCATCAATATCAGGATAAATTCCTCGTTGGTGAGGTCGGTTCTGAGGATATCGAGATATTAAAACGGTACTCAGGGCGGAACAAGCTTGATGTATCCTTTAATTTCAACATTGGAAGTATTGCCGAGTTTGATGCAGAAAAGATTTGCGAGCAATTAGTGGAAACAGAGAAAGCGTATGATTCCGAGCAAATTGCTACTCTGTTCTTCTCTAGCCACGATATGTCACGCCATATTTCACGATTTGGCGGTGATGAGGAGCGTGCGAAGCTGGCTGCTGCGCTGATGCTTACGGCAAAGGGCGTGCCGTTCCTTTACCAGGGTGATGAGCTTGGCATGAGGGATTGGGTGACAGATGACATTGCGAAGATGATTGATGTCCAGGGGCGCCTCGCCTATGAAGAGGCCTTGAAGTCTGGTAAATCCGAAGAGGTAGCGCTGGTTGCCGCAAACGAACGATGCCGTGATAAATCTCGTACTCCAATGCAATGGAGTTCCGGAACACATGCTGGCTTTTCCGAAACAGTACCTTGGATCACGGTGCCTGAGGATGCTGTTCATACAAATGTGGAAATCCAGGAGCGCAATCCTGATTCCATGCTTTCTTTCTATAAAAGAATGTTGAAGCTGCGTAAAGAACATACTTCCTTTCAAACGGGAGAATATGAATTCTTGCGCTGTGAGGATAAGATGATTTCTTATATGAGAAGCAACGAGAGGGAACGGACCTTCGTTGCTCTGAACTTTTCTGAGGAAGAGCAATCCCTTGAGTTAGAGTTGAAAAACATGGAACTGCTGATTTCGAACAAGCGGTCAACGCTTGGAAGCAATGATGTACTAACGATATCAGCAAATGAAGTCATTATTTTAAAGGAGGATGCTGGGAATGACGGTCTTAATAAAAGGTAAGGTAAAAACTTGCGGACAGCTTTTGGAGGAGTTTTCTTCAAAAGTGCAGCCGGTTAATCCGGAGAAAATCGTTTTCACTGGTGTCGGTGATAAGGATGTCTATAATATTTCAGCTCCTTTTGAAGATGAGGGTGAGCAGGTCATTGCCGGACGCGTGGAATCACGTGACAGCGAGCATTCCAGCGTTTATTTCTTCGTCCAAAGAAACGGTGAATGGGTTCCGCGGGAAAACGCGCCTGTATTTGAATTGCAGGATCCTTTTTACACAAGGATTGCTGGTGAGTTAGTCCTCGGCGGCGTACAGATTTTCCCGCATTCGACAATCGAAAATGCACTTGGATGGCGTACTGTGTTTTATAAAGGAAAGAACATTGCAAGTTTAAAAGAGTTTGCGAAGGGGCCAGATGGCATGAAGGATCTGCGCCTTGTTGAGCTGGCTGATGGCAGCATCGGTGTGCTGACAAGACCGCAGGGTGAAAAGGGCGGCAGAGGGAAGATTGGCTGGGCACGCATCTCTTCCTTGGAGGAATTGACGCTTGAAGTCATCAATGAGGCTCCTATTTTTGAAGATCAGTTCATTGATGAAGAATGGGGCGGAGCGAACGAGCCGCACCTGCTTGTAAATGACTTGGTTGGTGTACTTGGCCACGTTGCTTCGTTCGATGCAGCCGGAGACCGCCATTATTATCCGATGGTGTTCGCGCTTGATCCGGAAACAGGAGTATTTTCAGATATGGAGCTGATTGCAACGAGAAGCAATTTCCTTCCGGGTGCCTCGAAGCGACCGGACCTGGTCGATGTTGTGTTCAGCGGCGGAATTGTCCGGAAAGCGGACGGCACAGCTGATATCTATGCAGGAATCAGTGATGCCGCAGCGCAAAAAATCACGATTGCAGATCCATTTTTACAATACGAGCAATAAAACTGACTGAATTGAGGAGATTACAACATGAATGTATATAGATATGAAGAGAATCCGGTAGTGACACCGATGGATGTAAAACCGCATCGCGAAGACTTTGAAGTGATTGGCACTTTCAATGCGGGGATTACGACATTTAATGATGAAATCATCATGCTGCTGCGTGTCGCAGAGCGTCCGATCAGTGAGAATCCTGAAATTGTGAAATCACCTGTTTACAATCCAGAAAAGAACGAGCTTGAAATTTTGGAATTCAATTTAAATGATCCTGCTTATAATTTTTCAGATCCGCGGACGATTCAAAAAGCAGAAGAGTCGAACCGTTTCGCTTATCTGACTTCATTATCGTATTTGAGGATTGCCCGCAGTAAGGATGGCCACAACTTTACGATTGATGAAAAGCCTTTTGTGTACCCTTCAAATGAGCTTGAGACATTCGGAATTGAAGACCCAAGGATTACAAAGATTGAAGATACTTATTATATTTATTTCAGTGCAGTATCACCTGTTGGTGTTGGCGAATCCATGGTTTCAACAAAGGATTTTGTCACAACTGAGCACCATGGCATGATTTTCGCGCCAGAAAACAAGGACGTGTTAATCTTCCCTGAGAAAATCAACGGCAAGTACTATGCCCTTCATCGCCCAGTACCAAGAAGTGTTGGTGAGCCTGAGATGTGGATTGCTGAATCTACTAATCTATTGCACTGGGGAAATCACAAATACTTATTAGGCCTGCGCGAGGGTATGTGGGATAGTGCCCGCATGGGTGGCGGAGCTGTTCCGTTAAAAACGGAAAAAGGCTGGCTCGAGCTTTACCATGGCGCAACGACGGACCACCGCTATTGCATGGGTGCTGTATTGCTTGACCTCGAAGACCCAACAAAGGTCATTGCTCGCTCTGACAAGCCGATCCTTGAGCCAGAAGCAGACTATGAAGTCGAAGGATTCTTCGGAAATGTCGTGTTCTCATGCGGCGCGGTCGTTGAAGGCGATGTTGTAAAAATGTATTACGGTGTTGCCGATACTTCAATGGCATGCGCTGAGCTAAGCCTGCAGGAAATCATGGATTCATTAACTTATTTAAAATAATTCCAATATTAAGGCCAAAATCGGGTAATGATTTTGGCCTTTTATCTTAGTAAAGGTTTTGTGTTCTGTCGTGACTCTATTATGAAAGGTTCTGTTTCTATGAAGCTTAATAAAAACTGGAAGATTAAGCAATTCGATGTGGGGGACGCACGTGAACTGGAGGTGGCCGCACCTGAGTTTATTGATTACTTTTGGATGACCACTTCTGTTCCTGGTGACGTCCATTCCACCCTGATTGACCGAAAGTTAATCGACGATCCATTCTATGGCCAAAATGATTTGAAATGTCAGTGGGTAGAGGAAAAGGTTTGGTGGTATCGTACCACCTTTGAATTCGACGGAACAGAACATAAGGATGAAAGATATGATTTGCTGTTTGAGGGGCTCGATACGTTTGCTACGATTTACCTGAATGGAGTCGAACTTGGTTCAAAGGATAATATGTTCATCAGCCATTCCTTTGAAGTGACAAGGGAATTGAAAAAAGGCAAAAACGTCCTTGCTGTAAAATTCGATCCCATCGATGTGCATGTGAATGAGAAGGTTCAAAATTACTGGTCAGGATTCAGCAAGGAACGGATCTGGACGAGGAAGAATCAAAGCCATTGGGGCTGGGACTGGGGCCCACGGCTTGTAGCAGCGGGTATTTGGAAAGATGTTCATTTGAAAAAACGGACATATGCCAGCATTCATTCTGTGTTTGCGAAAACAACCTCTCTTTCCGAAGACAAGGCAGAAGTTGATGTAGAGGTTGAAGTGGGTGCTTTTAGAAGAGGAAAAGACTATCAAGTTCGGGTAGAGCTGTCTTTTGGTGAAGAAAAATTCACTGGAAGTGCAAAGGTTGAAGGGGAAAAGGCTTTCGTTACCCTGGGTAGAGTGGGGACGGTTCCCACTCTACTTTTTTCATTTAAAAGTAAGCCACGGTGCCAGGTAACACGGTTTTTTCAAAATAATAAGGTCGAATCACCCATACTTTCTGAATTTTTGCTAAAATAGAAGATACCTAGAACAGAAGGCGAATGGTGCCCTGATGAGTATAGTAAAAGATTTCCTGCTGCAGTTTACATTAATGGTTATCCCGATCTTCAGTTACTTTACGTTTATTCTGGAGAAGGTGAAAGAGGACCGGTCGATCAAGATGTTCATGACCCTTTTATGGGGAGTGTCCATCCTATTGTGCATGTCCTTTCCCGTTGAATACGGCGGAGGGGCAAGGCTCGATATCCGGTTTATCCCTCTATTATTCGGAACGTTATACCTCGGGGTTTGGCCCGGCGTGTTTCTGTCAGCCGTGATCATTCTATACCGCCTGACTTTCGGAATCAGCATCGGGGTTGTGACGACGGTCGTTGTGCTCATCCTTACGCTTCCTGTCATTTTGTACGTTCAGCGATTATTTTTACGTGTGAACAGGGAACGAAGGATTATCATTGCAACGGGATTATCGTTCCTGTACTGTCTCTGCGGCATGATGGTATCTGCGGGCTTGAATGGATTCTCTCTCCCCGTTTTGAAAGTACAGGGTATTCATCTGCTATTTACAATTGTCGTCACGTGGTTCTGTACCGTGATGATCGAGAAAATCCGTGAGATCCACCAGCTCAGGCTGGAAGTCCAGGACACGGAGAGATTCAGGGTGATCAGTGAGCTCACAGGTGTATTTGCCCATGAGATCCGCAACCCCATGCAGGTGAGCAGGGGATTTCTTCAGCTCCTCGATGAACCCGATCTTCCTCATCACCAGAAAGAATACATCAAGCTGTCGATTGAAGAATTAGACCGGGCCAATGAAATCATCCACGACTTTCTCGCTTTAGGAAAGCCCTCGAACAGCACCTATGAAACCGTCAATGTCAGTGAACAATTAGAGCGCACAGCAGCGCTGCTTCAAACCTTCAATGTGAATCAGCAGGTTGAATTTAAAATAGACATCCAGGATGACTGCTGGATGAGATCAGACCCACAGAAGCTTAACCAATCCATGCTCAATATTTTGAAAAATGCAGTGGAGTCCATGCCGGATGGCGGAACCGTGTCGCTATCATGTCATCAAACTGCCGACGGACACATCAGGATCACCGTCAAGGACCAGGGAATCGGCATGAACCCGAAACAGGTCCAGCGACTTGGATCCCCTTATTATTCCTTGAAGGAAAAGGGGACGGGCCTCGGGATGATGGTCAGCTATCAAATCATCCATTCCTTTAATGGGAAGATTAGTGTGGATAGTGAGGAAGGGGTGGGGACGGAGTTTGTGATTGAGTTTCCGGGTGTTGGGGCATAAGAAAACGGCGTTGACCTTAAGTGGGTCAACGCCGTTTTCTTTTTTGTTCTAAGGGGAGGGGGCCGGTTTTCAATCGAGATAACCCCTCCCTGGTTGATTAAAAACCGGAGTATCTGTTCCCTTGGTTTAAGCAATCCCCGCCTTCATCAACATCCCATCCAACGGTCGTCCCATGATGCCTTCCAGCCATTTTGATGTTTCCAGAAGCTTTTCAAGATCGGTATTCGTTTCAACATCCATCCCACGAAACATATTGACCATATCTTCCGTACACACGTTGCCGACAGCTTTAGGGGCGAATGGGCAGCCTCCCATGCCGGCGATGGAGGAATCGAATAGGCGGACGCCGGCTTGATAGCCTGCGAGGGTATTGGCGAGTCCGAGTCCGCGCGTGTTATGAAAGTGTAGACCCAATGACAGGTCTTCGCAGAATTGGTCTTTGAAGGCATTAACGACAGTCTGTACCTGGATAGGATTTGCCATTCCAGTTGTATCGGCGAGGGTAAGTGATGTACAGCCGGCTTTCATAAATTCATCCGCTGCAAATAGTACTTTATCCAGGGGGACTTCCCCTTCGAAAGGGCAGCCGAATGCAGTGCCGAGGACACCGACGGCCTCTTTGTTCGCCTGAACGCCTTCTTTGATGACCTGACTTAATTCGGAAACGGCCTGATCGACCGTCCGCTTTGCATTTCTAAGGTTGAATGTGTCGCTCGTTGTGGTGACGACGTGTAAATAATCGATATCCGTTTGAAGAGCACGAGTGAGACCCGAGCGGCTGAGGACGAGGCCTCCATATTTGACACCCTTGTCTTTCGGGAGCTGAAGGAGAATCTCTTCTGCATCAGCCATTTGAGGAACGACTTTCGGATTAACGAATGAAACGGCTTCAATGTAGGTGATACCAGCTTCGATCAAACGATTAATCAGTTCTACTTTGGCTTTTGTCGTAACCATCTTGCACTCATTTTGAAGACCATCCCGTGGACCAACCTCACAAATCTCAATCATTTCTCTTCCTCCTCATAATCAACTATTTTTTATCTCTTCCAAATGCTTCAACACATGGTCGCGGCCTTGATAGATATGTTCATGCATCGCAATTTTGGCGCGCTCCGGTTCTTTGTTGCGAATTGCCTGCAGAATTGTTTTGTGTACTTCTAATGATTGCTTAAGCTGGTAGTCGTTGTACCAATAAAATGATCTATATACGATGGGGACCACCACGACCTTTGAAAGATGGAAGTGGATATGAGCATTGTTCGCGGCTTGAATGATGACTTCGTGAAATCGTTGATTGACAGCCACGATTTCTTTAATGCTGTCCATATCCGATTGTACATGTTCATTGATGACTTTTTCATAGACGATGTTCGCTTCTTCCATTTTCCGAATGTCGTCATCCGTCCTGTAAATGGCAGCCTGACTTGCCGCATATCCTTCCAGGATCATACGCAGGTCGTAAATCTGACGGATGTCTTCTGTGGTGAAGTTCCTCACTCCGACTCCGCGTTTTAAAGGAACGACCAAACCGTCCGCTTCTAAATGTTTGATGGCCTCCCGGATGGGGGTCCTGCTCAAGTTTAATTCCTTGGCGAGGAATTCCTCTCCCAGTCTCATACCCGGTTCGAATTTCCCGTCAATGATGGCCCCTTTTATGTATTCGTATGCATCCATGTCAACACCTCACACCTATTGTATACAAACTATTTTGAAAACACAATATTTTTATGATGTAAGCGGTCTATTTACACTTTTTTAAATAAGTTATTGACTTATTGTATACAAGCGTTTAAATTTGTATACAAGATTAAGAAAATTCAAACAGGAGGGATGGAATTGGCAGAACATACGCTACCTTTAGAAGGTTTACGTGTCATAGAACTTGGAACATTGCTGGCAGGACCTTTCACCGGAAGGCTGCTAGCTGACTTTGGTGCCGAGGTCATCAAAGTGGAACCGCCGGGGAAAGCCGACCCGATGAGAAATTGGGGGAAATCAAAGGATGGAGTCGGTCTCTGGTGGCCGATCCAGTCCAGGAATAAAAAATCGATCACTTTGAATCTGCGCGAAGAAAAAGGCCAAAATCTTTTAAAAGAACTCGTCAAAGAAGCGGATATCGTCATCGAAAATTTCAGACCTGGGACGATGGAGAAATGGAATCTCTCTTATGAAACCCTGTCTGAAATCAACCCGAAATTGATCATGGTCAGAACGTCCGGGTTCGGCCAGACAGGCCCTTATAAGGACCGTGCCGGGTTCGGAAGTGTCGGGGAAGCAATGGGTGGCCTGAGGAATGTGACAGGATTCAAAGATCGTCCGCCATCAAGGATAGGGGTCTCTGTAGGGGATACTCTTACAGCTTTATTTGCTACGATCGGGTGTCTCGTGGCTGTCCATGAACGAACGAAATCAGGGAAGGGGCAAGTGGTGGATACGGCCCTCTATGAATCTGTCTTTTCCATCATGGAAAGCCTGATCCCGGATTACATGCTGGCTGGTTACATAAGGGAGAGGATGGGGAATATCCTGCCCGGTGTTGCGCCGTCCAATATTTATTTTACATTGGATAAGACTTATATCGTGATCGGGGCAAATGCCGACGGGGTGTTTAAACGCTTATGCGAGGCAATGGGGCAGCCGGAACTCAGTGAGGATCCAAGATTTGCAACCCATCACGCCAGAGGAGAAAATATGAAACTTTTGGATTCTTTAATCGAGGAGTGGACCAAATCGCTCAATGCGAAGGATGCCCTGCATATTTTAGAAGAGAAAGGCGTTCCGTCAGGATTGATTTACACAGCCAAGGAAATCCTGGAGGACCCTCACTATAAGGAAAGGGAAATGATCATCAACGTCAAGCACCCGGAGCTGGGTGAGTTCCCGATGCCGGGCGTTGTACCAAAGCTGAGCCGTACACCGGGGAAGGTCAAAGAACCTGGTGCAGAACGGATGGGCAAGCACAATGAAGAGATTTATATCGAGCTGTTAGGACTTCAGGAAGAACAATTAAGAGAGTTGGAGAATGAGAATATCGTATAGGGGGGAAAATGGTGGCTAAATCGTTATATGAAAAGATTTGGGACAATCATGTCGTACGGGAAGAAGAGGGGCTGCCTTCTCTCTTATACATCGATTTTCATTTGGTGAATGAAGTGACCTCTCCCCAAGCCTTCGAAGGGTTGAGGATGAAGAAGCGGTATGTTCGGAAGCCGGATTTGACACTTGCGACGATGGATCATGCGATACCCACGAGGAACCGATCCGCCCCTTTTCAAGATAAACTTGCGAAGGAGCAGGTGGAGGCGCTGGCAGAAAACTGCAAACAGTTTGGAATCGAGCTTTTCGATTTAGAAAGTGAATTTCAGGGGATTGTCCATGTCATTGCACCTGAACTTGGATTGACCCAGCCCGGTCAGACGATTGTGTGCGGAGACAGCCATACGTCCACTCACGGTGCGTTCGGGGCGCTTGCCTTCGGAATTGGGACGAGTGAAGTCGAGCATGTATTGGCAACTCAGACGTTGAAGCAGTACAAGTCCAAAACGCTCGAAATAAATGTAAGCGGTTCCCTTCCGGCTGGCACGACTGCGAAGGATCTCATCCTCACGATCATCGGGAAGTTCGGTCATGATTTTGCCACTGGACATGTGATCGAATATCGGGGTGAGGCGATCCGCAGTCTTTCAATGGAAGAGAGAATGACGGTTTGCAATATGTCGATTGAAATGGGAGGGAGAGCAGGACTCATTCAGCCGGATCAAAAGACGTTCGATTATCTGAAAGGAAAGAAATATGCGCCGGTGGATGGAGAGTGGGAGCAGGCTCTTACAGAATGGAAAGAGCTTTATACGGATAGTGATGCGGTTTTTGACTTGTCGATTGAAGTGGACGCATCTGAAGTCGTTCCCTAGGTGACATGGGGGACCAATCCCGGCCAGGTCACTGGGATCGATTCACTTGTTCCTTCATTAAATGAGCTGCCAGAAGAGCAGCGGAAAGCTGCAGAGAATTCCATGAAGTATATGGGGGTGATACCGGGAACACCGATGAATTTCATTCCAATCGATAAAGTGTTTATCGGGTCGTGTACCAACAGCCGGATAGAAGATCTCCGGAAAGCTGCCGGCATTGTAAAGGGATATCAAGTGGCTGATTCCGTGACGGCATTAGTCGTGCCTGGATCTCAACAAGTGAAACATCAAGCTGAAAGAGAGGGGATTGATTCCATTTTTACAGAAGCGGGTTTTGAATGGCGTGAATCAGGTTGCAGTATGTGCCTGGGGATGAACGACGATATTGTGCTGCCGGGTGAACGGTGTGCATCGACGTCCAATCGTAATTTTGAAGGCAGACAGGGAAGAAATGCCCGGACACATTTGGTGAGTCCTGAAATGGCGGCAGCTGCCGCGATCATGGGGCATTTTACAGATGTGCGGAAATGGGAATCTCAGTCAAGGGAGGGGGCGCGACCATGACAGAAGCTTTCACTGAGCTGACAGGGAAAGTGATTCCGCTTGATGCGATCAATGTGGATACGGATGCCATCCTTCCGAAGCAGTTTCTTAAGCGAATAAACAGGACAGGCTTCGGGGAATTTCTTTTCTATGACTGGCGGTATGAAAATGGACAAGAGAAAGAGGACTTCGTTCTGAATCAGGAAATCTACCGTGATGGGCCTATTTTATTAACCGGAAAGAACTTTGGCTGCGGCTCTTCAAGGGAACATGCTCCATGGGCGCTCGCTGATTTCGGTATACGCGTAATTATTGCGCCTTCCTTTGCAGACATCTTTTACAATAACTGCTTTAAGAATGGTTTGCTGCCGATTGTTCTGGAGGAAAGGGAGGTCGAGGTTCTTTTCAGGAATTCCAAGCACACGCCTGGTTACAAACTGAACGTGGACCTTATGAAGCAGACCGTATCGGATGACAGAGGCTTCAACAGTCATTTGACCGTGGAACCTTACCGTAAGGAATTGCTGTTAAAGGGACTGGACGAGATCGATTCTACTTTGGAAAATGAAGAAATTATTGACTCCTTTGAAAAACATCACAGCATCCATTATAGCCTCAAATCTTAGTCGTAAAGAGTTGTTGAGTTAAAAATGTGATAGGAGGAAAATCATGAAACAGAATCAAATCAAGGAACCGATCCGTAAAGTGTGGATCTGGATAGGTTTATTGTTGCTTGTGCTTGCAATTGTCCCTTGGTATTTTCCATCCAGTGCAGTTGAACCGTTCATCCTTGGATTTCCGTTATGGGCTTTTATTTCTACCGTCTTTTCGATCCTGCTGTGCGGTTACCTGAGTTGGCTGTGTGTCACGCAATGGAACATCGTAGAGGATGAAGAAGAGCAGATGAAAGGGGGAGAATAAAACATGGATTTAACGTTTGCAGGAATGGATGGCATTATCATCCTGACGGCATTTGCTGTTATCATGCTCGTCATTGGGTATTTTTCCGGAAGAGGGGAAAAGGATCTGCATCACAGTTTGTCCGGATATTATCTAGCTGGAAGGAACTTGGGATTCATAGCCTTATTTTTCACACTGTATGCCACTCAGTACAGCGGGAATACCATTGTAGGCTATGCGCCCTCTGCCTATCGGACAGGCTTTTCCTGGCTTCAGTCTATTTCATTCATGACCATCATTATCGGTATTTATCTGTTATTCGCTCCGAGGCTCTATGTCATAGCGAAACGGAAGAACTTTGTCACACCGACAGATTGGATCGAGCACCGTTTTAAATCCAAAGCAGTCACACTTCTCAGCATTTTCCTCATGCTTTGGGGACTCGGCAACTATTTATTAGAGCAGCTGGTAGCCATCGGACAAGCCGTATCAGGCATGACTGGCGGGACGGTTCCTTATCAGGTTGCGGTACTTGTCTTCATTTTCGTCATGCTCGCATATGAGTGGATGGGCGGGATGAAAGCGGTCGCATTCACGGATGTCATGCAGGGGTTGGTCCTGATGGTTGGGATCATCGTATTCCTGATCGGGGGATTATACCTGGTCGGAGGAAACTTTGCGGATGTAACCCGCTACATCAATGAAATGGAACCTGCCAAAACCGCGGTTCCACCAATGGATGTGTCGATTAACTGGTTTAGCATGCTGCTGCTTGTAGGGCTTGGTGCCAGTATCTATCCTCATGCAGTTCAGAGAATTTATTCCGCTCAAAGTGAGAAGACATTGAAGAAATCATTCTCCCGTATGGCTTGGATGCCGCCTATCACTACAGGCTTGGTTTTCGTCATTGGGATCATCGCCATTATGCTGTACCCGGGTCTTGACACAAGGGGATCCGAACAAATCGTTGGATTCATGGCGAATGATATCGCGGCGATCAATCCATTCTTCTATTGGATGATGATCATCTTCTTCGGAGGGATTGTGGCCGCCATCGTTTCGACTGCCGATTCTGTATTGCTCAGTTTCTCTTCCATGCTGTCAAATGATGTATATGGTAAGTTCATCAACCCGGGTGCCTCTGAGCATAAAAAGGTAATGGTCGGAAAAATCGGAGGCATCATCGCTGTTTTCCTACTCTTGTGGATTGCCTGGAATCCTCCTGGGACACTGTATGAAATCTTTGTCTTGAAATTCGAATTATTGGTTCAGGTCTTCCCAGCGTTCGTCCTGGGACTTTACTGGAAGCGTCTGGACAAGCACTCTGTATTCTGGGGGATGCTGATTGGTGCACTACTTGCAGGGTTCCTGACTTTTACGGGACACAAAACTGTGTACGGAATCCACGGGGGAGTCGTTGGATTGGCCCTTAACTTCCTGATTTGTGTAGCAGGATCCCTACTCGTTCCCGTTTCTAAAAAGAGCTCGGTGATTGAGGATGAACCGATGTCTTTAAAAATGAAAGCATAGTAGGGCTATGAATACAGTTCATCAACAGATGAAAAGGGAAGTTTACCGGGAACCTTGGAGGATGCTGGCATGCCTGCTCCTCGCACAATTACTGGTGGCTTTTATCGGAAGAAGTGTTGGGCCGCTGGGTGTCCTGATTGGGGAAGACCTCGAGCTGACTAAATCTCAAATCGGCATGCTGCCTGCTGCCCTCTTTCTGGGTCAGGGACTTGCCTCCATTCCAGTAGGATTTGTCGTCGATCAAACCGGTTCAAAAAAATTGCTGCTTGTTATCTCATTATGTGTAGGCGGCAGCTTCATTCTCATGACATTCTCCCATCAATTCGGGTTCGTCCTCCTCCTCGTTGCCATTGGAGGATTGGGGTACGGGGCGATGCACCCGGTAACAAACAGAGGGATCATTCACTGGTTCCAGAAGACCCAACGCGGATTTGCGATGGGAATCAAGCAGACAGGCATTACCACAGGATCAGCTCTTGCAGGGCTGGTTCTTCTGCCTTTGGCATCGGTTTATGGGTGGAGGCATGTAGTTGCCATAGCGTGTCTTGTGCTGATTATTGGCGGAGTGGTTACTTTTACCCTTTATCATGATTCAGTTAGGGAAACGAATAGTCAGGGGAAGAGCCGTTTTGTTTATTCAATGAAACATATGCTCACGAATAAACCTCTGATGATTGTAAGTATCAGCGCGATGGGATTGAGCGGATCCCAGCTGTGCCTGGTCACCTATATTGTCATCTACTGTTATGAATACTTGCATATCTCGCTCTTTTTATCCGGTGTACTTCTAGTCATTTCAGAGATTTGCGGATCGATCGGCCGGATTGTCTGGGGGCTTATAAGTGACCGGCTGTTTAAAGGGAAACGTGTCATTGTGCTGATGATCATTTCGGGAATAGCCGGGGTGGCGAGTCTGACCCTGGCTTTCCTGCCTTCCTTTACCACATTTCTGATGATGATCCCGATCACGATGGTGTTTGGATTTGCCATATCCGGTTTTAATGCGCTCTGGATGAATGTGGCAAGTGAGGTAGTGGATGTCAGGTTTTCCGGGCTGTCCAGCGGATTTAGTATCACACTTGGGTCATTGGGTGTTATCACATTGCCGCCGCTGTTTGGCTTCATCGTCGATTCGTTCGGAAGTTTTACGGCTGGATGGCTTATGATTGTCGGCGTGATGATTGTTGTATTTTTGTTACTGCTATTATTGATTTTGGAGTTAAAAAAGAAAGCGGCATATTAGGTGCAGGTTTCAGATTGCACATTGTGCATGAAAGGTGATGGGAATTGTGGAATTTAATCCTGAAGAATTGGAAGAAAAACAAGTCTATAAGCTGTTGAGCGGATCGGTTGTGCCGAGGCCTATCGCATGGGTATCCACAATATCCGAATCGGGTGATATGAATCTCGCACCATTCAGCTTTTTTTCGGTGGCCTCGAGGAATCCGCCTATGCTCTCGATTTCAGTCGGACCTGGTGTGGGAGAGAGGGAGGGTACGGAGAAGGATACGCTTGTAAATATCCGGGGGCAAAAAGAATTCGTGATTAATGTCGTGCCCGCATTTCTTGGGAATAAGATGCAGAAAAGCGCGGAAAACCTCCCGAGCAGCGTCAATGAGTTCGAAGCGGCGGGGGTAACGGCGGTTGACAGTGTCGTGGTGAGGCCGAAACGAGTAAAAGAAGCACCGATCCAAATGGAGTGCAGGCTTGAGCAGATCATCAAGCTTGGAAGTGACCACTTAATCATAGGCCGGATGCTGAGATACCATATTGATGAAGAATATTATTTAGGAAACTATAAGATTAACTTGGATAGATTGCAGCCGCTTGGAAGGCTGGCGGGTAATTATAGTGAGATGGGGGATTATTTTTATTTGCCGAGGTGAGGGGTTGATTGTTGTTAGAAGAACCGCGGGGACAGGTCCGAGACCACTGAAAAACAACTCCTAAAAATTGTAAAAAGTAAAAAACAAAAAGAAAACCTTCCTAATTTGGTATAATTGTTATCGACCAAAACAACAAAATAACCAAGAAGGAAGGTTTTCTTTTATGCTTAAAGATAAAGACATGCAGTTAAGCATCTACTCCGTATTATACAATAAAATCCCCGAAAATCATAAACTAAAATTACTCAAGGATGAAGTGGACTTTAGTTTTATCAATAAAGCACTCGAGAACATTTATTGTAAGTATTATGGAAGACCAGCCAAAGAACCAGAGCTTATGGTCAAACTCTTAGTTCTACAGAATTTATATAATTTATCTGATGAACGAGTGGTATTGGATGCATCATTAAACCTTGCCTACATGTACTTTCTGGGGATTAACCCAGAAGATGAATTGCCCCATTCAAGTCTTCTAACTAAGTTTCGAAAGAAGAAATTAGAAGGAAACCTTACGGTTGATGAAGTAATCATCGAAGTCGTCAGGCAGTGTGTAGAAAAAGGAATCCTTGAAGGAACTGGTCTAAGCATTGATTCTACTCATACAGAAGCGAATACATTCAAATGCACGGCTGAAAGAGTCATGAAGAGACTCGCCAAAAAAATATTCAAAACGATAGAGGTTGAATATGGCGAAGTTCCGGAGGAAATCAATCAAGATATTCCAAACTATAAAGAAATAGAGAATCATAAAGAAGCAAAATCTACAATGAAATCTTATCTTGAAGATACCATTGATCAAGTGGAAAAAGCAGTCGTCTTGACCCAAACTCCAAAAGTAAGTGAATTACTTGAAAACGCGAAGGGCATTCTCAATGACCCTAAATTCATGGAACAAAAAGGGGTCCGTTCCATTGTGGATCAAGATGCCCGAGTAGGACATAAAAGTAAGACTGCCCATTTCTTTGGTTACAAAATGGAATATATGATCACTACGGATGAGCAGATTATTACGGCTGTTCATGTGGACAATGGAGCTTATGTCGATGGAAGTAAGTTTAATGATTTATTAGAGTTAACTCAAAAATCCGGCATAAAAATTGAAAAAATCCTTGGGGATAAAGCTTATTTCAGAAAACCAATTCTCGACAAAATTAACGAAGCAAAAGCGAAGGCATACATACCCGTAAGTGAAATGGCTTATAGAATTAAAGAAGATCTGTACAGTTACAACAAAGATTCAGATGAATGGTTCTGTTCTCAAGGAAACTCTACGACACGAAAGAGTCTTAGAAAATCAAAGGACAGAGAAGGCTATCGGTATTATTTTGAAAAGGAAAAGTGCCGTCATTGTCCCGTTAGGGATACGTGTGTTTCCGGCACAGCTATAGGTAAAGTCCTGGTAGTAGGTATCAACACTCCTGAATTTTATGGCTATAGCCAGGAACAAAAGAAAGAAGAGTTTAAAGAGGAATACAGGAAAAGAGCTCGCCAAGAAGGAAAAAATGGCGAGATGAAGAATTTTCATGGGTTAGGTCGTGCCAAGGGGTACGGCCTCAAAAGCATGACCTTACAAGCAAAACTGACCGCGTTAGCGGTAAATTTAAAGAGGATAGCAGCAATACTATCCTCTAAAAAGGGTGTTTTTCCTATATTCAATTCCATTTTCTTGAACTTTTTCGTGATTGTTAATCAAAATGTAAAATTATGTGGATAGCAGCCGATAAAAAAGCGACTTTTTCAGTGGTCTCGGACAGGTCCTGCGGTTTTTTGTTTGGTTAAAAACGAAAACGGATGCCTGTCCAGTTTGTATTTGTGCTGGATTTTGCACATTTTTTTGCATAGATGGAAGAAAAATCAGTAAATTTATGTATGGGGGGTGGAACTCATGTTTGAAAACCCCGGTGCTAAGGGATTTTTAGATGAATGAGGAGCTGGTTTCTGTTTCAACTCACGTTTTCGATCCACTTTTCATCTTTTTCGTGCCACATTCTGCAAATACATTCCACTTTCCAGATTTACGTGCGAGATTTTTATTTTTCATTCCACTTCCCTTTGTTTTCATGCATCTTGTCGAATAATCTTTGAATGGATGTTATTGAATCAGGAAGCTGTGTGAGCCGCGACAATCTGCAGGGACAGATATCGAGGCTTCTTATCTAAAAAAGTACCGGGGTACCTGTCTCCGTGGTTTCCGGTTACCGCCGGCTCCCTCAACTGTTATAATTATTTCATATACATACATAATTGAGGCAAGAATGATGGCCATGAAAAGAGGTGCATGGAACATGCAAGGACCGATGAAAAAGCTTATCGAAGCGAGTTATCTGACTGCGGAGAATGCGGCTGAATACCGAACGATTCTACGATACTTTTACTTGCAGCATGAACGGATGCGGGACTTCATTTCACCTGAAGAGGTACTGGATTATATGAGATCCCTCCCTCATTACGAGCATTATGAGGAGGAGCAGCTTCTTGTCCAGCTTGCTCAGCTGGTGAAGTGGAAGAATTTAAACGCCAGGCAGGATATGACGATCGCGAAGACGATCGAAGAGTATAAGAAGAAGCGTTTCCGCTATCAGTCGACGCCTTATACGATTGAGATTGAGAGAATGGTGGCGACTCTTGAGAAGAAGAGCGGAGAGAGTTTCGGTGGTTCTCTGGAGAAGTCCCAGTTTGACAGATTGCTTGAATCCGTTAACAAGTTGGATCATGAGTTGAAAAAGGGTCTGTTGGGATCTTCGGAGACGTACATGCTCCTATGGGAAGACCTTCTGCAATATTTCCGCACGATCCGGACGAACACGGCGGATTATATTGCGTATATCAACAGTGAACAAACGGAGCAGCGTATGCAGAGTGAGGCATTCCTCGTGTATAAGAATCAATTTACGACCTATTTAAGGGATTTTATTGTGTCGCTGCAGAAAACATCCTTCCAGATTTCGGATCAGCTTGAGCGGATGGATCAAAAGATTGTGTCTCCATTCTTTGATAAGCTTGCAGAGTACAGAAGGCAGATACCAAGACTTGAGGAAATCAGTGATGAGACGGTGATGGATTGGTATCAGGAGTTTCACGATTTCTGGCGGGTGATGAGGTCGTGGTTCATCGGGAACGACAGCCAATCGAGCGAACTCGAGATGCTGCAGCTGCAGACAAATGAAATGATCAGGCGGATCACCCGTTATGTGCAGCGCATGAGCGAGCGGCATCACAGTCATCAAAGCCGAAAGAAAGATTATCTTCATTTGGCCGGGCTCTTCAGCGAAAGCCGGACGATGGAAGAGGCACATCAATTATCGGCGGTGGTCTTTGGGTCAATAACGATCAGGCATTTGAAAATTGAAGAAGATACAACAGAAAATATCCACAGTGATATTTGGGATGAAGAACCAATCATCCTTCCAATCAAACCGCGTATCAGGTCGTATAAGGAAAAAACGAAGCCCGGGGCGATGGTGTCGAATCAGGAAAAGAAAAAAGCTTTGATAGAGGAGTATCTTGCTGAAAAGGAACAGGAGAGGACGATTATTGAAACCCTGTTCACGAATCAAAAAATGATCATCTCCGAGCTTGGAGTGGTGGAGCCGTTCGTTCGGAAAGTGATCTTGAATTGGATCGGTAAGGCGATGGCCGGTAAGAACCAGGTTGTTAAGACGGATTATGGGTTTACGGTTAGCGTTCACCTGCATCGTGACCGGTTGACGATCCTGCAAGCCGAAGATGGCGTGTTGAAGATGCCGGATGTGACATTTGAAATGAAAGGGGGGGCATCGATTGGAACAGGTACAAACGGTTGAATTTGATGAAAAAGCGATTGAAGGGCTTGAACTTCTGCTGCATGAGTTCTGGATATTGAGGAGTGAAAATCCTCAGGAGTATCAATTGATCCGTGAACGGGAAAAGGTATTGAGACGATATCTTGATGACAAATTCGGTCTCTTATTAATCGTCCATCAGCATTTTATCAAGCTTGAGAAAATTCCGGTCGAGCCTGAGCCATGGATGGGTATTTCATCTTTCCAGGAGCCGCGGGATTATGCTTTGTTTTGTTATGCCATGGCGTTTCTTGAGGAAAAATCCGTGGGTGAACAGTTTCTTCTGTCGGAGCTGGCAGATGAAATCAGGCATGATTATGAGGGTGAAGAAGGAATCGATTGGACGGTGTATACCCACCGGAAGTCCCTTATCCGGACGATTAAAACAATGACGGACCTTCATTTAATCCGCACAGTCGACGGGAATATCCAAAAGTTTGATCATGACGATGAACATGAGGTGCTGTATGAGACGACGGTTTACAGTAAATATTTCATCCGGTCGTTTCCGGAAGACTTGACTCAGTTTACCTGCTGGCAGGATCTCCTTCAGGAAGATTGGAAGTTCCAACAGGAAGATGAGCGGAGGAAGCGGGTTTATCGACAACTGTTCTTTTCGCCTGGCGTACATAGAAAATCGACGAACGATCCTGATTTTATTTATATCCGGAACTTTCGGAATCGTATGGCGGAAGATATCGAGAAACACAGCCATTACCGCCTGAGGTTGTTTAAAAATACGGCATTTCTGTCTTCACAGGAACCCCATTTCAAGTATGAGTATTTTCCAGACAATAAAGCGGTGACCGATGTATTATTGCAGTTGTCATTTCTGCTGTACGAAAAACGTTCTTCATTCTCGCCCCTTGAATCAGGGGATTTACTATTGACAACAGGAGACTTCGATCAATTGATCATGGAGTTGAAGGTGCAGAATGAATCGGGATGGTCGAAATATTTCCGTGAAGCGTCGGTGGAGACAATAAGGAAGGAATGTCTATCTTCGATGAAAAACTGGATGATGGCAGAGACGGATGAGAGCGAGGCAATGATTTATATCAAGCCTTTATTTGGAATACTTGCGGGGAAATATCCGGATGATTTTACTGGAAAGGATGATGAGAGTGAGTAATGAACAATGGCAACTGAACCGTGCCGGTCTCGTGAATTTCTGGTATTACGATGAAGAGACCTTTGACTTTAAAGACGGAAAGCTGCTGCTTCGCGGAGCCAACGGATCGGGGAAGTCCGTTACAATGCAGAGTTTTCTTCCTGTGCTGCTGGATGGGAGGAAGTCCCCGGACAGGCTGGATCCATTTGGTTCAAAGGCGAGACGGATGGAAGACTATCTCCTTGGGGAAAAAGGGATTGTCGATCGTGATGAGCGGACGGGATATCTGTTTATGGAATATGTAAAGAAAAGTACAGGTCAATATTTGACAACCGGAATCGGCATGCAGGCAAAGAGGAATAAACAGATGAAATCATGGTATTTCGTCATCACGGATAATCGGAGGATTGGCATTGATTTTCCCCTCACCCTAAAGCATTCAGGTGAAAAGATTCCCATGTCTGAAAAGGAACTGAAGAATCGGATTGGGACAGGGGGAGAGGTCGTCCAGTCCCAAAGGGAGTACATGGAGCTTGTGAATCGCCACATCTTCGGCTTCCAATCAACGGATGCCTATGAGGATCTAATCAAATTATTGATTCAATTGAGAAGTCCCAAGCTTTCAAAAGACTTCAAACCAACGGTGATTTATGAAATCCTGGAATCGGCCTTGCCGCCATTGACCGATGATGAAATCCGTTATTTATCCGATAGTATCGATCACATGGATCAGGCACAACAGGAGCTTGAGCGCTTGGCGATGCAAAAGGAATCGATCAATAAAGTGCTACGGGTGTACGATCGCTATAACCGTTATATACTTGCTGAACAAGCGGAAAAGTGGCAATCAGCCAATAAGAAGGTTGTCCAGAAAGAACAAGCGGTCAAAGAACTACAGAAAAACAAAGAAGATTTGAAAGTGGAAATTTCAGACCTTGAGGTCAAAGAAGTGAGCTTGTCGGATGAGCAGGACCTTCTTGAAAAACAAAAGGATCAGCTGAACCGCCATGAAGTCTGGTCACTTGAAGCGAAAAAGAAAGATCTTGAAAAGGAATCATTGCGGAAAAAAGACTCGGTCATTCGCTTGGAGGAGAAAAGGGACAGAAAGCACCGCGATTATATGAAAAAGAAGGAAGAGCTTGGTTCCTTGGAGGAACGTGAATGGAAAGCCAAAAGTAAGGTTGAAGAATTATTGGATGAAATGAATGAACTGGCAGAGGAATGTGATTTTCCAGCTCACATCGTCAACCTGTCCGACTTCGAACGGATGGGAGAAGATGTGTACGACTTTACCGTCTGGAAGAAAGAAGTGTCGGCTCATCAGGATGTCCTTTCAGAAGCGATGAAGCTCCTTGAAGATCGAACTCGGCAGCAGGAAAGGTACCGTGAACTTGAACGGGAGTCGTCTGCGAAAAAACAAAAAGTGGATGAGATCCTGCAGCAAATGAACCATACCGAAGAGTGGTTTACGGAAGAACAGCAAAAGTTGGAATCTGCCATTTTCACTTGGATTAGTGAGCATGATAAGCTTTTATTCACGGATGGTCAGCGCCAACAGGTGGCCCGGTCTGTTCAAGGGCTTTACGAAGAGTGTTCCTATGAACAAGTGAAAGGGGTACTGCTCAAAAATCTGGATGAGTACCGGGAAGAGGTACGGACCAAAATGGTTGAAAAGAGAAATCATCTACAGCAATTGGACGATGCTATTGAAGAAAAGAACAGGCAGATGACACAATTGAAACAGCAAAAAATGATCGAACCCACGCGATCTGAGGGAACTTCCCTGCACCGTGAAGATCTTAAGGGGAGAGGGAATGCGGCGGTTCCGTTTTATGAAGCGGTGGAGTTTCAGGAAGGTGTGACGGAAGGGGAAAAATCCCGGATCGAAGCGGTACTTAAGCAGACGGGGATCCTGGACAGCCTTATTACAGCGGAAGAGATCACCCCGACGGAAGATTCGGTACTGGTGGCAGAGCCGCTGCTTATGACGCAGACGCTTGCTGACTATCTAAAACCGGATGTGGAAGGTGACTCAGCTATTTCTATGCAAAAGGTGGATGATGTCCTTCGTTCCATTCCGCTAGAAGAAACAGCCGGAGCATTCGTGATCGATCCAGATGGGTCGTACATGATGGGGATTTTGAAAGGTCATGCACCGGAAGAAGGTCCATCAAAGTTCATTGGGAGGGCGTCAAGAAAACGTCATTTAAAGGAGCAAATCGCACTTCTCGTAACAGAACTTGAGCATCTGAAAGAAGAACGGGACGGAGTGATGCAGGAGATTTCAAGGTTATCACAGACCCTGGGTAATGTGAAAGAATGGCAGCAATCGATTCCATCTGATGAGGTTCTGCGTGACATCCATAAAGAGTATGAAGTGCTTGAACAAAAACGGAACGTCCAACAGGCACTCCTGGATCAAACCGATCGCCAGTGGAAAGAAGTACAGGTGGCCCTAAGCCGATTGAAGCAGGAACTATATGAATACAGCAGTCGTTTCTCGTTTGAGCTGGCCACTGAGAGCGTGACACAGACAATACGTTTGATGAAGGAATATGAAGGGGATCTGAACAATTTTGAAAATGCACTTGTTCAATTGCAAGCAAGCCGTCAACGGATTCAAGATCTATCCTCCTTGCTCCATGAAATAGAAGAAGAGCTGGATGATTTGAAAGGTGACATCAACGTGGAGCAGGGTGACAGAGATAAATTGCTTCGGGGAATCGAGTCCATCGAACAGCAGCTGACCTTAAAAGGCGTGGAAGAAATCAGGTGCGAAATCAGACGTGTTCAGGGCAGGTATGAAGATGTAAAGCTAGAGCTGGAGATGCTTCGAAAGACCACTCCAAAAAAATCAGCCGAATTAGAACGGGTGGATGAGAATTTGGAGAGGGACGCAGAGGACTTGGAGTTCTGGACAAAGATGGGCGAATTGTGGAAACAGCACGTAATGGAGGAAATCCACCATCAGTTTGTGGAAGTGGATGTGCCGGATGCGGAACATATCTTGTCAGCTTACGGGGAAGTTCTTGCGGATAATGAAAAACCAAAAATTCTGGAACAGCTGACCAAAGCTTTTTTTGAAGAGCAGCAGATGCTGTCAGAGTACAGAATGGGAAGTTATACCGACGAAAGAGACATGCCCCAGTGGATGAGTGAGATACAGGATGAGCGGTTTGAACCGTTCCTGCAAGAGTACAGGTCGCATAAGGATCGACGGAAGATTCGCTTCTCTTATAACGGCAGTCAGGTCAATCCTTATTATCTTGCTGATATCCTGACCAAAACCTACGAAGAACAAGATCGCAATCTTGATGAACAGGACCGGAAGCTGTACGAGGATATTATGCTGAATCATATCGGCACGATCCTCAGGAGCCGAATTAAGCGGGCTGCCAAGTGGGTCCGTCAGATGGACAAGATCATGGCGGCGCGTGACAATTCATCGGGGCTGATCTTCTCGATTGCGTGGAAAGCACAGACAGCGGAATCTGAAGAGGAGATGGATACAGCGGAACTTGTCAGCTTGCTCGAACGCGACAGCAAACATCTTCATGAAGATGATCTCAGCAAAATCACCCGGCACTTTCAATCCAGAATCGCGAAAGCCAAGGAATTGATCACACTCCGTAATGAAGGATCGACCCTTCATCAGGTGTTGAAAGAGGTATTGGATTACAGGAAATGGTTTACTTTTATCCTTTCTTATAAACGTGAGAATGAAGGAATCAAGAAAGAATTAACGAATAATGCATTTTTCCAGTTCTCTGGCGGGGAGAAGGCGATGGCCATGTATATCCCGCTTTTCACTGCTGCCTATTCACGATATAAGGAAGCAGGAGACTTCGCACCGTATATCATTTCACTGGACGAAGCCTTTGCTGGTGTGGACGATAATAATATCAGGGATATGTTTGAAGTCATCGAGCAATTGGGCTTCAACTATATCATGAACTCCCAGGCATTGTGGGGGGATTATGATACGGTGCCATCCCTTTCAATCGCTGATCTGCTGCGTCCTAAAAACGCAGACTTCGTAACGGTCATGCGCTATGAATGGGATGGGGTTCAGAAAAAGCCAGTTCAACAGGAAGAGGAAGAGATCTATGAACGACTTGAGCTTATTTAAGGGGGAGACAGCCTTTCAAAAGCTGTTTCTCTTGTTCAAAAAGAAATATGAGTCCCTCGGCAGGATCGGGGGATCGGTCAGCCTGAAATCATTTACAGATGATGAGTTGATGGCCATTTCCGGGCTGACGGGATTTTCGGTAGAAGAATTACGAGGGAAACAATCCATTACGCTGTTGAAATTTGAAAAATCGCTGCAGCGCACAAGATATCAATATGATTCACTGATTTCGTTTCTGGAGGATTATTTTGAAGAGTCATTGATAGTGAACAAGGATCGCCTGATACTTGAGCAAGAACGAGAATTGCAGTTTTTAACTGAAATGAAAGCGAGATTTCCACAGATTGAATGGTATATTGATTGGCTTTCTTCTAAGTCGGCAGACACCAGATGGATTTGGGGTTTGTATAAGGAAGACCCTGCTGTATTGTCTTCTTATCTTGACTTCCTTGAAACAACTTGGGAATTTTTAATCGCAGAAAAAATGTTCCTGCGAATTCCCTTATTTGCCCAAAAGGTAACGGGCAATCCCCACGCATTCGACCGTAATGCGATACTGGGTAAAATGCTGCTTCATTTATTAACTGTCGATCAGATGAATAGGGAGGAGGGCGAGAGCGGTTTTAGAAAAACATCGGAAGAAGAAAACGACCTCCTTGGATTCTATGGATTGATACGGGATGATTTATGGAGTTTTGTAACCAGTCAAAACATATTGGCTGAGACTGATCAGGGGGTTCATCCTGTTTGGAAAGCAGCACAAGAATCGGGAACAGTCATGAATCTCCCGCTGAAAGAGTTAATTAAAGTTGATAAAGTCTACCCATATGAACGCAATGTAGTGTGGGTGGTGGAAAATTCAAGCGTGGCTTCCACACTGATGGATTTGGCTCCGCACGCTCCTATTGTATGTACCCACGGCCAACTGCGAATTGCCGGCTGGCGATTGATTGAATTACTAGTTTTATCAGATGTCACAATTTACTATTCAGGGGATCTTGATCCTGAAGGGATGCTTATTGCGGATCGTTTATTACGCAGATTTCCAGAATCAGTTCGTCTCTGGAGAATGGATGAAAGATCATATCTTGAAGCGATGTCAGAAGAAGTTATCACCGAAAAAAGATTAAGTCAATTGAATAAGCTTCGCGATCATGGTTTAAATAAAGTTGCTGAAGTCATGCAGAGAGAAAAAAGAGCTGCTTATCAGGAAGCGTTAGTGGAGGTGATGGTAGAGGATCTAAGGCGGCAGTAGTCTTCGCTAAGAACATCGGGGACAGGCACCGAGGTATTTTAAAAAGTTTATAAGAACAATGAGCCTGTCCCAATAATTTGCATAATTAATAGTGTCACACAAAAGATAAATGGTATAATAGAACTAGGTGGTGAGGAAATGGAATATAAAAAATTAATGCAAAAGTTATCAACTTTGTTGGATGAAAAGCTACAACCTGTAAATGAACGCTTGGAAAGAGTAGAGAATGGTCAACAAGTAAGTAACGAACGTTTGGAAAGAGTGGAGAATGGTCAACAAGTAAGTAACGAACGTTTGGAAAGAGTGGAGAATGGTCAACAAGTAAGTAACGAACGTTTGGAAAGAGTAGAGAATGGTCAACAAGTAAGTAACGAACGTTTGGAAAGAGTGGAGAATGGTCAACAAGTAAGTAACGAACGTTTGGAAAGAGTGGAGAATGGTCAACAAGTAAGTAACGAACGTTTGGAAAGAGTAGAGAGTGGTCAACAAGTAAGTAACGAACGTTTGGAAAGAGTGGAGAATGGTCAACAAGTAAGTAACGAACGTTTGGAAAGAGTAGAGAGTGGTCAACAAGTAAGTAATGAACGTCTGGGAAGACTCGAAAGTGGCCAACGCGTAGCTTATGAACGCTTAGAAGGGCTTGAAAACGGCCAACAAATGATTATGAATAAATTAGATAACGTGTCTGAGCAAGTAGCCAGTAATACCGAAAAGCAAACAAAAGTCGAAAGTGTAGCTGTGAAAGTAGCCGAGCATGACACGGATATTAAACTACTAAAAAAATTTATTGCAAATTAGAAAGGATGAATGATGGTTTAAATATCCCCATATAACATTAGCACCTCTGGTTGAAAACCTCGTTTCAAAGGCATTTTGAGAAGAACGCGGAGCCCGTTTTATCTTCCAAACTTTCGTTTCCAAGCCACTTTTCATCTTTTTCAGTCCACATTTTGAAAATACGGTCCACTTTCCAGATTTACGAGCCGAATTTTCATTTTTCAAGCCACTTTCCGCTGTTTTCGAGCAACTTGTCGAATAATCTTTAAATACCCTCTAAATAGCCATTCATTAGTGACAGGTTACCCTATGAAGAAGCTTGCAGGGACAGGCCCAAGAACTTTTTATCGGTTACCCTGTGGTTTGTTCACTATTTCTTTCGGCACATCCCATATAACATAATGTCTGGAATACTGTCTCGTCTCAATCGTGATGACTTCATTCTCTTTTGCAAATTCCAACCCCGAACCGGTTTGCTCCGTAAATGTCCAGTCTGCTTTCTTCATCCATTCCTTAACCATAGCTAACGGATCGTTGCTATCATGTGCAGATGAATATCTGGTTTTCGTTTTCTGCTTCGTATATTTTTTCGTACCCGTTTCCGGCTAGTTCAAGTTTAGCAGCTGAAACCAAGTAAAGTGCCGGATTCCCTTCCTGTGTTAAGGCACTTCCAAACCTCACTCCGATAAAACCGGCGAATAGTAAAAGTATGAACAAAATTGCTATCATCATCTTTTTCAATGTGATACCCCCTATAAAAGACAAGTTTATTTTAGCATTAAATTCCATTTTCCGAATGGCAAAAAAGGATATTAAACCAATCTATCGAATAGTGGTATATAGGATGAATTGCTTTTTGTAAAGCACTTGGTTAGCTTACTTCCTGTTAGGAGGAAAGGATATGATTGGAGCTACTCTTCCGGCTTGGTTTTGGGCCGTGTATTATTTTTTCTTTTTAACAACATTCGGAACTGCGGCATGGAGTATAGGAATGAAGAAGCATAAATGGCTGCCTATTATAGCGATATTATTTACGGTTACCATTCCCGCGGTCGGCATGATGAACAGTATTGGCAGGGCAGACGAAATGAATGAGTTTGACTATTTGATCAGGCAATTGCAGCAGGGGGCCCGATGGTCTTTATATTCAGTAATCGGGTATTTTTTCTTGGCTGGATGGTTGTTTTTCTTTGTGTTTAACAGTATCAAAAGACTGAGACGCGCCGGGCGATCAGGCATTGAATATGATGGGGGTGAATGATATCAGAAGGATTACGATTGCTTCAATAGCTTATGTTACAACAGGAATCGGTTTCTACTATACATTTCTGGGGGATAGTCCAGTTTACGGATCGGTCCTTTTATTCTTGGGGTTGATAGGTGTAATGTTTGATCTTTTATTTCAGGGGACGAGGGTTGAATAAATAACTATTTATTGGAAAGGTTCCTTTTCAGTATTCAAGTTACTTACATCGGGTGAAGAATAGAATGGTCTTTGTTGTTGATTTATTTCCCTATTGAAAAGGTTTCAACACAATTGCTGCTCTTTTGATGATGTTGTTTATTGTTTCATTGGAGTCGTGTATTTTATTAGGAGATAGAATCCGGCACATGAGATAGACTTGAAAGTGTGGAAAAACGTGCTTATAATAATTTGTCTTAGCAAAGGAATACCTTTTGATATAATTCCCTATCTATAGAGCCATCGTACCTGTCCCCCCGGCTCCCCACTTGACAAAAAATGAACAATTCATTATCGTAATATAAAACCGAATACGATTCTCACATTCGTATAACTCCAATAATATGGTTTGGAGGTCTCTACCAGGAACCAAAAAATCCTGATTACGAAGAAGATACTTTTTCTTGTATTTTCTTCGTAATCAGGATTTTTTTTATGAAAATTAAGGAGGTCCAATTATGAATATTGCTGACATGCCAAAAATTGAACTGCACTGCCACTTGGATGGGAGTGTCCGGCCTGAAACGATCATAGATATTGCCAAATGGGATGGGATCCGTATCCTGTCGTTGGATATAGAAGAGATGAAAGAAGAGCTCATTGCTCCGCTGGACTGCAGATCGTTGGATGAATACTTAGAGAAATTCTCGATCCCTAATGCCGTTATGCAGACAAAGGAAAATTTGAAGAGGATCACTTTTGAGCTTTTTGAGGACGCAGCTAACGAACAGGTGAAATATATGGAGGTGCGGTTTGCGCCATTACTTCATACACAACAGGGATTAACGGTTGAAGAAATCATTGCAAGCGTGATCGAGGGGATGCAGGAAGCAGAAGATCAATTCGATATTAAAGGGAATATCATTTTATCCTGCATGAGGACGATGGCTCCTGAACGTGCTTTTGAGGTCGTGGAAAAGGGGAAGGCCTTCTTGGGAAAAGGAGTCGTCGCGATTGATTTATGTGCTTCCGAAGAGGAAGGGTTCTGCGCTCAATTCATTGAACCCATCTCGCTCGCCAGGGAATATGGCTACAGAGTCACGATCCACGCAGGGGAAACAGGGATCGGAAAAAATGTGCTCGAGGCCGTTGAATGGCTGGGGGCTGAAAGAATCGGGCACGGTGTATATATCAAAGACTGCGAAGAAGCCTATCGGGTTGTGAAAGATAAAAGGATCGTGCTGGAAATCTGCCCGACCAGTAATGTGCAGACCAAAGCTGTTACCCGATTCGAGGATCATCCCTTATATGATTTCCACAGGGACGGAATCGAAATTACCATCAATACTGACAATAGGACGGTATCCGATACGACGATGGCAAAGGAATTTAATATCGTCTGGAATCAATTTGATATGAGCGATGAAGATTATAGGGAGATTTATATGAACAGCGTGGAAGCTTCCTTTGCGATGGATGAGATTAAAGAAGAGTTGAGGAAGTATTTGGTGGATTAGGAGGCGAGAGCGAGCCTGTGGGCAGGTACCACGGTTTTTGATGTAAAGAACCGTTATACCTGTCCCTAATCTCTTTCATGTTTGCCATTTTAGTTGATTCATATTCTTTAACCAAACATCCCCTTAATCGATTTAATGATTTTAAGTGCTTCTTTATTTTTCTTATCTATTTTGGTTTCACCTTTGAGGTGCGTTACTTTTTTAGAGGCAGGTTTCTTATTTGAGTCCTTGTCCATGTTTTTTCACTCCTGTCCGAGTTCCTATACCTCCATCTTATTCATGAAGAGGGAAGAAGTGTACATCTAAATATGTCGGTTTAAAGCGAGTAGAAAAGATAGATTAAGTTGGCGATGTGGATTGCATCTACCTCTAACACCTCACCGATCTCCTCTTTTAAGACAACAATGAACTGGTCTGTATCCATAAATACCGGTACAAGCATGCTTTCGTCCTCGATCAGGGAAACGACGGCTGATTGTGCCAGGGCTTCCACGTCTTCTTCCTCACTGTCGAAGTCAAAATTGTTGATGGTCTTGATTTGTTCTACTGTCATCCTGATTCCTTCTGTTAACCGATGGGTTTCAACGAGCATTTCGATCTCATCAGCAGCCAATCCTTCTATCCATGCATGATGTAAATCACCTGCTGAAAAATCAATTTGGGGTACCCGGTGAATCTGAATGTCGAAACCGAACTTTGCAGCATATAGATCAAGATAGTTTCTTAACTCCTGGTCCGTGTAATTCCTGAATGGAAGGAGCTCACTGTTCGTTTGAATCATTTCAGACATCGCTTCAACCCGGTAGACCATGGCTTTATGAATCTTATCGTTGGTCTTGATGATCTCTTCGACATAATCGGTGTAATGAAATTCAGCACTCCAGATTTTCATGATGCTCGGAGTCAGAAGGATGGCGATGTCCATAAATATCACGATTGCAGTCAGGGTCAGGATCAGCTCCCACTCAGACAATTGGATTTCATCCAGCAATAAACCGAGGGATATTGCTCCAATAAACAATGTATAAAGTGTTTTCCGCAGTGTCCGGAGAGACAAATGATATTTTAATGGTTTGAAGATGAAAAAAGCTAAATTGGCCACTGAAAACCCCAGCAAAATCACGATATAAAGCTTAAGTGCCATGTCACCCCTCCTGCTTATTCCTGTCTGCCAACCTATTTAGAGTGCCAGTTGTAAAGTATCTGTTTCTAGTATTTTATTTGGAAAAAATAAGATGATTCCTGTTTTCTTAGGTAGTTAGGGTTGGAACATAGGGGAGAGGTACTTCGTTTTATAAGAACCGGGGTACCTGTCCCTTATGTTTCTTGCTGGATTCTATTCTTTTTACAGCACAAATGGTCTAAAATAATTCAAATCTCTTAATAAACCAGTAGACCTCATGTTAAAAACACCGGTTTTAAAGGATTCTTGACTGTTAGAGAAACCGGCATTTAGCCTCAAACCTCGTTTTCATTCCACTTTTCAACCTTTTCAAGCCACATTTTAAATATACGAGCCACTTTCCAGATTTACGTGCCAAATTTTCATTTTTCAAGCCACTTTCCTCTGTTTCCGAGCAACTTGTCGAATAATCTTTAGATTATTGATTTGAATTTCCTGCAATCAGATGACCGGTTATTCTGCGTAGAAGGGTGAAGGGAATTGCGCCGGTTAATATGAAAAAGACCGGAGTACCTGTCCCTGCGGTATTCCTGCGGTATTGAGAGAAGTATTTTGAAACGGGACGGGGGGACAGGTTCATTGTCCCGGTTCAGATAGCGGGGACAGGTGCCTTGACCCGGTAGAAGTGATCAATTTTATCAACGAAGGGAAGATGATGAGCGATGTTTATTACAAAGTCTGTGGTTGAAGCGGGGGATTTATTTTCGAGGAGTGCATGAAGGGTGTACCGGTTTGTAATCGACCTGATGGAGGCAGTGGAAGTGAAGGAAGACGGGATGGGATTCTTGAAAGTGAAAAAGTGCATCACTTATGTGATACACCGTTGAGGAATTAATCCCATATGCGAATTCTATGTACCCCTGCTGATCTTAAGTAATCCAATAACTGACCTGTATGAACGGATTCATGATAGGCGATTCGCAGCAGCATGTCCCCCAAATCCCGTATGTAACCTGAATCAGAACGGTCAATTTTTATATTATGTAAGTCTTCTTCCGAAAATGACTTAATTGTATCTATGAATTGCTTTCTATAAGGTTCTGCAAAATCCAATAAGCTCTTCCTTGGTCAGCGTTTCGTCTTCGATAAATTGGACGAGGAGGGATTTGGTGATCCCTCCGTATATGCGGTCGATTAAGGATCGGGCTTCAGCGCGCTGGCACTCATGCTCGGAATAGAGCGGTGTGAACGTGTAAATGCGCTTGTCTTTGTTGACTGCGATGACTTGTTTACGTGTTAGCCGGTCAAGGAGCGTGCGTTAAGGGATTTTTCAGGACCCGCAGTCATGTCACCGCTTATCAGAAACACATCCGGCAAATGAGCTTCCATCCATTTTTTTAGAACAGACATAATATCAGCCCCTGTTTTTTTCCGGTTTAATCCTTCATGAATATCAGATAAAATAGCAATCTTCAAAAAAATCACTCCCAGCAAAGCATTAGATACTGCCGTGACAAACAGTAAAATGATCCCCCTTAAGAACCATTTCTTCCAAACAAGACAAAAACCCTCCCTGAATTAGATTTAGTTACTATGCTTTCAAAAATCCCAGGTTCGTATCAATTTAATTTGCCGGGCGGCAGAACTCAAACATCAGAGCAACCACCTAATACAGAATTAAAGGGCGCTGATGATCCTGGCATGGAATGTTAGAAGAAGAGTAAGAAATAACACTGCAAGCTAATATTTTTTAAATTAATACCTTGCATTATTAGGTAATATAATTTATAACTAATATAAGGGGGGGGATGAATTTGGAAGTGAATAAAGAAGTATTAAAGGGTCATATAGATACATTGATTTTGTCGCTTTTACACAGCCGGGATATGTATGGCTATGAAATAGCCAAATTAGTAAGGGAAAGAAGCGGGGAACAATTTGAATTAAAAGAAGGGACGCTATATTTATCTTTAAAGCGATTAGAAAAGAATAAGTGGATTTCTTCTTACTGGGGTGACGAACAGGGACCAGGCGGCAGAAGAAAATATTATAAGCTCACGCCAATGGGAGAAGAGGGCTTTGAAGATAAGCGTAAGGAATGGCAGTTTGTAAAGAAAATAATTGACTCGTTCTTAGAAGGGGGAGAAAAAGCGTGAAGCAAATAGAATCATATGTCGAAGAAGTCTATCATAACGTCCGTGGGAACAAGAAAGAAATTGAAGATTTAAAAGCAGAAATGAAAAGTCATCTTTTAGAAGCAGTTCACGAACTGAAATCGGAAGGAAAGAGCGAACAAGAAGCGATTAAGCTTGCCATTGAACGCTTTGGCGGAGAAAAAGAAATCCGATCTGTCATTGGGGAGTTATTCAAGGCGCAAAAAACGTTCGCAAAATGGGTGCTCTATCTGGCTGTCGTTATCATTCTTTTTACGGCAGCTGCATTCGGATATGTATGGTCCATCGAACAAGATAATGCGGATGAAAACTCGATAGTTGCTTCACAGATTTCCGAAATCTTAAGCGATAAAAACAGTATATCAGAGGAAATGAAAACAGAAATTCGCAGTTTAATAAAGGGTACTGACCATATTTCGCAGCTTGAAATATATAATGTAAGCAGTGTAGACAATGTCAATCTTGTGTCTGACTATGTGAAGGACACGAAAGCAGATTATCGTTTTGAACAAAAAGTGAGGAACCCTGTATGGCTTCAAGCTGATTTCTTCCCTTATGCTATATGGGATGAGAAGTGGTATGTTGGAATGGAAACAAAACATATCGGTGATTGGCTGGCTATCATTCTATTTTCAGGGTTTGCCATTTATTGTACTCTATTCACGATTTGGGCAACAATCAAGGCTTATCATCACAGACGATTAAAGGCCGGCTGGGTCATTGCATTTGTTTTATTGAACGTCGTCGGTTATTTAATTTATGTGTTAAGTGGAAGGAAGACAAAAGAAGCTGCGAACATACGGTAAATTCTTATATCTTTTGAGGCTGAACCACAATCAGGCAGCACAGCCAGTCGGAACAGGCATATAAAATGGGGGATGGATTTCCGGAATTCTTAAGGCGAACCTGGTGATAGCAGGAATATCATGGACCAAATGGATCCGTTTCATGATGCCGCTGCTGCTCATATGGATCGTGATGGGATCAGTTTTCTTAATGATTGGGGTCCATTTTAAAGCCGAGGCAGACGATTCCACATATTGTTGAAAAACCTGCTAAAAAAACACATAGTGCCCGCACCGGAAACAGCAATGTTTTCCCGGGAAAGGGCATTTTTTTATATGATATCATTTGATTCAAAAACGCGGCCGCCACGCGTTTTTTCTTATGTCCAATATATTACATATATAAATTTTCAAAAAACCTATTGTAAAGCGCTTTCAATTATCATATAATTTCAATAAATCGATTTAGTAAACCGATTTAGTAAATCGGTTTAGGAAATGAAAGTTGGAGAGTAGTGAATGAAAAAAGTAACGATTGCTGATGTTGCTCAGCATGCGAATGTATCTAAGAGTACCGTTTCCCAGTACTTGAATAATCGTTTTGATTATATGAGGGAAGAAACGAAGAAGAGAATAGAAGAATCGATCCGGGAGCTTGGTTACAGACCGAACATTGTAGCAAGAAGCCTGAAGCAGAAGTCTACGACGACGATCGGAGTGATCGTAGCAAATATCCTGCATACTTTTTCCACTCAGGTGATCAGGGCAATAGAAGACACTTGCCACGAAGCAGACTTCCATACCATTGTCTGTAACGCGGATGATGATCCGGAGAAGGAGCGGAAGTACATCGAGATGCTCCGCGCCAAGCAGGTGGATGGCATCATCCTGCTGCCTACCGGTGATAATGCAGCCTTGTACAATGAGATGCAGAAGGAAGGCTACCCGATCGTGTTCGTTGACCGGACAGTGCCGGATGTTCCGATACCATCCATGCTTCTTGATAATAAGAAAGCGGCAGGTCTCGGAGTACAGCATTTCATTGACAAGGGTTACACGAAAATCGGAATCATTACAAACGTGATTCGGAATGTCACCCCGAGGATGGAGAGGATCAACGGCTATAAGGAAACGATGAAAGCCAATGATCTCGAAATCAGGGATGACTATATTAAGAGCCTTGAAGTGAGCAGGATAAAAGAAGGGGTTCGGGAGTTGCTTTCTCTTGACGATGCCCCTGAAGCAATACTCGCGGGAAATGATTTGACGCTCATTGAAATATTGAAATATGTAAAAGAACATAATGTGAAGATTCCTGAGGACCTCGCAATCATTGGGATCGATGATGTGTCCTTTGCCTCATTTTATGAGCCTGGCCTTACGATCGTTGCCCAGCCCACTTTTGAAATCGGAAAGAAGGCTGCAGAATTTTTATTAAACAAAATCCAGAAAAAAGAGGATCAAGATGAGGGGCTCGTATTCCGGTTTGATCCAAAGCTAATCATTCGAGAATCTTGTTAGACAGAAAGGGTGTTACCCATGAACGATGTAGTGACGATTGGCGATGCGATGATCACACTTGATCCGTCATCGACCGGCCCGATGCGGTTTGTCTCTTCTTTCGAACGTAAAATCGGGGGAGCAGAGCTGAACTTTGCAATTGGTTGTGCACGATTAGGACTGAAGACAGGATGGATCAGCCGGCTTGGGAATGATGAATTCGGCAGGCATATCTATAACACCGTCCGCGGTGAAGGGGTGGATGTCTCCGAAGTCGAACTGGTGGATGGATATCCGACTTCACTGAATTTCAAGGAGATTTTGGGGGATGGCAGTGTACGGACCTTTTATTATAGAGACCGTTCTCCCACAACGATGTTAACGAAGGAAACTCTCAAAGAAGGGTTTTTGAAAAATACGAAGATCCTACATATCACCGGCGTTTTTCCTGCAGTGGATAAAACGAAAAATATCGAGCTGATCCGGCATGCGATCACGGAAGCCAAAAAGCACGGGGTGATGATTTCGTGCGATCCGAATATCCGGCTGAAGTTGTGGAGTGAGGATGAAGCAAGGGATGTGCTAAGAAGTTTTCTTCCATATGTAGACGTCCTTTTAACTGGAGTGGAAGAAGCGGAGTTACTGTTCGGAACTGCAGATCCACACGAAATCATTGAGCATTGCAAGGCATTTGGTATTTCTCATCTTGCAATCAAGAAAGGTGAAGAAGGATCGGTTGGATATATGAACGGTGAATATGTCGAGGCTCCTGCCGTGAAGGCGAAGAAAGTGGTGGATACGGTAGGTGCAGGCGACGGGTTCGATGCAGGTTTCATTTACGGCATTTTACAAAAGTGGCCGCTGGAGAAAGCGCTGCACTTCGCCAACATCATCGGATCGATGGTCGTCAGTGTCACGGGTGATAATGAAGGGCTGCCATATTTGGAAGATGTCCTTGTCCATTTGGGAGAAAAAGAAAGAGTGGAAAGATAGGGTGATGGGATGAATATTCAAGTGGCGCTTGACCGCCTGAACCGGGAAGAGTGCTTTCAGATTCTGGAGAAGACCGCTCCGTACGTGGATTGGATCGAGGTCGGCACCGGTGTCATCAAGGAATATGGGATGAGCATCATCCGGGAGGTCCGTGAGGCGTATCCGGAAAAAACCATCGTAGCAGACATGAAAACGTGTGATGCCGGCAAACACGAAGCCATCCAGGCCTTCGATGCAGGGGCGGATATCACGACCGTCATGGCCTTCTCCGCCGACAAGACAATTATAGATACCCTTGATGTAGCGAAGTTGCAAGGAAAGAAAGTGATGATCGATCTATTGGGAGTTTCTGAGAGAAAGAGAGTTCAAGAATTAAAGGAACTCGGCGTCACGCTTGTCAGTCTGCATATCGGAAAGGACATGCAGGAAACAGGTGAAGGGACCGGCACCCTATTCGATCTGACACATGGAATCAGCGGACTTGAAACGGCAGTCGCAGGGGGGATCACACTGGAGACCCTGCCTGGCATTGTTGCTAAAAGGCCCGACACGGTCATAATTGGCAGCGCTATCACGAAGGCAGGCGATCCGGCAGAGGCTGCAAGGGCGATGAAGGGACTGATCAGTGAATGAAATCAATCATAACGACGGTAGCTGAAGAAATGATAACAGTTTTATCAAATGTGAGAGAGGAAGAGGCGTTTCATCTTTCAGATCAGTTGAAAAAGGCAAACCGGATCTTTGTATACGGTGAAGGGCGTTCGGGATTGATGGGCAAAGCATTTGCGATGCGCCTGATGCACGGAGGTTTTCTGGTCTACGTCATTGGTGAAACGATCACACCGAGCATGGATAAAGGGGATTTGTTAATTGCCATTTCAGGATCGGGCTCAACCGGAGCGATTGTACAATTTGCCTCTAAGGCGAAAGAAATCGGGGCGCGGATCTTTCTCGTGACCACGAACCGGGAATCGAAACTTGGGTCGATCAGTGATGGAATCCTTCGCATCCCGGCTGCGACAAAATACCGGGGACAAAATGAACCTGAGACGATCCAGCCGCTTGGGAACCAGTTCGATCAGTCGGTTCATCTCGTTCTGGATGCTATCATCATCGGCACCCTTGAACCGGAAGACACGAATGAAACCATGGTGAAACGGCATGCAAATATAGAATGAAAGGAGTTGGTGATGCAGTGAATCCAGTGGAATTTATTAAAAAAGAAGTACTTGTGGCCGTCATCCGGGAAGCTAATCCTCAAACCATCGTTCCAATTGCTAATGCTTTGTATGAAGGCGGAGTGAAAGTAATCGAAATTACGGCTGAAACTCCGAAGTTTACAAGATTGATTGAGATGGCAAGAGAGGAACTGGACGGCAGGGTCCTGACCGGTGCGGGCACCGTCCTCGATCCGGAGACGGCAAGAGCCGCCATCATGGCGGGAAGTGAATTTATCGTCTCTCCATCGTTCAATCCTGAAACGGTGAGAATGACAAAGCGCTACGGAATACCAAGCATACCGGGAGCCCTGACACCAACCGAAATCCTGACGGCGTATGAACTTGGCGCAGATATGATCAAAGTGTTTCCAGCCAATACATTCGGACCGGGCTACGTCAAGAATATTCACGGCCCTTTCCCGACCATTCCATTGATGGTGACCGGCGGGATCAACCTGGATAATATCGAAGAATATATCGAGGCTGGAGCTTTGGCTGTGGGCCTTGGAAGCAATTTGGTCAATACAAAGCAATTACATCATGAAGAAGACTTTCAGCGCTTGACTCAGAAAGCACGCGAATATGCAAGAATCGTTCAAAAGGTAAAGGATGTTCAACCAATTTAAACCAATTTAAGGGGGAACTAAGGATGAAGAAATTTTTCTCGATTTCATTTGTACTATTATTGGCTCTTTCTGGAATTCTGGCAGGTTGCGGAAGTGACGAAGCCGGGGGAGAAGCAGGCAAGAAAATCAAGATTGTAGCGGCTCATAATCAGACATCACCAGATAATCCATACCAAACAGGTCTTTTGGAATTCAAGGAAGTCGCTGAAAGTAAATCAAATGGCGACATTGAAGTTGAAGTGCACGCAGGGACCATCGGAACGGAAGAATCAGAGCTTGTTGAAAAGCTGAAGCTTGGCGCAGCAGATGTAGTGCTCGTGTCACCTGGTTTCATGACCCAGACCGGAATAAAGGAAATCGACCTTTTGGCGATGCCTTACCTTTTTGACAATTACGAGCATTGGGAAAAGACGGTTGACGGAGAAGTCGGGGAGGAAATGGCTAAGTTGATCAACGAAAAGTCTAACAATGATTTCAAACTGATCGGTTACTGGTCTGCAGGGGTAAGACATTACTATGGTAAAAAGCCGCTTGAAAAGATGGAAGACATGAAGGGTTTGACTTTCAGAACGCAGACTTCAGGAGTAGTGGCGGACTACTGGAAGAAAGTCGGAGCAATCCCGACTTCAATTGCTTGGGGAGAATTGTATCAGGCACTTCAGCAAAATGTAGTCGATTCATCTGAAAATTCCTATCCATACTTCGTTCAGCAGAACCACCACAAAACGGACAACGGAAAATATATCACCGAAACGGCGCATGATTACACTACACGATTCTTATTGGTAAATGGAAAGAAATTTGACTCCTACTCGAAGGAACAGCAGGATATCATCATCGAAGCAGCAGAGGCTTCTGTGAAAGCAGAAAGAGAAGCCGTTTATGCACAGGAAGATGAGTACAAAGAGAAAGCAATCGATGACGGTGCGAAAGTGAACGAAATTGACCGCGAACCATTCATCAAGCTGGCAGAACCTCTTCAAGAGAAAGCAGCCAAAGACATGGGAGCAGAAGATTTGCTTGAAAAGATCAGAAATCTCAAGTAAACACATTCGTTAAAGGGAAGAGACGAACTGTACCTTCCCTTTAATTCTGAAAGGGGGAAATCGATTAATATGATTAAAACTCTAGAAAAGATTCAGATGACAATAGGTGCTATTTTCTTACTTGTTTTTTTTACGGCTATCATTGTTCAAATCGTCACTAGACACCTTGGTATATCAGTCATCTGGACAGAAGAAGTGGCCAATTATTCATTCATATGGTCAATATTTATGGGGGCTTCTGTCATGGTGAGTAAACGGGAACACTTCAGTTTCGATTTCATTATCGGGAAATTGAAAGGGAAATCGAAATTGTCATTACTTATCGTGATAGACGTGGTTATTTTATTATTCTCGTTTGCTCTGTTTTACTACGGAATCATAGCAGTTCAGAACTTCTGGAATTATAATTGGACATCGATTCCGGAATTGAAGATGGGATATGTCTGGATTTCCATCCCTATCACGGGGGCGACCATGATGATTTACTCAGGCAGTCAATTATTCAGTAGCATCAAAGCATTCAGAGGAAGGGGGGCGCAAGTATGATCGGTATTGGTTTAGTCGCATTATTTCTGGTTTTGATGCTTATTGGTGTACCTATTGCCTTTGTCATCGGCGTTGTGGCTCTCCTCGGTATCTTTACGGTTCCTTATATCCCTGAGGTGACGGTCCCGATGAAGATGCTGAACGGGATTGACTCGTTCGTCTTACTTGCGGTCCCATTGTTCATCCTGGCTGCAAACCTGATGAATCACGGGAAGATTTCTCAAAAGCTGATCGACTTATCTTTAACGATGGTAGGTCATATCAGGGGCGGTCTTGCCCACGCGAACATACTTGTTTCGATGATTTTTGCAGGGGTGTCGGGAGCGGCTCAGGCTGATACTGCGGGGGTCGGTAAAATCCTGATCCCGAACATGAAGAAACAGGGTTATGACACAGAAACGGCAGTGGGTGTGACTGCAGCTTCTTCCACTATTGGTGTCATCATCCCGCCAAGCATCCCGATGATCATTTTCGCAGGTTTGACGAACGCATCAGTGGGAGCGTTATTTCTTGGTGGAATCGTACCTGGTATTTTGATCGGGCTTGGCATGATGCTCTTCATTTATATCATGGCATTGAAAAAAGGATACCCGAGATCGAAAAGGGCGACATTCAGTCAGTTTTTCAAATTGGTGTATGAGACGGTACCGGCCCTTATCACACCGATCATCATTATCGGAGGTATTATCTCAGGATTTTTCACCCCGACTGAGGCAGCTGCAGTTGCTTGCTTGTACACGTTATTGATTTGTATGTTTTTTTATAAAACTATGAAATTATCAGACCTGCCAAAGATTATTATGGAAACCCTCGCACTAAGCTCGCTGTCACTCTTTGCCTTGGCCGCTGCAAGTGCCCTGGGTGAACTGATGAGCTACTATCAATTGTCGGTCAAGGCACAGGAATTCTTTGTGAACAACGTGGGGTCAGAATGGGTTTTCATCCTGATAATCATTGCTTTCTTCCTGTTTATCGGGACGTTCATGGACGCAATACCTGCCATGATCTTGTTCGTACCAGTCATTTTGCCGACAGCCAATCTATTCGGAATGGATCCAGTACATCTTGGCTTAATCGTAGTCATAACTCTAGCTATCGGACTCGTCACTCCGCCTTACGGATTATGTCTGTTGCTGGCAGCAAAGATAGGCAATCTCAGTATCGAGAAGTCTTTCACTGCAGTCATGCCGTATATATTGATTATCCTCGTTGTTCTATTGTTCGTCGCATTCTTACCGGGCGTGGCTTTCTATATTCCTAAGCTGATTAATCCAGGCCTGTTTTAGTGGCACGGTGTGATATAATGTACGGATTTAAATAAGGAGTGTGAATCACGATGGTGAAAAGAGAAGTATTGAGCAGTGAAGGATCTATGATGCTCGTGAAGGTGGAACTGGCGGAAGGCTTCGTCGGCGACATCGACCAGCATCCCGAAGAACAACTAAGCTTCATAGAAAAAGGGCAAGTGGAATTTGAAGTAGACGGAGAAAAAAGAATTCTGAACGTGGGAGATACCCAGTATATTCCTTCGAGCGTCCAGCATCGTGTTAAGGTGATCGAAGAGTGTGTGATTTTGGATATGTTTACTCCGGTTAGGAAGGACTTACTGGAGGGATAAGGTGGAGAAGAGCTTCGGCCCGGTTTGGGGTTGGGGCTTTTTCTTTTTGAGGAAAAAGTAAAGATATACATGATGAGGAGAGGGTGACTGGGGGAGTATCGAAGCAGTACGAGGCGGCACTAAAGTGCTTACTGGAATTCAAAGAAATCCCGGAATGGATTCACCCTTTTGACCTGTCACTTATGTATACATTGCCCGCTGTTATTTTGAACTTGGGGAACAGGAAAATACTGTTCGTTATTCAGATTATGCATTAAACGGGATTAAATCATTGCCGGATACTCCTTATAAAGAGTTTGTTGAAGAAACTGCTATGCTTGTAAGAGCGAAATAGAGGAAAACTTTAGGATAGTTGTCTATCAAAAGTAGAGCGGGACCGGCTCCTGCTCTACTTTTCCCGTTTTAGGAGTAAATATGACCCAAATCTTCACAAAATGTTTCATTGCCCGGCTTGGGCTGTGGTCATAAGCAAATAAGACCCGTTTTTAGTAATCAAAACCCCTCCATCAGGACACTTACATTCCCTTTTCCGCATTTATGTGCAACATTCTAAAAATACATTCCTCTTTTTCAATTTATCAACCAACTTGTCGAAAAATCTATGGGATAAGATAGGTAACGGAGTAAAAGGATTTAGCAGATCATTAACAATGGAGCCAGATAGCTGATGAAGGATATTATACTCCGATGTCGTATTTATTTCTTAAAGATCATCACTTAGGAGGATTTAAATGCCAGTCTTTAAAGATAATGCAGAATACACCATTCGAAATGTGAAATTAGAGGATGCGGAGGTGCTTTTGGATATTGGAAGATCTGTTATTTCTGAGGGTGAATATTTTATCGTTGTATCAGAAGAGGTAGAGAAAACGCCATTACATAAGGAGAAAGAACGAATACAAAGTATATTGGATAACATAAAAGAAACTCTTATCGTAGCGGAAGTAAATGGTGTAGTGGTCGGATCGATAGAATTTCGTTCGCAAAGTAGGAAGAGATTATCACACACTGGCTCTGTTTCAATGTCGGTAAGTAAAAAGCACAGAGGCATTGGAATAGGGAAGGCGCATTTAAAAGGATTATTAGGCTGGGCAGAAGAAAATCCATTAATTGAAAAGGTAAGTTTAGGGGTATTTTCAACCAATCAAAGAGCCATTTCCCTGTACAAGCAGATGGGCTTTTTGGAGGAAGGTCGTTTAATGAAAGAATACAAGTTAAATAATGGTGAATATATTGATGATGTTCTTATGTGTAAATTTGTATAATAAGCTGATGTGGTGTTCGTTAAGCAAACGGGCGCGATTCTAAAATATGGGATGGAAGCATGGGGACGGTTCGAGACCGATGAAAAAGTCTGATTTTTAACTGTCATGTGAATTATTTTTAAGAACCTTCGGTTTTTCAAAATCAAAAAGCCCCCTAATGGTATAATTAGTGCGACCAAA
>NZ_MINN01000071.1 GCF_001877785.1 Rossellomorea aquimaris | reverse complement strand
CACACATGCGAGGAACTGAGTTATCCGGTATTAGCCCCGGTTTCCCGGAGTTATCCCAGTCTTACAGGCAGGTTACCCACGTGTTACTCACCCGTCCGCCGCTGATCTCAGGGAGCAAGCTCCCATCGATCCGCTCGACTTGCATGTATTAGGCACGCCGCCAGCGTTCGTCCTGAGCCAGGATCAAACTCTCCGATAAAAGTTTGAATAGCTCTTTTTGCAACGATTAAATCGTTGCGGTAAATCTAGAATTAACGTTGACGTAATTGTCTTGTTTTGTTCAGTTTTCAAGGTTCAATTTGTTGCTTTCGCTCCGTTTGAAGCGACTTTATTAGCATAACATATATTTCTCATTCGCGTCAACAACTTTTTTTAATTTCTTTTCTGAAATGTTGTTGCTGTATCAGCGACGTTTATTAATATATCACGCCCTCAAAGTTATTGCAATATATTTTTACAAAAAAATTATTCTGTGTCCATTTTTTTCTTGTTCTTCCTTTGGGACAAGCTTCATATATTTGAAAGTAGACTTTCCCTGAAAGGAGTTTCAGTTAATGACAGTTATGGATGCAGCCCAGTACCTCTCTTACTTTATGGCCATTTACCTGTTTGCATACTCGTATGTAGCCGGACTGAAAATCTGTGAAAGCACAAAACCAGTCAGAGGTTTGACTTTTATATTGTCAGTCGTCATGGCATTTGTTTTTTCATGTTTCACTTACACGTTCTCATAATACAAATAGTATCAGCCATAAAAAAAGACGCAAATCAATTTGCGTCTTTTTCTGTGCCCTTCATGCCCGTCTATAATCCAAACAGCAAGCCTTCTTCATCATATACCTTTCCGCCGATTGATATCTTTTGCTCTTTGACGATCTCAGGACAGAAAGAGTAATAAAAATGCTTGGATGGATTTTCTTTCAACACCCAGACGAGCATATTGGAATGGCCCTGTGCTTTTAACTCCGCCCTCGCAAAGCGGAACAGTTCGCTTCCGATTCCACTTCGCTGGTTCTATTTTAATAAATAGATGGCATAAAGTTCACCATCATACAGTTTGTCACGTTCCCTTCCTATGGAAACGAAACCGGCAATCCTTCCGGTATGAAGTACGCATACATAGGTTTGATGAGGACCGGCAAGAATGCCTTCCCACCTCTCCCTTCTCTCCTCCACATTTAAGGCATCAAGGTAATCGCCTGACACAATTCCTTTATACGTCGTTTTCCAGCTGTTAATATGTACATTGGCAATTCCTTCTGCATCCTTTCGCACCGCTTTTCTAATACGGTATTTCTTCATTGTTTTTCACCTCATTCACTTGTTGTACCATTTTCTTAACCTTTCTTTCTTCTATTAGAAAAAGAGTTACACCAAGAATGATGATCAAACCGCCAACTACCTGGGTAAGAAGTATTTTTTCAGACAACAGCCAATAGGCTAGTAAAGAGGCCCCGATGGGTTCGAATAAAATCGCCATCGATATGGTCGATGTGCTTAACCACTTCAGTGACCAATTAAAGAGGGTATGACCAAGAAGCGTAGGGACAATCGCCAGTAGCAGGAAGTAGACCCAGTCTTCTCTTGGATAAGGTCCGAGACTCTCACCCCGGCTTAAAGCATAAAATAACAGTACTATTGCACTGATTGTATAGACCAGGTACGTATAGGTAATCAGAGAAAGCCTTTTACGGATGGTCTGCCCGAAAAGGAGATAGCCGGTCACCAAAGCGCAGGCAAGCAAGGCTAAAATATCCCCCCAAAGTGCTTCTCCGCTGATTCTGAAATCCCCCCAGCTGATGATGAAGCTGCCCGCCACCGCAAGGAATGCGGAAATGACCGCTTTTCCGGTCAGCTTTTCCTGAAAGAAAAGATACGCACCAATAAATGCGAACAGCGGCTGCAGGGTAACAAGTACCGTCGAACTTGCAACAGACGTGTAGTTGAGAGACTCGAACCAAAGAATAAAATGAAAAGCCAGAAATATACCGGCGACGATGGAAAATGCCCAATCTCTTAAAGTAATAAGTTTGAGTTCCCTCACATATTTTAAGAAAAATACCGGGGACATCAACAAAATTGTGAAGAAAAGCCTGTAGAATGCCAGAATCCCGGCAGGAGCGCTCGAAACCTTCACAAAGATGGCTGAGGTTGATACGGAAATCACCCCGATTGCAAGTAGAAGATAAGGATTTACTTTTGTATCTGACATGTAGACACCCCCGTGTTTTCTTAAGGTAATAACAGGCATTCAGCCTTAATAATCAATTGTTCTCATTTTAATAAAACGAGAGAAAGAATACTATAACCAATTCATCATTTTTTACAATTGTTGAAAGGGAGATGGAGGGGGTCAAGTGCATTTCATAGACACGGCACTTTACTTGAAGCTGGGAATCTCTGCTGTACTGGGGCTGGTCATCGGGCTGGAAAGGGAATTAAAAAGGAAGCCTGTCGGTCTTAAGACTTCACTTGTCATTTGTATCGTAAGCTGCCTTTTGACGGTCGTATCCATTGAATCGGCGTATATTTCCGAAGGCTCGGAAAAAGTGAACATCACCATGGATCCGCTGCGGCTTGCAGCTCAGATTGTATCAGGGATCGGATTTCTTGGCGCAGGGGTCATCCTGCGGAAGGGAAATGACAGTATATCCGGGCTTACAACTGCAGCGATGATCTGGGGGGCGGCGGGCATCGGAATTGCGGTAGGGGCCGGCTTCTATATGGAAGCAACTGCAGGAGTCATCCTTATCATCGTTTCCGTGGAGGTCGTACCTACGATCATCACGTTCATAGGACCGAAGCGGCTGCGCGAAAAGGAATTATTCCTTCGGGCTACAATCAAGGAAAAGCATGAGATCAGAGCAATTATAGATCAAATCAAACAAGAGGACATTGCAATTGAAAACATCCGTATTAAAGATTTGAAAAATAATTTGCATCTGCTTGAGTTGAAGATCATTGTTGACTTCAGAAAGAAGACAACGGATATTTATTACAGGATATCCGAGATTGAAGGGATCAAGGATGTTGAAATTGAAAGTCTGTAAATGTAAAATGACCCCCTGTACACCACGGGGGTCATTTCTTATGAAGCTGGATCTTTTCAATGCATGGCAGTTCTTTCACCACTTCAAGTACTCTATTGAAGTTGACAATATCAGGGGTGAGGATGAGCAGGGAATATTTAAAACTGTCAATCCCTTTAAGATCATCATCGTCCTCGATCTGATACTGTGTGATTTCGATGCCGTGACTTGTAATCGCATCATTGATGGCACTGATATTCCCTTCACCTTTTTTCACAACAAGGCTTAAAAGCAGGAGTTTCTTATGCCTGACTCTTTCTTTATAGAACATTTCAAATTTATTTAAGAAAAATAAGGTCATGACGATGATCAAAGTCGTAAATATCGCTTCATAATACATACCGATCCCTACAACAAGTCCGAGACCCGCCACAACCCAGATGCTCGCTGCAGTGGTCAGTCCCCTGACTGTCACTCCTCCATGCACCATGATCGTTCCTGCACCGAGAAAACCGATCCCTGAGATAACATAAGACGGGATTCGGCTGGGATCGAACCCCACCAGCTCCGGGTGCTCCTCCAGGAAAGGTTCAAAACCATATAATGAAACCAGCATCAATAAACAAGACCCTACACCCACAAGGATATGTGTCCGCAATCCGGCCGGGTGGTTCTTTGATTCCCTTTCAATCCCGATCAGACCGCTCAAAATCACAATCAGCATGATGCGGATCAGGGAAGTTTCATACTCGTCCGGAAGTTCCGGCACCCATTCGAAAAAGTCCATAAGCGTCCCCTCTTTACTTTCTTCTATTACGTATACTTTTAACCTGAAACGCCAATTTTAAAACCAATCATTTTGGAAGAGGCGTTGAAACGTCATTCAATGCAAAAATAAAAACCAGGCGACAAACGCCACCTGGTAGGATGTTCTTTTTATTTTACAGGCTTCTTCAAGAAACCAACCATCAAGGCCGTAATGACTGAACCAATCAGCACAGCCACCAGATAAAGGAACGGATTACCTTCGACCACCGGGAAGACGAATAGTCCTCCGTGCGGGGCAGGCAGTCCGATGCCAAAGGCCATCGTCAGGGCACCTGCAACCGCTGAACCAGTCACAATCGATGGAATCACCCGGAAAGGATCTGCCGCCGCGAACGGGATCGCCCCCTCCGTGATGAAGGATGCTCCCATGAAGTAGGCGGCAATCCCTGCTTTCCTTTCATTATCTTTGAATTTACTTTTAAAGAATGTAGTGGCAAGTGCCAATCCAAGCGGAGGAACCATACCGCCCGCCATAATCGCTGCGTGTGGTGCAAGGTTTCCTCCTTCGATCATCGCAATACCGAAAGTGAATGCGGCCTTGTTGATCGGTCCGCCCATATCAACCGCCATCATTCCGCCAAGAATCAACCCAAGTACAACCAGGTTTCCTGTGCCCAGTCCGTCCAGCCAGTTCTGAATCCCGCTGTTAACTGTGCTCAGCGGCTCTACCAGGAACTGAAGCATAATGACACCGGTAATGAAAATGCCGAGCAACGGATAAATCAAAACGGGTTTAATGCCTTCAAGCGGGGCCGGGAAATTCTTCGTTAAACGCTTGATTCCCACGACAACGTAACCTGCAAGGAAACCGGCAATGATCCCTCCCAGAAATCCACTCTGGCCAGTCGCAGCAATCAGACCCCCGACCATCCCCGGGGCAAATCCTGGACGGTCTGCAATGCTCATCGCAATGAATCCGGCGAGAACAGGAACCATCAGGTAAAATGCATTCTCTCCGCCTATTTTATTTAAAATGGCCGCAAATTCATTATACTCCGGAGAATCGGGATTCGCGGATTGAATCCCAAAAAGGAATGAAATCGCGATCAGGATCCCCCCGCCGACAACAAACGGAAGCATATTCGATACACCATTCATCAAATGCTTGTAGAAACCTGTGCGCTGCTTTTTCTCTTCCCCCTGTTCCTCTTTATCTTCCGACCCCTTAGTTCCGCTGTACAGGGGAGCATCCTTGTTGACTGCTTTTTCAAGAAGCACCTGCGGCTTTCTGATCGCTTCTGCCACCGGGACTTCGATGACAGGCTTCCCTTTAAAACGGTTCATCTCCACTTTTGTATCGGCAGCGACAATGATGGCTGGAGCGCTTTCAATTTCGTCCGCAGTCAGCACATCCTTCGCTCCCCCGGAACCATTCGTCTCCACCTTCAGACCAATCCCGAGCTCTTTTGCCTTCGCTTTCAGCGCATCGGCTGCCATGTAAGTATGCGCAATCCCGGTAGGGCAGGCAGTCACAGCGAGCACTTTCCCTTCACTGGGGGAAGACTCTTCGGAAGCTGGCTCTTCTTCTTTATCATGAAGATTAATAATCTCTAAAACTTCCTCCTCCGTGGCTGCATTCACCAATGCTTTACGGACACTTTCATCCATCAATATGGAAGAAAGGCGGCTGAGCGCCTCCAAGTGTGTTTGGTTCGCCCCTTCGGTTGCCGCAATCATGAAGAACAGATGTGCAGGAGCTCCGTCCAGGGACTCATAATCGATTCCGTCCGCCGATTTTCCGAATGCAATCGCCGGTGACTTTACTGCCGATGTTTTTGCATGGGGAATGGCAATCCCTTCACCGATGCCTGTCGTACTCTGTGATTCGCGATTGTGAATCGCTTTTTTGAATTCTTCCGCATCCTGAAGTTTCCCGCCTTTATCAAGGACGGAAACAAGCTCATCAATGACCGATTTTTTTGATGATGCCTGCAGATTCAATGCGATGGTCTCTTTTCTTAAAAGCTCTGTTATACGCATTGTACTTCCTCCCTTTTATCTTTTACTGATTTCAATTTGTTTAAATAAGTCGTTTACTTTAACTTCATCGCAAAGTCCGATTGAAAAAGCCGTCGCCGATCCTGCTGCAGTTCCCAGTCGGAATGAATCTTCAATGCTGTACCCTTTTGAAAGGCCAGCAAGGAATCCGGCCACGGTTGAATCTCCCGCTCCGACTGAACTCTTCAGCTCACCAACAGGTGCGGACGCTTGATACACATCTTCACCCGTTAACAGGAGAGCACCTTTCTCTGCCATGGATACAATCACATTTACAGGGCCTTTTCCTTTCAATTTTTTCCCATAATGGACCGCGTCTTCGATTGATTTGATTTCCACACCGAATATTTCTCCCAGTTCATGATGGTTCGGTTTGATCAAAAAAGGCTTTAAGGAAAGTACCGGTTCAATCAATTTCTTTTCAGCGTCAATAATAATCCTCGTTCCCCGCTTCTCACAGAGAGAAGCCGCTTCCTGATAGAATGATTCAGGGACGGAAGCAGGTATACTCCCAGCGAGTACAAGGGTATCTTTCTCTGATAAAGCTGAAATTTGATTAAGCAGAATATCCAACTGCTCCTTCGTGATGGATGGCCCGTTTCCATTTATTTCAGTTTCTTCGTCTGCCTTCACTTTCACATTGATCCTGGATACTTCATCTACTTCCACAAATTCAGATTCTATCTGTTCATCTTGCAAAAACCGCTTGATGAATTCACCAGTGAAGCCCCCCGCAAAACCTAACGCAGTACTTTTCACATCCAGGACATGAAGGACGCGTGAGACATTGATCCCTTTTCCGCCGGGCAGAGCATTTTCTTTCACCGACCGGTTCAATCCTCCCTGCGTGAAATGATCAAGCTCCATGATATAATCAACTGATGGATTCAGGGTTAAGGTATATATCATGCTGTCACAACCTTTACTGTAGTTTTTTCCATATATGCCGTGTCAGGTTCTTCCCCACTGCCATTCGTAATGACAACCGCCTCATTTAAATCAGCAATTTTACTGAACGCTATCTCACCGAATTTCGAATCGTCGGCGAGAATAAATGCTTCTCTCGAAAGTTCAATTGACGTCTTCTTCACTTGCGCTTCTTCAGGGTCAGGTGTCGTGAATCCGTATTGCGGATGGACCCCATTCGTTCCAAGGAACGCTTTATCAAACCGATATTTTTGAAGAGATTCAATGGCGCCGCTTCCTATCACCGCTTTTGTTGTCGGTTTCACGCTCCCCCCGATGAGGTACGTCTTGAATCCTTTTTGGAGCAGGGCATCCACATGAGTCAACCCATTTGTCACAATCACGATATCAATCTCAGGAAGAAACTCGATTATACCTAATGTGGTGGTCCCTGCATCCAGAAATATGCAGTCCCCTTCTTCAACAAGACCTGCCGCAAAACGTCCGATCATGCTTTTTTCATGAAAGCTTTTGGATGTTTTCTCAGAAACCGTCAATTCTTTCAGCTTTCCTTGCAGCCGCGCCGCTCCCCCGTGAACCCTTTTTAAATACTTTCCTTGTTCAAGCTGGGTCAAATCCCGTCTGATCGTTGATTCAGACGCTTCCGTCAATTCAGCGATATCCTGAATCTTGATGGTTTCCTTATCTTTCAGTAAATCTAAAATGATTCGGTGTCTTTCCTCAGTAAGCATAAGCTCCTCCTGCAATTCTTTATTACCTTCATTATAATGAGAACGTTTTCAAAAATCAATCATTTTCTGTCACTTACAGTCAAAAACAATCATTAAACCATCAAAAACACTCATGATGAATTACTCCGGTTAAGGACGGACCAGCATCCAGTACCAATAAAAAAGCCAGCCCCGGAATGCACCGGAACTGGCTTTTGATCAAATAAATTATTCGTGATTTTCTTCATGCTGCTGAGCTTCAGGATTTTCTGAGCTTTTTGGATTTGGATTGACATACTGATAATCCTTACGATCGATCGGCGTATATCCTTCCGGCTCATAGAAGCGCATTAAATCCTCATAAACTACTTTGTCTGAAAGCTCGAGACGTTTTTGAGCGTCTTTACTCATGCCTTCGCAAGCTTTTGCGGCTTCTTCATTACCTTCTTCAACCGGCTTGCCTGTTTCGTTATCGTAGCAGACACCTTTAATGTTTGAATACTTATCGGAAATGACATCACCATTTCGGAAAGGAACAATCTGCTTATGTTCTTTAGAAAGCAAGTCCTGACCGAAGCTTAGATAATCTTTTGTCTCCACTCCGAGAAGGTGCATGATCGTAGGGCGAATGTCAATCTGTCCGCCGTACGTATGGTTGACTCCACCTTCAGCACCAGAATTCAGGATGAATAATGGTACACGCTGGAGCTGGGCACTCTCATAATCTCCGACTTCTTTTCCAAGGATTTCTGACATTGCTTTATTGTGATTGTCAGAAATACCATAGTGGTCACCGTAAAGGACGATCATCGTATTGTCATAAAGACCCTTTTCTTTCAAGTCGTTCACGAAGTTTTCCAATTGCTTATCCATGTAGTGAGCGGTCTGGAAGTAACGATTCACTACACCATCATTCGTTTCAGCCGTAGGGAAGTTTGCATCCTCCTCGTGACGGTCAAACGGGAAGTGATTGGACAATGTGATGAACTTCGTATAGAACGGCTGCTTCAAGCTTTCGAGCATCGGCATTGATTCTTCAAAGAACGGGCCGTCCTTCAAACCATAAGGAAGCTGTTCTTCCGGTTTGCTCATGTCGTAATACGTTGCATCAAAGAACTTGTCATACCCCATGGAACGGTACATCTCTGAACGGTTCCAGAACGTTTTGTAGTTACCATGGAACACAGCAGACGTATATCCTTTGTCCTTTAAGAGTGCAGGTGCTGACTGATACGTATTGTTCGCATGTGTCATGAATACCGCACCCTGTGGAAGCGGATATAGAGAGTTTTCAATGATAAACTCCGAGTCGGATGTTTTACCCTGCCCTGTTTGATGAAACAGGTTATCAAAGTACATGGCATCTTTATTATCAACTAAAGAATTCAGGAATGGTGTAACCTCCTGGCCATTGAGCTCTCTTCCAATCATAAATGACTGAAGGGATTCCATTGAGATGTATATAACATTTTTTCCTTCGGCTTTACCAAATGCCTCCGGGTTTGGAGCCGCTTTGTTCGCTTTCACAAAGTTCTCAACCTCCGAAACCTCGTTGCTGTCGGCCATGGCACGTTTAGCGTGTGTCTTTGAGTTCTGTACAACATCATAAATCGTAAAGTTCGTCGTACCCAGATATTTCACAAGATAGTTACGGTCAAAGCTGCGTGTCAATAACTCTGGACGATCAATATTCGCAAGACCAAGATTCAATAAGAACACAAGCACTGCTGATGTCATGACTGCAAATACCGCACGGAAGCGAAGTTTTTCCTGAGGCTTCACTTTCTTCGCGATCACAAGCCCAATGATGATGAACAGATCAAGGAAGTAAAGGATATCCACAGGACTGATCAGTTCAATGGCACTGCCTCCGAGCCCGTTATTGGTTTTTGCCTGCATAAGAACCGGTACTGTAATGAAATCATTAAAGAAACGATAGTACACTACGTTTGCATATAGAATGAAAGACATCAATAAATTAATGACGATAAATGCAATGTACCGTCCTCTGCCTTTCCAGAAAAGAGCAATTGCAAAGAAAAATAGTGCTGAGCTAAGCGGGTTTATAAATAGAATGAATTGCTGCATCACATTTTGAATGCCAAGATTGAATTCCGCCAAATAGACAGCATACGTTTTTAACCAGAATAAAATGACGACTGTAAAGAAGAAAGTCAACTTCCCAGCACGCATCTCACTGCGCATGTCATTGAAACGGTTCTTAAAGAAGTTCATACTTCATCACCTTTATTATTAATATTTAGTAAAGTAAATTTGTAGTTTTGTAAATCAGATTGAGTCAACAGAAAGTATTATAACAGAAATTAATTTCAGCTGTATAACATTTTGGTGTGATTCGTAACAAAAATATTTCACCGTGATTCGACAAAAATGGTTGGCTTCTGTAGTGGAATACGATAATGACAAGGATTGTTACGTTATTTCGAAATGAATTACATTTTAGATACGTGGATGAAGCTTCATAAATTGTAAATAAATACAAGAAAGATGTTTCCGTTGTTTTTATCCTTTATCTCTTTCCCGCAACTATACCGCCCGTAAACCTGGAATGTAAATGTAAAATTAACCAAATGTAAAGCTTTTACAGAAAAAGTTTGAAACCTTTACACATGTGTCATTTCCTTGAGTACAAACTGTTCCACAACTTCAGCCACGCCGTCTTCCATATTAGAAGATGTGACATGATCAGCATTCTTCTTTATATCTTCCGGTGCATTGCCCATCGCAACACCAAGACCGGAAAACTCAATCATAGCCAGATCATTGTAGCTGTCGCCGATGGCTATGACTTCTTCCCTGCTGATACCGAGTGGTTTGATCAGATAATCCAGGCTCGCCCCTTTTGTCACTCCAAGCTGCGTAAATTCGAGAAAGAATGGTTTTGAGCGCATGACACACAGTTCGCCGTCCAATTCCTCCTGCAGCTTCTTCTCCACTTCCACCAGTCTTTCCGCTTCTTTCAGCATAAGAGCCTTGACGACCGGTCCGTCTATCGCTTCTTTAAAGTCCGGCACCACCTGCACCGGCAGTCCTGTCAGTCTGCTTTCGATCTCTGCAAATTCATTCGGTTCTTCTACAAGGATCGCATCATCAGAATACGTCAGGATCCCGACACCTTCACGTTTGCTTAAATCATATAATCGATGCGCTGTTTCAGCTGATAATGAACGGCTGTAAATTTCGTCATCCGTACTGCAATTGATGATGACGGATCCGTTAAACGATAAAATATAGCTTCCAAACTCATTCAGTTTCAGTTCTTCCGCCACCCGGCGCATCCCATAGGTCGGCCTGCCAGATGCGAGGACCACCTTCACACCGTTCTCCTGAGCTTTCATCAGTGCTTTTTTTGTTCGTCCGGAGATCGTTTGGTCATCCCGGAGCAATGTATCATCTAAATCAAGAACGATCATTTTATAATTCATTAATAGAAATCCTTTCTATAGTAGAAAATATATTTCCCTACTATAACATCAAAAGGATTTTTAATAAAAGGAAATCTTTGTGAACAGTAGCCCCCTTCCCCCAAAAAAGACAGCTGAGATCAGCTGCCTTTTTTCAATGTATGATGTTTTTGGTCATGTGACGTGGATCTTAACTCCGATCGTATGTCTTTGTAAAAAGAGACTCCCATCAGGATGATCACCAGGGCAAACGGAAGAGCTGCGATGATCAGCATATTCTGCAGTCCCTGGGTGCCCCCGAAATAAACGACGGCGGCCGCCATCATCGATTGAATCAATCCCCATGAAATCTTGACCTGATTTCCAGGATTTAATCGGCCGTCCGTACTGAGCATTCCCAATACAAAAGTTGCGGAATCTGCGGAAGTGATGAAGAAAATCGCGATGACAAAAATCGTAATGATGGACATAAAGGTTCCGAGCGGATATTCAGCAAGCGTCCCGAATGTCGAGGTCTCAAGACTTAACTTAGAAATGGCCGCTATCCCAAGATTCTCGAGACGCAGGGCAGAGACCCCAAATACAGAGAAGAAGATGAAGCATACAAGGGAAGGGAGCAAAAGAACACCGAATAAAAATTCCTTGATTGTCCGGCCCCTTGAAATCCTCGCAATGAATATCCCGACAAAAGGCGCCCAGGAGATCCACCACGCCCAGTAAAAAATGGTCCAGCCATTGATCCAGGTCCTGCCCTCGGCATCCATTGGAGCTATGCGCAGGCTCATTTTAAAGAAATCCGCAGCATAATTTCCAAGTGTATTCGTAAACATATTCAAAATCAGCATTGTCGGCCCGACGATGAATAATAGAACTAACAGGAATGCGGCAAGACCCATATTGATGTTACTCAAATATTTGATCCCTTTCCCGATGCCTGACCATGCAGACCAGATGAATAAAATGGTCGATACAGCCAATACAATCAGCTGTACAGTGTAATTGTTGGGGGTGCCGAATAAAAAGGACAGCCCTCCTGTTATCTGTGCCGATCCGAACCCGAGGGTAGCGGCAACACCGACAACCGTCGCAAATACAGCAAGGACATCGATCCCTTGCCCCAATGGGCCTCTCATACGTTTCTCTCCGAATAACGGGGTGAGCGTGGCACTGATGAGACCCCTTGCCCCCCGGTTGAACTTAAAGTAGGCCAATACCAGCGCAACAATGCCGTAGACCGCCCACGCATGGATGCCCCAGTGAAAAAAGGAATATTTAAGCGCATCCCTTACCGCTGCATCTGTTCCCAGCTCTGCTGACGGACTGCTTTTGAATGCATGGGATATTGGTTCTGCTGTCGTCCAGAAGACAAGCCCCATCCCCATTCCTGCACTGAACAGCATAGCGAACCATGAGGAGTTGCTGAACTCAGGTTTTTCTCCATCCTTCCCGAGTCTGACTTTCCCGTAGCGAGAAAACATTAAATATACGCAGAATAGTAAAATGGCAATAACAATAAGCAAATAAAACCAGCCGAATTTATCCAGGATTCCCTGTGTGAATGCAGCAGTGATTTTTTCCAAATGTTTCGGGGCGGCAGACCCCCATACAACAACGATCAAAGAAACAAATAGTGAATACCAAAATACTCGTGTAGCCTGATTCATGTGTCACCTCTCTAAATTATGTATCGTACCATGTTAACATACCTCTCTTAGATAGCCGGAAAACCGACCGGAGGGAATTAATTTTTATTATTATCCTCGCAGCCGGACTTCCTATACGGATATGAATAAGGTGAATAGTGATGCACCATTTAAATATGAAAGAAAGTGAAAAAATTTAATTCTGCATAGAATTCTTATTGACAACAAAACAGACTATCCATTAAACTATTTTCATAACCGTTAACGCGGGGTACATATTGAAACAAGGGGCATTAGCTCAGCTGGGAGAGCGTTTGGCTGGCAGCCAAAAGGTCAGCGGTTCGATCCCGCTATGCTCCATACCAAGAAAAACAGGGAAAACCTTAGTGGTTTTCCTTGTTTTTTATTTATAGAAAAAACCGCCAGATTACTTAAGCTGACGGCTTTTCTCACTATTTAATGATTGTAGACCCCTGAAGCAGTTCCGGCTTAGCCCCAAGAATCAACAAAAACAGTTTCGAATCACTGATGTTGCGGTGTTTCTTCATAAGTTCCTTCAATTGAATGACTTGCGGATGATCTTTCAATTTTCTCACTTCCTGCTGATACAAAGTAAGAATCGATCCCCTTACGAAGCGCGGCTCGTAATCCGGCAGTTCTTTATCCCTCAATAAAGATCCCATATATCCATATTTCAACTGAAGCTGTCTCGTCAGACTGACTACATGAACAAGCTGCTCGTTCAAGTCCGGATATTCATGCTTCAGAGATTCCACATCTTTTTTTGCATCGTTCAGATCATGTAAGCTTTCAAGCATAGTTGTCATGAAGCTTCCCCTCCCAAGTTCCAAGGTTTCTCAAGTCCTATGATTTCAGTCAGTGTTTTACTGTGCTTCCGGCGGATCCGTCTTCTTTCTGCACGTTCCTTCCCTGATTCATAAAGGAACTTTTCCTCTTCTGTCTCAGGGATAATTTCAGGTACCTTGACCGGTTTTTTATTTTCATCAAGAGCTACAAAGGTAAGAAAAGCTGTTGCGGCCATCCTTCTTTCCCCTGTCATCATGTCTTCAGCGATCACCTTGCAGAAGATCTCCATCGATTTATTTCCAACGTAAGAGACATATGACTCCACGCATACGGAATCAGATTGTTGAATCGGATAAAGGAAATCGATGGAGTCGGTTGATGCTGTCACGCATTCTTTCACCCTTGCATGGCGTCTTGCAGATAATGTTGCATTATTATCAAGCTTCTTCATCAATACACCCCCGAACAATGTATTGTAGTTATTCAGATCATTGATCATGACCTGGTCCGTATTGACGACCAGACTTTCTTTAGGATGCTTGGCTTCTTTCATGGTGAACAATCCCTTCTGTGTGAATTGGTATTTCAAACGTTTGATACCCAAAGTGTACGCCTGAGTGTTCTATAAGTGAAATGAATGTTCTTTATCACTGGCATAGATATCATCAATGAGAATGCTTTCATCCAATTGGTATCAACGTATATATCTGGAAGATCATGATGAATTTTTTTACTATTTGAATAAAAAAAGCATCCCTTTATTCAGAGATGCTTCCCATCAGCCTGCCCTGGGTGTACTTCAGCCACTCGGCAGTCGCGTAAGATAAATATTGATTTTTTCTCCATATAATTGCAAGATCCCATTCAATGACAGGTTTCACCACTTTGATTGCGGTGAGGTCCTCCTTGAGAAGACTGTATACGCTGGCAGGCAAAATGGAAATCCCCAGCTCCGCCTCGATCATCTTCCCGATAAAATCCCACTGAGAGCTTTCGGAAACGACCTGCGGCATAAAACCGGCTTCTTTACACGCTGCTTTGATCCGGTCATTCAGTGCAAAATCTTTGTTGAAAAGAATGAATGATTCTTCCTCCAATTCTTCCATTTTGATCTGTTTTCTGATGGCGAACTTATGGCTTGGAGGAATGACTGCCAGGAGTTCTTCTTTCATGAAGGAGAAATGATGAAAATCATCGCCGCTCACAGGAAGGACGGCGATCCCGACATCCAACTGGTCTGACATGATGTCTTCTTCTATCCTTTTCGTCCCGTTTTCGATAAGCTGAAACGTGATGCGTGGATACAGTTTGTGGAATTCCCCAAGCACACGGATAAAATGACCGGCATCCATGATCGGCGGCAGCCCGATCCTGATATGCCCCCTCTGCAGTCCGATCAGGTCATCGAGTTCATGCTGGATGTTCACGAATGCTTTATCGATCGTTTGCGCCTGCTGCAGGATCGCCCTTCCGGCATCGGTCAGCACAAGCTGCCTCCGCGAGCGGTCGAACAGCTCCACCCCAAGTTCTTCTTCAAGATTCCTGATCATCTTACTGATGGTGGGCTGGGTCACAAATAAGTGATCCGCTGCCTTGGTAAAACTTCTAAGCCTCGTCACTTCAATGAAATATTTTAAGTGTCTGATATCCATAACTGCACCTCTTTTCTTAGGTCTCCGGTTCACACATTATAGCATCCCGGCGGCTCCCGGATACAGATCACCCGAGACAACCAGATATTGCATGGCCGCTTTCCATGTTCACAGTTAGATCTTTGACCAAACCTGCATAAGTTCTTATACTGATTAGTAAGTTCTTGAAGGGCAGTGATACAAAATGCTATACATATGGAATATTGAGAAGATCATCCAGCAGACATTATCTCAGCACAGCTTGAAGATCAACTACGAAGCGAACAACAGTCTCACTGTGCCGATGAGTTATAACGTATCCCATAATACAATCAGATTTAATTATTTGAAGATCAATGGATATATAGCGAAGTTGAATATCAGGGTACCGGAGGAGGAGCTTGTCCGGATTGTCCTTTACCGCGTGCTCGGTTATTATCTGGACTTTAAGAAAAACAAACATGACACCAGGATTTTGATGTACGGGGATGACAAAGAGAAAGCAGTCCTTAAGAATCTGATTGAGAAAAATGCGTGGATTTACGGCAGGACACTGGTGCCTGAAGAGCTGATAAGCGCTTATGACCGGATGTATGAATTGGATAAAGTTCTCCTGTAATAACGTGAAAATCACCTGCCGCTCTTAAGCGGCAGGCGATTCTGGTTATCTATCTAGTTTTGAATATACTTACTGAAAACCTCTCCAAAGTCTTTTCTTGTATTGGCATTATAATGGTCATTGAACCATTCAAACGCAAAACTGGTCGTTTGTTTGAATTCGTCTGAGATGTCATTATCATGGAAACGGTTATTGGCTATGAGTTCCCTTGCCGTCGACAGACTTTTCTCTGCAGAGTCGATGATCCGCTTTCCTTCATCCTGGATATGGGAGATGGCAAGGAGTGATTTGTATAGATCGGCGATTGCCTCTCCTTCTTTTTTATCGATATCGACTGAGAAGGCATGGTTCCCCATGGTGAATTTGATTTCAAGGTCAAGGTCGATTGTGCCTGCCGTTTCGATGGATACGTTGCTGATCGGGTGTTTGTAATAGTCATAGCGGTAAAGGTTGCGTTTGCTGCTTGAGGCCTTTTCACCATCTAAATGAATGAGCGCACGGTTGGTGAAGCAGTATTCGTCGGTTTTGGACTTGATAAGGAAGTGGATTTTTTCTCCGTCTTCGCTTAGGACATAATCGTCTGATTGTGTTTTGTCGAAGTCTTCACGTTTGATGATTTTTCCAATGTCGCTGATACCCAATGCATCACTTGCGAATTTCTTTAGCATGATTGATAACCTCTTTTCGTTTTTAATAGTTAGAAGCTTCGTTAAACAGCTTAAACAACGCTGTTGATTTCCGTGGAAGGCTTCGCTTTCCGCGGGCAGCCCGTGAGCCTCCTCGGTCGTACCTCCCTGCGGGGTCTCATATTAGCTACTTTTCACGCAGGAGTCTTCGCCTTCCACTCCAATCAACAGCTGGTTCCAGCCAGAATCAGCTGTTGCCTAACAAAACTTCACTCTACATTATGCTATCAAGAAAAGGCTGAAAATGTAAGTAGTAAGGTGGGGGTAAAATCATCAATGACTTTTAAAGGTTAAAATGAAAAGAAAAGACCCCAAGGCATATAAATGGGCCGTTGGGGTCTTTTGGGTTTGATCAGTATAGCAGGTATTGTTTTCGTACTTTGTTGAATTCTTTTAGTTCTGGCTGCCATTGGGCGGTCATTTCTTCTATGCTTCTCCCTTCTTCGATTCCTTCACGGATCCAGCCGTTTCCGATGAGGTTGTCGAAGAATGAGATGCCTGCGCTGTTTTCTGCACGGAACTGGAAGTCTTCAGGGTACATGTCATGAATTGTTTTCACGATGTGAAGCCCCGTTTCGACAGGTTTGAATGTTTGTCTGTCAGTGACATGAATCTCGATTCCGTGTGACAGTTTGCCTGCGTGCTTGGATGATGCAGGTGTGAAAGATGCCGCTCTGAAGGTGACGCCTTCAAGCTTAAGCCCATTCAGTTCATCTGCAAGGTCGGCTGCATTGATGAACGGTGCCCCGATCAGTTCGAACGGCTTCGTTGTGCCGCGCCCTTCAGAGACATTTGTACCTTCAATGAGTGCCGCACCAGGGTATACCAAAGCTGTATCAAGGGTAGGCATGTTCGGTGAAGGCATGACGAATTCGAGTGGTGTTTCATCGTAATACTTGTCACGTTTCCAGCCTTCCATTTCAACAACGGTCAGGTCTGCGCCTATATCAAATTCTGTGTTGAATAATTTTGCAAGTTCCCCGACTGTCATTCCATGACGGAGCGGTATGCTGTAGTTTCCAACGAATGAAGAGTATTCCATATCAAGTACTGGACCTTCGACTTTAGTTCCGCTCAGCGGATTCGGACGGTCGAGCACGATGATTGGGATATCATTTTCTTTTGCAGCTTCCATCGCGTATGCCATGGTGTAAATATAGGTGTAAAAACGCGTTCCTACATCCTGGATATCGAACAGAAGGACTTCTACATTTTCTAGCATTTCAGGTGTCGGTTTCTTGGTAGCGCCATAGAGGCTGTATACCGGAAGACCTGTGCGTTCATCGATATAGAAATCGACATACTGCCCTGCTTGTGCGTCTCCGCGCACACCGTGTTCAGGACCGTAAAGCGCAGTCAATTCCACATCCGGATCGTTATGCAATGTATCCACGATACTGTTCAGCTCTTGATCCACCCCGGTAGGGTTCGTGATCAAGCCTACTTTCTTCCCTTCAATCAGATCTTTTTTCTCTTTTAAAAGCTGCTCAACACCAAGTGAGAATTCTTTATGTTTTCCTTTCCCTTTTCCGTGTCCATTGCCTTTGCCATTATCATGCGCGGAGCCTGCAGACATCGTAGAAAAAATGAGTATCAGTGTGAGCAGTGCAATCATCCACTTTTTCAAATTCTTCCCCTCCCGTTAACTGAAATTTAATACGTCAAACCATGTCCGAATTCATACAGAGTACCTTCATCCACTCCCGGAATAGATACAGGAAGCTTTCCGCCTGGTGCATTCGCTCCGAAAATCGTCGCGGCTGATGCCTTAAAGCTTGCCGTGCGGAAACCGTATTGAGCAAGATAAGCGTCAACTTCTTCGTTATACGCCATGATGTCGTATGGGTTGCGGATGCCGACAGTGATTACAGGGGCATCTGTTTCGTCTTGTAAAGCTTTGACCATCTGCATCTGGGAACTCTCAGGAGATCTGCCAGAAACATTGTAAGTGTAAGTACCGGCGATGACAGCTGAAGCTTCCCTGATTTCCGCTTTCTGTTCTTCAGTTAATTGGTAGCTCGATGAAACCTTGATGACTGTAGTATTTTCATGCTGTTCCTTTACAGCTTTCCCTAGATCCTCGATATACGTATTACCGATAACAACGACCTTTTCACCTTCAGAAGGATTTAATGGAAGTGCCTGCTCGTTTTTCACAAGCGTGATGGAACGCTCGGCCGCTTCTTTTTCCACTTGTTTATGCTCTTCAGATCCAACGATTTCATTTGCTTCAGCGATTTTTTCTTCCAATGGTAGCGGGGTTTCTTCCTTGATGACCCCCCGTTTGATTTTAAGGGAAAGGATTCGTTCAACGGAGGATTCGATACGATCAACCGTCAGTTCACCGCTGACGACCGCATCCAGAAGCCCTTGTCTCACTTCGCTCAGTCCGACCGGCATAAGGACGATATCCGTTCCCGCTTTTACTGCTCGTACGGCCGCATCGACTGCACCGAAATGGTCGGCGATCGCTTTCATATTCATGGCGTCTGTCGTGATGATGCCCTCATAGCCCATTTCTTCACGCATCAATTCTGTCAGGACTTTATGAGAAAGAGTGGCCGGGACTGCAATTTCTTCTCCTGTTTTTTTCGAAATTGCCTTGGAGTCGTCGATTTTAGGGAACGTGACGTGAGCCGTCATGATTGCATCGATCCCCGCATCCATTGCCTTCTGGAACGGATACAGTTCAACTTCCTTCAATCGTTCTTTATCGTGAGGAACTTCCGGCAGCCCAAGGTGTGAATCAACAGCAGTGTCACCGTGGCCCGGGAAATGCTTGGCAGTTGCTGCGACACCGGCGGACTGAAGTCCTTCCGTATAGGCTACTCCCATTTCCGCGACCAATTCGGGATCACCGCCGAAAGAACGGACCCCGATCACCGGGTTGTCAGGGTTGATATTGACGTCCATTACCGGTGCAAAGTTTACATTGATTCCAAGGGAATGAAGTTCTTCCCCAATCGCTTTCCCTACATTATGGGCAATTTCAGGTGACCTTGCAGCCCCCAATGCCATATTCCCAGGGAAGTCTGTTCCAGATTGAAGACGTGTAACGATTCCGCCTTCCTGGTCGATTGTCATCAATAGACCATACTTTTCAGCCGCATCCTGATAGTCGGCGACCAGCTTCGTCGTTTGGTCGGTCGTGACGACATTCTCACGGAATAAAATAACCCCGCCGAGATGATAATCCTTCACCAGCTGTTCGATTTCAGGAAGCATTTCCGTTACATTTTCCCCGTCCCAGTTCCTGAAGTCAGGCATGAGCATCTGACCGATTTTTTCTTCAATCGTCATGTTTTCGATCGCTTCATCAACCAGATTGTAGCGCTCTCCTTTTTGCTTTATGATCTTTGCTTCCGATGCAGGTTTGCCTTTTTCTCCTTTTTTATGGACAGGCTTTACATGCACGGCTATGCGGTCGGAATATGTTCCGTTTGACACTTTGATAAAGGTTTTACCATTCTTGCCGGTCAAAGTGACTTTTCCATCCTCATCCACTGAGGCCACTGTTTTGTTTGAAGAACTCCAGTCCAATCCTTCGGACACAAGCGTAAAGTGCCCGTCGTTATAGACATTCAATGCCTTCATTCCTAATTCTTCACCCGCTTTGACCTCCACTTGAGGTGCATTTTGATAGATGATCAAATCTTTCAGACTGCTTTCCGCCTTCACATTGTTCAGCGGCAGTCCGGAAATGATGAGCGCAAGTACCAGGACGGATAAAGAAAAGATTTTATTAAAGTGTTTCATGCGTGTTCCTCCCCTTCTTTTTAATAACTGCGTTTAGCCCAGCCTTTGAAATGCGCCTTCAGCTTATGTCCGATATCCGATTTCAGTCCGATATCTTTCACATACCACCCGCGGTAGTTAACGGATGCATCTGTTTCGTAGTTGAAACGGATGTACCTTGTTCCTGCAGGGATAGTTACTTCCTCTTCCGACCAGCCTTCACTGTTCCCTGTAAGAGAAGAACCGGCCGCTGTCCAGGTTTCCCCGTCCACGGAGGTTTCTACATGACCGAAATCCGAATCCTTCTCGATCCGGTACCAAGTATCAAAGGATAAGACTGCATCCTTATCAATGTTCACTTCTGCCACCAGGCTGCGTTCCAATTTATCTCCGTACCCTGCGAACCAGGCTTGTTCTTTCTTTTTCCCTTCCATATCCACAGGGATTGAATCTGCAACCAACTGTGCAAACGGACGTCTGACCGTATTGGTCGACACGGTGTTCCGTGAAGGATGCACACGATTTGTCAGGAGGATGGCGATCGTATCGTTATCCTTATCCACAACGATCGAAGTTCCTGTGTATCCTGTATGGCCCAGTGAATTCTCTCCTGCAAGACCGTCCATGAACCACCCCTGGTTCAGTTCCCAGCCAAGTCCATGGTCATCACCCGGGAATTCGGGGATTTGATTCTCCGAGAGCAGTTTGACCGTCTCGGGTTTCAGAATCTGTTTGTTTCCATAGCGCCCCTCTTTTACAAACATATGGGCGAATTTAGCCAGATCTTCCGCTGTTGAAAATACTCCCGCGTGACCGGCAACACCGTCGAGTGACCAGGCATTTTCATCATGCACTTCTCCCCACACGAGTCCGCGCCCGATCGCAGGCTGGTATTCAGTTGCCGCAATCCTTTCTTTCAAGGATGCAGGCGGATTGTACATCGTATCTTTCATCCCGATAGGTTCAGTAATATTTTCTTTCACGAATTCATCAAGACGCTGACCGGACAATCTTTCGATGATGGCACCCAGGGTAATCATGTTTAAATCACTGTATGTATAGGCGGTGCCGGGTTCATTCGCAAGCGGCTGGTTGAACACCAGCTGCAGCCTGTCTTCTCTATCATTCCCTTTACTGTAAAGGGGAATCCATGCCGTGAATCCGGACGTATGCGTCATAAGCTGCCGGATCGTCACATCTTCTTTCCCGTTCGCTGCAAACTCGGGGATATACTCCGCCACCGGATCGTCAAGCCCGAATGCCCCGTCCTCATAAAGGATCATTGCGGCAGTGGTAGTAAAGATCTTACTGATGGAGGCAAGGTCGAAAATCGTATCCTCCTGCATGGCTACCGGTGAGTCTGCTTCTGTGAAATCACCATCTGTATAACGGTAAGCATCCCCGTATGCCTCATGCTTCACGATATGGCCGCTCCTCGCGACAAGTGCAACGGCCCCTGGCATGACACCCTCCTCAATCTTCTCTTCCATCAACGGATCGATCCGGTCCAAAGTCGACTGAATCATCCCTGCCCCGCGTGCTGTACCTTGATGAAGAACAGGCGCTGAGGGTGCGGGATTCCCCCATGTGAATGCAGGATGCGACTTTACCTGCTCTGCTTTTGCTGCCGGCCTGTCTTTATCCCCGCCTTCCGCAAATACTGCGGGACTAAATAAGGACGTACACATCAAAGCGGTCAAGGCGATTGAAACTGGTTTCTTTTTCATCCATATTTCCCTCCTTTTAGTTATAAATGTAAGGGTTTCCAATTACTCTACTATTCTAGTTTATGGAATTAAAAGTATAGATGTCTATACCACTTAAGTCCTGTTAGCTCGCAGAATGTCGTTATTACGTATGACATATGGACTATTTTGAAAATTTAGACTATTTTTGTTGAAATTTCCGGAGGTTTGCGGCTGTTGACTCCATAATGATGTGGGTCTTTTACCAATTAATAGGTTATGATAATATAATTGAATTCTTGATAATATAATGTTTATATTTGATAATATATTGTGATTTCTGATAATATTCTCCCTGTTTTTGATAATATATCCTCTTTGCACAGTCAAATGGCCAGAAGATACATACAAAACCTGCCCCAATTCGTTATTTTCCACTCTCAATTCTTATAACCCATCCATTTTTGAACCCGAACCCCTGACTTTTATATAATTTTCATAAGAAAATAATCAAGAAAGCGAGGTGGCATCCATGAACAAACCGACGATCGTCCTGATCAGGCAGGACCTCCGCCTGCATGATCATCCTGCTCTTTATCACGCATCCAAAGAAGGACCCGTCATTCCACTTTATATTCATGATGAGAGTCTGTCACAACCAGGCGAAGCCAGGAAATGGTGGCTCCACAGGAATCTCGAACATTATCAAAAATCCCTCGAAGCGATTGGCGGATGCCTGTTGTTTGATGAAGGCAAATTGGAAGAAGTGCTTCCCAAATGGGTGAAGAAGACAGAGGCTGCAGCGGTTTACTGGAATCGCTTGTACGACCCGGACACATTTGAAAGGGATAAGAAACTTGCAGAGGAACTGGCTGCGGATGGAATCAAGGTAAAAACATTTGAAGGGACCCTCCTTCTTCCTCCATGGAAGATAACAAAAGCAGACGGGGCTCCTTACAAAGTGTATACTTCCTACTACAAGGCCCTTAGGAAAGCGGAAATCCCGAAACCTGTTCCCACGCTTAAATCAATGTCTGTCCCTGAAATTGTTGACATGCACATGCAGCTTGCAGATTTACGGCTGCTGCCTGAAATCAGCTGGTACAAGATAATGGAGAAAGTCTGGGATCCCGGAGAGAAGGCAGCGTTAAAACGGATGAAGCGGTTCAGCAACAGAGTCCAGGATTATGATGAAGGCAGGGATTATCCGGCAGCAGGAATCCATTCCACTCTTTCTCCTTACCTGTCAGTAGGGGCAGTTTCGGTGAGAAGCCTGTTCCATCACTTTACTGAAAAAATCGAGAAACAGACTGAACCGTTCATCAAGCAGTTGATTTGGAGGGATTTTTCGTATTCCGTCCTCATGCACTTCCCGCAGTCCCCTGAAGAACCTCTGCACGAGAAATTCAAGGCGTTTCAATGGGAAGAAAATGCCGCACATTGGGAGAGCTGGATCAAAGGCAGAACCGGCTATCCGATCGTCGACGCCGGCATGAGGGAGTTATGGGCAACTGGCTTCATGCATAACCGTGTCCGAATGATCGCGGCTTCCTTTTTAAGCAAGCATCTGTTGATCCCCTGGCAAAAAGGGGCGGACTGGTTCATGGACACGCTGATCGATGCCGACACCGCCAACAATTCGATGGGCTGGCAGTGGGTGGCGGGGAGCGGCTTTGATTCATCGCCTTACTTCCGAATCTTCAACCCGACCCTTCAAAGCGAGAAGTTCGACGGGGAAGGCGAGTACATCCGGATGTGGGTTCCCGAACTGAAGGACATGCCGTCCAAATACATCCACTCCCCTTCCGCGGCTCCCGATGACGTGTTAGAAGAAGCCGGTGTGAAACTGGGTGTAAATTACCCACATCCCGTTGTCGATCATAAAGCTGCCAGGCAGAGGGCCCTGGACCGTTTCGAAAAAATAAAATAGCAGGGGAACCGCCATTGTGCTGTTTCCCTGCTATTTTTTCACACCCTCTTGCGGGAGGACTTTTCTTAATAAGAGAGCTGTACCGAATGTCATGATAATTAATAGCAGCGCGCTGACGATCGGAGCTAGTCCTCTGCTTTCTTCAAAAACGTCCAATATCCCTGAATATACCCCTGCCATGATGGCTGCTAATATAATTCTTCCTGTCCTCAACAGGTATTCCCCCTTCAGCCTGTAAACTTATAAAAATGCCGCGGCAAATGCCACTGACCAGCTCCCGGCAAGGAAAATGAGGCTGGCAAGAAGATAGAGACTCATCCCATATGTACCGGCTGCTTCGTATTCATGTTTATACGCATTGTTCGTAATGTATTTTGCCGTCGTCCCCGCCGCATTCCTGCTCGCCCGATTCGTGATGTTCGTGACCCAGCCCAGACCGAAAAAGCAGAGGCTCGTAACAAAGATCGTATCGATGAATCTCCAGTCTCCGAGCCTGCTCAGGGCAAAGGACCCGCTGGCCATTAATAGAAGAAGCATAAAAATAATCGTACTTTTAAGATATTTAGGTTTGATCGACTTTTGCAGTACTTTGCCTATGCAGTCAATTGCAAAAGCCCCCATCGTCAAGACAATCAAAAGAACGATCGTGAAGCCGGCATTCACATAATAATTCATGATTCCCTCCTCCTCCCACTTTTTCTGCACAGCATTCAACTACATTTACGATCCCTTACTGGAAAAAGTTTCATAACCTTTCATAATTCCCACAAATTTCACAACTTTTTTCCAACCGGGCACGTCAAATTGTTAGAATGGAGAGGACGAAAGCAGGTGATTTTTTGCTGGAAAATCAAAAAGCAGCCTTTCCTGACTCATCTAGGGACCTCATCCTGGAAAGAGCGATGAGTGAGTATGGCAACGATATTTATTACATAGTGTATTCGTACGTGAAAGACCACAGCCTGGCTGAAGACCTGACTCAGGAAGTCTTTGTGAAGGTCTATAAGAAACTGGATTCCTTTCGCGAAGAATCTTCCTTAAAGACATGGATTGTACGGATGGCAATCAACCACTGCAAGGACTACCTGAGGCGGTGGGATACGAGGATGATATCGTTCACCAACTCCATCAATGAAATGGTGAGGGGCAAATTCGTAACACCTGAACAGAGTCTCATCCAGGAAGAAACCAAGAGTGAGCTCGTACAAAATCTATTATCTCTGCCGGTTAAATACCGGGAAATCATATTTTTGTTTTATTTTGAAGAAATGAAGCTGGCAGAGATTGCAGAGTGTATGGATTTAAACCTGAATACTGTCAAGACGCGTCTGGCAAAAGGACGAAAGCTTCTGGGTGCCGCATATCAAAACAGTGAGGTGTATGACAATGGATGAATTGAGCCGTCTTCGAGGACTGATGAAAGAAGAAACGTTTAAGCATCACGGCTTCACTGACAAAATGAGAAGAAATATATTAGATGAGATTCATTCCGGTAAAAGCAAATCCTCCTATAAAATGAGACCGGTGATTGCTCCGATTATGTCAGCGGTGTTCGTATTGGCATGCCTTACCTTTTTTGTGTATCTAAGCGGAAGCCAGCTTGATCTATTTCAGGAAGGTAAGAACGCAAGCCAGGCTGAATGGCATGAACTCGAATTAGAGGTGGACGAAAATGACACAAAATGGAATGAAGACATCAAGCTGCCCTCCTTGGTTCCTTTTGAAGTCGTCGATCGTTCCTACAAAGCTACAGAAGAAGATGGATTTGATACCTTTACGGTGAAACTGACTGGTCCTCAGGAACAAATGTTGACAGTGAAAATGGATCTTGGTCTTGAAATGTTCGAACCCGAAATCGATGTTCCGTTGAAGATTGGAGAAGTGACTGGGAGTTATCATTACAACCGGGAACTTCAAACAAGCAGTGTAAACTGGTTTGACGATGGAATTAAATACTACATGCAATTTAACCCCCGCACATCAAATATCACCTTAGATAAAGAAGACATGAAGCGGATTGCGGAGTCTATTGAAAAATGATTATGCTCTCGGGACATAATTATTTTTTATGGTTAATTTAACCCATAGGATGTTTTAACATATTGATTAGTTTTATCATAATATACTTTTTTCCAGTATTGCTCGTTTGTATCAAGATAGTTGTAAATGATGTAATAGGTCGTCCGGCTGAGCCCCGTGTATTCCCATGAAAGACTGCCGTACCCCCCCGGCGGTCCTTCTATGGACCGGTTAAAGTCTCCCTCTGCCGAAGCAGCTTTTACACTGATTGCCGCTGCCCCCGGTAAAATCAGGCCAAGTGCGAGTAAACATTTCAATCCTGTCCTTACCGCTTTCTTCATACCCATGTCCCCTCACTTCCAACTTTTTCATATAGTTATACTCTACTAGTTTAATTCCATTTATTGTATTTTTCAACAAAAAGCTAAGAGACATCTTCCAAACGTTTCACTTTTTCGAAATTTTCCTTATTTTCTAATTCACTCATGATATACTCTTTTAAAAGAGAGCTGCTTTCTATAAAAAGAGAACCTGAAGGAGAGATCAAGATGACGACGACAACGTATCCAATCTTTGAAACAGAACGCCTTATTTTAAGGCAGATCACAAAAGAGGATGTCAATTTTTTATTTGACCATTATACTTCGAGGGAAGTACTGCAATATTTCGGGATGAGCCCCATCTCTTCGAAAGAAGTGGCTGAAAACATGGTCGATAACTTCGAAAAACAGTTCGAAGCAGGCGGCCCGATGCGCTGGGCGATCGTGGATAAAAGCACGGATCAAATGATGGGGACATGCGGGTTTCATGGTATTGCAAAGTCTTATAAACGCTGTGAAATCGGATATGACCTTCACCCTGATTACTGGGGCAACGGCATAATGGGTGAGGCATTGAAACCGTTGATAACATACCTTTTCATAGAAAGGGAGATGAACCGCATCGGTGCAGTGATCGTTCCGAATAATATGGCCTCCTCAAGGGTCGTGGAGAAACTCGGGTTCCGCCGTGAAGGACTTCTGCGTGATTATATCCTGCAGGAAGACACCATGTATGATGCATATATGTACAGCCTGTTAAAGAAAGAATGGCTGGATTAGTTATGAAATAAAGCTTAATAGGCAATAATGGTCAGTGCAGAATAAAAAGGAGGCTGGATGAAATGGTTCAGCAAGTGTTTCATCAATTCCTGCGCTGGCCTTTATTAGTGCGGATTTTTTTAATCGCGATAAGCCTTATGACCGTTTTTGGGATCCTTATCCACTTTGTCGAACCCGATACGTTCCCTTCCTATTTCGATGGAATATGGTGGGCGGTCATCACAATGTCGACAGTCGGTTACGGAGACTTTGTTCCGGCCACCACCGAAGGAAGACTGTTCGGCGTCCTGCTCATCCTTGTAGGTGCGGGTTTCCTGTCCACCTATTTCATCACGCTGGCTACAAATACGGTCATGTCCCAAAATGCATATATCGAAGGGAAAGCGACATTCAAAGGAAAGGATCATGTCGTGATCATCGGCTGGAATGAACGTGCAAGGGAAATCATCAACCAGTTAAGTTCCCTCCATTTCAACGGGGAGATTATCCTGATAGATGAAACATTGCAGCAAAACCCCTATCGCAATCACCATATCCATTTTATCAAGGGAGAACCTTTTAAAGATAAAGTATTGGAAAAGGCAAGCATGCACGAAGCATCGATTGCCCTCATCACAGCCGATCAGAACCGAAATGAAATCGAAGCCGATATGCATTCGATCCTCACACTCCTCGCAGTGAAAGGGAATCATCCCAATGTGTATACCGTGGTTGAAATCCTGCAGAAGGACCAAGTCTTGAATGCTGAGAGGGCCGGCGCTGATGAAGTGATCCAGACCAACCTCCAGTCAGGCTATGTGATGATCAACAGTATCATTTCAAAAGGAATGTCAAAGGCGATCCTCAAGCTGTTGAACCACCTTAAAGGGAATCATCTTCAGCTTGTACCGGTCACAGAAGACTGCCTCAACCAAACCTTCCAATCTTTAAGCGAGAGTCTGCTGGAGCATAACATCATTCTCCTTGGGATTAAAAAGGGCGAGGAAACATTGGTGAACCCCCCCTTGACCACAATGGCAGAAGCTTCAGACGAACTGCTCGTCATCACAAATTAATAAACAAGAAGCTGCCCCCGTATATAAGGGAGTCAGCTTCTTTTTACGTATCGTCAAATTTAATTGGTCATCATAATATCTTCAAGTTCCTTTACCAGCTCCCGGCCGATATCGACATACTTGTCAGGTATACTTGCATCCGGATCCTGAGGCTCTGAGAATTGATTGACCGTCCCCGAAAAATCACCGGCTGCGGCAAAGTCATCCAATCCCCTTTGATACTTGTGTCCAAGCAGGAATGGTTTGCCGAATTCAACCGTTGCACCCCTTGAATCAAGCTGGCCGTCAACCGCCTTGAACGGTACCCGTAAAAATTGATAGCCGACCTCATCGTCTATCTTATAATCAAAATATCCGTGGTCGTAATCCCAGTTGCCGCCGATCGTATAACCGAGAGGCTTCAGAAGCTGTTCAAGTTTGTATAATTGATAATGTTTACCTTCAATAGTGGATGAAAGCTCAATCACTCAAATCAATCCCCTTTCTTTAGGAGTAGTTTTTCCAAAAGAGGGGGAAAGATGTATAAAAAGAAGAAGTACACTTATCGCAGGCTCTTAACACCGCTAATGATTTCCTTGCAAGACTTCGCTTTCCGCGGGTAGCCCGTCCTCATTGAAGTGGATATCTGTCTAGCTGCAGGACTTAGAGGCACATGTCATAAGCCAAACCGACCAAGAAGGCAAAGTGCACGCCTTCGTGGCCGATTCGTCTTATGCCACACGCCTCTGAGCAAAGCCCTTCCGCTTTTCGGTCAGGAGTCTTCGTCTTGCACTCCAATCAAACCGCTGGGAAGAGTAATATTTAACTGTACATTTATAAGAAGAACCCGAACAGTTGTGTTCGGGTTCTTCTTAGGCTAAAGCACTAATATCTCAGCCTCTTTATTAATCTTATTTTAAACGCTTTTCCAGTTCAGCTTTTTTCTCTTCGAATCCAGGCTTCCCTAGAAGGGCGAACATGTTGACTTTGTATGCTTCCACACCAGGCTGGTCAAATGGATTGACTCCGAGCAAGTAGCCGCTCATTGCACATGCTTTCTCGAAGAAGTAGACGAGATAGCCGAATGTGTAAGCATCCATCGCCGGAATTTCAACGATCAGGTTAGGCACTCCGCCATCAGTATGGGCAAGCAGGGTCCCTTCGAATGCTTTGTTGTTCACAAAGTCCACGGTTTCACCTGCAAGATAGTTCAAGCCGTCGAGGTCACTGTCAGCCTTTTCGATTTTCAGCTCATGGCGGGGCTCCTGTACTTTGATGACTGTTTCAAACAGGTCGCGGCGCCCTTCCTGAACATATTGTCCAAGTGAATGAAGATCGGTAGAGAAGTTTGCGGACGAAGGGAAGATCCCTTTCTGGTCTTTTCCTTCGCTTTCGCCGAACAGCTGCTTCCACCACTCGGAGAAATACTGCAGACCAGGCTCATAGTTGATCAGCATCTCAATCGTTTTTCCTTTATTGTAAAGGACGTTGCGGACTGCCGCATATTGATAGGCTGGATTCTCCGTCAATTCAGACTTGCTGAAGTCTTCACGTGCTTCTGCAGCACCCTTCATCATCTGCCCGATTTCAACACCGCTCACCGCAATCGGAAGCAGCCCTACAGCTGTAAGAACCGAGTAGCGTCCGCCGACGTCATCCGGTACGACAAATGTTTCATAACCTTCATCGTTAGCAAGTGTTTTCAAAGCACCTTTCGCCTTATCCGTTGTTGCATAGATACGCTTGCGTGCTTCTTCAACCCCGTACTTCTCTTCAAGCATCTTACGGAAAATACGGAAAGCGATCGCCGGCTCTGTCGTAGTACCTGATTTAGAAATCACATTGATCGAGAAATCTTTTCCTTCTAAAAGGTCCATAAGATCCTTCATATAAGTGGAGCTGATGTTCTGTCCGAGGAAAAGGACCTGCGGAGTCGAACGCTTCTCTTTTGGAAGGGCATTATAGAAGCTGTGGTTCAGCATTTCGATGGCTGCACGTGCTCCAAGATAAGAACCACCAATCCCGATCACAAGCAGGATATCTGAATCATTTTTGATTTTCTCTGCAGACTTCTGGATGCGGGAGAATTCTTCTTTATCATAATCGACAGGAAGATCGACCCATCCAAGAAAATCACTTCCTGCCCCTGTTTGTTCGTGTAAAGAATGATGCGCAACTTTCACTGCATCACTTAAGTATGTAAGTTCATGTTCTCCAAAAAACGATAGCGCTTTTGAATAATCAAAACGAATGTGTGTCATAACCATCCTCCGATTAAATTATTTTATTCTATCTCACTTTATCGAATGCTGAGACGATAATCAAGAACGCGCCATTTTTGAAAGCGCAGTCATGATGAAATTTTTCTTCCCTTGATGATTTTCCCCTGTTTTTGGTGATTTAAAACAGGGATTTGCCTTGAACGCCGCTTTTGATTTCCGTGGAAGACTTCGCTTTCCGCGGGTAGCTTGTGAGCCTCCTCGGTCGTACCTCCCTGCGGGGTCTCACATTAGCTACTTTTCCCGCAGGAGTCTTCGTCTTCCACTACAATCAAAAGCTGGAATCACCCAATTAACAAAAAGAGGATCTTCCCTAATCATCCCCTTATTATAATTTTCAAGTTCATCTCACTCTGCTCGTCTTTATAAAATAAAATAATTTCTTTTCACAAAAAAGAGCAGCGATAAAAGCTGCCCCTTTTTGATGGATATTATAAAGAAGCTCTCAGGATTGCAAGAACGTCTTCTTTGTTTAGTTTGTTGAAGTTGCCGAATTCTCCGTTTGCCATTGCTTTGTCGGCCATGAGGTCGAGTTTGCTGTCATCGATATCATAGTCGGCCAGGCTGGATGGCGCTCCGATTGAACTCCAGAATTCACGAAGCTTGGAAATTCCTTCAAGCGCCGTTTCTTCTTCTGTTTTTCCTGTTGGATCCACATCGAATACGCGCTCCGCCATTTGTGCGAAACGTGAAGGGTTCACCTTCAAGTTGTGCTTCATCCAGTTCGGGAAGAGAATCGCAAGTCCTCCGGCATGAGGGATATCATACACTGCAGAAACCGCATGCTCGATGTTGTGGCTTGCCCAGTCTCCGCGGTAGCCCATTTGAAGCATCCCGTTCAGCGCGATGGTTCCTGAATAAAGGATCGTTTCTCGCAGTTCGTAATTTTCAAGGTCATTGATCAGCTTCGGAGCTGTTTCAATGACTGTCCTTAATGTGCTCTCACACATACGATCCTGTAATGGTGTATTCGTTGCGTCATTGAAATACTGTTCGAATACGTGGGACATCATATCCACCATACCATAGATCGTATGATTCTTCGGTACAGTGAACGTGTTTACAGGATCGAGGATGGAGAACTGAGGGAAGGTGACAGGGCTGCCCCAGCCGTATTTCTCCTGAGTTTCCCAATTCGTGATGACTGATCCCGCATTCATTTCAGAACCAGTCGCTGCAAGTGTCAGCACCGTTCCGAATGGAAGGGCTTCATGTGCAAAAGCCTTTTTCGTCACTAGATCCCAGGCATCGCCATCATATTTCGCTCCCGCTGCGATTGCTTTTGTACAGTCGATGACACTGCCTCCGCCTACCGCAAGAAGGAAATCGATATCGTTTTCCTTACAGATCTTGACGCCTTCCTTTACAGAAGACAGACGCGGGTTCGGGTCTACGCCTGACAGCTCATGCACTTCAGCATTAATACTATTTAAGATGGAGATCACCTGATCATATAGTCCATTACGTTTAATGCTCCCGCCGCCATACACGACAAGCACTTTTTTACCATATTGAGGTACCAGTTCTTTTAATTGCTCCACTTGCCCCTTACCGAAGATCAATTTGGTCGGGTTATAATAAGTAAAAGTATTCATCCTTCGTTACCTCCTTTATTCATGACGCGCATTCAAATAAGCCGCGTTCATTCACCTTTCTATTATTGAATATATCTTTCCCAAATTGCAAAGAAACTGCACTCAGAAAAAACTTTCTTTAATGGAATAAGTCTGATGAGTTTGGACATCTTATAAATGAGCCATTGTTAAGGAGGAAAATAACATGAGTGCAATTCAACGTATTGCTTTGGTTCTGACGATCATCGGTGCCATCAACTGGGGTTTGATCGGATTCTTCCAATTTGACCTAGTAGCGGCAATCTTCGGTGGACAAGATTCTGCCCTGTCCCGTATCATTTACGGTTTAGTGGGAATCGCAGGTCTCATAAATCTCGGATTATTATTCAAGCCAACAGAAGAGATCGAAAGAGAACCACACACAGAACCTACGCGCTAACATTAACAGATAAGGCCCGTCCCTCGCTTTCAACAAGTGAGGGACGGGTTTTTCGCATGAAAAAAGTGACCCATCAGCCTCTGCGATGAGTCACTTCCATCATTTCATCAATTTTTTTATTATTTTCAATCCCAATTTCGAATTTGGATACTTAAAACTGACGTCAAATTTTGTTGTTTGCTTTAAAATGCTTTTATAATGGGAAAATGCAGTGAAGCTCGATTCCCCGTGGTAACTGCCGATTCCGCTTTCCCCCACTCCCCCGAACGGAAGGTATGGAGTGGCCAGATGCATGAGCGTATCATTCACGCAGCCGCCGCCGTATGAAATGGAACCATTCACCTTATCCGCCACCCCATCATCACTTGTGAACAGATAAAGAGCAAGCGGTTTGGGGCGGTCGTTAATAAAATCGATCACTTCATTCAAATCGTCATACCCCAAAACAGGGAATATCGGTCCGAAAATTTCATCCTGCATGACAGGGACAGAAGCGTCTTTCGGGACCATGAGAGTCGGCTCAATTTTCAATGAGGCATGGTCAACCCGGCCTCCTGTCAAAATCTCTCCGTCCTCCAGGTAAGCAGTCAGCCGGTTGAAGTGCCGTTCATTCACGATTTTTCCGTAAGAGTCATTGGCAAGCGGGTTTTTACCATAAAAATCCCTGACCGCTTTTTGGAATTCTTTAATGAACCGTTCTTTCACACTTTCATGGACGAATAGATAATCAGGGGCCACACAAGTCTGACCTGCATTCGTCACCTTGCCGAACGCGATTCGTTTGGCGGCAAGGGGGATATTGGCCGTATCATCTACGATACAAGGGCTTTTTCCACCGAGTTCCAGTGTGACGGGTATAAGCTGTTTCGCTGCGGCTTCCATGATCACTTTCCCGACCGGCACACTCCCTGTAAAGAAAATATAATCAAACGGCTGCTCTAAGAGATGCTGTGTCGTTTCCACCCCTCCTTCGATGACCGCTAAATATTCCGGATTGAAATGGGAATCGAAGATCCGCTTAATCAGATTCGATGTGTTCGGCGTTAGCTCGGACGGTTTGATAACGACTGTATTTCCTGCAGCGATCGCTCCGATGACAGGGGCAAGTGCCAGCTGAAAAGGATAATTCCAAGGTGCAATGATAAGGGTGGTCCCGTATGGCTCCGGTACTTTATATGCCTTCGATCCAACATGCGTCTTCGCTGTCTTTACCTTGACGGGAGCCGCCCAGTCATCGATGTGCTTCAAGGTGAACCTGATCTCTTCAAGCAGAAAACCTATTTCCGTGGTGTAGCTTTCCATTTCGGATTTATTCAAATCCTGTTTCAGCGCAACAATAATTTCTTTTTCGTGCTTTGAGATAATATCTGCCAGTTTCTGCAGCGTTTGTTTCCTCATATCCAGAGTCTTCGTACTGCCTTCTTTAAAAAACTGCTTCTGCTTTATAATTGCGTCATGTATGATTTCACGGGATGTTTCTTCAATTGCTGTCGTCAATGAGATCCCTCCTCGTTCTGCATAAATTCATATATAAGTTAATATAGCATGAATCACCATTATAATTCTTATGTAATATGCTGAAACACCAAAAAGAACCTGTTCCGAACGAATCGGGAACAGGTTCTTCTTATTTGATGGGTTACACCCAACCTCTGAATCTTGAGGCTTCTGCCATCTTGCGAGCGCCGACCATGTATGCAGCCAGGCGCATATTGACCCGGCGGTTCTGGGATGTTTCATATACATTGTTAAATGCATCGACAAGTTTAGCTTCAAGCTTCTCGTTTACTTCATCTTCGGACCAGTAGTACCCTTGATTGTTCTGAACCCATTCGAAATAGGATACCGTTACACCGCCGGCACTTGCCAGTACATCGGGCACGAGCAGGATCCCTCTTTCTGAAAGGATGCGTGTCGCTTCAAGAGTAGTCGGTCCATTTGCAGCTTCTACCACAATGGATGCCTTGATATCATGAGCATTTTTTTCCGTGATCTGGTTGGAGATCGCTGCCGGCACCAGGATATCACATTCAAGTTCCAGCAGTTCTTTATTCGAGATTGTATTCTCGAATAATGTCGTCACCGTACCGAAACTGTCGCGACGGTCCAGCAGGTAATCAATATCCAGTCCGGCAGGATCATGAAGTGCACCGTGCGCGTCAGAAATGGCGATCACTTTCGCTCCGGCATCATGCATGAACTTGGCAAGGAAACTTCCTGCATTACCGAATCCCTGGATGACAACCTTTGCACCTTTAATATCGATGCCGCGTTTCTTCGCTGCCTGATCGATACAGATTGTGACCCCTTGTGCAGTTGCTTTTTCACGGCCCTGGGAACCGCCGAGAACGATCGGTTTACCCGTGATGAAGCCGGGTGAATCATTTTCTCGGAGACGGCTGTATTCATCCATCATCCAAGCCATGATCTGCGAGTTTGTGTACACATCAGGGGCAGGAATATCTTTAGTCGGTCCTACAATCTGACTGATTGCCCTCACATATCCGCGGCTTAACTTTTCAAGTTCTGTGAAAGACATTGTACGCGGATCACATACTATACCGCCTTTTCCTCCACCATACGGCAGATCGACGATTCCGCACTTCAGACTCATCCACATGGACAAAGCTTTCACTTCTTCTTCATCCACTTCAGGGTGAAAACGAACGCCCCCCTTGGTAGGTCCGACAGCATCATTATGCTGTGCACGGTAACCCGTGAATACCTTGATGCTGCCGTCATCCATGCGCACCGGTATCCGGACAGTCAGCATACGGATCGGTTCTTTCAGGAGTTCATACATTTCCTCTGAGTAACCTAATTTTGATAAAGCATCATTAATGACATGCTGTGTAGAAGTAAACAGATTAAGGTTTTCTCCCATTTTAAACATTCGCCTCTTTATTATGTGATCTGAAACGTAGATATTGTAACATATTACCTTGTACTAAACCATTGGCTTTTCAAAAATAAATACAATCTTTCGTACGCGCTTTAAAGGGACATTACTTATCTATTCAAGGCGTAAGAAAAACGTGAAAGCTCGGGCTCTATCCAATCCGCTTTATCTTATTTGGAAAGGACTTTCTTGATGCGTTCGATTGCCCAGTCGAGCTCTTCCTGTGAAATCACAAGCGGAGGAGCGAAACGGATCACAGTGTCATGCGTTTCTTTACAAAGGAGCCCTTCCTCTTTCAATTGTTCACAATATTTACGTGCAGGTTCATGCAGTTCAACCCCGATGAACAATCCTCTTCCTCGGACTTCCTTAATCATAGGATTGTCTATCTCACGAAGTTTACTCATAAAGTATTCACCGAGTTCAAGTGAACGGTCCGCAAGCTTTTCATCAAGGAGGACATCAAGGGATGCGACCGATACTGCGCAAGCCATCGGATTTCCGCCGAAAGTCGAGCCATGTGAACCTGGATTGAATACACCAAGAACTTCTTTGCTTGCAACAACGCAGGAGATCGGGAATACTCCGCCGCCGAGTGCTTTTCCAAGGATGTACATATCCGGATCCACATCTTCCCACTCACATGCGAACATTTTACCTGAACGTGCAAGGCCGGCCTGGATTTCATCAGCTATAAACAATACATTGTTTTCTTTACAAAGCTCGTAAGCTGCTTTCAGGAACCCTTCAGGAGGGATGACGATTCCCGCTTCGCCCTGGATCGGTTCGATCAGGAATGCAGCAGTGTTCGGCGTAATCGCTTCTTTCAATGCATCAAGGTCACCATAATTGATGAGGTTGATGCCCGGGAGCATCGGACCGAATCCGCGCTTGTATTCTTCTTCTGAAGAAAGGGAAACCGCCGTCATCGTCCTTCCGTGGAAGTTTCCGTTACATGCGATGATTTCCGCTCTGTTTTCTTCCACGCCTTTCACATCATAAGCCCAGCGGCGTGCCGTTTTGATGGCTGTTTCTACTGCTTCTGCACCAGTGTTCATAGGAAGGGCCATATCCTTACCAGTCAGCTTACAAATCTTTTCATACCATGGAGCCAGCTGATCGTTATGGAATGCACGTGATGTCAAAGTCACGCGGTCTGCCTGATCTTTCAGCGCCTGAATGACCTTCGGGTGACGGTGTCCCTGGTTGACCGCTGAATAGGCACTCAGCATATCCATGTACTTATTGCCTTCCGGATCCTTCACCCAGACACCTTCTGCATGTGAGATGACAATTGGAAGCGGATGATAGTTTTTCGCACCATACTTTTCTGTTTGTTCGATAATTGAATGAGTACTTACTGACATAACAAAATTCCTCCTTACTTGAAATGACGGATGCCTTTTATAAAAATTGCTGCTTGCGGAATCTTTTTTTAAGGTTACATAACATACATGCAAAAAAAATTTGCATTTAGAAAACCCTTACATTTATAATAATGCAAAAGATGGTTGCATTTTTCAAGAGTTTTTTTAAAATTTTATCATTAAGCGCTTACAAATGAATTTGTTCTACTGGAATAATTATTTTATTGGATTTACACCGCCATAAAAAGAATCTGGAACATCAATAATGAGGAGAGGGACATCATGCAGGAATCCGAAAAACGCTTGTATATGTATGAAAAAGTAGCTGAACATCTCGAAACGGGTGTCCATGTCATCGACTCACGGGGCAGGACGATCATCTACAACCGCAAAATGCGGGAAATAGAAGGAATGGAAATAGAAGACGTATTGGACAAGAATCTGCTTGATGTATTCCAATTCCGCGGCGAAGAGGAAAGTACTCTTCTTAAAGTCCTGAAAACCAGGGAGCCGGCGCTCAATGTCAAACAAACCTACTTTAATATAAATGGAATAGAAATCACGACCATCAATGATACGTTTCCGATCTTCCATGACAGTGTATTGATCGGCGCAATTGAAATCGCCCGGGATATCACTATGCTTGAAAAGATGATGCGAGATAATCCGCACAAACGCATGAACACCCTCTATACATTCGATAGTATTGTCGGAAAGAACGTCCGACTGAAGGAAGCCGTCGAAACCGGCAAAAAAGCGGCAAGGACCTCTTCCCCGGTCTTGATCTGCGGAGAAGCAGGGACCGGTAAAGAGCTGTTCGCTCAGAGCATCCATAACGGAAGCGCCCGCTCGGATCATCCATTCATTGCACAGAATTGCGCCTCCCTTCCGGAAGAAATGCTTGAAAGCATGCTGATTGATGGACATAACGCAGCATCCGGCCTAAGTGAAACGGAACATCAACAAAACCTTTTTCAGCAGGCACATGGCGGTACGCTGCTTCTCGATGAAATCAACCTATTAACCCCTTCCCTCCAGAAAAAGCTGTTAAACATCCTGGAAGGAGATTCGAATCTCGCTTATGATGTCCGGGTGATCGCCACCGTAAATGAAGACCCGATCGATGCGATTTCAGAAGGACGCCTGTTGAAAGAACTGTATTATCGATTAAGCGTTATTTCCATCTTCATCCCTTCCCTCCGCGACCGGAAAGAAGATTTGAAAGAACTGCTCTCATTTTTCATCAAACAGTTCAATCATCATTTCGCATTGAACATCAAGGGGCTGACGAGGAAAGTCGAAGATACTTTCCTGGAATACGACTGGCCCGGGAATGTTCGCGAAATGGAGCATGTGATCGAAGGTGCTTTCAACCTGGCCGGCTTCGAGGAAATGATCGATTTCTACCATCTGCCCATCGGCTTCAGACAGCGTCTGCACCACGGTTTTTACAGCCAGGGAGTCCAAGAACAATCTGACTTTCTCTACCAGTCGGGAAGTGATATAAAACCTCTCGAGAAGTTTGTGGAGGAAGCCGAAACTTATTATATTCAAAAAGCTTTAAAACACCATGATTACAATATCACCCAGACTGCAAAATCACTTGGCATGAGCCGCCAAAATCTGCAGTACCGGATCAGGAAGTATGGGATTGAGCGAGGGGCAGGGTATTGAGTTGATGGTGGAATATTGTATGGTGGAGCGGCCATGCCCTGGGGTTGGGTGTGGCTTTTTTGTTGTTGGGTTGTGGATGGAATGTGAAGGTGGAGATTGGTGAATGGCACGTCAAGGACGGAATTTGTCGATTTTTGAAGAATCGTCGATATCTTGTTGATTTGGTCGATATAAGATTATTTTGGACGATATACTTAAAAATCAGGCGATAACTTGGGGAAATGGACGATATATTTAAATTCCGGTCGATAAAACGGATGAAAAAATTTTGTCATCACTCCTGCAATTAGTCAGCTGGTAAGTAGCATTGCCCTTCAATAAAGCGTGCGTGAATTATGTCGATTTTTGAAGAATTGCCGGTAAGTGCGTGATTTTTGTTGGTAAATCTGAATTTTTGTTGGTAAATCCAAATAATCGTTGGTAACCCCCTATTTTTTGTTGATAAATCCATATCACCCATACACCCCACCCCAATTTCTGTCCAAATCCCATAAATCCACCCCCGCCTTAAACCAAAACACAGCAAAAAAGCACCAGCCCCCTCACGGCAAACAAACCGAAAAGCGACCGGCACCCCTGCAATCATAGCTTAGCTGCTATTCCATCACTCCCAATTAGGAGTCGAACCCATAACCACCCTCTACTTCACATACTCCAAATAAGGACTCAAATCCACCCCTGCACCTTCTGCAATTCTCTTCCCGAGTTCCTCATCGGCGCGGTAGAAATTACAGATTGCACGCAGAGCAATGCGTTCGCTGACAGCGCTCAGCTCTGCTGTGAGATTTTTCACCAGCTGGTCCTTCACTTCCGCTGAATAGCTTCTGTACACACGACCTGCCTGACCGAAATCATCGGTCTTCTCGATTTTCTGCCGGCCCCTTTCGCCTGTCACAGGCTGGTTCACTTCTGTGTAGCCTTCCACTTCCTTCGGCTCGCCGCCAAAACTGTTTGGTTCATAATTGATCGGACTCGTTTGCTGCTTGAAAGGCATGGCACCGTCTCTTTGATAATTATTGACTTTTGCAAACGGACAGTTGATCGGCAGCTGCTGATAGTTTGCCCCGATGCGGTAGCGCTGCGTATCGGAATAGGAGAACAGACGGCCTTGAAGCAGTTTGTCTTCTGAAGGAAGCATGCCGTTTACGAGCACTCCCGGATTGAAGCCGACGGATTCCGTTTCCGCAAACACGTTCTCAGGATTCCTGTTTAAAATCATCGTACCAACGAAATGAGACGGGATTTCTTCTTCCGGCCAGTCCTTCGTTGCATCGAGCGGGTCGAAGTCGAACGAATCCAAATCCATCGGATCGAGGATCTGTACATATAAATCCCACTCCGGGTAATTTCCTTTTTCAATGGCTTCGTATAAGTCGCGGCTAGCATGATTGAAGTCATGAGCCTGTATTTCTGCCGCTTCTTCGGCTGAAAGATTCACAACCCCTTCTTTCGGCCTCCAATTCAACTTGATGTAAACCGTGTTCCCTGCTTCATTCACCCATTTGAAAGAATGGACGCTTGATCCTCTCATCTGACGGTAGCCGGCAGGAATTCCTTCATCCGTGAAAAGATGGACAAGCATATTGGTCGATTCCGGAGACAAAGACATGAAATCCCAATATCGCTCCCCGTCCTGGATATTTGTCCGCGGATCCGGCTTTAAGGAATGTACCATGTCCGGGAACTTCATGGCATCGCGGATGAAGAAGACAGGCAGATTATTCCCTACGAAGTCCCAGTTTCCTTCTTCCGTGTAAAATTTCACGGCAAACCCGCGTGGATCCCTTAATGTTTCAGGAGAATGCTGCCCGTGAATGACTGTGGAAAAACGGGCAAACACCGGTGTCTCTGTTCCGGAATCTTGCAAAAACTTCGCTTTCGTATACTTCTTCATGCTGTTTTTCGTGATGAAGACTCCGTGGGCCCCGGCCCCTCTCGCGTGAACGACTCGTTCCGGCACGCGCTCCCTGTCAAAATGGGCCAATTTTTCAATCAGTTGATAATCCTCCAGTAAAGAAGGTCCCCTGCGGCCTGCAGTCATTGAGTTCTGATTATCACCGATGGGCGTACCTTGGTTCGTCGTTAATTTCTTTCTATCCATATTGAACACTCCTTTAAATTAGAATGATTATTAAGTAAGTATATTTTTATTTTACTTAATTGAGAATGAAAGTCAATAACAAATTATAATTATTTTAAATTAATAACTATTAAAAAAGACAACTTAAACAAATAAGTTGTCTTTTTAAAGCTATTATTCTCTTTTTAAAAATAGAACTGCCTTGAGAAACTAAGACTTGATCAACTTGGAATCCGTGATGAACCTCATTCCTTCGGTGGATTCCAAAGAGAACACGCCTCCCCTTCCTGGCTTCACATCCAATATGATCTTGAAATGCTTCCAGTATTCATATTGCTGCGAGTTCATATAGAAAGGACAATCAGCCACAGTACCCACCAACACATCGCTGTCACCAATGATCAAATCATCCTGGCTCAAACACATCGGGGAACTACCGTCACAGCAGCCTCCTGATTGATGAAAAAGGAGCGGTCCATGCTTGCTCTTAACCTTTTCGATCAATTGGATTGCCTGCTCTGTCGCTTCCAGTCTGTTTTCCATTTTAGAAGAATCCTAATTTCTTAGGGCTGTAGCTTACAAGAAGGTTCTTCGTTTGCTGGTAGTGGGAAAGCATCATCTTATGGTTTTCACGTCCGATACCTGACATTTTGTATCCGCCAAATGCTGCGTGAGCAGGGTATTGGTGGTAACAGTTTGTCCATACGCGTCCCGCCTGGATTTCCCTTCCGAAACGGTAAGCGGTATTCATATCACGAGTCCAGACTCCCGCTCCCAGGCCGTAAAGTGTGTCATTGGCAATTTCAAGCGCTTCTTCCTTCGTTTTGAAAGTTGTGACTGACACAACTGGTCCAAAGATTTCTTCCTGGAAGATGCGCATGCTATTGTCGCCTTTAAATACAGTCGGCTTCACGTAGAAACCTGTTTCATGATCGCCGTCTAATTTATTCTGCTCCCCGCCAATCAGACATTCTGCCCCTTCTTGTTTACCGATTTCGATGTAAGAAAGGATTTTATCCAATTGTTCCTGAGAAGCTTGAGCACCAAGCATAGTGTCTGTATCCAGCGGATTGCCCTGCTTGATTTGTTTCACGCGCTCGATCGCTCTTTCCATGAACTTGTCATAGATTGATTCCTGGATAATCGCCCTTGAAGGACAAGTACATACTTCACCTTGGTTCAGCGCGAACATGACAAATCCTTCCACAGCTTTATCCAGGAAATCATCATCTTCATTCATGATATCTTCAAAGAAGATATTCGGTGATTTACCGCCAAGTTCAAGTGTGACAGGAATGATATTTTGAGAAGCATATTGCATGATCAGGCGTCCGGTCGTCGTTTCCCCGGTGAAGGCAACCTTGCCGATGCGCTTACTTTGTGCAAGCGGTTTACCTGCTTCAACACCAAAACCTTGAACGACGTTTAATACCCCGTTAGGAAGCAGATCCTGTATTAATTCAACAAGAACCATGATGGAAGCCGGTGTTTGTTCAGCCGGTTTCAAGATGACGCAGTTCCCGGCAGCCAGCGCAGGAGCAAGCTTCCATGTAGCCATCAAAATCGGGAAGTTCCAAGGGATGATCTGTCCAACTACCCCAATCGGCTCATGGAAGTGATAAGATACCGTGTCTTGATCAAGTTCGCCGACGGAACCCTCCTGAGCTCTGATGCATCCGGCGAAATAACGGAAATGATCAACGGCTAACGGTAAATCTGCAGCTAAAGTCTCACGGACGGGTTTTCCGTTATCCCATGTTTCGGCCACTGCAAGCATTTCCAGGTTTTCTTCAATGCGATCGGCGATTTTATTTAAAATGGACGATCTCTCAGCTACAGATGTTTTCCCCCAGGCATCCTTCGCCGCATGCGCTGCATCCAGTGCCTTTTCCACATCCGCTTCGTTTGAACGCGCGATTTTCGTAAATACTTTCCCTGTTACAGGTGATACATTCTCGAAGTACTCACCACTTGCCGGCGGAACAAATTCCCCGCCGATGAAGTTATCATATGTGTCTTTGAATTGAACCAGTGAACCTTCTGTATTCGGATTATTATAAAGCATTGGAGTCCCTCCCGATTGTTATGTATTTCCATTTATTAAAGCGCTTTCATTTTTCATTATAGTCTATCTTAGTTGTACGGACAAGTATATTGTTTGAAAATTATTTATTTTCCGCTAAATGATGGACTGGATATAAATCAAGCGGCAGATACCCACAACTGGAATTTGCCGCTTTCCCTGGTTACAGCTGGACTTTATTGTATAAGGTCGATTCAATAAGATCCTCATCCGTCATAATAAGAGGATGGCTTTGCTCTAAAATCGCCTGCATATCCGCTGGCATTTTTTCTGCTTCATATGCACATACAAGAGTAAGCTGCTGTTCATTAACCAATTTATCCGTTTCTTTTTCGAACCAATCCACGATATGGGACGGGTTCTCAAGCGCCCCCCACTCTACGTTTGTCCAGGTTCTGAATGGAGCATCACCGTTGAAATAAGGCGTGTAAATCTTCATCAATTGCTCATAGATGGCAGGTGGATGATAGCTCCCGCTTGATAGATAAAAATCGTAATTACTGATCGCGTGAACACGTTTAAATTGATTATCAGTCAGCTCCTCTTTTAAGCGATCGATCAGAAACTTCAGGTTTCTTTCACTCTCAATAAGAATGACCGTTTCCCCTGACTTCACCCCGTCAACAAGATAGGCAGTAACCTTTTTGATATAAGTTTCTTTGTTGTGGTAACAGTAAAGGATGTGTGCGCATGGTTTTGATTTTACAAAACCATTTATTTCTTCTTCCATTCCATGACACTCTCCTTTCGTTTCCCTTATAACATGTATTCGTTATCAATCTTTAATACCCTTGTTCAGTTAAAGAAGTCTTCCATCCAATTATTGATCTTTCATAGTGGTCAGATTGGTAAATCCACTATAAAGATGCCTTCAGTGGGCAGAAGTTTAATTCAGCACATATAATAAAAAGCGAATGAGTCATGTATGTGGAATCAATCGCCTTTTTTAACCAACATATCTGAAGGGTCGTATGTATTTGATTTCATCAGGTTCTCATCCGTCATGATATGAGGATGGCTTTTTTCCAGAATGGACTGCATCTCTGGAGGCATTTTCTCCTTACCATATGCACAAACCACTTTCAGTTTATACTGGAGTACTGCTTTATCCGTTTCTTTTTCAAACCAGTCTATGATTTGAGAGGGATCGTCCAGCGAACCCCATTCCACGTTAGCCCAGGAACGAAAGGGAATATCGTTCTCTATATAGGGAGCGATCGTTTTGGTCAATTGCTTGTAAACGGCAGGTGGATGGTAGCTCCCCCTTGTAAGGTAGAACTCAAAGTTACTGACCGCGTGAACTTTTTCTATTTGATCATCAGTCAAGCGACTCTTTAATTGTTTGAATATAATCTTTATGTTCCTTTCATTCTCAATAAGAATAACTGAATCTCCACTCTTGATTCCCTCGGTAATGTAGACAATGGCATTTTTTATATAAGCTTCACCATTATCATAGGAGTACAGGACATGAGCACATGTGTTTTGGTTCATTATTTCCCCTTTCATTTTAATCTCTCCCCCTTCCCTATCACTCTTTCTATATACAATTTCGGTAACACCCCGCAGAAACCCTTTATAAAAAGAAAAACCACCCCGTCTCTATGACGGGGTGGTTTTATTGAAAGATTACTTCTTGATTAGATCTTCACGTTCAGATTGCTCGATCCATTCTTCAAGCTTGTCTTTAAGTGTGTTGAAGCCAGCTGGAGTAGTTTCTTCCGCTGCCGGTTTCACACTTCCTTGACGGCGTGCTTTTTTCGCTGCTGCAGGTTTTGCTTGTGGTGCAGGAGCTTCTTCTGTAGCACGGATTGAAAGGCTGATTTTACCAGCTGATTCGTCCACTGATAATACTTTAACCTTTACTTCGTCGCCTACTGAAAGGTGCTCGTTAACGTCTTTCACGAAACCGTGTGTGATTTCAGAGATGTGAACAAGTCCTTGTGTTTCTTCGTCTAATGCAACAAATGCTCCGTATGGCTGGATGCCTGTAACTTTACCTGTTACGACAGATCCTGTTTCGAATTTTGTAGTCATGGTAACACTCCTAGTATATATATTATTTTTCTCTTTTACACGCAATTTTAGATTATACCATAGATTATGGTTTTCGGCAAAAAGGATTTACAGGAGCAGCCAATATTCCTTTTATTCATCTAAAAAACGCATCTCACTAGTTATGTTTCCCTATTTTCCTCATTATTAAAACAATTGCCATTTTCGCTTTTTACTGATTTTCGTATATATCTTCCGTTTCTGAAGATATGATGACAGGCGTATATTGAACCCAGCGATCAGGCTTCATATAATCAGATTCACTCAGTTCCTGCAACACTTCTTTCACCTTGCCTCCGGTTTCATATGAAGGATATGTTTCTGCCACATATTCATACGCTTCCTGGACTTCGGGCTTCAGCTTTCCATTTCCCGAAAAAATCGGCTGATCGACGCCGCCGTTCACGAAATAATGAAAGAGAAGGTCAAAATCCCTGCTCACTTCATTTCTGAATGCAGAATCCTCGGGGAGTTCCTTCAACAATTGTTCTAACATAATGAGACGGTCTCCAGCTTCCTTCCACCCTTTTGTGAACTCTCCTGCCTTCAGTACAGATGACTGGCGGGCTTTCATATAAGAAACATACACTTCCGGAAGGGCATTGCCTGAAATCATGTTGAAATACTCAAAGTTAATGGACGTTTCAAGGGTGTCTTCCCTTTCATTGTAAGTCAGCCCAACGGCATTGTTCATGATCCCGTCCAGCATCTTTCTGAATTCACCTGGATAAGGCTGAGGGGCATTCAGGCTCTTCATATTGATTTCACCATTTTTTATATGCGGTTCCCACGATTCTTTGTATTCATTTAATTTGGCCTCATAGATGGGCAGCAGATTTGTCTGCTTTTCCATAAACTCCTTGGTCCACACTTCCGCTTCCACCATTGTGATACCGTCCTTGAGGCTTCTTATCATCATATCCGGGGTCCTCAGTGATTCTTCGACCCAGTCCTTCCCCCGATCCACCCAATCAAGTTTCTCTTCAAGAGTATAATCACGCTTTGGGATCGATTCAACATAAACCAAGTGGCCTTTTGCATCCTTATCTAGCTGTGTGGTGCTGAAGGTTGCCTCATTAAAGCCGAGTCGCTCCATCGCCTGTGTTTTCCTTAGGTCGTAGAGAGCTTCTGCATCCTCCATTTCTGCCTGCAGCGTTTCATTTTGATGTGACTGCTCGGTCGCCTGACGGTTTTGCCCTTCTCCATCGTCGGTTTTTTCGCCTCCCATTGTCAATTGCAGCGCCAGTACGGTCCCGATCAGAAGGACACCGAAGAAGCTGGCGGCATAGGGCCAATGAATGAGGGGGCGGGGGTTTTTGACAGTGTTTCGTTCTTCCCTAATGGCTTTAATAATGTCACTGGCATCTGTTTGAACAGGCATTTTCTTATACGACCGGTCAAGCAGTTCCATCCTTTTATCAAACATTTTGTCATCCATTGAGTGTCCCCTCCCCGTTTTCCGCTTCCTCCAGCAGTTTTTTCAAAAGGCCTTTCCCTCTCAGGATCCTGGTTTTAATGGTTGAGAGATTCACAGATAAAATGTCGGCTATCTCTTCATATTTCCTTTCGTGAAAATAATATAGGATGATCGGCGCTCTATATTTGTCGTCAAGCTCCTGGATGCATTCGTGGAGAACACGATCCTCTTCTTCCCTTATTAATTGCCCACTCTCTTGGACTGAACCTTCACCCGGTTCGTTCATTATTTTTTGGAGCCGCTTTGCATGCTGGTTCTCTTTCCTTTTGAAATCCCTCGATACATTCAGTGTTATTTTATATAACCAGGTAGTGAACTTCGCATGGGTGAACCCGTCGATGAACCGGTACACCCTTATGAAAACCTCCTGACTGATGTCAGGAATGTTATCGATGTGATTTCCCATCTGATAAGCGAAACGCTCCACAATGGGAGAATATACAGTAATCAGTTTGCTGTAGGCGGAAAGATCGCCCTTCTTTGCCCTCTCGATGAGCTGAAAATCATCCACTGCGGTTAACTCTCCTTCCATACTGCTTTTCTTCATTATGTAACGCTGCCAAATTAGATATTGTTTCACAAAAGAGGGAATTTTTAAAAATTATGTACATTCCATTCTATCATCCGGATTTAGGGGCAAAAAAAATAAATCCCCGAAGCAAGGGGGATTTATTTTTCAGTATTCAATTTGCTCATTTCCATCATTTTCTTTCTGTGCTTTTTCAGATACGGAGCAGCATATAACCAGAACGCTGCCAGATGTGCGAACGCAAAGTTGAAGACAAACAGGCTCCAGAATGTAACATGGCCCCATCCTCCCATTTCAGGGACGGCTACATAATAAATGAAGATTGCCCATAATGCGAGTAAAAATGGAATGTGGATCAATGCCCATTTCCGGTGTTCGATCCATAAAAATAAAGGAGTGGCCGTTGCAACGAATAAATACACCATAAACATATCCATAAATGATCCCTCCTGTTTCAAGTTATGAAGCGCTTTCAATTTTGACTAATTAATGACGAATTTTTGTCCAATTTGTGAACGTATTGTTACCATTAGTATACTATACTTTTCTAACTTTTCCAGCCCGTTTTTATATTTTCAATTAAATAGGAGTTTTTTCATGATTTAAAGTGCTTTCAACCATACTATTTCTGAAGGGATATTGATTTTTTTGAAAAATCCATGAATTCATTACATTTACAACCATTTTTAATATATATTGAAAAATTCAAACTCCGGTGTACACTCCCTGAAAAACATAGTAGTATGAAAAAATCGTTTTGTTTTTAAAACTTAAAAAGAATAGTCTTCAGAAAGGAGCATCTGACATGGCAAAGAAACAACAATGGTCTTCGAAAATTGGATTTATTTTGGCGGCTGCGGGGTCTGCAATCGGCCTCGGGGCCATTTGGAAATTCCCATATATGGCCGGGGCAAACGGCGGAGGGGTGTTCTTTCTTCTTTTCATCGTTTTCACCATTTTGATCGGCACACCGATCCTGCTTGCTGAGTTTGTGATCGGCAGACGGGCCGGGGCCGATGCCATTACTTCTTATAAGAAGCTGGCACCCGGATCAGCGTGGTACTTGATCGGCTATCTCGGCACGGTCGTTTCGTTTATCATTCTTTCGTTTTACAGTGTCGTGGGAGGGTGGATCCTTTCTTACCTTGGCAGAAGCTTTACAGGTGCACTTTCTGGTAAAACACAGGAGCAATACGGAACCTTATTTGAAAGCATCATTGCAAACCCGTGGGAGATCCTGATTACCCAAGCGATATTTATCGTCATGACGGTCATGGTCGTACAGGGCGGGATCCAAAAAGGGATTGAACGTGCAAGCCGCTATATGATGCCGTCTTTATTCATTTTATTTCTTATTCTTATGGCACGCTCGCTCACCCTTGAAGGCGCAATGGAAGGTGTCAGGTTCCTGCTTGTCCCCGACTGGAGCTTCCTGACGGGTGAAACAGCCCTGCTTGCGCTTGGACAGGCCTTCTTCTCCTTGACGGTGGGGTTGTCCGTCATGGTAACCTACGCATCCTATCTTTCAAAGGAGGACAGTATGCCGCGTTCGGCGATTTCCGTAACTGGACTGAATATTTTCATTTCTCTGCTGGCCGGGCTGGTGATCTTCCCGTCTGTTTATGCACTGGGATTCCAGCCTGATGAAGGACCAGGAATCGCCTTTGTCGTTCTGCCGGCCGTCTTTAATGAAATAGCTTTCGGCGGAATTTTCCTGACCGTCTTTTTAATTCTCCTGCTGTTTGCAACGCTGACATCCGCATTTTCAATACTTGAAATCGGTGTCGCCGCCCTTACAAAAGGAAATCAAAAGAAAAGGATGCCATATACGTGGCTGATGGGAATCCTCGTATTCATCGCTGGAATTCCAAGTGCCCTGTCTTTCGGTGTATTCAGTGACTTCACCCTGCTCGGACGGAATTTCTTTGATTTTGCAGACTATATCACGAGCAGCTTCGGCCTCCCGATCGGCGCACTATTCATCAGTATCTTTGTCTCTTACCGTTTGAAGAGGGAGGATGTCCTGCACGAAATCCAGCAGGGTTCCTCCATTTCAGGGGGCATGTTCAACGCCTGGATCATCCTGCTGCGCTACATCGTTCCGGTGGCGATTATATTGGTATTCTTATCCTGAACCGTTTGAATGAGAATAGGAACTGGCGTTTTGGTCTTAGTAGAACCCGGACTAACTTGTATTCTAAGAAGCAAATCAGTTCGGGTTTTTAGTTTCTATAATCTTGATTAGTTCTTCCCAGCGGTTGATTGTAGTGCAAGACGAAGACTCCTGCGGGAAATGTAGCTTATGTGAGACCTGTCAAGCTCCAGGGCTTAGAGGCACATGTCATAAGTCAAACCGGCCAAGAAGGCAAAGAACGCCTTCGTGACCGATTCGCCTTATGCCACCAGCCTCTAAACAAAGCCCTTCCGCTTTTCTTCCCGCAGGCTTGCCGAGGAGGCTCACGGGCTACCCGCGGAAAGCGAAGTCTTGCACGGAAATCATTAGCGGTATTTTACGGGCTAAACTGGAAATAGTCGCATTAGTTTTTTTGCTTTGTCCCTCCGATATTTATTAACAGAATGTTCAAGTATCCGCCGTCTAATTATTTCCAGCCGGTGATAAACTGGAAATAGTCGCATTAGTTTTTTTGCTTTGTCCCTCCGATATTTATTAACAGAATGTTCAAGTATCCGCCGTCTAATTATTTCCAGCCGGTGATAAAATAGAAGTAAGAAGAAACTATGATCATTGGGAGGGATCCAGGATGTCACACTTTGGTAAGAATTTGAAGAGAGTCAGAGAAGACCGCAATATCTCTCAGCGGGAGTTAGCCCTGAAAGCGCGTTTAGGCACTAGTACAATCGAGAAGTATGAGAACAATGAACAGATTCCTGATACACAGACCATCCTGAAGCTGTCTACGGTTCTTGACATTCCCGCTTCGGAGCTTCTGGAACGTGAAGAAGTCAATCATCATCCGTCAGGGATCGATGCTGAAATTGAACAGCTGATCAAAGAAATCGGTTCCAAACGGACAAAACTCATCCTCAGAAAAGCGAAGGAATTCTCAGAAGAAGATTTTTTGCGCGTGATGCAGATGCTGTATGAAGTGAAATACGAAAAATAATATAAAAAATATGTATAGAAGTCTTAAAAACGGTTCATACTGAAACTAAGCTTTCTAAGTATTCCCCCTTTTGTTTTCATTTGTTGGACGATTATCGGATCGTCCTATTTTTTTTTTGCCTTAGAACTCCATAAAAAAAACAGGCGCCAAATAAGCAGGCACCCGGTCCTTCATTAATTACCGCTATGATTCTCAACAAACCTTTTCATCCGCTTGACCGCTTCCTGCAGCTGTTCCATCGAAGACGCATAGGAGCAGCGGATGTGTCCTTCCCCGCCTTTGCCGAACACATTGCCGGGAACGACTGCAACCTTTTCCTCCATTAATAGCTTTTCTGCAAATTCTTCAGACGACAGCCCGGTTTTGGCTACTGACGGAAATGCATAGAATGCCCCTCCGGGAAGATGGCACCCGAGACCCATTTCATTCAGGGAATCAACAAAATAATGTCTGCGATGGCGATAGCTCCGCTTCATTTCCATTACTTCTTCCATTCCCTTATCAAGCGCCTCGACTGCAGCATATTGTGCAGGGGTCGAAGCACACATCATCGCATACTGATGGATTTTCAGCAGGGGAGCCGCTATTTCCGCCGGTGCGCAAATAAAGCCGAGTCTCCATCCGGTCATCGCAAATCCTTTGGAGAAACCGTTGATCACGATTGACCTGTCCCTCATCCCTGAGAGGGAGGCGATTGAAACGTGACCGTGATCATAGGCAAGCTCTGAATAAATTTCATCTGACAGCACTACAAGGTCATGACGGCGGATGACTTCCGCTATCTCCTCGAGATTTTCCCGTTCCAGCACGGTCCCTGTCGGATTATTCGGCGAGCACAGAAGAACAGCCTTCGTCCTTTCTGTTATCGCTTCTTCCAGTTCTTCGGCAGTAAGTTTAAAACCATTCTCAGGCTTCGTTTCCACGGTCACGGGTGTACCGCCTGCAAGCTGCACGAGCGGGACGTATGATACGAATCCAGGTTCGACGACCACTACTTCATCACCCGGATCGATGATGGCGCGCATGCTGATATCCAGTGCTTGACTCGCCCCTGTTGTTAAGATGATTTCAGTGTTGGGATCATACTCGGCTCCATAGCCATTTTTCATATATCCGCTTATTTTTTCACGCAGTTCCAGAAGACCCGCATTCGCTGTATAAGAAGTGAAACCCTGCTCCAATGAAAGGATGGCCGCTTCCCTCACCGTCCAGGAAGTAATGAAATCAGGTTCCCCCACTCCAAGGGAGATGACGCCTTCCATATTGGCCGCCAGATCAAAGAATCGGCGGATTCCGGACGGCTTCAGGTTTTCCACCGACTTCGCAATATATGATGTCTTAGTCGTCATGGTGACACCACAATCCGTTTGTCTTCATTGGAATCACCGAAAATGGTGCCGTCATGCTTATATTTTTTCAGCTGAAAATGAGTCGTAGTGGAAATGACTGAATCCAGCGTAGAAAGCTTTTCTGATACAAATTTGGCGACTTCATTCATGGAACGCCCTTCGACCGTGACCGACAGATCATAGGCACCCGACATGAGGTAGACGCTTTTCACTTCTTTATATCGGTAAATCCGCTGGGCCACTTCATCGAAACCGACGCCCCGCTTCGGGGTCACCTTTACGTCGATGATTGCAGTGACACCTTCATGCCCTTCCACTTTTGACCAATCCACAATCGAGCTGTAGCGCACCAAAATATTTTCATTCTCAAGCTTCACCAGTGTCTCTTTCACTTCTTCAGATGAAACCTGAAGCATTTTCCCCAGACTCTCTGATGAAATCCTTGCATCTTTCTGTAAGATTCTCAGTAAATCAAGCTCCAAATCGCTAAGCTGCATAGTGCTCCTCCTTCATATCACTTAAATGGTACCATTATAGCAGAAGCTGCAAAAATAGAAAGCGATCCCCCGGGTTTTTCCTATCCTGAAATCAAATTGTAAAAAGGTGTTAAATAACTGAAAAAGGGTAAAATACGATAAAACCATCATTGCGGGGAGTGACGAATCATGCGGGAAAACGATTTTGCAAGAACGGTAAACGTCAATGGAGCGAATATTTACTATGAATACCATCAGCACCCGACAGCATCGGAAACCTTCGTTCTTCTACATGGATTTCTATCTTCATCTTTCAGTTTCAGACGGCTGACCCCTCTTTTGAAAGAAACGTATAATGTCATTTCAATTGATCTCCCCCCATTCGGCAGCAGTGATAAATCGGGCCGCTTCATCTATTCATATGACAATCTGGCCAATACCGTCATCTCGCTGCTCGATCACTTGGATGTGAGGAACATCCACCTGACCGGGCATTCTATGGGAGGGCAGATTGCGCTGAATGTGATGAAAAAAGAACCTACACTCGTCGATAAAGGGATTCTTCTGTGCAGCTCAGGTTATCTGAAAAAAATGAAATGGCCCGTTATGATGGCGAGCCGTATTCCATTCTTCCACCTGTATGTAAAGCTTTGGCTGACACGTTCCGGCATCCGCAGAAACCTGGAGAATGTCGTCCATAACCTGGATCTCATCGATGATGAAATGATGTTCGGCTACATGAAACCATTCCTTGAGGATGATATCTTCAAAGCACTGACCCGCATGATACGGGACCGTGAAGGGGACCTGTCCATCCGCGACTTAAAAAAAATAGATACCCCCTGCCTGCTCGTATGGGGAGAGCATGACAGGGTGGTGCCGCTCTCGACAGGTCACAGACTTGCCGCGGATCTCCCTCAATCAAAGCTTGTCGTTTTAAAGGATACCGGTCATCTGGTACCTGAAGAAAGGCCCGAGGAAGTACTGGGGCACATCCGGGAATTTATAAGCTCTGAAGCAGAGGGATACGTAAGGCGGGAACGTCAGCAGTTTGAAAAGGGAGTTCCCTCTGCGCTTCTCAGTGAAACGTAAGGAGGAAGACCCTTTATGGTCAATGTCCGGCTTGCGGCTTGCCCTCCCTCCTTTAAATGGTAAACAAATCATTTTCATCTTTTTGCATTCCATAATAAGATGAAAGCAGCATGCAAAAACTGCCGCTCCATTTGCGGCACCATTGCTGCAGGCTATGACCATTTTAACCGGAAAGGGGTATTTGATCGTGAATGAATTCAAGACAATAATCGACCGGAAAGGGACATCCTCCGTCAAATGGGATATGACCAAGACGGTATTCGGAAAAGAGGATATACTCCCTATGTGGGTGGCGGATATGGATTTCCTCCCTCCCAGAGAAGTAACTGAATCCCTGAAAGAGAGATTGGATCACGGCATATTCGGCTACACCTTTGTCGGCGACGGTCCCGCCGAAGCAATCGCCGGATGGGTCAAAAAACGCCACGGATGGGATATACATACCAAATGGCTGCAATATAGTCCCGGTGTCGTACCGGCTATCGGAACCATCATCCAGGCACTGACCGAACCAGGCGACAAGGTATTGGTGCAATCCCCGGTCTATACTCCGTTCTTCAGCATGACCGAGGAAAACGGCCGCGTCATCGAAAATGCTCCGCTCGTCTATGAAAACGGAACATACAGCATTTCCTTCACGGAATTTGAAGAGTCATTGAAAAAAGGGGTTAAAGTCTTCCTGCTCTGCAACCCTCACAATCCAAGCGGACGTGTATGGACCCGGGAAGAATTGACCAAAATGGCGGACCTTTGCAAAAAATACGATGTCATCATCGTCTCCGATGAGATACACTCAGACCTAGTTTATAAATCCCATACACATATCCCGATTGCATCCATCGATGAAAGCTATCAGGATATGACCATCACGTGTATCGCACCAAGCAAAACCTTCAACCTGGCAGGTCTGCAGTCGTCAGCCATGATCACACCGAACAAGGACTTCCGCGAAAAAATCGCAGGCGTCCATAAAAAACAGGGCTTTTTCACCCTTAACACATTCGGGATCACAGGCATGGAAGCTGCCTACCGCCACGGTGAAAGATGGCTGGAAAACATCCTGGACTACTTATCCGAAAATGCTGCCATCACAAAGTCATATGTCGAGGAACATCTTCCTGATCTGCATCTTGTCGAGCCGCAGGGAACCTACCTCCTTTGGATCGACTGCAGCAAACTCGGCCTCACAGACGATGAACTTAAAGAGCGCCTGCTGGAAAAAGGCAGGCTGGGCCTGGAACCCGGACCTAAATACGGAAAGGGCGGCGAAGGCTTTGTGAGGATGAACATCGCCTGTCCGCGCGAAATCCTGATGGATGGACTGGATAGACTTCTTAAGGCGCTTGGATGATTGCTCTTTTGCTTCAGACGGACTGCTCTAGTTGCACATAGAAAAGCCCTCTGTGCCGAAAAAAATCGGTAAAGAGGGCTTTTTCTTGTTTCTCATTTTATTTCTTCTCTTTTTCCTTTGCGATTTCACCGCAGGCGATCCTGGCCCCGGAATCCCCTGCCGGCTGCGTCATGCCGTCATCTTTATTTTCGGTGATGATGAGGGATGTTCCGTCTTTCGTAAATAAGGACGTCTTCCCTTTGCTCATCGTCACGGTAGGCGCCATTAGTTTCACCTTTGCCACACCGTCGCCTTCCACGATGATATTCGGCAGGTCGCCGCCATGAGCACCTTCAGGATGAAGCAGTCCATGCTTTTTATCATCAGGATTGAAATGATTGCCGGCAGATACGAAGTCAGGACGCTTGCACGCTCCCTTTTCATGAAAATGGATGCCATGTTCCCCCGGCGGCAGTCCTTCAAGATCAAGGTCCACTTCCACTCCCTCGGAAACTTCCTGCAGAATCACCTTACCAAGCGAATCACCCGTCTCATTTTTCATATCGAGTTCCATCTTCTTCGGATTTTCAATGGCACACGCACCGAGAAGCACAGCCGTCACTGCTATGTACAGTATCATATTCTTTTTCATCATAGATTCCTCCAAATGTACATACTCATCCTCCATTTTTGACTAGTTGGAGGGAAAGTATTCTTGTCGGGGGGAGGATTTTCGGTGACGGGGTTGCAATTGGTTATGGGAGTTTTCGGGAGAATTGTGTTTATGGACGTTTCTTTTGGGGGTATCAACGTTTTTCGGAGATTATCAACAATTTTGGACTTCTGTCAAGAAAATGGACACCTAAAAATGAGAATGTTTTAGCTGAAATCCCTACCGCACTTTCGTTTGGTGGGGCATTAGAAACAATCAATCTAAAACCAAGATTGATTGCCTCTAAC
>NZ_MINN01000070.1 GCF_001877785.1 Rossellomorea aquimaris | reverse complement strand
GCGGTTTAACTGACGGGATCTAAGTCCCATGGGCAGGGACGTTCTACCCTGGCTACTGTTATAATAAGACCATATAAAAAAAGGTCAACCAGAAATATCTAGAATTCTGGTCAACCTTATAATACGAACGGGCAGGATATTATCAAAAATCCAATTATATTATCAAAACCGGTTTTTAGCCGTTATGGGGGCCACCGGCAGCGAGCTGGATCGATAAAATGGTAGAAGGGGAAAGTGGGTCAAGGTACCTGTCCCCCCGACCCGCCCCCGCAACTCGGCCGCACACCCCATCCCGATCCCGCAACCCGCTGCAACAATCACGCCCCAATCCCCCAAAACAACCCAAACAAAATTTTTTGAAAATTCTATTGCGCATCGATTTTTTCTGGGCTATAATAACATCAACGAAAGCGCTTTCGATGAAGAGGGGACAACGATGGTTACGATTTATGATTTGGCGAAGAAAACTGGGGTTTCCAGTACGACGGTATCCAAGGCTCTTAATAATTACGCGGATGTGAGTCCGAAGACGAAGCAGAAGATCCTCGATGCGGCGGCGGAGATGGGTTATCTCCCGAATGCGCATGCACAGTCGCTGTCGACGAAGAAGTCGTGGACGATCGGTGTGATGTTCGCCGAGGATAATGAGGTGGGGATGAAGCATCCTTTCTTCAATGCGATCATTGAGAGTTTCCGCAAGTACGTGGAGCGTGAAGGCTATGATTTGATCTTTGCCTCACGGAATCTGCGCAAGCGGGATACGAGTTATCTGGAACACTTCTTATACCGCGCCGTTGACGGGATTGTGGTCATTTGTTCAGACCCGAACGACCCTCAGGTGCAGGAGATGATCAACAGTCATGTACCGATCGTGGTGATCGACATGACGAAGCAGAATTGCAGTGTCGTCTACTCCGATAATATCGAGGGCGGCAGGCTTGCCGTGAATTATCTTCATTCACTGGGTCATACGAAGATCGCCCATATCTCAGGGGATCCGGGCATCGATGCCGGTGCACAGCGGATCAAAGGATTCAAGAAGGGCATGAAGGAAGCGGGCCTTCCGATACGGAAGGAATTCGTGGTGAACGGAGGATTTTTCTCCATCGAGGAAGGAAAGAAAGCAATGAATACGCTACTTTCGCTCCAGGACCTGCCGACGGCTGTATTCGTATCCGGTGACCATATGGCAATCGGGGCGATGGAAGCGATCAAGGAAAAAGGTCTCAGGATTCCCGAGGACATTTCGATCATCGGCTATGATGATATTGACATGGCATCCTACGTGACACCGAAACTGACGACCGTCAGGCAGGACACCGACAAGATCGGTGAACGGGCCGGCGGAATGCTGATCAAGCAGATGGATTTGAAGAAGAAGTTGAAGACGACGGACATCATCCCGGTGGAGCTCATCATCAGGGAGTCCTGTACATCAATTAAATAGTGCCTGGACTCCAGGCACGAAAAAATTTTTTAGGTGATTTCGAAACCGGTTTCGGAAAGAGTTTCCAGCTGTTGATTTCCGTGTAAGACCTTACCGTTTTACAGGGAAATCAACAGCGGCATCCATGAATTTTTTACAGGTTTTACCGAAACCGATTTCGACCACATAGATCCATAACGGACAAAGGGGGATAAACATGAAGAAGTTTCTAGCATTATTTTTGACAGCGGTCCTGCTTGCAGGGGTGCTTGCCGGCTGTTCGGGAAGCTCGGAGTCATCAGGAGGCAAGAAAGACAAAGATGTTGATTTGAAGATCTGGTCATTCACGGATGAGTTGAAGAAGCCGATCACGAAGTTTGAAGAGAAGAATGGGGTCAAAGTGGAACTGACAATCGTTCCGATCGCGGATTATCCGACGAAATTGAAGCCAGTTCTTGAAAGCGGTGTCGGTGCTCCTGACGTGTTCACAGGGGAGATTGCATTCCTTAAACAATGGGTGGATGCAGGATACTGGGAAAACCTTTCAGAGGATCCGTACAATGTTGAAGAAATCAAGGATAAATATGTACCGTATGTATTCGATTTAGGAAAAGACAAAGATGGAAATGTAAGAGCCCTTTCTTGGCAGACAACGCCTGGCGGGATCTTCTATAGAAGAAGCATTGCAAAAGAAGTGCTTGGGACCGACGATCCGACTGAAGTCGGCAATATGATGGCTTCTATGGACGGCGTGTTCGAAGTAGCTGAAAAGATGAAGGAAAAAGGTTACAGCATGTTCCCGGATGAAGGTGCGATGCGCTGGTTCTCACAAGGCGACAATCCACAGCCGTGGGTGAACGACAAAGGCGAATTGCAGCTGACAGACCAAAAGAAAGAGTTCATGGATCATGCGAAGACCCTTCGCGAGAACAGCTATACGGCTCTTGCTGCCGAGTGGTCTCCATCATGGTTCGAAGGCATGGATAAGCCGATCAAAGTGAAGCAGGACGGAAAAGAAAAAGAAACTCAGGTATTCTCATATGTCCTTCCGACATGGGGACTTCACAGCGTATTGAAGACAAACGTGAAAGAAACGAACGGCGACTGGGCCGTGACAAGCGGACCGAGCCCGTACTTCTGGGGCGGAACGTGGTTAGGTGTTTACAACAAATCAGAGAACAAAGAACTTGCGTATGATTTTGTGAAAATGATGACACAGGACGATGAATTCCTGACAGAGTGGGCGAAGGAAACAGGAGATGTCCTTGCTTACAATCCGGTAACGAACGCAATCAAGGATGACTTCAGCAGTGAATTCCTTGGCGGACAGAACAACTACCAGTTCTTCCTGGAGCAGGCGAAAGAAATCGAGCCTGGCATCGTCACGAAATATGACCAGCAGCTTGATACGTTCTACGGAAATGCTGTTCAGCAATATGTAGACGGCAAGAAGTCCAAAGAAGATGCAATCAAAGAATTCTATCAAAAAGCACAGAACGCGTATCCTGACTTGAAGGTACCGAAGAACTAAATTTAGTAGAAAGAATGCGTCGAGGGGAAATGCTGCGGGGGCGGCCGGTGAACATTCAGCGGCCGTATCCGGCACGTCCTCATGGCGCATGACCATACAAAAAAAGGCAGGCGGCCGAAGTCTTGGCCGCCTGCAAAATCCAAGATAACGAAGGGGGCTCGGGGAATGAAAAACGTCAATAAATACGGCTATTTCTTCATTGCGCCGTTCTGGATCATCTTTTTGATCTTCAGTATTTATCCCGTGGCACTTACATTCTATTACAGCTTCACAAACTATACAGGAAGCGGCGTCGCGGAAGTCGTCGGCCTCGCCAACTATAAACGGTTATTCACGGATACTTATTTTGTGGAAGCCTTTTTTAACACATGGAAGATCTGGGGAGTCAACTTCATCCTGCAGATCGGATTGGCTCTCATCCTGGCATTGATCTTTTCTGATATGAGAATGAAGTTGAGGGGACTCGCCTTCTTCAGATCGATTTTCTATCTGCCAAATTTGATCACCATCAGCTCGGTCGCCCTGCTGTTCGGTATTTTACTAGATTGGCAGCACGGCTCATTAAATATGATACTTCTAAAAATTGGTCTTATATCAGAACCGATAAACTGGCTTAACGAGCCTGCCACCGCCCAGCTTTCCGTCTCGCTCATCCTGACATGGATGTGGTTCGGCCACTCATTCATCGTCGTGATGGCGGGGGTGTCGGGCATTTCGAAAGATTACTATGAAGCGGCATTGATCGACGGGGCCAACCGCTGGCAGACGTTCACGAAGATCACGCTTCCGCTCTTGAAGCCGATCCTTCTCTACATTATGATCACGTCGCTGATCGGGGGTCTCCAATTGTTCGACCTGCCGATGCTCCTGACCGACGGAATCGGTTCGCCGGACGGCTCGCTGAACACGATGGTGCTGTATTTATACAACCAGGCATTCAAGTATAACAATTACGGCTATGCTTCTGCAGTCGCGTACGGATTGTTCGTCATCACCCTGATCTTCTCGGCGATGGTGTTCAAAGGGATGTACCGAAATGAACGCAAGCAGACAAGGCAGGTGTAGGAAAGATGTTAGGAAAAACAGCAGTCGAAAACGAAGTGCAGTTCGAAGAAGAGGTGAAGGACCCGAACCCGGGGACCCTCCCTCAGGAAACAAAGGAAAAAAAGAAGGGCCGCACCGTCAAAAGCATCATCTACATCGTGCTGTCCGTGATGGCGGTCGTCTGTTTCATCCCGTTCCTGATGATGCTCGTCAACGCGACGAGATCGAATGAGGCGATCCTGTCGGGATTCACGCTGATCCCGGGCACCGCCCTCATGGAAAACTACCGGACGATGATGGAATACGTCAACATCTGGGCCGGTTTCAAGAACAGCCTGATCATCTCCGTGCTCGTGACGGTCCTGTCGGGATACTTCTCGGCGCTGACCGCGTACGGATTCGCCTTTTACACATTCAAGGGGAAGAACTTCCTGTTCGTCTTCATGCTCGTCATGATGATGGTGCCAGGACAGCTCGGACTCATCGGATTCTACGAACTGAGTAAAAACCTGGGTATCCTGGATACTTACATCCCATTGATCGTGCCGACGATCGCCAGTCCGTTCGTCGTGTTCTTCCTGCGACAGTATATCCAGACGACGCTGCATCCCAGCCTGATCGAAGCGGCAAGGATCGACGGCGCAAGCGAGTTCAAGATTTTCCACACAGTGGCGATTCCGATCATGATGCCGGCGATTGCGACGATGTCGATCTTCACCTTCATCGGTTCATGGAACAACTACATCATGCCGCTCGTCATCCTGTTCTCGCCTGAGAAATACACACTGCCTGTATTGATGGGTTTCCTAAAAGGATCACAGGTGGCACAGAATCTCGGAAGCATGTACCTGGGAATCGCGATTTCAGTCGTACCAATCATGATCGCATTCCTGTTCCTATCAAAATATATCGTCAACAGCATCTCTGCTGGATCAGTCAAAGAATAAAGGGGACGGTTGCGGCCGGTCAAATATCCGATTCTTTTGGAAGCGTCCGGCCGGGCTCACTCGCTTCAATCTGGAAAAATGGGGACGGTGCATGTGTATTAGGCACCGCCCCTGTTTTTCCCTGCATACACAAACAGGAAGTGCGGAGACGGTTCTCATGCTTCGGAAGCAGCAGAACCGTCCCCTTGCTTCCATACACAAACATAAAGGGGAGAAGACATAATGAAATTCGATAAACAGTTTACGTTCGGAACGGCAACATCCTCCTATCAAATCGAAGGGGCGGCAGCGGAAGGCGGCAGGACACCGTCCATCTGGGATATGTTCTGCGACATCCCGGGCAGGGTCCACAAGCAGCATAACGGCGACGTTGCCTGCGACCATTATCACCGGTTCGAGGAAGACATCCAGCACATCAAGAGACTCGGTGTCGATACATACCGATTCTCAATTGCATGGCCGCGGATTTTTCCTGAGAAAGGCAAGTTTAATAGAGAAGGCATGGATTTTTATAAAAAATTGGCCTCGCGCCTCACGGAAGAAGGCATCAAGCCTGCAGTCACGCTTTATCACTGGGATCTGCCAATGTGGGCCCATGAAGAAGGCGGCTGGGTGAACCGCGAGTCTGTGGACTGGTTCCTTGAATATGCGCGCGCCTGCTTCACGGAGCTTGACGGTATCGTCGATTCCTGGATCACGCATAATGAACCGTGGTGTGCCGGGTTCCTCGGCTACCATCAGGGTGTGCACGCACCGGGGCACACAAATATGGACGAAGCGGTGAAAGCCGTCCACCATATGCTCGTGTCCCACGGGAAAGCCGTCGAAATGTTGAAAAAAGAATTTGCATCCGAGACGGAAATCGGTATCACGCTGAATCTGTCACCGGTTTATCCAAAGACGGATTCCGTCAACGATGCGCTGGCTGCCAATAATGCGGACGGCTACTCCAACCGCTGGTTCCTTGATCCTGTATTTAAAGGCGAGTATCCGAAGGACATGATGAATCTATTTTCAAAATACGTGCACTCCTATGATTTCATCAACGAAGGCGACATGGAGGCCATTTCGGTCGAGTGCGACTTCTTCGGCATCAACTACTACAGCCGCGGAATCGTCGAGTTCAGTGCAGCGACTGACTTTTTACACAGAGGAGCTTATTCCGATTATGAAAAAACCGGCATGGGCTGGGATATCGCGCCGAATGAATTCAAGGACCTCATCCGCCGCCTGAGAGCGGAATACACGCAGCTTCCGATCATCATCACGGAAAACGGCGCGGCATACGATGATGTTGTTGAAAACGGACGCGTCCATGATAAAGAGCGCACCGACTATGTCGAGAAGCATCTTCAAGCGGTTTCCGACCTGAACGGAGAAGGCATGAACATCTCAGGCTACTATCTGTGGTCATTGATGGATAACTTCGAATGGAGCTTTGGCTACGACAAGCGCTTCGGTATCCTTTACGTTGATTTCGACACGCAGGAGCGGATCTGGAAAGACAGCGCCTACCGCTACGCGGAAATCATCCGTGATCATAAGAAGAGCCATAATCTTCAAGCGGAGGTCGCGCAATGAGATTCAAGAGTGCAGAAGTGATCCTTACTGCCAAAGAAACAGGGGACCGGCTTTCTAAAAAGGAGCCGGTTTCCTTTTCGACTGGCCTGGATGCGGCAGGTACCCATATCGAACTTGATCCGGGGCTGAAATTTCAGGAGATGATCGGGTTCGGCGGAGCGTTCACGGAAGCGGCTGCGTACAGTTTGTCACTGGTGAGTCCTGAGAAAAGGGCCGAAGTGATCAAGCGTTACTTCGATCCGGTTGAGGGGCTTGGCTACCGTCTCGGACGCACCCATATCAACAGCTGTGACTTTTCGCTGGGGAATTATTCGTATGTGGAAGAAGGGGACGCGTCGCTCGAGTGCTTTACGATCGAACGTGAACGCAAGCTTGTCCTTCCTTTGATTCATGATGCGGTGAAGGCTGCGGGCAGGGAGCTGTCGATCGTGGCGTCCCCCTGGAGCCCTCCGCCGTGGATGAAATCTAACGGTGAAATGAACAACGGCGGCAAGTTGCTGCCGGAGTTTGAAGGAGTTTGGGCAGAGTACTATTCGAAGTATATCGATGCCATGGAAAAAGAAGGCGTCGCAATCTGGGGCATCACGATCCAGAATGAACCCGAAGCGAAGCAGGTCTGGGATTCATGCCTGTACACCGGGGAAGAAGAACGCGATTTTATCAAGAACCATCTCGGGCCGTCGTTGGAGCGGAACGGGCACGGCGATGTAAAGGTGATCATCTGGGATCACAACCGTGACATCATTTTTGAACGTGCAAGTGCGGTGCTGTCGGATCCGGAAGCAGCGAAGTATGTGTGGGGGACCGGCAACCACTGGTATGTGTCGGAGGAATTCGAGAATCTTTCGAAGGTTCACGATGCGTTCCCCGATAAGCATCTGATTTTCACAGAAGGATGCATTGAAGGCGGCGTCCAGGTCGGTGCCTGGCACACCGGCGAGCGGTATGCGAGGAATATCATTGGCGATCTGAACAACCATCTCGAAGCGTGGATCGACTGGAATCTCGTCCTGAACGAAGAAGGCGGACCGAACCACGTCGGCAACTACTGCGACGCGCCGGTCATCGTGGACACTGTGAAGGATGAGGTGCATTATAACAGTTCGTTCTATTATATTGGGCATTTCAGTAAGTTCATTGAGCCTGGTGCCCGCCGGATCTGGAGCGGAGTATCTTCCGACCGGGTTTCAGCCACGGCGTTTGAAAATCCGGACGGCCGGGTTGCAGTCATTGTGATGAATGCCGGTGATGATAAGGAAGACGTTTCGATGGCGGTCAGCGGCTCGGATGAAGCGGTTAGGTTGGAACTTCCGGGTCATTCGATCGGGACGTTTGTGTTGAGTTGATTTTTTGGTTTGGGTTGGGGCAGTCCTTTTTGCGGGGGCTGCTTTTTTTGTGTGGCGGGCAGGTGAACCGGGGCCGGGATGCCGGATGTGGCTGGGTCGCGGGGACAGGTACAGTGGCTCATTTTTGGGAGGGACAGGACCTCGAGCCATGGGACAGGTACCGCGGCTCTTTTTTAAAAGGAGAATGGGGGCGAAAGGGTGGCGCCAGTTTAGAATGATTATCATGAGATCATATATTTCGAATTAGGATCATAAATCCTGAAAACGGCGCGTATTTTTTGTCGAATGGATCATAAATTCCAGAAATGGATCGTATTCCGCTTCCGGCTCACGTTCAACTGAATTTGAGCCTGGAAAATGAACCTATTCTTGTCCTTTTCACTGTTTTTAGCTGGAAAACTCAGTCTAACTGAAGTGTTTTAGCTTAAAAAGAGCAAATTTATCTCTTATAGACTGAGTAAAAGGCTTATTCCCAGTTAACCAGGAACAAGCTGCCGGTGAATGACAGCCTAATCTTTTTTATAAGGGTTAACTTTCATTCAAATCAGACAGCAGCATTCCGTAAATAATGCTGTCTGTCCATTCTTCTTTGTTCCAATAATTCTTGATGAAATGAGCTTCTTTCCTCATCCCTATACGTTCACACAACTTTTGGGAGGATGTGTTTCTGGCATCAAGCTGGGCCTGGATCCGATGCACATGAAATTCGTCAAATAACTTCTTAACTAAATTACCCACCGCTTCTGATGCGTAGCCTCTTCCCGAGATTTCACTTGAAAAGCTGTAACCGACCTCCACCGTATCTTTCATATCTGTATACCAAACTGATAAATCGCCAATGACTTTGGTCTCGTGGACCACGGCCAAACTTAGCATCGTCTCTTTTGAGAGTGAACTATTTTTCACCTTTTTGTTGAATTTCTCCTGCCTATCTTCAGAAGTCCACCGATCATGCAGGAGATATCTGCACGTATCGTCATCCTTATAAATATCAAATACATCTTGTAAGTCCGTGCTCCTAAACGGCCGGATGAAGAGTCTATCGGTTCTGAATTCCATGAAACATCCCCCTTAATAGATTACGTTCATCAGTATATACGGTTTTTACGATGAAATTGTTTCAAAGTAAACGTTCCGGCTGTCAACGTAAATTACATATTTTAACAATACTGACACAATCTTATGTCTGTATTTCTAAAAAAAGTAAATCTTCCTATACTTTTAATTCCTAAAAACGTACATTTAAAATAGGTAAAAAGATACACGGAACCTACATATCAAAGGGGGAATCACATGGATACCCAAATGATCATATCCATCATCATTCTCATCACATTGGCGGAAGCCGGGGCCGTCATCCTGTTTGTAAAATACAGGAGAGGGGACATGGAAACGAATCCGTTCGTGACGATTTTGAAGAAAGAGTGGGTGGTTTTCTATCATGCTTTGTTCAAGTGGAAGATAAGGGATAGCAAAGAGGACCGGACTTACGCATATCATAAAGGCTCAAACTATTTCTGGCTGTTCATCGCCCTCATTCATGAACAGGTAATCGAAGCCTTCGCTTTTCATTACTACCTGAAAGAAGTGGACCCCCTCCGCGCAAACATCCTCGTTGTTCTCCACATTTACACGATTCTCTACATGCTGGGAGATTATAATCTTGTCCGCAACTCTCCCATCCGGATAAAAGGAAACCATATTTTGATGAAAATCGGGGAGAGAAGGTCGCTTCGCTTTCACATCGGGGACGTCGCTGCCATCCAGCCTGCCCGGACCCAGTACCGGAATAACGGAGGCATCATCCATGAAAAGAATGTCTTTCACGTCACGGCGCTGCCGAGGGTGCTGACCCGGATTTTCGGGATGATTGATGAATTGAGGTACGAAGTAATTTTTAAAGAACCAATATATGCCCGGGGCTATTTCGGGCAGAAGCAAGAAGTACATAAAGCCTTAATTTATATGGAACAACCTGAGACGCTCATAAAGGATTTACAAGAAAAAGCCGCGGGTTATGATGAAAATGAAGAAGCTGAAGAAGAGAGGCTGACAGCTGCGGCTACAGAAGGGAAAAGACCGGCGCTGATTAACTGGAAGGTGTATTTCACACTTCTTTTCCTTAATTTGTTGGGCGCGCTGGCCATCGCACCTTACGCGATGGCCCGGGAAAATCTCCATGAAGTCATGGGGCTGGGCAAGCTGTCCTTCACCCTGTTCTATGTGGTCCAGGTTCTTCTGGAAGCGGGCCTCCTTTTATTCATTGCCCTGTGGCTTGCTAAAAAAGTAAAGCTGGGAGCTCCTGTCATTGATGCAATTTTCAATAGAAGCAAGCCGCTTCATTCTTTTAAAAAGAAGGGGATTCAATCTGCAGTGTTTGGCGTCCTGGCGGGTGTGTCCATCAGCGTTTTCAGCCTCATTGTTTCAAAACCGCTCGGCGTGGACAATTCCTCTTTGAATGAGCCGTCCTGGTGGCTGGGCATGCTTGGTTCATTCGGAGCGGCAGTGAATGAAGAGTCGATATTCAGGTTGTTTCTCATCACGTTGATTCTTTGGCTGTTCCTGAAATTCACGAAAGGGACTGTCACGAAACCGAAGATATGGACAGCAATTGTCCTTTCATCCCTGGTCTTCGGGATAATGCATTTCAGCGTGGCGGCATCCAGCCTTGATATGACGTTGGGAGTTGTACTCAGCATGCTTGTCATAAACGGGATCGGCGGGCTGGTGTTTGGAGCGCTGTTTGTGTTTATGGGGATCGAGTTTGCGATGATTGCTCATTTTACGGCAGATCTTGTGATTCATGTGGCGGGGCCGCGGGTGGTGGAGTGAAGCTGAACAATGGCTGGGGTTATTTTATAAAAAAAGTCAGGGAATGATTTCCCTGACGCACCGTTTACCCTTTATTCGATTCAATCCATTTCTTAATATCTTTTAATTCAATTCCTTCTTTATATAGCTGATCCGGGTCTAAACCCAGCTCTCCCGGCCATGTGACGGTTTTCACTTTCTCATCGACAGATACTTGTTTGAAGAATGCAGGATCTCTGAGCTGTTCAAGAACTCCATCCATATGCGGCTTAATATCAACGAATTTTTTTGATCCGTTTGAAAAATCTACAAGCAGCCATCCGTCCATCTCTGGAATGACGGTGGCTTTTTTTATTTGAATCATGGAAACGCCTCCTATTATATCGATAAATTTCAAACACAGTCTGTATCATTATACGCGGATTGAGCGTCGGGTCAAGGAACCTGTCCCCCCGACCCGCCCCGCGCCGGAGATCCGCCGGAAAGAGGGTGCAACCGTGGAGCCGTTCACCCCGCCTTACCAAAGATGAAGTCAATCCTCCTTCAACACCCCGATCAGTTCCCGGATGACGCTGCCGGCCGGGGAGTCTGCCGGGCAGACGGCGAAGAATGGCCGGTGGATGACATATGGGTCGAGGGGGAGGAGCTTTCCGGCTGCTACTTCGTCTTTGACCATGGAGCTTGAAAGGAAGGCGATGCCGAGACCCCTCAGTGCAAGCTGTTTGATGAGGTGGTGGCTGCCGGCTTCGATGATTTCGGCCGGTGTGATTTGTTCGGATTTGATGAACTGGTCGGCGTAGTCGCGAGTCCCCGATCCTTTTTCCCGGAGGATGAGGGGGGAGGTGTGCAGGTTCATGCCCCTGTTCGCGAAGAAACGCAGTTCGTCGCGGCTGATGACTTCGGTCTGGAACGGCTCGATCCCTTTTGTTCCTTCCACGATAGCAAGGTCGAGTTCCTGATTTTCAAGGAGTTCGACGATGCGGTCATGGTTGTGGATCTCTATTTTCAGCCGGACATGCGGATGGAGCATTTTGATCTTTTTTATAAAATCAGGGAGCAGGGCCGCGCTCACGGTGTGGGTCGATCCGATCTTCAGCATCACCTCTTCGCGTTCTTCGCCTGCATGCTCCATCGATTTCCAGAGCTCGATCATCTTCTGGCCGTCGGCGAATACCTTCTCCCCGGCAGGTGTCAGGGTGAAGGGTACGCGGGTGGAGCTTCTGTCGATGAGTTTCACACCGAGTGACTCTTCCAGCTTCTTCACGTGAATGCTGACGGTCGGCTGCGACATATTCAGGAACTCGCTCGTTTTCGTGAAATGCTGAAAATGGGCAAGCGTGACAAACGTGCGGATCCAGGTCAGTTCCATAAAAAACACCTCCATTACAAAACGTAATCATACCTATTGTTATTATTTATTATTATTATAGCCAATCCCGCGATATAATAATAGTGAAGGAGTGACGAACGTTATGGAATGGATATTATTTATACTCGGGGGCGCGTCGATCGGGGTGATTTCCGGTTTCTTCGGGATCGGGGGAGGCATTGTGCTGACTCCGGCATTATTGATTCTCGGCTATGAACCGAGCCAGGCGATCATGCTGTCGCTGATGCTGACACTAGGTTCGACGATCACGGGAAGTTTGTCTCATTTCAGGCTGAACAATGTGAATGTAAAACTGGCCATGATTCTCGGCGGATTCGGTGTAATCGGTTCGGTGGTGACCGCGCCGTTTGTAAAATGGCTGGATTCCCTCAACGGGGCCGCGACCGTCATTTCGGTTGCCTATATCGCCATTTTAAGCTGGTTTTCGTACCAGTTTTTCAGTAAGCGGGATAACGACTCGAAAGCTAAGGGGAAAGGCGCAGTACCTGTGATCGGATTTTTTACAGGCGTGATTTCTTCCTTGATGGGGGTCAGCGGCGGTTTCGTCATGACACCTTTACTGACGAAATGGATCAAGCTCGATCTGAACAAGGCGATCGGAACGAGCATCTCGGCCGCGTCGATCATCGTGATATCAGGCATCGGATCGTATATGTTCACAGGCGAGACGCTGGATTTCAGGCACGGCATCGTCCTGATCATCGGGGCACTGCTCGGGACACCGCTCGGATCCGTGCAATTGGAGCGGTTCAAGGTGGCCAAAGTCAAGCAAATGCTGTCGTATATGTACATGATTGTCGCGGTGAGCGTACTCTTCAAAATGCTCTCGCTTTCAGCCGTATCATTCGGCCTCATCCTCCTGTCCGTGATTGTCTTCTTCGGAATCCTCATTCATTCCGTGCAGCAGGCCAAGCGTGAGGAGAAGATGGAGCAGATGATGTAGCTGGCCGGGGTGCCGGTTCCCGGCCCGTTTTCGGTTGAGACTCCGTCGCACCGTTCCAGATGAATAAACAATAAAAGAGGCAGGATCCGGCACACCGGAGACTGCCTCTTTTATTATTCCCCTAAAATGAGTCACCGTACCTGTCCCTCCGGCTCTCCCCGCCCTTTCAAAATGGGCCGCCGTACCTGTCCCCCCGGCTCACTCCAGATCCAAACTCTCTGACTTTTGTTTAACTCCTCCTTTTTGCGTGAAAACAAGAGGTGTGGATAAAACTATATCAGTAAAAAATTTTACTTAAACGGGAGGAATCATTAATGAGTTCAAATAAAACAGCAATTATTACAGGAGCGAGCAGCGGGATCGGACAGGCGACGGCGAAGGAGCTGGCTTCGAAGGGAATTACCGTAATGCTTGCGGCTAGACGCGAAGAGCGCCTGAAGGAACTGCAGCAGGAAATCCAAGACAGCGGGGGCAAGGCTTTTTATCAGGTGACGGATGTAACGAACGTCGAAGAGATGGAGCAGCTTGCGAAGAAGACGAAGGAGGAGTGCGGAAGCATCGATATCCTCGTCAATAACGCGGGTCTCATGCCGCTTTCGTATATGAATAAGCTGAAGATCAAGGAATGGGATCAGATGGTGGACGTAAACATCAAGGGCGTCCTTTACGGGATCGCGGCCGTGCTTCCGTATATGGAAGAACAGAAATCAGGGCACATCATCAATATTTCTTCCGTCGCTGGCCACAAGGTCATGCCGGGCAGCTCAGTATACAGCGGGACAAAATATGCAGTCCGTGCAATCACCGAGGGACTGCGTCAGGAAATGAACACATCCCATAACATCCGCACGACGATTATCTGTCCTGGTGCGGTGGCGACGGAACTGACGGAAACAATCACGGACGAAGATGTCATCGAAGGGTTCAAACAGCAGGAAATGAAGCCGCTCGACAGTGAAAACATCGCGAAATCCATCTCATATGCAGTCGAACAGCCTGAACATGTCGACGTGAACGAAATCATCGTGCGTCCGACACAGCAGGGAATGTAGGAGGGATCATCATGAAGACCGATTTTACAAAACTATTCATCAATGGTGAATGGACAGACGGAAACAGCGACAGTACCATCAACAACCGAAACCCATACGACGGGTCAGATTTAGGAACGATCAAGGCCGCCAGCAAGGAGGATCTGGACCACGCCTACCAATCTGCCCAGAAGGCACAGCAGGAATGGGCGAAGGAGCTTCCTCAGGTAAAGCGGGACGTAATGGAAAAAGCGGTCCGCATTGTGGAGGAAAATCAGGAGACGATCATCGACTGGCTCATCAAGGAATCCGGCAGCACCTACATGAAAGCGGCCGGCGAGGTGAAGGTGTCGATCCTCAGCATGAAGGAAGCGGCCACCTATCCATATCGTATGGAAGGAAAGATCCTGCCGTCGCAGGTCCCAGGAAAAGAAAACCGGGTCTACCGCGAGCCGCTCGGTGTCGTCGGCATCATCAGCCCTTGGAATTTCCCGTTACATCTTGCGGTGCGATCGATCGCGACGGCACTCGCGACCGGAAACGGCGTCGTGGTCAAGCCGGCCACTCATACACCGGTGACGGGCGGACTGTTGTTCGCGAGCATTTTTGAAGAAGCGGGTCTGCCGAAAGGGTTATTGAACGTCGTCGTCGGACGCGGTTCCGAAATCGGGGACGATATCGTCACCCACCCAATCCCGCGCCTGATTTCGTTCACCGGATCCACCGAGGTCGGCCGCAGGATCGGCGAACTGGCTGGTAAGAATCTAAAGAAAACAGCCCTCGAACTCGGCGGCAACAACGTTTTCATCGTACTTGACGATGCCGATATCGACCAGGCCGTGGAATCGGCCCTGTTCGGCAAATTCTATCATCAGGGTCAGATCTGCATGTCGATCAACCGCATCATGGTCCATAAGGATATCCACGACAAATTCGTCGATGCGTTCGTATCGCGGGTGAAGGAACTCAAAACCGGCAACCCGGCTGAAAAAGCAACCCACATCGGGCCGCTGATCGATGAAGATCAGGCCGAACGCATCCTGAAGGACATCGATGCCAGTAAGGAACAGGGTGCAGAAGTTATCCTCGGCGGAGACGCTAAAGACAATCTGCTGTCCCCGACCGTGATGACGGGCGTGACCAACAACATGCCGATTGCGAAAAATGAAATCTTCGGTCCGGTCGCAGCCATCATTGCCTTCGACGATGATGAAGAAGCGGTCCGCCTTGCCAATGAACACCCATACGGCCTAAGCGGAGCGGTTCATTCCTCATCGATTGAAAGAGGAACGAACATCGCCCACCGCATTCAGACCGGCATGATCCACGTCAACGACGAATCCGTCAATGACGAGCCGCATATGCCGTTCGGCGGGGAAAAAGACTCAGGACTCGGCCGCTTCAACGGCGAATGGGCACTTGAAGAATTCACAACCGTCAAATGGATCGGCGTACAGCACAAGCGCAGGGACTATGGTCCATTCATAGAGAAGAGATAAATAGAAGAGGGCTGATCCCGCGGCAATGGTTTTGCCGGGGATCAGCCCTTTTTATGTTTGATTTAATTATAATAGACAAATTGATCTTTTACAGGTGAAGGTTGGGTGGATACCGGCTGAATCGCAGCCGGGACCCGGTTTTAACCGTCATTCACTCTTTTTTGTCAAATAAATATGCAGGGAAGAGAGCAAAATGATGATTCCGTTCAAGATATAGAGGGCTGTGAAAAATACAGCCAATATACCGGCCCCCCAGCCGCCTTCGTCAAATATAAGGACGAAAAACAAGGTTCCAAAAAAGATGAGCGGGGTCAGCACCAGAAAGATGACACCTGCCGACAATCTTCTTTTAATACTGCCTGCCGATTTCTTGAATGCGTAGTAGTTAAACAGTACGAACACGAAAATCTCCAGTACAATGGTTAAAAACAAACCAAGGCCATCCGACATTCACGTTTCTCCTTTGTATGGAAATGAATTACAATTTCATTCTATCATATAAAAGAGTATGTGAATGGATCGTGATGTTGATAACCATTTTTCCATAGTGAATGACGCCATACCCCGCACAAAAGGAAATCTTGCGCTTTATCGCGGGTCCCCCGCATCCATAATTTCTTTCCACTCACTGCCGCCGTCCTTGGACTGATAAATGTCATTTTTATAGGTCACAAACGTCAACTCGGCTGAGTCATCAGGATTGACGGCGATATACATGATCGGGTTGTCTGTTTTCAAAGAAGGCAGCCGATACTCGGTTTCTTCCAATGTGTCCAGGTCGAATTCCACAAGCTTGATGCTTTCGCCGTCGATGACGGAATAGATACCCTTTTGTTCAGTAAAGGCGATACTGGTGGAGGGTTTTCCCTCGGTGACGGGAGTGAAGGTGTCTCCTCCGTCTTTAGAAAGGTAGACGCCTGCCTGGCTGCTGACGCCGACAAGGTTCTGATCGGTCGGGTGGGCGGCCATGCTGACAAGGATGTCTGGTTCAACGCCTTTCATGTCCAGCTTGTCCCAGGTTTCGCCTTCGTCACTTGACGAGTAGAAGCCGGCTTCAAGTTCTGAGTTCGGCGCTTCATTCAGGACGTAAAGCTTGCCGGATTCATAGCCTGCAGTGAGGTAGTGAAAGTCCGTTTCGCCGTAGAAAGCGAGCTTTTCCAGGGTTTTACCGAGATCTTTGCTCTTCACCAGTCCAAGCGGGTTCTTAAGGTCGGATCCGGGTTCGGGATGACCGCTTGAGTAGAAGCCGTTTTTGTATGGTGCAAAACCCATGTAATCGTGTTTATTGCTGTTCGATTCTGTCCATTCATTGTCTTCGTATTTAAAAAGGCCATTGTGTGTGGCGATGAAGAAGGACTCGCCGCTGCCGGGATATCCGGATCCATGCAAGTGTTCGACGTTTTCAGCTTCCGGACTGACAAACTTGTATTCATCTTCCCCGGAAGACGAACAGCCTGTCAAGAATAACCCTGCTGCGAGTATGATGCCTGCTGGTTTTTTGAAAATCATATGGTTTCTCCTTTACATTCGTTTATTACACCTTCCACTGATACCCGATCCCCCAGACAGTCGCCAGATGATCGTCGATAGGGAATGCAGCAGACCGCAGTTTATCCCGCAGGTTGCGGATGTGCGAATCGACGGTGCGGATTTCGGTTTCGAAACTGCTGTCCCAGACCATCACGAGGAGCTGCTGGCGTGTGAAGACCCGTTCCGGTCTTTTCATAAGGGCTTCGAGCAGTTTGAATTCCTTCATGGTCAGGGTGATCTGTTTTTCCCCGTGCTTCAGGGTATAGGACTGATAGTCCAGCGAAAATCCGCCTCTGGTGAGGAGGTGGGAATCAGCCGTTTGGAATTCATTCCTGTGCCTTCTCAGGACGGCTTTGATCTTGGCCAGCAGCACGTCTTCGTCGAAGGGTTTGGTGAGATAGTCATCGGCGCCGAGTTCGAGTCCTTTGATGAGGTCGGCTTTCGTGTCCCTGGCGGTGAGCATGATGATCGGGAGTGTCTGGAAACTCCTGATTTTTTCGCAGGTTTCCCAACCGGACATCTCCGGCATCATGATGTCGAGGAGCACGAGGTCGAATTCCTGCTTCTTAATGCGCTGGATCGCTTCGTGGCCGTTGTTCACCTTGACGCAGGAGTATCCGTGCGGTTTCAGAAAAAGTTCGATCAGGTTCAGCATCCTCGCTTCGTCGTCTACGATCAGTATGTTGGTCATGGGGTGTCCTCCTTCATCGGCATGGTAATGTGTACGGTAGTTCCTTTTCCTGGTGTGCTCTCGACAGAGATGTCCCCCTTGTGAGCTTCCACCAATTCTTTGACGATGGATAATCCGAGGCCCGATCCCCCGAGCTCCCTGGACCGTGATTTTTCCACCCGGTACAACCTTTTGAAGATGTTCGGGATCTCGGCCTGGTCGATGCCGATGCCTTCATCTTTCAGGGTGAAGATGACGCGGTCGCCATTGCGGGTGACGGTTAATGTAACGGTTGTATCCTCTTCAGAATATTTCCTTGCATTATCCAGGAGGTTCAGGAAAATCTGCTCAAGGCGGATCGGGTCGGCCGTGATGGTCAGGTTTGCTCTGCATTCAAATTCCAGCCGCATGTTTTTGGCCAGGAATGCGGGGTCCACTTTCGAATGGAGCCCCTTCAGGAAAGGGCACAGCTCAACTTCTTCTTTTAAAATAGTAAAAGCATTCTCATCGAGTTTTGCCAGCTCAAACAGATTCTCGACAAGCTTGACGATGGTTCCGGTTTCCTCGCCGATGATCTTCAGATATTCTCCTCTTTCCCGGTCACTGATTCCTTCCCTCAGGGCGACAGTTGTATAGCCCTGAACATACGTGAGCGGCGTCCTCAGTTCATGGGAACTGCTCGCTAAAAATTCGGCCCGTTCCGATTTCAATGTCTGCAGGTCCTGTGACAGCTTCCCGATGGCATTCGATAGCTGCCCAAGTTCGTCATTGCCTGCAGGCGGGAGACCGACATTGTAATTTCCCCTGCTGATCGTTTCGGTGGCGGTCTTCATTTTGACAAGCGGCCGGGTCAGTATTTTAGAAAGGATAAAGTGGAGGACGAGCATCAGGATGAGACTGAGGCCGCCCGCAATCAGAAAGTGGGAATTCAGCTTCTTGACCAGTGCCCTTAAAGGGCCGGTTTCTTTGAACATAAAGATGTACCCTGTCTGGCTGTCCGTATCGAAGGATGAGACAGAGGCGATATAATCGCTGTTCCGGTAATCGTCCTCGAGCAGCCTGCTGCCCGGGTAAGAAGCTCCCGCAGCTCTTTCTTTAATCCTTTGCATCTGAGGGGTGACCCTGTCCGATGCAATGATTGGATTCATCTCTTGATCCGTGACCACCACAACCGTATCCGTCTTCGATTCCATGAGCGCGATATGCTGCAGCGTTTGCGGGGAGTAGTTGTCCTGCAGCACATCGCGGTGGCTTTCGCCTCTGGACTGAATAGCCGCCATCTCTTCCTCGATCCGGCTGTTCACGATATTTTCATGAAGGAAAAATAAAATAAAGACGACAAGTGCAAACACGGCAGCCGTGAAATATAATGTCAGTTTCGTAGAAATTTTCATCTTCAACCCTCGATTCTGTCCTATCTTTTATCATAAACAACCTTTTTGAAAAAAGTTTGCAGACCCGCCTACATATATTTTGCAAAATTACGGGGTAGAATCTTTAGTGATACCACTAAAGGAGGAAACATCATGATAAAGAAACTTCTATTCGCCGCTATGATCATTCTCGTTTTGGGTGCTTGTTCTAATAATAACGAAGATGATATGGGAAACAAAGAATCAGGCAATGACGAGATGAAGATGGAAGAGAATGAAAAAATGGACGAGATGGACCACGGGGAGATGAATCACTCCGGTTCGGGTGAAGTGCCGGAAGGTCTTGAAACGGCAGCGGATCCAGTGCATCCGGTGGGAAGCAAAGCGATGATAAATGCGGATCATATGCCTGGGATGAAGGGTGCCGAGGCAACGATTTCAGGAGCATTTGACACCGTGGTATACACCGTTACATATACCCCGACAACGGGTGGAAAGGAAGTCAAAAATCATAAGTGGGTCATTCACGAAGAACTGAAGGATGCAGGTGAAGAGCCTTATAAAAAGGGCGATAAAGTCATACTGGAAGCCGATCATATGAAAGGCATGAAGGGTGCGGAAGCGGTGATCGAGTCTGCTCGGGAAACGACCGTCTATATGGTGGATTACATGCCGAAAGACGGCGGGGAAGAAGTGAAGAATCATAAATGGGTGACGGAGAGCGAATTGTCGACGGTGGAATAAAATTTTGGTGATGGGGGGCCGTTCCGGTTTTGTAGTGCCGGGGCGGCTTTTTGTTTGTTTGGGAAGGGTATGGCTTGGTTGGCGGATGAGGTCTGTCCCAGGTATGAGAGTGGAGTCCGCTCCTCGATACGTTAAAGCACTAACGCAATGAGGGACGGGCCTTGATCTGGGGCGGCATCTTGGCTGGTGGAAGGGCTGGGAATGTGGTTTTGATAATATATTTCTGTTTTTGATAATAAAAGGGCCGTTTTTGATAATATATTTGGATTTTTGATAATAAAGTAGTCGGTTTCGGTTTTGATAATATGTGTGTTGCTGCCTGTTAAAAAGTGACAACTAAAGCGGCATTATAAGGTCAAGTTACACGGCCCCTCCAGGAATATCAGGAGACGACCCTTCTTTTCAATGAAATCCATCGCTTTTCAGCTTAAAAATAGAAAAATTATCACTTTTTCAGTATGTTTCTGTCATGCTGAGAGACACACTGTTGAGAAAAAGATTTCTTTAGACAAAATCGCATGGTTTTTATGAAAATTTTACTTTGAAGGCCGATTTTCAGCACGTTTACTATGCTACTTTTAACCCGGTGTTTCCCAATACCGGATGGGCAGGGAAAAAGGGAATTTCTCCGAATTTAGTAAGTATATCAAATGAGGAGGTTTCCCTATGAAACTTAAAAAAATTCTAACTGCTACACTCGCATTATCGATCACGGTCGCTCCTGCTATTGGAATGGCGAAAGTTCCGGCCGATTTGAGTGCTCATGGTCATAGTCATGAGCATGCAGCACAGGCGTCAACTTATGTAGATTCACTGCCGAAAGCGAAGGAGTACGCTCCGGATAAGGGGCCGGCAAAGATCGAGAAGTCTACTAGTGTTGTAGAGTTGAATGAAAAAGGGAAAGTGGTCAACAAGACGGTAACGAAGAGTAATCTGCCGAAAGATACAAGCAAAAAAGCAAAAGCCCAGGCGACAAGAACCGTAACGGTGCTGGCGGTGGCCGATGAAGAATACCGCGCTGCATACGGCGATTGGCAAAGCCGCGTACAACAGATCGTCGAGAACGCGGATAACGCGTTCACCCGTGACCACGGCATCGACTTCCAGGTGAAGGCAGTCGGTAACTGGACCTCCCAAGGAGGAAACAGCTCACAGATTCTTTCAGATCTAAGCAGGGACTGGTCCGGCTACAATTATGACTTTGTTGTAGGATTCACCAGGGATGTGAATTTCGAAGCAGGCGGAATCGCATATGTTTACTCGTCAGATCCGGGAACGGCATTCAGCGTCAACCTCGACCAGGGCGTCACGAACACTTCCAAAGCGGCACAGCATGAGTTCTCCCATAACTATGGACTAGGGCATGACCCGCAGGGGAGCGGCATCCGATGCGTCATGAACTATGACTATTCATATTCAGTCGACTACTGGCATCCGGAACACAACACACAGATTCAGAACAATAAGTATTGGTATGGGATGTAATAATAATAGATTGGCAGAGGCGTACCTGTTCGAAGGGTGCGCCTCTTTTATTTGAGGCCTTTGATGAAATGGAGGTGCAGGACCGCCTCATGGGGTTAGGGACGCATGACTTTTGGGATTTGATAATATATTTCTGTTTTTGATAATAAAAGTCTCGTTTTTGATAATATAATTGGATTATTGATAATAAAGTGTCCGTTTTTGATAATATAGCAGGCTGGCAGCTCTGTTCAGGGGTGATGGCCCCCCGCAGTCTCCCTTTTTTTATAAAAAAAATCATCTTTCACACGTTTTGAGCCTGAATCCATTAAAAACGTTCTGATTTTATGCAAAAAAGTCCTCTCAGCAGCCAAAAAGGTGAGGGGGCCAGCGTCCCGGATTCACACCCTCCTTCTTACAAAAAAATGAAGCATCCACCTATTGACGATGGGTTTGTCCGCTTGCTATAGTGAGAGTAAGAAGTAAAGTAAATAGCGAAGACTCCAAAGGGGAGTAGCTTTCAAGTGTGTCGTCATTTCGTGACGGGTTTCCCGTCTCCGGTCCACTTGGCAACAGGGATGTTGCTTGCGAGACCTTTGCCTGAACGGTAAAGGACCCCTTGCGTATAGATTGCAGACATAAGGCCTTTACCAATCGGTAGAGGTCTTTTTCTATTGGAAGGGAAGTGGCCCGGAGCGAATAGGATAGTGATTGTGTTGTGTGTCGGGGGCTCGTCATTATGGAAAATATCATGAAAAGAGGGATGATCGGTGGAATGGTCGATGTTACTTGAGTATGGATGGGTGCTGCTGATTCTGATTGGTTTGGAAGGGATTCTGGCTGCGGATAATGCGCTGGTCATTGCCACGATGGTGCGGCACTTGCCGGAGGACCAACGGAAGAAGGCGTTGTTTTACGGTCTGGCGGGGGCGTTTCTGTTCCGGTTCGGTTCCTTGTTCCTGATTTCGTATCTGGTGGATATCTGGCAGGTGCAGGCGGTCGGGGCGCTGTATCTTCTTGGGATTGCCGGCTATCATCTGGTGAAAAAACATGTTATTAAGAAACAAATAGAAAAGCACCACGACAAGGAAGGGACCAAATCCGGTTTCTGGTGGACGGTCGTGAAGGTGGAGGCAGCGGATATAGCGTTTGCGGTCGATGCGATCCTGGCAGCTGTTGCGCTGGCGGTTACTTTGCCGGAAACAGATCTGCCGTCGATCGGCGGAATGGACGGCGGGCATTTCATCGTCATCCTGCTCGGCGGAATCATTGGGCTCGTAATCATGAGGTTTGCGGCATCTGCATTTGTCGGCCTGCTTGAGAAGCGCCCCGGACTTGAGTCCGCTGCCTTTGTCATCGTCGGCTGGGTCGGCGTCAAGCTTGCCGTCTATACTTTGGCCCACCCTGCAGTGGGATTCATCCCCTACGAATTTGCAAAAGGTCCCGTATGGAAGGGGATCTTCTGGGCCGTCTTGATCGGGATCGGTATTGTAGGATGGGTGAAGTCTAAGCCTGAGGGAGATAGATGATAAGAGATTTATCTGCGGAGATTCTATGCGGAAGATGGTTTTACGTTGATTAATGTCTTAGTTTGAGTTAGAAAAGTATAGTGTAAATAATCCCTATTGGTGTATAATTACACTAATGGGGATTTTGTTAATCCTGCAATAAACAGAAAACAGGAGGGGGCAATATGGAAAGAAAAAAATATTCCTGGTTAAGTTACGTATCATTCGGATTGGGGATCGGGCTGATTTTACACCCTTTGGTCACCAATGTGTTTCCAAAATATTTTATGAGTATCCAGTCCGTCGGTATACTTTTAACGATCCTGTTCAGCATTCTGGCTCTTCGAAAAAAGAACGAGAAGAAGCAGCTCCCTGTGATAGGGTTGGTGCTTGCGCTCATGATGCTGTGTTATGATGGTATCCTTCTTTATATAACTTTTCATAAATATAGTCCGGTTTAAGAGGTGGGCATCCATTGGAAAAAATGAAGGCATGGGCGAAAAAATTAAAACAGCAAATCCTGATCCTTTATTTAGCCTATAAGGACGAAAGAGTACCGGGGTATGCCAAGTTATTTACCGCATGCGTCGTGGCGTATGCGCTGAGTCCGATTGATCTGATTCCGGATTTCATCCCGGTGCTTGGGTATTTAGACGATGTCATTATCGTTCCGTTGGGAATTCTGATTGCGCTGAAGATGATCCCTCGTGAAGTGATCGCTCAATGTGAAATCAAAGCAAAAGAATTGATGAAAAAGGGCAAGCCGAAGAATTGGGTGGCGGGTTCACTCTTCATTTTGATTTGGGTGGTCGTATTGTTGGGGGTTATATTGAATTTTCCGTTCGGAATGGGGTTTGCTTGGCCGGTATAGCTGGAGGGGCTGTTTGACTGCGGCTTTTGACGTTTGATAATATATTTAATTTTTTGATAATAAAAGTGTCGTTTTTGATAATAAATTTGGATTTTTGATAATAAGTGGTCCGTTTTTGATAATAAGTCAGATTCACAGGCGAATATAAACAGTGAATCAGGCGATAAGAGGGGCAGGATACATAAATTCAGCAGTAGAATAGAAGGAAAAGACCCAAACCTGAATAAAAATGACTCTTTTTTAACTAAAAAAGACAAATTATCTATTAACTAGCCAAGGAGCAATCATTTCCCGTATCCGGCAGCGAATCTTAGCCAGGGGCCATTAATATTTTTCTCTACGAATCTAGAAAATTATGGTATACTAACAAAGCCTGAGCTGCTCAGGCCATTTTTGTTAAAGGAGGCGTTCATTATGAAAAATATCAATGCATTGAACATAGCATCATATAAGGGGAGTACGCCTCATTAACAAAGGTGATCCCCCATATCGAAAGGGGAAAATAAGATGAATGTAAGATTAGTAGGAATCAACTCGGAGAATTGGTATGAATGCTGCGGGCTGGAGTTAACAGAAGAACAAGCCGAATATATGGAGTCAAATGCGGTTTCGATCGCGCAAACGAAATTCGAACCGACGCTGAAAGCATTTGCGATTTACAGCGAGGAGAAAGTGGCCGGGTTCCTGATGTTCAATTCGGTCAAGGAAGAGCTTGGCGGGTACTGGGTGTACCGGATCATGGTGGACCTGAGCAGTCAGGGAAAAGGAATCGGAAAAGAAGCCACGAGACTGATGATCGAAGAAATGGCCAAGCTGACGGATGCGGATAAGATCGTGGTCGGCTATCATCCGGAAAATAGAGGGGCTCATCAATTGTATGCGAGCCTCGGGTTTGTTGATGAGGGTGACCGGTTTGGCAGGGAGATGGCTGTGGTTAAGTATTTATAGAGGGAGGACGGTTCTTCGGGGAAGAACCGTCTTTTCGCATGAACTTTTCGGAGGAGCAAAATGAAAAAATCACTCGGTTTGATATTCTTAGGAGTCTGGGTCACACTGTTTTATTACTTTTTCAATATGTGGATGCCAAAGGGTTTCCCATATTTGTTGATATCGGTTCCCATTGTATTTATTTCATCCTCATTTGTTCTGAAAAAATCAGGCTTCAAACTGTGAAAAAGTCCTTTCATATGGATGTGAGGGGTCTTTTTTATATATGAAGAATTGCTCCAGATGAAGCTGTGGATTAAGATTTACTAGTTTAAAAGGAAGTGTTTGGACAAAGGTGGCGGAATTGGAAGAGTCGATTTAAGAGGATAGTAGACCGCCTCGTTTTTGATAGAGTAATCCATTTGCCTGCTGGTTAGCGATGTGGTTTAATATGAGTAAAGTCTACAAATCGTAATAGTTACGATTTGAAATTGCGAGGATGACAGTTCTATCACCCGGTTACAGCGATTTGATAAAATACGGGTCCGGCGGGATGAATCGGACTGGTGCTAGGGCTTATTTCAGGGGTTACCTTCAGGGAAGAGGCTGGATCTTTAAGGAATAGACGAATTTTTAGTATGAAAAGTACTTTTTTAAACTAAAAAAAGCACTTTTCAAATCAATCCATAAAGGGGCAAAGGACATGACTGAATTCTGGGAGTCAAGTTTCATACAAAACCAAACGATGTGGGGGTTCGAGCCGGCAGATTCGGCCATCCATACGAATGATTTGTTTGAAGAAAAGAACGTGAAGGAGGTGCTGATTCCGGGTATTGGGTACGGACGGAATGCGAAGGTTTTTATTGAGAATGGAATGAATGTAACAGGTATCGAGATTTCTAAACGCGCGATTGAGCTGGCGAGGGAAAGCGGGCTTGAGATTCCGATTTTCCATGGACCTGTGTCCGATATGCCGTTTGACGACAGGCAATATGACGGGATTTTCAGCTATGCGCTTCTCCACCTGCTGAGTGAAGAGGAACGGGGGGAGTTTATCCGCGACTGCTACGCACATCTGAAGCCAGGCGGTCATATGGTGTTTACGACGATTTCAAAAGATGCCCCAATGTTCGGGAAAGGCACACAGATCGGAGAGGATTATTTCGAGATCATGGAAGGCGTGAAGATGTTCTTTTATGACCGAAAGTCAATCAAGCGGGACTTCGGGGATTATGGGCTTGTGGAAGTTACGAAGATTATGGAGCCCCATAAGAATGCGGAGGGGAAGCCACCGTTTCCATTCATGGTGATTACGTGCCGGAAACCTTTTTAAAAAGAGGTCTCCAAACGTCCATTTTCCTTCATTAAATGTGTTAACTCACTTGAAATTGGGGAACTAGTATAGAGGAAGGTTTACGAGAAGAACGAAAAAGGAGTGGAACACATGAACAAAAGTCAATTGGATCGAATGAAGAATGGTAAAGGGTTTATTGCAGCGCTGGATCAGAGCGGCGGCAGTACACCCAAAGCGCTGGCAGCTTATGGCGTGATGGAGGACTCCTATTCGAATGAGGATGAAATGTTTGACCAGGTACATGAGATGCGCACGAGAATCATGACGTCTCCAGCATTCAGTTCCGAGCACATCCTTGGGGTTATCTTGTTCGAGCAGACGATGGACAGTAAGGTGGAGGGGAAGTATACGGCGGATTATCTGGCTGACCATAAAATTGTCCCGTTCTTGAAAGTGGATAAAGGCCTTGCTGAACAAGAAAACGGCGTCCAGCTGATGAAGCCGAATCCGGACTTGGATGAGACGCTTCGACGTGCCAATGAACGGAATATTTTCGGCACAAAGATGCGTTCGGTCATCCATGAGCCGAATGAAGAGGGCATCAAGGCTGTGGTGGACCAGCAATTCGAAGTCGGCAAGAAAATCATAGCGGCCGATCTCGTTCCGATCATCGAGCCGGAAGTGAATATCCACAGCAAGGACAAGGGAGAATGCGAAGAAATACTGAGGAAAGAAATCCTCAAGCATCTTAATGACCTGTCTGAAGATGAGAATGTGATGCTGAAGCTCACGATTCCAACTAAGGCTAATGCGTACAAGGAATTGGTCGAGCATCCTCGCGTCGTCCGGGTGGTTGCCCTCTCCGGCGGCTACTCCCGTGATGAAGCGAACGAGAAGCTGAAAGAAAATGATGGAATGATTGCGAGCTTCTCCCGCGCACTGGCTGAGGAGTTGAGGGTCAATCAAACTGGTGAAGAATTCGACGAAGCAATGAAGAGTGCGATCGAGTCGATTTACGATGCCTCTGTTAATAAAAAATAATGGGTTACGGCCTTCTGCTTCCTTTGGGGAGCGGGAGGCTTTTTTTGTTTAGATTAAAGGATATCCCTCATCTGACTAGAAATTATATATAGGAAATAAATAGAAAAGGAGAATACTAGATGTGATTGATCAAATCATCCCGTCCCTCATTGCATTTATTTTAGTCGCAGTGTTATCCCCATTTTTCATTGCTCTATTAAGAAAATTAAAGCTCCTGCAGCCAATCAGGAAAGAGCTCCCGGCCAATCATCAGTTAAAAAAAGGGACGCCATTGATGTTTGGGATCATCCTTCTAACAGGCCTTATCGTGTCCATCCTCTTTTCGCCCACGCCAATCATGTATTTCCTGGCAGTAACGTACATATTATTCGGTTTTATCGGGTTTTTGGATGACTTTTGGAAGGCTTCACGTCAGGACCCTTTAGGGGTATCGAGCAGGACCAAGCTTATCCTGCAATTTCTGTTTACGGGTACGCTGCTTTTTTACGTGGTAAAAGAACTTGGTATCGACACTATGGTCCGGATTACTGGAAATGTCTCCTTTGATCTTCCGATGGCGGTCTATATCGTTGTGATCGCACTGTTTGTCGTTGGTTCAGCCAATGCCATCAATTTCACGGACGGCCTGGACGGGCTGTTAGGGGTGGTGGCCATTCCCACTTACTTTTTCTTTTTTGTGATTTCAGACACACCAGAAGTGAAGCTTTATAGTCTGGTCATGATCGGATGCCTGCTCGGATTCCTCATTTATAATCTATTCCCCGCTAAAGCGTTCATGGGGGATACGGGATCACTGGCGATAGGCGGATCGCTTTCGTTTCTTGCCGTAATTGAGAAGGTGGAGATCTTGATTCCACTGTTGTTCATCATCTATTTTGCCGAACAGCTTTCGGTGATCCTGCAGGTTGCCTCATTTAAAAAGACAGGGAAGCGAATCTTCAGGATGACGCCGATTCATTTTCACTACGGGCTGAAATACGGGTGGTCCGAGAATACGATTGTGACGGTGTTCGGGTTTGTATCCTGGGTTTGTACGTTTATTTGTTTGGCTTATTGGAAGTTTGTGCTGCATGGGTGATGGTTTTTGAGGAGGAATTTGACAGCCCCAAAAGAGGAGGGATTTATTGCATGCATTGTTTTTGCCAACAAAAAGAAATCTGGGAATTGAAACTTGAAGGAGATGTCGGGGCTGACCCAATATGGTGCAATCGATGTGGGTGTAACTTTGATTTGGAGGATCTCCCGATTACAAGTGAGTTGAAAAACGAAGTACGGGAATGGGCATCAGTGTACGGCGAATGGATCGATTGGGACAAAGATATATTAATTCCCAACGGTATCGAAATGGAAGAAAAACATAACATCCAAGGAGCTGTATTAACAGAAAAAATAAAGGTGGAACTTAGAGGCAAATACAAAGTAAAGTTCTCATTTTCAACTTTGGCACGCCATTATACAAATGAAAAATTTTAATAAGAACAGCAGGTTGATATAGGTCTTCAACTATCAGGAAAGTTGAGTTCAAGGAGAGGGGGAGTAAATCATGATTGAGCAAGTTCAATTTATAAAAAACCATATTGATTTAGAAGAGGGGTTCAAACTGGTTTACAAGAAGCCCAAAGAGTTCACCCGTTATTATTCCATTTATTATGGACAAAAATATGCAGATTACTTTTTCAGGAGGTCCCCGGCTTCAATGATCGAAGTCGCATCTATATTTGACTGCGGATATTTTATTATGAAGGATGAAACTGTTGTTGGCGGTGTTTTCCTGAAACCTAATTTCATGGCTGATTTATTTGTTGTGCCGCCATATGATGATTATGAAGAGTTGCTCTGCAAACTTCTAAACTACTTAAAAGAGGTATCGAAGACGGAAGATGAAATTTATTTCAGAGAAATTGTAGAAGAACATGTTCCCTCTTATGAACACCATGGCTGCCGGGTTCGTGAAGCGAACTACTGGATGATCCGTCCCACACAATCTATGAAGGCAATGCTTCCTGAAGGATATAGATCCAGAGCTGTTTCAAGTGAAGATCCAAATGATATCACCTGTCTCCTTATGAAATCGTATAAAGCAAATCCAGCTTATAATCAAATTGGATCCAAAGAGGATTATATGAATCACGTTAAGGAGTTCATAGAAAAATATCAAACCAATCCAATCATGGATGAGTGTTCAAGGGTGATTGTAGATACGGGCACGAACACTGTTGTTGGCGTCTGCCTGCACATGGAGTTTGAAAACTATCCTCTCATCATGAGTTTAGCCGTGGACCCTGACCATCAGCAGAGGGGGCTCGGACGATTTCTGTTAACCCATTCTATTAACCTATCGAGTAAAGAGTACCCGGCTACGCGTTTGTCTGTACTGAAAGATAATCCGGCGATCAAGCTGTATGAGGACTTGGGTTTCATTCGGAATAAGTTTGTGGTGGATATGTATTTGGGGTGATTGGTAACGATGGGCCTCCTAACAGATGATCAAGTGGAAAAATTTTTCTATCAACTTAGTATTCTAAAGAAAAGAGCTACAACTAACGGGCAGTTTTATGGAGGTGTTACAGGGGGGAAATATGAAGAAATTAATTATCACAACGATCATTCTACTGCTTTTGTCGGGATGTGCTGTTTCTTCTCCCGAACCCCATAGTTCTGTAGAATGGTCAGATGTAGTCGTCTGGAATGACAAGACGTATTCTTATAATGAAGAAAAAGATATAAAAGAAGAATATAGAGAGATAGATAAGGAATTAGGTGTAATTTCTTTCTGTGTGGTAGGCAGCAAGGAAGAAAGTAACCCGAGATACCAATTGAAAAACGGAGAATCCACATTCGCTGGTGAAGGAAGTAAGATCTACTCCTTGAAGGGTCTGCCGGTTGAAGACTATATTTTGGTGCAAAATAAAATCTATGCTGCCTGGGAATGATTCAATATGTATGTAACTTAGTTTGAACTGAGTTCAGTATTATTCGCTCTGATGTATTGCTAGGGTTGCTAGAAATATTTTTTGCGAAATTATGGGGTTACTTTAAGCTGCGATTAAACGCATAGGAGAACCCATGTTTATAAAAAAAGGCTGGGACAAAAGTGATTTAGTCTAAGAAAAACTCGAACTAATTTGCATGAGGTAAGGCAAATTAGTTCGGGTTTTTAATTTCTTCATTGTTCATTTAGGGTTTAGTTCATTCAGCGGTTGATTGGAGTGCAAGACGAAGACTCCTGCGGGAAGAGTAGCTTATGTGAGACTTGTCCAGCTCCAGGGCTTAGAGGCACATGTCATAAGTCAACTCGTCCAAGAAGGCAAAGAACGCCTTCGTGGACGATTCGCCTTATGCCACCAGCCTCTGAGCAAAGCCCTTCCCCTTTTCTTCCCGCAGGCTTGCCGAGGAGGCTCACGGGCTACCCGCGGAAAGCGTAGTCTTGCACGCAAATCATTAGCGTTGTTTAGAGTCTACTCTATAATTTCGTCTTTAAACATGGGGTTTTATGTTTTGCCCCAGCCTCTTTGTGTGTTTTCCCAATCAAACCTTAACCTTCACAAACTTCCTCTTCCCAACCTGCACAATCATCCCGTCGGTCACCTTAACCATCATTTCGGTATCCGGCACTTTCTCGCCGTCGATCCTGATGCCGCCGTTTTTGATCATTCTTCTGGCTTCACTCTTTGAGCTTTGCATGCCCAGTTCGACTAACAGTTCAATGATGGCGACTTCCGTGGCACCTTTCCACTCAACTGAAGGAATATCCTCGGGGAGGGATCCTTTTTGGAAGACGGTTTGGAAGTGCCCGACCGCGGCAGCGGCTGCTTCTTCTCCGTGGAACATGGAGACGATGGTGCGGGCCAGGCGGACTTTGGCATCCCTTGGATGCAGGGTTCCGTCTGTTAAGCCTGCTGAGATTTTTTGCTTTTCTTCTAGCGGCAGATCTGTGACCAGGTTGAAGTATTTTACGGTCAGTTCATCAGGGATCGACATCGTTTTTCCGAAGATTTCGTTTGGCGGTTCGTCGATTCCGATGTAGTTGTGCTTGGATTTGGACATTTTGTCGACGCCGTCGAGGCCTTCGAGCAGCGGAAGCAGCATCACGACCTGTTTTTCTTTCCCGTAATGTTCCTGCAGATGCCGGCCCATCAGGACGTTGAAGTGCTGGTCGGTGCCTCCGAGCTCGATGTCGCTTTCCAAGGCGACGGAATCGTAGCCCTGCATCAGCGGGTAGAAGAATTCATGCAGGGAGATCGGTTTCCCTGATGCAATCCTGTTAGAAAAATCGTTCCGCTCGATCAAACGTGCGACCGTGATGCTGGAAGACAAGCGAATGACGTCCTCAAGGTTCAGCGGTGTCAGCCACTCGGAGTTATAGAAAAGCTCCACTTTCTCCATATCAAGTACGCGGCCGAACTGTTCGAAATATGTCTGGGCATTCATCTTCACATCTTCATCGGTCAGCTGTTTACGCACGGTTGATTTTCCGGTCGGGTCACCGATCTTTCCGGTGAAATTGCCGATAATCAGCTGGATGATATGGCCGTTTTCCTGGAATTGCTTCAGCTTATTCAGGACCACCGTGTGACCCAGGTGGACGTCCGGTGCAGTCGGGTCGAGGCCAAGTTTGATTTTAAGCGGCTTCCCGGTCTGGATGGAACGCGACACTTTATCCCTTAATTCATTCTCGGGAATCGTCTCCACAACCCCGTTCTGATAAAGGCTGAGCTGCCTCTCCACTTCTGCATGCTGTTCTTTTGTCAGTTCCTTCATCCTTTTTTCCTCCTTATAAAAAAATAAAACCACGCCCCTAATAAAGGGACGTGGTTAACGCGGTACCACCCTTGCTTGAAGAATTTCTCTTCCACTCAATCGGATAACGGTCCGGCCGTCGCCTGCTGCTTCACAGGAAAAGTTCAAGGGGGTAATTCGCCATTATCTGTGTTCTGATTCGCACCGGCCATCAGATCTCTTCGACAGGGAGATAATTGACTACTGAGTCCTATCATCACTTGTTGGTATTGGAATTATTTTCATAATTGTACTTGAGGGAGGGGAGGATGGCAAGGATTATTTAAAAAAATCTCCTTTGTCCCTTCGTCTGGTTATAAAATAACCCAGCCCTGTATAGATAATTCCCATCACAACAATGATGCTATAAGGAATTTCTGCGGAGGTTAACTCGTTGATCAGATAAGTAAAAATGAATGCCGCTATAAATGCCAGGGGAAAGGAAACCCAAAAGTTCCTTACATAGAAAGATAAATAACCAATGGAATAAACGAGACAGAAGAAGAACAGCGAAAAATAAATCCATTCCCTGAATGGCAGGGACGGAAGCAGGATCAGGCAAATGGCGGAAGACAGGATAGTGAAGTAGATGAAGAGCAGTTTCAGGTGGCATTCCTCCCAAATGCTATTAATAACCTATACCCAATGGTGGGGTTTTTCATTCCACCCAATCCCATTTAAGACACTAATTGTGGTGCGGTTCGATAATAACTACATAGATTTGATCTTAAATTGATTAAGGCGCTTTTATAACCGGAAAATCGATAATAGAATAAAGCCAATTTAAACAATATGATAATAAAATCCTCGTTATCGATAATGAATCTTTGGATGTCGATAATAAAATGAAAGAAGTCGATAATAAGATTTGAGAGGGCAGCGGAATGCAGCTGATTTTTGCTTGGTTGGTTAAGGAATGGAGGTGATTTTTACTGTATGTTGATGAATTGGATAGGGGCAGGGGCATGACTTTTAAAAAATGGTCAATTTTTAAAATGAAAAAGGTCATTTTACAGAGAAACTGGAGTGATTTCGATGGTATGGGATGTATCCCCCCCTAAGAAAACAACAGCTCACCGGGGGACAAGTCCCTTTTATCTGTACCTTTATTTATGTCTTCGGAAACGTAAATCCTTCCCCAAAAACATCCCGCACATCATGGACAACCACAAAGGCTTTCTCATCTATCTTCTGAATCTTCTTTTTCAAAAGGAACAGCTCCTGCTTATTGATCACGACATACAGGATATCCTTGGCCTCTTGCGAATAATGACCTCTTGCGTTGATGACGGTCACTCCGCGGTCCATTTCGGCACTCACTTTTTCTGCGATGGCGTCCGTCTGGGCGGAAATGATCGTGACAGCCTTTCTTGTATCAAAGCCATCAATCAGGTAGTCCAAAATTTTCGTGCTGATATAGATGGATATACCGGTATACATCGTATTCTCGATCCCGATTACAAAAGAAGAACCGAGTACCACCAGGATATCGAATACGAACATCGTTGTGCTGACCGCCCAGCCGAAATGCTGGTTGAGCATGCGGGCAATGATGGTCGAGCCGCCCGTCGTTCCTCCCGAGCGCAGGACAAGACCGAGCCCGAGGCCGATGAACACACCGGCAAAGACAGTCCCGAGCATGATGTCGACCGATTCTCCCATGCCTTCCGTCAATTTGATGAAGAGGGACGTAAAGAAGATGGCGAGCATCGTATACCAGGTCACCCGTTTATTGAGCACCTTGTACCCTATGGCGAGCAGAGCGCCGTTCATGACGAAGTTCGTGATACCCGGGGACCAGCCAAGAAGATAATAAAGGGTCATCGAGATCCCCGTCACGCCGCCTTCCCCAAGTTCGTTCGGGATTGCAAACAGATTCACCCCAAGGGCAAAGAAGAGTGACCCGACGATGATCAAGGTGATTTCTTTCACAGTTGTTTTATTCATATCATCACTCCGTTCAAATGGAATACTAGGATACTATAGCATAAGGGATGTATGATGTCTTTAACGAATATAAGGAAGATTGTGACCTGGTTGAATATGAAGGTGCAGCCTTAAATTCGAGCATGAACCCCGGCGAACTAAAAAATTGGGGAACCGGGAGTGAGGCCCTTTATTGGGGAGTTTTGCGTTTTGATAATATAATTGGATTTCTGATAATAAAAGGGCTGTTTTTGATAATATATCCGGATTTTTGATAATATCATGTCCGGTTTTGATAATAAACGGAGGCAGGCGCCTTGAATGGGGATGCTGACGGCCTGGATTCAGGGGGATATGCTGCTTAATGGACTGAAACCATTCAAAATGAGCAATTTTGGATGGTTTTAGAAGCGTTTTTTAATGAAAATCAGCAGTTTTACGTGATTTAAAAGGGAGTACCATAACGCAAGGGTATGAGCTTTACCACCATTTCATTGTCAGTACTTTTAACACAACTGCGCCAACCAAATCACAAAAGCAGAACGGAAACAAGAACCGATCCCTCCTTGCCACACCGAAAAACCAACAAAATAACAAAACAAAAAAGCCCCGCACCCCCTAAAAAGGGGAATCACGGGACTCCATCAAATCAAGAATCAAGCAGCTTCTGTTCCATTCTTATCCTCACCGGCTTTAGATCTAAACCCGATAAAGAACAACACTGCCAAAATCACGAGGATTGCTGCAAACAGGACACCGGCAGAATCAAATAGTTTTACAAGGTTGCCAAGCACGATTCCGACAACTCCGAAATCGGCATCACCGAATGTGGTTCCCTGGAATCCTAGTGAGCCCAGGACCGGCAGTAACAGCGCAGGGAGGAAGCTGATCATCACGCCGTTTGCCATTGAACCGATGATCGCACCGCGGCGGCCGCCGGTTGAATTTCCGAAGACTCCGGCCGCTGCACCTGTGAAGAAGTGAGGGACAAGTCCCGGGACGATTACCTTCAAGCCAAGCAATGGAAGGAACAGCATGCTTACAAGACCTGCGATGAAGCTGAACAGGAAGCCGATGATGACGGCGTTACCCGCGAACGGGAAGATGGCCGGGCAATCAAGGGCAGGTTTGGCATTCGGGACGATTTTATCCGCGATCCCTTTGAAGGCAGGGACGATTTCACCAAGGAGCATGCGCACACCTGCGAGGATGATGTACACACCCGCAGCAAATGTGATCCCCTGCATGAAAGCGAACACCAGGAAATTCTGTCCGTCGCTCAGCTGACCTTCAACGAAAGCAGGCCCAGCCGCACCGGCGACGATGAAGAACAGGATGACCATGGTCAAGGATACTGAAACGGATGTATCTCTGAGGAATCCTAGAGATTTAGGCACCTTGATTTCCTCTGTTGATTTGGAGCCTTTTCCTACGACTTTCCCTACTGCGGCGGAAGCCAGATATCCGACCGAACCGAAGTGGCCGATGGCAAAGTCGTCAGAACCGGTGACTTTGCGAGTGAACGGCTGAAGCATTGCAGGGGAAAGGACCATCAGTGAGCCAAGGATGATCGAACCGAGGATGATCAATGGCACACCGGAGAGTCCTCCAGTCGTCAGGATGACCGCGATCAAGCAGGCCATGAACATTGTATGGTGACCGGTTAAGAAGATATATTTAAAAGGACTGAAACGTGCAATCAGAATGTTCACGACCATACCGAACAGCATGATCATCGCTGTCTCTGTACCAAAGCTTTCCTGGGCCAGTGCTACGATCGCTTCATTGTTGGGGATGACCCCGTCGACCGCGAACGCTTCGTTAAACATACTGCTGAATTGGCCGAGTGACTGGACGAGCACATTCGCGCCTGCCCCGAGGATGACGAAGCCCATCACGGTCTTCAATGTGCCGGACACGACATCCCCGGAATTCTTCCGCTGGGCAAGGAGTCCGACGAGGGCGAAGAGCCCGACGAGGATTGCAGGTGTGCCAAGGATGTCATTCATAATGATATCAACCATTTATATCGCTCCTTTGTTTGGAAAATAGGACTAGATATATTGTTCCAACGCAGACTTAAGCTCATTTTTATCCATCAGGTTCTTCAGTTTCACGACATTTTTGCGGCCGTCTTCAAGACTTCCGACAATATCTTCGGAACCGATGAACAAGTCTGCCTGTTCCGTCTTCGCCGTTGTCAAATCCGTATGTGAAACCTCTGCTTCTTTGCCCATATCCTTAAGCGCTGCTTTAATGTTCATCTCCACGATCATGCTGCTTCCTAATCCATTTCCGCATACCACTAATACTTTTTTCATGTTGTTTTCCTCCTCTAATTTATACTTCGATTGTTTGGTTAATTAAGTCGATTACGGTTTTTGAATTTTTTGCTGAAATCAGTTTCTCTACATTTTCTTCATTGGACAGCAGTTCAGTGAGCTGTGCCAATGCTTTTAAGTGGGTTTGATTATCGATTGCCGCCAGCACGATGATAAGCTGGGCACGATGCTTTTCTTTTTCGGAAAAATAAACAGGTTCTTTCAGCCTGAGAAAACTCATCCCCAGTTCTTCAACCCCTGTTTCGGGGCGTGCATGGGGGATGGCGATCCCCGGAGCGATCACGATGTAAGGGCCTAAGTCCTTTACGTTATCGATCATCGCATTCACGTATGACGGGGTGATCGAATGCTGGTCGATCAGCGGCTGTGAAGCCGTTTCAATGGCTTCCTCCCAGTCCTTTACACGGTCTTTCAGCTGTATCGTTTCTTCTGTCAGTAATTCATTGAGCATAGGCTTTCTTAGCTCCTTTATCTGTGGAGTTTTTTGTTCCAGGAAACGGACCAGTTCATGCTTTAACTCATCTTCTTGATGGACGTCGGCATGGCGTTTGATGAGATCCATTAGGTGATCGGTCATCGCTTTCCCGGGTGCGTTCGGATCGAACAGCTCATTCATCCGCTGCATGACCCGTTCCTTTTCCACGTTCGTCAGGATAGCGGGGACATGGATGACGGGAATATCCTTTGCTTTTATATAATTGGTTGAAAAAATGACGTCTGCCGCATGGTGCTGTGTCTGGTATTCCCTCATGGAAATCGTGGCGGTCACATTCAGTCCTGCAATCAGATTCTCCAGCTGGGTCCTGAGCATATTGGACGTCCCGATTCCGTTCTCACAGACGATAATGGCCCTGAACTTCGTTTCCACTGACTTTTTCTCTTTAGACAGCCAGCCGCCGAAATGAAGAGTGATATAGGCGGCTTCCTCTTCAGGCACTCGTTTCCCGACATACAGTTCCAAATGTCTGATCACCCGTTTGGTCAGGTGAAAAATGTCGGGGTAGGTCTCCTGGATGCTGCCGGCCAAATCATTGACGATATGGAGCCCGTACTTCAGCCGGTAATAGGTCGGCTTGATATGGGAGATCAGGTTTTCTTCCAGTCCGCGCCGGTCGTCGAACACGACGCAGGAATACAATTGGAAATCATCGATCATATTGCGGACCACTTTTCTGAGGCCAGACAGTTCCTGTTCGGTGTAATGATCAAAATTATCATGCTGGACCTTCGAACCGAGCAGGTTCATGGTGATAAAACAGGTTTCATCTTCAGGGAAGGTGACTCCCTTGTACGCTTCAAGTTTATGGGTGATGAGCGCGGCTGCCTTAAAGGCGTCCGTTTGCTTGAGCACCTCTTTTTCAGCCTCGGGCACCTGGATGAATTCATCGAGCTCGATCCGCTTTATGATCATTAGGATCTGCAGCGATAGGATCTCGACCATTTCATCCGTCAGCGTCAATCCCATGTCAGTTTCCGCTTCAAAAAGGATTTCCCTCACCACTTGTCTTTGATCGGTTTCACTTGACCAGGTGGCTGCTTCGGGATGAATCATCTTGTAGACCTCATTCCGGACATTCTGCCAATCTTCATGAGAGAAGACGGCTGCAAGAATGGTGGAGAGCATCGTTCTTTTTGCCTCCTCGGAACCACGCAGACGGTATCCCGAACCTTTCTGATAATACAGTTCCAAACCTGAGCGCTTGAACTCCTGCCTGATCTCTTTGATCTCCTTCGCAATCGTCCCGCGGCTCATGCTCGTCAAGTCCATGAAGCTTTTCATCGTCGCATCCTGTTCTTCAAGTAAAATCTTCGCCTTGATCAGAACTCCGCGTTCCTGCTTTGATAATTGATACTGCCAATCTTCAAAACTCTCATCCTGCTTCAGCATCAGCTTCGATTTCGATTCAGGGGGCAGGAACAAACCCTGACCATGTTTACTGTCAATAGGTTCTAACTTCTGAGTCCTCAGCCAGCTGTTGATCTGATCGAGGTCATAATAAATGGTCCGCTGGGACAAATTCATTCTTTCGACCAAAACCTTCGTCGGGACAGGTTCGGCAGATTGCTGAATGATGGATAATAAGTGTGCACGTCTCTTATCCAATACCATGAGGATCCTCCTTACAGCTGTATCTGGCATTAATTTTGCATTTTTATATTCTTGAATTATTTGATGATCATCTTATAAATCTAGTATAAAGGCTATTTCAAGGGAATGAAAGGGGTTTCAGTGTGCAGAATTTGTTTGTTTAATTTTGCAAAATTGAACAGTTGGGAGTTTTAGGAGCATGTCCTTCCATGAAAAAGGATGGTGCGGAATATAAATGAGTACGCGTCACCTCTTGAAAAACGGGGGAGGACTCGGAAATCCAGTTCTCAGAAGATTCTGCCTGTGATAAACTGGTATTATCATATTTTACCAATTGAGAGGATCTCATTAATATTAAATAGGAGAGATAAACCATGCAGAACTCGATAAGATTCAAACCTGAATATATCACCATCCCGCTGATCGGCATCGCAGGCATCGTTTTATTCTTGACACTGTTTGCCGGCCTGGCTTCAGTACAAAGTTCCATTACATTTAGTCTAATCATTGTTTTGCTTTCCTTTTTAACAGCCGATTTAAAGAAGGAATTCTGGAAATACAAGCCTCAGAAAGCAGCCAGTAAGTATGTAGTATTGATATTTTTGTTCTCTTTTTTAACACTCATGTGAATACCCAGTTCAACTAATCAGCTGTTTAATTGAACAAGGGAGTTCGAAAATGGCGGAGTTCACTTTCTTTTGCCAGATCAAAGGAGGAAATGAAATGACCGAAGACTTTTATTGTGATGAAGTATTAAGCGGAAAAACCGAAGTGAAGAAAGTGCTGGAAACAGATCATGTGCTAGCTTATCATCATACCCGGCCATTTTATCCGGTACATATTGTGGCAATACCGAAGAGACATATTTCGTCTTTAATCACGCTGGAGGACAGCGATAATGGACTGCTGCTCGACCTGATGGGAGTGATCAGGAAGGTTGCAGCCCACGTAACCGGGGAGCACGGGGCATGCCGGGTGATTACCAATCTGGGGAATTATCAGGACTCAAAGCATTTACATTGGCATATTGTCTCCGGGAAGCCGGTGGGATGATGAATGAAATTAATTAAGAGAAGGTAATGAAAAGAGAATGGAGTTAACGGACCAATGACAATAAAAATGATACCAAGCCAATGGGAAACCAACCGCCTCACTATTAAAGATATGACTCAGCAAGAAATTACCACCGTCCAGGAACTATACGAACAAGGAAGCTACATACACCAATGGGACGGCGGGAGCTTAGATAAAAAGTATGCTTCCCGCTGTTTTACCGAGGGTGACCTTCCGCCTGGAGGGACGAGAGCTCAATTTAATATTCAAGTGATCCGGTTGAAGGATAAAGGGAATCTTGCGGGATTGCTGACCACGTATCACGGCTACCCGACACCTGAATCCTTTTATATTAACTATCTGTATATGGACAAGGAGTTACATAAAAAAGGTCTGGGGCGGGAAGTGGTCAGTGAGCTCTTATCTATTGTGGAGCAGGCTGAATATCGGGAAGTGCGGGCAAATGTAGCAATCAAAAATTGGCCTGCACTTAGGTTTTGGACAGGGCAGGGGCTTAATACCATTCAGGGGATTTATGGTGATAAAGAATACGGTGCTGATAAATATGCTGACATAGAGCTGGTGAAGGTTTTCTAGATCGAAGATACCCGGCGTAATCGGCTAATTTGAAATAAAAGGATGGGAATCATGAAAACCTTCATCTACATGATCAGACACGGTGACTCACCGAAAGAAGGAAATGAAAGAACACGAGTTTTAACTGAAAAAGGAATACGAGACGCTCAACAAGTTACCCGGATGCTAAAAAATGAAGGAATTAACACGGTTGTTTCAAGTCCTTATATTCGATCGGTTTTAACGGTTGAACCGCTGGCGAAAGAGTTGGGGCAGGAAGTAGTAGTGATTGAAAACTTGAAAGAGAAGGTTTCCTCAGCAGATGACATTAGGGTATCAGACAAAGAGCTGATGCCGTTACTGATTAAATCGTTCTCTGAACCTCACTTTGCCTTAGAGGGGGCAGAATCCAATGCTGCATGCCAGCAACGGGCTGCAGGAGCCCTTAATGAATTGTTAAAAACGTATGCAGGTCAAAAAATAGCACTGGGTACACACGGAATCGTTATGACACTGATGATGAATTATTATGATGAAAAGTATGACTTGGACTTTTTACACAGCACCTCCAAACCGGATATTTATAAGATGGTGTTTGATGGAGAAGAATTAGTTGAAGTTCACAGGTTATGGGATAAAGCTGAGGTTTGCTTCTAAAGCAGAAAGAGGAGGAGATCATCATGATTGTTGAGGGAAGGGAATACACTGTACCAGGTTTGCGTTACGTAATAAGGTCCGCCAAACCGGAGGATGCGGAGGCGCTGTCTGATGTAAGGCTGCAAATCGATGGAGAGACGGAGAACTTGGATCGGGAAAAAGGAGAAGCCTATGTAGATGGGGAAGGCTTTAAAAAAATCATTAAAGCGGATTCGGACAGCCCCGTAAATCTATTTCTTGTAGCAGAAACAAACGGCAGGATTGCAGGCTTTTCCAGATGTGAGGGTAATAATTTGAAAAGAACGTCTCACAGAGTGGAATTCGGAGTCGGGGTGCTGAAGGAGTTCTGGGGACATGGAATAGGAAAGAATCTCTTACAGAAGTCCATTCATTGGGCTGACGATCATCACATTAGAAAAATCACGTTGAGTGTACTCCAAACAAATGAAAATGCGATAAAGCTGTATAAAAAACTCGGTTTTGAAGTCGAAGGTGTTTTAAAAGACGATAAGCGGTTATCTGACGGAAACTACTATCATACCATTGTGATGGGAAGGATTCATCAGGGGGATGGACCTGCACGTTAACCTTTCGGGAGGAATCAATGGAAATCTATCAATTCAGCAAAGAAGCAGGAAAGTAAATCACGCAATTTGATTCGGACTTTAGTATGTCCCGGATTACACTTACTCAGAAACCCTCATATAGGCTGCATGTATCTTGATGAAAATGGGGTGATTGGCAATCACCAGGCAGTGGTGCCTCCGCTTCTGTTGATCGTAAACGGAGAAGGTTTAGTCAGAGGTGAAACAGACGAATTCATCAAGGTGCATGGCGGTGATGCAGTTTACTGGGAAAAGGACGAATGGCATGAAACGAAAACGGAACTGACTGCGATTGTAATTCGAAAGTGAAGAACTGGATACTTCGTTTTTAAAAAGTTTATAGAAAACTTGTTTCGAAGGGGAGGGGCAGCAGTGGAGAAGATTTTAGTGAAAACAGGGGTTTATACACTTATTGTTTCTTTTTTCTTGTTTGTCATCTTTTTTAAAAGAGAAAAGGAAATGGAAATTGATGAAGAGGCGACCATGTATGAAATCACACCATTTCCTGAGTTCTTCTTTCAAATCTTCAGATATTCCGTCATCATTTCAATTATAGGAGTCGTTGTTGCCTTTTTATATATCCGTTATCTAAAGGATGAATTTTACGAAAAGGAGTGACATGATGGTAAAAGCAGTGGATTCGGCCTCCTAAGGGTAAAATTGAAAAACTTAGGAGGCGTGTAATATGACATTTACTCTCATTGATCAGAAACATTGGCACAGGAAAGAATACTTTGAGCACTATCTGCAGCAGCAGACAACATTCAGCATGACAAATAATATAACGATAACAAGCCTTATTGAGAATCTGAAGGATAAGAAATATAAATTCTATCCCGCGTTTATTTATATGGTGACAAAAGTCGTTAATTCGCATAAAGAGTTCAGAACGAATTTCAATGCTGAAGGGGAGCTTGGTTATTGGTCGGAGATCTGCCCGGCTTACACAATCTTTGACGGGCGGTCACACACCTTTTCATGCATCTGGACGCCGGTTTCAGATGATTTTGCTTCCTTTCAAGCCCGCTATCTGAAGGACATTGAAATCTATAATGGCACAGGACGTTTATTTCCAAAAAAACCTATGCCGGAAAATCATATTCCGATTTCGATGGTACCGTGGAGTTCCTTCACGGCATTCAATTTGAATATTGGGACCGGCCGTGATTATTTACTGCCAATCATTACTGCGGGCAAGTATTCATACGAAGATGATGAAGTTTTGCTGCCGGTTTCATTACAGATTCATCATGCCGTTTGCGACGGGTATCATGCCGGTGTGTTTATGAATGAACTGCAGGCCCTTGCGGATAACAGCGGGGATTGGGTCTGAAGGATTTATTTAGAATAATAATTAACAAAACACAGGGACGTCTCGTACGAAACGTCCCTGTGTTTTTTACCTCATTGGTAATTAATAACCGCCGGACTAGGGTCCATCTTCAACACTTCTTCAGGCGTCAGGACCGGTACATCCTTGTCATAAAAAATTTTGAAGCCGCCGTATTGGTTCGGTTCTTCACGTATGTACTTCCCGTACAGGGCCTGTTTATCCGCAGCTGGTCCCCAGCCGTCGAAGTTGACGGCGACTTGGACGTTTTCCGTGCCCTGGATCGCCTCTTTATGGGTCAAAACGTGTCCGGTGAACTGGTGGACCATTACGAGTTTATCGGGCAGATTGTTCTTTTCCGTCAGATCCGAAATATACTTGACTGCCTCCTGGATCTTCCTTCCGTCCACCTGGCCGAGATCCTCGCCGGGCTTCTCGCCTTCAGCGACGTGGAATTCGGTATCGATCGCAAGGTGGACCTGAGGGTGCTTCAGCCATTTTTCCACCATCTTCACCTGGTTCATGACGGTGTCTGTCCCGAGCTGGATATCAAGGATCACAAGTGCATCATGTTTTTCAGCAAGGTTGACATATGTCTCGATGTTTTTATCTGACGTCAAACTTACATAATCCCCGTCTTTGCCCGGTGCACTCTGGGCCATCGTCGTGATCAACTCGATCGTCGGCACCGCAGGGCGTTCGGGGTCAAGATCAGAGTAGGCCTGTGTTTGTTCCTTCAATTTTTTCATGAACGCTTCAGGTTCCATCGTGCCCAGTATCCCCATGTTTTTGGACTGGGGTGTCCCGTAGTAGGTAACCAGCCGGTGATCCTTCAATGGCCCATCGGAGAGATCTTCCTTTCCGTTTGCGAGCGTTTCACCGACCGGAACCTTTCGTTCGGTATCCTTATCCTGTTTATTTTCAGTAGGATCCGTTTTTTCTTCATCAAGATTTTCTTTGGATTCTTCCTCAGGGATTTCCTTCTCTTCCTCTTTAGAAAGGCGTTCTTTCAAAGACACAGCATCTTCAGAAGGTTCGAGCGCTTTAAATGGCTGTTCCGGTTCTTTCGGTTCTTCTTTTTCCTTTTTCTCCGCTGCGCTGTCCTTTCCTTGGTTCTTGTCTGCCTCTTGGGTTTCCTTCGCATTTTCTTTTACTGCTGGATTACTGGAACATGCTCCAAGAATAAGTGTCCCAGCTGCAAGCATCATTAATAGTTTCTTCATAGCCATACATCCTTTCTACAAAGAAGATTATGGAGGAATATGAAACCTATGTAAAACAATTTGGTAATTTTCTTGATTGGAAGTTTTTGATAATTATGCTGATCAGCGGCAGAGTGCAATGATTTCCATAAAAGGGATATTGGAGAAGTTTGTCGAATGTTTCTTCTAGCACATAAATATTGGAGTGAACACATAATGGAATTCAGCATAAATAGCGAATGCTTTCATAAAGCTATATCCGACGTCAGTAAAGCGGTATCCCTGAAAACGCCTTTCCCGATATTAACTGGGATTAAGATGACGGCAGAAGAAGATGCCCTGGTATTGATCGGAAGCAACTCAGATCTAATTATAGAAAAAAAGATCCCGATGACAATCGGCGGCGTGAGGGTGTTGGAGGTTAAGCAAACAGGCAGCCTCGTCGTAACTGCTAAGTATATAAATGAAATCGTGAAGAAATTGCCCGGAGAGATTCATGTGAAAGCAGACGGGAAGCAGCTCATCACCCTGCAATCCGGCGAAATCATCACCAGTCTGAAAGGATTTCCTGCAGAAGAATATCCAAGCCTGCCTGTGATTGACGAAAGCAGTTCTATCAGAATCCCTGGGTCTGTATTGATCGAAATGATCAAACAGACTGCCTTCGCTGTTGCCAGGAGTGAAACCCGACCGGTCCTGACGGGGGTTAACCTGACTTTCAAAGACAATCATCTAACATGTGCAGCGACGAATTCACACCGCCTTGCACTAAGGGAACTCAAGATCGATTCAAGTATAAAAGGATCATTCATTATTCCAAGCACAAGCCTGAATGATCTAGTGAAGTTAATTCCAGGCGAAACTGAATACATACATATCTTTGTGAGTGATAGTTACATCGTATTTAAAACCGCTGATGCATCCCTTTTTTCAAGACTGATTGAAGGAAACTACCCAAATGTTTCAGCACTGATCCCCAAAGATTCCAAGACAGTCATCACCCTCGACACGAAACAATTTTTAAAAGGGATTGACCGTGCCTGTCTTTTCGCAAGTGAATGGAAGAACAACAATATACATCTGGAAGTAAAAAACGGAATTCGGCTGAAGATATCCTCAACCTCCTCCGAAATAGGAAAAATTGAAGAAACCCAAATGCTTAAAGACATAGAAGGGGAAAGCGAATTAAACATTTCACTGGATGCAAACTTCATGATCGATGCCTTGAAGGCAATCAAAGAAGAAGAGATAAAAATAAGTTTCGGCGGCTCCATGAAGCCTGTCCTGATTCAGCCATCCGGAAACCCTTCCTGCCTGCATCTGATCTCTCCGGTGCGGTCATATTAATGCAGTCTGGGATGAGGTTGGGAAGTGGGACGGGGGGACAGGTACCTTGTCCCACTGAGTTATGGGCGTTGGGACTTTGCAGATTAGAATGATTATCAAAAGATCATATAATTCGAAAATGGATCATATTTTTCTGGAATGGATCATATATCCTGAAACAGGCGCGTATTTTTTGTCGAACGGATCATAAATTCTTGAAATGGATCATAAATGGTTCCCGGCATCACGTTCAATCGATAAAAGCCTGGCAGCCCCGTTGAAAAATAGGCCTTAAGATAAGAAATGAACTAAAACAGACAAATTTTGTCCGTAAACGGGATAAAAACATTTGAAAGGGCAGGTTCCGGTGAGTGGATCTGTCTTTAACTATGTACTCTTTTCCAAATGGGTCACAGGACCTGTCCCTATGGGTCCTTATGGATCAAACCACGGGTTGGAATAATATGTTAATATTGATTGTGTACATAAGAGGGGGAGATGACAATAGAAAGAGTCTATTTTTTACACGGGTTTATGGGGACAGGGGAGTCACATTTTTTAAACCAGATTTCCAATATGAAGAATGATTACGAATGTATTCTTATTGATTTACCGGGTCACGGTGATGCAGCAGTTGAAGCAACGGATGATTATTTTGAAGATACTTTAAAGTATGTGGTCACTCAAATCAAGAATAAGGGGAAAGGATTCATCATTGGCTTGTCATTGGGAGCTTCTTTAGCTATTCATATCGCCCTAAGGGAGCCGGAACTAGTCAGTGGGATTGTCCTTACGGGTTATTCACCGTATATCCCCGAAGAGTTAAAAGGCGTAATGGAGAAGCAAAACGAGTACTTCCTGAATATTGAGGAGAATGATAGGGATATAGCAACTCAATTCATGTCCCTGCACGGAGAAAAATGGAAGGCTACACTCGAAAAGGTTCTTCATATCATGACTTTCCATTATCCTGTTGTAACTCAAGCAGAAATTGAACAGATAAAGGTACCGGTACTAGTACTGAATGGGAGCAGCGAATTGCATGAAGTCGAAGCGGTCACTTATCTAAAGCAAGCCAACCTTAAATTTAATGCAGGATTAGTTCCTTATGCGGGTCACACAGCAAACATAGAGCAGCCCGAAATATACAATTTACTCGTAAGAAGATTTCTGGAAGAAAAACAAGGATGAATCCAAGAAAAATAAGCAGGTGAACACAATTGGATAGAATAATAGACAAACTAAAAGAAATTGACACCGGACAAGCCGGAATCATAATCTACTCCACAAAAGACCAAAAGATGAAAGCATCCTGGAATGCCGAACTCCCAGTCCCTCTGGCCTCCGCAGCAAAAGTGGCAATAGGGTTTTGCATGGCTAAATGGGCAGAAGAAGGAAAGCTGAAATGGGATGACATGGTAGAAGGCATTTCTTTTAACCCGAAAGAAGACAGCAGCGAGCTTTATCCTCATCTGCAAAAAAGAACCTTCCTGCCTTTAAGGGAAGCGGTCGAAGTCATGATTGCCTGCCATGACAGCTTTGCGGCAAAGAGTATAGTGGGTTCATTCGGCGGATGGGAGAAGGTAAATGAGGAAATTCAAGCAGACTTTCCATCTATTAAGGTGACAGAAGATCCGAGACATCCTGATAACAATGGGATGCTTTCAGAATTGGCTGCGTTAATGATAGGGATCTATCAAGGATACAATGAGCGCCCCATGCTATGGGCGCCGATCATAAACGGATTGGTCAGGCAAAGGGGAGACATAGGCTCTATTCCGGGTCATCATCTTAATCATATGACAGGCGGGTTGGAGACTGCTGCTGTTGATGTTGGTATAATGGGAGACTTTAACAAGAATCCTTATATTTTTGTGGTGGGAGCCAGCCACTTACCTGACCGATTAAATAATATGGAAGCTGATGAAAAAATTATTGAAGTAATGAATTTGGTTTATGGTGAGTATTTAAAGCAAAGGTTTTAAAGATGGAAAAGACATTTGGGAGGCTATTCATGACCTACAAAATCGTATTCCTCGACGTTGACCGAACAATCACACACCACGAAGACGGCACCATCCCGGTGTCCACAATCGAGGCAGTAAAAATGTTGAAAAACAAAGGATTGAAAGTGGTGGCTGCGACGGGAAGGCCGTTATCCATGTGCCGTGAACTGGAGGAATTGGGCATTGATACCTTTATCACGGCAAATGGGGGCTACGCCAAGCACCAGCGAGAAGTCATTCACAGCGTGCCAATGGCGAAAGCGGTCGTGAAAGAAGTGATGGAGTTTGCCGAACAGGAAAAGACCGGTTTGTCGTTCTATACCGAAGGGTTTACCATGAATGGGGTAACGGAGGAGGCAATCTCTACTGCCCTCCAGGAAACGCTGTCGCTTAATGAGTACCCAGAGACGAATCCCGATATTCATGAGGAAGACGTATATTTATTGTGCCTGTTTGCGGATGATGATACGGTTGGAAAATACATAAAAAAATTCCCGCATCTCACATTCAGGAGATGGCATCCATATGTGTTGAATGTCCTGCAGGAGGATGTGTCAAAGTCGCGGGCAATCTTGAAGACCCTGGAGTTTTTCGGGTTCCATCAATCGGAAGCTATTGCATTTGGCGATGGGGAAAATGATATTGATATGCTCGAATTGGCAGGGCTTGGCATCGCAATGGGCAACGGGAGTGATAAGTTGAAGGCAGCGGCAGATTTCGTAACGAAGCCGTCGGGAGAAGACGGGATTGAGTTTGCGTTGAGGAAGTTTGGTGTGATTTAAGTTATGACTGGTTACAGCGGCCAATTTTATTAAAAGCGGGGGGTAAAACAATGAATAGTCCAGATCTGAAAGCAAGGTCACCTTGGTCCAATTTAAATGATGTTAAGGCTGTAAAACTGTCACCACAAATAGATAAGGTTGACCACGGCATCACGATACCCGGGAGCAAAAGTTTTACAAACCGGGCATTGATCATGGCTGCTTTAGCAGATGGAACGTCCACGTTGACGGGCATTCTGAGAAGCGATGATTCTTATTGGTGCATCGAAGCTCTCCGAAAGCTCGGCATTCTCGTCGAAGTCGAAGGGGAAAAGGTCACCGTCCATGGCTGCGGCGGAAAATGGCCGGTAAAAAACGGTGGAGTGTACATAGGTGCTGCGGGAACGATTGCCCGCTTCCTGCCCGGTGCGCTGGCAGCCGACACAGAAGGCGACTGGATCATCGAGGCAAGCAGCCGCATGAGTGAACGGCCGATTGAACCGTTGCTGAATGCCCTCGGGCATCTCGGTGCCAATATTGAATACCTGGAGAAAAAAGGGTACCTGCCGATCCGCATAAAAGCATGCGGCATCAAAGGAGGCCGGGTGAGCATCTCCGGCAAGGTCTCCAGCCAATTCACAAGCGGGGTCCTCTTGGCATCTCCATATGCTGAAAAAGAAGTAACCGTGACGATACCCGATTCCATCGTTCAGAAGGAGTATGTAAGAATCACGTTGAACTTGATGGAGCAATTCGGTGTGAAAGCAACTTGCAACGAGGACCTCACTGAAATGAAGGTCCCGGTGTCTCGCTATGCCGGCAGGGAACTTGAGCTCGAAGCCGACGCATCTACGGCAAGCTACTTCATGGCGCTCGCAGCCATTACCAATGGCCGGATCAGAATCAATAATCTTTCTTTCAAAACGAATCAGCCTGACATCGAAATGGTGGATGTATATGAACGGATGGGCTGCACCGTTGTCAGGGGCGAAGATTATATCGAACTAACAGGGACACCGGACCTCCAAGGCGGATTCGACATCAGCATGAAGGAAATGTCCGATCAGGCCCTGACCCTTGCTTCAATCGCGCCTTTCGCATCAGCTCCGATTACCATCAGGGACGTGGAACATATCCGTCACCACGAATCGGACCGGATCAGTGCAATCTGTACAGAGTTAGGGAAGCTTGGAATCAGGGTCGAGGAATTTTCCGATGGATTGACCGTCCATCCGGGCATTCCGGAAGCTGCCTCACTGGAATCCTACGACGATCACCGCGTCGCGATGTCGCTTGCGTTGATCGGAACGAAGGTTCCCGGCGTGGTCATCCAGGACCCTGGCTGTGTGTCGAAGACCTGCCCGGGTTACTTTGAGATGTTGTCGGGATTGGGTGTTGGAGTGGAGTATGTGAAGTGATTGATTGGTTGGGGGAAGTGGCCCGGCCGGTACATAAGGGCTTTTCTGGCATTTCGGGAGATTTGTCGGGAAGTCTTTTTTTATTGAATATCCTTCTAAACACTATTTACAAGTGATAATGATAATTGTTATCATTTAATACAATCAGTAGACGTTGGAGGAATGTACAATGGAACAATCAAAGTCAAACCTGGCCAAAACAATCCGTGAGCGCCGCTCGATTAAAAGCGGCTATCTTGATAAAGAAGTAAAGGAGGAAACCGTACTTGAGATTTTGGATGACGCCGTTTGGGCGCCGAACCATGGGCTTCGCGAGCCTTGGCGATTTATTTTCGTTTCTGCAGAAGAAAAGGACGACTTTGTTGAGGACCTTGTGAAGACATTCCCGCCGGATATGCAGGAAAACAGGAGAAACTACTTCAGCCAGCCTGCTGCATTCCTGATCGTGATCATGAAAGAGGATCCAAGACAAAAGCAGTGGGAAGAAAATTTCGGTGCGGTCGGCGCTCTGATCCAAAACTTTCAGCTGCTCGCCTGGGAACGTAAACTTGGCGTTGTCTGGAAAACGAACCCTCATATCTATGATCCCAAGGTACGTGACCTGCTCGGCGTTGAGCCTGGCGAAAAAATCGCCGGCTTCCTCCATATGGGTTATTTTGACAAAATGCCACCGGGGCGCGGGCGGACTTCAGCTGCGGAGAAGTTTACGGTTTATAAGAAGTGAGGTCTGGTTTGAAAAGGTCTTTTTTTGGTTTGCTGCAGTCCCTCCTCGGTTTCCCGACAAGTTGCGCCGGGAGGACAAATTGGAGCACGGTTATTTAGAATTATTCTCATAAGATCATATATTTTAATTTAGGATTGTAAATTCTGAATTAGGATCATAAATCTTGAATCAGGATCGTATTTTTCGGATTAGGATCATAAATCCTAAAATAGGATCGTATATCCTCCAGTCCCCTGAATCGGGGACTCAAAAGCCGCACTTTTCACGGGGAAATGAGTCAAATTAAGCAATAGAATCCAGATTTAATGACAATACAAAGAGGCAGTATCCAAGTTTGGGTGCTGCCTCTTTGTTTTACCGGTTCTTCCTTATACCCCTATTATACCAAACACCACCAAAAATTTTCAGTCTATTAATTGGATTTTTTATCCATTATATTGAATGAGAACTAAAAAGGAGGGTGTTAGGATGATTTCTGGTTATGCGACGTTGAAGGGAACAAGTGAATTTCTAAGTAAGTCCGGGATGCCTTATCGAAATTCGCCGATGTTCTGTGCTTCGCCTATTGCACTGGGGACCCACCTGGGCGAGATGAATGAGGAAGTTTCGGTACTTTACCGAGAAGGAATCGAGTACGGACTGCTGAATGGATTGAACTTCATCGATACGGCGATCAATTACCGGGGGATGCGATCTGAACGCGATGTCGGCCATGTGCTAAAGTCGTTGATTGAGAGAGGATTAATCAAGAGGGAAGAGGTAATCGTCTCCACAAAAGCGGGCATCATACCAGGAGATATCGAAGCAAACCTGGTCCCAGTTGATTACCTGCAAAAAGTCCTGCTGGATGGCGGCATCATCAAGGAATCGGACCTGAATATTGTAGACACCCACCGCCATGTACTGGCACCCGGTTATTACCGGTTTGCCATTGAAAATAGCAGGAAGCATCTCCATTTTAACACGATTGATCTTTATTACATCCACAACCCTGAAATCTCCATGATGACACTTGGTGCCGACCTATTTTATCAACACCTGGAAAAGCTATTCTCGTTTTTTGAAGACCAGGTTCAAATCGGAAATATCAACAATTACGGATTTGCTGCTTGGACCGGACTGCTGAACGCTCCGAAAGAAGACGGCTATATCTCAATCGAAGAAACCGTGAACACCGCAAAAAGAGTCGCAGGTGAGGGGCATCACTTTAAATTCATCCAATTCCCTTTGAATAAACAAATGAATCAGGCAGTCAAAATTCAGAACCAGCGTGTAAACGGGAAGTGGCTGACAATCATCGAAGCTGCACAAGAGCTTGGGATCCATTCAACAACCAGCGCCCCGTTCAATTTGGGTAAAGCTTTCGGCAGAGGGAGAGACCCTCAAAACCAATTAAAAACTGTGACCGGAACGAATGGTATTTTTTCAACAATGGTCGGAATGAAGAAGGTTGCACATATAAAAGAAAATATAGAAATCTTCCAGAATCATCCTAAGCTTTAATCATAAAAAAGCTCAGATCTACTGAGCTTTTTGCTTATTCCTGAGAGTCCAGCATTACAGCCGCATCCAAAATCTCCTGATAAACCCCGTTCCACCCCTGATAGTAATCAGCGACGTCACCCGGCCTGATAAACATTCTCTCACCCGACTCATACTGCCCCTTAAACTCATGCAGCTGGTCAATATCAATTCGGTAAAAAACTAGATACCCAACTTTAGGATATGCCCATTTTCATCCCAGACGGGGTTTTCATGGTGGTCGACAGTGATATGCCCCAGAAGGGTGAGTCTTCCCGACACATAACCTTCTTCATAAGCCTCACGCTTCATGCATTCCTCAGGGGTTTCGCCTTCCTCGATGTGACCGCCGGGAAAGTCCCATCCCCGGTGATTTAAATTGACCAGCATCAAACGGTCATCCTTGAAACAAAATCCGTGAACACTTGTGATCCGCTCTATTGATGGAAGCTGCGCGACATCACACCAGGTCAATTTCACCCTGGCTTCTCCCCATTTGACGTATGTACCCGTCATAAAGTCTTCTCCTTTTAATCGATTAATTTTTTCTCAAGAACGATTTTGTGCCGGCCCTTTTTATCGGTATACGTCTCCATGACGTCAAATCCATGTTTGATATTTAAAATAAGCATGGCCCGCCACTTGTTCATGGTCTTGGTTTGGACGATGTGATACCCGTTTTTTATTAAAAACTGATGCTGCAGAACGAGCAGCCGGGAAGCGATCCCGTGCTTTCGGTGATCCGCGCTCACGCCGCCAAGCCAGCTGTAAAACGTGCGGCGGTCAAGCTCATATCCTATTTTATATCCGATCACGTTCCCATCCTGCTTCGCAATCGTGACCAACAGTTGGGGCTTTTCCTTCATTTTATCAATCAAATCATCCCCGCTGCCGAAAACTTCCCTATGCACTTCCAAAATTCCATGGAGAGTATCTCCATCCGGCATTGATTGAATCACCGAATAATCGATCTCCAAGAAATTCACCTCCCGTTCTTCTGCTTTGAAAATACGTATCTCGTATTAATGAAAAACAATGTGCCGAAGAAAAACAACGCCACCGTGATCCAGCTTGCAATGGCTGAATAGTTGCTTTTAAAAATATATTCACTGATTAAATTCACAGTTATCATCAATGCCATCACGGCATACATGCCCTTTACATATTTCATCTTGTCCCCACCTTGTAAGAAATTATAAAACTCATAAACTCGTATGAAACGACCAGACAACAAGAAAGATGTTTACCATCCCCCAGGCAGTGGCGGCCGTAATCCACCATAGGATAGAGTGGACGGTTTCTATCTTTTTTTTAATAAAAACAAGACCTGTAAGACCGATGAAAAAGAGACCTAATGTAAATAAAAGAAAGAAATTCATGCGATACCCTTCTTCCTTCCTTCAACATTATTTATCCAGCAGCAGAATCAGATAACTCCCTGCACCAGAAAGATTGCCACTTGGGTAATGATATAAATGGAGAGTTCAAATGGAGTCAGGTTTCGTTGTTTTTTCGTCTTTTTGAAATGACGATAGTAAAAAAGTGAGCAGAGGAGAAGGAGGGCAGCGGAAAGTTGGAATATGTTTTCTAAGAAAACAGTCAGAGGATCTTCTCCTTTCATACCTTTATCTTACCATAAGATTCCAATGTTTTGGTTTGATACCCTTTATAAATAATCATCATGGTTCCTTTGGCGGGATATAAAAAACGAACGTATGTGCTATAATGAAAGTACACAACATAAAGAGCTGCGGGGCAGCGGCTCACACTCCCAGGAGAAGGGAGGTGATTCGCTAAATGATTGCTGTCGGAGAGGCGCTGCAAATCATGATAGGATTTGGAACACTGATCGTAGCAATTATCGCGGTTACACAAAAAAAGAAGTAACCACCTGCCCCCATGCTCATGAGGTAAATTGATGATTACTTCGATTCCGTTGACTCATTGTGAGCCGCTGCACACCTGGTGCAGTTTATGTTGTGGAGGAGTCCTGATGGCAGTCAGGGCTCCTTTTTACGTTTACTTTGTTATCTTTATTATATACATAGTCCGGAGAGTGAGTAAAGAATAGAGATAGTTGTTGAAATTAGCGCCGGGACGGCCATGACCCCTGCATTTTTCTCAGGTGGATGATTTGGCCGGTATGGTACGCATCGTGCATCATGATGTCCAGTAATTTTCTTTCAAGGGATTCAATTTCGTTTTCAGTCAGCGTACTTACGGCCTGTCTTAATTGTTGCTGTGCACTTTCAGCGTGTTCCACGACCTTTGCCCATTCTTGATCTGACTCCTTTTGATCGGTGAGAGCAAACGTTTCATCGCCATCCAGATGATGGCTCCATTCGCGACCTTCAAGCGTTGCTGCCATTCTTTCCTTGTAATACATGAGATGATTTACATTCTCCCAAATGCTTTTCACTGCTTCCCCTGAAGGTTTCCACATCGCCTGCTCGGCAGTCAGCCCTTCTACAGCATCCTTGAGCGGCGCGTACCAGCTTTCTTTATCGTAGGTAGAATCCAGTACATATAAAAGTAAATCACGTTGTTTCAAACCCATCTCCTCCTTGAACAAATTCTCTTAAACTAATTCAAGATTGATGGGAGAAACCCTTTTCTTTTTTATTGAGTTAATGATCCCGGTTTGAAATAATTGGGATAAGAATGAGGAGGAGGAGAACGATATGGCAGGGGATAATCTACCCTACCCTGGGAACGAAGTCAGGGAATCGATCAGCGATAAGGTTTTTCGCCAATCATTCGTGCTATGATGTGCAATCAAATACAGTAAAGAGGAGAGGGTTTTATTGAAAAGTCCAATTGTTAATCAAATCAATACAGTGTTTGTCCATGTCAGCAATCTAAAGGAATCGGTGCGTTGGTACTCGGAATTATTGGGCCAGGAGTATGATTTAGATGAGGTGGCAGACCCGGTTTATAACATGGAGATCAATCATTACACGGGACTGACCCTGGATGCGGGACCGGCGGGGGAGACAAAACAGGTAAAGCCGTCGGATCATCCGCTGTTTAATTTCCACACGGAAGATATTGAAGAGGCTTTCTCGTTTGTGAAGGAAATGGGGATAGAGGTGGCTGAAAGCATCGTCCGGTTTGATGACTTTTCGTTTTTTAAAGTGAAGGATCCGGATGGGAATGTGGTGATGATTTGTACGGGGTGATGTTACGTGGTGAAAGTGAACTTCTAGGTGGGACTCGGAATCTTATTGGTCTTACATGGGAGGGGCTTGGGCAGACTCGGACTCGGCAGCCTATAGGCCCTACAATGGAGGGCATTGGTTAGACTCAGGGGGTCATTGGTCAAACTTGTAAGATTATTGTCCGTTTTGGACTTCTGTCAAGAAAATGGACACCTAAAAATGAGAATGTTTTAGCTGAAATCCCTACCGCACTTTCGTTTGGTGGGGCATTAGAAACAATCAATCTAAAACCAAGATTGATTGCCTCTAACGCCTAAGATGAATTTATGAGATTGAGTCCAGGTTTGAACGCTGATAATTTCTCTCAAAATTGTTTGGGGAAAGATACCCCAGCTT
>NZ_MINN01000069.1 GCF_001877785.1 Rossellomorea aquimaris | reverse complement strand
CGGGGCTGAGCAAGCCGCCTCCGCTTTTCTATTGTCCAGCTGCAGGGCTTAGAGGCACATGTCATAAGCCAAACCGCCTCTGAGCAAAGCCCTTCCGCTTTTCTTATTAGCTACTCTTCCCGCAGGAACGCAGAGACGAGGAGGCTCACGGGCTACCCGAGGAAAGCGTAGTCTTGCACGGAAATCATTAGCGATATAAAGAACCTACACTAGTTTTTTCTCAGCTATTTTATGGCTCAAATCAG
>NZ_MINN01000068.1 GCF_001877785.1 Rossellomorea aquimaris | reverse complement strand
CCATCTCCCAAGGCTAAATACTACCTAGTGACCGATAGTGAACCAGTACCGTGAGGGAAAGGTGAAAAGCACCCCGGAAGGGGAGTGAAATAGAACCTGAAACCGTGTGCCTACAAGTAGTCAGAGCTCGTTAACGAGTGATGGCGTGCCTTTTGTAGAATGAACCGGCGAGTTACGATCCCATGCAAGGTTAAGTCGATGAGACGGAGCCGCAGCGAAAGCGAGTCTGAACAGGGCGAATGAGTATGTGGTCGTAGACCCGAA
>NZ_MINN01000067.1 GCF_001877785.1 Rossellomorea aquimaris | reverse complement strand
ACCTCCCAAGGCTAAATACTACCTAGTGACCGATAGTGAACCAGTACCGTGAGGGAAAGGTGAAAAGCACCCCGGAAGGGGAGTGAAATAGAACCTGAAACCGTGTGCCTACAAGTAGTCAGAGCCCTATGCATCTTTCCTCTGGAAAATGCAGGGTGATGGCGTGCCTTTTGTAGAATGAACCGGCGAGTTACGATCCCATGCAAGGTTAAGTCGATGAGACGGAGCCGCAGCGAAAGCGAGTCTGAACAGGGCGAATGAGTATGTGGTCGTAGACCCG
>NZ_MINN01000066.1 GCF_001877785.1 Rossellomorea aquimaris | reverse complement strand
TATTTTAGCTACGTATTCTTTATATTCGTTTGTATAGTACTTTCCCATGGATACACGTCCTTATTAATAATAGTTATAGTTATGCCCTATTATCATCTTTGTGTGTCCACTTTTTAGACTAACTTTATTATCCTGTATAATCTTCGAATTTCCCCCGATAATCTTTTAATTTTAATCATTAATCTTTTAATTTCCTTCATTTATCTTTCGATTTTCAGGATAATTCAGTAACTTGGTAAAATAAGGAATAAACATCACGACTTATTGTCATAATCAATGTTTTTCTCTAAACAGATACGTGCAGGTCCTGGCGATATAAGTGCGAAATTTTCAATATAAGTGCGGAAAAACTAATATATGTGCGAAATCCCAGATATAAGTGCGGACTGCCGATTTTTCGACAAACGACTGCCATACCATTCCTCCACCCTCCGCACCCAAACCCACAATAAAAAAGACCCCCAACCAAAAGGTTGAGAGTCTTTGTAAGAAATAATTAACGCTTAGAGAATTGTGGTGCACGACGAGCGCCTTTAAGACCATATTTTTTACGTTCTTTCATACGAGCGTCACGAGTTAACAATCCAGCGCGTTTTAGAGAACCGCGGTACTCAGGATCAGCTTGAAGTAAAGCACGAGCGATACCGTGACGGATCGCACCAGCTTGACCAGCGTAACCTCCACCGTGTACGTTTACTAAAACGTCATAGTTACCAAGAGTTTCAGTTGCAACTAGTGGTTGCTTGATTACTTCTCTTAGTGCTGCGAATGGGATATATACTTCTACTTCACGATCATTGATAACAATGTTACCGTTACCTGGTACTAAACGTACGCGAGCTACTGAGCTCTTACGACGACCAGTTCCGTAATATTGAACTTGAGCCAAGATAATAACCTCCTCTTTTTAATTATCCACGAAGTTCGTAAACTTCTGGTTGTTGTGCTTGGTGTGGATGCTCAGATCCAGAGTATACATGTAGCTTCTTGATCATTTGACGACCTAGAGAACCTTTAGGAAGCATACCTTTGATTGTAAGCTCTAGCATTTTTTCTGAGTAGTTTGTACGCATTTCTAATGCAGTACGCTGCTTCAAACCACCAGGGTGGTTACTGTGACGGTAGTAGATCTTATCAGTAAGCTTTTTACCAGTCAATTCGATTTTTGAAGCGTTAAGAATAATTACGTGATCACCAGTGTCAACATGTGGTGTGAAAGTTGGTTTGTGTTTACCGCGTAGAACTGAAGCTACTTCACTAGCCAGACGACCAAGAGTCTTGCCTTCAGCATCTACAACGTACCATTTACGATCGATTTCGTTGGCTTTTGCCATATACGTAGTACGCATGAGTTTACCTCCTATTAAATGAATCCGTAGTATTTATTTTCTAATCACAATAAGTTTCCGGGGCTTATCGTGGGGTTAATAACATACCATATGCTATAATATCTTGTTCCCAGATGATTGTCAAGGGGATGTTACACCTGGATTAGTTGTTTTAGTGAAAAAATATTTTTCCAGTTAAGTCTTTTAATCTCCGCTTTTGATTTCCGTGCAAGAATTCGCTTTCCGCGGGTAACTCGCGAGCCTCCTCGTCCAGGGAGTGTAACTGTCCAGCTACAGGGCTTAGAAGCACATGTCATAAGCCTAATCGACCAAAAAGGCAACGAAGGCCCTCGAGGCCGATTCGTCTTATGCCACACACTTCTGAGCGAAGCCCTTTCGCATATCCGGCAGGAGTCTACGACTTGCACTCCAAACAACCGCTAGACCTGCACGGTATCAACATAAACTCTTCTTAAATCTCTCCCTATCAATTAAAATACTCCACCTTCCACAAATACAATCCATGCGGCGGAGCTGTCTTTCCTGCGTGGTTTCGGTCCTTTGCCTGGAGGATGGCCTTCATGTCAGCACTTTGCAGGTTTCCTGCGCCCACCTCAAGCAGTGTCCCGACCAGGATCCTGACCATGTTGTAAAGAAACCCATTCCCCGTAAAGGAAAAAATGATTTCTCCTTCTTGTTCGATAATGGTGATGCGCTGCAGGTTCCTGACCTTGTCTTCCACTTCCGTTTTTGCAGAGCAGAAGCTTGTGAAGTCGTGCTCCCCTATTAAATGCTCTGCCGCCCTTTTCATGGCATCCACCGAAAGAGTATATGGGTGGTGAAGGGCATAATGGCGGTGGAAGGGGCTGCGTGACTGAGCCGTGTAGACTCTGTACCGATATTCCTTCCGCTTGACTGAAAACCTGGCATGAAAGTCCTCCGGTACATATTGAGCCTCTTTGATGACCACTTCGTCAGGAAGGCGCGTGTTCAGGACCACCGGCCACTTTTCCTCAGGAATGGACAGCGGGGTATCAAAGTGGAACACCTGGCCATTTGCGTGTACCCCTGCGTCCGTCCTGCCCGAAGCGGTGACTCGTATATGCTCCCCTTTGTTGATGGCACTGAGTGTTTCTTCCAGCAGTCCCTGCACTGTCCGCCGATTCGGCTGTATCTGATAGCCGCTGAAATGGGTTCCATCGTATGAAATTGTACATTTTACACGCTTCATAGATTCACTCCCCTATCCTCTGAAGACCAGCAATAAAGCTGTGAGGATGCCCAGTACAACCAGTGCACCCGTATCTTTTTTATGCCATGAAAGAAGCCTGTATTTCGTCCTTCCTTCACCGCCTTGATACCCCCTTGCTTCCATCGCTGTTGCAAGATCCTCGGCACGCTTGAACGCACTGACGAATAACGGGATCAAGAGTGGGATGATCGCTTTGATACGGTCTTTTATCGGACCTGAAGAGAACTCTGCTCCCCTCGCAATCTGGGCCTTCATGATCTTGTCCGTTTCTTCCATGAGTGTCGGGATGAAACGCAATGAGATCGACATCATCAGGGCAAGTTCATGAACAGGGAATTTTACTTTACGTAAAGGATTCAACAAGGTTTCAAGCCCGTCTGTAATCGTGATTGGCGATGTTGTCAGCGTCAGCAGGGACGTGATCAGGATCAGGTAAAAGAACCGAAGTGAAATGAAGATACCCTGCCGCAGCCCTTCTTCATGAACCTTCAGGAAACCAAGATCAAGGACGACCGCCCCTTCTTTTGTAAAGAACACGTGAAGGAAAAATGTAAACAGGATCAGCCACAGGATCGGTTTCAAGCCCCCGATGATAAAACGGATGGAGAGATTTGAAAAAATAAGTGCAGTAAGCGTGAATGCCCCTAAAATGGCATAGGTGGCTCCATTATTAGCTAAAAACACCACGCAAATGAATCCGAAAATGAAAAGAAGCTTCGCTCTCGGGTCCATGCTGTGCAGAATGGATTTTGCCGGTACATACCGGCCGAAAATCATCTTTTCCATCATGGCTGCCCGCCTCCTTCCTCAAGGGAACGAATGGCAGCTGCAAGTTCTTCAATCGTCAAACAGGTGACCCCGAGCTTTCTGCCGATTCGTTCTTCCAGCTTAAATTGGAACCGGACCACATCGGGAACATCAAGACCCATCCCGAACAGTTCCTCCGGATTCGAGAAAATCTCCTGCGGAGTGCCTTTCCTTTTTAATCTGCCCTTTTGCATAATCACGATCTCGTCGGCATAATGAGCGGCGTCTTCCATGCTGTGCGTGACGAGGATGGTGGTAAGCCCCTTCTCCTTGTGAAGGTCATGGAACATATCCATGATCTCGCGCTGCCCCCTCGGATCCAGTCCTGCTGTCGGTTCGTCCAGTACGATGACATCCGGATTCATGGCAAGCACGCCGGCAATGGCCACCCTTCTCATCTGACCGCCTGAAAGATCGAAAGGAGACTTCTCCAGGACCTCTTCTGAGAGACCTACTTTCACGATCAGTTCCTTCGCACGTTCTTTCGCCACTTCTTCAGAAACTCCGAAATTCATTGGGCCGTAGCAAATATCTTTTAGTACTGTCTCTTCAAATAATTGATGCTCCGGGAATTGAAAAACAATCCCGACCTTCTGCCGGATCGGTTTCAGGCTTTTTGACTTCTTATCGGGGCTGATGGCATAATCCCCTACATTCACCACACCGGAAGTCGGCTTGAGCAATGCGTTCAGGTGCTGCAAGAGTGTCGACTTTCCTGAACCCGTATGCCCGATGACAGCCAGAAACTGCCCGGAGGGTATGGAGAGATTAATATCTTCAAGAGCCAGCTTCTCGAACGGGGTCTTATAGGAATAACGATATTCTACTTGTTGAAATGAGATTTGCATAACTCGTTCACCAGCTCTTCTTCTGTAAAATATGTGTCAGATAATGATATCCCCGTGTTCTTGAGTACCCCTGAAAGTTTGATCGTGAAGGGTGAATCCAGCCCCAATTTCTTCAATTCATCCTCAAGAAGGAATATCTCCCGAGGCGTCCCTTCCTTAAAAACCTTGCCCCTGTTCAGTACAATGATCCGGTCTGCCTTCGCTGCTTCCTCAAGGTCGTGGGTGATGGAAATGACCGTCAGATTCTCTTTTTCCTTCAGCTCCCTGACCGTCTCAAGCACTTCTTTCTTTCCTTTCGGGTCAAGCATCGAGGTGGATTCATCCAAAATGATGATATCAGGCTGCAATGCCACCACCCCTGCAATTGCCACCCTCTGCTTCTGACCGCCGGATAAATGGTGGGGCTCTTGATCAAGAAAATCTTCCATATGGACACGCTTCAGGGCGTCATTTACTCGCTTTACCATCGCTTCGTAAGGTACTCCATGGTTTTCTAACCCAAAAGCCACATCATCTTCGACTGTAGCACCGACAAACTGATTATCTGGATTTTGAAAGACCATTCCAATTTTGGACCGGATATCCCAGATCGTCTCTTCTTCAAGCGCAACCCCATCGACCGTCACATCTCCCTTCTCAGGAAAATGAAGGCCGTTCAGCATCTTTGCAAGTGTAGACTTACCTGAACCATTATGCCCGACAATCGCAAGCCATTCACCTTGCTCTACATGAAGGCTGATTCCCTCAAGAGCATAATCTTTTTGATCGGGATAACGAAAATACACATCCTTAACGTTAATCATCTCTCGCATGATACATACCTCCTCTATGCTCATCAATTCTCAACTAAAAAATAACTCTGCTCGGCTTTTTTTCATTTTGTAAGAACAGGTTGATTTTATTTTCTAACATATTCTCTTTATTAAACTTTTTCCAGCTATTGATTGGAGTGGAAGGCGAAGACTCCTGCGGGAAAAGCGAGACAGGTGAGACCCCGGAGGCGAAGCCGAGCAGGCTCACGGGCTACCTGCGGAAAGCGAAGTCGTGCACGGAAATCATTAGCGGTATAAAGAACTGTAATATAATCCAATAAATAAATAATAGCAAAAATCCATATAAATAAAAAAAAGCCTGCACCCCGACCAAAGAAAAGAAACCTTTTCTTGTTCATCCACTGAACAGCTTCTATCGATATAGAAGTCGGAAGGGGCGCACGAGCTAGACGAGTCAGCAGTGCTGCTCATCGTAACGCTCTGCTTTTCATCATCAATCATGCACTTATACAAAAAGGGCAAAGAAGCAGTTAAGGATTAACTGTCCCGCCCTTAATGTTAGTAGTCACGAATTATTAAACTAATTCGATGATTGCCATTGGAGCACCGTCACCACGGCGAGGACCAACCTTCATAATGCGAGTATATCCGCCTTGACGCTCGTTGTAACGAGGAGCGATGTCAGAGAATAACTTTTGAAGAGCATCTTGGTTGTTTTCAGCGTTTGCAATTTCTTTACGAATGAATGCAGCAGCTTGACGACGTGCGTGAACATCACCACGTTTACCTAATGTGATCATTTTTTCCACAACTGAACGAAGCTCTTTCGCGCGAGTTTCAGTTGTTTCAATACGCTCATTGATGATTAGGTCAGTAGCTAAATCACGTAGCATAGCTTTACGTTGAGCACTTGTACGTCCTAACTTTCTGTAAGCCATTAAGGGTTCCCTCCTTTGTTGAAACTATCTATCTAAAAATGATTATCAATCGTCTTTACGCAACCCTAATCCGAGGTCTTCAAGTTTAACTTTAACCTCTTCAAGAGATTTACGTCCTAGGTTACGCACTTTCATCATATCTTCTTCAGTCTTGTTGGCAAGCTCTTGAACAGTGTTGATTCCAGCACGCTTCAGGCAGTTGTAAGAACGAACAGAAAGATCCAATTCTTCGATCGTCATCTCTAGAACTTTTTCTTTTTGATCTTCTTCTTTTTCTACCATGATTTCAGCATTCTGCGCTTCATCTGTAAGGCCGACGAAAATATTCAAGTGTTCTGTCAGAATCTTGGCACCTAGAGAAATAGCTTCTTTCGGGCCGATACTTCCATCAGTCCATACATCAAGAGAAAGTTTGTCATAGTTAGTCATTTGACCAACACGAGTGTTTTCTACTTGATAGTTAACGCGTGAAACTGGAGTGTAAATAGAATCGATTGGGATCACACCGATTGGAAGATCCTCACGTTTGTTTTGGTCAGCAGGTCTGTATCCACGTCCGCGGGCTGCGCTTAAACGCACACGGAAGTGACCACTTTTAGATAATGTGGCGATGTGCAAATCAGGATTCAACACTTCCACATCACTATCATGAGTAATATCAGCAGCTGTTACGACCCCTTCACCCTGTACATCAATTTCAAGCGTCTTCTCTTCATCAGAGTAAATCTTCAACGCTAGCTTTTTGATATTCAAAATGATGGATGTGACATCCTCTACGACGCCTTCAATTGTTGAAAACTCATGCAGTACTCCATCTATTTGAATAGATGTGACAGCGGCACCTGGGAGTGACGATAGTAGGATACGACGTAAGGAGTTACCCAAAGTTGTACCATATCCACGCTCAAGTGGTTCTACGACGAACTTTCCATATGTGGCATCATCGCTGATCTCAACCGTTTCAATTTTTGGTTTTTCAATTTCGATCATTAATATTTACCCTCCTTCAAAACGTCGAAACTCCGGGCTATATAAATGAAGTCCGAAATTCCCCATGTTTACGTTCCCTATTGTGCACCAACAACTGGTTACATTTTTCTGAACGAACGTATTTTGTATCATATCCCATTATAGACAACGATACAAAATTTATACAGAAAAATTAAACGCGGCGACGTTTTGGCGGACGGCATCCATTATGAGGAACTGGAGTAACGTCTCTGATTGCAGTAACCTCAAGACCGGCAGCTTGAAGAGCACGGATAGCAGCTTCACGTCCAGCTCCAGGGCCTTTAACTGTTACTTCAAGAGTTTTCAAACCGTGTTCCTGGGAAGCTTTTGCAGCAGTTTCAGCAGCCATTTGTGCTGCGAAAGGAGTAGATTTACGAGAACCTCTGAATCCTAGTGAACCTGCACTTGACCATGCAACAGCGTTTCCGTGAACATCAGTAATAGTTACGATTGTGTTATTGAATGTAGAACGAATGTGTGCAATACCAGCTTCGATATTCTTTTTCACACGACGTTTACGAGTGTTTGTTTTACGTGCCATGTTAAGAAGTAACCTCCTTTACCTATTATTTTTTCTTGTTTGCTACAGTCTTACGAGGACCTTTACGTGTACGAGCGTTGTTCTTCGTATGTTGACCACGAACAGGTAGTCCACGACGGTGACGAAGACCGCGGTATGAACCGATTTCCATAAGACGTTTGATGTTTAGAGAGATCTCACGACGAAGATCACCTTCAACCTTTAATTTATCAACGATATCACGAATCTTTCCTAGTTCGTCTTCAGTTAGATCACGAACGCGAGTATCTGCAGAGACACCAGCTTCTGAAAGAATTTGTTGTGCAGTATTTTTACCAATACCGTAGATGTATGTTAATGAAATGACAACACGTTTGTCACGTGGAATGTCTACACCAGCAATACGTGCCATAGTGATAGCGCACCTCCTTTAAGTTTAGCCTTGTTTTTGTTTGTGTTTAGGGTTTTCACAGATAACCATGACTTTACCTTTTCTGCGGATGACTTTACACTTTTCGCAGATCGGCTTAACAGATGGTCTAACTTTCATCTTATTCTAACCTCCTTAATAGTACGGAGTGCAATGAATTATTTATAACGATAAGTGATTCTACCACGAGTTAAGTCATACGGTGATAATTCAACTGTCACCTTGTCACCAGGTAAGATACGGATGAAGTGCATACGAATCTTTCCTGAAACATGTGCCAGAACTGTATGACCATTTTCTAATTCTACCTTAAACATCGCGTTAGGCAAAGTCTCGGCGACCGTGCCTTCCACTTCAATTACATCATCTTTAGCCATCGAACATGTCTCCCTTCTTCTCATCATTTAAGACTTCATTTACAAACTTTGTAACAGCATAGCGCAGTTTACCGTTCGTCACTTTACCTGTTTCGATAATACTGTTTTGAACTTCTGGAGAAACATAGTCAAACAGTTGAAGATGTCCGATATTCTTTCGCTTGGCGCGGTCGAATTTCCGTCTATCTCCGTCTGCTATGAGTACAAAACGTTCATCCAATTGCTGAACAACGATTGAATATGTCCCAGCTTCCCTGCCTTTAAGCGGCAGTACGATCTGGCCTATACTCGGAATCGTCGAATCTGACTCGATCAATCCAATCACCTTCACTTAGGCTTTCGTCAATATCTCATAGCCGTCTTCAGTAATTGCAATGGTGTGTTCAAAGTGCGCACACATTTTATCATCAACTGTCACGACTGTCCAGTTATCTGATAACGTTCTAACATATCGACTTCCTGCATTAACCATTGGTTCAATCGCCAGTACCATGCCAGGCTTCAAGCGAGGACCTTTGTTCGGCGGTCCATAATGAGGAATCTGAGGGTCCTCATGTAAGTCTTGACCAACTCCGTGTCCTACATACTCTCGAACGATAGAAAAGCCATTTGCCTCAACAAAAGTTTGAATACTATGAGAGATATTCGACAGACGTTCGCCTGGTTTAGCTTCCTTAAGCCCCAGATATAAAGATTCCTCTGTTACATCCAGAAGCTTACGGGTTTCATCATCAATCTTACCAACTGGATATGTCCAGGCGGAATCACCGTGATAGCCGTTATATTTCGCACCGATATCGATGCTGATTATATCGCCATCTTTCAGCACCCGATCTCCCGGAATTCCATGTACCAGCTCGTTGTTGACTGAAGCACAGATGCTGCCACGAAACCCATTATACCCTTTAAAAGATGGAATTGCATCATGTTTACGAATGAATTTTTCAGCAATTGCATCCAATTCTTTCGTCGATATTCCCGGAAGAATATGCTTTTGCAATTCCGCATGAGTCAGTGCCACGATTTTACCAGCATGGCGCATGATCTCAATCTCTCTCGGAGTTTTACAAATGATCATACTGAAAGGCCTCCAAGTAGTACATCAATGTCAGCAAACACTTTATCGATGTCTTGTTGACCGTCAATGTTTTTGAGATAGCCTTTATCTTCGTAGTATGCCAAAAGCGGCTGGGTTTGTTTGATGTTTACATCCAGACGGTTTTGAACTGTTTCTTCGTTATCATCAGCACGCTGATACAGCTCTCCTCCGCAGCGGTCGCAAACGCCCTCTTCTTTTGGCGGGTTAAAGACAAGATGATAAGTAGCGCCGCACTCTTTACAGATTCTGCGACCTGTCAAGCGCCCCATCAGGATGTCCTTATCTACATTTATATTAATGACATAATTCATCTTTTTACCAAGATCAGCGAGAATGTTTTCAAGTGCTTCTGCCTGAGCAACCGTTCTTGGAAACCCGTCAAGTAAGAAGCCTTTTTCACAGTCCTCTTTGCTTAATCGTTCACGAACGATTCCGATTGTCACTTCATCAGGGACAAGATCACCGTTATCCATGAATGATTTAGCCTTCAAGCCAAGCTCAGTGCCATCTTTGATAGCAGCACGGAACATGTCACCAGTCGAAATATGAGGGATACCATATTTTTCAACGATTTTCTCAGCTTGAGTGCCTTTTCCTGCGCCTGGTAAGCCCATAAGAACAATATTCACTCGAACTCCCCCTCAATGTCTATAAAATGGCTTCAGGAACTGAACGTTCCCGAAAACCCTCTTATTTAATGAATCCTTTGTAGTGGCGCTTCACCAGCTGTGCTTCCAATTGCTTCATTGTCTCAAGTGCCACACCGACTACGATGAGCAGGCTTGTTCCGCCAATTTGTGCCGCAGGCGGCAGACCGGCGAAGTTAATGAAAAGCATCGGAAGAATGGAGATCACTGATAAGAATATAGCCCCTACAAATGTCAGGCGATACAGAACGCGAGTGAGATACTCCTGAGTGGTTTTACCTGGACGGATACCAGGGATATACCCACCCTGCTTCTTCAAGTTCTCCGCCATTTGCTCCGGATTCACTTGAATGAAAGCGTAGAAGTAAGTAAAGGCGACGATCAATGCAACATAGATGATCATGCCGACCGGCTTCGTGTAATCAAAGATGTACTGGATCGTGCTTGTCACATCATTATCCCCAAAGAATGTAGAGATCGTCTGCGGTGTAATGATAAAGGAAATCGCGAAGATTACCGGAATAACACCTGCAGCATTCACTTTCAATGGAAGATGTGTTGATTGTCCGCCAACCGGACTGCGCCCCACTAAACGTTTTGCATATTGAATCGGGATTTTACGAAGTGCTTGTTGAATAAACACTGTACCAACCACGATTGCAATGACTGCCAAAAGTATAAGTGCAAGAACCACAATGCGAAGGAAAAGCTGTTCGCCTGCCCCTTCGATTTGTTGAGCATAAATTTGGTTTACAATGTTAGGAATCGCAGCAACGATACCTGCAAAGATCAGGATCGAGATACCATTTCCAACACCTTTAGCCGTGATTTGTTCACCAAGCCACATAAGAAAAGCCGTACCGGCTGTCAATACCAAAGCGATTAACAGGTACGTGCTTACTCCAGGGCTTTGGATAAGCATTCCACCATAGATCCGGTTAAAGCCATAGGACATACCTAAAGCTTGGATGAAACCGAGTATGATTGTGAAATAACGAGTGAACTGAGCTAATTTACGGCGGCCTACTTCACCTTGCTTCGACCATTCAGTGAACTTAGGAACAACGTCCATTTGAAGCAGCTGAACAATGATCGAAGCCGTGATGTAAGGCATGATTCCCATCGCGAAGATGGAGAAGTTCTGCAGCGCACCACCGCCAAATGTATTCAGGAATCCGAGAATTCCTGCCTGGTCTTGCATCTTCAGTACATTTGCGTCAACGTTTGGCACCGGAATGAAGGTACCAAGACGGAAGACGACTAACATTAAAAGGGTGAAGATAATTTTATTTCTTATATCACCCACGCGCATAAAATTGGAGATAGTTTGGAACATTAGATCACCTCAGATGTACCGCCAGCAGCTTCGATAGCTTCTTTAGCAGTGGTTGAGAATTTGTGTGCTTTTACTGTAAGCTTTTTCTCGATTGAACCTTTACCAAGAATCTTGATTCCTGCTTTTTCGTTACTTACTAGACCAGTTTCAACTAGTAGAGTCGGAGTAACTTCTGTACCATCTTCGAAGCGATTCAATGCGTCAAGATTGACGATTGCATATTCTTTACGGTTGATGTTCGTGAAACCGCGTTTAGGCAAACGTTGGAATAAAGGAGTTTGACCACCCTCGAATCCTGGGCGAGTTCCACCGCCTGAACGGGCGTTTTGTCCTTTATGACCTTTACCGGCAGTTTTACCATTACCAGAACCAATTCCGCGTCCTACACGATTGCGGACTTTACGTGAACCTTCTGCAGGTTGTAACTCATGTAATTTCATGTCGGCACCTCCTTGTTATCGAAAGAAATCGATTATTTTTCTGTTACCGTTACAAGGTGAGCAACCTTGTTGATCATTCCGCGGATAGCAGCGTTGTCTTGTTGCTCAACTGTTTGATGCATTTTACGAAGTCCTAAGGCTTCAACAGTCTTACGTTGGTCTTGTGGACGTCCGATTACACTGCGAGTGAGGGTAATTTCTAGTTTGTTAGCCATCGTTATCCCTCCCTTATCCTAGTAGTTCTTCTACTGATTTACCGCGCAGCTTAGCTACGTCTTCAGCACGCTTTAATTGTTTTAAACCTTCGATTGTTGCACGAACCATGTTGATCGGAGTGTTGGATCCTAGTGATTTAGAAAGGATATCTTGTACCCCTGCCAATTCTAGTACCGCACGAACAGGTCCACCAGCAATAATTCCTGTACCCGCAGAAGCAGGCTTGATAAGAATTTGACCAGCACCAAATCGTCCAGTTACTACGTGAGGAGTTGTACCTCCTACCATAGGAACTTCAATTAGATTCTTCTTCGCATCTTCAATCGCTTTGCGGATTGCCTCAGGTACTTCTTGAGCTTTACCCGTTCCAAAACCAACGTGACCGTTTTTGTCGCCTACTACTACAAGAGCAGCGAAACGGAAACGACGTCCACCTTTAACAACTTTCGCAACACGATTGACTGTAACTACGCGTTCTTCAAATTCTAGTTTGCTTGGATCAATATTACGCATCTGGATTGTCCCTCCTTTTTAATTAAAATTCTAAGCCGTTTTCACGAGCTGATTCAGCTAGAGCTTTGATACGGCCATGATATAGATATCCACCACGGTCAAATACTACAGATTTAACACCTTTTTCAGCCGCACGCTTCGCAACTAGTTCTCCAACTTTAGCAGCTGCATCAACAGTTGCTGTGGATTCTAATCCGAAATCTTTATCTTTTGAAGATGCACTTGCAAGAGTAACACCGTTCATATCATCGATAATTTGAGCATAGATGTTTTTGTTAGAACGGAAAACGTTCAGACGAGGACGAGTTTCAGTTCCAGTAATTTTTGAACGTACACGGGCATGTCTTTTCTTACGTGTTTTGTTCTTATCTGGCTTAGTAATCACCTACGGTCACTCCTTTCTTTTGCCTACGCGGCATTATTTACCTGTTTTACCTTCTTTACGACGAACATATTCACCTTCGTAGCGAATACCTTTTCCTTTGTAAGGCTCAGGAGAGCGTACTGCACGAATGTTAGCTGCTAATGCACCAACACGTTCTTTGTCGATCCCTTTGATGGAGATCTTTGTATTTGCTGGTACTTCGATTTCGATACCTGCTTCAGGCTCGATTTCAACCGGGTGAGAGTACCCAACGTTAAGCACAAGCTTTGTACCTTGTTTTTGAGCACGGTAACCTACACCGACAAGCTCAAGATTTCTTTGGAATCCTTTAGATACACCTTCAACCATGTTCGCGATAAGGGCACGAGTTGTACCGTGTAACGCGCGGTGTTCTTTTGCATCAGAAGGACGGGTAACTGTTACTGTGTTACCTTCTAATTCAACTTTAATATCAGAACTGAATGTACGAGAAAGTTCACCTTTAGGTCCTTTTACAGTTACTAGGTTATCTTCACCTACTGTAAGAGTAACGTCAGATGGCATTTCGATAGGCAATTTTCCTACACGTGACATCCTGTTGCACCTCCATTCATTTAAAAACTATTACCAAACGTAAGCTAATACTTCTCCGCCCACTTGTTGTGCACGAGCTTCTTTATCAGTTAAAACACCTTGAGAAGTGGAAACAAGTGCGATACCTAAACCGTTTAATACTCTAGGTACTTCTGTAGATTTTGCATATACACGTAAACCTGGTTTAGAGATACGCTTTAATCCAGTGATTACGCGCTCGTTGTTTGCTCCATATTTTAAGAAAATGCGGATAACACCTTGTTTGTTATCTTCAACATATTCTACGTCACGTACGAAACCTTCACGCTTGAGGATTTCGGCAATTTCTTTCTTGATGTTAGAAGCAGGAACTTCCAGTCTTTCGTGACGAACCATGTTCGCATTACGGATGCGAGTTAGCAAATCTGCAATTGGATCTGTCATTGTCATAATAATTTACCTCCTTCCCAATATAGGGTATTACCAACTAGCTTTTTTAACGCCAGGAATCTGACCCTTGTATGCAAGTTCACGGAAACAAATACGGCAAAGCTTAAATTTACGGATTACTGAATGAGGACGTCCGCAACGTTCGCAACGTGTGTACGCTTGAACATTATGCTTTGGCGTGCGTTTTTGTTTCGCAATCATTGATTTTTTAGCCACATTTTCGCCTCCCTTATATAGCGATTACTTTTGGAATGGCATTCCGATTTGAGTCAATAGCTCACGAGCTTCTTCGTCTGAGTTAGCAGTAGTAACGATAACGATATCCATACCGCGTACTTTAGACACTTTATCATAATCAATCTCAGGGAAAATCAATTGCTCTTTCACACCAAGAGTGTAGTTACCGCGTCCGTCGAATGCTTTTTTAGAAACACCGCGGAAGTCACGTACACGTGGAAGTGATACAGAGATCAATTTATCCAAGAATTGGTACATGCGTTCTCCGCGAAGAGTAACTTTTGCACCGATCGGCATACCTTCACGAAGACGGAAGCCTGCGATAGATTTTTTAGCTTTTGTTACAACTGGTTTTTGTCCAGTGATTTGAGTCAATTCATCAACTGCTACATCAAGAGCCTTTGAGTTTTGAACTGCATCACCGATACCCATGTTGACAACGATCTTTTCAACTTTAGGTACTTCCATTACTGATTTGTAATTGAATTTGCTCACTAGAGCTGGGCTGATTTCACTTTGAAATTTTTCTTTTAGGCGGTTCATTCAGAATACCTCCCTTCTTAATCGTACTATTTATCTAGAACTTCACCTGATTTTTTTGCTACACGTACTTTTTTACCGTTTTCCGTTTTATAACCTACACGAGTTGCCTCGTTAGATTTCGGATCTAGAAGCATAACGTTTGATACGTGGATAGATGCTTCCTGGCTGATGATTCCGCCTTGCGGGTTCATCTGTGAAGGCTTAGCGTGTTTTTTCACAACGTTGATTCCTTCAACAAGCACTCGGTCGTTCTTAGGGAACGCAGCAAGAACAGTTCCTGTTTTGCCTTTGTCTTTCCCGGTGATGACCACTACTTTATCGCCTTTTTTCACATGCATTTCATCGCACCTCCTTGATTGGCCAATGCTAATCTATTAAAGAACTTCTGGAGCTAAAGATACAATTTTCATAAAGTTGCTGTCACGCAATTCACGAGCAACAGGTCCGAAGATACGAGTTCCACGTGGTCCTTTATCGTCACGGATGATTACACATGCGTTCTCGTCGAACTTAATGTAAGTACCGTCTTGACGGCGAACACCAGACTTCGTACGAACGACAACTGCCTTTACTACGTCACCTTTTTTAACAACGCCACCTGGTGTTGCTTGTTTTACTGTACACACGATTACATCACCGATGTTGGCAGTCTTGCGTCCAGAACCACCAAGAACTTTAATCGTTAATACTTCACGAGCACCAGAGTTGTCAGCAACTTTTAAACGTGATTCTTGTTGAATCATGTAGGTTACCTCCCTTCGGAATTACAAATTATCCGAGCATATATATTAGATAATAACTGCTTTTTCAACAACTTCTACTAAACGGAAACGTTTCGTAGCAGATAGTGGACGAGTCTCCATGATACGTACGATATCGCCTACTTTTGCTTCGTTGTTCTCATCATGAGTTTTAAACTTCTTAGAGTACTTTACGCGCTTGCCGTATAGAGAATGCTTTTTATAAGTTTCTACCATAACCGTTACTGTTTTATCCATTTTGTCGGAAACAACACGGCCAGTGTAAACCTTACGTTGGTTGCGGTCACTCATTTAAGCAAACCTCCTCTCATTTATCGATTGTTAACCCCGATCTCTCTTTCACGGATTACAGTTTTCATACGAGCGATCCCTTTGCGGACTTCACGGATGCGGGCTGTGTTTTCAAGTTGGCCAGTCGCAAGTTGGAAGCGAAGGTTAAATAACTCTTCTTTCAGAGTTTTTACTTTTTGTTCAATTTCGGCAGTGGTTAGGTCACGAATTTCATTAGTTTTCATTTGATTCACCACCAATTTCCTCTCGTTTTACAAACTTGCACTTCACTGGAAGTTTGTGTGCTGCAAGACGAAGAGCTTCACGAGCGACCTCTTCAGAAACACCAGCTACTTCAAACATAATTTTTCCAGGCTTAACTACTGCTACCCAACCTTCAGGAGCCCCTTTACCAGAACCCATCCGTACTTCTAGAGGTTTAGCAGTGTAAGGTTTATGAGGGAAGATTTTAATCCATACTTTACCGCCACGTTTCATGTAACGAGTCATAGCGATACGAGCTGATTCGATTTGACGGTTTGTGATCCAAGAAGCATCAGTAGCTTGAAGACCGTATTCACCGAACGCAACTTCCTGACCGCCTTTAGCACGACCACGCATTTTACCACGGTGTTCGCGACGATGTTTAACGCGTTTAGGTAATAACATAATTATTTGCCTCCTTCCTCAGATTTCTTTCTTGTAGGAAGAACTTCTCCACGGTAGATCCATACTTTAACACCAAGCTTACCGTAAGTTGTGTCAGCTTCTGCGTGAGCATAATCAATGTCAGCGCGTAGAGTATGAAGTGGAACAGTACCTTCACTGTAATGTTCAGCACGAGCGATGTCAGCTCCGCCAAGACGACCGGATACTTGTGTTTTGATTCCTTTTGCACCAGCACGCATCGCACGTTGGATCGCTTGCTTTTGAGCACGACGGAATGAAACACGATTTTCCAGTTGGCGAGCAATGTTTTCTGCTACTAATTTAGCATCAACGTCAGCTCTTTTGATTTCAACGATATTGATGTGTACACGTTTTGAAGTAAGTTCGTTAAGTGCTTTACGAAGAGCTTCAACTTCAGTACCACCTTTACCGATAACCATACCAGGTTTAGCTGTATGAACAGTAATGTTGATACGGTTTGCAGCGCGTTCGATTTCTACTTTAGAAACAGATGCGTCTACTAAGCGTTTTGCAATATATTCACGTACTTTTAAGTCTTCGTGTAAAAGTGTTGCGTAATCTTTATCTGCGTACCATTTAGATTCCCAATCACGAATTATACCGACACGAAGTCCTACCGGATGTACTTTTTGACCCACGGATTATCCCTCCTTCTTTTCTGATACTACAAGTGTAATGTGACTTGTACGTTTGTTGATTTGACTTGCACGGCCCATCGCACGCGGACGGAAACGTTTAAGTGTTGGTCCTTCATTTACATAAGCCTCAGTAACGATCAGGCTGTTAATATCCATGTCATAGTTATGCTCTGCATTTGCGATAGCAGATTTAAGTACTTTTTCAACGACTGGTGAAGCTGCCTTAGGCGTGTGCTTAAGAATCGCAACTGCTTCTCCAACTTGCTTACCTCGGATTAGATCGATGACTAAACGTACTTTACGAGGAGCAATACGTACTGTTCTAGCAACAGCTTTTGCTTGCATTAGGATACCCTCCTCTCAATTAGCGTCTTGTTTTCTTATCATCACTGCCATGACCTTTGTAAGTACGAGATGGTGCGAATTCACCAAGCTTGTGCCCTACCATGTCTTCAGTGACGTATACAGGTACATGTTTACGACCATCGTAAACTGCGATAGTGTGACCGATGAATGCTGGGAAGATCGTTGAACGGCGAGACCAAGTCTTAACAACTTGTTTGCCTTCAGTTTCGTTCAATTTTTCGATCTTTGTCATTAAATGATCATCAACAAAAGGTCCCTTTTTTAAGCTACGACCCATGTTTGAACCTCCCTTCGTGATTGTGCTACGGCTCTGGAATCGAACCGTAGTTCAACCCCGTTATTTTTTGCGACGACGCACAATAAATTTATCTGATTTGTTGTTCTTCTTACGTGTCTTGAATCCAAGAGTAGGTTTGCCCCATGGAGACATTGGTGACTTACGTCCGATTGGCGCACGTCCTTCACCACCACCGTGTGGGTGATCGTTAGGGTTCATTACAGAACCACGAACTGTCGGGCGCTTGCCTAACCAGCGAGAACGACCGGCTTTACCGATATTGATAAGTTCGTGCTGCTCATTTCCAACTTGACCTACAGTAGCGCGGCAAGCAGAAAGGATCATACGAGTCTCACCAGAGTTAAGGCGTACAAGAACGTACTTACCTTCTTTACCAAGTACTTGGGCAGATGTACCAGCAGAACGTACAAGCTGACCGCCTTTTCCTGGTTTAAGTTCGATATTGTGTACTACTGTACCAACAGGGATGTTGATAAGTGGTAACGCATTACCTACTTTGATATCTGCTTCTGGTCCAGACATTACTTCCATGCCTACTTCGATTGACTTAGGTGCAAGGATGTAACGCTTTTCTCCATCAGCGTAGTTGATTAGTGCAATGTTTGCAGAGCGGTTTGGATCGTATTCGACCGTAGCAACGCGTCCAGGTATACCATCTTTATCACGCTTGAAGTCGATGATACGGTATTGACGCTTATGACCGCCGCCTTGATGACGAACTGTTAACTTACCTTGGTTGTTACGGCCACCCTTTTTATGCAGGGGTGCTAAAAGTGACTTTTCCGGAGAATCCGTAGTGATTTCAGCGAAATCAGATGAAGTCATGCCGCGACGACCATTAGAGGTAGGTTTGTACTTTTTAATCGCCATGTTTTTCCCTCCTCTTCTTAATTAAGTGAATTATACTTCAAAGAATTCGATTTCTTTACTATCAGCAGTAAGTTTAACGATTGCTTTACGACGCTTGTTAGTGTAACCAGCGTGTTTACCCATACGCTTGAACTTACCTTTGTAGTTCATGATGTTAACTTTATCTACTTTAACGTCAAAGATTTCTTCGACAGCATCTTTAACTTGAGTTTTGTTCGCTCTAGTATCAACTTCGAACGTGTACTTTTTCTCAGACATAAGATCTGTAGAAGCTTCTGTGATTACGGGGCGCTTAATGATTTCACGTACATCCATTATGCAAGCACCTCCTCTACTTTTTCAACAGCTGTTTTAGTCATCACTAGTTTGTCGTGTCCTAATACATCAAGAACGCTGATTCCATCTGCAGGAACAACAGTCACACCAGGGATGTTACGAGCTGAAAGTGCTACGTTTTCGTCAAGACCGTCAGTTACTACTAATGTTTTAGCGTTAATTGACAGACCTTTAAGAACGTTAGCAAATTCCTTTGTTTTTGGAGCATCAAATGATAATGCTTCTAATACTAAGATGTTCTCTTCCACTACTTTAGAAGAAAGAGCAGATTTGATCGCTAAGCGACGAACCTTCTTAGGTAATTTGTAGCTGTAGCTGCGTGGAACTGGTCCAAATACAGCACCACCGCCGCGCCATTGTGGAGAACGGATTGACCCTTGACGAGCACGACCTGTTCCCTTCTGACGCCAAGGCTTGCGCCCACCGCCACGTACTTCAGAACGATTTTTTACTTTATGATTTCCTTGACGTAAAGAAGCTCTTTGCATTAATACTGCTTCGAACAGTACATGCTTGTTTGGTTCGATACCAAATACAGAATCATTAAGTTCGATATCACCAACTTTAGAACCTGTTTGGTTAAATAATGCTACTTTCGGCATTCTTATTTCCTCCTTTCCTGAGAAGTTCTATTATTTAGCTGCTTTAACAGCCGTTTTTACTTTGATAAGTTGTTTCTTAGGTCCAGGTACATTACCCTTAACCAAGATTAGGTTGCGTTCAGCATCCACTTTTACGATTTCAAGGTTTTGAATCGTAATTTGTTCTCCACCCATGCGTCCAGGTAGTAATTTACCTTTGAATACGCGGTTCGGATCGACAGGACCCATTGAACCAGGACGACGGTGATAACGAGAACCGTGGGACATTGGTCCGCGAGATTGGTTATGACGCTTGATAGCACCTTGGAAACCTTTCCCTTTTGATACTCCTGTTACATCTACTACATCGCCTGCAGCGAAAATATCTACTTTGACTTCTTGACCAACTTCGTACTCTTCTACGTTTACACCGCGGATTTCACGGATGAAGCGCTTAGGAGCAGTTTCAGCTTTAGCAATATGGCCTTTCGCCGGTTTGTTAGAAAGCTTGTCGCGTTTGTCTTCGAAACCTACTTGGATCGCTTCATAGCCATCAACTTCAGTAGTTTTCTTTTGAAGAACAACGTTTTGAGCAGCTTCGATAACAGTCACCGGGATAAGATCACCGTTTTCAGCAAAAACTTGAGTCATACCGATCTTTCTTCCTAAGATTCCTTTGGTCATAAGTCACACCTCCTGTTAATGTTGTTTTTATAAGATTAAAGTTTGATTTCGATATCTACACCAGATGGTAAGTCTAAACGCATAAGCGCATCAACTGTTTGTGGTGTTGGGTTCACAATGTCGATTAAGCGTTTGTGTGTACGCATTTCGAATTGCTCACGAGAATCTTTGTATTTGTGCACAGCACGCAATATTGTGTAAATAGACTTTTCAGTCGGTAGTGGGATCGGTCCTGAAACCGCCGCACCTGAACGTTTTGCTGTTTCAACAATTTTCTCAGCTGACTGATCCAGAATTCTGTGATCATAAGCCTTTAAACGGATACGAATCTTTTGTTTTGCCATTATTTTCCCTCCTTTTTCGCCTATTTTTGAATAGACATTCTCCATGGAAATTTCCCACACACTCGCCATGGCAAAGCGGCCGGGTGTGTCAGCAACCTTCCATTTCATCGCAGTCAAAGACCAACATTGTCTATTATAACTAAAACACCTAGAAGATGCAAGGGTTTCTTGCAGAACCTACATGTTTCGCACACTTTCTCTATTATACAAAGCGTACGGTTGAATATCAAGGGGATGTGGAGTTTTCATAATATTTAATAATGGTTGATGGATTGGGAATTCGTTTTTGAATTTTGGTTGGTTATTTATATAGAAGAAAGTCGTTTTTGGGGGAAGTTATATTGATGTTTGGGTGGTTGCTGCGGGGAGTGGATCAATTTTTGATAAGGCTAAGGTCCAGCTCTGTTTCGGCGTATTTAGAATCATTCTTAGAAGGTCATAAATCCTGAATCGGGATCGTATTTTTAAAATCAGGATCGTAAAATAGCGAATTAGATCGTAACTACCTTATACAGGATCGCAAAACCATCAAATTGGTTAACGAATTATTACAAACATTGAATCTTATCTCATCCCAACCCATATTTTCAGCTGCATTTAGTAAAAGCAATTCAATTTCATCCTCGACTTTAAATTTCAATTAATATTCCTTACATATTCACCTCAAAACATAAAAACATTTACCACAATATAAAAAAGCAGGCGGACACGATGTCCACCTGCTTTTAAATAATCGATATTATTCTTGGATAGATGCTACTACTCCAGCACCTACAGTACGTCCACCCTCACGGATAGAGAACTTAGTTCCTTCTTCAATCGCGATTGGAGCGATAAGCTCAACAGTCATTTCGATGTTATCGCCAGGCATAACCATTTCTACACCTTCAGGAAGGTTACAGATACCAGTTACGTCAGTTGTACGGAAGTAGAACTGTGGGCGGTAGTTAGAGAAGAATGGAGTGTGACGTCCACCTTCTTCTTTAGAAAGAACATAAACTTCAGCTTTGAACTTTGTGTGTGGAGTGATTGTACCTGGCTTAGCAAGTACTTGTCCACGTTGGATATCTTCACGAGCTACCCCACGAAGTAAAGCACCAATGTTGTCTCCAGCTTCTGCATAGTCAAGAAGCTTACGGAACATTTCTACACCTGTAACAGTAGTAGATTTAGGCTCTTCAGAAAGACCGATGATGTCGATTGTGTCTCCAACTTTAACTTGTCCACGCTCAACACGTCCAGTAGCAACTGTTCCACGACCAGTGATTGAGAATACGTCCTCAACTGGCATCATGAATGGCTTTTCAGTGTCACGCTCAGGAGTTGGGATGTAGCTGTCTACAGCTTCCATAAGTTCGTAGATTTTTTCTTCCCACGCAGGATCTCCTTCAAGAGCTTTAAGAGCAGAACCTTTGATTACTGGTACGTCATCGCCAGGGAAATCGTACTCAGAAAGAAGGTCACGTACTTCCATTTCTACTAGTTCAAGTAGCTCTTCGTCGTCTACCATGTCACATTTATTCATGAATACAACTAGGTAAGGTACACCTACTTGACGAGAAAGAAGGATGTGCTCACGAGTTTGTGGCATTGGACCATCAGCAGCAGATACTACTAGGATTCCGCCGTCCATTTGCGCAGCACCAGTAATCATGTTTTTAACATAGTCAGCGTGTCCTGGGCAGTCAACGTGTGCATAGTGACGAGTGTCAGTTTCGTACTCAACGTGTGCAGTAGAGATTGTGATTCCACGTTCTCTTTCTTCTGGTGCACCATCGATTTGGTCATAAGCCATTGCAGTTCCACGACCATACTTCTTGTGAAGAGTAGTTGTGATTGCAGCTGTTAGAGTTGTTTTACCATGGTCAACGTGACCGATTGTACCGATATTCGCATGTTGCTTGGAACGATCAAATTTTTCCTTACCCATTTGAAAATCCTCCTTTAATTTTAAAAGAAATAAGTATATTGTTAGGTGTTTTCAGAAGTGGATTGCTCCACCCCTGAAAATGTACTAGCTTACAATAGTAGTTATACTTTATAAAAATGAATAAATCAATTATTCACCTTTATTTTTTTTGATGATTTCTTCAGAAATCGATTTAGGTACTTCTTCGTAGTGATCGAAGTGCATGGAGTACGTTCCGCGTCCTTGTGTGTTAGAACGAAGTGACGTAGCATAACCAAACATTTCTGATAGAGGTACGAACGCTTTAACAACTTGTGCGTTACCGCGTGCTTCCATACCTTCTACACGTCCACGACGGGAAGTGACGTCACCCATGATATCTCCAAGGTATTCCTCAGGGATAACAACCTCTACCTTCATCATTGGCTCAAGGATTACCGGCTTACATTTAGAAGCGGCATTCTTAAGTGCCATTGAAGCAGCGATCTTAAACGCCATTTCAGAGGAGTCAACATCATGGTATGAACCATCGAATAATCTTGCTTTAACATCAACAAGCGGGAACCCGGCAAGAACACCATTTTCTAGTGCATCTTGAAGACCGGCTTGTACTGCAGGGATGTATTCACGTGGAACTACACCACCGACGATACCGTTCTCGAATTCGAATCCTTTACCTTCTTCGTTAGGCGCGAATTCAATCCAAACGTGTCCGAATTGTCCACGTCCACCAGATTGACGTGCGAACTTACCTTCAACTTTAGCCGTGTCACGGAAAGTCTCACGGTAAGACACTTGAGGAGCACCAACGTTTGCTTCTACTTTGAATTCACGTTTCATACGGTCAACGATGATATCTAAGTGAAGCTCACCCATACCTGCGATGATAACCTGTCCAGTTTCCTGGTCAGTGTGAGCGCGGAATGTAGGATCTTCCTCTTGAAGTTTTTGCAGGGCAGTAGTCATCTTATCTTGGTCAGCCTTGGATTTAGGCTCAACAGATAGTGAGATAACAGGTTCTGGGAATACCATGGATTCAAGAATGACAAGATTCTTTTCATCACATAGTGTATCTCCAGTGCTTGTATCTTTAAGACCAACTGCTGCTGCGATATCCCCAGCGTAAACGCTTGAGATCTCTTCACGGGAGTTAGCGTGCATTTGAAGGATACGTCCTACACGTTCACGCTTGCCTTTTGAAGAGTTTCTTACGTATGAACCTGACTCTAAGATACCAGAGTACACACGGAAGAATGTTAATTTACCAACATAAGGGTCAGTAGCAACTTTGAACGCCAAAGCAGAGAATGGAGCATCGTCTGAAGATGGACGAGTTACTTCTTCTTCTGTTTCTGGAACAAAACCTTTGATATCTTCAACATCAGTTGGTGCTGGAAGATAATCGATAACTGAGTCAATTAGTAATTGAACCCCTTTGTTTTTGAAAGCAGATCCACATACTACCGGATAGAAGTCAACAGTTAGAGTTGCTGTACGGATAGCAGCTTTAAGCTCATCATTTGTAAGCTCTTCGCCTTCCAGGTATTTCATCATTAGCTCTTCATCAAGTTCAGAAACTGCTTCAATTAATTTTCCGCGGTATTCTTCAGCTTGATCTTTATACTCATCAGGAATTTCACGCGCTTCTGCACGAGTTCCAAGGTCATCTTCGTAGAAGTAAGCTTTCATTTCCACTAGGTCGATGATCCCTTCGAAATCATCTTCAGCACCGATCGGAAGCTGAATTGGGTGTGCATTCGCTTGTAAACGCTCATGAAGAGTACCTACAGAGTATAGGAAGTCAGCACCGATTTTGTCCATTTTGTTTACGAACACAACGCGGGGAACCCCGTAAGTTGTTGCCTGGCGCCAAACTGTTTCAGTTTGAGGCTCAACACCAGATTGAGCATCAAGAACTGCTACTGCACCATCAAGTACACGAAGTGAACGTTCAACTTCAACAGTGAAGTCTACGTGTCCCGGTGTATCGATGATGTTGATACGATGGCCTTTCCATTGAGCTGTTGTCGCAGCAGATGTGATCGTGATTCCACGCTCTTGCTCCTGCTCCATCCAGTCCATTTGAGAAGCACCTTCGTGAGTTTCTCCAATCTTATGGATACGACCAGTATAGAATAGGATACGCTCAGTTGCAGTTGTTTTACCGGCATCGATGTGGGCCATGATACCGATATTACGAGTGTTTTCTAAGGAGAACTCTCTTGGCATGTGGTCTTTCTCCTTCCTTATATCAGAATGGTTAGTTTGTTGGATAAAAGAAGATTACCAGCGATAGTGAGCAAACGCTTTGTTCGCTTCAGCCATCTTGTGTGTATCTTCACGCTTCTTAACAGAAGCACCAGTGTTGTTAGCTGCATCAAGGATTTCGTTAGCTAAACGCTCTTCCATTGTCTTCTCACCGCGAAGACGAGAGTAGTTTACTAACCAACGAAGACCTAGTGTAGTACGGCGCTCAGGGCGGACCTCAACTGGTACTTGGTAGTTTGAACCACCAACACGACGAGCTTTTACTTCCAATACCGGCATGATATTTTTCAAAGCTGCATCGAATACTTCCATTGCATCTTTCCCAGAACGCTCGCTGATGATATCAAACGCAGCGTATAATTTCTTTTGAGCTTTACCTCTTTTACCGTCAACCATGATTTTGTTGATTAAACGGGTTACTAATTTAGAATTGTACATTGGATCAGGTAAAACGTCTCTTTTTGCTACAGGACCTTTACGTGGCATGTGATTTCCTCCTTTCAACGAGAAATGAATTTATGATTTGTCGATTATTTTTTAGCTGCTTTAGGGCGCTTAGTTCCGTATTTAGAACGTCCTTGCATACGGCCTTCAACTCCAGCTGTATCAAGCGCACCACGTACGATATGATAACGTACCCCCGGTAAATCCTTCACACGTCCTCCACGGATAAGCACGACACTGTGCTCTTGAAGGTTGTGTCCGATACCAGGAATGTAAGCAGTAACCTCGATTCCATTAGTCAAACGAACACGTGCGTATTTACGAAGCGCGGAGTTCGGTTTCTTTGGAGTCATAGTACCTACACGAGTACAAACACCACGTTTTTGTGGAGAAGACAAGTTCGTGTGCACTTTCTTAAAGCTGTTGTAACCTTTGTTAAGTGCTGGTGACTTAGACTTTGTAGATTTTGACTGACGAGGCTTGCGAACTAATTGGTTAATAGTTGGCATTATGTTTTCCTCCCTTCTTACTTGGTAAGCCCACACATCCAGGTGGATCATTTTTGGGTAAAAGTAAAGTTTTTGCAGAGTCGTCTACAAAAACTATTTTACTGTATAATCGCAACAGCTGCTGCTCCAACATCTATTCCGCACGATTTCCCAAGCTTCTTCATAGAATCCACTTTGTTAACCGGTACATCAAGATCTTCAGCGGCCTGCACCACTTTCGCTATCACCCTCGGATCAGCATCTTCCGCGACGACAACTTCCAGTACATGACCATTCTTTAGAGCTTTCACTGCTTGCTTTGTCCCTACAATAATTTCTTGCGCCTGTGATACTTTTTCATAAGACATTTCATATCCTCCAAAGTAGCAGGTTATTAATAGGAGCAACCTTGAATATATTATCATCTTAAAATTCCAATGTCAACATCGAAATAAAAGATTTATAAAAGCTAACTCTCAGAAAGATGAAGCATCCCCTGGGAGTTAGCCTTATTTTATTACTCTACAGTCACTGTCTCTTCCGTATTTTCTTCGGCGAGGACAGGCTCTGCCTTGCGGTAACGCTGCATACCTGTACCAGCAGGTACCAGTTTACCGATGATGACATTTTCTTTCAATCCTAGAAGTTCATCACGTTTTCCTTTGATTGCAGCATCCGTCAACACGCGTGTTGTTTCCTGGAATGAAGCCGCAGATAAGAAGGAATCCGTCTCAAGGGAAGCTTTCGTGATTCCAAGCAATACAGGACGGCCTGTTGCGGGGATATCCCCTTTGAGCAATGCATTTTCATTCGCATCCCTGAACTGGTGGATATCCATAAGGGTACCCGGAAGTACTTCCGTTTCACCAGCATCGATGACACGAACTTTGCGAAGCATTTGACGAACCATTACTTCTACGTGTTTATCGCCGATTTCAACCCCTTGCATACGATATACTTTTTGTACTTCGCGCAGCAAGTATTCTTGAACGGCGGATACGTCACGTACTTTAAGCAATTCTTTCGGATCGATCGAACCTTCAGTAAGCTCTTGTCCGCGGGCAACTTTATCGTTGACACCGAACTTGAGGCGGGCTGTATAAGGAGCTGTATAGTTCCTTGTTTCAACATCACCTTGGACAGTGATTTCATATTGACGGTCTTTTCCTTCACCGATGGAAGTGATGACACCGTCCATTTCAGAGATGACAGCCTGACCTTTCGGGTTACGCGCTTCGAAGATCTCCTGGATACGCGGTAAACCTTGGGTGATATCGTCCCCTGCAACACCACCGGTATGGAATGTACGCATTGTAAGCTGTGTACCTGGTTCCCCGATGGATTGTGCAGCGATGATACCGACTGCTTCTCCCACTTCTACTTTTTGACCAGTAGCAAGGTTTGTTCCATAACATTTCTCACATACACCGTGGCGGGTGTTACATGTGAATGCAGAACGGATCGATACGTGCTCGATACCTGCATCGACAATCGCTTTCGCCAGGTCTTCTGTGATCAGCTGATTCTCATCGACAAGAATCTCGTCTGTTTCAGGATGACGCAATGTCTTGCGTGAGTATCGGCCGAGAAGACGCTCTTCAAGAGGCTCGATGATCTCGGTGCCTTCCTTGATGGAGCCGACGAGTAATCCTCTGTCAGTTCCACAGTCTTCTTCACGTACGATGACATCCTGGGCAACATCTACAAGACGGCGTGTCAGGTAACCTGAGTCGGCTGTTTTCAGTGCTGTATCGGCAAGACCTTTACGTGCACCGTGAGTAGAGATGAAGTATTCAAGTACCGTCAGACCTTCACGGAAACTTGATTTGATCGGTAATTCAATGATACGTCCAGCCGGGTTGGCCATCAGGCCACGCATACCGGCAAGCTGAGTGAAGTTAGATGCGTTACCACGGGCACCTGAGTCACTCATCATGAAGATCGGGTTGCGCTTATCAAGGGTAGCCATCAGCTTACCTTGGATTGTATCTTTCGCAGCACTCCAAATCGAGATGACGCGGTCGTATCTCTCATCTTCTGTAATCAGACCACGTTTGAATTGCTTCAATACGTTGTCTACTTTACTTTGTGCTTCAACGAGGATCTGTTCTTTTTCAGCCAATACCACGATATCGGCGATACCGACCGTAATACCTGCTTTAGAAGAATACTTAAATCCTAAGTCTTTCATTTTATCGAGCATCCTTGAAGTTTCTGTGATCGCAAACTTCTTGAATACCTCGGCAATAATGTTTCCTAAGAAACCTTTTTTGAATGGATTGATCAACTCACGGTTTTTAAATTCTTCTTTGATGTCTGTACCAGGCTCTACAAAGTAATGTTCTGGAGTTGCTTCTTCCAGGTTCGTCTTTGTCGGTTCATTAATGAACGGGAAGGAATCCGGCAAGATTTCGTTGAAGATTACTTTACCAACCGTCGTTAATAGCATTTGGCTGTTTTGCTTTTCAGTGAACGTTTTATTATGAAGTGTTCCTGCATTGATTCCAATACGTGTATGCAAATGTACATAACCATTTTGATAAGCAAGCAGTACTTCATTTGCGTTGGTGAAGATCATTCCTTCACCGACAGCATCTTCGCGTTCCAAAGTCAGGTAATAGTTACCCAATACCATATCCTGTGATGGTGTAACAACAGGTTTACCGTCTTTAGGGTTCAGGATGTTCTGAGCGGCAAGCATGAGCATGCGCGCTTCAGCCTGTGCTTCAGAAGACAGCGGTACGTGGACCGCCATTTGGTCACCGTCAAAGTCTGCGTTGTATGCAGTACATACGAGCGGGTGAAGACGGATCGCACGGCCTTCGACAAGAGTTGGTTCAAAGGCTTGAATACCAAGTCTGTGAAGAGTAGGTGCACGGTTTAAAAGAACAGGATGTTCTTTGATTACCTCTTCCAATACATCCCATACTTCCGGCTGTACGCGTTCAATCTTGCGTTTTGCACTCTTGATGTTGTGAGCCAATCCCTTTTCAACGAGTTCTTTCATAACAAACGGCTTGAATAATTCAAGTGCCATTTCTTTCGGAAGTCCACATTGATACATTTTCAGATTAGGTCCAACAACGATTACAGAACGGCCGGAATAGTCAACACGCTTACCAAGAAGGTTTTGACGGAAACGGCCCTGCTTCCCTTTAAGCATGTGAGAAAGAGATTTCAATGGACGGTTACCTGGTCCTGTTACCGGACGTCCGCGGCGGCCGTTATCAATCAGAGCGTCTACTGCTTCTTGAAGCATACGCTTCTCATTCTGCACGATGATGCTTGGGGCACCAAGATCTAATAAACGTTTCAAACGGTTGTTACGGTTGATGACACGACGATACAAGTCGTTCAAGTCAGATGTTGCAAAACGTCCCCCATCCAGCTGAACCATAGGACGAAGCTCAGGAGGGATGACAGGCAGTACGTCAAGGATCATCCAATCAGGATCATTTCCTGAATTCCTGAATGACTCGACCACTTCAAGACGTTTGATGGCACGTGTGCGTCGCTGACCTTGCGCTGTTTTCAGCTCTTCTTTCAAGAAATCGGCTTCTTTGTCAAGATCGATATCCTGAAGGAGTTTTTTGATCGCTTCTGCACCCATTGCCGCCTGGAACTTCACTCCATATTTCTCACGGTAAGCACGGTACTCTTTTTCAGAAAGCAGCTGCTTTTTCTCAAGAGCCGTATCACCAGGTTCTGTTACCACATAGGAAGCGAAGTAAATGACTTCTTCCAATGCACGAGGGGACATGTCCAAAACAAGACCCATACGGCTTGGGATTCCTTTGAAGTACCAGATATGTGAAACGGGAGCGGCAAGTTCGATGTGACCCATGCGTTCACGGCGGACTTTCGCTTTTGTTACTTCGACACCACAGCGGTCACAAACGACGCCTTTATAGCGTACGCGCTTGTATTTACCACAGTGGCACTCCCAGTCCTTTGTAGGACCGAAAATACGTTCACAGAATAAGCCGTCTTTTTCTGGCTTTAATGTACGATAGTTAATGGTTTCCGGTTTTTTGACTTCCCCGAAAGACCACGAACGGATCTTATCGGGGGAAGCTAAACCAATTTTCATATACTCAAAGTTATTTACATCTAGCAAGGGGCCTACCTCCCTTTTAATCTACAGGCTCTAACCCTAATTGCTCTAAATTTATTCTTTTGACCCAACTGTCTCGGATTGTTGCTCATTAGACTCAGATATATTTAGCGTGTCAGCTTGTTGTACTTCTTCTTCGTCCTCTAAGTCACGCATTTCAATTTCTTCTTCCGTGCTTGAGAGGATCTTAACATCCATACCTAAACTTTGAAGCTCTTTGATCAGAACCTTGAACGATTCCGGAACCCCAGGCTCAGGCACGTTTTCACCTTTGACGATTGCTTCGTATGTTTTCACACGGCCGACAACGTCATCGGATTTAACCGTAAGGATTTCTTGCAGTGTATAAGCGGCACCGTATGCTTCAAGTGCCCATACTTCCATCTCACCGAAACGCTGTCCGCCGAATTGAGCTTTACCGCCCAGCGGCTGCTGCGTAACAAGTGAGTAAGGACCGGTAGAACGAGCGTGAAGCTTGTCATCGACCATGTGGGCAAGTTTGATCATATACATGATTCCAACCGACACACGGTTATCAAACGGTTCACCTGTTCTTCCATCGTAAAGAACGGTTTTGGCATCCCGTGCCATACCTGCTTCTTCGATCGTATCCCAGACATCTTCCTCGCGCGCTCCATCAAATACAGGTGAAGCGACATGGATGCCAAGATATCTTGCTGCCATACCAAGGTGAAGCTCAAGCACCTGACCGATGTTCATACGTGATGGAACCCCAAGCGGGTTAAGCATGATATCGATCGGTGTGCCGTCAGGAAGATAAGGCATATCTTCTTCAGGCAGGATTTTAGAGATAACACCCTTGTTACCATGTCGTCCGGCCATCTTGTCACCTTCAGAGATCTTACGTTTCTGAACGATGTAGACACGGACCAGCTGGTTTACACCAGGAGGCAGTTCGTCGCCGTCTTCACGGTTGAAGACTTTGACATCAAGGATGATCCCGCCGCCGCCGTGAGGCACGCGCAGGGAAGTATCCCTTACTTCACGGGCTTTCTCACCAAAGATCGCATGTAATAAGCGTTCTTCAGCTGTCAGCTCCGTTACACCTTTAGGCGTTACTTTACCAACAAGCAAGTCGCCATCTTTTACCTCTGCACCGATGCGGATGATCCCGCGTTCGTCAAGGTTGCGCAAAGCATCTTCCCCGACGTTCGGGATATCACGTGTGATTTCTTCCGGTCCGAGCTTTGTATCACGCGACTCAGACTCATATTCTTCAATATGGATGGAAGTATAGACATCGTCTTTCACAAGGCGCTCACTCATGATGATCGCATCTTCATAGTTGTAACCGTCCCATGTCATGAAACCAACCATTACGTTGCGTCCCAAGGCTAATTCGCCTTTCTCCATTGAAGGACCGTCAGCAAGGATTTCACCTTTCACTACACGGTCGCCTTCACTTACGATCGGACGCTGGTTGTAGCAGGTTCCCTGGTTGGAACGGATATATTTTTGCATCCGATACTTATCGAGGTCACCTTTTACTTCCTGACCGTCAATTTCTTTCACGCGGCGGACCCAAACTTGTTTCGCCTCAACTTTTTCGACAATACCTTCATGCTTACAGATGACTGCAGCTCCGGAATCTTTAGCCGATACGTGTTCCATACCGGTTCCGACAAGCGGTGATTCTGGATTTAAAAGAGGTACTGCCTGACGCTGCATGTTCGCTCCCATCAGGGCACGGTTGGAGTCATCGTTTTCCAAGAAAGGAATACATGCTGTCGCAGCTGATACTACTTGTTTCGGAGATACATCCATGTAGTCGATGCGGTCACGTCTCATAGCCGTGTTTTCACCGCGGAAACGTGCGATTACTTCCTCATCAAGGAATGAACCGTCGTCACCCAGACGAGCGTTCGCCTGTGCCACTACATAGTTATCTTCTTCGTCTGCCGTTAAGTAATCGATACGGTCTGTCACTTTGCCTGTATCAGGATCGACACGGCGGTAAGGTGTTTCGATGAAGCCGAATTTGTTCACTTTCGCAAATGATGAAAGCGAGTTGATCAGTCCGATGTTCGGACCTTCAGGTGTTTCGATCGGACACATACGGCCGTAGTGGGAATAGTGAACGTCACGTACTTCGAAGCCGGCACGTTCACGCGTCAGACCACCAGGTCCGAGTGCAGACAGACGGCGCTTATGCGTCAATTCCGCAAGCGGGTTCGTCTGGTCCATGAATTGGGAAAGCTGTGAGCTTCCAAAGAATTCTTTCATCGATGCGATGACCGGACGAATGTTGATCAACTGCTGAGGAGTGATCGTATTCGTATCCTGGATGGACATTCTTTCACGAACGACACGCTCCATACGGGAAAGGCCGATACGGAACTGGTTCTGAAGCAATTCGCCAACCGAACGTAAACGACGGTTGCCCAGGTGATCGATATCATCTGTAAATCCTACTCCATGCAATAAGTTGAAGAAATAAGAGATGGAAGAAATGATGTCAGCAGGTGTGATGTATTTGACTTCCTCTTCTACATACGCATTGCTGATTACATTAATCTCTTGTTCTCCTTCTTCATTAGGAGAGTAAATTTTGATAGATTGGAGAGTAACATCATCCTCCAATACCCCGCCGGACTGCTGGTAAGTCTTGAAGCCGATTCCTTCTTCTAAATAAGGAATGACTTTGTCCAGGGTGCGACGGTCAAGAACCGTGCCCTTCTCTGCAAGAATCTCGCCCGTTTCCGGATCTGCAAGAGTTTCTGCAAGAGTTTGACCGAATAATCGGTTCTTAATATGAAGCTTTTTATTCATCTTATAACGTCCAACGTTTGCCAAGTCATAACGCTTTGGATCAAAGAAACGTGAAACGAGTAAACTTTTAGCATTTTCTACTGTAGGAGGTTCTCCCGGACGCAGACGCTCGTAGATTTCGAGCAATGCTTTGTCGATACCTTCCGTATTGTCTTTCTCGAGCGTGTTACGAATGTACTCATTATCACCAATCAAATCGATGATTTCTTGATCAGAGCCAAACCCAAGGGCACGTAAAAGAACCGTTACCGGCAGTTTGCGAGTTCGATCAATTCGCACATAAACAACATCTTTTGCATCTGTTTCATACTCAAGCCAAGCTCCGCGGTTTGGTATAACGGTAGCAGTGAACCCTTTCTTTCCGTTCTTATCTACTTTTCCGCTGAAGTACACACTAGGTGAACGTACAAGCTGAGAAACGATTACACGTTCAGCTCCGTTAATGACAAAAGTACCTGTATCTGTCATAAGCGGGAAGTCACCCATAAATACGTCTTGATCTTTCACTTCTCCAGTTTCCTTATTCACAAGACGGACTTTCACCCTAAGCGGCGCAGAGTAAGTTACATCTCTTTCCTTTGATTCTTCCACCGAGTACTTTGGCTCTCCCAGACTATAATCAATAAATTCTAAAGAGAGATTACCAGTGAAGTCCTCAATCGGAGAAATGTCACGGAACATTTCTCTTAACCCCTCATCAAGAAACCATTGATACGAGGAAGTTTGAATTTCGATTAAATTCGGCAATTCTAAAACTTCACTGATACGCGCAAAACTTCTGCGTTGGCGGTGTCGTCCATACTGAACTAGTTGACCTGTCAACTGATTCACCCCTCAAATCAAGCGTTTTGGTTGTGTCTATATGTCTTTGACAGAATGCACTCTGCCCAAGACAAAAAGAAAAAGGGTTTTAATGATAAAACCTCATTTTCAAATGACGAACTATTATTTTATAATCTTTTCCAATTTATCCAATATGTATACATATGGACACAATACCGGAAAATAATATTTTTGCATTTTATAATGTTATCATAGCGGATTAGCTACGTCAACGGATTTCTTTTACTGATCTCAGAATGTAGTAACCTTTTTTTCTTGCAGCGATTTCTACATTTGAAAACAATTCTTCCATTTTATCCATGGCGGATGGAGCACCCTGCTTCTTCTGAATAACGACCCATAATTCACCTTTATCCGCCAGATGGTCATAGCTTTCTGAAAGGATGGAATGAACGGTTTCTTTCCCTGCCCTGATAGGGGGATTTGTAAGGATTGCCGCAAAGCCCTTATCTTTAACATTTTTATAGCGGTCGCTTTGGTAGATTCTCACGTTTTCCACGCCGTTAGCTTTCGCATTTTCGCCTGCAAGCGAAAGGGCTCTTTCGTTTACATCGACCATATGAACCATGCGGTCGCCAAAATCTTTTGCCAAAGCAAGGCCGATCGGTCCGTAACCGCACCCGACATCAAGCAATGCACCCTCTGTCTCCGGCAGTTTGAAGTTTTCGATCAGCGTCCTTGAACCGAAATCCACTTCCTTTTTCGAAAAGACTCCCTGATCCGTCTTGAACCGAAAGGAATGCCCTCGCAATTCAAATTGAATGCTTTGAGGATTACTTCCCACTTCCGGCTTACTGGAATAGTAGTGATTAGTCATTATTACACCTCCATCTTTTAAACGGATTACAAGTATATAACCAAAAGAAGAAAAAAGCCCGCTTATAAAGCGAGCTTTTCTTCTATGCAATTATTACTTAACTTCTACGCCAGCGCCAACTTCTTCAAGTTTAGCTTTAAGCTCTTCAGCTTCTTCTTTAGAAATGCCTTCTTTAAGAGCTTTAGGAGTGTTGTCAACAAGTTCTTTCGCTTCTTTAAGTCCAAGACCTGTGATTTCACGAACAACTTTGATAACTTTGATCTTTTGAGAACCAGCGCTCTCAAGAACAACGTCAAATTCAGTTTTTTCAGCAGCAGCTTCTGCTCCGCCACCAGCTGCAGCTACAGGTGCAGCAGCAGTTACTCCGAATTCTTCTTCGATAGCTTTTACTAGATCGTTCAATTCAAGAACGGACATTTCTTTAATTGCATCAATGATTTGCTCTTTACTCATTTTAAATTTCCTCCTTAGTATGTTGGTTCGTATTATTATTCAAGCGACTCTGTTTAACTTACGCGCCTTGTTCTTCTTTTTGGTCTGCAACGGCTTTTGTTGCCAATGCGAAGTTGCGCATTGGAGCTTGAAGCACGCTGAGTAGCATAGAAAGAAGTCCTTCGCGGCTTGGAAGTTCAGCGATAGCTTTAACATCTTCAACAGATGTGATTGTTCCTTCGATAACACCAGCTTTGATTTCAAGCGCTTCGTGATCTTTAGCGAAGTTATTAAGGATCTTTGCAGGAGCTACAACTTCTTCCGTACTGAACGCGATTGCGTTTGGACCAGTTAGGAATTCGTTCAACCCTTCAAGACCAGCTTCTGCTGCTGCACGGCGAGTCATTGTGTTTTTATACACTTTGAAGTCGATGCCAGCGTCACGAAGTTGTTTACGAAGCTCAGTTACTTCAGAAACATCAAGGCCGCGGTAATCTACAATGATTGTAGATACACTGTTCTTTAGCTTGTCAGAGATTTCTCCAACGATATGTTGCTTTTGTTCTAGAATGCTGCTCATCATTACACCTCCTGTAGATTGACTGATGAACATTTATACCGTCATCCAATAAAAAATGCCCTTATATCAAGGTAGACATAAGGGCATCGCTAACACGCACAGGGCGCATTTTTTATCGCAATTACCTCGGCGGGAAATTAAGCTCCTGGGAGCACCAGCTGTCTACGGTACAAATGTATTCGTTTTTTAACAACAGAACTAATTATAATGATTAGTTCATGTTAAGTCAATACCAAATTATGCCTTAACTGCGAAAGTTGAAGGATCAACTTTAACACCAGGACCCATAGTTGAAGTAACAGCGACGTTCTTCATGTAAGTTCCTTTAGCTGCAGATGGTTTAGCTTTAAGCATTGTTTCGTACATAGTTGTGAAGTTCTCAACTAATTTTTCGTTGTCGAAAGAGATTTTTCCAACAGGAACGTGTACGTTACCAGCTTTGTCAGCACGGTATTCTACTTTACCAGCTTTGATTTCGTTAACAGCTTTTTCGACGTCGAAAGTAACTGTTCCAGTTTTAGGGTTTGGCATTAAGCCTTTAGGTCCCAATACGCGTCCAAGTTTTCCAACTTCACCCATCATGTCCGGAGTTGCAACGATTACGTCGAACTCGAACCATCCTTGTTGGATTTTGTTGATCATGTCCGCATCGCCAACGTAGTCAGCGCCAGCAGCTTCTGCTTCTTTTGCTTTTTCGCCTTTAGCGAATACAAGAACCTTTTGAGTTTTACCAGTACCGTGCGGAAGCACAACTGCTCCACGGATTTGCTGGTCATTCTTACGAGTATCTACACCTAAGCGGAACGCCACTTCTACAGTTGCGTCAAACTTAGCGATGTTTGTTTTCTTTACTAGTTCGATTGCTTCTTCAACTGAATAAGCTGTAGTACGATCTACAAGCTTTTGAGCTTCAAGAAACTTTTTACCTTTTTTAGCCATTTTTAAAATTTCCTCCTCGATGTGGTTTTAGCGGAATAACCTCCCACGAAATAAGGTTGCGAGAGTGAAACAGTACATTTCATCATCGCAACCTCGTTCAACAGGAACATTCAATTGAGCGAAGCTGGATTAGTCTTCGATGACGATACCCATGCTGCGCGCAGTTCCTTCTACCATGCGCATAGCTGATTCAACGCTAGCTGCATTTAAGTCAGGCATTTTTGTTTCAGCAATTTCACGTACTTTATCGCGTTTAAGTGTTGCCACTTTTTTGCTGTTAGGTTCGCCTGAACCAGACTCGATACCAGCAGCTTTCTTAAGAAGAACAGCAGCAGGTGGAGTTTTTGTGATGAATGTAAATGAACGGTCTTCAAAAACCGTGATTTCAACAGGAATGATTAAGCCAGCTTGATCTGCTGTACGAGCATTGAATTCCTTACAGAATCCCATGATGTTAACACCTGCTTGACCTAATGCAGGACCAACCGGTGGAGCTGGGTTAGCTTTACCAGCAGGAATCTGCAATTTAACCATTTTGATAACTTTTTTAGCCACGAGACACACCTCCTTAAGTCCGTGATGTGGTTATTGGGCTTTTCACCCTCCCACTCAAATGTAAAAAATGTCTTTATCAACATAAAGAACGTTTATTAGTTTCAGTATCTCTTGTCGAGACGCACTGACTTATGAAATATTATCACTTTTTTTGAGTGATTTCAAGTTCTTTTCCATTATAATTTATCAATTTGAGAGAAATCAAGTTCTACCGGGGTATCCCGTCCGAACATATTTACATGGACTTTTACTTTTGATTTAGCAGAATCAATCTCTTCGATTGTTCCTGTGAAGTTGGCAAACGGCCCTTCGTTCACTTTGACCGTTTCACCCAGTTCAAAGTCTACTTCGATCTTCTTGTCGGCCATACCCATTTGTTTCAAGAGATATGTCGCTTCTTCAGGAAGCAGCGGTGTAGGCTTCGATCCTGAGCCTGTTGAACCTACGAAACCCGTCACGCCCGGGGTGTTGCGGACTACGTACCATGAATCATCTGTCATGACGATCTCAACGATGACATAGCCTGGGAATACTTTCTTTTTCACTACTTTTTTCTTGCCGTTCTTAATATCCGTCTCTTCTTCTTCAGGTACGAGCACGCGGAAGATCTTATCCTGCATCCCCATTGATTCAACACGCTTCTCAAGGTTCGCTTTGACCTTGTTCTCATATCCTGAATAAGTATGGACTACATACCAATTCTTCTCCATCTGATAGGACTTAGCGTCCGTCCCTCCTCGCTATTTAAAGAATACTCTCTGACTTTTTTCTCCAAATGAAAAAACCCGTAAAAGTGAACGGGCTTAAAGGTCATGTACTCTATTAATGTTCATTATACCATGCTTTGGCATGTTATATACAACTAATTCTATCTTTCTATTGGGCTCTTTTCGAATACTTTGTTGCTTTGCATACAAGTAAATACCTGAACTTGGGTATTTTCCGCTTGTCCGTTGAGTTCGAAAAGAGCACGTCCACAAGCTACATCCAGGTTGCAAGCCAACTTACGAAAAGCAACAGCCTTTTAGAAAACAGCCTTCTATTTAGAACCGATGATCAGACGCATCAATTCGGAAATACCTAAATCGATGACGGCAAAGAATAAAGCAACGAATACAACCGTCGTGATAACAGTGATCGTGTAGCGCGTTAATTCTTTACGTTTCGGCCAGCTGACCTTTCTCATCTCTGATGCAACATTGCGAAAGAAATTAACCATCCTTTTGTAACCTCCAACTTATATCAATACGCAGGACTTCCCACCCGCCTATTTCGTTTCTCTGTGCAGGGTGTGAGCATTGCATGTATTGCAGAACTTCTTCAATTCAAGCCTCACTGACTGATTGCCGTTACTTGGAACACTGTAATTTCTGGAACCGCACACCGAACAGGCAAGGACTAGTTTAGCAGTCATATCATTCACCTAAACTTCACATAGTAAGTCCTATCAAAAATAACACGGTCACCAAATTGTGTCAATAACACATTTACATTGTGATTTCCCGCACTTCAAGATACCTTTCGAGTTTCCGCTTCACACGCTGTAAAGCATTATCAATCGACTTGACATGACGGTTCAATTCTTCCGAAATTTCCTGATAGGATTGTCCATCGAGATAAAGTGCCAGGACTTTCCTCTCAAGGTCTGAGAGCAGCTGCGCCATCTTATCTTCCATGTTATCGAACTCTTCCCGGTTGATGATCAACTCTTCGGGATCCATCACCTTCGTACCTGAAATGACATCGAGCAAGGTCCTGTCGGATTCATCATCATAAATGGGCTTGTCCAGTGATACATAGGAATTGAGCGGTATATGCTTTTGTCTGGTCGCTGTCTTGATTGCCGTGATGATCTGCCTCGTGATGCAAAGTTCGGCAAATGCCTTGAAAGAGGTAAGCTTGTCCTCTTTGTAGTCACGGATTGCTTTATAAAGACCAATCATGCCTTCCTGGACGATGTCTTCTTTATCTGCCCCGATCAAAAAATAGGAGCGGGCTTTCGCTCTAACAAAATTCCGATATTTTTTGATCAGGAAATCCAGTGCTTCACTATTCCCCTGATGGACCGCTTCTATTATCTCTTCATCATCCATCTTCTCAAACTGACTGGAAATCGCATCCTTCTTGGTGATATTGCTCACACACATCCCCCCGAGCAAAACAATAGATAGAAATATTATACATTACAGAAAATTCAATCGTCAACCGCTCATCGTTCCCCGCGGCGCCATTTTTCGAAAATTTCAGCAACTTCATCCGATAATTGAATCTTGGAAGATGGCTTATCATCAGTGGATTTACGGACTTTTCTCTCAATTTTTTTTTCAATCACTTTTATTTCTGTTAAAAGTTCCCTCGCCGACTTGCGGAGGGCCCCCTGTCCGAAGATGGCCCACTGCTCTGTGAAGTCGGAGGTTGCCACATGGATCTGGGTTTTAATGTTGCCAAGTTCGATAGCGAGCTTCTCGATCCGTTCATCCGCCGTTTCATTTTCTCTTGTGAATAACACTTCCACCTTGTAATTCTTGTACTTTCGCGCGATTCCCTGTACATAGTAGGCATCAAAGACAACGATGACCCGGTAACCCGTATACCCCTGATACTCCGCCATTTGTTCCACCAGACGGTCACGGGCGGCGGCCAGATCTTTATTCTTTAATTCATTCAGTTCCGGCCAGGCGCCTATGATGTTATATCCATCCACAAGGAGAATATCCATTTTTCCCTATTCCCCCAGCGGATGCCGATTCCGGTAAACCTCATACATCAAGATACTGGCTGCCACCGAGGCATTCAGGGACGTGACGCGGCCGACCATCGGAAGCTGGACAAGGAAGTCACATTTATCACGGAGAATCCTGCTCATCCCTTTTCCTTCACTGCCTATGATGAGACCGATCGGCAATGTACAGTCAAGCTGGCGGTAATCCTGCTTTCCTTTCGCGTCCGTCCCGGCAACCCATACACCGCGGTCTTTAAGCTCGTCCACTGCTCTTGAGAGGTTGGTGACACGCGCAACAGGTATATGTTCGATTGCCCCTGTCGAAGCTTTTGCCACGGTCGAGGTCAATCCTACCGCCCGTCGTTTAGGGATGATGATCCCGTGAGCCCCGGCTGCATCCGCGGTCCTCATGATTGAGCCGAGATTATGGGGATCCTCAAGCTCGTCCAGGATGAGGATGAACGGGTCCTCCTCTTTCTTTGCCGCTTTATCGAAAATATCATCGATCTCGGCGTATTCATAAGCAGCGACAGACGCCACGACGCCTTGATGATTCTCTGCGACCATCTGTTCGATCTTCTTCTTCGGTACATATTGGACCATCACGCCTGCTTCTTTGGCAAGGCCGAGGACCTGCTGGATCGACCCCTTCTGTGAACCTTCGGCAATCCAGATTTTATTAATTTCCCTCCCCGACTTCAGTGCTTCGATGACGGGGTTTCTTCCACCGATAAAATCTTTGCTCATCGCTTACTCCTCCTTTCCTTTCTGTTCGAATATGATCGTGATCAGCTCTTCCAGCCGCTCAGTCCTGTTCAGTAAAAATAAATACCCGATCAGTGCTTCAAAAGCGGTGCTGTGGTTATACGTCTGTACATCGGTATTCTTTGGGACGCTTCCCGATTTCGCATTGCGTCCGCGCTTGACGATATTGATTTCTTCCTCACTCAGCCGCTCTTCATCAAACAGTTTCTTTAATGACGCAGCCTGTGCTTTCGCCGAAACATAATTGGTTGCAGCACGGTGAAGGTGGTTCGGCTTTATTTTTCCTTTCGTCAACAGGAGCTGCCGTACATATGTTTCATAGACGGCATCTCCCATATAGGCAAGGGCAAGTGCATTTATTTGTTTAGCGTCGATCTTTTCGTTTGTTTCGTATATCATCAGGATCCCCTTTTCCAGCGTGTACCCTGCGGTGTGTCTTCTAAAATGATATTCATTTCCTTCAGCGTATCACGGATTTCATCAGCAAGCTGGAAGTTCCGGTCTTTACGGGCCTGGATACGCTTTTCGATCAATTCCTCGACTTCTTGATCCAGGAGTTCCGTTTCCGCTTGCAGGCTGAGACCCAGCACCTCGAAGAAATCTTCGAATTGGTGAAGGAAAGAATCGATGACCTGTACAGCTGTGTTCTTCTCCATCAGATAGTAGTTTGCCTGGCGTGAAAGTTCAAACAGGACGGAAATGCCATTCGCTGTATTGAAATCATCATCCATTTCGGAGATGAATTGTTCTTTCAGTTCTGCAATCTTATCAAGCCACTCCTGATTGTTATCCGCCAGGTCCGTGCTCGATTCCTTGCGGTGCTTCAGGTTCTCGTATGCAGTCTTGATCCTGTCGAGGGCCGTTTCCGCATTTTGCAGAAGCTCCAGATTATAATTGATCGGATGGCGGTAATGAACCGACAGCATGAAGAAGCGTAGGACCTCGGGATCCTGTTCTTTGATGATGTCGTGAACCAGGACGAAATTCCCCAGTGACTTCGACATTTTTTCATTATCGATATTGATATAGCCGTTGTGCATCCAGTACTTCGCGAACGGCTTCCCTGTCAGCGCTTCAGACTGCGCAATCTCATTTTCATGGTGAGGGAAAGTAAGATCCTGACCCCCGGCGTGGATATCGATTGTGTCGCCAAGATACCGTTTCGCCATAGCAGAGCATTCAATGTGCCATCCCGGACGTCCTTTGCCCCACGGGCTCTCCCATGAAATCTCGCCTTGTTTTGCCGCTTTCCACAGCACGAAATCAAGGGCATCTTCCTTTTTGTCGCCTACATCGATGCGTGCGCCAGCTTTCAGTTCATCGATCGGCTGATGGGAAAGCTTGCCGTATCCTTCGAATTTTCTAGTACGGTAATACACATCGCCTTGGGACTCATAGGCGTATCCTTTTTCGACCAGCGCTGAAATAAAGTCGATGATCGTGTCGATGTTTTCCATAACGGTAGGATGGATATCCGCCTTTTTGCATCCGAGAGCTCCCGTGTCCTCGAAGTATGCCTCTATGAAACGCTTGGCAATCACCGGAACCTCTTCACCCAGTTCATTAGCTGCTTTGATCAGCTTGTCGTCGACATCTGTGAAATTGGATACGAATTGAACATCATATCCTCTGTATTCCAAATAGCGTCTGACTGTATCAAATACGATGGCAGGACGGGCATTTCCAATATGAATATAGTTGTATACGGTCGGGCCGCACACATACATTTTCACTTTACCCTCTTCAAGCGGCTGAAATTCCTCTTTCTTTCTGGTTAACGTATTATATAAACGAATCGTCACAATGATCGACTCCTTCCCTCATGATCCTTAAGTAGTGTTTTCAGTTCATCGATTTCTTCCTGCATCTGTTTCATCCGGTCGTAAACAGGATCGGGCAGATTGCTGTGATTCAAATCCTTCTGCACCTTTACCCCATCCCTTATCACAATGCGTCCGGGTATGCCGACAACAGTGGAATTCGGGGGCACATCCTTCAAGACAACAGATCCGGCGCCGACTTTGGAATTCTCTCCTACTATAATCGATCCAAGCACCTTCGCACCGGTTGCAACCAGTGCATTGTCATGGATCGTCGGATGCCGCTTCCCTTTTTCCTTGCCGGTCCCCCCCAGGGTCACCCCCTGGAAAATTGTCACGTTATCGCCTATCTCACACGTTTCCCCGATCACCACACCCATACCGTGGTCAATGAAGAATCGGCGGCCTATCTTCGCCCCAGGATGTATCTCGATCCCGGTGAAGAACCGGCTGATCTGGGAAATCACCCGGGCCAGGAAGAAAAACTTCCGTTTAAAAAACGCATGCGCGATCCGGTGGGACCAGATGGCATGAAGGCCCGAATATGTCAGGATCACTTCGATATAGCTCCTGGCGGCTGGGTCCTGATCGAACACCACATCGATATCTTCCTTGAATGTCTTAAACATCGTCTTCCCTCCTATCTGGAAAAGCGCAAACGCTTTGTTAAGGCCCGACCAAGCTCTTGGTCCGACCAATGAAGTCGTTCTTTGACTTCACTGACGGTCCGAAACGTCTCGATTTGCTGAGCACTGGAGCTGGCCATTTCTTAGATTTAAATTATTTTTTATTGAAAATAAAAAAACGCCTCTGTCATCATGACAGAGACGCATCGGCAGCGCGGTTCCACTCTGATTGAGAAGAATAAACCTTCTCCACCTCGACCTGTTAACGGCAGGGAACCGCCGCTGCCTACTTATTTCAGCAACGGGCTCTGAGGTGCATTTCAGAAAGGGAGAGGCCTGAACCATTTTCAGCCGGTGATGGTTCTCTCTACTAAGCGTCCATTTCTTACTTCTCCTCATCAACGCGATTTCATTAATTAATTGGTACTCTTACTATATTACATTTATCCAGAAATGTTAACCTAAAAGACTCTGAAGGCGATGCTTTACTTTATCTTTCCCTAAAAGCTCGATGGCATTCGGCAATTCCGGTCCGTGTGTCTGACCGGTAACGGCAGCGCGGATCGGCATGAACAGCTTTTTACCTTTATGGCCGGTCGATTTTTGAACGGCCTTGATCGATTTTTTGATTTCAGCCGCTTCGTAGTTTTCAAGGGCGTCGATCTCTTCAAGGAATGCCTGCAGGACTTCCGACACCTGTTCTTCATCCAGGACAGCCTTAGCATCTGCATCATAGTCAAGATCTGTTTTGAAGAACATCTCGGACAATTCCACAATCTCCGCACCAAAACTCATCTGCTCCTGATAAAGGGAAATGACGCCTTTTGCCCATTCGCGTTTTTCATCTGTCATCGGCTCTTCAAGCTTGCCCGCCTTTACAAGATGAGGAAGTGAAAGTTCCACCACTTGATCGAGCTCAAGATTCTTCATGTATTGATTGTTCATCCAAGTCAGCTTCTGGTTGTCAAACAGTGCAGAAGAAGTTGATAGACGTTCCGGATCGAAAATTTCAATGAACTCTTCTCTCGAGAATAATTCCTCTTCCCCTTTAGGCGACCAGCCCAATAGCGCAATGAAGTTGAATAACGCTTCCGGCAGATAGCCGAGGGCTTCATACTGTTCGATGAATTGAATGATGCTTTCATCACGCTTACTCAGCTTCTTGCGGCTTTCATTTACGATCAATGTCATATGACCATATACAGGTGCTTCCCACCCAAGTGCTTCAAAGATCATCAGCTGTTTAGGTGTATTCGAGATATGGTCTTCACCGCGAAGGACGTGAGAGATCTTCATCAAATAATCATCCACTGCCACCGCAAAGTTATACGTAGGCGTCCCGTCCTTCTTCGCAATGACGAAGTCACCGATACCATCGGATTCGAAGGAAACGTCTTCTTTCACGATGTCATTGAACGTATACACTTTGCCTGCAGGCACTCTGAAACGAATGCTCGGCTGGCGGCCTTCAGCTGCAAGGCGCTCCTGGTCTTCCTGCGTTAAATTACGGCATTTGCCGGAATAACGAGGCATCTGGCCTGCTTCCGTCTGCGCTTCACGCTGCGCTTCAAGTTCTTCCTCGGTGCAGTAGCACTTATAAGCCTGACCGCTTTCTAACAGCTCGTTCAAATACTGCTCATAGATATGGTTACGCTCTGATTGGCGGTACGGTCCGTATTCACCTGGTTTATCGACGCTTTCGTCCCAGTCGATCCCGAGCCATTGAAGGTATTTCAGCTGACTTTCCTCGCCGCCTTCAATGTTTCTCTTTTTATCTGTATCTTCAATACGGATGATGAATTTACCGTTTACGCTGCGTGCAAACAGGTAGTTGAACAGGGCTGTTCTTGCATTACCAATATGTAAATGTCCCGTTGGACTCGGGGCATAACGTACACGAACTTCATTTGTCATGGGTGTTTCCTCCTTTAGATACGTGCTTGAATCCTCTGCTTATTTTAACACCGTTGAGAAAGGGAATAAAGCGGATTTTGTTTGATTGTTTCTTTGGGAACCTTCTAAATGGGTCCGTTGATTTCCGCTGAAGGCACTCGCTTTCCGCGGGCGGTCCGGAAGCCTCCTCGGCGCTCTGCGCCTGCGGGGTCTCCCTCGACTCGCTTTTCCCGCAGGAGTCGAGTACCTTCCGCTCCAATCAACTTAGTTGTGGAATCATTGATCCCTTTTCTAAACCCTCTATCAAGAAACAGTACTTCTAAAAAAGCATTACATTACCACCTGAGTTAAACGCTTTTCTTTTGGATAAGTACCGTTGTCTGGGCGGCGATTCCTTCTCCACGGCCGGTGAAGCCGAGTTTTTCTGAAGTTGTAGCTTTGACGTTGACCTGGGTGATATCAGCTTCAAGGAGTTCTGCGATACGCTCCCTCATCTGGTCGATATAAGGTGCCATTTTGGGCTTTTGGGCTATGATGGTGCAGTCGATGTTGCCCAGCTCATATCCTTCTTCCTTCACAAGCATCCAGACGTGCTGCAGGAGTTTGGCAGAGTCAGCATCCTTGAATTCAGGGTCCGTATCGGGGAAGTGCTTTCCGATATCCCCTGCCGCAACCGCTCCAAGGCATGCATCCGCCACCGCATGAAGCAGTACGTCGGCATCAGAGTGACCCAATAATCCTTTTTCATACGGGATGGTGATCCCGCCCATGATCAATGGTCTGCCTTCTGTTAATTGATGTACATCAAAACCTTGTCCGATTCTAAACATATTTATTTCCTCCACTCATTTCCTCTTGCTTCTTCACAATCGCTTCTGCAAAATACAGATCTTCAGGTGTTGTCAGTTTTATATTATCGTAGTCACTTTCCACGACAGAAACATCGATGCCGATCCTTTCTGCGAGGGAAGCATCATCCGTCCCCAGGAATCCGTTCTCGGCCGCCTCACTGTGGGCACGCTTGAGTAATGGCAGTCGAAATGCCTGCGGAGTCTGTACCATCCACAGGCTCGAGCGTTCAATCGTTTCCTCGACCGTACCGCCCTTTACTTTCTTGATCGTATCTTTTACCGGGACAGCCGCAATCGCCGCTCCGGAAGATTCCGCTTCTTCAGTGAGATGATGGATCGTCGCCTGTTTGATGAATGGTCTTGCTCCGTCATGAACAAGGACGATTCCCTCATCGATTTCAAGCAGGGCATTATAGACAGAGTGCTGCCTTTCTTCTCCGCCGTCGACCAGTTTCACAACCTTTTGGATGTTGAAGCGCCGAATCAAATCCTGAAGCGTTTTACGGTCGCCGGGGTGGATGGCTAAATAGATGCCTCTGCAGGCCGGGTCACGGTCAAACACCCTCAGTGTATGGATGATGACGGGGCAGTTATTCAGCTCAAGCAGCAATTTATTTTTACCTGCTTTCATTCGTTTTCCTTGTCCGGCAGCAGGGATGACAACTCTATACTCCATACCTTAACTCCTTTGTCTCTTTCGTTGGTCAGTCTTTATTATAGCTTACCGTATTGGGGGAGTCAGGGCAAAGTTGGTGGATGTTATAATGATTAGGTTCTTTTGTAGGGTTGTAATATAAAGATACGCCTTAAATCACCGCTTTTGATTTCCGTGCAAGACTTCGCTTTCCGCGGGCGGTTGGTGAACCTCGGCTTCGCCTGCGGGGTCTCACCTAACACGCTTTTCCCGCAGGAGTCTGCGTCTTGCACCCCAATCAAAAGCTGGATTGTCCTTATTCTTAAACAATATCCTTTATTTAGAACTAAAATGCTTGTTACAAACCTTTGCTGACTACTGAGTATAAAATAAGCCAGCCTGAAAGATTGGTTCACCTTTCAGACTGACTTACGTATGATGCAGCGACTGTAATAACCGCTATCTCTTTTCTTTTTATAGTGCTTTTTCTAGTTGTTTGGGCTTGGCGAAGATCATTCGGCCTGCGGATGTTTGCAGGACGCTTGTTACAAGGACGTCGATGTATTTGCCGATGTAGTTGCGGCCTTCTTCGACGACGATCATCGTTCCGTCGTCCAAGTATGCGATACCTTGATTATGTTCCTTACCATCCTTGATCACCTGAACTTTCATTTCCTCTCCAGGGAGGACAACAGGCTTCACGGCATTTGCCAGATCATTGATGTTCAAAACTTGTACACTTTGAAGATCACAGACTTTATTAAGGTTGAAGTCATTCGTAACGACGATGCCGTTCGTAAGCTTTGCCAGTTTAACAAGCTTCGAATCAACTTCCTGGATTTCTTCAAAGTCTCCTTCGTAAATCTGAACCTCGACCGGCAGTTCTTTCTGGATGCGGTTTAAAATATCAAGACCCCTCCGTCCGCGGTTTCGCTTCAACACATCCGATGAATCGGCAATGTGCTGCAGCTCCTCCAGGACGAATTGAGGGATGACGACGATCCCTTCAAGGAATCCGGTCTGACAGATATCCGCGATACGTCCGTCGATGATTACGCTTGTATCCAAAATCTTAAGTGTTTTAACCCCGTTCTCCTCAAGGTCTTCCTCAGACCCTTTTTTCCTGCCTTTGCCGGCTGCCGGAAACAGGTTCGTCAGTTCGTCTCTCTTTTTAAAGCCAACCTGGAATCCCAGATAACCAAGAATCAAAGTTAATAGAATCGGAACAACTGTATTCACGATCGGAATTTCCATCTGATTAAAAGGAATACCAAATAAATAAGCTACAAAAAGTCCGATAATCAGGCCGAGGCTGCCGAATAATAAATCAGTGACTGGCGCTTTTACGAGACTATCTTCAAACCACTTAACGAAATTGACCACGTACTCGACCGCCCAAAACGTAAGAATATAAAAGATAATGGCACCAAATATGGCAGTCATATAAGGGTTATTTAACAAAGGAATGTCAGATAGATTTAGTACGGTCAACAATTCGGGAAGAAGAAAGATCCCAAGAGTCCCGCCTACGATAAGGAAGCATGCTTTTACGATATTCTTTAACATTCCCTCACCTCCTCCTACTCATTATAAACAATTTGCTATTTTTAAAACGTGCGAAATAGGAAAACTTCGTGAATTTAACCCAAAAGAAATATTTTTGATACAGTGAACCCCAGTTTAATGAGGGTCTTAAAAAAAGGCTAACACGTCCGGGTCTGACTGTCAATTTTTTGAAAAAGATACCATTGTATCATAACAGGGTCTTTTTGACTAGCCTCTACAATTGACGGTCTGCAAACGTCTGTTCTTTTATGAGCTTGAGTCCCTCTTTTATTTTTCGGGCCCTTACTTCCCCGATGCCCTCCACTTCATCCAGGTCATCCACTGAAGCACTGCACACTTTCGGCAGTGACTCAAATTCCGTGATCAGATTTTCAATGATGACAATCGGAAGACGTGGAATTTTATTCAGAACTCGGTATCCCCGCGGACAGATGGCATCATCGTGGTGCACGTAGCCGAGGTGGCCGAGAAGTTTAAGCAGGACATTATCATCGAGCACCTCAGAGTGGACAAGCTCCTGGAATTTGTATAATACTTCGAATGGCTTGATATCCCGGTTATGCGCGTAATCCCTGATGATCAGCATCGCTTCCTCTTCTATATCCGCAAGCAGCTCATTCATCTGGAGGCGGATCAGCCTTCCTTCCGTTCCAAGCTCACTCAGATAGGTCAACAGTTCATTCTTGATGCGGAGAACCATTTCAAAGCGGTGAAGTACTTGAAGAAGGTCGCCGTGTGTGACAAGCTCCTCAAATTCAAGGACGGACAGATTTGAAATGCTCTGATCAAGTACGACTTTGTACTTTTCCAAAGTCTGTATGGCCTGGTTTGCCTTCGTTAAAATAACCGATATATCCTTGAGCGCGTATCGAAAATCACCTTGATAAAGCGTGATGACATTGCGCCTTTGGGAAATGGCGATCACGAGGGCCTTTGTCTGCCTCGCAACCCTTTCAGCCGTCCGGTGCCTCATCCCGGTTTCGGTGGAAGGTACGTACACGTCAGGAGCCAGCTGGGCATTGGCATAAAGGATCTTCGTACCGGCATCATTCAAAATGATCGCTCCGTCCATCTTCGCAAGTTCATACAAGTAGCTCGCGGAAAACGGGCTGTTAATATGAAACCCGCCATCGACCACGGATCTGACTTTGTCATTATAGCCGACAACGATCAGACCTCCCGTTTTGGCCCTGAGCACATTATCTATACCCTCTCTGATCGGGGCACCGGGTGCGACAAATTGCAAAATATCCGATATCGATTTCTCGGTTTTTCTCTCTTCCATACCTTATTATCCTCCTAAAATAAGGGCCAGTGCCTCGTTTATGGTGGCTACTCCCACAACATTGATATCAGAAGGCGGGTGCCATCCGCTCAAATTATTCTGAGGCACGATTACACGCTTGAACCCTAATTTGGCTGCTTCCTGAACCCGTTGTTCAATCCTCGAAACCCTCCTGATTTCACCAGTAAGTCCTACTTCCCCGATGATGCAGTCATGGGGATTAGATGCTTTATCACGGAAACTGGAGGCTATGCTCGCAGCAACCGCCAAGTCGATTGCCGGTTCATCAAGCTTTACCCCCCCGGCCACTTTAAGATAGGCATCCTGCTGCTGTAAGAGCATTCCCACACGCTTCTCCAATACAGCCATGATCAGGGATACCCTGCTGTGATCGATTCCTGTCGCCATACGGCGAGGATTATTGAAACTTGTCGGAGTGACCAGCGCCTGAATCTCAACAAGTACGGGCCGCGTCCCTTCCATTGAAGCGACGACAGTGGACCCTGTCGCTCCTTCAGAGCGCTCCTCAAGGAAAATTTCCGAAGGATTGGACACCTCTTCAAGACCCAACTCTTTCATTTCAAAAATACCCATCTCATTCGTAGAGCCAAAACGGTTTTTCACCGCTCTTAAAATACGATAGGAATGATGGCGCTCCCCTTCAAAATAAAGAACCGTATCAACCATATGTTCGAGCAGTCTGGGTCCTGCAATAGATCCTTCTTTAGTAACATGCCCCACAATGAAGATGGCAATGCCTTTCGTTTTTCCGATTCTCATCAGATCCGCCGTACATTCACGAACCTGTGAAACACTGCCAGGTGCAGACGTCACCTCAGGATGATAGATCGTCTGTATGGAGTCGATGATCACGAAGTCAGGCGCCAGATGCTCGATCGTCTGATGGATGGACTCTAAATTGGTTTCTGCATAGATATATAGTTCATCACCTTTTATATTCAACCGATCCGCACGCATCTTTGTCTGCTTGATCGATTCTTCACCTGAAATATACAAGACTTTCTGATTTTGCCGTGCAAGCTGCGAGGAAACCTGGAGCAGTAAAGTAGATTTCCCTATACCCGGATCTCCCCCTATTAAAACCAGCGAGCCCGGTACCACCCCGCCGCCAAGGACACGGTTCAATTCCCTTGATTCGGTTAGTACCCGCGGTTCCTGACGGGTTTCGATGGATGATAGTTTCTCAGCCTTTGAAGGTCCCGTTTTTTCGCTGTGCATAAAAGCAGCCCTGGGCTGCTTCCCAGTGATGGCCACCTCTTCTACCATCGTGTTCCACTCACCACAGCCGGGGCATTTCCCCATCCATTTAGGAGATTCGTATCCGCACGATGAACATACAAACTTCGTCTTTTTCTTTGCCAAATCAGTCTTCTCCTCTTCTACTCTATTTTAACGAACGTTAATTCATACCAATCCTGTTGGATTGATTGTAACGATTTTGTGTAATCCTTTCAATGAAAAGCCCTTCGTGAGTATGTATGAAAGAACTCCAGTATTGCATTCCATTCAAACGCTGGAGCAAATTGAAAAACCAACATATCTAAAAGTAAAAATTATTAAAAAAGAGGTACACGCCTTTCTTTTACGTGTACCTCTTTTCACCAGGTGATCAGGTAGTGGTATTTGCTTCTTCTTGTACTTTTACAACGAATTCCTTATCTTCGACATCAATCAAGATATTTTGACCTGTAAGAACCTTCCCTCTCAGGAGTTCTTCTGACAGCTTATCTTCGACGTGCTTTTGAATTGCACGGCGCAGCGGTCTGGCCCCATACTCAGGATCGAATCCTTCATCCGCAATCTTTTCTTTCGCAGCGGAAGTGAGTTCGATATGGATATCCTGCTCCTTCAGGCGTTTCGTAAGCTGATCGGACATCAAGGTGACGATTTCTTTCAGATGTTCCTTCTCTAATGAATGGAAGACGATGATTTCGTCGATACGGTTCAGGAACTCAGGACGGAATGCTCTCTTAAGCTCTTCCATGACCTTCCCTTTCATATCTTTGTAATCTGCTTTTCCATCCTGGATATTGAAGCCGACATACTTATTGCTCTTAAGCGACTGTGCACCGACATTCGATGTCATAATTAACACAGTATTCCTGAAGTCGACCGTTCTTCCCTTGGAGTCGGTCAATCGCCCGTCTTCAAGTACTTGAAGCAGGATATTGAAGACATCCGGGTGAGCCTTTTCTATCTCATCCAGCAGGATGACGGAGTAAGGCTTGCGGCGCACTTTTTCCGTCAGCTGTCCGCCTTCATCGTACCCCACGTAGCCCGGAGGAGACCCGACGAGTCTTGAAGTCGAATGCTTTTCCATGTACTCGGACATGTCAATCCGGATCATCGCTTCCTCGTCACCGAACATGGACTCTGCCAGCGCACGGGCAAGTTCTGTTTTCCCTACACCAGTAGGACCGAGGAATATGAAGGAACCGATCGGACGCTTAGGGTCCTTCAGTCCTGCACGGGCACGGCGTACAGCTTTTGAAACGGCCACCACCGCTTCAGACTGGCCGATCACCCTTGAATGAAGGATTTCTTCAAGCTTCAACAGGCGGTCCGTTTCAGTCTGCGCCAGTTTTGATACAGGCACTCCCGTCCAGTTTGATACGACTGTCGCGATATCTTCGACGGTCACTTCTGTATTTTCCTGTCCCTGCTTTTCTTTCCACGTATTCTTCGTTTCTTCCAGCTCTTCGCGAAGTTTCTGTTCTGTATCGCGAAGTGACGCAGCTTTTTCAAACTCCTGGCTTTGAACCGCCGCATCCTTTTCTTTGCGAATTTCTTCAAGCTTTGATTCAAGCTCCTTCAGATTCGGAGGAGTTGTATAAGAGCGAAGACGGACTTTCGAGCCAGCTTCATCAATTAAATCGATCGCTTTATCCGGCAGGAACCGGTCTGAAATATAACGGTCTGATAATTTAACCGCTGCTTCGATGGCATTATCCGTGATTGATACACGGTGGTGAGCTTCATAGCGGTCACGAAGCCCTTTTAGAATCTGGATGGACTCTTCCGCTGTCGGTTCATTCACCTGGATAGGCTGGAAGCGGCGTTCGAGTGCTGCATCCTTTTCAATATACTTGCGGTACTCATCCAGGGTAGTCGCACCGATACATTGCAGTTCACCGCGTGCAAGGGAAGGTTTCAGGATATTGGAAGCATCGATCGCTCCCTCCGCCCCGCCGGCACCGATCAAGGTATGAAGCTCATCGATGAACAGGATGATGTTTCCTGCCTGACGGATTTCATCCATCACCTTCTTCAGGCGGTCCTCGAATTCACCGCGGTATTTCGTACCTGCGACAACCGTTCCCATATCGAGTGTCATAACGCGCTTGTCACGGAGGATCTCCGGCACTTCATTGGCGATGATCTGCTGGGCAAGCCCTTCTGCAATGGCGGTTTTACCTACGCCGGGCTCACCGATCAGCACCGGATTGTTTTTCGTGCGCCGGCTCAATACCTCGATGACACGCTGGATTTCTTTGCTTCGCCCGATTACCGGATCAAGGCTTCCTTCGCGGGCAATCGCAGTCAAATCACGCGCCAGGCTGTCTAGCGTCGGGGTGTTCGCGTTTGTGCTGCCGCCTCCCTGGTGATTGTTCGAATCATTACTGCCAAGGAGCTGCAGCACCTGCTGCCTTGCCTTATTCAAGCTGACGCCGAGGTTTCCAAGTACTCTCGCTGCCACGCCTTCACCTTCACGGATCAAACCCAGTAAAATATGTTCCGTACCTACATATGAGTGGCCAAGCTTGCGCGCTTCATCCATCGACAGTTCGATGACCTTCTTCGCTCTCGGTGTATAATGGATCGTTTGGGACTTCTCGGTGCCTTTCCCGATGAGGCCTTCTACTTCCTTCTGGATTTTTTCCGGGCTGAGTCCAAGTGCAGTCAATGCTTTTGCTGCAATACCTTCGCCTTCACGGACAAGTCCCAATAAAATATGTTCAGTGCCAATATTACTGTGTGCCAAGCGGATTGCTTCTTCCTGCGCCAGTGCCAATACCTTTTGTGCTCTTTCTGTAAATCGACCAAACATCATATTATTCTTCCTCCTCACATGCGTCTTTATCTAATTTAATTCGCTCTCGTATCAAAGAAGACCTTCTTATATCTCGTTCATTCGGTCTGAGGGGCCCTCCCGAGTATTGCTGAAGGAATCCCGGCTGAGTCAAAATCATTAGTTCATTCAATATATTCTTGGATATGTTTTTGATGTATCCTAAATCGATTCCAAGTCTTACATCGGATAAACATTTCGCTGCTTCCTTGGACTCGATAATGCGGCTGTGTTCAAGCACCCCGAGCGAACGGAACACTCTGTCTTCTAATTGTATGTTTGATGTCTTGACTAATGCTTCCCTTGCGGACTCTTCTTTTTCGATGATCTGCCTTACGACGCTTAATAAATCTTCCACAATATCCTCTTCGGATTTTCCTAACGTGATCTGATTCGAAATTTGAAAGATATTTCCTAGGGCTTCACTTCCTTCACCGTAAATACCCCTCACCACCAGCCCGAGCTGGTTAATGGCAGGAATGATGCGGTTCAGCTGCTGGGTCAGTACAAGCCCGGGAAGGTGCATCATGACAGAGGCCCTGAGGCCCGTGCCAACATTCGTCGGGCACGTCGTTAAGTATCCGCGTTTTTCATCAAACGCATAATCGAATTCACTTTCAAACCAATCGTCGATCTCATTGGCCCGGTTCAGCGCTTCTTTCAGCTGCAGTCCCGGATATAGACACTGTATTCGAATATGGTCTTCTTCGTTTATCATAATGCTTACATCTTCTTCATTTGATAATAGAACTGCACCTTCATTCTCATTCTCCGCTAAATTCGGACTAATGAGGTGTTTCTCCATCAATACCCTTTTTTGAAGAGGTTGAATCTCATTCGTGGCCAGAAATTCCAATTGGCCTAAAGTTTTTGGGTAATGAGGGACTTTATCCCTCACCGTGCCTACAATTTCTTTTGCTTCTTCCGCTGAATACAGAGTCGAGAAACGGAAATCGGTGAAATTGCGGGCCAGGCGGACCCGGGAGCTGAGTACGATATCGGAATTCGGACCTTCATCATTCATCCATGAGCTGACGGCATTACTTAAGAATCTCTCAAGACTCATTGCTCATCTCCTCCCTCTTTTTTAACCTCTTTTTCCAGGGAGCGGATTTCATCTCTGATTTCGGCCGCTTTCTCAAACTCCTCATTTTCGATCGAGTTCTGTAAATCTGTCCTCAATTCCAGTATCTTTTTCTTTATATGGATGGCTCCGCCCATTCGTTCGGGAACTTTCCCGTGATGTTCGACATTGCCGCTGTGCACTCTTTTTAAAATGGGATCAAGCTGCGATTTGAAGGTCTCGTAACAGTGAGAACATCCAAACCTTCCCACTTTGACAAACTGCTGAAACGTCATCTTGCATTTTTCACATTGTAAAACCTCTTGCTGAGGAACCTCTGAAGTTTTCGCCTGCTTGAAGGCAGGTGATATATTAAGGAGTCCGGCCAATAAGTTGTTAACTGAAAATCCAGGTGAAGAATCAAACATAAACTGATCTCCCTTGTCCTGGGCGCAGTGTTCACACAAATGCACTTCCGTCTTTTCCCCGTTCACCACTTTTGTAAAATGAAGAGTGGCCGGTCTCTCATTGCATTCTTGACATATCATCCAACTCACCTCTCAACCTTACTCATACTTCAAGCTATCCAGCATAGCCTTTAACATTCTGCCGCGCAGTATATCCCTTTCAGGCAATTCAACCATTATCACGGAACGATCCATTACGCTCAGCATGATCTTGGCTTCACGCTCAGAAATGATATCTTCCTCAACCAGCCTGAAAACAATATCTGCTGCCGTACTTTGACTGACCGCTTTCGTCACAAGTGATACAAGCTGATCTATAAGATGGACCTGATCATGGGCCTTCACCTTCATAATCCGGATATAGCCCCCTCCGCCCCTTTTACTCTCAACCACATACCCTCTCTCGATCGTGAAACGGGTATTGATCACATAATTGATTTGAGAAGGAACACATTGAAACTTATCCGCAATTTCGCTTCTTTTTATTTCGACTATTTCACTTTCACTGAGATCCAAAACATTCTTTAAATAACTTTCAATGATGTCGGAAATGTTCCTCATCAGACCTCCTCCTCATTTTGACTTTGACTATATTTGACTATAATTATACAATCGAGCCCCGAACTTTGCAATTAAGAACTCACTCTTAGAAGTTTTCCTGTTTTGGAAAACTTTTAAACGTATAAAATGGATGTTGTTTGAGATTGTGATGGGTGTGTGAAGATGCCTTGGATAGTGTATGTTTTGGGGGCGTGTTGGGTTAATGGGGGATTTTTGATGGCCGGGTTGGGAGTTGGTTAGGGGTTGGAGGTTGAGGGTGTTACTCGGCTGATTGCGGGTTGATGTTATCTACGGGATATTCGGCGGTTGGTGTGTGGAATTGGTGTGGGCCGGACTTAGTAACGGTTTTGATAATATAATTGGATTTTTGGTAATAAAAGGGACGTTTTTGATAATATATCGGGATTTTTGATAATAAACCCATCGTTTTTGATAATATATACGCTCCCACCCTAAAAATCACGACGATTTCAGCCCATAACGAACGTCCTCCACCCACTTTTCCACCAAAAATTATATATAAACCTTTAAAACCGCAAAAAAACAGCCCATTTCTGAGCTGCTTTTTCACATTTGCCTGGCGATGTCCTACTCTCACAGGGGGAGAGCCCCCAACTACCATCGGCGCTGAAGAGCTTAACTTCCGTGTTCGGCATGGGAACGGGTGTGACCTCTTCGCCATAATCACCAGACGAATA
>NZ_MINN01000065.1 GCF_001877785.1 Rossellomorea aquimaris | reverse complement strand
AAACCCACCGTGCGCCCTTCATAACTTAACCGAATTGGTTGTTACATAAGGTTTAAAACCTAAAATGGCGATACTCGGTAATTTCTTGACTATCAATTAACACTTTATCTAGTTTTCAAAGAACAAATCCATTTCGTCTCGTAAGAGACAAAAAGTTTTGATAGTAATCAAACCATCAAAACTGAACAAAACTTCGACTGTCAAACGTTTCATGTAATATTCCTTAGAAAGGAGGTGATCCAGCCGCACCTTCCGATACGGCTACCTTGTTACGACTTCACCCCAATCATCTG
>NZ_MINN01000064.1 GCF_001877785.1 Rossellomorea aquimaris | reverse complement strand
TCCTGAAGTCGTAACAAGGTAGCCGTATCGGAAGGTGCGGCTGGATCACCTCCTTTCTAAGGAATATTACATGAAACGTTTGACAGTCGAAGTTTTGTTCAGTTTTGATGGTTTGATAAGGTTTTTTGCGCAAGCAAAAGAACCATCCATCAGGGATTTTTACGAAGTGTAAGCGAAGTAAAAGATCCAACCATAAAGTTTGTTCTTTGAAAACTAGATAAAGTGTTAATTGATAGTCAAGAAATTACCGAGTATCGCCATTTTAGGTTTTAAACCTTATGTAACAACCAATTCG
>NZ_MINN01000063.1 GCF_001877785.1 Rossellomorea aquimaris | reverse complement strand
ACCAAACGAAAAAGCGGAGGCGGCTCGTTCAGAGACGACAAGCATTTTCGGGGCAGGCAGAAGAGGGCGTTCTTCCCTCAGCTGACTGACACGGAAATGACCTCGAGTCTCTAGCCGCCGGAGCTGGGTTATACGATACCGGTATTCTTGACATCAATCCTTTATCTAGTTTTGAAGGAACAAATCCTTCAATTAAATATTCGTCTGGTGATTATGGCGAAGAGGTCACACCCGTTCCCATGCCGAACACGGAAGTTAAGCTCTTCAGCGCCGATGGTAGTTGGGGGCTCTCCCCCTGTGAGAGTAGGACAT
>NZ_MINN01000062.1 GCF_001877785.1 Rossellomorea aquimaris | reverse complement strand
TCCCAAACCAAGTGCTCTACCAAGCTGAGCTACTTCCCGAAATATGGCGCGCCCGAGAGGAGTCGAACCCCTAACCTTTTGATCCGTAGTCAAACGCTCTATCCAATTGAGCTACGGGCGCATTTATAGAATTTTGATTATGCTTTATGCAGCAGAACTGTAACTAAGGACAGTTATCTTACTGAAGCAAAAATACTCTGGTGCCGAGGACCGGAATCGAACCGGTACGGTAGTCACCTACCGCAGGATTTTAAGTCCTGTGCGTCTGCCAGTTCCGCCACCCCGGCAAAAACTTTGGAGCGGAAGACGGGATTCGAACCCGCGACCCCCACCTTGGCAAGGTGGTGTTCTACCACTGAACTACTTCCGCATATGGTGCGGGTGAAGGGACTTGAACCCCCACGCCTTGCGGCGCCAGA
>NZ_MINN01000061.1 GCF_001877785.1 Rossellomorea aquimaris | reverse complement strand
TCCTAAGTCAAAAGGTAGTTGTGGTATCGCTTGTTATCAACTGATTGTGTGGTACGCATCTGAAATAACACGGTAAATATAATTAAGGAGATGAAGTGAATTATCATGTGGTTTTTTTTTTTTTTTTGCGGTGTTGCTGTCGCGGAAATTGCCGTTTGGCACGAGTGATTTGATTTTATTCCTGAACTTATTCGTCTTTATCGTCGTGTCGACGGTATTTGGCTTACAAGGCGCGTTCTTGTCGGGGATCGCTTATTTTATCGCTTCTAAAGAATCTATGGTGGAGGAAGGCTTGAGTGGTTCGAAAACGTACAAGATCATCACGAGTGAACCCGAGAATATGGTCGAGACGATTCGGGACCGCTTGGGACGCAGCGCTACATATAATCTGGTCAAAGG
>NZ_MINN01000060.1 GCF_001877785.1 Rossellomorea aquimaris | reverse complement strand
TCCTTATATTAGACCGGGTGTTTCCGACAGTCAGGTTGTCAAAACCGGTAAGTACTTCGGATCGCTCTTGGCAGTGTTTGCAATGGTAATGGCGCCGCTGATCGAAAAAGCGCCGCAGGGGTTTTTCCAGTACCTCCAGATTGTAAACAGTTTCTATAATGTACCTATTTTCACGATCATCATCATCGGTTATCTGACGAAACGCGTGCCTGCAATTGCAGGCACGCGTTTCGTCAGATAACCGATGATGATGATCGTGAAAATAGGTACATTATAGAAACTGTTTACAATCTGGAGGTACTGGAAAAACCCCTGCGGCGCTTTTTCGATCAGCGGCGCCATTACCATTGCAAACACTGCCAAGAGCGATCCGAAGTACTTACCGGTTTTGACAACCTGACTGTCGGAAACACCCGGTCTAATATAAGGA
>NZ_MINN01000059.1 GCF_001877785.1 Rossellomorea aquimaris | reverse complement strand
TTGTGCGTGTTACTGTATGTCTTGCGTCTACTTATGTGTAGCTGGACAGTATGTCAGTTGTTCTATGTTTTATTCTTTTTTTTTTAGGGTTAGTCGGGACCTAAGTCGAGGCCGATAGGCGTAGACGATGGACAACAGGTTGATATTCCTGTACCACCTCCCCGCCGTTTGAGTAATGGGGGGACGCAGAAGGATAGGGTGAGCGTGCCGTTGGTTGTGCACGTCCAAGTTGTGAGATGAGAAACGAGGCAAATCCCGTTTCTACATACATCAAGCAGTGATGGCAAGAGGTTTACCTCAGAGTCCCTGATTTCACACTGCCAAGAAAAGCCTCTAGCGAGGCGGGAGGTGCCCGTACCGCAAACCGACACAGGTAGGCGAGAAGAG
>NZ_MINN01000058.1 GCF_001877785.1 Rossellomorea aquimaris | reverse complement strand
TATAGATTGGTGGGAGAATACATTAGACGTGAGACATGAGATATGAGAGTGTAGGGTGTAAAGAAGTGGATAAGTTATGGCGGAGATTGAAAGCTAGATTTATGAAGTGTGTCATGTATTCAACTGGGCAGCAGCACGTGCTGGAATCAATGGAGTTTTTTTTTTTTTCCAATATGAACTGGAAAGAGATGGACGAGGCATTTCCAGCGTTTCTCGTCATTCTGGCCATGCCTTTGACATCCAGCATTTCTACAGGAATTGCGCTTGGCTTTATTTCATATCCGATCGTAAAAGCGGCGCGGGGAAAATGGAGAGAGATTCATCCGCTCGTCATCGTTTTCGCCATTCTGTTTTTCATCCAGTTGTTTATTTTATAACATAGACC
>NZ_MINN01000057.1 GCF_001877785.1 Rossellomorea aquimaris | reverse complement strand
ACAGATGATTGGGGTGAAGTCGTAACAAGGTAGCCGTATCGGAAGGTGCGGCTGGATCACCTCCTTTCTAAGGAATATTACATGAAACGTTTGACAGTCGAAGTTTTGTTCAGTTTTGATGGTTTAACCATCAAAATGATATTACTTGTTTTACAACAAGTAATTTTTATTTCTTTTTGCGCTTGCGGCAAAGCTGATTCGAAGATGTTGTCTTCACCTCAGCGCAAGGCAGCACGAAGAGAATTCACTGATGAGTTTCATGATGTGAAGCAAATTAGTGGCCTTGTTCTTTGAAAACTAGATAAAGTTAATTGATAGTCAAGAAATTACCGAGTATCGCCATTTTAGGTTTTAAACCTTATGTAACAACCAATTCGGTTAAGTTATGAAGGGCGCACGGTGGATGCCTTGGCACTAGGAGCCGATGAAGGAC
>NZ_MINN01000056.1 GCF_001877785.1 Rossellomorea aquimaris | reverse complement strand
GGGACTTACCGCATAGCGTTCATCCTTTTCTACTGTCGTTTCCTCCCTCTTCCCGCTTCACTTTTTCGCTAAACAAGATATCTGCTAAAAAAAACCGATTGCCAGGGACTCTCCCAGACAACCGGTTTCTGATTTCATTCTTTCTGACGCTCGATTTATTTTTGAATTAATTCACGTAAAGCCTGTACGAAAAATTCGTTTTCTTCCTGTGTGCCGATTGAGACTCTCACGTATTCCGGAAGGCCCCAACCCTTGCCGTGGCGGACGATCACGCCTTTTTTCATTAAGTCTTGGTATAGTGTTTCGCCTTCATCGCCTAATTTGACCAATACGAAGTTCGCCATGCTCTTCGTGTACGGGAGGCCCAGTTCTTCAAAGGCTCCATAAAGATACT
>NZ_MINN01000055.1 GCF_001877785.1 Rossellomorea aquimaris | reverse complement strand
CGGTTTAACTGACGGGATCTAAGTCCCATGGGCAGGGACGTTCTACCCTGGCTACTGTTATAATAAGACCATATAAAAAAAGGTCAACCAGAAATATCTAGAATTCTGGTCAACCTTATAATACGATTGGGCAGGTTAGTTCAAATTCTGTTTTATATAAATAAAAGACGGCGAAAAAAGCACCGTCTATAACTAGCTATTTATTTTGTGTTAATTCTTTGTAATAAAGGTAATCGACTTTATGCTTAGTAGCCATTAACTGTGAAGCCAAAACCGCCGTATAAACAGTGGTTAGTACAATTGCTCCAACACCAAGACCTGAAAGGTTTATCTTATTAGATGTACTCATTCCATTATTGCTTGTGCTCATAGCATTATTGCTGGTAGGTGCTTCTTCCATTTTATTAACCCCCTATTTTGTTATAGGGGTATTATTTGTAACGGCAGTTAAACATATACACCAAAAAATAACGGGGAGAAAGAAAACAGGCAGGTCTTAAAAACGTAAAGTTTGTGAACAAATGTACTTAAACTAACGGGGGCTTTAATTGAATAAGAACAACACATTCAATAACAAAAAGCTTGGGATTCCCAAGCTTTTTTTGTTGTGTTAATTGTATTGTTAATTCACTTGCTATTTAAGTTGCGAAAACGTATGTTTTTTGGGCAGTGATTTTAAGTTTTCTCCACGTTATCTGAACTACTTATTTTTCAGGAGGCCTCCTTTTGCCATTAATTGGTCCAAGCGCGTACCCTTGCACTTTTCCGTCAATACTATTAAAGTATATACTGGTAGAAATCCATCCTGACCGGGATTGGATCCAACTGATCATCTTACTTTTTAATTTTGGGAACGTGGTTTCCCTGAAGGAAAGGGTTTAAATATACTATGAAGAATAATTTTTGGCATGAGTTGCCTCGGCCGTTTTTTGTGTTGGCACCGATGGAAGCCGTGACCGATGTCGTGTTCCGCCATGTCGTAAGTGAAGCGGCGAGACCTGACGTGTTTTTTACAGAGTTTACAAATACAGAAAGCTACTGTCATCCTAAGGGTAAGGACAGCGTGCGCGGGCGTCTGACATTCACGGAAGATGAACAGCCGATCGTCGCCCATATATGGGGGGACAAGCCTGAATACTTCCGCCAAATGAGTATCGGGATGGCTGAGATGGGCTTCAAGGGAATCGATATCAATATGGGCTGCCCTGTGCACAACGTCGCAGCGAACGGAAAAGGCTCAGGCCTGATCCGCCGTCCGGAAGTCGCTGCGGAACTGATCCAGGCTGCCAAAGCGGGAGGACTTCCCGTCAGCGTGAAGACGCGCCTCGGCTATACGAAAGTCGAGGAATGGCACGACTGGCTGAAGCACCTGCTGGAGCAGGACATCGTCAACCTGTCCATCCACCTCCGTACAAGAAAAGAAATGAGTGAAGTCGATGCGCACTGGGAACTGATCCCTGAGATCAAGAAACTCCGTGACGAAATCGCGCCTCATACCTTGCTGACGATCAACGGGGACATCGCTGACCGCCAGCAGGGACTGGAACTCGCCGAGAAATACGGCATCGACGGCGTCATGATCGGACGCGGGATCTTCCATAATCCATTCGCGTTCGAAAAAGAAAAGAAAGAGCATACGAGCGAGGAACTCCTCGACCTTCTGCGTTTGCAGCTGGATCTTCATGATCAGTATAACGATGAACTCGAGCCCCGCCCGTTCAAACCGCTCCGCCGCTTCTTCAAGATCTACGTGCGCGGATTCCGCGGCGCAAGCGAGCTTAGAAATCGTCTGATGGAGACAGAAACCACAGATGAAGTACGCGCTCTGCTTGATGAGTATGCAAGTGCAGTGAAGGAAGATGAGGGCTTTTCGGTTACGAAATAAAACCTTAATGAAAAAAGAGTCACTCCCACGGTATGTACAGTTACCGGGGACTGGCTCTTTTTCTTTTATTCCTTATCTATGGGTGTTTGAATATGATCTTTATATGTATCAACTTACAGATTACCATTGGCGGCCATGACTGCATAGACAACATCATGATGTGTTAGATTCCGCTTTCTCAATTCTGTTTCCAGCCATGAAAACGATAAATTATTCTGTTCTAAATTATCGTTGTTTATTTCACCATCCATAATAAGCTCTATAGGCAATTTCTGCTCACCGTTTACGGCAATCATCAAGTCCTGCCTCGTTACATTTCTGAATTGCGGCTTCTTCAGCACCGTCAAAGTCCCGTTCGTCTTCAAGTCATCTGCGAAATCGTTTGTTTTCCCAGCATCCTGATAGTCCCATCTTGGCCATTTTCACTGCTAATTATAATTAAAATTTTTTATCCTGTCTCTATCACAGACGGTTCAAATGGAGGATTTAGTTCAGAGCTATCCCTTATCCGATAAAAAATACATGTTTAGCAAATACTATGTACATCTTGTTTTCTTGCGGGGTGAATTGAATGCCACATAAAAAGATACATTTTTTCCTTTTATTTGCTGTTTCACTTGTTCTAATCTGGTCCCTGATTAAGCCTGAGGAAGGCTATTTGGTTTTGTTGATGGAGGTTTTGCCTTCAGTATTGGTTTTATTCTTTTTATCCTTAACATACAACAAGTTCCGGCTTACCACTGTTTCCTATGTCATCATCAGCGTTCTTGTCATTTTGACGTTTATAGGGGGGCACTATTCTTATTCCAAAGTCCCGCTCTTTACATGGATCAAGGATTATTTTGATTTACATAGAAACCACTATGACCGGTTTGGTCATTTTCTTAAAGGATCTCTTGTAATTGTCATAATAGAGATATTAGTAAGGAAAACAGCTTTATCAAAAAGTAAGACAACAAATTTTATTGCTCTATGCATTACATTGGCAATCGGGGCGTTTTACGAAATCATTGAGTGGGCAAGTGCAAGTATAGGGAAAGAGGGGAAAAGTCACAAAAGATTTTTTAGGGATGCAGGGAGATATATGGGACGCCCAATAGGATATGGCACTTTTACTGATAGGTTCCATTCTTTCACTTTTATTAACAAAGATTCTATATAAAGAATTGTACAAGTCGAAATAATAGTTGATTATCTCACAGCGGTGCAAAAATCAAGGCGGGAAAGCATCCCGCCCTACTTTCCGACAATTGCATCCATGACCCGGCTGGTCCGTGCGCCCGTCTCTCCCGTGCTTTGACACCACTCTCCGCCCCCGGTTAACTCTTTGACAATCGTTTCAACAAGCGGCTGGTGGACATGCTCCGGGCGTTCGAAGCTCCATTGCTGCTGTCCTTCACCGGTAGTCAATATGACGGGGTCATCCCCAAATGTAGAAAAGCTTATCTTTCCTTCACTTCCGACAATCTCATTCATATCCACGTCTTCAAAAGCCGTGAAACACCATTTTCCAATCCCGTGAACGCCGGATTGGAACTGATATGTACCCGTCACGATATCCTCAGTCTTATAATAGCCCGCTTGATTTGAAGAGAAGCCTTTTGCTTTCTGGATCGGCCCGAGCAGGAAATCGAGAATATCTAGGGTATGGCTCGCCAGGTCAAAGAACAGGCCGCCACCTGCTATTTCCGGCTGCACACGCCATGGAAGATTGTCCGGATCCTTCACGCCGTCCCTTGCTTTTTGATACTGAGTCGCAGAGACAAAACGAATGTCCCCGATTGCCTTTTGATCCAACAATTCTTTTATTTTCAAAAAGCGCTCCTGCGCCCGGCGGTAGTAAGCCACATATAGAGGAACCCCGGCTTCTTTGCAGGCAGCCACCATCTCGCTGCATTCCTCAAAGTTGCGTGCCATCGGCTTCTCCACATAGACAGCTTTTCCCGCAGCAGCTGCCTTCAAAGTATATTCCTTATGCGATCCAGGCGGTGTAGCGATATAAACTGCATCCACCTCAGGGTCGTGAATCAAATCATTCGCGTCATCGTACCACTTCGGGACCTGATGTCTTTCCGCATAATCCCTTGCCAGCTCACCCGTTCTCCTCATGACCGCAACAAGTTCCGAGTTCTCCACCTTTTGAAAAGCAGGGCCGCTCTTCTTTTCGGTCACATCACCGCAGCCGATGATTCCCCACCGGACATTATCAAATTTCATGGTTACGTTCCCCCTATTGGTTTCGTTCGTAACCATCATACCTGATTTTTCTGAATAATTACTAGGATTGGTGCATCAGCCCTTGATGTTTTTCCTTTTTTCTCCTCATCCCATATAGGGTAAATAAAAGAATGAACCATAAAGGCGTCAGCAATAGAGCTGGACGTGCAGCCTCAGAAAACAGCATGATCACCAGGATCACGGCGAACATTGTCAGCACAGCGTAATTGATAAATGGTGTGAACGGTGCTTTGAATGTTGATTTCAAATGCAGGTCCCGACGTGTTTTCTTATATTTTATATGGCAGATCAGAATGACCCCCCATACCCAGATGAAGCAGATCGCACTGATCGTTGTCACGATTCCGAACGCCTGCTCCGGCAGCAGTTTGCTTAATAGTGCTCCCGCGGATATGACCAGGGTCGAGATGAACAGCCCATTACTTGGCACATGGTTTTTATTCAGTCTGGCAAAAATAGACGGCCCCTGTTTCGTGTTGCTTAAATTATATAGAATCCTGCTTGTAGAGAACATTCCGCTGTTGAAGGCAGAAGCCGCTGACGTCAGCACCACGAAATTGATGATTCCTGCCGCCAGGGGAATCCCGATTAAGCTAAATGTTTTCACAAACGGACTTTCCGCTGCATTGAGGCCTGTCCACGGATTGATGCACAAGAGCACAATCAGCGCACCGACGTAGAAAAATAAAATCCTTAAAGGAATCTTATTGATGGCCGATGGAATATTCTTTTTCGGATCAGAGGTTTCCGCAGCCGATACGGCCACTAATTCCACACCTACGTAGGCAAAAATGACCATCTGGAATGACAGCAGGAAGCCTGACACTCCATTTGGAAATAGCCCACCATGTTCCCACAGATTCGTCATCGAAACAGCACCTGCATCCGTCTTGAATCCAATCACCAGCATCACAACGCCGGCAACGATCAACGCAAGGATCGTCATGACCTTGATTAACGCAAACCAAAACTCCATTTCCCCGAATAACTTTACAGTCAGCAGGTTGAACCCCAATAAAATAATCACGCAGATGAGTGCAGGTATCCACTGCGGGATATCGAACCAATAGTTCACGTATACCCCCACAGCGATCACATCCGCCATCGCCGTCATGATCCAGCAGAACCAATAGGTCCATCCCGTCACAAATGCAGCAGAAGCTCCAAGATACTCTTTCGCAATGTCCGTCAACGATTGATAACCAGCTTTGGACAACAACAGCTCCCCAAGCGCCCTCATCACAAAAAACAGGGCGATACCGACGATTAAATAAGCAAAGATGATCGAGGGACCCGCAAGCTGTATCGCTTTCCCGGAACCTAAAAATAACCCCGTCCCGATCGTTCCCCCAATCGCAATCAGCTGAACATGGCGATTTGATAAATCCCTCTTTAATTCTCGTTGTTCCAACCTTAACTCCTCCTTACAAACATTCAGAAAGCAATATTTAGAGCATAAAAAAAGAGACTGGATGCGCTCCAATCTCATGGTCCTAAGAATAACAAATACCATTTTGTATGCCAGCAGCCATAACGGCCTGCACGTCAAAATAAATATCTGATACTCTTCTGTCCTTTTGCCTGAGATTATGAACCCTTCGGCGCCGCGAAAACTCTCGCGGTCTCTCCAGAAGCTGCTCCTGCTATAGTATGATCCATAGCAATCATAGCTTTCTAAGTAATTAAATTGTTTGGTTACTCGTTTTGCTTCGAATAGTTGATTATTTTAAGGGCTGATATGGAGTTTGTCAACAGGAGGAATTCAGTTAACCAGCGGATGTATATTAAGCGGAGTTTCTCCGGTTATATACAAGGAGAATCTCGTTTTAGGAGTATTTAAGAGGAATTTTTCCGATTATGCCAAATATAATTTCTCATTTTAACGTTTTTTGAGTCAATAGACGGCATTACTCCGTCTATTTACGCTATTTTCAATTCTATATGCTAATTAGGCGGAATTTTTCCGTTTATTTATCAGAGTGGGTGTTTAACCTGATCCGCCAAGTGATAAGAGCGGATCCTCTTGATCCCAGATTCGGGAATCAACATCTTTTTATCAACTAGTTGAGTAAGCAATTTTTTTACCGTCTTGTCAGTTCGCTTTCAAATACTTTTCCACTTCTATAGGGGATATAGCTTTTCCTTTTCGAATTGCTAGTCGAAGCACTTCCTTTTCTGCATAAGATAGAGTAGTCTGATCCAGCTCATCACCTAGCCATCGGCCAATCACTTGCTGAACGACCTGCTGGCATCGACGAGGTTTTTCTTTAACCTGGTCATAAGAAAAGCGTATGACAGTCCACCCGTCCATTACCAACTGGTTTTGACGCTCCAGACTGTCGGAAAATTGCCATCTGCTTATATTCTTTAAGTGAGGGCCATACCCATCGACCTCAAAACAAATCCGGATAGCTGGACGAATATAAGCAAAATCTAAATACCGTTTTCCATCTTTAAAATCATCGATTTCAAACTCTGGATGAAGATACCGAAAATGATAAAACGAAGGCCACCAAACTTGCTTCAAAAACAACTTTTCAGCCTGATTGTGACCTTCTTGTAAACGCCTCAACCGTTCACCTTTTCTTTCCTGAGAGTGAGCATTCATAAAAGCCTGGTACTCTTCTTCAAATCCCACAGCAATCCTCCTCAATAATCATCAAACTTTTATAGTTAGACTAAAAGAATTTGAAAACCGTTCTTTCCTCAATTTCTTCTACTATAAAATTTTGAAAGACCTTTATCTATCCCTCAATTGGAACCATAAAATCATATTCAGGAACTCCATACTTCGCAATCATCTTTTCCATATACTCGTCAAAAGATAAATGAAAATATTCCGGTGGGTTCCCAAATAGGATGGTAAATACTCCGTTTTCGAAAGAAATTAAATAGCTTTTCTCCTGGTTAACATTCTTCTCCATAAGTGATACCTTTAACTCTTCCAATTGCTCACTAGTGAGACTATCGTTCAACATCACCTTTTTGCAGTTTCCATCTTTATTTTCCAATACAAACATACCGTGTCCTTCACGTTCCTCTTCCTTGTATTTAATAGAATTTTCGGTATATTTTTCTATTGTTTTGGTGTAATAATAACCGCACACCTTACAAAAAATGTACTTCTCATCAGTTTTGTAATAATCATCTACAAAAGCAGAACGTTCACAACCGGGGCATTTAATAGCATACCTAATCGATGCCAAAAATGGCTCATCTCCCTTATTTTTTGGTTTTCAGACATCTTTTTAAAATAAATGAGTGTAAAATCTAGAGGGAAAAAGAGGTTTATTGTGGTTTCAACTGAAGAGAAATAAAGAAGCAAATAAAGATTCAAGGAGTAGTTAAATTAAGAGGAATTTGAGGAGAGAACTACTTTTAGTCTAAAAGAATTTTTTAATTTGTCAATCTATTTTCTTTGCACTTCAGCAATATCTCCCTTCTCATTTCTATTTGCCCTTAGGCCCCCCACAATTAGGAGAGGCCATTGGCTAAAAACCTCATCACTTATGATACGGTTCTCCCCGATTAATCCGAAATGCTCTATATATCTGCTCCACCAGAATCAGCCGCATCAACTGATGAGGGAACGTCATTTTCGAAAAGGACAGGGTATCATTTGCCCGCTTCATTACCTCATCACTTAACCCGAGTGATCCGCCGATGACGAAGGCGACTTTGCTTTTTCCGTAGGTGGCGAGTTTATCGAGGTTGTCCGCCAGTTCTTCGGATGATTTCATCTTGCCCTGGATGGCAAGGGCGATGACATGGTGGTCGGGTGAGATCTTGGAGAGGATACGCTCTCCTTCTTTGTCCTTGACCTGTTCCATTTCTGAATCGCTCAACACTTCCGGTGCTTTTTCGTCAGGCAGCTCGATGATGTCCAGTTTGGCATAGGCGCCGAGCCGCTTTACATATTCGCTGATTCCTTGCTTCAAGTACTTTTCTTTCAGCTTTCCAACCGTTACAATCGTGATATTCACAGTTCGTCCTCACTTTACAAACAATTTACAAACACATTATCCACAGAACTTATCCACATATCCACATCATCCGTCCACATACTGTATGGGAATATTAGTTCGCCACAATATATATTGCGTTATTCCCACAATATTCACAGGTTGTGGATAACTGTTCTTCTTTAGGCAATTCCTTCAGGTCCGGTGCGACTTCATGCTCGTCTACAATGATGTCCATCGCAAGCTCTACGTGCTCTAAACAGCAATAAATCAAAGCTCATACCTCCTTGTGTTCAGCGGTTTTTATTTATCCACAGGTAATCATATCACGTATAGAAAAAGCAGGAAAGGTGCTTTCCCCCTCCTGCTTTTTACTTATCCACAACTACATTCTTGATTCATCCGTCAGTTTCATCGTCACGTCTTCTTTTTTGCCGTTCCGATAGATGGTGACGCTCATTTGATCGCCGACTTTTTTCTTGTTGTAAAGATGTTTGCGAAGATCGATCATATCTTCAACCTTTTCACCATCAAGCGCTACGATGACATCAAGTTCTTCGAGACCTGCCTGTGCTGCAGGGGAGTTCGGGATGACCTGTCTGATCATGACCCCGTAATTGACGTCCTTCGGAAGCTTCAATGTTTCCTGCTGATGGTAGGACGAAATGCGGTTGACGTCTTCTAGCGCTACTCCCATTGCCGGCCGCTTCACTTCTCCATATTGTTCTAGGTCATTGATGATCGGCTGTGCTGAATTGATCGGAATGGCTAGACCGATGCCTTCCACCGCTTCCTGTGCGATTTTCATCGAGTTGATCCCGATCAGCTGACCGGAAATATTGATGAGGGCACCGCCGCTGTTACCAGGGTTGATGGCTGCATCCGTCTGCAGGACTTCTGCATTCCAGTCTTCGACGCCGTCCTGATTGATATCAACTGGAATCGTACGCTCGACACCGGAAACCACACCTTGAGTGACCGAGCCTGAGAATTGAAGGCCGAGCGGATTTCCGATTGCGATGACCGGTTCCCCAGCTTTCAGTTCATCGGAATTTCCGAATTCAGCGACTGCGTCCTTGCCGATTTTACTGCCGTCGATTTCAATGACGGCAAGGTCCGTCCAAATATCGGTCCCTCGCAGTTTTGCAGGTACCTTGGATCCGTCAGACAGGGTGACTTCAAGCTGATCGGCACCTTCCACTACGTGGTTGTTGGTGACGATATACGCTTTGTTCCCGGCTTTTTTGTAAATGACACCCGAGCCTGTCCCGGCCGCCTGCCCCTGCGAATCACCCTGCTGGCCCCAGAAACTCTGGGATTGGATATTCGAGATGCCGACGACCGCGTCGCTTGCTTTTTCAACTGCTTTCGTCACATCCGTCGTCACGTCCACCGATACATTCTTGGTCGTCCCATTATGATATTCCTCATCCGTCGCCTTCAGATCCTGATCCGGCTGGATCGAATAAGGAAGTACGTCTAAGTTATGTAATTGCGGAATCGCAACCAGTATCAGGATGGCACCGAGAATCGCACCAAGAAGCCCTGCAAGGAACATGCCTCCGCGGTTTCCCTTCTGCTTCTTCCTGCCTTCCCTGTTGATATCCTGATCATCATAGTATCCCATCTGCCATCATCCTTTCATCAGATAATACCTTTTGTTATTTTATCTATTCATGCCTGATTATAGTCAGGTTAAATTAAAAAATGATGAAAAACCAGTAAGAAAACGTTGTCGAATTGGTGAACATCGAAAAGCGGAGGCGGCTCGCTCAGCCCCGACAAGCATAAGCTAAATGGGCCGGGAAGGCGTTCTTTGCCTTCTTGGACCATTTAGCTTATGACCTCGAGGGGCTAGCCGCCGGAGCTGGACAATTCTCATACTCACCATTACTTATAATTTTTCTTTTAAGAAACAATACAAAAAGGCAAAGACCACCATCCTGCAGCCTTTGCCTTTTATATTCCTCTAAATCCTCCCATTCAAACACAGAAATGGGTTAGATGGCTACTAATGGTGTAGGGACTTTTGGGTCCGTATCAAATAGATCGATTTGTTCGCCGACGCCGATTCCTTTGGTTTCGAGCGTCTGCGTCACACTCATGCGTGCCAGGTCTTTCATGTTGTTGTCGAGGCTCAGGTGGGCGAGATAGATGCCCTTTGTCCTGTCGCCGATCACTTCGCTCATGGCGATGGCTGCATCCTCATTTGAAACGTGGCCGACATCGCTCAGGATGCGGCGCTTGATGTTCCATGGATACCGGCACATCCGCAGCATGCCGACGTCGTGGTTGCTCTCGAACACATAGGCATCGGCATTCGAGATGATGCCTTTCATCCGGTCGCTGACATAGCCTGTATCGGTGACGAGGACAAGTTTTTTCTCACCCTGATGGAATACATAGAACATCGGCTCAGCGGCATCGTGTGATACTCCGAATGACTCGATGCTCATCCCGCCGAAATGCTTGGCCGTTTCCATATCAAATGTGAATTTTTGTTCTGTATCGATTTTCCCCACGAGCCCGTCCATCGCGTTCCACGTCTTTTCATTCGCATAGACCGGGAGCTTGTACTTTCTTGCGAGAACACCAAGCCCCTTGATATGGTCGCTGTGCTCATGTGTGACAAGGATGCCGGACAGGTCCTCGATTTTACGGTCGATCTGACCGAACAATCCTTCCATCGCCTTGCCGCTGAGACCCGCATCGACCAGGAAGGAATGCTCGTCCGTTTCAACGAATATCGCATTTCCTGTACTGCCGCTCGCGAGTACACTAAAATGCATGGTCATACCTCTCACTCCAGTAATTCTTTCTCTTTTTTTGTAAACTCGATGACGTTACCATCAATAGCAGTGAAATATAGGTGTTGCTCTTTCTCTTTCTTTTCAATGACAAAGTGCCACGTCGGGGTCAGTACCTGGGAGTCCGGGAACGGCACCTCGGTGGAATATCCTTCTTCGAAAATGGTAACCTTGCTATCCGGTTCGATTTTCCCGCTGTCGGCTAAAATCTGAAGTGACTCAAGGGGGGTGATGATTCTCGATGCTTTTCCGAATGCCTTAATATCTTCCATCATCGTCTGCTTATATGAAACAATTTCTAATTCATTATTAAGTTCCAGTACAATTTCTGCACTGCCATTGTGGAAGATTGGCCTTCCTTTATACAATTGATTATAACTGATTGTCAGATTTTCTTTATCAAGATTCCTAAATGCGTACTTATCTCCATCAATCGTATATTCATTCAGAAAGCTTTTTAACTTTTCCTTCACGTCTTCTTCTGTCAGTTTATCACCCAGATTATATGGCTCGTCTAGCGTTGAATATAGGGTATTTTCATTCAATATGCTGACTTCCTGGTTCTTCAGGCTGCCTTTATCAGCATCTGTGAATTTCTTCGATATTGCACTGATATCCGTTTCGTTGACGGCTTCTTTAGTCGCTGTCAAATCAGCAGGATAGGTGATGTTCACAGACTCGAGCGACTGACGTGTACTTGAGTCGGAAAGGACTTCCGGTTCAGAGATTTTTTTTATAAAGATGGTTAATAGAAAAATATTCAGGATCAGGAAGACGCCGATGAAGATCGTTTTCGTTTTGCTCCAGTCCATTATAGCCCCTCCAATTCTTCAAGAGGCAGGCGCAGCCAGTTGCCGCTGTATTTATAATACCACGAAGGTGTCAAATCGTATAAAAGCCTGTCCGGGAAATTCATATCCCTCGTCAACTTATACCCGATAGCGATATCTTCAACAAATTCTAAATTGATCATCTTATTTTCTTCAAGCGCCTGCTGGACAGTGTAGCCTGAAGGGATACGCACTTTATTGGGTTTAGAGAACATTGAATAATCATTCTCTAGCTTGAAGTACGGCCGCTGATACTTATGGATCGTATCCGTCCCCCAAATCTGGGTGATTTCAGTGGTTCCTGCCGTATCGCTGAAAACAGGGAAATTTTCAAGAAACATCCGGTATTCGATTTTACTTTCTTCCGGACTGACCGAGAACAATTTGAAGTTATCGGTCCATCCCCCATGTCCATTCACAAACGCAATACTGTTTTGAACGAGGAGCTCCTCAGACATATTCCGATCCGGGTCGACGCCCGGGTTAACGAACGACAGTGAATTCACATTCGTGTTCACTTTCATTAAACTGGAGGAATCTTTATAGATTTCTTCCAAATCAGTTGAATTCTTTCGCACATTGACCGGTTTTTTAAATAACGCCTCCAGGAAATCCGCAGCTTCTAAGAGCTCGGTCGAAAATTTTATACTGTAATAATCTCCGTCTTTGACCGGCAGAAGAAGAGTCTTTCTTGAATTTGCCTTAAACGCAAAGTAGTTTCGGAAATTTTCATTGTAAAGTGCCCTCTGTACGAACATTGTCTGAAAGGAGTCCATTTTTTCTTCATCGACCTTGCACTCAACGACATATTTCCTGTCTTCTTCACCGTACAGGACAAAATAGACAATCCCCTTGTCACCCTTTTTTCCATCAAGGTCGAAAATGAGACGGTTAAAGGTGGTTCTCGGCAGATTCTCTTCGTCGAACTTGATCACTTTATTATAGCTGGAAAGGGGGAGGCTGTCCGGAAACACCAGCTCGATCCTGCCTGGACTGTGGACCAGATTCTCGATTTCACTTTGAGAGTATTGACTGCTGATGTCCTTTGCATCGGTCAGCCGCCAGCTGCTCATTTGCTCCAGCACTTTATCAATCTCTTTTTCATTGGGTGAGCCTGTAATCTGTTCTTCATCATGATAGAACACTTTGTAAGGCTGAATCAATTCAAGTTCTTTCCGTTCGTCCCCTATGGATACATCGAAAGCCTCGGTACTTTCGATCACATCATACTCAGGTTGATAGGTCCATAGATTCCACGTCAGGAATATACTCAGAGCCACTAGCACCGTCAATAGAATCGATTTTATTTTTTCATACTTCATGACCAATCATCCTCTTGTGCGGAATCATATGGGAGTGTAAAGGTGATCGTAGTGCCTTTGCCTTCAACACTTGTTGCCCATATATCACCGCCGTGTGCAGTAATCATTTCTTTCGCGATTGCAAGCCCGAGACCTGTGCCGCCCATCTGTCTGGAACGGGCCTTATCGACACGGTAGAATCGTTCAAAGACCTTATCCAGATTCTCTTTTGGAATACCAAGACCCTGATCCGAAACGCTGATCTCAATGAACCCGTTGTTTTCTTTTACATTGAATGTGATCGTGCCGCCCTCAGGCGAGTACTTCAGTGCATTCGAAATGATATTATCCAACACTTGCGTAATCTTATCCGTGTCAATTTCTACAAACAACGCATCATCAGGAAGATAACGTTCAAAGGTGACATTTAAATTCTTCGTCATCTCAAAACGGTCGATGATACCATGGAATAACAGGATGAAATCAATCCAATCCTTGTTGAAGCGGTAGTCCTTGCTGTCCATCTTCGAAAGCTGCAGGAGATCATTGACCAGGCGGATCATCCGCTCTGTCTCAGTCTGCGTCACATTTAAAAATTGCGGCGCAATCTCTTCATCCTGCCACGCACCTTCAGCCAGCGCCTCAAGGTAGCTTCGCATCGTCGTCAACGGGGTGCGAAGCTCATGCGATACATTTGCAACGAATTCACGTCTCTCGAGATCGATCTTTTCCTGCTCCGTGATATCATGCAGCACCGTGATCAGTCCGTTGACAAAGCCGGTTTCCTTTTGAATGATTGAGAAATTTGCCCTTAAGATATACGGCTTTTCTTTCGTGCTGTAATCGAGGATGATCGAATCCTGCTCATTCGACAGGTCCTCGAATGTATATTCTTCATCCAGCCCCAGGAGAGCAACGATCGGCTGAGACAGCACTGTTTCACGTGAAACATTCAGCATCTCGACCGCCGGATCGTTAATGAGGATGACACGGCCTTTCCGATCCGTTGCAATGACCCCGTCCGTCATATAGGAAAGGACAGAGGAAAGCTTCCTTCTTTCACCCTCGGTCGTTGCCTGCGCTTCCTGTAGCCGTTTAGTGAGGTTATTAAACGTCATGGCCAGCTGACCGATTTCGTCATAGCCGTAAACCTTAACTTTTCTAGAAAAATTCCCTTTGGCCATTGCAAGCGCATGTTTCCTCATGTCGGAAATCGGCCTTGTGATCGTCTGCGCAAGCAAAACACCCAATATCGCAGTGATGACCAGCGCGATCACCGTACCATTCGTGAAAATCTTATTAATTTCATTCATCTGGTTGTACACATTTTCAATTTTCGCGACCAGATAGATGGCGCCGATCACTTCATCTGACGATATGATGGGGGATGTCAGAACCCAGACACGGTCCCCTGTTTTTTCATCAACATAAATATTATCATATGTGCCTCCGCCGGCTAGGACCCGTTTGACCGAAATTTCATTTTCCGGCCGTCCCACCAGCGCCTGGTTGTTTTCATCAGAGGTGCCAATGATCCTCCTCCGGTCATCCACCACTCGTATTTCATAAATATCCGAGTTGGGCTCGGCACTGTCTTCCAAAAGATTCTTAATTTCACTTTCCTTTGATGGGTCATCCTCGGAACGTTCCTTGACCATTTCTTCACGGACCGAATATTCGAGCAGATCCACCCGGCTCTTGATGCTGGATTGAAAGTTATCCACCAGCTTATTCTCCAGTTCCCTGACAAAATAAACCCCGATGATCTGCATCGCCAGGAGAATCAGGAGCACATAAATCATGACAAACTTAAGATGGATCGAACGCGTTAAACCAACTTTCTTCATTCAACTTACTCCTGTTCAGGATTTCGCAAGTAATAACCGACTCCTCTACGTGTTACGATCCAAGTAGGGTGGCTGGGATTATCCTCAATTTTTTCGCGCAGACGTCTCACGGTCACGTCCACGGTACGGACATCCCCGTAATAATCATAGCCCCACACCGTCTGCAGCAGATGCTCACGGGTCATGACCTGTCCGATATGCTTCGCCAGATAATGAAGAAGCTCGAACTCACGATGCGTCAATTCAATCGTTTCACCGCGTTTGGACACAACATACGCATCCGGATGGATCGTCAGCGAACCGACTGTGATTTCATTGTTCTCATCCTCATCTCCGGCAGCCGCAGCCCCCGCCTGATGACGGCGCAGATTCGCCTTCACACGTGCAATCAGCTCGCGCGTACTGAACGGCTTCGTTACATAATCATCCGCACCCAGCTCAAGTCCGAGGACCTTATCGATCTCAGAGTCCTTTGCCGTCAGCATGATGATCGGCATTTCATACTTCTTCCGGATCTCACGGCACACTTCCATCCCGTCACGGTTCGGAAGCATGATATCAAGAAGGACCAGGTCAGGCTTCACTTCCTCCGCCATCTTCACCGCCTCATCGCCGTCATACGCACAATGGACCTCATAGCCTTCCTTCTTCAAGTTGAACTGCAAAATATCCGCAATCGGCTTTTCATCGTCAACAACTAAAATCTTTTTATCCATATCAATTGATCTCCTTTGACAATTAAATTCGGTCTAATCGTAATTTTGCTTAGTATAGGATTCTTCCTTTAAATTTATCACTTTCTGCGGGTTAATTCATCTTTTACTCAATGATTGGCGGATTTCATGTCTATTTTCCCACCGGTTTTCTATCCCGCGGTTGATTTCCGTGCAAGACTTCGCATTCCGCGGTCAGCACTCCAATCAACGGCTGGAAGCGTCCCTAACATGTATCTACCTCTTTTTAACATAGTAAACAGCTTTTTACGAATGAAATCTCCCTATATAAAAGAAGAAACCCAAAATACAAGAAAGGGGACTGACGGTATTGTTGTTGTCAGTCCCGGGTTGTGCTGTATTTATTTATGAAGTACGTCTAATGGATTGATCAGGGATCCGTTTTTGTGGACCTCAATATGAAGGTGTACACCGGTAGATTGACCTGTTGTTCCCATGATTCCCAGTTTATCGCCTTTGCCGACCTTTTGGCCAGCTGAAACGGAGATGGAATCAAGATGTGCGTAAGTCGTTTTGTAGCCGTTTTGATGGTCGATCACGACTTTGTTACCGTAGCCGCCGTCGTCCCAACCTGCAGAAACGACAACCCCGTTATCAACGGATTTGATCGTCTTGTCGCTTGGGCGTGCGATGTCGATTCCTTTATGCATCTTGCCCCAGCGCTGACCCTGCTTGGAGGAGATATATCCGCCGTTTGTCGGCCATGCAAAGCTGCCGGAACCTCTTGAAGGAGTTTCTTTCGTTCCTTTAATGACGATGTATTTTTGAGGCTCTTTTACATCCTTTTCTTCAGTGACATTCTTCTCGGTTTGAGAACCGTTCACTTCTGTAGCAGTAAAGGTAACGGACTTCTCGCCTTCCACACCTTCCTGCTTCACTTTCGTATCGCCCTTATTCATTGAAGAATCTTCAATCACTTCTTTATCATAGGCGATTTTTTCAATCTTATTGACTTCCTTTTTAACCACTGTATGAACGAACGGCTTGCTGACCGTCACATTCAATTCTGATCCGATCTTCAACGCCCCGTCCTCATCCAGTTCAGGGTTCAATTTCAGAAGCTCGCCCGTCGTCAAATCAAGCTTCTCAGCGATTGCCCCAAGGACATCGCCTTCTTCTACCTTATACTTCTTCTCTTCGACACTTCCTTTAAGAAGCAGGTTTACAGCTTCATCAGCAGAAAGGATTTCTTTTGGATCCACCTGTGATTTTTCAGCTGCCACATCTTCTTTAAAAGAAACATCCAATAAACGTGTTTCATTTTCCTTCAAAGCGGGTAAAGAAGAATCAGCGTCATTTTTACGTGCTTCCAAATCTTTCAGTTCGTCTTCGGAAACATATTTCAGCTTGATCTTTTTCAGTGCTTCGTCCGCTGTCTCTTTATCTTTTACATACGCCACAGGCTTGTCATCGACAACCAATGCATAAGCATTCGCTTCGACAGCCATCGACTTGGATACATTATTCAAAACTTCCTGGTTATTCGTTTTCGCAGAGAAAACATTCTCAGGTATGTATGTGATGTCATTATTCCAGGTTACCTGGTAATCCTTGAACTTCTCTTCAGCATCTTGAAGCTTTTCTTCCAGCATGCCCTTCACATCATCCTGATCCGTAACAGCCCCTACATAATGACTGTTTACGTATACATGATAGATCGTCTTGAGCTCTTTATCTGTATCATCCGCAGAAGCAGATGCAAACGTCAGTGTTGAAAGTGCAAGCGTCGTGACCGCAACCTTCTTCATGAATTGAGAAGATCGGCTTCTATATTCTTCTAATTTCGGTAATAAGCGTTCTCCAAACTTCATTGTCTTGCCTCCTGTAAACTAAAAAGCAAAAATCACTGTGTTGGTCGTTCATTATGCCTAATTTTAGTAAATATTCTTGTAAATTCGTACTTTACTAACTTACCATAATTCGACGAAATACGGGGAAAAGTATTAGTATTGTAACAAAACTGTATAATTAATAGAATTTTCAATGAGTCGTTTTAATGATATTACCGATGAAATCACTGATATAACTAGGAATAAGGTTGCATAGGAGAAATATTGCGTCCGAGGGAAAATGTGGTTATTTGTCACTTTTTGTTACATACATGTTACAAATACATAATAAAAAAGTACTACGAGAGACAAAGTCATCGCAGTACTTTTTGTAGATGGCTCAGGACGGAATCGAACCGCCGACACATGGATTTTCAGTCCATTGCTCTACCAACTGAGCTACTGAGCCGTGTTAAATTATTCGTTCCTAATCTGATAAACCGGTTGTCCATCGTCCAGCTCTCAGGAGGATTATTCAAGTTGCTGCTCGAGCTGTACGCTGATGATTACTCGGATGAAGCTTATTCACCGTGCTCTACCAACTGAGCTACTGAGCCGTGTTTAGTTATGTAATGAAGATCATCCGGTTCGGGCTGATTGATCAGCTTTTGGGAATGACGATTCATTATGTGAAAATAAAATGGCGGTCCGGACGGGACTCGAACCCGCGACCTCCTGCGTGACAGGCAGGCATTCTAACCAACTGAACTACCGGACCAGAGTTTTTCGCTTTAGCGAAATAACTTTCATTAATTGCTTTAGCAAAATATATTTCCTTAAATTGCTCTAACAAACTACCATTCTACTAAAAGAAAGATATGACCCGTACGGGATTCGAACCCGTGTTACCGCCGTGAAAGGGCGGTGTCTTAACCGCTTGACCAACGGGCCATGCAGGATGATAGGTGTTTTGCTTCCGCAAAAATCTTTGGTGAGCCATGAAGGACTCGAACCTTCGACCCTCTGATTAAAAGTCAGATGCTCTACCAACTGAGCTAATGGCTCACAGTATATATCAACACGAAAGTTTCGCGACGTCTTTCGTGACAACGAAATTAATATTATCACGTATGCGGGACGGGGGCAATAGTTTTTTGTAGAATTTTGTTGAAAATTATTTTCTGGGGAATAAATGCGTCAAAAAGCCACCAGCATGGTGATGAAGCTGATGGCTTTTTATTATTTATTCGAAAGGGTATGGATTCTTCCTTTATTCTGACCTTTCGTGGAAACAGCAACAGAATTGAGGATCCTCGTAGCCAGCGAAGAACATTCGATTTGTAGGAATTCTTTTAGCTGATTACTGGTGATGGAGTCACCAAATAGTAATTGATAGTCTTTTAATGCTGCAAGATGAGCGTCCTTGGATTTAACCATACACTGGCTGCAAATCCAGTAACCATGGATTCTCTCGAGAGAAAGATGACCGCAGGCTTCACAAAATACCCCGGCTAAAATATCACTTCTGGAAAGCTGATACTGCTCCAAAACAGAGTGATCCAGAGGTATATCTGATTTCATGATTTTTTTGGTGACCTTCTTTATTTCTTTTTGTGTCAGGATATCGTCTTTATATTGGTGGTGGAGTTCGGTGATTTTTGATTGCAGGGTGTGACTCTTAATTACACTGTTTTTAGTGTATTTATCGTCGGATTTGATGACGGTCTGGGGATTACTGAAAACGACAAAGCCTTGAATGGGGAGCTGAGGGAGATTATTGCGCTTCAGCCATTTATTCAGCTGGCTTTTCTGCCGCTGCAGCTGATTGATGGGATCTGGAAAGGCTTTTTCATGGCCATTTTTCATTTGTATGATTTGGTCAAAGTCAGTGTCAAATTCAATGATTCCGGCCATATATTTAATTTCTAAAATACATAATAGCCTCTTCGTTAATATTAGGGCATCCATCTGGAAATAATGTTCACCGTCAAACAATCGAAGATCATGGAGAATATAGTACTCATCATCTGTGAGGAAACTCAGATAATACTCAATCGCATTCTCACCTTTGTATCCTGCCAGATACCTTGCTAAATCTTCTTTGATGAATGTTTGTTTGATGTGATGGGGACGTACTCTCGGGGAAAGAGCTTGTAACTTCAGGAGAAAAAGGGGAAATTGCTTTGCTTTTACGATCATTTCATCACTCCAATCTACTTTTCTTAAGTTGTTATTCGCCACAAAGTCTTAAAATCCTTCTTTTGGGAGGAAGTTAGGCCGGAGACGGGGGGTATAATGGGGACTGGGATAATTATATTATCAAAAACAGCCAACGTATTATCAAAAATCCGGATATATTATCAAAAACGACCCTTTTATTATCAAAAATAGAAATATATTATCAAAACCTTAAATTTGTCTGTTTTAATACCCGCATCCGTATGTACAAGCCGCTAATTTAAGTCATCTCTAACGCTTTGCCACACTCCCCGGCCGCAACTCTCGGGCCAGCACACACATCCACAGTGCTATCACGATCCCTGTTACAGCCCCTAACCCAAACACACCCCAGATCCAAACCAACCAAAAAACCACACCCCAGCCCCGCACCAACAACGCACGGAACCAGGCTGCAGCCTCCATACAAGTCCCAAGCCAAACCAAAATCCAACTAACTAACCAGCCTAATAAGTCAAACTAGCCGCCACAACCAATCCAACCACAATCGAAATCGAGAATAAACTGAATCCGATCGCAATGTTGCCTTCTTCCACTTTTTTCGCCAGATTCGTCTTTGGTGTCAAAACATATTCGATGACCCAATACGCAATGACCTGGGTGGCGATCCCGATCAGTCCCCAAACGAAGGCATCGAACAGGTTGACGCTGTTAGCCCAGACGGTGTAGATGACGATGGCCAGCCCGATGGCTTTGCCCCACAGTTTTAAAGCGACGGCGAGGTTGCCTTCGCGGATGAGGGTGGCTTCTGAGAATTTCGTTGTGAATGCGAATACGATGACCCCGAGGATCATGAGGCCGAGACCTGTGCCGACGTGGGCAAGAAAACTGATGAGTGCTTCACTCGTTATGATTTGCATGGATTACTCTCCTTTTTATCTTCCCCGATACCGATCGGGAGGAAGTATGATTCATTATCGGTGATGGCGTTGCCGGCACGGAATCCGACGGCGCCTGCTGTACCGTTTATGACGAAACTGCCGACCATCAGACTCGCTTCCACAACACCGGAATCAGTCCGGATGTCATGCCGCGGCAGTTCAATATATTCCTGATAGACAGGCAGGGTTTCCTTATATGTTTCTTTCGGATCCTGCAGAACCACCCTGCCGGATGCTTCAATGATTTTGACGGTATCTCCCTCGCGCCCGAAGGCAGGCTTCTGCACATAGGTCGCACCGCTCGACTCGAACACATCCGGATCAAGATATGTCGGTAAAAAAAATGCTGAAATCCACTCATGTTCTTCTTCCGTGAAAAAATCGCTCCCCGACTCATGAAGCCCCCAGATCAGGGCCTGCACGCCTTTGGACTGCATCAAGAAAGCAGAAGGAGGGTTCAAAACGGCAAGCTTCCCGTCCAACACCAGCTTGATTAAATCCAGTCCCGACTTTTCACCGGTATCGGGATCCACATCTTCGACCAAATGCTCGATCGGATAGGTCGGGCGATACAGCACATCGATCCGTTCACCGCTTGGTGTATAGAGACCGGCTTCCCGGCCGGTCCTCACCTGCAATTGATCAAGGCTGACAAATTCGGAAGGCACGTCTGCCAATGACTGCAGGTAACGCGTCGTCAAATAATCTTCTTCATGATCGCTGTGCGAGGAAAAGACGATCTTCGGCGAGCCGTCCCGTCCGAGTGACCGCCAGGATGCGAGCAGTGCCCGCCGCAGCTCAAGGCCGAGCCTCTCCTCAAGACCGGCATTCGGATCGTCCAGCGAAAAATGATCGCACACTCTTCCGTTCACATGATAAAGCTCCTTGATGAAGGTCGGTGTGTCACTATTAAACTCCAATAGTTTCAAGCGTCCGTCTTCACCCGCGACAAAATCGAACCTGCCGACGATGCACTCCTGGGGAATCGATTTAGTCCGTATGTAAGGAAGTGATTCCTCGGGAAATCCCAGTTCCAGCAATGATTCATCACCGAGCTCGCGCAGGAGGCCGGCTGTTTTCACAAATACGTGATAAGCTTTCTCCGAAGCATCACGGACCGCCTCGATCATGGCCATGGGTTCTTTTTTTATATCAAAAAGGGCATATTCCATTCCGAAGAGGTCGTGCCAGAAATCAGGGATCCCTTCATAAAAATCCGCTCTTTGTTCACGACGATGTGTACTATCCACCGAATCCGCCTTTCGAGCCGCTTCCAATTCCTGATTTATAGGATTTCGAATACGATTTGTAGCTTGAATAATTGCGGAGGCTCGATTTGTTTTTAAACATCCTGCCGGCGAACCAGAAATAGCCGAAGTGAGAGGAGCGGCTGTCATCACAGTAGTAGGTGCCGCTGTCGTCGTCCCAATCCCAGTCGTCACAGTCGGTGTCGGTCGGCTCCGGCGGGAGGTCCTGGTTGTTCCCGCAGCCGGTGACGGAAATGGCCATCACGGAGGCGGCCACTCCTGCCATCAATTTTTTCGTTTTGTTCATTGCGTTTCCTCCTTCAGCGTATCGCCGGTTGCTTTTACATATAAAATGTATACGGACCGGTCTTCGTCGATTTCGGCGGAATCCCGCTCATATTCCCTGCCGTCTATATAGGTATATACTGAACCGATGACGCTCAGAATATCAAGATGATCATCGTACGTTTCCTGTTTTACGATCGGGTGGTTCTTCCTCGGGTTCAGTTCACGGATTTCAAGCAGCAGTCCCTGAGGCGGGAAGAGCGGATCGGTGGCAGGCTCTTCTTCATATTTGTCTACATAAATAAGAAAAAGATTCCCTTCTTTTGCAGACGACGTCTGTCTGTAGGTGACGCCTTCTTTTACAAAAAACTCACATTCCCTGCGTGCAAGGATCTGTCCGAGTTCTATGTCCGGGTAATGAAAGATCGGTTCATAGCCGCCCATGCCTTTCAGCAGGCGGTATTCAAGTAAGGGGCGTGACATCCCTCGCATTCCTCCTTTGGTCGAATGGTTCGCTCTTTATGTATACGGTTCACAAAAAGAATGGTTTCACTCAAAACTTGGTTATTGGTATGATTATACTATGATTTCTTCAAGAGGAGCGATTGCATGGCCATTTTTATGAGGCTTTGGAAACAAGTTTCAAAGATGGACTTCGGTTTCATCTTATTGTTATCCGTTATCATTATTTTATTGGGGACATTCGGGATATATTTTCTGGAACCCGAAGGCTTTCCTTCATTGTTTGACGGTTTCTGGTGGACGATGACCACCCTGACTACGGTCGGATACGGGGATTATTATCCCGTCACGGTCGGCGGACGCCTGCTCGGGATCTTCCTCTTTATCTTCGGGATCGGGATCATCGGGGTCCTGATCAGCAAGACGGTGGATGCCATCACGACGTTTCAAAAATACAAACGGGAAGGGAAGCTTGAGTATACCATGAACGATCATTTTATTTACATCAACTGGTCAAAGAAGACGGAAAGAGCGATCCAGGAAGTGCTGGCACACACGCCTGAAGCGGAGATCGTATTGATCGATACGCTGGGTGAATCACCTGTCGACCACGCTCAGATCCACTATATTCAAGGGGATCCGTCGGATGAGGATATATTACTCCGTGCGAATATTCTCGATTCAAAACGGGTCGCGATCTTTTCCGATTCGCGGATAGAGGACCCGTCACTGATTGACGGGAAGACCTCCTGATTGCATCTGCCGTCGAAGGCTTGTCAAAAACGCATGAAAAGGAGATCCATACGATCGTCGAGATTTCGGAAGACCGACATATCCCTAAATTCAAACACATCGCGGTCGAGGACTTCATTCTGTCCACCGATTCCGTCTCTTTCTTGATGGCAAAAGCGACGATCCATCCCGGGACGACCAGTCTGTTCCGTCAGCTCTTGAGCAAGCGTTACGGGAATAACATCCACGAGCTGAAGGCGAAACCTGAATGGAAGACAATCAAGCAGGCGTCTGAGGAGCTTCTGCAAAAAGGGGCAATACTGCTGGCCGTCAATGACAGCATGGACTTCACGGATGCGATCAACCGCGAACTGCTCGAATCGGATACGCTGTACGTCGTCTGCCACGACAGGGTGTATGAACAGCTTACTGCTGGTGAATGAATATAAGAAAAGAAGCTGATCCGAGGGGTCAGCTTCTTTTTTGTGTGTCTTATTTTGAAATTATCTCGGGCTCCACACACTGCGCACCACATTCGTCTGTGAACGGTCAGGTCCTACAGAGAAGATGGAAAGCGGGATGCCGGTAAGCTGGGATACGCGCTCAAGGTAGTGGCGTGCATTTTCAGGAAGCTCGGAAAGCGTCTTGCAGCCTGTGATGTCTTCCGTCCAACCTGGAAGCTCTTCGTATACCGGCTCGCATTCAGCCAGGATGTTGAGGTTCGCAGGGAACTCTTCCATGATTTCGCCTTTGTATTTATAAGCGACACAGATTTTCAATGTTTCAATGCCTGTCAATACGTCGATTGAGTTCAGGGACAGGTCAGTCAGTCCGCTGACACGGCGGGCATGGCGGACAACAACGCTGTCGAACCAGCCTACACGGCGGGCGCGTCCAGTCGTCGTACCGTACTCACGGCCGACTTCACGGATTTGATCGCCGATCTCGTTGTTCAGTTCAGTAGGGAATGGACCGTCTCCGACACGGGTCGTGTATGCTTTTGAAACACCGACAACGTGATTGATCTTTGTAGGTCCGACACCTGAACCGATCGTCACTCCCCCTGCTACCGGGTTGGATGACGTTACGAACGGGTATGTACCCTGGTCGATATCGAGCATGACACCCTGTGCTCCTTCAAAAAGAACGCGGCGGCCGTTGTCAATCGCATCGTTCAATACAACGGATGTATCCACGACGTACTTTTTGATCTGCTGGCCGTACTCATAGTACTCATCAAGGATATCCTCGATTTTAAATCCTTCTGTTTCATAGAAACGCTCAAGAAGGCGGTTCTTTTCTTCAAGGTTGCGTGCGAGCTTCTCTTCGAATGATGCACGGTCAAGAAGGTCGGCGATACGGATCCCGATACGTGCAGCTTTATCCATGTAGGCAGGTCCGATCCCTTTTTTCGTTGTACCGATCTTGTTGGCGCCTTTGCGCTCTTCTTCCACTTCGTCAAGCTTCAGGTGGTAAGGCAGGATGACGTGCGCGCGATTGCTGATTCGCAAGTTCTCAGTCGTGACGTCACGGTCATGTAAGTATTTAAGTTCCTTCACCAATGCCTTCGGATCGACGACCATGCCGTTCCCGATGACAGAAATTTTTTCATTATAAAAGATACCTGATGGAATCAAGTGCAGCTTATATGTTTCACCGTCAAATTTAATTGTATGCCCCGCGTTATTACCGCCCTGGTAACGTGCGATTACTTCTGCATGTTCAGAAAGGAAGTCAGTGATCTTTCCTTTTCCTTCGTCTCCCCATTGTGTTCCCACTACTACTACTGAAGACATAATAAGCACCTCCGACGGGAATTAGTATTCCCTCTTTTTTCAAACAAACTCATTTTATCAACTGAATAGAGGAAAGTCAATCAAAACACGAACATTATTATAGGTATTTATCTTTATGTTCGTAAAATCAACGTTGCGGAATCACCGGCACAAGGTCATGCCGACCCACCCTGAAAGCCCGTCCCGCACCGCTTTAAAGCACTGCAGATAAAATGATAAAAAAGTATTAGCCCGAAATTTTTATTTTTGGTATGTTTAAATAAGCATTTTGAATTTTACATACAATTGGATATTGAGGTGAGTGAGATGATTAAGCGTTTTTTCAGTTATTACCGTCCCCACAGGCGGCTGTTTTACATAGATTTCTTTTGTGCCGTGCTGGTCGGACTGCTTGAACTCGGGTTCCCGATTGCGGTGTCCTGGTTCATCGACACCCTCCTTCCTGATGGGAACTGGAGCACGATCATCGCCGTGAGCGCGGGTCTCCTGGTCCTGTACCTGCTCAGTTCGAGCATGCAGTTCGTCGTGAACTATTGGGGGCATAAGCTTGGAATCAACATCGAGACCGATATGAGGCGTGAGCTTTTCCACCATGTGCAGCGGCAGTCGTTCCGCTTCTTTGACAACACAAAGACCGGGCACATCATGAGCCGGGTGACCAACGACCTGATGGATATCGGCGAGCTTGCCCACCATGGGCCGGAGGATTTATTCATCGCCGTCATGACGTTCATCGGGGCCTTCTGGATCATGCTGACGATCAATGCGAAGCTCGCACTTGTCGCGATCATCATCGTCCCGTTCCTTGTCTGGCTGATTTCGGTTTCGAATATCAAAATGAATAGGGCATGGACAAAAATGTACGGCAACATCGCCGACGTGAACAGCAGGGTGGAGGACAGCGTGTCCGGGTCCCGTGTCGTGCAGTCCTTCACCAACGAACAATTCGAGATGGACCGTTTCAATGAAAACAACCAGTTCTTCCGTAAATCGAAGCTTAAAGCGTACAACGTCATGAGTGTGAACCTTTCTGGGATCTATATCACCACGCGTTTGATGACGCTTGTAATCCTTGTATACGGGGCATGGCTGAGTTTCTCAGGTGCCCTTACCTACGGCGAGCTGGTCGCCTTCATCCTTTACATCAACGTTCTTTTCAAGCCGATCGATAAAATTTCAGCCCTGCTTGAGCTGTATCCGAAAGGGATGGCCGGCTTCAAGCGGTTCACGGATCTGATGGATATGGAGCCGGATATCGAAGACCGGCCGCACGCGGTGGAAGTGTCAACGTTAAGAGGACGTATCGAGTTCGACCGCGTCCGTTTTGGCTACGAGCCGGACCGGCCGATCCTGAACGACCTGTCATTCGGGATCGAACCGGGGCAGACCGTCGCTTTCGTCGGTCCTTCAGGTGCGGGGAAAACGACGATCTGCTCGCTTATCCCGCGTTTCTACGATATCGAGTCAGGGGCCATCACCATTGACGGGATCGATGTCAGGGATATGACGAAAAAATCGCTCCGCTCCCAAATCGGGATCGTCCAGCAGGATGTATTCCTGTTTACAGGGACACTGCGTGAGAACATCGCGTACGGCAAACTGGATGCGACGCAGGAAGAGATCGAAGAAGCATCAAGGCGCGCCCATTTGACCGATCTGATTGCATCCCTTCCTGACGGGTACGATACCCAGATCGGTGAGCGAGGCTTGAAATTATCCGGCGGTCAGAAGCAGCGGCTGTCGATTGCAAGGATGTTCCTGAAGAACCCTCAGATCCTCATTCTCGATGAAGCGACTTCGGCACTTGATACCGAGACAGAAGCGATCATCCAGGAGGCGCTGAACGAATTGGCGAAAGACCGCACCACTCTGGTCATCGCCCACCGTCTGGCCACGATCCGTAAAGCCGACCGCATCCTCGTTGTCACTGAAAACGGCATTGCCGAGGACGGGACGCATGAAGAGCTTCTTTCGATTGAGGATGGGATTTTCATGAAGCTGCATGCTCATCAGCATGCGACGATATTGTAGTGTTTTTGGGCCTAGGTGCGGGGTTATGCTGCACCTGTTTTTTTTGATTGGCGGGTATGCTTGGGCCCATGGCGGCTAGATATTGATTGTCGTTAATGATATGGGGTTTTTATTGGATGTGCGTTTTGACAAATGGCCCGTGGGCTTGATCTCAGGGGTATCGGCCGTGGTTAAAACCGGTTTTGATAATATATCAGCTAAAATACCCCCGCCCCCTTCCCCCCCAAAAAAACGGTTGAAGCCTTCAACACAGTCACTAACAATGAACCTAGCCCAAAACCTTAAAATGACTCAAAAGATTTTTTCAAAAAAAGAATTTAACAAGCTAAAAAAACCAAGCATATGACTCCATGCTTGGTTTTTTGCTTCTAACTCTATTAATAAAACAGCGGAGGCCGGTCTAAGCCCCCGGCGGAACCCCGGAATCATCAAACCGCCGTTCCAGATTGACGAATTTGTTGTATTCTTTCACGAACGCGAGCGAGACGTTCCCGACCGGGCCGTTACGCTGCTTGGCGATGATGATTTCGATGATGTTTTTATTTTCGGCATCATGATCGTAGTAATCTTCACGGTAGAGGAAGGCTACGATATCGGCATCCTGCTCGATACTCCCTGATTCACGGATATCGGACATCATCGGACGCTTGTCCTGACGCTGCTCGACTCCACGGGAAAGCTGTGACAGGGCGATGACCGGCACCTCAAGCTCACGGGCGAGCCCTTTCAATGAACGGGAAATTTCGGAAACCTCCTGCTGACGGTTCTCGCCTCCGCGGCCATTCCCCTGGATCAGCTGCAGGTAGTCGATCAGGATCATGCCGAGTCCGTGTTCCTGTGCCAGACGGCGGCATTTGGAACGGATCTCCCCGACTTTGATCCCCGGCGTATCGTCGATATAGATACCGGCATTCGAGAGGCTTCCCATTGCCATCGTCAGCTTTCTCCAGTCCTCATCGGTCAGGTCACCGGTACGGAGGTTCTGGGCATTGATGTTGCCTTCGGCGCAGAGCATACGCATGACGAGCTGCTCCGCTCCCATCTCCAGCGAGAAGATTGCAACGTTTTCCTTCGCCTTTACCGCGACGTTCTGCGCGATGTTCAGGGCGAAGGCGGTTTTACCCATCGATGGACGGGCGCCGACGATGATCAGGTCGTTTCGCTGGAACCCGGCTGTCATATGATCGAGGTCCGCGAAGCCGGTCGGGATCCCGGTGACGTCCCCTTTACGATTTGTGAGTGTTTCGATATTATCATACGTCCGGACAAGCACGTCCTTGATGTTGTGGAAGGCACCGGCATTCTTGCGCTGGGCGACTTCCATGATGCTTTTTTCCGCTTCCCCGAGGAGGGCATCGACTTCATCCTCGCGGGCATAGCCGTCGGATGCAATGTCGGTCGCCGTGCGGATGAGTCTTCTCAGCAAGGACTTTTCTTCTACGATTTTCGCGTAGTACTCGATATTGGCAGCAGTCGGTACCGACCCTGCAAGCTCACTCAAATAAGCGACGCCGCCGACATCCTCAAGTTCTTTGGCGGCTGCCAGTTCTTCTGTCACGGTGATGAGGTCGACCGCTTTACCGCCATCCCCGAGCTTCAGCATGACATTGAATATTTTCTGATGAGAGTGACGATAGAAATCTTCTGGGATCAGTCCTTCAGAAGCCGTCGTCAATGCACTCGGTTCCAGGAAGATGGCACCGAGCACAGCCTGTTCCGCTTCAATGTTCTGAGGGGGGATCCGTTCTTGCAGCATCTCATTCATTTATACATTACCTCCATTTCGAAAAAACAGGTGGAAGAGCTTTTTATAATAAAAACGTTCATTACTTTATTCCTACCGAAAAAATGTGACCGGGAGAAAATCCGATCACATTTTTATCAAACTATATTCATTTTATCATGTTTTTCGCTAAATGAATTTACCAAATTTCGTATGTTCGGGAAATTATTCTTCGGTTACGTGCACTTTCAGTGTAGCCGTCACGTCTGTATGCAGCTTCACAGGTACATTAGTGAAGCCCAGTGAACGGATCGCATCGTTCATTTCGATCTTGCGCTTGTCCACTTTGATACCGTGTGCTTTTTTCAGGACATCGGCGATTTGCTTGCTTGTGATTGAACCGAACAGGCGGCCGCCTTCACCGGACTTCGCTTTCATTTCGACTGTAAGCTCCTCAAGCGTCCCTTTTAGTTTCTTTGCTTCTTCCAGTTCTTCCTGGGCAAGCTTCTCTTCTTTTTTCTTCTGGCCTTCAAGCTGGCCGACATTGGCGTTTGTCGCCTCTACCGCAAGTCCTTTTTTAAGAAGGAAGTTGTGGGCGTAACCGTCCGCCACATTTTTCACTTCTCCTTTTTTCCCTTTCCCTTTAACATCTTTTAGAAAAATTACTTTCATGTCTCTTTTCTCCCTTCGAAATATTCATCTAGTGCTTCTTTTAACTGTTGTTCCGCTTCCCCAACAGATATTTCTTTTAATTGAGTGGCAGCATTCGTCAGATGTCCGCCGCCGTTCAGGTTTTCCATGATGATCTGGACGTTCACATCCCCGAGGGAACGTGCGCTGATCCCGACCGTTTCTGGATCCCTTTTTGAAATGACAAAGGAAGCAACGACCTCATCCATTGTGAGGAGTGTATCTGCCGCCTGGGCGATAAGGACGGAATCATAGATGACATCCTCGGATGCCTTCGCAATCGCCACGCCTTTATGATGGAACTCGACCGACTCGATCAGGCGTGCCCGTTTGATATAGGTCTCGACGTCCTCTTTTAAAAACTTCTGGACGAGGACGGTGTCCGCACCCTGTGCCCTTAAGTAGGAAGCCGCGTCGAAAGTCCTTGATCCCGTTCGGAGCGTGAAGCTTTTCGTGTCGACGATGATGCCGGCAAGAAGGGACGTGGCTTCAAGCATTGAGATCTTCTCGTGCTTCGGCTGGTATTCAAGGAGCTCTGTCACAAGCTCCGCAGTCGAGGAAGCATAAGGTTCCATGTAGACGAGCAGAGGATTCTTGATGAAATCCTCGCCGCGTCTGTGATGGTCGATGACGACGACCTTATCGATTTTATTCAACAATTTTTCTTCGATGACAAGCGACGGCTTATGCGTGTCGACGACGACGAGCAATGTATCATCCGTCGCCATTTCAAGCGCTTCTTCCGGTGTGATGAAGCGTGAGTACAGATCGGAATTATTCTTGATTTCCCTCATCATCCGTTTGACTCCATTGTCGATTTCATTGAAGTTCAGGACGACATACCCTTCGCGCTGGTTCATCTGGGCGACCTTGCGAATCCCGATCGCTGCTCCGATCGCATCCATATCAGGATGCCTGTGCCCCATGATGATGACTTTATCGCTTTCGATCATCGTTTCACGCAGTGCATGCGAGATGACGCGGGCACGCACCCTTGTGCGTTTTTCCATCGGGTTCGTCTTGCCCCCGTAGAATTTGACCTTTCCGTTCGTCTGCTTGATGGCGACCTGATCGCCTCCGCGGCCAAGCGCAAGATCGAGGCTTGACTGGGCAAGCGTCCCCAGTTCAGGAAGGGAAGGCACCCCGGTGCCGACCCCGATGCTCAAAGTAAGCGGGACATTTTGTTTCGATGTCGTTTCGCGGACATCGTCGAGAATCCCGAACTTTTCTTTTTCCAGAACCTGAAGGATTTTTTCATTGATGACCGCAACAAAACGCTCGGAAGAAACACGCTTTAAGAAAACGCCGTACTCTTTTGCCCATTTATTTAAGATGGAGGTCACCAGGCTGTTCAGGCTGCTGCGGGTCTGGTCATCCATCCCCTGTGTCAGTTCATCATAGTTATCAAGGAAGATGATTGCAATATTAGTCCGTTCTTCATGGAATTGCTTCTCGATTTCCTTTTGCTCGGTGACATCAAAGAAGTAAAGAAGCTTTTCTTTCAGCTTCAATATGACATGATATTTCCGTTCATTCAGCGTAATGATCTCCGAGTCCACTTCCTGCTTGATGAGCGGCACAAGATTCTCGGCCACGTCATAGAGCGAGCGGCCCACGACGGTATCCTCATTAAAGCACGATGCAAGGAATGGATTGGTCCATTCGATGTAGTACTCATCGTTGATCAGCATGATCCCGATCGGCATTTCCATCAATGCCTCTTCACCGACACGCTTCACCCGGTAGGATAGGGTGGAGATATATTCTTCCGTCTCCTCATGGGACCTTTTTTCAAAATAAAAGGCGAGGAAAAACGCGCATCCAAAGACGATCAACCCGATTAACGAAATAATCCATTTGTAAAAAGCGACCGCTACTAACAAGAGAGCTGCTAATATAGCTAGACCGTACAATGGGTAACGGATCATTCGCTTATTAAAATAAGATGGCATGATTTCAGCTCCTGGAACTTAAATTATATATTTTATGACTTACGCTGCAGTCGTTCTCTCAGATTGAATCCTAAGTCAATTATACCTAAAATTCTCACGATATAAAGGAGTGGGAACGAAATGATTGTAATTCCTACCAAAATCCCCTTCGACCAGCCCTTGTAATGGGCGAAGAAATAAAGGAATGACAGGCCCTGCACAGCCATCAGTGTCTGCAGGACATAAAGCACATTCAAGATTGCCGTATACAAATAGGTACCTTCTTCGGGCTGGGCGATCATCGTTACGACCAGGACGAGCAGATAGTACCACAGGATGCTTTTAGGCAGCATCCATTCCCTGAACGGCTTGAAGACCGGTACCGGGATACCCAGCCTTTTCAATATCGGGAAGTTAATCACGATGATCAGGAGGGCACCGATCGCTGCCATTCCCAGGAATAGAGCGGGCATCAGTGTCTGGATCAACTGGATGGAACTGTTCAGGCTCTCGATGATCCTCTGATCCTGGTCCTGCCCCATCTGTTCGAGCAATGAATAATATGTAGTTTTAGACTCTTTCAAACTGTCTTCCACAATATTTATATTGAAAAAAGCAATCGATAAAACAAAACCGATGACGATATTGATCAATAATATGAACGTGGATGACAAGAATATTCTTAGTTTATCCCATTTGTTCCTGATCCCCCAGCCCATCACAAGAGCCAATGATCCGAATGCCAGTCCAAGCGGAAGCGCGACCGGTCCCCCGACTAAAAAGCTGAGCAGCATCGCCCCCAAGAGGACATAAAGGGAATTCGCGATCGAATGGCTTGCACTGAAAAAGATCAGCGGCAGCGGCAAAACGAAAAATGCCACCGTTCCGAGGAAAGGCACGTACAGCACCATAAGTAATAAAACGGTGAAGATGGCGAGCATTAATGCCCCTTGCGTTATAACACGAGTATTTTTCAACAGCTAACTCTCCCAACATTATTTTCAAACGAAACATCCATAACAGAATAATCATATCAATTTTACCGATGAATTTCATCTGACGGGCATTTGTTAAGTCGTAAAAAAGATGCCTCCGCATGACATCCTTCTTTTTCCTTAGTATATACTCCCTTAGCACAAGAGTATTCCTGAGGCAATAAGTTGGATGATGCTGAGGCACCTGCCTGTATTATTGAATTTTAAACTTCTGAATGGAATCCTGCAGTTCCTGACTGAGATCTGTCAGGTGTTCCGCTGCTTCTGTAACAGAGTGGATGGCCCTCAGTTGTTCCTCTGAGGAAGCATTCATCTCTTCACAGGAAGCCGCTGTCTGCTCTGCCGTGGACGCCATCAGCTGGATGACATTGACGACTTCATCTTTATCCAGGTTGATCTGGCCGACCTGCTTGTACATCTGTTCAATCTCGGTCTGCATCGTTTTCATCAGAGCGGACGTTTGATCGAAGACATCGTTTGTTTTCTGGATGACCCCGAACTGGACCTCGAAGGTTTCCTTTGTCTTCGCCATCTCATCGACCGCCTGATTCGACCCCTGCTGTATTTCGCTGATTGTGCCTTTTACCTGCTCGGTGGCCTGAACCGACTGATCGGCAAGCTTCCTCACTTCATCGGCAACGACCGCAAATCCTTTCCCGTGCTCGCCTGCCCTTGCCGCTTCAATACTCGCATTCAGGGCAAGAAGATTTGTCTGTGCGGATATATCGGTGATCGTCTCCATGACGGATTCAATCGTCTTCACTTTGGATTCAAGGCTTATGATGACTTTTTCCATAGAAGAGATATATTCTTTGGAAGAATGATAGGCTCCGATCAGTTCTTCCACCTGATCCATCCCGATCCTGTTCATTTCGTCCGCTTTACCGGCCATTTCAGCCATGATTTTAGAGTTGTCATACACTTCATTGATGCGCGTCCCGAGAAGCTCGGACTTCTGATGTGCGCTCTCGGAATCGGCCGCAGACTGGGATGCACCGTGTGCGATTTCACTCACGACCGTTGCCATTTCCTCGCTTGACGCATTGGTTTCTTCCGATACCGCACTCAAGCTTTCAGCCGACTGGCGGACGTTCATGACCGACGCCTGGACGACTTTGATCGTATCTCTCATACTCGAAATCATCTTATTCAGATCAGCCGCAAGAAGACCTGTTTCATCTTTAGAATGGATCGACGACTGAATGGACAGATCCCCGGTGGCAACCTCCGTCACCGTCTTCTGCAACGCTTTGATCGGCTTGGTCATCTTGTCTGAGACAAATACGACCATGATCAGCATGACAACAAGTGCCGCCAGCCCGGTGATGAGCAATAGGCGTTCAAATTCCTTCGATGACTCTAAAAGAGCATCCTTCTCATAAGCGGATCCGACCTTCCAATTCGTCTTCGGAACCGTATTGTAGACGAGCACCTTCTTCTCGCCGTCCAATTCATAGTGAATCGTACCCTGCTTGTTTTCAGACTCGAGCATCTCTTTAATGAATGGGCGGTCAGATAGATTTTCCCCGCGCAATGTAGGATGGACAATCGCTGTTCCGTCGAGTCCAAATAGGAACGGGTAACCTTCATAGCCAAGTTCCATATCGGACACACGATCCGTCAGTTTCGTCAGATTCACATCGACACCAATGACACCGATGATTTGGTTATCCGACACAACCGCCTTCGATGCCGTGATGATATACTCTTCCGTTGCCGTATCGATATAAGGCTCACTCCACACAACGCCGGATTTCGCTTCCACAGCATCCATATACCAGTCACGGCTCGTCGGGTCGAAATCATCCGGCAGATCGACAGCAGGTACGATCTTAAGCTGCTTGGTCGGGGATGCGATATAAACCGAAGTCGCCTCCTGATATAAGCTCAGATAATTGTTAAAATCCGACTGGATATCTGCATACAGTTCCGTATCCTGGGCAGCATCCACCTCGGGATCAATCTGCGCCTTCGAGTAGTTCTTCAATACATTCGAAACCGAATACTGGTTCAGGCTCTTCTCATACTGTTCAAGGAACAGCTGCACCGAGCTATTCAGCTCCTTCACGACTCCCTGCGTCTGCCCGATCACCTGATCCTCCGTCTTCATCCGCGTCTGCCAGCTCGTAATCGCTATGATCGCGACCAGCGATGTAATGAACAAGACAGAGAAGACCATGATGAGTTTCGCCCTTATGGACGACAGCTTCAGTGAGTCTTTATTTTGTTGTCTCTTTTTCTTTTTTTCCACTCGTCTTCCCCCTGATTCCCTATAAGTCTCTCCTGTTGTTTATCGACAGGATTCGTCAGGGTTTAATAGGGAGGGATTTTGGGAGATTGGTTTTTTTTCTGGAGGTTAGGGAGTGGATGGGATCGAGATAGGGTTCGCGGGCTGCTTGGTGTTGAAGTTGGGTTGAGGGTGCAGAACGGATTGGTGCTCGATTGGGGGGAATCTTTTTTGATAATATAATTGGATTTTTGATAATATAAGTGCCGGTTTTGATAATATATTTTGATTTTTGATAATATAATGGCTGGTTTTGATAATATATCATTCGGAGCACTCTAAACAGCTGCCCTTTTCTGCGTTATAACACCTATTTTTATCTCTAAAAAAATGTTTTTGACAAATCACACTGCTTTTTTATAATAAAAACACAAAAAAGCAGCAGGAACAATCGTCCCCACTGCTTTTATCCGTTCAATTATTCACCGCTAACGTATGGAAGCAATGCCATTGTACGAGCGCGCTTGATCGCACGAGTCAACTTACGTTGGTACTTAGCGTTTGTTCCAGTTACACGACGTGGAAGAATTTTTCCACGCTCAGAGATGAATTTCTTAAGAAGATCCACATCTTTGAAATCGATATGTGTAATTCCGTTTGCTGTGAAGTAGCATACCTTACGGCGTCTACGTCCACCTCTACGTCCTCCTGCCATGTGATTCGCCTCCTATCATTTTAGATTATTCGTATCGTTCGTTTAGAATGGCAGATCATCATCAGAAATGTCGATCGGCTGACCGTCATTTGCAAATGGATCCTCATCTACACGTGTGTAGTTATTATTGTTGTTACTGTTGTTGCGCTGTTGATTCTGATTCTGACTATAAGGATTTCCCTGGTCACGCTGACCTCCACCCGAATAGCCCGGACTTCCTCCACGATCGCCTTGGTTCGCACTGCGAGGCTCAAGGAACTGTACGCTTTCTGCTACAACTTCCGTCATAAACACACGACGTCCGTCCTGTCCTTCGAAGTTACGTGTTTGAATGCGACCGTCAACGCCGGCTAAGCTGCCTTTTTTAAGAAAGTTTGCTACATTCTCTGCAGGGCGGCGCCATACAACACAATTAATAAAATCTGCTTCACGTTCTCCTGATTGATTCGTAAAACTACGATTCACGGCTAGTGTGAACGATGCAACAGCCACTCCATTCGGAGTATATTTTAATTCAGGGTCTTTGGTTAAACGCCCTACTAATACAACTCGGTTCATCATCAGAATCAACCCCTTCCTTCTAGAATCCTGTTTCAAATGAAACATTCACAGAAGTATATCTTAAAAAACGTTCGGATTATGCTTCTTCTTTAACAACGATATGACGGATAATGTCGTCACTGATCTTAGCCAAACGATCGAACTCGTTTACAGCTTCAGTGTTAGCGTTCATCTTCACTAGTTGGTAGAAACCATCACGGAAATCGTTGATTTCATACGCTAAACGACGTTTACCCCAATCTTTTGACTCGATGATCTCCGCACCGTTAGTTGTTAGAACGTTATCGAAACGCTCAACGACTGCTTTCTTTGACTCATCGTCAATGTTTGGGCGGACAATGTACATAACTTCGTACTTTCTCATCTGAATGTCACCTCCTCGTGGACTATGCGGTCCTTTCATTACGAAAGGACAAGGAGCAATGCGTTCATTACTCACGAAATAGAATTATATCACAGCTTCTCTAGTATTGCAATATGTCGCAGGATATCTGATAGATTTTAATAATATCCGGTCTTGAATTTTTGTGGGAGATTTCGCTTTCCGCCGGCAAAAGCATTCGTTGGTGATGCAGAGGTTGGATTCACACTGCGGAATCGGAATTTCGATAAATCTCCATGTACTTTGATAGTAAAAGGTCATTCTCAATTATAAAACGCCATGAGTGGTCGTTTCGAAGCCATGTTGATAATAGAAAAAGAGGATTCGATAATAAATCCTTAAAATTTGAAAATAAATGTTTGAATTTCAACAATAAATCTTCCGTTTTCGATAATAAAACAGGTTACAAAGCAGCTTGACTGCTTAATTGGATCAAAAACACAGCCACCATGCTTTTTATACGCATGTTTTTATAAGCAGACGATCAAAATCAAATGAAACTAAATGTCTTTTTACCAAAAAAATCAAAACTCCGATTCAAAACGTTGAATCAGGCACAAAAAAGACCGGGGTCGCCCCCGGCCATTCAACAAACTTTTACACATTAAAACGGAAGTGAATAACGTCTCCGTCTTTTACTAGATATTCTTTACCTTCGAGGCGGACTTTACCGGCTTCCTTGGCCGCCCCCATAGTTCCTGCTTCCACCAAGTCAGCATAGGAGACGGTTTCGGCGCGGATGAAGCCTCTTTCAAAGTCAGAGTGGATGACTCCGGCACATTGAGGGGCTTTCATGCCTTCGCGGAATGTCCATGCGCGGACTTCCTGCACACCTGCCGTGAAATAAGTAGCAAGGCCAAGAAGGGAGTAAGTTGCACGGATCAGCTGATCAAGACCGGATTCTTCGATTCCAAGCTCCTGAAGGAACATCGCTTTCTCTTCATCATCAAGTTCAGCGATCTCAGATTCGATTTTTGCACAGACAACAATGACTTCTGCGTTGTCTTCTTTCGCAAACTCACGGACCTTTTGAACGTATTCATTATCTGATGGATCTGCGATTTCATCTTCGCTGACGTTCGCTACATACAATACCGGCTTTGAAGTCAGAAGGTGAAGCTGCTTCACAAGCTTCATCTGTTCTTCGGAGAATTCAACAGTACGTGCCGGCTGTTCCGCTTCCAGTACTTCCTTCAATTTCACAAGGATGTCATACTCGAATACTGCTTCTTTGTCTTTTTGCTTGGCCATCTTTTGAACACGCGCAAGTCGCTTATCAACAGTTTCAAGGTCGGCAAGGATCAATTCAAGATTGATGACTTCGATATCGGCGATCGGATCCACTTTTCCGGAAACGTGTGTGATATTGTCATCGGCAAAACAGCGGACAACCTGACAGATTGCGTCAACCTGGCGGATATGGGATAAGAATTTGTTTCCAAGTCCTTCCCCTTTACTTGCTCCTTTTACGATTCCCGCGATATCGGTGAATTCAAATGCAGTAGGAACGGTCTTTTTCGGCTGAACAAGCTCAGTCAATTTATCTAGACGGTGATCGGGCACCTCTACGATTCCTACGTTTGGATCGATTGTACAGAAAGGATAGTTAGCAGATTCTGCGCCTGCTTTTGTGATTGCGTTAAAAAGTGTTGATTTACCTACATTCGGCAGCCCAACAATACCAGCTGTTAAAGCCATTTCGGTCACTCCTCTTATTGTTCTTATCTATGAAAAAATCGTGATTGATGTTAACTCTTCCAAATGGTCGAACCCTTCACAATTATAGAGATAATAGGAGGAAAAGACAAGTAGGCAGAAAAGCGGAGGGGCTTTGCAAAGAGGCGTGTGGCATAAGACGAATCGGCCGTGAACACGTTCTTTGCCTTCTTGGACAAGTTGGCGTATGACATGTGCCTCTAAGTCCCGCAGCCGGACAGGTCACAGCCGCAGGAGTGTTCGCCTTCCAACTCAGGGCAACTGCTGGAATCCTAAAAAAATCAATCAACATCTTTGACTTTACTTTTTCAAATTAAAAAGACACCCGCCCGTTCGAAAACGGCAGGTGTCCTGAATATTTTCATAGTGTGCCGAACCCTTGCGGCAAGAGGATTAAGCGCAAGCGGTTAGGGGTATGAAAAGAGTAATCAATCCTGGTCACTTTCCAGTACTTTTTTCATTTTTTTCGTAAAATCCCTGCGTGGGATCATGACGCTGTGGCCGCAGCCTTCGCATTTGATGCGGATGTCCATTCCGAGACGGATCACTTTCCAGCGATTGACTCCGCAAGGGTGGGGCTTTTTCATCTCCACTACATCGTTCAATTGAAACGTCTTTTGCTCCATCAGCCTTCCTCCTGTCCAAGTCTTTTTTTATCATGATATGGCTGTGCATGGAAATCCTCGTTCCTTGAGTACATGACCATTCTAGGGAACGGAATTTCAATACCATGTTTATCGAGAACGGCTTTCACATCTTTCCTCATCATCCTGGCAATATACCAGTGTCTCATCGGCACAGTTTCAGCCACGATCCGAATCACTACATCGGAAGCGCCCAGTGTCTGGACGCCCAGCAGTTCCGGAGGATTCACAAGGTCTTCATATTTCTGCGGAAGGGTGACAAGAAGGTCCTGAATGACTTTCTCCGCTTCATCTATGTTTTCCTCATAGGCAATACTGACATCCACGACAGCAATACTGTTATGGATGGAGAAGTTCGTGACTTCCGTGATATTTCCGTTCGGGAAAATATGAAGTTCGCCTGTCCAGCTTTTGATCTTCGTCGTACGAAGGCCTATTTCTTCAACCGTTCCTTCGGCTGAACCAACCCTGACATAATCACCTACGGAGAATTGGTCTTCAAAGATGATGAAGAAACCGGTGATGATATCACGAACAAGGTTTTGCGCACCGAAACCGATGGCAAGGCCGACGATCCCGGCACCGGCGATCAATCCTTTAATATCGATGCCCAAAGTCGAAAGGATCGTCATCAGACTGATGAAGTAAACCACATAGGTCAATACATTCTCCAATAACTTCAGCAAAGTGGCCTCGCGACGCTCCGAGAACTTGAGCGGAGCCTTTGAACGCACCCTGAATACATTCCGGATCGCTGTCCGGCCGAGCTTCAACGCGATATATGTAATCAGCATGATCGCGATAATTTTTATCGCATTTGTACCAAGCATGACCCATAGATCATTGTCGATTATTTTATCCACTGTTTCATCAACTGTCTTTTTAACATCATCAGTAGTAGTGGCTGCCATATATATGAATCACCTGCTTTTCAGTAATAAGTTACGTTATATTCTATCAAGTTTCCCGAACCTTGGGTAGTTCTAACCTATACTTTCAAATTTAGACGAAATTTTTTATTTTATGAAAAATCATCCTCCTTTATGTATGAAAAAACAATATCGACCGTATACTGTTAAAAACTCTTTCCCGGAAACCTACCAATCAAAGGAGTGGAAGTCATGAATCTTAAAAAAGGATTATTCGAACGGAAAGTCGAGCCCTTCAGGGTGTATCATCAAGATGAACACGCGGCAAGGGATCTTTCCGTTCAATTGGCATCCATCCTTCCCATCCTATACCGGACACGTCCGATCGTGTTTGTGTGTATCGGCACCGACCGCTCGACCGGGGATTCACTGGGGCCGTTGGCAGGAACGTTATTATCCGAGCAGGGAATGGGAATTTTTCATGTATACGGTACGCTGGATGACCCCATCCATGCCGTTAACTTGGAAGAAAAGCTGCGGGAAATCAAGTCAAAGTACGTAAATCCATTCATCATTGGCATCGATGCCTGTCTCGGAAGACTGAAAAGCGTGGGCGCCATCCAATTGTGTGACGGTCCGTTGAAGCCGGGTGCAGGAGTCAATAAAGAACTGCCCGAAGTCGGGAATGTACATTTGACCGGAATTGTGAATGTGAGTGGATTTATGGAATTCTTTGTCCTTCAGAATACACGGTTGAATCTTGTGATGAAGATGGCAAAGACAATGGTGGAAGCTATCGTGCTGGCTGAAGAAATCATCGAGAGAAGAAATGCGATCAGCATCGAGAATTGGCGGGAAGAATTGCATTAATCAAAAAGCGGAGGCGGCTCGCCCAGAGACCAGAGACGACAAGCATAAGACGAACTTATCGGAAAGGCGCTCTTTGCCTTTTTGGTAAGTTTAGCTTGTGAACTCGAGCTCCTAGCCGCCGCAGCTGGACAATAAAAACGGGAGGCGTACGGTGCCTCCCGTTTTTTTTTATTAAAAGTATAATTGATAAGCATGCATCACTCCGACGACAAGGGCGACCACGATGATTCCAGGCAGCAGGTTGGCTACACGGATCTTGGTGATCCCGATCAGGTTCAAGCCGATGGCAAAAATCATGATTCCCCCGGTCGAAGTCATTTCAACAATGTATGTATCCATAAGTCCCTGAGGGACCCATTGATGAATCTGAGTGGCAAATAAAGCGATCAGCCCCTGATACAGAACGACGGGGACGGCTGAAAACATGACCCCGATTCCAAGAGTGGTCGTCAAAATCAACGACGTGAATCCATCGATGATCGACTTTGTATAGAGGACATCATGATCTCCCCTTATCCCGCTGTCCAACGCACCGATGACGGCCATCGCACCGATCACAAAAATCAGCGTGGCGGTCACGAAGCCTTGTGAAATGGAAGTTTCTTTCTTGCTGCCCATCTTTTTTTCAAGCCAGGTGCCGACAGCATTCAGCTTGTCCTCCAGGTTCATCCACTCCCCCCAGGCAGCACCGAGTGCAAGACTGATGATGACTATGAGGAAGTTCTCACTTTTGAGGCCCATCTGCAGGCCAAGGACCACGACGGCCAGACCGATCGCTTTCATCACCGTTCCTTTCATGTTCTCAGGAATCCGGTGTAGAAAAACCCCAAGCAGTGTTCCGATGATAATACAAATTCCGTTCACGATCGTTCCTAAAAGCACCATATGCGTTCCCCTCAATCAAAATAGAAATAGTAAAAGGGAAGAGGACCGGCCTCCAATTTCTGAAGGCCAGTCCTTTCTCTTGTCATGACAACTTATTTATCCTGCAGCAGTTCCAAAATCCGGTTCAAATCTTCCTGCGAGAAGAATTCGAGTTCAATTTTTCCCTTCTTCTTGGATTGCTTGATCGTTACCGTAGTACCGAAACGCTCCCGGAGCATGGATTCCTGTTCTTTGATGAAGACATCCTCTTTCTTCTCCGGAGGCTTTGTTTCACGTGAAACATTCCCGTTCATCTCACCTATAAGCTTCTCAAGCTGCCGGACGTTCAGTGATTCTTTCAGGATGCGGTTCACCAGTGCGGACAGGTTCTTTTTATTCTTCAAACCAAGCAGTGCACGTCCGTGGCCCATCGTTAGTTTCCCTTCGGAAATCAATTCCTGAATGGGCGCAGGCAGGGAGAGAAGCCTGATGTGATTTGCTATATGGGGACGGCTTTTCCCGAGGCGTTTCGCCACTTCTTCCTGCGTGATCTTAAGCTTATCCATAAGCATCTGATATGCTGCCCCTTCTTCTATCGGGGTCAAATCCTCCCGCTGAAGGTTCTCGAGTACGGCCAGCTCCATCATCTGCTGATCGTTCAGTTCCCGGACGACAACAGGTACAACGTCCAATTTCGCAGCTGTCGCTGCGCGGTAACGTCTTTCACCGACTACGATTTCGTATCCTTTGATTGATTTCCTGACAATGATCGGCTGCAAGATTCCGTGCTCCAAAATCGATTCCTTTAATTCCTCGATTGCAGCAGGCTCAAAAATCTTGCGTGGCTGATAAGGATTCGGCCGTATATCTTTCAGCTTTACCTCTTGAACGGTTTCTTCACTTTGAGTCGTTTGTACGTTTTGAAAGAGGGCGTTGATCCCCTTTCCTAAACCTTTAGCCATTCGTCACCACTTCCTTTGCCAGTTCTAAATAAACTTCCGCTCCCCTGGACTTCGCATCATAAATAATGATCGGTTCGCCGTGACTCGGTGCTTCACTCAAACGGACATTACGAGGGATGATTGTGCGGTACACTTTATCTTGAAAGTACTTCTTCACCTCTTCGATGACTTGAATGCCCAGGTTTGTCCGGGCATCAAGCATGGTCAGCAGCACCCCGTCAATCATCAGATCATGATTGAGGTGTTTTTGCACGAGGCGGACAGTACTCAAGAGCTGACTCAACCCTTCGAGGGCATAATACTCACATTGAACAGGGATGACGACAGCATCAGAAGCTGTCAGCGCATTGATTGTCAAGAGACCCAAAGACGGAGGGCAGTCAATAATAATATAGTCAAAATCATCTTTGACTTTTTCTAATGCTTTCTTTAATCGAACTTCACGAGAAATGGTCGGGACGAGTTCAATTTCCGCCCCTGCCAATGAAATGGTAGCAGGTACGATGGAAAGATTTTCGACTTTTGATTGTTTGATTGTTTCCCTAACGTCGACATCATCCACCAGCACATCATAAATGCATTGATGCACATCGCCTTTTTCCACTCCAACACCACTCGTGGCATTTCCTTGGGGATCGATATCTACAAGCAGGACTTTTTGTCCTATGTATGCAAGGCATGCTCCCAAATTAACGGAGGTGGTCGTTTTTCCCACGCCGCCTTTCTGGTTGGTCACCGCTATTATTCTTCCCAAGGTTGTCACCTACCTTTTGACGTCCTAGATTGGGCGTTTTTTCTTCACAGTATTCTTCTATTCTATCAAAATTCGCAGAGAAATGTCTGATTCTTTTTTGAAAATATCGAAAGCTTCTTTTTCAATAATTGGAAAAGAGCAATTCTTTTATAAAGGGAAGGAGAATCCTGTTGTAAATTGTCGTATTTCCAAGGAAATTATTCTGTAGGATTGAAAATATATCGTCTGGTCACCTTCGAGTGTGAAGGGTTTATCATGGAACGTTCCTTTCCGCTGCAGGCACTTGCTTTCCGCGGGGAGGTACGACCGAGCAGGCTCACGGGTCACCCGCGGAAAGCGAAGTCTTCCACGGAAACCAACAGAGGCAATAATAGAACTAAATTACAATTCCACTAAAATGTGTTCAAATAAAAAAGCAAGAAACACAAATCTCTGTTTCTTGCTTTTTATGAATCTATTTCTTTTTGGGAATGCGGATGGTAAATTGATAGAATTCGTCGTGCTCTTCTTCCTCGGCGTTGAGGTTGATGCCGCTGTCGGACACCATGGAGAGAGACTGACGGATTGTATTGACAGCTATACGCATATCCTTCGAGAATGCCTTGCGTTTCGGCTTTGGTTTCGGGGTGGAGCCTTCCAGCATCTTAACGACCCGGTCCTCTGTCTGCTTGACATTCAGGTTCTTCTCGATGATTTCGCCGAGGAGCTGGATCTGCTTCTCGGGTTTTTTCAATGGAATCAATGCACGCGCATGGCGTTCCGTAATTTTCTTATCCAATAAAGCATGATGAATTTCTTCTGGAAGCTTTAGGAGACGAAGCTTGTTTGCCACTGTTGACTGTCCTTTTCCTAAGCGCTGAGCAAGTGCTTCCTGAGTCAGATTGTGCAGCTCCAGCAATTTACCGTAGGCGATTGCTTCTTCAATCGGGGAAAGCTCTTCCCTTTGCAGGTTTTCGATTAAAGCGACTGAAGCCGTTTCGGTATCACTGAGGTTTTTGACGATGGCCGGGACGGTTTCCCAGCCAAGCTTTTGAACAGCCCTGTACCGGCGTTCCCCAGCGATGATTTCGTATTGTTCGTCATCCGCCTGCCTGACGACGATTGGCTGTATGATTCCATGCGTGTGGATGGTTCTTGACAGCTCTTCTATTTTTTCATCATTAAAAACGGTTCTTGGTTGAAAGCGATTGGGAACGATTTGTGCGACGGGGATCTTCTTCACCTCATCGCGGTCTTCCACTTCCACTACACTTGATTCTTCAGATTCAACATCTTGCTCTTTTTCACCCAGACCAAAAAAACGAGAGAAAGGATGCTTCATCTTCCTACACCACCTTTAAGAAACTCCCTATATTATGATTCTCTAAAATATGACAAATTCCTGCCTCTTCTAGACATATTCACTCAGGATCATTACAGTTTAAGCATACCATTTTTCCTATAAGAGCAGAACCACTATGGGGACCGGTCTTATTCCAACGGTAATTTATTCGGCGTTCCCGGTTTTCTCGGGTACTTATTAGGTGTTTCTTTCACTTTGTTTATTTTCACGATATTACGTTCGCTTTCTTCTTCTGGAAGGACAAATGAAAAGACTTTTTCCGTCTGGCCGCCAAGCGTCGCAATCGCTTTTTTCCCTATGTTCAATTCTTCACCGGCACTGGCAGCCTTCATTGCCACGAATAACCCGCCTTTTTTGACGAGCGGCAGACACAGTTCGCTCAGTACGGACATTCTCGCAACCGCCCTTGCCGTCACGACATCATAGGATTCTCGGTGCTCCTTCTTTTTCCCGAAGGTCTCTGCCCGGTCGTGAAAAAAGTTGGTATTCTCGAGTCCCAGCTCATTAGATAAGTGATTAAGGAACGAGATCCGCTTATTCAATGAGTCGACAATCGTGATATGCAGGTGGGGGAAGCAGATTTTCAAGGGGATGCTCGGAAACCCTGCACCCGCTCCCACATCGCATACGGATTCCACATCGGAGAAGTCGATATAGAATACTGCACTGATTGAATCATAGAAGTGTTTCAAATACACTTCTTCCTTGTCCGTGATGGCCGTGAGATTCATCTTTTCATTCCACTCGACAAGGATTTCATAGTAACGTTCGAATTGATCTAATTGCCCGGGAGAAAGGGATATCCCCTTCTCCTCCAGGCTGGATTGAAACTGGTCTATATTCATTCAATTACCCTTCCTTTGCCTATTGATCGCCTGAAACCTTCGCGATTTTCCCTTGTTCGATATACACAAGCAGAATCGAAATATCGGCAGGATTGACTCCTGAAATCCTAGAAGCCTGCGCCAGGGAAAGCGGACGTACTTCGATCAGTTTCTGCCTTGCTTCTGATGCCAGTCCGCTGATTGCTTCATAATCAATTTTTTCAGGGATTTTTTTGTTTTCCATCTTTTTCAGCTTATCGACTTGCTGAAGGGATTTTTCGATATATCCTTCGTATTTCACCTGGATTTCAACCTGTTCTTCAACATCCGCTGAAAGTTCAACCTCGCTAGGGACAAGGCGTTTGATGTGGCTGTAATTCATTTCTGGACGCTTCAATAGATCGGCTGCAAGGATGCCGTCCTTCAATTCACTGCCCCCGGCTTCACGGATGACAGCCTGCGTCTCTTCGACTGGCTTGATCCGGATGCTTTCCAGACGCTCTTTCTCGGCATTGATCGCTTCTTTCTTTTCCGTGAATCGTCCGTATCTTTCATCGGAAATCAAGCCGATGCGCTTTCCGATATCCGTCAGGCGCAGATCTGCGTTGTCATGACGTAATAATAATCGGTATTCAGCACGGGAAGTCAATAAGCGGTAAGGCTCATTTGTCCCTTTGGTCACAAGGTCATCGATCAATACGCCGATATAGGCATCGGAACGGCTGAGGATGACTTCATCTTTATCCAGGGCACGGCAGGCAGCATTGATGCCGGCCATCAGACCTTGTCCGGCAGCTTCTTCGTATCCGGAAGTACCGTTGATCTGACCTGCAGTATAAAGATTCTTGATCTTTTTCGTTTCAAGCGTCGGCCATAATTGAGTCGGCACGATTGAATCGTACTCGATCGCGTAGCCTGCACGCATCATCTGCACCTTTTCAAGACCCGGGATCGTGGAAAGGATTTTCTGCTGCACGTCTTCAGGAAGGCTCGTTGATAAACCCTGTACATATACTTCCTGCGTGTTTCTTCCTTCAGGTTCAAGAAAGATCTGGTGACGAGGCTTGTCGTGGAAGCGGACCACTTTATCTTCGATAGACGGACAGTAACGAGGGCCTGTCCCTTTGATCATACCTGAATACATCGGAGAACGATGTAGATTCTCGTCGATTAATTTATGAGTTTCTTCATTTGTGTACGTCAGCCAGCAAGGCAGCTGATCAGTGATATATTTCGTCGTTTCATAACTGAACGCACGCGGTACATCATCACCGGGCTGGATTTCCGTTTTCGAATAATCGATTGATGATGAGTTCACGCGCGGAGGCGTACCCGTCTTGAAACGGACTGTATCGAATCCAAGCTCCCTGAGATGATCTGCCAAACGGATTGAAGGCTGCTGATTATTCGGGCCGCTGGAGTATTTAAGATCCCCGAGGATGATTTCACCGCGAAGGAATGTTCCGGTCGTGATGACGACCGTTTTCGCACGGTATGCAGCGCCGGTCATGGTCACGACACCTTTACACTCACCGTCTTCGACGATCAATTCTTCGACCATTCCTTGCAGAAGGGTCATATTCGGTTCGTTTTCAAGCGTGCGCTTCATCTCATGCTGATAGAGGAATTTATCCGCCTGCGCCCTGAGTGCGCGGACAGCCGGACCTTTCCCTGTATTCAACATCCGCATCTGTATATGCGTTTTATCGATATTTCGCCCCATCTCTCCGCCGAGCGCGTCGATTTCACGAACGACGATCCCCTTTGCCGGACCTCCGACAGAAGGGTTGCACGGCATGAAGGCAACCATATCCAGATTGATGGTCACCATTAACGTTTTCGCTCCCATCCGGGCTGAAGCAAGTCCAGCTTCGACACCGGCATGTCCAGCACCAATGACAATGACATCATATTGTCCTGCGTCATATTGCATGGTTTATTTTTTCCTCCTTGCGGGTGAGCCGACTGCCCACCCTAATAGTTTATTTATTTTCCGAGGCAGAATTGAGAGAACAGCTGGTCGATCAGGCTTTCATTGACACTGTCGCCAATGATTTCACCCAACAGCTCCCATGTCCTTGTCAAATCAATTTGCGCGATATCGATCGGTGTTCCCATTTCTACACTGTTGATGGCTTCGTTTATTGCCTGCGATGCCTGATTCAATAAGGCGATGTGCCGGCTGTTCGATACATATGTGATATCCCCCGCTTCGATGGATCCTGCAAAGAAAAGCGAGGAAATCGCTTCTTCCAGTTCATCGATTCCTTCTTCTTCAAGAAGAGCAGTGGTCACCAGCGGATGTTCCTTCGCCAGTCCACGGACACGGTCCAGGTCGATCTCTTTCGGAAGGTCCGTCTTATTCACGATGACGATGACGTCCATCCCTTTCACCGCTTCAAAAAGCTGTTCATCCTCATGCGTCAGTTCATCTGCATAATTGAGGACGAGAAGGATCAGGTCTGCTTCTTTCAAAACCTGTCTCGAACGTTCGACACCGATCCGCTCGACGATGTCCTCCGTTTCCCGGATCCCCGCAGTATCGACAAGACGGAGCGGCACCCCGCGTACATTTACATATTCCTCTATTACATCGCGGGTCGTCCCCGGAATGTCGGTGACGATCGCTTTATTTTCATGAACAAGGCTGTTCAATAAAGAAGATTTCCCGACATTCGGACGTCCGATGATGACAGTAGAAAGCCCCTCGCGAAGGATTTTCCCCTGTTCGGATGTCCGTATCAATTTATCAATTTCGTCCCGTACATGTCTTGATTTTTCAAGAAGAACGGTATGTGTCATTTCTTCGACATCGTCATATTCGGGATAGTCGATGTTCACTTCGACGTGGGCCAGGGTCTCTAAGATCTCCTGACGAAGTTTCCGGATCAGATTGGAAAGGCGTCCCTCCATCTGATTCAGTGCCACGTTCATCGCCCGGTCCGTTTTCGCGCGAATCAAGTCCATGACCGCTTCTGCCTGGGACAAGTCGATGCGGCCATTCAAGAATGCGCGCTTCGTAAATTCACCAGGCTCGGCCAACCGCGCTCCATGCTTCAATACAAGCTGAAGCACTTTGTTGACCGAAACCAATCCGCCGTGGCAGTTGATTTCGATGATGTCTTCACGGGTGAAGGTTTTCGGCCCCCTCATCACAGAGACCATCACTTCTTCCACCACCTTATCCGTGTCCGGATCGATGATATGGCCGTAATGAATCGTGTGGGTGGCAAACTCCTTCATGGTCGTCCCCTTCATACCTCGGAACACTTTCGCTCCGATGTCAAAGGCCTCATCCCCGCTCAATCTCACAATGGCGATCGCACCTTCCCCCATCGGTGTCGAGATGGCTGCAATTGTATCCAGTTCCATTCTTATCACCTCTCTTTTAAATGTTGGTTTTGAATCTATATAAACGAATGAAATTCAGAGAGCAAAGTTTCCCCAAATTATTAGAATATCACAAACCTATTTAATACAAAAGAAACTAATTTCCCTTGCCGTCACGTTATCCACAGATCATTACATCTCATCTCTATTATTTTAACTTATCCACATGTGAATAACAATAAAGCGGGTCAAAAAGCGATATCCACAGGGCGGGTGAGGTGGAAATTCCAATTTCGGAGGAGGGTGGATTTTGGTGTGGCACTGAATCCGGCTGCGGGATTACAGTTGTGGTTCGTTGCTCGGTTTCGATTTAATCTGCGTTCGGAGTGTGAATGGAGAAGGGCTTTTTTAATCTTAAAAGATGAAAAACTTCAGTGAACGGCTGTTTTTTCTGGTTCGGGTTAAAAAACGAGGCAAATTTCCAGTCTTAAAAGCTTTTTTGACCGAGTCTACGGTCTAGACGATGATTATATTATCAAAAACAAAGGGTTTATTATCAAAAATCCAATTATATTATCAAAAACAGAGGATTTATTATCAAAAATATGATTTTTTTATCAAAACGCCTCACACCCCGGTTTCAGCCACGACACCAACTAAAAAACGACAAATTTCGCCACCGCTTTTCTCTACCAGCTGCGACAAATACCAACAACCGAACCGCCACCAGTCCCTGGCCCCATCTCCTGATGCCAACCATGCCAAAATCCAGCCATAACCAACAATCGAACGGCAAAAAAAGACGACCCCTCAAATAAGGAATCGTCTCTCACAATTTATTTAGGCGTAATCACGATATATCGGTTTGGTTCCCGGCCTTCTGAATAGGTGTCCACTTTTTTAGCATTCACCAATGCGCTGTGAATCACTTTTCTTTCATAGGAAGGCATCGGTTCAAGTGAAACGGCGCGGTTCGTGCGCAATGCTTTGTCCGCAAGCCTTTCTGCCAAGTTCGTCAGGGTCTGGCGGCGGCGCTCCCGATAGTTTTCAGCATCCAAGAGGATGGTCAAAAACTGATCGGATTCCTTGTTCGCTGCCAATTGGGTCAAATGTTGAAGCGCATTTAAAGTTTGTCCTCTTTTCCCAATCAGAAGGGCCATCTTTTCACCAGATAAACGGAATTCGACGTCTCTTCCATTTACATGTACCTCGACGGAAGCTTCCACTCCCATCTCGCGGGCAACAGACAGCAAGAATTCTTTCGCCGTGTCCACTGGATCGATTGCTTTTCTAACCTGGACGGCTGCGGGTCTGCCTCCGAACAGTCCAAACAGACTTTTTTTACCTTGGTCTAACACTTCGATTTCTGCTTGTTCTTTGGTGATGTTCAGTTGAGACAAGGCTGATTCAATGGCTTCTTCCACCGTTTGACCAGTCGCTTTCACTTCTCTCACTTTTTCTTTCCTCCCGAACCACCGGCTTTTGCTTTCGCAGCTTGTACTTCCCTGATATCCGGACCTTTAATGAAGTAGGTTTGAACGATCATGAAGATATTACCGATTACCCAGTACAGGGAAAGTGCTGACGGGAAGTTGATCGCAAAGATCACGATCATCACAGGCATGATGTAAAGCATCATCGCCATTTGAGGATTTTGATCCGCTGTACCCGCCATCATCAATTTTTGCTGGATGAACGTTGTAATACCTGCAACTACTGCAAGGATGATATCCCGTTCACCTAGGTCGAACCATAAGAAATTATGCTCGGCAATTTCTCTCGTACGAACAATTGCATGATAAAATCCGATCAGGATCGGCATTTGAACAATCAACGGGAAACAACCCGCCAATGGATTGACTCCGTGTGTCTGGAATAATGCCATTGTTTCCTGTTGAAGCTTTTGTTGAGTCTGTGCATCTTTTGAACTGTATTTTTCACGAAGCTTTTTCATTTCAGGCTGCAATGCCTGCATTGCTTTGGAATTTTTCGTTTGTTTGATCATTAATGGCAGAATTGCAAAACGAATGATCAGCGTGACGATGATGATCGCCAGTCCGTAAGAACCGTTGAACCAATCCGCAACCATCGTGATTAATTGTGATAATGGCCATACGATATATTCATTCCAAAAACCTGAACTTTCAGGTGTGATAGGCTGGTTATATTCGGTACAGCCTGATAAAACAGTCATTAGCCCAATGATTGCCATGAGGGCTATAATCTTCTTTTTCACCCTTGATTTCCTCCCAACTGATATGTTTCTGCAAGTACTGCACAATTCGTTTCCATCAAATTGCCTATCCGTGCACCCATTATAGTCCTCTGGGAAAAAACTTATCAGACAAACTATCCGGTGCAAGAACAAGTGCAATCTATCAGAAAACAGCCTTCTCTAAAGCAGCCGGGGACACGATTCCCCCAACCGTTTCTTAAAAAGTACAATCCCTCGTATTGTAACATCTTTTCAAAGGCTTGTGATGCTGAAACTTGTCTAAATAGTAAATACTTTTTTACTTTTTCCTATCATTTTTGCCATTACTAGACTTTTTCAGTACTTTTCCACGCTTTAAAACATGCGTGATGCTGCTTTTCACTTCATGAAAATCCATGTCGGCCGCCGGTTTTCTGGCGATGATCAAATAATCGTGGTTATCTTGAACGTCTTCACGCAACTCTAAGAAAGCCTGCCTGATGTACCGCTTAATTCTGTTCCGGCATACAGCATTCCCAATTTTCTTGCTCACGGAAATCCCGATCCGGAAAGGCTGGGCTTCATCCTGTTTTAAGGAATAAAGAACAAATTGCCTGTTTGCAAAAGATGTCCCTTTTTTAAATATCTCTTGAAATTCTTTGTTTTTCTTAACTCGCTGTTCTTTCCTCATAACCCACACCTGTTTTTTTGTTTTTCATTAGGCTCTTTTCGCATACTTTGTTGCTTTGCACACACGAAAATACCGGAACTTTGGTATTTTCGGCTTGTCCGTCCGTATTTCGAAAATAGCACGTCCATAAGCTATATTCGGGCTGCAAGCCTATTTACGAAAAGAAGCAACCTTTTAGGAAATAGCCTTTCATTAAGTCTTTCATTTAATAGAAGATCTTAATCATTTTTGTCCGTTTACTAGAAAAAAAGACCACTGAGTCAGTTCAGTGGTCTAAGCAGATAATACTTTTCTTCCTTTAGCACGGCGGCGAGCTAATACTCTGCGTCCGTTTTTAGAGCTCATACGCGCACGGAAACCGTGTACTTTACTTCTTTTACGTCTATTTGGTTGAAACGTTCTTTTCATCTATTGCACCTCCCTGAAGGGTTCATCTTCATAAGTTAAAGACATTCTCCACTATTATAAAGACGACAACCATAAAAAGTCAACACTCATATCATTTTATTTTTGGGTATCTATAATTTACTAATTATTTTGTTTGTCTTTCTTCTAAAAGAATAAATACATTTAGAATTAGACGTTTAAACACCGTGCCAACTTGATCGCCGACCGTTTCTTTGCACTGCAGGCATTTGCTTTCCGCGGGGAGGAAGTCGAGCCTCCTCGGCAAGCCTGCGGGGTCTCGACCTTTCCTCTATCTCCCGTCGGAGTCAAATGCCTTCCGCTCCAATCCACTCTGTCTTTTTCATATAAGTACTAATAAAAATCACCAGTAGTCAGCGGGAAATGTTTTTCTATTTCTTATATATAGATGAATTATATCTTTTCTAATATAGAAATTTAACTTATTAATGTAGACGGATAAATTTTTTACTGCGGGGATAAGTGGTGTCTATATTTCTAGTGGATCCAGCGTTGATTGGAGTGTAAGACGAAGACTCCTGCGGGAAGAGTAGCTAATGTGAGACCCCGCAGGAACGGAGTGACGAGGAGGCTCACGGGCTACCCGCGGAAAGCGGAGTCTTGCACGGAAATCATAAGCGGTATTTAGAAGTCCTCAATAAAACTTTTCCCCTCTTAATTCCCTATACAAATTTCTCCCAACTCTCAAAAAATCACCCTGTGGATAGATTTCGACATGATTTTTATTTATCCACAGCAGGTATTGACAGGTTTTTCACAAGTTAACTCCTTGTGGACAATTCTATTCCACAGTTGGCGGGGGTTGTGGATAAAATTTAAAAACCATTGCACCCCTAAGGATATTTTGATATGATTATTGTGTTTTCACTCTTGATAACTGCAATTACGAAATTTACTTATCCACAAAATGTGGATATCATGTGGGTAACTTATTCAGATGGTTTGTAAAACCTTGTCCACAAGTGGTGGATATTGTCGACTAACCATTTTCTTTCCTTATTATATATATTCTCCACATTCAGTACATTGTATTTTTATAAGATGACGAGATTTTCATCGTTTACAAGTTATACAGAGGTTGTACACGCATAAAAAGCTGGCGTTTCTGCCGGACAAAGATAAAGAAAAGGAGGGATCAGGTTTGGAGAATATCGGGGATCTTTGGAGCAAAGCCTTGGAAAATATCGAAAAAAAAATCAGTAAGCCAAGCTTCGACACATGGCTGAAATCGACTAAGGCTCACTCCATCCAAGGGGATACTCTTGTGATTACAGCTCCGAACGAGTTTGCGAGAGATTGGCTTGAAGGCCGTTATTCTCAGTTAATCTCAGGAGTGCTGTATGACATAACTGGTGAAGAACTGGTCGTCAAATTCATTATTCCCCAAAATCAGGAGCCGGAAGAATTTGATATTCCAGTCCCGCCGAAAAAGGCGTCAAAAGACGATGATCAGTATGATCTGAACCAGAACATGCTGAATCCCAAATATACATTCGATACGTTTGTCATCGGCTCAGGGAACCGCTTCGCCCATGCTGCGTCATTGGCAGTGGCGGAAGCACCTGCAAAAGCCTACAACCCTTTATTCATTTACGGGGGAGTCGGCCTGGGAAAGACTCACTTGATGCATGCGATCGGTCATTATGTACTCGAACATAATCCTGCTGCGAAAGTGGTCTATTTATCTTCCGAAAAGTTCACGAATGAGTTCATCAACTCCATACGTGACAACAAAGCGGTCGATTTCCGCAACAAATACCGGAGCGTCGATGTGCTGTTAATTGACGATATTCAATTCTTGGCCGGGAAAGAACAGACACAAGAAGAATTTTTCCATACATTCAATACACTGCATGAAGAAAGCAAGCAGATCGTTATCTCTAGTGACCGGCCTCCTAAAGAGATCCCGACACTTGAGGACCGCCTGCGTTCCCGCTTTGAATGGGGCCTTATCACCGATATCACTCCACCTGATCTGGAAACGAGAATCGCGATTTTAAGGAAGAAGGCGAAAGCGGAAGGCCTGGATATCCCGAACGAAGCCATGCTTTATATTGCCAATCAAATCGACACGAACATCCGTGAGCTTGAAGGCGCCCTGATCAGGGTCGTTGCCTACTCATCGCTTATCAATAAAGACATCAACGCAGATCTCGCGGCGGAGGCATTGAAGGATATCATTCCTAGTTCAAAGCCGAAGGCCATCACGATCCAGGAGATCCAGCGCGTAGTCGGCGAGCATTTCAATGTGAAGATCGAGGATTTCAAAGCAAAGAAACGGACGAAATCCATCGCATTCCCGCGTCAAATCGCCATGTATCTATCCAGGGAAATGACAGATTCCTCCCTGCCTAAAATCGGCGAAGAATTCGGCGGCCGCGATCACACAACCGTCATCCACGCCCACGAAAAAATCAGCACCCTGCTCGGAGCAGACGCCCTCCTCCAGCAGCAGCTGAAAGATATCAGGGATTCTCTTAAGTAAAAAAGAGTAATAGATGGCTGGTGGAAAGTTGCTCGTTTATTAAACTGCTGATCAGAAGCCATTTACTATATATTAAATGGCTGAGAAGCAATAGATTCCTTAAGAGTCAATCAAGGATATGACTAGTTCCAGCAGTTGATTGGAGTGCAGGACGAAGACTCCTGCGGGAAAAGCGAAGCTAGTGAGACCCCGCAGGCGAAGCCGAGGAGGCTCACCGCTCGCCCGCGGAAAGCGAAGTCCTGCACGGAAATCAACTGCGGTATTCAAAGAGATTTTTTCTTAATAATTTTAAATGATAGATTCAACTAATAACTGAATACTGTTGATAACCGAGACCAACTAGCACACAGTCTATCCACATGTGGATAGGCTGTGTTTCCGTTCAATTCACACACTTATCCACATATCAACAGGCCCTACTAGTACTATTACTTTTTTTAAATAAATTATTAATATATGATTCAGTCCAAAAAATTATGTGCAAATTGGAGGAAATAATCATGAAATTTGTTATTCAGAGGGACGATCTTGTTCAAAGCGTTCAAGATGTCATGAAAGCCGTAACGTCCAGAACCACGATCCCGATCCTTACAGGAATTAAAATCATTGCTACCGAAGACGGTGTTACCCTGACAGGAAGCGACTCCGATATTTCCATTGAATCCTTCATCCCCGCTGAAGAAGATGGTTCAGAGATTGTAGAAATCCAGGAAACCGGCGGAATCGTCCTTCAGGCAAAGTTTTTTAGTGAAATCGTAAAGAAGCTGCCTAAAGACACAGTTGAAATCGAAGTCTTAAATCACTTCCAGACGGTCATCCGTTCCGGAAAAGCTGAATTCAATCTGAATGGATTGGATCCTGAAGAATATCCGCATCTGCCTCAGATTGAAGAGGGCAATGGAATCAAGGTTTCCACAGACCTTTTAAAAACGATGATCAGACAGACTGTTTTCGCAGTGTCCACCTCAGAAACACGCCCCATCTTGACAGGTGTAAACTGTCAGATCGAAAACGGCGAACTGAGCTGTATTGCAACAGATAGTCACAGGCTGGCAATGAGAAAGGCTCCGATCGAAACGAACCATGATGCGTCTTATAACATTGTCATCCCGGGTAAGAGCTTGAATGAGCTGAACAAGATCCTTGATGACACGGACGAGCCGGTTGAAATCGTCATTACTGAAAACCAGGTGCTGTTCAAAGCGAAACATCTCTTATTCTTCTCAAGACTGCTTGAAGGGAATTACCCTGATACAAGCCGTTTGATCCCGTCCGATACAAAGACGGAACTGACACTTACGACGAAGGAATTCCTGCAGGCGATCGACCGTGCATCGCTCTTGGCAAGGGAAGGACGCAATAATGTCGTGAAGCTTTCCACCCTGGATGCCGGCATGATCGAAATTTCCTCCAATACCCCGGAAATCGGGAAAGTCATCGAACAGGTTCAAAGTCAATCTGTCGAAGGGGAAGAACTGAAGATTTCCTTCAGTGCGAAATACATGATGGATGCACTGAAAGCGATCGAAGGAACCGAGATCTATGTGAATTTCACGGGAGCGATGAGACCTTTTGTCCTAAAACCGCTTCATGATGATTCCATCCTTCAATTGATTCTTCCTGTAAGAACGTATTAATCAATTTCAAAGCTGATGCCGAATGGCGTCGGCTTTTTTCTTTTCCATCCTTCTCCTTCTTTCGTTAGTTGTGACTTAAGGAGATTTAGAGTAAAATAAGATATTAGAGACTTTATACGGAAAGTAGTGATTTTAGTGGAGAAAGAAGTCACGATTTCAACGGAGATCATCACGCTCGGGCAGTTTCTGAAACTTGCCGATGTGATTCAATCCGGAGGCATGGCGAAATGGTTTTTGAGTGAATACGAGGTATACATAAATGGCGAACAGGACCAGAGAAGAGGAAGGAAGCTTGCGGTCGGCGATAAAGTCGAGATTCCGGAAGTAGGGGTTTTTGTGGTTGCCGCAGAATAAAAAAGGATGTTATGTCCATGTTTATTGAACAATTGGAACTGAAAAATTATCGGAACTACGAGTCGATCGAAGTGGATTTCGAGAACAAGGTGAATGTCATCCTCGGGGAGAATGCCCAGGGGAAGACGAATATCATGGAGTCCATCTATGTGCTTGCGATGGCGAAATCCCACCGGACGTCGAATGATAAAGATTTAATCCGCTGGGACGAGGAATATGCTAAAATAAAAGGTAGGATTCAAAAATATAACGGCCCGCTGCCTTTGGAACTTGTCCTGTCAAAAAAGGGCAAGAAAGCAAAGTGCAACCACCTTGAACAGCAGAAGCTGAGTCAATATGTCGGTAATATGAATGTTGTCATGTTTGCGCCTGAAGATCTCCATTTGGTAAAAGGGAGCCCTCAAGTTAGGCGTCGTTTTGTTGATATGGAAATCGGGCAGGTTTCGCCTGTTTATTTACATGATATCAGCCTATATCAAAAAATATTACAACAGCGGAACCATTACCTGAAACTGCTGCAGACGAGGAAACAGACCGATCAGACGATGCTGGAGGTCCTGACGGAACAATTCATCGAAGTCGCCGTCAAGATCGTCAAGAAGCGGTTTGAATTCGTCCAGCTGCTCGAAAGTTGGGCAAAGCCGATCCATTCAGGGATCTCAAGGAACCTCGAAACGCTGGAAATCCTTTATAAACCGTCTTTGGATGTATCAGATGATCAAGAATGGTCAAAAATGGTAGAGGTATACGAACGGAAATTCGAAGGGATACGCGAGCGGGAAATCGATCGCGGCGTCACCCTGGCAGGCCCGCACCGTGATGACCTGCAATTCATCGTGAACGGACGCGACGTCCAGACATTCGGATCCCAGGGACAGCAGCGGACAACGGCCCTTTCTGTGAAACTGGCAGAAATCGAACTCATCCATTCTGAAATAAAAGAATATCCCATCCTTCTTTTGGATGATGTGCTGTCGGAGCTCGATGATTACCGTCAGTCCCATTTGCTCAACACCATACAAGGCAAGGTGCAGACCTTTGTCACGACCACAAATGTTGACGGGATCGACCATCAGACGCTTAACGAGGCGGCACAGTTCGAAGTGGAAGCGGGAACTATGAAAAGACTGAAATGAGGTGCTGCATTGTACATTCATGTCGGAGAAGATGTCATGGTCCGGACCGATGATATCATCGCAATCATCGATCGGGACACCGTACAGTTTTCAGAAGAATTACAGCTCTTTTTAAAAAATAAAGATAATCACCTTTGGAATCTTGCAAAGGGTTCATATAAATCTCTCGTTATCACGAAAAATCAATTGTATCTTTCCCCGCTGGCATCCAGCACGCTTAAGAAACGATCAAAGAAATACTCAAACTATGAGAATTTATTATAGAAATACAAGCCCGAAAGGTTAGAAAGTGTAGGTGAATCGGCATGGCTATGGAACAAAAACAAGCACAAGGTCAATCCTATGATGAAAATCAGATTCAGGTTTTAGAAGGATTGGAAGCCGTACGTAAACGACCAGGAATGTACATCGGATCGACTAGCGGAAGAGGTCTGCATCACTTGGTATGGGAAATCGTCGATAACAGTATCGATGAAGCCCTTGCAGGCCATTGCGATGAAATCGAAATCGTCATTGAAGAAGATAACAGCATCACGGTAACGGATAATGGACGCGGAATTCCGGTCGGGATTCACGAGAAGATGGGTCGTCCAGCGGTAGAGGTCATCATGACCGTCCTTCACGCAGGCGGTAAATTCGGCGGCGGCGGATACAAAGTATCCGGAGGTCTGCATGGTGTAGGTGCCTCGGTTGTTAATGCCCTTTCTACGGAACTTGAAGTATATGTGCACCGAGATGGGAAAATCCACTATCAAAAATTTGAAAAAGGTGTCCCTAGCTTCGATCTTAAGATCATCGGTGAAACAGACAAGACCGGAACCGTCATCCACTTCACTCCAGACCCTGAAATTTTCACTGAAACGACAGAATACGACTATGATACGCTGGCAAATCGTGTTCGTGAACTGGCTTTCTTAAACAAGGGAATCCAAATCAGTATTGAAGATAAGCGCGGAGAAGGAAAAAGAAGAGATTATCATTATGAAGGCGGTATTAAGTCGTACGTAGAACATTTAAACCGCTCAAAAGAAGTCATCCATGAAGAACCGATCTTCATTGAAGGTGAAAAAGACGATATTACCGTTGAAATCGCGCTTCAGTATAATGATGGATTTGCAAGCAATCTTTATTCTTTCGCCAACAATATTCATACTCATGAAGGCGGAACCCATGAGTCCGGATTTAAAACGGCATTGACAAGGGTTATTAATGATTATGCCCGCAAGAACCATGTGTTCAAAGAGAGCGATGCGAATCTTTCGGGTGAAGATGTCCGTGAAGGACTGACTGCCATCATCTCGATTAAACATCCGGATCCTCAGTTTGAAGGACAGACGAAAACAAAACTCGGTAACTCAGAAGCAAGAACGATCACGGATTCCCTGTTTTCAGAACATCTGGAAACGTTCCTTTTGGAAAATCCGGTCGTAGCCAGAAAAGTAGTGGAAAAAGGACTTATGGCCGCACGTGCCCGTATGGCTGCGAAGAAAGCCAGGGAGCTTACACGCCGTAAGAGTGCGCTCGAGATTTCGAGCCTGCCGGGTAAATTGGCGGATTGTTCTTCGAAAGATCCAAGCATCAGTGAAATTTATGTGGTTGAGGGTGACTCAGCCGGCGGATCTGCCAAGCAGGGCCGTGACCGTCACTTTCAGGCGATCCTGCCGCTGCGCGGTAAAATCATCAATGTTGAAAAGGCCCGTCTGGATAAAATCCTTTCCAATAATGAGGTCCGGGCAATTATCACGGCTCTCGGTACGGGAATCGGGGAAGATTTCGATCTTTCAAAGGCGAGATATCATAAAATCGTCATCATGACCGATGCCGACGTCGACGGCGCCCATATCCGTACACTATTGTTGACGTTCTTCTATCGTTATATGAGAAAAATCATCGAAGCTGGATTCATCTATATCGCCCAGCCGCCGTTGTACAAGATTCAGCAGGGCAAGAAAATTGAATATGCCTACAACGATAAAGAACTTGATCGCATCCTGGCAGAAATTTCACCTACACCTAAACCTGGAATACAGCGTTACAAAGGTCTAGGGGAAATGAACCCTGAGCAGTTATGGGAAACCACAATGGACCCTGAATCAAGAACGCTGCTTCAAGTAAGTCTGCAGGACGCCATCGAAGCCGATGAAACCTTTGAAATCCTCATGGGTGACAAAGTAGAACCTAGACGTAACTTTATTGAAGAGAATGCTGCTTACGTTAAGAACTTGGATATTTAATTTGGTTTTATACCTATGACCTTTCGAGTGCGACATATGTCATCCGGAAGGTAAGGTGAGAAGTTATTTTTTTGACTTAACTACTAGTTGATTGGAGTGGAAGGCGTTCGACTCCTGCGGGATGTGCGGGACAGGTGAGACTTGTCCGGCTCCGGGGCTTAGAGGCACATGTCATAAGTCAAATTGACCAAGAAGGCAAGAAACGCCTTCGTGGCCAATTCGCCTTATGCCACCCGCCTCTGGGCAAAGCCCCTCCGCCTTTCTTACCCACAGGCGCAATGCGCCGAGGAGGCTCACCGCCCGCCCCGCGGAAAGCGAACGCCTGTAACGGAAATCAACGGTCCAGTTTTAACAGAACACCTAATAAAGCAGGATAGACACATCAATCTATCCTGTCTTTTACATAGCGGACAAGGATAACAAAGAGAAAGGTCCAAATCTTTCTTTAAAAGGAGGTCCCTTATACTATGGCAGAAACACCAAAATCAAATGTTAAAGAGATTAATATAAGCAATGAGATGCGCACCTCATTCCTGGATTATGCGATGAGCGTCATCGTTTCCCGTGCCCTTCCCGATGCCCGTGACGGATTGAAGCCGGTCCATCGCCGTATTTTATACGCGATGAACGACCTGGGAATGACAGCGGACAAAGCATACAAGAAATCTGCCCGTATCGTCGGTGAAGTTATCGGTAAGTATCACCCCCATGGTGACTCAGCGGTATATGACACGATGGTGCGTATGGCGCAGGATTTCAACTATCGCTACATGCTTGTCGACGGCCACGGAAACTTCGGTTCTGTCGACGGAGATGCTGCGGCAGCGATGCGTTACACAGAAGCACGCATGTCCAAGATATCCATGGAACTGATCCGTGATATCAATAAAGACACAATCGACTACAAAGATAACTATGATGGCAGCGAACGCGAACCGGAAGTACTGCCGGCCCGTTTCCCCAACCTTCTGGTGAACGGATCGTCAGGTATCGCTGTAGGGATGGCGACGAATATTCCGCCTCATAACCTTGGTGAAGTGGTTGACGGGATCCTTGCATTAAGTAAAGACCCTGACATCACCATCCAGGAATTGACGGAATACATCCATGGCCCGGACTTCCCAACTGCCGGCTTGATTGTGGGCAGAAGCGGAATCCGCCGAGCTTATGAAACAGGTAAAGGGTCCATTACGATGCGTGCCCGTGTAGAGATTGAACAGAAGAGCAACGGAAAAGAAACAATCATCGTTCACCAAATTCCATATCAAGTGAACAAAGCAAAGCTGATTGAAAAAATAGCGGATCTCGTCCGCGATAAGAAGATCGACGGCATCACGGATCTTCGTGATGAATCAGATCGTAACGGTATGCGTATTGTCATTGAAGTCAGAAAAGACGCCAATGCCAATGTGCTCCTGAACAATCTTTACAAGCAGACAGCCCTGCAAACAAGCTTCGGGATCAACCTGCTGGCCCTCGTTAACGGTCAGCCGAAAGTGTTGAATCTGAAAGAATGTTTATATGAGTACCTCCAGCATCAACGCGTGGTCATCCGCCGCAGAACTGAATTCGAATTGCGTAAAGCGGAAGCGAGAGCGCATATCCTGGAAGGGCTGCGTATTGCACTTGATCATATTGATCAAATCATCGCCCTGATCCGCGGTTCTCAAACGACGGAACTTGCGAAACAAGGACTGATGGAGCAATTCTCTCTATCTGAAAAACAAGCGCAAGCGATCCTTGATATGCGTCTTCAGCGTTTGACAGGTTTAGAGCGCGAGAAGATCGAAGAAGAATACCAGGAATTAATGAAGATTATTACAGAACTGAAAGCCATTTTAGCAGACGACGAAAAGGTTCTTGAAATCATCCGTGAAGAGCTTCTGGAAATCAAAGAGCGCTTCAACGATGAAAGAAGATCTGAAATTGTCGCAGGCGGAATTGAAAACATAGAAGATGAAGATTTGATTCCACGTGAAAACATTGTGGTTTCCCTTACTCATAACGGCTATATCAAACGTCTTCCTGTCTCCACTTACCGCAGTCAAAAACGCGGCGGACGCGGAATCCAGGGAATGGGTACAACGGGAGATGACTTTGTCGAACATCTTCTGACAACATCGACACATGATACGATTCTGTTCTTTACGAATAAAGGGAAAGCATATCGTGCAAAAGGATATGAAATTCCTGAATTCAGCCGTACGGCAAAAGGACTGCCGATCATCAATATGCTCGGTGTAGAAAAAGATGAGTGGATCAATGCGATGATTCGAGTAGAAGAGTTCGTTGATGACTGGTATCTATTCTTCACGACAAAACATGGAGTATCCAAACGTACACCTGTCTCTGATTTTGCGAATATCCGTACAAACGGACTTATTGCGATCAATTTGAGAGAGAATGATGAATTGATCTCGGTCAAACTTACTGACGGTGAAAAAGATATGATCATCGGTACGAAAAAAGGTATGCTGATCCGTTTCCCTGAAACAGATGTGCGTTCAATGGGACGAACGGCGACCGGCGTTAGAGGAATCAACCTATCCGATGATGATATCGTCGTAGGAATGGAAATCCTGGAAGAGAAAAATGACGTGCTCGTCGTTACCGTAAACGGATATGGTAAGCGTACACCGGCAAGTGAATACAGAATTCAAACCCGGGGCGGTAAAGGACTTAAAACGTGTAACGTAACGGAGCGGAACGGGGAACTTGTTTCGGTTAAAGCCGTAACAGGGGAAGAAGACCTCATGATCATCACTGCCCACGGAGTTCTCATCCGAATGGACGTAAATGATATCTCGACAACCGGCCGTAACACTCAAGGTGTGAAACTGATCCGTCTTCAGGAAAGTGAATTCGTTTCTACCGTAGCAAAAGTAGAAAAAGAAGAAGATGAAGAAACGGAAGCCCCTGTCGAAACATCCGAAGACGCAGAGACGGCTGAAAGCAATGAACCAGCTGAAGGCAATCAAGAAGACACTGACGAATCAACCGACGATTCAGAAGAATAAACAACAAAAAGCTATCTCCCAAGGAATTAATATCCTTTGAGATAGCTTTTTATTTTCAATTATTTGCAGGTGAATCCAGCGGTTGATTGGAGTGCAAGAGGCATACTTCTATTAGAAAAGCTAAGGGCTTTGCTAAGAGGCGTGTGGCATAATACTAATTTGGCTGGAAGGCGCTCTTTGCCTTCTTGGTCGGTTGGCTTATGCCATGTGCCCTCTAACCCTGAAGCTGGACAGTTCCTTTCTTGGAAAAAGACAGGAGGCTCACAGGTCACCCGCCGAAAGCGAAGTCTTGCACGGAAAACATAAAAAAACCAGCCAACCACAATAATATTTGGTAAAATAAACCTATATAGAAAAGGATGATTCGAGGTGCAATAACATGAAAGTACATCGGAACGAAGTGGAAGCGGGCTGTATTCTGGAAAAAGAGGTCATGGGAATGACATCAACCCCTATCATTCCCAAAAATACAGTATTAACAGAACGGCATATCAAAGTCCTCCGGGCATTCAATATCACTGAAATAGAGATTGAAAAAACCAAAGCGGAAGGCCGGCATCACAGGTCAAATCAATTGCCATCCCAGGCTGATGCTTCAGACACAGATCAGTCTGCAGGAGCGAGCTTGTCTGAAGCAGTCAGGGATAAAGGCTTCATCAATACCTATTTGGAAAGCGTCGGGGAATTCAAAAAAGAATTCACGAATTGGCAATCAGGGATGCCTATCAATATAGCGAAAATGAGGGAAATCACACTTCCCCTCATTAAAACGATTGAACAAAATAAATTCCTGCTCTATTCATTGAATCAGTACTCTACGAAAAAAGACTATATCTATCATCATCCCATTGCAGTCAGTATCCTGAGTTCAATGCTCGGAAAGAAAGCAGGCCTTAACAGCGGCCAGGTCAATCAGCTGGCGCTCGCGGGAGTACTCGCTGACTGCGGGATGGCTAAGGTATCATCAACGATCTTAAAAAAAGAGAAGCCCCTTACTGAAAGTGAATTCCAAGAAATCAAGCTTCATACTGCAAACGGGTATAAGATGGTCAAGGATTCCCCTCTATTGAAGCCGGAAGCGAAACTTGCAATCTTCCAGCATCATGAGCGCTTTGATGGAACAGGCTATCCCACTTCGGAAAAGAGTGACCGCATCCACTTGTATTCCCAGATCATCGGAATCGCCGATGTATTCCATGCCATGACATCAGAGAGGATCTATCGAAACCGGCAGCCCGTCTTCAAGGTACTGGATATGATCAGAAAAGATCTGTTCGGTAAATTTGATATAAAAGTAGTCAATGCCCTCATGCAGTTAGTTGGTGACCTGGATATCGGAACAGCCGTAAGACTATCAACGGGGGATTACGGGGAAGTAGTCTATACAAAAGCCAATATCTACACGAAGCCGATAGTGAAACTGAACGACAGCGAAGAGCTGCTCGATCTCTCGCAGAGTAAAGATATTTATATTACGGAAGTATTGGGTTAAGACTTTGTAAGTATGGTGATTCCATAACCCGGGAAGGGCCGGAATTTCCCCGGGTTATTTTCTTTTAAAAAACCTTGCTAAACTGCTTAAAGGCATGTATACTATTATTTGTTGTCCGAAAGAGAAAAACATTACATATTGATTCGTTAAAAAATGTTTTTGCGAAATAATAAAAAAGTGTTGACGGAATACGGACAAGATGGTATATTAATAAAGTCGCTTCAAACGGAGCGCGAGCAACAAATTGAACCTTGAAAACTGAACAAAACAAGACAATTACGTCAACGTTAATTCTAGATTTACTGCAACGATTTAATCGTTGCAAAAAGAGCTATTCAAACTTTTATCGGAGAGTTTGATCCTGGCTCAGGACGAACGCTGGCGGCGTGCCTAATACATGCAAGTCGAGCGGATCTCAGGGAGCTTGCTCCCTGAGATCAGCGGCGGACGGGTGAGTAACACGTGGGTAACCTGCCTGTAAGACTGGGATAACTCCGGGAAACCGGGGCTAATACCGGATAACTCAGTTCCTCGCATGAGGA
>NZ_MINN01000054.1 GCF_001877785.1 Rossellomorea aquimaris | reverse complement strand
GTTCCCCCATTCGGAAATCTCCGGATCAAAGCTCACTTACAGCTCCCCGAAGCATATCGGTGTTAGTCCCGTCCTTCATCGGCTCCTAGTGCCAAGGCATCCACCGTGCGCCCTTCATAACTTAACCGAATTGGTTGTTACATAAGGTTTAAAACCTAAAATGGCGATACTCGGTAATTTCTTGACTATCAATTAACACTTTATCTAGTTTTCAAAGAACAAACTTTATGGTTGGATCTTTTACTTCGCTTACACTTCGTAAAAATCCCTGATGGATGGTTCTTTTGCTTGCGCAAAAAACCTTATCAAACCATCAAAACTGAACAAAACTTCGACTGTCAAACGTTTCATGTAATATTCCTTAGAAAGGAGGTGATCCAGCCGCACCTTCCGATACGGCTACCTTGTTACGACTTCACCCCAATCATCTGTCC
>NZ_MINN01000053.1 GCF_001877785.1 Rossellomorea aquimaris | reverse complement strand
CACCTATTCATAAGGGCCACGCCGGCCATTTCTAAACAGCCCGCGCACAGTAAACTGATCCAGTGCAGCATTATGCCTCGCCTCCTTTTTCCTCTGTCTCATCCTGTGTCACAAGCTTCAACCCGATTACACCGATTAAGAGCACGCCAATTAACAATAGCTTCGGCCATCCAACCGGTTCATGAAAGAGAACGATTTCACTAAGTACTGTTCCCGCTGTGAAAAAAAAAAAAAAAAAAACGGGACTACCTGTACATATATTAATCTGCATCACGATGCAATTCGACAGGAGTGTAATCAACTGCGAAACACAATTAACCCTGAACATCAAGTATCCGTAATTTGCTGATCAACCGTAGCAAATACGTCAATATTCACCACACTGCAA
>NZ_MINN01000052.1 GCF_001877785.1 Rossellomorea aquimaris | reverse complement strand
CGGCGACCACAAGGCATGATCCTGAATAGGCAGCTTTGTGACGAAAAAGTTCAAAGGCGAATTATAGGTGACACAGGGTGTTGAGATATTTAGCTCACTGTGCTTATTGTGTTTTTTTTTTTTTTTTTCCGCTCGTATTGGCGCTCGGCGCTGCGACTGGCCGCTTCAATTGCTTCAATAAGTTTAACGCAACTGGATGATTCGGTACGCGAATGCCTACTGTTGGCAAGCCTGCTGTCACGTTAGAAGCAAAGATATCCGGTTTCGCCTGCATGATTAAAGTCAGTGCCCCTGGCCAAAAAGCATCCATGCATTGCAGCGCTTTTTCAGGAACTTCTTCCACATACTCCAAGGCGGTTTCTTTGGAATCCACGTGAACAATCAATGGG
>NZ_MINN01000051.1 GCF_001877785.1 Rossellomorea aquimaris | reverse complement strand
CACTGATTCTTACTGGCCTGGCGACATGCCTCAGTGCGGGGGCAGCCCTGGCTGCCCTGCTGATGCACATAACAACACAGTGGTTATGGGAAAAGCTTAAAGCAGCATACAGCCTGAAAGAGCTGTCCGACGCTGTCCGGGCATGGAAACGGCAGAAAAATACCGGAGATACAGAACAATGACAGACCAGAATAAACACATTGAGAAACTGAAAAAGTTGCTGGCGCTGGCCGCATCCGGCAACCCGCACGAGGCCGCTCTGGCACTGCGAAAAAAAAAAACAAATACCACTGCTACTTTCTGTTCTAGCGACTGCGATACCAGCAGCAGCAGGCTGACACACCACGTCTCTATTCACCGGAAGTACAACTACTGTAGGACACGATAA
>NZ_MINN01000050.1 GCF_001877785.1 Rossellomorea aquimaris | reverse complement strand
ACGTAAATACGGTCGCTCATGCCGATGATTTCGTTCAGTTCAGAAGAAATCATGATGATGCTCATGCCTTGTTTGATCAATTCGTTCATGATCGTGTAGATCTCGAACTTCGCTCCGACGTCGATGCCCCGCGTCGGTTCATCGAGGATCAAAATTTTTGGTCCCGTGAATAGCCATTTGCCGAGCGATACTTTTTGCTGATTGCCGCCGCTCAGTTTGCCGACTGCCAGTTCAAGCGAGCTGGTCTTGATGTGCAGCGATTTTCTGTACTAAAAAAAAAATAATATTACCAACCACACCTACACCCTAGCATCGCAACACACGACTATACCGCACCATTATGATGACAATAGTCTGTCAATAATCTATCAACACAAACATGAATAAAAA
>NZ_MINN01000049.1 GCF_001877785.1 Rossellomorea aquimaris | reverse complement strand
TATCTTTGTGGTTTCATGTTTCTGCATCTCTTTTCTCTTGTGATTGTTGTTTAGTTGTTGTGTTTTTTTTTTTCAGATGCCGATTGCTGTGTCTCATGGTGAAGGGCGCGTGGAAGTGCGTGATGCGGCGCATCTGGCGGCACTGGAAAGCAAAGGGCTGGTGGCACTGCGCTATGTCGATAACTTCGGCAAAGTCACTGAAACCTACCCGGCTAACCCGAACGGTTCACCGAACGGTATTACGGCGGTCACGACTGAAAGTGGTCGAGTCACCATTATGATGCCGCACCCGGAACGAGTTTTCCGTACTGTCAGCAACTCCTGGCATCCGGAAAACTGGGGCGAGGATGGCCCATGGATGCGCATTTTCCGCAATGCACGTAAGCAGTTG
>NZ_MINN01000048.1 GCF_001877785.1 Rossellomorea aquimaris | reverse complement strand
ATCCCGAATTCGTTAGTTTTGATGCGTTTTTTACGCTAATTAGCCCTGTATCTACTTTAAAGAATATTCCCATTAATTAACAGACTTTTTTAACCATTATCGAACTTTATTTTCTATTTTAAGCTCATGGAAATAGAGTCCCTGCTTACTCTGCCATCAACCTACGAACATCCGGCTTTCTTACACCCATGGAATCCGCTGTCCGCGAACGCATTCGAAAACGAAACTAGATCTGATCGCAATAGGTCAAGGAAAAAAAAAAATATAAACAAATATACGAAATTTACAACGACATCTCATTTTAATTCTATACACACCCAACATAACTTACATATACAACCTCCCATATCGAATTCATTGATACTTCATCTTACAACACTTCTGCTAATAA
>NZ_MINN01000047.1 GCF_001877785.1 Rossellomorea aquimaris | reverse complement strand
GACGTCCGCTTGTATTCTCTTCGGTCACAGACGTTTTCACCAAAGGTTTCCTCTACTGCCATGATAATTTCACGAAACCCCATGATCAAATGCTTCCATAATAAAATTTCATGGCGAACTTCTTCGATGCTTTCCAAGGTTTTGCGGTTGTTATGTTCTTTGATATTCCATAGCAAGTGATGGAGCCGCTCCTCAAAACGGTCGATTTTATGCAATAAAAAAAAAAACCACAAACAGATCCAATATTACTTCACAGCGCAACCATCGTTCTATTATATGTCGTCCCGCAAATCACAGATACTTCATAAACATATTCACTAATTACTAAGTTGATCCTCCTCCTCCCCTCCCAACCTGTTCAACCCTCTCACCTATCCACTTCCAACCACCC
>NZ_MINN01000046.1 GCF_001877785.1 Rossellomorea aquimaris | reverse complement strand
GCTCATCATCTTCCTAGTAGAATCAAAGGGAAACTCTTTTATGACTTTAAATTTTTGAAGCAGGGTTTCCCTGTTTAATCCAGCTTTTAATCCGGCGACCACCAGGGCCCCTTCAGTAGTGTCGCCATCCACTGCAAAGCTATTATCCCTGGTGACTATTTCAGCGTGATTACAGAGCATCCCGAATGTCAGCAACTGATTGAGAGCTTTCTGGTTATTCGGCGACACCTTTTCCTCACCGCTGTAAAACTGCCCATCCGGTTCGTAACCTGTACCGGTTACAGACCAGGTCCTTCCTCCGCTCCACAGATGTGTGACGGTCATCTTATTCTGCGTAAGGTTCCCTGTCTTCTCTGAACAGATAACTGCAGCACAGCCCAGAGTTTCAACAGTAGTAAGCTGTCCGACGATTGGTTTCTTATTACATCATTCACTCTACA
>NZ_MINN01000045.1 GCF_001877785.1 Rossellomorea aquimaris | reverse complement strand
TGTCTTCTGTTGGTTACGTAATGCTATGCTGTGAGTATCTCATTCTTGTGATGTTGTAGTCTATTGGTCTGATTGTGTTATGTTATTGGTTATCAGTCTCTTTTTTCGTATTGGTTTTTTTTTTTTTTTTTGTCCTGAAGATTGGTGGCAAGACGTCGAAGAGGCGTATCAAACATTGATCGACAAGGGTTACCAGGAGATTGCCGTGGCCGGTTTGTCACTGGGCGGCGTATTCAGCTTGAAACTGGGGTATACTTTTCCTTCATATTTCTTGTATTCCCGGGCATTGTGACGATGTGTGCGCCGATGCACATGAAATCAACGGACCTAATGTATCAAGGGGTTTTGGACTATGCCCGGGAATACAAGAAATATGAAGGAAAAGATGATAAG
>NZ_MINN01000044.1 GCF_001877785.1 Rossellomorea aquimaris | reverse complement strand
GAGATGAGATTTCCCATCACTTTATGTGAGTAAGATCCCTGGAAGATGACCAGGTAGATAGGTTAGAGGTGGAAGCATGGCGACATGTGGAGCTGACTGATACTAATCGATCGAGGACTTAACCAAACGAAAAAGCGGAGGCGGCTCGTTCAGAGACGACAAGCATTTTCGGGGCAGGCAGAAGAGGGCGTTCTTCCCTCAGCTGACTGACACGGAAATGACCTCGAGTCTCTAGCCGCCGGAGCTGGGTTATACGATACCGGTATTCTTGACATCAATCCTTTATCTAGTTTTCAGGGAATAAATTTTAAATTTACCCTTGAAATTCATTGAAAATATTATATAATAATATTTGTCATTGTAAGCAATATTGTCTGGTGACTATGGCGAAGAGGTCACACCCGTTCCCATGCCGAACACGGAAGTTAAGCTCTTCAGCGCCGATGGTAGTTGGGGGATCTCCCCCTGTGAGAGTAGGACGTCGCCAGGCTATAATCATTCCGCAGTAGCTCAGTGGTAGAGCTATCGGCTGTTAACCGATCGGTCGCAAGTTCGAATCTTGCCTGCGGAGCCATTGCTTCCATAGCTCAGCAGGTAGAGTGCTTCCATGGTAAGGAAGAGGTCACCGGTTCGAGCCCGGTTGGAAGCTTTTATTTTTTTAAACGATATAGATTGGCCCGTTGGTCAAGCGGTTAAGACACCGCCCTTTCACGGCGGTAACACGGGTTCGAATCCCGTACGGGTCACCATTTTTCTACGTAAGCGAAAAGAACTCACCATACATACTGGAGGATTAGCTCAGCTGGGAGAGCATCTGCCTTACAAGCAGAGGGTCGGCGGTTCGATCCCGTCATCCTCCACCATGATTTTTTACGAAGCGTGAGCGGAGTAAAAGAATCTTCCTTAATTTTTACGAAGCGTGAGCGGGAGTAAAATATCTTTCCTTCCTTTACTAAGCTCAGTAGAGGGACAACCCTTTAAAACTAAACACGCCGGTGTAGCTCAACTGGTAGAGCAACTGACTTGTAATCAGTAGGTTGGGGGTTCAAGTCCTCTTGCCGGCACCATTTTCTCTCATTGTGGAGGGGTAGCGAAGTGGCTAAACGCGGCGGACTGTAAATCCGCTCCTTCGGGTTCGGCAGTTCGAATCTGCCCCCCTCCACCATTGTATATTTAGAAATGAAATGGACATATTAGTAATGTCCCTTTTTTATGTCACATTATTGGGCTATAGCCAAGCGGTAAGGCATCGCACTTTGACTGCGACATGCGTTGGTTCGAATCCAGCTAGCCCAGCCACCCAGAGCCATTAGCTCAGTTGGTAGAGCATCTGACTTTTAATCAGAGGGTCGAAGGTTCGAGTCCTTCATGGCTCATCAAAAATTTCTCACATCTTACCCATGGATGTGAGAAATTCTTATACCTAAAATGGGGCCTTAGCTCAGCTGGGAGAGCGCCTGCTTTGCACGCAGGAGGTCAGCGGTTCGATCCCGCTAGGCTCCACCATACATACGACATTAGAACCTCAATTCTTTTATAGAGTTGGGGTTTTTTTATTTGGCATGTGTCAGGCAGCGGGGGAAATGTAGAGTGCGATGGTAAAACCCTTCATCTCAGAGAGAATTTTGTCTGATTTAGAGGTTAAGCGGCCTTCATTGTTGATTAGTTAGCCGGATTTTAGTCAAAATACGTATGAGATTCATGGTTTCTGACTTCCTCCAATAAAGAATAGTGCCGGTTTGGCTGATAATTTTGCCGATATGTAAATTATTGCGCCGGTATCTGGATTATTGAGCCACTTTCCGGATAATTGCGCCCCTTTCCAGTTTATTGCGCCCCTTTCCCTGATAATTGCGCCACTTGTCGAAAAATCTTTATGAAACCGAAACAGGACCTACGGGACCACCTCCAAAGCCAGTCCAACTCCAATCACCAGCCAAACGAAAACCTACCTCCTCACATTCTTCCAAAAACCCCTCCCCAACCGCATATATATACAAAATCCTGTCCAGTTGAGTCATCCATCACTATCAAGATACAATAGAGAAAGATTCAGATAATTGGGATTGGAGGAATTTACATGAACAAAAACATATCAATCATCGGAGTACCAATGGATCTGGGACAGATGAGACGAGGGGTCGACATGGGGCCAAGTGCGATCCGCTATGCGGGGGTTGTCGAAAGACTTGAAAATCTGGGGTATGAAATAAAGGATCTCGGCGATATTGAAATTGGCCAGGCTGAGCGTGTACATAATAATCCGGATACTAATTTGAGAAATTTGAAAGCGGTTGCTGAAGCTGGCGGGAAGCTTGCATCAACAGTTGATGAAGTGATTTCAAGCGGTGATTTCCCGTTGATTTTCGGAGGGGATCATAGTATAGCGATCGGTACGCTTGCCGGTGTTTCCAAACACTATGAGAATCTCGGGGTCATCTGGTATGATGCACACGGCGATTTGAACACAGGTGATACATCTCCATCAGGAAATATCCATGGAATGCCGCTGGCTGTGAGTCTCGGCATCGGTCATGAAGACTTGACCAGCATCGGAGGCAGCGCGCCTAAAATAAAGCCTGAGAATATCGTTATCATCGGGGCACGTTCCCTGGATGAAGGAGAGCGGGAACTTATTAAGGAAAAAGGCATCAAGGTGTATACGATGCATGAAGTGGATCGCATGGGTATGGCGAAGGTAATGGAAGATGCAATTACTTACTTGAAAGACAGGACGGACGGAGTGCATCTGTCCCTTGATCTTGATGGTTTGGATCCAAGCGATGCACCGGGAGTGGGTACACCGGTTCTTGGCGGCATCAGCTACCGTGAAAGCCACCTGGCCATGGAAATGCTTGAAGAGGCGAAGATCATTACATCTGCAGAATTTGTGGAAGTAAATCCGATCCTTGATGAGAAAAATAAGACGGCAACTGTAGCCGTTGCCCTGATGGGGTCATTGTTCGGGGAAAAACTACTCTAATCATGGGAGGGGCAGCCCTCTCGTGGAAGTAACAAACAAAGAAGGCTGAAAACCTCCAAACAGGTTTTCAGCCTTTTTCTATCTTCTTTCAATTTTGTTTGACTAATTGGTATTGATTTAACAGATTGTCCAGTCGCGTACTTAAATGTACGACTTTTTCATCGGCGTATGATGACTCTTTTGCGAGTTCTACCATTTGGCGACGACAGTCTTCAATTTGATACAGCAGCTCTTTATTAACCCTTCCACTCATGGTGAATCCCCCAGTACATTAAATATTAGTCCTTTTATACCCCTTTTCAATAAAATGTAAACATTTTTAAGCAAAAATTTGTTAGGATTATATTATGAAAAAAATGAAACCTTTCTATAGAGTGTAACGTATATAAATATAGCCGCATAGAGCGGAGGTATAACAGAGATGGAAGTATTAGTGAAGAAACGGATAAAACAAGTATTAAAAGGCGATCAAAGTGCTTTTGCGGAATTAGTTGAGCTTTACAAGGATAAAGTGTTTCAAATATGTTTCCGTATGCTCGGCAACCGGCATGAAGCTGAAGATATAGCCCAGGAGGCGTTTATCAGGGCGTATGTCAATATCGAAACCTTTAATCAGAATAGGAAGTTCTCGACATGGCTGTTCCGGATCGCGACGAATCTTTGCATCGACAGGATCAGGAAAAAGAAGCCGGATTATTATCTGGATGCAGAGGTGGCAGGAACGGATGGGCTGACGATGTATTCTCAGGTTGCGGCCGATGTGCAAATGCCTGAGGATGAAGTTGAAAACATGGAGCTTCAGGAAACGATACAGAAGGAAATTTCCAAACTGCCGGAGAAATATCGATCGGTCATCGTGTTAAAATATATCGAAGAATTGCCGCTGCAGGAAATCAGTGAAATACTGGATATGCCTTTGGGTACTGTCAAAACAAGGGTACATAGAGGGCGGGAAGCTCTTCGTAAACAATTAAAATCTCTATAGAGAGGGTGAGTGGTAATGAAAACTTGTCCTGAAGAAATGATCGACTATATGCACGATTATCTAGACGGTGACATATCAAGTGAAAATGAACATGAATTAAAGCATCATTTGCAGCAGTGTGAGGAGTGCCAGCATCACTTTCATGAGCTGAAAAAAGCGATTGCATTTGTACAGAGTACCTCACACATCAGTGCACCTGATGATTTTACTAATAAAGTGATGGACAGATTACCGAAGGAGAAGAAGAAGGTTGGCGTGCAGAGGTGGCTCCGCCACCATCCGTTGATGACAGCGGCTGCTTTATTCATCTTCTTTATGACGGGAAGCGTCTTTGCCTCATGGAATGATCAACAGGACTTCTCCTTTACGAAAGATGAGGCGCTGGTCGTACAGGACCATACCGTTGTGGTTCCCGAAGGTAAAGTGGTCAAGGGAGATTTAACGGTCCGCAACGGAGACGTTAGAATAGAAGGAAAAGTCACAGGTGACGTAACCGTCATCAATGGAACGGTCCTCAACAATAATCAATACTTGGCTTCAGCCGGAACGGTTACAGGGGAAATTAAGGAAATCGATGCGGCTTTCGAGTGGCTTTGGTACCAGATCAAAAGCGGGGCAAAAGATTTAGTTGAATGGGGAAATTCGCAACTTGATGAAAAGTAAGATATGATGAAAGGGACGAAGCGCTGCATGTTCGTCCCTGATGGGCTGACATGCGGGGAATTTCCTTGTTTCATGTCAGTTTTTTTGCGGAATACTTTAAGTAAGGTATTTGGTAATTTTTAATTATAAAGAGTCATGGGGTTCTTTTCTGTAACAGAGTGGGATTGTGCTATAATATATTGGTTACGAAAAAAGAAGCCACATGGCGGCTTACGCTTTCGATTAAGCTATTGGAGGATGTAATATGCCGTTTATCGATCTATTTTCAGATTACTCTGCCCTGGATTATGTCTCGGATATCGTAGACATTCTTGTGGTATGGTTTGTTATTTATAAATTAATCATGCTGATCAAGGGTACCAAGGCAGTCCAATTATTAAAAGGTATCTTTGTGATTATCATCGTCAGGGGACTCAGCAGCATCTTCGGCCTCGATACATTAGGGTGGATGATGGAGCAGGCGCTCACCTGGGGTTTCCTAGCGATCATCATCATCTTCCAGCCTGAATTGCGCCGGGCGTTGGAGCAGCTTGGACGGGGACATTTATTCTCCCGTACCGGCATGCAGGAGGAAGAGGAGCAGGAGCAGATGATCGAGTCCATGACGAAGGCGGTCAGCTATATGGCGAAACGCCGGATCGGAGCCCTTCTTTCCATTGAAAGGGAAACCGGGATGAGTGACTACATAGAAACGGGCATCGCGATCGATGCCAAGATCACTTCTCAACTGCTTATCAATATTTTTATCCCTAACACGCCCCTTCACGATGGCGCGGTGATCATCCAGAAACGCCAGATCGCTGCAGCAGCGTGCTACCTGCCGCTTTCGGAGAGTCCTTTCATTTCAAAGGAACTTGGTACGAGGCACAGGGCAGCCCTTGGGGTGAGTGAAGTGACCGACAGTATCACCATTGTCGTATCGGAAGAAACGGGGGCAATCTCCATCACCAAGAATGGAGAGCTGCACCGCGACCTGTCAATCGATCGATTCAAGGAAATGATGACAGTGGAATTGATAGGCGATAAGACGAGTGCTTCCTCATCAAAATGGAGCTGGAGGGGGAAGAAAGAAAATGGATAAATTCATGGAATCAAGATGGTTTATGCGCGTCGTTGGATTACTCCTGGCCTTCATCCTTTATTTATCAGTCAATTTTGATGATATCCAGAAGACCGCATCCAACAGCGGGAGCGGAAATCCTCAGACGTCTTTTGATACCATCCAGGATATACCGCTCGAAGTGTTTTATGATTCAGAGAACCTTGTCGTCTCAGGGCTGCCCGAAACAGTCAATTTGACGGTCGACGGTCCGAAGTCGATCGTACAGCCGACGAAGACATTAAAGGATTTTCAAGTATATGTCGATTTGAATGACGTTGGGATCGGGGAGCATCAAGTCCCTGTCGAGATCGATAATATCTCGGACAAACTGGATGTGAAGATCAATCCTGAGTTTGTAACGGTCACCGTTGAGGAAAAAGTGACTGAAGAGTTTGGAGTGGAACCTGAGTTCAATTCAGGAGTCCTTTCAAACGGATTTGAAGCGGAAGGTTTGTCAGTCAATCCGAAGACGGTCAAAGTGACCGGGGCCAAGAGTCAGATTGATCAGATTGCCTATGTAAAAGCCACCCTGGATATAGAGGGTGAGATAAATGAAAATGTTACAAGAGAAGCGAAAGTTCAGGTGCTTGACCGTGAGTACAATAAATTGAATGTCCAAATTGAGCCGGAAGTGGTGGATGTCACCGTGTCGGTGGTGAACCCGAGCAAGGCAGTCCCGGTTACCGTCAATAAAAAAGGTTCCTTACCGGAAGGTGTGACCCTAGAGTCCATAACGGTCGAACCCGAAACGGCCGACGTTTTCGGAAGGCAGGAAGTGTTGGATACGATCGAGGAGCTTACAGCTGAAGTCGATTTAAGTGAGATAAAAAAAGATACGACCCTCACTGTACCGTTGTCGTTAAAGGATGGTTTAAATAAAGTTGCGCCTGAAGAAGTGAAGGTCAATGTAGACGTAACCACGAGCACCGAGAAAGAACTATCGGGTCTAGAACTAACGCCTGAAGGCCTGGGAGAAGAATACGAGGTGACAATCCTGGAGCCTGAGGGTGGAGCGGTCGATGCCACCTTAACGGGAGAGAACGGGGAAGTCGAGAAAATATCAAAAGAAGATTTCAACCTGGCACTGGATCTGACGGGTCTCGAACCCGGCGAGCATGAAGTTGAAATTGATGCGAAAGGTCCTGAAAGTGTAGATTGGACGTTATCTCAAGATACAGTGAAAATACAGATTAAAGAAAAGAACACTTCAGCATAAGAGCTGTGAAAAGGAGAGAATTTCAATGGGTAAGTATTTTGGAACAGATGGTGTACGAGGTGTAGCGAATGCAGAATTGACACCGGAATTGGCATTTAGACTTGGCCGATTCGGCGGTTATGTACTGACAAAGGATGCGACACGTCCAAAAATCCTGATCGGAAGAGATACCCGTATTTCCGGGCATATGCTTGAAGGGGCACTCGTTGCCGGCCTGCTCTCGATCGGAGCGGAAGTGATGCGTCTCGGCGTCATCTCGACTCCGGGAGTATCCTACTTGACGAAAGCGCTTGGTGCCCAGGCTGGAGTGATGATTTCTGCGTCTCATAATCCAGTTGCGGATAATGGAATTAAATTCTTCGGTCCCGACGGTTTTAAACTATCAGATGATCAAGAGCTGGAAATCGAAGAGCTGCTGGATCAAACTGAAGACAGCCTGCCGCGCCCTACTGGTGCAGATCTTGGCCAGGTAAGCGATTATTTCGAAGGCGGACAGAAGTATCTTCAGTATCTGAAGCAGACTGTGGACGAAGATTTCGATGGTTTACATATCGCGCTGGACTGCGCACATGGGGCGACTTCTTCTTTGGCGACTCACTTGTTTGCTGATCTTGATGCGGATATTTCCACCATGGGCGCGTCCCCTGACGGATTGAATATTAATGAAGGAGTCGGATCGACCCATCCGGAAGCACTTGCAGAAATGGTGAAGGAAAAAGGCGCCGATGTCGGACTTGCGTTTGACGGCGACGGGGACCGGATCATCGCCGTGGACGAGCACGGAACGATTGTAGACGGCGATCAAATCATGTATATCTGCGGTAAATACCTTAAGTCTGAAGGCAGATTGAAGCAATCGACCGTTGTATCCACTGTCATGAGTAATCTTGGGTTCCATAAGGGGCTTGAAGAGCACGGGATCCAAAGCATCCAGACAGCAGTCGGTGACCGCTATGTAGTAGAAGAAATGAAGACAAACGGATATAATCTAGGCGGAGAACAGTCAGGTCATATCATCTTCCTTGATTATAACACCACCGGTGACGGGCTTTTAACAGGTATTCAACTGGTGAATATCATGAAGGTGACCGGGAAATCATTGTCCGAGCTTGCAGGGGAAATGAAGAAGTTCCCTCAGAAGCTTGTGAATGTGCGTGTAACTGACAAGCACCATGTAACCGACAATGAAAAGGTGAAAAACGTGATTGGAAAAGTGGAAGAGGAAATGAACGGGAACGGCCGTATCCTTGTCCGCCCGTCTGGCACAGAGCCGCTCGTACGCGTGATGGCAGAAGCTCCGACTGAAGAATTATGTGCACAATACGTCGATGAGATTGCGCATGTGGTAAAAGAAGAAATGGGTTTAAACGAATAAACCGTTTTTATGCACAAGGGGTACATTTTGCACCCCTTGTGCATATTTAATAATGTGAGATTTTTTAAATAATGAGTTTATGAACAATCTGTTGCGGGAAGTTAACAATGTGGTAACAACTTTGTCCGGCGTTTATATTTTTATTGACGCAGCAGTTACTGCTGGTGTATGATGATTTTGTTTTTGATTTTCAAATAATTTGGAAACCAATACCTTTTATTTAAATAGAGAAAGGTGGATTGTTCATAAAACGTAAATAAAGCGCCAGGACTAAACGGAAGAGAGCCGTTTAGTTGACGAGGTGGAGGTTCAATCGAGTGTTCGGCGGATGCCTCCCGGTTCTTTAAAGTTACGGAGCCGTAAGATTCTTTCTTAAAACATCGAGGCAACTTGGTGCACAAAGGGAAGATAAGCAGTGACTTACTAAAAAATTTATGACAATTGAGATAAGGGGGCAGGCTGTCCCCAAAAGATATCTTGCCCCCTTTTCATTCAGGGAGGATATTTAATTATGTGTGGTATCGTAGGATATATCGGAAATTCAGATACAAAGGAAATTTTATTAAAAGGTCTTGAGAAGCTTGAGTACCGCGGTTATGATTCTGCAGGTATTGCCGTTCAGAATGCTGAAGGGATTCACGTCTTCAAGGAAAAAGGACGCATCGCAGATCTACGCAGAATCGTTGATGAGAACGTAGCAAGCAACACGGGGATCGGGCACACACGCTGGGCGACACATGGTGTACCAAGCCAGGTGAATGCTCACCCTCATCAAAGCACTTCAGGCCGTTTTACTATCGTTCATAACGGTGTGATCGAGAACTACTCACAGCTAAAGCGTCAATATCTGACTGATGTCGAGTTCAAAAGTGAAACGGATACAGAAATCATCGTTCAATTGATCGAGAAGCTTGTTGAAGAAGGAAATGCTGTAGATGAAGCGTTCCGTCAGACATTGATGCTGCTTAAAGGTTCTTATGCAATCGCGTTGTTGGATGCTGAAAACGATGAAACGATCTTTGTCGGCAAAAACAAGAGCCCGCTGCTTGTAGGTCTTGGTGAAGGCTTCAACGTCGTGGCAAGTGATGCTATGGCAATGATCCAGGTAACAGATCAATTCGTTGAACTGATGGATAAAGAAATGGTCATCGTGACAAAAGAGAAGGTTGAAATCCAAAACCTGATCGGGGAAGTAATGGAACGTGCTCCTTACACAGCTGAAATCGATGCAAGTGACATCGAAAAAGGAACATATCCACATTACATGCTGAAAGAAATCGATGAGCAGCCATTGGTCATGCGTAAAATCATCCAGGCATACCAAAACGAGAACAACGAGCTTCACATCGATGAGCCGATTGTCGGTGCCATGAAAGAAGCGGACCGCATCTACATCATCGCTGCCGGAACAAGCTACCACGCCGGTCTTGTCGGAAAGCAATTCATCGAGAAGAGCGCCGGTATCCCTGTTGAAGTCCATGTTGCGAGTGAATTCAACTACAATATGCCGCTTCTATCCGAGAAGCCATTATTCATCTTTATTTCTCAAAGCGGTGAAACGGCTGACAGCCGTGCCGTTCTCGTTCAAGTCAAAGAGATGGGCCACAAAGCGCTTACGATTACAAACGTAGCAGGATCCACTCTATCCCGTGAAGCGGATTACACACTTCTTCTTCACGCGGGACCTGAAATTGCAGTAGCTTCTACAAAAGCGTACACAGCTCAACTGGCTGTATTGGCAATCCTGGCTCACGTAACTGGCCAATCTTGCGGCACTGTCCAGGACTTCGATTTGATCCAGGAGCTTGGAATCGTGGCAACTGCCATGGAAGCACTTTGCGACACGAAGGAAGAATTCGAGGAAATCGCTCGCGAATATCTGTCAACAACACGCAACTGCTTCTTTATCGGCCGTTCCCTTGACTTCTATGTAGGTCTTGAGGGTTCACTGAAGCTTAAAGAAATCTCTTATATCCAAGCTGAAGGATTTGCCGGAGGAGAGCTTAAGCACGGTACTATCGCCCTTATCGAAGAAGGAACACCGGTTGTCGCTCTTGCAACGCAGGAAGCTGTAAACTTAAGTATTCGTGGAAATGTGAAAGAGGTAGTGGCTCGTGGAGCGAACCCTTGCATCATTTCAATGAAAGGCTTAGAAGACGAAGAAGACCGCTTCGTCATCCCAGAGGTTAACCCAATGTTAACACCTCTTATCTCTGTCATTCCGTTACAATTGATTTCTTACTACGCTGCCCTGCACCGCGACTGCGATGTAGATAAGCCGCGTAACCTTGCCAAGTCGGTTACGGTTGAGTAAGGAAATATAGATAAGGCCCATTACTGCTTGTTATCAGCGGTAATGGGTTTTTAATTTGGAGAGATTTTCCCGCGTATTTCAATTATAAGCATATTGCTTTACCGTATGAACGAAAACCCGTATAATCGGAAAAATAACATAAAGGAATCGTCCCTTATGTTGCACCAACACAAAGAGTAACCTGCTGACTAAGTCAGTCCAGGTTACTTTTTTATTGAGAAGGGTACGATATAAGAAATCAGCATTGAGGGCAGAGGGTTGATAGAAAATGAAGCATTTACATAGACAGCATGTATGGCTGGGGAGATTTCTGGCATCAGACCCGGGAAGGAAGAGGTTTCAGCAGGCGGGGAAGGCGACGATCAGTTTGATCTCCGCTGTGTTCACGACGCTTTTTCTCCTCAATATATGGGATTATCCGACGATCACCCCGGCCATTGTGGCAGGTTTGGTCGGCATGCTCGGAGTGATGATCGTGATGGATGACACCGAGGCGAAAAAGAAAGTGACGACGATCTTAATCGGGGTTTCGGTCACTCTCGGGATCACGATTGGATCCCTGCTTGCACATCACAGTCTTCTCGTAAATGGTATGATGGTGCTCGTGATCTTTTCAGCCTTTTACTTTTCAAGGTTTGCTATCCGCTATTTTTCAATGGGGATGGCAGGGTTTATGGCCATCTATATGTCGTTCATCCTGCAGCTGGATGCTGCGCATCTTATGTGGTTTTATATAGGGATCGTCATCGGGGCGGTATATGCATATGTTTACAGCTTTGTCCTCTTTAGGGGGTCTGTCCACGTTCTGAGAAGGAGCATGCGTTCTTTTCATATCCAATCGAACCTGACCTTCACGATCCTCATTAAAATGATAGAAGATCCGGGGACGAGCGGGAAGAGAAGGAAGATTCTATATCGAAATGTAAACCGATTGAATGATTATGCCAGAATTGTATCCTCTGAAATCAATGATGAGGATTTGAAGAAACTATGGCCCGGTATTGAATCGTCCCAGCTGCGGTTATATGTATTCGATACGGAGATGCTTGTGCAGACACTGACGGAGTCGCTCAGAAAGCTGAAGGAACTCGATGCATTGGAATCGATTGAAGTGAGGCGCCTGTTGATCTGGGTCATCCGCTCACTGCGGGATGCTGATGTGCTTGCCCATAATTATGAGCCTCACAATTTGGAGGAAGCGGAAAAAGCGATTCAGGGACTCAGGATGCTCTTGACAGAGCTTCTTAATCAAGAAGACAAGCCTAAGGGTGTATACCTTTTAAGGAGGATCGAATCCATTGCCAATCATGTGCTGGAAGCAGCCCTCACGATTCAGGAATCGCTGAAAGCACCTAGGAGCGAAATGAAAGCAGCTGAAGAAGCAGCTGAGGAAAAACCGGAAGAAAAAGAAGAAGAAACAGATAAAGACCGGTCACTGAAGCCGCAGACGAGAAAGGGGATACAGGCGCTTGTCGCCGGGACCCTGGCAATCATCGTTGGTGAAATCATCTCCCCGACCCAGCCATACTGGGTGCTCCTGACTACGTTTATCATTCAGATCGGCACGGAGTCGGTAGGCAGGACTTATATGAAAGGATTCCAGCGTTCAGTCGGTACGGTGATCGGGGCGATCATAGGCTTTGGTGCTGCAAGGCTCGTGTCCGGACAATCCGAACTTGAAGTCTTCCTGCTATTCCTGGTCTTATTTCTGGCGCTCTATTTATTTTCCGTTTCGTATACGATGATGAGTTTATTTATCACGATGCTCATCGCCCTGATGTATGACTTGCTTTTGGGCGGTATCAGCGTCCAGTTGATGGGAGCAAGGGTGCTCGATACGATTGCCGGTGCAGTTATCGCCCTCAGTGTATCCGCTTTTGTCCTGCCGAAGAAAACAAGGGATAAGGTCGGTGACTCCCTTGATGAGTTTTTTGATGAGCTCGAAAGCTATGTCTCCTCTTACTTAAAGAGCTTTATGAAAAGTGAAAGTACACCTCTTGCCGATCAGGCATTCGACCTTGATCAAAAGCTGCAGGCTGTGAGGGACGAAGCGGCATCGATCCTCCAGAGACCGGGGGCGCTGACACGGTCGGGTATCGGGAGATGGATCACGGTGACGACTGCCATCAACTATTACGCGAAACATCTGCTGGCTTCATCGAACAGGAAAGCGGATCCGAAAGTGACTGAGCAGATCACTGCCATCCTGGAAGAAACGGAAAAAAAGCTGACCGGTAATATAGAAACCCTTCGCGCAATGTTGAAAGGGACGGAGAGTAAAGGGCAGCTTATGAGCCTGAACGGAGAACGCGCTGCAATTGAAAAAATTGCCCCGAGCAGGCTTCAATCACAATTCGATATTATCCACCATCTCTACTATGTCTGGCGCATCAACCAGTCGATCCTCGCCATCGGAAAAGATGTCGGGGCAGAGGTGATTGAAGCAAAAGGAGAAAACGGCTGAGGCGGTTTTCTCCTTTTTACTTCAAGGGTTTGTTTACATCTGCTCTAATAAGGGTACAAACTACCATATGTAAAAATGTGAGGTGACAGTTGTGTCAGTCAAAAGAAGTTTTTTATTCACGAAAGAAGATATGGTCGATCCTGAGGTAGTGCCTCAGTGGGTGATAGAGGAATACAAGAAGTTTCATGAAGTGGTCACGGACAAGACATTCCCCTGCTATTTCGGGATGACAGGCGAGAAAAAAGGGGAGCTGCGATACTCCTACATCAGCCATGATGACTGGGCGCACCTTCCCGATACCCTTGAGGAATTCAATTCTCTATTCGATATACCGGAAGGGGAGAGGCTCATACGCCATGGTTTTTTCCTATTTGTCGAACCTGAGAAAGAAGAGAAGGATATCCCTTATTACCGGGACTATTTCTGGAATATCCTTCAGTTCCTTCATGAGAAGGATGAGAAACCATGGCCCGCGGATTATCCGGAAGATCCCGATCACCATTTATGGGCCTTTTCATTTGCCGAAGAGCCTTATTTCGTTTTCGGCAATACCCCTGCCTATAAGCAGAGGAAAACGCGGGATCTAGGTAACAGCATGGTATTAGGGTTTCAGCCGAGAAGAATATTTGAAGGGCTTGAAGGCACCTCCAAAGGCGGAATCATGTCCCGCGAGAAAGTAAGGGAGCGGGTGGAGAAATGGGATGGACTTCCTAAGCATCCCAATATCAGCCACTACGGAGATCCTGAGCACCGGGAGTGGAAGCAGTATTTCATCGGTGATGATATAGAACCTATCGAGGGCAAATGTCCATTTCATCATAAAGCGTAAAAAAAGTGTCAGGCAGATGCCTGACACTTTTTTATGGCGTTCCCTAATAAATATCCACACTGCCGCTGGAGACAGAAGCTTTTACTTCATACTTTCCGTTTCCTGCCGTGCCGGACAGGCCGCCATCCTCTTTGGATTTATTTTTTAATGGAAAGCTAGTGGAAATATCGCCGCTGCTTGCACGCCCTTCGATTTCAAAGTCAGCATCATCAGGGAGGTCCAGGTTTACGTCGCCTGAACTGACATCCAACTCAATATCACCTGTCAGCTTTTTCATCATGACAGAGAGTTCGCCGGAAGACACGTCGCCTTTAAGCGGCCCTTCATAATGTGAAAGTTGGACATCACCTGAACTGAGATCCACCATTCCGTCTTCCGTTTTTAGATGAGTGGCAGTAAAATCACCTGATGAGCCATTATGCTGGAATCGTTTCGTTTCAAGGTTTGCAAGTTCCATGTCGCCTGAACCCATTTTGACCGTTAGTTCCTCCATCTTCATAGGAGCCGATTCAGTGCCTCCTGTAAAATCCATTTCCCCGGAACCGAGCTCTATAGTCATGCTGCGATCATAATCCTTTGGAATATAAACGATGATATCCGATTTCCGATTAAAGGAGATCCATTGATACCATTTGTGTTTAACCTGGACTTCGATTGCATTTCCCTTTTCTTTCAGTGAGAGCTTTCCTTTCCCGTCGATTTCGACTTTCACTTCATCTGTATCTGTTGGAATGATTTCCGTTTCCCCGCTTTCAAGCATCAGCTCAAGTGAATCGATATCTTTTGTGACTTCTATGGAATCCCCTGATTTGTTTTCTTTGGCAAACAACGATGTCTGGTCATTTAAGATAGTGTAAAGTGCCCCTAACGCCAATATTGCTATGATGACAGCAAATATATTTTTCATCTGCATCCCCTCGCCTTGGTTTTAATTTCCAAATTATACTATCATTGTACTCGATGCATCTCCTTGCAACAATGCCGCTACAGTATTATTTTTCACTCGGACTTGAGACGTAGTGGCGTAAAAAGGTGCAATCATAGTGGTGCCAGGCTCAAGATGGGGAGATTGAGCCTGGCTCAAAATCCCTGATTTGAGCCAGGCACCCCCGCTTTATCCATTTGGACACTGCACCGATGATGTACCTGGTACATAAGGACCCATTTGTACCAGGTACAAGGAGACGGTATTGTACCAGGTACACACCTGTCAACTACGAGAACCAAAACCCTATTGTTTCCCTCTTTCAAAAGGTGATCGCATGTCCATAATCGAATAAGTAAACAACAATATTTAAAAAGGGGAGTTCATCATGACGAATAGAAAAAGGCTGCGAGACCTCGGTGTGGAAATCGGTACTTTCCCATGCGGGCGTAATAACAGCATCACTGATATTCCCGGGGTGAAAGTGGGGCATCAAACGCTTCATCATAAGAAAAATGGGAGAGTGGTCAGGACAGGGGTTACGGCGATATTGCCCCATGAAGGAAATCTATTCAGGGAAAAGGTTTTTGCAGCGAGCCATGTAATCAATGGATTTGGCAAAACGGCGGGAACGATCCAAATCGAGGAATTGGGCGTGCTGGAAAGTCCGGTCATGCTGACGAATACACTTTCTGTCGGCGATGTCATGAAAGGGACGGTAGAGTATTTGATGGGGGAGTGCCCTGAAATAGGAGATACGACAGGGACGGTGAATGTATTTGTCGGTGAGTGCAATGATGGATATTTGAATGATATCCGCGGACTTCATGTGACTGCGGAGGACGCGGGGCAGGCGATTAGAAATGCACGCTCCGGATTGGTCGATGAAGGATGTGTCGGAGCGGGGACAGGGATGCTTTGTCTTGGATATAAGGGGGGCGTCGGGACAAGTTCGAGGCGATACACAATTGGAGCGGATGAATATACTGTAGGAGCTTTAGTGGTGACGAATTTCGGCAGGCTAAGGGACCTTCCCCTCCAAACCGGCATCACAATAGAAGAATGGGAAGTCCCTGACGGATCAATTATGATCATTCTTGCGACAGACGCCCCTATGAATGAAAGACAGCTCAAACGTCTGGCCAAGCGGGCGTCATTCGGCCTTTCCAGGACCGGATCGTATGCTGCGCACGGGAGCGGTGATATTGTCCTAGCCTTTTCCACTGCCCAAAAGGTCCCGCATCAACCGGATGAAAACAATACAAACTCTTATTCATTTATCAAAGAAGATGGAGAGTTCATTTCTACCCTGTTCGAGATGGCTGTTGAGTGTGTTGAAGAAGCCATATGGAATGCCCTGGCAAAGGCAGAAACAACAACTGGAAGGCAGGGACGGCTTGTGGAAGCCATTCCGCTGGAGCTGCTTGCCGGTTTAGGGAAATAAGGAATAGGGAAATGGTAACCTGCACTTAAAATGGTTTTTCCTGAAAGATAAGAGGAAGAATAAGATTGAAAGGAAGTGAAAAACGATGAATCATATACCGCTGCCTCTTTCATTTTACGAGCAGCCGACTTTGGAGCTTGCTCAGAGCTTGCTGGGATGTGTGCTCGTGAAGGAAACGGAAGAAGGAATCGCTTCGGGTTATATAGTGGAAACAGAAGCGTATCTCGGTCCGGAAGACAGGGCCGCACACAGCTTTGGAAACCGCCGGACAAAACGGACGGAAATCATGTTCCATGAAGCCGGCCGTGTCTATACATATTTGATGCATACCCACTGTCTTGTGAATGTCGTCGCTGCAGAAACCGGGGTGCCGAATGCCATCCTGATAAGGGCAGTAGAACCGCTGGAGGGACTCGGCTTAATGAAAGAGCGAAGGAAGGGCCATCCGATGAAAAACTGGACGAGCGGTCCGGGTAAATTGACGAAAGCCCTCGGGATCACGATGGAGGACTATGGAAGATTCTACACCGAGCCTCCGCTTATCATAACGGAGGGATATGCACCTCCAGAGATTGCAGCCGGTAAAAGAATCGGGATCGATAACTCAGGTGAAGCAAGAGATTACCCTTGGCGCTTCTGGGTCAAGGGGAACCCTTATGTATCCAGGTGACCGGATGGATTCTAAATTTTCAAGTAAACACTAGAAAGAATAATCCCAATGTACTAATTTTATGGTATATTTTACTTAATTAGACCTTATTCTACATAAAATGATAATTTCCGCATTGGGAGCTGTGAACCTGACTGATAAATGGGCGCTTGCATTCAGGGGAGCTAGTAGCGCCAACCGACCACATTCGAACGGATTTACGTTCTTTCATGTGGTCTTTTTTCAAGCCGTGCAAACGTCCAAAAAACTTTTAATAAAGAAAGTACAGGGGATTTATGAATATTTTTACGATTTTTCGGGAAACCGAGTAAGCTGCTTGCATAATAACAGAAGATCATAAGCTTCAAGAACGCTTGAATAGGAATTTGACGGGAACAGAAACTTCATATGAAATGAAATTGTTTTAATTGAAATAAAATTGAAAAAATTTACATCTTCATTTAAACTGAAGAAAAAGGAAAAAGGGGATTATTATGAGGGTTTTGAAGTTTCCGTTGAAACTGATATTTTATTATTCTCTTGGTCTAATTGGCATTCTGGCTGTAAGTATAGCTCCTCAAGCATTCACTGAGAGAGGAATGTATAACTTTATAGGTTACTTCGAAGAATTCATCAAGTTTATTTTTTATTTTATGGAGCCGGAAAATTGGATTTATTATTATAAGAATCAACCTGTTGAACTTTTGGAGTTTCTATGGGGTACATATCTATACTCCTTAAAGATTTTGGGGGGAGCTTTGGCTATTGGACTAGGTCTTGCATTAATTTTAAATTTGATTACTGTCTTTCTGCCCCGCTGGTTGACTGTACCGATCAAAAAGCTTCTAAATCTGCTCGAAACTGTTCCGGATCTGATGTTTGCTTTTCTTCTCCAATTATTCATTGTTTTTATATTTAAAAAATCCGGTATTGAGTTAATGCTATTTACCGCTTACGGGGAAGAGACCGTATATCTTGCCCCGATGATTACTCTCGCTGTCATACCGATTATCTCTTTTTTTCGTATTCTACTTTTAATTACAGAAGAGGAATTTTTGAAACCCCATATTGAATTCGCACAAAGCAAAGGGTTATCAAAATGGAAAATATTCCGCTCACATGTAATGAAAAATGTGTCACCGAGTTTTTTTCACCATGGGAAAATCATTATCTGGGGCATGCTCTCAAGCCTGTTCATCATTGAAACAATCTTTAATACGAGAGGAATAACGTACTTCGTCACTGATGATTTCAGGCCGATTGTCATTGCAGTCTCCCTTATACTCATTTTCACCCCATTCTTTGTCATATATCAAGGAGTATATCTGTGGGTGAATGATGGAAGCGGAGAAGACCTTACCAAATATAAGAAAGATCGCAATCATTTCCGGGAATGGAGAATATGGTTGTGGGCCGCCACCCTCAGAAAGCTATGGTGGCAGCATATGCATAACCCTAAGTTTGCAGCCGGATTCAGCATGATTTTTATCATGATCGTGTATAGTTTCATATTTCCGTTGTTTAAAGAAAAACCTATCAACTTTATTAATTACATGAAAAATGATGAAGGGCGGATTATCTCAGCACCGCCGCATCCTCCATCCAAAGAGATGATTTTAGGGTCTGATTTCTTTGGGTACAGCATCATGGATCAAATGATTGTGGGGGCTAAATATACACTTTTATTTGCGTTGATCGTTGCGTTTCTAAGGGTCGTAGGAGGGTTCTACCTTGGTGTGGTGTATCACTTTCATTTAAAAGAATACCGGAAAAACTGGCTTGACCGAATGGTGGATTCCATCCATTTCCTTCCCTTGAGTTTGATTGCTTATTTATTGTTGAGACCCGTATTATGGGGTTCTCCTGCTCAGGGATTTCAAAATTCCATATTTGAACGACTGATTTTTGAAGCTATCCTGCTGACGATACTGGTATTACCCTTAACCACCGTGCTTATCGGGAATGAATTGAAGTTGATAGGCAAGAAAGACTTTGTTCTTTCTGCCAAGCTGCTTGGAGGAAGTAATAAGCATTTGCTCTGGACCCATTTATTCCCCCATTTGGCACCTCGGCTATTTATTATTTTCGGCCATCAATTCATTCAAACGCTGCTCATATTAGTTCATTTAGGTTTATTTCACTTATTCTTGGGAGGAACGATCATTACGGGCGGAGACATGCCTGACCCCCCTAAGACCGGGACCTTTGAGTGGTCAGGACTGATAAGCTCTGCAAGGTATTCACTGATGACAGGTAAATACTGGGTCGTACTTGCCCCGCTTGCAGCTTTCATGATCGCTATCATCGCGATGCAGCTCATTGTCCAGGGAGTAAAGGAAATCCAGCAGAAAAAGGTCGGTGTGCTCGTAAACAACACACCAATCAAGCACAAACGAAAGCGTGTGAAAAAGAAAGAGTACCATCCGGTCATGGACGATTTCAAGTTGACTAATCATCAGACTTATAAAGGATAAAAGGAGTTTTCGAAATATGAGCGGTAAGAGCCCGAAACTGCCTTTGACAGATGAAGAAAGAAGTTCCTTGCGGCGGGAGAAAATAAGATTGAAGGAAATCAAACATTATTCCCCGGAAGAGCTGGGAGAAAGACTGGGAATCCCGATTGAAAGAGCGCAATATCTGGTGGGGATGTCCATTTTTCAGCAGGTTCCTTCCATCGGTCCGAACATGGCTCACAACGTCGTAGAAGATTTGCAGTTTCATACATTTGAAGAGATCAAGGATGAAAAAGGGGAAGACCTCATTATCGCACTCGAGAAAAAATACGGTGTGTGGATGGACCCCTGTGTAGAAGATTCGTTGAGATGTGTTGTTCACCATGCCAGCCACCCTGACAGTGACAAGAACTGGTGGGATTTCACGGCCGAGAGAAAAGCTTACAGGGAAAAATACGGGTATCCTCCTGACAGGCCGACAAAGGCTTGGGACACGATGAAGAAATAAAATAAAGCAGATATGAACATGTCTTATAAGGCATGTTTTTTTCTATGGGTCAATTAGCAGACGGCCCATCCTGACTTACCGACTAAATAATCTAAAAATTCAAAAAAATAACTAGTTCTTTTCATCTGTTTTTACTCGAACATGCTGACAAGCTATTATACATGTGTTAAAACATATAAAACCATAAAAAGGAATTAATGGTAAAAAAGTCAGGGAGGCTGTTACGTGAAAGGAAAATTTCTATTAAAATCAGTTTTTATTGGAGCATTAGGTCTTGCAATGATGACACCAGGTGCGATCGCCCATGACGTATTAGATGACATTTCCATAGAAAAAGGCGAAGGTGCAGGATCAGAAGCCGTGATCCCACAACTTGAAGGCAGCAAGAATCTTAGTGGATGGCATGAAGTAGCAGCGGTTCAATTGGAAGAGAAAGATGGGGTTCAAAACAATACGGCTGATGTCTATGCCCATAATGGCTTTGCCTACGTTGGTACCCATACTCAGAATGGAGGCAACGGGGGTGTACGGGTATTTGATCTCAAAGATCCGTCGAACCCCGAGGAAGTAGCGGTATTTGGCGATGAAATTCCAGGTACATGGACAGAGAAGGTCATCGTGAAGAAGGTAAATACGAAAGATTTTAATGGAGACTTGGCAGCAGTCAGTGTTCAACAGCTTGATCGCAGCAACCCTGACTCTGTAGGAGGAGTTCTTCTTTATGATGTTACGGACCCAAATCATCCTGAAAAGCTTGGATTCTGGGAGGTGGATAAGAGAGCACCGGGAACCCATGAATTATATTTGGCCAAACAGGGAGACCGTGCTTTCGTACTGGCAGCAAGCAACTATGCTGACTATTATACACACGGAGAGAAGAAGGATTTCTCATTGATTGATGTAAGTGATCCATCCAACCCTGAAACCATCTATGAATTTGACCCGCGTCAGCTTGAAGAAGTGGCAGATGACTTTAATGGGTACCACTGGGAGGCTCCGGACGGAAAGACTCGTCCAGTATTCAATCACAGCGTCATGACAGATGAAAATGCAAAGACTGCTTTCTTATCTTATTGGGATCTTGGGACAATCATGCTGGACATCAGTGACCCGGATAACCCTGAGTATTTGGGAAGAACGGAATATGCCTCGGACCAGCAAGGCTCTGCACATTCGGCGCAGGTTGCCAAGGGAGGTACAGTGCTGGTTGAAACAAGGGAAGTATATGCCCCAAAAAGGGAGGGCTATGAAGAGTCCTATGGGTACACGAGGATCTTTGATATCAAGGATAAATCAAATCCTAAGCTCTTAAGCAATTTCAAGACGGATCTTGTTGATGAGGTGGAAGATGGGGTAACATTCGCAAATACTGTCCATGACCCCAAAGTCGTCGGGAATACTCTTTATTTATCCCATTATGCAGGCGGCGTAAGAGCGGTGGACATTACAGACCCTGCGACACCAACAGAGATTGGCCGCTACGTTCCGGAGAACTCGTTTATCTGGGGTGTGTTCGCCGACCGAAACTACATTCTTGCCTCAGATATGGGATCAGGCTTGAAAGTGCTTCAAAAAAGTAATAAACCTGAGTAACGATAAAAAGCTCCACGATTAAGTATCGTGGAGCTTTTTTGAGTGAGCGATTCTGAATTGAAGGTGTAAGAAGTCAAAAGTTTTTGTGATTTAAAATGTCTCCTATATAATCAATTCATATAAGAAAGGAGAGGATAGGATGGATTATGCAATCGTAACGGGTGCCACCAGGGGACTCGGGGAGTCAATCGCAAAGCTCTTCATTGAAAAGGGGATTTCACTCATCAATATTTCACGGTCAGATCATGACGAATTAAAGGAAATGTGTGAAGGAGAAGGAGTCTCCTGCGAGTACGTGCCATGCGACCTTTCCAATCCGGAGGAAGCAGGGAAGGCGGCGAAGAAGGCAGGGGAAATCGCATTGAACTCCAATGCCGAACGCATCTTTTTGATTCAGAATGCCGGTGTGGTGACACCAATCAATCCTTCGGGGCAGGTGGAGAATGCGGATCTTGAAAAAAGTGTGAATGTCAATCTGCTGTCCCCCATGATTATAACCAACGAAATGCTGAGAGCCTTGCAAGATTCGGAAAAAAGCCAGCTGATCATGGTCAATGTGAGTTCGGGAGCGGGAAGCAGGCCTGTCTACGGGTGGAGTACCTACTGTTCCACCAAGGCCGGAATCAATATGATGACTGAAACCGTCAGCCTTGAGCTTTCGAAAAAGGGCAGCCGCCACAAAGTGATTGCGTTCAGTCCGGGAGTGATGGACACGGATATGCAGGGAACCATCCGTTCTTCTTCTGAGAAAGCTTTCGCAGACGTAGAAAACTTCAAGCGATATAAGGAGCAGGGGATGCTGAGAAGTGCGGATACAGTAGCAGGCGCCCTTGTGGATCTTGTAACCGAAACAGATGTGGAATCCGGGAAACTATATCATGTGAATGACTTGTTATAAACAAAAAAAGAGACAAATCCTTAATTCGGATTTGTCTCTTTTTCCATTATGAGCGTGCAGTGCTTGCCTTATGCGCCTTTGCACGCGTGAACTTCGGCAGGGCAAATCGGATCGCGACCAATCCGCATACTGCTGTCAGGATCGGATAGAAAGCATATGGAATAACACTTAAGGGCGAGATTCCTGCTGTTTCTGCGACGAGCAGCGCCTGGGCTCCATATGGGATCAGTCCTTGAACGGAGCAGGAGAAGATATCGAGAATACTGGCAGACTTACGTGCGTCGACGCCGTAATTTTCGCCGATTTCTTTCGCAAGCGGACCAGCAATGATGATAGAGATTGTATTATTCGCCGTACAAAGATTCGTTGAGCTTACAAGACCGGCCGTTGCCAGCTGTGCCCCTTTTGGCGAGAGGATCTTGCGTGTTGCAAGATAAAGCAGCGCCTGAATGCCGCCGTTATAACGGATCAGTTCCACAACGCCTCCAATCAGGACGGTAAGAATGACGATTTCAGCCATACCAGTCATGCCGTCGGCAATGCTTCCGAAATAGCTGGAAGGCGTAAAGCTGCCATCCGCGAACCCGATGATGCCTGAAAGAACGATGCCGCCGAATAACACGACAAACACGTTTAATCCTGCCAATGCCCCGATGATGACTCCAAGATAAGGGAGGATCTTCACCCAGTCATACGTGCCTGCTTCAACCGCAGACTGATTGCCTGCCGTGATAAAGAACAAGATGACCATCGTCAGAATGGCTGCAGGCAGGACGATGAAGAAATTCACTTTGAACTTATCTTTCATTTCTGTTTTCTGCGTGCGCACTGCTGCGATCGTTGTATCGGAAATGAAAGAGAGATTATCACCGAACATCGCACCCCCGATGACTGTTGCCATCGCGACAGGCATGCTGATGTCCGTGCCGCTGCTGATTCCGACACCGATTGGCGCAAGTGCTGCGATCGTACCCATTGAGGTACCCATGGATAGTGAAACAAACGCCGCAATGATGAACAAACCAACGATCAGAAGGTTTTCAGGAAGTACAGTTAAAGCCAGGTTCACGGTAGAATCAACAGCACCCATTTTCTCAGCGACACCGGAGAATGCCCCTGCTAAAAGGAAGATGAACACCATGATCATGATATCAGGATGTCCCGCCCCTTTAGCGAAACGCTCCACTTTCGCATTCAGTGACTCTTTTCGGTTCATAAGCAACGCCGCTACGGCTGCGATGATGATGGAAACGAGTACCGGGAATGCATAGAAATCACCTGAAATGATTCCCGCACCCAGAAACAGTGCAACAAATATGACTAATGGCAGTAACGCCAGAAGATTTCCTTTTTCGTTAAACATTCGAACAACTCCTTTGGCATATGGTGTAGGAAAATAAAAAACCTCTTCTTGGGCAAGAAGAGGTTTCCAATAAAAGAAACACTCCCCTTATCTTTCAAGCATCATGCTTGCTGGATGTGGCACAGCACTCAAAATGAGTCCGCTGCCGAGACATCACAGGGCCAGTCCCTCCGTCTCTCTTGATAAGAAGAATACGTCTATATTCATTTGAAAATTATACTTACATACTTTAAGGCGTTTATAGGAAAAAGTCAAACGTAAATTTGTTCGTATTCTTTTAATAAGGCTATAAATGATTTCCAGTCCACTCGGCTGAATCCGTTGAAGCCCCATAATAATAGGATTTTCAAAAAAGGAGCGATTGATGCAGTATCTTGTTTTATCCATAAAAAGGATTTACAATCTTCTAAAATAGGTCTAGTATTATAGGGATAAAAAAACATCTGGGGGATACGGAAGTGGAAAAAACGGTGCGTAATCAAGTCTTTACATTGCAAGGCTTTTATTTTTTGACTTTTTTTGGGGTGGGCAGCCTATACCCGCTGTTAAGCGTCTATTTAAGCGAAAGTGTCGGTCTGAATGGCTACCAGATCGGGACCATCATGTCGATCGGCCCCATCATGATGATCTTCTTTCAGCCGGTCTGGGGAATGGTGAGCGATTCGACAAACCGTCCGACCCAGGTGCTCTCCTTTACTTCGCTTATTGCGGGGATATTTGCTCTGGGGTATCTGGTGACCGACCTTTATTACGGGATTCTCCTGACAGCCATCCTTGTCGCTGTTTTCCAGAGTGCGATCATACCCGTTTCTGACAGTATCAGCCTGAAATATACTAGTAAAGTGAAATATAATTATGGCAATATACGATTATTCGGTTCACTGGGATTTGGTGTCGCAGTGTATGTGATGGGTAAATTGTCCGAAGGGTTCATCGGTCCGACCATCATTTTCTATGCATTCTTCATATGTCTTGTATTTTCAGCAATACTGGCTTTTCGTTTCCCGAAGGAACGCGCATCGGCCAAGCTTGATTTGAAAGCAGGTATGAAAGAATTATTCGGACTGAAAAAATTCCTCATCTTCCTTGTCGTCACCTTCATGGTATTCGGACCGAATCTCGCCAATAATACGTACTTCGGATTATTCGTCGAAGATTCGGGCGGTACATATGCAGGGATAGGGCTGGCATTCTTGATTGCTGTATTATCGGAAGTTCCGTTCATGAGAATCGCAGGAAGCTGGATCGACCGGTTCGGGCTTTTGTCGGTCGCTGCCCTCGCAGGAGCGGCATCCATGATCCGCTGGCTGTTTTATTTTACGGAGCCGAGTCTTTGGCTTGTATACAGCTCTGCCGTCATGCAGGGTCTGGCGATCGGATTGTTCGTCCCGGCAGGCCTCCGTTATATACGGGAAATTACGCCCGCTCACATCACCGCCACTGCCGTCACGATTTATTCGGCGATCGGAAACGGCCTAGGCAATTGGTTCAGCACGTTTATCGGAGGCTTCATCCTGGAGACCTTCTCCATCTACGCCGTTTATCTTTTCTTCGCCTTCCTGTCCATGATCGGCATCCTCCTTTGCTTTGTGTTGATGAAGGAAGAAAAGAAGCAGGCATTGGCTTATTAAGGAGAAAGACGTTCCCTAAAGTGAAATCTTCGGGGAGCGTCTTTTTTATGGTAAAAAAGGTATTTAACGAAGTGACATCAAATTAATAGGTAAGGAAAATGATAAATGTGTCAGGAAAAGGAGAAGAAAATGCAAGATAAAATCAATCTTATTAAAGAGAAGATACCAAACTTCATCATCCACAATTACTATAAAAATGAACAGGGTCAGAATAATGTTGTACTGATCATCAATGACGAATGGGTTTTTCGGTTTCCAAAGTATAAAGGGGGGATCGAACAGCTGAAGAAAGAGACAGTGATCCTGGAGAGTGTCTCAACAAAGCTCTCCATCCCTGTACCGAAACCGGAATTTCAATCCTTTCATTCTGAAGAACCGGGACAGGTTTTTACAGCTTACCGCCTATTACCCGGATCTCCATTATGGAGAGAAAACATAATCAATATTGAAGAACCTTGGAGACAGCAGGCAGCCGGGGACCTGGCTGTATTCCTGAAAGAACTGCACAGTATTCCAGCGGACACCATTCTCAGCCCGGCCCAGCAGAATTCGGTCGTTGAGGAAATGGAAGATTTGTATAAAAGATTGGAGACAAAGGTATTTCCTTTTATGAAACAGGAGGCGGTCGAAGAAACGGAAAAGCGCTTCACTGCTTACTTCAGCTCCTTTCAATCTGCGGAAGCAAGTATCGTGCATGGGGATTTCGGCTGCTCGAATATTCTATGGGATAAGGGGAGGGTATCCGGCATCATCGACTTCGGCGGAGCCGGGATCGGGGACCCTGCCTATGATGTTGCCGGGATATTAGCGAGCTATGGTGAAGAGTTTCTTAATATGATGATTCCTCATTATCCTGAAATAATTTCATTTCAAGAGAGAGTCCATTTTTACAAGAGTACGTTTGCGTTGCAGGAAGCATTGTTTGGTGTAGAAAACGGAGACAGGCAAGCTTTTGAGAATGGACTGGCAGGGTATAAAAAATAGTTTTCGAAAAAAATTTTATCTGAAAAGGTTTGAATTTTCTCAACAAGTGGTAGAAATACGGTAAGAAAATTATAATCAATCAACTTAAATAGATCGAGCCATAGGCCACTAATTATAAAGGAGACAATTCCAATGAATAACAACTTCGTGTACTCGAAAAATTTTGCAAACCTTGGAGATAAAATTGAATTCAAACGTAAGAAGCATATAGTAAACGGAGTGGTGACCACTTTAAGAGAAAACACCGTCATCATTAAAGTAGATAATGAGACTGCAAAGAAACTGGATCTTCCAGATAACCAGACGGTTGTCTCCCATAAAAATTATGTCATCGTCGAAAGAGCAGAGAATGACACACAGCCGGTATTCGTTTATGACGGCTGGAACAGTGCGTTAAAAGCATAAAAAGAAGAAAGGCTGACTCTGAATCTGCGGGGTCAGCCTTTTCTTTATTATTTATTCAGTTTTGCCGCATACTCCTCGACCATTTCGACGGTCACTGTTTTCCTCTGCGGAACGACTCCCTGTCGTGCAAGGGTGTTGATTTCCCGGGTTGCCTCATTGATCCGGTCTGTTGTAAAGGCATCGCCTGCCTGACAGAGCTTTACCGCTTCATCGATTGCCCTTTCCCGTTCTTCGTCCAGTTTCATGAACTTTTGTACAAGCTGGTTTTGCCTGGTTGAATGTTTGGTGATGTCTTTATGTACACTCATGGTCTCATTCCTCTCAGTCCGTTAGTTTTCTATGTCTTTATTATGCTTTTGTATGATCGAAATGGCAATGTTGTTTTTTTGTTGTGATAATGACGCTGTTGGTTTCCGTGGAAGATTTCGCTTTCCGCGGGCGGGCGGTGAGCCTCCTCGGCTTCGCCTCCGGGGTCTCACCAGCGCCGCTTATCCCGCCGGAGTCTTCGTCTTCCACTCCAACCTACAGCTGGAGCGGGCTGTACTAAACAATATTCCCTATCAACCACTACATAGGTATATCTGTCATTAAGGACGAATATGAATGATAATCCGTCAGCTAACACTAAAATATACCAATTATGTTATTGACTTGAACCTGTTGTTTTAGTAGTTTCAAAGTAAGTGAGGGGAAGGGGGAGTCTTGTTGACAGCTATTATTATACGGACAATTTTTCTGAGTGTGCTGTGGGGTGTGTTGATTTACGATTCTTCTCAAGATTCCATTTCGATGATTTCTCTGATGATGATCTGTTCTCTTTCTTTTGCACTCTTCTTTATCACACCTGTTTCCAGGAACAAGCTCTTCCTTTACATATGCCAGACCCTGCTGCTCCTGGTTTCAAGCTTAGTGAGCCCGGAACCGCTGCTGGCCTGGGGCATCTTCTGTTATTTCCATCTTGAAGCAAGCATCCACCTTCTCCCGGAAAAGTACCGGTTGTTCATGTATAGTACAGTTCTCTTCTTTGGTGTTGAAGCTTTTCTTTTTTGGGATTCCTATACCCCCGCTGTCATCCCTTTCTTCGCCATGTTCTTGTTCATGACATGGAAAGTGAATGAAGGAAGTCATGATTTGAAGGAGCAAAGGCTCCTGTATGATCAGCTGCTCGGGGAATACAGGAAGCTGAAAAGGGTCCTGTATACTGCGGAGCGGAATTCAAAGGCCGAGGAAAGGACGAGGATCGCAAGGGAAATCCATGATTCTGTCGGTCACAATCTTACGGCGCTCCTGATGAAAATCGAAATGTTATCCATTCAGCATGGATATTCCCTTTTCAAAGAGATAAAGAATCTTGCAGCAGCCAGCCTGGATGAAACAAGGGAAGCGGTGAAGGCACTGAAAGAAGGAGAAATCGAAGGGATTCAATCCGTCATCCAGTTGATCAGGAAGCTGGAATCGGAGAGTTCCGTCATGGTTGAGCTGACGACTCAGCATGGGGTGCTCTCAACCAGGCTGACGAATAAACAGAATATTGCGGTGTACCGCTGTATTCAGGAAGGGATCACGAATGCCATGAAACACAGCTGTGTTAAAGAAGTGAAAGTGACGCTCGGCAAGACCGCGCTCGGGCATCTTCATTTCATAATCACCAATCAACTCGATGAAGTCCGTCCCTTCCAAATGGGTTTCGGATTAACCAATATGAAAGAACGGGTGGAGGAGCTTGGCGGCAAGCTTGAAATCCATCAAACTGATAAAGAATTCATACTGAGAGGAGCTTTCCCTGTGGAAGAGGTGGCTACGGCATGAAGAGAATCTTATTGGTGGAAGATCAGGGAATCGTGCGGCAGGGCCTGAAAATGATGATCGAACAGGACGACGCATTAAGGGTAGTTGCAGAAGCGGAAAATGGGGTTCAGGCCATCAGTCAAATGGAGGCCCATCTCATCGATTTGGTTGTCATGGATATCCGCATGCCTGAAATGAATGGTCTGGAAGCGACCAGAGTCATAAAGAACCAATGGCCGCAGGTGAAAATCCTCATCCTGACCACTTTCAATGATGATGAATACGCATTGGAGGCATTAAAGGAAGGAGCGAACGGATTCCTGCTGAAAACCTCTCAAGGGGATAAGCTGATCCGGTCCATACACAGCTGCTTGAAAGGCGGCATGAGCCTGCAGGATGAAGTAGCAGCAAAAGTGGTGCCTAAACTGCTGTCCCGTAAGGAAAATACAGAAGCAGATCATCCTTTAACCGAAAGGGAACTATCGATCACCCGCCTGGTGGGGCAGGGAAGGACGAATAAAGAGATAGCCGGTGAGCTTCACTTATCGGTCGGCACCGTAAAGAATCACCTGACCCAGATCCTTCAGAAATTAGAACTCCGTGACCGGACACAGCTGGCCATATATGCAGTCAAACATGACATCGCCTGACTGACCCGATCATGGGCCGGTCATTTTTTTTTGCGCTTATTTGAAGGCTGATTTCTAAAAGGCTGCTGCTTTTTGTAAATTGGATTACGGCCTGAATATAGCTTGTGGAAGTGCTCTTTTCAAACTCAAGTTCAAACAACAGTTTGACGGACAAGCTGATACCACTGTAAAACAATAAGTATGCGAAAAGAGATTTTTTGAAAAAGTGACGGAGGTCATACCGATACAGGCAGAGTAGTGACAGAGGTAAGTGTGAGGATTCCATTTTGCGAAATACAATAAGAGTATAAATGACAAAGGGGCTGATTTGATGCTGGAAGTGGTGAACCTTTCAAAAAGTTTCAAGAAGAACGTAGCGGCGGACGGTGTGAATCTTTATCTTGAAAAGGGAGAGATGGTCGGGCTGCTCGGTCCGAACGGAGCCGGGAAATCAACAACGATATCCATGATTTCATCGCTCATTTCCCCGAGTGAAGGAGATGTAAGGCTGCATAATGAAAGCATCCTGAAGACTCCGGGTAAACTGAGGAAGGTCCTTGGGGTGGTTCCTCAGGAGATTGCCTTATACACAGATTTAACGGCTAAAGAGAATCTTGAATTCTTCGGGAAGATCCACCGATTGAGCGGAAGGGGACTAAAAGAAAAAATAAAGGATATTTTAGAGCAGATCGGTCTGACCGACCGCCAGAACGATGTAGTCAAAACATTTTCGGGCGGAATGAAAAGAAGGCTCAATATTGGGGTGGCACTCCTGCATGACCCTGAAATCCTCATCATGGATGAACCGACGGTGGGCATCGATCCGCAATCCAGAAACTATATCCTGGAAGAGGTAAAAAGGCTCAATACCCAAAAAAACATGACGATATTATACACCAGTCATTACATGGAAGAAGTGGAATTCCTGTGTGACCGTATTTACATCATGGATAAAGGGAGCATCATCGCTTCAGGAACAAAAGATGAAATCAAAAGTATACTCTCATCGGAATCGACCATCCTCATCAAGCTGGATAAAAATTCACCCCCGTTTGTGGAAAAGTTAAAAGAGCTTGCAGTCTTCAAGTCCGTTACCTCCCATGAGAAAACGGTCACGGTCGTCATTCCAAAAGAAGTACACCCATTCAATCAGATCTTTCAAATCGCTGATGAAACGGAAGCCATTATTGTCACGATCGACCGGCAGACACCGACCCTTGAAGATGTGTTCCTGCATCTGACAGGAAGAGCACTGAGGGATTAGGAGGGGTTAAGATGATTGTTCAATTCATAAAAAAACAGCTCCTCCTGATGGTCCGGAATCCGCAGGTTCTGCTTATTCTGATCGGGATGCCTCTCATTTTGATTACGATTCTCGGATTCGCCCTCGGCAGCGTGATGAACGGGGAAGAAGTAAGCGTGAAAGCAAAAGTAGCGATCATTGAATATGGGGACAGCGCACAGGAACTACAAGATTTTCTAGAGGATCTGGAATCTTCAACGCTTCCCCCGGAAGCAAGGGAAGATGTCTCTCAATCTGCCAAAAGGCTGATGCCGGTTGAACTTTTAAAGAGTGAGGTATTAAAGAGGCCGGAACTGAAAAAATATATATCCGTCGATGAGGCAGAGCCGGGTGACTTGGAAAAAACGAAAGAGGACGACACCTACTCTGCCATCATCGAAATTCCCGAGGGATTCACAGAGCAGATCCTTTCTTCCTTGTTCCTGAAAGGGGGGGAGAAGATTCCGCAGCTCGAGCTTTACCGGAATGAAGGAAAAGAATTGACCTCCAATCTAGTAGAAGATTTACTGGCGGGCTTCCAAAAGCAATACTCGCTTTCAGCTGTCATCGGCAGGTCAAGTGAATCCATTCTGGATACTGACACTATGGATACTGAGGTAATGGGGACGGTGGCAAGCGTGGAAGACCGGGAACCTCTTACTTCTGTGACTTATTATGCAGTAGGAATGAGCGTCATGTTTGTTTTATACATTGCCTCCAATATGGGATCGTTCGCCTATCAGGAAAAGGAGGACCACGTATTCGACCGGATGATACTGGCGGACGTACCGGTCTGGAAATACTTTGTCAGCATTCTGGTGACCACGGTCATTCTCGCGATACTGCAGCTGGGGATTCTCTTTGGGGTATGTGCGATACTTTACGATGTGACATGGCCGGATATAAGTGCTTTTTTACTGGTGACCACTGCACTGAGTCTCGCGGTGGGGAGCATCGGGGCACTGTTGACATCATTAAATTATCGTGCGAATTCCGAGGTCTTTTCTAACTTTTTCTCTACTGTGGCGGTTACGATATTCGCCTTTATAGGAGGCAGTTTTGGAGAATTATTCTCCTCGGACTTTATTCAAAAAATCGGTATCCTAACACCGAATGGTGCAGGCATGGCAGCTTATTTCAAATTATTCCAAGGCTACCCGTTATCAGGTGTATACAGTGAGATGCTTACGCTGATGATTTTCAGCCTCGTTATTCTGACTGCAGCCGCGTTACTATTCCCGAAGAGAGGGGGAACGGCAAAATGAGGGGAATCCTTTTTGCGAAAATGAAAATGTTCCTGCGTAAACCATGGCTCTTTGTCATCATGTCTGCCGTCTGTGTGATGTTTGCATTTTTTACAAGTCAGGGCGGAGTCAATAAAATTCCGATCCCGTACAGTGTGGCTGGTGAAGCCGGTAAAACAGATCAAATCATAAATGAGCTGTCCAACGAAGAAGCCTTTCATTTTCATGAGGTCACACAGGAGGAATTAACAGAGCTGGTGAGTGAAGGGAAAAGGGATGGCGGCCTCATTTTAAAAGAAAATGAGTTCAATATCATCATTTCATCGCGTACCGGCACGACTTCCCTGCTGCAGCAGGCAGTCGGTAAAGCTTATGGCAGCATAGCAAATAAGGAAGCATTGAAAGTGTCTGCAGAATCCAAAGGAATCGATGCAGATGAAGTGGACTCATGGTATTCAGAAGCTGAATCGTCCCCGGTATTTTCAATCAAACAATCTTCATTCAAGGGCAGTGATACGTTCATCTATGACCCGAAACTGCAGTCACTCTTTGGCTTTTCATTGTTTTTTGTCATCTATACAATCGCTTATAATGTCGCGTCGATTCTTTTTGAAAAAAGGGAAGGGGTCTGGGACAGGATGATCCTCTCGCCGATACGCAAATGGGAGATGTATGCCGGGAATCTGGTTTACAGCTTTATCCTCGGGTATATCCAGCTGCTATTGATCTTCCTTGTATTCAGGTATATAACCGATGTGGAATTCTACGGCGGATTCACCACTGTCCTGCTTCTGCTCATTCCTTATGTCTTTTCCATCGTGGCACTGTCGATGCTGATAACGGGACTGGTGAAGAAGGTTCAGCATTTCAACGCGGTCATCCCGATTGTGGCTGTAAGCATGGCGATGATCGGAGGGGCATACTGGCCGCTTGAAATCGTGACGTCCAACATTCTGCTGACCTTGTCTAAAGTTGTGCCGATCACCTATGGTATGGAAGCTTTGAAAGGAGCAACCATTAATGGATGGGGAGCGGAACAATTGATGTTTCCCGTTGCGGTATTGATATTGATGGGAGTTCTGATGATCGGTGTAGGGATCAATCTAATGGAGAAGAGGCATATATAATATAAAAAAGAACAGGCCGACGAGGGGGCCTGTTCTTCCCGTTTAAAGAGTTTATTCATTTGCAGCTTTCTTGCGCAGTTCTTCCCGCTTCGGCCAGCTTTCGACTCCCTTCAAGCCGGGGATGTCATCCGCATAGAAGACTGGATCCAGTCCCTGCCTGCGCTGATCCATATAATTGTTCAACGCTTTAAAGGCGATAGGTGCCAGGATTCCAATCGCAATCAAGTTGGTGATCGCCATCAGGGCCATCGAGAAGTCTGCAAGTGCCCAGACAATATCGAGGCTGGCCAAAGAACCGAATATGACCATGCCAAGGGCGATGATGCGATAGATGAGCAGTCCGGTTTTACTCTTATTGATGAATGGAAGATTGGCTTCCCCATAATAGTAGCTTCCGATAATCGAGCTGAAGGCAAAGGTAAAGATTGCAATTGCCAGGAAGATACCAGCCCATGAGTGGAAATGCTCGGACATGGCAGCCTGTGAAAGCTCGATTCCGGTCAGACCTGATCCATACGCATCTGAAGTAAGGATGATGAACGCCGTGGCAGAACATACGAGAAGCGTATCAAAGAACACGCCGAGTGCCTGGATGAATCCCTGCTTTACAGGGTGGGATACGGATGCTGTCGCAGCCGCGTTCGGCGCACTACCCATACCGGCTTCATTTGAGAACAGTCCGCGTTTCACACCGTTCATGATGGCAGCACCGATTCCGCCTCCGACTACCTGTTCAAATCCAAATGCGCTTTTAAAGATGAGAGCGATTACACTTGGCATTTCAGTGATATTCGTGATGACGACAAACAATGCCAGTACGATGTAAAATCCGGCCATAAGTGGAACGATGGCAGATGAGAAATTGGCAATACGCTTGACCCCTCCAAAAATGATGAGAGCCGTCAATCCCGCCAGGATCAGGCCGATTGCGAGCGGGCTGATTCCGAATGAATTAGTGAACGCTGTCGAAATTGTGTTACTCTGCACAGCATTGAATGTTGTCCCGAAAGAAAGGAGGATCGTTACTGCAAAAATCGAACTCATCCAGCGTTTCCCTAATTGTTTCTCCATGTAGTAGCCGGGACCGCCCTTGAATCCAACTTTATCCTTGACTTTATAAATCTGTGCCAGGGTGCTTTCGACAAATGCACTGGCTCCTCCCAGAATGGCTACAAGCCACATCCAGAATACCGCTCCAGGGCCCCCAAGTGCTAAGGCAATGGCTACTCCAGCTAAATTACCTGTACCAATTCGAGTACCTGCTCCGATGAAGAATGCCTGCAGGGAAGAAATTTGTTTCTTTCCGTCTGCCTCCTGGACATCCTTGTCCCCTAAAAGCCGGATCATTTCACCCAGATGACGGATCTGGACAAATTTCGACCCAACAGTAAAATAAATCCCTAAGATGATCAATAAACCGATTAAGATATAACCCCATAAATATGAATTCGCTTCGTTGACTAAGTTGTTTAGAATCTCCATGATAACCCCCTCGAAAATTTGAATCGGTTACGTTTATTATTATCTGAAAATTGAAACCGCTTGTCAAGTTGTTATCTGAATATTAAAATATTACCAATAATTATTTAGGGGTGCGAAATATACCGTCATAGTAAATCGTTGATTTATATAGGGATAACAAGGAGGAGGGTAATAAGAGGCTATAGATAGAATTATTCTAAGATAATAAAAAATTGATTAATGAATAACTATTTTTTTTGTAAAAAAAGAAAAAGCCACGGATGAATCCATGGCAGAAGGAGGTATTGTTATCAAATTATTAAATGAATTATGTAAATCAGTCAGGGATCAAAAGTAGTTCCAGTAGCTTAAGACAAAGAGTAATACTCCAGTGATCATGGAAATGCCAAACAGCATGAATAAGAAATCAAGAATGCTGTCTACAAATATTTTCTTACGGCTCTCACGTCTGAAATTCCGTACTTCTTTACGATAATAAGCTGAACGGCTCATCCCTTTACCTCCTCGAACTCTTTTAGAGCGATATATACATATTCTCGAAGAAGCAAGAAAATCCTGCCTTTACGTGAAAAAATTGTCGGAAACAAGGGTAAAAAGAGAGAGGCTGGACCAATCCAGCCCCTCTTGTCTGTCACTAGCGTGTTTGGTTCTCAGAAATCTGACTGAGGGCGCCGCCTGCGCTTTGATCGGATTTCTGCTGTACTGCCAAGTCTCCAAGTGCCAGCATTCCGACAAGATTCCCGTTTTCTACAACCGGGAGACGGCGGATTTGATTCTGGGACATCAATGCCGCAGCTTCTTCTGCTGAAGCATCAGGAGAAATGGTTACAACATTCTGGGACATGACATTGGATACGTTGTCCTCTGTACCATTTGTCAATCCGCGGGTGGCGATGTCACGGTCCGTTATCATACCGACAACCTGTCCGTTTTCAACTACAGGCACCGAACCAACATTCTTGGATTGCATTTTTGATGCAACATTCGATAAAGAATCCTGGTTGGATGCAGCTTCAACATTTGTCGACATAAGATCGCGTACTTTCATCATTCTGATTTCCCCCTCAAGTTGTTGTGGCAGTACAATCATTAGTATTTGAAATTTTGCGTTTCATATCCCTTTGCATTACAGGAAGCGATGTCAAGATGCACCAATGTAAATACCCCCGGAAGATCAGGGGGGCACCGGCTATTTTGAGATGAACATCTGTGTCCAGTACGTTCCGTAAGAACCGCCTTTGGCATACCCGACCCCGATATAGGTGTAGGTGCCATTCAAGATGTTTTTACGATGACCGGGACTGTTCATCCATTCGCTGACTACCTGCTCAGGACTGGTTTGGCCGACAGCAATGTTTTCGCCTGCCGAGCTGTACTGAACATTGAAGCTCTTCATCATGTCAAAAGGTGATCCATATTGGGGACTTCTATGGGCGAAATACCCTGTATCCCTCATGTCACTTGATTTATAAAGTGCGACCCTGGACAGCTGCCAGTCCAATTGAAGAGGGGCGAGTCCCGCTTTCTGCCGTTCCTGATTGGTAAGGTCTATCACTTGGCTTTCGACCGACTTTACTGATTTCATGCGGGGGATGAGGATCTCCTGACCTGGATAAATCAAGTCCGGATTTGACAGCTGGGGGTTCGCATCAATGAGTTCAGTTAAGCCGACTCTGAACTTCTTGGATATTTTCCAGAGAGTGTCTCCTTTCTTTACTTGATAAGACTGCGCTGCTTGAGCGCTTTCCATTCCATTAATACCAAAGGCAAGGGACAGGACGAGCATCAGACTAACGAATTTTGTTTTCATAGGTATAAATTGTGTATTTACAGGTGAAATATTCTTAGGAAAAATTAAAAAATAGGATTATTGTTTCATTTAAAGGGAATAGGTAAACCATCTAGAATAAAGTGAAACCTTTTTTATTTTCATACGTACAAATAGATAACGAATTAAAACAAAGAGGTGAATAATGTGGTAAAGGAGAACGATCGCTTTAAAAAGGTGATAACCAAATTGTCGAATGTCGGTGTCAATATCTCCAAGACGAAGTCCAGACGTGAAATTCTCCATTCACTTAAGCAATATCAGCCATTACCCAAAACATTAACACAGGATTCATAACAGGCTGCCAGGCATATTTCTCTTTTTTTCACGATATACTACATAGTAGTGAAAAGGAGGGGAAGATATGGAGAGAGTGATGTTTGATGTACAGACATTAATGGAAATCAGAAAGAAGGCGGATGAAATTTCCTACCGGTGCATGAGCGGGGATCGCCCTTCTGACCTCTACAACATCAACTTGGCGCTGGATCAGGTATCCCGTGCATTGGCCATGTTCGCAGAGATGGAAATCCATCGGATGCAGAACACCCATATTGCATGTGACGGACAAAGCTATATCAAGGGCCGTCTGCGGATAGCATATCGATCGATCCTTCCTCAGGAAGAAGAGTCGAACACAGCATAATAAAGAGGTTGACCCAAGAATACGAAAGTCTAAGAAGCTCCATCCATCAGACGCATTGGCTCATAAAGGACTGATCCTTTAAGGATGAGCATTTCATCTTTTTGGGTCAGCCTCTTTTTTTATCCTTAAAACATTAATAAAGCGTGGTGAGATAATGACAATTCTTTACTCAAAGATATTATTGGTCTGCAATGGAAAAGCAGGCCGGGGGGAATTGGAGACTCAATTGATGGAAGTCACCCCGCCCCTTTTGGACATTTGTGATACCCTGACAATTCATAAAACCAAAGATAAAGGCGGCGCAGAGAAGATCTGCCATGACACAGGAAATGAATATGATCTTGTCGTCATCCTCGGAGGAGACGGAACGGTCCATGAAGCCGTCAACGGGCTGGCACAGCTCTCATCAAGGCCAAAGACCGCCATCCTGCCGGGAGGGACGTGCAATGATTTCGCCCGATCCTTGAATATCCCGATGAACTTGAGGCTTGCCGCTGAGACGATTGCGAATGATTTTCACGAAAAGGATATCGACCTCGTCAAAGCGGATGACCGCTATTTCAGCAATTTCTGGGGGACGGGCCTGGTTTCTCAGACAAGTGAAAATATCGACACGGGATCCAAAAGCGTACTTGGAAAGCTCAGTTATTATATCAGCGCCTTTCAGTCCATACAGGATCCTGTTCTGTTGAATGCCTCAGTCACTGCCGATGGACGGGAGTATAACGAAGAAGTGGTCATGCTGCTCGCTGCTAATGGGCGTTCGATCGGTACGAACCCTCTGCCTGAGTCGATATCGCTTCAGGATGGATTGATCGACCTTTATATGGTCAAGAAAACGGGTCTTCCTTTGATGATGGAATTTTTCAAGATAAGAAGCACCGGAGAAATCAGTTCTGCTTCCGACGACATCATCCACATTCAGGCTTCAGACGTCACGATTCACCTGGATGACGTGAAAAAGGTCGATATGGACGGAGAACTTTATGAGGAACAGAAACAGAACTTGAAGGTTTTGAAGCATCATATGCGTTTCATAACAGGAGAAGATAAATAAAGAAAGTATCGGGCAGCAGCCCGATACTCTCTTTTTGTGTGGTTGGTGATGATACAGCTAATGCGGCATTAGGATTATACCGTATGTTTTTTCTTCCTTATGATCAGGTACACGATATAAGCGAGTATCAATACTCCACCCGCTGCAAGTGTGAGCATGGTGAAGTTTTCTTCGATGAACGGTTTCGCTTTGGCCCCGAGTGTCAAGATAATGGCACCTTCAAGGAAGAAGCGGATGCCTCGTCCGATAATCGACCAGATGACCAGAGTTCGTATCCTGACTCCTGAAACACCGGCGAATATAGTGAAAATTTTATAAGGAACGGGTGTAAGGCCAGCTATGAGAAGCGCCATCGGCCCGTATTTTTTAAAGTATTCTTCAACCTTCTGGATCCTTTGTTCAGAAAACAGATAGACCAGGATCGGGCGTCCCAGCTTCTTTCCGATCCACCATCCGAATAAGGCTCCGATCACTGAAGACACGGTGGTGTATAATGCGTAAAGCAAAGCATTTTCAGGATTGGCGATGGCAAGCGGGATCAACAGGACATCCGGCGGAATCGGGAAGAAGGATGAATCGGCAAACGATACAGCAATAAGCCCCCATACCCCGTAATCCATCAGCCAGGCTTCAAACGCGTGAAGTAATTCAGACATGAGATATCTCCTTTATGATATGCAATTATAGTCAATCTTCATTTTGTTTCATCAATACTCAAAAAGTATATCATCTTTTGAGGAGAGCGTCATGAATTATCTGTCTGGCAGGGGGAGGGTGGATCTGGGTTTGGCGGCTGGCAAATTGGTATCCTGGTGTATCGGCTGATGTAGTTATATGATGATTTCGAATGGCCGAGCATCGGTGTGGGGGTATGCTGATTAGAATAATTCTTAAAAGATCATATAATTTGAAAATGGATCATATATTTTCATTTTGGATCATAAATTTCTGGAATGGATCATAAATCGGAGGAATGGATCATAAATTCCGAATCAGGATCATAAATCTCGTACGTGCCGCTTAGATCCAAAGAAATGAAGCCAAAAAAGCCCTTGTTAAGCCCCTTAAACCCCCAAAAAGGAACGAAAAACCCCTGATTCACAACAGATTTCGAGTAAATATGATGAAACTATCAGAAAAATGTTCTAATTCAACCCAATAGCAAACTCTCCGTCATAAGACTATTTTCAACATGCTTCACTTTTTCGGAAATACCTCACCTCAAAAAAAGCCTTTCCCCTGAAACATACCACCCAACCCCAACCAGCACTTCTTCAACCCAAAACAACAACTAACACTCCAAACTGACCACCCTAACCTAAACCAATCATTTCTCGGGAAATAACGACAAGAACCAGCGGGTTTCTACATTTCCTCCGGCGCCCCGATGCCTAATATGCCCAATCCTGTTGACAGTACAGACGCAACAGAATAGACGAGGGTCAGACGTGAATCCTGCTTGCTGTCATCGTTGATAATCTTGGTATTCCCATAATAGCTGTTAAACGACTTCGCAAGTTCCAGAAGATATTTAGCAAGGATGGAGGGGGCATAGTTTCTCCAAGCCCGTTCCACCGTTTCCGGAAATAGTCGCAGCTGCTTGATGACTTCCCAGCTGGCCTTGTCTTCGAGCCCTTCAAACGTGGAAGGCTTTGAGGCCCCGGCTTTTCTCAATATCGATTGGGCCCTTGCATGCGTGTATTGCAGGTAAGGACCGGTTTCTCCTTCAAACGTAAGCATCTGTTCCAAGGAAAACTCGATGTCGTTCAATCGGTCATTTTTTAAATCATGAAAGAGGACCGCGCCGACCCCAACGTCCCGTGCCACTTGGTCCGCATCTTTAAGATCGGGGTTCTTCTTCTTGATATTTTTACGGGCCATCGTATTCGCTTCCTGCAGTACTTCTTCAAGGAGGATGACGCGTCCCTTTCGCGTAGACATCTTCTTTCCGTCTTTAAGGTAGAGGCCGAATGGGATATGCTTCATGTTATGTGCCCATTCATACCCGAGCTTATCAAGAACGCCTTTCACTTGCTTGAAGTGGACGGTCTGCTCCTGTCCCACCACATAAAGCGCTTCTTCAAACGAGTATTCACGCTGACGGTAAATGGCGGCAGCCAGATCCCTCGTAGCGTACAGGGTGGCTCCGTCTGTTTTTTTGATCAGGCAAGGAGGGAGGGTTTCATCTTCCATGCGGACGACCTTCGCTCCTTGAGAGGTTTCGAGCAGCTGCTTTTCTTCGAGAAGCTTCACCACTTCATCCATCTTGTCATTAAAGAATGCCTCGCCGTTATAGGAATCGAATTCGACTCCAAGCAGGGAGTAAATGGTCTTGAATGCTTCGAGGGATTCCGTTTTAAACCATTTCCAAAGCCTTGTGATTTCCACGTCACCATCTTCAAGGAGCTTGAATGCTTTCCGGCCTTCCTCCTCCAGGGAGGGGTGGAGTGCTGCCTCTTCATGGAACTTCTTATAAAGGGTAAACAGTTCGGCGATTGGGTTCTCTTTCACTTTTTCTTCATCGCCCCATTTTTTAAACGCGACGATCAGCTTCCCGAACTGGGTGCCCCAATCACCGATATAGTTGATCTTTACGGTTTTGTAACCGCAGGTTTCCGCCAGGTTGGCAATTCCGTTTCCGATAACGGTGGAACGGAGGTGCCCCATTGAAAAGGGTTTGGCGATATTCGGGGAGGACATATCCAATACAACGGTCTTGCCGCTGCCAAAAGAATGCTTTCCATAATGTTCGCCTTGCTGCAAGATCGAGTCCACAATTTCTTTACCGGCAGCTGCGGAATCAAAGTGCACATTTACGTACGGACCGGCTGCTTCCACTTTTGAGAACAGGGGGGAAGCCAGTTTTCCGGCCAGTTCCTCAGCTATAGCGCCGGGGGCTTTCCGATATTCCTTCGCCAGTTTAAAACATGGGAAAGCAAGGTCGCCTAGATGCACATGCTTAGGTGTTTCGATTAAGACAAGAAGGTCTTCCTCGGTCCATGATGAGAGAACCTGGGACTTCAATACGTTTGCGAATGCTGATTTCAAATCCAATTTCTCCACCTCCAACTAAAATAGAAAACAGTTTTTTAAAAGGACGCTGCTTTTCGTAAATAGGCTTGCAGCCTGTATATAGCTTGTGGGCGTGCTTTTTCGAACTCAAGCTTAAACAACAGACGGGCGGACAAACCGAAAATACCCAAGTTCCGGTATTTTCTTGTGTTCAAAGCAGCAAGCGAAATGAGCCAAATAAAAAAACCCGTCTCTACACTATGTAGAGACGAGTTTTGGCTCGCGGTACCACTCTTATTCCCTTAAAGGGCGCTCATAAATTAACGGTTTTACCCGGTCTTTCCCTACTGAAATTTGAGGAAAGACTTCTCAGAAGTGCGCTTCATTCCGGGTTTCACACCAGGCTTGCACCGTCCCTGGTTCGCTTCTGGATCCACGTGGGAATTACTCTCTTCATCATTGAATATCCTGTATATGGTTAGATATTATTTTACACATTCTGGAGATAATTACAACAACCATTTTTAAGATTCTTCAGAAGAGAACATATACGTTTTATGATGGTATCTCATACTGAATACGAGGCCGAGAGCGAGCATATTCCCCATCAGGGAACTTCCCCCGTAGCTGATGAACGGAAGCGGGATTCCCGTGATCGGCAATAACTGGATCGTCATGCCGATGTTTTGGAACACATGGAACGTGATCATCGAGATGATTCCTGCACATACATAGGCATTGAATGGTTCCTTTGTATCAAGGGCCGTCTTGGTCAAGTGATAGATCAACAGGAAGAATAAACTGATGACCACACTTGCACCGATAAAGCCGTATTCCTCACCGATGACACTGAATATGAAGTCGGTATGATTTTCAGGGATATACACTTCCCCGTCGCTGTAGCCTTTTCCGAAAATCTGCCCGGATCCGATCGCATTCAACGAATTGATCAAGTGGAATCCTTCCAATTTGGAATAGTTATAAGGATCAAGCCACGCATATATACGTCCGAACTGATAAGGTTCAAAGCCTGTATACTTTTCCAAAAATTCCGGTGCCCAGATGACAAGTGAAAGCAGGATGCCGCCGACCACTCCAAGAAAAGCATAAATCGGGACGATCAGTTTCCATGTGATACCCGACACCAAAATGATCCCTGTCATGATGGCCAGGATGACAAGGGATGTCCCAAGGTCCGGCTGCTGCATGATGAAAGCAAGCGGGATGAGGGTGGTGAATCCAATTTTCAATAATAATTGAAAATCCGACTTCAATGTCTTCCGTACCGTGACTTCATTGTGGTTCGTGATCACACGGGCTAGAGCAATAATCAGAAATGTCTTCATAAATTCTGAAGGCTGGATGGAACCGAGCGGTCCGAGCATGAACCAGCTTTTTGCTCCATTCCGGTAAGGTGCTATGCTTTCGGGAGATATGAGAAGCACAAGAAGCAGGAAGATCCCAAAGCCGTACAGATACCAAGCAAGGCGTTTATACTGATCTGAATCGAAGAACAAAGCACCTGTAATGATGATTGCTCCGACAACATACCAAAAGGCCTGCCGGATGACAAAGTTTGTTTCATATTGACCTGAGGTCTGGGCACTGCTTATCCCAAGCGCACTGACGATAAAAAACATCATCAATAAAAAGAGGAGACCCCAGTCAAATTTATCAGCAAAACGCTGGCGAGTTTCCATAATCAATTCACCTGAATTTCGTAAGATTTCACATTCCTAGTCTAATAGAAAAGAAGGAAAATTTCTACTGCATGCAATCCTGAAATTCCCTTCTTTTTTCACCCGGTTCCCCTAATGAATCATTTAAACAAGATAATAAAGAGGAAACATGCAGACAGCCGTGATTTATTTTCCATATATTACATCAATCTTCCTGTTTAGGAAGATATAAAGATTCGATTTCAAATGTAACATTTCCAGTGGTATATAGCCAGAACAGTCATAACTGTAAAAAACAAGCATTTCTACACTTTAACAGCCGCTCTCCTGGCCCAGCCTCCCCAAGTCCGGCTTACTAAGCTCCTTTTCCCGCACAATGACTTTTTTCGACAATTCCCTGCGACTTTTGTCATCATTTTGAAATGAAATAGAAAAGAACGGTATCCTCCTATCTTTGATAAAATAGATACTATTAGATACGCATCGTGTAAATCAGATGGAGGGAATGTATTGAAGACATACAAACAAACAAAAGATATCATCTATGTACATATGAATACCGATCGGCAATTTGTCGTTTCATACGGCATCAGCTTTCAGGATTTTGCTTCGAATCTGCCGAGGCCCCTCAAGAACCTGTTGTTGATCAAGCATCAGTATGAGCATGGAGCGTTCAATATTCACACTCATCTTGAATATGTGGAACAGGAAGAAATGAACAAGATCACCCATGATCATGTAGATAACTATGGTGACTTTTGCTGGATCGATTTTGACGAGGAAGCTGGCGTCAATGAATTAAATGGCCAGGAGATTGCAGAGCTTCTCTACATGGGCCATCTGAAACAGCCCCTCCATGCCCCTTTTTACTCGAAATTGAATAACCGGTATGCATACCTTTCACATGATGACGGATGGTTCAACAAGATCTACTACCGTGATTTCGCTGATTTCTACCATATGCTTGGGTCGACGGTAGCGTCGAAATTGGGAAGCATTAAGGGCGGTAAAGGATTATTCGGCATGAAAAAGGAAAAACAGTACCCTGATATCGGGTCTCAGATCATCACTTCGTTTAAAGAAAAAATAAAAGAAGGCATGATCATTTCCCTTGAGAAGGCGATTGTCAGCAGGGGGAAGATCGAAATTCCAATCTGGGTCATTGGCGACTATTTCAATATGGATGAAATGATCGAGGATTATCAGCAATTCAGCAAGTCACCTGCAAATGGTTTGCTTGTTTTTGACCGGAAAACGAAGAGCTGGAGCTCCTCCATACGTTAGGCATGCACACCCTGTATTTACGGGGAATAGGTTATAGGGATGAAGCCTGGTACCCAGGACTCAGCATGCCTGCAAAAGGGAAGGATTAATCTGCATAAAGGGCTTCATCAACCGCCTGAGTTGAATGAACCTCTTTATTTGGATTAATCCTTTTTTCTTACGGCACGTTTATTACCTGCTCTACTTTATATTGATCTTCGCCTTTTGCTGTCAGCCATACTGTAAGGGTGTAAGTGCCGCTCTCAAGATTCGGAAGGGTAAGTTTTCTGGAAAACTCTTCACCCTGTTTGACTGGGATTTCCTGAATGGCCTGTGTATACATCTTGCCTTCAGAATCCCGGTAAACGATTTTACCGTTCTGATCTTTTATTTCAAAGTCGATGGTTTGTCCCGTAGAAAACACAAATGTCTTTATGCTTTCGGTTTGATTTTTTATTTTATATTCGTAGACCAGCTTTCCGTTCTTTTCTTCCTGCTCAATTAAAGAAGGTTCCATACTGCCCGCCACAATCCCTTTCTCTGTTTGGTTTGATTCAGGGGTCCCGTTCGTCTCCTGTGAATCTGTGTCAGGGTCTGGACTGCCGCCTGTGCCGCATCCTGTCAAACCTGCAAGGAGAAGTGCCCCTGTAAATACAATGATCAGCTTCTTCATTTGCTTTCACCTCTATACTATTAGACTTGTCTGAATCAGAAAAGTTTCACTACTTTGTTCCTTATTGTGAAAGCAAGACCATTCACCCATAGGATAACCGGCAAAGTTGGTTTTATTTAATGAGAACAGTACAATGGAAGAAAGATTACACCATCACTGGAATGAACGGGAGGGGAGGCAATGAAGATAAAAGATGTCTTAAAGGTACTCGGTTTCGTTGCCGTCCTCCTTCTGATCGTATGGGGTAGCCGCAGCTTTTGGGAAGTGAGGCCTTCCGATATCAGGGATCTTGTCATCTCGTTCGGCTGGTGGGCACCGGTTGTGTTCATTGCGCTGCTGACATTCCGTCCCCTTGTATTATTTCCAACATCCATCTTTTCGATCGCAGCCGGCCTGGCGTTCGGCCCGTACAACGGGTTTATCTATATTTTCATTGGTGCCATCGGAGGGGCGTCTCTGGCATATGTCATATCCAGCTTTCTGGGGATGAAGTTTTGGAGGAAACCGTCTCCTAAAATGAGCAGCGTCCGCGAAAAAATGGCTGAAAACAGTTTCTTTTATATATTGATTCTCCGCTTGCTTCCATTTTTGAACTTTGATTTGGTCAGTTATTTAGCCGGGGCAGGGAAAGTGCGCTACTTGCCTTATATTGCAGCTACCGCTGTCGGGATCATCCCGGGGACGATCGGATTTGTCTTCTTTGGTTCAGGTTTGAGCGGGGAAGACAGGGTGCATCTGTATGTGGCTATGGCCATGTTCATCCTATTTTTCCTGCTTCTTTTTTTCACTAGAAAGAGGCTGAAGGACTGGTTTGGCGACTCGAAGGATGAAAAATAAGAAAAGCGGAGGCGGCTCGCCCAGGGACGACAAGCATATGATGTGACCCCCGGAAAGGCGTTCTTTGCCTTTTTGGGGGTCACGTCATATGACCTCGAGTCTCTAGCCGCCGCAGCTGGACAATAGAAGAGGAGGACAACGAAACGCCGTCCTCCTCTTTTTAACGGGAGTACAATTGATCCCACTCTTCACGGATGATTCCCATCCGTATCGAATCGTAATAAACGCCGTTATAATACCGGCATTTCCTCATCCTGCCCTCAATCTTCATGCCGACTTTCTCTGCGGCCTTCATCATCCGTTCGTTCCCGGACCAGGTGGTGATGCCGACCCGTCCGATTTCCTTCGACTCAAAAAGATGCTGTACCCATTGTGACAGAGCTTCTGTGCCATAGCCCCCGTTCCAATAGCCGGGATTATAGATGACGATACCCGCTTCCAGCCATCTTGTCGGTTCGTACTCCCAGTAAAAGCTGACCGTCCCGATGATGTTTCCTTCAACTTCGATGATCCGCTGTCGGTCATTGTGCTGCTCCAGTTTTGCGAGGAAGCTGCGTTTATAATCTTCGAATGGCATTGGTTTGTGTTCAAAATAAGGTGCGTCCCATTGTTTCCACTCAGGTGCTTCTTCTTTGTATATGTAGTCCCAAAGTGTTTCAAGGTCCTTTTCTTCTATTTTTCTCAATGTTACTCGGCTGCTCGTTGAGTTCAAAAATCCGCACTCCTTTGTTTTGGTCTATCTACTTAATTCTCCAGGAGGCACGGTTTTTCCTGTAAAAAAGAAGGCCCGTCCCTCACCGCTGTAAAGCGGCGAGGGACGGGCCTTCAAAATCAGCTTGCTTTCACATTTGAAATGGCTGCTTTTTTCTTGTTGGTCAGTTTGTCGACGATGGATGTGATGGCACCGTCGCCTGTTACGTTGCACGCTGTTCCGAAACTGTCCTGTGCAAGGTAAAGGGCGATCATAAGGGATGTCATTGTCGGGCCGAATCCGAGCATGGATTCAAGCAGACCGAGAGCGGCCATCACGGCACCGCCAGGGACACCGGGTGCAGCAATCATCGTCACGCCGAGCATGAGGATGAACGGGAACAGCTGCGCGAATTGCAGGGCTTCACCCTGTATGAACATAACGGCCATCGCACAGCTGACTAGTGTGATCGTGCTGCCTGACAGGTGAATCGTAGCAAGCAGCGGCACTGAGAAATCAGAAATACGATCCCTTACCCCGAGTTTTTTCGTCCTTTCAAGAGTCACAGGGATTGTAGAAGCGGATGACTGCGTTCCGAGCGCCGTAAAATAGGCGGGAAGCATTCCCTTCATCATCAGGAACGGATTTTGCTTGCGCAATGTGCCTGCCGTTGTATATTGCACTGCCAAAAAGAATAGATGCAATAAGATGATCATTACAAAGACTTTGGCGAATACCGACATGATGGCACTGACTTGACCACCCTGAGTCATATTGGCGAATATCCCCAGGATATGGATCGGAAGTAGCGGGATGATGATTTTTTCAATCACCAATTCTATGATGTTTCTAAACTCATTCATTCCTTTTTGCAGGGCGTCCCCTTTAATGGCGGCTATGCCCAGACCAAGAGTGAAGGCGATCAGGAGGGCCGTCATGACACCCATTACCGGAGGCATGTCCACTGTGAAGAATCCCTTTAAGAGAGCTTCTTCCGGATTTTCGAATGATTGAGAAGTTTGATTGGCCAGGAGAGATGGGTAAATACTCTTAGCGACTGAATATGCAAGCAGCCCCGCAATCACTGTGGATCCGTAAGCAAGAGCCGTAGTCAGTCCAAGCAGCTTTCCTGCTCCTTTGCCCATTGAACCGATACCGGGTGCGATGAAACCGATGATGATCAATGGAATCGCGAAACCGAGGAAATTACCGAAAAGTCCATTAAACGTAGCAAATAATTTCACGATCCATTCCGGTGCATATGCACCAATGACAATACCTAAGGCAATCCCCAACAGGATCTTAGGCAGTAAACCAAGCTTTCTCATCCGGGTGTCCTCCTTGAATGTACAAATGTTTTCGTTAGAAGGATTATACACCCGTGAGAATGATATTTTAAGAGGGAAATGAATAGGCGGAATCTTAAATGTATTCTGATAAAATAAAGCCCGTCCGCCTGTTGCGGGACTAGGCTGGGTCTACATACATATATAAGGACGGAATACAGAGGGAGGTTGCCTTCTTTTCAAGGACAATGGTGGTAATTTTTAATTTCCATCACATCATTCTTTCCCTTTGAGTTGAAAGTGATAAAATAGAAACATCTATTGTTAATATTGGAGGTAGCTCATGAAAACCAAGCTTTGTTTATTATACGGCGGCAAATCTGCCGAACATAATGTATCGCTGCAAACAGCCAAGGCAGTCATCGGTGCCCTGGACTTAAATAAATATGAAATACACCCTGTCTTTATCTCAACAGAAGGGCAGTGGATCAAAGGACCGCAGCTGAATGCGCCAGTTGAAGATGTAAAAGCACTTCAATTCAATGAAGGTGAGGAGATCTCACCAAATGCACTGGGTACGGCAATGGTCCCTGCAGATTCCAGGGAGAGTGAAGGATACGATATGATCTTCCCGCTGCTCCACGGTCCGAACGGGGAAGACGGAACGGTTCAGGGGATGCTTGAATTACTGAATCTCCCTTACGTGGGGAACGGTGTCCTTGCTTCATCTGCAGGCATGGACAAAGTCATCATGAAGAATCTTTTCGCACAGGCAGGAATTCCGCAGGTGGACTATACCTGGTTTATCCGCAGCACGTGGAAGGCGAATCCTGAAAACGCATATAAGCAGGTGGAAGAGCAAATCGGTTATCCTTGCTTCGTCAAGCCGGCAAACCTCGGTTCATCCGTCGGCATCAGCAAATGTACATCCAAAGAGGAACTGGCGGCTGCATTCGAAGAAGCGTTCCAATTCGACCGCAAGATCATCATTGAAGAAGGCGTAAAAGCACGCGAAATCGAACTGGGCGTTCTTGGTAACGACCAGCCTGAATGTTCAGTTGCGGGTGAGATCGTCCCTAAGAAGGATTTCTATGATTACAAGGCAAAGTATGAAGACGGGGACACGGCCCTCATCATCCCTGCAGAAATCGACCAGGAAACATACGGGAATATGAAGGAGATTGCAATCCAATCCTTCAAGGCCCTCGACTGTTCCGGACTCGTCCGTGCAGATTTCTTCCTGACTGAAGACGGCAAAATCTATATGAACGAAGTAAACACGATGCCCGGGTTCACGCCTTTCAGCATGTTCCCGCTTCTATGGAAGCACACAGGCGTCGACTATCCGACCCTGATCGGCAAACTCGTCGAACTCGGCATGGAGCGCCATAAGGAAAAGCAGACAATCAAACATACGATGTAACACATACCTGAACGAAGGGACTGACTGGAAGATCATCATCTAAAAGCAGTCCCTCCTCTGTTTGTCACCCGAAAACGCATAAAGGAGAAAGACAATGTTTGAAAAAACGATAAAACAAGCATGTGATATGCTGCATGTTCATAATGATCTCACAAAGTTCGAAGATACCATCATAAAAGGTGTAAGCATCGATACACGCAAAATTGAAAAAGGGAATCTCTTCGTCCCGTTCAAAGGTGAAAATGTGGACGGCCACCAATTTGTCAGGCAGGCGATCGAAAAGGGGGCAGGAGCCGCCCTATGGGATAAAAATGTCGCAAACCCTCCTGAAGATCTTCCGGTCCTCATCGTCGATGATCCGCTACTTGCCCTGCAGTCACTGGCAAATCAATACCGCCATGAACTGGACCTGAAAGTGGTCGGCATCACAGGGAGCAACGGGAAGACCACGACGAAGGATATGGTCGCAAGCCTGCTGGGCACGAAATACAAAGTCCATAAGACGCAGGGGAACTACAATAACCATATCGGCCTTCCGTTGACGATCCTCGCCCTCCCGGAGGATGCTGAAGTGGCGGTCCTGGAGATGGGGATGAGCGGTTTTGGTGAAATCGAACTGCTGTCTGAAATTTCGCAGCCCGATGCCGCGATCATCACCAACATTGGAGAGTCGCATCTTCAGGATCTCGGCTCACGTGAAGGCATCACCAAAGCCAAGCTTGAAATCGTCCAGGGACTTAAGGAAAACGGCCTGTTTGCCTACTACGGAGACGAGCCTCTTTTACAAGAGCATGTAAAGGACCTTACACTTGCGCGGATCGAAACATTCGGCAGAAGTGAAGCGAACACGATTTACCCGGTGAACATAGAAATGAACAACGACGGCAGCCAATTTGAAACGTCTCTGTATGAAGGGGAAACATTTTTCCTTCCTGTACTCGGACAGCACAACATCCATAACGCTCTGGCAGCGATCCTGATCGCCAAGGAATTCGATGTGACGGTTGAAGGAATGAAAGAAGGGTTGAAGTCGCTTAAACTCACGCAAATGCGAATGGAAACGTCCCTCGGTAAAAAAGGGGAAAAAATCATCAATGATGCCTATAACGCCAGCCCGACTTCCGTGAAGGCAGCCATCGGGCTTGTATCCGAACTTGACGGCGTCAACAACAAGATTCTCGTACTCGGTGATATGCTCGAGCTCGGTGACAACGAAGAAGAGTTCCATTTTGAAATCGGCAGAATCATCGATCCCGCACAAATTCAGCATGTCTATACCTATGGAAGGCTCGGGGAGCTCATTGCGAAAGGTGCACTTGAGCGCTTTGCAGCTGAAAACGTCCATGCGTTCCAAGACAAGAAAGAGCTTGCCGCCATGCTTGAAAAGCAGACACAAAGCGGAGATCTGGTTTTATTCAAAGCTTCCAGGGGAATGAAACTGGAAGAAGTCATTGAAACATTGACGAATTAGAATCAAAGAAAGTGTTTAAAATGAGAAAGTGAAAGAAAAGGGAGGATGCCCCTTCCTTTTCTTAATAAGCCATTCTTAAAGTGAGTGGGGATCAGGATGATTGGGTGTTTACTTATACATGGCTTCACCGGCGGTCCTTATGAAGTCGAGCCTCTCGCAAATTTTCTGAAGGAACGGACACAATGGGAAATCGCTGTCCCGACCTTGCCGGGACACGGGGAAACTCTGGCTTTGAGAGGGATCAAGCATGCCGAGTGGATCGAACATGCAGAAGAAGAATTGAAAGAGCTCATCTCAACGTGTGAAAAAGTATATGTCATCGGTTTTTCGATGGGCGGACTGATCGCCTCCTACCTCTCTGTCAAATACGAGGTAGACAAACTTGTCTTGTTGAGTGCAGCTGCCTACTATATAAATTACAGACAGCTGGTAAAAGATATTGGTAATTTAATCAAGGAAGGGCTCCAGGGAAAAATACTTGAAAATGAACTTTACAACCGCTATAAATTTAAAGTGACCAACACCCCGATCCTTTCTGCCTATGAGTTCAAAAAGGTGGTCCGTATCGCACGGCCGCTCCTTAAAGAAGTGAACATCCCTACCTTTATAGCCCAGGGAGAAATCGACGGGATTGTTCCTCCCAAAAGTGCCCAATATATTTATGAGACCATTTCGTCTGAGGAAAAGAACCTATTTTATTCCCCAAAAGCGAATCACTTAATTTGTCACAGTGAAGATAAGCACGAATTATTTGGAGAGATCTACCATTTCCTGCAGAGTGAATAGATTGACTATTTTACAATAGATTGAAATTCATCTCTATAAGTGGTAACATAACTACAACATTGTTCTATTTGTTGGACGTGCAGCTCTTCGATTTAGAAGAGTGTATTTTTTTGCATTGAACATGCAGGATCCTTCAGCCGCCTTGCAACCTGAGCCGGCACACACATTGCAGCAAACATTCCAATGGAATATCAAACAAATAAACATCTCAAATAGACGATTTTAGATTAGATACCGAAGTCTTTCGGTGTGTGAGATTTCGTTCCGATTTAAAAATATAATCAGCATAATTGATTAGTTATAAAAGATGTAAATTAAAAGGAGAATGAATAGCATTGACTAAGTTTTCAGATTTAAACTTAAGCGCATCTACGTTGAAATCAATCAAACGTATGGGCTTTGAAGAAGCAACCCCAATCCAGGCAAGTACAATCCCGGCAGGTCTTGAAGGCAAAGATATCATCGGCCAGGCACAGACAGGAACAGGTAAAACGACTGCATTCGGTATCCCTATGATCGAAAAGATCGATATGAAGAACCCGAACGTTCAGGCTCTTGTTATCGCTCCGACCCGTGAACTTGCGATCCAGGTTTCAGAAGAATTATACCGCATAGGTTCAGATAAGCGTGCACGCGTATTATCAGTATACGGCGGCCAGGATATCCAGCGCCAAATCCGTGCGATGAAAAAGAACCCGCACATCATTGTGGGTACACCAGGACGTCTTCTAGACCACATCAAGCGCCGCACGCTGAAGCTTGATAACGTGGAAACACTCGTTCTTGACGAAGCGGATGAAATGCTGAACATGGGCTTCATTGATGACATCGAGAGCATCCTTGAAACCGTACCAAGCACAAGACAGACACTTCTGTTCTCTGCAACCATGCCGGATCCAATCCGCCGCATCGCAGAACGCTTCATGACAGAACCTGAATTGATCAAAGTAAAATCAAAAGAAGTGACGGTTTCAAATATCGAACAGTACTTCACGAAAGTAACAGAAAAAGAAAAATTCGATGTATTGTCCCGTCTGATCGACGTTCAATCACCTGAACTTGCGATCGTATTCGGACGCACAAAGCGCCGTGTTGACGAACTGTCACGCGCACTCAGCATCCGCGGCTACCTTGCGGAAGGAATCCACGGAGACCTTTCACAGGCACGCCGTATGACGGTTCTTAAAAAGTTCAAAGAAGGCCGCATCGATATCCTGATCGCAACGGATGTTGCAGCCCGCGGACTTGATATCTCAGGAGTAACGCACGTATACAACTTCGATATCCCGCAAGATCCTGAAAGCTACGTTCACCGTATCGGACGTACAGGCCGTGCAGGTAAGAAGGGTATGTCCATCACATTCGTAACTCCGAGAGAAATGGGTTACCTTCGCGTAGTTGAACAAACAACGAAGAAGAAAATGATGGGCCTTAAGCCGCCAAGCCAAAATGAAGCACTCGAAGGTCAGCAGCGCCTTGCTTTAGAAAAACTGATTGAAGCGGCAAAAGAAAATGACATCAAGGATTACTACCAATTTGCTGAGGAATTCCTGAATGACCACGATCCAATCCAGGCAGTGGCAGCAGCGATCAAAGTCCTTACAAAAGAGCCGGACACAACTCCTGTAGAAATCACAGAAGAGCGTCCATTGCCAAATAGAGGCGGCGGTGGCAACCGCGGCGGCTACAAAGGCGGATCACGCAGCGGAAAAGGCGGCGGACGCGGTGGAAGCGGAGGCCCACGTGGCGGCGGTTCACGCGGTGGATCATCCCGTGGCGGCGATCGTCGCGGCGGCGGCAGACCACAATCATCAGGCAGCAGACGCAAGTCTTATAACAATAACTAATAAATTTTGATTAGAACACGATGACCCTTTGTTGGGGGTTGTCGTGTTTTTTTTTGGAAGGTTGGATCGGGGTTGGTGTGGGAGCCTGCGGTTTGTGTGGTGACAGGGGCTGGCATTGTGGGTGGTGTTGGAGCCGGGGGTTGGCATTGGGCTGGGGTTCCGTTTCGAGCGGAAGTTCTGCGCTTGTATTTGGCGGGTAAAGGCGGTGGTTGTCTGTTTTGGCTGGGGTTGGGGCTGGGGTGGAGGTGGTGATTTTGATTGTAGGAGTGTAGTGGGATGGGGGATTGGAAAATGGTTTTGACAAATTGGGGTTTTGGGTTTTGGATGGGTGGGGAAGCGTGGGTGTTGGTGAAGAAAATTCGACAAGATGCACGTATTTTTGAAAAGTGGAATGTATTTTTGATAAATGGTTTGTAAATCTGAAATCCTGCATGGAAATTTAAAAACCTGCACGTAAATTTGTGAAAGTGGAATGAAAATCTAAAATGGTATCTATTACACCAATCAAAAAGAGGATTTTTGCTATTTTAAGAGAAGTACTTATAGATAAAATTTAAAGGAGTGATCAATTGTTCGCAAAAGAGAGGAAAATACCAATAAGAATCGAACAAAATGAAGCATTAATAAGAAATTTAAACCGTCATCATTCGAAGATTCCCCTTATTGAACAGGATCTGAAGAAAAGGAAAGCCGGCTATAACGGAGAAAAATCGATTGACTACCACTTAAGTTTTCTGGATAGCCAAAAGTATATGATTTTCAACGATTTAAAGCTCCCGATGACTCCCCATCACTTTCAAATCGATTCACTGCTTTTCACCCCCTTCTACACTTTGATTCTAGAAATTAAGAACATTTCAGGAATATTGACGATCGACTCTGAATTTAATCAATTAACAAGAAATTATAATGGCATCGAAACCGGATTTTCCGACCCCATTACACAAGTTAACCGCCTGAAACTCTTTCTTCAACGTTTTTTCTATGAGCATAATTTAGTGCTCCCGCCAATTGAATTCCTCGTTGTTATCAGTAATCCTTCTACGATACTTAAAATGGCCCCGGGTCAACAGCTTCTTACTCCGTATAACAAAATCATACATGCTCAGAATTTAATCAGTGAAATCAGTAATTTGAACTCCTCGTATAACGAATTGGCTGCGACAAAAAAGGATCTTAGAAAAATCAAAAGGGTACTCCTCGCCCAACATGATACGAGCATGACAAGTGTGCTAAAAACATTTGGGATTGAAGAACATGAAATTATTAACGGGGTCAACTGTGAAAATTGTGCTTCCATAATGACTAGGAAGTTTGGATGCTGGCACTGTCCCGAATGTAACCTCTCCTCTAAAAAAGCTCATGAGCAGAAAATAGAAGATTATTTTCTTCTCTTTAAACCATTTATCACCAACAGGGAACTAAGGATCTTCTTAAATGTTTCCTCCCCTAGAACCGCACATCTTTTATTAAACTCTTCCAACCTAAAAATCCAAGGCTCCGGAAAAAGCACAACCTACCATAAAGAATTTTCATAATAAACATGAATCACGACCGTCGCGCACATACTACCACTAAAAAAAGGAGCTCCACCCACCATGACCCTCATCCGACTCGGCTATGTTGCCATGAGCATGAATCTGCAGAATGCTTCACCTTCGCAGACGATGACATTTAAGCAGTTTTCCTCGATAAGGGACCGGGAAGCGGCGATTGCGAAGCTTGAACGGATTGCCCGCTCGAATTTGCAGAATTGCCTGCGCCTGTTGAAGCATAATGTTCTTCATGAGATTCATTTTTTCCGTTACAGCTCGAAGCTGATTCCGCTTGCGAACCACCCTGATCTGAAGGGGTGGGATTTTATCTCGCCGTTAAAGCCGGAACTGAACAAAATAAAAGAGTATTTGGAGGAGCATCCGATGCGGGTGGGGTTTCACCCGGACCATTTTGTTCTGCTGAATACGAGTGATTCTGATGTCCTCAAGAATACGTTTCACACATTGAAGATGCACAGGGATCTGCTCAGGGGGATGGGTGTCGATCCGGTGCACCGCTGTGTGCTGCATGTGGGAGGGGCGTATGATGATAAGGAAAGGGCGCTTGAACAGTTCATTCATAATTGGGGGCTGACGCCTGCTTCCTTGCAGGAAATGATCATCCTGGAAAATGACGATACCGTGTACAGTGCTGCGGATGCCCTCTACTTGTGTGAGAAGCTCGGTGTTCCACAGGTGTTCGATTATCATCATCACCTTGCACATCATGAGCGGGATTGGCAGGAGGATTGGAATCGGATCGTCTCCACGTGGAGTCAGTCGCCGCTTCCTGTCAAAATGCATATATCGAGTCCCCGCTCTCAAAAAGATTACAAAGCCCACGCCGATTTTATCGAACCGGAAATGTTCATGGAATTCCTCCAGGGAATAAAAGGGACGGTCGATCAAGTGGACTGTATGATCGAAGCTAAGAAAAAAGATGATGCCCTGTTCCGGCTGGCAGAAGAGTTGAAGGGGCAAAAGGGATTGGAGCAGGTGGACGAGTCCTCCTTTAAAATTCTTTGAGTGATGGAGATGCTTCAGCCAGAAGCATCTCCATCACTCGGCAGCAAATGAATCCGAATTTTTCCCTGCACGCTGCGAAACCAATCCTATCCTCAAACGTAAATATACTGTAAGATTTATACATAAAGAGAGACATGAAGGAGGAAACGGGTATGAGAGAAGAGCCTCAGAAACGGATTTCACCAAAGGCTTTGAAGGTATGGAAGCTGCATGGTGTGATCCAGTCAGCGGTGCTGGCGCTAGCGGTGGCAGGTGTCGGCGTGTTGACCTGGTTTTTTGGTTGGCCGGTCTGGATCACGGCTGCGGCAATCGGGGTATTGCTATTATTTATCTATTTGATGATCTTTTTTCTTCCGACGATGAGGTGGAAGCGATGGAGATATGAGGTGAGGGAGCAGGAAATCGAGCTTCAGAGGGGATTTATTTTTGTGAAGCGCACTCTGGTGCCGATGGTCAGGGTACAGCATGTCGATACGGTCCAGGGGCCACTTTTGAAGAGGTATCATTTATCGACGATCACGATTTCGACTGCGGCGACGGTGCACGAAATACCGGCATTGGATACGGGGGAAGCGGATGAATTGAGACATTCCATCTCTATGCTTGCAAGGGTGGCGGAAGATGATGTCTGAATATAAACGGCTGCATCCGATTTCAGCAGTGGCAAATTTTTTAAAGCAATTAAAAGAATTGATCATCCCGTTCGTCCTGTTATTTGTTCTGAACAGCAGGGGGGAGAAGAGCGGTTTTTGGGATTATATGCCCTTGATATCAATGGGGGTTGTCCTCGTGGTGGTCCTTGCGGCCGGCGTGATCAAGTGGCTCAGATTCACTTACCGCCTTGAAGAGGGCGAGCTCAGGATCGAGTACGGTCTTTTTGTGAAAAAGAAGCGCTATATTCCGTTTGACCGGATACAGAGCCTGAATTTTTCGGAAGGGATCATCCATCGTCCGTTTGGGCTGGTGAAGGTCAAGGTGGAAACGGCCGGATCGTCCAGTCCCCGTGAGTCGGAAGCAGAGCTGACGGCGATCATGAAAGAGGAAGCATTGGAACTCGAAAGGATCATTTACCGTGAGAAGAAGGGGCAGGCAGTAGAAGCAGTCGAAGGGCTTGCCTCCAAGGAAGAGGAGACACTAAAGGAAGAGAAGCACGTCTTCAAAATGAGTGGCAGGGATATCTGGGTGCTCGCCGCGACTTCCGGGGGTGTCGGGGTCATTCTTTCCGGTGTGGGGGTCTTCCTGTCGCAGTTCTCGGACCTCATTCCTTATGAAGCGGTTTTTGATGAAGTGATGGTGTTTGTGAAAAGCGGCTTGGTGTTTATTGCTGTCCTGGTGTTTATCGTCCTTCTTATCGCCTGGATCATTTCGGTAGCTTGGACGTTTGTAGTGTACGGTGATTTTAAAATTAGGCTGACCGAGGATAATATCGTCATTACCAGGGGTCTGCTGGAGAAAAAGCAGGTCACCGTGCCGCTGAACCGTGTCCAGGGGATCCGTATTGTCGAAAACCCGGTGCGTCAGCTGCTCGGCTACTGTACGGTCGTAATCGAGAATGCCGGGGGATCTGTCCTTGAAAAAGACAGCTCTACGATCAAGCTGATTCCGGTTGTGAAGAAAAGGAGAGTCCCGGATTTGCTTCAAGCCATTTTTCCCGACTATGAGCTGTCGGAAGATTTTAAGCTGCTGCCGAAGCGCGCGGTCCGGAAATATATCTTCCGGGCATCTTTTTGGCTGATTGTACCGGTGGTCATCCTGGCGATTATGTTTTGGCCGCTTGGACTCTTCAGTCTCCTGCTGATCGTTCCGTTCGGCCTGCTTGGGTACTTCCAGCATCGTGCCGGGGGATGGGGAATCACCGGTAATCAGCTGGCGCTAAGGTATCGCGGGGTCCTGAAGCACACGGCATATATGAAAAAGAGCAGAATTCAAGCTCTTGATTCCAGGCAGACCTGGTTTCAGGATAAAAGGGATTTAAGCAGCATTTCCACTACGCTGAAATCCGGCCAGACAGGTTACTCAAACAGAGTGGATGATCTTGAGCTTGAAGATGCAGCCGAGATTTATCATTGGTTTTCACATGAATAAAGAAAAAGGTGACCCGGCTGATGCATGGGTCACCTTTTTCATCGGGGCTGTTTTCTAAAAGGTTGTTGCTTTTCGTAAATTGGCTTGCAGCTTGAATATAGTTTGTGGACGTGCTCTTTTCGTACTCAAGTTCAAATAACAAACCGACGGACAAGCCGAAAATACCCAAGTTCCGGAATTTTCTAGTGTGTAAAACAACAAAGTATGCGAAAAGAGCCTTCATCGAAAATCATTTTTTTCCGGAGATCCAGCCTATGATGAATCCGCCGAGCAGGCCGAAGAGATGCGCGGTGATATTGATGCCGGATTGCATGAATGTCATGACCACCCCGATGACCACGATCGGGAGGATGACTTGCCGGCTTTCGCGGGTGATGAATGCTTTTTTCATCAGGATCATGGCGATGTAGAAACCGAACAGTCCGAAGATCGCCCCTGAAGCCCCGACATGGCTGTAGGTTAGGGGCTTGATCAAATAGGTAATAATATTGGCAAAGATTCCGCTTGCCAGGTATAGCAGGATGAACCGGACCTTGCCCAGGTATTTCTCAAGCGGCGGGCCGAATAAGACGAGTGAAAACGAGTTGAAAAGCAGGTGGGCGAATCCAAGATGAACGAAGATCGGCGTGACGAGCCGCCACCACTCGCCTTCCTTGATGAACAGGTTAATCCCGGCAAGCTGTTCAAACACCCAGCGCTGCGGGAAAATCGGAAGGGAGCTCACTAAATAAAGAACAATATGGATCAACACAATCAGTGAAATGATCGGATATAGCCGCAGGAATTGCGGGAAGCTTTCCGTTCTGACAAACATAGTGTATCCTCCTAAATAGAATAGTGCTGTACAATACATGGGTTCATTATACTATAAACTATATGAATAACAGGACAAGAGTAGAAGGAGAACTGCATATGATTACAGGGATCGGGTTGGACATCATTGAAATAGAACGTATAAAGCAGCTGGCCGGCAGGCAGCCGAAATTGATTACAAGGGTGCTGACCGAATATGAGCAGGATCACCTGGCAGCTCTGTCGGGTTTGCGTTCCATTGAGTTCCTTGCCGGGAGATTCGCCGCGAAGGAGGCTTTCGCAAAAGCAAACGGTACGGGGATCGGGCAATGCCTTTCTTTTCAGGATATCGAAATAAGCAAGGATGCGAACGGCAAGCCGTTTTTTTCAAAGCCCCAAGGGGTGAAGGCCCATTTGTCGATCACCCACAGCAGGGACTTCGCTGCAGCGCAAGTGGTGATTGAAAAATAAAAAAGGCCGGCTTGTCATCTTGGCTAGCATATTTCCCGAGGTTGTCTCATATATTCAGTAGTGCAATAGGAGAGACAAGGCTAGGTATAACTGTCGGTGCACCCGATTGTAAGAGAGACAAAGATAAAGAACGTCTTTTTCTTATACCGTCTAGCTTTCCCCTCTCTCAATTACGTATATCTTGAGACAAAAGGGGCTGAAAAAATGAAGAAAAAGCTAGTTGTACTAGTGATGGCCATGCTGGCAATACTCATGCTTGCCGCCTGCGGGGAGAAATCGAAGGAAGACGTGACGAAGGATCTTAAGTCGAAGGTAGAGGACATGAAGGGGTACAAAGCGGACGCCAAAATGACACTTCAGGTCGGCGATGAGCCGCAGACCTATGATGTGGAAGTCTGGCACAATAACCCTAATTACTACCGGGTGGCCCTCAAGAATGCCGCAAAGGATCAAAGCCAGATGATTCTCCGGAATGACGAAGGAGTATTTGTCCTGACGCCTGCATTGAATAAGAGCTTCCGTTTCCAAAGCGAATGGCCGAACAACAGCAGCCAGGCTTATCTGTATGAATCTCTTGTTCAGGATGTGCTGGAGGACAAGGAAGCGACCTTTAAAGAAACGAAGAGTCACTATGTGTTCACAACGAAAACACGTTATCAGAATAAGCAGATGCTTCCTACCCAGGAGATTGCTTTTAACAAGAAAGATCTTTCACCTGCAACCGTCAAGGTGATGGATGCGGATCATAACTCCCTTGTGAAAGTCGAATTCTCCAAGATGGATATGAAAGCCGCTTTCGATAAAAAAGATTTTGATATGAAGAAAAATATGACAGGCGCCCAGCTTGAAGTTCCGGTTACAGCCAATGTGGAAGACAAGGAGTTCACTGTCCTCTATCCTATGTCTGAAATCACGGGAACTGAATTGGTAGAAGAAAAAGAAGTGGCGACTGAAAACGGGAAACGTGTCGTCCTGACGTATGACGGTGAGAAATCATTTACGATCATCCAGGAAAAAACAACCATTGTTCCTACCATGACAGTATCCACATCACTTAAGGGAGAACTTGTTGATTTAGGATTCACGGTGGCAGCGATGACCGACACGTCCATCAGATGGACGAATAACGGCATCGACTACATGCTTGCTTCAAATGACCTTTCTCCTTCCGAAATGGTGATGCTTGCACAGTCTGTACAAGGATCCATGGTGAAATAAGAATATATCAAACGGGGCGGACCTTATGGTTTGCCTCTTTTCTTTTTTAATTGTTAAAAATGACCGGATGTTGATTGCCTGTTTTATAGAATTGGCCTTTGGCGATGGGTCCTATCATTAAGAATATACAACTAATGGGTATGCTGATTGTGCCGGTTCTGAGATTATTGTGCCAATTCCGGAATTATTGTGCCGGAATCCCATTTTATGTGCCGCCTGCGAAAAATCCCCCCTATTTACAATCACCACACCCCGCACAAAGAACCTTGCCACCCGAAAATTAATTTGACACAATAAAAGAATAGATGAATAATCAAAGATATTCTTGAATAGACTGACAATGTTTTGTTGATATGAGGAAGTGACCACAGTGGAAGCAGAGACGCAGTTTTTTCGTGATACATGGGCTGAAATCAATCTTGATCATTTAACGGATAATATAAAAAATATCAAAAGGCATATCGCTTCAGATGAAGTGAAGATGTTTGCGGTCGTAAAGGCAAACGCTTACGGGCACGGAGATCTCCAGGTTGCAGAGGCTGCCTTGGAAGCAGGTGCCCACGGCCTTGCGGTGGCATTCCTGGACGAAGCCATTTCACTGAGAAAAGGAGGGATCAGGGCAACCATTCTTGTACTGGGCGCATCGCGGGCAAGGGATGTGAACCTGGCATCGGAACACAATGTATCGCTGACGGCCTTTGATCTCGATTGGCTGCAAGAAGCATCAAAACATCTTGACCCGGGTGCACTATTGAAGCTGCATATCAAGTGTGATACCGGGATGGGCAGGATCGGGGTCCGTTCTCCAGATGAACTAAAAAAAATCGAGACGTTCATCCATTCCATCGGCCAGTTCGAAATGGAAGGCATCTTCACACACTATGCCACCGCCGACGAACTGGATGATGCCTACCTCGAGCGGCAGTTGGAGAAATTCAATGAAATGCTGGCAGTTCTCGATGAACGTCCAGAATATGTGCATTCATCCAACAGCGCGGCAATTCTAAGAAAACCGGACACCCATTTCAACGCCGTCCGCGTCGGGATTGCCATGTATGGGCTCACTCCGTCGCAGGAAATGAAAGAAGTGCTGCCCGTACCGTTAAAAGAGGTTTTCTCCCTTTACTCAAGACTGATTCACACAAAGCAAATCGAAGCAGGGGATAAAATCAGCTACGGTGCGACCTATGAAGCATCGGGAAATGAATGGATCGGGACGATTCCCATCGGCTATGCAGATGGATGGATCCGTAAGCTGCAGGGCCAGGAGGTCATTGTGGATGGGAAAAGGTCCCCGATTGTCGGAAGGATCTGTATGGATCAATGCATGATATCACTGCCGCGCCCCTTGAAAACAGGAGAGATGGTGACCCTTATCGGCAGGGAAGGGAATGAAGCGGTTTCGATAGATGATATTGCCGGGAGGCTTGGAACGATCAATTACGAAATCCCGTGTATCATTTCTGCAAGAGTCCCGCGTATTTATATAAGGGATGGAAAGCCTGTCGCGGTCACTAATAAACTATTATCTTCAGGATGATAAAATAAAAATTTAATTCATCCCGATTTTAATGAATAATTACTATTTTATATGGCGGATACTAGAAGAGATTGATAAATTGTCTTTTCATTCCGGTTATTTAATGGTATGATTAGAATGTTATTGAACAGAAACGGTATGTAGTGATTGGTGGAGGTGTAGTTTGTGTCTGAATCCAGCGCAACAACAGAAATCTTAATTCGTCTGCCGCAACAGCTCGTTACAGAATTAGACGGCTTTGCAGATCAAGAGAATGTGAATCGCAATGAGTTTATTTATCGTGCTACCAAAATGTATTTACGGGAACGTAAAAAACGGCAACTACGTGAATCTATGAGACGCGGCTATATGGAAATGGCTAAGATTAATCTCGCAATCGCTTCTGAAGCGATACAAGCAGAATATGAGGCAGAACATACAGTCGAGCGCTTAGTAAGCGGAGGTTAATCCTTTGATTGTAAAGCGTGGTGACGTATATTTTGCGGATCTTTCTCCTGTTGTAGGTTCAGAACAAGGCGGAGTTCGACCGGTACTTGTTATTCAAAACGATATTGGGAACCGATTCAGTCCCACAGTGATCGTTGCTGCCATTACCGCACAAATCCAAAAAGCTAAACTGCCTACTCATGTTGAAATTGATGCAAAACGTTATGGCTTTGAACGGGATTCTGTTATTTTACTTGAACAAATCCGAACGATTGATAAACAACGTCTGACAGATAAAATTACACACTTGGATGATGAAATGATGGATAAAGTGGATGATGCCCTCCAAATCAGTGTCGGCTTGATTCAATTTTAACCTCTTTCATCCTATGTGGTTGTATGATTACAATAATCATTACACAGCTGCAAACAGAAGGCTTGCTGATCAAAGGGAACGAACCGATCAGCAGGCCTTCTGTTTTTATATGTTCATTTCTGTTATCCCGGTTTCAGGGTCAAAAGAAATAGTCTGTGGTGAATATCGTCATTTTTATGACAAATCACTTTCAACAATTTATAATTAAAATGAATATGGGGAAAATATCCGAAAAGTCATAGTTTTTTTCAATTTGGAGTTTATTTGTTACTATGTTAATAAGTGCGACAAATTTAAAGCATTAGGACGGAATGATTAAATATACATTACATCTATTCGTATAGCAGTTGGTGTAAATTTCTTATGGTAGAATGGGGAGAGTTATATGTTCACTGAAATCACGGATTATATCCAGAGTAATAAGTCGGATTTAACAGATGAATGGATGGAACGGATGAAGGATGAAGCTGATGAAAAGTTTCTCCAAGTAGTCTCGGATCAGATTTTTGCTAAGACAAGCCATGAGTTTGTAGAAATGATCGCATCCAATCTGAGGGATTCGAAGGAATTCTCATCACGGCTTGAAGATTTTGCCGAGAAGGTAGTGCGCTTCGGCTGGCCGCTTACATTTGTCACGACAGCTCTAAGTACGTTTGCCAAAGTGGTATACGAGGCGATGAAGAAAGACAATCTGATCAAAGAAGAAAACCATGCTGAACAGGTTGAGAAATTCGATAATTGGGTTACTCCCATGTATAACAAGGTAATTAGTGCGTATACAGAATCATGGGAAAGAACGGTATCCCTTCAGAAAATAGCCCTTCAGGAACTTTCTGCACCGTTGATTCCGGTATTCGAGAAGATTTCGGTTATGCCACTGGTCGGCACGATCGACACCGAACGGGCACGATTGATCATGGAAAACCTCCTCAATGGTGTAGTGAAGCACCGTGCGGAAGTCGTCCTGATTGATATCACAGGTGTACCGGTGGTGGATACAATGGTCGCCCACCATATCATCCAGGCTGCAGATGCAGTCCGGCTTGTGGGAGCCAAGTGCATGCTTGTGGGAATCAGACCCGAAATTGCCCAGACGATCGTTAACCTGGGAATCGATCTTAATCAATTCAGCACGAACAGCACCTTGAGAAAAGGAATCGAGAAGGCTCTCGAAATGACTGATAGAAAAATTGTTTCGGCGGAGGGATCAGAGTGAGAATACCAATTTTAAAATTGCACGATTGCTTGTTGATTTCAATTCAGTGGGAACTTGACGATCAAACAGCCCTTCAATTTCAAGAAGACCTCCTGCATAAGATACATGAAACGAGTGCAAGAGGGGTTGTCATCGATATCACTTCGATCGACTTTATTGATTCATTTATCGCCAAGGTTCTTGGTGATGTTATAAATATGTCGAGATTGATGGGAGCAAAAGTCGTGATCACGGGCATCCAGCCTGCTGTTGCGATTACGCTGATTGAACTCGGCATCAGGTTGGACGACGTGCTGACCGCTCTGGACTTGGAAAAAGGTTTGGAGAAACTACAGACGGAACTGGGGGATTAGTGAATGGATAGCCAATCCTGCGTGAAGATCACGAATGAATGGGACATCGTTGCTGCCCGCCAGTTAGGGAGGAATGTAGCGAAAGAGCTGGGATTCGGCACTGTCGACCAGGCTCGAATCACTACTGCCATCAGTGAACTAGCACGAAATATTTATCTTTATGCTGGTCATGGCCAAATCTGCATCGAAAAGCTTTTTGACGGCGGAAAAAAAGGTGTGCGCATCATTGCATTGGATGATGGTCCCGGTATCAATGATTTAAGGAAAGTGATGGAAGACGGATATTCCACATCAGGTGGTTTGGGAGCAGGGTTGCCTGGAGTGAAGCGTTTGATGGATGAATTCAACGTAGAATCCGTACCCGGTGAAGGGACGGATATTCGGGCAACAAAATGGCTCCGCTAGGGGGAGTTACATGAACTTTAGAGAATTGATGGATTCAAAATATAAAGAAATCATAGAGCACTACTTGAATGAGCAAGATGAAAAGGCTCTGTATCTCGGTCAGAAATTCAGCCGTAAATCAATAGAGCATCATGTGTCGCCTGAAGAGATCATCAGTCTCCATAAGAGCGTCATGCTCGAGATGGAGCCGGATATCCCGCATCATGTCCTTCATGCTTTTGACATTTTGCTGGAAGTGATGATCGGGTACGGGTTTGCATACCGTGAGCACCAAAGCCTCAGAAGCAAGCAGCAGGAATTGAACAATGAAATCGATATTGCTTCCAATATGCAGCAGACCCTTCTTGGTACAAGCATACCGTCAGTCGAAGGGCTGGATATCGCTGCTGTCAGTGTTCCCGCCAAGAAGATGAACGGCGATTACTATCACTTTGTTCAGGATGAAAACGATACTGTCAGTGTCGCGATCGCCGATGTAATCGGAAAAGGGATACCTGCAGCGTTATGCATGTCCATGATCAAATATGCAATGGACAGCCTGCCTGAATACCGCAATGAACCGAATGCTGTACTGGAAAGCCTGAATCGGGTCGTGGAGCAGAACGTTGACGCCAGCATGTTCATTACCATGTTTTACGGTGTCTACAACTCCCGTAAACACCTGTTCAGTTATTCATCAGCCGGACATGAGCCCGGCTTCTTTTATAATGCCGGAAGCGGCCAATTTGAGGACCTTGATGCAAAAGGACTCTTATTGGGTGTGGATAAAAAAGCCAAGTACAGGCAGTATGAACGCCGGGTTGAAGAGGGAGACATGATTATCCTGCTTTCAGACGGAGTGACGGAATGCCGGACTGAAGAAGGCTTCATTGAACGAGAAGATCTGGTGGATCTGATCAGCCAGCATAAACATTTGACTTCGGATGAAATTGTTACCAACGTCTATAAAGAACTGGAGAAACTGCAGCATTTTGAACTGCGTGATGACTTCACCCTTATTATTATAAAAAGAAATTCCTGAATCTTGTTTATCTCCCTTCCTAATGGGGTAAACGAATAAGAGACTTTATTATAATGTTTTCTAAAAAAGGTGGTCATTTTATGAACTTGTCAATAGATATGCAAGAGAGAGAGAGCGAATTATTTGTAAAAGTAGCCGGAGAAATTGATGCATATACAGCACCTAAGCTTAAAGAAACCCTTCACCCTTCTGCCGAAGCTGAGAATGATAAAGATATCGTTGTAGACCTTTCAGAAGTATCCTATATGGACAGTACCGGACTCGGTGTGTTTGTAGGGCTGTTCAAGACGGTCAACGCACGCGGCGGTCAGCTTAAACTTGTCGGTTTATCCGATCGTCTGAGAAGATTGTTTGATATTACAGGTTTAGGGGATATTATGAATATAAATTCCAAGGTAGAAGGTGGAGTTGAATGATGCAAGCTTTTGATTACATCGAGATGAAAATTCCCGCGAAGCCTGAATACGTAGGGGTTATTCGTCTGACGCTGTCAGGGATATCCAGCCGTATGGGCTTTGATTATGATGCGATAGAGGACTTGAAGATCGCCACAAGCGAAGCGATCACAAACGCTGTCCAGCATGCTTATAAAGGTGGTGACGGAGAAGTGGTGGTCGGCTTTGCCCTTTACGAAGACCGTTTAGAGGTAATGGTGGCAGATCACGGGGAAAGCTTTGACTTTAAAGCAATCCGCAGTGCTGTCGGTCCATATCATGCCGATCATTCAGTTGAATTCCTAAGAGAAGGTGGATTGGGTCTTTACCTGATCGAGAGCCTTATGGATGATGTAAAGGTACACCATAAAGAGGGAGTCACGGTCTTCATGACCAAATTCCTTTCAGGAGAGCAGGTGGAGAGGGATGAAAAAACTATCTCAACCTGATCAGCAGGCTCAAAAAGAAAAAGTTCTTCAATGGATCAAGGACTATCAGGAGCATCAGGACGATGAGGCTCAAAGCGAGCTTATCCTCCACTATCAAAACCTGGTGGAATCCATTGCGAGAAAGTACTCAAAAGGCAGGTCTTTTCATGAAGATATCATCCAGGTCGGCATGATCGGTCTGCTTGGTGCAATCAGGCGCTATGATGAATCTTTCGGGAGGTCCTTCGAAGCATTTGCCATTCCTACGATCATCGGGGAAATCAAGCGCTTCCTTCGTGACAAGACTTGGAGTGTTCATGTTCCCAGAAGAATCAAAGAGCTCGGTCCGAAGATCAAATCAACCGTAGAAGAGTTAACTAATCAATTGGAACGTTCTCCGCAAGTTCATGAAATTGCTGAATACCTTGAAGTAAGTGAAGAAGAAGTGTTGGAAGCAATGGAAATGGGCAGAAGTTATCAGGCCCTTTCAGTGGATCATTCCATTGAAGCAGATTCTGAGGGGAGTACCGTTACGATACTGGACATAGTAGGGAATCCGGATGAGGGCTACGAGAAGGTTAATCAACGGATGGTCCTGGAGAAAGTGCTGCATGTCCTCTCTGACAGAGAGAAATCGATCATCCAGTATACTTACCTTGAGAACCTGAGTCAAAAAGAAGCAGGGGAGAAGCTTGGAATTTCTCAAATGCATGTCTCCCGTTTGCAGCGCAGAGCAATCAAGAAGCTGCGGGAAGCAATCCAGGAGGAAACTTTCGAGTCGGAGAGTCATTATTAATGGGTTATTTTCAACAAAATGAAATTGAGCTCTATGCAGAACAATTTTCAAAAAACGGTGACCCTTACTGCGGAGACAGTTACTATTATGTCTCAACCAATGACTACTTTGTCTGCGTATTGGCAGATGGATTGGGAAGTGGTAAATTCGCCTATGAATCATCTCATGAAGTGGTGGAAATCGTTGAGAAGAACCACCATGAAGATGTTGAGGTGCTGATGGATCTATGCAACACCGCCCTTCAGAAGAAGCGCGGGGCAGCAGTGGCCATCATCAAGGCGTATTACCACTCAAAAGAATTCGTCTACAGCTGTGTAGGGAATATACGGTTTTATTTGTATTCTCCTGAAGGCAAAATTACCTATCCGCTCCCGGTAACCGGTTATTTATCCGGAAGGCCGCAAAAATATCAGACAAAACGATATTCGTACGTGCCAAACTCGAGATTCCTGCTTCACTCAGATGGACTGAATATTTCAGGAGTTAAGACAATCCTGCAAAAGTATCCAACATTGCACAGTACTGTGCACGACATTCACACCCGGGTCGACGAAACAGCCGACGACACCACCTATATATTAGGAAGCTTACTCTAAACGAAAAGGGTAAGCTTTCTTTTTTGTTTTTAGGGGAAGGATTTTAAGTGAAGTTTTGACCGGGGGACTTATTCTGAACTAAAGCCGTGATCAAGTAAATTTGATTAAGTTATTTTCCAGCGGTTGATTGGAGTGCAATATGAAGACTCCTGCGGCAAGAGTAGCTTATCAGAAAAGCGGAAGGGCTTTGAAGAGAGGCGGGTGGCGTAAGACGAATCGGACTGGAAGGTGTTCTTTGCCTTCTTGGTCGGTTTGGCTTATGACATGTACCTATGAGCCCTGGAGCTGGACAAGTGATACCCCGAAGAAACGGAGTGACGAGGAGGCTCACGGGCTATCCGAGGAAAGGGAAGTCTTGCACGGAAATCAAAAGAGGTAATTAATAGTCAATGCTATAAAATATTAGTGCCAAACGGATGCATCTGTTATGTGTAAAAAGAACTTTGCTTCTCCATATGGTAAACTTAAAGGGAAACCTTTTAGATGGAGGTCGTAACATTGACTGTAACGATAACGAATCAAGAAAACTTATTGCAAAGCGTTTCTAAAAAAGTAAACATATCTCTTAAAAACGTAAAGAATGTTATATCCCTATTGGAAGAAGGCAACACAGTACCATTCATCGCCCGCTACCGGAAAGAACAAACCGGGGCACTGGATGAAGTGCAGATCAAAGATATCATGGAGCAGTGGAACTACCTCCAAAACCTGGAGCAAAGAAAAGAAGAAGTCCTTAGGCTGATCGATGAACAAGGAAAACTGACAGATGAATTGTCACAAGCCATCAGAAAAGCCGACAAATTGCAAAAGGTAGAGGACTTGTACCGGCCCTTCAAACAAAAACGGCGTACGAAAGCGACTGTGGCCAAAGAAAAAGGACTGGAACCATTAGCCGGCTGGATCATGACTTTCCCGGCATCGGCTGACGTCCAACAGGAAGCGGCCCGCTATATCTCTGATGAAAAAGAAGTGACCACGGCTGACGAAGCACTTGCCGGAGCAAAGGACATCATCGCAGAAATCATTTCCGACGAAGCAGCATACCGTGAATACATAAGAAATCACACATTCCGCAAGGGTGTCATCGAAACAAAAGTAAAAAATGAAGAAAAAGATGAGAAGAACGTTTTTGAGATGTACTATGAATACAGCGAACCTGTCAGCAAAGTCGTCCCGCACCGTGTTCTCGCGATGAATAGAGGAGAAAAAGAGGATATCATCAAAGTGAATATCCAGCCTGACATAGACTCGATTCTTCACTATCTGCAAAAACAGGTAATAAAAAATGTCCACTCACCAGTGGTTCCCCTTGTCAAAGAGGCGGTCGAGGATGCCTATAAACGACTGATCCAGCCGTCTGTCGAGAGGGAAATTCGTAATGAACTGACGGAAAAAGCAGAAGATCAAGCCATTCATATTTTCTCAGAAAACCTTAGGAACCTCCTTCTTCAGCCTCCTATGAAAGGAAAGATGGTTCTTGGGGTGGACCCGGCCTACAGAACAGGGTGTAAGCTTGCGGTGATTGACGAAACCGGGAAGATGCTGGAAGTAAGTGTCATATACCCGCATCCGCCCAAATCACAAAAGGCTGCATCTGAAGAAATGATGAAGAAAATCATCAGCAAATACTCGATAGAGGTAGTGGCCGTCGGAAACGGAACGGCTTCGAGAGAGACTGAACAATTCGTGGCTGACGTTTTGAAAAGCATCAATAAAGAAATCTTCTATTTGATTGTGAATGAAGCGGGTGCCAGTGTATACTCAGCCTCCGACGTGGCGAGAGAAGAATTTCCTTCTCTCCAGGTCGAGGAAAGAAGTGCTGTATCCATCGCCAGAAGATTGCAGGATCCCCTTGCCGAACTGGTAAAAATCGATCCGAAATCTGTGGGTGTCGGACAATACCAGCATGATGTTTCCCAGAAAAAACTTAACGAATCGCTGACGTTCGTCGTGGAGACAGCCGTTAACAAGGTAGGGGTAAATGTAAACACAGCCTCTTCCTCGCTGCTGCAATACGTTGCTGGCCTCTCTAAAACGGTAGCTAATAATATCGTCAAAAAAAGAGAGGAAGAAGGGAAGTTCAAATCGAGGGCGCAATTGAAGAAAATCCCGAGACTTGGTGCAAAAACTTACGAGCAGAGTATAGGCTTCCTGCGAATCACGGACGGAACGGACGTTCTTGACCGTACGCCCATCCACCCGGATAACTACGGAGATGTCAAAAAGCTGCTGTCCAAAACGGGGTTCAGTGAAGAAGCGATCGGGAGTGAAGAATTGAGACAAGCTCTTAATCAACTGAATGTAAACGAACTCTCTGAAGAACTGGGAATCGGGAAGCTGACCCTGAAAGATATCATCGATGCGTTGATCCGTCCCGGAAGAGATCCGCGTGATGAATTCCCCAAACCACTGCTTAAAAAAGATGTCCTTAAACTTGAGGATCTTAAAGAAGGAATGGAGCTTCAGGGAACCGTCCGCAATGTCGTTGATTTCGGAGCGTTTGTCGATATCGGCGTAAAACAGGATGGACTTGTCCACATCTCGAAGCTGAAACAAGGCTTCGTCAAGCATCCGCTTGATGTCGTATCCGTCGGAGATGTTGTAACCGTCTGGGTGGACAGTGTAGATGTGAAAAAAGGCAGAGTTGCCTTGACGATGATTCAATGATTAATTAGGGAAGATAAAAAAGCTGACTTGACTGCAACTCCACCAAGTCAGCTTTTTTATCAGCTTCTGCGAACTTTTTTTATTATTGAGGGAAGTTTTTCTTCCTATAAAAATTCCAGCATTGATTAAGAAGCTTGATCTGATAACGATTCTTCTCAAGATATGCCTTCCTCATCTGATTCACGAGCCAGTTTGGCATAAGGCACCCTCCTTATTCCAATCTCTTAGAAAACATTCTTGAACTGATGGCCGATGTCCATTCCTTCTGGATGTTATATAATCTAATTGTATGAAACAAAAGGTTGTCCTGTGCGCGGCAACGAACAGTTAAAGGAGAATAAGCATGACCAATCAAGAACTGCAGTCACTGGTTGAAGAGATTTCAATCCGGCATTTTCAAAAACCATTCCGCCACAAAGCTTACTTCAACACCAGGCTCAGGACTACAGGCGGGAGATATATGCTCGGGAGCCACAACATCGATATTAACGGAAAGTATCTCGAAGAACACGGATTACCCGAATTGATAGGGATCATCAAACATGAACTCTGTCACTATCATCTTCATATAGAAGGGAAGGGATACAAGCACAGAGACCCGGAGTTCAAATTTCTCCTCGAACAAGTGGGAGGTGCCAGACACTGCACCCCGCTGCAAAAAACAAAAAAGAACAGGCGGATCCTCATTTATTCCTGTTCAAAATGCAACCTCATGTTTAAAAGGAGAAGAAGGATTGATACAAAGAAGTATGTGTGCGGAAAGTGCAAAGGAAAGCTTGTATTCAAAGAAGAACTCATGCAGGAGTTATAATCATAGAATGAACGGTACAGACTGCGTATGTTTTTATAAAAACTCTCTCAAAAATTATTGACAAGAAGTTACTGAGTCATTATAATCGAAAGAGTCGATAAGACATTTTAAATGCGTTAGAATACTTCACGTTCCGCAGTAGCTCAGTGGTAGAGCTATCGGCTGTTAACCGATCGGTCGCAGGTTCGAATCCTGCCTGCGGAGCCATTTTTATGGAGAAGTACTCAAGTGGCTGAAGAGGCGCCCCTGCTAAGGGTGTAGGTCGGGCAACTGGCGCGAGGGTTCAAATCCCTCCTTCTCCGCCATTACATTTCTATTATCCTGGCCCGTTGGTCAAGCGGTTAAGACACCGCCCTTTCACGGCGGTAACACGGGTTCGAATCCCGTACGGGTCATATTTTGATTTCCATTTCAAAATTAAATGTGAGATAACATATTTAAGATCGTATGGAAGTTATTTCACGGAAGTACTTAATGATAACTGTTTTGCTATCGCAAAAAGCTTTGGTCCGGTAGTTCAGTTGGTTAGAATGCCTGCCTGTCACGCAGGAGGTCGCGGGTTCGAGTCCCGTCCGGACCGCCAGAATTTTTTAAGGAAAGTGGTTGACGACCACGAGGCGGACATGTTATCATATAAACCTCGTCACTTTTCGAGGCATTGGGCTATAGCCAAGCGGTAAGGCATCGCACTTTGACTGCGACATGCGTTGGTTCGAATCCAGCTAGCCCAGCCATTATGAGCCATTAGCTCAGTTGGTAGAGCATCTGACTTTTAATCAGAGGGTCGAAGGTTCGAGTCCTTCATGGCTCACCATAGATTTTGCAAAAGGCAAATATCTATCTCATTACATGCGGGTGTGGCGGAATTGGCAGACGCACCAGACTTAGGATCTGGCGCCGCAAGGCGTGGGGGTTCAAGTCCCTTCACCCGCATTATTATTTTTTAAAAAAGTATTGACATAACAGAAATTCCTAGTTACAATAGTGTTTGTCGCTTTTAAAAAATGCGGTCGTGGCGGAATGGCAGACGCGCTAGGTTGAGGGCCTAGTGGGGGCAACCCCGTGGAGGTTCAAGTCCTCTCGGCCGCACCAAAGGTTCTAACATACTGCGCCCGTAGCTCAATTGGATAGAGCGTTTGACTACGGATCAAAAGGTTAGGGGTTCGACTCCTCTCGGGCGCGCCACTAATTCTTCTACAAGCGGGTATGAAAGAATGAATAAGTAAATGCTTCTGAAACGGGAAGTAGCTCAGCTTGGTAGAGCACTTGGTTTGGGACCAAGGGGTCGCAGGTTCGAATCCTGTCTTCCCGACCACCACAATACATATTATATATGCGGGTGTAGTTTAATGGTAAAACCTCAGCCTTCCAAGCTGATGTCGTGGGTTCGATTCCCATCACCCGCTCCATACAAACCATTGAACCTTGAAAACTGAACAAAACAAGACAATTACGTCAACGTTAATTCTAGATTTACCGCAACGATTGAATCGTTGCAAACAAGAGCTATTCAAACTTTTATCGGAGAGTTTGATCCTGGCTCAGGACGAACGCTGGCGGCGTGCCTAATACATGCAAGTCGAGCGGATTTTGGGAAACCTAGTTTCCCCTTAATCAGCGGCGGACGGGTGAGTAACACGTGGGTAACCTGCCTGTAAGACTGGGATAACTCCGGGAAACCGGGGCTAATACCGGATAATTCAGTTCCTCGCATGAGGAACTGTTGAAAGGTGGCTTTCA
>NZ_MINN01000043.1 GCF_001877785.1 Rossellomorea aquimaris | reverse complement strand
AGCATCTCCTGTGGCGTACTGCCGACCACCACCCAATCTCTGTCTTTGACCGGTAGCCCTAACAATGCATCCCGAACAGCACCACCGACCAGATAAATCTTCACGCCATCATCCCTTCGTCAAATACACAATTCCTCATAATAAGACAGTGCAACGAAGAAGGCGATTTAGTTCATCCAGCGATCTTTGCGTTTGCGGCTTGGGATCAGGTGCGGCAGTACCAGACCAAGCAGCAAGCCAAGCCCCAGCACGCCACCGCCATACATAAACCACTGCATGATGATGGTGCGCTGTTTGTCATCCAACTGTACGCTGGCGGCATCGACCTTTTTCTGCGCGACAATCAGCTCGTTTTTCAGTTTCTGATTTTCTTCTTTTAACCTGTTGATCACGCTGTCACTCTGCGCCACTTTTTGCTGCATTTCTGCGGTGCGCTGAT
>NZ_MINN01000042.1 GCF_001877785.1 Rossellomorea aquimaris | reverse complement strand
CGATTTTCCGTTATGCGCATTTAACATCAGGATGATCCAGACTACTAAGCCGATGGGCATCAGCAACACTTCAGTAACCCATCCTGTCATCGGTATCATGCCAGCTGCTGTAAACAATGTGAAAAAAAGAATCGACACATATACGGACTGGAAGGCATGGTAACGGACAAATCGATTTTCCCTCTCGACCATCAGCAGAATAAAACCCGAGAAAAATCCCAGCAAATACGCAAGCGAACCCGCCACATTTTCCGACAAGAAAAAAAAAAAAAAAAAAAAAATAACAGTAAGAAAAGACTCACAGAAAAAGAAAAATCAAAAAGAAACCAACCGAATGCAAAAATGGACGTACGATAGAACGTGACGAACTCAAGAAGATAGAAACACACTACA
>NZ_MINN01000041.1 GCF_001877785.1 Rossellomorea aquimaris | reverse complement strand
TGTGAATACAAGAGTATACGTGGACTTGATAGTTTAGTGGTGACACTTATATGTATAGGTCATCGAGTAAGGATTGTTTTTGTTGTTTTGAAAAGAGAAGACGTGAAAGAGAGTGTGGCTGCATGTCTGTGGTGATGGGTTGGTGTTAAGAGAATGGCATTTTTTTTTTTTTTCATCGAATTTGCCCTTTTTTTGGAGGGAGAGCCGTACAACCGCCATTTCCGCTTTGCGGGAGAGAAAGGGATGTATAAAGAACCCGCCCAGCTGTTTGGCACACGTAAATTCAATGAACGATATCCGCTTTATGAAAAACAAATCAATGGCGAAATGCTGTCTCCAGATGAAGAGCATAAGGAATGGTTTGCACATGGCACACAGAATGCGGTTTGGGAC
>NZ_MINN01000040.1 GCF_001877785.1 Rossellomorea aquimaris | reverse complement strand
GATGGCATACTCGAAGTTACGAACGCCCAGTGATTTTAAGCTGCCTTCGTCTGTGGCATCGGCTGTTGCCGTATGACTCGCATAATCGGACATCGAGCTGACCGTTTCCGGATTCGAATCAATCGCCATAATATCGTGTCCCATCCCGTAAAGTTCTTTGCAGACACTGCTTCCAAAGCGAAAAAAAAAAAAAATCGTAAGCAGTCTTAACTTTGATAATCAAAATAACACAATCAGACAAGTCATAACTTCAACACCTACCAAAGCCAATATCATACTACACCTTGACATACCCGCCACATCAACACTATTACTTACCCTCCACCACCGACCATAACCTAACTACCACATAAACACTAAAGTAATTCAGCACCGACACATCAACTAACCACTT
>NZ_MINN01000039.1 GCF_001877785.1 Rossellomorea aquimaris | reverse complement strand
TCATAGTAGACATCGGTCGTGTATCTGTTTTTATGGACGCGGACCTTCACTTCCATAATTGGAAAATCCTTTTCGCCCAGGTCGTCGATCCGAACGGAGTGTGCTTTGATATCTCTTCTTTTCATTTCTTTTAAAATCTCTGTCATTTTGTCTTTATCAGAAAGTGACATTCTGATGCGGATGTCTTTTTCCTGCAGGCGGTCGGGGCCGATTTTTCTGACCACCCATGGGAGAAATTCCACGCTGATCAGGATGAACAGAAGACTGGCAAACGCTTCTTTATAAAAACCGGCTCCCGTAGCAAGCAAAAAAAAAAAACACATACTTCAGCTTGAAACAAAAAGAAACCATACCAACGACCCAATCAGCCCAATACGCACACAATACTACACA
>NZ_MINN01000038.1 GCF_001877785.1 Rossellomorea aquimaris | reverse complement strand
TAGATGTTCTGGTCATGTTCTCATCATAGTTTTGTTGGTATCTCGCTGATTGGTCTGCAAATTGATGCGTCTCAGCGTATGGATTGTTGCCTTTGTTGTTTTTTTTTGTTATCGTAAGGAATCGAGGCAGTTTCTTCGTACTGACCATTCGACAGGGCTGACACGAAACGTAGGGGATTTCGGACATTTTTCAAAATAGCCGTGCCACTTCTGAACGTCACGGCCAATTGCTCGTTGCCACCGCTGCTGATGGTTGCTTCGACATGATAAGGTACGCGCCGGTCAAAGCGGTGCAGCCGGGCAGAAGGCGCGTCATCTTCTTCAAACAAGCCGAACATTTGCTCAGCTAACGGACGCTCCCGTTGACCAAGTTCTTCTGCAGCGATCATCACCGC
>NZ_MINN01000037.1 GCF_001877785.1 Rossellomorea aquimaris | reverse complement strand
CATAAAACCATCGAAGACAATGTTGCTTTTGGCTTGAAAATGCAGAAAGTCGGAAAAAAGAAACGTCTTAACGCAGCGCGTAGCATGCTTGATCATGTCGGACTCAGCGGGTTTGGCCGACGTTTTCCTGAAGAACTGAGCGGTGGACAGCAACAGCGTGTGGCTTTAGCCAGAGCTTTAGTAGCGAATCCACGAGTCTTGCTGATGGACGAACCATTCAGTGCACTCGATAAAAAAAAAAAAAAACAAAGATGAAATTACTACCTGAAACTTGTGCACAGTGTACGGCGTACTGCGTTTTCTGTGTACGACAGAACAACAACGATACAGTGACGAAGAGCACGAGAGA
>NZ_MINN01000036.1 GCF_001877785.1 Rossellomorea aquimaris | reverse complement strand
TCTGGAAGAGTAATCTTCGAGTGGCAACATACGTCTCGGAAATTTTCGACGATATGTCGCGTGGACAGCAGCTGTAGAAATGAATCAACTGTGTATGACGCAGTGTACGAGCAAATTTGACGGATGAGCTCGTTAAGGTTGCTCCGAGAGAGGTATAAGATATATGTTTTTTGTTTTTGGTGTAACAGGTTTTATCGTAGCCATTCCTGTATTCTTCGATGTCGGTTTCATCATTTTGGTACCAATTGTTTACAGCTTGGCAAAGAAAACCGGCAAATCGCTATTGCATTACGGGATTCCGCTATTGGCGGGTCTTGCAGTAACGCATAGTTTCATCCCACCGACTCCGGGGCCGATTGCGGTTGCGGAATTGGTCGGAGCAGAACTTGGCTGGGTTATCC
>NZ_MINN01000035.1 GCF_001877785.1 Rossellomorea aquimaris | reverse complement strand
TACGTGTTATGTCTGATATATTTCTGATCGATTCTTTGTGTAGTGTGCACTGTGGTTTGTCACGTTGTTACTCTGTAGCGATCTTTTTACTTTTTGTGTTTTTTTTTATAACAGTGGTACCGGAATCTGCTGTTATGCATCTAGCTGCACAAGGTAAGGTTTATTGTCACCCATTACCTGAGAAAGATAGCTGTATCTCAACAATCTTTATACGCCATAAAGATGCGTACCTGACAAATTCAATGCGCAGCCTCCTTAAGACCATTGTTGAACATAAAAATATGAGTATGTCTTAAAGAGCTTTTTCTCTTTCTATGTTAACTTCTTAAATAAAAGAGAAGACGCATCTCCACTTCGCTACCCTTATTCACAATAAAATAGAGCAGTAAACATGTGAGTT
>NZ_MINN01000034.1 GCF_001877785.1 Rossellomorea aquimaris | reverse complement strand
TGTTACATCTGTTATGTAGTGTGTTGTCTATTATTGATTGTGTTGGTAGAGTCAAGTTCATCATTTGTGTTGGTCATATTGTGTCTGTATAACTGTGGTGTTAGAGTCTAGTGGTCTTTGTTGTTTTTGATGAAGAAGAAGAAATAAGAGGTAGGAGTATGTAGTGTAGTTTTTTTTTTTTCAAAAAAGGTTACGGTTATGAGGTCCAGGAGCTTTTGGCGTTTTTCCGTAAGACGCTAGACCAGGACGAAGCGACCAATGTCGCCTTGATCGGTGTCGGAAGCCTCGGCAGCGCGTTTTTAAAATACAATTTCCACCGCAATCACAACACGAAAATCATCTTGGCCTTTGATACGAATAGTCCGCCAGAAGGCAAAACCATCAGCGGCATCGATACGTACC
>NZ_MINN01000033.1 GCF_001877785.1 Rossellomorea aquimaris | reverse complement strand
GACCCAACCGGCTATGGGATCAGAACCTCATGGAAGTTTCGACAAAAAAATGTGGGGGCTAGTACTGATAATCCAAAATAGTTGAAAACAGCTGTAAGGAATTTTACACAATAATACGGACTTGACTTGGAAATTTGACAAGTGGCGCAATTATCCGGGAAGTGGCGCAATTAACAGGAATCCGGCGCAATTATCGCCAAAGTGGCGCAATAAAATGGAAACAGGCGCAATTATTCGGGGAATGAAGCAATTATTCAGTAGCGGGCACAATCATTAAAAGAGGAGGCTTCTGTGAAGTCCAAATCCTTCTCTATATGCAGCAATCTTTCACGTAATCCTCATGACTAGCCCATTTTCTATGAAAAAATGACACATAATGTCCGCATCAACACATGCTTTCAACTTAACCAGCGCGTTCTTTTTTTGTCACATTTCTCCAACGACCGGGCAACTGGTATATAATGAAACTATCACTATTCAGGAGGTACATATGAAGCAGCAAAACTATGAAAATCACAGTAAGATTGATCCGGTGTATCACTATGGGATATCCCTGCTGACTCTTGGGACATTTATTTTATCGGTCGTCTTTTTTGTAAATAACGTCGCCAAGGAAACACTTCTCAGCTTCATTGTGCTGTTTGCGGCGGTTACGTTTCTATTGATTATGGCAAAACTGAGATTGTATGCCCTGCAGCTGCAGGACAGGATCATCAGGACCGAAGAAAATTTTCGTCACTACCGGTTGACGGGGAGTGACCTGGACCCGCGTCTCACAGTGAAGCAGGTGATTGCGCTTCGTTTCGCACCGGATGAAGAGTTTCCGGGGCTGGCGGCACGGACGCTGGATGAGGATTTATCACCAAAAGACATTAAGAAGGCTGTGCAGAATTGGCGTGCAGATCAACATCGTGTATAGACAATCTTAGACCGCTCAATCAATACGGGGCGGTATGTTTTTTTAGAAAAGGAGGTTCATTATGCCTGAAGAAGTAATGGTTGATGTTAAGAATCTAGTCAAGCGGTACGGGACATTCACGGCTGTGAACGGGGTCGTGTTCCAAGTCGAAAAGGGAGAGATCTTCGGCCTGCTTGGTCCGAACGGGGCCGGGAAGACGACGACGATCGAGATGCTGGTCGGCCTCCGGAAGCCGGATGAAGGGACGGCAAGCCTTTCCGGTCATGATGTCCGGAAAGAAGTGAATAAGGTGAAGGAAGTGATCGGGGTCCAGCTCCAGTCGACCTCATTATTCGAGCTGCTGAAGGTGGAGGAGATCCTTCATTTGTATGCGAGCTTTTATCCGAGTCATGTGGATATTGACGGTCTGATTGAAGACATGCTGCTGACCGAGAAGCGGAGGGACCGGATCAAGGGGCTTTCGGGCGGCCAGAAACAGCGGCTGGCGATTGCGCTGGCACTGATCCATGATCCGGCGATTGTGTTCCTTGATGAGCCGACGACGGGACTTGATCCACAGGCGAGGCGGACGCTGTGGGATATCGTGCTGCGGTTGAAGGAGCGAGGGAAGACGGTGCTCCTGTCGACGCATTATATGGATGAAGCGCATGTGCTCTGCGACCGGATCGGCATCATGGATCAGGGGGAGCTGATTGCGCTTGATACGCCGGAGAATCTGGTGAAGACACTGCAGTCGGCGAGTACGGTCGAGTTTTATCTGGATGATCCTCCAGAGCAGGAGTGGTTCGGGAAGATGGACGGCGTAAAAGAAGCGGCTGTCAAGGATACGTTCGTCCAGCTGTATACAGATGACCTGCAGCTTGCCCTGACATCGCTCATTGAAGCGTCTTCGGTGCATGGCTTTGAAATCAGGGATCTGCAGACGCGGCAGGCGACTCTTGAGGATGTCTTCATCCATATGACAGGAAGGAGGCTGCGTGAATCATGAGAGCATATGGGCAGCTGACACTGGCACAATTACGGATTTTTGCGCGGAACAAACAGGTACTTTTCTTTACCTTGCTTTTTCCGGTCATCCTGATGGTGGCGCTCGGTTCATTCGTCGGCGGAGGGAACACGATGTCGCTGACGGCAGGGATCGTCGATAAGGATGACAGCGGACCATCCAAGGACTTGAAAGCTCTTTTTGATAAAAATGAGGGGATTGAAACCTCTGATTACGGTTCGGTCAAAGAGGGGAAGCAAGCTGTCGAAAACGGTGATATTCAGCTTCTGATCGAAATCCCGAAAGGCTATGGGGACAGCATCGATGCCCGTGATGGAGCCTTTTCTGTCCCTGTTTATTACAATGAAAAGAACCTGACGACCGCTGAGCTCGGCCTTACGGTGGTGAACGGCGTCATCGATCAATACAGCAAGGAGCTTGCCGGCTACGAGCCGCTCGTGACGGTCGAGAAGGTCGGGATCGAGGCACTGAACATACGCTATATCGATTTCCTTGTTCCAGGGATCGTGGCGATGATGATCATGAGTAACAATATGAACGGTGTCGCCGGACAGATTTCAGCCTGGCGCGAGCGCGGGATCCTTCGCCGGATGCAGGGGACGAGACTGAAAGCGTCGACGTTCATCGCCGCGCAGATCACGGCACGCCTCTTGCTGAACGGGACGCAGGCACTGCTGGTCGTCCTCATTGCGAATCTTATTTTTGACATCAATGTTGCAGGCTCTTGGCTTGCACTGATTTTCTTCATCGTGCTGGGGACGCTTGCGTTCATGGCACTCGGCTTCATCATCGCAGGAATGGCGAAGAATCCGGAAAGTGCGGGGCCGATCGCAGGCTTTGTATCATTCCCGCTTCTGTTCCTGGGAGGCGTCTTCTTCCCGATCAGCAATATGCCGGATTTCATTCAGCCAATCGTGAAGATCCTGCCGATTGCCCATCTCGCTTCAGCACTCCGTGAGACGATGAACCTCGGGACATCGATCATGGCGCTCGGTACCGAGACGCTCATCCTGGGTGCATGGCTCGTCGGCGGATTCATGATTGCAAGCTGGGTGTTTAAGTGGGAATAGAGGAGTATGCTGCCCGTGTCCCCGCTTAGGCGGCCAGAGGGAGCCGCGGGGACAGGTCCCTTGACCCAATGGGCCCTGTGGTGAATTTTTGAAAAAAGGAGCCTTGTTATGAACTCAACCAAACCGGTTACTGAAAAATTGAATTTTGGCAAATATCCTGATAAGCTCATCCTCAACCTTCCGGGGGATATCGATGACTTCAGCGGGGTGGACTATGACGCTTCGGTCGAAAAAGGACAGTATGATCTTGTGTTTATTTTTGTATTCGATTTAAAAGAGTTTGCGTCTCGTTTGAAGCAAGTGGTGGAAACGGGTTTGGTGAAGGATAACGGCTATCTATACTTTGCCTATCCTAAAAAGAACAATCCTAAGTATGATGCGTACATAGAACGGGACAGCATCTATAATGAAAATCATTATGATGAAGATGGATATGTTCACGGAAGCAGTCTCAAATTCTCGAGGATGATCAGCCTGAATGATGTGTTCACTGTGGTGGGCATGAAGGCGGCGCCTAAGAAGGCGAAGAAGTCTGAGAGTGCGAAAAAGAGCCAGTCGGTGGATGATTATATCGCTCATATTGAAGATATAGAAACATATTTGGGCGGTAATGAAGAGATAGCGGCTCTATATGCAGGGTTGACGCCCGGGTACCGAAAGGATTGGGCGCGCTATGTTTACAGTGCGAAACGGAAGGAAACGCAGGAGAAACGCCTGAAGGAAATGGAGACGGTCCTCGCTGAAGGGTTTAAGACGATGGACTTGTATAGAAGGCGGAATAAATAGGTGCTTGAAAAATGGGTCAAGGGAACCTGTCCCCCGCAACCCGGCTCCACGACCCGGCCCAGCCGGAAAACCACGGCCCGGACCACAAAAAAGCCGCATCCTGCACGTCGCAGGATGCGGCTTTTGCTATCAATTACGGATAAGGTAGTCGAACGCGCCGAGTGCAGCGGTCGCTCCTGATCCCATTGAGATGATGATCTGGTTGTATGCACTGTCGGTGCAGTCTCCGGCAGCGAATACACCTGGAAGACTTGTTGAGCCGTGCTTGTCAACGATGATTTCACCGAAGCGTGTGCGTTCGATGGATTCATCAAGCCAGTCCGTGTTTGGTACGAGACCGATCTGGACGAAGACACCTTGCAATTCGACGTGGTGTTCCTCATGTGTGTCACGATCGGTGTAGGTGATCCCGTTCACCTTGTCGGTTCCAGTGATCTTCTGTGTCTGTGCGTTCGTGATGACTGTCACATTCGGAAGGCTGTAAAGACGTTTTTGCAGTACGTCGTCCGCTTTCAGTTCTGAGTTGAACTCGAGAACCGTTACGTGGTTGACGATTCCGGCAAGGTCGATCGCTGCTTCGACACCGGAGTTTCCGCCGCCGATGACCGCTACGTCTTTTCCTTCGAATAATGGACCGTCACAGTGAGGGCAATAGGCCACACCTTTGTTCTTGAATTCCTGTTCGCCAGGGACGCCGATGTTTCTCCAGCGGGCACCTGTCGAAATGATCAGGCTCTTACTCTTAAGGACTGCGCCGTTTTCAAGTTCAAGCTCGATCATGTCTTTCTTTTCAAGGCGCTTGGCACGCTGAAGGTTCATGACATCGATGCCGTAGTCCTTCACGTGTTCTTCAAGGCTTGCGACAAGCTTCGGTCCTTCAGTCTGCTTGACGCTGATGAAGTTCTCGATGCTCATCGTATCAAGCACCTGGCCGCCAAAGCGTTCAGCTACGATACCGGTACGGATTCCTTTACGTGCTGCATAGATAGCTGCACTGGAGCCCGCAGGTCCGCCGCCGACAACAAGAACGTCGTATGGGTCCTTGTCAGATAGCTCGCTGGCATCAGGGCCTTCAACAATTTTCGCAAGGATTTCTTCAATGGTCGTGCGTCCGCCGCTGAAGAATTCAGCATTCAGATAAACGGATGGAACGGCCATGATGTTCTTGTATTCTACCTCTTCTTTATACGCAGCACCGTCGATCATCGTATGAGTGATGTTCGGATTGAGCACACTCATGATGTTGAGGGCCTGTACAACGTCAGGGCAGTTATGGCAGCTTAGGCTGACATACGTTTCGAAGTGATGCTCGCCTTTGATGCTCTTGATCTGATCGATGACACTCTGGTCAACTTTCGGCGGTCTGCCGCTGACTTGAAGAAGGGCAAGCACCAGTGAAGTGAACTCATGTCCGAGCGGGATACCGGCGAAATGGACCCCGGTATCCTCCTCCCCGGCACGATTCACGCTGAAGCTTGGTGTTCTTGGAAGATCAGCTTTTTCGACAGTGATCTTCGGGGACATGGAAGCAATCTCTTCAACGAGAGCCACTGTATCCTTAGATATGTCGTCATCACCTGCAGAGACTTTCAGGACGGTGTCGCCTTCAAGCATCTGGAGGTACTGTTCCAATTGTGCTTTAATATCTGCTTCGAGCATGATTTACTGCACTCCTTATAATTTACCAACTAGGTCAAGGCTTGGTTTAAGTGTTTCAGAACCTTCCTGCCATTTAGCCGGGCAAACTTCGCCTGGGTTGTTGCGCACATATTGTGCAGCCTTGATTTTGCTGATTAGGATATCTGCATCACGGCCGATGCCGCCTGCATTGATTTCAACTGTTTGGATGACACCATCAGGATCGATGATGAATGTTCCGCGGTCAGCAAGACCGTCTTCTTCGTTCAATACTTCGAAGTTGCGGGATACTGTTTGAGATGGATCCCCGATCATCGCGTATTTAATTTTACCGATTTTTTCAGAGCTGTCGTGCCAGCCTTTGTGTGTGAAATGTGTATCTGTAGAAACGGAATATACTTCTACGCCAAGGGCCTTAAGAGCCTCGTAGTTATTTTGAAGGTCTTCAAGTTCTGTCGGGCATACGAATGTGAAGTCTGCAGGGTAGAAGCAGAAAATGCTCCATTGACCTTTCAGGCTTTCGTCAGTGACAGTGATGAATTCACCATCTTTGTATGCTTCTGCTTTGAATGGTTTTACTTCTGTTCCGATTAAAGACATAGTGTAAATTCCTCCTAAATGATTGTAGTGATGTGATTGAGAATTATTAATACTTTATAATAATTCTAATTCGATATTTATTATTATATATGCAGGTGAAAAAGTCAAGGAAGAAGATCGTTTATTTTTCAAAAAATGCAGTTTGGTATTGTGAATGGGTGAGATGGGTTCTTCTCCCTTGAGGCGGATGCTTTTATAAAATAAGCAACGAGAATAGTTTACCCTATTCTGGAGGATTGAATCATGGGAAAGCTTTCGTTTGTATAGGAAATTCGACATGAGTGGGGCAATTATTTTTTTATAGGGTGCAATAATGAAATGAGGGGTAGAATTATGTTTTTGAAAGGTACAAATAATATTTGAAGGGTAGAATAAGTTATTTGAGAGGCACAATTCCGGTATGAGGCACGAAATTGACAGGTTAAATAAGCGGTTATATTGATGAAGGGCACAATAAATATGAGAAAAGGCCTTATTTTTAATAGAAAGGACTACGTTCTTCTCAATCACAAAAGAAAATACGCCTCTGCTTCACGAATAGCGGAAATTCGACATGAATGGCACTATTATTTTTTTATAAGGTACAATAACTCCATGAAGGGTAGAATTATGTACTAGAAAGGTACAAAAATAAAAATCCCTCTGAAGGGCAGAATAATCTATCTGAGAGGCACAATTCTAGGGTAGAGCAGAATATAGCCGGGTAAAAGGATAAGGTTAGGATAAAAAATGGAACACTTAATATGTAAGAAGGCAATATTTTTATAAAAAAGGACAACTTTCTTCTCAATCCCCAAAAGAAACAGCCCGCTGCCCGAATAGATGAAATAGATTGACAATTTTTCCGCCGCGATGGTATAGTTGCTGTACAAACTAATAAACTTACTCTCTGATAATAGAGGCGCGAGAATGAGGAGTAGCTTTCCTGAGGATGATGGATCCCGGGATGGAAAGTGAAAGGCAGATCGCCGAAACAGGAAACAGCCAATCGGTTTCTTGTTGGGCTGACATTGAACAAGTGTCAGACTGTCACAATGGTCACGTTGTGGAGAACTATTGAAGAGATGTTAATACAGAATTCTTCAGAACGTTCTTCGTTTTGATCAGGAAACCGTATGAGCATCGCTTCATACGGTTTTTTTGTGTATTTTTTTCGGAGGGGTTTCAGGAGGAGATTCAAGATGACAGCAATGACAACGAATGTACAGGGACAATTGGAAATCGGCGGGGTGAGCACCGGCGAACTGACGGCAGCGTATGGGACGCCGCTGATGGTTTATGATGAGGAAATGATCCGCGGGAATGCGCGCGCGTTCCGAGAGTCGTTCATCGAAAGCGGGCTCGAGTTCCAGGTGGCGTATGCGAGCAAGGCGTTTATGTGCAAGGAAATGGTGCGCCTTGCAGAAGAAGAGAATCTCTCGCTGGATGTCGTATCCGGCGGGGAGCTTTACACGGCTCTCGAAGCAGGATTCCCGGCTGGACGGATTCATTTTCATGGGAACAATAAGTCCGAGGAAGAGCTTGTAATGGCGCTTGATGCTGAGATCGGATGTTTCGTGGTAGACAGTTTCCTTGAGCTTGAACTCCTGCATGAACTGGCGAAAGAACGTGAGCAGCAGGTGAATATCCTGCTCCGCGTGACGCCTGGAGTCGAGGCTCATACCCATGATTACATCATGACGGGGCAGGATGATTCAAAGTTCGGTTTTGGCATATCGACCGGTCAGGCCGACCGCGCGATGCAGATCGCACTCTGCAAGCCGCATTACAATGTGCTCGGAATCCACTCGCATATCGGATCGCAGATTTTTGAATTGGACGGTTTTCAGCAGGCCATCACCGTGCTGTCCGATTTCCTTCAAAGTGTGAGGCTGGAGTGCGATGTCACGCTGCCGGTACTGAATATCGGCGGGGGGTTCGGAGTCAGATATACGGAAGAAGACAAACCACTTCCAATCTCCGAATATGTAAAAGCGATCACGGACTGCGTGAAGGAGAGCTTCGGGGAGAACGGGTATCCGCTGCCGGAAGTATGGGTCGAACCCGGACGCAGCATCGTTGCGGAAGCAGGGACAACCCTCTATAAGGTCGGATCGAAGAAAATCATCCCGGATGTGCGCACCTATGTTTCGGTGGACGGGGGGATGACCGATAATCTTCGTCCTGCTCTTTACGGGGCGAAATATCATGCGGTGCTGGCGAACCGACCGAATGAGGAATGCACGGAGCTTGTCAGCATTGCCGGAAAGTGCTGTGAGTCAGGTGACATGCTCATCTGGGATCTGAAGCTTCCGCCGGTGAACTTCGGCGACACCCTGGCTGTGTTTAGTACCGGTGCCTACGGATATTCGATGGCTAACAACTATAACCGGATCCCGCGTCCGGCTGTTGTGTTTGTGAAAGACGGGGAGTCGCGCATAGTGATCGAACGGGAAACGTATGCGGATCTCGTGAGACTCGACCGTTAAAACGGAAAGAACCTTTGCCGGGTTGGAAGGCAAAGGTTCTTTTTTTAGATAGCAGTCAGAGGATCTCCTTCTCCATCAGCACGTTGGTTGTCTTGTACCCGATCTTTTCATATAAGCCCCTGGCAATCTTGTTATGTCCGAATAGGTGGAGGCCGATTTTGTTCATCCCGAGTTGTTTCGCTTTTTCTTCTATTGCTTTCATGGTTTCTTTGCCATAGCCTTTTCCCTGGTGCTCATCCTTGATGCGGATATCATAGATGAATCCTTTTTCAGGTGATTGTCTGGCAAGCCAAATGATCCCGGCCCCCTCATTTTTTTCGTTCAATACCGTGTATAAGTAATTGTTTTCAGAATTCTCGCCATCAGGAAGGAGCTTGCTGAATTCATCTTTCGCTCTTTGCAATGAGTCTTCTTCTTCCCAGTTTCCCGCAGACACTTTTTCCTTCGCAAAGTCAGCGACTGCTGTATCCAGATACTGCTTGAATTCATCTGTGTTCATCTTTTGTAAAGTAACCATATTTAGTTTCCATCCTTGAAGTACATTAATATTTTCTTCCTTAAAAAAATCCCGGTTCGGCGGCTGAATATCTAAAGCAGCAGTAAAGATATCCCGCCAACTAGCAGAGTACAGTAACAGTCAATAGCGCGATTTTCGTGAAGCGGTTTGATTTATGAAAGATCCTGAAAAACATGGTCAACACCTCACTCAGTCTATTTTACAGCTACTATAGATACGTTTGATGGGGGTGAAAAGATTCAGGATTATGAAAAGTGGGTCTCTATCTGCAGATATACAAAAAGGTTGTCAGGGGGGATTCCATTCTAGGAAAGCTTCCAATCTACCATTGTACTGCCTGTACATAATCGTTTACTATAAAGAGGCAAACTAGAATTTATCAGAATCATAAAATTATTTATTTACGGAGGGGAAACAATGGGACGAATGGTGCATTTTGAAATTCATGTTGAAGATGTGGAAAAGGGGAAGGAATTTTACGGAGAGGTCTTCGGCTGGAAGTTCGAGGACTGGAGTGAATATGCTGGTATGCCATATTTCGGGGCGGTTACGGGTGATGAGAGTGTGCCCGGTATTAATGGTGCGATCATGAAGCGCCAGGGACCGCGTCCGGAGGCGAACCAGCCGATGAACGGATTTGCCTGTACGATGGGGATCGGCGATTACGATTCAACAGAGAAGAAAATCCTCCAACTTGGCGGAAAAGTGGCTGTGCCGAAGCATGCTCTTCCCGGCATGGCCTGGCAGGGTTATTACACTGATCCGGAAGGGAATATTTTCGGGGTCCATCAGCCGGATGAGAATGCGAAATAAGTAAATGATGAGAAGCACCTCTTCTTTCGTGCGTGACATGCACCGGGGGAGGTGTTTTTTGATTGAATTTTTAAAAAATTTATATCGCCAACGTTCCGCCCGTGTTAAAATGAATGTACTTTTTTATCAGGGGGTATGGGATGTCATGAATGATTTTCTTACGTTTCTCTTGCTTTCATTGTTCGTAGTGATGAGTCCGGGGATCGATACGGCCCTGCTGACGAAACGGACGATTTCCGACGGAAAGGGCGATGGCTTCAAGATGGCCCTCGGGATCGCGTCTGGATGCCTGGTTCATACGGTTGCGGCTGCGTTCGGATTATCCGCCATCCTGATGAAGTCGGCGGCTGCCTTTGAAGTCGTCAAGTATGTCGGGGCCGTTTATCTGATCTATCTTGGTGTGAGTTCTTTTGTGAAGAAGAAAGAGACAGCTGCAGAAATGGAAGACACGATGCCTGCGGTGAAACGGTCGGCGTTCAAGCAGGGGCTGTTTACCAATGTATTCAATCCGAAAGTGGCCGTCTTCTTCCTGACATTCCTGCCCCAGTTTGTAACCGGACAATCCCAGGCAGCGGGGCAGCTTGTGCTGATGGGAGTGGTCTACAGCCTGCTTTCGATCGGATGGTTCTTTGTCTACGTCTTCTTCATCAACTACTTGCGCAGCTGGCTCATGACACCGAGTGTACAGAGCTGGATGGAAAGAGTGACAGGTATCGTCCTGATGGGCTTCGGATTGAAACTGGCTTTTGAAAAAAGATGATCACCCGAAAGAACATCAGGTGCGGATTCCGATGTTCTTTTATTTTTTGTTATTCAAAATAGTAAAAATCAAAAACGATATTAATAGTAAGAAGACGACACCCACCCCAAGGAGCAGATCTATGATCATGTCCATTATCATACCTCCATTTCAGGAAGCGCTACTTTCCATCATACATTTCTTCTTTCATTTCAACCATTTTCGAGAAAAACAGGGTCAAAAAGGCAGCCAGTACTACAATACCTATGCAGACTGACAGCGGAAAATCCCACTTGATGTAGGCAGCGGACGAGGCCCCTGAAATCGTGATCCATTCCAGAGCTATAAATGGTATGATGAACTTTTTCATTTGGATTCCTCCATATGTCTTTGTTCGAGATAAAGGTTTATTTTCTTCCATACGATTAGACAGATGGGATCCTGGGGAAGTTTTCTTTTAAAAGGAAATGACCGAACTTTGTCGAAGGATAATAGAAAGAGAGATACGTGGAGGAGATGGACCATGAAGAATGTATCGCTGTCTTTGATTATGCCGCTGAAGAAGAGGGAGGAAGTCCGGAACCGCTGGCTGTTCCACCGCTTGAACACGCTCCTGCCGGCTTTGATGAAGAAGCATGAGCTTGATATGTGGATTGTGACGGGACGGGAGTATCATGAAGATCCGGTGCTGAAGACGCTGTATCCTGCTGCGATCGACAGCTCGAGGAGACTGACTATATTGGTCTTTTGGCTGGATGATACCGGCCAGTTGAGGCGAGGCGCGATCCACCCGAATCCGAGCTTTGAGCCATTTTATGAAAGAATCTGGAACAGGGCGGAAGGGGACCAGTGGGAATGTCTGAGGAACACAGTGGGGAATTGCGAACCGGAAAGAATCGGATTGAATGTGTCGCACTCCTTCGCTGCCGGGGACGGACTGAGTCATAGCCACCATGAGCATCTGCAGATGGTTTTGAGTGACTACAGTGACCGGTTTGTCAGTGCGCAGCCTCTCATAGTCGACTGGCTGTCGATGAGGAGCGGTAAAGAAATGATGGCGTATCCTGCGATTGCTGAACTGGCGAGGGGGATTGCAGAAGAGGCATTGTCTTCAAAGGTCATCCACCCGGGGATCACGACGACGGAGGATGTAGTGGACTGGATCCGCCAGCGGGTGCTGGATCTCGGGCTGGAGACTTCTTTTTACCCGACTGTCGACTTGCAGAGGATGGGCTCCGAGATGGACCGGATCGAGGGGGAGATCATCCGGCATGGGGATATCGTCCATTTGGATTTCGGGATCCTTTACCTGGGACTGGCCACCGATACGCAGCAGCTTGCCTATGTGCTGAAACCGGGGGAAACGGAGGCACCGGAAGGGCTTCAGTCTGCGTTCTTTACGGCCCTTAGGATGGAAGACATCCTGAGCTTTCACATGAAGGAAGGTAAAACGGGGAATGAAGTATTTCGTTCGGCGATGGCGGCTGCGAATAAGGAACAGATCGACGGGATGATCTATTGTCATCCGGTCGGTCCGCACTGCCACGAGGCGGGTGCGCTGATCGGACTCTATGATCAGCAGGGGGATGTACCGGTAAAGGGTGACCTGCCGCTGACCGCGAATACATGCTATGCAATGGAATTCAATATCCGCCAGTTCGTGCCTGAATGGGGGCAGGAGGTGCCGATCTATCTGGAGGAGCCGGTCGCGCTCGTGGACGGGAAGGTAGAATATATGGCGAAAAGGCAGATGGGATTTTATTTGATATAGGGTCAGGATGCAAGTTTGAAGGCCCGTCCCTCGTTGCAGTGATGCGTTACTGCAGCGAGGGACGGGCCTTTTTCTGTATTGTTTGACAATAGGCTGGTTTGATTTTATAATATGTATATATGATTACATGTTCATATATATAATATATGAATGTCGATAATATACGGTTTACAAGTGGGAACAGTATGAAGGACAGGAGGAAATGGAATGGGACACGATCATGGACATGACCATACGCATGGAACGAATAAGAAGGCATTATGGATCAGTTTTATCATCATTACCGGCTACATGGTTGTTGAAGCCGTCGGAGGCTTTCTGACTAACAGCCTTGCGCTATTGTCCGATGCGGGGCATATGCTGAGCGATTCGGTGTCGCTGGGAATCGGGCTGCTTGCCTTTACACTTGGTGAAAAAGCGGCTGATTACAGCAAGACATACGGGTATAAACGGTTTGAGATCCTAGCCGCCGTTTTTAACGGGGTGACGCTTGTTCTCATTTCGATTTATGTCTTTTATGAGGCGTATCACCGCTTTATGGAACCGCCGGAGGTCGCTTCGACCGGGATGCTGATCATTGCTGTCATCGGGCTGGTCGTTAACATCGTCGTTGCCTGGATGCTCATGCGCGGCGATACGGAAGAGAATCTGAATTTAAGGGCGGCATTCCTTCACGTACTGGGTGATCTGCTCGGGTCAGTCGGAGCGATCATTGCTGCACTGCTGATCATGTTCTTTGACTGGGGCTGGGCCGATCCGCTTGCGAGCGTGATTGTGGCCGTACTCGTGTTGATCAGCGGCTGGAGGGTCACGAAGGATGCGGTCCACGTATTGATGGAAGGAACACCTAAGAATGTGGATCTTGATGAGGTCATCAAGACGGTAGAAAGCGTGGAAGGGGTCGAAGGCATCCATGACCTTCACGTCTGGAGCATTACGAGCGGCCAGAACGCCCTTTCCTGTCATGCGGTTGTCGACGGCAGATTGACAATCGGACAATGCCAGCGGCTTCTGCGGACGATTGAACATGAACTTGTGCATAAGGGGATCGGTCATGTGACCATCCAGATGGAAAGTGAGGATCACCCTCATGAGGATTCGCTGATGTGCGGGGGAACCCGCGAACATCAACATTAAAGACAGTTCCCTGTCTCCGATGGAGGTTCTTTGATGCCCCTCCAAATGCTATAAAATTTGTCTAATCACGGCAAAGCTTCTACAATAGGAAGCAGCAGATGTGTTTTCATATTGGAGGTGGAAGGGAAATGAACGATACGGAGAAACACTTTTCAGAAGAGAAGTTTTGGGGAAAGTTAAAAAAGTTTGGATTGAAAGCAGGTCACTCGGTCGTTTATACCGCGCTTCTTCTTTATTTTGTGCTGCAGAAGCCGGATGTGCCGAAGAAGGCGAAGATGGTGATCATCGGTGCCCTCGGCTATTTTATCCTTCCGACGGATTTGATCCCGGACATGGCGGTCGGTGTCGGGTTTACGGATGACCTCGGTGCGCTCGGCGTCGCTTTGCTGCAGGTCGCGATGTATATCGATGACGACGTGAAAGCAAAAGCGAAGGCCAAATTGACGGACTGGTTCGGTGAGAATGTGGATACATCAGAAGTGGATAAAAAAATATAAACGCTTGAAGGCCCGTCCCTCACTGCGGTGATGCTTTACCGCAGCGAGGGACGGGCCTTTTACTATGAAGCAGGAATGGGTATGCTTAGGACATATGTCCTTTTGTGAAATGTGATTCTCCTATTTAATATAGTTCAGAATAGGAGGATGTAAGATGAGAGGTGCACTTTTTGCGCTGCTTGGGGGTCTGTGCATCACCATGCAGGGCATTTTCAATGCAAGGATGAGCGACGCGATCGGCGGGTGGCATACGACGTCCATCGTCCATCTCGCTGCCTTTACGATCGCCATGCTGATTTATATAAAAGTAAGAGATGGAAAAGGGAAAAGTTTCAGGCAGGTGCCGTTCCTTTATCTGATCGGCGGTTCGTTCGGCGTCGTCGTTGTGTTTTCCGAACTGACGGCGATTCATATGATCGGTCCGGCACCCGCCATAGCCATCCTTCTTGTGGCACAGATCGGGACGGCCTTCGTCATCGAATCGCGGGGCTGGTTCGGGGAACGGAAAGTACCAGTGACGCGGAGGCAGGGAATCGGACTTATCATGATGCTTGCCGGGGTGGTCCTTTTCCAATTGTAAAAGAAGGAGACCGGGAAAGTGAAAGAAGTTCAGAACGTACAAATCGATGATTATATAAAAGGAACGGAACTCGGGGAATTGTTTCCTGCAGGGTTCAGGAAGCATCTGCGCGTCTACTCTTTTGAAAAAGGGGACGTCCTGTTTTCGACAGGGGATCAGCTTGACGAGCTTTATTTCCTGATGAAAGGGAAAATCAAGATCTTCACCCACACACCGGAAGGGAAGCTTCTCATCAACCGGTTCAAGCGTCCCCCGGCATTGATCGGGGATGTGGAATATTCCCGGGGAAGCGCGGTCATCAACTCGGTCGAAGCCGTGACGGACGGGGAGTTCCTCGCCCTCCCTTTCAAGGATTTGGCACGGCTCGAAGGAGAGCACCCTGCTGTCATCCGGTTCCTCTTCGACACGATGGCGCATAAGTTTTACACGGAAATGCACGCAACGAGCATGCATATGCTGTATCCGGTCGAAGTTCGGCTAGCGAGCTATCTCTTGTCGATTTCCGAAGTCGGGGAGGGAACCGTATTTCACGGAGAGATGAAGACAGCCAATCTGACGGAGCTGGCCGAATGGATCGGGACCAGCTACCGTCATCTGAACCGGGTGTTAAAGAAAATGTCTGCGGACGATATCATCGGGCGTGAGAATGGCTCGATTAAAATAAAAGACTTGAAAAAACTCAGTATGCTGGCAAAAGGAAACATCTATGAGTAAGGAGGTGCTGAAATGTTTGGTGCAGGTTTAGCGGTGATCGCAGGCATCTTGATCAGCCTGCAGAATGTATTCAATGCACGGGTCAGTGAAAAAACGGGACCGTGGGCAACGACGACACTCGTGCTCGGACTCGGCCTTGTCTGTTCTCTGCCCGTTTTTTACGGAGTGGAGCAGCGGAGCCTGTTTGAGTTCGGGGATGTGAATCCCATTTATTTATTCAGCGGGGTGTTCGGTGTCGGGATCGTCTTCTTCCTGATGAGGGGCGTCACCCTGATCGGCCCTGCGTATGCGATTTCGATCGCACTCATCTCGCAGATTGTGATTGCATTCGTCATCAATACAGGCGGATGGTTCGGTTTCGAGGCAAGTTCCCTTTCCTGGCAGAAGCTCACAGGGATCGCCCTTTTGATCGGCGGCGTGCTCTTGTATAAATTGGAGAAACCGAAGGAAAATAAACGTGAGGCTGCGGTTGAAAAGGAAAGATTGAGGGCTTGATGAGGGATGCCATCCACCTGCTTCAATGCAGCAGAAATCAAGGGTAAATGGATGGTATATTAAGTTTTTATAAAAGAAGCATATTTGACCTTGTAAGTACCTTCTTTTACCATTATAATTGGAACAAGCTTTGGAAAGGAGGTTTTCAAATGAATTTGAAAAATTTAAGCGAAGAAGAAAAGAATTTGATCTACAGCGCGGACCCTTTCCAAATGACGCAAACCATTTTAAACAGTAATCTTCGGGGTCTTGAAAAGATCTCGATCGAATCGATAAAAAGCATGAACCTGCTTCCGGTGGAGGTGGTGAATGTCCTTCTTGTTTATTTTTACAGTGAATATGCTGGACAGGTGTATAACAGGAATGACTTGAAGAGGCTGTATCATCTCTGGGCTTCGGCCGGGATCAGGACGTATGAGGATGCCTTGGAGATGACGGAGAGGGATATTCACTCTGAATTGGGCTATCGCCCTTAAAAGGGTTCCGCAAAATTGAATCAATTATTGATTAAGCATTTCCGCAGAGGGAGATGCTTTTTTGTTTTATAGAAATTATACCTGAAAACTAATTGGATTAAAGTAATCAATAATTATTTATTGTAAATCAATAAAAAATATGTTAGATTCAATATGAGATAAATGAGTGAGGTGTTTTTTTATGAAACGGGAAACGCTGTTTTTGAAGGTCGTTTTATTCTTTATGGGACTCCCGGTACTTGCCTTGTGCCTGTTTGTACTGCCGGAGATCGCCGGATTTTTCGCAGAACTGAATCCTACGCTGGATTATTTACAATATCCCTTTTTGATCGGGTTGTATATCACCGCGGTTGTGTTTTTCGCGGCGTTGTACCAGACGTTCAAGCTTCTCGGATATATCGACAGGGATGAAGCATTTTCGGATTTATCGGTAGGGTCGTTGAAGGTGATCAGAAACTGCGCGGTCACGATCGGCGCCTTTTATTCGCTGTTCATGCCGCTCATCTATTTGATGGCGGAGAAGGATGACGCGCCGGGCATCATCCTGATCGGTCTGGTCATCGTCTTCGGATGCATGGTCATTGCGGTATTTGCGGCCGTCCTGAAGAAGCTGCTGAAGAATGCCATTGAAATAAAATCAGAAAATGATTTAACGGTCTGAGGTGAATGACATGGCGATTATTATCAATATAGACGTAATGCTTGCGAAACGGAAAATGAGCGTGACCGAACTCTCGGAACGGGTCGGGATCACGATGGCGAATCTGTCGATCTTAAAAAACGGCAAGGCAAAAGCGGTCCGGTTATCGACATTGGAAGCGATCTGCAAGGCACTGGACTGCCAGCCGGGGGATCTCTTGGAATACAGGGAAGATGGGGGAACGGAGGAGTAAGCTTACGGCTGCTCCTCCATTTAAAAAAACAAGGAGGCAAAAAATCATGAGAGCATTCAAACAACTCGTCCGGTTTGGCTGGGAGCAGGCGCTGTCCTGTTTGTTTCCTATCGTCATTTTTGCGTCGCTTGCACTGACGCAGGTGATTCCGCTGCCATTCCTGCCGCGGTATGACTGGCTTCTGATCATCTGCCTCGTGATGCAGTGGGGGATGCTGCGGTCGGGGCTTGAGACACGTGATGAACTGATGGTCATCACGCTGTTTCACCTGATCGGCCTTGCACTTGAACTGTTCAAGGTACATATGGGGTCGTGGGCCTATCCTGAGGACGGGTATTCCAAGATTTTCGGGGTGCCATTGTATAGCGGATTCATGTATGCAAGCGTGGCAAGCTATCTCTGCCAGGCGTGGAGGCGGCTGAAGGTGGAGCTTGTGAAGTGGCCGCCGTTCTGGACGGTTGTGGCCCTTGCCGCGGCGATTTACTTGAACTTTTTCACCCACCACTTCTGGATGGATATGCGCTGGTGGCTGTCTGCCCTGGTCATCATCGTGTTTTGGAAGTCATGGGTCCTGTATCAGGTCGGCGGCAGGCGGTACAGGATGCCGATTGCGCTGTCGTTCGTACTCATCGGATTTTTCATCTGGGTCGCCGAGAACATCGCCACGTTCTTCGGGGCTTGGGAATACCCGAATCAGGCCAATGCCTGGAGTCTTGTCCATCTTGGGAAGGTGAGCTCGTGGCTGCTTTTGGTGATTGTGAGTTTTCTGATTGTGGCTTCGTTGAAACGGGTCAAGGGGGGAGAGCGCGTTACTGGGGATATCGTCAGGCTTGTCGGGAGTGGAGACGGGGGTTCTGCGGTAAAGTAGGTGCTTGGTTTATATACTGATTAAAGCGTATAGGCTGATTTGATAATATATTTCTGTTTTTGATAATATAATTGGATTTTTGATAATAAACTGTCTAGTTTTGATAATATGTATGTCGTAAAGCGTGGATTCAAGCCCTATGTGGAGGCGAAATACATTAAAGATGCCGGATTTACGGTGGATGAGTCCTTTTTACTGAATATTCATCGCATTTTCAGCTCAAAAGGACAAATACAGAAGGCGTGTGGCGTTCGGGGGTGAGAAGCCCTTCATGAAATCCGCCGGTATCCTGAAAAAAGCTCTCCTGATTTTGATTAACGGGTTCGGTTTTTGAAGTGCAAATTTGAATTAGCAGTGTTTTTCGCACGGTAATTTCCATAGCAGACATGTTAGCAGTGAAATTAGCAAGTGTAAAAGCTCGGAGCATTATGCTTCGAGCTTTTTTATCATCATTCTTTACCCTTAACCTTATGTTGAACAAGGAGAGTCGGTTCCCTGGTGTTTGAAAATTAGCGGAAGAATTCCGGTTAAATCGATAAATGCCGCTATTTCACGAATAATAGCCGGAGTTTTTCCGCTTATAGTAAGATATCCGTTAAATAGTGTTCCATATTGAGCAGTTAAGCGGAATTTTTCCCCTAATTTCAGCGTTTTAACCCTCCTCCAGCTGCCTTAGACGGAATTTCTCCGCTTATAAATCTACCGCCAAAATGGGATCATCTAAGCACTATGCTTCATTGCTAATTTACGGGTGAATCAAGTTTTTGTACTCGAAAACCGAACCCGTTAGATTTTAATAGGAGAGCTTTTTCATTTAAGGGAAGCATTTATTTGAGTATACGAAAGGACTTTTCCTTCATTTCGGCCGTTTCGTAGGCAGCGGCGATTCCTTTTTCTTGGATGGCTGTTTTTGAGACGTTCTTAAACTTTAATGTGACCGAAAAATCGGTTTTGAAGGGGAATGTCCCGACACGGATTTCTTTGTCGTTTAGCCACTCCCCGTCTAGGCGCCCTCCTCCCTCATTGAACAATTCCGTATTTTTGAATCCATCTTTGAACCATGGGTGCTCTTCTTTTTTGGTGACGCCGGGTTCATTCAGACACATATACAATGACAGGTCATCTGAGAATTGAAGCAGCAGAAAATGCTGGTGAAGCAGATCTTCATCGAGCCTTGGGAAGAGCTTCTTCAGCCTCCCCTGACGTTTGCTTTCCTCGTTCATGAAGGCGATGCAGTCAGGCTTTTTCGATATTGTAAAAAAAGAGTGGAAATGCATGCTGCAAAGAAGGGCGGCATAGGGGCTCACCTTCTCGATTTCGTCAAGGCCGATACTGTAGAAGGCCATTTTGGGCAGTAACGGATAGTCTGAAAAAGTATAAGGGATATCGTCCCCGTCGTTCCAGATCGGTGTGTCATCGAGTCCGATCCAGCTGCGGTCGTGCTGATACGCGGCATACGTCATTTCTTCAAAATGCTGGTCTGATTTCAGGAGACTTGTGTTGAAATTCTTTACGATTTCACCGGACAGGAAGGCATGGTCATGTTGTTTGATCATGATGAAGGAGTCTTGGGTTTGGCGGATGATCATAGGTTGGCCGTGCTCCTTTCTGCGGGAGTTTTGATACTATGATTATATCAAATGGGGGTTGGTTTGAAAGATTGGATTCAACGATTCATAAATGATGAAAGCGAATAGGAAAATTATGCTAAACTAATGGCAGGCGTTAAATTATCCGTACGAAAGGATTAATAAAATGAGAGCTCTCAAGGAAAAATTCATTTACTTTATTTTTGTGATATTCATTTTTATTGTTCTGTGGAAGATGACGGCTTCGCTAAGGGATGCTTTCATACCCTGGAATTATAAAACGGATCTGATCGGCCTGTTTGTGGTGATTCCTCTGCTGGCGGCCGCTGCCTTTATTATAGCGGGTGTCATGTTTAAAGTAATCAAGAATTCAAGAAAAATAGAGAAATAGAGAGGAGAGGGGAAGATGGTGAAAAATAAGTTCGCCCTGATGGTTTCTTTCGTGCTGCTGGCGATTCCGATGATTTTATTTTTTCCGTTTCCGGATAATGAGGAATATATGACGCGGTCGGAGTTCATGGGGCTGCCGATTGAGACGTGGAATGGTTATGTGCCGCTCGGGGTCGCGGGGGCTGTTTTGTTTATCGCTGCGATGATTTTGTTGGTCATCGGACTGAAGAAGTATCGGGTCCGGGGAGTGTTGATTGTCTCTTTCAGTTTTGTACTCCTGCCCTATGTCCTTATTTGGCTGTATCAGGAAACATTTGCACAGGGCATTTATGCCGTTTCGTATGACGGCGAAGGATCATGTGTGTTCGAACGGGCGGCTGAAGAGGAAATGCTGAACGGGGAATGCAAGCTGAATTTACATAATCACAGTGGTGAAGAGACGACGGTGGAGGTGGAGTTCATCGATACCTACATTCCGGGAGAGGAAGCCAGGATGGAGTCCTTGATGAATGTGAATGGTCCTTATGTCATTACGCTTGGGGCGAATGAGAAGAGGAGCATAAAGCTTGAAGAGCTCCTTGATGTATCACGTTTACCTAAAACGATTGACGGCGGGTCTTTTTCGAATGTTCAGGTTAGGTTGAAGGATGGGGAGGAGAGCAGGATTTTATAGACACGGCCGGCTGGTTTGGTGGCTCGGGTACATAAACTAAATCCACCTCTGGTTGTTTTTTGATTTCATATGGTGTTGCTTATAAACCAAGCATTGATCCTGGCTTGGTTTTTTGTTCTGGCTGTTTTCTAAAAGTTTGTTTTTTTTCGTACATAGGACAGTAGTTGGGATGAAGCTTGTCAACGCACTCTTTTCGAACTCAAGCTTAAACAAAGACAGACGTACAACCCTAAAATACCCAATTTCCGGTATTTTCTTGCATGTAAAGCAACAAAGTATGCGAAAAGAGCTTTTGTTTTAAATCATGCTATTTGAAAAATCATTTGGGTAATCACTGGTTTTGGATGAGAAATCGTATATTTTGTCTTCTTCACCGGCTGAATCAGATTTTATTGTTAAGGAGGCAGGGGGATTTATGGGTGAATATTATCAAATCCGGTCACTAATTCTTCAAAAGTTCATTATATTTTCAAAAATCCCAATATATTATCAAAACGGTTTAGAAATCTGTTCCTGGGTGCTGGAGCTAGATATATCCCACTGCGTTATGCAACTCAGTCAATGATTTGGGCCTGACCCGCTGACCGTGCCCTGTAACATTCGTGAAAGGAATGGGGAAGGTGCCAGTATGCCTGTGCGGGTCACTGTACCTGTCCCCTCCGATCCGCCTCACCTCTTTTCACCTGAGTTTCTCTATTTTATTTAGTCACATGGCCGGGGCAAGTTTGTCCTCTTTTTAATAGAATACTATAACTAAAAAAATTCATTTAAAAGGAGGAGGATGATTGTGCCATTTCCCAGTAATGGTCAATTTACCCCTATACTTCTAGGAGGGGCACCGCTATTCGATGTAACAGGAGATGAAAGTCCTGCGTCTACGGATATTGTAGGCAATTCGACGTTTCCGGCAGCGTACGTAGCATATGATGGAGAAAATGTGTATTTCAGGATCAGGTTGAATGCCGATCCGCGTAACAATGCATTGACGAGCTTCAGGAATTTCGCGTGGGGGGTGCTCATCAATACGACTGGTACGGCAGGGACATATGACTGGCTTTTCAACGTGGACGGTCTGAATAACCGGGTCAGTCTGATACGGAATACTGTGAAACTCGTAAACTCTTGGAATGATCCTGCCGAGGGGACGGGAGGCGGTAATCCCAACTATGCACAGCCGATCACAAATTTCGACTTTGCGAGGGTGACACCAGCCGATTCAAACTTCGGCGGTAATCCGGATTTTTTCATTGATTGGTTCCTGCCGGCGAGTGTTGTATTTTCTTTCCTTGGGATCGATTCATCATCTCAAATCAGGATTGTCGATTTTACTTCAGCAAATGCAAATAACTATAACAAAGATTCTCTCAGGGTTGAGGAAGGATTTTCGTTTTCAGGTGCAATCAGTGATCCAGTGACGCCTGATCAGGCGGATGTCAGGGCAAGGCTTAGAGCGGTGAAGACCTTGAATACAGGACCTTCTTCCGTCTTGATCGGCCAGCAAGCAACATGGACGGGGACAATCACGGTCCAGAACACCGGTCTTTCCTCGGCGACAACCATCATTGCAGAAAATATCATTGGACTGGATACCGTCAATTCGTTTACGGTGAATTCGGTTTCACAGGGGTTGATATCGTATCAGCCATCGAGCAAAACCCTTACCTGGAACATCGGGAATCTCGCTCCTGGGGCGACGGCTGTCCTGACGTTTACGGAATCGGGGGCCTTCACTTCTTCAGGATCCCGTACGCTCGACCGGGTCCAGGCTTCTGGATTTGACAGTTTCAGCGGAAATGCAATCAATTCAAACTCTGCCCCGGTGAATGTCACTGCCCAGCAGGCAGCCGCAATCGACGGGACCATTTCGGATGCAGCGTCCGGCCATGTACTTCCGGGAACGACGGTCAACTTGCTGCAGGGTATGACTTTGATAGCGTCAATCGTTACGAATGGAACGGGATATTATTCCTTTACAAACCTTGTGCCGGGAAATTACACGGTACAGCCGGTGAGGACAAATTATGTGACGGGTACCGCAAATTTGACGGCCGTCTCCGGTACGACCCAGACAGCGAACATTGCGCTAGTTCCTCAGCCCAGTTCGATTTCAGGAAATATTTCGAGCGGCGGTGCCATTGCAGGCGCGATCGTGAGCCTCACCAACAACATTGGGGTAATCATCGATACGACAGTAACAGATGGTGCAGGAAATTACAGTTTTCCTTCCGTGGCCCCGGGTGCCTACAACGTCGGTGTCGCCGCCGCGGGGTATCAGTCTCAGGTCAAAACAGTCATAACGGAGCCGAATCAGGCTGCCGTCGTCAACTTTGGTTTGATTGCAAATCCGGGTTCAATTTCAGGCACGATCCGGAATGCACTCAATTCCGCGGCTATTGCTGGAGCGGATGTTGAACTTCTGAATTCTTCTGGGGTTGTTTTGGCCCTGACAACGTCAAACGGAAGCGGGCAGTACTCGTTTGGAGGACTTGCGCCGGGCAGCTATCAAGTCAGGGCAAGTGCAGTGAACTTCGGAACTGCGATTGCCTCCTCGACCGTTACGGCAGGGAGTCCGACCACGACGGATGTCTTCCTGCAGCCAGACGCCGGTTCTCTTCAGGGAACAGTCCGCGATGCCGGAACTCTGACTGCCATATCAGGCGCCACCGTCCAGGTGGTCAACAGCCAGAACGTTCTTGTTGCCACAACGTTGACCAACGGGAGCGGACAGTATTCGGTTATCGGACTGGTTCCGGGATCCTATTCGGTGGTTTTCCTGGCTGACGGCTTTTCCAGTCAGGCAGTGGGTGCCGTCATTACCTCGAACACGCCGACGACGGTCAATGCAGATCTTTCAAGGCTTGCCGGTACGTTGACGGGTGTTGTCCAAAACTCCGGAGCAGCAGGAATTGCCGGTGCACTGGCCACTGTTTTCCAAAATAATATCCAGATCGCCGCGGTGAACACAGATGAAAACGGGACATATACCATTTCAGGACTCGCGCCGGGAACCTACACGGTCGTTTTCTCAGCAGAAAACTATCAGTCAGCGACGGTGGGCGCGATGATCGAGAATGGTCAGACCACCACGCTGAATGTGACGCTCGCCGGATCACCGGGAAGGTTGAACGGAACGGTTCTGGATGAAGCAAGTAATCCAATTTCGGGAGCGACTGTGAACGTCCAAATCAGCACCGGGACAGGAATCATCATTGCAACTGTCGTTACCCAGAACGACGGAACTTATGCAGTAGAAGGGCTTGCCCCCGGGTCGTATTCGGTTGTTGCTTCGGCTGTAAACTATCAAACGGCGGCCAAGGGGGCCGTCATAAACTCAAACAGTACTACGACAGTTAATTTTATCCTTGCCGCCGATCCAGGTTCTATTACCGGGAAAGTTACGAATGCACAATCAGGTGACCCGATTTCCGGGGCTAATGTCCAGGTCAGTATCCTCGATTCAAGCGGGGTCGTCGTTGCTTCCATATTAACGGATAGTCAAGGAGATTATGCAGTTAACGGCCTGGCGCCTGGAGGATATACTGTCCAGGTATCTGCACCAGATTTCCAAACGAACAGTACAACGGTACAGGTCCAATCCAATCAAACATCTACAGCCAATGTAGAATTGGTGCCGAATCCAGGTGCCATCACAGGTTCGGTCGTAAACAGTGTTGGAGGGGCCCCGATCCCTGGGGCAGTCGTCAATATCGTCAACAGCAGCGGCATCCTGATTTCCACGGCCCTGACCAATCAGGACGGAATATTCATGGCAGAAGGCCTCGCACCTGATACCTATACGGTCCTTGCCTTTGCTGATAACTTCCAGAACGGTTCCATCGGAGCTGTAGTTGTTTCTGGATTGACGACTCCGGTTTCGGTCGGTCTTGTTTCGAACCCGGGGGCCATAACGGGAACGGTCTCCCCAGTCGTGCAAAATACGATCATCCAGCTCCGGGATGCCAATAATATCCTGATCAATGCAGTACCGGCAAACAGCGACGGGACTTTCCAGTTCCTTAACCTGGCGCCGGGAGTCTTTGTCGTTACAGCGACTGCACCTGGTTATGCAGCCAGCCAGGCAGGGGCGACGGTATCGGCTGGCCAGACTTCCAATGTCAGCTTGACAATGCTTCCGAATCCAGCTTCTGTTTCAGGGACGATTTTTGATCCCGGCGGAGATCCAGTCGGAAATGCCGTAATTGATATCCTTGATCTGAATGGAGTGGCCGTCGGAACAGGCGAGACCGATGCCGATGGGCACTATACGGTCGGCAATCTTCCGCCGGGAACGTATAATGTGGTCGCAAATGCACCGGACTTCGGGCAGGCAGTCGTCGGTGTTACGCTGCAGCCGGGCGAGGGGAAAACAGGGGTCAACCTTACGCTGAGCCCGGACCCCGGTGCCTTGAACGGACAGATCACGAATCGCTTGACAACCGAAATCATTCCTGGTGCAACTGTTGTTGTGACGGACAGTGTGACCCAGCTTCCTGTAGCATCGACCACGACCACCCTGTTCGGGAACTATACGATTACAGGACTCGCGCCGGGATCGTATATCATCACGGCAAGCAAGGCTGATTTCACGACGGAACAGATCGGTGCACTCGTCACCAGCAACCGCTCGACCACTGCCGACCTGTCCCTCGTCGCGGATCCGGGTACGGTCTTAGGATCTGTTCTTGATACTAACGGTAACCCGATTACAGGAAACGATATCCGCATATCAATATACAATGAAAATAATATCCTTGTTGCAAGTCTGCTCGCGAATTCAGACGGCACCTATACCGTTCCATCGCTCGCCCCGGGAACGTACTTTATCACCGCCACTGCCCCGGGATATGCCGTATCCACCGTTTCAGCCGTCGTCAATTCGAATCAGACGACCAATGTGACAAACCGGCTTGCGTCCAATCCGGTCACACTGACGGTTTCGGTGGTCATCCAGGGGACTTCGACGCCAATTGCAGGGGCAAATGTCACTGTACGCCACTCCAATAACCTTCCTGTTGCCTCGGGGTTGACAGATGACTCAGGTCTCATCACATTCACGAACCTGCCGGCAGGGACGCTGACAGCAGCGGCAGACGCCGTCTCGTTTGGAACTGACACGGCGACCGTGATCGGAGTACCGGGTGATGTTTTATCAGCTGAGCTGAGGCTTGTTCAGAATCCGGGACAGATTTCGGGGTATATCACGAATTTAACAACAGGAGCCTCAATTCCGAATGCCGTGATACAATTATATAATTTCGCAAATGTCCTAGTCGAGACGACACTCTCTAACCAGTTCGGTGAATACGCGTTCTCTGGTGTCTCTCCAGGAGGATACACCGTTGTGGCGAATGCAGCCGATTTCGGTCCAGAGACGGCTGGAGCCAATGTTGCATCTGGGCAAACGAGCTTATTGAGCTTTGCGCTGTCACCGAATCCGGGAATCATTGAAGGCTATGTCCGAAATGCGGTGAACAATGTGCCGGTTCCGAATGCTACAGTGACGGTACGTGATCTATCTGGCACAGGCCCTGTTATCTATACTACCGTGACGGATGGAAATGGTTTCTTCCGGACTACTGCCCTGTCCCCGAGGGTTTACGTACTCGTGGCAGGCCGGTCCGACTTCGGAAGCAATGCAATTTCAGCAGAAGTAATCAGTGGACAGACCACCGACGTAACGATCTTTTTGACACCGAATCCAGGAAGTCTGAAGGGGACAGTCCGGGATGCTGCGACGAACGAGCTCCTTCCTGATACACTGATCCGCGTGATCGACAGTACGGGTGTGGTGATCCGGAACGTCCAGACGGACATAAACGGCGAGTATGTCATTGCGGGGCTTGCCCCGGGTAATTACACAGTGACCGCCGTCAATCCGGATTACCAAGCTGAATTATCCGCAGTGACAATTGAATCCAATACCGCAGCCACACTGAACTTCCGCCTTGCAGGAAATCCTGCTGTCTTGAGCGGGGTCGTCACGGATGCGATTACGGGTGCACCTCTTACGGGGGCCGTCATCGAAGTGGTATTCAGCGGGACGGATACACTCGTCAGGAGGGTGCTGACCGATGAGAACGGATTTTATCTTATCGAAGGGATGCAAGCAGGAACGTTCGATGTAAAGGCCACACTGCAGAATTATGCAATCAATGTGAACACCGTATTTTTATCGCCTAACGAAAGTGAAGTATTGAATATCGCACTCATCCCGTTCCCAGCAGCCATCGAGGGGACAGTGAGGAATGCGGTCAATAATGCACCGATTCAGGGAGCGCTCGTTTCGGTACTGTTGCCGAACAGTGATGTGGTGATTGCAAGCATCATCACTGGATCGGACGGGACGTACCGGTTGGAAAACCTGCCTGCTGGATCATATACCGCCGTCATCACCGCTTCGGGATTCGCGAATGAAGTGATCCCGGTCATACTCACCCCGAATGAGACCGAAATGGTGAATGCGTTCCTTGATCCAAACCCGGCAGGAATCAGGGGGACAGTCACCAATGCCAACACATCCGCCCCAATACCGGGTGCCCTGATCCGCGTTTTTGATCTCGACGGGGTGCTCATCACCAGCACGTTGACAGAAGCTGACGGGGCCTACCGCCTTTCCGGGCTTGCTGAAGGAACCTACACGGTCATCACCAGTGCAACAAGCTTTGGGGACAAAATTGATCTTGTAACCCTATTCAGCGGTGAAACCGAAATCCTCAATGTGGCTCTTAGTCCAGCCGCTTCGACGCTTAGGGGAGGGGTAAGGGTCGCAGGAACAAATGAGCCGATTCCGGGTGCACTTGTCCAGGTTTTCCGGATCGGAACTGAGATCCCGGTTGCTTCCGTCCTGACAGACGGAAACGGCGGGTATGTGATAACGGGTCTCGAATCGAGGGAATACAGGGTGGTGTTCTCGGCAGACGGCTTTGCGAGCGATGTCTACCGGATCTTACTCCGAAACGGTGAGGACCGGACGCTCAACGGATTCCTCGGTACGAATCCGGCCGTAGTCAGGGGCCGGGTGACAGATGCGGTGACAGGCGAACCGATCCTCGGCGCAGCCGTGGTGACGGTCGTGTCAGGAAGCGGCATCATCATTGCTTTGACTCTGACCGATCAATCTGGGAATTATATCCTGAACAGCATGCCCGCAGGAGAATACCAGATCATCTTCTCTGCAGAAGGATATGTGACCAATACAGTTGAGGTCACGTTGAGCGCAGGAGAAATCCGCACCCTGAACCAAGCCCTGCAGCCGAACCCGGCGACGTTCAGGGGGACGGTTAGGGATGCCGGAACCCTTCTGCCGATTGAAGAAGCGCTGATCCAGGTATTCCTTCCGGACGGCACTTTCCTCGGATCCACATTGACTGATCGAAATGGAAACTATGTCATCACGGGTCTCCCGGGCGGGGAAGTGGTCGTGAACGCGCGCGCCGCAGGACGGCAGGCGCAAGCAAGAAGCGTGTTCCTCGTCCGCGGGGAAACCGCCATCGTCAATTTTCTCCTGGAAGACAATCCTGCATCAGTCTCAGGATTCATCACGGATGCATTAACCGGCCAGCCGATCCCGCAAGTGCTGGTGAGGGTTTATCCGATTGGATCACAGGTGCCGATCCGTTCGACATTGAGTGATGTGAACGGATTTTATATCCTGACCGGGCTGCCGGCGGGAAGCTTTATCATTAGGTTCTCGTCACCAGGGTACCCTGATCGGGAAATAGAAATCACCCTCTCTGCAGGGGAAAACCTGAGACTGGATGTCACACTTGGAGAAATACCGCCTCCGTCCACTCTCAGAACTGAATGCATCTCGGCCGTAAAGGTATATGACTGGGTAATCGCAACTGTTCGCAGAGAGGAAGACGTACCGTTATCAGCAGATTGCATGTTGTTTGCGGAAGCAGTATTTGAAAGAGGGGGAGCGGTCATCCCTGAATGTTCATTGTCAGCATCAGATGCAGAATGCCGCCTCTTTTCATTCAAAAATGGCCGGCCGGGGACTGTCGTAATCGAAGGTACGGCGAGACCGGTCATCACTCTGAATGCGGGAGGCGAAGAGGAAGGGGCATGCAGCTTCACCGTCCCGGTATATTGGCAAAAAGAAATCGCGGTCTGCCTGCCGGAAGGAATGGACTCCGGAAACATTAACTGCTCCGTAGTCGATGTCAAGTGCATGGCCGGCAGGGGGGCGGTCACCTCCCGGAGTGTCGGACTTCAACTGCTTGTCTGCCTCGAAGTGGAAATCATCGACGACGTCATCATAGAAGTCCTGACGCAGCCGTGCATGCCGCGGAGAGTAGTGAGGACCGAACTTTCTGATGATACCCGGTGTATATGGGAATCTATGCTGGACTGTAAGAGGGAAGAAATATAATAATGATTTGTTTTGATGAGTCCAATTATTGATTGGGCTCGTTTTTTTTATGAATTAAGTTTAGAACTTGCACATCGCAGACTCCGCTGGGTTGAAGACCATGGGATCTTGTCATTTGATCCGGGTGGGGATTGAAAGCGGTGTTTTTTGCCGAAGGGAGAAATTAAATTGTCAACGGACACAATCATTGAATATAAGGGTGCAATAATGCAGATTTTTAGTAAAGGGAAAGTCTACAGTTAGAAGCACAAATCTCAAAGGAACGCCAAATCATAGGGCTTCTGCGTCAATTTACAGGGAATCGGGAACAACCGGGCGTCAGCTGACGATGAATATGATATTATTTTGATAGAGTAAACGAGTTTTTAATAAAAAAAGGCTGTTTTCTAATAGATTGTTGCTTTCCGTAAGTAGGCTTGTAACCTGAATGCAGCTAGTAGACGGGCAGTTTTCGAACTCAAGTTTAAACTAGAGACAGACTGACAACAAGAAAATAACCAAGTTCGGGTATTTTCATGTCTGAGTAGCACCAAAGTATGCGAAAAGAGCCTTAAAAGAAGACAAGTTAAAGGGTTTGTTAAATGGTTTGACAAAATTATTTAGAGATTCCCTTTAATGCCTGGCTGTCTCCGGCTAATCAAGGGAAACAGAAAATCAGATAAAGGAGGACTCAACATGAAAACAGCAATCGGATTCAGCGGCGGGAAGGATTCCACGCTTGCACTCTATAAAATACAGCAGGATCCCGCATATGAAGTGGATTCACTGTTCGTCACCATGACGGAAGGATTCGACCGGGTGTCGATCCACGGCGTCCGGCACGAACTGCTGAAACATCAGGCGGATTCGCTCGGGATTGCGCTCAGGGAAGTGTGGATCCCGGAAGGATGCACGAATGTGGTGTATCAGGAACGGATGCAGCAGGCGGTCTCGGAAATGCAGGCCGACGGGATCACCCATATCGTATTCGGTGATATCCATCTGGCGGATGTACGCGCATACCGGGAAAAGATGATGGAAGGGACGGGCATCACGCCTATCTTCCCGCTATGGGGACGACCTGTCGGGGAGATTTCCCTTGATTTCATCGACCTCGGCTTTCAAACCGTCATCACATGCGTCGACATGGATCAGATCGACCGCTCCTTCGCCGGAAGGGTCTATGATGAGTCCTTGATAAAAGATTATCCGGTCGCGAGCAGAGATATCTGCGGCGAAAACGGCGAATTCCACTCCTTCGTATTTAACGGACCGAACTTCAAATCTCCAATAAAATATGAGCTGGGTAAAGAGAGGATCACCCCGGACCCCGGCACAGAACGCGACCGCTTCCTATTCGTGGACATCATTCCAAAGTAGGCGGGCCGGGGGGACAGGTACCGCGACCCGGCTGCCATTCAAGCGGTAAGCATAAAAAAGCGAGTCACCCGGGAAAATCAGGCGGTCCCATTATCATACCGCCTGATTTTTTTGTTATAGTAAGGAAAGAGTGAATGCGTCAATTTTTAAAAAGCGCACAAGGAGTGTTTATACAATGACAAAAATGATTGGATACGTTGGTACATATACGAAACAGGAAAGTAAAGGCGTGTATCAGTTCACGCTGGATACGGATAAAAGAGAAATCACGGATGTGAAGCTTGCTGCTGAGGTGGACAACCCCACTTATGTGACGGTGAGCGGAGACAGGAACAATCTTTATGCTGTATCCAAAGAGGGCGAAAACGGCGGTGTCACGGCGTTTGCGATTGAATCTGAAACGGGGTCGTTAGAGAAATTGAACAGCGACAGCACACCTGGCGCGAATCCATGCCACGTCAGCGTCGATCATGAGAGCCGTACCGTTGTGGCTGCGAACTATCATACGAAGATGATTGAATCCTGGCTGACGAATGAAGATGGCTCCCTGAAAGAGCTTGTTTCAAGCATCGAACATGAGGGATCCGGCCCGCATGAAAGACAGGAGAAGCCCCATATGCATTATGCAGGTTTCACTCCTGACGGGAAGTACGTCATCGGAATCGACCTCGGGAGCGACCGCATTTACACTTATGCCGTCAATCAAGGTGAGCTAAGGGAGGCTGCCGTATTCGAAACGAAGCCGGGGAGCGGCCCGAGGCATATTGCGTTCCATCCGAACGGGAAATTTGCTTATGTGATGACCGAGCTAAGCTCTGAGGTGCTTGTGCTGCACTATGATGAACGTGACGGCAGCTTTTCTGAGCAGCAGTATATCCCGACGATTCCTGAAGATTTCAATGAAACGAATGACGGAAGTGGGATCCATGTATCCCCTGACGGTCACTATGTGTACGCCGGCAACCGCGGACATAACACAGTGGCGGTCTTCAAGGCCGACCAGGATTCCGGCCAACTGACATTTGTGGACTGGACTTCGACGGAAGGAAACTGGCCCCGAGATTTTGTGATGGACCCGACAGGCGGATTCCTCGTCGCGACCAATCAGAAATCGAACACGATGGCGCTGTTTGCGAGAAACGAAGAAACCGGCAAGCTGGAGCTTCTTCAATCAGGTGTCCAAGTACCAGAGCCTGTATGCGTGAAATTCCTGGATGCATAAAAATGAATCTGCCCGGCCCGGTCCATGTACCGCGGCCGGGCTTTTTTTGAAAAAAAGCACATAATCACAGGGGAGAATGTGGATACATAAAGAGACAGGCAGGCACTTCTTCAGAACAAAAAAGTGAAGGGGGCTATCTCTTTGAAGCCATTGGATAATGATTTTTCCCAAACGCATCTTCCTTTTTTTAGCGTGAAAAGCGGTGAGGGAAGGGAAGTATGCAGGGATGTCTATTATTGGACGAATCAGATTGTGAATGTGTGTTTTTACGGTGGATCGGGGTCCCGTGACTGGGTGTTGATTGACTGCGGGATGCCTCATTCGAAGGAAAAGATCATGGAGGCGGCAGAAGCGCGTTTCGGACACGGTGGGAAGCCGAAAGCGATCCTGTTGACGCATGGGCATTTTGATCACGTCGGAGCGCTCCAGCCTCTATTGGAGGAATGGGACGTGCCGGTGTATGCGCACCAGTTCGAAATCCCCTATCTGAATGGGGAGAAGGATTATCCTAAGGGAGATCCGACGGCTGACGGCGGGCTGGTCAGTGAGTTGTCCCCATTTTATCCCCATCACGGGATCGATGTATCGGAATCGGTCCGGATGCTCCCTGAAAACGGGGATGTCCCGTTTATGCCGGGATGGAAATGGATCCATACTCCTGGCCACACACCGGGTCATGTTTCTTTTTACCGGGAAGGGGACGGCGTGCTGATTGCCGGCGATGCATTTGTGACGGTGAAACAGGAATCGCTGTACCGGGTGATGGTCCAGAAGAAGGAAATCAGCGGTCCGCCGCGTTATTTTACGAGTGATTGGGAGGCTGCGGAAGCTTCTGTAGGAAAATTGGCAGCTCTGCATCCGAAGACGGCTGTGACGGGACATGGCGAGATGTTGAAAGGCGGGGAACTGGAGCGTTCGCTGCAGACGCTGGTTGACCGGTTTGATGACTGGGCGCTGCCGCCGAACCGGAGATCTCATTGAGAATAATCGCTTCCCCTCTGGGCACAATATGAAAAAATCAGGCCCTCTTCAAAGTCGAAGGGGGTTTATTTTTCGAAAAGCGGGCTGTTTGGGAGGCGTCTGGGTGATGGTGGATGAGACCGGACCCACCCTCATAACATCCTGGAATGGAGGAAGATCATGAAAGCAGTCACGTATCAAGGAAAGAATTCGATTGCCGTCAAGAAGGTGGACGACCCGCGCATTCAAGATTCAGAAGATGTCATTGTCAAAATCACATCAACGGCGATCTGCGGGTCGGATCTGCACCTGTACAAAGGGAATTTTCCGCTGCCGATCGGGTATGTGATCGGACATGAACCGATGGGGATCGTGGAGGAAGTCGGGAATGACGTAACGAAAGTGAAGAAGGGGGACCGCGTCATCATCCCCTTCACGGTGGCCTGCGGACATTGCCCGTACTGTGAACAGCATCAGGAAAGCCAGTGCGATCACTCCAACCCCCATTATGATTCAGGGGGACTGTTCGGGTACTCCGAGAAATTCGGCAACTATCCAGGCGGACAGGCTGAATACCTGCGGGTTCCTTACGGTAATTACACACCGTTTCTGGTACCGGAGAATTGCGAGCTGGAGGATGAAAAAATCCTCTTACTGTCCGATGTCCTGCCGACCGCTTACTGGAGCGTGGAAAATGCAGGCGTGAAAAAAGGGGATACGGTCATCGTCCTCGGCTGCGGTCCGGTCGGGTTGATGGCGCAGCAGTTTGCGTGGAAAAAAGGGGCGGAACGCGTCATCGCGGTCGATTATTTCGATTACCGCTTGCAGCATTCAAGGAAAATGAACAAAACTGAAACCTTTGACTTCACCCAGTACGAGGACATGGGCGAGACGCTGAAGGAGTTGACGAAAGGCGGGGCGGACGTGGTCATCGACTGCGTCGGTATGGACGGGAAGAAGTCTCCGCTTGAGTTTGTCGAGCAGAAACTGAAGCTTCAGGGCGGTACAATCGGCCCGATCCAGATCGCCACGAAGGCGGTGCGCAAATGCGGAACCGTGCAGCTGACCGGGGTGTACGGCGGACTCTACAATATGTTTCCGCTCGGCCCGTTTTTCTCCAGGAACGTCACGTTGAAAATGGGGCAGGCACCGGCAAGGGGCTATATGGAGCCTCTGTATGAAGGGATCGTCAAAGGAGAAATCGATTCAACGTCGATCATCACTCATTCATTGAAGCTGGAGGAGGCGGCGAAGGGGTATGAGTTGTTCAATAAGAAGGAAGATGATTGTATCAAGGTGATTTTGAAGCCATAAAAAAGGATTCTCAGGCTGCCGGGAATGTTCCGGATCCTGAGAATCTTTTTTTGTTAATGGTTATTCGCAATGTTCATTTTTGTTTTTGTGAAGCGGAGGAGGGATCAACCATCCCTTTTCTTTATTGAGCTTCAGGACTTTTGCCCCGAGTTGTGCTTTTGCCATGTGAAATTGGCCAAACATTGCAGCCACATCTTCACGGATGCTTTGTCCGATGATCGCACTGCAAGCGACGAGACCTGCAGAGATGCTGGCGGATAATGCCGCCGCAATTGCCGGATCCGGCATGCGGGCACCTGTCGGGATATCATCCAGACACGCTTTCGGAGGCTCCGGTGAAGCAGGCGGTAACCCAATCCCATTTTCTTTCAACAGTTTTTGTACCTGTTTGATTTCTTCCTGCCCGGCCTCGATGCTGTCATTCAACAATTTCTTCAGATCATCATCCCCGGCATGGTTGAGCTGCATCTGATAACTTGCAACAGAAGCGTTCGCCGTCATCAAATAGCTCCAGGTACCGAATACTTCACCATAATGAAGAGGCTCTTCCTGTGGATTGCCGCTTAATATACCCATAATCATCCTCCTGATCGTCAAAATTGTGCCACCCTTCAAATACATTTTAAGAGCACAAGGATTATCTTTTCCCAATGAAGACTTATCAATGTATTTGCGAGGTATCTTTTCGATCCGGAGCAAGTGGTAATTTTTAAAGGCAGCCTGGCTTAAACATGTGCTCATTTGTCTAGGCAGGCATTCCCAATTTGGTTGGGTCATCAGTGGGAAGAGGGCTGTTCCGATTAACCTCGATCAGTAAGCCCCTTCAGAATACGTCAGCTCATAACTGTGGGTGTAAATCTCAAAAATATTACCGAATGGATCTTCGACGTAGACCATTTTATACGGCTTGTCATCAGGATAGTATTCGCGGATCGGCATTCGCTGCTTGCCGCCGTTTTGGACGATTTTCTCGACGAGTCCTTCGATGTCGGGGTCCTGAACGCAGAAGTGAAAGATTCCCGTTTTCCAGTATTCAAAGTTATTTTCCGGCTGTTCGTTGTGCGGGAATTCGAATAGTTCGACCCCGATTTTATCGCCTGTTGAAAGATGGGCGATGCGGAAGGTTTCCCACTCGTCACCGAATACGTCGCGGCACATCTGGCCTATGGCTGAATCGTCGTTATGGACATCAGACGGCTCCATGATCGTGTACCAGCCTAATACGTCTGTATAGAATTTCACGGCTTTGTCGAGGTCCGGCACGGACAGGCCGATATGTGAAAAGTTTCTTGGGTATGGCATCATTTTAAATATTCCTCCTTCATTTGTTTGACAATCATAAGTATAGAGGGTTATTCTTCTTCTCAAAAGTATGCACTTTTTGGAGAGATACTACCCAAAAGGTAAGTAAGGAGTGGAGACGGGGATGAGCGATTCGATCACTGTGGATGAAAACGGGAAGCTGAAATGCTCGATTGAATATACACTGGGGAAGATCGGGGGCAAATGGAAGCCCGTGATCCTTTGGCATCTTGCCTATGACGGCACGCAGCGGTATAACGAAATGAGAAGGCTCCTGCCCGGCATCACCCATAAAATGCTGAGCCAGCAGCTGAAGGAGCTCGAAGTGGATGGGCTGATTGACCGGAAGCAGTTCAATGAGGTCCCGCCGAGAGTGGAGTATTCGATATCGGAGAAGGGTTTGACGCTGAAGCCGTTGTTGGAGGAGATGCATCGGTGGGGGACGGAGCAGTGAGAAGGCAGTTATGGTGAGTGATAAAATCGGCTGGCATTTGGCAATGAGAGGGCACATTCGTTTTTAATGACGTTTATTCGCTGATAAAGCTTAGGATTTGATAATCAATAGCACAAAGCGGTTCCGGCAATTTCGATAATAGGATTGCGATTTTCGATAATAAATTTAAAGATATCGATAATAAATTTCGGGAAATCGATAATAAATTCTTTTTTGCAGCTAGAAAGGTGTTCAATTTGCAACTATTTAATGTTAGAATCACCTTTTTTGACTGGAATGCCCTGAGAGAATGTCTTGAACGGTGGTGGAGGCCCCGTTTTTTAAAATTATCAATCACTTTTCTTGAATCGGCTCCTCTTATACCAACTTAAAATAAAAGTCCGGCCCCCGGCAGCAGAAACATTCTGCATCGGGGGCCGGACTTTCTTATTTTATTTACACTTCACATCAAACCGGTCTGCATCCATCACCTTCACCCAGGCTGAAACGAAGTCACGGACAAATTTCTCTTTGTTGTCGTCCTGTGCGTAGACTTCCGCGAGGGCCCGGAGTTCGGAGTTGGATCCGAAGACGAGGTCGAAGCGGGTAGCCGTGCGGACGGCTTCACCTGTTTTGCGGTCGCGGCCTTCATACTGGTTGAAGCCGGCCGGTTTCCATTCGATGCCCATGTCAAGGAGGTTCACGAAGAAGTCGTTGGTCAAAGTGCCGACTCTGTCTGTGAAGACACCGTGTGCGGTACCTCCGTGGTTGGCACCGAGTGCGCGCATGCCGCCTACTAATACGGTCATTTCAGGCGCGGACAGGCCAAGGAGCTGGGCTTTGTCGACGAGCATTTCTTCAGGACTGACCGAATACTCCTTCTTCTGGTAGTTGCGGAATCCGTCCGAAACCGGCTCCAGTACCTTGAAGCTGTCGACATCGGTCTGCTCGTGTGTGGCGTCGCCGCGGCCCGGTGTGAATGGAACCGTGACGTCGAAGCCTGCATCTTTGGCAGCTTTTTCGACTGCTGCACATCCTCCGAGGACGAACAGGTCGGCCAGGCTGACGTTCTTGTCCAGACCGCTTTGAAGCTCTTCGAAGACACCGAGTACTTTTTCAAGCTTATCCGGTTCGTTCGCTTCCCAGTCTTTCTGCGGGGCGAGGCGGATCCGGGCACCGTTCGCACCGCCGCGCATGTCGGAGCCGCGGAATGTGCTGGCGGAGGCCCAGGCTGTTTTCACGAGCTCGCTCACGGATAATCCGGAATCCAGGATTGCTGCTTTTAATTGAGCAATTTCTGCGTCGGACAGGTCATAATCGACCGCCGGCACCGGGTCCTGCCAGATCAGCTCTTCATCCGGAACCTCAGGCCCGATGTAGCGCGCTTTCGGTCCCATGTCGCGGTGGAGCAGCTTGAACCATGCACGGGAGAAGGCATCGGCGAATTCATCCGGATTCTGATGGAACCGGCGGGCAATCTTTTCATAATCGGGATCCATGCGCAGGGCCATGTCTGCCGTCGTCATCATCGTCTTCACGCGGATGGACGGATCTTCGGCGTCCGGCGCCATATGTTCTTCCGTCATATCGACCGGTGCCCATTGGGATGCACCTGCAGGACTCTTCGTCAGTTCCCATTCATATCCGAACAGAAGGTCGAAGTACCCGTTATCCCATTTTGTCGGGTTCGTCGTCCAGGCACCGTCGACACCGCTTGAAATCGTATCGCGGCCTTTTCCACTCTTATAGCTGCTGTGCCAGCCGAGCCCCTGTTTATCCATCGTCGCGGCTTCCGGGTCATCGCCGACAAGGGAAGCGTCGCCTGCGCCGTGGGCTTTTCCGAATGTATGGCCGCCAGCGATGAGGGCAACCGTTTCTTCATCATTCATCGCCATCCGGCCGAATGTATCACGGATGTCGCGGGCGCTGCCGAGTGGATCCGGTTCACCGTTCGGGCCTTCCGGATTGACGTAGATGAGCCCCATCTGTACGGCTGCAAGCGGATCTTCAAGGTCGCGGTCGCCCGAGTAGCGGTTGTCCGCCAGCCATTCCTTCTCCGTACCCCAATACACATCCTCTTCCGCATGCCAGATATCCTCGCGTCCGGCACCGAAACCGAATGTCTTCAAGCCCATCGACTCAAGGGCCACATTACCGGTGAGTACAAGGAGGTCGGCCCAGGAAATCTTGTTCCCGTACTTCTGTTTGATCGGCCACAGGAGGCGCCGTGCCTTATCTAGGTTGACATTGTCAGGCCAGCTGTTCAGCGGAGCGAAACGCTGTGAACCCGATGAGCTGCCTCCGCGGCCGTCACCTTCGCGGTATGTACCTGCTGCATGCCACGACATCCGGATGAAGAATGGACCGTAATGACCGTAGTCGGCCGGCCACCAATCCTGGCTGTCCGTCATCAGGGAGTGGAGGTCTTTTTTCAGTGCATCGTAATTGAGCTTCGAAAATTCTTCCCGGTAGTTGAAATCTTCCCCCATGGGGTTTGCTTTCCGGTCATGCTGGCGCAGGATGCCAAGGTTCAGCATGTTCGGCCACCAATCTTTATTCGTGGTCCCCCGCGGATCCGTCGTTGTCGTGATCGCCGTGTCCTTGTGGTGGGTAACAGGGCATTGCCCCGAAGCTGCCGAGTGTTCTTTCCGATCTGGCCTGTGATTGTTTTCCATTCCCATTCCCCTTTCTTTTTTGAAAAAATGACAATTCGTACAAGAAGTAGAATAATTATGAAAATTCTTACTTTCTATTATATTGGACAGCACTCCGTATGAAAAGCGTGAAGCTTTTGGACGTGCACTTTATTATATACAGGCCTGTTTTAATGAATTCGTATTTTTTTAGTAGGAAAGTCTTTGGTCGTTAGCGAAATGTTTAAGGAGGCAAATTTCTTGTAATCAAATCTGAAAGTGAGCTGAGGTAAGTGAACAATACGACGAAAATGAACATCAGGAAACCGGCACAAGAAATCTTCGAGGCTTTTGTCGATCCTGAAAAAATCGGACACTTCTGGTTTTCTTCGAGTTCAGAAAGATGGTCAGAAGGGAAGATGATTACCCTCAGGTATGAAGAATACAATGCCGAGGGCGAGATAGAGATCAAAGAGATCCTTGAGAATGAAAAAATTGTGTACGAATGGGCAGGCGGCCGTATGGTCACCATCAACTTCCTTCCTTCAGAGCAAGATAGCACCATCGTGGAAGTCAGTGAAGAGGGTTTCGATGAGAAAGATGAAAACTTCATCGCGCAGCTGGTGGATAATAAAGAAGGATGGGTGTATATGTTGAGCTGTTTGAAGGGATATATGGAGTTTGGGGTTAATTTGAGGGCTGGTTTGGTTAAGTGACCCCCTGAGGCATGACTGAAATACAATTGTTGGTTTTAAGAGGGGAGAAGCTTATGAACTTCGAACTGAATGAGGCAATCGAGATTCTGGAGAGGACGCCGAAGACGTTGGAGGGATTGCTTTCAGGTTTGTCGGCAGGGTGGGTTGAATGTGATGAAGGAGAAGGCACCTGGAATGCGGACGGGGTCATCAGGCATTTAATCGAAGGTGAGAAAAATAATTGGGTTCCAAGGCTTAAGATGATTCTGCATGAGGGGGAGAGCAGGGTGTTTCCGGTATTTGACCGGTTTTCACATTTGGAAGCGGGCACCCCGAGGAGTCTAGAAGAGAAGCTGGCGGAATTTGCTTCGCTCAGATCAGCAAGTGTGGCTGAGTTGAAACGGCTGATCGCTGAACAGGGTCACTCCCTTGATTCCACAGGGCTTCATCCTGCTTGCGGGAAAGTGAGCGCGAGCGAACTGATTTCGACCTGGGTTGTGCATGATTTGACTCATATCTCCCAGATCGTCAGGGTGTTTTCGAACCGGTACAGGGATGACGTTGGACCATGGGTGGAGTATTTGGGGGTATTAAAGAAGTGCTGAGTTGTAAAACTGCGATGGGAAAGTTGGAGGGATGGACATGGGGACAGTCAGACTGATAGAGTACAGCGGAAAATATAAGGAACAGTTGTCGGCTTTCCATCTGCCGGAAAAGCAGCTGGAATTCACGAGTATGCCGCTGGAGAAGATACATAATCAGCATATTTCTGATAACACAGCACATGTGCTGATAGTGGAAGATGAAGAGCCGGTCGGTTATTTTGCATTGGAAGACGGGGAGAAGCTGCATAAGTATAGTGAAAATGAGCAGGCCAGGCTTCTGACGTCGTTCTCGATCGATTCAGGCCGCCAGGGCAAGGGCCTTGCAAAAAAAGGACTGAGATTGCTGCCGGCATTCGTCAGGGATCATCTTCCGGGGGTCGATGAAGTGGTGCTTGGGGTGAATAAACGGAATACAGCCGCGATCAGTTTGTATTTGAAGACAGGATTTGAGGATGAAGGGGAAGAATATGTGGGGCCAAAGGGACCGCAGCATGTACTGCATTTGAAGGTTTGAGTTATGCCGGGGCCGCAGGGGCCTCTTTTTTATGAAAATAATAATTGGATTATTATGGAATTACCTGTAAGATGGATGGGAGGAACGACGCAAAGGGGGAGATCACTTGAGTGCGAAAAAAACGGCTCAAAGTGTTAACTGGACGGTGTTGGGACTATTGATTTTATGTGGGCTGGTATTTGCCGGAAGTACATTCGGCAGCCTGATGAATGCAACCCCTGACGAACTTGAAGGTATGCAGTCGCGGATCGAAAATCGCTGGAATCAGGATCTGTGGGTATTTGCTGGAATAGTGGGTGCCTGTACACTTATGCTTATTGTTTTATGGAAGAAGTTGTTTCCGTATAATGTACCGCTTGCCATCATCCTGGGAGGATTCGGATTCGAGCTTCTTTTTCAGGCGACGGTCACGGGATGGGCCGGGCTCGCAGGACTGATCGGGCTCGCTGTCGCGCTTGTTGTCGGCGTGCTGATGATCCTGGTGTATGCGGTGGGGGAGAAATGGTGGAGAGTGCGGGATAAATGAACGGGTCGGGGGGACAGGTACCTTGACCCATTTTTCTTTGTTAAGTGATTAGAGTGAAAATTTTTTCATACCCGAAAGGTAAAAGAGAAGCAACAATCAGACCGGTCATAACTGCAGCAACCGAGTAGGTGATGAGTTTTTTTAAGGTAATTTCATTTCGTTTATAAGCGATCATCAGTACTTTAATCATCGAGAAGACTATAATGACAATGATCAAGGTTGAAAACGCGCTTGCAAGGATGACTTCCATACGAACATCCCTTTCTATGAATTGTTGTCTAAATTTTACCATATGCGCAGGAAAGTTTCTCTTATAAATGAAAAGGGTTTGGGTTTAATTTGCAGAATATTCTAATAGTGTGTAATGTAAACAACACGAAGCAGCGGCAGGTGTAGATCGTTCAAACTTATCCCAGGGAGGAATGTAAATGAGTACGACGATTGGCAGGATTTTTGACCTGACGGTAATGAAGTCCCCGAACAAGGAAGCCCTTTATGATGTACGGAAAGATCTCCGATTTACATACAAGGAGTGGAGTGATGAGGTCAACAGGCTGGCGAATGCGCTGATGGCGGAGGGTGTGAAGAAGGGGGACAGGGTGTCGACGTTCATGTTCAATACCGAGGAGCTCGGGACCGCATTCTTCGCATGCGCAAAAATCGGTGCGGTGTTCAATCCGATCAATTTCCGGCTGCAGGCAGAAGAGGTGGCGTTCATCCTGAGTGATGCCGCCCCGAAAGTCGTCCTGTTTGAGAAGGCGGTCGAGCCTGTCATTGCTTCGATTGAAAACCGGTTCCCGCATACTGCGTTCTGGTTCATAGACGAGGATGCACCTGACTATGCCGCGAGCTATCATGAGAACGTGAAGGCGGCGGAACCGAAAGCAGTCGCAGCGGAAGTCAATGAGAACGACCTGTACGCGATCATGTACACAAGCGGGACGACCGGCCGTCCGAAGGGTGTCATGCATAAGCATAGGAGCATGGCGGAGCAGAGCCTTTCCGTCATTGGTGCGACGAAACTGGAGGCAGGCGATGTAGGGCTCGTGACAGCGCCGATGTTCCATTGTGCCGAGCTTCACTGCGCCTTCCTTCCGAGGATTCATGCCGGCGGCAGCAATGTCATCCTCCACCAGTTCCATCCGAAGAAAGTGCTTGAGTTGATTGATTCAGAAAAAATCACCAAGTTCTTCGCCGCGCCGACGATGTGGAATATGATTCTGCAGGAAAATCTGGCAGACTACAATATTGAAAGTCTGAAACTCGGACTCTACGGGGCAGCCCCGATGGCACCGTCACTTGTCCATGCATGCCACGAACGGCTTGGTATCAAGCTTGTACAGGCATATGGGATGACAGAGATGGGGCCGGCAATCACATTTTTATCTGAAGATGACCAGCTCCGGAAAGCAGGGGCAGCCGGGCAGGCATGTCTCAACCATGAAATCAGGGTCGTGAAGCCGAACGAAAACGGACCGAGTGATCCGGATGAACTCGCTGCGCCGGGAGAAAGCGGTGAGATCATCGTTCAGGGGCCGTGTATGATGATGGGTTATTTTAACCGCGAGGAAGCGTCGGAAAAAGCGATGCATAAAGGATGGTACCATTCAGGTGATATCGGGTATCTCGATGAAGACGGCTACCTTTGGATCAAGGACCGCGTAGATGACATGATCATTTCCGGCGGGGAGAACATTTATCCGCTCGAGGTAGAGGATGTGCTGCATGCCCATGAAGGCGTGCTGGACGTTGCGATCGTCGGGATGCCGGATGATCGTTGGGGCGAGAGTGTGACGGCTTTTGTGGTGAAGAAGGATCCGGGCGTGACGGAAGAGGAGCTTGATGAGTGGTGCAAGAATAGTGATAGTCTTGCAAACTATAAGCGTCCTCGGAAGTATGAATTTGTGGAGGAGCTGCCGAGGAATGCGAGCGGGAAGATCCAGAAGTTTGTGCTGCGGAAGCGGATGGAGGATGTGTTGACGGAGGGGTAGGTTAAATAAAGAGTAAGAGGGGTCTGAAATTCGGGTGCTGATGCAGCCGGGCTCAGACCTCTTTTTTATGGGGAATTCACAAAATGTTCACTTATGAAGGCAGTCCCGCTATCGCTATAATGACAAGGTGCTAAAGAGAAGGGATGTTGAACATGACAAATACTATGTACACAGAGACAAGGCTGCCGAGGAACGGAAAAGAAGGGATCCTCTTTTTGTTGATCATATCCATTATTTCAGTGAATACGATTGCCCCGATCATCGTCGGATTGGAACGCGGGTTCAGCATGGACGTATACACGGATACCTTGAAGATCATTCCGATCATGTGGGTGGTCGTGATTTTTTGTGTCACCCTGATAGCAGGACCGGTTGTCGGGAAGCTGATGCCTAAATTTGTGGAGAAGGCGGATGGATTCAATGCAAGGGTTTTATTTGAAACGCTATTTACTGTTACGGTTTTATCCATCCTGTTGTCCATCATCGGGAATTGGATCGGAACGAAACAAATCAGCATGGACCCGATTGAGAATTTCCTTCATATTTGGCCGCGGAATTTCGGGATTGCTTTGTGGATTGAGCTACTGGTTGCGCAGCCGATTGCGAGGTGTGTGATGAAGCAGATGCATATGAGTCAGGAGCGTAAGGGGGGAGTTTGAATGTATAAGAGTTTAAGAGGGGAATAAAAGAAGTTTTTCTTGTTTTCCAAAATTATCTAGTTTATTATTATAGTAACTTTAATCGGAAGGGGTGAGGTGTATGTCTGTTAATTCAATAAGTTCGTCCGCCTTCCCCGTTGTGAAAAGATCATAATGGATGGGACGGACGCAGGGCTTCCATCTTAAGAACGTTACACCAGCATCTTTAAAATTGACAGGAGAGCCGAAGATTTTTGATTTGGCTCTCCTTTTTTATGTAGAAAAAGCCCCGTGCTTATTGAGTTTTGTCAATAATCATAAGAGGGGAAGTCGGTAACATGATGAAATTAAGTACGATGAAAAAAGTGATGAACAGATTGTACAGTGAAGAGGGAGATTCATTCATCCAGCAAATCCTTGAACCGTGGGGGGTGGACGAAGACACTGTGGCGATTGTGAGGGCGAGTGCGAATTTTGTTTTAACATTTACTTTAGAAGAAAAACGGTATTTTCTAAGATTTAATGATTCTTCAGAAAGGGAGTATTCGTCAATCGAAGCAGAGCTTGCCATTGTTAGGTATCTGGGGGAGAAATAGCTGAATGTGGTTAAACCGGTACCATCAATAAAGGGAAATGATATCGAAGTGGCGGAAACTGATATAGGGACGTTTTATGCTGTCGTATTCGAAGCGATGGAAGGTGACCATCTTGATTTGGAAGAGATGACAGAACGGCAGGTATATCTGTGGGGGAAGGCCCTCGGAAATCTTCATGAACATCTTAAACAGCTGCCTGAAGGATTCAGGGTGAATCGCCCAAGCTTGAAAGAACGTTTGATAGCAGCAAAAGATATCCTTCCGAAGCAAGAACTGGCCGCGCATAGAGAGTGTGACAGGCTGCTTGAATGGGCAGACGGGTTGAGCTTATCAAAAGAACATTACGGGCTCATCCATTATGATTTTGAGCTGGACAATGTGATGTTTGATCATGAAATAATCGGAAAGCTTGATTTTGATGACTCATCGGTACATTGGTATGCCGCGGATATTGTGTATGCATTAAGGGATGGAAAATCCGGTGACCAAAATATTTATAGAAGGTTATGAGAGTGAAACGGATCTCGATCTGGATATACTTAAGTCGGCATCTGGTTTCGAGAGGATGCACAATTTGATTTCCCTTGCCAGGTTGATCAGGGCTGTTGATATTGAGGAAGGCGGCGGTCATCCTGGATGGCTGGAGGATTTACGGGTGAAGCTGGTTGGGGTGATGGGGAATTATCGCTCTTGTATTGAGAAGTTTGGCCAAAAAGATTACGTTTGACTATAAAATGATTGGGGAGAGAAAAATATGAATGAGGCATCGCAGATTTATTGGGATGAATTTTGGAAGTCAAAAGGGCAAGAAAAGCCTTTACGTGTAAGTGCATGGCAATTCGGGGCCAAGCCGGACCATTTAGCTCAATTGGTCATAGATGGTGTGAAGTCAGCCACATGTTCTGGCCTGGTTTTTTATGAAATGGAAAATGAGCCTTTACCAACCGATGAAGATTACAGCATTATCTTAAGCAGTAAGGATGAACCTTTAGCGATCATCAAAACGGTGGATGTGAAAATCATGCCGATGAACGAGGTTCCGGAGGATTTTGCGATTGCGGAAGGTGAAGGAGACAGAACCTATCAATATTGGAAAGAAGCGCATGAAAGATTCTTCACTAGAGAGCTAAATGATGCGGGGATGGAATTTTCGGAAGATATGATGTTGGTCTGTGAGCGTTTCGAGTTAGTGAATGTGAGAAAGAAAGATTAGGATATACCATGGGGAATTTACTTTTAATAGTGGACTGTTAATGGAGGCTGGGACAGAATTGTTTTAGTCTGATTAAACCCCGAACTAGTTTGCACAAGTCTAGGCAAATTAGTTCGGGTTTTTAATTTATTCCAAGTACATTTAGATTTTACTCTTTCTAGCGGTTGATTGGAGTGCAAGACGAAGACTCCTGCGGGAAGAGTAGCTTATGTGAGACTTGTCCAGCTCCAGCGGCTAGAGGCTCGAGGTCATAAGTCAAGCAAGCCAAAAAGGCAAAGAACGCCTTTCCGGCTTGCTCGCCTTATGCTTGTCGCCTCTGGGCGAGCCGCTTCCGCTTTTCTATTTGTCTAGCTGCGGGGCTTAGAGGCACATGTCATAAGTCAAATCGGCCAAGAAGGCAAAGAACGCCTTCGTGGCCGATTCGCCTTATGCCCACCGCCTCTTTTCAAAGCCCCTCCGCTTTTCTTCCCGCAGGCTTGCCGAGGAGGCTCACGGGCTACCCGCGGAAAGCGTAGTCTTGCACGGAAATCATTAGCGGTATAAAGAATTTATACTCATATTGTTCATCTTTATATGGCGGCTTTTTAGTTATGTCCCAACCTCTTTTTCGCTGCATGTTTATCCTCTCAGACTGATTTTAAAAAGGGTTTTCGACATTCATGTCGAATAGATATAGAGTAAACCAAATTTTCCAAGGGGGATGACAAATGGCTGCAACGACAGGTATTTTGGAATGGACGCTGTTATCGGAATGTCCGGTACCGGATGATGTAACGGCTCTTCTTGTCAATGGGGAAGAAGCGGTTGCTGCGTATAAGACGTTTCGTGACAGTGCCATTTTTACAAATAAGAGATTGATTGTCAGGGATTCACAGGGAATAACCGGGAAGAAGGTGGAAGTGTATTCGCTGCCGTATTCTTCTGTTCTGATGTGGTCGACGGAGAATGCAGGGAGCTTTCTTGATGTGAATGCGGAGGTCGAGCTTTGGACGAAGGCCGGGCATATCAAGGTGAAGCTCAAGAAGGGGATCGATGTCAGGAAGTTTGATAAGTTGATAGCGGAGGCGCTCTTGTAGGAGACATCTTTTTTATGAAAAAGAAAAGATGACAGGAGTGTTCTTATGTTAAAACGTTTTTTTCTCGGCATAAAAATCATATTGATAGCGGCTGGTTTTTTTCTGGCTGCGACCGAGCATCTTAGTGAGTCGTGGCTGATCATCGGACTTTTCTGGTTGATCACCGGTGTTGAAACGGCAATCCGTTCTTATCGGGAAAAAGGTAAGATCCCGGTGGGTTTCGGCGTCGTGTTCGCAGTGGCCACAGTTGTCTTGCTGACACTGGGGGTCATTCGTTTTTGGTCGTGACTTTTGAAGGCCCGTCCCTTGTTACGGTAGTGGTTTACCGTGTTGAGGGACGGGCTTTTAACGTAAATGAAAGGGGTTTACCGATGGACTTGGATAAGGTTGTGATGGTTCCCTATCAGCCGGAGTATGCTGAAAGGACTGTAAAAATGTGGCGCGACAGCAAGCATGAAGCGATCGGGCAGAAAGAGATTCATAGTTTTGACAATCATGTACACTTTCTGAATCATACACTTGCTGAAGGATTCCAGGTTGAACTGGCGCTTGTGGATGATAAGGTGGTCGGAATGGTGGCCTACAATGAGTCTGAAATAAATCAGCTTTACATTCATACGGGTTATCAAGGGGTCGGGATTGGAGAAAGGCTTCTCAATCGAGCGAAAGTACAATCGACGGGGGTGTTGAGGCTATACATTTGAAATCAATGAAAAAGCCCGGCGGTTCTATGAGAAGCATGGATTTAAGATCATAGGCAGAGGACATGAAAATGAAGAGAATCTGCCGGATATTCTTTATGAATGGAAAAAAGAATGAGCTGTGTTTATATGCGGCAGTCCCATCCCCATTGAGGTGCTGGAAGGAGGGATGGGCCTTAATTGTGTGTAATTGTATTTTACTTGTGAACCGGAAGTTCGCTCCTGAAAATGGGTCAAGGTACCTGTCCCCCCGACCCACCCCTGACCCATTAAATGGGCCGCGGTACCAGTCCCCGCGGCTCATGTCCCCGCGGCTCATTTTCCCGGACCGCCCATGACTTGGATGAAGTCTTTGAGGAAGGCTTCGTAGTCGAGTTCGAGGAAGATGTTGATGTTTTTTTCGGCGTTTTTGGAGCTGACTCTGAAGTCGGCGCTGGAGGTGCCCATTCCGCTGACTCCGGTGAAGACTTCGACTTCCCTGCGGATGGTTTTGCCCATTGAAGGGTTGACCATGAGGGAGAGGGTGACGGCGTCGTGAAGGGGAGCGCCTCCGATACCCGGGATGAGTTTTTTGTACGCTTCAATATAGTATTCCATGACATCGTCGAGGATCTGGACGAGCGGGTGATCGGTCATGTCGAGTACCGTATTTACGTGTTCCATCGTGATGATTGCTTTGTTTGTGACGTTGAGTGGTGCAATGTAGAGGTTGTCGAAGTTCTGCATGACCAGGTTGGAAGCGGTCGGATCACCGTAGAAATTGGCCTCGGCCAAAGGAGTCACGTTCCCGGGTACTAAAAAAGCGCCTCCCATGATATAGAATTCGCTGACATCTTTAGTCAGATTTTCACCTAAAAGGAAGAGGGCAGCAAGTGACGTATTCCTGCCGACATCAACAATTGTCAAGCCAGGGTTATTTTTGATGATCGTGTAAAGCTCCGAGAAATTGGTCAGTTCTACTTGAAGGTCTTCCGGCGGACGGATGGGGCCGAGTCCTTCCTTGCCGTGGATTTCTGGATAATACGTAGGCGTTTCACCCGATGATGGGGCATTGGTGCCTCCGATGATCGGAATGTCCTCCCTTCCGGCGAGTTTCAGAAGATAGGCGATATTGTCTGTGGCTTGTTCTTTGTCTACATTCCCGTAGCTTGAAACAATCGCGAGGACCTTGATCTCAGGATTCCGCAGCGCATACATGATCGCCACGGAATCATCGATGCCGGGGTCAGCAAACAGAATGATTTTTTTCATCCTTCATTCTCCTCACATTAGAATTTGTGTAGTTTCTATAAGATATCGGTTGAGGGAGGAGATTATGCCTGTCGAGGAACCTTAGAATGAGCCAGAGGGACAGGTCCAGTGGCCCGGTGAGCGGGACCTGCCCCCTGGCCCGCGAAAGCCCGTCCCTCACTGCGGTGATGCTTTACCGGGGTGCGGGACGGGCCTTTGTTAGTTGGACTTTAGATACTCTTCGTTTTTCCAATCCGTCACGAACATATGCCCTGGGGCGTGTGTGATCATATAGGGGATTCCCGCCTGGAGGGCGGCAGCCTGCGGGGTGACGCCGCATGCCCAGAACATCGGGGTCTCGCCTTCCTTGATTCCGACAAAGTCACCGAAGTCCGGTTTGGTCACATCCCCGATGCCGATCTCGCGAGGGTCGCCGATATGAAGCGGGGAGCCGTGCATTTCAGGGAACAGGGACGTGATGTCCGCTGCTTTTTGAACAAGAGAATCGGGAACCGGCCTCAATGAGACAACGGTCGGGCCTTCGAACACCCCCGCTTTTTCGGTTGGGATTGACGTCTTATACATGGCCACATTTTTATTTTCTTCAATATGCCGAAGGGGGATGCCGCCTTTGATCAGCTGGCTTTCGAACGTGAAGCTGCAGCCGATCAGGAAACTGACGAAATCCTTTTTCCAGCAGTCGTCGATCCGCTGCTTCTTATCTGTTAATCTGCCATTCTCATAGACGTGATAGAGGGGGATGTCGGTTCGGATATCCGATCCCTTGGCATAGTTGGATTCGAATCTACCGTCCTCGAGCACTTCGATGATCGGACAGGATTTCGGGTTCCTCATGGTGAAGAGCAGGAAATCGAAGGCGTATTCTTTTGGAAGGACGACCAGGTTTGCCTGGACATAATCCTGCGAGACGCCTGATGTGTGGGTAGTATGGGTACCGTTTCTGATTCTGGCTCTTAATTCTGACGGGTGCATGGGTGATGGCTCCTTCCGTTTTGTATGAATTCTCTGATTATTGTCATTGTAACATGTTTGGCGGCAGGGCATTTATTTTAAAAGTGGGGATGGAATAATATGTTAGTATGGAGAGAGTCATAGATTTGAGGGGTGGAGAGATTCATGAAGAAGGGGAAACTCATCACGAAGGATCAGCTGAAGAAGGATCTGGAGGCATTGGGTGTAAAAAAAGGAATGACGGTCATGGTGCATTCTTCATTGAAGTCGGTCGGGAGAGTGATCGGGGGTCCGGTTTCTGTCATCATGGCCCTCGAGGAAGCCGTCGGTGCGGAAGGGAACATCGTGATGCCCACCCAGACCGAGCAGCTGTGCGACCCCTCTGAATACGAGGGGGATTTAAGCGAGGAAGAGATGCGGGTCATCCGGGACCATATGCCGGTGTATCATTCCGACTTGACGCCGACCTGCTATATGGGCTTCATCCCGGAAACGTTCAGGAAGCAGGACGGTGTATTCAGGAGCGCCCACCCCCATACTTCGTTTGCGGCATGGGGGAAGGATGCAGCATACATAACGGAAAACCATGGGATGGATTTCGCGCTGAGTGAAAGGTCACCGCTTGGGAAACTGTATGAACTTGACGGCAGGATCTTGCTGCTCGGTGCGCCGGCGGATTCGAATTCGTCCCTGCATCTTGCCGAATACAGGCAGGAGAACAGTTTTGTGAAGGAAAAGATATGGGATGTAAAAGTGAAGCAGGGTGAGGAAGAAGTGTGGACAACCTATCGGGACATCAACAATGACTCGGATGATTTCGATCGGATTTTTGAGGATTACAGCCAGGATACGAGTGGAGTGATGGAAGGGAAGGTCGGGGAGGCAAAAAGTTATTTGATGCCGATGAGAGAAATGGTGGAGTATGCGGTTGGGTGGATGAATGGGCACAGGGAGTGAGCGGTTGAGCGGGCTGTTATGGCAGGCGGCTCTTTTTTTATGGAGGAAAAAAAGAACGGGAAGAGAATACTACTACTAAATGGATAATGAATGAGGAGGAAGTCGATATGACTAATGAAGCAGCACCGAAAAGTGAGTTGCCGAAGTTGAGCAAGCCTGCAGAACGGGGACTTCACAATGCTGGGTTTTACCGGTTGGAGCAGTTTACCGGAGTGACAGAGGAGGAGATCCTGAAGCTTCACGGGGTAGGGCCAAAAGCGGTGAGGATGTTGAAGGAAGTTCTTGGCGAGAAGGGACTTTCTTTTGCGGGAGACAAGAAAGGTGATACAGGCGGGAAAGCCGGAGAAGGAGTCGAGAATCTGGATGCCGGTACCGTGATGAGGGAGCTTGAAGCACTAGGCAAGGAACGGATGAAGAAGATGTATATATCGAACGGAGCGAAGGAGCCGGTGTTCGGCGTGGCGACGGGTGCGATGAAGCCGCTGGCGAAGAAAATCAAGGTGAATCAGGGGCTGGCGGAGGAGCTGTATGCAACCGGGAACTATGATGCGATGTACTTTGCGGGCATCATCGCCGATCCGAAGGCGATGACCGAGGTGGATTTTGACCGCTGGATGGACGGTGCTTATTTTTACATGCTGTCTGATAATGTGGTGTCCGTGACGCTTGCAGAGGCGGATATTGCACAGGAAGTCGCCGATAAATGGATTGCTAGCGGGGAAGAACTGAGGATGTCGGCAGGCTGGAGCTGCTACTGCTGGCTGCTCGGGAACCGGAAGGACGAGGAATTTTCCATTGAAAAGCTTGAGGGGATGCTTGAAACGGTGAAAAAGACCATCCATGATGCGCCGGAACGGGCGAAATCCGCGATGAATAATTTCGTGTATACGGTCGCAGTTTCCTATGTGGCGCTGCATGAGAAGGCGGTTGAGATTGCAGAGGAAATGGGGCCGGTTGAGATGAAGCGGGATGGGAAGAAGCCGAGTATCCTGAATGCATCTGAGGAGATTCAGAAGCAGGTTGACGGGGGGAGGATTGGGTTTAAGCGGAAGTATGTGAGGTGTTGATGAAATGATATTCTGGAAAATATTCACGATTACCTTTATAGCGTGCGCTGCCCTCCTCACCCTGATCGGCTTCCTGTTTGATATCGTTTGGCTCAAGACGATGTTCATCTTGGATGGCGAGAATGGGTTCACCGGGATCCAGGGGTCGATTACGACGGTGATGGTGTCCCTGGCCGCGGGGGTTGTGTTTGCGCGGAGGGCGGTTTTGAAGGAAGGGAATTGATTGAACCGGGGGAGAGCCCCTGGTTCTTTTTTTGACTGGAAATCGATATATTTTCCCCGGCTTTATAGTTAAAATAGACAAATTAATCTTTTGAGAACGTGGTGGGGCAGTTTTTATTATGCGAGGAGGACGATTGAGACGCGAAGGGGTATAAATGCAGGCCGCTATTCAGGTTTATGGGACACTGTTTTAAAAATACAAGCCAGATTCCAGATTTACGGGCCACATTCCAAAAATACAGGCCGCATTCCAAGTTTATGAGCAGCTTAGAAAAATTCTAATTAAAACCCGTCTGGATTCCCCGGTCCGCCAAACCCGGCCCCGTCTCAAACCGGGTCACGGTACCTGTCCCCCCGACCCATTCCCGTGGTAAGATATGGGTAACTTTTATTTGAGGCTGGGGTGTGTTTGGTGTGAGGATTTTGCTTGTGGAGGATGATCGGACGATTGCGGCGGGGCTTGAGTATTCGCTGCGGCAGGAGGGTTTTGAGACAGTTCTTTGTTATGATGCGGGGTCCGCGAAGGCGGAGATTCGGGACCGCCTTGACGGGATTGATCTGTGTTTATTTGATTTGTCACTTCCGGATGGGAGCGGGTATGAGTTGTGTGAGCTGGTGAAGAAGCAGGGGGATAAGCCGGTGATTTTTTTGACGGCGCTGGATGATGAAGTGAATGTGGTGATGGGGCTTGATATGGGGGCGGACGATTATATTACGAAGCCGTTCCGTATCCGTGAGCTCTTGTCGAGGATCCGTTCGGTGCTCAGGCGATATCAGAAGCAGCCGGCCCAGCCGAATGTGTGGTTGGAAATCGGGGACATCCGCATACATACGCTTGAGGGGAAGGTCTATAAGCATGGAGAGGAAGTCGTGCTGACCGCCCTTGAATACAGGCTGCTGCTGATCTTTGCCAACCATGTCGGACAGGTGCTGACGAGGGCGCAGCTGCTCGACCGGATATGGGATGTCGCCGGTGATTTTGTGAATGACAACACGCTGACCGTGTATATCAAGCGGCTGCGTGAGAAGCTTGAAGACGATCCACAGCGGCCGGAGATCATCAAGACGATCCGCGGCATGGGCTATAAGGCGGGTGATTGAGATGTGGAGGAACCGGGAGATCAAGCTGTTTTTCATCGTCATCGGGATTGTCACCATGGCCGGAACCGCGGCTGCAGGATTTCTGCTGTCCATCCAGTCGGCAGGCATGGTGTTCATGACGTCTCTGCTGCTCGCTCTCTGCAGTGTGTTTTTCACAAGGTGGCGTTACCGTGAGATTGAGAAGCTGTCGGGATACCTCAGAAAGATCAGCAGCGGGGATGTCAGTCTCGATCTTCGCGACAATCATGAAGGCGAGCTGAGCATTTTGAAAAATGACATCTACAAGGTGACGCTGATGTTATCCGAGAGCCGTTCTCAGCTGGAGCGTGACAAGCTGACATTGACGGATGCCCTGTCGGATATCTCGCACCAGCTGAAGACACCGCTGACGTCGATGACGGTGATGGCGGACCTCCTGAGCGACAGTTCGCTTGAGGAATCGAAGCGCGCGGAGTTCACCGGGAATATCCGCGTGCAGCTTGAACGGATCGAGTGGCTCGTCTCGTCGCTCCTGAAATTATCGAAGATCGATGCGGGGACCATTGCGTTTAAAAAAGACCGGGTCCCTCTGCGTGAATTGATCGACAGGGCCGTACAGCCGGTGCTGATCCCGATGGATATCAAGGAGCAGACCCTCATTGTGAACGGAACGGAAGATGCAGCATTTACCGGTGACCTGCGCTGGACGGCAGAAGCACTGATCAATATCCTGAAAAATTGTGTGGAACATACAGGGGACGGCGGGACGATTTCCATTTCATATGAGGAAAACCCCCTTTTCACGGAAATATCGATTGCCGACGACGGGCCGGGGATATCGAAAGAAGACCTGCCTTACATATTCAGAAGGTTTTATAAAGGAAAGAATGCGGGGGATGACAGCGTCGGGATCGGCCTGGCGATGGCACACAGCATCATCACCGGTCAGCACGGGGATCTCGAGGTCAGGAGTGAAAAAGGGGATGGCACAGCGTTCTCCATCAAATTTTATAAAAGGAATGGGCAAAGTGAATAGATTGTCACTTTCCGAGTCACTTTACAGTCATATTAGGCAGATATACTGAGGGCATCACCTGAAATGTTGGAGGAGAATTATGAGTATCGTACAAATTGAAAATCTGTCTAAAATCTACGGAAAAGGGGAAACGGCGGTCAAGGCACTGGATGACGTGTCGTTTTCCGTGAATAAGGGCGAGTTCGTGGCCATCATCGGTCCATCGGGGTCTGGGAAATCGACGCTTCTTCATTTACTCGGTGGCGTCGACCGGCCGACGAGCGGGAAGGTCATGATCGACAACACGGATATCTACAAGCTTGATGAAACGCAGCTCGCGATCTTCAGGAGGCGTCAGATCGGTCTGATCTATCAGTTCTATAACCTGATCCCGATCTTGACGGTAGAGGAAAACATCACGCTGCCGATGCTGCTGGATCAGCATAAGGTAGACAGCGGTCAGCTTGAATCGATCGTGTCGACACTGGGGCTTGATCAACGTCTAGATCACCTGCCGAACCAACTGTCGGGCGGACAGCAGCAGCGCGTCTCGATCGGACGGGCGCTGATCAGCAATCCTGCGATCATACTGGCGGATGAGCCGACAGGGAACCTCGACAGCAAGAACAGCAAGGAGATCATCGAACTGTTGAAGATGTTCAACAAGACGTACAACCAGACGCTGATCGTCATCACGCATGATGAGCGGATCGCCCTGCAGGCGGATCGGGTGATCGAAATCGCAGATGGAAGGGTCGCAAAGGATGAGGTGATCCGTCCATGAACATCATCAATAAACTGACCCTGCGTTCCCTTAAGGAAAATAAAAAAAGGACGCTCGTGACCATCATCGGTGTCATCATTTCCGTCTCGATGATCATGGCCGTTTCGACGCTCGGGGTTTCATTCCTCGACATCATGAAACGGCAGTCGATCGCGGATAACGGTGAATGGCATGTTCAGTACAGCAACGTCAATGCCGGCCAGATCGATGCGATTACAGGTGACGGGGCAACAGAGAAGCTGATACTGTCAAGCAATGGCGGTTATGCAAAGCTTGAAGGGGCCAAGGTTGATGAAAGGCCCTATCTTTTTTTGAAAAAATATAATGAAGAGGGCTTGAAGGAGTTCCCGATTGAATTGGTGGAAGGAAAGCTTCCTTCTTCGAAAAACGAAGTGGCCATCTCCGAGCAGGTCGCGAAAGATGCGGGTGTACAGTTTGAGATTGGAGATGAAATCACCCTGGATATCGGGAAACGTGAAATCGAGGGGGAAGAAATCGAACTCGGCCAGAATGATCCTCTGCAGCGCGGTGAGAACGGCGTCACGGAAGAGCTCAAGGTGGACTCGACTGAAACATTCACCGTGACTGGTGTCATCAAGCGCCCATCCTGGGAACCGTCATGGTCTCCCGGCTACACGATGATCGGTTATATCGATAAAGGTTCCATGAAGGATTCCGAACAGGTGAATGCAATAGTCATCCTTGATAAAGTGAAGGCATCGTTATTCGATCATGCCAAGCAATTGGCAGAGGAGAACGACATTGAGAAGGTGGGTTTCAATAACGAATTGCTCCGCTACTACGGTGTGACGGATGATGACAATCTGCGTTTTACGCTGTTTTCCCTGCTCGGCATCATCATGGGCGTCATCATTGTTGGTTCGGTTTCCCTCATTTATAACGCATTTGCCATCAGTGTTTCAGAGCGCGCCAGACATCTCGGCATGCTGTCGAGTGTCGGGGCGACGAAGAAACAGAAGAGGGACTCTGTCTTTTTCGAGGGTGCTGTCATCGGCGCCGTCAGCATCCCGGCCGGTCTTCTTGCCGGAATCGGGGGCATCTCGGCAACCTTTTGGTTCATCAATTCGTATCTTGACGGGGCAATGGGGATATCAGAGAAACTTCAGACCGTCGTCACTGCATCTTCTGTTCTGCTTTCCTGTCTGATTTCGGTCGTGACCATCTTCATTTCGACCTATATGCCTGCCCGGAAGGCATCGAAGATCTCAGCCATCGATGCAATCAGGCAGACCCAGGACGTCAAGTTGTCCGGGAAGACGGTCAAAACGTCCAAACTCGTCCGCAAGGTGTTCGGACTGGAAGCTGAGATCGGCCTGAAAAATCTGAAACGAAATAAAAAGAGATATTATGCGACGGTCATTTCCCTTGTCGTCAGCATCGTCCTTTTCTTATCGGTGTCTTTTTTTACGGATAACCTGAAGAAATCAGTGATGATGTCGCAGGATGGGGTCGATTACGACATCCAGGTTTACGGGAAAGGCGGGGATTCCGCTGAGCTTGAGGACCTTGCCCGTGTGGAGGGTGTGACGGATCAAAGTCTGCATAAAACCATGCAGCTTTCATCATTGATCGATAAAAAACAATTCCCTGAAGAATTGGAGGATATGATCGAACAGGAAAACATACCGCTGGAAAACGGACGATATCAATATTATGTGAATTTCTACGGGCTGGATGAACAGAGCTTCAAGGAGTATGCGGCGAAGGCGGGAGCCGATCTTGAGGCGTTCTCTGATCCAGAACAACGGGCGGCGATAGTCATCGGTGAGATTTCCTACCGTAATCCGGCAACTGGTAAATTCGTCGAAACCTCATCCATCAAGGCGGTCCGGGGGGATGAACTCGAGTTGACCTTCACGGATTTTGATACAAATAAAAGCGAGCCGTTCGGGAAGGTGACCATAGGGGCACTGACCGATCAGGTGCCGATGGGAATCGGGACGGCGATGGCCGGAGGATTGGATATCATCGTGCCTATGGATACACTGGAGGCGATGGCGGGGAGCCTGATGGAAAGCGGGGTTCAGAGCCAACTTTTCCTGGAAAGCTCCGATCCGATGAAGACCCAAAAAGCCCTTGAAGAAGCGGCACCGTCGAATCTGTACATTTATAACGTCTATGAAAGGCGTCAGCAGGAAGAGCAGATGATCCTGTTCCTGTCCGTCTTCACATACGGGTTCATTACCTTGATTTCACTCGTTTCGATTGCAAACATCTTCAACACGATCTCAACCGGCATTTCACTCCGTAAACGTGAATTCGCGATGCTGAAATCGATGGGGATGACTCCTAAAGGATTCAACAAAATGATCAACTACGAAAGCATATTTTACGGCGTCAACGCCCTCTTGTTCGGGCTCCCGATCAGCATCGGGGTCATGTACCTCATTCACAGAGCGGTCGGAGGGACCTTCGAATACGGATTCGAACTGCCTTGGTTCGACCTCCTTTTCGTCATCATCGCCATCTTCATCATCGTCAGCTCGGCCATGCTGTATTCGATCGGGAAGATCAAGAATGAGAACATCATTGAGGGCTTGAAGCAGGAGAATATGTAGGAACACGATAATCAGGACCGGTCCCGTGACTAGCGGGGGCCGGTTTTTTCGTGGGTTTTGGGCCATTGGGGGAGCTGGGTTCCGATACGTTATGAAAACAGCGGGGCCAAGACCCATTAAGCTTCTTTTAGGGTGCTGCTATTCCTCTGTATAAAAAGTATACCGTTTCGTGGGGTTACCTTTGCTTCCGCTTATGCCCCTCCAAACCTGGGAGGCAGTTCGGAAATCAAATAAGAGTACGTCCAGATCTAAGTTGTTTTTTACCCCGGTAGAATTCATACATTTTTGAAAGGTTCCCCTCGATTCCGCTAACGCCCATCCAATTTTTATAGGGAAGAGGTGCTTCGAAGCGGGTAATAAGTGATTCCAGAGGCACGTGATTGTTGATAGCATCGGTCACAGTATCTTTTAAAAATGTGATATATCCTTCGAGTTCATTCAACAGTTCTTTATTTCCGACATTCCCATGGCCAGGGACATAGGTGGTGATGTTCAACTCTCTTACTCTTTCAAATATGTGAAGAAATTCTTCGGGGTTAATGATCGGTACATGCAGATTTTCCGTGAGGAGATCCCCCATGAAGGCAATCTTGTCTTCCGGTAAATACATGAAGGTGTCGCTGGGTGTGTGTCCCCCTCCCAGGCAGTGCAATTCCACTTTTCTTTTCGAACCTTTTAGGAGCAGTTTCTCTTCGAAAAGGACGGATGGAAGGACCACTTCTAGACGGGGTATGTCGTTCAGGACCTTATTCATTTCGTCGTACTGGTTCTCAAGGCTGGCTTTGAGGATCGGATCCCGGGTGAGGTCAATTTGTTGTTTTAAACTTCGCAGGTACTCTTTTGTATGTTCTATTTCTTTTTTAACGTCTCCAAGCTTGTTTTTTTCCTTGGACAGCTCTTTTGTTTCAACGGTGGAGATGATGGAAGCATCGCGGAATGCTTGATTGCCGAAGACGTGGTCGCCGTGGTAATGGCTGTTGATCAGGTGCTTTACCTTTTTACCAGTAAGGAGCTCTGCCTGCTTGCGTAATTCTTGTCCGGCAGAGGGAGTGGAGAATGAGTCAAAGATGAGTACTTCCTCCCCGAGATCCACGATCCCAGCATTGCTCCAGGCCCCTTTTCCGGGTATGGCGATCGCGGCATAGACCCCGTCAGTTAATGAATACAGTTTGAAGAAGTCAGTCTTTTTAATGAAGGTTGGCATGATGGATCCCTCTTTTACTTCGGATTGGTATTTATTAGTATTTAACATGAGGAGGGTGAATTCCTGCTTGGTGTTGCAGGGGGGACAGGTACCGCGGATCATCTTCGTCTGATTTTTGATGGAGGAAGGATTCGGCCAGCCAGTTTAGAATGATTCTCATAAGATCATATATTTCGATTTAGGATCGTATATTTAAAAATAGGATCATAAAATTGGAATGAGGATCATATATTTCTAGTTAGGATCATAAATCTCTGAAATGGATCATATATCTTGTCTGGAAGGTTTCATTGGATGAAATTAAAGAGGAGATTGTGGCTTTTGAAGGGTTTTTGCACAAAATTTGAAAAAACCTTCTGAAACGAAGCTGAAATAAGTGAATTTTCTAATAAAAACGAGCAGGACCAAGCTGCGTCAGCATGGTCCTGCTCTTTAGTCTGCTTGATTTTTCGTCTTGCCGGTTTGCCTGTTCCCCATGAGATACCAGATCATCGCCGGAATGAGGATCAGGGAGATGATTCCGCCCCCGATGGAAAGGGCCGGGTAGCTGGAGAACGCGACGATGATGCCTGAGAGCACACCGCCGGAAGCTCCGGCTAGGGCGATGAAGACGTCGACGCTGCCCTGGGTTTTGGCCCGGGTGGCGGTATCCGTTGAGTCGACAAGGATGGCCGTGCCGCTGATCAGACCGAAGTTCCAGCCGAGTCCAAGCAGCGCTAGGGCAATGGCGAGAATCACAATTGAGTCGGTCGGCGCCGCTGCAGCCAGGATCCCTGCTGCAAGAAGAGTAAGCGCGGCCGCTGCAACCATCGGCATCCGGCCGATTTTATCGACAAGCACACCGGTGATGAGCGACGGCAGGTACATCGCACCGATATGGATTCCGATGATCAGGCCGATGGCCGTCAGCCCGTGGCCGTTGTGCCCCATGTGGACGGGGGTCATGGTCATAATGGCGACCATGACGATCTGTGTCAGGATCATCACAGAGGCTCCAAGGAATATCCCCCGGCTGTTTTTTGTAGAAGACGTGACTGATTCCCTGACCTTGGCTGTTTCCTCAGACTTTGAAAGCGCCATCGCCAATACATAGGGGTCCGGCCGCATAAAAATGAAGATGACGATGCCGGCAAGAGTGTAGGCGGCAAAAGCTAGGATAAATGGTCCTCCCAGAGGGGGGATCCCGATGGAGACAGCGAATCGGCCCATCACATCAACGAGGTTGGGTCCGGCGACCGCACCGAATGTCGTTGCCACCATGGCAAAGCTGACCGCCGTAGCCCGCTGTGACGGTTTTGCCAGGTCAGTCCCGGCATAGCGCGTCTGGAGGTTTGTGGCAGTCCCGGCTCCGTATATTAAAAGCGAAATAAAAAGCAGGATCACGGAATGGGTGACAGCCGCTGCGACGGCCCCGGCTGCACCGATCCCGCCGATCAGGAAGCCGATGGAAAGACCGGTCCGTCTTCCGTAACGCTGGGAGAGCCTTCCGACAAACATGGCCGCGCCGGCTGACCCCAGCGTGAAGAGGGCGACGGGGACGCCGGAAAAGCTGTCAGTCCCGAGCATATCCTGGGCGAGAAGCGCGCCCACCGTAATGCCGGCAGCGAGCCCCGCCCCTCCGAAGACCTGGGCGATCATGATGATGATCAACGTTTTTTTATAAATAGCCTGCTGGTGTTCAGGGGAATCCAGGCAGTCTTTTATCGCGAGTTCATTATGTGAATTCATGGTATCCTTCCAATCTGTACGTGGGAATGTATGTTCACTTTATCATTCTACTAGTCTCTTGATTATCTTATAAACGTTTAGTTGATTATATACCTTAATGGGTATGTATGAAAAGCGTTCAGTATGAAAAGTCTCCCTTATTATTTTTGAGGCAATGAGGAAAGGGCTTTTTTTATAGTGGGAATGAATGGTAAAATAAAGGCTTATATTGGATGTATCGGAGTTAAATAGAAAAAGAGAGGAAAAGGGATTATGTTTAATTTGGACTTTACAGGGGATGCCGTATCAGTGGCGCTGGATGTACTGGCATGGCTGGTGATCGGATTTCTGGCTGTCAGGCTGTACCGGAAACAGCAGGCGAAACCGCGGGTGTGGAAGGTTGTCGTTGCCATATTGGCAGGAGTATTCGCGTTCTCGATTGACTGGGAGATGGAAGGGACGATGATGAGGTTCCCTGTGCTGCCGCTAGGCGTGTGGATACTGTATGCGGTTTTGAACCGGGTGGAGGACCGGTGGGACAATTACAGGCGATTTGCCTGGCTGGGGTTTGCCGGGAATTTTATTTTCCTGGCAGCATCGTTGCTTTCATTCCTGATGTATGCGGCGGTGTATCCAGAGGGTGATCTCTCGACGCATATCGCGGATACGGATGAGGCTTCGATTATCGCCACTCATCCTTCTGGGGCCGGGGATGCGGCCCTGGATCGCGGGAAGTTCGCGGATCAACTGGCTTCTGCCGAGCAGGAAAGAGTGGATAGCGATGGCTGGTACGAGGAAATGTTCCAGGAATCAGACGGCGAGAGGAATCGCAATGAGCGTTTTCCTTATCAGATGACCGGTGTTTCTTCGAAGTGGGGAAGCGGGCTGAAGCCGATCATCTATGTGGAGGAAGACGGGAAGGGGATCCTGATCTCCACCTCTCGGAATCAGTATTATTATAGATTGGATGATTCGGTATTGAAGGGAGGAGCAGCCAGATGACGATGAAAATGAAAGCCATTCTATCAGGGGCTGTACTCTTTCTGGTGGCGGGATCTCTGGCAGTTTACTGGTTTTACTTTTCAGAGCCAGATGCACTGCCTGGTGAAAAACAGATGGTAAAAGCAATCAACGAGCTGCTGCCTGAAGCGCAGGCCGGGGAGATCCAGGAAGTGATCAATATTGACGGTAAACACGCGGCGGCCCCTTTCATATCAAAAGAGGGGATATATGGAGTAAGTACCTGGGTGTGGCACCGTCATAAATGGAAGCTTGGGACCGTGCGCACGAAAGGGGAACCGAAGATTTGGAAGGTCGATCCTGAAGATCCGTCAACGTACCGGATCGTGTGGAATATCAATCCTTCAGAAAAGAACATCGATACGCTGAATTTTTATTATAAAAGGGACCGGAACTATTCCGTTTCCGGCACACGTCATGAATACACCCCGAGCATCCGGATGAAAAAGGAAGTTTCGTTTGGCGAGAACCCATACGGAGTCCTAAAGCTGCCGGATGATTGGATCGCAGTGATGGAAGAGATGGCCGATGGGGCATCTCACAACGGCGTTTTCCCCTTGGAAGGAATCATGCGCCAGGTGGCTTCCGGCATCGGATGGATCCCGCTTGATGAAAACGGTAAGGAAACCTTCCCTGAAAGTGCAGTGAATGGATCGAGCTATCATACTGGGCTAGTGGAAGAAGAACATATGATGATTGTGAATTTGGATGAAGTTGTTGAATGAATAGATTGTGGGTCGCGGGGACAGGTACCGCGACTCTTTTTTGATCCGCTTCGGCATTTTGCCGGGGCGGTTTTTTTTGAGTAGTTCGGCGAATAAACTTAATAAAAATATATACTTGATTCCGATATATAAGTATGTTAAATTTTTCCTATGAATAGAACCAGTTTGATTAAAGGTCATTTGGAAATGTGTGTGTTGTCGATATTGTCGACAAAAAAGAGCTATGGGTATGAAATCATGAAGGAGCTGGAGAATCACCGCCTGCAGTTGAAGGGTGTGGGGAGCATTTATCCCATCCTTACGAAATTGAAGGAGTCAGAGCTTGTTGAAAACAGCCGGGAGCTGACGGAAAGCGGGAAAATGAGAGTTTATTATGAAATCACTGACAGGGGAAGGAAGGTGCTTCGCCAGAAGATAGACGAATGGATGGAGCTGCAGAAAGATATTCGTTCATTGCTGAAGAGCGGTTCAGAAGGAGAGGGGGCGGAGTGAAGATGGATTGGATGACGGCGGAGGAAAAACAATTCGTTAATGAAGTATTGGCTGCGTTGAAGGAGTATGGAGTCCGTTCGAAGGAGCGGGAAAAGGTGAAATTTCAGATTGTGGAGCATATACAAGAATCACATGAGCATGGAACCGACGCCTTGGAAGAGCTCGGGGGTGCGGAAGGTTTTGTAAAAGATTATGTGGAGATCAACGAAATTGATGTTCACTCCCGCATTAAGAAGACTCATCTCACAAAAAAAGAATCGGGCCGTTCCATTCTGCCAGCCCTTCTCGCATCAGCGGCTGCTTATTTTATGTCGCAAATTCTTTTCTCTTTATTTTTAACGGAAGCATTCAATCCACTAAAATTGAACGATTTCGAGTACAATCTCCTCTATCGTATTTCAGGGAATTCGTGGTGGAACAGTCTTCTTGTACTGGTGAGTCTTGGGATTTCCGTGCTTGCGGGGGTGCTTATTCAAACGATGAATAAGCGAAAGATGGGTGCGTGATATGAAAATAAAGAAGCGCATGCTTATGGTTATGGGGTGCTCTCTGATCTGGAGTTTGCTGGTGACAGGCTGGCCGGTTTCCGCTCAAGGAGATGTGGAGACTGAGCTGGATCATTATATTGATGGGTATGTGGATGAGTACCGGGTTCCGGGGGCATCGGTCATCCTCTTGAAGGACGGGGATGTTTTTTATTCGAAATCGTGGGGTGTGACGGGTGAAGAGGAAGGGAAGGTGACCGCTGACACGCCGTTTACGATTGGTTCAATCAGTAAATCATTGACGGGCCTTGGTGTGATGAAGCTGGTCGATGAGGATCTGATTGAATTGGATGATCCGGTCCGGAAACACCTCCCCTGGTTTACGCTGAGTGATGAAGAGGCGGCGGGGCGAATAACAGTCAAGCAGCTGCTAACCCAGACGAGCGGGCTGGGTACGTACACCGGGCTTATTATGTCAGATCAGGAAGCAAGCGATCTAAGTGCAATCCGCGAGAATGTAAAGAACCTTGCAGATGTTGAATTGAGTGTACCTGTCGGGCAAAAACATCTCTACAGCAATTCGAATTTTATGATTCTGGGTGCCCTCATCGAAGAGGTGACGGGTGTTGGTTTTTCAGAGTATATGGATCAAAGCGTGCTGAAGCCGCTAGGGATGGAGCATGCTGCTGGTGACCGTGAGAATTCTTATGAGAACGGATACGCTCGAGGCTATCAGTCATGGTTCGGGGTGCCGGTGAAAAGTAGCGTTGCTTATGACAATGGCGGTGCTCCTTATGGATACATGACGGCAAGCGCGAATGACATGGTGAAGTTCCTTTTATTTTTGAACGGGGAGGATACGGATGGGCTTTTAAGTGAAGAAAGCAAGTCGCTTTATCTTACGCCCCATGTCCAAACGGGGGAAGACCGTTATTATGGGCTGGGAATCCGCGTTTCAAATCCGGGCTCGCCTGAAGAAATGATCTGGCACTCCGGCTCGACCCCCGATTCGCATTCGGAGTTATTCACGATGCCTGAAACCGGGTGGGGCGGGGTGATTCTCACCAATAAAAATAATGTCTTGGAAGAAGAAGGTCTCTATTATTTGAAGATGGGGATCATTGATATTCTTAACGGGGATGAACCTGGTGAGATTCCGGGGAATACACCTGTGATTCAGTTGATCCTTCTTCTGGTGACGGTTTTGCTTGCGGGGATGCTGGTGTTTTTTATAAGGAAGCCGGTTTTGAAAAGGGGAAGAGGTTTCGTAACGGGTAGTGTGTTGATTGCTTTATCGTTTGGCCTCATTCCGGCGCTGAGTTATGTTTCGCAGTCGCCGTGGCATGCAGTGTGGATGTTTTCCCCTGACCTGGCTTTTTTGGTGATGGTCATTGCCGGGTTGTTGGGGTTGAATGGGATTTGGGTGTTTGCCGGTGCTTTTAGAAAAATGGAACGTACCGAACATTTTATGTGATTGTTAAGGGAGGCTGTTTCTGAATTTTGGAGGGGACGGTTCTTTTCTTGAGTGGGTCGCGGGGACAGGTACCACGGCCCGTTTTTTGTGCCGTTTGGCGGGTGTAGTGCGGAAACAGGCTTCGGCTTTGCTGCGGGAATCCAATGAGGCCGGTAAATTAGAATGATTCTTAAAAGATCATATAATTCGAATATGGATCATATTTTTTCAGAATGGATCATAAAAATGGAAAATGGATCATATAATTTCAGTTTGGATCATAAATCTCTGGAATGGATCATAAATGACTGCGGACGGTCCTGCTTGAATCATTGTAGACCTGGAATCGATTGGAACCTTGATTATTCCATCAAGGTTGAAAGAAATTCTATAAAAAATGAGTCATTTTGACTCTATATTTCTATGAAAATAAAGGGACAGGGCCATCATACGTCACCATTGCCCTGCCCCTGTTAATTCTTTTATAAAGTTTTCAACCATTCCGCCAAATCCGCAACCATCTCATCCGTAAAAACATGATTGACCCCTGCATAAATCCTGAACTCCACATTGGTTCGTTCCCCTGTCTCCGTGAGATATCTGTAATAGTCTTTCTGTCCTTCAATCGAAACAAATTCATCGGAGTCGCCATGGATGAGGAGGACGGGGGATGGGCTGTTTATTCTTTTGACGGGATCGTATTCGGTTAATTCCTTCTCGATCGCATCTGGTATCTCGCCCCGTCCATCTGCCTCCCTGAATACCTTCTCAGATAGAAGAAAGGAGCCAGAACCGTTGATGTTAGCGAGACCGGAAAGCTTGTGTTCACGGGCGAAGATGCCGGTGGCTATGAAGCCGCCCATGGAACTGCCTGCAACGACGATATCCTCTTTTCGGATACCCAGCTCAGTGACAAATGAATCAAACTCTTCAATTGACTCAACGATTGTTTTCCAAAAATAGTGCTGTGTTGTTTTTTGGACGAAATGATAGGCGAGCGGTTCCCGAGTATCGTGGTAGATGATTTCAGGGACGATGACACGATATCCTGTTTTGGCTATTTCGTTTGCTGCATCATGGTAACCTGCAGCGGAACCGCCCCAGCCGTGGTAGAGGATGAGAGTTTTCTGGCAGATCTCCAGGCTGGCCGGGGTGGTGGAATGGTATTTAAATTTGCCTGTTTGGTGTGTTTGCATGATAGACCTTCCTTTGGGGCATGCCCAGGATTCTTTTCCCTATGATTGCGGCTTCAGCATTTTTCTGATCATTCGAATCTGACCTCTATGATTAATTTCATCTTCAAATACATGAAACCAGATGAAGTAATTATTGGAAGGGTGATTATCCCATGATCTATTTTCATATAACCAATCATCGTTAAGGTTAGCCAGTTCTATCAAGGTTCTGCTTCTCACTTCTTCCAGTTTGTCTGTATAAAATTCTAGAGGATGTCCTTTGATATGCGCTCTCCCTTTATCTCCTAGACTGTATGGGGGACCCCATTCTTCCATTTCTCGTTCATTCGGTCTCCTGCCATCAAAAATCTCTATTTGAAATCCTTTTTCCACAGCTGCCATATGCAGTAAAAGGGCACCGATACTGTTACCGTCCTTGCTCGATAAATAATCCAAATCGGAAGCCGATAAACCATCTACAGCTTCTATCGTTGTTTTCCTTGCATAATTCATTTGTGAGACAAGATGACCAATTTGGGGGCTGAATCCCTTTATTTTTTCGATTTTAAATTCCATCTAACTTGCACCTCGTTTATTCATTTAAAAGTTTGTCTTCGCTGCTTAATAAGTTCCTATAATGATAGACTCAATAGTTAATAATTAATAAAACTGTCCCCCAACATAAATAAAACCGGAATCAATGCCAGCAACAGAACCCCGATCACGACCGTGGAGAGGAAGATTTCTTTTCTGGATATACATTTTTCTCTATGTAATCTGTATAAGATGACCGTATTGACCGGGATGTTCAGCAGGAGTGCTGTGCCGACTCCGGGGGCGTATGTTTTCGTTAGGATGGATGCCAGCAGATGCGGGAAAACGGCATTGATGATCATGGAACCGAGGAAGCCGGTGAAGGCCCATTTCATCCATTTTGATTCTGGGAAGCTTACATATAAAAAAGAAATGAGATAGGCAAGTGCCGTGATGATGAGTACGGCAAAGTGAAATTCGTTTGATGTCACTGGCTTTTGCAGGGCCATTCCCATTTGCGACCACTGTGGGAGCCACAGGGCTTCTTCGAGATTATGAAGGCTGATGGCCAGGCAGAAGAAAAGGGCGTAATGGGTTTTTATGGTGATGACCTCCTTTGGGCTGGGTCTCCGTTCAAATGGTGCTGGATGTAGTATATTTTACCATATAGAAGATTTAGAGGGTTATAGGGTTTATCCAAAATATAGTAAACTATAGGAAAACATGAAGGGTGGAACCTTTTTTGATAGCAAAAAAGCGGTTGGTGCCGGGCTTCTTTGCGGTTGTGTGCCTCTTGGGTATTTCAGTTTATTGGATTTACCGTGCTCCGATTGTCGAGGGGGATTTTGATGAGTTGAGGATTTCGACGCAGGGGCAGGAAGTTAAAGTCATAGACGATAAGGAACAGATCCGTGAGATAATGGAACAAATCAATACGAGCAGCCGCAGCTGGCATCCGCAGAAAGGGTTCCGCTATGATTATCTGCCTCATGGAATGCTGGTTTTCACAAAGGGCTCTGAGAAGGTGCAGCTGGGAGTGGTGCTGCCGAAAGGGAATGTGGTGACGAAGTATTGGGAGGTTGAGACGGGGTTTGGATTTGGCGGAGGATCCCGGTGACTGGGTATTGTCCCGGGGCACAACCATCACGCTCCCTCATGAACCAGTGGGATACGTTTAAAAAAAGGGAAACAACAAATAATAAGTTCTATATTTTACATAATCAAATAAATCTGATTCGACAAAGGATGATAGCGATGAAAGCGGTGCGAGTAACGGGATATGGGGATGTGGATAAGCTGGAAGTGGTGGATATACCGGTTCCTGAACCAAAAGCAGATGAAGTGCTTGTGAACGTTAAGGCCTGCGCGATTAATAATACAGAAATCTGGATGAGGGAAGGGGCTTACGGGAGCGGCACCAAATCGGGCTGGCGGCCGGAAGGGGTACAGTTCCTGCGGATTCCCGGCTCTGATATTACGGGTCAGGTTGTGAAGGTTGGAAGTTCTGTCCCCCAATCGATGGTGGGCAGGGATGTTGTGCTTTTTCCATTTGCATCGAGTGGGGAAAGTGGATTCGAGCATATTTCGGAAGATATGTCATTCATCGGATCGGAGTATGACGGCGGATATGCTGAATACGTCGTGTGGCCGGCTGAACTCTGCTTTGATATGCCACTTCCCGGTTATCCGGAAAGCGCTGTTTTTTCAGTGAGCGGTCTGACAGCGTGGCATATGGTGAACCAGCTTCAGGTTCAAGCCGGAGAAACGGTGGTCGTCACCGGTGCGAACGGCGGGGTGAGCTCGTTGAATGTGCAGATTGCATCAAAGGTATTTGGAGCCAAGGTCATTGCGGTCATCGGTGACTTGGCCGGGGAGGAAAAGCTGAAGGAATTAGGGGCGGCCCATGTCGTATCCTATCACTCCGAATGCCTGGCAGAAGACATTCTGAATGTAAATGGGGGTCCGGTCGACTCCGTCCTTGATGTCGTGGGGGATGCACTATTCGATACGTCTCTTCGGGTTTTAAAAAAAGGCGGGAAGTTTTTTATCTCGGGATCTGCCGGTGGACAGCAGACAAATCTGGATTTTCGGACATTGTATTTAAAACATATCACCATGTACGGGTCGGTGCTGGGGACTAGGGCAGAGTTCAAAGAGATGCTGGGAGCCATTTCTGAAGGAAAACTAGTGCCTGTCATCGATAAAACCTTTCTATTGGAACAAGCAAAAGAAGCACAGGTGTATTTTAAGGAAAAAGGGAAGTTGGGGAAAATTGTATTGCTGCCTTGAGCGGGTCAGGGGGACAGTACCGCGGCTAATTTTTTGGTGATCTTTGATTTGATGGATAGGAGAATATTCGGGATTCTAGTTTCGAATGATTCTTGTAAGATCATATAATTTGAATTAGGATCATATTTTTGAAATTAGGATCATAAAATCGGGATCAGGATCATATATTTCCAATTGGGCTCATAAAATCAGATTTAGGATCATATTTGATGCCTGATCCTTCTCTCTACTGAAATAGCGGGCTGGAATCCGGTTGAAAACTGGATTTCTACAAAACACTGCAGAGATTTTTTAAAAAATAAGTCATTTTGACTCACTTTTCTTTGAAAACAAGGGGGGCATGGCCATGATTCGCAATTATGGCCATGCCCCTATTGAAATATTTTTTAAATCATTTCGATTAATTTCCGGCCAGATCATTGGGATCTATTTGGAACTTCATATTTATTAGGTCTCTGACTTCATTGCCATCAATGAAGTATACAAGTTTTACTTTCGAGGACATATTTCATCCCCCTTATTAAATGAAATTTCACTCTTATTTTGTCTGCTCTGCCTTCACTTCAGACTTCTCTTCATCCACTCCACAATCTCCCTTTCATCGTCCCTGGGAATCTGTTCGAGCTGCCGGATCACCCGTTCACGACGCTCGGCTGGATGGTTTTGGCTTAGTTTTGCTTTGCCTTCGATTTTCGTGATATGTAGCTTGAATGCCTGGATGCCTTTGCTCAGTCCGGCGAGATATCCGGCATCTACGTTTTCCAGGCTGTAAGGGCTGTCGGGAGCTTCGTATGCTGCGACCAGCTCTTCTAAAGATTTCATGCTCTCATCGGTATCATGGACGAGCTCCATTTTTCCGTACACATGGACGGTTACGTAGTTCCAGGTGGGCACGGTTTGATCCGTCTCATACCAGGACGGGGAGATGTAGCAGTGCGGACCGTGGAAAATGGCGAGCACAGTTTGGGATTCGATGTCCTTCCACTGCGGGTTCGGTCTGGCGAAGTGGCCGTGTAAACAGGTTTTATCCTCATTAAGCTGCAGCGGCAGATGGGTGGCGATGGGCATGCCGTCGCCCTGGGAGATCAGGGTGGTAAAGCCGTTTTCGCTGATAATGCTATGGGCGGTCGTTTCGTCTGTGATTTTAAAATATGGCGGGATATACATAGCGGCACTCCTTTTTAAGTCTATGAAGGATAGATTCTGTAAAAAGAGACGAATCCCTCTTTATTTTGCCATGCGGCGGCTTAATCCGGAACAAGGGATTTCCCGCAGGACGTCGAACTTTACATGTAATGGATCAGAAAAGGAGACGGTGAAATGAAATTTCTATGCGTGGGCTATTTTAATCGGGAAAAGATGGATGCAAGGCCGGAGGAAGAGATCAATGCCGTCATGGGAGAGTGCGAGCCGCATCTTCAGGAGTTGTACGAAACAGGACAGGTCCTGATGGATGCAGGTACGGGTCTTGAAGCAAAAGACATAAGAAAAAATGGCGGCAAAGTGATTGTAAGTGATATGGAAGAAACCGGGGAAATGATCGGCAGCGTGTTCCTCATTGAAGCAGAGGATCTGGATGCCGCAGCGGGTTTGGCGAGGCTGCATCCGGCTGTGCAGGTGGAGGGCGGGGGAGAATTTGGCTGGCGTATTGAAGTCAGGCCCGTCCACTATTTCAAAGAGTAAAAAAAGACCGGCCGGCGCCGGTCTTTTTCCTTCTTATTTCGAAGCGTTCATCGCTTCCCATTCTTCTTTGCTCGGGCCGTAAACCCCTGGAACTTTCAGGTCTGCCTGGCGCATGAGGACGGTCAGCTGCCCGCGGTGGTGGGCCTGATGCTGGATCAGCAGGCGCAGGACGGCCTGGACGGGCATGTCCATACCGAATAGATTGACCATTTCGTTCATTTTTTCATCAGAAACCTGTTCGGTCACGGCTTCAGACAGACGGTCGCTTACGAGTTTGTAAGTTTCGCTGATTTCGGATGCAGAAGCAGGGGCTTCTTTTTGAAGATCCGGGGCCTCGAAGCGGATGCCGACTTGAGACGGAAAGTAGAACACGGCTCCGGTTATGTGCCACGCGACACTCCCGATGCTGTACAGGCCGGGTGCGACCTCTTGTTTCAATGACTCATCCGTGAGGGCGTCGAGCACTTTCTGAGTGACTGCCGCTTCCTGTTTCCATTCCTGTAGAAAATCGTTTACCGTTGTGAACATTGTGAATCCCTCCCATTTTTCAAAAAGACTTTCGGTTTCATTTTAGCATGGAGGGTCCTCCCATTGCTTCTATTAAGCTCCTATCCAATAAAGTTGAGAATTCTGTCACACGTCACTCGTTGTATTTTATGAAAAAGCTTTTTCAAAAACAAAAGGAGCGGAAATGATGAAAAGTACGCCGGCAAATTTTATCCCGAGGCTGAAAAAAAGGAAAGAAGATGCGCTTGAGTATGTGATTGATGCATATATGCCGCTTGTCAAAACAATCGCGGCGAAGGTTTTGCACAGTATGCACGAGCATGATATCGATGAATGCGTCAACGATGTGTTCCTGACTGTCTGGGAGAATGCCCGTCAGTTTCAGGGTGAGGCAGCTGATTTTAAAAAATGGATCGGCATGATCGCGAAGTATAAGGCCATCGACCGGTACCGTCAGGCAAAAAAGCGCAGGGAGCGTGAGAAGTCCGATGTCCTGTTAAAAGAAAAAGCGGGTGCCTCAGCAACGGAAGAATCGGTCATGAGGCGTGAAGGTAGAAATGAATTATTGGCTGCTATCAGTCGATTGAAGGACGATGACCGGGACATTTTCATGATGAAATATTACTTGGAGCTTTCCAATCGTGAAATTGCGGAACACCTGGGACTCTCGAAAGCAGCGGTCGATAACCGTTTGTACCGGGGGAAGAAGGTCCTGGCGACTAATTTGAAATTGAAGGAGCTATTGATATGAGCATGAAGGAATGGATGGAACTCGATGTGGAGCAGCTGGAGTTATCGGACGTGACGGATGCGGAGAAAGAACGGGTGAAACAGCATGTTTTGAAAAAAAGGAAAAAGGCACCGGTATGGCGGCCGGCTGCAGCTGCAGCGGTCATCTTGATCGGGGCGTCTGCTGCGGCGGGCTTTGCGGTGCCGTCGATCGCTTCGCAGATTCCGTTTATGGATGATGTCATCGCATATTTTCAAAACGAAGATCAGGGCGCCTTTGATGAATTCTCCACCGATATCGGTCTTGCCGAGACGGACAATGGTACGACGGTCATGATCGATGATGCGGTCTATGACGGTACGAATATCACGGTGTCGTTCGCGATTGAAACGAATCGGGATCTGGGTGAATCGGTGCAGATGAGCGGGGCGGAATGGTTCGAGGTCGCAGGCTCTAACGGCAGTGCCGGCACCGCCGAAATCACGAAGATTAGTGACACCCGCTATGTCGGGCTGTCCACGTTTACTCCTCACTTTAAAGGCAGTGATTCTCCTGAGAAGGTGGACATTTCATGGTCACCTCAAGGGTTCAGCGGAGTTGAAAAGGATGCTGTGATTAAGGGGGATTGGTCGTTCGATTTTTCATTGGAGCGACTGGAAGGGAAGCAGCAGCTCGTAAATGAAACGGTGAAGAATGAAGATGTGACGTTCACCCTGAAATCGGTGGAGTTCACGGATGTGTCGACAATCATTTCCTACAGTCAGCTCGTGAAAGAGAATTTCCTTGAAAAATGGCCGAGTGTGACGCCGGTGTTCAGGGTGACGGATGATCTCGGGCATGTCTATGCAGACGGTACGAGCGGACCCGGTGTCTCAATGGATGACGGCAAAACGTTTGAAGGGACGACGGACTTCGGTGCGATTCGGGATGGGGGCGGACAGCTCATCATCCAGCCGGTGATCATCGCGAGCCTGACGTCCGGGAAAGGACATGAGAAAGTCGAGCTTGATCCGATTGTAGTTGAGCTTGTGGATTAGAATTTTAATAGAAGTGAAAACCGGACCTGGATGGGGTAACGGTTTCGGTTTTGAAGTGCAAAATTTGAATTAACAGTGTTTTTCGTACGGTAATTTGCAGTTTAATCAGAAGACACTTTAGCAGTGAAATTAGCACATGAAAAAGCTCGGAGCCATTATACTTCGAGCCTTATTTATCATCAATTTTTTAGCACCCTTATGTGGAACAAATAGAGCAGGTTCCCTGGCGTTTGAAAATTAGCGGATGAATTCCGGTTAAACCGGAAAATGCCGCTATTTCACGGATAATAGCCGGAGTTTTTCCGCTTATAGTAAAATATCCGTTAAAAATAGTTACATATTGAGCAGTTAAGCGTAACTCCTCCCCTTATTTCAGTACCTTAACCCTCCTCCAGCTGCCTTAGACGGAATTTCTCCGCTTATAAATCTACCCTCCAAATTGGTTCAGTCGGGGATTCCGGTTTTTTTAGCTTGGCGCACCACCACCGCCGCTTGTAGCGGCAAGTTCAATCCGTTCCCCTGCGGAATGCAATGAGGTATAATTAAATAAGAAGAAATGCGGAGGGAGGTTATCGAGTGAGGAATGTGTCGATCTGGATTTTACTTGTTTGTCTTGCCGGTCTGCAGCAGATCCATGTACTGAAATACGAGGATGCTGCCATGAATGAAGCCGATTTAAAAGTTGATACTTCGCACCTGTCAAATATCGAGATGATTTTTTCTCCAACCTCTTCGTCCCCTCACCACGATGACAGTGCGGCTCCTCTTCCCTTCCATTCAGCCCGGAAAATAAAGTCATATGCACCCGCTGATCAGACATGTTATTCCGTGGACATCTCTCCAGACACACATGGGTTCATAGAAGTCATGATGTATCAGTCCAACTATCTCTCCTGATCTATACATATATTCGACCGTAAACAGATACTTTAATATGAGTACATAGAAACAGGGGGAAGCGACATTGAGTGATGAATCAATCGAACAGCAGATAAAAGCTGAATTGCAGCATCCGAAATTAACGAAATTGAAAGTTTTGAAACGGGGAGTCTTCATCCTGCTGGGAGCCATCATGATGGCGCTTGGAATTGAAGTTTTCCTCGTACCGAATTTGATCATGGACGGCGGGATCGTTGGAATCTCGATCATTCTTTATAACCTGACCGGTATCGGCATCGGATTATTTATCTTCTTACTGAACATCCCGTTTTTCTTCATTGGTTACAAGCAAATCGGAAAAACGTTCGCGATATCCACATTATTCGGAATTACGATTTTATCGCTTGCGACGAGTTATCTGCATCATGTCGCGGCGTTTACGCAGGATGTGCTGCTGGCGACGGTCTTTGGCGGAATCGTGCTCGGCGCCGGGGTGGGATTGGTCATCCGGTACGGAGGTGCCCTTGACGGCAGTGAGATCCTGGCCATTCTTTTAAATAAAAAATTCCCTTTCTCAGTAGGGGAATTCATCATGCTCTTCAACGTGTTCATCTTTGCATGGGGCGGTTTCGTCCTCGGATGGGACCGGGCGATGTACTCGGTCCTCGCGTACGTCATCGCCTTCAAGACGATCGATATCGTCATCGACGGCTTCGACGAATCGAAATCCGCCTGGATCATCAGTGACAAACACGAGGACATCGGGGACGCGATCATGGCCCGGCTCGGGCGCGGGGTCACCTATCTGAAAGGGGAAGGCGCCTACTCAGGTGATGACAAAAAAGTGATCTTCACCATCGTGACCAGGCTGGAAGAAGCCAAGCTGAAGTCGATCGTCGAGGAACTGGATCCGTCGGCCTTCCTTGCCGTAGCCGATATCAACGAAGTCCGCGGCGGACGGTTTAAGAAGAGGGATATACATTAATAGCGGCATTCACGGAATGGGTCGGTTTTTTTAAAAAAACTAACTAAACTTACTAGAGTATGTCTGTTTACATGGGATTTGAGGGCGAAACAAGCTTTGGGATGGGTCTGCGGATTGATATATTATCAAAAAACCAGCTAATAGTTTGTCAACATTTTTCAATAAAAACTTAAAATAACTCATGTTATACTGAAAATATGCATGCCAAATAACCTTCCACTTACCCTTGTTTGGAAGGTTTTGTCTTATTTAGCTGG
>NZ_MINN01000032.1 GCF_001877785.1 Rossellomorea aquimaris | reverse complement strand
GTGTCTGTGATGTCTACTGACTATGTCGCTTATCAGTCCCAGTACTTTTTGTCTTGTGTTTAGCTTTGATGTAATTCTCTTTCATGTCTTGCGTCTGACTCTACTTGATCTTCTCTATTATGTATGTTATATTTGTCTTTTGCGCATTTTTTTTTTTTTTTTTTTTGACATGAGTTAAAATCTCCTTCAGTGCATCATCATCGCCAGTATGAATTTCCGGCGCAATTCCCGTTTCACCAGGCCCAACAAATACTGCTCGGCGATCTATCAGCCAACGCCCACGAATTTTTTGTGGTCTTGGAACGATGTATCCTAGTTTTCCGTATTTCACCAGGGTAGTGTTTGTTATTGGGAGACTGAACCGTTTTGGTTTCCACTCGTCGAGCGTTATCAGGTACTGTTC
>NZ_MINN01000031.1 GCF_001877785.1 Rossellomorea aquimaris | reverse complement strand
GTCTGCTGTTCGAATTGTTGCTATGTCTTGCTGCTTGTTAGAGTTTAGCGTGATACGTGTGACATCAAGTACTGCTAAAACCATGACCGTTATGTTGTTTCATGAGTAGTACACAATATTGTGTTGTTTCATCTTGTTCTTGTTTTTTTTTTTTATACTTGCGCTGCGTGAATCAGCCGGTCACGTTCTTTCCGAAGTGCTTCAAAATCTGCAAAACTATTTGGTGCCTTCGTGATCAGGTGGACACTAACATAAGCCTGCTCGCCTTTAATAATCAGCTGAAAAGTCGGGACGGCAAAATAAGCCTGAGGGAAATTTCTCCACTCGCTCGGCTGGTCATTTAAAGGATCAAATGAAAAGCCACCAAATAACACTGGCTGAACGGCTGTCTCTTCATTCACCA
>NZ_MINN01000030.1 GCF_001877785.1 Rossellomorea aquimaris | reverse complement strand
GCGCAAGTCGCAGTGGCAAACTTTCATCGGCACCATGCCGCTCGAACGGGCTGTTTCCGAACCGATGCGCAAAACCTGCTGTCTGTACAAAGAGTTAGAGTCGTTTGAAACCTGTACTTTCTGCCCTCATCCCCATTAAAAAAAGCTCTGGCATCATCGCCAGAGCTTTTTGTTATTTTTCAAATACTTCGTGCAAAATTTTATCTGCACTGTTGTTAATAAAGTTTTTATGGATGCAGCTGTTCGGCTTTTGATGGAGCACTTTAGCAAATGACTGAGCATGCTCAGCTTCTCCAATGATGTGGATTTCTTCCCAACGACGTTCTTTTTTCAGCTTCTCAATCTTAAAAAAAAAAAAAGAATAAAAACAGTCAATGAAAATGAGCAAATACTAAAACAAATAA
>NZ_MINN01000029.1 GCF_001877785.1 Rossellomorea aquimaris | reverse complement strand
ATCCGCATACACATAGGCAATGATGACGAGCGGAATACTCAGATAAAGAAGCTCGTATCTTCCTTTCACGACTAAAGAGAAGTCTCCCTGCAGCCATGATGACACATTCTGGATCAAGTCATATTTATATGCGATAAATGTCGCGATTGAACTGACGATATTCCCGAGCATTAAACCGACAAGCGGAATAAAGATGGTGTCGTTAAACTTGATTCTTTCAAGGATTTTCATAAACAGAAAATTTCCTGCAAGGGCAAAGACAAACGCGACCAGCATTTTGATTAAAGGACTGGCCGATGTAAACAGCAGCAAGGAAATTAAAATGCCGAGAAAAAAAAAAAAACAAATAACTGACATAAACTCCTATATACTATAATTCAGCATCACATCATTCATTACACTTT
>NZ_MINN01000028.1 GCF_001877785.1 Rossellomorea aquimaris | reverse complement strand
TAAAGGAAGGAAAGATCTTTTACTTCGCTCACGCTTCGTAAAAATCTATGGTGGAGGATGACGGGATCGAACCGCCGACCCTCTGCTTGTAAGGCAGATGCTCTCCCAGCTGAGCTAATCCTCCATATGATGCCTGGCGACGTCCTACTCTCACAGGGGGAGAGCCCCCAACTACCATCGGCGCTGAAGAGCTTAACTTCCGTGTTCGGCATGGGAACGGGTGTGACCTCTTCGCCATTGTCACCAGACTGTATCCTTTTAAAAGGACAATTTTTATTATATCTTTTTCAGAGATAATTTCAAGTGTTAATTTAAAATTTATTCCCTGAAAACTAGATAAAGGATTGATATCAAGAATACCGGTATTGCCGTTGTGTTCATTTAAAAATGACTCTTTGTGGTTAAGTCCTCGATCGATTAGTATCAGTCAGCTCCACATGTCGCCATGCTTCCAC
>NZ_MINN01000027.1 GCF_001877785.1 Rossellomorea aquimaris | reverse complement strand
CCTGACCTATAAAGCGTACGCTGTGTAGCTTGTTGTATCAGTGTAGTTGACCGGTTGTGCAGAAGTATTTTCCGCGTTCGTTATATTAACACGTACAGTGTGAGACCCGCTACACACTAAATCGAGTCATAGTTCTTGGCGTTTAGTGTGTACAACTGACTCGTTTCGTGTTTTTTTTCTACCAGCACGTCTATTATGTTCCGATACCAGTTAATCATCGGCTGTTTAAAAAAATGGGCACCGAACAATCCTATCATTCAAATCTGTTAATCATCGGCTACCCTTACCCTAATCGGGTTCAGCTTATGAAAGAAGCGGTCCATCTGCCATTCACGGTCCGGGTAATCGGCAAGGAATGGAGAAAATATCTGCCTAAAAAAGTGCTCAAACAGCCGCATATTGATGTCGTC
>NZ_MINN01000026.1 GCF_001877785.1 Rossellomorea aquimaris | reverse complement strand
TGAATGATCGTTTTATGTTGACAGAGTACCACTGACGGTAGACTTGTCGAATTCGATAATGGTCTTATGTGGTTGTAATAATACGTGATGTTTGAGCAGTGGACAATAGACTGTTGTTTTGTATTGTGTTTGTGTTTTTTTTTTCATAACAATATCGGAGATGACAAAGGTCAACAACACGACGCCGAACACCATCGGAGATTTGAGAAACTCAGGAATTTGACCGTGCTCGAACATCCAACCCATCCCAAAGCCCGGCGGCGACTACCCATATAAAGCACTAATCAAACACAAAACCAGTTCCGCAAGCAAGCTCAAATTATCCCAGTCAAAACAAAACCCGCTGCACACGAACTTTCACGTGTACAGCGGGTTTTTAACTTATGCTTCAGTTTGCTTGCCGGCTTCGATCCAG
>NZ_MINN01000025.1 GCF_001877785.1 Rossellomorea aquimaris | reverse complement strand
GAGAGTGAAATACATGGATGGATGTAGGTGTAGATGAGTGTGATAGTAGTGGGTGGTATGTAGGGAGGAGCATTGAGGAAGGGTTGTAGGTAGTTTTTTTTTTGTGATCCCGGAGCGGTCATCCAAGCAATTGAAAATGAAGATGAAGCTTTTTTGGTCAAGTTTCCTGGAGTAGGAAAGAAAACCGCACGCCAGATTATTCTAGATTTAAAAGGAAAGCTGGCAGATGTTGTGCCTGAAATGATTGAAAATCTGTTTAATCATGAAGAAAGGCTTGAAAAGCAAACAGCGGAAACGGCTCTTGAAGAAGCACTTGAAGCCCTCAGGGTTCTCGGATATGCTGAAAAAGAAATCAAAAAGGTGCTTCCTCACCTTAAAGAAGAAATTGGGCTGACAACAGACCAATAT
>NZ_MINN01000024.1 GCF_001877785.1 Rossellomorea aquimaris | reverse complement strand
GGTTTTCAATAACGTCCCCTTCCTTAGACCAAACTTCTACAACCATTTCTTTTGAAAGGTATGCTTCTGACAAAAGCTCCGGCAGGCGATGAATGTTATGCGTTCCGAAAATCATATCGACAAACGGATGTTTTTTCAAAATACGGTTCACGACTGATTCCTCTTGGGACATACAGCCGCACACGCCTAAAATCAGATCGGGATTGTTTTTTTTCAGTGCTTTTAAGTTGAAAAAAAAAAATAAAAAGACATCTGACTAACAAACAACCATAATACATAATAAAAAAAATCACAGACTAATCAACTCTAAAGCTGACATCACATACAGACAGCACAACCACTAGAACTACAGAAGAGACGTATTACACACTAATAAAAATCTGAGACACAGTTTAACAGTCATCAGTGA
>NZ_MINN01000023.1 GCF_001877785.1 Rossellomorea aquimaris | reverse complement strand
TATTCAAGTATGCATACTTGAATACATAGAGTATGGAAGGCAGACCCAGGGAACTGAAACATCTAAGTACCTGGAGGAAGAGAAAGCAAATGCGATTCCCTGAGTAGCGGCGAGCGAAACGGGCTGTAGCCCAAACCAAGAGGCTTGCCCCTCGGGGCTGTAGGAAACTCTATACGGAGACACAAAAGAAAGGAGTAAACGAAGAAGTCTGGAAAGGACAGTCAAAAAAGCGAACAACCC
>NZ_MINN01000022.1 GCF_001877785.1 Rossellomorea aquimaris | reverse complement strand
TATCTACCTCTAAATCCCCCGTTTTACAATAAAAACAGTCAAATCACACTACGATATACAAAAATAACCAATTTAAAGCGAATATGTTTTTTGAAAGCCTACTTTTTCACTGGTCTCGGACGGTTCTGGTGCTTCGGAAGCAAGAGAACCGTCCCCATGCTTCACTCGCCTCTTTTTGATCCTTATTTAATTATCCTGCCCTTTACCTCGAGATAGGCAATCCACTTGATCATTGTTTTACAAGCAGTGCTGTCTTTTTAACAAATTCTTTATACGGCGTATTCGGCAAAGATTCAATACCTTCTAAAGCATATGTTGAAAAATGAACGGCCTTCTTTTTTTCACCCAATTCTAAGTAACATCGTGCAATGTACGCATAGACCTCATACATAAGCGACAGGTCAAACGGGTGAATCCATTCCGGTATTTCTTTGAACTCCAGGAAACACTTTAATGCTTGCTCAAACTGGTTTGCCAAGAACAAAGACTTTCCTTTTTCCATTGCATAGTATGGATCCATACCATTTATATGATAATACTCCTCTATAACTTGGTCGGCTTTTTTATGGTTTCTTGTATACTTGTTATGATAGTGAGCCTTTAAAATCAAAACAGCTGACCTGGTCTCATCACTGTCTATAAATTCCCCAAACAAGGTTAATTTTTTTAAGTAAAAATCCAAGTCTTGTTCTTCTTTATTCATCATTGCATAAAAGCAGGCTAGACGATACAACCCTTCTATTTGATAGAAGGTGCTACTTTTATACGAGAGGGAGATGGAACTCTTTAATTTCTTTTTAGCATCTTTATATTTTCCAATAGCGAACAGAAGCAGGATTTCATTGTAATCCAACTCCAACTTACCAAGAATGTTTAAGGACGCATTTTCATTCTCCCATCTCTTCTTTCTCTCGCTTATCAATTCAAAAGCTTGATTATAATTTCGTTCTTCCATATATGCCTTTACAAGAAAAGAAAGTAATCTTGCTGCTTCATTATGAAGATTAAGAGTTGTGTACATTTCTTCCGCCTCTATATACATATCCTCCCAATCTCTTCTCCCTGTATAGTAATATGCCCTGCTATATCTCTCTAATATAGCCGCCGACTCATAAGATAAAGGAAGTGAATCCAGCGGTAATGATGATAAAAGTTCTACAACCTTCTCATATTCCTTTTTGTTAAAGAAATCTTCCGTTTCCTGTAGAAGCTCCCGAATTTCAGTAATACTAATAGTTTCGAGGAGCTCATTCACGGACACTCCTAGCCTTCCAGCTATATAAGTTAAGCTCTCCATAGAAGGTTTTGCCTTATTGTTCTCTATAAGGCTTAACATTCCTTTAGTCATCTCAGTACCTGCTAGCCCTTCAAGTGTTAATTTTTTTCTTTTTCTTAATGTCTTAATTCTTACACCTAGTGTATCCACCTACTCACCTCCAAGTATTTGTTGTAAGTTTAATTATATTAAACTTACACTTGAAAGAAAACCCTTTGCTGTGGTATGTTTTGTTTAATTAAATTAAACTTATTTAAGGAGGATTTACTGGTGACTGAAGTAGATAAAAATAAGCAGGCAACATACCATTTGTGGATTTTTTCCATCAGTAAATTCATTTCTACTTTTGGAAACAGTATTTACAGCTTTGGAATAAGTCTGTATATATTAGAACTCACCGGATCTGCATTCGGATTTGCTATTAACCTTATATGCAGTGTGCTGCCAAGAATTCTTTTCGCGCCTGTATCTGGATATTTGGCGGATCGATATTCTAAAAAATTCATCATCTTATCATCACAATCTTTGGCTGCCTTGGTCGTGGGAGGGCTTTTAGTTTACAATATATTTTTTTCTGTAAATATAGTTGCAATTTATATGACTACTTTTCTTTTGTCCATTTCAACTATGTTTACGGGGATTACCTTTACATCCTCAGTCTCATCTCTCATAGATGAAAATCGTATTCAAAAGGCAATGGCCATTAATCAGGCTTCTGTCTCCTCGTCTGCTATCGCCGGACCCATTTTAGGTGGATTGATGTATGGCTTTGATTCATTGAATGTCTTTTTGCTTACCCAGATGGTTTCCTATGCAGTCGCTGCATTGCTTGAATCGACAATGAAATTCCAATTATACTCCACTATCGCCGATCAAAATCCCATAAGAGAAAAGTTTATCAAGAGCATTTCTAGTGGTTACGGTTATATAAAATCTCAGGATATTCTTTGGACCATACTACGAATGGCACTCCTTATTAACCTCTTTTCCGTTTCTATGGTAGTAGGCATGCCCTACATCACTGTTAAAGAACTAGGAATTGATTCGTTCCATTTTGGAGTCATCGAAGGTTTCTTTGCCGGCGGTATGTTGGGTTCCTCCCTGTATTTTTCAATAAGAAAAGAATTGACCAATCCTTTGATTGTTGTTAAAAGAGGGATTATCCTCATTGCCTTCTTATTGGCTGCTTCTACTTTACCTGTCTTGTTAACCTTTAGTTATAATATAAATGTTTTTTATTATATAACGCTTGCCTTTCTTTATGGGGTGACGTTGACCTGTATTAACACACCAATTGGAGTAATGTTTCAAAAAGGAATTAAAGAGGAGTTTAAGGGGAGAGTGTTCGGGCTGTTGGAAACAATCTCCCAAGCCATGTCACCGCTTGGAATGATTATTTTTGGACTTTCTTTCGACTGGATCGGTATAGGGTGGTCCATGATTCCTTCAGCCTTTTTCCTGGTTGCAATAACAACCATTATGTTGAGGCCTTCAATTATTAGGGGAGCTGATCCGACCGTCAATCAACCATAGCGATTTGTTTCCCATTGTTAATACTAAGGGAAAATAGCTTCCTTTAGGTAAGAGCAGTAATAGGTTAGCCGGGGGACGGTTCTTACTCAACTTTTCACAGTAAATCCTGCTGCGCATTGAATCATTTCTTTTGAATAAAGGAAAAAGTAGACCGAGAACCGTCCCCACCCTACTCTAAGGGGATTATTTACCATAAATTATTGTGAGAATTTTTTGATTAATATTCCATTAAACTGCCCGTTAATGGAATATCCATTATTTACAAGTATCACACAAATCCTTTCAATAGCGGTCATAAGAGTTAGGTTCTACACCCACTCTTTTTACTTTAATATCATAATTATTAAAAGCCGCTAGCAATGTCGCTAACGGCTCCTTGATAAAATAACTATCGTAAGAAATTCTTTAAGAGGTGCAATTCCTGGGAAGTAAATTGTTTCCCACCGTAGCGGACCTTTTCATATACCGGTATGATTTCAGTTGGACTTTTTATCCGCTTGAACCACTCTTGGATTGTTTCATGGGTCCGTTTTCTGTTTAGAGTGTTCAAATGACTTTCCCACTCCTTCAGAATTTGGCGAATCTCGTTCAGGTTTTCCTCGGAAAGGATAAGTGATTCATCCTCTTGTAAATCCACTGAGTTCACAGCATACCGGGCTTGATCTGATTCCGGCATAACTTCTTCTTTATCTTTCCGCTTTTTCTTTTTGTAACGGATATACCAGAAGAGGAAAACAACAGAGAAAATCACGTAAACCCCGTATTTCTTTACCGCATCTATAAAACCTTTCCCACTTCCATCTTCACCCGAAAAAGGGTCCACAAACCAAGGTAATTTTTCACCTACAATTGGCTCATCGAGACGTCTATCATGCGATCCTCCACTCCAGGGGGTTGGATCGAAAACCCACTCTCTATCGGGATCCTCTACATGGTAAAATGCTTTGATCTTTTCAGTCGCTACATTAAAGACATTCATCAATACCAGGCTCGCACCTAAACAGATGAGAAGAAAAAGAAATGTTATCCCTATTTTTTTCATCATGACATCCTCTTTCCCTTACCAGTTAACGCTTGATGTGCAGAAGCTGTTCACGCCTGGTCGGCTCAGGCGGAGTTCCTATGATCAAGCCGAGTGATTTATTGTCTTTTGCCCTCAAGGAATGGTGGAAGAAACGTTCGGTTGAGAAAAATCTCCCATTGGAGTTGATGAGTGCAAGTGTCTCAATCAACTTCCTCAACTGCGAGCGGTCGAGGTCGTTTTTGAGGCGCATGATGTCATGATGTTCGGTCGCATAATTCACCCACAGTTTAGTCTCATAAAAAATACATAAATAAAGAGCCTTATCATCTCTGGATAAGGCTCTTTGATTTAATTATTTTTTTTTATATTGTTTTTTAGATTTTTAATCTTTTCCGAATTATTCTTTTTAAAGGTGTTAGTAATCTTTTCTTTCTCTTCATTCCATCTTTTCATCTTTTCTTTAGGATCTTTCTGATTTTTAGTAACTTTATCAATAAGTTTGTTTTCTAGTAACTTGTCCCTTAAAGTTTCTTTAGTATACTCATTGTAATATTCTTCGATTGTCATGTCCAAACCATCTAAATAATCTTTAAAATCTTGATTTTCAACTTTCTTTGCGTTTTCTATACTAAAATCTATAGTTTTTTGAAGTTCATCATCAGATACATTTAAACCTTGTTCTTTAGCTTCCAGGTAAATTGCGTACCTATCAACTAGCTCATTAATTGCATTGTCTTTAGCTTTTTGTTTATCTTTTATTTTTTCAGGAGAAACGTTCTGCTTAAAGTAAGTTAGTTTCTCAACATCACTTTCACTAACGTATTCTTGAAGAGATTTTACGCCTTTAGTTTTGATCACTTCTGAATTTGAAGAGTTATTATCTCTTGAAAACTCTCCAAAATAACCAAAACCACTTTTCGAAAAATCAGCTGCAATAAGCATAATCGCACTCATTCCTAAAGCAATACAACCAAACAATATCTTTTTACTCATATTAACACTCCTAACTCAATATTCCCAAGACAATGAATAAGTTGCTGGATAAAGTGGAAATAATAAATCCACTGTGTGTTTCGCTGAATAATTCGTACTAACAAATAATCCATCATATGATGATTTACAATAAAATAATTTATTAGGGTCGTAGATTTGATCTTTAGTACATGCAGGGATGTCAATTCTACTAAACTTATTACTACCTTCAGTATAAACAATGTTAGCTACATGTGTTAAATCAGAATACCTTAAAACATTCCCACTATCAATAGTAGAAACAGACTCCATAGAGCTTATATACCACTTTCCTCCACCTAAATCGTTATAGTATTCAGTGTAAGTCATATCAATTTCATAAGTAATCCACATATCTCTTACCCACACTGAATTACGATAGCCATCACTCGTGGTCCATACCGCAGCTGAGCTTAAGTTTGGAAACAACAGTAATAATGTACTAATTATAAACCCCATTGTTACAAAAACATTAATTTTTTTTCTCATTACTAACCCCCATTTCTATTTATCGTAACAATTGTAATATAAATAACTTTATGATGGAAATACTGTATATTATTTACATATATCGTAATACTAACTGAACTATAGAGAGCTCCATTATTCTCTAAAAATCGACAAAATATATTCTTTTAAGCATACAAGTTTAAAATATTTAGTAACATAGAGAAGTAGTAAATTAAGATGGAATAGACATCCCCGTGAACTTTTTGATATTTTTTCGCGAGAAGCTTGTTCTCTTTGGTGGTCGTAAGCCAGTGGATATGCCTGAAACTTTCATCTTTATAATCTTTGGTCCCTATATTGCTCGTCTCCTCCAGAAACAAAGAGTAATGGGTCTGTTTATACCCCTGAAGCATGGATTTCAACTTCAAATCATCGATCTTACCTATCCGGGGAAGGACTTTGAGTGAGGGAGGTCATCCTTCCTGCATTCAACGAAATCCTGTGAGCTAAGAGAGTCAGCGCCAGTTCCTTTACATCTTCAGGCGTGCTGAAGTCCCTTCCGTTAAGGAAAGCCCTCGACTGGATAGCACTCATATAAGCAAGTGATTCGGCGGGGACTCACCCCAATATCTACATATTGTTGCTGCCGCGTCTGCCCACTTCTGCAGGAATGTACCAAATCTAAGAATCATCAGAAAGTGGTCACAAGGCATGTCTGGGAGGGGCATAAAGATAAGGTGCGTCTAAACCGCCTCTCTAAGTCGGGGAAAATGCTTTATAAATATAGAAAAGAAAAAATTGAGCGAAGCTTTGCAGATTCAAAACAACTGCATGGGCTTCGCTACTGTGGTTACGGGGTATACACAATGCGAGTGAGCAAGTGCTTCTCACCGCGGCGTGTCAGAACATGAAAAAGATTGCCACCCACCTAGCCAAGCTGGGCTAGGTGGGTGGGAGTCAATTTTCGATGATGTAAATCACCCTATATTCGATAATTTGTATTAAACAAAAAAAACCTGTAGAAAAACAGTAGGTTTCTCTACAAGCTGGGGAGAGTAAAAACTCTCCCTTTGTTCTTTAATATGGAAGAAATAATATTGCTCTTTGAGTTAACTTTGTAATAAAGAGTTATTCTATTAAATGGCCCTTTAACTGAATAATCCTCTACCATCACTTCAAACAAATTAAAGTCCCTTAAACCAAACCAACTCCCCCCAGTAACCCTCTCCCTCCTCAAAAGCCCTTCCTCCTCCATCCACGTCAACCCATCCATCATCACCGCAAACCCCTCTTTATGTAACAAGAACATCCCCCGCTCACAACAAGCCCGCCAAATCTCACCATAACTCAAGAACCCCAGCCCATCCTCCCTCACATCAGCTGCCCCCATCAAGTCGATCAACAGCCGATACATCTTCCTGCCTTCTTCTATAAAAGAATCCCCCGCCTCAACCGCAGCCTTCGTCATAAACATCCCCGTCACTCCCCTTCTTTTTTATAAAAATAAACCACTCCAACCGGGCCAGGGTTCCTGTCCCCGCGACCCGCTCACAAGAACATCCCCCGCTCACAGCAAGCCCGCCAAATCTCACCATAACTCACGAACCCCAGCCCATCCTCCCTCACATCAGCTGCCCCCATCAAGTCGATCAACAGCCGGGACATCTTCCTGCCTTCTTCTAAAAAAGAATCCCCCGCCTCAACCGCAGCCTTCGTCATAAACATCCCCATCATCTCCCCTTCTTTTTTAAAAATAAACCACTCCAACCGGGCCAGCGTTCCTGTCCCCGCGACCCGCTCCCGACCGAAACCGGGACAACGAACCTGTCCCCTTGTCCCGCATCTCGCCCCACGCCTCACTTTCCATTCCCATTAAACCGCCCGCACTCCTTCTTAAACCGCAATTTCACCGTCCCCACCGGCCCGTTCCGGTTCTTCGCCACCTTCACTTCCACAACATCCCCCGCTTCAGATGCACTGTTGTAATACTCATCCCGATACAAAAACAACACAATATCCGCATCCTGCTCGATATTCCCGGAGTCCCGAAGATCCGAAAGCCTCGGTCTCTTGTCATCCCTGGATTCCACACCCCGCGACAGCTGGGACAGCAGGATGATCGGGATTCCGAATTCCTTCGCCATGCTCTTCAGCTGCTTTGTGATATGCCCGATCATCAAATCATGCCGGTCAAACCTCTCCTTCACGTTGATCAGCTGCAAGTAATCGATCACCACCAAAAACGGTTGAGTTGGATACTCCCGCTTAAGATTCAAAATCCGCTGCCTGATTTCCATCAGCGTGATCAATCCGTTATCCGAGAGCTGCAGGTTCGCTTTGTAGACCGCGTTCAACGCTTCCTGCATCCGCGGCATTTCCTCCTTCGATAAGTATTTATAAGGGTTATGCCATTTCATCATATTGATATCGGACAGATTCGAGAGCATCCGCTGCATGATTTGCTTCGAGCTCATCTCGAGGGAAAAGAGGAGCGACACCCCCTCTTCCTTCGTGCTCTCCCATGCGAGCTGAATAGCGAGCGCCGTCTTCCCCATCGACGGCCGTGCAGCCAAGATGATGAGTTCGCCTTCCTTCCAGCCCCCCGTCAGCCCGTTCAGCGCAGGGAACCCGGTGTTCACCCCCGGCATCCCGCTCCGCTCCTCATAAAGAGATTCATAGAGTTCCATGATGATACTCTCTTTCGTCTCCTCCTCATGACTCTGTTCGCTATGCATCTCGATGAGCACCTTGTACAGATCCTGTGCAGATTCCGGGGTGTAATCATTCAAAAAATGGCTGGCCGAATTCCGGATCAAACTCAGGTCATAGTATTTCATCACGATCTTCTCGTAATAGCCGAGATTCGCAACCGACGGACAATAAGCCGCGAGCTCCAGTAGATAGGTGACGCCCCCAGCATTCTCGGTTTGATCCTGCAGCTCTTCCACAAGCGTCACCGGGTTGATCTCGACATTCTTCTTCTGCAGCTCCTTCATCGCCCCGAACACGATCCGGTTCCTCGACTGGGTGAAGTGCTTCGTCTCGAGGCTGAGCTCGTGGATCCTGTCCTGCTCCAGCAGCACAGCCCCGAGGATCATACTCTCTGCTTCATGCAGCAGCCGTAAGACCGCTTCATCGCTCCCAAGGTTTCTTCGGTCCGCTCCGTCGATCATTGTGTTCAATCCGTTCTACCCCCTCCTTCTCCCATTCCCCCAGCATGTCAAGCACCGTCGTTTCCGTCTCGGGACTCACATAAAGCTGGGAGACACCCGGGATATATTTGTGCTGTTTGATATGGTCGTCCAGCCGTCTTTTCACCTCTCTAAAATGACACTCCCTCAGCAGTCCGAACCATAGATTCATTGTTGTTTCCGGCAGCTTCTTTGCTGGATACGCCAGATGCAGCAGATTCATAAGCTCCTTGAACTCATTCTTCGTCATAATCGTTCAAGCTCTCTTCCAGCCGGTCAAGCATCGCATCCAGCTCGGCCATCCTCTTTCCTGGCGACTCCCGTCTCTCCAACACTTTCAGCAAATACTTCGGACTGTGAATCGTGGCGTTCGGCTCATACACCTTGATTTTCTCGAACTGCTCATCCATGAACGCCTTCAGCTCGTCCACCGACATCTCATGCAGGCTGATCTTCTCAAGCGCCATCTGATCGACCGGTGACAGCGAAAAGCTTCCGCCCCTCCTCACCAGGAAGTGCTCCGTGATGAGCGCCAATCTATCTGCCATAGTATTCGTTAGGGTGGTGAGTGTTTTTTTCTTTTCGTTCTCTACGTTCTTTACATTCTTATTTCTGTTACCGTTGCTGTCCCGATTGTCCTCCTTTGCTGATTCACATCGCGAGGGCAAAATGATGCCGGCATCCCCTTCGTGCCGGTTTGTATCGGTCATATCCTCTTCATTCAATGTAATATCCACAGTCTGCGGATCCCTTACAGGGTCCCTTGCCTCCCTCACCGTAAACAGATACCCGCTCCTGAATTTTTCTGCAGTAAACAATCCTTCCTTCTCCAGCCGCTTGATCGACCGCTGAATCTTGGACGAACTAAACTTCTCCTTCTTCTTCCCGTTATAAAACCAAAGCTTGTCCTGAAGCTCACCGATCGACTGCACATACTGCCCCTTCTTCAGCACCCGGTCACCCACCACGACACCATTCTTCACCACCGCATGATTCAAAATCCACAAATAAATCCGTACATCCTCCGGGTGACAGAACACCCTAGACTCCAAAATGCTTCTCTCAAACTTCGTCCACCCAAACAATGCCATTCCAAATCACTCCTTTTTCTTATTCACCTTCTAAATAGTGATAGAGTTGTGAAAAGGATACCCTTGATTGAAAAAATTTATATTTCTTTCCCACATGATTTAATTCGATATCAATTGTTGTTACTTGGCTGCATTATATTTACCAAAATGGCCTTCTGCAAAGTCACCCTGAACCCACAACAAAAAGAGCAACCCCGGCACACTTTGCCAAGATTGCTCTTTATCATATAAAGATATATTCAATAGGAATCGTCCCGTAGAAGGAAGAATCCTAACAAAAAATGTTAATGTGTTCTAAAATCATGTCCGTATTTCATCTTAGTTCTTCACAATAATCCACACCGCTCCAACACCATATAAGCATAAGTCGCAATCAAATCCTTACTATCATTCTTCAACACTCCTACATTTTGTTCACTCCTGTCTACATGCCCCCATATATTATGCGGCACGTGCCTCTCACATACCAGGATTACATCCGCTCTACTCAACTTCCCGGCAATCATCTCGTAGCTTTCCTCATAAGGGTTATGAACGACCGCATTACAGCCGTGCATCTCAAGTCTATGTTTATAATCACTTAAGAACCTGGAGCCAATAATTAGAACATTGTAGTTCCCGAAATTAGCATATTTTCTTTGCTTAACAGCATTTCTGCCCTTTGTTGGTTGACCTTCTTCTGCCCGGATAGAGGACACCCAATTAAAATGCTCGGTAAGGATGGCTTCCCCTTCCTCCAGTATGGCTTTTACCGGTCTTTCATTCATTGTAAGCATGTCTGAAGCAAGTGGATACTTCAATAGGTACTCATTGCTGTCAGAATCAACGAATACCCATTGATCACCTTTGTCTACTAAATGCCCCAACCTTTCTTTTCTGCCTGGATGCATTGATTCCATTTCCTGTGTATGCTTCCTGATTTGGAAAGACAACAATCCTACTCGTCTCATAAATATGTAAAATACATTGTGACGTCCCCGGTAGAAATACCGTATGTTATCAAGGGTAATGAAGCTCTCGACCAGCTTTAACAGATCAGGCAGATGCTCCTTCGTTACGTTGGTCTTCATAAATTTCATTAAAAACATGGGGTTTTTAACCGTTCTTTCTTCCATGAGCTTATATTGATCCAATTCTTTTGAAAGCTTCTCAATATCCTTTCGCATATCGCCATATTCCTGCTCCTTCAATAAGTCATAGTTCTGCAGCTTATGACGGTATTGTTGGTTGCTCTCTTTCAATTGCTTCACCTGGTGAGCAAGATCGACTTTACGATTTCCGTTCTTCTGCTTTCTTCGTTTCTCGGCTTCCAGTTGCTCGATTACCTTTTCACCCAGTTCTCTCTTTACCTTTTCCTCCTCAAACGCCGTAATTAATTCATTTTCTCTGGCAGCAAAACTGTTTTCTATTCGGCCCAGCTTCTGTTTAAGCTCCCAATTGTCCCGTTTTAAAAAAGTAGCTTTTTCATTTGTAGTACCTATTTCCTTTCTAAGCTTATGATTTAGCCGCTTTTGTTCCTCATATTTCTTCTGAAGTTTTTTCAATTCTGATCGAAGGTTTTTACTTTGTGGTTCTTTATTTTCCTTCTTGCTTCCTGAAATACTATCAGCTTCTGCAGAATGCTTAGGTCTGGAATCCTGCATTTCTTTTAACTGTTTAAAAAGCTTTGATGTTCTTTTGACCTTCTCTTGTTTCTTCATCTCCATTTTTTCCTTTAAATCCTGCTGATGAGAATTAAATTTCAATTTAACCATCCCTCTTTTCGAGTTCTTTTCCAACAGCTTTGTAAAGATCTTTTAAAACGGTGGTGCCTCCTGAGACTCTCAGCACCATTGGTTTTTCAGTATCTTTCCGAATACACGCGGCGAGTGTCCCCCTTGTTAAGTATAAGGAATCCGTGTACGGAAGCAGATCCTTGACGGTTTCACCAGCTTCCCTGTTAATTGGGGACGGTTCTCATCTTACTTTTTGGTGTAAATAGAAAAATAGCACGGGAACAAACGCCCCTCTACCCTTCTTTACACTGTGAACAATTCCCCCTATGAATAAATGAAAAGTAGAGGGAAAATCCGCCCCCTCCCCACTCCACAACTTACATCAATCCAGAAAACCACATTCCCAGTGTAGTCCAGACATAGCTCCCAATAATATACCCAACGTCCCAACAACAAGAATAGGTCCAATCAGTTCTTTTCAACCTTTAGCATTGGTCACGGCTGCAGCAGTTGTCGGCCCTCCAACATTGGCATTACTGGCCAGCAGGATTTCTTCATGGTCATATTTCAACAGTTTTCCTACAGTCAGTGACACGGTCATGTTCACTACGACAATAATGATTTACGTATTATTACATCAATAGGTAACCGATGGTTTTCAATCCCCTTTTTTTACCTTTTCAACAATTCCCCTTCACATTTGTCAGTCTCCCTGGATGAGCGACATGTAATTTATGGGTCAGGGCTGTCCCGACTGAAATTCCACCTTGATAGGTGTTAAAAGATCATATTAAATAAGAAGCCGCTGTTGATATACGATCAATAGCGGTTCTAACATGACAGCAGAAAAGCCTCTTTGACCAACATTGGCACTTCTTATATTAACTTTTCATGATAGCGAAGCAAATGGTATGGTAATGGATTGTTTATAAAATAGGCAAATGTTAGAGATAGGTTCCTCATTAGATGAAGATTTACAGCAATCTCATCAGTTGGCTTGGATAACGTTATACGCAATGGGTGTCGGGATTTGAATGGTTTATTTGTATTCTGTTTAGTATTATAGTTTTTCCCAGTATTGTCTTTTAATTTCGGCGGAACAGCATAATATTCTCCCAGGCTTTCGACAATAAACGTGCCCGCGGAAGGGATGCCGTCTATTCTATAATCAATATAAGGATTCCGGTGGGCAGCATGATCAAGGATTGCTGCTGTATATGGAAACTCTTCATCACCACCCCTGTACTTTGCAGGGAGTTCATCTTTCATGAATACGACAACATCCTGGTCTGTCGAGATTTCATCTTCGATAAAGCGGTGGAAATCGAGATTTCCACTTTGATATAGAGAGCTTTTGTTTTCAGCCTTTAAATACATCAGTGATTCATACAGTGACATCCAATCAGTCCCCTTATATTTCACCTCCGTTATTCCATCCCTCATGCGTGCCATTACAAAAATGTATCCTCTTTTTTTCTCAACTGATGTGGCAATACACCTAGGAAAGTAATAAGTGTAGTTTGAAAGAGGCTCTTTATATATTGAAATCATCTGGTTCGTAAATCCTTTACGTGCTAGAATATCCGCAATACAGCTTTTCATCTTATGGAGTTTATCCGTTTCTTTCAGTTCATCCATAGGGTGAAAACACTGTGTTAGTCTATTGGTTTCTAGAAATCCTTTTTCAATAGCTTTTTTAGGATCACTGTTTTGGTAAATGCCGTATTTGCCGATTTCGATAAGACAAAATGTATTCTCATCTGCAACTTGAAGATCAGATTTGATTTCCTTTATACGTTTACGCTCTGAAGAGAGTTTCCCCCCTGCAGAATAAGGCAAATCTTGCATTAGGTAAACATATTCAGAGCAATCCTTCAGTGTTATTGCTATTTGTCTACCGGATGTATTATCTTTCAACAAGTACTTCCCGCCGTCTTGCTTTTCCAGACTGTACCGTGGTTCAACTTTGTCTGAATCGATTAAGCTTTTTAGCCCCTCTTCGATAATCGGAAACAATGCACTTTTTTTTGCATATGTTTCGATAGTTATCTGTTCCTGTCTCAATTCCTCAGGGTGATCAAGTACAATACTTCCACCTTTTAAGGTAGTTGGCGGTGTAACTAGTTTTCTGGCTTGAGGATGGGCTGACTGCAGCAAGGGAAAGGCGGCGATAAACATATCAAAAATCCTCGTTTTTTCTACTTTGCTTATTCCTGCTTCGATAAGATTAGGGTAAGACTTATCATCCGTTTTATATGGTATAAGTGCCGCCACCGGACTCGAATGGTAGAACTGATCTGGTGAAGAGAGTATGACCGGTAAGTTAGGCGTGAAACCCATTTCTTCAAACATTTCAACGGTCTGATTATAGTAGGATAAGTATATCTTCTGCTGAAATTCATTCATAACAAAGCGTGTCATTTGCTTACCAGTACGGGTTGACCGGATTAAATAAAGTGACCTCCTGTGATTTCTTGGGAAAAAGACTTTTCCATCTTTGAGAAGAGGTTTATAAATCCAGCGCCTTAATGAAGATTTCATATGCATAATCAGTTGACCATCGGTCTCTTCAAAATGAAGGCTGATGACGTAAGATGCATATTGTTTACCATTTTCCCCCTTTAAAGAAGTAATATAGACGGGTTCTGAAACTGCCTCATTTTCAGATCCGTTAAAAATATAGAACCACTCTTTAGGAAAATCAATATCTTTTTGCTCCCCACGGGTATTGGGAATACTCCAGGTCAATTGTTTGTTTCTCACACAAAATTGATTTAAAAACCAACTGGAGACCAGTTTCTTAATGACTGGTGAAGTAAAACAATCTGCTATCGAAGTAAGTTCAATCCTGATTTCATGCTTTTTTATAGACTCCGGAATATCAATCTCCCTTTTCCTTGAAGCAAGGATACGACTTATCCAGTTTATGAGTCTACTATGTATTAACTTCCCTGTGGCAGTGCGGGCACCTTCACTAAGATATAGCCAAGGCTTTTTCCCTTCCAATGCTGGTGCAGAAAAGTCAGCCCAAACCACTTCCTTATATCGGCCTTGCAGGATTGCACGAAACTCTGAAATCCGAAATTCCCACTCAAATTGTTTGTCTGTTTTCAGCTGTTCGTTCAGTAAAGTTTGTGTACCCGTTGGCAAATACACAAGCTGTATCAATTTATCCTTAAAATCTTTCCTTTCTATTCGCACGCTATGAAAGATTGTTTCTTTTGCCTTTGTTTTTGTTGTCATTGCTTATCCTCCCATTGATAATGCTTTTTTCAGCCCTCTTAAAAATTCTCCATACAATTCCTGTTTGGCCCAATTGTCTGAGCACTGCTCTTCCAAAATTGAAACCCAGGCACGCAGCATACTACTTTGCAAAGTTTCTTTCTTTCCTGTTCCATTTGCATGCTTTGCCGCAAATGGGGCATCTACATAAAAAACTCTGGCATCAGTTTGACCTCTCAACAGTCGCCCGATCATCTGCCAAACATTGATAAACATGTACCACGCCATGTTTTTTCTTTCGATTACATCTAAATAAGACCACTCATTGTCTTCAAGCAGCATGTGCTGCATTAAAGAATTTGATCGGGATCGGATATATTTAATAGCTTCATAGAAATGCAACCCCTTATAATTAGCCTGTTCAATGTAATACGGAACGGCCCCGTTGATCACCTGAATGATATTGGTAATAGAGTCACCCGGTATATAGGGGCGAATCAAGAAGAATATACTTCCGAACAGGGAGTTCGATTCCTCTTGTTTCAATATGTTATATCCACGATTAATGGAAAGCAGAGGAACGATTAAGATGTCTGCTTCAGTGTCAGCAAAGAATTCTACTTCTGCCCTCAGGACTTTCTGTGTAATTGCTTCGTCATCAATCTGTTTCGCCAGTGCCCGAACCTTGTTTGGGAAATACCGTTCGAGACGACTCTGAACAATATTGGCCTGCTCATAGGAATTAACAACAATCAGAACCTTACGACCATCATGATGCCAAAGGGATAATTCTTCTTTCAATTTTGGAACTAGTTGTTCAGCCATTTCCCTTAAGTTTTGTTTCTTCTGTTTTTCATCTCTTACTCCTGAAATATAAATAGGTTTTCCATTCTTATATACTGGATAGAGAAACTGCTTAATCGTGGAGACTTTTTCAGATGTAGACTCTAGTAAAAAGTCTAATGGAACATCAACATGATAATGATTTGAACCTTCTGCAAAACTCGTGCCTGACATATAACACATGGCCGGCCCCTGTTTTCCAGTAAGGTTCCGAAACAAGGTGCCGAACTCTGTGAGGAAATTCCTTCCGATAGCTAAATAGTCGTATGTACTGAAAGTCCCTACGGCTCCCGCTTTATTAGATTCTTTAAAATAATACTGAAATTCACGGCCGGTGGCTGCCTCTGGAAGTAACGGCAAATACCTTTTTACATTTTGGTACTGCCCGGAAAGATCTTCTATAGTTTGATTACAAAGTAATTCGACTGCTTTCTTTATACCGATTAAGAACTTAAAGTTATAATCGAAATACAGATGGTACACAAAAAAGCGGAATAACTGCAAAACCTCTTCCTGTTCATCTCTGGAAAGATGCCTTCTCTGCAGGGATTGTAAGGAAGGACTGTTAAGGAACACCGATAAAAGTTTCTTTGTCTCTTCCTTTTCAATCTCTTTCAATGACAGGAAATCCAAATCATCGTAGCTCTTTTGTTCATGCATCTGGTTAACAAATGACCGAATTGCCCTTTCCATGTATGCATCCCGAGCCTTTTGACTGTCTCTTAACATCTTAAAGTCAATATCTTTCAGTAAGGTGAAAAAAGGATGGTCGCTTAACATCTGATCGGGTGCTATTTCGTAGAGGAACTTTGTTATCAAGATCATAATCTGATGAATCCCAAATGTCCGATTTTTAATTCTTCCCCTTACAAATTCACTTTCGTGGATCAGCTCAAAAATAAGATGATGGACATGGTTAATTTCTGTTGAATGGATCCGCCATAGATGTGAGTGCTTACTATTGGCATAATCATACCTGGTAGCCAGCTCATGGCTTACTTTCAAAAAATTCTTTTCAAAAACAGCTTCATCTTCCCCAAAAATTTTGTTTGCAGTCAGAAATGAAGTATCAGCCATTTGCTGTACACTATCCGCTTCATCGACAAAAATGACATCCAGTTCATCATGTGCCAGTTCTGCATACGTTTTTTTGTAAGGGTTGATAATATCCCTGGGCTTTGAACTAATAAATGCGCTAAGGGTCCCTACCCACATATCAGCTTCTCTTAATGATCGCTCGATCGTATATTTTCCACACTTTGTGAACAAGGGACAAGCAAACCGGTTATCCTCATTTTCATATCCATCTTTTTTTATCGAAATACATGGATTTACACCAGTATGATTCCAATTTTCAGAGAGAACCTGAGCCAAACAACTTCCTTCGAAAAATTGCAAGACATATTCTATTGAAAGCTGAGACAGAGGGTTTACCTCAAATGAACGATTTGCTTCATTTTTTACTTTTCTTAAAAAATCTTTTAAATGTTTTTTCGCCGAACTTTTCCCAATGATCGGCACTGCTTTGATTCCTACAAGGTGCAAGCGGTAAACATGCATAAGAGTGTCAACCACATTCACCGTAAAGATACCAGATTTGACACCTAACTTTTTCAATCGAAACACTTCCAAGTTAAGAAATGTCGTTTTTCCTGCCCCGACTAACCCGGCAATCCCTGTTTGGTCCTTGTATTCAAGTTTTTCGTTCATTCTTGAAGCAGTAGGCTTTAATCGAAAGGATGATTGTGCATCAATCCATCTGCGCAATTGCTTTTTATCATAATCTGAATAGGCATTCAGATTTCTTTTAATAAAGGCATCCATCTCTTCAGCTGTCGACAACCAGGAATCAGGGTGCAGCGACAGAGCCAGTTTTTTTCGGGGAATTTTGGTGCGGCCGCTCGGTAGAATCCAACGGTTTCTTTCTTCATGCAATTTATCTTGGCTTTGTATTAAATGGGGCGGAAAGCGCTTTTCATTATCTTGGGTGTAAGGCATTCTCCTTTCTGTTCTTCCTCTATATGTATCTAAAAAGTAATAGTGACTATCCTCCTTTTCTATGAAAACAGGATCTTCAGGTTCTCTGGCAGAGATTGATTCTGCCGTTAATAGCTTGCCGTACTCAATATGTCTCTCCGGCATGACAGCTGCCAGCTTATGATAAAAATACCCCTTTTTGTGAAGTTCGTAGATTCGAAAACTATTTTGGATGGAGAGATAGTGATCCACCAGTCTTCTCCATGTGGGTAGGGTGAATTCCCGGGAAAAATATAAACGGAGAATATCCAACACTTCTTCTTGTTTCCCTGGCAGAAGTGCTCCCCGGTGATTCGGCAATATAGACCAGATATTTTCAGTGGTAGCACACTTTTCATCTGAACCATAGTTTTGCTGAAAACCAAAAATCATGAATTCAACTTGGATAATCACCTCCAAATCAACCCGGTTCACAGGAATGGAGTTGTTTTGTACAGCATCCTCAAAGGATTTTTTCAAATCAGAGGTTAAAGCCGTTAAACTAATAAACATGAATATTCTCCTTTACTTCAAAAAGCTGGGCGCCATCAGAGCTCAACTCTTTAAACATTCTGACTACCTGTTTAAATGAGTACACTTTACATGAATTAATCCCCATCTCGACAAGGCGCTTATTAACAAATTTCAAATACCGACTGTTTGCTTTGTCATCAGGTACTGCTATGACCGGGGTTTTAACTAGCCCCGCGGCATGATCTGTTACTAGCTTCTTGGCCAGTTGCTTTGCATTCCGGTAATCCTTCACATCTATTAAAAGTTCTTCTGAACCAGCTTTCTCCCCTGCCCTGCGTACCCTCAAATCTCCTAATCTTTCTAAATCAGGATATAACTCTATGGCAGCTCCGCTTTTTACTAACTTTCTTTTCAATTCGAGTTCACGCTGTCCGGGAATAACGGTCGAAAATTGTATGCTTTCCTTCACGCGCAGCTGTTCTGCTTCTGTAATCTCATAGTGATTAAGGCTACTAACATCATAGCTTCTAAGGCATTGTTGTTTTATACAGACAAATACATTCTTCGTTTTCTCATGTAAGGTCCATCCACATGATTGACATTTGAAAGCAGAGGATGGCGGAATATCTTCATAACAGTTTTCCAAAGAGCTTGTAAGGAAATGATCGAAATCGTTTTCCAAACAGTACAATTCCATCGCTTCTATATTCGTTACAGGGTTTTTTATCAGAAATAACCTAAATTTCGTGTAGGACCACTGCATATCCAAGCCTTTCTCCAAGCTCACATCCCGACAATGGATAAGTACATCACGTACAACTTTAGCACTTGCTTCCTGGTATGACTTATACTCCCGCAAAAGCTCTTCAGCCTCTTCGGACAACCCTATTTCGTCATCCAGTATGATAAAATCTGATGAAATTCCTTCCTCATCAAGCAGGTTAGCAGCGGCTGGCCACCAATCTTTTAGTGGCTTCTTAAGCAATTTAAGCCAGTGAAACAAATTCACAGGGTATTCTTTCAGATCAAATTGGAGCATGAAGTAAAGAAACCGATTAAAGAATATTTCGAAATCTCTGGATACAACTGTGTCTTCACTAGATGAGTGGACGGCATCCTCAACATTATTCTCTAATCTTCTCACCCATTCAACCAATTCTATTAAATCTTCTATCCCCTTCATCGTCGTCCCTCCTTACCATTTTTCATGATCTCCGTTCCACAATTGGATCGGGTAATCTTGATGGATTTTATGTTATATGCCAATTTTATGAATGTCAACTGTTTTTTCAAAAAAATAAAAAAGCCAACTCTTAAATCAAGCAGCAATTATTTAAGGATAATTGTTACAAGATGAAAGGTTGGTTTATTCCAAAGCAGAATTGTAAAAATATGTATTTTAACTAATTACAAGAAATTTATTAACAATCTGATTAAGAAATCAGTCTAAGAAAATAACAAAATTATTTTTTCTTGACATACAATTCTAATTCAAGGTAGTCTAAAATCTTTAAAATTGTTGTTATGTTATAATTCTTTCCATTTAAGATTCTTGAAATCTGGGCAGGTCCTATACCATCAATATTCTTTGCAAGTTTTCTAATTGATATTTCCTTTTCCTTCATCTTTTCATAAATTGCAGAAGATATAATTAATTTCTGTTCATCTAATCGATCAAATTCTTCCGAAACCTTTAATGTCTCTCTTAAACTTTCACTCAAAGTCTTTACTCCTTTCTATTTTTGTACATATGTTTAGTACTTAAATCTGTTTCTATTCTAAGGTTGTCCAGATAATAAAGATGTGTTTATTAACAACTTCTTACTTGATATTCAAATTGTTTCTTTCAAAATTTTTCCGTTACATAATGACTCTTACTAATTAAAATTATTGACCCTCTTATTTTTAACTCTCAGACTTATGTATAATCTTTAAAAAATGTATGGTATTACCCAAAGAACTTGTTTCTAATTTCAGCCCTATAGATAGTTCATGATTAATGACTCCAAAATGGTTGGCTCATATTAATAGCGAATATAATCTCTCTTTTACTTCTTTAGTTTTCAAAAAATTAATTTGCTCAAATAGAAAATTTGAAAACGATAATATAAATATTCACCTCTTTCTAATTTTGTAATTAATTTTAACATAAAGTTTAATAATATATTCTAACTATTGATAACTTAGATCTTTAATAAAATCCCTGGTGTTTAAGACTTTATCAATCAAATTAGTTTGTTTGAATCTTTATAATAATTATCAAAAATTCATTATCTGGATTATCAAATGAAACTAGTTTCTTCTATTATACATATCACTAAATTACTATCTATCAATATCCATTTATACCCAGTTAGTGTCAATGATATCTTAATTTCTTATTGAGTATTTAAGATTATATACAAATGATTTTTAAGTAATTATTTTCCTTAACTTAGATAGAAATAGATATGGATAAATGAGATAATTAATATTTAAATGATTAATTGATAAGTATATATTTATATTTTTGAAATGAATCTACTTTACTTTCGCATCATTTTGAAGATGTGGTTAGGGTAGAGTGAGGCCGGTTTTCTTTAGATAAAAAGGAATCGTCCCCATTGAAAATAATATTAAAAAAGGCGAAGTCCGCATGAGTGAAAATACTGACCTCGCCAATTCATTTATCTTTGAGTTTAACTCCTTCTAAACCTGACGTTCTCTTTTTCTTCAAACCTGATATTCACATTTCGTTAGCATATACCAAGTTACGTCTCAACAGAAGTCCACTACTCTGCTAAATCAGCTTAGTAAACCTTGCGTGAAGCGATAAAAAAAGATTCCTAACAAACAACGCTAACGGATTTCAAGAATTCTTCCCTTAATGTTCCATTTCAAATTATTCTTAATAGTTATTTTCAGAATTCATAGCTTCCAGATCTTTTCTTAAGTTATTTAACTCAATCATTATTTCTTCTTTAATATCTTCTCTTCTTTCTACTTCATAATGTTTGATTAGAGAATTTACTAAGTGGTTAATAATTGATAAACTATCTTCAATCTCAAGTTTCACTACAAAAGTTTCATTATCTACTCTAGTGAATGATGTTAATAATTCCCCTTTTTTATTTGAAGCACTCCATACATTTAAAAGATTATATGATTCCGTGTAAATACCATAAACTTTATCAAGGATATTTTTATATTTAAATGCAATTAAACTCATTTCTGCTAAATCATCTTGTTCAATCTGCTGTATTTCAGTTAATGTCCTAATTAAGTCTCCTGAATCATCTAACAAGTTATTTAGAAATCTAGAGGCCTCTTTTCCAAATTTATTAGGAAAGTATTCATTAAAGTAGAATGTTGCAGGAAGTAAACCTTCTTTCTTAGTATTTAATTCCTCCAATATATCAAAAACCCTTTGTAAATTTAGTTGATTATTTAATATTTTTTCTTTAAAGAAATAATAGTCATTTACTATTTTTTCATCTTCATTTAACAAGTTGTCCAATTCACTCTCTCCTCTCTATCACTATCATATTCCCACGTGTGAGCATGGCTCTTTTTAATATTTCTATTGTTTGTATCTTTTATGGAATCATTCCATACCTTAAAGATAATACTTTGAGATAGTGCTCCTTCTTTTTCATTTTTTTCTGAAGTAAAAACTACATCTGAGATATTTTTTAACAATTCCGTTTTATAAAAATCCTCTATGTGTTTTAGTTTAATATTACTATTTGAATTTATTTTAAAGGGTATGAGGTATTCATTATTTAAATAGCTAATATACCTATTTTTTTCTTCATCATAATTGAGTAATCGCTTAAGTAAGTCTTCATTAATTTTCATTTTATATGAACTAATTACAAACTCGTTAAACAAAGTATCTAAATCCTCTTCAAAATTCTCTACCATTATTTTTTTTGGCTTTGAAGCCACAATAAATTTATTAAATTGTTTCTGGATATTCTCTAAGAGTAGGGGGTCTTCTTTTTCGCTAGTTTCAGTAGTATTAATAATTTCTTGTAATTGGTTAATTAAATAGAATATTAATGTTTTGTCAAATTTAGGGGCGACACGCATTAATTTACTTTTAGTATCATTCTTTTCATATCCGAGTTTAATTTTCCCAGCTTCTGGTGTATGCAAAATTATTCCAACATTAATGCTTTCATCTCGTATTGGATTCGGTATAAACTTAATAATTGAGAATAACCCTTTTTCCATTTAAATCACCCCGCAATTTCAATGAGTTTTTTTTGATTCGAAACGTGACTTACTATTAATTCTTTACGATGTCTTAAGAATAATAGGATCGATTTCTTATCATTTTCACCTAATCTCCATTCAGTTGGAACTGATTCAATTATTTCTAATAGCATTGTATTATCAAATTCACTTATCTTTTGAGCAAAACTATTTATTTCTTCAATTACAGGCTGGGAAATTTTTTCGAATAGGTCATTGTATGTTGCTTGTCTTCCTGAAAAGTTCTCTATGTTATCTTTATTTCTATATATATTCTGTCCTGTCCAACCTTTCCCTCCAAAAACATCACTATGATCTATAATATTTAATATATAATGATCCTCGACTGGTGTCATTAGCCAATTATCATAGCCTAATCCTCTATCTAAATTATTTATCCATTGATCAAAAACAATAATTCTAGCAATATCGTGTACATTATTTATTTTAAATATTAATTTTGAATTGAGTCTTATTGCATTTTTATCATACTTAACTCCAAATTGTATACCATCCCCTAACCAAAGATGCTCTTCATCTAATATATAACTATCAATATTAATGAGCTTTGATTCATATACAGGTAATTCTAGATGTCTAGCAAGCAAATAACTAATATATTCATTTGGTAAAATTTTTGTAGCAACATTTTGAAATTTAACTACATAGGTTTCATTATCATCACAAAAGTAACACTTTGGATAACAAGATCCGTCTACATCTATAATATCCTTATTATGAAATTTTGCTTCAACGGTTGGAATCATTGTCAATTACCCTTTCATTCATTCAGTTATATAGTAAATAATACCATATTAACCGCTATAATATTGTATATTTTTACAGTTGTTAGGGTCATTCTGAATATAGTTATAGTTACTGTCCTTACTTCACGGGAACTCTCATTAAATTTTTCATTGCACCCGACCAAAAATCGCCTTCCGTATACCCCGATAAGCCATCACCGGCTGCTTCGTAAAAACATCTATAGGGATCGATTCGAGTACGTCGCCATGCTGTAAAACCTCAAGCTTATCATTACTTGGATTCATCACTACCTCAACATGCCCAATTTGATAAGCTTGGACTTTCCTAGCACGATCAATTGTAGTGTCATCCAAACTTGTTCTTACTCTACTATTAAGCCGCCTAAGCATCCGCCACAACTTAATCTCTTCACCAGACTTCATAAACAATTCCGGAAGCTCCTCAGCCTGCTCAAGTAAAGTCATCGTCGTCAACATATGAGACTGAATCCCATAACCAACCGGACGAATCCCACGCTTTAGCATACGCCAACTCTCAACTTCAAACCTTACACGCTGCCCCTGGACCTTCACATCCTGAACCCGACCATAAAACTCAATCCCATTAGCAACTCCAGTCTCAGCACTAACCTCACTAGTCACATACAACGCCACATACTCAGAACTCTGCCACCCTTTTCGCAGTCCAGCAGAATACAACTCGAAATATCCATCCCTCTTATAATCCCGATACCTCCGAGCATCATTCACCGTACCCACCAACACCTTCTCATCAAGCGACAACTCCCAATGAGTCCATGCTCCAGTCGGCAAGACGCCTTCCTCCTGCAGATCCTCAGGATTACTCTCAACAAAGCGATCAACTAATCGCTCAACCAGCACGGTTGAATTCGGCAGGAATGGCAGCCCGCCAATATTGACTTCATCAATACTCTTATAGAAAGGATGATCCAAATAAGCCTGCTCTTCATTCCAAGGAAACAGCACATACGCTCCGAAGGAATACCGCTCATAACTGTCACGCTGATCATGCTTCTTCACCAGCGCATCCCGGTAGCGGTGCATCGTATTGATGTCCTCTTCAAGCGGCCCGACCTTCTCGGCATCACCTGATCCAAACCCGAAATCAATCCGATACTTCGCATCAAACACATAATGATACCGGTTATGCGAATGCTTCTTCTCCACCTCAAGCATAATATCTGGCTTCTGCGTCACCGTAGGCAGCTTCCCTTCTCTCTTCTGAAAAGAAAGAACAATCCGCTCGCCCGTCTGAGGATGAGTAAATACCTGTTTTGCATTTGATGTCTGATCTAGGTCAACAAACAAAGACCCGTGACGAATTGCCACAACGTCCTGGTACTCTGATACATAGTTTTTCCGCAGGATCTGTCCCATCTTCAAGTACGTCCAATACTCATAAAGAGTGGCCACATCCTTTACAGACATCTTAAACAGCTCGCCTTCTAACGCGAGCCCTCTCGTAACCACCAAATAGATCTTATAAGCATCCCGGTATCCGATCTTCCGTTGGATCACCATGCTCGTCACTGATCGATCAATTGAGTTGATACTCTTCCAAAACGGCTTGTTCATAAAAGCCATTAACTTCTTCTGCATAGACATGATGTTACCCAGGAGTTCCTCATCAACCGCTCGTTCATACCTACCTGACTGGCTAGCAGCCTTCTTAGCCAAATCCGCTAACTTGTGCGTTAGCCGCTCCATCATCCATTTTACAAACCGATTCTCTAGCGTGTCGTAGGTAATGGTTTTCCGAGCATTCAAACCTTTCACCGGAAACACTGGTTTATCATGCAGCACCATTCCATTGTCCGTTTCTATAAATAAACGAGGGTTGCGGCGTAAGTGCTTTCTCCCCTTGCTATCCAGCTTCTTGATGCGCTCACCTCTTACCATCTGATGCTCCGTCAGCAGCTGATGATGTGGCTGCTCCTCAATGCGCTGAATCGATTTGATAAAACTCTCGAAATAAAACTCAATCAACCGGTAAAACTCCGTTAATGATGGATTCTCTGACAAATGATTCGAAGCCCCTAGAAACGTCTTCTTAATAAAGTGAAACGCCAGATTATAGACATCATCATTCACCTCTTCAAGCAGCTTGCGGTAATCATCCTTATAACTTAACTTCGTTGGAAAGATCTCAAGCGTAACATCAACTAACGTCTTCCCCTTATGCTTCACCTGAAAGCTCGTGAATCCGACTTCATTCATGAACTGCAAGTTCCCCATCAGAATCGGATTCTTCCCTCTCCCCACAGGCTCAACAGCACCCCGCAACCCTGGGTGCTCATGATAAAAAGACAATTCCTTATCATTCTTAGGGGAAATGACAATCTGATAAGTGCCATTCTCAAAGAAAACAGGAGAATAAGAATGTCCCTCTTCGACTTCAAGCGAATCAGTCTCCACATCATAAAGTTCAACTGAATCTATGTTCTCCCCGTTCACCTTAAACCTCATAGCCTCTTTCTCAATCACAGAGTGCTTTCGATACTGTGATAGATTTTCAAAGCGTGAATTATATGGCATCCCCTTAATATAAAGCGACAAATCCTCCGTTTCAATATACAGAAGCTCTTTCGTCTCCGATCCACTCATCCTTAACTACCCCAGAAAGAAGTGAAGCCGTCATGCATAATCTTCGGTATCATATTCGACAGCTTCCTAGCTGATTTCGAGAAACGAGCCTCTTTCAAAATCGTCTCGACATCTTCATCCACCCACTCATGACTCGTACAGAATCGGAACAACTTCTTCAGTGCATCTTCCGTTTTAAGATCATTCCCAGTTAACCGCGGAAGCACCTTCTGAAGCAGCTGATAGTCAAACGCCTCATCAAACGACATCAGTTGATCCTCATCGTTATAAATCATATAAAAACAAACCTCATCCCGAACCCGGTAACCAAAATGAGCCTTAATCGGTTCCAAAATTGAATTCACTTCAACTAGCAATCTAGTAACCTTTTTAACCAAATCTTCATGTTCAAAATATGCATCCTTCAAATTCAGAAACCGGCCAGCAACCTGCTTATTTGAAACCGACAACGGTTCAGCAGCAGAATCTTTACTCAAGAAACCAAAGTGATCCAGAACCACCTCATTGTATTCAATCGTATTGGCGCGGTCTAAAACCTTCGGACTGAATGGATGAGTCGTTTCATCCATATTAACCGTCCCAATGATAAATAGATTGTCTCTCATTAGCAATCGGCCAACTTCCGTCTCCTCAACCACAGGAGCAGAAACCAACTCTCCATCCTTATGATCACGGCTTTCCATCACACTCAGCAAGTCACTAAAGTAGTATTCCACTCTGGCTAGATTCATCTCATCTAACAGAACAAAATACGGCTTATCCCGATTCTCCAGTTTATTCGCCTCTATTAATACCTTTGTAAAGGGACCTGCTTGAAATTCGCCTTTGATGTCCCGGTAGCCAATAAGATCTGATCCATCGCTCCAATCTGGACGGACAGGGATTAACGCGAATTGTCCGTTATCTGCGGTTGCTCCAAGACTTTCAGCAAAGAGTTGGACGATTTTAGTTTTTCCGGTTCCTGAGATGCCGGAGAGAATAACAAAAGGCTTAGTCTTTAGAGAAAGATATAAGTTATTAATATCTCTCCGTTCATAATAAAATCCTTTAGTAGAAATAAAAGTATGGATATGATCAACCATTTCGCTGTCATTCCTAAACTCGACCGCGGCTACCTCAACTTCCGGCAAAACATCCTCTGCATTATCTTGTGATTCAGAATGATCTATGTATCTCTCATAATAGGAAATCATGCTCTCTAAATCTTCAACAAGTTCTCTTTCAGAAGGCATCTCGTCTTTCTGATATTCAATGTAAGCAGCAGTGGATAGAGCATATCCCTTTGCTTTACTTGACTCTCCTAGATATAAATCATTATCCTTCTTAACCGAAGCCCTCATTTCAACGTGATCACGTATCTCTTGCTTACGCTTCAACATCTCTTCTTTTGTGGTTTCTGTTACTCCCTGGGCTAACGTTAAATAAAGTCTACTCATATCTTCACTGAATAAATAAACGATATAATAGCCTCTTTGAGTGGAAGTTGTAATTTCTTTATTCATAATCGCAATCCAAGGAACAGATGCCCAGTTCCCTTGACCTACAGAGCCAGTAACAACATATTTATCATTCAAAAAAGGAAGCTTTTGAAATTCTTTAGGCACAGCATTCCTTACATAAGATCCAAGCGCGTTCCCTCCGAAAGGTTGTGCCTTCGCTGAAACATAGTTATTCATGATATATAAGAGTTTTTCACGGATTGATGTATTCACCATATGGTGCTCCTTTAGTGTATTGACTTGAATATTCGGAGTGTACTCTTCATTGATTAAATTTACATATTGAAGCCATTTGAGAAGATTGGTAGATCTTTCTTTCGCAACACTATCCACCATTAGATTATCCCCAAGTGAATTCCTTACGATTAGTTTCCCTAGCTCAATCAAGGCTCTCTTTTTCTCATTTGGTGTATGATCTTCTAATAAATCCAATGTTTCAAGTGCGATTCTAAAATACTGTTTATGTAAAATTTGTTCCCTTAATAGTTCAATCTTATTAGAAGATTTTATGTATTTGTTAATGAGTTCCTCGTTTTGATGTTGATTCTTATCTAGGAAACCTAGCAGCCTCAAGTCCTGACGCGCTCTTGATTTGATTCGATACTCATTACCTTCTAGTTGTTCACTTAATCTTTCGGGATGGTAAGTACCCTCAATGATTTCCTCTAAAAAGGTCTTTACCTTGTGGATCTGCTCATTTGGCAAATCATCTGTTTTGAACTCTATTAACGAAATCGCTGTCTTTTGTCCATTTTCTACTACCTTTACAAAAGGAAGCTTCGCGAAAAAAGACATAATAAATGAAGTTCTCCCCCGTGTTCTTACAAAGTCCTCTTTAGAAGCCACCCGCTTAGAAGAAAATTCTTGCCAAGCTTGTTGTATAAACTCATAGGAAATTAACTCAAGTGAACTCGTCTTTTCTCCACGCCGGAACTTCTCCATTGATGACTCCGTCTCTACATAAATACCTTTTTCATCTGTTCTTTTAATGTAATTATTTTTGTTCAGTGATAAGGTTTGTACCACTTCAATTCTTTCAGCTAATGCTTTTAAGATTTCTATGATCATAGATGTCTCCTAAACGTCGTTTTCTTTAGTTTAGCAAATTATTTCCAATTAATATAGCTTTCTGCAAGTCTCAGATTAATCATGCTAAAATAATCTAGATAACATATTCATATTTACTTTACATATACTAAATTCGATATGGTGGTATGGACTTCAAGTATGTACTTAAATAATAGTTGCAGTATAATGAGCCAGGTTTCTTCTTTATAAAAATTATTTCATTTTATTATAAAATTATCCCTTTTTAATATTTTACCTATTTAACTAAATATTATAATTTATTTTCTAAATAATGTTATAAGGTTCTTCTTATAATTAAAAAAGGTAGCGGACAAATAGCCACTACCTTTCATCTTGTTGAATATTTAATAACTTTAATCGAACCAATCTTCTTGAATTACTAACACCTCAATAGCAGAGGAAGCATTTAACGAAGAAACTTTAAAAGCTAACTAATTTTAAATTATATATTCAATTTCACAATAATATCATTTATATTTGCTTCAATTTCCTCCAAAGAAACTATATACCATTCTTTAGGATTTTCAAATTTCCCATTTGCTGTTGGAACAGAAATTTGTAATTGCTGATCTGCAAATCTATGATGTAAAACTGTTTCTAATTTTCGACCATTAAAGTTCTGAACTTCCCAGGTTGCAACAACTTTCACAGGTGCATATAGATAAGTGGGTTCATTTTCCGCATTTCTAATACGTTTTTCAACACTTTCGCTAGCAAAACCAATCTTATAAAGATTTTGATACTTTGATATTTCAGGATTAGAGCTAAGTGATTTGACTACATAAATATAGCCAGTAGTTAAATATTCAGCAGATCTTTCTTCAACAGTTGTTTCTCCTATAACATCACTCATTACTTCCGTTACCATTCTACCATGACGAGTTTTATCAAAGAGATTGGATGCAAAAGATCTAAGTAAAATGCCTTTGTTTTCAGTTCCATTTTCATAAATAAGGTGAAGCTTTGCGTTACGATAACCATTTTTATCTATATAATAATCACCTATAGATAGAATATACAGTAGAATTCCATTATCAATATAAAATTTACCTGGCATAATATTTTTTTCAGTATCCACCGGTACTATTTTCCTAGTGCCATTTGCAATTTCTTTTTGAGCAAGTTTAAATAAAGGTTCATAACGTTCAAAATGGCTAGCTCGTTTCCGAACGCTATATTTATCAGCCGCACTAATTGTTCTCTTATATCTAGACAAATCAAGTAATGAATCAACTTTTTCTTTACTCCCAAAAAGCGTGTCATCATTGAGAATATCATCAAGAGATTCAGGATTTTTCATTGGATTTTCAATTACTATATTTTTACTATCAAACAAGTTTAGTTCATCAATCTCTGCTAGCTTCTTTATCATTTCTGGCTTATCTCGATAGCCCTTAAGTCTGGAATATAACTTTCTTTCTGTCATATCACGAGATTTTCCAGGCTCTTTTCCACCGTGATTTTTTATCCAAGTAATAATCTCTTTAAATCTTTCAAATTCTGGGTCAATTCGCTTAACTTCTCTATTAGGAGATTCTGCTATTAGTTCATCAAAAATTGGATCTGAAAAAATATCATCAAGATTAAGCTTATCCATCTTGTCTCTCTCTCCTTAATTGCTCCAATCTTAATAAAGCATATGCCAGTCTTTGCTCATATTGGTCTGAGCTAGACTTATCTGGAATTCTTCCATTTTCTTTTTTAAATTGAACAATTTGAGGATACAACATAATTAATTCATCTTCAGAAAAAATAAATTTTATACCATCCATATAATCTTGTATAAATCGTAAGGTTGGTGCATCAATCTCTTTTGAAATTACTTCATATGCACGTTGGAAAGGATTCACTTGATCAATTAAATCAATGGCAATTTCATCAATGTTTATAAATTTATTTGCCATTTTGAGGAATTGTTTTCCGCTAATTCCTTCTTCACGTTCAGCAGATTGAATGACAGATTGTGCAACCAAGTGCTGACGTACCTCCTCAGTCTCATCATTTGTTAAATCAGGGTAAGTATTCATAATCACACGCGGTATTAGCTGTTTATTAATTACTTTCGCTTCTACGCCAGCAGCAATGGCTTGCTGAATTTGATTATCTTGTAAAACAGAAGCTTTTAAATCATTTAAATCGTTTTGAATAATATCTTTTGAACGATTTGTACTTGGCTCCTTTAAACCTTTGATAAAAATATTTGTTCCATTTGATTTTTGATCACCATTATCCTTACGCTTAAAGTTAAAGTTTGGAGCCAAAACTGATTCCATCAAAAGACTTGCTGTGATTGCCTTCATAACATTATTAACCGCAAACATGACTTCATCATCTTGCGCATCTGGTTGAGCAATTAAATTAGTGAATTGTGCATGATTTTTATTTGAACTATCACGTGTCACTCGCCCAATAATTTGCACGATTTCAGTTAATGAGTTACGATATCCGATTGTTAAAGCATATTCCGCAAATGGCCAATCAAATCCTTCTTTTGCCATACCAAGGGCGATAATAATATCCAAGTCATCAATTTTAGCCATATTTCGGATATATTCTTGAACCTTTTCACGACCATCCTCGTTAACTAAATCGGCAATTTTTAATACTCTTCCAGATTCTTCAGTTACTAGCCAAAGCCCTGTATTTTCATCAAATTTAGCATCACCTAATTCTTCTAAAATACGATCAACTTCATCATATTTATCTTTGGTTGATTCACCAGAATTTACATTTGGGATATGGATAATTGTTTTCTTTGAAGTGTTCAAAACTTCTGAAAGAGCATCTGTATAACGCCCTCTATAGAAACTATAACCCATTGCAAAACTTTTTAAATATTTATATCCCTCAAGTTGTTCATAATAAGTATAAATTACCTTATCAAATTTTTGTTCGTCAGTTGGCTCCAAAATCGGGACTGAATCCCCACGGAAGTAGGAGCCAGTCATCGCTACGATATGCGCAGAAGAATTCCCCATAATATTACGTATCGCATTACCAAGAACAGAATTATTATCTTGTGATACATGATGAAACTCATCAATGGCAAGTAAAACATTATCAAAATCCGAGTTATTCAATTGATTAAAAGCAAAGCGTAAAGTTGCATGAGTGCAAACCATGATATTGTCTTCTGGATTTGATGAACTTATAAATTTCACAAATCGTGACACTTTACTCTCACTTGTTCCACGATCCGTAAGGTTATTTTGAGGATTAATAAACCAATCAGAGAAGAATCCAGTTTTTACGAGTTCTGTACTTTGGAATGATTTTCCAATAGAACGTTCAGGAACTGCAATAATTGCTTTTTTTATTCCTTGATTCATTAGCTTATCCAGAGCTACGAACATCAAAGCACGTGATTTCCCTGATGCAGGGGGAGCTTTTACCAATAGATATTGTGAGGTACGTTTCTCATAAACACGTGCCTGCATCTCACGCATCCCTAATGTATTTATATTTTGACTATGTCCAGTACCATTGTAATTAATTTCAAAAATATTTGAAGTCATATTTTCTCCTCACTTACCTTTTCTTGATAAAGCTTCAACAACACACTCAATCGTTCCTCATCAGATTTAAAAGGCTCTTGCTTATAAGCGCGCTCCACAACACCATCAATTTTTTCGTGTGCTTCGCGCAATCTTCCGTTCATTGGTTTATTCGCACCTCCATATAGCTCAGCAAGAGTACCCCCTTCTTCTTCACGGACATCCAACATTTCTAAAACGGCTTCTTCAAGGATATTTTTGCGGTTTGTTGACAGCTTGGGAATTGGGAAAGTATTGTAAACCATTCCTGCAGAATAGCGATAATCTGTTTTCAATTTCCCACCAACTGCACGTAACCAAGTCATATGCATTCGAGATTCTAGGATGCCGAGGAGCCAAATCGGTGCATCGTAAACAACCATAGCAAGATCTGAAATTATTGTATCATCTTCTACAAATCCAATTGGTACATAGTCTCTGGTTTCTGAAGAGACCTTTGGAACAACTAATGTTTGTTTTCCCTTTATTTTTCCAGATTTATTTGCCTTGTCCCATTCTCCCCGTTGAACAAATAGCCATGGCTTCTTAGCATATTCTTTTGTAGATTCTGCTGACTTTTCTCCTGAACGTTCTACAGAAACTTGGCTAAAAATTTGAGCGAATTCTGGAATAGTTTTTAGCTTAATATAATCTTGCTCTTCTAACCAGAGCGTATAGCGATATTCACCTTTAATAAAACCTTGTGAACCAATATACTTTTTAAAAAATTGAGCTGTTTCAGGGTATTTATTAACTAACCTGTCTTTTTCTTCTCGCTCGAAAACTAGATATTTGCTTCTTGGCATATTACCCATGACCATTTGAGGTAAATCAGCAAAATTTTCATTTGAGTTTTTAACAATAATATTGTTTCCGAATGTTAAATACGGATTGATATTAGAACCATAACTTGCAATATCATCAATATAAAGTATTTTTCGACTTTTATTTTTACTTGAAAATCCTATTATTGCAACCGTAACTCCAGCATTATTTGCAGCACTATTTCCCCATTTGAAGGAAGGGTAAGCAAAAGAAATGTCTCCATATTTCAACAATTCATTCCATAGTTGACTTACTTGCTCACCTTGGTTTATCGAATTTGTCGTAACAAAAGCATATTGAGCATTTATTTCAAAGATATATTTTGTTGCTTTATAGAACCAACCAGAAATATAATCAAGTTTCTTATAATTCAAAACTGGGCTGATCGCAATTTCTAAATCTTTTTTCTGAATTTTACTTTGAAGTTTTGCACCAATATAAGGTGGGTTCCCCATAATATAAACTTCATCATCAGTCTCATAAGGAACAACTTGTTTCCAATCCAAACGTAGAGCATTACCGTGTACAATATTCCCTGATTCTTGAAGTGGAAGAATTTTAGGTTGATAGTCCGCTAGAGATTCAATCATTTCTACATTCATTTGATGTTCAACAATATAAAGAGAAAGTTTAGCCACTTCATGTGCGAAATCATCAATCTCAATACCTGAGAATTGGTTTAGCTTAATTTTAGATTGCTTTAGAAATTCTCCTTGATAAACATTCTTTTCCTTTAAAGCGTCCTGGATTTCACGAATTTTTATAAGGATTTGGATTTCAAGCCTGCGAAGTTCTTTGTAGGCAATAATCAAAAAATTACCAGATCCACAGGCAGGGTCTAAAAACTTAATTTTACTCATTCGTTCAAGCAAACTATTTAGTTCTTTAATAATGTTACGTTGTTGTTCTCGTCTTTGTTTTTCAGTAATCTCTCGTTCTAAGTAATTATACGCTCGTTCAGAAAGTCTTTCATATTCCGCTTGAAGATTGTCCAAAAATAGTGGCTTAATTACTTTCATTATATTGGGCACGCTCGTGTAGTGCATACCTGAAACTTGACGTTCTTCTTTATTTGCAACAGTTTGAATCATCGAGCCCAAAATATCAGGATTTATTTCATTCCAGTTAAGCATTTCACCAGCTTCGATTAGAAGTTTTCGGGTTAAAGTGCTAAAATTCAAGTCAAGATGTGGTTCTTTAAAAAGCTTTCCATTTACGTATGGGAGTTTTTTTAACCATTTAGGCGTATTGTATCTTAGGTTTTCAGGAACATCTAAAGTTAAAAATAATTCTTTAATGACTGAATTCAGATTACTTCCATTAGATGCAGTTCTTGTCTTAAGAATATTAGTAAATGAACCTTTAGTGATAATTTCTGTATCTTCACAGAAGTACAAAAAAAGTGTACGAATTAAAAAAAGGTTAAAAGGTTTACCTTTAGCGTCATTATTTGGATTGATCTTGACCAATTCATCATAGAGTTTTGTGAAACGCTCCGCAGCTTTAATATCCGCTGGGCTCTCTTTTTGATAATCTGCTTTCTCTATCCCATTCCATGCAAGGAAGAACTCTGCAGAAGTTGGTAAATCTTCTAAGTGGATAGCAAGCGAATCATTTGTTTTTGTGTCTTTTGCATAAAGCATTTTAAAGTCCGTTGAGATAATATAGCGTGGCCTTTGGTTTTGAGATAAAATTTCCTGCTCAATTTCATCGATAGCTTGTAGTGGATTATTTTCAACTTTACGATAACGAACTTTATTTCTTATAAAAAAATCGCCTTCACTGGATCTTGCACGTGTGATACTTGTTTTAGGAATATCAAAAAGTCCTAAAAACTCTTCAATAAAAGTGTCTTCATTAAAATTTTTAACAATTGTTTTAACTTTATCTTCAATTTCTGTAATGGATAATATATATTTCTTTGACATATGAATTTCAGTCCTTTAATTAGTTACTATTGGTACTATTATAGCAAAATTCATTTAAGGCTTTTAGTGTTACAGATAGAAAAACAATTTAAGACGAGAAGGATGAGGTAATTTTTAAATAACTAATAGGTTTTTGAACAAATATGAATCATATGAAATAGTATGGGTTTAATAGTAATCTACTTTCGAGAAATTTTTTAGAAACGTTTATTGAATTATTTTAAATTCATTAGAAATCTAAGGGTAACAAATGATCCACATTGTTAAAACCCACCTACAACTTTATGCTCCATTAACTGATGAGTACTTTGAATATTTCCATCCACATCTAAATCTATTAGCTTGACCCCGTCTCTCAGTAGAACAAAAAGATCTTTAGGGTGATAGATAGGACTTCCTGAGCGGTCCGAATTCCCTCAGCAGCTCTGTTAGCTTCTCCCTAGTAACTTCATAACTTATGAATCTGGGTTTGTCCGCTTGAAGCTGTCCCAATGCTAATAAAATTAATAACGGCTTATGAGGGGCTCTCTGATCCCCTTTCTTCCATATGGACAGGTTGTTGATTTTATCTTTTAATTCAAAGCTGTTCATTAGTTTCCACCTTGCTTAGAGATTTATTTTCCCCTATATATTAGATCAGATACAAATTCAATTGAATCAATCCTCTACTCCAATCAAAAACACCTTCTCCTCAAATCCCCCACGCTTCTCAGCCTTCTCTATCCGCACTGCTTCCACTTCCTCTATAGAAGATCCATGCTGCTTGGCCAAAGCCCTGAAAACCTCTAACAGATCAGCAAGCTCTTCCACTGCTTCTCCATCCGTATCAGCAGCACAGTACTCATCCAGTTCCTCATAAGCCTTTACTTTCAAATACTTTATGTAGTCTTCATCGTTCAGTACCTTGATTGAAAACTTCTTCCCTTTACTTTCAATGATTTCGGGGATTTTATCCCGGACTAACTTGTTATAGGTCGGCATATTAGTGACCTCCTGTTTTTATAATATCTATATTTTAGCATTTTAATAGGGAGCCAGGAATACTCCCCCACTTTCTGAACATTTCTCTATGTAAGCTTCTGACCATCTATTCCTTAATAGTAGATCGGCAAGTAGGAATTTCTTCTGATAAAGACAGAGAAAAAATAAATTTTAAGTATTTTACATATTTTGTAATAATCCAACTACCTGTTTGTGGTGCTGGGTTTTCCCCGATTTGATAATGATTGTAAAAAGGGGAGAAACCTTTGGTAAAAGAAGAAAATCAACCATTTGCGAAATTACTGGGTGAACATTTGAAACGGGGAAGATATGAACTTGGAATGACCCAGGCTGAGTTTGCTGAGACAACTGAATTGTCAGAAGAAGGCTACGGGATGATCGAGCGCGGGCAAAGAATCCCTAGTGCTCTAACACTGTGCATCATACATAATAAAACAGGAATTAGTATGGACCTGTTTTTCAAGGAATTCGCTAAGATAAAAAAGAGATGAAGTTAAGAAGATTGACTTGGTAGTCAATTGGGGGTATTAACATCAAAAAACAAGAATTCATCCTATTAAAAGATAAGCAAACATACAATTTTATGATTCTCGGCTTTACCCGTGAACATGAATATGGGGAGATCTATTTTACAGATAATAATAGTAAGACTGCCGTTTATAGGGGTTCTGATGTGAAGGAAGTTATTAAGTTAGCTAAGAAAGAAAGCAGCAACTTACGCCGGTAAGCTGCTGCTTCTTTTATTACATTCCACTAAAGGTGTTACTTCTTATTCTTAATCTTAATCTTCGACGGTTTTTCTCCCTCTACCCCATCACGATCAATCACAAGGATCTCCCAATACTCCAAGCTCGGAACAGTAATGACCAATTCATCCTGATTCCAGCTGTACTCAAGTTCCTCCATCATCCCTTCTCGTTTGTCAGGGCTTGCTGCATAAACTTTAAGTTTCGGCAGTTCTTCAGCTGACTGACCAATCGGGTATCTCACCGTCAGCTCTTTTTGAGTCTCAGGCTTAGCAGCTGCGTTTCTCCAGTTCGAGTCGTTGTTTAATAGATTGATAAGGTGAACGACCTCATAATCTTCAAAGCCTTTATTGTCCTTGTTATCCCTGACGATGGACCAGATGCTGTTCTGCTCGCCGTTGTCACTCACGTTGACTTCTTTCCCGCCGGTCTCGACTTTTACTTGCTTATCTGTCTGGGTGCTGTCGAACAGAATGTTTTCATAGGCGGCGAAGAATTTGTAGTAGTCTTTCATTGATTCTTTGAGTGATCCGCTCATTTTCTTGCTGCGGTTCGGGTAGTATTCGTGAGCCAGCATGTTCGGCCCTTCCTCGAATTTTTCGGCAGTGCCGATTTCGATATGGGTCGCTCCCATGGCGGCGAGGCCTGCGTCCATCAGGCGGACGGAAGGTTCGTCGAATAATCCGATGGTCATACGGCGCAGGTGGATCGTTCCTTGTTGTCCTTCTTCCTGCTTCAGTGTGATTTCATGCTTTCCTGCCGACAGCTCAGGCAGTACGACATATCCGTCTTCGCTGTATGAATCGATATTGCCGGTGCTTTTAAAGACGACTTTGTAGGGCTTGCCGTTCTCATCAAGGACAGGCTCGCCGTCGACATAGATGGTTCGCTCCGTGTCGCTTCCGGCGTTCGCATACGTGAAGATGAAACTTGTTTCCCCTTTTTCAGTGACATCGACGTCGAAGGTCACTTCATCGCCCGTATGACCAAAGTTCAGCAGTGTATCCTTATAGATGTGCATCGGGGATAGACTGTCTGCCGTTTCTGCATGTATCCGTTGATTTCCTATTTGAAGATAATCCAGCTTGACGCCGTCATCATCTATATCCTGGACTTCCATCCTGATGATGTTCCGGCCTTCTTCCAGCTGAATATTCTTCATCTCAAGATCTTCCCAGCCATTCGAAGATGAAAATACGACCTCGCCCGCTTTCTCTTTGTTGACAAAGACTGCACGTTGAGCCTCTCGTTTTGAAGCTGAATCATTGTTGTATCTCCATTTCAAGTCATATGAACCGGCTTCAGGCACTTCGACGGCAAAGTTCAGGAAGTCGCCTTCATCCTTGAAGTCATAGATATGCCCTGTAGTGGTGGTGATCCCATGGCCTTCAGGGGCAAAATCGGCTTCTTCCACCTGATACTCCACGCCGCCTGCATTCATACTGTCGAGATTGATGTATTCCCCGTTTGAAGCCATTTCGAAGATCACTTCATGCTCTCCAGGCGGTACCTTGGCGTTGATGGTCTTCTCCACCATGGCTCCGTCCCAGCCTCCCGGGGTGCTTGAGAAAACCGTTTCGGAAACCGTCTTGCCGTCCACATATTGATTATTGGAAGGAATCAGCTCTCCGTCCACATAGATGTTGATATGAGGGTTATTCGCCGTCCTGTATTTGAAGCTGAGTGTATCGGTTTCTTCCTTATTGTTGACGTTGAACAGGACACGCTGGCCTTTGTTTCCGAAGTTATTCGTATAGCCAGGGTCGACCGATACTTCGCTTGTCCTTGAAACGACCGGAAGCCAGCCAAGTTCCGCTTCTTCAGCTTCTATTACTTGAGATCCAGATTCGATCTTATCGATGGCTATGCCTGTTTCTTCAGTTTCTTCTTCCTTCTGGATGGAAATCTTATTTTCCCCGTTGTACAGATAGATGGATACTTCCGCTGTTCCCCATTGACTTTCTGCAGTTGGTGGCAGCGTCATAATACCTGCCTTCTTTCCATTAACAAAGATGCTGCGTTTCGTTTCTTCTCCAGGATTTTGATATCTGACAGAAATGGCCGTTTCTTTCGATTCCCCGGCATTCATCGGGAAGGAAATGAAGTCTCCCTGCTGTTTGAAGTCCGTGACTCCGTCGTCATCCGCTTTTATGAGCGGCTCCTGTGATGGTTCCCAGCCGACTTCGGCTTTTTCTGCCTGATAACGGTCCTCCCCTACAGATAGATAGTCGATTTTTGCACCTGTATCATTGACGCCGTCGGCTTTCAGTTTTATCTTGTTCTCACCTGATTTGAGCTTGACCGACGTCTCTTCCGTTGCTTGGAACGATTCCCACCCGCCAGTCGGATCCAGTTGGATAGAATCACTCACCAGTTCCCCATTCACATACAGGTGGCGGCTGACCGTTGTGCTTTCCACACCGTACTGGAAGCTGACCGGATATGTTCCGGCTTCGGAGGCATCGACGGTGAATTCAATGAAATCGCCGTCCGTATCAAAATTGTATACATGGCCATGCTTATCAACTTTACTGCTGATCAGTTCAGCATCCTCTGCTTCATACTCTTTCTCATAGTCTTCTTTTTTAAGGACGAGACTGTCTACGTTAAGCCATAAATTATTTGTGTTCAGTGACAGCTTGATCTCGTTTTCCCCTTCTTGCAGATCGGCTGTAAGGCTTGTTTCCGCAACCGGGTTCCCCCAGCCGGTCTTCTCACTGAATGGAATCGCGTCTTTTACGAGAGCGTCATTCACGTGGATTTTCCCGACAGGGCTTTCCCCGTTGTCATGGCCGTACTTAAGGTCCACCGTATAGGTGCCGGACTCTGGTGCATCGACCTTCCAGATGATTTGGTCTTCATCTTTCATCCCGAAATCCCCTACCCATCCAGGCATCTTCTGAATCCGGGAGATGAAATGTTCGGACCTCGGCACTCCCTCTACATCCGCGACGTTGTAATGCTCGCCGGTCGCCTGCTTGTAGTTCATGTATCCGGCAATGACGACTGCTTTCCCGCCGTTCGTTTCCCTTGTTTCTTCCACTACCTTCAGTAAGTCGCGGTAGTGATCTTTATCCTGCCAGATTTCGCTGTAGTCAAAGTCGGTCTGTGTAGACGGCCGCGGCACGTCACTATATCCGTCGTTGCCCCCGACCATATTGAAGGTGACAAAGTTCTTGGATTTATCGTTGTCGGTCAGTGAGCCCTTTACCGAGTTGATAAGAGAATCATAGTCTTTCGAGAAGTGGCGTTTATTGCCTTCATAGTCATAAAGATAATCGTTGTCATGGAATCCCCACTGATCGAGGTGCATCCCGTCGAAGCCGAATTCATTTACACCCCTCACAAACTCCCGGTTGATGTATTCCTGCCATTCGGTGTTCCCCGGGTCCTGGAGGTAGAGTCCGGTCGGCGGGTTCACCCAGTCGAAATAGAATCCTTCCTGGTCGCTTAAAGAAGGGTCCGGGAAACTAGCATTCTTCTTATACAGTCCCCATTCCTTCTTCACCCCGAAAGCTTCATAGTTTTCCCTTGCGGCATAGTTCATTTGATAAGCCATGGCTGCCGCATTGTATTTCTGCGCTGCATCGATCTGCTGCTTCACCGTGATCGGATAAAGCTTGCGTCCGAGCAGATCATTATAAGCCGTGTCTTTATCGATATCTTCAGTGATGAAGTTTCCGTCTTCATCAAGTACGGGGTTCCCTTCACTGTCGGTCTTCGAGTAGACGGATACATCATGGCGCCACATCCAATCATAGAATTGGAATCCATTCAAATAATACTCCTGGGTCAGCTGCTTCATCTTCTTTTCACTTTCGGCTGTTGTTTCTTGAGGGAATTCGGTTGCATAACCATAACGGGGATACTGGGTCCAGTCACTTGAGACATCGATGGCTGCCGTGACGATTTGGTCGGATCCCTTGAATGAGGCTTTTACTAGATATCCTTTAAAATCATCTGACGGCGGTGTCCAATCCACCTCTATCCCTTTCAGGCCGTTTTTCACGTGGATCTTCTTGCTGCCCTCCGCGACTTTTTCATTGAGATGATAGACTTCTAGTTGGAGATCGCCTTTCCACTCTTTTTCGGTGTTGAATAAGAGGGAGAGCTTCACTTTTTCACCGGGATTATACCTCGATTTGTCTACAAGGAATGCAGAGATCGGTTCTGCCGGGAGATTTTTTTTGCTTTGGGCTTTTTGCACGGTCTCTTTTTGATTGTCTTTGGCTGCAGCATCTTGGGGCAGCGTGAATGGTGTCAGGGCAAGGTTGAAGGCAACCAGGCCGGCCAGAGGCAGTTTCAATTTTCGATTGATATTCATTTCCTTCCTCCTCATGTATTGGCAGGGACTGAACCCTGCCGTATTTACCTGCTTTCGAGCGGCTGGACATTCCCCAGTTTCAGCTCAGGGGAACCCTGTTCAGGACTTGCCCACAGCACCGCATTCCTGATCACCTGCTGAATGTCTTTGTGATAATACGTCGGATAGGTTTCATGTCCCGGTCTGAAGTAAAAGATTTTCCCTCTTCCGCGCCGGTATGTACAGCCGCTCCTGAACACCTCTCCACCCGAGAACCAGCTGATGAAAATGAGCTCGTCAGGCTTCGGGATGCCGAAACGCTCGCCGTACATTTCTTCATTCTCGAGTTCGATGACTTCCGGGATGCCGTTCACGATCGGATGACCTTCCTCCACAACCCAAAGCCTTTCTTTATCATCGGCTTCACGCCACTTCAGTTCGCCCGTCCTGGTGCCCATCAGCACCTTGAAGACTTTAGAATTATGGGCGGAGTGCAGCGGGATGAATCCCATCCCATCAAGGATCCGTTCCTTCACTTTCTCTACAATGTGGTCACTTACTTCATCATGGGCGATATGTCCCCACCAGATCAGCACATCGGTTTCATTGAGGATGTTGTCCGTTAGCCCGTGCTCCGCTTCATCAAGCGTTGCTGTCTTCACTTCGAACTCTTCCTGCAGGAAACCGGCAAGCGCCTGATGGATGCCGGCAGGATAGATCTCCTGTACAGCCGGATTCGTTTGTTCATGTCGATATTCATTCCAGATTGTCACTCTGATCATTGTGATTCCTCCATTTTTTCAAGTTCTTTTACGGCTACTTCTTTTCTCAATTGATCGGATAAGAGAACGGAATCGATCACCCGCTGTACGACGTAACCATCCCTGAATGTCGGCCTGTCCAGTTCTTTCTTTTCGTTTATGGCGTCCACCCACTTCCAAATTTCGTTCTTTTCAGTAAAACGCCATGGACGGAATCGTTCTTCGGATGGCTCGGCCGCATCATCCCACGGATATATGTTTGCTAGTTTTATATCCTCCCAGGGACCGTTTACCGGTGCGTACCTCAACCTGATTCCCAATTCGCTGGAGAGGAGCTGCAGAGCCCCTTTCCCGCCTTTCACCATCAGATCGATTGTCTGGTTCCGGTCCCCCTGGGTTGAAACCCAGCTGGTATAAAAGGATCCCTGGATTCCTGATGGAAACGAAGCTTGGAAGAAGGCGGAATCCGCAGAACGGTCTTTATCTTCCAAGTCGGCCGCCCTTTTCATACTCCCGCCTTCCAAATACGAAAGGGAAGCCGATACATGCTCGATGTTTTCACCAAGGATATAGTGGACGGCGTCTATGAGATGCGAACCCAAGTCAGCAAGAACACCGCCTCTTCCTCCCACAGAACTCGTGCCGCGCCATCCGGGCGGTCCAGATAATCCGTAATCACCTGAATACTCAAATTTGCCATCATATACCCTGCCTATCAACCCGTCCTCAATCAGTTCCTTCATCCGGACGACGGCTGGATTTTCCCGATACGTAAAATTCACTCCATGGATGATGTTGTTTCGTTCTGCCGCTTCCCTCATCGCCTTTGCCTGCTCAGTGTTCATTGCTAACGGCTTTTCGCACATGACATTGATTTGCTTTCCTGCTGCCAGCAAGGAAATCTCGTGATGGCTGACGTTCGGGGTCACTATGCAGATGCCGTCAATGTCTTCTTCAAGCATTTCCCTGTAGGACCGGCAGCTTGACGGTATGCCGTATTTGGCAGCCAGCCTGTCTGCATTGGTTCCATTTTGACTGCAGATTGCCTTGAGGATGACGGAGGGATGTTTCTTCAAAATAGGAAGATACCACAGGTCCGTGAATGAACCGGCTCCTGCGACGGCAATCTTTACTTTTTGATCACTCATACATATCTCCTTTCTATTCGTCTATGTTTACTGACCGGCCCTTTTCAGCTGACTCGATGATGCGCTCCAGCACTTTTTGATTTCGATAGCCATCATGAAAGTCAGGAATCCCTTCTTGCTCCTGTCCAGTCACTAAAGCGATGAAATCCTCCAGCTGCTGGCGCCTGTAGCCCGCCGGAACTTCCAAGATCTCTTTCGTTGTTTTAAGCTCCTTGGCATCCACTAAACTAAACAGAACTTCATCCGGTTTTTCACAATTGACGTGTATCGTCCCGATATCTCCGTACAACGTCACTTCATGCTGATTCCCGGAACCGATTGCATTCCTCGTCGTCAGGAATGTGCCCGCCACATCGTTCTCAAGCTCGGCTAGGAAACTGGCGTAATCATCCACTTCCACTTTGTGCATGCTGCCGCTTGCCGGATCCCTGCGTTCGGGGACAAAGGTTCTCATTAACGCAGATACTGATTTGAATTCCCCGACAAGGAACCTTGCGCTGTCAATCATATGGGCGCCGAGATCTCCGAGTGCTCCGGTCCCGGTAACCACCTTATTAAACCTCCATAAATACGGGACATCAAAGATCGGCGCACCGAACGATTGAAGATAACGGACCTCCATATGACGGAGGGTGCCGATCTTATTTTCTTGGAGCAGTTTCTTCGCATATCTGAAAGCCGGTATATAACGGTACGAAAAACCGACCATGCAGGGAATCGGTGTCTTCTCATAGAGTTCCGCCAGATATTCCGCTTCCTTGAAATTCAAGGTAAACGGCTTTTCTGCCATAATTGGTTTCTGATGCCGGATGCACAGTTCCAATACGTTCGCATGCAGATCATTCGGCACAATCGAAATGACGGCATCAACATCCGGATCCTGGATGAGTGACTCCATTTCAATGAACCGCTTCTCTTTCCCGATTCCCTCTTCATCTCCCACCTTATGCAGGAGTTCATCGTTCACATCGCAAAGAGCGCTCAATTGAATCCGCTCCAGTTCAGAGATCATCTTCCGGTGTGCATTGGCCATTCCGCCAAGTCCGATCAGGCCGACCCTGATTGATTGATTTTTTGTCAATTTCGTTCCCCCTCCCCTTCTTACTTCCTATTGTAAAGAGAACCTTCGGACAGTAGAATAGCTAGAATGAAAGCGCTTAACTTATGACACTCACTTGTGTATATAAAACACTCTTTCAGTATGAAAATTAAAAGCTTAAAAAATATGAATTTTGATCAAGAAATGAAAATATATATAAAATTGGTGTTAGCACGTTATAATTGACGCACTTGTGTCAGAAAGGAATGGTCAATTGAAAAGAGAAGAAGTTTTAGCTGCCCTTAAAGCAGGAGAATTTGATGGTATTAGTCATACGTATCAACCATACAGTGATGGTTACAGTAAAAATAGTTATCAAATAGAAATGAGTGTTTCCGGCGGTGCTATTGAGGTTACGAAGATTACTACAGGCAAATTCTTTGACGGTAAGGAAAATGAACGATTTGAAGAAGAGAAAACTGAAACCTTAAGTGATTATAAAGCGATTGATTTTATAGAAAGTCGTCCGTATTACTTTTCACAGAGAAGACCCGATTTGTTTTAGACAGAGACCCAAAACCCGCCCGAGGATGAACTGTCTTGCCGGTCTTCTTATTCGAATAATGGCAGCTAAAAAAAACGGTCAGAGGGACATCATTCTCTGACCGCTTTTATATGCAAATAACATTGTTTGCGCAGCGAATAGCTCAAACATTTCGTTTGTTAATTAAAAGTTTGTAATTTCAAACTGGACCTGTACCCGCCCGCCTGCTTTTCCCTATTATTAATTCAATCTATAAACTCTCGCTTCATATGGCCTCAATTGAAGTCCTTCTAAACGCTCTTCTGCCGTCCCTTCGACATAATTGCCGATCAAGAGGGAAGCCGATTCATACTGGATATCTTCAGGCAAAGTACATGTCGCATTTTCCTTTGTGAAATTGCACATGATGACCAGCTTTTCTTCACCGAGTGACCGTGTGTAGGCATAGATCTGTGGATTATCCTCAAGGATAAGGTCGTACGTGCCATAGACGATAATATCATGCTCTTTGCGAAGGCGGTTCAATTCCTTGTAGTAGTAGAAGATGGATGACGGGTCTTTCAGCGCATTCTCCGCATTGATTTCCTTGTAGTTCGGATTGACCTTCAGCCACGGTGTTCCGATCGTGAACCCGGCGTGTTCACTGTCATCCCACTGCATCGGTGTCCTTGCGTTGTCCCGCCCCTTGCGATAAATGGCTTCCATGATCTTGGCGTGATCCTCTCCGCCTTCTGTCACTTTTTCACGGTACATATTGTGGATTTCGATATCGTTGTACTCTTCCAGGGAGTCGAATTTCACATTGGTCATGCCCAATTCTTCCCCTTGATAGATGTAAGGTGTCCCCTGCATCATGTGAAGGAAGGTGGCAAGCATCTTAGCCGACTCAACGCGGTATTCCTGGTCGTTCCCGAATCTCGAGACCATTCTTGGCTGATCGTGATTGTTAAGGTAGAGGCTGTTCCATCCCCTGCCTTCAAGATCCTTCTGCCATTTGGTCATCACATCCTTGAGATCGGCCAGCGTCCAATCCTTGACGTCCCACTTCCCGCCGGGACCGGAGTCGAGGTCCATATGTTCGAAGGTAAAGATCATGTTCAGCTCGGTGCCTTCTTCATTGGCATACCGGGCAGCATCCTCCGGGGACGCCCCCGGGCATTCCCCGACCGTCATCATATCGTATTTTGAGAGCACTTCCCTGTTCATTTCCTGCAGATACTCATGTACACGGGGACCGTTCATGAAGTAATCCCCGCCCCAGTCGTATTTCTTTCCTCCAGGCGTACTTGGGAGACCGTCCTCTTTTGAGATCAGGTTGATCACATTTATCCTGAATCCGTCGACCCCTTTATCGAGCCACCATTTCATCATGTCGTAGATTTCATTTCTCAGAACAGGATTTTCCCAGTTAAGGTCAGGCTGCTTTTTACTGAATAGATGAAGGAAATATTCGTCAGTCTCCTCATGATACTGCCATGCCGACCCGCTGAAGAAGGAAGTCCAGTTGTTTGGTTCATTTCCGTCCTTGCCTGGACGCCAGATGTAATAATCCCTGTAAGGGTTGTCTTTCGATTTCCTGGATTCAATGAACCATGCATGTTCATCCGATGAATGATTGACCACAAGATCCATCATCAGCTTCATCCCTCTTTTGTGCAGACCTTCCAATAATTCTTCCCAGTCTTCCATCGTCCCGAATTCGTCCATGATGGCTTTGTAATCGCTGATATCATATCCATTATCATCATTCGGGGATTCATAGACGGGGGACAGCCAGATGACACCGACTCCCAGTTCTTTCAGATAATCCAGCTTGCTGATGATTCCTTGCAAATCACCGATCCCGTCTCCGTTACTGTCTTTGAAGCTTCTCGGATAAATTTGATAGACGACGCTTTCTTTCCACCATTTCTTCTCCATTTCCCTCTTCCTTTCTATGAGGCTCTTTTCGCAACCTTTGTTCTTTACACGCAAGAAAATACCGGAACTTGGGTATTTTCGGGTTGTATGCCCATTCCTTATTTAAGCTGGAGTTCGAATAGAGCATGTGCACTCCTAAATAACGGACGTAAATCAACAATCATTTAGAAAACAGCCTTTCTATGATGAGAGCTGACGGTCTATATCAGCCGCCGCTTTCTTCAGTCCTTCTTCCACACTGACTTCACCGCTGAAAATGCTTCTGAAGGCATTTGTCAGGATAGTATTGATTTCTTCCCACTGCGGCACCGGCGGCCTTAAGAAGGCTTCGTCGATGCTTTCGATATAACTTTTATAGTAAGGATACTCTTCTGCAATACTGGAGAGTTCCACCCGTTTGTTCGTCGGGAGCAGGCCTGCTTTTAACAAAAGTCCCTGAGGTTCTTCGGTCGTCATCCACTTAATGAATGTCCAGGACGCTTTCGGGTGTTTCGTCCCTTTCGTGATGACCGCATTCTCCCCGCCAAGGATCGATCCCTGCTCCCCGTTACTCGGAAATACGCCTGAAACCGTTCGCTGATTGACAAGGGCCAAGTCGTTTTCAGACCTCACGCTGTAAAACCACGGCCCTTCATCAATCATGAAGTAATCCCCGGAGCCGACATTCTGCCACGTCTCCGGATAACCGCTGAGTGCCTCGGACGGGATGTTTCCATTTTGGTATAGATCCAACAGCTCTTTAAAAGCTTTAATGCTCTCTTTGCTATCAAGATAGCCGCTTGCCTTCGTATACTTGTCGTTCATGAGCTTCCCGCCCAAACCGTAAAAATAGGGGAGGCTGTTCCAGGGGGAAACGTCACTGATACCGATTTTCAGATTGTTTTCCTTTACGATGCGGATCAATTCATCCATCGTTTTGGGAAGGTGCTCCAGCCCAAGCTTTTCCACCGCTTCTTTATTGTAAATGGCTGCTTTCGTATTCGTGTTCAGGGGCAGACCGTAATAATCCTCCCTGAACCGGTTCGACTCAAGGGGATTTTCAAGGAATCTTGTTTTGACCAAGTCAAAATCATCAAACTCACTGATTGTATAGAGTAAGTCCAGGTGGACAAATTTAGGCATCCAGGTAATATCCATCCGGACGACATCGGGTGTCCGGTTGACAGAGGCCCGCGAAATAAGCGCTGACATCAGCTGCTTGCTATGCGGCTGCCTGACGGATTTGACATCGATCCCTGGATACTTTTCTTCGAATAATGGAATGATCTCGTTTTCAAAGATTCTCGTTTCTTCATCGCTGTAGGTATGCCAGACTTCTATTTCTTCCACCCTTTTTTCATCAGATACATTCAGTTTCCTTGAATCGTCGATGATGTGTTGATTTCCGCAGGCGTTCAGTACCAGCAATAGGATAAGTATGATGGTTGTCCGGAATCGAAACATGTGAGAAATCCCTTTCCAAATCTATTTGTGATGCTCTGTCCTGTAATCCCCCGGCGAGTGTCCGGTGATTTTCTTGAATAATTTACTGAAGTACTTCACATCATTGAAACCTGATTCGCCGGCTACTTCATAGACCTTCAATGAAGTGTGGCTCAGGAGTTCTTTTGCTTTATTGATTCGGAGGCTGATGACGTAATCGATGAAATTGATATCCATGAAGCGTTTGAACAGAATGCTGAAATAATTCCGGCTGATATGGATATGGTCGGCGACGTGCTGCAGCGTCATCTCTTGTGTAAAGTGCTCATGGATATAGGCCAATGCCTTATCCAGCAGCTCATTATCCGTATGTGGATGCTTGCTTTCCGATTCCAGAAACATGTCACATTCATTCCTTGCTTCATGGAATAGTCCCGTCAATTCTTCCAGAGTTTCGGAAGAATCCATGCTTGAAATATAGTCCATCAACACACCTAGGTCGACCTTGTTCCAGTAAAGGACCTTCAGGATATTCCCTGCTTCCTTCTTGATCAGGTCAGGGTGCATGTCTTCTTCCTTCCAGCGTGCAAACCTCACCTCAAGGAACTTTTCAAGTGAATCTTCCCTGTGAAGCATAGCTTTTATCTCTTCAAGGCCCAGGGGCTTCTGATGCATTTCATTTCCTCTTTCATATGGAAAAATCACCATATCACTTTGGAAAAAATACTGCTCGCCTGCCAGGAAAGCATGATGGTATCCATCGACCAATTTTCCCGGATCTGAAACCACGGCATAGCTGAACACCAGCTTCAGCGCCGTCTCCTTTTCAATCCTCTGCTTCAACTTGTTCACGGTATCCCGCGGTTCTTCCGTATTCCCCAAGAAGAAAATCAGTTCGTTTTCGCCTATCGGAAAGCAATACCCGTCTTCCGTTTCTCTGTAGAAACGCTCCTGAATTTCTTCGATGATAAGGTTTTTATAGAGGAAACCAAATTCATCCTGAAGCCGGTCAAGATCCTTAATGCTTCCAAGTAGTAAAAGCTGGGGCATGGGGAGATTTTCAATCCTTTGTTCAGATGCTTGGAACGGTTCTTTTCGCAGGAGAATCCTCTTAATGGATTGTTCCGTCTTCCGCCTTTCGTGAATCTTATTGGCCAGTTCCGCATGATCAAGCCGCTCTGTCACTTTTTCCTCCTCGAGGATTTTGTCTATACACTTATGGATGGTCTTGGAGAATTGCTCAGGCTCCAGTGTCTGTTTCAAGATATAATCAACCGCCCCGTGGGTAAGGCCTTCCCGAACATATTCAAATTCGTTGTAGCTGCTGACCAGCACCACTTTAAGCTTAGGGTTCACTTGAAGCGCTTTCTTCATCAGGGTGATGCCATCCATTACAGGCATCTTGATATCGGTGATCAGGATATCCACATGGCCGGTTCTTTCCATTGCCTCCAGCGCTTGTTTTCCATTTGAAAAATCACCGATCAAGTGAAGATTTTTATCTTCCCAGTCAATGGAGGATTTCAAGCCGAAGCGGATGATCGGTTCATCATCCACAATCATTACGTTATACACCATGATCACCCCCTGTTTTCTTCATCAATACAAGCTTCACCAAAGTGCCTTCACCGCTGCTGATTTCCATCTTCGAATCCGGACCGAAATAAAGCCTGATGGAATCGACCACATGACTTAACCCGATTCCCACATAGGAATTGTCCCCGTCTGAAGTTCTTTGCACCCGCTGTAACATATCCTGCTCAACACCGACTCCATCATCCCTGATCTCGATTTGAATTCCACCGGAGATATTCTTTCCGGTGATCCACACGGTCCCTTCCGTTCCGGTCGGCACGATTCCGTGAAAGATTGAGTTTTCCACGATCGGCTGCAGAAGCATCCTTGGAATTTCCCAGTCTTCTACGCCCTCATCAAAATCCGTGACCAAATGGAATTTCTGCTCATACCTGATTTGCAGGATCACCATGAACTGTTCGACCAATTCCACTTCTTCCTTGATGGAGATGAAGTTCCCGCTTTTCCCCATATTCCCCTCGAGGAGTTTCGATAATGCAGTAAGCGCGGTATTGGCTCTTTCCGTCTGCTTGAACTGGACAAGCCAGCGGATCGTACTCAATGTGTTAAAAAGGAAGTGAGGATTGATTCTGTGCTTGATCGCCCGAAGGACGGCTTCCTGCTTCTGATGCTGTTCTTCCTTTACTTGCTCGAGCAGCTCTTCCACTCGGTTGATCATGTGGTTGAATTCGGAGCTCATCATCCCGATTTCATCCTTTGAATCCACACTCGTACGCACTTTCAAGTTCCCCTCTCCGACAAGCTTCATCTGCTGCGTCAAAACCTTAACCGGATCGGTCACTTTCTTTGCAATAAAGCTCCCGACGAGAATCGCCAATATTCCGAAAATGACGGATGCACCAATGATGATTTTTTGAATCGAAATGATTTCACCCGTGATTTCAGATGTAGGCACCCTGCCGACAATAAGCCAGCCGTTCCCGATTGGTTCCGTAACGCCATAATAAGGGATATCCTCTTCTTCATATTCGAATTCCCTTTTTCCAGATAGGATATAGTCCCGCATTTCCTTATTCTCAACGGGTTTATGAAGAGACTCTAAATCATTATCAATCACAACTTCAGCCTGCTCATTCACCACAAAGAAATGGCCGGTCTTCCCGAGCTTGATCTGGTTGATTTTATCCAATATCGCCTTTCCGTCCAGGCCGACCTGGACATAGGCGATGTTCTCCATCGTATCAAAGTCTTTCAGCACCCTGGTGATTGGCAGGACAAGATCGGTGTTTTCGCCGGCTCCGCTGAACCGGTCATACTCAAGCCCACCCCAGACCAACTCTCCGTCTCTTCGAACAGCTTCCTCGGCCCAGTCCATCTCATCGACGTTCACTTGTGAGAGCTTATAGGGGGAAAATGTCCCGCTCCCCCAGCTCTTCCCTTCTTGCTTCAATACGTAGAGGATCCTCACGAATGAACTCGTATAAATATTTGAATTCAGATAGGAGGTCATATACTCTTGATTTTCTTCTTTCCCGGCGGCTGGGGAGCCGCTTTTCAAATCATCCTTCACGATCTCCTGTATTCGTTCATTACTATAGATCAGGTCGGACATATCACTCCCGTTGGAGAAGATAAAGGACAGGGATTCCGCTGCCTGTCTGGCAATCTGTCTTGATGATTCCCTTACATTTTCTTTTACGACGTCCGAGGCAGAACGGTAGAAGAACACACTATTGAAGACCGTCGGGATCAAACACACGATCAATATGGTGAGAACGACCTTTGCGGCCACCCGTTCCTTCAGAAGCTGCATCATCTACTGAACCCTCTTTTCCCTTATTCTTGTTATCTATCATATCTCTCCTTGGAAACGGGAGCAATAGAACCTATCAATAGAGCCTATTTATAATCAATTACAACCATGTCCCAGTATTTCAGGGATGGAACGGTGAACGTAATCGAGTCCCCTTTTTGCTTGAAGTCAATCTCAACAGGGGAGCCCTGGTAGGCATCCGGTGTTGCCACCCAGACTTTATCTGCCTTCCCATCTGCTTTCACTTCCACTTCGATTTCCTTCTTTTCTTGAGGTTCGGGTTGCGTTCCTTGATTATCGCGCCACTCAAGTGAAGCGGCATCAGTGAAATTAATCAGATGGATGAGCTCCTTATCCTCTTTCTTTTTGGAGAATGACCAGACCGAGCCGAGCTTCGGCTGATCAGAGACGGTTAAGTCACCCTTTACTTTCACTTCTTTTTCCGTTTCCTCCCCGCCGTCAAGGAGGAGATTTTGATAGGCGACCAGGAAGTCATAATACCTTGTCAATTCGGCGTTCAGCTCTTCACTCATGCTTAATTTCTTGTGAGGGAAATACTCTTTCGAGAGCATATTTTCACCAAGTTCCAAGTGAGCCCCTCCCGCCGCGAAAATAACCGCATTCGTCATCAGAACGCCTGGTGTATTGAATTCTCCCATCGAGTCGGATAAGTCATAGTTCATATAGGCAGCGAGGATCGTATTCAGCTTCCCTTTGCTGTATTTACCATTCTGATCGATGACGCCTTTAAGACTCGAATACGTTTTGTGCCCATCCCAGAGTTCCGAATACAGGAAACTGACCGGTGCCTGTGACGCGATGTAGCCCTGTGCATACTGCGAAACGGCATTCATCACTAAATCTGTCCCAAGTTCCTGTTTGGCTTCCTTCAAAAACGGCACGTAGGTGGCCGACAGGTCGACCGTCTTTCCTTTTGCATTCCAAAGTACGCCACGGTCACCGAGCTGATCGACGTGCCACCCGTCAAAGTCCAGATGGTCAAACACTTGTTTTTCTTCATTGATAATAAAATCCTGCCATTCTTTATTGGAGGGATCCATCAGGTAAATATCACTCGCCCAATTATCAGGGAGGGGATGCTTATCCTGCTCTTCGGCATCAGGATCCTTGAAGAGGCCCCACTCTTTTTTCACTCCCTCACTTTCAGCATTTTCATAGCTGCCGAACAAGAGATTATAATTCATCGCCTTCATGTTCTTTTCATGTGCAAGGGAAATGTAGCGTTCGATCGTTTCCCTGGAGACTTCCCGGTTGGCGATATCCGGCCAGGTTTCTGCAAGCTCACCGTCTTCCATCTTCAACGGCTTCTCATGTTTATACTGCCAATCGTAAAATTGCAGGCCGTTGATATGATATCGGTTTAACCTGTCGATCACGTCTTCCTGCTGACCCGCTTCCATTTCAAAGAAATCAGCCAGATAGCCGTACCTCGGAAACTTCGCCCAATCGGATGATACATCAACCCCTATGTTCTGGTGGTCAATGACCTCATCTCCTTGTTTCACATACACTTCTACCATATATCCTTTGAAATCATCTTTCTTGGGTGACCATGACCAAGCTATGTCTTGACCTTTTAAGTCTATTTCTTCTTCTTTCACCGTTTCGTCCAGATGCTTATACTGAACTAGTATTTTTCCTTCTTCTACTTTTTCGTTCAGGGATAATGATAGATCCACGGAATCCCCCGGTGCATAGGCGGTTTTATCCGTGGTCAGCTCTTTCACCCATTTCCCCTGCTGAATCGTCTCCGCTTGAAAGACAGGTTCAGAGTTTGAATTCATGCACCCGAAAAGCAGCGCTGCTGTAAGAGACATGCTTGCCAGAACGGCCAGGCTTTTCTTTTTTTCCATTCTTTTCACCCTATTCCTCTACTCTGAGTTATCCTTTGACCGCTCCTTCTGAATGCCCGCTCTGTACAAACTTCTTCTGGAAGATGATATAAATGATGATCACCGGCAGGATCGCAATCAGGGATGCCGCGAAAATCCATGACCAGTTGCTCGCATATTTCCCCTGGAACATCATGAGCGCGATCGGCAATGTCCTCATCGCTTCATCCTTGATGATCGTCAGCGCCACGAAGTACTCATCCCATGTCCCCGAAAAAGAGAAGATCGCCATGGTACCAAGCGCCGGCTTTGATAGAGGCAGATAGATCCTTCTGAAAATCGTCCAGTTCCCGCCTCCATCCATCAAGATGGATTCTTCCAATTCCTTCGGTACGGTCTCAAAGAATCCCCTCAAAAAGAAAGTAGAACCGACCACTCCACCTCCGATATACAACAGCCACAAGCCCCAATATGTGTTGACAAGTCCGAGGTTCTTGATGACCGTAAATTGAGGTACGATCGCAAGCACAAGCGGGATCATCATCGTGAATAGAAAGATCCTGAATAACAGTTCCTTACCCGGGAACGTAAACCGGACAAAGGCATAGGCCGTCAAGGCACCAAGAAAAACACTGCCGACCGTGGCCACGCCCGCAACCAGCAAGCTGTTCATAAAGTAACGAAAGAAGTTATTCTTGTTCCAGACAATTTCATAGTTTTCAAAATTGGGTACTGCCGTGAATACTTCCTGCGGCTTCGGAAGTGAGTATGCGCCGCTTATAAACGTCGTCATCACCATATAGATAAAAGGTGTGATAAAGACGATGACTCCCAATATGAGAAACAGATAAACAATCAATTTACTAAAAAAGTTCCCATTCATACTTTTCCCCTCCTCTTCTATCTACATGAATTTCTGATTGCTCAATTTCTTCTGCTGCGTGAACGTAATTAGGAAGATCGTCAGACCCATCATCACACCGAGTGCAGAAGAATAACCAAAGTTGAAGTTACTGAATGCCTGCTTGTAGATCATACTCTGCAGCACTTCCGTCTGCCCCATCGGCCCGCCGTTCGTGATGAAGTAGACCTGCGGGAAGAAGTTGAACGCACCCATGACCAGGTTAATAATGACAAAAGCTGTGATTGGACGAAGCATCGGTACCGTGACAAATCGGAACGCTTTTATCCCGCTTGCCCCGTCGATTGCAGCCGCTTCATAAAGGTTCTTCGGAATCCCCTGAAGAGCTGCCAGGTAGATGACAACCGTCCACCCTACCGTCTTCCAGATATGGAACAGCCAGATGACGACCATCGCCGTCCACTGATTCTGCAGCCAGCTGATCGGCTCATCCACGAGTCCCAAATTCACCAGCGCGAAGTTGATCAGTCCGTTTTCCCCATCTGCAAACAGGTAGCGGAAAAGGAATGCAACAACGATCCACGACGTGATGATCGGCAGATAATACAATGTCCTGAACGTAATCTTGTACTTAACAAATTGAATATTGATCAACACAGCAAAAAACAACCCTAAAAACCAGTTGATCGGCACCGTCACGACCGTGTTGAGAAACGTATTCCTCACGGCGTATGCAAAAGCCGGATCAGAGAAAGCCTTTTTATAGTTTTCCAGCCCGACAAACGGACTTTCCGTACCGGGAAGGATGTTATAGTCCTGAAAGCTCATGACAATCCCTTTGATGAGGGGATAGATGACAAATATACTGGCCCCGGCAAGCCCGATGAGTAGAAACGGCGAGACTTCAAGCCACTGCTTCGCCCCTTTTTTGAACCGCTGGGAAAGTGGTTTTTTTTCAGTAAGAATAATATCACTGTGATTGTTATTTAGATTCGGGTCCATCTTGATCCCTCCTTATGTCCTTATGAATGAAAGAAGATACTGCACCAAATCGGTGAGTACCTTCTCTTGTCAACATTACTGTTGAAGAATGGCATCCGCTTTCTTCGCTGCATCATCCATTGCTTCTTTCGGTTTCATCTTCCCGCGCATCACTTTCTCAAAGTTCAAGTTAATGACCTCTTCAATTTCCGACCACTCAGCAATCGGTGTACGCGGCAGTGCTGTTTCTAGCTGTTTGACATACTTCTCGACAATCGGATTCTCAATCACTTTCGGATCATTTGCAGCGTTCTTATTCGTAGGAATCAATCCTGCTTCAGCCATCAATTTCTGAGGCTCTTCTGTCAACATCCATTTCGCAAACGTCCATGCTTCTTCAGGGTGTTCGGAACCTGCAAATGTGACAAGGTTCTCACCGCCGATAACAGAACGGCTTCCACCAGGACCTTCAGGAATCAGTCCGCTGACTGTTTGTTCTTCCGGATTGAATTTGCTGCCTTCTTCATTTCCAAGAATACTGTAGAACCAAGGGCCGTCATCCAGCATCAGGTACTGACCGGCTTTCATTCCGTCCCAGGCGCCAGGTTCACCGCCAAGAATGGTAGGAGAAAGCAGCTTATCCTTCTGCCATGAAGCCATTTCTTCAATCGCAGCAACGCTTTCCTTACTATTTAAATAACCATCGAACTTTGTATAATCATCATTCGTCAACTTGCCGCCAAGACTCCAGAAGTACGGAAGGAATCCCCATGTATTGCTTCCGCCGATGCCGATTCCGCCTTTAGCGCCGGCATCAACCGCCTTCTTCGCTGCATCCTTCAACTCATCCATCGTCTTAGGCGCTTCCGTGTATCCAGCTTTTTCAAGTAGATCTTTATTATAGATTGCTATTTTCGTATTTGTATTGACCGGCACGCCATAATACTTCCCATCATAGATGTTCGTCGCCATCGGAGCTTCGAAGACACTGTTCTTCACGTCCTCGAACCCTTCCATACCGCTAACTTCCTGTAGGGCGCCCATCTTGGCAAATTCAGAAACCCACACAATATCCATACGCATCAAATCAGGCGCTTCACCGCCGGACACCCCCGCGATCACCTGCTGTTTCAATCCCTCATACGGCATCCTCGTAAGCTTCAACTCAATCTCAGGATGTTCTTTCTCAAACAAAGGCTTAATCTTCTCATTAAGAATGACCTCTTCCTGATCGCTATACGTATGCCAATAATCCAACACGACCTTGTCGCCACTGCTCTCAGACCCAGTCTCACTCGATCCCCCGCTGCATCCTCCAGCAAACAACATCGTGGATATCGCTGCACCTGTCATAAACTTTTTCCAAGCATTCATATCCTTAACCCCTCCCTTTTCGTTACCTTCATTTTCCGTGAAAGCGCTTTATTATAAAACCGCTTACATTTTTGTGTTGGTGTTTTATGTTTGATTGTTTTGGGAGGGGTGGACTGAAGATAAAATAAAAAAGTGTCATATCTCTCTGTTTCAGAGAGATATGACACTTTTTGTTGGGACTTATCCACTCTTTTAATGAAAAGGAATAGATGAAACTCTATTTGATGAAGACCGTTTTCATTAATTTATGATCCGGGTCACCGTGACAGTTCTAAGTACGGTTGGTTTTTTTATAATAAACCATGTTATCTTTAAGCATTTGAGAAATACCTTCAAATCCTGAAAATAACCTATCTGCTCCATAGCCTATCTTAAGTAAATAATCATAAATTTTATGTGCCAGCGATATCGGTATATAAAATTTATAGATTAAAGGTTCTTGTTCTTCAAACCCGTCACCTCCCCAAGAAATATTATTTTCATCAACGTATTCTTGAATAAGAACATCTAGAGACTTGTTATTTACGAGTGGGAATAAAAGTTCATCAAGCTCTTTTCCTGAAACTTGATTTTGTTTCATTAAATCTTGAATATAGCAAGTTTTGTATTCCCAAGCACTCAATATGCCTTTTTGGTAATTCAAATTTGGGTTTTTATAAAGTTCAGGAGTTATTAAACGTAAAGGAATTCTAGCAGTAGTATTTTTAAAAAATTCAATAGTGAAATAATCTAATGCATATAAAACCAAATATTTAGAATCGTCCTCCGAATGTAATGCACCAGCACTCGCAAAATATAGAGATGTATATAAGTCCTTACTCCAGTCAAGCAATCTTGTAGGTAATCCATAATGCTGTGCTAATGCCGCTATCTCTAAAAATTGATTTGGTAGCCACTTATCACCTATTTCAATTCTTAACATATCAATTGAAGGAAACATTTCTAAACTATGATTTCTAAAAAATGAGACATCAGGTAAATTTAAACCTTTATAATTAGCTGCTCTATAGAAATTCATAAGAATATTTAATTCTGCTGACTGATAAAAAGACTCGAAATTATATTGAGGATGTGTAATATCCATTCCACTTAATTGAGCAAAACCATATAATTTTTCAACACTACCTTTATCTTCTCTCAAAGATGTAGGCAACAGTTTATTGAATTTTTCAGTTCGTTCTCCTCTAAAAATAAATCTTTCAAATAAAAATGAATACTTTCCTATTGGAGAAAAATCTTGAAAAAACAAATCACTCTCTTCTATCCAAACCTCTTTTAGTACTTTGGTAGTTACCAATTTATCTACCCCCATATAAATCTTTAGATATGAAAGTTCTCCCTATTTATTTTCTAGATTTCTAATTAAACTTACTTACAACTTTAATTATAGCAAAAAATGGTATAATTATTATAAAGGAGGTGGTAAAAATGACCGGTAATAAAAAGCCTGGAATGGATAATCAACCCCCTGGAAAATACAAAGAAGTAGGTCCTAGAGGTGGTGAAGTTAGTAAACCACGGGTAGTAAAAATTGGACCGGGAGATAGGCTTCCACCAACACAAGAAAAAGGACGGAAATGGAAAAAACAATGACAAACATAGATTTAAAAACCACCTAAAACACTGGAAAATCTACGTTTTAGGTGATTCTTTTTGTAGACCTCATTTGCTTATGATCCCATTTACAACCTTAATTAGAAAAGCTAACGATAATTTCCCTTATAAAATTATAGTCACTTCCCAGTTATCGAAAAGTCAACTTCTTCTTCAAAAAGCATTAACCAATACCCCGACTCATCCACCTTACAAAACGCATGACGCTCATCTTGTTTTCCATCCGGGTTAATCCAAAACGCACTCACTTTTTGCATCTCCGTTTCTACATCATCATACCGGTAGACCATTAATGCACTTGACTGCTGCTGACGATTTTTCTCTAAAACCAGATTGTTTAAATAATCAATTCTTTTCTCTGATTCTATGTATTGAATACCAATCACATGAGTGGGGACACAGCCTTCTTCTGTTTCGGAAAACAACTTCTCTACTGTCTCAACGTCCTTCCACCACACACTCTCCCTCTCCAGATGTAAATCTAAAGATACATACTCTTTTTCACTGATTCGTTTATCCCACTTCCACCAGGCCAGGTCCATTGGGCGGGACCGCCCCTTCGCCTTATCCATTTTCCTATCCTCAATAAAAACCTCGAAACCAAGCATCTCTCCCAAACTGGCAAAATAGTCGATTTCTCTTTTTGTAAACATCGAACGATTATGATTAACAGACAAATTTAGCCTTCTGTAATTTCTTACGTATCCTTCAAAGAATTGCATGAGATTGAAAGAATTCTTAGGATATATCCTGTTCTGAACAATATACTTAGGATTGATTCTAACTACTTTATTTAGATAATGCTTCTTCCAATAGTAATTATCTCTATTACGGTTGTTGTTACAAATCCTAGTGAACTCACCCACTATTTCTTGGTTCTTAAAGATAAAGTAATTCCTTTGTTTCTGGGCACTGAACATACTCATAATAGAGAATCCATACGTTGCATAATTTTCTACATCCGCAGTCCCTCTAGGGATGAGTTCCGTAATTTCTTTTACAGTAAACGATTTGTTTATATCTAACCGATTGTCCTCGATCTTCTTCAATAAACTCACAAATAATTTATCGGCATTTACTTTAGTTTGTATATTCGCAGTAGAAAAAAGACGATATCCGCTGCATTCCCAATCAAAATTGTTCAATGTTTCTCCCCCAATTGCTCATGTACTTTTAATAAGCCTTAATCCCAAACATCAATAATTTCTTAGGCAAAATATCATCCAAATTCTGAATATCCGCATCATGAAGCTCAATTAGATTAAAGCCATACTTTTTATAAATCCTTAACTTCTCTTGTTTCCTTGCAGCATATTTAGGATCGTTTTCCAATCCCCAATATTCTATATACACTTTACCAATCGGCAGATAGAAATCAGTGTATACGTCTTCCTCAACCGGTAATTTTCTTTCATATGCATGGACAATTTCAGACATGTACAACCAATTATCGATTAACATCTCTGCTCTTGATCTCACATAATGACCATCAGCCGCTCTGTGTTTGGCTTCGAACTTTTCTCTAAACTCTAAAGGGTTATGATTGGCAGCCTTTGTCTCTTCTTCTGTATCATTCCCCTGCAGCTCTTTCATCGTTTCTACCAGTCTCTTATTCTGCAATATGATTTCTGGCCAGTTTACATAGGGCACACCTGTTTTATCATATTCTAATTGTTTCCCGCCTAAGCTTTGACCAAGCTTTGTTACTGTCCACCCTTTGAGTCCCTTTTGAATAAAACCAAGCTCAGACAGGATTGGATTCATTTTAAGCTTTGAAACCCCAAAGTGTTTACTCAAAGCAGTTATATTCAGAAGTTCATCCTTACGATCAGTTTTGAACATGCTATGATCTTTTATCGTTTCATCCCATGCAATATATTCTCCAACTTTGGGATGCCTCTTAATTGTCCCACCTGATTGCTTACCTTTTTCGGTTAACACCCATTGATTATCCACTCTATTAATCAATCCATTAGCAAGGAAAATGTTAAACGTTTCCTTTACATTCATTTTTAATTCTTTTGAAAGTGCAGTGGTCGAAACATATTTCACTTTATTAGTCGTAGTCATTCTATCCCTCTTTTACTAATTTCTTCTAATTACATACTACTTCTTATTAATAGAGAGAACAACCGCAGCTTAGGAGAATTAAGTAATACAAAATGTAATATTATGTTAAAATTAATGGAGTATTTTACTAGAAAAGAATGAATCGAGGAATTAAGAATGCCTATCGCTGAAAGAGATTATTGGAATGATGACCGGTATCAACCAAGAAATAAGAAGCCTCCAAAGTGGTCCTGGGGCGCAATAGGTCTCGTCCTAATCGCCCTCTTCGCCAGCGGCCTGCCCATGAAACTCTACAACGAACTGACCATCAACCACGACCAGAAGATCAGAAGCTACCTGCAGGAGCGTGAACAATATTTCAGCTCAAGCGACCAAAGCTTCAAGCAGCTGATGACAAAAGTAAACGAAGCAAACGGAGACCTGAGTTCCCTCAAGATGCAAGTCAATGAGACAGACATCATGCTTAAACAAAACTACTTAAAACTCATGGACCTAAATCCGCCAAGGGACTTTAAAGAGCTCCACACCAAAACAATGGAACTATACGTGATCAAGCAGGCAGCCGTCGACTATCTCGTTTCCTCAACTAAGACGAATACGTATCATCATGAAATCCTGTCGACCTACATAGAAGAAAGCAATTTGAAGTTGAGTCAGCTGCAGCCACTGATGATTGACGGTCTGCAGAAAGCGGATCTACGATATGAGATCAATCAGGACGGCTCGCTTACGTATTGGGTGAAGGATGATTATGCGGGGAGCTTGGAGTAAACAGAAAGTAGTAAGAATAAGATAAATAGAACATGTTTCAGATAAGAAAGGAGGAGTTTGATGGAGTTAAAAAGCATCGGGGTACTAATATCCTGTCTTTCCGTTCTTACCTTTTGCGTTGTAAAAGCAATTGAAGAGGCCTCAAGATATACTTCCGGTGGAACATTTAATTTCATGGGGTGGTACATCTATGCATTTATTATCATCGTTTTCTTGACTGGTGTTTTTTTAGTAATTAAAAGGGATGATAGTGAAGAATAGGATTTTTATTTCTAGCATATTGGGGGGATGGCCCCAATGATCTAGAGGGGTAATTTAAAGATAATATAAAAAAGTGTCATATTTTCTGTTTTAGAGGGGTATGACACTTTTTTGTGAGAGGAATCTCCTTTTGATGAAAAAACCGTATATTATTATTATTTAGTTAAAATAGGGTTCACCATAAGTTAGCTACTAAAATAAGAGATTATCCCCGCTTCACTCACCACTGACCATTTCTGCTATTTTTACAGTCTGCAGTTCTTTTTGCACATTCTCTATTGACGTTATTGTACTCTTGGATCGTTGAGATAACTCATTTGGCAGTTTTTGAATCTTTTCTATAGAAGCGTTTAAATCCTTCTCTAAACTTTCATTTGCCCCAATTCCAGAACTGTCTTCCGTTTCCTTCCAAAACTGAATGACATCCAGCGTATTTTCGCCCATTTCCTGCATTGAATGAAGAAGGGATTTAGTTTTATTTACTGTAATTAAAACACTAGAAGACAGTTCTAGAACTTTATGAGCCTCTATAGTAGTATTCTTTAAGTCTTCAATCTGATAAATCAAGTTTGAGTTTACCTCTTGTTCAATTTGCATTAACGTCTCCATGCTTTTATCTTTTTGATATTTTTCATATAATACATTTATCTTATGATGAGAATCACTCATTTCTTGTTGGATAACAGTTAAATTTTCCAAGCGAATTAATATTCGATCAATTTCATCAAGTTGGATCTGTGCCGAAGCTAATTTAGTAGTTATGTCACCTACAACGGGAAATTTAACAACAGTGTTGACTCCTTTAGCTACGGTGATGGCAGTGTCAAATTTGTTTGTTGCTTCCCTTATTGGAGCCAGATTGTCATTTAGCCACTTGACATTTTTAACCAATAAATTGATATCCTTATTGTATTTTTCGAGATCGCTGATTATTTTCGGTAACTCTTTTTCTATTACTTTTAAAGAATGATCTCTAGCTTCATTTATCTGGTTCTCCATATTATCTAAATTACTTATATCAGTTGTGTTACCCACATTATTTTTAACAGCTATTCTACTGGCTGTATATCCTATTAAACCTGATACTAACATGGATGAAGTAATTGTAAGAGGAAGCAAATATCTCTGATATACCTTTTTCCGGTTAGATTCAGCCCTTCCCTTTTCCATTTCCATAATCCAGCTCTCTCCTCTTCCATTTCGGGAATGTCATGTATACAGATACATTGTTAAAAGTTTTCTTTTGCCTTTGACAACATATCCAATTTTTTTGTGTTTCATAGAATCTGGTATTAAAACTCAATGTCTCAGGAATGATTGTAATAATTCTTAGCCGTGTAGTTCGGCCAATCCCAAAAGTTTGACCCTTGAGACACTACAAACCGATCTAAAAACAGTTCCAGATTCAAATGCAAAGGTTCCGGTTTTAGAATGGTTCCGGCTATATACAGATAGTTAGGACAATCTTGGTCAACAGCAGTTCGGCCTATCAAAAGATGATTCTCAAACACATACCCAATTGGAATAAATTCTGACAATGACTGAAGGATAGCACGTGTTTTTTTTATTTCTTCTAAAGAGTATACTAGTAATCCGCCACCAATATTGTTCGAACCGAGGATCATTTCATATAACCTGGCTCCATTATGTTGAGATAGAAATTCCCGGACGTCTTCCGGTAGCATCAACTTCGATTCTTCTTGAAACGTTTGCAGCTTTCCACTTTCGACAGGAGGATTAAATGAACAATGAACCGTGTGGATATTCCCTTGCTCAGCCAATATCTCCATATTCCCACTTTCATCAAGTCGCTTCTTCAGCGCATGCAAAGTCTTGTTAAGCAGCATTTCAATCTCCCCCATCACTTATTCAACTAACCTGGCCAGTTTTTGTAATCTCAATTTTCAACAATTGTAACACACAGTTCTTTACAAGAGGCTCGACGTAATGAGGTTGAGATTTGAATTAAGATATTAGTATAACAATAAACAAAGCAGGTCTAATTCATATGCGAAGTAGCCTGCTATTTTTAATGCTTTATGCAATTACTTATCTTAAAACGAAAACCCTTAAAAACAGTCCGATTTCAGGGTCGCCCCCCTCCGTGTTAATACGCCAGTCGACTGGAGGTCAGTGATCATATTACTTATCCGGATTTAGCTCCGATTCTTATCCTCCATCTCTTCCCTTTGGTGTGTTCTCTCATATTCTTCAAAAAATTTCTTCACCTCTTCTTTATTAGATGAAATAAAAAGAGGATGTTTATACCCTTCTTTGAAACCCTTATATGCGGTAAGCTTAAAGACTCCTATAAGTGGGTATTCAGGTAAAGCTGGTAAAGGAATACCGTAATCTTTGGCCCAATAGGATGACATCACACCCGATTCGCCTAGAGAACGATACACCCAAAACTCATTTTCTAATTCTGTATATAGATCGTCCTCATGACTGTCACGATCAGCATCCCCTTCATAAATAATGAAAAGTTCAAGACTAGAATAGTAGCTGGGATCTTTCCCTTTGGATTGTTTAGGGCTATTGCTTTTTCCGAATAACTTGCTGAAAAATGCCATTGACCTGTCTCCTTTCAATCATCTTTGCTGATTTTATTACGTTCATGTTCTTCATTAAGTATTGGTTAGACTATTATATTGTAAATTAATTACAATAGGTTGGTTTATTTACAGTTTAATAGAACGAAATTATAAAGCCAAGCCCTGTGATATGAAGTTCTACTCAATGACAGTAGCTCCTGGCGGTCCAGCATGGGTATTCAATGTGGAATCTTGGCCCCTGCACCCCGACGCAAGCGTGGGGATGGTTACATATATCAATATGACAAACAAAAACACAGGATGCCACGACATTGCTAAATACAGCTGCCAGGAACTCAACCAGGTTCCGCTCACAGCCTACATCCAACGTATATATAAGAAAACATTCGCATATGTATTCTAGAACCGGCACCTGAAAAAGGGGTGTCTGTTCTTTTTTTTGCCTAAAAATCCTTACCGTATCAAACGGGATGAGTTTCTTATTAGTACGCCACATTACTTGAAGTTAGATTATTCTGATTAGTTAAAATACAAAGGAATTTTAACAATTTGCGGTAAAATGAAGAAATGATGTCAATCTTTCAGAAACATATTATAGGGGTGTCTACACAATGAAAAAGAAACTAAACGGCTTACTCTTGCTTTTAACGAGTATGATTATCGTTGGTTGTGCCAACGTAGAAGGGGCAGCTGCACCAGATGAAGCATCAGATCCGAAAGTAGAAGCCACGGAGAATGCTGATAGTAAAGGTAAAACAGAAGAAGCTGCTTCCGAGGCTGTGGATGAGCCTGAAACAGAGGAAGCAGTCTCAGAAGAAACCTCAACTGAAACAACTGATGAAGGTTTTCCAGGATTCGATCTCCTTGAAGTCGATGGTGGTGATTTGTCCGGGTATCGTCAACCAAACGTCGTCGTTGACATTGGATTTGGGGACCGTGAGTATTGGGCATTCACGAATGAATATGGTCAGCTGGTGCGCGTCATTGCAGACGAAATCATTTTACAGGATGACAGTACGGAGCCGGTAACATCGTCGGGCAGATACTACTCTGATGAGGCAAAGGTTCCCGGCGTCGAAAGTGATGTATTGGATGAAGGGCATATCATTGCCGACTCTCTCGGCGGGGTATCGAATGCTTATAATATCACCCCTCAGGACAGCACGCTTAACCGGCACGGTGATCAATCCTATATGGAAAAAAGTATCCGGGACGCAGGTGGAGCCACTGATTTTGAAGCCATTATCACCTATCCAAATACGGAAACGCAGATCCCTTCAAGTTATCAGTATACCTATACGCTGAGAGGGAACGTAATCGTTGATACATTCGACAATTTGAACCCTGATGAAGTAAACGAATCACTCGGTCTGACAGAAAGTAAGCCTTCCAGCTCAAATAGCTCCAACACAGACTCATCGAATTCAACCACAGAAGGCGATCTTTCAAGCATCGATACTGACGGTAGTGGACTAGTGACAATCAAAGAAGCAAAAGCAGCCGGCTTCAGCATGCCGATCACAAGCGATCACTGGTTATACGCTCATATGCGGGATAATGATGGGGATGGGATGGTTGGAGAATAAGATATTGATATGAAACCATAAGAAAAAGCTTGGGAGTCCCCAAGCTTTTTTTCGTGGCCATGCTCCTTATTGCCCTAATTCCTAACAACAGGAATCCACATTTCACCATATACCATTCCGTCTTGTTCTCCCATCACCACCGCTGTATTCGGAGCACCAACATACGATACCTCTGTTACTTCCATAAGGACTTCACCAAAGGCAATACCCGTAAGCTTGTTAGCCAACTCTTCATCGGTACCCGCTTCCCCTTTGACCACGATGTATTCTCCTTCAGGAAATTGGATCAGTCTGGATGCCTCTGGCAAGGACTCCTTGGTCATTACCCCGACATAGTGCATCATCTTGTTGTTCACTGCTTCGTTTACAACAAAAAGATAGTCATTCGCGGCGACATTCTTCAGCTTATCGAGTCTTCCATCTTCATTGACAGCTTGCCAGAAGTCTGCTTTTTCCTTATGAATACCTTCAAAGTCTCTGTAATCACTCTTAAGTTCCGTCCCAATCCCTAAAACCGTGAAGCTTTCTTTTTCTTCTAATAAATAATTTGCCATTTCTAACTTCCTCCTTAATGATTTGTTTTTTGACTTCCTGAGTTTATGATAGCATTGAATCATGTCAAAAAATGATACTGTTTAGGAGGTTCAAATGAAAAAAGTTGAACGGATCAATACCATCATGCGGTATATCAACAACCGCTCCTACTTTACCATTTCAGAAATCATGCAGGAATTCAATATCTCCCGTTCGACTGCTATCCGTGATATCAGGGAAATTGAATCCATGGGGATGCCGCTGGAGTCAGAGGTTGGAAGAGATGGCGGGTATGCTGTCATGAACAACTCTGTCCTGCCTTCCATTCACTTTACCGATAGTGAAGTCAAAGCACTTTTTATAGCCTTCATGGCCTCAAGGAATCAACAGCTGCCCTATCTAAAAAGCCGGCAGTCGCTGGCAGAAAAATTACTCGGCCTGATACCGGATTATCAGCAAGAAAGCCTGGTTCTGTTAAATCAAATCCTGCTATTCGAAGGGACCAATCCCAGTAATCCTGATTTACTTGACCTGACAGACCTCCCTCACCCGATGTTAGAAAAGCTCATCCAACTGCTTCTGATGGATAACCATTTATTACTCACCATTAAAGAGGAGAAGTCCATAAAGGCTTATCCCATTTTTATCTTGCATCTTTATCGTGAAAAGAGCATTTGGCTAATAGAAGGATTTGACTTAAAAGAAGAAAAAAAGAGGGTCTTTCCAGTAGACTACCTTACCAATGTAGAGCCATATCACACGAATAAACGAGTAACTAAGAAGAAGGTTCTGGAAAAACTAAGTAAGCAGAAAGAAATGATCAACCTTGTCATCGAATTGGGTCCTAATGCAGTCGCCCAGTTCAAGAAATACCATCCGTTTAAATTCTCCATTTCCTATACGAATCCCTACCAAGCCACAGCCATCCTCAAGGCTTTCATCAACGTTACTATGCCCGAAGAACTGACCGATATGATCAATTGGCTGCTTTTCCTTGGTGAGGATATCAAGTTCAAGGAAGTGCCGGAAGAAGTCTTAACCGGTATACAAGAGAGGTTGCGTGTAATAAGCAGGGATCGATGAAATCATCGGCAAGTTTCTCCACCGGCCATTGAAGTTCAGAGTCTGCCCCCCTTCCACGTTAATGGGGGGCAGTCCCCCATTTTTTAATGAGAGATTTGGGTATGTCCCCCTACCTTGAATCAGCTGTCTCCTTTATCAAAGCAATCTTCACAAATAAACCTGCCTTCATTCTTTAAATACGCTTTAATCTCAGTCATCCCCTTATACTTTGGATAGCGCATCTTCACATACACCACATCATCACCCTTGATTTCTTTACTGCAGATAGAACATTGAGATTTATTACCGAACACGATTGGCACCTCCACCATAATTCTCGCTTCATTGCTTTAATCAAAAGATACACTCGAAGAAGAAGACGACTCATCCGCCTTCACACAATCAATCGCAATCACCAGTGCAATCACAATCGTCTCCATCGCTTCATCCAGCACCTGCACCCTGTAGCTGTCGCCCCAGCTGAACCACTTCTTATCGACTTCACCTACAACCTGGCCATGCTGCAATACCTGAAAGTTCATATCCCACCAGTTCCCGCGCACTTCGATGCCTGCCGCATCGATCGTATAGCGTGCTTTTAAAAAGGAGAACTCCTTCTTGATTGTCACTACATCCTGCCCATTGACCTCAACGTAGAACTTCGGCAAGAAGCTGAATACCTTTTTCGTGATGAGTGCCACTTCGTCCCTGCTTGCATTCAGTATGGAGAACGTCTTCGGTACCTTCATGAAGCTTCCCTCCACATAATACCGGTCCTTCTCCTCCCCATCCTTCACCGTGAATTTCCCGCTGAGACTGAATACCTTTTGTTTTATATAAAGTTCTCTCATGCTAGCGCCCCCCGTTTTTTTAAGTCTTTCTTTATTTACGGTTGAGATGGGATTTGGTTCCAAAAATTTGAGCCACGGGGACAGGTACAGTGGCTCTTTTAACTAACTCAAAAAAAGAACCGGGGGACCTGGTCCGTCCACAAACCATTAAATGATAATCGCCAAATCATTTAGGTTTCTTCAGGGACCAGGAGTCAGCCCCCGAAAATCGGAGCATATACGAGTGATAAATAGTAAAATCAACACTGCACTACTAAAAAAGTCAAAAAATAAAATACGTACATTTTCAAAATTACAATACATATCTTTCGTGTATTCTGCCTTTGAAATGAAATTTTTTCATTAAATCGGCCAATTACCCTTGAATTTCTCTTTTTTTAAACGTAAAATCAACAACGAACATTTTATAACGTCATACAATCAATGTTCGTGTTTAGTAGCAGAACTAATGACACACAGAAGAAATTAAACATCTAAGGGGGAGAATGAAAAATGAACATTCTTAAAAGCGCGAAGTCTTTACTATTGCTTGCAGCAATCAGTATTTTATTGGTTGGATGCTCACAACAACAAGCAGTACAAGAGGAAGCTGGAGCAGAGGAAACCAAGAAAGAAAATATCGTTGGGATTATTGGCCCAATGGCAGAAGAAATTGAAATTTTACATTCGCATATGAAAGTGGAAAATACTGAAGAAATAGCCGGGATGACTTTTTACGAAGGAACATTAAAAGGTCAGAATATTGTTCTGGTTCAGTCAGGAATCGGAAAAGTAAATGCCACAATGGCTGCGCAGCTTTTAGTAAGTCAGTTTAATGTAGATAAACTAATTAACTCTGGAATTTCTGGTGCGATCCATCCGGATGTTAGTCTTGGAGATATCGTCATTTCAACGGATACTGTTCAGCATGACATGGATGAAACAGCAAAAGGGTATGAGCCAGGTATTATTCCTCGAATGGATATTGGCTATTTTGAAGCGGATGAAGAACTTATTTCCCTTGCGGAGGAAGCCGCCAAAAACCTGCCCGAAGACACAAAAGTTTTTAAAGGACGAGTTGCAACTGGTGATCAATTTATCGCGAATGCTGAAAAGAAACAATGGATCTATGAAACATTTAATGCCTATGTTTGTGAAATGGAAGGTGCAGCAGTTGGGCAGGTTGCTCACTTAAATAAGGTTCCTTATCTTGTCATCCGCTCAGCTTCTGATGACGCTGGTGAAGAAGCTGTGATGAAATGGGAAGACTTTAAACAAATGGCTGTAAACAACTCCTCTTCAATCATAGAAAATATGCTTGCAAATATGAAATAACATTTTATTAAAGAGACTGGAACAAAAGTAATTTAGCATAAGTAAAACCCGAACATATTAGCATGAGATAATGCAAATATGTTCGGGTTTTTATTTGTTCATTGGACATTGGAATTTAGTTTTTCCCAGCGGTTGATTGTAGTGCAAGACGAAGACTCCTGCGGGAAGAGTAGCTTATGTGAGACCCCGCAGGCGAAGCCGAGGAGGCTCACGGGCTACCCGCGGAAAGCGAAGTCTTGCACGGAAATCATTAGCGGTATTAAGGGACTACACTCTCACTCTGCATGAACCTTTCGAAGCTCCCAGGCAATATGCGCACTTTCCTCTAATTCTTCCAATGCATAAAATGCTTCCATGATCCCTTTTCCCGGTACTACCGGGCCGTGATGGCTGAGCAGCCATCCATCACTTGCATGGACGCCCTTTTCAAAAACGTTGAACAGCTCTTGACTGCCGGGTTTTTCATAAGGAATTAAGCCAATTGTTCCCAGCTTCATTTTCAGGTATGGCGTATAATCCGGCATGCAGTCTGATTCATCCAGGCCGGAAAGACAGCTCCAAAGCACACTATACGTGCTGTGCACATGCAGAACGGCACCGGCATCCGGTTTTGCTTTATAGACCGACAAATGCAGCGGCCATTCTTTGCTTGGTTTTGTATCATCCATTTGAACGCCATCCATGTCCAGTACGGCAAACTCCTCCGGTTGCAGGTTTCCAAAGCATGTCCCGGTTGCGGTTACGTACATGTTCCCTTCATGCAGAAAACTCAGGTTCGCGACACTTCCGGTTGCTTTCCCGCGTTGAAAGAGACTTTTGGCAGCCCAAATCGAATCTGTAATCTTCTGGTCTAATGTTTGCTCCATATTTTCCCCTTCTCTCTTATGTTAACGATAATGCTTGAAGGAAAAAGTCGGGTTTTCCAAAGTTTCCGCTTTTAAATACCATTCGAATACGTTGATCTTCAATCGGTATCATGATAGGTACGCCTGGTGAAATACTGTCCCCGATATGGTATCCCTTGTATCCAAGCCTTTTTGCCACGGCCCCGCTTGTTTCTCCGCCTGCCACAATGATCCTGTGAAACTCGGCTTGAACCGCACGTTCTGCTAAATCTGCGGTTGCTTTTTCCAGCCTTTCTGCCACTTCTTCCTTTCCTTGCTGTTGAATATCCCGTACCTTCTCAGGTGCGTCGCTGCTGTAAACCAGGATGGATTCTCCTTTGTGTTGAGAAATCACATCCCACATTCTTTCGACCGTTTCCTCACCTGAAATCAATTTAAGCGGATCCATGAAATAGGTTTTACCGCCTGATTGCTCAAATTCTTTGATCTGGTTCCGGGTCGCTTCACTGCAGCTTCCTGCTAAAAGGATCGCAGGGGAATGAGACGGCTCAAACCCGCCCGCTTCCGCATGGTGCTTATACATTTTCGCCAGCGGATAGGCAAGGCCGCTTCCGCCTGTAAGGAGCTTGAGCTCTCCAAACATTTGAACCAGCTTTTCCGCGTCTTCTTCTTTCTCGTAATCCGGTATGAGATAGAAACGAGTATGCTCCCTTTGCAGTTTTGCCAGTTGTTCATTCACTTCTTCTTCGTTTGCATCAGCCGGTATTTTCATACTGGGAAATGAGCTTTGCGGATCCATTAAGCGGACCAGATCACTATTCCTCATTGGCGTCAGCGGATGATTCTTCATTGGGCTCTGATGCAAAGGAACGCCGTTTACATATAAACACCCATTTCTGACGGTACGTCCATTTACCGGAAGGCCAGGACAAAGAATCGTATAAGGCACATCAAGCTCTTCCATGACCGCATCACAAATCGGACCGATATTTCCCTCGGGTGTAGAATCAAAGGTGGAGCAATATTTTATATAAAACTGTTTTGCACCCTGCTCTTTTAACCAGCGAATCGCCTCAAGGGAATTGCTTACGGCATCTTTCCGGTTCTGAGTACGGGTTTTTAAAGCGATGACACATACCTCTGCATTCGGCGCCTCCCCGATATCAGGCACCCCGGTGTATAAAACGGTGCTGAGACCGCCCTTTACAAAAAAAGAGGCGATGTCGCTGCCGCCTGTAAAATCATCTGCAATCACTCCAAAGCGCAAACGGGACACCTCCTTCCTATGTTTTTAGTTGACCAATTCAGCTTCTGCTTCTTGATAGCTTTTCTTCCGTACCTTTACTCCGAGTAGGTTCTCAAAGTAGCGAATCATCGCATGCTTATAGAAATCACCTTGTCCATTTTGTAATGCAAGCTGATACGTTTGCATGGTTCCATTCAATGTTGGCAGCGGAATTTGGTATTTCATTAATACTTCATTCATACTCTCCATGTCTTTATACGCTCGTTCAAGTGAAAAACTATGTTCAAAATTCCCTTCTAAAACCTTAGGAATTAATGTTTTTGAAGCAAAACTTGATCCGGTTGCCGTCATTAATACGTCACCGAGTTTTTCCGGATCCAACCCAAGCTTCACGCCGACCGGTAATAGTTCGCTGAAGCTTGCACAGCAAATATTTAATACACAGTTATTAATCATCTTCGTCAGTTGTCCAGCCCCGTTGTCACCCATGTAGAGGATCTGTTCCCCCATCCGGTCCAACATAGGTTTTATAGTATGGAATAGTTCTTCATCCCCGCCGCACATGATCGTAAGTGTTCCTTCGACCGTCGTTCTCGGGTGACCGGAAATAGGGCAGTCCATATATTCGATCCCATTCTCTTTGCAGGTTTCTGCGATTTCGACTGCACCTAAATAACTTATTGTGCTGAAATCAACAATTTTCTGTCCTGGCTCCATATGTTGAAGTACACCGTTTTCTCCGACTATAACCTTTTTTACAATCTCTAAGTCCGGCAGGCAGAGAAAGAGATAATCACTATCTGCTGTATCCAGGATATTCGTTGTGGTGTTAATCCCTTGTGTATTGAATTGCTCTAATGCAGCGGGGTTTGCATCACACACGAGGTACTCATACTCCCCTTCTTTTTCACCTTTTGCAAGATTGAATGCCATTCCTGTTCCCATTACGCCTAATCCTATAAAGCTCACTTTCATTGAAAACTCTCCTTTTTGGTTCAATTTTTCACAAGGGCTGCGTAACTGTAAATGTTTTATTTTTCTGTCGCTACGCGTTTACTTTATCCCGTTCCAATGCACGGATGATCACGTTTACCGCTTCTTTCGGACTGGTTAACACCGGCAGGCCCAATGTACTCGTTTCCGCTTCTGCACAAGCCTGGGTGATTTGGGCAAGAATGATGACTTCGCATCCTCTTTTTTGCAATTCCGCTGCAGCCAGACGGTTCAGCTGATTATGTTCTTCTTCGTTCCCGGCCTTTAATTCTGTCATCGCCTGCGTGATGATTTCTGTATCCACTTCAACGTCTTTATCCCATTCACCCGCAAGCTTCTCCAGTTGGGCTTTTGTTGCTGGTCCCGATGGGGCAGTCGTTGCCACGACGCCTATTTTTCTATAATTGGTAACGGCCTTTTCCAACATCGGGCGGTCCACCGCAAAGATCGGGACGGATATAAACGGCTTCACCGTATCCACTACAGGGGTCAGGACGGTGCAGGCTACAAGGATCGCATCCACTCCTGCTTCCTGTGCTTTACCGGCCATATGGACAAAATCCCGAAAAGATTTATCATCGATTCCATTGATCCGGTTAGCATGATACTGAATATTTTCGTCAACAAAGTTTAGAACGGTTACGTCCGGAGCCAGCTGCTTGAAGGCTGCATTCAAGGCTGGTACGGCATTGCAGGTTGCGTGAATAATTCCTATTTTCATATCAATTCTCCTCTATTTTCAGTAGTCAGAGAGTTTCATAGTGGGACCATTTACAGAGTAACCTTTACCTTACCTGAAGTTTTTTTTAACACATCGATCATTTGATTGATATCCAGTACTTTCTCGTTGAGATTCAATGTATGACATAATCGGCTGATATGTGGCTGTTTTAACATCGCTTCTTCCAGGACACCATGGTTCCAGAAAACCTCTTCTTTATGACTATCCTGAACGACTCTTTTATTTGCCATCACGATGACACGTTCAAAGTTGTTCACGACAAATTCCATATCATGTGTAATGGTAATGATCGTTTTCCCTTCTTGAACCAATGAATCGATGATGACCCCCAGACGTTTAATGGCTTGAGAGTCCTGACCGGCTGTCGGCTCATCCAGGATAATCGTATCTGTATCCATCGCAATGACCGAGGCGATCGTGACAAATTTCTTCATAGAATAAGGCAGGTTATACGGATGGATATCCAATAGTGGTACAATCCCTGTCAGTTCTGCTGCCTTCCTGACATTTTCTTCAATCTTCTCCTCTGAAAATCCAAGGTTCTTTGGTCCAAACCTGATTTCACTTTTTACCGTTTCGTGAAAAATCTGATCATCAGGATTTTGAAATACATATCCTACCTTTCTGGATATTTGAGCTGTTGTATAAGCTTTTGTATTCAACCCGTCAATGATCACATCACCTTGTGTAGGTTTTGTTAATCCATTCATCATTTTCACTGTTGTCGTTTTACCCGCACCATTTTGTCCAACAATGGCTACTGATTCTCCCTTTTCAAAAGACATGCTGACATTCTCAACCGCTTTAAAACCATTTGGATAACAATAGGTAACGTCATTTAGCGTTAAGAAGCTCATGGTTTCACCCCCTGTACTTCCATCCATTGCCTCATCACTTGAACGGAATCTCCTTCCGTAATGGGGATTCTTTCTGTATGCATATGTTGTTTCCGCATGGCTAAATCCAACAATGTATACTGAGTCAATCCCAACCCGCAATCCTGTGTTGCTTCTTCAGCAAGAACCTCTTCCGTTCTTCCCTGTTTCTTAATCTGTCCACCCTGGAGAACGATCACATAGTCTGCATATTCAGCAATCAATTCGATCTTGTGCTCTACTAAAATAATGGTTTTTCCTTTTTTCTTCATAATATCGATGACCCTGAATATTTCCTCCGTACCTTGCGGATCCAGCTGTGAAGTCGGTTCATCAAAGATGAGAATATCCGGCTCCATGACGATGATCGATGCCAGGGCCACTCTTTGTTTCTGCCCGCCTGACAGCTCATTCGGATTTTTGTGCTGGATATACTCGATGCCCAGCAATTGAATGATGTCTTGAACCTTCTGTCTGATGACGTCCACTTCCACCCCCAGGTTCTCCAGTCCGAAAGCGATCTCGTCAAAGACCGTTTCCTTCACACCGCTGATCTGGGTAAATGGATTTTGAAACACAAACCCCACTTTCTGGGCAAGGTCACTTGGATCCCAATCTTGGACATCCTTCCCATCGATCCGCACTTCCCCAGTTCGTTCTCCCTTAAAAAAGTGGGGAATGAACCCCCGGATCACATTGCAGAGCGTTGTCTTCCCTCCGCCATTCACGCCGGCGAGCGCATAGAATTTCCCGCTTTCAATCGTAAGATTCAGATCATAAAGGACTTTTTCACTGCCGGTAGGGTACTGGTATGATAGATTCCTGATTTCTATTCCACTCATAAGAAAAACCTCCAGATCAAGATTGAAACAAATACAATCACTAACACTGCCCTTACCACATGATCACTCTTTGTCTTTTCCAAATGGTGCAGGCTTGTCTTTTTGGTCCGGGCTGTAAACGCTCTGGATTCTAACGTGACGGCTTTCTCGTCTGTGCTTGAGAATGAAGACAAGATCAGCGGGGTTAATGCTGGCACAAATGCCTTCATTCGGATACTAAGGCTTCCTTCTGTTTCAACTCCGCGGGTTTTTTGGGCATCCATGATCCTCAGCAGCTGCAGCCTCATTTCAGGGATAATATTCAGGGCCGAAGAAAGGACATAGGTCGCATGTGGCGAAACGCCCATTAATTCTAGTGCCCGGGATAAATCATTGATTTTGGTAATCTGAAAAAATAACACAATGGCAGATCCCACCGCTAATATTTTGGAGGTCAGTTGTAAACTGAAATTGATTCCTTCTTGTTTAATGGAGAATATGCTCCAGGACCATAAGATGGTATCCCCCGGATAGAAAAATGATTGCAAAAGAAAAATCATGACAACAATCGGGATCAATCCTTTTAAGACGAAATTTACATATAGTTTTGTTTTTCCCGCAATCAGCGCAATCACCAGACACAGGACGGGGACCATATATGAATAAAGATATCCTGGCAGCAGTAACGGGGTCAGCATCAATAAGAAGGCAAACAAGAATTTAGTCGTCGGATAAAGATTCAGTATAAATTTACCTGGTCTTTCCATACGTACATCTCCCCTTTCATCTGTTGGTTCGTTTTCATTCCTTTTACGCCCTTATATAATTCCGGTAAATAAGGTGTAGGGGTGAGGGATGCAGAGACCGAAGATTGATCAACATGTTCACCCCGTGCTTGTTAAGCTCCTATTTTTCGACTGGAATGGTTATTATTATTATTTAAATATAAGTGACCATATTTTTGTTTCGACAGGTATTGATCTGACATCTTCCGAACAATCATATAGGCAACCATGATCGAAAGGATTTTGTCGATGCTTTCAACAAATATCTTCTGTGTAAAAACGGATGTCCAAATCTCTTTGCCTGAAGCTAAAAGAACGGCAGTGATCGTATCTGATCCGGTTCCTGAAGCTCCGCCAAACACGATAACCGTTGTCGGGGTAGCGATTAATATCGCAACGATTGCGACGATAAACCCTGTGAAGGCAACCTTCCAGGCATTTTTGGTGAATCCCTTTTTTGCCATGAGACCGACTACGATCCCGGAAGCCATGGCAACCGGCATAAATGCCAGCTGAGTAGGGTTGAAGATTCCGAAGATCAGTTTCGAAACCCCTCCGGTCACTGCCCCCACCCAAGGACCGGCTACCATCGCGACAATCATGGTGCCGATTTGATTCAAGAAGAGGGGGATCTTTAAGATCTCAACCAATTCTCCGGCAACGACATTGACTGCAACACCAATGGGAATGAGCAATATGGAAATAAGCGTAAAATCTTTCTTGATATTCTTCATGATTAGTCCTCCTTTTAATTGGGATTACCGATTTCTTCAAACATTCCATGCTCATCAGCAGAATCCGATCTGCTGAACATTGTATTCTTCCCAAAATCTGAATGGATCTTTTTATACATCCTGGTGAAAAAAGGCTCTAATGCATTCGCCTGAGAAACACTCTCCCGGCTCTTTTCAAAAAGGGATTTCTGTCTTTCTTTCACGGATTCCAATACTGATTCTTCATCGAATAAAACCATTTTGCGATTCCTAAGAACCCATTCGCCCTTGATCATGACCGACTCGACCGAACTCCCATTCTCGTAATACACAAGCTGAGTAAATAGATCGGTGCTCACCGCCAAAGCAGGCGAGCGCCTAGTCAGTAGTACAAGGTCCGCTTCATAACCCTGTTTGATCTTTCCACGCTTCTTCTCTTCACCTAATAAGCGGGCTCCTCCGACTGTCGCCATTTCCAGCACATCTTTTGGCTGCAGCCATTCCCGGAAATCTGGTTGTTCCTGTCGGCTGTGCATAACCGCTATTCTCATTGCTTCAAAAAGATTGTGGGAGATTCCGCAATTGGAGGAATCGGTTCCCAGCGCAACGTTCATCCCTTTTTGCAGATAAGAACCAATCTTCGCCCTTCCGCTGCCCAGCATCATATTGCTGACCGGATTATGAACAAGAGAAACACCATGCTCAGCCAACACGTCTGCCTCAGCGTCTTCCATCCAAATGGAATGGGCTCCGGACAACTTCCGTGAAAGCAATTGTTGATCTCGCAGTCTGCCGATTATCCCGCCTGCAAATGCAGCATCCCCGACTTCCTTCTGAATCCTTGTTTCGAGAAGATGAGTATGAACAAACGCCCCTCTTTGTTCACTTAATTCTTTACATAACGCCAGCATTTCTTCGGAACACCGCTGCGGAGCGTTGGGACCCAGCAGAATTTGTATGTTTTTTTTATCATGCCATTCGTTGAAAAGGGAGAGATAATACGCTCTCATTTCTTCAACAGATATCGGTGATGCTTCGTCTAGTTTCCGCTTCCAATCGTCCGGTAAATCGACTGGAAGGAAGTGATGATCCGGTACATCATGCATCATCGGGGCAAATCCTACTCTTATCGATGAAGCCTCATATGCTTTAAGTGCAGCTTCGGATCTTCTGATATGTGGGAAATGGTCAATGCAGCTGGTCACTCCGCTTTTTATCATGTCGATCACACCTAAAAGGACGGCATTGTGGATATCTTCATCATCAAGCGAATACCCGTATGCGGTTGTATAAAGTGACCAGATCTCCAATGGAAAATGGCTTGTCGTCCCTTTTAACAGATTCGAATAAGAATGATAATGAGCATTTGTCATACCGGGCATGATCATCATGTCAGATCCATCGATTGTTTCATCGGCTGGGATTTGGGGTTCGCTCCCGTGGTGGTGCGGAATCAACTCTTTGATGATTCCGTTTTCCACCAGCACGCTGCCTTCTAAGATCCCCGCATGATCATCCATTGTTATAATAGTGGCGTTTTTAATCAGAGTTGACATGCTGTCACTCCTTGATTTATCAGAATAGTAAGATATTTAACCGCGTAAGACGAGTTATTTTTGCACCTCGGCAACTCTTGTTTCCAGGGTAGAAATACGTTCTGCAAACCGGCGCGCCAAGGACTCTCCGTCCACATCCATCAGGATGGTTGTATTGGGTTCTGAATGACCCCACTGTCCAGTAAACTCAGTGACAGTCTGACCGGCTGTATGCTCCCCTGCTGTCTCGATCGAAACAAACGCAGGCACTGCCTTAAAGAGTTTAGGCCAAAGCGCATAGGCTACGGCTGGTACATCATTAAAGAAAACGCCCGTCTCCGTTTCTGACGATTGCTGGGCGGCAACGTAAGCCTTACGCCGGAATTCAGCGGCCTCTAAGAGGAAAGCACCTGGACGGGTATTCGTATCCCTGATGCGTTCTAGATTTTCTGGTGAGATTCTCACCTTCGTACATACATCGAGACCTACTTGAACGACTGGAACACCCGAATCGTACACTGCCCTTGCAGCCTCAGGATCAGCTGCCAGATTGAAGGACGCAACCGGTGAATAGTTTCCGGCACAACGGACTGCCCCGCCCATCACAATAACTCTTTTCACCTTCTGTGCGATACCAGGGTCTATGGAGAGAGCCAGCGCCACATTTGTCAGTGGACCGATCGCCAGAATCGTGATGTCGTTTGGTGCTTCATTACAAAGCCTCACAATTTCCATTGCCGCATATTCCCCCGCCTCAGATACGGTAGGGTCTGGGACCTCGACTCCGCCAAAACCATTATTGCCGTGGATATGCTTGGCAAAATGCGGTTTGCGTATGAGCGGTTTGCTCGCCCCGCGGTAAACAGGGATATCTGTCCTTCCTGCCAGTTCAAGCAGTGAAAGGGCATTATGGGTAGCCGTTTCCACCTCAATATTTCCATGTACTGTTGTTAATGCTTCAATATGCAGTTCCGGAGACGCAAGCGCAAGATAGATTGCGGCTAGGTCGTCGACCCCCGGATCTGTGTCAATGATGACTCGTTCTGCCATACTGTCAACTCCTCCTTCTATTAAGACTGTTTAAGATAAGATTGCTGCTTTTTGCAGATTGGCCGGAAAGCATTCATGCTTCTGGCCATGTTCTTTCCGGATTTAAATGTAAGCTGTCATGCCTTCAATTCTCTTTATCTATTGAAAAATGTGCCATTAAACCAATTGGTGGTTTCTTTCCCTGTCCACCCCTTCACAGAAGCGGCGTGTTTTTTCTTCATCAACCGGGTTCGTCATGATATCATCAATTTTCGCTCCATATCCAAAGACAGCGCCATCCGCATATTTTAGTAGATTTGCCGTTTCCACTTTCATCCCGCTTCCGATGATGATCGGCACATCAGGGACTGCTTTCCTGACAGCCTCCAAGTTTTCAATCGATGGCGGCTGAGCTGATTCCTCGCCTGCAAGAATGATTGCGTCCGCCATCCCGCGATAAGCGGTATCACGGGCCAGCACATCGATCGGTCTTGCCGCCAGTGGAGCTGCGTGCTTTGTTTGAATGTCGGCGAAAATTTTGACTTTCTTCTCTAACCCTAGGAATTTACGATATCTCGCCACCAGGTGCGCCGTACCGTTGATGAGTCCCTGATCGGTCACGTACGCATCAGTCAGGACGTTAAGTCTGATAAAATCAGCCCCGACTGTCCCGGCAACCGCCAATGCGGATTTCCACGAGTTTCTCAGGATATTGATCCCCATTGGAAGCTTCACTTCACGGCGGATTTCGTGGGCGATCAAGGTCATAGCCGCCACTGTTTCAGGTTCCTCCGTTTCCGGATAAAACGGGTAGTCATTGAAGTTTTCCACCATAACGGAGCTGGCTCCGCCTTTTTCAAGACTTTTCGCATCACGCAGTGCCGCTTCCAGTACCTGATCGAGGTTCCCTTCATACAGGGGGGATCCGGGAAGCGGTCCTAAATGAACCATCCCGAGTACCGGTTTTTCCACACCGAAGATATTAGTGAATGACGTTTTCATGCTAATTCCTCCTCTTTTTTTTACTTATCGTTGTGTATATATGGGTGTCATCCCGGTGATCTTTTCTATGAACCTAGTGATCTTGGGATTTATTCTTTGCTTCCGGATGAAGCCAATCCTAAATCGATTTCGTCGAGAGAAAGTGCAACATCGGCATCCATGCTCGGCGCCCGGAGCTGGGACGTAAGGCCGCCGTCAATCGCCAGAATGTGTCCTGTTATATACGAAGAATCGGGTGAAGCCAGGAACCGGACGCCCTGACCGACGTCTTGAGGCATCCCGAGCCTGCCGAGCGGAATGAGAAGATCCGGTGAAGACTCATTCCCGACGGCTGTGCGGTTTTCCACCCACATCGAGCCCGGCATGACCGCGTTCACCCGGATTTTCCAAGGAGCCAGGTCAAGTGCCATCGCTCTGGTGGCAGCCTCGATCGCACCCTTCGTCGCATCATAAGCGACTCGGTTCCGATGGGCGCGGGTCGCTCCCCCGGAACTCATATTGATGATGCTTCCGCCCTCACCTTGGTGAATCATGGCTCTTGCAGCCAATTGGCTGCAATGATAAAGTCCATTAAGGTGTATATTCATCAGGTTCTCCCACATAGCGAAGTCCGTCTTTAGGAAGTGTCTTTCCGACATCGGACCGTGCCCAATCCCTGCATTGTTGACGAGCACATTGATTCCGCCTTGGAAATGGCGGGATTCCTCAAAGAGTTTCTTCACATCTTCACCAGAGGATACATCCGTATAAACGAATAGCCCCTCGCCGCCGGCTTCTTTAATCTCCTGTACGCAGCGCTCACCCGCTTCACTGTCAACATCGGCAACGACCACCGACGCACCCGATTCTGCAAACGTTAGGGCAATTCCGCGTCCAAGTCCCTTGGAGCCGCCAGTCACGATCACACGCTGTTTTTTTTGCTCTTTCATATTTTCACCCCTCATTTAAAGTCAGTTCTCCATACACTTCCCGTAAAACATTCCTATATCTATTTCCACCTTTATCTTGCATAACGAAATCCATGTAAACCTTTTCATTTTTATGAACAGCGCCCCGATTGCGTATGGCCTTACTTGATTTGTTCCGCCAACGCTGCATCATCTGCCAATTCAATTGTTGTATACTTCTCCAATGTGTCAGAAAACCAATACTGCAAATCCGCTTTTCTTTCATGAAGATAAACCGTTTTCCCATCCACAAGCTTCATCGGGATATCGTGTCCGGGAATTAAAACACTGTTCTCCTTTTTCCTCCACAATCTCCAAAGATAATCGATCGATTCCCGGCTGTCAGAAAGATTCAATGTCATATCTGCATCCCTTGATAAAAGCTCCGCCCTGTTCTTAGCCGCATCTCCGCTGAATATCAGGTCATAATCGCCATTGTCCACGGTGTAGGCCAGGTGGCCCGGTGAATGTCCATCCGTCTGATGTGCTGTGATCCCGGGGACAATTTCTTCAAGATGGACGACCTGCCTCATTTGTGAAGAAGAATGTAATTCCTTCACATACAATTCAGGGACATGCCATCCTCCAGGCGGTTCGTTTAATGCCCATTTCATGTCCTCCTGCCCCACCACGATGGTCGCATTAGGAAACAACGTCCAATTCACACAATGATCCCAATGCGTATGGGTCAGCAAAACCATCGATATGTCACTTGGAGATAACCCTCTGGCTTTGAGTTTGTCCAATATCAACGGTCTGACGCCGAAACTGCCGACATCAATAATGATGTGTGTATCATTGTGGGACAACAAGGTGACTGTGCTCCATCCCAGCCCTCCATGTGTAGAAGACTTTCCGGGAAATCCTTGAATAAATATGTTGTAGTCGAACATGACGATCTCCTTTCATATTGGCAAAACGCCGGATACAATCAGGACGTTCACTGGAAATTGGCCAGACCACTAACATTCACCAGAACTGGAAACGTTTCCATAAAACCTTCCCTTTATCCCATCCATTTAGCGTTTACCAGGTGTTTAATGAATCAACAAAACCGTTTATATGTGTTTCTTGGAGGTTTCTTTTACCAAAAAGGATGTTGAAGTGACTTCTTCTTGCTGTATTTTCTAGATGAGTATCTGTTACTACAAAAAATTTGATTTAAACAGATGGAAACGTTTCCACTTATTTAAATCAAATTTAACATACTTAGTAAACCATTTTCAATGATTTTTTTGAAAATTTATAAAATTATATTATTTAATGTAGGCGTATCAACGTCTTTTCACCATCATCCTCAATCATTTTTTTGGATGATCGGCTTCTATCGCCATCGTTGACTCCCTTTCAATAAGGTTTGGATAAAAGAGGACTGTTTCTTTAATGATTTGCTTTTCCTTAATGGCTTTCACCATGATTTCTATGGCCCTTTGACCCATTTCTTTAATGGGCGTACGTATGGTTGTAAGCATAGGATACAAAATTTCTGCATATTGAGAATCATCAAAACCAACAACCGATAATTGCTCTGGAATTCTTATATTCAGTTCCCTTGCAGCTTTGTATACCCCTACAGCAATACTGTCACTAACCGCAAAAATTGCCGTTGGTCTATCATTTTTTTGCAATAATCTCTTTGCATTCTCATACCCGCTTTGAATATAAAACGTGTCAAAAATCACATAGTCATCTTTTACTTGAATGCCTCGTTCATTCAATGCCATCTTGTAGCCCTTATGCCTTTCAACGGATGCATAAGTTTCGGGATCCCCGCCAATAAACGCAATATCCTTATGCCCTAGATCCAGAAGATGCCCCATCGCTTTATATGCCCCGTCAACATTATCAACCACGACCTCATTAAGAATTAGTTTAGGGAATTTCCCTCCTAATATGACAACCGGCAGCTCAGGATAGTTTTCCTTCAATTCTTCTATATTTCCATCATCCACCTCTGGAGATGAAAAGATGATTCCATCGACTCCTTTAGCAATCAATAGGTGGATATATTCTGCTTCTTTCTGCAAATTGTTATCTGTATTGCATAAAAAGATATTAAACCCATGGCTGTTTGCCCGGTCTTCGATTGTTCTGGTCAGATCTGAATAAAAAATATTCTTTATATCAGGGATGATCAAACCAAGAGTCAAGGTTTGCTTCTTCTTCATTGCAGCAGCTACCAGACTCCCTTGGTAATTAAGTTTCTTAACAGCATTAAGAACCTTTTCTTTCGTTTTTTCACTTGTATATCCACTTTTATTAAGCACTCTCGATACAGTGGAGATTGAAACATTCGCTTCTTTCGCCACTTCCTTAATGGTTACCACTACTGACACATCCTTATGGAAACGTTTCCTCATTTTTTATCATCTCTATAGTATTCGACAAAATATGTCGATTTCCTTTTATTGATACTTCAGTGTTGTTACAATCCTGCTACCAATATTCTACATTCCCCCGATCGTTATACGAATACTGGTGTGTGTAAGTTTTAAGTTATTACCGTATACTTCTGGTTAATAGAAGATTATGTTCGTTGTTCTTTATCATATCCTCCACGTTCGGTACTTGCATTTGTACCATAAAGTGTAATAGGAATCGTACCACAAAATTTGGAGAACAGAAAGTTTTGTCATTTGTAATTTAGGTGGTATTTATAAGCAGCTTTAAGGGAGTAAGCGTTATTAAAAGGAGTGTCATAATCAATGTGATTTTACACTCTGTTCTATATCGTTTTTAATTATTTCTTTGTTTACAGGTGAGATGGGATTTGGTTCCAATTTTTTCATGGTGTGTTTATAAATAAATAGAAGCGCAGGCTTGCTCCCCGCGCTTCTTTGTATAGTTATTTAAATCGAGGGGGATAAATGTGTCCATGTTAAGAGCTGGTCAATTATTAGTTGTGAGTATGATAAATATAAGCATAGTTAGCAGTAATGATATGGAAAGTGATATCATTACTGCCGGGATTCTAATTGTTAAATTATTCTTACTATCTGAAGGAGAGCTGAACGCCTTATATAAACAAAATATCAAAAGTGCCACACATATTATTACAATAGTCCACAAAGATAGGTTTGTATTCATTTCCTCCAACCCTCTCCTTCATTAACGAAAGACGATCATTATCCGTTATATCCCCTTATATGGAACAATTAAACAGTTTAAACCCATCAGAGATTCTAGAGGAACATCTCCAACTCACCACGTTAATTGGATGGCAATTAGATTATTTCCGACAAACCAATCAATGATAACCGCCTAGTTTTTAAGGCATTCTTCCGGATCGATGGTAATGGGTTTCCAGACTCCCGCAGCATCCATTTTAAATTGAGAAATCAATACATCCGTATCATTCGTTAAACGATAAAAGACAAACCGGTAATCGGCCCCGTCCGTGCCGGTGAAATCAATGATTTTGACGTACCCATCTTGTTTGACAGGCAGCTGTTTTTTGACCAGCTTGCACCATTCACCATACATAATGCCGACGACGGCTTCCGCATCATGCTGCCACAGGTGATAAGCTGCACACAGGAAGTCCTCTCCGTATAATTTCATGCGGTCGATTTTATAAAGATTATGGACCTTCTTCAATTGGATATAGCCGAAATAATAAGCAAAATAGGTCACACCCTTTGAAGAACCTTCAATGGTTTCCAGTTCGATGAAATAGGATACGGTGTCCCCTTCATCGGGGAGTCTGTTCATCTTAATTAAATTCAAGTGGCCGATCCCTGCAAACGATTGGAGATAATCATGATATGAAACCCTTTTTTGATAGTCGTCAGTGAAAAAATTGTAAGCAACGGGAAAGGGCAGCTTTGCCATCCCCACCGTTCCGCACCCGCCCATCTGCTGGTCAGTGAGATTTTCTGCCTCTCTTAAAATACTAAAATAATTTAAGATCGTTTCCTCAGCAGTGCGGGTCAATGCTGCGGGGAGTTTCACTTCCTTATAGCTTTTTTCATAATAGGGATCGAAAAATTGAAAGTCCTTGAAAAGAGTATTTTTTATGGGGATGCAGGAAGGACGGAAATATCTTTCAAGATCAGTGGTACGTACGGGCAAATTCTTGCTCCGTTCAACGGGCTGGCCAAATTGTTGAGGTTCATATAAAGCACCCATAACAAGAGTCAGTTTCTTTGTAGAATTACGATGAAACGTTCGTTTGATCCATCTTGTAAGATTCTTCATTAAGCCTCACACCTTAAAGGAAATAATGGTTTACCTTATTCATTTTTCGGCTGGATTATGAGCCGCGGGACCTGTCCCCGCCGCTCTCAAAATCAATCCTTCCGCCCATACCAATCCTCCAGCGTCATCATCTCAAACTCCTCCACATGATCCAGCCTGAGCGGAGCAATGAATTCCAGTGAATTCCCGTCTGGATCTTTGAAATACAGACAGGCATGTGCCTGCGGGTTATTTGGGAGGACCAGCGGCTGACGTTCCGGAGAAAAGCCGAACGCTTCCCTGACCTCAATCCCTCTTTCTTTTAACCATCCCTTCGCCTTTATGATGTCTTCTGCTTCTACATGAAAAGCGATATGTCTGATGGAAGCATGATACGGGATGTTCACTTGATCAGCCTCCCACAATCCAAGCCAGCTCTTCCCTTTCTCGATCCAGACAAACGACACCTTTTCGCTTTCATACGCCAATTCCAAACCGAGCTTCTGGTAAAACTCTATTGAAGACTGCATATCACTCACAGGTAAATGTGCTTCATATAATCCTTTGATCATGATGATACCTCCTTGTCTTTGTCTCTATCGTATAACGTCAAAGATATAGATGAATCCGATATTCGTTTGAAATTTTCTGCGACTTTTGATTGAAAAGAAATGGATAATCCTTCAAAACAAACAAATACTATTTTCTGAGTAAACAAATGTTTACATAAACAAGCAGGAGGTAAGAAGATGAAAAAGAAAACATTTGCGTTAATGATGGCAGCATTCATGGTTTTCATGACACTGTCGAATGGAGTATCGGCTGTTGAAGGCGGGGTTCCGGCAAGCAAGGATATCGTTGACACTGCAGTGGAAGCAGGTCAGTTTAAAACGCTCGCAGCCGCTTTGGAAAAAGCAGGCCTGGTGGAGACATTGAAAGGGGAAGGACCTTTCACGGTATTCGCCCCGACTGACGCTGCGTTCGCCAAGCTTCTAAAGAAATTGGGCATCACGGCAGAAGAATTACTGGCAAGGGAAGATTTGAAAGATATTCTTCTTTACCATGTGCTTTCCGGTAAAGTAATGTCTGCTGATCTCAAAGAGGGTGCCCAGGTGGAAACGCTGGCCAAGAAACCAGTGAAGATTTCCCTTGATCCCGTCCGCATCAATGATGCCAACGTGATCCAAGCGGATATCCAGACTTCGAATGGGGTCATCCATGTGATTGACGAGGTTTTACTACCGAAGTAAGTTCTCATAAAGCAGCCTGTCCAAAAATCCGATTACGGATACTGGACAGGCTGTTTATTATATAAAAGCACAGATGCATGTTGCTGGCGTAGACAGGCGTGGTTAATCCACAGACCAATCCTTAAGATGTTATCAAAAGCTTCTTGACAGAATCCTTTAGACTGCCAATAGCTTTGCTTCACATTGCCACGTTGATCAAACATCTCTATCCTTTTCCTCTTCTATCCAAGGCATAGGTGGAATGTAGTAAAACTTATTGTTATGAAGTCTGGGAAGACGACGCATTCAGCGACGACTATATTGAAACAGGGTATGCCTATAAGCCTTCCGGTGTTTGCTTCTCTGTCCATAAATGGTAATATGTTTAAAAAACTAGCTTATAAGAAGGCTAGTTTTTTATCTTATCAAAGGAGGCTAAGCCATGAAAAAATCAATCTCATTATTGGCAGGCACTCTCCTAATCATTTCGGGGGCTTTACTTTATTCATTCGAAAAAATGATGGCATACATAATGTGGGCTGCCCACCGTATAGGACCCTCAAGTAGTGAAGGGTGGCCAAGTGAACCGGACATGCCCTCTCTCCTTGAAAATTGGTTCGTTCCGATTTTTATGGTGCTGGGTATCTATTTCATATTAAAGAGTTTCTTTGAAAAACATAACGATTGATGAATAGTAAACGAAGAGACTGATCCGCTGAATGGGGCCAGTCCCCGATAGAACGCTTTCGTGTGCCGGGGCTCGGACCTCAAATCTACTAAACCTATCGAAACGTTTTAAGAAAAAGAATCCCGGGAATATAGTGACTATCAACATTATCTATACTGGGAGGAACTCCAATGCTTGAAACAACAGGATTTTCACTATTTCTCATTCTTCCACTGGCCATCATTCTTGTTCTGATTGGCGTTACCATCTGGTTTTTCAAAAGGAAATCAAAGAAGGACAAGAATTTTTAAAGAAAATGAATGGCTGTGACTAGAGAGTCTTAGTCATAGGTATACCCGAACTGATTAGTTCGGGTTTTTAGTTGAAATATACTTAAACGTCAGCTCGTTCCAGCGGTTGATTGGAGTGCAAGACGGAGACTCCTGCGGGAAGAGTAGCGAATGTGAGACCCCGCAGGGAGGGACGAACGAGGAGCATTCCTGTTATAAAGTAAATTGCGTTTATATCGAAGTTTTTGCGATGTGCATAAAAAAAGCCCCCTTGGTACGATAGAGAGTGTCATGCATGACCTCGAATTAAGTACCGAAGGGAGA
>NZ_MINN01000021.1 GCF_001877785.1 Rossellomorea aquimaris | reverse complement strand
ACGAGAGACATGCTAGTGGTGATATCCGGGGTGATGTTTAGTCAGGTGACGGCACACACAGTAGAGTAGGCATGAATTATTTGTTTCAAGGTGAAGATGTTTTTTTTGGACGTACAGCAGGCGCGTAATCAGCTAAGCGAGACGGAATACAACCAATTGCAAGTGCGTCTGGAGTTGCAGGCGGATTATTTATCGGGCGTCTGGGCACATCACGCTCAAGGCATGGGGTATTTAGAAGAAGGCGATTTGGAAGAAGCGTTGACTGCGGCAAGTGCAGTTGGCGATGATACGATCCAGAAGCGGACGCGTGGCTATGCCGTTCCGGAAAGCTTTACGCACGGTACTTCGGAGCAGCGCAAAGAATGGTTCTATAAAGGCTTTCAAGCAGGTGATCTCAATAGCGGCAATACC
>NZ_MINN01000020.1 GCF_001877785.1 Rossellomorea aquimaris | reverse complement strand
GGATAATCCCAATTGGTCCGGCCGCCGGCAAACCCCGTAAGATAGGATTCACCGTTCGGCCATTCCTCTAATACCCAACCGGTTTTTCCACTCGACAAAGAGGCGGACTCAATCGGAAGCGGCTTGCCAAGAAATTCTTCCGGACCGAGGATGACGCGCTGGGTACCCGGACTCAAGACGAAGACCTCTAACTCATTTTCTTGGCGATTCATTGGGCGTAATACATACTGCATGACTTCCTCTGCCCATTCCCAACTCAAATGAGCAGCGACTACTCCAGCGAATGAGCCGTCAGAATGGATGATGGGCACACTAATATCGACAAACTAAAAAAAAAAAACACAACACACAACAAAACATCAACATACACACAAACAATATAACAAAACGCAACTATAGCCGATACAACATGCAA
>NZ_MINN01000019.1 GCF_001877785.1 Rossellomorea aquimaris | reverse complement strand
CAATACAACCTGCACAAATTACAAAAACGTCTGCGTCGTAACGTGGGCGACCCCATTGCTGACTTCAATCTGATTGAAGAAGGCGATCGCATCATGGTTTGCCTCTCCGGGGGTAAAGACAGCTATACCATGCTGGAGATTCTGCGCAATTTGCAGCAAAGCGCGCCAATCAATTTTTCGCTGGTGGCTGTTAACCTCGATCAAAAGCAACCGGGCTTCCCGGAACACGTTCTGCCCGAGTATCTTGAAACGCTGGGCGTTGAGTACAAGATTGTTGAAGAGAACACTTACGGTATCGTGAAAGAGAAGATTCCGGAGGGCAAAACCACTTGCTCACTGTGTTCTCGTCTTCGTCGCGGTATCCTTTATCGCACCGCAACGGAACTGGGGGCGACGAAGATCGCGCTGGGTCACCATCGTGACGATATCCTGCAAACGCTGTTCTTAAATATGTTCTACGG
>NZ_MINN01000018.1 GCF_001877785.1 Rossellomorea aquimaris | reverse complement strand
GGGGAAGGCGATCGGCGTGATGTCATTTTCAAGCAAAGTATCGGCCATTTCCTGGAACTCAGTCCAGCTCTTCGGCACTTCAAGCCCCAGTTCATCGAACATGCCTTTGTTATAGACGGGCATATTGAAGACCAATTGATACGGAAGCGCGAACTGCGTACCGTCTTTTTGGCCGACAGAGATCAGGCTTTCGTCAAAATTTGAGACGAATTCTTCTCCGCTCAAGTCTTCAAAAAAGCCGGCGCTTTCGATGGATTCAAATTGCGCACCCGGGAATGACGTGAAGACATCTCCCGTCGATCCTTCCTGCAGCATGCGTTGTGCTGTCGCTTGGTACTGGTCGGATGGATAGATGTTCTGTTCTACGCGAATATCAGGATTCGCTTCTTCGAAATCCGCAATGATGTCATCGAGCCCGGCTTTGTCTTCACCGCGCCAGTGCATAAAGCTGATTTGCGTACAA
>NZ_MINN01000017.1 GCF_001877785.1 Rossellomorea aquimaris | reverse complement strand
AAAGGAAGAAATGGAAGAGGGGGACCGTGCGCAAGAAAGGGGAACCGAAGATGTGGAAGGACGAGACTGAAGAGACGTAAACGTAACGGATCGGGTGGAATATAAATACTTTAGAAAAGAAAAGCTATTTTTTTTTTCAGAGATGGTTGAGTTGGCTGAAGCGAAGCTGCATGGCGAAGATGTTTCTCTGGATGCGCTAAAACGTATCCTACGCCCGTGGTTAAGAATGAAAGAGCCGCCAGATACAGTTGTATTGGGTTGCACCCATTTCCCTCTACTACAAGAAGAACTATTACAAGTGCTGCCAGAGGGAACCCGGCTGGTGGATTCTGGCGCAGCGATTGCTCGCCGAACGGCCTGGTTGTTAGAGCATGAAGCCCCGGATGCAAAATCTGCCGATGCGAATATTGCATTTTGT
>NZ_MINN01000016.1 GCF_001877785.1 Rossellomorea aquimaris | reverse complement strand
CGCCAGGATTAAACATCTCTGTCCAGTTGATCGCCTGAACGCCGAGATAGAGGTCTAAATCACTGTAAACCTTACACTCGCCCAGCGGCAACATAATACGCGAGGCCAGGCGGCTCCACATCAGGCTCTGGTAAACAAGCCGTGTGTCGCCCTTGAAATGGACCCCACCCTGAACCACCTGGCATTCAACGGCCCCCAGGTTTTCCAGTTCAGTTTTTAACAGCTCTTCCAAAAAAAAAAAACCTACCATATCACCTGATCCCTAACCAATCTCTGTATCCTTCACAAATCTCCACACTCACATGACTGACGCATACCGCCGTACCCTTCCTCTTCCTCAACATACCCCGCAAACACACTCACAGGTATCATCATACGGCCGACCAACGAGGACAACTACTGTCTATTAGTATCGCGTGTA
>NZ_MINN01000015.1 GCF_001877785.1 Rossellomorea aquimaris | reverse complement strand
TTTTTGTTTGGTGTGGTGTGGAAATAAGTGTGAGTAATATAAGATAGCAGTTGATAGTAGGTGTTAGGACAGTGAGATCAGAGAGTTATTAAGAATGATTATAGAGTAACATGACATGAGTTTAATTGAAAAATGTGTATTGTAAAGAAGGAGAAGGCATAAGAGTTTTTTTTTTTTTTTTTTATTGATGGGCATTACCGCACCTGAAAAATACGGCGGTTCGGAAATGGATTTCACTTCGTACATCACTGCTATACATGAGCTATCCAAAGCGAGTGGCGTTATCGGCGTCATTCTCTCGGTGCATACATCGGTCGGCACCAACCCGATCATCAATTTCGGGACAGAACAGCAAATCGCAAAATACGTGCCGAAACTGGCAACGGGTGAATATTTAGGCGCTTTCTGTTTGACAGAGCCT
>NZ_MINN01000014.1 GCF_001877785.1 Rossellomorea aquimaris | reverse complement strand
GGAACGGCCCAGCTGTCGGGTCACCTTTTAGGAAGCGGTTGATTTCCCCGCGAACTACTTCGCCGTTGGCATCGGTGAACGTCCCGAAATCGAACCATACGACTGTGTTAATCACATGATGCAAACCGGTCGGTAATAACAGACGGTTTAAGAATCCATAAGAACCGACCCCAAACATGCCGGCGTTTAAAATCCAAGCACCCGCTGCATCGATCCCGTCTTGCACCGGCGGCCATAAATAAAAAAAAAAAAAACAACAGACAAAAACCAAAATATAACACAAAAACAAAAAAAACAACACACAAAGAAGACACGCAAACTAATAACACACAGATATCACAAGAACACCAAGAATCTAACTGATCACATGAAATAAAGCAATACCCAACAGATACAAAGAGCAATATGTAATACAACAATA
>NZ_MINN01000013.1 GCF_001877785.1 Rossellomorea aquimaris | reverse complement strand
CAGTGTAAACGAGTGTTCTTGTTGTTGCTTATTACAGTGTGTAACAGTGTCTGATCATGTAGGTGAAGGTGTTCATGATTCTCAGCCGTATGTATAAAATGAGTGGATTACGCAGGTAAACTACAGTTTAGAGAACATAATTCAGCTCTTTGTTTTTTTTTTATACGACCAAAGAAGCAAAGCAGCGGGCATCGGAATTGCTATTGGCATTCGGCTTGGAACAAGCAGCAAAACGCCAAGTGAAAAAGTATTCAGGCGGCATGAGGCGACGCATTGATATTGCCGCAAGCATCGTCGTCACGCCGGACTTGCTGTTTCTTGATGAACCGACAACGGGACTGGATCCAAGAAGCCGCAACCAGGTATGGGAGATTGTACGCGCGCTCGTGGGGACAGGGACGACGGTACTGTTGACGACTCAGAAT
>NZ_MINN01000012.1 GCF_001877785.1 Rossellomorea aquimaris | reverse complement strand
TGTTTCGTGCTGTGTGGTGAGGAGTGTAGTTATAGTGTCTAATGATGTGTGGTGGGGTCAATGTCGTTAGATAGTTCTATGTAGATGTTGTATTGTCTTGGTCTTATGTTGTGATGATATATATGTTGAGTTCTGATTGAGTGGGTTGTGTTTGGTTTTGGCAGGCAGACGATTGTTTTTTTTTTTTCCGATTTAACGACTGGCTCCGCTTTGCTCGCAATCTTCGGCTTATTTATTACCGTGATCATGATGGTTCGTGGAGTAAAGGGTGGAATTTTCTTTGGGATTCTGATTGCTGCTGTCGTCGGCATGGTTTTCCAAGTAATCAGCTTACCGACTGCAGTCATTGATTTAAATGTTCCGAGTCTCGCGCCAACATTCGGCGTAGCACTCGAACCGATCTTTAATGATCCGGGTTCATTAA
>NZ_MINN01000011.1 GCF_001877785.1 Rossellomorea aquimaris | reverse complement strand
TTTACGCGCATAGACGCCGAGAGAAATGGGAGGGTCCACCACCATGTCGCTTGTGGAGATCCAAAGGTGCGATCATATTTTAGTACCTATTATTGGAAATACCCCTTTCCGGTCTATTAACGTGCCACGCGTGTTTCCAGATATATTTAAATTTGGGTGTATCTGTTTGACCATGCCGTGTCTCTTATATTGAACACTTAAGAAATCCGGAGAAAAACAAAGATATTCTAAGTAACCTGCCATTATCGTGAGGGAGGCTCACGGGCTACCCGCGGAAAGCGGAGTCTTGCACGGAAATCAATAGCGTGGTTTAGAGCCCCCTGTAAAAATTCTTCTTCAGGCAGAGCTTTAAAAAGTATTGACTGCGATTCTATTTAATGCGGCAGGAACGCCAATTGATAGAAAAATAATACCGCAAAGACATAGACAAGCGGATGTACCTGTCTCCATTGTCCTTTAACCACTTTCAACAGCGGATAGGAGATGAATCCAAGCGCGATCCCCGTAGCGATGCTAGATGTCAGAGGCATGCTCAGGATGATCAGGAATGCAGGGAAGGCTTCATCAAGTTCGTCCCATTTGATGTGTGAAATGCTTCCCATCATCAAGCTTCCGACAATGATGAGAGCGGGGGCCGTTATGGCCGAAATTCCAGAAAGCGCGCTTACGAGCGGGCCGAAGAAGGCGGAAACGATGAATAGAATCGATACCGTCAACGTCGTCAAACCTGTCCTTCCTCCTGCAGAAACACCAGCAGAAGACTCGATATAAGCTGAAGTCGGGCTTGTACCGAACATGGCCCCGACAGTCGTTGCCACAGAGTCTGCAAGCAGTGCTTCACGCGCCCTTGGCAATTGATTGCCCTTCATCAGTCCAGCCTGCTGGGCAACCCCGATCATCGTGCCGGTCGTATCGAATATGGTCACGAGCAGGAATGAGAATACCACTGCATATAAACCGTACTGAACCACATCTGCAAAAGCGGTGACCGGATTGCTGATGATCAGTCCTTCCGGAAGATGAGGAATGGCAAATATCCCTTTGTCAAAAGAAAGATCACCTGTGAAATAGGCAATGAAAGCTGTCACAATCATTCCGATGAATAGTGCTCCATGTACGTTCAGCACCATAAGCACAAGCGTCACAGCCAATCCTGCAAGGGCAAGGAGCGCTGAATGTGAATGAAGATCCCCGAGCTTTACCAGATTGGTAGGATGAGCTTCAATAAGCCCTGTCAGTCTTAAGCCGATGAATGCAATGAACAGACCGATACCGGCGGTGATCCCGTGTTTCAGATTCTGGGGGATCGCCTCGATTAATTTAGCGCGGAATGGGGTCAGAGAAAGAATGACAAATATGATACCTGCTACAAATACTGCAGAAAATGCTACCACATAAGAAATATCGTCATTGGCTCCAACAACCGAATAAGTAAAGTAAGCATTCAATCCCATACCCGGAGCAATTGCAATCGGGTAGTTTGCAAATAACGCCATCCACAGCGTACCTGCCACGGCTGAAATAATCGTCGCCAGGAATACCTGATCAAACGGTACACCGGCATCAGCCAAAATGATCGGATTGACGATCACGATATATACCATGGTCAAGAACGTCGTCAACCCCGCCAGTATTTCAGTTTTAGGGGTAGTGCCGTTCTCTTGTAGTTTAAACATGTTAATACCTCCATAAAAAACGAACATTAAAAACACACAAATAATATAATATTCGGTATTAGGGTGAAATTCAATAGTTTACTTCAAAAAGAATAAAAAAATAATTTTGAAACCCCTTCCAAATAGATGGCTTTTTCGATAAGATGTACTCAATTACAGAGATTAAAATGAAGGGAAAGGAGCGGTGTTAACGTGTATATGAAATTACAAAACAAATCGATCTCCGAACAGATCGAGCTCATCACACGATCACTAGTCGCTCTTGAAAGTTACAACGGAACAGCCGGAGAAAGCAGGAAAGCTCAATATATATATGATATCGTCCGGTCATTTCCTTATTTCCAGAAGCATCCTGATAAAGTCTGGATGCAAAAGGTCCCAAATGACGGGATCGGCAGGCAGAATGTCTTTGCACTCCTCGAAGGGGAATCGGCAAAGACTTTATTATTCCATGCCCATTATGACACTGTCGGTACGGATGATTACGGGGCTCTGCAGGAAATGGCCCATGATCCCGACTTCCTCCAGAAATTTTTTATGGACTATGAAGGGGAAGACAAAGTAAGGGAAGATGCGCGCTCAGGCAATTGGCTGTTCGGAAGGGGTTCACTTGATATGCAAAGCGGGATCGCCGTCCATCTCGCCAACCTGCTATATTTTTCCGAACAAAAGGAGCATCCTAAAGGGAATCTATTGTTCCTGTTCAATGGAGATGAGGAAAGTGAGCATGCAGGAATTATTGCCGCTTTATCCGAACTCGACAGGCTTAAAGGAGAAGGCTTCGACTATCTGGCGGCCGTTAATACCGATTTTATTTCACCTATTTATGATGGGGATTGCAAGAGATATATATACACCGGGGCAGCGGGTAAATTTCTGCCCGGCTTCTATATCTATGGAAGGGAAGCGCATGTCGGTGACGTATTGACGTCGATCGACCCGACGGCAATCGCATCTAAAATCAATTTGGAAATCAATCAGAATCTTGATTTTGTCGAGAAAATCCCGGGTGAATTCACCCTCCCGCCGTCCTGTCTTTATTTTAAAGACGATAAGACGGCATATAATGTGCAGACACCTCTAAGTACGTCGATCTATTTCAACTACTTTGTTTATGAAAAAACGGCCAGGGACGTTTTATACGTCATGAAAAAAGCAGCCATAAAAGCGGTGGAACAGCTTGAAATGAAGAGCAGGGAGCAGTACGAGAACTACCGAAGCTACCACGGTTTTCCTGAACGGGAGCTGTCCTGGCATGTTGATGTGCTGACGCTCCGGGAATATATTTTCTGGCTGAAGGAGCGGGGGCTTGATCCTGATCCCGTCATGGAGGAAGTTTATCGCAGGCATGAAGGGGAGGACCGAAGGACGATCGCTTACAAAATGGTTGAAGCACTTCAGCTTCTCGATCCGGACCGGACCCCGAGAGTAATCATTTTCTTGGCTCCGCCATTTCTGCCGCATAACTATTTAAATGAAGAAAATGAGTACGGTAAGAAAGTGAAGGACATCCTGGAGGGCTGTCTGAATCAAATTTCACGTGAGACAGGGGAAGAATTCGTAGTAAAACGCTTTTTCCCTTATCTTGCAGACGGCAGTTTTCTGTCCCTGCACGAGGAGGATGAAGATATCGAGGTCATCACGAAGAATCTGCCGATGATTGACGATCTCTACCCTGTCCCGATTGAAACAATCAGGAAGCTAAACATTCCTTCCATCAATATCGGCGTCTATGGTAAAGACGGTCATCAGTGGACGGAACGTGTCTATAAGCCATATACTTTCTCGGTGCTGCCGAAGATCATCCAGAGGGTAACAAAGGATTTATTGAATATATAAAAAAGAGCCGCATCGCTGCCATAGCGATGCGGCCTTGTCGTTTATTCCGCCCAGTCAATCAGGTTGCGGATATCCAGCCGGTCTGTTTTTCGTGCTTCCTTCAGAGGTTTACCGATCGTGATCAGCATGATCGGCAAGTAACGTTCGGAAACATTGAACTGGGATACAAGTGCAGATGGGTTGAAGCCACCGATCGGACAAGTGTCCCATCCTTTCGCCTTGGCTGCAAGCATCAACTGCATGGCTGCAAGAGAGGCATTGCTGAACGCAGCATCTCTTGGATAAAGATCACGGCTGTATGCCCCTTTGATCTGTTTGGAGAGGATTTCCTTTAATTCCGGCGTCATTTCTCCCCTTTCAATCGAAGGGTCAAGGACCGGATCGATCTTTTTATCTGCCTCAAGATCGCCGAGTACCGCGACAACTGCCGAAGCATCAACGACCTGCTGCTGATTGTATGCAATCGGAAGCAGGCGCTCCTGGACTTCTTTACGATCGAACACAAGAAATTGCCAATGCTGAAGATTCCAGGCTGACGGTGCTTTTCCTGCAACCTGAAGAATCTCTACCAATTCTTCACGCGGGATTTCCACCTCAGGGTTATACACTTTTGTAGAGCGGCGTTCTTCTGCCACTTGAAAGAAATCTGTCATGATCATGCCTCCTTGATGTGAGAAAAGTGCTATAATACAGGATGAATCTGGATGCTGCTTACTTTTTGTAAGTGTCTGATAACATGACCACTATAACGGACGCACTTTTTTGCGTCAAGCGATGAGAATTTCATTACACATTTCACATTGCGAGAAAATAAGTTGCTTCATAAGATTATTATTTGTTAGAAACTTCAATTTTAATGAAACAATGAATCAAAAGGGTCATCTGCATCCTTGCTTGTAAAGAAATCAATGGGCTCAAGTGCCAGCCAGCTGCCTCCGATAATGATGAGACAAAGAATGGGAAGATAAAAAATACCCAGCATAGCGCATCCTCCTTGCAGTTCATTTTGTGAATGGGTTAACCTTATCTTGACTATAATCTGTGAAACGCGTTTCAGAGCAAGCGCTTAGAAGAGAAAAAGTCTTAAAGGAGAATGGGTCATGACTAATATCCGTGAAATTGCCCGTCTCGCCGGTGTCTCGGTTTCAACCGTCTCGAGGGTTTTGAATGAACATCCTTACGTCCGCCAAGAAAAAAGACGCAGGGTTCTGGCCGCTGTAGAAGAATTGAACTACATAAAGAATGCGAATGCCGTCCACTTATCAAAAGGGAAAACATATTGCATCGGGGTGGTGATTCCCTTTTTGAACCTGCCGTATTTTGGTGAAGTACTGCAGGGGATTGCGGGAGAAGCATTGAAACACGGGTATCATCTCAAGATTTTTCAGACCGATTATGAAAAAGAGGCTGAACTTGATGCATTTCACCGCCTGCGGATGAAGGAGGTGGATGGCCTCATACTTGCATCCAGGGCGAATTCACTCGAAGCACTGGATCCATTCATGGAGGGGACCAATGTCGTCTTCTGTGAAAACCTTTCCGGTACGGAGAAAAAAGTGTTCATCAACCATTATGAAGCGATCCGAACAGCAATGGATCACCTCCATTCAAAAGGCCATAAGGACATCGGGCTGTGTATTCACCGTACGTTCGGGACAAATAGCGAAGAGAGGGTACGGGGATTTTTTGATGGTGCTGAAGCGGCTGGGTACAAGATACGTGACGGATGGATTTTCAATGACTGCATCAGCCTTCAGGACGGAAGGGAAGTCTTGGGACAGTGGGAGTCCCTGGATGAGAGGCCGTCCGCCCTCATTGTCACGAGCGATCAAGTTTCGGCAGGTATCGTATCTCAAGCAGGGAGGAGAGGCCTCTCCATACCCGGGGATCTCGCAATTTTAAGCTTTGACAATCATCCCATATCAGAAGTATTCGACATCACTTCTTTTGAGGTGCCCATCAGACAGCTGGGTGAGGAAGCATTCAAATTGTTTTTAAAAGAAGGTCCCTCTTCCCCGGTCATCCTTGAAACCACATTGTATGGACGAAAATCAGTGTAAAAAGTGTTGTTGGCTGAATCAGAGGGAAAACTATATTACACTTGGTATACCGCAGGGAGGCGATTCGCAATGCTTGGTAATAAAGAGGAAAAAATCCTGGTCATCGTCATGTTCGTTGTTGCCTTGTTCCTTCTTTTTGCGATTGTAAGAAAGTATATTATGTAGCGTATTTGATGAACCGAGCCGGTCCTTTTGGGATCGGCCTTTTTATTAGAGGCAATGATGAAAAAATTAAATGTCCTCATACCTTCCTGATTTCTGCCATATGATTTAGTAATGAAACGGCAGGTGAAGGGATGATGTGAAGAGAATTCAAGCAGTTCATTTCCAGGGGAAATGTTTTTGACCTTGCTATAGCGGTTATTATCGGTGCGGCATTTGGTAAGATTGTGGAATCTCTGGTGGAGGATATCATGATGCCGATTGTCGGTATCTTATTTGGCGGCGTGAATTTTGAAGGACTAAACTTGAGAGTGAGAGCCGAGGTGATCGAAATAGGAAAGTTCATTCAAACCACAGTCGATTTTCTCCTCGTTGCTGCCAGTATTTTCTTCATGATCAAAGTCTTCAACCGCCTAAGGGGAGGCGAGGAGCAATACAAAGTAAAGCAGACGGCCAATCTGGAAGTGCTTCAGGAAATAAGGGACTTGCTGAAAATTGAGCGGACGGATGAGCCCCTGCAGCTGAAGGCCCCCCTGCAGCCTCCCATCACGAAAAGCGGGATGAAGATCCAAATCAAAAACAAGAGAAATGAGAAATGAACAAAGATTTTGACAGTAATCCTACTTTCATAGTAGGATTACTTTGTATTTAAGTCGGAATCATAAAGAGAGGGAATCATTTTGAAAAAAATTCATGTGATTCATGAAAACAGTGAATGGACCAGGCATTTGACCGGTCGTTTAGATGAACTGGATCTGCCCTATGAAGAGTGGTTCCTTGATCAGGGAACTGTCGACTTGACGGAAGCACCGCCTGAGGGGATTTTCTATAACAGGATCAGTGCTTCATCCCATACCCGTAATCACCGTTATGCACCGGAGCTGACGGAAAGTGTCCTGTCCTGGCTTGAGCGGCATGACCGCAAAGTTCTGAATGGTACGCGGGCACTCCGTATGGAAGTCAGTAAAGTGAATCAATATATGGCTTTGAATGCGTCAGGAATCAGGACGCCTAAAACGATCGCGGCAGTAGGGAAGGACCAAATCATCCAGGCAGCCGAAAAATTGGACAAACCATCTTTCATCACAAAACATAACCGTGCAGGAAAGGGTCTGGGAGTACAGTTATTCCATTCAATTGAATCGTTGAAGGAATACGTCTACAGTGACTCATTTGAAGAACCATTGGACGGTACCACCTTGATTCAGGAATATATCCAATCACCCGATTCTTCCATCACCCGATGCGAATTTATCGGAGGGAATTTTCTATACGCTGTAAGGGTGGACACATCCGAAGGCTTCGAACTGTGCCCGGCGGATGCCTGCCAGATCGAAGACCTGTTCTGCCCTGCCGGGGAGCAGGAAGAGGTACCGAAGTTCCAGGTGATCGAAGGATTCGATGAAGCTATCATTGAAGAGTATCAAGCTTTTCTCCGTGATAACAGGATTGACATTGCCGGAATAGAATTCATAAAGGACGCCGCGGGTGTAATTTACACATATGATGTAAACACCAACACGAATTATAACAAAGATGCAGAAGCGGCGGCTGGTCAGTACGGGATGCTGGAGCTGGCGAAGTATCTTGGCCGTGAGCTGGATAAGGTTTGATGATAGAGTTGCCGTAAATTAGCAGTGCAATTCGCAACTGAATTGGACTGCTTATTTTTGTTGATATATCAAGGTTTTCAATGACCAATGAAGCATACTGCTTAGATGATCCCATTTTGGCGGTATTTATAAGCGGAGAATTTCCGTCTAAGGCAGCTGGAAGAGGATTAAGATGCTGAAATAAAAGTAGAAATTCCGCTTAACTGCTCAATATGTAACCATATTTAACGGCTATTTTAATATAAGCGGAAAAACTCCGGCTATTATCCGTGAAATAGCGGCATTTTCCGATTTAAACGGAATTCTTCCCCTTATTTTCAAACTTCAGGGAACCGGCTCTCCTTGTTCAACACCAGGGTGCTAATCTTTAATAAAGAAATCGAATATTCCAGCGGATCCCCTGCAAGCTGCCGTCCCGCGCCCTCCGCCTCTGACCGAGCCGCCTCACATGTCATAAGCCAAACCGGCCAGGAAGACAAAGAACGCCTTCCTGGCCGGTTCGTCATATGCCCTCCGCCTCTAATCAAAGCCCTTCCGCTTTTCTTATTGAAACTTTCCCATTTATCTGATAATATATATTTCTGCTCCCAAACGCCTACATAATTTTTACAGATTTCGATGTGTCTCATTGAACGTGTTAGACTGCACGGGAGTCGTTACCCCGGCGGTTTGATTAAGACGTTTTTTTCTCCATTGCGCAAAACCACTTTTGAAAGGAGAAAGTTATGACGAAGGAATCAGCACTGCACCCCGATTTTTCCAATGAATCAGAACGACTTGAATTTACAAAAAGGTATATTGACGTGGTGATTGAAACATCGCAGTCAAGCAAAGAGAAGTACAAAGAGAATATGGAGAAAGCCTTCGGGGATGTTGACTGGGGGGAATCCAGTGCGGCCTATATCGACATTCTCACCAACTCGAGCTTTTTTGAAATGTCCAAAGAAGAACTGGAATCCCTCCTTAAAGCGAAGAACAAGCCGTATTTTGCCCGGATCGATTTTAAAACCGACGGGTCGGGCAGGACGGAAAAGCATTACATTGGAAAGACTTCCCTGTACCAGCGTGAAAACCAGGAACAAATCATTGTTGACTGGCGTTCCCCGATCGCGAATCTCTACTACGAGGGACGGATCGGCGGTGTCTCATATGAGGCGGAGGGAGAAACGTACGAGGGTGACCTCTCCTTAAAGCGCCAGTATATGATTGAAGATGGCCGGCTTGAAGAAATCAGGGACATCGACCTGACTACAACCGACGAACTCCTGCAAGATTCATTGGCAAAGAGTTCAAGCAACCGGCTGACCGAAATCATTTCCACCATCCAGGAAGAACAGAACCGGATCATCCGGGCTGATCTGAACAGGCCGATCATCGTTCAGGGCGCGGCAGGCAGCGGGAAAACGACGATTGCCCTTCACCGGATCTCATACTTCATCTATAACTACAAGCAGCAATTCGACCCAAGGCAGCTGATGATCCTTGCACCGAGTAATCTGTTCATCGATTACATATCGGAAGCCCTGCCGGAGCTTGGAGTTGAAAAAGTGAGGCAGACGACCTTTTCCGATTATGTGATGACCTGCCTTGAAAAGAAATTGAAGCTTGTCGAGGATGACAAGTTGATCAGGCTGATTGAGAGAAATCATGAAGCCGAGGTCAAAAAAGCTTCGTGGATCTCAGGATTCAAGGGTTCAAAGTCATTCAGAAAGATCCTGGATACCTATATTGAAGAAATCGAGAAACGATTTTATCCATCCCAGGATTTCTATGTAGATAAATATAAACTTTACTCAGCAAAGAAGTTCACCCATCTTCTTAAAGAAGAGTACACATATATGCCGATTTACCGCCGGGTTGAGAAGCTGAAATCCCTGCTGCAGGGCTATGTGCGATCAAATAAGAAACAAATGGTCGAGAAGGTCGAGACTTTTTTCGACGAGAAGATCGAGAAAGCACTCTATCAGCGGGCAGGTGCCGGAAACCGCAAGGAATATATATCGAAGGCACTGGATAAAAAAGCTGAGCGGCTTGAAGAAGTGAAGAAGGCTGTAAGAACAAGCGTTACACAATACATGAAACAATTTGAAAAGAAGAATCTGGAGCAGTATTATTCCGAGCTGTTTTCAGATCCTGAACGGCTGGTTGAATACTCCCGGGGAGAGCTGGATATGCAACAGGCGGAGGATTTGTGCTTCTATACGATGAGCCTTTTAATGAAGAAAAAATACGAAGTGGAGGATCTGGCTCCCCTTATGTACTTGCAGACCCACTTGTTCGGGATCGATAAGTTCTATAAGGCCAAAAACATAGTGATCGACGAAGCACAGGATTACAGTTATATGCAGCTGTATGCACTGAAAAGGGCACTGGAGACCGATATGTTCACCCTTGTGGGAGATCTCGCACAGGGAATCCATTCCTACAGGGGCCTGCAGGCCTGGGACCCCGTATTCAAGGAAGTGTTTCCGAGAGCCACTTATACGGAACTTCAAAAAAGCTATCGGACCACCATCGAAATAATGGAAGAAGCGAATAAGCTGTTGAGCCTGCTTCCTAATGAGTTCCCAAAGGTGAATCCGGTTGTCAGACACGGGGATGCTCCCCGCTCATTCATTTATGAAGAGAAGGATGAGCTTGCTGAGATCATCGGCGGCATTGTGTCCCTGGGGAAGGAAGAAGGGTTCCAAACGTTTGCAGTCATCGGGAAGAGCATGAAAGACTGCAGGCAGATCTACAAAACCCTCGATGACAAAATGCCGGGGAAAATGAAGCTATTGGAAGAGCAGGAATCGATTCCAAAGGACAGGATCGTGGTCGTTCCTTCTTATTTATCAAAGGGACTGGAATTCGATGTCGTTATGATCACGGTCATCGATGAAGTATTCAGCAGTGTGAATGAACTGGATATCAAGCTTCAATACGTCGCCATGACACGCCCCCTCCACAGACTTTCCTTCATAGGGAAATCGATGGATCAATTCATCAACCGATAAGGGATGACGGCCTTTTCCCCAGGTGCTTTATACACTTTGGGAAGGGCTTTTTTATATGGGGAGGATTAGCTGAAAAATGGAAGGGGTAATCATAATATTCGCGTTTTTCCCAATGGATTTTGTAAAATATAGAAAGGAGGGATGCACTATGCTGAAAAATCTGCAAAGTAAAAAAATATTACATAATGGAATCGAAATTCCATACGTTGGACTTGGAGTGTATCAAATGAAAGATCCAAGTGAAACTGTCCAGGCGGTCAAGTCTGCTATTGAAACAGGGTATCTTTCAGTCGATACGGCAGCTGTTTACGGGAATGAAGAGAGTGTCGGTCAAGGTGTAAAAGAAAGCGGTGCCGACCGAAAAGATCTATTCATCACTTCAAAGGTCTGGAACAGTGATCAAGGGTACGATACAACATTGAAAGCATTCGAAACCAGCCTGAAGAAACTGGATATGGACTATATGGATCTGTATTTGATCCACTGGCCGGTTGAAGGGAAATACAAGGATACGTGGAAAGCACTCGAAAGACTTTACAGCGAAGGACTTGTAAAATCAATCGGAGTGAGCAACTTCCATCAGCATCATCTTGAAGATCTGATGAGCAGCAGCAATGAAAAACCTGTGATCAACCAGATCGAATGCCATCCGCGTTTAAGTCAGGAACAACTCAAAGCTTTCTGTCAGGAAGAGAAAATCGCGGTGGAAGCATGGTCTCCGATTGCTCAAGGCAGAGTGCTTAATGAACCGGCTTTGAAGCAAATCGCTGAAAAGCACGGAAAGTCTTCCGCACAGGTCATCCTGCGCTGGCATCTTCAAAACCATGTCGTGATCATCCCTAAATCGGTACATGCAAGCCGGATCAAAGAAAACGCTGATATATTCAATTTTGAAATTTCATCAGATGAAATGAATAAAATCAATGACTTGAATCAAAATGAACGTTTCGGTCCGGACCCGGACAATTTCGATTTCTAATAAGAAGGCCCGTCCCCGCTTATGTGGAGACGGGCCATTTTTCTGACTATTTTCATTTGTGTGTTGACAGGGGAGATCAAAGTAATATACAATTATCTCGAAATCAAAATAAATATCACTGAGATATTTCGCGATGTTTTTTTGTTCGATATCTCAAATTAAAGATTTATTAACTTGAAGTAATTTAAAACGTTTTATTTATGATTTCATTGGGAAGACAGTAAATAGGAAATTTTTAGTATGACCTTAACAAATATCTTTGTTAAAAGGAGAGATTTCGAGTATGTCAAATGTAAAATTAGCAATCATGTACTACAGTTCAACAGGGACGAACTATCAAATGGCGAAATGGGCTGAAGAAGCTGCGAAGGAAGCGGGAGCAGAAGTAAAATTACTTCGCTTTGAAGAGACAGCACCCGAGGCGGCGATCGCTTCGAATCCAGCATGGGAAAAACACTACAACGAAACGAAAGACACTGTGCCGACAGTAACTCTTGATGATCTGGAATGGGCAGATGCATTTCTTTTCAATGTACCTACCCGATTCGGCAATGTCCCGTCCCAGGTGAAATCTTTCCTGGATACAACAGGCGGCCTTTGGTTCCAAGGAAAGCTGGCAAACAAAGTCGTCAGTGCGACCTCTTCAGCAAGCAACTCACACGGCGGCCAGGAGCAGACGGTTCTAGCCCTTTATACAACAATGATGCACTGGGGTGCGATTATTGCAGCACCGGGTTATACAGATGAGTCATCATTTGCTACAGGAGGCAACCCTTACGGAACAAGTGTAACGGTTGATCAGGAAGGCAATATGGTCGAGAGCGTCGAACCTGCCGTAAAACACCAGACACGCCGTACCATCCAAGTAGCGGAAGCGATTATGAACGGATTGAAGTAAGAAAAATGAAAAGCACCCGGCTGGCAGCAGTCGAGGTGCTTTTTTGCCGTCTGTACTATATTGCGTCAAAGGTGTCGGTTTTGTTGATAAATACGAAAAATCATTGGTAAAGGGAATTTTTTGTTGATAACTCTTAAAAATCGTTGGTAACTGAATATTCTCGTTGATATCTCTCCAAAATCGTTGGTAAATAATTATTCTCTTGAAAAATCCCCGAAAACATCGATAATTCGATATACCCCCTGATGAATCCCACACTTTTAAGGCAACTCCAATATAAAAAAACCGCTGCATAACGCAGCGGCCCGTTCAACCAATTCATCTATTCAAGCCGATATCATCCAAACACTCCGCCTCACAGTCTATCCATTCACCCGTCAAAGGGTGCGGAAAGGATATCCTTGAGGCGTGCAGTGCCTGGCGCTTAAACACAGGCTTGCCACCGTACAGGGAATCACCGGCCAAAGGGTGGCCGATGTGACTCATATGAACCCGGATCTGGTGGGTCCGTCCTGTATCGAGTACCACTTCCACAAGAGTCATATTTTCGCGGAATTCTAATACTCTATAATGAGTGACGGCTTTTTGGCCGGAAGGGGAGACCCTTCTTCTAGTATTATGATGACGGTCGCGCCCGATTGGTTCAGATATGGTGCCTTTCTTTTGTTTAAGCCTGCCGTGTACCAGTGCAAGGTAGGTTCTTTTCACTTTGCGCTCATTCAAAAGCCTGTCAAGTATCGCTTTTGCAAGGGGGTGTTTGGCAAAAATGACGGCTCCTGACGTATCACGGTCAAGCCGGTGTATATGCATGACACGGCAGCTTTCCCCTTTTGACTGAAAATGGAAAGCGATGAGATTCGCAAGCGTATCTGTATCCAGGGGTCCGTTTGGGTGGGTATCCATCCCCGCAGGTTTATTGACGGCAATGAGATGGTCGTCTTCGTATAGGACCTGAAGATCTCCATAAACAGCCGGGACATCGTAATCCGCCTTCTTGAACAGCTCCAACTCCAAAGTATCGCCCGGGGTCAATGGTTTATTCCATGGAAAGTCCGACCCGTTTATTTTGATATCCTTATTCATCCTCATGGAGTGTATAAGCTTTTTGGGTGCCTGCCACTCCTCCTTAAGGATGTACTCTATCGTTACATTTTTCCAATTGGCGGGTATCACCAGTTGAAAGAGTGAACCTTTTCTCATTGTTTTCATCAAAAAGCTCCTTTAACTGACAAAAATCGTATACTATTGTGGGTATTTTATCCCAATTCATCACCTGTTTTACCAAATTCATGGGTATAATTACCACACTTGATGGTAGTTATCTATGTTATCCTAGATGTATCTATTACAGAGAGATTACAATCATTACAAAGGTGGGTTATGATGGTGAAGGTTTTACTGGCTTCAACACATGAACAGGATACGAAAATCCAGGAATTAATCAATCATATGTATTGTACTATTTTCCCTGATTATTTCACAGACGAAGAAATTGAGCAATTTGAAGACATGGAAATCTTACATACGGCGAATAGAAACTTTGAATACTGCGGGACTTTGAAGGAAGCGTTCCAGGTGATTTCCTGTCTCCAGACGCTGATCTCGATTGTTGAATGCGGTGTGAGGGACGAGGTCTATGAGGAAATGTTCTATCACAATGTCCAGATCCTTCAGGGGTTCGGGCTCTTTTTTCCATTGTCGTTCGATCAATTCACTGAAGAATCTGAATGCAGGCATTCATTGAGCGTTTATTCAAAGGCCGCCAATCAGCTTTTAATTTAGAGATAGTTTAGAAAATTAGATAAATACGTTTTATTTACGATTGGGCGGGGAATATATCAAGTAATTAATTTTATTTGAGGATACAGCGTATCTTCTCTTGAAATTCCTCCTCATTGATGGGACTGACGGCGGCGTCAGTCCCAATTTTTTTAAAAAAAGACACATACCTCATCGCTAAAGCGGAAAAGGACGTGCCTTTAATTTTTTTTATTCTTTTACATACTGCTCAAAGAAGCTCTTATATACCTCTTCAGGCTGGCTTCCTACGAGGCGGTCCGCTTCTTTGCCGTTTTCGAAGTGGACCAGGGTAGGGGTGGATTCGATCTGATAGTCGTTCCAGCCCTGTTCGAATTCAAGTAGGTTGTATTGAACCATATCCACTCCCATATCTTCGGCAAGCGGGGCAAGCATCGGGGTCGTCTTTTTACAGTGCGGACAGGTTGGACTGTAAAAGTACACCGTCACATCTTCTTTATCCCCGAGCTTCTTTTCAAGCTCATCAGGAAGGATGACGTTCTGATAATTTGGGTCATCCAGAAGATCTACTGTTGCAGGGTCGAGGTCCTCTTTTTTGTACTTATTTCCTTCTGCTTTTTGACTGTTTTGAATGTTGGTCACGATTGCTATTGCCGCAAACAGACCGACGACAATGGCCAAGAATATGATGATTTTCTTCAATTTACTGGTCCTCCTTGATTGCCTTAAGCGTTAACAGGCTTGAGATGAAAATGATGATGAACCCAGTCAGTGCGAGGAATGGGATCGTGATGAAACCCATCCAGTTTATGTATTCTCCTGTACATGGTACACGGCCGCATGACGGGGCGGTTTCTGATAGGAACGATAGCTTTTGCAGCGAATAATGGTAAAGGGAGAATGCAAGTCCGATCCCTGAAAGTATCAAAGAATATAAAGCCGCCTTGAAGTCTTTGCGTACATATGCCACGCCTAATAGGATGACCATGGGGTACATCAGTATCCGCTGATACCAGCATAACTCACAAGGCTCATACTTCATCACTTCAGAAAAAAACAAGCTCCCCAGAGTTGCGACGAGTGATGCTGCCCATCCGGTGAAAAGGAGGGAATCTGCTTTCTTGTTCATAAGGATTTCCTTTCTTAACGTATTTTCTATTATTATAACGGTAAATCCTCCATATCTGTTGAAAAAAGATATGCGTACCTGGGGAAATTACGGTGACGGTGGAGCCCCCCCAATTTATATAGTAAGTTGAATGATCTTTTTGGGCAAATCTTTTGCGCTTGATTCAAAATCCTTCTATATTGATTCTGCCTTTTGGTAAAATGAAAAGTGATGAGAGTCAAACTTTGTTTGCAGGGACTCATGAACTTCGTTTCCCGCGCACATGATAAGGGTATAACAACAGCGTACTAAAGGAGTGATTGATATGGCAGAAAAATTGGATTTATCCCAATTTGAGAAGAAAATGATCATACGTCCTATGGAGCATAAGGACATTCAACATATAATCAAGATGCAGGAGGTCTGTTTTCCCGGCATGGAGCCGTGGAAGGTTGAACATCTAGAGAGTCATTTAGAAGTATTTCCCGATGGGCAGCTTGTGGCGGAACTCGATGGTGATATCATCGGCTCCTGCTCAAGTTTAATCATAAATTTTGATGAGTATGATGACCGTCATACATGGGATGATGTTACGGACAACGGGTACATAACCAACCATAATCCCGACGGCTACAATCTCTACGGAATCGAAGTGATGGTCCATCCGGATTACAGAAGGATGAAAGTCGGACACCGCCTCTATGAAGCCCGAAAGGACCTTGCCCGTCAATGGAATTTAAAGAGCATCATCATAGGGGGACGAATCCCGAATTACTATAAGCACTCGGAGGAAATGTCACCGAGGGAATATGTGGATGCAGTAGGACGCCACAAAATTTACGACCCTGTCCTGTCTTTCCAGCTGCTGAATGGATTCACGCTGATGAGGATCAATCCGAACTACCTTCCTGATGACAAGAGATCGCAAAAGTATGCGACTTTGATGGAATGGAATAATGTCGATTACCGCCCATCAAGCAAGCGTCACTTCAAAACGAGCTACCCTGTCCGGATTTGCGTCGTGCAATATATGATGCGCAAGATCAATTCATTTGAAGAATTTGCGAATCAGGTCGAGTATTTTACCGACGTAGCTTCGGATGCGAAGTCAGATTTCGTGGTGTTCCCTGAGATTTTCACCACTCAGCTCATGTCTTTCTTAAACATCAAGTCACCAAGCCTTGCGGTGAGGAAGCTGACTGATTTCACGGAAGAGTACATCGAACTCTTCACAGACTTGGCGGTCCGATACAACGTCAATATCATCGGCGGATCCCATTTTGTGAAAGAAGAGGATGACGAGATCTATAATATCGCCTATCTGTTCCGCCGTGACGGGACGATCGAGAAGCAGTATAAGATCCATATTACACCGAATGAGCGTAAATGGTGGGGGATCAGCCCGGGCGATTCAGTAAGGGTGTTTGATACCGACTGCGGCAAGATTGCCATTCAGATATGTTATGACATCGAATTCCCCGAGCTTGCCCGTATTGCAACGGACAAAGGGGCCAAAATCATCTTTACGCCGTTCTGTACGGAAGACCGCCAAGGCTATCTCCGCGTACGGTACTGTGCTCAGGCGCGTGCGGTTGAAAACCAGATTTACACGGTCATTTCCGGTACGGTCGGAAATCTGCCGCAGACGGAGAATATGGATATCCAATATGCCCAATCAGGAATCTTTGCACCGTCTGACTTTGAATTTGCCCGTGACGGAATCGTCGGCGAGACCAACCCGAACATCGAAATGGTCATGATCGGTGACGTCGATCTCGAAGTCCTTCGCCGCCAGCGCCAATCCGGCACCGTCCGCCAGCTCAAAGACCGCCGCCACGATGTATATGGGGTTAATTATAAGAAATAAGATAGAACATAATCGGTGGAAAAATGTGTTTTAGCCTAAGTGAAACCCGAATTAATTCGCCTTCTGACTGGCAAATTAGTTCGGGTTTTTTGTTATAAAGGCTGTGTCTTTTAGTAAGTTGGCCTGTAGCCTAAGAATAGCTTTTGGACATATTCTTAAACTCAAGTTCAAGAGATGGAGTGGAAGGACGAATTTTCTTTGTGCAAACCAAAAAAGTTGCATAAAGATCCTGAATTACAGATGTTTCAAGCGGTTTATTGGAGTGCAAGGCGAAGACTCCTGCGGGAAGTGTAGCTAATGGGAGACCTGTCCAGCTCCAGGGCTTAGAGGCACATGTCATAAGTCAAACCGGCCAAGAATGCAAAGAACGCCTTCGTGGCCGATTCGCCTTATGCCACCAGCCTCTAAACAAAGCCCTTCCGCTTTTCTTCCCGCAGGAACGAATGTGACGAGGAGGCTCCCGAGCTACCCGCGGAAAGCGGAGTCTTGCACGGAAATCATTAGCGGAGTAAAGGACAGAACCTTAAAGCTCTTTTAAGATTGTACAAGACTCTTCTTTTTTCTGCATGCACAAAAGCTATATTATGCTAAAATAAGAACGGTTACATACTGTCGGATTGTGACGGAAGGTTTTAAAAGGAATCCGGGCATCTCACATAGAATTATTTATTATACAGCTTTAGGAGGGGATCGCAATGAATTGGCAATCAGCTTGGAAAAAGTGGAGTGACTATGTACATATCGATCATGAGATCAACGAACAATTAGTTTCATTGAAGGATGATGAAAAGGCATTGGAAGATGCTTTCTATAAAAACCTTGAATTTGGTACCGGCGGAATGAGAGGGGAAATCGGCCCCGGAACCAATCGCATGAATATCTATACGGTGCGCAAAGCCTCGGAAGGCCTGGCACGCTTTATTGAACAGGAAGGGGACGGTGCGAAAAGAAGAGGTGTGACAATCGCCTATGATTCGCGTCATAAATCACCCGAGTTTGCAATGGAGGCAGCGAAGACGCTTGCGACCCACGGCATTCAAACCTATGTGTTCGATGAACTTGCTCCTACACCGGAGCTGTCCTTTGCTCTCAGGTATTTAAATGCATTCTCCGGTATAGTGGTGACAGCGAGCCACAACCCGCCGGAGTATAATGGTTATAAGGTATATGGGGAAGATGGTGCTCAGCTTCCCCCTCATATCGCAGACGCTGTGATCGGAAAAGTGAATGAAGTGGAAAATGAACTTGAAATCGATGTGAAATCAGAAGAAGAACTGAAGTCACACGGGTTGATCAAGATGATCGGGGAGGAAATCCATCAGTCGTACCTCGACCACCTCATTTCCATTTCAGAAACACCGCAGATCAGTAAGGAAGTCGATTTGAAGATTGTATTCTCCCCATTACATGGGACAGCCCTGAAGATGGCAGAAAGAGGCCTGACTGCACTAGGGTATGAACACATCCATATCGTCAAAGAACAGGCTAAGCCCGATCCGGAGTTTTCAACGGTTAAATCTCCGAACCCTGAGGATAAGGAAGCATTCGAACTGGCCATCCGTGACGGAAAGGAAATCGATGCCGATATCCTGATTGCAACGGACCCTGACGCCGACCGTTTGGGTGTTGCCGTCAAAGGAAACGACGGGGAATACGTGCTGCTGACCGGGAACCAGACCGGGGCTGTCCTCATGGATTACATCCTTTCCCGCAAACAGGAAAAAGGCATGATCCCTGATAACGGGCGTGTTTTCAAAACAATTGTTACCTCTGAGCTTGGGAGGGAAGTGGCTGAACACTACGGTGCTTCCGTAGAAGATGTCCTCACTGGATTCAAGTTTATCGGTGAGAAGATCAAACAGTATGAAGAAACCGGGGAATATACATTCCTGTTTGGATATGAAGAAAGCTACGGCTACCTGATCGGTGATTTCGCCCGTGATAAGGACGCGGTCCAGGCTGTTTTGATGGCTGCAGAAGCAGCTGCTTATTATAAGAAACAAGGCAAGTCGTTATATGATGTTCTAAATGATTTATATGAGCGTCATGGTTATTATCAGGAAGGACTGAAGAGCCTGACTCTGAAAGGAAAAGAAGGAGCCGAGCAAATTCAGGGTATCCTGAAAAAGTTCAGGGATGAGCCGCTTGCTGAAGTGGCGGGTCTTAAAGTGGTATCGGCGGAAGATTATCAAACACAGCAAAAAGTGGTATTGGCCACAGGTGCAAAAACCGACATTACCCTGCCGGCTTCCAATGTCTTAAAATATTACCTTGAAGACGGTTCCTGGGTCTGCCTGCGCCCATCCGGGACAGAACCGAAAATCAAATTCTACTTCAGTGTGATCGGGAAAACCCAAGAGGAAAGCGATAAGAAATTAGCTTCACTCACAGAAGATCTTATGAATAAAGTAGAAAGCTTCATTCAATAATAACTTTGCCCGCTCCTTCCTGCACGAAAGCAGTGAGGGGCGGGCCTGTTTCACGGCGGTGAGTGTACAATTGCCCGCTGGAAGAAATGCTAGGCATATAGACAGCTGACAACTTAGATAAAAAGGAGAATGCAGGATGTTAAAGGATCAAATTGCAATCATAACAGGAGCTTCAAGAGGGATAGGACGCGAAATCGCGCAGCAGTTTTCAAAAGAAAATACGAAGCTCTCGCTTGTAGGAAGTTCCGAAGAGATACATAAAACAGCTGGGGAGCTTAAGGAAAACGGTTTTGAACATGTGATATCCATTCAAGCGGATGTGTCGAAAGAAGACGATGTAAAAAAAATCGTCGATGAAACTATTTCTGCATACGGAAGAATTGATATTTTAGTCAATAACGCAGGCGTCGGGTTCTTCAAACCGACTGAAGAAGTGACTGCAGCTGAATGGAAAAACATTTTTGATGTGAACGTACAGGGTGTGTTTCTTTGCTCAAAAGCTGTACTGCCGCATATGAAGGAACAAAAATTCGGAACAATCATTACGATCTCTTCCGATGTTGCCCGCTATACCATCCCAAATGGTTCTGCCTATGTGGCCACTAAATATGCAGTACAGGGCTTCTGCGGTTCCCTTGCCCAGGAAGTGAGGGAATATGGAATCAGGGTCGGAACGATCAATCCGGGAATGGTCGATACGTACTTTGCAGACTCAAAACAGGGACTGCCGGAGAAAGAAGACTGGCTGAAGGTGGAGGACATTGCTAAATCTGTCATTTATATGGCTTCGGCACCGAAGCATATGCTGATCGATGAAATCAAGATTCATCCGTTTGCACAGGAATATCCAATAGCGTAACGATGAAAAGAGGGAGAGCGGATGCTCCCCTCTTTTTTGTCATGCAGCGGGAAATTTCGAATTTGGCAGAACGGACGACAAAAACAGCTATTTGGCTGATAAAATGAAAAACGGACGACTTTCCTCTATCCGGTAAAAGTCGGGGGACAGGTACCTTGACCTAAAGAGTTATGTGGTGGTGCTGTGCCTTAGCAGATTAGAATGATTATCAAAGGATCATATAATTGGAAAATGGATCATATTTTTCTGGAATGGATCATAAATCCTGAATCAGACGCGTATTTTTTGTCGAATGGATCATAAATTCCTGAAATGGATCATAAATGGTTACGGTCATCACGTTCATTCGATAAAAGCCTGGCAGCGACCATTAAAATATGAGCATTAAGATAGAAAACGGACGAAAACGGAGAAATTTTGTCAGTAAACGAGATAAATGCATCTGAAAAGGGCAGATACCGGTGATCGGGGACCTGCTCAATTTCATTTTGTCTTTAACCTAATTCGAAATGGGTCAGTGTACCTGTCCCCATGGGTCTCTCCTCATCACCCATGTCTGGGTCAAGGGACCTGTCCCCATGGCTCAAGCCAACATCCATAAACTCAAAAAACAGTCAAAACAGGAACGAACGGATGTTTTCAGTCAAAAGTCCGAGAAAAAATCATTCTTTCTTAGAATATCGCATTCCGGACAAAGCTGTATAATGATAGTAAGAGACAAGAGAGGACGATGCAGGGATGAATGAGGAGGCACTTTCAAACATCGAGCTTTTGAAAGAAATTGCCGAGTTCTTGAATAATGAAACGGAGCAGTGTGATATGCTCCACGGGGCACTGAAAAAATTGATCAAAGGCACCAGTTTTACGACGGGGTGGATCTTTTTTATAGAGGAAGGCGGGAAGCATCAGCTTGCTTCTTATGAAGATCTTCCGGAATCGCTTGAGCATAATGGCTGCGAACTGATGCACAATGGCGGATGCTGGTGTGTCAATCGATTCCGTAATGGGAAGCTTACAAAAGCTTCGAATATCATTGAATGTCAAAGGATTGAAAAAGCCATCGACGAAAAAAGGGGGGAAACCGACGGTATCACGTATCACGCAACCGTCCCGCTTCAGTCAGGCGATGAATCTTACGGATTGCTGAATGTTGCGGCACCGAATAAAACCCATTTTTCCAAGGATGAATTGGCCTTACTGGAATCCGTCGCTTTTCAAATAGGGTCGGCGATCAAGCGGATCGCCCTGACAAAAAAAGAACAGGAAATTGCGCTTCTTGCCGAGCGGAACAGGCTGGCCAGGGATCTTCATGATTCCGTCAATCAGTTATTATTCTCCCTTACACTTACGGCAAGAGGCGGGGTGGAAATGACCTCCGATGAACAAGTGAAGGAAACGTTTAAAACCGTCCAGACCCTTGCGCAGGAGGCATTATCGGAGATGCGGGCCCTGATCTGGCAGCTTCGTCCGCACGGTCTTGAAAACGGGCTGGTGGAAGCAGTAAAAGGATATTCCGACATGCTTGGATTGACACTTGAAACAAAAGTGGAAGGGGTCATTTCCTTAAGTTCCAAAGTGGAAGAAGTCCTCTGGAGGGTCAGTCAGGAGGCGCTGAATAATTGTAAAAAGCATTCAGGCGTAAAAAGTATCCGCTATCTTCTGAAGAACGACGGTAAAGGAATCTCCCTCATGATCCAGGATAAAGGGGACGGTTTTCAGTACGATGATGCACAGCCGCTCCCTTCCATTGGGATTGAAAGCATGAAGGAACGGGTGAAAAGCCTGGGGGGGACGTTCCACCTGGAGAGTGCCCTCAGGAAAGGTACAAAATTGACGGTGAAAATTCCGTATTAGGAGGACCGGGTATGACGATTCGGATTTTGATTGCAGATGATCATCATGTAGTGAGAAGGGGACTAGTCTTCTTTTTAAAAACCCAAAAGGATATAGAAATCGCAGGGGAAGCAAAAAATGGCGCTGAAGCCGTTCAATTGGCAGACAGTCTGAGGCCTGATCTGATTTTGATGGATCTTATGATGCCTGTCATGGATGGGATTGAAGCAACGAAGGAAATCAAAAAGAAGCATGGAAATGACATCCAGATCCTGATGCTTACCAGTTTTTCCGATCAGAATCATGTGATCCCTGCAATCGAGGCAGGTGCTGCCGGATATCAATTAAAGGATATTGAACCTGATGAGCTCGTCGAAAGTATCCGGAAACTGTTGTCAGGGGAAAACTCCCTCCACCCGAAAGCAACCAATCATTTGCTCACAAGGATTTCGAAACAGGATCCCCCTCATAAAATCCATGCTCTTACAAAAAGGGAAAAAGATGTTTTGGCCGAGTTGACGAAGGGGAAAAGTAATAAGGAAATTGCTTCAAGCCTGTTCATTACGGAAAAAACAGTAAAGACCCACATTTCCAACATATTTTCGAAGCTTGAAGTATCCGATCGAACTCAAGCGGCACTTTACGCCGTGAAACATAATCTTGCTTGAAAAGAAAGGACGTATTTATCATGAACATCGTGATCATCAACGGAAGTCCCAGAAAAAAGGGGCGCACCGGAATAGCATCCCGCTATATCGGGAGGACATATGGTGCAGAAGTGATTGATCTCAGTGACGGTACGCTGCCTCTTTATACAGGGGAACCGGGCCAGGCTGAACTTCAATCCGTACAAAACTTGAAGCAAAAAGTGAAAAACGCAGATGCTGTCATTTTAGCTTCCCCGGAATATCACAGCGGCATGAGCGGAGCATTAAAAAACGCCTTGGATTTCCTCAGCAGCGAACAATTTGCTCATAAACCGGTGGCCCTCCTTTCATGTGCAGGAGGAGGGAAAGGCGGGATCAACTGCCTGAATAACCTGAGAATCGTTGCCAGGGGCGTTTATGCAAATGTCATCCCTAAACAGCTGGTCCTCGATCCTCATTGTTTTGATTATGACCATGACGGCCTGCTGGATGATCCGGCAAAACTGGTGGATGATATGGTAAGGGAATTGGGAATTTATGTGAAAGCTGCGGAGGTTGTAAAGTCTGAAACTGCAGCGGAACGATAGGGGTGAAGGAAACCGGCAGCGCCGGTTTCTTTTTTCGTAATATCATAATTCCAGTTCATCTTACAAATACTATAAGCTGATTCAGCAATGCTGAATCAGCGCGGTTAGGTGGAATTCTCTTTTACATCTCTGCAAATGTTTCCTGGAGTGGTTGCTCGACACTGAAGGTGTAATTTGCATGTTCAATATATCGCAATAATGTGTAAAGGCTCCGTTCAACAACGGTATAATCCTTTGAAAAGTGATAGGCATGGAGGAATTGTTCGATCCTCTTCGAAAGAAGGTCATCTTTCGTCCTTACCATCAGGATGAGCAGGTTGTCCCATTCTGAGCGGTGTGTGTAGTACAGGGCCCGGTCGTAATCGACTTTATTCACTTTGATATCCCTCCTTCTGAAGGGGGTAATCTTATTGTGTGACGAAATCCGGATTAATTCCGCTGAAAAACTTGGCACTCCCTGCTTCATTGACTTTCCTTCTATTGGGTGAATGAGTTTTGATTTTTTAAATCATCCTAAGAAATGAAAGAAATCTTTAGAGGTGATGATATGAAAAAGTTATTGATGATGCTTGTGCCTGTACTCTTTCTTTTATTTTCAAGCAATGTCGGGGCACAGCAGCCGCAGCCTTCCGATTATGCGAAGTTCGGCCGTATAGCCACGGCAGTCATGAAGGAAGATTATCCGGGACAGCCATTGAAGGACTATCAATACCAAGGGCGTCAAAAAATTGATGAAAAAAGACTTGCCGATTATTTCGAATTCACTGTACAGGAAAACAATCAGGAAAAAACGGTCATCGTGAAGGTGATTCATGACCTGGCTAATGAAAAGACGTTAAATATTGCTGTAGAAGAGAAAAAATGAATGAACAGATGACTGACTCTATCGCGGACCGAGTCAGTTTTTCTATTTAATGGAGTGTTTTCAGCGGTAAGTAAATATAATAGGATAATTCAGGTGTCCGCAGTCAGAATTATTTGTTAAAATGAATGTAATCAAAAAGAAGGGAGCCATCATCCAATGTGATTTGTCTTTTACCTTTACACTAATTGAATAGAAGGAGGAAAAGACATGGCTTCTAAATCTTTTCGGCATCTTTGGGTCGGCCAGGCACTTGCGAATATGGGTGATATCTTATACATCGTGGCATTGATCTCCCTTATTCATAAGATGACCGGGTCGCCTATGTTTCTGACTGCGGTTCCGCTTATCATCACGTTTTCCAGATTCATCAGCAGTGTGGCGGCTCCGCTTTTAATGAACCGGACACAAATGAAGTCCTTGATTGCGTATTCGCAGCTGATGAAGACGGTGCTGCTCATTCTTTTTTTGCTAGGCATTTTATTTTCCCTCGGCAATGTGTGGGTATATATGGGGATTGCAAGCATGATTTCCTTTTTGGACGGCTGGACACTTCCCGCAAGGAACGCCTATGTCCCATTCATTGTTAAACGCGAAGAATTGATGGGGGCCAATGGGTTTTTATCGACTGTTGATCAATCCATTCAGTTTTCCAGCTGGGCTGTCGGCGGGCTCTTGTTAACCCTTTTGAATGAAAGCATTCTGTTCGTGCTGGTCAGTTTGCTGTTTCTGGTCAGTACACTTTATATGTTGAAGCTGCCCGTCATCCCGGCTACACTTCACCAAAAGAAATATTGGTGGAAGCAAATCGGGGAAGGCTGGTCTGAGGTGATAAGGAACGGCCGGCTAAGGAATATCTTTTTCATTTACGGATTGGAATCAGCAGCAGGAACGGTATGGATTGCTGCAGTTCTTTATCTGTATGTGGACCTTGTCCTCAATCGTGATGAAGCTTGGTGGGGGTACATCAACAGCAGCTTTTTTGTGGGCCTTGTGATTGCATCATATCTCGTGTTTAAATTTCACGGCTTGTTTTCACGGAGGAGATCTGTCTGGCTGCCTTTATGCATGGTCATGACCTCGCTGGTCACGCTCATCTTCGCCTGGAACCAGTCTGCCTTGTTTGCACTGATCCTGTCGGTGATCTTCGGTGCATTCGATCAAGTGAAAACCATCATCCTGCAAACCTGCTTGCAGGAAACTGTGTCCCATGAGGAAATAGGAAAAGTTTATGCTGCACAAGGTGCATTGACGACACTAATATTCGGTCTTTCATCCATGGGAGTCGGATTGCTCCTTGAGATCACGACCGTTCAAATCATTTTTACCTTCTCGGCACTCCTGCTTATGATTACCCTGATTCCGATAGTATTTCTAAAAAAAGCATAAATCAGGAGAGGGCTGCGTTCGTTCTTAAAAACGGATGCAGTCTTTTTTTGTATTGTGATTTTAAAGGGGTTAGATGTACAAGGTGAAGACTCCTGCATGAATCACCATCCCCTCTCATACATTGTGATAAGAGTAAAAAGAGGGGGATGACCATGAACCTAGAGGAACAAAAACAATTGCAGAACGCAATTGGCGAAATAACCGAAATAGCTGCCGGATTCGGACTCGACTTTTATCCGATGAGATATGAAATCTGTCCAGCTGACATCATTTATACATTTGGTGCGTACGGAATGCCGACCCGCTTCTCCCATTGGAGCTTCGGAAAGCAATTTCATAAAATGAAGCTTCAATACGATCTCGGACTCAGTAAAATTTATGAATTGGTCATCAATTCAGATCCATGTTACGCATTCCTGCTTGATTCAAACTCATTGATTCAGAACAAGTTGATCGTTGCCCATGTACTCGCACATTGTGACTTCTTTAAAAACAATGTGAGATTTCAGAATACAAAACGCGATATGGTCGAAAGCATGTCGGCGACAGCCGAACGTGTAAGAAAATATGAAATCGAACATGGCAAACAGGAAGTGGAAAACTTCCTCGATGCCGTCCTTGCCATTGATGAACATATCGATCCTTCCCTTATGAGACCCACGCTTTCATGGACGATGGATGATGTCGAATGGGTGGAAGAAGAAGTGAATCCGGTCACACCTTATGATGACCTGTGGTCGCTTGATGAGAAACCGAAAAAGCGTCAAACCAAAAAAGTGAAAAAGAAGTTTCCGCCACAGCCGGAGAAGGATATTCTACTTTTCATCGAACAATACAGCCGGGAACTGTCGGATTGGCAAAGGGATATCCTGACGATGATGAGAGAGGAGATGCTCTATTTCTGGCCTCAGCTGGAAACGAAAATTATGAATGAAGGCTGGGCTTCATATTGGCATCAGCGGATCATCCGTGAAATGGACCTGACCAGCGGAGAGGCGATTGAATTCGCCAAGCTGAATGCAGGGGTGGTACAGCCATCGCGGACGGGAATAAATCCATATTACCTGGGATTGAAGATTTTTGAAGATATCGAAGATCGTTATGATAATCCTACAGAGGAAATGATAAAACGGGGTGTGAAACCAGGATCCGGGCGGGATAAAATGTTCGAAGTGAGGGAAATCGAATCGGATATTTCCTTTTTACGAAATTATTTAACGAAAGATCTTGTGATGAGGGAAGATATGTATCTATTCCAGAAGCAGGGTAAGGATTATAAGATCGTGGATAAAGAATGGACCGCGGTGAGGGATCAGCTTGTAAGCATGCGGGTAAACGGTGGTTTTCCGTATATTACCGTGACCGACGGTGATTACATGAAGAGCGGGGAACTTTATCTTAAACACTGGTTCGAAGATGTTGAGCTTGATATCAAATATTTGGAAAAAGTGCTTCCCTATATCCACCGCCTCTGGGGCAGACCCGTCCATATCGAAACTCATGTGGAGAACCGGGATATGCTGTTCACTTATGACGGAAGGAGCGTTCAGAGGAAATATCTCTGAGCCAAAAATGAAAACCGATTCCTCCCCCGGGAATCGGTTTTTTCGGTTCTAAATCAAGTGGACAGCCCTATATATAGTAGTAAACCATTTCTGGTTGAGGGGGAATCGATATGGCAGACGTGGAAGTATTCATTGGGGATTTATCTGATGGAGCGTTCCATTATGAAGGCGGGGACTGGAATCACAATTACCCAAAGCGGATAAGTGAATTCTTTCCGAAAGGGTACGAGTTGTTCTTTTCGGTGCTTGATGATATTTACTATAACCGGGTTGAAGGCAGGCAGACTGACTGGGGGAGTCACACGTGCCCGATGTATCCTAATGAAATCTTTGCCCTTCTTGAGGATTACTATAAAAGGGATATGGAGAATTCCAAGGTGCAGGAGCTGTTCGAGTTCGTTAAACAGTTAGATCCTTACCGGCAATATGGTTTGGTGGCATGTGAAATGACATAGATTAAAAAAGAACAGGTCATGACCTGTTCTTTTTCGTTACCCTGCCTTTCTGCGGAGGGATTCATGAAACTTTTTGTCCAGGACGGAAGTGAAGGAGAGAAATGTTTTCTGGAAAATGGGACTCTGGATGAATGTATAGATGAATGTAAAAATAAAAACAGGACCTCCGAGCAGCAGTCCGATAATCAAGACCGAGCATTCGCATAGAATCCGCACTGTACTGATCGAGAAACCGGTCCTGTCTGAAATGGTCAGCATGAACCCATCTCTCGGTCCCGTCCCTAACTGGGCTGCTGAATATAATCCTCCGCCGATCCCCATCAGCACTATTGCTGAAATGAGCAAGAAAACATCCACGGCTGCATTTGTCTGGGGAGGGAGCAGATTGAAATGGAGGAAAAAATCCACAAGCACTCCCACCATGACTCCATTGATGATCGTTCCGAGCCGGACGTACTTTCCTTTTAAGAGAAGGGTGCCGAGAATCATGGCAGCACCGATGATGATATTCCATGACCCGATTGTAAGGCCGATTTTTTCGAACAGGGCGATATTCAATACATCCCAGGGGTGGATCCCTAAGTATTGCACTTTGATTGACATACTGATGCCGTAGCTGAAAATGAGCAATCCAATGATAAAATAACCCAATTGCCAATAAATTTTCATAGCTTCTCCTTTTCATTAGAACAATCTCACTATACAATATTTTACACCTGAATCAATTATGTAGAAACAGTCAGTTTTCACTGTTTATCACAACTGAAAAATTAATTAAAGGCGAGCATTTTAGTGCAGCCTGTAATCACCGCTATTGATTTCCGTGCAAGACTGCGCTTTCCGCGGGTAGCCCGTGAGCCTCCCTCGTCACTGTGTTCCTGCGGGAAGAAAAGCGGAAGGGTTTTGTTTAGAGGCGGATGGCATAAGGCGAATCGCCCAAGAAGCCGTTCTTTGCCTTCTTGGGCGAGTTGACCGGCGACCAGCGGTGCGATCCAAATGATCGACCAGCCTAAATAAGCCACTAGCATAAGAAGAATCAAGCAAATAATAATGCCAGTCATAAGTCACCCCGGGAAAAACATTTGTTATATATTCTCTTGTTCGTGACCGGGTTATGTCGCAGCAGGGAAAGAAAAAATTATACACAGTATTTTCACTTGAAATACATCCTCAATGGGTTTATCCTTTAAAAAGGATCATTCTGTACATACGGATCCACGGCAAGTCGGAAAGGAGAAAGATTATGGCTGACGTATTTAATCAGGAGTTCGTTGTTGCGATCATCATAGCCTTTTCTGCTTATATCATTTTAAGAGGCATTGCAATCTTCTTTGGGAAAGCAGGGAAAGGGTATCTGGAGAATATAGAATCACCAAGAAAAGTATTTTTGCAATTAATAGGAGTTTATTATGTCGTTTCCGGCGGATTGGGTCTGATGATCCCGAGACTCGATTGGAAGACGGAGGACATTTATTTCGCCATTGCTTATTTTGCAATCATATCAGTCGTTTTCTGGGCAGGGCTTGATTTCTTCATCAAACGTGATAAGAAAAAGCAGCTTCAGCGCAGCGAGGGTGAAAATGCTCAGGTTTAATGGACCGGGGCATTTTTTTGTTGCTTATTGTAAATGATGGAAATTTACAGTTCGCTGGTTTAACATGATCACTTAACTGGGTATATCTCCGAGTGGAGGGATGAATATGTTACACCAGGAAAGTAAATCAAATCATTTGAGTTCACCTGAAATGAAGAAGGACTTTTATATTCAACAGCTGTTAAGAATCGGCGTTTATAAATACTTTGGCAAACAACTCTATGAACTATCGATGAGTGAACTTCAGGATGTATACATCGAGTATTATGTAAGCAACCATGATCTCATCAGTTAAAAAGACGACCCTTTCGAGAAGGATCGTCTTTTATTATGCTTTATTTTAAAGAACATCATGGCCCATCGAGCTTTGCAGGATGTCAAACCATTGATCATGGTTTAGTTCAAGCCTCATCGAATCGATCGCCCTTTGAATCCGTTCCTTTTTACCTGACCCGACAATCGGCATGATGCGGGCCGGATGGTTCAACAGCCATGCATAAAGGATGGAATCGATTCCTTCAGCACCTGTCTCATCTTGGATTTTTGTGAGAGTTTCACGCAGGCGTACAGCCTTCTCATCAACGCCTGTAAATATGTTCCCTCCTGCAAGCGGGGACCAGGCCATAGGCGCAATCCGTTTTTCCTGGCAAAGGTTCAGGGTGCCGTCTTCGAAGTTCTCCAGATGATAGGCTGAAAGCTCAATCTGGTTGGTCACCAACGGGAATGGCAGGTATGACTGCAGCATATTCCATTGATGTTCTTTGAAATTGGACACTCCGAAATGACGCACTTTCCCTTGATCCTTCAACTGAGTGAAGGCTTCAGCCACTTCTTCTCCATCCATGAACGGGTCAGGACGGTGGATGAGCAGTACATCGATGTAATCGGTACGAAGATTTTTCAGGGACTGCTCCACTGAAGATAAGATATGTCTTTTACTCGTATTGTAGTGATGTGTTTTGTGGTCAGGGCGGTTTTTTGACGGGAGGACGATCCCGCACTTGGTCACAATCTCCATTTGTTCCCTGATAGACGGTTCCAGGGAGAGTGCTTCTCCGAATTTTTCTTCACAAGTGTATGAACCATATATATCCGCATGATCAAATGTCGTAATTCCTTTTTCCAGGTTGAATTGAATCAAGGATAATGTTTCCTCTTTAGTTTGATTCCAATCTGAAAGTCTCCATAATCCATGGATGATCCTCGAAAACGATAATTCCTCATTCATTGTGATTCTTTCCAAGTGTAAAACCCCTTTTCAAGTTGGTGGTATGCAGTTGCTGACGATTTACTATACTAAATTGTATCTTACTATGACGGGGAATGAATTGAAAATGAAAGGTCTTTTATCTCATTGGAACATAGGCAAGGTCCAATTGTTGGAACATCGTAAGAATATAAAGAAAATCACTTCTGAAGGCAGCACGTTCTATTTAAAAGAAAGAAAGGGTACCTCATACTGGGAGCGTAAAGAAGAGTACCGGATCACCCAGTATTTGATCAGGAAAGGGATAAATGTAGAAACGCCAATTTTGAATATCTGCGGGGAACCGTATGTAAAAGAGGATGGAAGTTATTATTCTTTATATGCATCTTTGGAGGGCAATCCGATTCAGGTAAATAAAGAGAATTGCTGCGGACAATTCATCATGCTCGGGAAATATCTTGCAAGATTTCATCTGGCATTGGGTAAATGCCCGTATGAATATAGCACACAAGTATGGGATGTGTTTAATTATTTTAAAAGCTGGCTTTCAGAATCAAAGTCTGAATTGACCGAATGGGCAGAGAAAGTGTACGGAGAGATCTCATCATATGAAGGCACTTATAAATGGCTCCCCTTGCAGCTTGTCCACAGTGATGCACATTTAAGGAATGTTTTATGGATGGGAGATAAAATCCTCGGTTTAGTGGATTTTGAAAGGATCCGGCAAGCTCCCCGTATTGGTGATCTTGCCTATATCATCGCGAGTCTACTGAGGTATAGCGGATCTACAATCGATTTCCATCACTTTCTCAGGAATATTCGGGAGCTGATTAAGGGTTATACATTCAATCTGGGGATCAGTGATGAGGAAGCAGTACTCCTTCCTCATCTGGTTATTCTTATTCTTCTGCAATACACAATGTACTACTCACAACAAGGGTACGTAAAGGCAGCCGTTTTTCATAAAAAGTGCATCGACTATCTGATGCGCTGTAAGGATTATTTTGAAGCAACTACCTGTCATTAAACTTCTGACTGGCCTGAAACATCATTTACCATCATATTTTTTCCGATTATGAGAGAAAATGAAAGCATTGGTCCTGTAAGCAAAAATAAATGAATCCAAGGCTTGCAAGCATTCAGACGGGGGTTAATAACCCAAAAAATGATATGGAAGGTGAAGAACATGGAGCTAAATAGTCAAACTCCCCATTATAATGCCGGAGATGTGGTATATGTCATATACCGTAATCCCCATACCCAGACTGTTGCAAATGTCCAGGAAGCGGCTGTGGTAAAAAATCCTGAAAACCCTGAGGAATTGGCTTTGTTTTTATATGAAACGTACTATCCCTTAACAGATGATTTGGCTGTATACTCTTCTGAAGCAGAAGCAGAACAGGTATACAACCAATCATTTGGAGAGCTTTAGGTGATCCGGCATGGTTAAGCCTTTCATCCCTCAGCTCGTATACTTTGAACCCGGGGCTCTTGAATATCCTCTTGGGAAAGAACTGAAAGAAAAATTCGAAAAAATGGATATCGAAATACGCTATACCACGTCTCATAATCAAGTGAGGAATCTCCCCGGGGACAATCATTTCCAGAAGTACAGGATAGCAAAGTCGACCCTGGTTGTGGGGGTCCGGAAAACATTGAAATTCGATACGTCCAAACCATCCGCGGAATATGCAATTCCTTTCGCAACCGGGTGCATGGGTCATTGTCATTATTGCTATCTGCAGACGACCATGGGCAGCAAACCTTATATCCGTACGTATGTGAACGTGGAGGAAATCCTGGAAGCGGCAGATAAATATATAGCTGAAAGAGCACCCGAGATGACAAGATTTGAAGCAGCATGTACGTCAGATATTGTAGGTGTGGATCATCTTACCCATACTCTTAAACGTGCAATCGAACATTTTGGAGAATCTGAGCATGGGAAGTTAAGATTTGTGACGAAGTTCCATCATGTCGATCATTTACTTGATGCAAAGCATAACGGCAGAACGAGATTCAGGTTCAGCATCAATGCAGATTATGTCATCAAAAATTTCGAACCGGGCACATCCCCTTTGGATAAACGTCTGGAAGCTGCAGGGAAAGTTGCGAGGGCAGGATATCCGCTCGGATTCATTGTCGCCCCTATCTACATCCATGAAGGATGGGAAGAAGGCTACAGGAAGATGTTTGAACATCTGAATCAGCATCTTTCTCAGGAGGCAAAGGAAGATTTGACATTTGAATTCATTCAGCACCGCTTCACCAAACCAGCGAAACGGGTAATCGAAAAAAATTATCCTATGACCAAGCTTGAACTTAATGAAGAAGAACGCCGGTATAAATGGGGTAAGTATGGAATAGGGAAGTATATCTATCAAAAGGATGAAGAACAGGAACTGAAGGACCGCTTGTACTCTTATATGGAGGAATTTTTCCCTAAAGCGCAGCTTGAATATTTTACGTAAACAAAAAAAGGGACTGATGTCATTTAAAATCATGATCATCAGTCCGCTCAATTGAACCCTGGCAGTATCGTGCTGAGACTTTTTACTTTCATGGCTATTTCATCACATATTTCCTGGTATCTTGCCCACTCTTCCAACTTATCACTTGAACGTTTCCGCGGATTCGGGAGATCCCAGCAGATTACTTTATCCTCAAGATCGGAAGGCAGGATGATGTCATCATCAAATTCTGTATCTTGGATCTTTATGATGACAGATGCCTGCTTTAAGCGGGGCATTTCAAATTGGGTGCGTGGCAATGAACTTATATCAATACATAGCTCCTTCATTGCAAGAACCGAGAGTTCCCGATCTGAGGTTTCCAGCCACCCGGCACTTTGGAATGACCAGTCTGGAATAGAAAGTTTCCTTGCCCAGCCCAAGGCTATCAGACTCCGCTGTTGGCTGCTTGAAAGAAAGTATACCGTTTTATTCATAGCGATGTTCCTTTCTGTATTCATGCTGTACCTACTATTTACCCAATAAACCGTAATATAATCAAAACGATTATTGAAAGTTTATGGAAATTGATGACTAGGAAAATCAGATTAACAAATCCCTTATTTTATGTAATGAATCCTTCATTATCTAGTAGAAAAGATTGAAATTATCGAAGAACTAATTTAATTTTTAAATAAATCAGTATAATGGTAAAGGGAAATTTTTTTGGGGATGCTCAGATAAAAATGTGTTAACCTGATGTTTAGGATTTTTAAAAAAGGGTAAACATCTGTAAATTATTTGTGTTATTTTCGCTATTAAGAATTCAATTATATAAGGAGGTTCATCTATGAAATTCAACTTAACAACTAAGATTATCCTTGCCTTGATATTGGGGGCTATTGTGGGACTGGCCCTGAATATATTCGCTAAAGATGTGTTCGATATATTGGACCCTTACCTGTTCACTCCATTAGGAAAGATATTCTTGAATCTGATCAGCATGCTGGTAGTACCGATCGTATTCTTATCCATCGTTCTTGGGTCAGCAGGCCTCGGGGATCCGAAGAAACTTGGAAGGATAGGCTTGAAGACGATTGTTTACTTCTTGGTAACGACATGCATAGCCATCGTCATCGGGCTGACGCTTGCCAATATTATTGATCCTGGAATGGTAGAAGGAATCGACCGCACGCAGGCTGAAGAATTTAAATCTGAGAAGGCTCCGCCGGTCGGGGAGACAATCATGAATATCATTCCTAAAAATCCTATGACGGCAATGACAGAAGGTAATATGCTGCAGATTATTGCATTTGCCCTTTTCATCGGCCTTGGACTCACAGCCCTTGGTGATAAAACAAAAGGTATATTGAAGTTAGTCGAACAAGGTAATGACTTAATGATGTATCTTGTGACATTGGTAATGAAATTTGCCCCGTATGGAACTTTCGGGCTTATTGCTTCGGCCATCGGAAGTCAGGGAATGAGTGCGCTGAAAGCGATGTGGCTGTATTTCGTTGTTGTCTTGGCTGCATTGATCATTCATGCAATCATCACTTACGGAAGCACCGTTCTGCTGCTTGCCAAGAAAAACCCGCTTTGGTTCTTTAAGAATTTCAGTCCTGCAATGAGTGTTGCATTCAGTACTTCCAGCAGTAATGCAACGCTGCCGCTTTCAATGGAAGTGGCCCAGGAGAGATTGAATGTATCCAAACCTGTGAGCTCATTCGTACAGCCTCTGGGGGCTACCATCAATATGGATGGTACCGCCATCATGCAGGGTGTCGCGACCATTTTCATAGCACAGGTATACGGCATCGATCTGACTCTTGAACAATTGGTCACAGTCGTATTGACAGCTGTGCTTGCAAGTATCGGTACTGCAGGGGTTCCGGGAGTCGGTTTGATTTTGCTTGCGATGGTATTAAGTTCTGTGGGACTGCCTGTCGAAGGAATCGGACTGATCCTCGGAATCGACCGCTTGCTTGATATGGCCAGAACGGCAGTTAATATCTCAGGGGATGCAGCATGTGCCCTGTTTGTTTCAGAAAGCGAGAAAAAACGTACCATCAAAGAACAAAGAGGAGACGTTTAATTAAGAAAATCAGGATGGGACAAGTGTTCCAGACTGAGTGAACCCGATCTGTTTTTCCTTTCAACTGGAAAATCAGGTCGGGTTTTTAATTTTAAGCTGCTGGCAGATGATCCGTTCTTTCCGGCGTATGATTGAATTGGGAGACCCATATCCTGTTTGCGTAAAGCTATAGGGTGGTGTAAAATTACACTCAGTTAAGAAAAGCAGGTGTTTAAATGAAGAAGGAAGAAGTCATTACCATCATATCCGATAAATTGAGACTGATTCGAACGGAAGCCGGATATACACAAGATAAAATGGCTAATGTGATCGGCATCTCAAAAAAAACACTCGTACAGATTGAGAAAGGAAGAGTCGATGCAAGCTGGACTGCCGTGATTGCTGTATGCGCCCTATTCAGGGACAGTGAAACATTGGTTACAAGTCTGGGGGGAGAGCCGCTTGAAGTCATTGAGACCCTGGCTCGTGAAGGAATGGACTTCAGGAAAGAGAAAACGCTCGGCGGGAAAGTATGGTGGAAGGAAATCAAGGAAAGTGATGGGTACGTACTCCAGCAAAACCTATTCAGCAAACATTTCAGAATCCTTGATAGAAATCACTACCGGATCTACAGCAGCTTTAACAAGGAAGAAACCGAGAGCAGGTTTAATGAAATAAAAAGGGAGGAAACTTGATTCTCAAGTTTCCTCCCCTTATCTTTCGTTTATTTGACAACAAGCACGCTTGTTTCACAGTCATGAGCAATCTTTTCACTGACACTTCCCAGCACCCATTTTTTCAGGTTTGACTTTCCGGAATTACCGACCAGGACCAAGTCAGCATTATGATCCTTTGCATATTCACATATCCGCTTTGCTTCAGAACCGGAAAGATGAACATAGTCGATGTCGAGCTGGTAAGGATTTAATTTTTCTTTTACATTGTTTAACACGGAATGAGTAGAAGAGGGTGCAGAGATTCCCTGATCATTATCCACCATCCGGTGTGAGTTTAGTTTTTCATCCCGGGATGCTGATAGATTCCCCATATATTGATTATCAAATCCAGGCGCTGTATCAGCGAGTGCGTGGGTCGGAGTATAGTTATCGCGGGTTGCATCCGGTCCCGTTCCTTTATCATCGGAAACATGAAGCACCGTAAGCTTTGTATCTGGTGATAATTTTGTTAATTTCAGTGCTTCATCAAGCGCTTTTTTGCTTCCATCCGTTTCATCATAAGCAACAAGTAAGTGCTTATACATATGATCACCTCGTTTGTAGTATATACGGTATTTACCCCGTATTTTGAATTCTTAATCATTTACTGTTGACAAGGTTCATTACATGAAAGAAAGTTGAAAAAAGAGCAGGATAGGGGAAGTCTATCCTGCTCTTTTTGTGTGCATTTTTATAAACGTATAATTGCTGATTATTTTTGATCTTATAGCATGCTGATGATCCAGCCAATTACTACAATTGCACCAATGACCATAAGGATTGTACGTAACATGAGATTCACCTCGACTTATCGTTCTAATAATGTAATTTCAAATTTCATTTTCAACCGGTTAGTGTATTGTTACCCGGTTGCTTTTCACTCGAAACATCCAAGTTATTACAGGGAATCCGTCGGCATGCAGGATTCCTTGTGATTAACTTCAGCCGTTTCGCATCTTCGGGAAATTCGTTACATGTAATTAGTGTGAGCGTTTTAAGAAAAATTATGTTTATTTATCCTGATTATTTATATAGTTGAAAGATAATTTCACATGGTAAAATGGATGATATTGGGTTAAGGAGAGATGAAGATGAGTGGAAGGGTCATATTTGTCGAGGGTATCCCCGGTGCGGGGAAGACATCCACAGTTCAAAAGATTTCGCATTTTTTAAAGGGGAAGGGTATTCCCGTAAAAGAGGTTGTGGAAGGAAACCTTGAGCAGCCTGCAGATTACGAAAGAGCCGCTTTTTTGACTGAAGATCAGTTGAAGTCAATTGAAGAAGAGTACGGTATCGATGCTGGAAGTGTCAGCTCTTATTGTGAAATCTTAGAACACGGGATGCTGGTTCATTATGAAAGAATGTCTGAAAGCGAAGCATTCTCAGAATCATTCATAAAAGAACTTGAGCAGTTTGATATTTATAATACTGATCCAGATACATACATACTGGTGATAAAACATAAATGGAGGTTGTTTAAAGAGTTACTTGCCGGCACGGATGATGTATATGTCTTGGATTGCAGCCTGCTGCAGAATCCATTGACGTTTCTGATTGCAAAGAATGACATGCCGGCGGAATTCATTAAAACCTTTGTCATAGACCTCCTCATGCTGGTGAAGGAATATCGTCCGCTGGTCGTTTACCTTGAACCGAAAGAAATCAAAAAAGCATTGGAACATGTTATGGCAGAGCGTTCAGAGCAGTGGTTTACATTTGTGAGAGATTACTACACGAAACAAAAATACGGGATCAATCATAATCTTACTAATGATTTAGATGGGATTATGAATTTTTTGGAGGAGCGCGTAACAGTGGAAAAGTCTATATTGAAAGATTCAGGTGTGGATTGGCTGCATATTGAAAGGGATCAAGCATCATGGAGGGATGTCATAACAAAAATCGAAGATGAGCTTAATTTGCGTTTTGTGAAAGGATGAAGCCTCATCAGACTCCAGACGGAGGGAAAAACCACCAATAGTCGCTCGGAAGGTCTACCGGACTTAATGTATGATTTACATATACTAGAAAATGGTGGGGATGGATAACAATGAAAAAAATGATGGAAATATTCAAGAAACCGATTTTTGTGAAGTTGTTCATGGCTAATTTGACTTCACATATGGGAAGTGTGGTCGGCCTTACGGCATTTATGTTTTACCTTTTGGATCGTTTTTCAGACCAGCCGATGTATGCTTCGATCACGGAAATGATGTATTCACTTCCGACTCTGGTTGTGTTTTTCCTGGTAGGTGTATTGGCAGACCGGATGGACCGGCAGAAAATCGCTTATCACTGTGACACAATCAGCGCAGTATTAACCGTTATCCTGGTCGGGGCAATTTATATCGGCTGGCTTCCTTTAATCTTTGCTGTCCTTTTTATAAGAAGCGGGGTACAGAAGTTTTTCTTTCCGGCTGAACAGGCAATCCTTCAGGGGGTCCTTTCTAAGGATGACTACTCAACCGCAGCCGGTTTGAATCAGATGGTCATGAGTTTGTTCATGCTGCTCGGCAACGCCATCGCAATTTTTGTTTATTGGAATGCAGGGATATATGGGGCCCTCCTTGTGGATTTCATCACATTTGTTTTAAGTGCCATTTTAATCAAGAAGTGTGTCATTCCTGAAGATGTACGGCAGCCTAATGGGAAACATACCTGGAAGGACCTCAATGTGTCTTTCGTAATGAAAGACTTCAAGTCCGGGCTTGTCTATATCCTGCACCATAAACTGCTGCTTTCATTGATCGGGGGATTTGTCGTTTTTGGAATCGTCAACGGAGGTTTCTCGGTCATTCCAATCTTCATCCTTAAGTACAAACTGGCACCGGAAACATATGAAGAATATTCAATCATACTTGGGATTGCATTCGGTTCCGGGGTATTGATTGGAAGCGTGGTTTCTTCAATGCTCACCCAGAAATTCAAATTCCATCAATTGATCGTTGCCGGTCTGGTCATTTCTGGAACCTTTATCATAGCAGCTTCATTTGCTCCCAGCACATGGATATTTATGGTGATTGTATTCATCGCTGCATTAGGCCTTCCGCTTGTAAATATTGCAATCGGAGGCTGGATGCCAAGTATCATAGATTCTAAAATGATGGGGCGCGTACAGGGATGGATCAATCCCCTTATGATGCTTTCACAATCAATCACACTCGGAGCCATCGCCATCACATTCCCGTCGGTGGTAACGGTCGAAATGCTATACTGGCTCGTCGGAGGCAGCCTCCTCATCGTAGCGGCATTCTACACCATCATCCTGCCTAAATTTACAAACCTGGAAAACATCCAGCCGGCAGCAGTGAACGGGTAATTAAATAAGGATAAGAAAAATTGTATATCTGCTTTGGTTAAGACCGAACTATATTATGGATCCTTGGAATCAATTAGTTCGGTTTTTTGGAGCGTCTAGATTAATTTATTTGGTTTTAGTGCTTACCAGCGGTTGATTGGGCAAGACGTAGACTCCTGCGGGAAGAGTAGCTGATGTGAGACCTGTCCAGCTCCAGGGCTTAGAGGCACATGTCATAAGTCAAACCGGCCAAGAAGGCAAAGAACGCCTTCGTGGCCGATTCGCCTTATGCCACCAGCCTCTAAACAAAGCCCTTCCGCTTTTCTTCCCGCAGGCTTGCCGAGGAGGCTCACGGGCTACCCGCGGAAAGCGAAGTCTTGCACGGAAATCATTAGCGGTATTGAAAGGGAAAAAATTTTTTAAAAAGAACAAAATAATTTTGAACGTTTTTACATATCATTCGTATTATCGATGAACGCACAGGCGATGGAAGGGATACATGCGATGGAAGAGAGAGAATTAATCAAACGTGCAAAAAAAGGGGACCATGAAGCCTTCGCTTCCTTATTCAGACAGAACTATCCTTTTTTAGTGAAATACTTAATAAAAGTGACAATGAATAAAGATCAGGCAGAAGAGCTGGCTCAGGATACGATGTCAAAAATAGTTGAAAAGATCCACCAGTACAATGGCAAATCGAAATTTTCTTCCTGGCTGATCACGATTGCGACCAACCGTTACATCGATATCCAGCGCAAAAAGGGAAAAGAGAAGGATTGGCAGAAAGAAGAAGCCAATTACCGCAGTCTAAAATGGGGTCTGGAGTCGAGAAATGAAGAGTGGAATGATGTACTTAAGGCCTTATCGATCTTAGAGAATGGAGTCAGGATACCCGTCATTCTTAAACATTATTATGGATATTCTTACGATGAAATTTCAGATATGATCGGACTGCCGGCAGGTACAGTAAAATCAAGGGTCCATCACGGAATACTCAGGTTAAGAAAGGAGATGAAACTGGATGAACAACAAACAACAGCCAACTGAAGAACACGAACTGGAAACAATCCTCAAAGCCGGGATGGAGCCGCTGGATAAAGAAATCGAAGATACAGTCCCTTCAGAGGAATGGTTCCAGCAGTTCGTCCTTCAGCAGCAAAGAGATATAAAAGCCGGACTGAAACGGGACCTCATTCTTTTTTTGCTGATAGCAGGCTGTCTGCTGCTGCTCCTTTCACTCACACTGGTCAAAATGCCAATGCTGTTCCTCATGATGCAGGGGGCAGTGTTTATTGGAGCGGCGACTTTTGCCAGCCTTGCGTTTTTCAAGCAGGTGAAGAAGATATGACGAAGGAAGAAATGTATCTGCTGCTCCTTATCATACCCGTTCTTCTTGCACAGAGTATCTATTTATTTCTCGACGCCAGGAAGAATGGTCATCTTTATTGGTTCTGGGGATTATGGGGATTGATCCAGACCCCTATGCCGCTGATATTTTACCTGATTTTCGCAAAGAAAATATGGAAGAAGTTAAAGAAAAGGGAGAGAGTGGAATGATCATTGTAACGACAGATTTTGTACCGGGAAAAGAAGTAAAAGAACTAAGAGGATTCGTAAAAGGGAGTACTGTACAGGCCAAGCATATAGGGAAAGATATTGTCGCCGGTTTAAAGACAATTTTAGGAGGCGAAATCAGCGAGTACAGCGAATTGATGGAGGAAGCCAGGCACCAGGCAATTGAAAGGATGAAAGAGGATGCTGCACTAAAAGGGGCAAATGCAGTGATTGCTGTGAGATTGGAGACATCCGCCGTGATGCAGAATGCCTCTGAAATCATCGCCTACGGTACGGCAGTGACGGTGGAATAATAACCAGCAGCGGCACATAAAGTGAATTGGGTGCACATCGATAGAAACACGGTCATAGTGTATAGAAAATTGGTAATAAAAATAAAATTGACACAATTCAAAACCTATAGTATGGTTATTAATGGAATAAAAACGATTGAAGAAATGGAGGGTTTGTGATGATGAAGTTCTATACAGTTCAAGGCGGAGGAAGAGCATTTTTCCCTAATTTCATATCATCACATAACCAGTAACTTCTTATTCAAATCAAAATGAATAACAGGCACAGGTTATGTACACTAACCTGTGCTTTTTTATGTCCAATTTCCGGGCGTTAACAAGGCACGCGCAGGCCTGCTGATGCAAATCAGCCCTGCACTGGCAGCCTTCTTAACGCCTTTTTTGTTTGCCGGTGATCTCAGGTAAAGCACCTGTTCACATAAATAAAAAATTTCAGGAGGAAAACAAGATGCTGAAAGTACAAAAGAAAAAGATGATGACAATCGCAGAGACAGAAGGCGGATAGTAAACGAATGAAAGAATGAGGGGGTAAAAACGATGTTTAGTATTTTTAAGAAATTATCATGGTTTTTTAAAGAAAATTGGAAGAGGTACACGGTTGCAATCACCCTGTTGACGATTGTTGGAATCCTCGATGTGATCCCTCCCAAGCTCGTCGGGAACGCAATTGATGATATCCATCTCGGATCGATGTCCTGGGAGGTCTTAAGTAAATATCTTTGGTTTTTAGCCGGCATCACAATCATCTCATACTCGTTGACTTATGTATGGATGTATCAATTATTTGGAGGGGCGTTCCTTGTTGAACGGAAACTCCGGTCAAACTTTATGGGGCATTTATTGAAGATGACACCGACTTTCTTTGAAAAGAACCGCACCGGTGATTTGATGGCAAGGGCCACGAATGATTTGAAGGCGATCTCTGTCACTGCAGGATTTGGTGTACTTACACTGATCGACTCGAGTGTTTTCATGCTTACGATCTTATTTACAATGGGGTTCCTTATCAGCTGGAAATTAACCCTTGCAGCCATTCTTCCATTACCGGTTATGGCTCTATTGATGAAAGTATATGGTGCAAAAATCCATAAACGTTTTACGGAAGCGCAGGACTCATTCGGGGACCTGAACGACAAGGTTCTGGAGTCGGTTGCGGGTGTCAGGGTCATCAGGGCTTATGTCCAGGAAAGAGCAGATGAGGGCCGATTTTCTGACATGACAGAAGATGTGTACAAAAAGAATATAGAAGTAGCGAAGATCGATTCGCTTTTTGATCCAACCATTAAAGTGCTGGTCGGTTTAAGTTATCTGATTGGGCTGGGATACGGCGCCTATCTGGTATTTCACCGTTCGATTACACTGGGGGAGCTAGTGTCATTCAATGTGTATCTGGGAATGCTGATTTGGCCGATGTTTGCGATCGGTGAACTGATCAATATCATGCAGCGGGGGAATGCATCCCTTGACCGTGTGCAGGAAACGCTGGACTATGTGCAGGATGTGAGAGATCCGGAGAACCCTCGAACGGTCGGCAGGCCAGAAAATGCAGCATTCGATGATGTGCATTTCAAATATCCTTCTTCACAGGTGGAAAATTTGATCAATCTAAACCTGAAATTAAGCAGGGGGGATACCCTCGGTGTAGTAGGGAAAACCGGAAGCGGGAAGACGACCTTCATCAAACAGCTTTTGAGGGAATACCCTGCAGGAACAGGTTCATTGTCGATTTCCGGGATCGGGATCAATGACCTCACACTCGAGCAGGTCAGAAGCTGGATCGGTTACGTCCCGCAGGATCATGTGTTGTTTTCAAGAAGTGTAAAAGAAAACATCATGTTCGGACGACAGGATGCAGACGAGAGGGACCTGAAAAAAGCGATCGAGCTTGCCGATTTCAAAAAAGATCTGGAAATGCTTCCGGACGGTTTATCAACGCTTGTCGGGGAAAAGGGGGTTGCGCTGTCGGGAGGTCAGAAACAGCGGATTTCCATTGCAAGGGCACTCATCAAGAATCCTGAAATCCTCATCCTGGATGACTCGCTGTCTGCTGTCGATGCCAAAACCGAAGCCAAGATCATTGAAAATATTCGAAATGAACGTGAAGGAAAAACAACGATCATCACAACCCATCGCCTGTCTGCTGTCCAGCATGCGGACTGGATCATTGTAATGGAAGACGGGAAAGTGGTGGAAGAAGGTGTCCACGGGACTCTTCTTGAAAATGGCGGCTGGTATAAAGAGCAATTCGACCGTCAGCAAGTTGAAGATTCCTCACATGAGGAGGTGGGTGTATGAAAGTCGGAAGAAGACTTGTAGACTATGCGCTTTTGTATAAAAAAATCATTATAGCCGCCTTGCTGATGCTGACTGTTTCAGTGGCGGCAGAGCTTGCCGGCCCTTTCATCGCCAAGAAAATGATCGATGACCACATCCTTGGGATCGAAGCGGCATGGTTTGAAACTGAAAAAGGTAAAGACTCCGTTTCGTATAAAGGAGAATGGTATAAAAGAGAAGAGTATTTTAACAGTGGTGAAGAAAAGGGGGAAGAAGTGAGAGTCCTTCAAGTCGGAAGGGAGTTTTACTTTATCCCTGCTGCTATATCATTCAATGGTGAGCGTAAAGTGATGGACGGCAAAATGATTATCACAAAAGGAGAAGAATTTGAAACATATCCGGCTCAAAAGCTAAGTGGCGATGAGCTGTTAGACTTTTATAATCCTGAAATTCCAAAGATTATTAAACTGCTTGTCTTTTATTTTGGGCTGCTGGTGGTTGCGTCCTTCTTCCAATATGGTCAGCGGTTTTATCTTCAAAAAGCTGCCAACAGAGTCATCCAGAAGATGCGCGACGATATCTTTCAGCATATCCAAAAGCTGCCGATTCGCTATTTTGATAATCTGCCGGCAGGGAAGGTTGTTGCCCGGATCACAAATGATACGGAAGCCATACGGGATTTATATGTGACCGTGTTGTCTACGTTCTTCACGAGTACAATCTATATCATCGGGATTTACATCGCCCTTTTCATCCTGGATGTGAAGCTGGCTGCGATCTGCCTGATTTTGATTCCGATACTTGTTATCTGGACTTATCTGTATCGGATCTATGCATCGAAATATAATCACATCATCCGGTCGAAGGTAAGTGACATCAATGCGATGATCAATGAATCGATCCAAGGGATGAACATCATTCAAGCTTTCAGCAGAGAAAAGCAAACAAGCGGCGAATTTGAAGAATTGAACGGTACACATTATAAATATCAAAATAAGCTATTAAGCTTGAACTCCATGACTTCTCATAATCTTGTCGGAGTATTGAGGAATATCACGTTCGTGGCATTCATCTGGTATTTCGGAGGAGGCTCGATCGGTGTAGGATCTGTAGTGACACTGGGTGTTCTCTATGCTTTCGTTGACTATATCAACCGATTATTCCAGCCTGTGACCGGAATCGTCAATCAGTTGGCGAACCTGGAACAGGCACTCGTCGCAGGGGAACGCGTTTTCAGTCTGCTTGATGAGGACGGCACACAGGTAGCGGATGATAAAATGCCCCGCTACCAAGGAAACGTCAGCTTTGATCATGTTTTCTTCGGCTACAAAGAAAATGAATATGTGCTAAAGGACATCACGTTCGAAGCGAATCAAGGAGAAACCGTAGCACTTGTCGGCCACACGGGATCAGGAAAAAGCTCAATCATGAACCTCTTATTCCGTTTCTATGATGCCAATGAAGGAAAAATCATGATCGACGGACAGGATATTAAAGATATTCCATATCAGACAATCCGGGAGCATATGGGAATCGTCCTTCAAGATCCGTATTTATTTACAGGTACAATTGCATCCAATGTCAGTCTTGATGATCCAAGGATCTCAAGGGAAACAGTGGAAGAAGCCCTGAAGGCGGTCGGGGCGGAAAAAGTATTCAAAAACCTGGAAAAAGGCTATGACGAACCAGTGATAGAAAAGGGCAGCACCCTTTCATCAGGTCAGCGTCAGCTGATTTCCTTTGCCCGGGCGCTTGCCTTCAACCCGGCAATCTTAATTTTGGATGAAGCAACCTCAAGCATCGATACAGAAACCGAAGCTGTCATCCAGGAAGCGATGGAAGTCTTGAAGAAGGGCAGAACGACTTTTATCATCGCTCACCGTCTATCCACGATTAAGAATGCGGATCAAATCCTCGTGCTGGATAGGGGAGAAATCGTTGAAAAAGGAAGTCATGACGAACTCATGAAAGCAGGAGGACGTTATTATCAAATGTATCAGCTTCAGCAGGGATCATCATCAGATCTTGCAGGCTGATCAGAGGGAATGCAGCTTGATTAAGCGGCAAGGTTTAAAAAGGAAGAGAGCCAAAGACATTTTGTGGCTCTCTTTTTTTGGTGTGTGGAGGAAATCCAGTGCCCGGGAGAGGCGGGAACGTGCCGGGTGGATTGTTCCTGGCACAACGAGGTTAATGATTAACCAACGTTTTATGAGTTTTATCAACTAATATTAAAGAATACCAACAATTTTTTCGCACTTACCGACAATTCGACAATGATAGATAAATTTCGCAAAACCTGTCCCAAACTCATTACTCCAATTTAGCTCTAATAACAAATCCCCACCCTCATCCGGATACATTGAGGGTTCATCAACTCATGATAAATAAAATCACCTGTATCATAAATGGAGATGCTCCTGCCATCCTCAGGGAGGGTGTCTCTTTCTATGCGATACTTTCCTATTCGTTCACCGTCAGGAAGATACGTCGGACAAACGACCGTCCATTGGAGTCCTGAAGCCCGAAGCATCAGGAAGGCCCTGAGATGATCTTCCGCAGCGGTGGAGCTCCTCCTCTTTGATTCAATCGATTGGAAACGGTATAAATGGGGTTCCTTCCTTGAATTCAATATCCCGGCCGTACCGCATGTGATGATGCGGGTAATGCCGTATTGCCTCATTGCTTTTAAGATGATGGGCATGCTCCTCGATAACACATCTTCCTTGTCTGTATTCAGGCAGCTGACGACTGCATCGCAGCCGGAAATCGTGTTGAATACATCTTCCTCATTGAGCACATCGCCTGTCACTGCAATTTCTTGAAGACTTTTTTTCTGTACATTCTTTCTCGTCAAACGGTGAATCGTATGATCATTCCGTGCATTTTCATAAAAAACAGCCCCGACCCTGCCGGTACTGCCAAAGAGAGCAATTTTCATGGATACCCCTCCTTAAATCCGCATTTCTACTCATATAATAGGTTAGATTAAAAGTATACCAAAGGAGCATGAATCTGCGAAAAAATAATCTTGAAATTAAGATTTTGGTCATTGACTTTTTACGGGTATCGTTTTATGATGACATTCGTAGTTATTAATTCCGATAAGATTAGTGGGGGTTTTGATGATGAAGAAATGGAAATTTACAGCTGTTCTGCTGCTGGTACTTTCAATGGTGCTTTCCGCATGCGGACAATCAAAGGAGAATGAAGGATCAAGCGGGGATTCAGAACAGTCCCTTTACGATAAAGTGAAAGAAGAAGGAAAGCTGTTAGTGGGAACTGAAGGTACATATCCTCCTTTCACGTTCCACGATGAATCAGGAAAGCTGACCGGGTTTGATGTAGAAATCGCCCGTGAAGTAGCGAAACGCCTAGGTGTTGAAGCAGAGTTCAAGGAAACACAATGGGATGCGATGTTCGAAGGCTTGAATTCCAATCGCTTCGATATGATCGCCAACCAAGTGGGGATCCGTGAAGACAGACAGAAGAAGTATGACTTTTCGGAGCCGTATATTGAATCAAGTGCTGTGGTTGTCGTTTCAAAAGATAACAACGAAGTGAAATCATTTGAAGACATCAAAGGACTCACTTCTGCTCAATCACTGACAAGCAATTACAGAGATATTGCAGAAGAGAATGGCGCTGTCATCCAGGGGGTCGACGGGCTCGCCCAATCGATCCAGCTGCTTGAACAGGGTCGTGTTGATGTGACAGTAAATGATAAGATTTCAATCCTTGATTATATGAATAAACAAAAGAATGCCAATATCAAAATTGCAGCCGAGGCTGAAGATGCAGGCCAAAGCGGACTGATGTTCCGAAAAGGCAGTGACAAGCTGGTGGAAGAAGTCAATAAAGCGTTAGAGGAAATGATGAAAGACGGAACATACGAAGAGATCTCCAACAAGTGGTTTGGTGAGAATGTATCTCCTAAGTAGTATTTTTCAAAATCCTGAAGAAATGTTTGATATTTTACAAAGCTCCCTGCTTCCGATGATCAAGGGAGCTTTGTATTATTCTATCCCTCTAACGCTCATATCGTTTACTTTAGGATTAATCATTGCTGTTTTCACTGCTCTGGCCAGACTATCAAGGTTTTCAGCTTTACGGGGTATTGCGAGAGTCTATGTGTCCGCGATCAGGGGAACGCCGCTGCTGGTGCAGCTGTTCATCATTTTCTTTGGACTCGGTTCACTCGGCATCGAATTTCTTAAGCTGGAACCATTTCCTGCCGCCGTCATTGCATTCTCCTTGAACATGGGAGCGTACTCTTCCGAAATTGTGAGGGCTGCCATCCAGTCCATTCCGAAGGGGCAGTGGGAAGCAGGGTACTCCATCGGCATGAGCTATTCACAGACGCTTAAGAGAATCATCCTGCCGCAGGCAACAAGGGTGTCCATCCCCCCATTGTCCAATTCATTTATCAGTCTGGTAAAAGATACGTCGCTTGCTTCACTGATTTTCGTGACAGAAATGTTCAGGAAAGCCCAGGAAATTGCGGCAACCAACTATGAATTCCTTCTAATGTACATGGAAGCGGCATTATTATATTGGATCATTTGTTTCATTCTATCGATCATACAAGGAAGAGTGGAAGCAAGGCTTGATCGATATATCGCTAAATAAAGGAGGGTAAAGATGATTTCGATAAAAGGACTGAAGAAACGCTTTGATGACCTGGAAGTATTGAAAGGCATGGATGTGAAAGTCAAAAAAGGGGAAGTGATCGTTCTGATCGGCCCCTCTGGATCCGGTAAAACGACGTTCCTCAGATGCTTGAACGCACTCGAGACCCCTAATGAAGGCAGTGTATCAATCGGCGATATGACGGTTGATTTTTCTGAAAAGGTATCAACTGCCGAACTTTTGAAATTCAGAAGAAGGACCGGTATGGTCTTTCAGACTTATAACCTCTTCCCGCATATGACAGCTCTTGAGAATGTCATGGAAGGACCGGTCGTCGTACAGGGCAAGAAAAAAGCAGATGTCCGGGCAAATGCCATCCGCCTCCTTGAAAAAGTGGGCCTCGGCGACAAAATCGATTATTATCCGTTCCAGCTTTCCGGAGGACAGCAGCAGAGGGTCGGCATCGCAAGGGCCCTTGCAATCGAACCGCAGGTGATGCTGTTTGACGAACCGACCTCCGCACTCGACCCCGAGTTGGTTGGAGAAGTACTCAGGGTCATGAAGGACCTTGCTGAAGAAGGCATGACGATGGTCGTCGTCACCCACGAAATGAGATTTGCAAAGGAAGCTGCGGATAAAGTGATCTTCATGGACGGCGGTTACATCCTGGAAGAAGGAACCCCGCAGGAAGTGTTCGAGAATCCGAAGCACGACCGCACCCGCCAATTTTTAAACTTGATACGATGATAGGAAAAGATGAATGGACACTCACCATTCATCTTTTTTTTTGTAAAACATGAGGAAAAGCAGGGATTCTTCTATTATGGAAAGAAAAGGTAATACAGCAGAAAAGGGGGATGCAATGAAGATATTCAGAAGATTACTGCTTGTCCTTACAGGATTGGTTTTTATCAGTGCGCTGCCAAATCTGTTCTTTAATGCAGATTTCCAATATGTCTATATGAATGCCAAAAGCGGTTCATTCGGTTTTTATCCGTTCTCATATGTCAGTGCGATTTATAATGTGTTTCTTTATTTGGCAAGGCCGGATCAATGGTCAATTGTCGTGATGGGAAAGGAATACGCCCTTGTTGACGTGCTCTTTGAAAGGGTCGCGTATTCGATGAAAGTTTTCTTTTTCTCCCTTACGCTTGCCGTCATTGCAGCTGTGCTGGTAAGCATGCTGATTTCTTTGCCCTGCGGGAAGATTAAACGTTTTCTTCTTTTTATAGTAAATATAACGGAATCGCTGCCGGATATCTTTATCATCATCGGCGTGCAGCTGCTTGTTGTTATGTATTTCAGGGAGACGGGGGTGCTGATCGGCGATATCGCCATGACTGGCGGTGAAGAGATCTATTTGCTGCCTGTCACTTGTTTGACCGTGGTGCCTGCCGTTTTTTTAGTCAAGACGATCGTATTGCTTTTGAAAGAGGAGGAAAAGAAGGCTTATGTTGAACTTGCCCGGGGGAAAGGGTTGAGTTCTGTTCATATTTTGGTGGTACACAGTTTCAGGAATGTGCTGTACAGTTTGTTTTATCAAATGAAACTGATATTTTCCTTTATGCTTTCGAACCTATTTATTCTTGAACAATTATTTAATATGCGCGGTGTGATGGGACTTTTGATGTGGTCGACCGGCTACACATTCGTCATTATCAGTACACTGATTTTTCTGCCGTTTTTCCTTCTCTTTACTTTAATCGAGCAGCGTATGAAAAAGAGCATCGGTATGAAGGAGGACGGGACTTATGCTTAGACAGCTGTTGAAAAAGCCGAAGTTTCTGACCGGATTCATTTTTCTCGCTGTACTTTTACTTGTCAGTTTCCTGTATGAACCATTTTTCGAAAAAGGAGTTGAAAGCATCAGCTTCCTGCACCTGAATGGAGGGATTGCCGGTCCCCCGTTCACTCCCGCCGAGCTCCCCCCTCTGGGATCAGACAGGCTGGGGATCCCGCTCTGGACTTATATTGTTCAAGGGGCAAAATTCACTATTTTGCTTGGGCTGATCATCAGTTTCCTCCAGATGGTCCTGTCATTGTTTTTTTCCATTGCCTTTACGGGATTGTCTAAAAGATTCTTGACTGTCTTTGAAGAAGCAGTGGAATCCATGATTTATGTTCCAATGGCTGTCATTGCTTTTATGCTGCTATTTCCGCTCCGCTTTGTGGTGGATGCCGAAGTTGAACCGGTAAAATTTCTCAGCATTCAAATCTTCTTGCTGACTATGATAGGGGTGCCGCAGATCGTAGTGGTGCTTTCCAAAGAGATTCAAAAGACGCTGATGGAAGAATATATATTGAGCGCGAGAACCCTGGGGGCGCGGGGATGGTACCTATACCGTCGTCATGTCCTTAAGAATCTGCTGCCCCGCCTCTTTTTAATATTCTTCCAACGCAACGTGAGCGTGCTGATTTTGTTTGCGCATCTGGGGATTTTAGGGGTTATGCTGGGCGGACACGTGGAAAAGGAAATAATGGTAGGAGAATCCCGGATCTTTTCCCTGTCCAATGAGTGGGCCGGAAACATAGGTAATTCACGGGTTGAAATCATGACGGGCCCCTGGATCATTTTTTCCCCGCTTGCTGCACTCTCACTTACCGTCCTGGCTTTTAACATGATGGCCTCGTCCCTTCAAGTATTGATAATGGGAGAATCGGCAGTAATAAGACGAAAGGATGTAAGAGATGAAAAGGCAGATCCTCTTTCAAAGGGTGGAACACCCGAGGAGGGTAAGTTCATGCTGGAAAAGCACCGAACCTACTCCGGCTGACTTTTTGAACAAAACCTGTCCGAAAGTGGTTAGTACAGGTCAAATAGTGGAAATATGGTAATGTGACTATTATTTGAGGGAGGAAGAGAGATGGATTACCGAATTGAACGGGATACGATTGGTGAAATGAAAGTACCCAAAGAGAAATACTGGGGTGCACAGACACAGAGAAGTAAAGAAAACTTCCAAATCGGTACAGAAAGAATGCCGCTCGAAGTTACATATGCTTTCGCGCAGCTGAAAAAGGCGGCGGCAATGTCGAATCAAAAGCTTGGCAAACTTTCGGAAGGGAAAATGAAAGCGATCTGCGGGGCATGCGATGAGATCCTGAACGCTGAATGGGATGAGCATTTTCCATTGGTTGTCTGGCAGACGGGGAGCGGCACGCAATCGAATATGAATGTAAATGAAGTCGTTGCCTACCGTGCAAATGAACTTTTAAAAGAGGCAGGAAGTGAAGAGAAGGTTCACCCAAATGACGATGTGAATATGTCGCAAAGTTCAAACGATACTTTTCCAACTGCCATGCATATCGCTGCCTATAAAGAAATTTCCGGAAAACTCCTGCCGGTCATTGATGAATTCATTGAAACCCTCCGCGAAAAAGAATTGAAGTTTCAGGATATCATTAAAATCGGCCGTACACACCTGCAGGACGCCACCCCTCTGACACTGGGTCAGGAGGTAAGCGGTTGGAGGGCGATGATGGAAAAATCACGTCAAATGATTGAAGAGAGCATGGGGCAGCTTGTCCACCTTGCAATAGGCGGTACTGCAGTGGGAACCGGGATCAATGCCCATCCGTCATTTGGGGGGAAGGTCGCTGAGGAACTTGAAAATCAGACCGGCATCCCATTCGTTTCTTCCGATAATAAATTTCATGCGCTCACTTCCCATGATGAAATTGTTTACGTGCATGGTGCCTTAAAGGCATTGGCCGCAGACTTGATGAAAGTCGCAAATGATGTCCGCTGGCTGTCAAGCGGTCCTCGGAGCGGAATCGGGGAAATCACGATCCCCGCAAACGAACCGGGCAGTTCGATCATGCCGGGGAAGGTCAACCCTACTCAAAGCGAGGCTGTCACCATGGTCGCCACCCAGGTATTCGGAAATGATGCGTGCATCGGGTTTGCAGCAAGCCAGGGTAATTTCGAGCTGAATGTCTTCAAACCGGTGATTATTTATAACATGCTTCAATCCATAAGATTACTTACCGACGGAATACGTTCATTCAACGATAAATGCGTGAAAGGCATGGAAGCCAATGAAGAAGTCATCCAAGAATTTGTTCAACGTTCCCTTATGCTCGTCACAGCACTGAATCCGCATATCGGCTACGAAAAAGCAGCTGAAATTGCGAAGAACGCCCATAAAAGCGGCTCGACACTGAAAGAAGCAGCGATAGAATCAGAATATCTGACAGAGGAGCAATACGATGAGTGGATCAATCCGGCGAAGATGGTTAAATAACAAATGAATTAGGTAGTGAATAGCTGGAAAATCACCTTTGAATGTGAGATAAAAGAATTTGACTGTTTCCAGCGGTTCATTGGAGTGCAAGACGAAGACTCCTAACCGAAAAGCGGAAGGGCTTTGGTCAGAGGCGTGTGGCATAAGACGAAACGGCCACTAAGGCGCATTTAGCCTTCTTGGTCGGTTTGGCTTAGACATGTGCCTCTAAGCCCTGCAGCTAGACAGATAACTATTTCAATGAGGCCGGGGCTGCCCGCGGAAAGCGAAGTCTTGCACGTAAATCAATATCGGTATAAAACTGCTATCAATAAAAAACCCCTGGCATCTGCCGGGGGTTTATCCATACATATTCATTTTTGCTGCGGATTAGTATTGTCCGCCGCCGATTTGTTGTTCAGCCATTTGAACAAGACGCTTAGTGATTTCTCCACCAACAGAACCGTTAGCGCGAGCTGTAGCGTCTGGCCCTAATTGTACGCCAAACTCAGAAGCGATTTCGTACTTCATTTGGTCGATAGCTTGTTGAGCTCCTGGAGCTACCAATTGGTTAGATGAATTGTTGCGAGATTGTTGTTGTTGCATAATCTTTCATCTCCTTAAAATAGGTTGTTTTTTGGTTGGGTCAACCGGAGTTGCACCGGCACGCATTCCATTAGCGACCATCTGTAATGGTATGACCCAAGGTTATGAGTTGCTTTATCTGTTGTTACTAAGTATTATGGTTCGTCCGTGAAAATATATGCGGGGTAAAATTAAGGGAATTTATTCCTGTTTCTTTCCCTGTATTTTCTCTACATAAAACAGTGTCAATCATAAAAGGATATGTTTATACACTTAAGTTGGAAAGAATGGTGACACCATGAAAGCATGTGCATTATGCAACGGGATTGTTGAATATAAGGGTCTGTGCCCGAAATGCGGCGATTCAACGCTGGACCAAGGAAGATATTATGATTACTACGATGAATATAGTGCCTATATGGATATAAAACATGTTCAGCTCGCAGACGGGATACCGAACAGCAGCTGTACGGATACATGCCTGCATCTATTCACTTGTATAAGATGCGGGGAAGAAGAAGGGAAAAGCATCAATTTGACGGAATTTTGATCAAAACAAAAACCACACTCCGGGGAGTGTGGTTTTATCAATTTTCATTAACGGATTCTTAATTCCGATTCAGAATCGAAGAAATGAGCTTTGTTCATATCAAATGCTAGTTCGATTGTCTGTCCGGCGCTGATATCTGTACGGGAATCAACCCGGGCAACGAAATCCTGGCCTTCGATTTGAGAGTAAAGCATGGTCTCGGCACCTGTTAACTCAGATACTTCGATTTTCGCTTTGATTTTGGCGCCCTGTGCTGTATCGATGAAAATAGGTTCATCATGAATATCCTCAGGTCTTACCCCAAGGATGATGTCTTTTCCAACATAACCCTGGTCACGAAGTACTTTCATCTTTCCTTCCGGTACGGAAACCTTAGAAGTACCGATCACAAATGAGCCTTCTTCAATTTTTCCGTAGAAGAAGTTCATCGCCGGGGAACCGATGAAGCCGCCGACAAATACGTTCTCAGGCTTATCATATACTTCTTTTGGTGATCCGACCTGCTGGATGAGACCGTCTTTCATAACAACGATGCGGGTAGCCATAGTCATCGCTTCCGTCTGATCATGCGTTACATAGATTGTTGTCGTTTGAAGGCGCTGGTGAAGCTTGGCGATTTCTGCACGCATCTGTACACGCAGTTTTGCATCAAGGTTTGACAAAGGCTCATCCATCAGGAACACCTTTGCATCACGTACGATCGCACGTCCCAAAGCGACACGCTGACGCTGTCCGCCTGATAATGCTTTCGGTTTACGATCCAGTAACGCTTCAAGACCAAGGATCTTGGCAGCTTCCTGGACCCGGCGGTCGATTTCTTTTTTATCAAATTTACGAAGCTTCAAACCGAATGCCATATTGTCATACACACTCATATGGGGATATAGTGCGTAGTTCTGGAATACCATTGCGATATCGCGGTCTTTTGGAGCCACGTCATTCACGCGTTTACCATCTATGGAGAAGTCACCCTTTGAGATTTCTTCCAATCCTGCAATCATGCGGAGTGTCGTTGACTTACCGCAGCCAGAGGGACCGACAAATACGATGAACTCTTTATCGTTGATGTGAAGATTGAAATCATTTACTGCCGTTACTTTATTGTCGTAGATTTTATAAATATTATCTAATTTTAATTCAGCCATTCCCGTTTCTCCTCCTGTTATGAAAACGTTTTATTCTATGAGTATCATTTTAAAGAATGCGGTTTCAGAACGGTATGGTAAACTTGCACAAATTTCTGCATCATTTTTTAGGCAGGTTGTCAGATTCGTATACGAGTACGGCGAAATATGCAAGAAGTGCGCCTTCAAATGTCTTGATATCAATCATGGTTTTTTCAATGAATTTCTCGATGCGGTACTGCACACTGTTCCGGTGCATATATAACTTTTTAGCCGTTTGACTGATATTGGACTGATTTTCTAAAAATGCCTTGACGGTTTGAATCAGTTCCTTGTCTTCTGAAAATACTTGGGATGTTTTATTGAAGATATAATATTTCCATTCATTCGGCAAGTGTTTCAGTATATAAGATGGCATGGACGTTACAACAGACTGGATAGAGTTTGTACGAATGGACATATTAGAATATTTATACATTTCACGCTCATAATGGAAAGATGCAATGAAACCGGGGTCTACCATGCCGAACTGGCCGATAAAAAAAGATATGCTTGCAAAGAAATCCGATTCAATAACGTGTGAAATGGATCGAAGCTGTTCTTCATCTAATTGAACCTCATTCCATTCCTCAATGATCAAACCTTCATATTCATTCATCAGGACCAGGAGTGTATGATGGGGCAGTAAATGGTTGAACGCCTCTTTCAATAAATGCACATCCGTCTCCTCATGAATGGTAAACTGAATCACCCTGTATTCACTGGGGCGAGCTGAAGGAATCGTGCCATCCTCAAATAGGAATTCAACCCATTCATTCGCAAGCGGCGACTCATTCAACCGTTTGCTGCCGCTTAGTTCTTTAAAAAGACACTTCAGCAATTCCATTTCCTCTCTTGATAAATCGCTGGCCTCAATTCCGATGAATTCATTTTCATGCTCATCGGTAAACCAGATTTTCTTAGACGTTCGTTCTGTTGGATAGTGTTTCTGAATGGCTGCATTTGGGTATTTTAAAAGTAAAGAAGTTAACATTTCATCCCCCGGCTATCAATTATTTTTATGTGTACTTTCCATTGTACTGAAAAAAATCAGTGAATCAAAGGGTCACGGATTGCAAATTCTTCCTGATTCTACTACTATGGGATAAGGAATAAATCATTAGAGGTGTCCAATATGGAATACAATAAAGAAGTAACAAACCGCATGAAACGCTTAGAGGGACAAGTCCGCGGCGTCCTTAAGATGATGGAAGAAGAAAAACATTGCAAGGACGTTGTTACCCAGCTGTCAGCAGTGCGGACTGCAGTTGACCGTACAATCGGTTTAATCGTTGCGAAAAATCTGGAAGCATGCATCCGTGAATCGGAAGATGAGGGCGGCAGTGCAGAAGATGCAATCAAGGAAGCCGTTAACATGCTGGTGAAAAGCAGATAAATTCAGGAAAGCTGCCGTTTGGGCAGCTTTTTCTTTTTGTAAGTAATCATTCAAATGAAAAGGGAGGCCTGCATGAGTGGCCTCCCGCCTGAAGACATTAAGAATGAGCCGGGGGTTCCTCATGGTCAGTGATGAGAGTCGCTTCTCCGATGTTAGTGGAATCACCCCTCATATGAACGGCACCCCCTGATAATCCCTCGTTGATAAACCTGTCAACATCAAGGAAAAGACTGCCTTTTCCCTCGTAATTGGTATCCGGAAGAAATTGAAAGTCTTTATTATCTTTTTCCATTCTCATCAGCCTCCTGAGCTTAGTTTTCGAAAAGAGGCTGTGATTCATTCAGCTTTTTTCTGGGTAATGGAAAGTGTGCACCAATTTATTCATACACATGGAAAAGCATTAGTTCATGCAATTGTTTTTTCAGATCCTCTTCTTTGTCTGCAGGGGGCTGGTGGCTTGTCCATTCGATGCTTCCGTTCTTAAGATAATTCCCTTCATATTTCATTCCGCTGAAATAGAACGAAAATGTCCATCCCGGCAGCTGTTTATTTTCATACATGCTTTTGTATTGGAAATGCTGTATCAAATCAATCACCTCATCTATATTGTAAACGTTTCAACGCCTGCTGTGTAGGAGTTCATGCTATCCCTTGATATTTCACTCGCATAAACAGGCAGGTATGCGAAAAGAGCCTTATCCAATCATAATTTTCTTTTTTGCTAAATAGAATTTATGGAAGAGATTTTAGGAGGGACAAAGCATGAATTCCTTTATTCGCGATTTGGAGAAAGCAATCAGTGATGAATGGACAGCCTATTATTTTTATAAAGATCTGAAGGACAGGACAAATAATCCTTTATATGTTGAATTCATCGAACACGCTAAAAAAGATGAGAAGGAACATTATGAAATGTTTCAATATCTTCATTATCTATATACAGGGGAGTACTATGAACATAAGAAAGAGAAGATTGAATATACGACATTCAAGGAAGGGATTCTGCGCGCATTGAAAAATGAGCTGGAGGCTGCAGAATTTTATAGGAATCTGTTACTTGAAATGCCGAATAAACAGGCGTACAACCCATTGTTCATTGCCATGACGGATGAGATGGAACATGCCACCCGTTTTTCTACGATTTATAACTCACTCCGTTAATAGAAAGGTTGACCACTATGCACAATCGGTCAACCTTCTTTATGTTCTGAAAGAACGAGGAATGTGCGGACAAGCTGCTGCCGTCTTTTCAATTCAATGTCTTCTTCGTCGAAGGTCATCGGCTTTGAATTGATTTCAAAGAGGACATATCCCCCATCTTCACGCGGTGCAAGGTCGAGGGAAAATTCGCCGACGTAACCGAAGGCCTCCATCAGCTCCTTGCCGCACATCTTCACAATTTTCAGGATTTCTTTTTTCGTCTGCGGCGCCGCGACTTCTTTTAGTGAAAGGATTTTTCCGCCGGCAGGAACATGGGTGGTCACTTCCTGCCTCTGGGAAATCCGTACGCCGATCCCCATCAGATTGTAATCCTCCCCGGTATGGACGGCCAGGATCCGATAATCATACCGGTGATCTTTTAATGTCTTGCAAGGAATCGCTTGCTGCATGATCAGGTTCTGCCCGGTTTGAAACCATTCCCCGTAAGAACGAAGGAAGCGGGAGAGGGATGTATACTTTTCTATCTTCTTGATACTTTTACATATGATTGTTCCCCCAGGTTCTTGCTCAATCAGCCTGATCCCCCTTCCCTGTGAGGCAAAAGACGGTTTTATATAAATTTTTTTATATCTCTCTAAAAAATCGGTAAAGCCCAATTCACTTTCCACCTGCTCAGTGGGGGGGAGGTGCTCTTTTAATTCGCTGCACCTGGAAAGGATTTGATGTACTTCCCATTTATTGAAGAAATGAGGGTTGAAGTACGGAATATTGAATGTCCGGATAAACGTTTGAAGTGCTTTATACTCCTGATGCCGTTCAGCTTCCCTGGAAGGGATCCTGTTATAAATGACATTTGGGACCGGAAAAATGCACTTCACCCATTTATTCATTTTTTTGTTGAAGGTAATCCCATTTATCGACTTTTCGCCGGCATCTTCAGGGGAAAACACGAAGCAAAAGGCTCCCTGTTCCTCCAGCCCCTGCTGTATCGACCTGAACAATTCGAAATTTCCTTTATACTTGTTTTCATCTTTACTTGCTACGATTCCTACAAGGGGGACGGAGCGGATTTTTTTATCGGAATGAAGGATGAAATGATAGGATTCTTCTGGTTCCCTTGAAGATAGGAGGAAGGAGTCCTTTGCAAAAGGCACGGCCGTAAGGGCTTCCTCCTTATGAAAAAAAACCTTCCGTGATAAGTCATAAAAGATATTCATGGCATCATTTCCTCAGGATGAAGGAGGGCTTGCTGTGATAAGAAGACCCCGAATGATAAAGCAAGCTTCCTCGTCAATATGTCGAAATTCCTCAAATGCGGATGAGAAAAGATGGCTCTCCCGGGTTTTGAGTTTGCTTCGAACATCCAGACGCGGCCGTCATCATCGATACCCAGGTCGAATCCGATTTCACCGATATAACCTTCCATATTGCGCTCGATCGCATGTGAAAGCTTTAGGGCTGCTTCTTTCAATGAATGTTCAGCCTCAGCTTTCCTGGAGGCATCCGGAAACAATTCTTCAAGACTTTTTACAACCCCGCCATTGTTCGCATGGGAGGTGACGCTGCCGAGCCCTGATACTTTACCGGCAATGGCACTTACATGCCAGCTTCCTTCTTCATCTTTATTCGTATGGACACGGAAGTCAATCGGACGGCTGTCTTCGGACAGAAGGGAAATGCCCTGCTGTACGAGAAAGGAATCTAGGCTGCGATTTTTAAATATGGAATTCATCAGCCGTTCGAGGGAGGAGAATCTGATGAGCCTGTTTTTTCCTTCCTTATCCCGAAACCTGCAGTAGTAATCCTGTGCCTGACGGTCGAATGTAAGTTTGTGTATCCCGTTCCCGAGGCTTCCGTTCTTTGGTTTGATATAGACTGACGAATAGAGGGAAAGCATCCGCTCAATCTCTTCAAATGATTGGAAAGCATGAGTCTCGGGGAGATATTGACTGACGGAATCAACGGATTCCAACCGTTCGAAAAGATCAAGTTTATTGAAGAATCCCGGATTGTACCACGGAATCCCATATTCCCTTTGAAGCCTATCTTTGATCTCTTTGTATGTTCTTCTTTTCTCACTGCGCCGGTTTGGGAGCCGGTCGTAAATCACATTTGGAAAAGGGACCGTTTCCACTTCCCAGCTTTCCCCAAAATGAAAATAGCCTGTCACAAGCCCGTTTTCCCAATCAATATGCTTTTCTCCGAAAACAAACGGAATCACGCCCAGGGAAGACTGGACGGACAATAGTTTCCTGAAGAAATAAGAACGTTCTCCTACAGGGCTTAGTTTGAAATTTGTGAAGCCTGCAGTGAATACCCCGATCAGCACACCAAGGTATATACTGTCTTCTTTCATAAAAAGCGACAGTGCAGTTACTCTTTCAGGAAGATGAAGGCTCCTTGCAAGAGCCGTACTGATACCAATCACATTTCTGCCATTCGGATGCCTCTTGCAGACGACAGGCTGCCTGTGCGTCCCGAGAACAGCTGTTTTTGGGTACTCATTTTTTTCCGGTTTCCATCCCGAAGGAAGGTAAAGGATGTGTTCTGTGTCTTGAATTTGTTCTGATTTATACGTTTTTAACATTTAAAATTCACCTCGCCTTAAAGATGGGAGAGATTGAGTGTTCAAGTAATGAAAGTAATCAATGGGAGCACGGTATAAATGGTGCTTTCTTTCAGCCGCGAGTGTGTCTACGATCTTATGTCCCGGTTTTGAATTGATATCCAGGATCCAAAGCGAGTTGTCCCGTGCCAGAAGTATATCGATCCCAAGTTCGAAAAGGGGAGAAAAATAATCCTCCATAAGATGGGGGAGTTCACCCAGGCATTCATCCATCTCGGCTTTGACGAAATTCCAGTCGGCTTCTGGGTGTCTTGACTCCCACTCTTCTTGTTTGAAGTAGGCTCCGCCTCTGCTTACATTGGTTAATATCGCACCCTTAGGACCTTCTCTGACGGCCCGCTGGAATTCCCTCCAATCTCCGTATTCATCTTTATTCATCAGGATCCTGAAGTCATATGGTGTATCTTGTTCCGTTTTGTTGTCGATCCTTTTCTGGGCGATGAACGTATATTGATCAAGAATTCTGCCTGCCCATTTCAGGAAAGTCGTTTTCGATTGGAAAGATTGTTCGGCGATCTGCAGGTTTTTGGTTGTACGGACAGTCACTCTGTTTTGTGATAACAATAAATGATACACAGCAAACCCATGTGCCCCGTCAACAGGTTTGATTATGATATCTTTATGTTTGATCAGTAAGTTAAATAAGTGAAAGTGGTCTTTTATCATGAATGTTTCAGGGATATATGAAGCGAGAGGGGAGTCTTTCAGTACTTCATAAATTTTCCATTTGTTCGGAAGTCCATAGCCGAGAAAGCGTATATGGGGCTGATTTTTCAGCCACTGTACGACCGCTTTTGCCTGCCTGGACGGCAGGCTGGCATCATAATAGGTCCGGTCATAAATGTACCCGGGAATCTCAAAGGTATTCTCTTCCCACGCACTGCTTTCCTTATTGAAAACAAATCCTTTCACTGTCTCATCGACAGGGGAGATATCAGCAGGTGAGAATAGGTAAAGATCCATTGAATAGGGGGAAGATTGGATGCCGATTTCCCTGAAATGCGAATGGGCAGTATCGGGTTTGAGTGTCATGATGCCGAGTGTTTGTTTCATATTATTCCTCCTTTTCCTTTCCAGATGTTGTAGCTGTACTCGTATAAGCCTTTAACAGAAGGCCTGATGCGTTCATTGTCAATGAACGTCTTCTTGGAAGGTTTGGAGTTCACTTCAATGATCCATGGCTTACCTGCTGAATCCACTCCGATGTCGATGCCGAATTCGGCAAAGTTCCCTTCCAGATGTTCTGATAAGTAAGATGAAGCGGACAGTGATAAGTCCTTCATATTTGAATAAATTTCTCTGTGCCCGCTGGGAAAAAGATCACTCAATATCTCAAGGGGTGGTTCCATGCACCCGCCCTGATCGATGTTCGCAACAAATTGATCTTCTGAAGCGATACGGGCTGCAGTCGAAATGACGGACCAGCTTCCCCGGTGGTTCCTGTGACATAAAAAGCGAAAGTCAAGCGTGTGTCCATTAACAGTCAAGAAAGGGATGGTCTCTTGGACGATATACCGCGAATTGCGGCACCAGCACTGAAGCTGCCTGTAAAGAGATGAATAAGTATGGAATACATGAGTAGGTTTAGAAGAAAAGGAGTTTTGTGAGACAAGATAATCCTTTGCCCTTTTTTGGATGCGGATAATGTATCGGCCTTTACTTCCGTTAACTCTTTTTACAAAAACAACGTGATGAATAGAGAGCATTTCTTCCAGTCGTTCGAGTCCTAAAGCGGTTTGGGGCAGATGGGGCTGGATTGAGGAGTGTGTTTTAAGGTGTGAATACGCTGCATCCTTGGATAAAAAAGAAGAGTTGAACAAGTGTATGGATCGTTCTCTGGTCCTGTTCAAAGCAGCCTCGAATTGTTTATGGTTTTCGAGTTTGCGTGAATGACTCCGATTATAGATCACATCCGGGTACGGGAGGGGCCTTTTCTGCCAATCACCTTGATCGAATAGATACCCCTCCGCTTCATCATTGACGAATGAAGAAACTGTCATGAGGAAAAAAAGCCCGCCTTGTTGTTGAAACCACCGCTGACACTCTGTAAAATATTCCTTTAAAGAGTGTTTAATTATTGTATCTTCCTGAAACGAATCAATTAACAGCGCTGTGATCGGTCCGATTGAGATGATTTTGCGTTCCTGGTCTATATTTACCAGCGCATGATCCATCCGGGGAAGAGAGGAAAATAACGGGTCGGTGCTTTTCAGTGTGATCCTTGGATCACTCGTACCGGAAGGAGAGCAAACGATATGAATAAAGGAAGCCCCTGCTTTTAAGACCCACTGTTCTGTAAAGTCAAATTTATGAAAGATGGAATCAGGTACTATTAATTCATTTACTTCTCTATGATTCTCTAAATTGAAAAAGGAACTTTTAAACATCATCATACATTCCTCATTTGCATACGGAGATGGAAAAACTCTATAATTATTTATTGGGCTAATGCACATATTGCATTGTATGTGAAAATTGGCAAAATGTTCAAAGCAGAAAAGGAAGGTGCCATTATGCTGGATGTGTTCATCCTTATTGTATTCATGGTCGTTATTGGAGCACTCATCGGAGGCGTCACCAATTCACTTGCCATCAAAATGCTCTTCCGGCCTTACAAGGCTTACTATATTGGAAGATTCAAAGTTCCTTTCACACCGGGCCTCATCCCGAAACGGAGGGAAGAACTGGCTCAGCAGCTCGGGAACATGGTGGTCGATCACTTAATCACCCCGGAAAGCCTTCAGAAGAAAATCATGAATGATGATTTTCAAAGAGACGTCACCGAGTGGCTGCAGGAGGAATCCGCCCCTGTTTTCCGTTCGGATAAGACGATCAATGAATGGCTTGAGATCCTTCACATCCCGGTATCATCCGACGTATTGAACCGGTGGCTGAAAGAATGGGTGGAAGACAAAGTCACCCGATCCAAAATGGAGTACAGTTCAAAACGCGTGGGAGAAGCGCTGCCTGAAAAGTGGCAGGAGAAAATCGAAGATGCGATCCCGAAACTGGTCGACATGATTGCGGGACGTGCTGAAAGCTACTTCACAAGTCCGGAAGGAAAAGCGAAAGTGAAGATCATGATCGATGATTTCCTGAAAGAGCGGGGCAGGCTTGGAAACATGCTGGGGATGTTCCTTGGAAATACATCAATAGCTGATAAGGTCCAGCCTGAAATCGTCAAATTCATCAAACATGAAGGAACGCAGGAGATCCTTCATAATCTTCTGCGGAAGGAATGGGGAAAACTGAAACTCATGCAAGTAGATGAAGTGATCGATAAGCTTCCGGAAGAGGACATCATGTCCCAGCTGCACACATCCCTGATCAGGATTGTCGATATCGACGGACATCTCTCAAAACCATTGTCATACTGGCTTGCACCCCATGAGGGTACATTTACTGATACACTCCTTCCTAAATGGGTCGAAAAAGGTACTGACCTCTTATCGGCAAAGATTCCTAACCTGATGACAAAGCTGCATCTTCAGAAAATCGTCCAGGAACAGGTGGAATCCTTCTCGGTTGCAAGACTCGAAGATTTAGTGCTTGGCATTTCCCGGCGTGAATTCAAGATGATCACATATCTCGGTGCCCTGCTGGGAGGGATCATAGGGTTGATCCAAAGTATATTTGTGATGATATTTTCTTAGTTTCCTGATTGAAGGTACATTTATGCTTGCAGCGTAAAAGGGAACTTCCTAGAATTCTTCCTCATAGTTTGTTATAGTGGTGGAGGAAACAAAGAGTGAAAATATTAGGAGGTACGTATTTTGGCAATTAACTTATACGATCAGGCAAATGAACTGGAAAGAGCGCTTAGACAAAGCGACGAATTCTTGGAACTTAAAAAAATGTACGACGAAGTAAACAGCGACGAATCAGCAAACAAGATGTTTGAAAACTTCAGAAATATTCAAATGACACTTCAGCAAAAGCAGATGAACGGTGAAGAAATCACTCAGGAAGAAGTGGAACAGGCTCAAAAAACAGCACAGCTTGTGCAGCAGCACGAAAAAATCGGCAAGCTGATGGAAGCTGAACAACGTATGAGCATGGTCATCCAGGACTTGAACAAAGTCATCATGAGGCCTCTTGAAGAGCTTTATGGTTCCATGCAGCAATAATCATAATCACAGAAGGTACCCGGATCTGATCCGGGTATTTTTTTATTGTTTAGGAAATTATAAAATACTGTACTTGAGTGTTCGTCTGTTTTAGGGAGACGCTATGGAGAAGTCAAACAGCGGGGTTATCAAATGCATTCTTAAAGACCATTTCGATGGGTTATTGAATTTGAATGCTTCTCTTTTCTGGAAGCTTATCGGGCAGATATTAAAGAAACCGTCCTGAAGGCAATCAGGGGCGGAACCAGGGGTTTGAAATATGAATTATTCCCGATATGAATGCCTCGGTTGAAAGGGAAAACCTGCTCCTGTATTTACTTGTTCTAAAAGTCAGATGAACAACGGGATACGCATTCGTGAAACTTGTTGAGAAGTGTCGAATTGTCGGTAAGTGCCTTATTTTTGTTGGTGAATCCTGAAAAACGTTGAAACAGACATCATATTTGTTGGTAATTTCAAAAAAACGTTGGTAAATCCGAATTTTTGTTGATAACCCCAATGTTCAATAGAACGCCAGATTGCTCCCTCTGTTAAAATCACTAATTCCCAGGTCATAACTGAACAACTTTTAATTTTTGCCGCCTTATTCAGGCGGATATTTTGTGGGAATCCATGTGATCAATAGAAGCGGACTTTTATCCTCCTGCCTAATATCACCCTCTTGTCATATTTGTCTATATCTCTTCATAAAACTTAAGAAAGGAAGTAGACAACATTTAGGGGGGACACCAATGATTTATAGAATGATGGCACTTAATATCGACGGCTCTGTTGTTAATGAAAACGGAAAAATCGCAAAAGAAACTAAAGAAGCGATTGAGTACGTCCAAAATAAAGGAGTGCGGGTCACTCTTGTCACAAGCAGAAACTTTGCTTCTGCAAGAAAGGTTGCAAAAGCCTTGAAGATAGACTGTCCGATCATCACCCACGGCGGGGCTTATATAGCTGCTGAGCGGGACCGGCCGCTGTATGTGAGGAAAATTTCTGAAGCACTCACTTATGAGATCACACAATTCCTCGAAGGCTTCCCCGGACAGGTTCAGCTGTCTCATGAAAAACAAAGCATTGTCGGCAAAGCAAATAACCAGTCTAAATTGACATCCACTGTGTCCTGGGACAGAGATTCACGATTTTTATACAGCAAGCAATACGTGAATGTGGTGAGCGAACATCTGCTTGAAAATCCTCTTGCTGTGCCGAAAATTTCAGTGTTGCTCCAGCATAAAGAAGATGTATGGGATATTGCTGCTTCACTGAAAGGAATGTACGAGGAAGTGGATGCGGTCCCTACATCGGATCATACCCTCGATATTCTCCCTAAAGGGGTCTCAAAACTCAGGGGGCTGTTGTACCTGTCTGAAAGACTCGGCATAAGGAAAGAGCAGATTGTCATGGTAGGGGCGGGTATAGATGATGTCGACGCCATCAGATGCTGCGGACTCGGGGTGGCGATGGGTGAGGCGCCGCGGGAGGTAAAGGCACATGCGGACTGGGTTACCAGGAGTCAAGACCTGAAAGGGCTCCCTTACTTCATCACAGAACTCTTCAGGAAACAGCACCCGATTCCATTTCTTAAGAAAATGAACATCATCAGGTCATGAACAGGAAACGGGCCAATAAGGCGGATGCTGCCTTATCGGCCCGTTCTCTTTTACAGCAGGTGAACTGGCATCATACAGGCCGGTTACAGGTTCATTGACCATTTTCATCCCTTTCTGTACACTAGAAAAAGCTAGTTTTATTGAAAGGTGATTATAAGGGTGAATATTTTAATAACAGGAGTTGAGGATGAACGTTTTGAACGTCCTCTGCGATTGATAGCCAATTTGTTTTTTGAAGAGACAAGCATTTATTTTACTGAATGCAATTCCGTTGATTTAAAAGTTCATATAGACTTGAATACTGAAAATAGAATTGAAGCAAAAGCGGCTTTAGAGGATCCGGAAACCAAAAAGGAAATCCGCTCTGAGTATTCAAGGGGATGGAAACCATATGAAACGGAGAAAGAAGGATTCCGCCAGGTGAAGACTGCGCTCTCCCATGTATACTTGAATGTGCTTCAGGATCTCACAGGAATCAGGCAAAAATGGGGGATCCTCACCGGTATCCGCCCAACCAAGCTTATCCATAAACAGAACCAGCTTGGCACGCCAAGGGAAGAAGTTCATGCAAAGCTGAAGGAAGAATATCTGATTACGGATGAAAAAATAGAGCTTATGCAGAACATTGTCGACCGCCAGCTCTCAGTGGTACCGGATCTCTATGATGTCCAGAATGAAGTGAGCATTTATATCGGAATTCCATTCTGCCCGACAAAATGTGCGTACTGTACATTTCCGGCGTATGCGATCCTCGGCAAACAGGGACGTGTCGACTCGTTCCTTGCAGGTCTGCATTATGAAATTCAGGAAATGGGACGCTGGCTGAAGGAAAAAGGAATCAAAATTACAACTATATACTACGGCGGCGGGACACCTACGTCGATTACTGCCGAAGAGATGGATGCCTTATACGAAGAAATGTACCGATCCTTCCCGGATGTGGACAAGGTAAGGGAAGTGACGGTGGAAGCGGGCCGTCCGGATACGATTTCAGTGGAGAAACTGGAAGTGTTGAATAAGTGGAATATCGACCGGATATCCATCAACCCGCAGTCTTATACACAGGAAACCCTAAAGGCGATCGGGCGTCATCATACAGTGGAAGAAACAATCGACAAGTTCCATCTTGCCCGTCAAATGGGAATGAACAATATCAATATGGACTTGATCATCGGGCTTCCAAATGAAGAGATTCCCGAACTTCAACATTCATTGGATGAAACGGAAAAGCTCATGCCGGAATCATTGACGGTCCACACCTTGTCATTCAAACGCGCATCGGAAATGACTAAAAATAAAGAAAAGTACAAGGTCGCCGGCAGGCTTGAGATTGAACGGATGATGAATCTTGCAGAGGAGTGGACGAGCGCGCACGGATACGAACCATACTATCTCTACCGCCAGAAAAATATCCTAGGGAACCTCGAGAACGTCGGGTATGCACTTCCCGGACAGGACAGCATTTATAACATCATGATCATGGAAGAGGTTCAGACCATAATCGGAATCGGCTGCGGAGCAGCAAGCAAATTCATCGATCCGAAGACAGGGAAGATCACCCACTTCGCAAACCCCAAAGAACCAAACGCATATAACCTTGGATTCAAAGAATACACCGAAAAGAAAATCAAGATATTGGATGAACTCTTCTCCTAACAAAAAAGCCTGAGACAAAAGTGTCTCAGGCAAATTAAAACCCGGACTAAATTGCCTGCTAGAGTCAATTTAGTCCGGGTTTTTAGTTTGATAGTACATTTTAGATGTTGGGACTATCCGCTTTTCGCGGGCATCCCGTTTGCCATTCTCTCGGCAAATTTAGTCCAGCTGCAGGGCTTAGAGGTACATGTCATAAGCCTCTGACCAAAGCCCTTTCGCATTTCTGATCAAAAGCGAAGTCTTGGACGGAAATCAAAAGCGGTGTTTAAACTTGATACTAAATGGACTGAACTATTCATTTACTTAAAGGAGAATTCAGCCGATGAGGAGAATAGTACTAATAGACAGAAAATGAAAGCGTTTTACTATTTGAGGGGAGAGATCGAATATGATGCAAACACCTCTGCTTTTGACACAAATGATAGAAAGAGCCGAAAAATACTTTCCAAAGAAAGAAATTGTGTCCCGCACAGAATCAGGGGTCCAGCGCTTAACCTACAAACAATGGGGCGAACGGACAAGGCGCCTTGCAAGTGCACTGCATAAATTAGGAGTGAGAGAAGGAGACAAGGTAGGTACACTCGCCTGGAATCATCACCGCCACCTTGAAGCCTATTTTGCGATTCCATGCAGCGGAGCAGTCCTGCATACCATCAACATACGCCTGTCCCCGCAGCACATAAGCTATATCATCAATCATGCCGGGGACAAAGTACTGCTTATCGATCCTGATATCCTGCCGCTCATCGACAAGATCAAAGACAGCATACAGGATGTTGAAGCCTTCATCGTCATGACGGATGGAGAAGTACCGAAAACCTCGCTCAAAAACGTCTATCATTATGAAGAATTACTGAGCGAAGGCGATCCGTCATTCCCATTCCGGACGGATCTTGATGAGAATGCTCCAGCAGGGATGTGTTACACCTCCGCGACGACCGGAAATCCTAAAGGAGTCATATATTCCCACCGGGGGATCGTGCTTCACGCCATGGCGCTAGGCCTTGCTGATACCACGGGAGTTTGTGAAAAGGATACTGCCCTTCCGGTTGTACCGATGTTCCACGTGAACGCATGGGGCCTTCCTTTTGCATCAGTGTGGTTTGGAACGAAGCAGGTCCTTCCAGGTCCTTATTTTACACCGGGCATCCTTGCAAAGCTGATGCAGGATGAGAAAGTGACCATCACGGCCGGAGTCCCTACGATTTGGCTCGGGCTCCTGAATGAGATCGAACAGAATGAGTACGACTTATCCAGCCTGCGTTCGATTTTATGCGGGGGATCTGCTGCACCGAGGGGAATGATCAAAGCTTTTGAAGAAAAATTCGGCATCCCTTTCATGCACGCATACGGCATGACAGAGACAAGCCCGCTTGCCGTCATCGCTTCTTCGAAAAGCTATCATGCTGATTTGTCAGCCGATGAAAAGCTGGACTTGAAAGCGAAGCAGGGGATCCTCGTCCCCGGGCTGGAAATGAAAATCATCGGAAAAGACGGAGAAGCAGCCTGGGACGGGAAGGAAATGGGGGAGCTTGCCCTGAGAGGTCCATGGATCGCTTCAGAATATTATCAGGACGAAAGGAGCCAGGATGCTTTCCGCGACGGATGGCTCTATACCGGTGACGTCGTGACCATCGATGAAGAGGGTTATATAAAGATTGTGGATCGTACGAAGGATTTGATTAAATCCGGAGGTGAATGGATTTCTTCAGTCGATTTGGAAAATGCATTAATGGCCCATGAAGATATCTTTGAAGCAGCCGTGGTGGCAGTTCCGCATGAACAATGGCAGGAGCGTCCGGTTGCATGTGTCGTCTTAAAGGAATCCTCCCGGGGAAAAGTGACAAAAGAGGATATACTCGACTTCCTCAATCCCCAATTTGCAAAATGGTGGATCCCTGACGATGTCCTGTTCATGAATGAGATCCCGAAAACATCCGTCGGCAAATTCCTGAAACGGACACTCAGGGACCAAGTGCAGAATAAAATCAAACAGGTGTGAAATGAGAGAGGTCAGCTGCTCGATAGGTTGACCTCTTTTTTCGTTGGTGAAGCAGTTAAATGATATATATGATATTAGGTAAATCAACAGCGCTGGAAAGAAGTTTACTTATCGAATAGTAAAACTATTCAAAAAAATGATTCACTATTCATTTTTGATGAGGTATCCTAGAATGAAGGGGAGGGATTACATTGACAGTGTCAAACCATTATGAAACGGTCAAGCTACATAAAGAAGGAAGGGTGGCGAGGCTCCAGCTGAACCGCCCGAAATCTCTGAATGCTCTGGATGCAGGACTTATGAAAGATCTTCTCGGTGCATTAAAGGAAGTCAAAGGAGACCCTGAAGTCTCCATCCTGGTCCTGACAGGGGAGGGAAAAGGGTTTTCTTCAGGAGGGGATATCAAATCGATGCTCATGCTGAGCGGAGAAGAACAATTCTCAGGGATCATGGATACAATCAGTGAACTGGTCATGACTCTGTATTCGATGCCGAAAGTGGTGGTAACCGGCATTCACGGGGCTGCTGCAGGTCTTGGATTCAGCCTGGCACTTGCATCCGATTATATTTTATGTGAAGAAGACAGCAAGCTTGCGATGAACTTCATCGGAATCGGCTTGATCCCAGATGGGGGCAGCCACTTCCTTTTACAAGAAAGACTGGGAACCCATAAAGCAAAAAGACTGATTTGGAATGGAAAAGTGTTCGAAGGGCAGGAAGCTTTGATGAAAGGGCTCGTCGATGAGGCACTTCCATCCGGAAAGCTGGAAGATGGTATCGAACGCTACATTAAACAATGCCTGGCCGCACCGACCAAAGCGATGCTCAAGACAAAGGAAGTGTACGTGTCACTGAATAAAGAAAGACTGCAGCACGCACTTGATCTGGAAAAAGAAGGACAATGGCTCATGCGCCAGACAGGTGATCACCAAGAAGGCATCCGGGCATTCGTTGAAAAAAGAAGACCTGAATTCAAAGGGAACTAAACGCATAGATTACCTAACAAATTTACAAGGTTCATTACGGCTGCCATCGGCTGTAGTGGATCTTTTTCTTATTTTGACAGTTACAAATCAAGAGCCGCGTGGTAAAGGAATAACTCAAGGCGGAGCCTAATAAATAGAGAATTTACTAGAGTTAAGAGGAATTTGTCCAGACAATCTATATTCTCGATGCATAGACTATTAATATCCTATAAAGGGGGAATACTATGAAGACGATTATAATAGATCCCGGGCACGGAGGAAGTGATCCCGGCGCAGCTTATAAAGGGAATGAAGAAAAAACGTTCAATTTGCTGACTGCCCTGAAAGTCAGGGAATATTTGATCGACAAGTATGAAGTACGGATACTCATGACCAGAAGCGAGAATAAAACCATGCCACTTACGGAACGAAGCAATTTTGCGAACAGCACAAATGCCGATTTCTATTTATCCATTCACCACAATGCAGGAGGCGGTACAGGATTCGAGAGTTATACGTTCAACGGCAGCGTTCCTGCCGCAACCCTCACATACCAAACTGTCATTCATAATGGATTCATAAATGAAATTAAAAAGAAATATCCTGTCATTGACAGGGGGAAGAAAAGAGCGGATTTCCACGTATTGAGGGAAACCAAAATGCCTTCACTGCTGGTGGAAATCTTATTCATCGATAATGATAAAGACGTGTCGCTCCTAAACAATACAGGATTCAGGAACGACACCGCAATGCTCATAGCTGAGGGAGTCGCCAAAGCGTTATCACTTCCTGAGAAAAAGGAATCTCCAGGGGGACAGTTATACAAGGTAATAGCCGGCTCATTCACTGACCGGAAAAATGCCGAAGACCGGGCTGCCCTCTTGAAGCAAAAATCCTATGATGCGTTCATCACGACGGTGGTGATCTCTGGTAAGACATATTACAGAGTACAGGCAGGTGCGTTTACAGATAAGGCCAATGCCGAGAAGTTAGCGGCGGAGCTAAACAGGAAAAAGATAGAGGCATTTATTTTAACGGAAGGGACAGGGAATGGACCTTCTCCTTCGCCTTCTCCTGCACCCCCTGAAAAAGACGTGACCATCCTGGGAGAATCTCTATTGAAGCCCCATCAGCTGAATGAGTTTGTCAAAATCATCAATCCGGGAGCTCCATTGCTCGGAGACTATTATATTAAGTATGGAAAGGACTATGGAATCCGCGGGGATATAGCATTTGGACAAGCGATCCATGAAACCAATTATTTCAGGTTCACCGGTCAGGTCAAGCCGGAACAGAACAATTTTGCGGGGCTCGGGACTACAGGACCCGGCGTTGATGGTGCTTCCTTTAAATCTCCGGAAGAAGGCGTCCTTGCCCATATTCAGCACCTGTATGCCTATGCGTCCAAGGAAAAGCTTCCTCCGTCACATCCGCTTGTTGACCCGAGGTTCTCACTCGTCAGCAGGGGGAGTGCGGACTACTGGACTAAATTGAACGGAAAATGGGCAGTCCCCGGAACCACTTACGGACAGAGTATATTGAGCGTTTACAGCAGAAACCTGGATCATGCACTTGCAGAAATGGAAATTCAAAAGAAAAACATTCAAGAGAGGCTGGATCTATTGAAATAAAAAAAGCCGGTACCCCTGAGCAAAAAGTTTCAGGGATACCGGCTATTTTCAGGCATGAAATAAAACGAGCTTGCCAAGCGGGGAAGTGCATCGGTGAGTGTGGTCAAGGTATCCCTTGTCCTCCAATAATGATTCCCCTGTTTTCTTTGCCTCGTTGTCAGTCGATGCTTCAAATGTTTCATCAAGAATCTTTTTACCGTCTTTTTCAAAGACCGTGAGCTTATACGTTGGCATAATTGATACCCCTTTGTCTAAAAATCTTTCACTCTTATTATTTTTCCATACTATTGAAAAAATTAAAAGTATTTAGTGATAATAATTAAAAGCCTGGAAAATGAAACCTTTTTCTGGCAGAATCGTATGTAATGAGAAAAGGAAAAGATGAGAGGGGAAACTTCAAATGGGTTTATCTATTGGGCATGTCACCAAGAAGTTTGGCAGCTTCACGGCAGTGGACAACTTGTCCCTTACCATTGATACAGGCGAGATGTTCGGATTCCTGGGTGCGAATGGAGCCGGCAAGACGACCACGTTCAGGATGACACTTGGTCTCTTGGATCCGACTGCAGGGGAAATAACATGGGATGGAAGAAAGATTGATTATTCTACAAGCGGGGAGATTGGATATCTTCCCGAAGAAAGAGGCCTTTATCCCAAGATGAAAGTGAAGGATCAAATCGTGTATCTGGCGAGGCTCCGGGGGATGGACAAAAGGGAAATCCTAAAAGAATTAACTTACTGGCTGGAGCGATTCAATATACCGCAATATGCAGATAAAAAAGTAGAAGAGCTTTCGAAAGGGAACCAGCAAAAAATTCAATTTATCTCTTCAGTCATACATAAGCCTAAGCTGTTGATCCTCGACGAACCGTTCAGCGGACTTGATCCAGTAAATGTTGAACTGTTGAAAGAGGCAGTCAGAGATATGAAAAGGGAAGGAACTACCATCGTGTTCTCAAGCCACCGTATGGAACATGTCGAAGAACTGTGTGAGAGCTTATGCATCATGCACCATGGCCGTCCTGTCGTACACGGGGGGCTGAAGGACATCAAGCGTTCCTTTGGTAAAAAGAATGTGGCCATTAATGCTGATGTAGATTTAGCTGAGCTGCGAAGTTTCAATGGTGTGACCAAATTCAGGGAAACGACAGAAGGAATCCTGCTGCAGGTGGAATCGGAGAAAGCTGCGGAAGAAATCTTCCATCATGCAGCCCGAAAAGGTTTCCTGCGTAAATTTGAACTCGAAGACCCGTCATTGAATGATATCTTCATAGAAAAGGTGGGGACTTCTTATGAATAAATTTTTTATCATGCTTGCGCATTCCTACTTTTCCAAGCTTAAAGCCAAATCTTTTATCATTTCAACCATTATCATTGCAGGCGCACTCGTATTGTTGACGAATTTCGATCAAATCCTGTCGAGTTTCGGTGGGGAAGATGAAGAGAAAATTGTGGTAAAGGATGAAACGGGATATCTTTATTCCATGCTGAAGGCACAGGTAACCGTTTTAAATAAAGATATTAAGTTATCGCCTTCTGATGATACAAATGAAGAAATAGAAAAGAAAATAGAAGAGGAAGAGATCAAGGGCCAGCTTATATTGACAGAGGGGAAAGACGGTCTGCCGAGCGCTCTTTACAAATCAGCCTCCTTATCTGATTCAACGGTGTCGTCTGATCTGCAGCTGGCACTTCAAAACATAAAATCTTCCCTCGCTGCAAATAAGCTTGAGCTTTCGAGTGAGGAATTGGCAGGATTGAGCGGTCCTGTCACGTTTGAAAAAGAGGCATTGTCTGAAGGGGCGAAATCGGAAGAAGAATTAAGTCAGGCAAGGGGAATTGTCTATGTGCTGCTGTTCTTCATTTATTTTTCTGTCATCGCTTATGCCAATATGACGGCAATGGAAGTGGCGACGGAGAAGAGTTCAAGAGTGATGGAAATCCTGATTTCCAGTGTGTCGCCTGTGAAGCAGATGTTTGCAAAGATCATCGGGATCGGGCTTGTCGGATTGACTCAGCTGGCAGTCATCCTTGCAGTGGGTTATGTTACTCTGCTTAACAGAAAAGATGATTTTGCAGGGGGATTCTTTGAGTCATTCGGATTTGAATCCCTGTCAGTAAGTGTGATCTTGTTTGCAGTCGTTTATTTTTTACTTGGTTATTTCCTTTATGCTACGCTTGCGGCTCTCCTGGGTTCGCTTGTCAGCAGGATCGAAGATGTTCAGCAGATGATCATGCCGATGACGTTCCTCATCATGATCGGTTTCTTTATCTCCATGTTCGGTCTTGGCAATCCTGAATCAAGTTTTATCACGATCACATCCTATATACCATTCTTTACTCCAATGGTCATGTTCCTGCGGGCCGGAATGCTTGATTTACCTGTATATGAACCAATCATAGGCATCCTGGTCCTGGTAGCAACGATTATTCTGCTGGGAGTCTTTGGAGCACGTGTGTATCGCGGTGGTGTGCTGCTTTACGGGAAATCAAATTCTTATAAGGACATCAAGAAAGCGATTGATCTTACAAATAATAAATAATTTGTGGACTGTCTCCTGAACAGGGAGGCAGTTTTTTTATTTTTTCTTATACTTTTCCTGATACAGGCTGAAATAACGGCTCCTTTTAGGATATAATGAAAATACAGAACGTACATTCGCAAACGAGGAGGGATCGCATGGAGAAAATACGATTTATTCATTGTGCCGATCTGCATCTGGACAGCCCGTTCAAAGGTCTGCAGCATTTGCCGGCAGAGTTATTTGCACGCATTCAGAACAGCACATTTGCCGCATTTGAAAAGCTGGTACAGGCAGCGATACATGAGCAGGTTGACTTTATGGTCATAAGCGGAGATCTGTTTGATGAGGAAGATCGAAGTATCCGGGCGCAGGCCAGATTGCTGAATCAATTTAACTTGTTACATAAGAATGAAATTCCCGTCTATATCATACATGGAAATCATGACTATCTGGGCGGGTTCCGGCTTCGGCTTGATATGCCCGATAATATTCATGTTTTCAGTGATGAAACGGAAGTGAAAGAGCTGAACACCAAATATGGTGCTGTGGTTAAAATAACAGGCTTCAGCTATGGCACCAGGCATATCCGTGACCGGCGGATCTCGGAATATCCAAAGCAGCTTGAGGCGGATTATGTCATTGGCCTGCTTCACGGGAGTGAGGGGAGTGTCCACTCCGAACACGAAAGTTATGCCCCTTTTTCAATCAGTGAACTAAAAGAAAAGAACTATCATTACTGGGCCCTGGGCCATATCCACCAGCGGCAGATCCTGAACTCGGAACCCCCTATTGTCTACCCCGGCAATATTCAAGGGAGACACCGCAAAGAGACGGGTGAAAAGGGATGTTACCTTGTCGAGTTAGACAAACATGATGCCTTTCTTACGTTCATACCGACACAGGAAATTATTTGGGGGGAAGTGGAAGTGTCACTGGACGGGTTTGAGCGGTTCGGTGAAATTTATCAGCATATCAAAAGGGCAGCTGAGGAGTATGAAACACAGTGTGATTGTTTGCTTCAAATACACGTCAGAGACGTGAGCGGCTTATCCCCAGATATACTGGCAGCAATCGAAAACGGTGATCTCCTTCAAGCCCTGCAGGCGGATTCAGCGGCAGGAGAGACCGTCAAGTGGATTCACTCCATTAAATCAGCCCCTCCTGAAACAGACATCGATAGTAAAGATCCATTCATTAAGGATGTTCTGCATACTATTACAAATATGGATGCCGATGACGGAAGGAAGGCATTAGCTGAACTAATTGAGCATCCTGGCCTGTATCGGTTCATGGATCCTTTGGAAGAAGAGGAAATGTCAGATTTGGTTCAGGAAGCAGTAGAATTAATCCTTCACCCCCCGCGGGTGCAGTAAGAAAAGAGGTGCCATGATGAAAATCACTCAGTTACATATTTACGGATATGGAAAGTTGATAAACAAGGTTTATGCTATAGAGGATCTTCAACTATTCTTTGGTGAAAATGAGGCGGGGAAGTCGACCATCATGTCATTCATCCATAGTATCCTGTTCGGGTTCCCAACCAGGCAGCAATCTGAGCTTCGTTATGAACCGAAGGAATCCACGGAATATGGCGGAAAGATCCTATGTGCCTCGGAAAAGCATGGGAAAGTCAGCGTTGAACGGATAAAAGGGAAAGCAGCGGGTGATGTAACCGTTCAATTTGAAGATGGAACCTCAGGAGGGGAAGAGGCACTGCTGGATTTGTTGGGCAGTGTGGACAAAACGACTTATCGGAATATCTTTTCATTTAATCTTGATGGGCTGCAGGATATACATAAATTGAAGAAAGAAGAACTGAATCGTTATTTATTCAGTGCTGGCTCTACCGGTACCGACCTACTGCTGCAAATGGAACAACACTGGCAAAAAGAACGGGAACTATTGTTCAAAAGATCGGGAAGAAAGCCTTTAATCAATACAAAACTGGGCGAATTGAAAGTTTTGGAAAAGAACGTTGCGGAAGCCAGAGAAAAAAATAAACAATATGGACCGCTCCAGGAGGAAAAGCAGTCATTGGAGTCTGCCATTTCTTCAATGGAAGAAGAAAAAGAAGCCCTTTTAAAAGAAAAAGAAGTTTTACAAGTAATTGAAGAACAATGGGAGCCTCTTACTGAATTAGTTGCCACAGCCACTAAATTGGAGGCATTCGAAGATGTTTATTTCCCTCCTCAGGGGGCAGAAAGACTGAATGCTTTGAAAGCAGAGTGGAGGCAGGTTTCCTCCTATCTGGAAACCCTCGATTCCAAACAAAGGAAGCTCTCTGAAAAGCTTGAAGATACACAGCAGTCTTCTCAATTCATTTCTGAAAGCCATCAAGTCGAATCCATGCTGGCACAGCAGCCTGTCTTCATTAAGTGGAAGGATGACTTGAGTGAGTTAAACCTGGAAATCAGAGCATTGCACGGCGGAATAAAGGAATCGATGAGAGAACTCGATTTGAATGCAGCGGAAAAGGATATTCCTACCATCAATACCGGCATGGTGATGGGGGATCGGATCGAAAAGGCACTGCGGGAAAAAACAAAGTGTCAAAATGAACGGGAAACCCTCTTAAACCAGCTTCAAGAAGAAAAAGAAGCCATGTACATCATTGAACGAAAGTGTGATGAACTTGAAGAGCTTCTTATGGAAGAAGAAGAGTATCAGGCTTTGCAGAGAAAAGTGAAACAGCAGTCTTACAGCCGGGTTTCCCAGCAGCAGAAAATATGGGTCGAAAATCAGCTTGAGGAAGGAGAGAAAGAAGTTAAGGAAAAACGCAAATCTTTTTCCAGTCAGCTCTTGTACAGCTCCATCATAACTCTCCTAATGGCGGGTTTCAGTGCATGGGCCATCTTGAATGATTCTTCTATGTGGACCTTCAGTATTATGGTCATTGCCCTTTTGGCCATTAATCTATGGAAAACAAGACAGTATGTAAATGAAAAGCTGACCCATCTTGCAAATTTGAGGCGGAAAATCCGTGAATTCTCCGGGGGGGCCATCGAAGTTATGGATGAAGACGCTTCTCTTGAAACTTCAGAAAAAGTCATAAGGGAACAAATGGAGATTCGAAGTGAATGGAAGCAGCGAATCCTTCAGATGGAAGAACAAGGTGCGAAAATAGAAAAATTGAATAGGCAGGCAGAATCCATCAAGGCGAGATTGACCGCAGAACATCAATCAATTGAAAAAATGAAATCGGAGTTATATCTCCCAGCTGAATTTCCTGCTGAGTGGCTGAGAGACGCATTCGGGAAACTGAAAGAGCTGGTAAATTCGCATGAAAAATTACAGCGATTAATAGAGGAAGAAAAGATTCTTCAAGAGAAGATTGATGACTTCTCAACCAGATGTGAAGAATGGTTCATCCGGCATTCAATCACCCTTACAACGGTGGAAGAAGCATTCACGAAGATGAAAAGCATCATTCAGGATATTGAAAGAAATAAATTGATTCACGAGCAAATTCAGAGTGAAATAGAATCGCTTCGTCTGGGAAGAGAGCAATCTTTATCCCAGGTGAAAAAAATCGATGATGAGATCCATTCGTTGTTGGAAGAGGCAGGATGCAGGGATGAAGAAGAATTCCGCGCACTTTCACTGCAGTCTGAAGAGAGGAAAGTGCTGCTTGCTAGCTATGAAGGAATGAAGACAAGAGTCAATCAACAAACGTTGGACACATTCATTGGATTCGAATTCAAAGAAGACGTAACCAAAAGGCTTAATGGATTGGGACAAAGGATAAATGAACTGATTAAAGAAGTGTCCTCGTGCAGGAAGAGGATGGCATCGGTTGAGCATGAAATCAATCTGCTGGAAGAGGGCACGGGCTATTCGAGGCTTCTCCAGGAGTTTCAAGAGAAAAAGGCTGATTTGCGTGAATATGTGATGAAATGGTCCAAGTTTACCCTTGCCCGGGAAAGCCTCAAGAAAACCATTGATCATTATCAGCAAACAAAGATGCCGAATGTCATCGCGCTGGCTGAAGAGAATTTCTCTGTATTGACCGAAGGGATTTATCACACCATTCATGTCAGCGATGAAACAATAGAAGTAGAGCGAAAGGATGGCATGCGTTTCCAGGCTGTCGAGCTGAGTCAGGGAACGAAGGAGCAGCTTTACATTTCCATCAGATTTGCACTGGTCCGTTCCTTCAGAGACATCTATAAACTTCCGCTGCTGATTGATGATGGAGCGGTAAATTTCGACCGTGATAGAACGAATGCATTTCAAAAACTGTTAAGAACAATGGAAAAAGAACATCAAATCATCCTATTTACTTGCCACCCTCATATCAGAAGTTACTTTAAAGAAAATGAAGTGATTCTATTAGAAAAAGCCGTGGTGGTTTAAGCAAGGAAGACAATGAATCTATCATATATGTTATACTGAGACTGATTAAAAAGAGGACGGAGGATTACGATGACAGGAATCATGACATTCAATGCAGGGGAAACGGTCGACCTGCATCTGCTCATAAAACAGATGACAAAAGGTACAACAAATGCCGGAAAGCCATTTTTGACGCTTATTCTCCAGGATAAAAGCGGGGAAATGGAGGCAAAGCTTTGGGACGCCTCGGATCAGGATGAAAAAGCATTCCAGCCGGAAACCATTGTAAAAGTAATTGGGGATGTCCATAACTACCGGGGAAAAAATCAACTGAAAATAAAGCAGATCCGTCCTGCATCACCGGGAGATGGACATAAAATTTCAGATTTTCTCCAAACTGCACCGTTGTCGATCGATGAGATGACGAGCAAAATCACACAATATATTTTTGAAATGAGAAATCCAAATATACAGCGCATCACCAGGCACCTGCTTAAGAAATATCAAAAACCGTTCCTTGAGTATCCGGCGGCCACAAAAAATCACCATGAATTCGTATCGGGACTTGCTTATCATGTCGTCTCGATGCTGGACTTATCGAAGGCAATCGGAAGCCTTTATCCCTCACTGGATACCGACCTGTTGTATGCAGGAGTGATTCTGCACGATTTAGGGAAGGTTATGGAACTGTCAGGAGCCACTTCCACTACTTACACGATAGAAGGGAATCTTCTCGGGCATATTTCCATTATGGTCAACGAAATCGGGAAAACAGCTGAGGAGTTAGGAATCGAAGGGGAAGAAGTGATGATCCTTCAGCATATGGTATTGAGCCATCATGGAAAAGCGGAGTGGGGAAGCCCGAAACCGCCGATGATTCGTGAAGCAGAAATCCTTCATTACATCGATAACGTCGATGCAAAGATGAATATGCTCGACCGTGCCCTTGAACGCGTCAAACCGGGTGAATATACCGAAAGAATCTTCCCGTTGGATAATCGTTCTTTCTACAAACCTACTTTTCATAAATAATATAGTTGTGTAAAAAAGCAGTCCAGCTTGCTAGCCGGACTGCTTTATTTTTTTGATGGAATACTGCTTTTTAAAAGGGAAACCTCTTTACATCACAAGTCCAAATATTTTTTGAAAAATCACTTCGAACAGCTCTGTAGAGGCTCTATAACCAAGTGTATGACAATGCGAATGATTTATTGTGCCGCCTTTTCGATAATCGTGCCGGAATCCAAATAATTGTGCCACTTGTTAAATTATCTCTTTACCTCTTGACTCCCGGAACAAAAAGGACTGGTTTCCCGGCATATATGGGGTCTATATCCCTGGCTTCCATATTAATCTTCAATAATAGGTTATGTTTCCGACAGGCAGCTCATATAGTATCAATAAGAGAGGACAAACTATAAGGAGATGAAATAAATGACTCTACCAATTTGGATGTACTTCGTTGTGGCAGGAATCTTCGCAAGCGCCTTTATGACAATCAAATCAGCTAAGGAAGAAAAACAGATGGAAGTAGAATGGATTGAAAAAGAAGGGGAAGTGTACATCTCCCGGATGCAGGATGAGAAAGAACGGAGACGTCAATTTTCTTAAAATAAAAAAGAAGCCTGAAGGGGTGTATATCTCCTTCAGGCTTCTTTTTTATATATTATTATTCAGCAGCCGGCTTCTCTTCACTCTCAGGAGCAGGAGCAGGTGTTTCACCGTTTTCTGGTGCTGCCGGCGGATTCAATACTTGATCAAATGATTTTTTCAGATCTTTGTCTTTAATATTCAGGTCAGCTTTTTCAATCTCGCGCTTCATCGCTTCCTGGATTTTTTGAGGATCCACTTTTGAAAGTTTCAGTTCTTTCTCAAGCTCCTTCTTCATTTCATCAAATGACTTCTTTTCTTTTTTATCAGTGATTTCAATGATATGGTAGCCGTATTCCGTCTTGATTGGCTCGCTGACTTTCCCTTTTTCTAAAGTATCAAGAGCTTTTGAGAATTCAGGCACAAAATTTTGACGTCCCGCATAATCTACCCATCCAAGGCTTCCGCCATTTTCGGCAGAACCGGGATCTTTTGAATATTCCTTAGCAAGTTCTTCAAAGTTACCGCCGTCAGACAGTTTTTGTTTTACTTCCTTTGCAGTTTTTTCGTCATCTACAAGGATGTGCCGGACTTCAATTTCTGGTTTCCACTTCTCATAATATTCTTTTAGTTCTTTTTCAGAAACTTTCACGTCAGAGGTAGCGGCTTTTTCCTGAAGAAGCTGCAGTTTCAGGTAATCTTTGAATGATTTTTCATCAAGATTGTACTGCTGCAGGAACATATCGAATTGCGGTCCGAGCTGGTCTTTCGCTTCATTCAATTTCTCATCGACTTCTTTGTCGCTGACTTCGTATTTATCAGACAGGACTTTAGTGTAAACGAGTTCCTGAAGTGCCTGCTCCATTTGAGGGGTGAATTTTTGCTTCATAGATTTGTATAATTCATCTTTGGTGACATCTCCGGCTTTCGTCGTTGCAACTACGTCATTGTTGTCTGCACCGTCTCCGCTGCAGCCTGCAAGTCCGATCATCCCGGTTGCAAGGGTCACTGAAATAATCCATTTTTTCATGCTGAACATCTCCTAGTATATAGATTGTTACGACTTGTCAAAATTCTACAACCCATACTATATCACACTTTTTCCATTTAAAAAAATCTTTTCCAAATTTAACTTTAGAAAAATGGGCATTTTACACACCCATTTCCCAGGTTCCTTCATATGATAAAAGCGAATAGAGAAAAGGAGGTAATAAATATGAGCTGTGGATACAATTCTGGATTTGCTTTAATCGTAGTGCTGTTCATCTTATTAATCATCGTTGGTGCCGCGTATCTATATTAAAAAAATCAGAAATATGACAAATGCCTAAAACAAAAGGCGACTAACTTGAATAAGATAAATTAGCGCTTCAAAGGAGGTGGAAAGTTATGGGTAACGCATACGGCGGAGGTTTCGCGTTAATTGTTGTACTATTCATCTTGTTAATCATTGTAGGTGCAGCTTGGCTATAATTTAGCCTCGGAATAGTGCAGTGTTTCACCGGATAAGAACAAATAGGAGGGGCGTACTTTCAGAAAGGAAGCCCCTTTTACTAATTCTTTTCACCGGTGCTTTCCATAAATGAAAGGAGGAGCACATTATGTCTGGTGCTTACGGCGGAGGATTTGCTTTACTTGTAGTGTTGTTTATTTTGTTGATTATCATCGGCGCAGCGTACGTTTGCTAATCAATCTTTAATGATAAAAACCAGTCCGGTTTGGTATCGGGCTGGTTTTTTAGTGTGCGCAGGCTGAGCAAGCCGCCTCCGCATTTCTAATTGTCCGGCTGCAGGGCTTAGAGGCACATGTCATAAGCCAAACCGGCCAAGAAGGCAAAGAGCGCCTTCCCGTCCGGTTCGTCTTATGCCACCCGCCTCTGACCAAAGCCCTTCCGCATTTCTTATTGTCCAGCTCCGGCGGCTAGCCCCTCGAGGTCATAACTGAAAAATCCCCGAAGGCAAAAAGCGCCTTAGGGGATTTCCCAGTTATGCTTGTCGGGGCTGAGCAAGCCGCCTCCGCATTTCTAATTGTCCGGCTGCAGGGCTTAGAGGCTCGAGACATAAGATAAGCCGGCCAATAAGGCAAAAAACGCCTTTTTGGCCGGCTCATCTTATGCTTGTCGCCTCTGGGCAAAGCCCTTCCGCATTTCTTATTATGTATAAAGTATTTCTACGTATGAAGATACCAATAGTATGGTGATTAGAATGTTTATGGTTCTAAATACCTTTGGCTGGCGATCTTCAGGTATTTCTTTCTGCAGGCATAATGCGTTTGTCATCTTGTTTATATAAAACAAGATAAACACCGCAAAGACTAAAAACATGGAGATCATTCTAACCCCTCCCCGTTATCTCCTATAAATTATACGATACCAAAATATGAAACAGAATGGTAGAGCGAGTATTGCCGGAATATTGGTAATGAGTAAACGTGCAGAGCATTTATGCAGGCTTCGGCAGATTGGTCCAACATGTTTAATCAGTAAAGGTGATGGATGATCATAAGCCCTTGCCAGTCAGGCAAGGGACTTTTATCATCCTTACTGATAAATGAGAATTTCATATCCGTCTTCATTTTCTTCAATCAAAGCATTCCGTGGTGAGTCCAGCAGTTGTTTTGCATAAATAAAATCAATGGCACAAATTCCAGAGTGAAATGCCAATAAAATTGCAAAGTAATGAGAGTAATGCGGGAAATGGATACACCCGTAAAGCAGGACGCCGTTAATGACCAGGAATGGTGCAAACAGAGCCGCTATATACAAGTATTTTGAAATCGGACGATTGACTCTCAGGGTGACGATCGGAAGAAATATCAGCTTACGGTCCCATCTCCACCTCATCATTTTCACATATGGGAATATTGGCACCAAATGAATGAGCTTATGCAGTGGATATATGCTTATCAGTCCCAATAGAAAACCGGGCAAATGATTATCATAAAACGAACTCGAATACATTAATGTAATAGGTACGTATATAAATGAGAATACCATCATCATGATTATTGATGAAAGTAAAAAGACTCGGTAAAAGCCAAATTGTCTCTCTAGATTGATTGATTTCCAACAATGCATAAAAAAATCGCCTCCGTAGACGATGGTTTTGTGTTTAATATGAACGCTTTACATACTTTATTACGATTATGGTGAAAAATCAACACATAATTCGAGATTTTTTAAAGGAAATAAAAAGGAGATGAGTGAAGTGTCTATGTGATGTGTTGAACAATGCCGGAGAAAAGCAAAAAAGCGGAAAGATTTTTATATGTACTCCGCTTTTTGTTGAATGTTCAGACTGATTAATCTTTTTGCAGGGGCTCTGGAAGTTGGATAGCTGCATGGCCCTGGGAATCAATCAATTACTGATATGCACCTACCTAGTAGACAACAGGCAAATAATTAAGCAAGTTCTTCGTTGCTTTCAAATAATTCATTTAGCTTTGAATTATCCTCACCGAATTCACTATCGATGTTATGGAATGATTTTTCAAAGATCTCCATAAAATCATTACCGTAAATATTACGGACAACAGACATCATTTCTATCATTTCAGGAAATTTACCATACAGTTCTTTCAATGGGGCAACTCCCTGGAAAATCGAATGTGTCTCCGGTTTATAGTTTTTCATAAGTTCGAGAAGGATTTTTTCCCCTTTACCCGTAAGCTGGATATAAGTGTTCCTTTTGTCATTATCCCGCTTGGAGAATTGTAGCAGTTCCCGTTCCTCAAGTTTTTTTGAAAAGTTGAATGCTGTTGATACATGCATGACCCCGAATTTTGCCACATCTGAAATCGATGCACCCTTAAGATGATAAGCAATCCAAAGGATATGGTGTTCGTTGATATTTAAATCATAGGGCTTGATCCATTGCTGCCAGTCTTTTTCAATGGCTTTCCACAGAGCTTTGCTCAGCTGTGCCATGCGTTGACTGAAGATGATCGCCTCTTTCAATGAATATTCTCTTTCTTCCATCCCTTACACCCACTTTGTTAGAAAATCTTTTTCTTTGTTTGCGCATGCCCCTTATTCTTACTTTAACAGCTACCGATTATAAGAAAGCGCTTTTATATTATTATGCCAATAAAATAAAAATTAATAAAGGATAAATTGACAAAATTTTTTGAAGTATGTGTTTTTCTTTTGCCGGTTTTTCATTCCGAAGTTGATTTCCGTGGAAGACTTCGCTTTCCGCGGGTGACCCGTGAGCCTCCTCGTCGCTGCGCTCCTGCGGGTTAGAAATGAGGAAGGCTTTGTTCAGAGGCTTATGACATGTGCCTCTAAGCCCCCCGAGCTGGACACGTCTCACATCAGTCACTTCTCCCGCAGGAGTCTTCGTCTTCCACTACAATTCAACTGCTGGATCCGGAAAAACATTTTTACTTATAAGGGGTGGTAATCTCTAAGGCAGAATAAATTCAACCTAATAAAATTCAGTTATGTAATGAGAAAGAAGACCCTGGCTGCATTGGTTTACCGTGCAGCGTTGAAGGTCTTCTTTCTTTGGGTTATATTGCGGTTTAGTTTTTGTTGCTCGTGTTAAGTGAATTTTCGAGTTCTTCGATTTTGGTTTGGATGAGCTTGATTTCCTGTTGAAGTTTTTGGTTGTTTGGTTCGGTTGATGCCTGCCATTGTTTGACAGAGGATTGCAGATCTTTGGAGATCTGCTGGACCGTTTCTTTGCCTTCCTGGGAAAGGGTGCTTATGGAATCCTTAAGTTCCCCCAGATGTACTTTCATTTCTTCAAAAACCTGGCTCCAGTCTTCTTTCTTGCTTTTGATCTGGCTTCTCAGTTCCCGGCCGGAAGATGGGGTTGAAAGGAGGGAAGCAACACCCCCGACCACACCGCCGATAATTAATCCATAAGTAAGAGATTTTACTTTCATTAGAATCACCTCGTTATTCTATAATACTACCTTCTACAAAAAACATGTATAATCCTTTTCCCTAATGAAAAGGAAAGGAAACAAGTAATTTCATATCCCCGTTCCATGCCGCATAAAATGAATGTTAAGAGGCGGTGCAGAGGAGGGGTGAGGAAATGGACGGGATCATTTTCGGTTTTTTTGCACTTAGCGGTGTTTTATTTTTAAGTATGGTTTATAATTTCATCGGAATTCAGAGGCCCGGTATGTATCCCCCTAAGAATATGTTGAAAAAGAGAGCGGCAATGCTTGGATCTGGCGGGGTGATTTCTTTCTTGATCGGTATCTTATTCTGGTTTGCTGCGTGAAAGAAAAGCGGAAGGGTTTTGCTCAGAGACGGGTGGCATAAGACGGACCGGACGGGAAGGCGTCCTTTGCCTTCTTGGCTGGTTTGGCTTATGACATGTGCCTCTAGCCGCGGGAGCTGGACAAAAAGAAAAGCGGAGGCGGCTCGTTCAGCCCCGGCGACCATAAGATTCGAAGGTATAATACAAAAAAATGCCTGTATTGCAGATGCAACACAGGCATTTTATTTCATGAAAGTTGTTCAGAAGTTCTTACTTCTTTCAGGTTTGATCGTTTCAAAATGGAATGAATGATTGGATAAACGACAAACATGGCACCGGCATTCACGAGTGTTGCAGGCAGTACGACAGCTGCAAACAATGCAAAGAATGCTCCTGGAAGTCCTACGATTACATATGCCGAAAGAAGGAATATACTTCCGGATACAAGGGTACCGGCAGCAGTCAGCACGGAAGCACCTATGACTGAACGTGTGACCTTTTGGGTAGCCAGGAATAATCCGTAGAACACAAAGGCTGTGATTGGTTTATCAATCAGGTTTGGCAGGAATCCGCCTGGAAATTGGGTCGTTAACCCTGAGATTACTCCTGTCAGCACTCCAAGCAGTAATACATTCTTTTTGGCTGGGAACAGGATGATGCCCAAGAACATCATGGTAAGCATCATATCAGGTTTCATTCCTAGGAAGAATCCCGGTATGACCGTATGCAGGACGGCTCCGATCCCCACTAATAATGATAGGGATACTAATGTTTTTGTATTCATTTCTCATCTCTCCTCAACTAATCTAACTTTTGTCCCCTCCTGATGTGCACTCATTGCCATCAGCGAAAAGATAGGTACATTATAACACAGGTGGATATTGTGTAAAAGAATTAATTTGTTTAACTTTCTTATTACCGCTATTGATTTCCGTGCAAGACTACGCTTTCCGCGGGTAGCCCGTGAGCCTCCTCGGCAAGCCTGCGGGAAGAAAAGCGGAGGGGCTTTGAAGAGAGGCGGGTGGCATAAGACAAATCGGCCACGAAGGCGTTCTTTGCCTTCTTGGTCGGTTTGTCTTATGACATGTGACTCTAAGCCCCGCAGCTAGACAGGTCTCACTTGTCCAGCTCCGGCAGCTAGAGACTCGAGACATAAGCCATGCCATCCAAAAAGGCAAAAACCCGCCTTTCCGGATGCCCTGTCTTATGCTTGTCGTCTCTGAAAGAGCCGCCTCCGCTTTTCTTATAAGCTACTCTTCCCGCAGGAGTCTTCGTCTTGCACTCCAATCAACCGCTGGCAACAAACATTAACCAATAATAATTCATACACGGTTCTTACCAAAAAGCACAAAACATCCGTAGAAATGTTCCCGGATGTTTTTCAGCTAATTATGAAATATGTTTTGAAATGGACTCTGCAATTCCTTTTAAATCATCTGTGCTGTAGTCGTCGTTGTGTGTCTTCCAGACAGCTCCGAAGCCGTCTCCCTGGCCGTAGCGGGGGATGAAATGCATGTGGAAATGGAAGACGGATTGGCCGGCCTGCTCACCAGTGTTATTCAATAAATTGAATCCGACCGGTTCAAATTCCGCTTTAAGTGCATTTGCGATCTTCGGTGCGACGGAGAACAGGTGACTTGCTGTTTCAGCTGACAGTTCGTAAATATTTTCTTTATGTACTTTTGGAATCAGCAGGGTATGACCCTTCGTAACCTGGCTGATATCCAAAAATGCCAGAACATGATCATCTTCATATACTTTCATTGAAGGGATATCGCCATTGATGATTTTGCAAAAAATACAATCGCTCACAATATTTCCACCTTTCAATCATGTGATTTGTTGAGATTATTTTATCACGAATGGAAAAAGAAAGAAAAGGAAAGAAGAGACAGGAACGGTTTTCCTGCCTCTCTTTGAAGGGGTACTTCTAAAGGTTTATACGTCAAGTTTCCTTTCTTTGATAAACACCTCATTTGCTTGTCAGCGTAATCAGAGAATCCATTCATTTAAAGAATGAACTTTTTGCAATGCGACCATCCCCTATTCTTTCAGCTGGTAAGCTTAAGACAATAGAAACTGTATGTGGTCTGCGACAAACACCTCATTTAGCTTTAAGCATGATTTGTGCAATCTGGAAAATGAATGACTTTGTTCAAAGTGACCATCCCCTTATCTTTTCTAGCTGAAAAGCTGTACAAGATAATTGATTTTAGTCAAAATGTTCTTTAACAAACACCTCATTTATCAAGTTTGTGATGAAATGAATCGGTGAGTGTGTCATTCACTATGGAAGACGACTATCCTTTAAGTCGCAAACAATAGTGAAATCGGTAAACTGGTCTTTAACAACCACCCCGTTTTACTTATTGCTGGCCCCTTCAAAAATTAGAATGTGCAGAAGCGGCAATATGTATGAATACTAATTATTGGAATAGCTCACTAAATCACGATGCCTTTAGGACGGAATTTTGCTAAAATAGAGTCAAACCATGTAGAAGAGAAAGGACGTTGCTGCCCATGGCGTTATTAGAAATAGATCATCTTGTTGGAGGCTACACCCGAAAGCCTGTTCTGAAGGATATCAGTTTTTCAATTAATTCGAATGAGATTGTCGGGCTTATCGGCTTGAATGGTGCCGGTAAAAGTACGACAATCAAGCATATCATCGGGTTGATGGAGCCGAAGCAGGGAAAGGTTGCCATTAACGGACATACATTAAAGAAAGATGCCGATCAATATCGTAAACAGTTTTCATACATACCGGAAACACCCATTCTCTATGATGAATTGACTCTTGAGGAACATCTTAAGCTGACGGCGATGGCATATGGCCTCACCGAGGACGAATACAATCTAAGAATAGGAAGGCTGCTGAAGACGTTCCGGATGGAGAAGAAGCTGGGCTGGTTCCCTGCCCATTTCTCCAAAGGAATGAAACAGAAAGTGATGATCATGTGCGCATTTCTTATCGAACCGAGCCTGTATATTATCGATGAGCCGTTTGTCGGCCTGGACCCGCTCGCCATCCAGTCGTTATTGGATTGGATGGAAGAAATGAAAAAGAACGGTGCCGGTATTTTAATGTCGACACACATCCTTGCGACAGCTGAGAGGTACTGTGATTCATTCATCATCCTTCATGAAGGCAGGATCAGGGCCAGGGGGACATTAAAAGAATTGCAAACAGAATTCTCCATGAGAGGCGCTACCCTTGATGATATATACATCCAGTTGACAAAGGAAGAAACCGATGATGAATAACGTGGAGAGTATCTGGAAGAAACGTGTTTTAGAATACAATCAGGAACTTCAGAAATATCTCAAGTATATGTTCAATGATCATCTGCTCTTCGTTTTGATTTTTGCGTTGGGCGGTGCTGCCTTCACATATAACCAGTGGGTGAAGACGCTCGATCCTTCGTTTCCGGCAGCCTATATTATGGCAGTGATTTTTGGGCTGGTCCTTGCATGGAGCCCGGTATACACCTTTTTGAAGGAAGCGGATGCGGTTTTCCTCCTCCCCCTTGAAAACAGGCTGGGCTCTTATTTCAGGAAGTGCATATGGATCAGCTTCATGTTTCAGTCGTATATCCAGCTCCTCATACTTGCGGCCATGATGCCCATGTATGTAGCTGTGACAGGGAATGGATTTAAAAGCTTTTTTCCGCTGCTTGCACTCGTCCTCGCCATAAAGGTATGGAATCTTTATGTACGATGGTTCCTCCTCAGGTTTCAGGAAAAAGAAGCTCACTGGATCGACAGCATCATTCGATTTCTGCTGTCCGGTTCCTTGCTGCTCCTGGTGTTATCCGGATCCTCCATTGTCTTGATCCTGGCAGTGGCCGTGGTCATGGCAGGTTATTTATTTTATTTTTTCAACGCTGCAAAAAAGAAAAATTTGAAATGGGATCTGCTGATTCACCTAGAGCAGCAGAGGATGCTGATGTTCTACCGGATCGCCAATATGTTCACCGATGTACCGAAATTAAAAGGGAAGGTGCACAGAAGGAAGTGGCTGGATTTCTTAGTCAAAACGGATTTTTCCCAATCATCGACCTTTAGGAATCTTTATCTCCGCTCTTTGGTCAGGACTAGTGAATTCTCGGGATTATACATCCGGCTGACATTGATCGGTGCCATCTTGATCTATACAAATCAGTCTTTTATAGTCAATATCCTGACCGCTCTGTTATTCCTGTATCTGACAGGATTTCAGCTCGTACCGCTCTATAACCGGTTTGACTACAAAATATGGGTGCTGATCTATCCGGTTCCGCCCCAGTTGAAAACATCGTCGTTCAAGAAAGTATTAAATCAATCGATGATGATCCAGGCAGTCATCTTTTCCCTTCCGCTCCTTATGAAAGGTATGTTGGTGGAAGGAGTCATCATTCTCCTGGCTGGATTCATTTTCTCTTTATTATTCAGTCAATACTATGTGGTTCAGAGGCTCAGAAAAATGGACAGCAGTTTATATCTTTGAAACCTCGGGGGGTGCTTCTTGGGTATAGAAAGTTGAGGAAACCTAAAGGCGGGATGGAGAATGAATAAGGAAAGAGAAGAACTGGAATCCTGGAAACGTAAAATATTTAAACGCTCTTCGGTGTTTCACCGGGTTTCAAAGCAGGCTCAAAAGAAGATAAATCAATTTATTCCTGAGAAAGCCCATATGATGATCACGGAAAGCATAAAGAAAATGGTGGAAGTCACCTTAAAGGGCAGTGAGTGGGCGAATACGTCCAAAGCGGGGGTTCATCTTTCTCTGGGAAACAGAGAAGAGCGGATGGGAGAAAAGTTGGAAGCCCACCGTAAAGCTGCTGTCATCGAAGGAGCGGGGACAGGGGCAGGAGGCATTTTTCTCGGGCTCGCGGATTTCCCTTTACTGCTTTCCATCAAGATGAATTTCCTGAGCGAATGCTCCGCCATCCACGGCCTGGATGTAAAGAAATATGAAGAAAGACTGTTTCTCCTATATGTGTTTCAACTTGCATTTTCAAGCGATGAGCACAAAAAAGAAACGTTGATGGTAATCGAAAACTGGAATGAGAAGAAGGAAGAACTGATGGACATGGACTGGCGTACTTTCCAACAAGAGTACCGTGATTATATTGATTTCGTAAAGATGTTCCAGCTCATTCCCGGAGTAGGGGCGGTAGTGGGTGCCTACGCAAATTATCAGCTTTTGGACCAGCTGGGAGAAACGGCGAAATATGCGTATCGTATCAGGTATTTTAATGAAAGTGGGAAATAAAAAAGATCGGCCGAGGCCGATCTTTTTGTATTACTTCCTGGCAGTGATTCCCGGCTCGGCATGTTTTTTCTGATAGTGCAGGGTGGCGGAGGCCAGAGTCTTGGCAGCAATCAGCAGCGCTTTCTCATTGATGTCGAACCTTGGATGGTGATGGGGATAAAGGGTATCGGCGTTTTCAGGGGCCGCCCCCGTGAAGAAGAATGTCCCTTTCACCCTTTCGAGATAATAGGCGAAGTCTTCTCCTCCCATTTGAAGTTCAATCTCTTCCACACTGTGAACTTCATCGATCTCTGCGGCAGATTCAATGAGAAGCTGAGTTTCCTCCGAATGATTTACAACCGCAGGGTAGCCCCTTTCAAAACGGTATTCGTATTCACATCCGACGGAGAGGGCAACCCCTTTTATGATCTGCTCGATCTCCGTTTCGATGAAATCCCTTACTTCCGGATTGAACGTTCGGACGGTACCGATCAGTTTAGCGCTGTCTGCTATCACGTTGAATGCATTATCAGCGACAAATGACCCCACTGTTACAACAGCCGGATCAATCGGGTTTACCCGTCTGCTTACGATCTGCTGCAAATCAGTTATCAGCTGGGCACCCGCGACAATTGCGTCTTTTGTTTTATGAGGCTGTGCACCGTGACCGCCGGAGCCTTTGATCACGACTTCGAATCGATCGGCTGCGGCCATGATCGGACCTGTCCTGAACAGGATCTTCCCGAGCTTTTCCGTTGCCCACAAATGTGTGCCAAAGATTACATCGACGCCTTCTAGACAGCCGTCCTCTATCATCGGCTTGGCGCCGCCCGGAGCATATTCCTCGGCATGCTGATGAATGAGTTTGACCGTTCCCTGAAGTTGACTCCGGTATTCATTCAATGTCTTCCCCAGAACCAGGAGAGCAGCGGTGTGGCCATCATGTCCGCATGCGTGCATCACTCCGGGTACGGTCGACTTGTATTCCACATCCTTCTCATCCTGGATGGGAAGTGCATCAAAATCGGCGCGCAACCCGACCGTTTTTCCCGGGAGGCGGCCTTTGATCGTTGCCACTACACCGTTACCGCCTACTCTTTCCCGGACATCGATCCCAAGTTGACGGTAGTATTCCGAGATATATTTGGCCGTGTTTTTTTCCTGGAAAGAAAGTTCCGGATGTTTATGCAGATGCCTTCTTATTTCTACCATTTCCCTCCATCGCTGCTCCAATTTCTGATATAATTCACTCAGCAAGTTAAAACCCCCTTATAATGTTGAAGATTTAGAATATTATAACATTAAACGGGAGTGAAAAATAACTTAATCTTTGACTATCCTAATGAAAGGAGGGATTAGATGAAAAAGGGATTTTACATAACCGGAATCATTACGTTCATTCTATTTATGACGATTGCACATTTTGTTTATTATGATTTGTCCATTCCATGGGATCCCTATTTGCTGGGGAACATGAATCATATGCGATTCATTAAGATCTTTTCGGTAATGGGGACTGAACTCGCCATCGGGGGAGGGTCTATTTTGCTTATCCTGTACTTATGGTGGGCCAAAAAAGATTTTCCCGGCATTTTAACTGTAGTGGTCGCCGTTGCAGGCAGCAATGTCCTGAATAAAAGCATAAAGAACTTGATGGAAAGAGACAGACCGCCTTTTCCGCATGGGGAAGAGAGTTTCAGTTTCCCGAGCGGGCATGCTATGGTCGGGATTGTGTTCTTGCTGACAGCTTCTTACTTTATCAGCAGGGAGTTCTCCTCAATCAAAGTGAAATGGGGCATTTACATCCTTGCAGCGGCAACAGCATTCCTGGCAGGGATGAGCAGGGTGGCGGAGCAGGCACATTACCCGTCGGACGTTCTTGCGGGCTTGCTCATCGGCTATTCCATCTTTACCTTGACCACCTTCCTGTACGAAAAAAATCCATATAAAAAGGTCCGTCCTTCTGGTGCCTAAACGCACTGAGGATGGACCTTTTCATTTTACAGGATAAAAATGGCCACTATGGTCGTGACGGTAAGTCCGATGATGACCGGCAGCATATTCCTCCTGGCAAGCTCGAACGGATCTACATTACAGATGGCAGCTACCGGAATGATGGCCCACGGTACAAGGGTCCCGCCCCCTACCCATATACCTGCAATCTGGCCGAGTGCTGTCAGGGTCGCAACACCCGTGCCTATACTTTGGGCAAATAAGTTTGCCACCGAACCGGCAAGTGAAATACCTGAGAATCCTGAACCGTCAAGTCCGGTTATGGCACCGACAACCGTAAGTGTAACAGCCCCGACTGCCTTCGAGAGAGGAACTACTGCAGCAAGGGATGCACCCAGGTCATTGACGATCCCGTGGGACGTTTCCGGGAGGAAATCCCCGATGATGGTCCCGAACCCGGCATCCCCCAGGTAGAAGAATGCAGCAATCGGAATGACGGGACCGAAAACCTTGAAGCCGAATTGAAATCCGTCTATCAGAAAACTGGTGGAACGCTCCAATCCTTTTCCTTTATAAGCAGCCAGGGAAATGATCAACAAAATAAAGATGGATGTTCCACCGATTAATGCTGTCGCATCCCCGCCCTGAAGGTCAAACGAAACCATTGCAGCAATATTCATGGCGAATAATACGGGAATCAGAAGGGCAATCACATTTCTCCATCCCGCAGATAGCAAGTCTTGCTCTGATGGCGAGGCTTCATCCTCAAGGTAAGTTGATTGCTCTACCTTTAAGATTCCTTTTTTCATATCCCGTTTAATAAAGATAAAAGCAGTGATTGTCGTGACAAGCCCCATGACGATTACCAGCGGCACACTCGCTGCGATAACATCTCCTACCGGAATCCCCGCAGCATCGGCTGTAAGTTTGGGAGCTGCCTGGATGACAAAATCCCCTGATAAGGCAATCCCGTGCCCAAAAAGGTTCATTGCCATCGCGATACCAAGTGCCGGAAGCCCGACCCTTAATGCCACAGGGACAAGGACTGCCCCAAGCAGTGCCACTGCAGGTGATGGCCAGAAAAACCATGAAATAAGCATCATGACAATCCCGATCGTCCAATATGCAAGAGCGGGAGTTTTTATGAACTTCGTGAATGGCCGGATCATGACATCATTGACACCGGTTGCAGTCAGCCCCTTGCTCATTGCCACTATGATCGAAATGACCAGGATTGTCGACAACAATTCAGTGATGGCAAATATGAAGCTGTTAAATACAGAGCTTATCGATCCGCTCAATGAACCAGTCGCAGTCAAAGCAATACTGAAGATCCCGATTATACATACAATCGTAGTATCCTTCCTGAAAACCATAAATAATATTATCAATCCAATAAACACCAAGTAGATCCAATGAAGCGCCGTTAAGTCGATCCCCAAAAGATTACCCCCTTCACATATCCTCTCTCAAATTGGGTGAAAGCCCCGAATCTGTACTATAGATTATGAAAAATGAATAAAGGTGTGATACCGCATTTTCAGTCTTGAGACGGAGAAGAAATCGGACGTATGCGGCTCTTCTTCACCATCAATTAGGATTAATATGTAGTCAGGAACAGGATTTTTTATCCTTTTCTAGAAACTATATAGGAGTGAAGGTGGTGGAGGAGTGAGCAGCAGAGGAAGAAAGCGGTGGTTTTTTTCACTATTGTTATTAATATCCGGCGTTATGCTGTTACTGTTGAATCTTGGTGTCATTTCCTTGGAAATAACGATGGATTTTGTCAATATAATCCCAATATTGCTGGTTCTGATCGGGTTGAAATGGCTGGTTGACAGCTTTTCGAATAAAAGTTTCGGTAAATTGCTCTTCGGTCTGTTTAGTCTCGTCTACGGATCGCTTATCTTTCTTGATAAATGGAATAAAGTGAACTTTGACTATGGGAGCTGGTGGAAACTTTGGCCGTTATTCATCATTGCAATTGCCATTCGAACCGTAATGAATAAGTCTTTGAATCTGACTGTTACGGTTGACCGCTCTTCAGATAGGAATGAAGATAAGACATTTAAGGGGCGGGAGGAAGGCAGTTTAAAAACCGTCAAAAAAAACCATAGAAAAAACTTCATTATAGGGGAAATCAAATATTCCGAACCGAATTGGGCGTTAGAGCCTATGAATTTTCAAAACGTGGTAGGCGATTATTATTTCGATTTCAGTAAAGCATTTATCCCCGAAGGTGAAACCCCGATCGTCATTAAGGGGTGGGTTGGGGATGTAAAAGTCATCATCCCGGAAAATATTCCAGTCGACATCGAGATTGATGTGAAAGTCGGGGAAGTGAAACTGTTTGATCAAAAGTCTGCTGAAATCAGATCTGATTTCTACTACCGGTCTCCGGGATATGAAGAATCGAGTAAGAAAATTAAACTGCTTATTAACATTAAAGTAGCTTCCATCCGAGTGAGTGAAGTATAAAAGATGGAGTCGGAAATAGAAGGGGGCGGGAAGATTGGACCATACTTCTGCTATCAGAAATATGATCATTAAAAGTTTTTTTATGATGGCTGTCATGGCAAGCCTGATCTCATTTGTCTCCCTTCAAGTCTATTTGTTTTTGTCCCATAACGACGGGGTTTCATTAAGTCTTTCCATTTACCTGACTCTTGCTTTATTGCTGATTCTCCTGCTGCTGAGTGTGTATTTCGGATTCCGTACAAGCTATGCATTTAAAGGGCGGATCGATGATCTGTCTACGTTTGTCACGCTGCTTAGAAGCGGAAAGCTCTCGGCAAGGGTGGAATCAGGTGAACATGATGAGCTTGGGGTGCTTGCAGATGAGATGAATCATCTTGCCACTTATATTCAGGAACAGGTGAAGTCTTTGCAGCGTCTGGCAGATGAAAAATCCGAGCTGGCCGAAAAAGCTCACGGTGCAGCCGTCATGGAAGAACGCCAGAGACTTGCCAGGGATTTACATGATTCGGTCAGTCAGCAGCTGTTTGCACTCAATATGCTTTCTTCAGCAGCACTTAAAAGCATTGTGCACGATTCAGGCAAGGCGGAAGGAATCATGAAGCAGGTGGCAGAAATTGCTTCAAAGGCACAGGGGGAAATGAGGGCGCTGCTTCTTCATTTAAGGCCGGTGGACTTAAAGGGTGAGGATATTCGCGAAGCTTTGATTACTCTCATCAGGGAACTGAAAGAAAAGACGCAGCTTGAAATCGAATCAAAATTCGAGGGGATGGAAGATCTCTCAAAAGGGACAGAAACACATCTGTTCAGAATCATCCAGGAAAGCCTTTCAAATATCCTAAGGCACTCAAAAGCAACCAGAGTAATAATCATGACGGAGAAAAAAGAGGGCTTCCTGACACTTTATATAAGTGATAACGGAATTGGGTTCAATCCTTTTGAAAACAAAATGACTTCTTATGGACTTCAAACGATGAAAGAACGGGCTGAAGAAATAGGGGGGCACTTTCAAATCAGGTCGAAAGAAAACGAAGGTACATATATCAATTTGAGAATCCCGGTCTGATGAAGGGGGAGAGCATGGTGGAAAAAATTAAAGTAATGATTGTCGACGACCACGAAATGGTCAGGTTAGGGATGAAAACCTATCTGCTCACGGAAGAACGAATCGATTTCCTTGGTGAAGCAAAGAGCGGAAATGAAGCGGTCCAGCTAGCTGAAATCTATCAGCCTGACGTGATATTAATGGACCTCCTGATGGAAGACGGAAACGGAATCGAAGCGACAGAAAAAATTCTATCCCATCTAAACGGCTGCAAAATCATCATTCTCACAAGCTATTATGATGATGAGAAAGTATTTCCGGCGATAGAGGCTGGTGCACACAGTTATTTGCTCAAAACAGCAAGTGCAGAGGAAGTCACTTCTGCTATTTATAAAGCTGCAAAAGGGGAATCCGTCATCGCCTCCAAGGTCGCTGATAAAATGATGACACGATTCAGGCCGCAGGAAAGAAAGCCGCATGAGGAATTGACCTCACGTGAATTTGAAGTTTTGGAATGCCTCGGGGAAGGGATGACCAACCAGGAAATATCGGATACGCTATTCATAGGGATCAAAACGGTCAAGACGCATGTCAGTAATATCCTGAGCAAATTGGGAGTGGCGGACCGGACGCAGGCTGCGATTTATGCAAACAGGAACGGGATTATTTATAAGAAGTAGAAGGAAAAAGGCTGACAGGATTTCCTGTCAGCCTTTTTGTAAGTTTCATGCGCCTTTCAAATCCTGATACCGTGGACTTATTCTTCGCTCACGATATATTCTGTCACGTAGGAGGCACGGGGGAAGATATCTTTCTTGGCGTCGATTCCTTCTTCTGTACCCCTCTTTTCATGGGCTTTTTGATATTGTCTGGATTCCTGCCAACCCAAAAAGCTTTGGCGGTCTTCCCATAATGTCATGATGACATATGTATCACTTTCGAGTGGACGGAGCACCCGGATGGCGATGAAGCCCGGCACCTCTTCGATCAGGCCTGCACGATTCTTGAAACGGTATTCGAACAGGGGACGTCCTTCATCCGAGACGGGGATATTATTAAAAACCGCATATCCCTTTTTTTCAAGGGCACCGGATTGATCGACGATTTCGTAGCTCCTCGGTGATTCGAACACCGTTTCACCTTCCGTCTCATGTACGAGCAGGGCATCCCCCTCATGCATTAAGATCATCTTTTTATCCTGGTGCTTATTTAAAATCTTCTTTAAGAATTCAAGGGTGCCTGTTGTCATATACATGTTCATCTTCCTTCACCTCGTAAAAGTAATATACGTATATCTTCCCTAATCCTGATAAACTGTAACCTTATTTTTAATGAATATTTCTTTCGGAATAGAAAATCGGCAAATTTATGACATTTACTGTTGATAACTATACATTTTATCCATAAAAGTCTATAGTTTATAAGGGTTACAGTTTGTACGGTTAAACAATTTTAGAATTTTATTCTTTTATAATACAATAGAACCAATGGATGAGTGAAAGGTGGCCGTTTGATATGAAACATTTGAATGAGACATTTTTGAAAGCTGCGAGAGGTGAACAGACTGATTATACACCGGTATGGTTTATGAGACAGGCCGGCCGTTCACAGCCTGAATATAGAAAGATCAAGGAAAAGTATTCCCTTTTCGAAATTACGCATCAGCCTGAACTCTGTGCGTATGTAACGAGACTTCCGGTCGAACAATATGACGTGGATGCTGCGATTCTTTATAAAGATATTATGTCACCGCTGCCGTCAATCGGAGTGGACGTGGAGATCAAGTCCGGCATCGGTCCTGTAATCGATAATCCGATCCGTTCTGCGGCAGACGTTGAAAAGCTTGGGGAAATCGATCCTGAAAGCGACGTTCCGTATGTTCTGGATACGATTAAACTCCTCACACAGGAACAACTTTCAGTGCCGTTGATCGGGTTTGCAGGAGCTCCTTTCACAATGGCAAGCTATATGATTGAGGGAGGCCCTTCCAAGAACTATAACAAAACAAAATCATTCATGTATTCAGAACCGAAAGCCTGGTTTGCATTGATGGATAAGCTTGCGGATATGACCATCACGTACGGGAAAGCCCAGATCAAAGCCGGTGCTTCTGCTTTCCAAATCTTTGATTCCTGGGTTGGAGCACTGAATGTACAGGATTATAGAACTTTCATTAAACCGGTAATGGAAAAAATCTTTACTGAACTCAAGGAAGAGAATGTACCTTTGATCATGTTTGGTGTGGGGGCGAGCCATCTGGCGAAAGAATGGCATGAACTTCCACTTGATGTAGTGGGTCTCGACTGGCGTCTGCAGATTAAAGAAGCACGCACAATGGGAATCTCAAAAACGGTTATGGGGAATCTTGATCCCGCTATCCTTCTGGCGCCTTGGGAAGTGATTGAGGAAAGAGCGAAAGCCATACTGGATCAGGGCATGGAACTGCCTGGATATATCTTTAACCTGGGACACGGTGTCTTTCCGTCAGTCAATCCCGACACCCTTAAACGCTTGACTGCTTTTGTTCATGAATACAGTGCGAAGTAATGAATACACGGTGTAACATAACCGACCACTATAAGAGGTGAATAGAATGACTAAAAAGAAGATGGGTCTGTTGGTCATGGCCTACGGGACCCCATATAAAGAAGAAGATATCGAACGATACTATACTCATATCCGTCATGGCAGAACACCTTCAGAAGAGATGCTTGAAGACCTCCGTGGAAGGTATGAAGCAATCGGCGGCATCTCACCGCTTGCCAAGATTACGATGGATCAGGCAAAGGGCCTGGAAGAGCATCTGAATTCCATTCAGGATGAAATTGAATTTCATATGTACCTGGGTTTGAAGCATATTGAACCATTTGTAGAAGATGCAGTGGAACAAATGCATAAAGATGGTATAGAAGAAGCTGTTTCCATCGTCCTAGCTCCGCATTTCTCGACGTTCAGTGTTAAATCCTATAATGGACGAGCGAAAGAAACTGCCGAGAAATTGGGCGGACCGGCGATTACATCAGTGGAAAGCTGGTATGAGGAACCTAAATTCATCAATTACTGGGTTGAAAAAGTAAAAGATACATTTGCCCGCATGAGTGAAGAAGAACGCAAAAACGCTGTCCTCATCGTTTCTGCACATAGTCTTCCTGAGCGAATCCTTCAATATGGAGATCCGTATCCTCAGCAGCTTGAGGAAACCGCAAAGATGATTGCGGAAGGTGCAGACGTGGAGCATTATGCAGTCGGCTGGCAAAGTGAAGGGAATACCCCGGATCCTTGGCTTGGTCCCGACGTCCAGGACCTGACCCGGGAACTCCATGAGAAGAAAGGTTATAAAACATTTGTCTACACTCCTGTAGGTTTTGTTGCCGATCATTTGGAGGTATTATATGATAATGACTATGAATGTAAAGTAGTCACGGACGAAATTGGTGCAAGCTATTATCGCCCTGAAATGCCGAATGCCAAGCCTGAATTCATTGACGCAATGGCGGATGTCATTTTAAAGCATTTGATTAAATAAATCATCCCTGCTGTCGATTGATGGGGATGTGAAGGACTGCAGCTGATGAGGACATACTCAGGAGCTCAGTCCTTCTATTTATTGAAACGGGATGACATGGTGCAAGATCAGTTTTCTGAATAATAAGCAAACTGTCTGTGGGGAAAAGAAGAGGATACTATTTAGACAAAGAAGGCGATGTTTATGAGGGGACAGCAAGTTAAAAAGGTTGTGGTCATCGGCGGGGGGATCACGGGTCTGACGGCTGCTTATTACTTGCAAAAAGAGATCAAAAAAAATAACCTTCCCATTCAATTGACATTAGTAGAGGGTTCTCACCGTATGGGCGGAAAAATCCAAACCCTTATAAAAGACGGGTATGTCATTGAAAGAGGCCCTGATTCTTTTGTACCGCGCAAAGCAGGCCCTATTAATCTCGCGAAAGAGATCGGCATAGATGATATGCTCGTCAGCAGTACCTGGGGAAAATCATTTGTCATTGCCGGCGGGGAATTATATCCGATGCCGGGAGGGTCCATAATCGGGATCCCGACTCAGATTGCCCCTTTTATTACAACGAACTTATTTTCAATCACGGGTAAAATGAGGGCAGCCGCCGATTTCATCCTTCCGCGTTCAGCTGTCGCTGATGATCAGTCACTCGGAAGATTCTTCAGGAGAAGGATGGGGGATGAAGTAGTGGATAACCTCATCGAACCATTACTGACAGGGATCTATGCAGGTGACATCGATCAAATGAGCCTCATGTCGACATTTCCTGAACTGCATCAAATTGAACAAAAGCACCGCAGTTTGATCGCCGGCATTAAAAAAGCCGCTGCCCAGACCGCAGGCGAACAAAAGAATGGAAGATTCATGACGTTTACCAAAGGCCTTCAAACGCTCGTTGACGGAGTGGAAGAAGCCCTGGAACCCGGAACGGTTCAAAAAGGGATGAAGGTTTCACGGATAAATAAAGAAGAGGAGCGGGGTTATACGATTGAGTTCACAAACGGAAAAGTGCTGGACGCCGACAGTGTCGTGATCACCACACCTCACCATTGTCTTCAATCCATGTTCCCTTCCTGTTCATTCATGGATTATTTAAAGGAGATGCCTGCAACTTCAGTTGCGACCGTCGCCATGGGCTTTGATCAGTCAGCGATAAAGAAAAATATCGACGGCAACGAATTCATCGTATCGAGAAACAGCGATTATTCCATAACGGCTTGTACATGGACCCATAAAAAGTGGCCCCACAGTGCCCCTGACGGCAAGATGCTGATCCGCGTTTATCTGGGTAAATCAGGTGATGAAACAATCGTGGACTTATCCGATGATCAAATTGAGCAGATTGTGCTTGAAGACCTTGAAAAAATCGTCAATCTTGAAGGACGGCCTGAATTTACAGTCGTTACCCGCTACAAGGATTCCATGCCGCAATATACAGTAGGACATAAGAAACGTACAAAAACTCTTTACCGTAATTTGGAAGAGAGACTTCCTGGAGTGTTTATCGCCGGCAGTTCATATGAAGGCCTTGGCATTCCCGAATGCATAGAGCAGGGAGAAAAAGTGGTCGAAAAAACACTGAAGTACATGAAAGATAAAAAAGGGACCTCCTGAAAAAACAGGGGTCCTTCTCCTATTTCCCGACCCGATATCGGGCGTGCTGCAAGACCCAATTTTGGGGAAAAGCGTTCCCGAGCACCCAATAACTCATTCCTCTCAATTTATAATCATCTAATAACATATGTTTGGCCAATATGCTTCTCGCATCTTCAAACCAGACTTCATGCTGCTGACCGGATTCATCCCAATATTTGAAGAAGGGAGCCTGATATTCATTGTTATACTGGATCCGGACTCCATATTTTCCTGCTAAGTCAACTGCAGAAACGGGTGAAACGGTCTTTGCGAAAGTCCCTTCCTCCCAAGGTAACTTCCAGTCCCGCCCGTAAAGGGGCACACCCATGATAATTTTGCTGCGCGGTATAACTGTAACGGCATAATCGAGTACCTTTTTTACTTCATTGACTGGGGCAATCGCCCACGGTCTTCCCCCTGCCCAACCCCATTCATAGGTCATGATCACAACAAAATCGACTATCTCGCCGTGTGCTTTATAATCATGAGCCTCGTACAACAATCCTTTTTGGTCTCCATTGATTTTAGGTGCCAGTGCAGTGGACACTGAATAACCCTTTGGCTTTAATTCCGAGGTTACTTTCCGGAGAAACTGATTATAATTTTCCCGGTCTTCGGGATAGACATATTCGAAGTCGAAATTCACACCCTTATAACCCTTCGTTTTCATCGTATTTGTCAGGTTTGAAATAAGCTTATTTTGAAGTGTTTCATTCCGCAGAAGTCCAGCTGCCAGATCAGAATCAAACATTGAGCCTGAATAGTTCGTCAAGACCAGCAGAGGATCGACGTTTGTGTCATAAGCAGCAGCTATCAGCCCTTCGTCATTCAGGGACGTGAGGGTTCCTTCTTTAGTAATGGAATAAGTAAATGGAGACAAATAAGTGAAGTAATTCCCGAGCCCTCTTACTTCCCCGACCCCTTCGCTTCCGGTTTGTGTGATATAGGCATTAATTTCAGCGGTCTTTCTTTTGTTTGGGATGCGGATTTTCTGACCCGGATAAATGAGTGAAGGATTAGGTATTTGGTTTGCATTTAAAATGTCCTGTAAAGCAACTTTATAGTTATAGGAAATGGTGTATAAAGTATCCCCTGCTTTTACTGTATGAACAAATGACGGGAGGACGATCAATTGTCCGATGTAAAGCTGGGAAGGGTTCGATATCTGGTTGAAGGCAATCAGCTCGCGCAGACTGATATTGACTCTGGTGCTGACTGTATTGAGGGAATCACCCGGCTGTACGATATATTCTTTATTTGGCTCCGGGATAAGGAGACTCTGTCCGATAATGAGTATGTCATTATTTTTCAACTGATTTGCATATGAAATCTGGGACGTGTCAACAGAGAATTGCTTTGATATCGACCAAAGCGTATCACCGCTTTTGACAACATAGATATTCATGGGGCACCTCCTTGTCAGAGTGTTCTATATAGCTTATTCTTAAGGGCTTATCTAATATGTAGGCTCTTTTCGCATATTTTGTTGCTTTGCACATAAGAAAATACCGGAACTCGGGTATTTTCGGCTAGTACGTCCTTTTGAACTGGAGTTCTAAAAGAGCACGCCCACAAGCTATATTACAGGCTGCAAGCCCTTTACGAAAGCAACAATCTTTTAGAAAACAGCCAGTATGTAAAAAGAAAAGAGTTGTTTATTTTTTATGGATATGATAAATTAATAAATGTGTCTTTGACTAAAATTCATTTTCGGTCATTCAGTCAAGAGAGGAGTGAGGCAATGGCGGTTAATCGGAAACGACAAATCGTGGAGGCGGCCTCCAAGTCATTTTCTTTATTTGGTTATAAAGCCACCACCATGGACCAGGTCGCAAAGCTTGCGAACGTAGGGAAAGGGACGATTTATACGTTCTTTAAAAACAAAGAAGAACTATTTGATGAAATTGTCACTTCCTTGCTCAATGAAATGAAAAAGGAAGCTGAGGAAGTGATTGATCCCCGGGAATCTTTTTCAACAAATGTTCATCGGGCACTGTTTCGCCTGCTTGAATTCCGGAAAGAGCATCAGCTGACAATCAAGCTCTATCAAGAGGCAAGGGAAATGGGAACGCCTGCTGTTTCGGAAGTAATCGACCGTATGGAAAAAGTGGTAGTCGAATTTTTAAGCCACCGCATAGAAAAAGCGATTGCTTCTGGCGCGATCAAGCCATGCAACCCGGAAATGACTGCTTTTATCATGCTGAAGCTTTATGTCTCATTGATTTTTGATTGGGAACGTCTTCACGGTCCATTGGAAAAAGATGAGATTGCCAATCTGTTCGAACTCTATCTTATTAAAGGGTTATCTGCCGGATAGTCCTTCATTTTTGGCCGGGAATGACCAATAGAACAAAATGGTCATTTATTTTTTTGAACGGAATTGACCATTTGAGAGATATGGTCAATTATTCTATTCCAAGCAATCTAACATAGGAGGATAATATGAAGAAATCATTTACAGGTTCAGAATTCAAAGCGATTTTCCGCAATAAGAAACTGCTTATTCCGATCCTTGCTGTTCTTTTCATCCCTGTATTATACAGCGGAATGTTTCTTTGGGCGTTTTGGGACCCATATGAACAGCTTACCGATTTACCAGTAGCGGTTGTAAACAGTGACCAGGGAGCGGAGTTTGACGGAGAAAATCTCCACATCGGCGACGACCTCGTGGAGAAGCTGAAAGAAAGCGAACAATTCGATTTTCACTTTGTGGATAAGGAAGAAGGCTATAAAAACCTCGAGAAGCAGGACTATTACATGCTAGTCGAAATTCCTGAGGATTTCTCGGAGAACGGCACCACCCTTCTTGAGGAACACCCGAAAAAGCTTGCACTGAAATATGTACCGAATGAAAGTTTCAACTTCCTGTCGGCACAGATCGGTGATACTGCCATGAAAGAAATCAAGGCTAGCCTTTCTAAATCGGTCTCAGAAACATACGCCGAAACGATGTTCGATAAAATCCAGGAGATGGGTGACGGCTATGAGACAGCAAGTGAAAAAGCCGGGGAAATCAATAATGGGGCCCTTGACTTATCCAAAGGGGCAAAGGCACTGAAAGATAACTTAACGGTTCTCGCTGAAAAAAATGTTGAGATGACTGACGGCGTTGCGAAAACGAAAGCCGGTGCTGCGGAACTGGCATCCGGTTCTAAGGAACTCTCTGACGGTGTAGGAGGCATGACGGATAAAACAAACCAATTGTATAAAGGCACACAGGATGTTCAATCAGGTGTGGACGCCCTTGCCCGCGGGATCGACAAGAGCAGGGCCGGTCTTGAAGAAGTCGATGCCGGCCTTGACAGTGCTGTAGACAATACAGCTAAACTGTACGCCGGTTCTCAAACGCTTGCAGAGAAAATCGGAGAGCTTCAGGCTGGGGCTGATCGTACCCAGGCCGGAGCCAAAGAGATTGGAAGCGGAGCCGCTGAACTCGAAGAACAACTGGCTCCGTTCATGGGCAGTCTTCCTGAAGAAAAGCAGGCACAGCTGCAGGCTGCCATCAATCAGATTAAACAAGGCGCTTCAGGCCTCGAGACAGGCACAGGTTCGCTGAGCACAGGTGCAGGTGAACTGCAGAAAGGCGCCGGCACACTGGCGGGAGGTATCGGCCAATTGAATGAAGGTCAGAAAAAACTTCAGGGCGGTGTCGACCAGCTCGTTGCCGGCTCAGTCCAGCTTGACGAGGGTTCCAATCAACTCCAGGCAGGCCAGGCTGAAATCGTCAAAAACTTCGGCCTGTTAACTGAAAAGATGAGGGATGTCTATGAAGGAACGGTCCGCCTTGCGTCTGGGGCCGGTGAATTAAATTCTGGCCTCAACAAAGTGTATGACGGATCGGCTCAATTGACAGATGGATCGAAGAAGCTTGCAGACGGTTCAGTCCAATTAGCAGACGGTTCCACAAAACTGGCTGATGGAACAACCGAATATGAACAGAAATTAAATGATGCGGCTAAAGAAGCAAACAGTGTGGAACCAAATAAGGAAACGTATGACATGATGGCCGGTCCGGTCGATGTGAAGAATGAAAAAATCAACCATGTGCCGAACTACGGAACCGGGTTTGCCCCGTACTTCCTATCCCTCGGGTTGTTCGTGGGGGCACTGTTGATCTCTATTGTCTACCCACTAAAAGAGCCTGCAGACCGCCCGTCCAGTGGAATGAACTGGTTCATGGGTAAATTCGCAGTCTTGACAACAGTGGGAATCATTCAATCCTTGATCGCAGCAGCAATTCTGCTGTTCGGATTGGGACTTGAAGTGGAAAGCGTACCATTGTTCCTGCTTTCAACCATCATTACAAGTCTCACGTTCCTTGCATTGATTCAAATGCTCGTCACGATCCTTGGAGATCCTGGACGTTTCGTTGCAATCATCATCTTGATCCTGCAACTTACAACAAGTGCAGGTACATTCCCGCTGGAATTGATTCCAAACGCCCTGCAGCCAATCAGCGCCCTGCTGCCGATGACATACTCAGTATCAGCTTTCAAAGCGGTCATCTCAAGCGGAGACTTCGGTTTCATGTGGCAGAATCTATTCATCCTGATGGGATATTTCCTTGTGCTCATCGCCCTCACATCCATTTTCTTTGTGGGACTGTTCAAGAAACAATATTCAAAAACAGCAGAAGCAGCTTGATAGAAAAAAGGCTATAACATTAGGATTTTTGTTTGAATTAACCCGAACTAATTTGCGTTATTAAATGCAAATTAGTTCGGGTATTTTATTTTATGGTACTGATAATAAGGTTTTAGCTTTTTCCAGCGGTTGATTGGAGTGCAAGACGAAGACTCCTGCGGGAAGAGTAGCTGATGTGAGACCCCGCAGGAGCGCAGCTTCGAGGAGGCTCTCGGGCTACCCGCGGAAAGCGAAGTCTTGCACGGAAATCAATAACGGTGATTTGACTCTACACCAAGTTGTTCGTCTTAAGGGAATAGTTTTTAAGTTTTGTCCCGAGATCGTTTTCATTCATAAAATGGACAAACCCTTAAAGGGTGAAAGGGTGTATACTATGTGGTGAGAAGTTCATAATGGTTAGTATTCAGTAGATTGAAGGAGAATGGTAATGAAAAAGACTCTGATATTTTTAACATGGGGTATCCTTGCACTGTTTATTTCGGCTTGCGGGAATTCAAGCGGAGATGAGCCGGCTGAAAAAGACAACAACATGGAACCGATTGAGGCAAAGCTTGATGTACCGGAAAAAATCGGTAAAGGAGAAGCCGTGGCGCTTTCCACAAAAGTCACTCAAGGTGATGAAAACGTTGATGATGCAGATGAAGTGAAATATGAAATCTGGAAAAACGGCCATAAAGACGAAAGTGAAATGATCGAGGCAGAAAAAAAGAAGGACGGCGTGTATACAGCAGAAAAATCATTTGATGAAGATGGAATTTACACCGTACAGGTCCATGTGACTGCCCGCGATATGCATACCATGCCTAAAGCAGAGATTGCCGTCGGCAATGCAGAGGCAGAGGCACACGGGGAAGAAGGCGGGGATGACCACCATGGCCACCATGAAAGTACCGTCTCTATTCATCTGAAGAAGCCTGACACTATAAAAGCGGAAGAAAAAGCCGAATGGAAGGTTCACGTGGAAAATGAAGGCGAACCACTTAAAGGAGCCGAGCTGCGGCTGGAAATCTATAAAGAAGGCCAGGAAAAGCATGAATGGGTGGATATGAAGGCTGGAGAACCCGGTGAATACGGTGTTACATACGCCTTCCCGGAGAAAGGTTCTTATAATGTCCAGGTACATGTCACCAAAGGGGAAGAAATACACGAACACACCATGCAGACAGTGGAAGTCCAATGATAAAAAAAGGATGCTCTCATTTTAAACCGAGAGCATCCTTTTTTATTACCCCTTAATAAAGCGATTAATATTCGTGATCAGTTGTACATTTTTCACAATAAATTCCGTAGCATTCATGCTGCTCTTCAATGACTTCCCCACACTGTGCACAAGACTTAGGCGGCAAATTTCGAAAGAATTCCATAATATTTTTTACCATGTTCATCACCCTCCGTAATTTTAATTTCACCCGTCATTTGTTCGTGTTATATAACTGGTGTGTTAATTTATTTTATTGTATTATAACAGTATGGAGTTCGTCAACGTTTTATTCAAAATTAGGCTCGAAAAATGAAAAAATAGGCAAAATGAAGTATAGTAAGGTTGTAATTAATTTCGCCTGGGAGGTGCAGCATGAAACTGACCATCATTGGTCATTGGGGCGGATATCCGAAAGCAGGCGAAGCCAGCACAGGGTATTTGCTTGAACACAATGGCTTTACATTACTGTTGGATTGCGGGAGCGGGGTCCTCTCACAACTACAAAAATATATCGAGCCCACTGATTTGGATGCCTTACTTATTTCCCATTACCATCCGGATCACATTGCAGATGTCGGTGTGCTGCAGCATGCTTTATTAATACAGTATTTCTTAGGAAACTCAAAAGGTACGCTGCCGGTTTATGCCCATAACGAAGATACACATGGTTTCAAATCGCTTACATATAGGGACTTAATGAAAGCTCATGCTTATAACGAGCAGTCCAAATTAACAATCGGTCCATTCTCGGTTACATTTGTAAAGACAAAGCATCCGGTTCCGTGTTACGGAATGAGGATTGAAGCCGATGGGAAATCCATTTTTTACACAGCGGATTCAGCCTACAAAGAATCTTTTGTGCCGTTTGGGAAAAATGCAGACCTGCTGCTTTGTGAATGCAATTTCTATGGGGATATGGATGCATCGGGAGCCGGGCATATGACAAGCCTTGATGCCGGGAAGCTTGCGGGAGGAACGGGGGCAAAGAAACTGATACTCACCCATCTTCCTCACTTTGGCAATCTTGAACAACTGGTCTCCGAAGCAAACACTTTCTTTAAAGGAGACACGGAGCTTGCAAGACAGGGAATGGAAATCATCATTTAGGAGGAACACGATGTTATTTATTGATAATAAAGGGATCACAGATCCAAGGGTCAACCTGGCAATCGAAGAGTATGCATTGAAGAATCTTGACATAAACGAAAGTTACTTACTGTTCTATATCAATGAGCCATCCATCATTATCGGAAAGAATCAAAATACAATAGAAGAAATCAATACAGAATATGTTGAAAAAGAAGGGCTGCACGTAGTGAGGCGTCTTTCAGGGGGCGGGGCCGTTTACCACGACCTCGGAAACCTGAACTTCAGCTTCATCACGAAGGATGACGGGGAAAGTTTTCATAACTTCAAGAAATTCACAGAACCGGTGGTCAAAGCCCTGAATAAGCTTGGAGTCAATGCCGAGCTGAGCGGACGGAATGATTTGATGGCAGAAGGACGTAAAATTTCGGGGAATGCACAATTCTCTACAAAAGGCCGCATGTTCAGCCATGGAACACTGCTGTTTGATTCGGAAATGGAAAATGTCGTTTCTGCACTTAAAGTGAAAAAGGACAAAATTGAATCTAAGGGAATCAAATCCATCCGCAGCCGTGTCGCAAACATATCGGAATTCCTTCCTGAAAAAATGACGATCGAGGAATTCCGCTCCACGCTCCTGGACTATATTTTTGATGGAAGCGAAGTCGAAGAATATGTCTTGACTGAAGAGGATTGGAAAAACATTAACGAGCTATCCAAAGAGCGTTATCAGAACTGGGACTGGAATTACGGGAAATCCCCGAAATTCAATCTCCAGCACTCACACAGATTCCCAGTTGGCGGGATCGATGTCCGATTGGAAGTCAATAAAGGTGTCATTGAAAACTGCAAGATATACGGAGATTTCTTTGGCGTAGGCAATGTAGAGGACGTAGAGGAGAAGCTCACCGGCACCCGCTATGAAAGAAAAGAAATTGCACAGGCATTGGAAGGAATAGAGATCCCGCACTATTTTGGGAAAATAACAAAAGAAGAATTCGTTGATTTGGTGTATTGATATGCGTGAAGAAGCACTCCCTGGTTTTGGGGGTGCTTTTTTATAGGATGGGTTTTTGGGGGTGAGCCAGGCATTCCGTTCAGTGGTATGTTTGGTAGTATTCTACCAGTGTGAAATTAGAACTAAATATTTATGTACCGTATTGAATTATTATTCTATCATTATAGTATTACATAATTTGGAGGTACATACATGAAAAACAAGTTACTTGCAGGAATCGCCAGTTTTACCCTGCTGGCTTCCACCCCCTTTAACGTATTGGCCGATTCTCCTCAAACGGTCATTCAAAACTCTCAATTTGAGGAAAAGGAGAAAAGCTTATTCAATAGTGAGCACTATGATTTTGTGAAGTACTCGCAAATAGAAGGAAAGCTGGATGCTCTTGCCAAAGAAAGCAGCCGGATTTCCGTCGAAAAGAGTGAAACGAAGTCTGCTCTCGGCCAGGACATGTATGTCGTAACAGTGTCCGACCCTTCCGCAAAAGGAAAATTCGGATATTATAAGGGCCTTCGCAAAAAAATGATCAAATCTCCTGAAAAAGCTCAGGATTTCATTGAAAAGCACCCCGATTTAAAAGTACCGGTCATGATAAACGGTTCCATCCACGGTACCGAGTTTGCAGGCACTGATGCAGTTCTCCAATTAATTGAACGATTCGCAACAGACAATGACGAGGAGACCAAATCAATCTTAGAAGACCATATCCTCATTTTCAATGTTACAGCGAATCCGGACGGGCGCATTGGTGCAACCCGTTTCAACGGGAATGGGATTGATCTTAACCGCGATTTCATCACTCAATCACAGCCTGAAACAGAACATATGGTAGATTTGATCACTGAATGGAATCCAATGGTATTCCTTGATCTTCATGGATATGTAAAGGGATATGGCGGTCCTTCAAAACCGGGCCTTATTGAACCATGCACTCCACCGCATAACCCCAATTATGAATATGATTTGTATTCCAAATGGGCCATGAGTCAAGCTGAAGCGATGGAAGCAAGCATTGTAGGCAATAAGGCTGATTATGAAAATACGAATACAGAAACGTCCAAAGTGGATTATCAGAATATGGAGGGGACTTATATCCCGCAGCGTGATGATTCGGCAGGATGGGACGATTATCCGCCGATCTTCACACCGATGTATGCAATGTATCATGGTGCATACGGTTATACGCTTGAAGCACCTACAAATGATTGGGATGGTGTCAAATGGACGTATGATGCTGTGATGGGTGCCTTAACTTTTGCCAGTGAAAACAAGGCAGAAATGGTAAAGGATCAAATTGAAGTGTTTAAGCGCGGCGTTCAATTCGATCATCCATTCCATAAAGAAGGTCATTTCCCGTCAGCGTATATTTTGCCTAATGACAAACAAGATCAAACAGCCACTCAAAAAGCTGTCGCACACCTTCAAGATAATGACATAACCGTGGAAGAAGCTAAAAAAGAGTTTACGTATGAGGGTGTGACGTATCCGAAAGGCACCTATATTGTACCAATGGATCAGGCAAAAGCGGGGCTTGCCAATACGATGCTTTGGGATGGTGAAGACATAACGGAAGACACGCCTAGCATGTATGACATTTCCGCATGGAATCTGCCGGAACTATGGGGATTCCAGGCAGTTGAGGTAAGCAGTGAGGACCAACTGAATGTGAAGTCCAATGAAGTACGCGTACTTGATTCGAAAGGGGAAGTGATTGGAGAGGGACCTTATGCCATCCCGAATTCATCGGTGGAATCACTCTCTATGGCAAATCAGTTACTAAATAAAGGACACACGCTATACAGGGGCAGCGATGGCACATTATATGCCGGCAGTTCAGCTAAGTCTGAGCTTCAGACCTTCATAAAAGATTCAGCTGTGAACATTACTACTGCAGACATCCCTGAGGAGGCAAAAGAAATATCCTCCAAGAAAGTGACAATCCTCAAAGATGGCGGAATCAACAAAGCTCAATCTCATTCCGGAACAAAATTGGCGTTGGAGCGTCTGGGATTCCAAGTTGTTGAGAAAACTCCTGTGCAGGTAGCTGAAGAAGGATTGGGAGAAAGTGATGTATTCATCTATAATGGAAAATCAAACTTAATTTCCTTTGAAAACAGTACGGCAAATAAGGAGTTCGGACTGCAGGACGCCGCTCAATATGAAGCGTTTAAGGCAAACGTGAAAAGCTTTATAGCTGAAGGCGGAAACTATCTGGCTATCGGAGCTGGCGCTTCCCAAGCAGCAACCAAACTTGGCCTGAGTGATATAGAAGTGAAAACGGGCGGCTCAAACAGCAACGGCATCGTTCATCTGGCACACGGTGATTCAACGTATACAGCCGGTTATGACGCCGCGGATATCGGGTTTGTCTACCAGCCGGCCTGGTATTCAAATACCGAAAACAAGGAAGTGTTATCAAGCTATAAAGATAGTGAAAATTTCTTTATGGCCGGTCACTGGAAAGACAGAGCACAAGCGCAGGGCAAACCGGTCATAGTGAAAGACGGGAATCTCTTATTCATTGGATTGGAACCAACCTTCCGAGATCATACGGATTATCTGTTCCGACTGGTATCAAACGCCATTTTTGCCGGATCAAATTAATCATCATATTAAGAAAGACTGCCCTGATACAGGGCAGTCTTTCTCTTATTCTATCAAAGGTTTTATAATGCGGGGGACTTGTATTAATACTATTCTTTATATAAAATATATTTTGAATACTTTTAATAATTAGATGAATGACCATTCATTCATTTTACAAAGGGGAGGGATTACAATGAATATTTCAAAGCGGCTGGAGCAAATTGCTTCTGAAAAAGCAGACAAGACAGCCTATCATTTCCTGGATCAATCGAGTACATATGGAGAGTTGAATGGTGCCGTCTCTAAATTTGCCAGTGGATTAGAACAGCTGGGGTTGAAAAAAGGGGATCATATCGCACTCGTTCTGGGAAATTCACCGCATTTCGTCATTGGGTTATACGGGGCACTGCGCCTTGGATTGAAGGTCATACCGGTCAATCCGATCTATACACCGGACGAAATCGGCTACATCCTGAGAAACGGGGATGTAAAGGCAATTGTTACACTGGACCTGCTTCTTCCGTTGATTGAAAAGATGCACCACTTACTGCCTGATGTGCAGCATTTCATTCTTTGTGAATCAGGTGACGAGCGTGCGAAAGGGGTAGATGTAGAAAAAATTGCTGCAGTAAACCCAAAATTGAAATCGTTTACAGGGGTTTTGTCGAAAGGGGACGTGAGCTTCAGCGGACAACCGGAAATCGATGAAGAAGAAGTCGCAATCATCCTTTACACATCAGGAACGACCGGAAAGCCGAAAGGAGCGATGCTGACTCACAAGAATATTTACACGAATGCACATGATGTCGGCAGCTACCTGAAGATGAACGAAGAGGACAGGGTCATCACCGCCCTTCCGATGTTCCATGTTTTCTGCCTCACCGTCGTACTGAATGCACCATTGTTGACGGGGGCGACGCTCTTGATCGTCCCGCGCTTCAGTCCGAAGGAGATTTTTGCACTGTCAAAAGAATTTCAGCCGACTGTATTTGCCGGTGTACCGACGATGTACAACTTTCTATATCAATTTCCTGAAGGCAATCCAGAAGATTTATCTTCGCTCCGTCTTTGTATCTCGGGCGGTGCTTCCTTACCGGTAGCCCTCCTGAAGAACTTCGAAAAAAAGTTCAACGTCATGATTTCCGAAGGATACGGATTATCGGAAGCATCACCGGTCACATGTTTCAACCCGCTTGACCGTCCGAGAAAACCCGGCTCGATCGGAACTTCCATCATGAATATCGAGAATAAAGTGGTCGATGAACTTGGAGATGAAGTACCTGTCGGTCAGGTAGGGGAACTGATCGTCAGGGGACCGAATGTCATGAAGGGCTATTACAAAATGGAAGAGGAAACAGCGGCAGCCATCCGTGACGGCTGGCTGTATACAGGTGACCTTGCCCGCATGGATGAAGAAGGCTACTTCTTTATCGTAGACCGCAAAAAAGAATTGATTATCGTGGGCGGCTACAATGTCTATCCACGTGAAGTGGAAGAGGTGCTCTATAACCACCCTCAGATCGTTGAAGCGGCAGTCATCGGCGTGCCTGATCCCGAAATGGGCGAAGCGGTGAGCTGTTATGTGGTCAAAAATGATCCATCACTCTCGGAGGATGCAGTAAAAGAATATTGTGAAAAACATCTGGCTAAATATAAGCTCCCTTCACATATCGAATTCCTCGAGGAGCTGCCTAAGAATACAACAGGGAAAATACTGAGACGCGCATTGAAAGAGCAAGTCTTACAGTCTTGACTTTCCAGGTGTCCAGTGTCGTTCACTGGACATCTTTTTTATTTGTTGGAAGGGTTTTCACGGTATTTGTCGAAACATACATATGGAGAAACTATACGCACAAAGGGGAGAACCATCTTGGAATCGATTCTTTTAGAACAAAAAGGACACGCTGCCCTGGTCACGATCAACCGGCCGGAGGCAATGAATGCCTTTAACTATGATACGTTAAACGAATTGCAGCAGGTAGTGGATTCACTCCGCCTGAACCCCGACATCCGGGTCGTGATCTTCACCGGGAGCGGCGGGAAAGCCTTCAGCGTCGGGGCCGACTTGAAGGAGCGCAAAACATTGACAGAAGCCCAAGTGCTCCGGAACGTGTATAAAATCGGCGAAGTCTTTCAATCAGTTGCCACACTTCCGCAGCCGACGATTGCTGCAATGAACGGCTACGCTTTCGGCGGTGGGATGGAGCTTGCCCTTGCCTGTGATTTCAGACTGGCGGCAGCAGGCACATCAATGGGCCTCACCGAAACAAGCCTTGCCATCATCCCCGGTGCAGGGGGCACACAGCGCCTGCCGCGTCTGATCGGGGAATCAAAGGCCCTCGAACTGATCCTCACCGCCAAGCGGCTGTCCTCGGAGGAAGCCCGCGAAATCGGACTGGTGACAAAGGTCGTAAGTAAAGACAACTTCCTTGAAGAAGTCCATGCCTTTGTGGAGCCTATGCTTTCGAACGGACCGGTCGCCCTCCAACAGGCAAAATTCGCCGTGAAGAACGGCATGAACGTCGATCTCCAGACCGGCCTGCAAATCGAACGAAAAGCATACGAAATCACTATCCCAACCGAGGACCGCGTGGAAGCACTGCTTGCATTCAGTGAGAAGAGGAAGCCGGAGTTTAAAGGGAAATAAGGTTTATTTTGTGGAGGAGAACCCGCTTGGGGATGGCGGGTTCTTTTTTTTGTGAGGAGTTTTTTAAGGTGTAGGGGGTTTAGTTAGAAAATGGGATTTGACAAATTAGGGGTTTTGGTTAGTGAAACAAGAAAATTCGACAAGTGGCGCAATAATTTAGATTTTTGCGCAATTATTTAAAAAGTGGCGCAAATATTCGAAAAGATGCGCAATAATTCTTAAACTGGCGCAATAATAATTGATGAAGTTCTATGAATATTAATATATTAGTCAAGTCCGTATTATTGTGTAAAATTCCTTACAGCTGTTTTCAACTATTTTGGATTATCAGTACTAGCCCCCACATTTTTTTGTCGAAACTTCCATGAGGTTCTGATCCCATAGCCGGTTGGGTC
>NZ_MINN01000010.1 GCF_001877785.1 Rossellomorea aquimaris | reverse complement strand
ATAAACGCCCCGCTGATTGCGGGTTTTCGGCATGGTGATCACCGGCTTGCCATAGACAGACGCGCCTTTTACCGGCAGCACACGGAAAACACCGTGTTTTTTTGACCTCTGGTAGACGATTTCACCATCGATCCCCCCGGTGTCCCAGCAGACACGGGAAATGGTCATTTCGGTGCCATCCGCATGGCGGTATTTTTTGTTGATCGCCGCATCCACACGTAACAGCGTCTCTTCCTCATCAGGACGCCCCATAATGATGATTTTATCCACCAGAAAAGCTTCCTCTCCCGGTGCCCATCCCCAGACATACATCTCAAAACGGTTTCGCTGCGAGTCAATGCCCGCCGTCAGATAAACCACCCGGGCAGGCACCGCCGCCGTGTAACGCACAACCTTATCCATCAGCACCTGGTGATCGAGTTTTTCGCCCACGGCCTCTTCCCAGGTCTCGCCCAGCGTGGTGTTCACAAAGG
>NZ_MINN01000009.1 GCF_001877785.1 Rossellomorea aquimaris | reverse complement strand
ATAACACGCCATTCGCAGGATCGATTCGCTCTGCATCATTGCTGTCTTTCCACGCTTTGCTATATACCGCTTTCAGCAGTGCGAGATTGTCAAGGCCGCAAATGGCGCATTTATTCTCCCAGCGCTCCAGTTGCAATGCTTTAAACTGGCTTTTCAACTCCCTGAATTTAAGCCGCAGCAAGTATTCAGAATCCATCATCCAGGCAGTCAAGGAATTGTATTTTTCCTCACGCACGGCATCGTAAACAAATTCCAATTGCTCGATATTGCGCCATTTTGATGACGATAATAATTCCAAAAATACCAATGCTAATGATTCATTGCAAGGGAATACATAACCTGAGTTTCCGTTTCCGTCTGGCTGGAAAGCGGAATATTTGAGTGGCAGATAATCTGCCACTACTTTGATGCACGACGCAATTTCCAACGGGGTGTCCAGCTCCAAGTATTCACAAGGCGCAAGCCATTCAGCT
>NZ_MINN01000008.1 GCF_001877785.1 Rossellomorea aquimaris | reverse complement strand
TGATGGGTCTCTATAATGAGTGAGCTGTAATCAGATGATTATGGTTTTTTTTTTTTAAGGTCGATTTTATTGATGACCGGAAGGATTTCAAGATCGTTGTCAAGCGCTAAGTAGACATTGGCGAGCGTCTGCGCTTCAATCCCCTGGGCTGCATCCACGACAAGAATCGCTCCCTCGCAGGCAGCAAGGCTTCGGGATACTTCATACGTGAAGTCGACGTGTCCCGGCGTATCGATTAGATGAAAGATATATTCTTCTCCGTCTTTTGCTTTATATTTAAGCTGAACAGAGTTTAATTTAATGGTTATGCCCCGCTCACGTTCAAGATCCATAGAATCGAGCAATTGTTCTTTCATTTCTCGTTGAGTGATTGCCGACGTTTTTTCTAAAATACGATCCGCTAAGGTCGATTTTCCGTGGTCAATAT
>NZ_MINN01000007.1 GCF_001877785.1 Rossellomorea aquimaris | reverse complement strand
TGTGCGTATGTTGTTGTGACGAAGGCGTCGTTGCGTGTGGCAGTGGAGTTGTTGTAGTTTATGGTTGTGTGTGTAAGCTACAGATCGGATTCTGAGATAGGTGTCTGGTTCGTGTTGTATTAGTTGTTTTTTTTTTCATCGGTATCGGTTTTGGTGTCCGCAATATTGCCGCGAACTTCGTGTCGGGCATTATCATTTTATTCGAACGGCCAATGGAAGTCGGCGAAATGGTCGAGATCGACAAAAAAATTGGGCGCATCACTAAAATCAAATTGCGTTCGACTGTCGTCGAAACGCTAAAAGACGGCACGCTTGTCGTACCAAATCAGTATTTCATCGAGCAGATTGTTAAGAACCGTTCGGGAGCGAAACTGTTCGCCCGTGTCACCGTCAGCGTCGAGTATGGCTTTGATACGGAATTGATCGAAGA
>NZ_MINN01000006.1 GCF_001877785.1 Rossellomorea aquimaris | reverse complement strand
TTTCTGCGCCCAGTGCGTCAAGACGTCTTACTCCTTCGTTCAAGCTCATGCCATTTTGCAAAATGCCCGGTTCGTGCATCGACAACTGGGCGATGAGCGGCGCGTCGGTCAATTTCTTTAAATGGGTAACGGTCGCTGCGAGTTCCTCGAAATCATAATACGTCTCGAGCAATAAACCGTCCGGGTCGCCGGATAACAGGTGCTGCGCTTGCTGGTCGACCATGGCGACGATTTCGTCTAATGTCGCATCGCTTTGGCGGATGCCGCGAATGCCGCCGATCGTAAAAAAAAAAAAAACACATATAGATAGTTTATAGATAATAACATTTTAGTATCATCATATATTTATGATACCTGTCATAGAAGTGACAACGAGTAAGTAGCAACGTAGTACAGTGACAGTGAGTATGAGTCGTGATAGTCGTATTCA
>NZ_MINN01000005.1 GCF_001877785.1 Rossellomorea aquimaris | reverse complement strand
CTTTAGAGTCGCGCGTCAATAGCAATGCGCCACTGAGCATGAAGAAAATCGGCACGCACCAACGGAGTGCGCTATCAATTGCATTGGCGTAATGCCATTCCCAATCGCCTGTCGTGTAATTATTGATGATTTTCGATGCGACGTGGACACCGACGACCGTAACGATCGCAACCACCCGCATCCAATCCATATAGCCGTATCTTCGCGCCATTGGGTTGACCTCTTTTCACTATGATTCCTCGCTTATTTTAACGACAAAAGATGTATGCACCTGGAGCAAGAAAGAAAACACAGAACATATTAAACACATGAACTGAAGACTAACGAGTAAGAGTGTATACGATCAACACA
>NZ_MINN01000004.1 GCF_001877785.1 Rossellomorea aquimaris | reverse complement strand
TCGAGATGAGATTTCCCATCACTTTATGTGAGTAAGATCCCTGGAAGATGACCAGGTAGATAGGTCAGAGGTGGAAGCATGGCGACATGTGGAGCTGACTGATACTAATCGATCGAGGACTTAACCACAAAGAGTCATTTTTAAATGAACACAACGGCAATACCGGTATTCTTGACATCAATCCTTTATCTAGTTTTGAAGGAACAAACCCTTCAATTGAATATTCGTCTGGTGATTATGGCGAAGAGGTCACACCCGTTCCCATGCCGAACACGGAAGTTAAGCTCTTCAGCGCCGATGGTAGTTGGGGGCTCTCCCCCTGTGAGAGTAGGACATCGCCAGGCGATACATATTATGGAGGATTAGCTCAGCTGGGAGAGCATCTGCCTTACAAGCAGAGGGTCGGCGGTTCGATCCCGTCATCCTCCACCATAGATTTTTACGAAGCGTGAGCGAAGTAAAAGATCTTTCCTTCCTTTA
>NZ_MINN01000003.1 GCF_001877785.1 Rossellomorea aquimaris | reverse complement strand
CTAAGTGTGTTCAGCGTATATGTTTATTGTTTACATTCACCAGCATGTAATGACCTGTTGTTGTTTAATAGCCAGGATTATGTCGCTCATGTTAATAATTTTTTAGGTGGTTAATGTGGTGATATATTTGTAGTGAAATGTGGACGATCGTTTATGAATTATCGTAATATTTTTTTTTTTTTTATGCCAATAGCATGATGGTGATCCAGGAAATTCTGTCGCAATTAGCGGCGCAAGGAAAAACGATTTTTTATTCGTCGCATATCATGGACTTGGTAGAGAAAATCAGCAACCGCATCGTGCTGCTGGTGAAAGGGGAAGTGGTGGCGGATGCGACGTTTGAAGGGCTGAAAGAGATGAGTGAGGAAGGCTCGCTGTCCGGCATATTCAATCAATTGACCGGCTTTACGGAACATCGCAACAAGGCCAAGGA
>NZ_MINN01000002.1 GCF_001877785.1 Rossellomorea aquimaris | reverse complement strand
TGGCTACTGATACTAATATTCTTGGATAGTGGACGTTACTCGCAGAGGTGCTTATTCTGCGAGTAACGTCCACTATCCAAGAGTATTAGTCTCAGTAGCCTCCTCCTCGCTTAAAGTGCTTTACAACCATAAGGCCTTCTTCACACACGCGGCATGGCTGGATCAGGGTTTCCCCCATTGTCCAATATTCCCCACTGCTGCCTCCCGTAGGCCCCCCGTGCCCCCGCCCCGCCCGCCGCGCGCGGCGGGCGGGGCGGGGGCACGGGGGGCCTACGGGAGGCAGCAGTGGGGAATATTGGACAATGGGGGAAACCCTGATCCAGCCATGCCGCGTGTGTGAAGAAGGCCTTATGGTTGTAAAGCACTTTAAGCGAGGAGGAGGCTACTGAGACTAATACTCTTGGATAGTGGACGTTACTCGCAGAATAAGCACCTCTGCGAGTAACGTCCACTATCCAAGAATATTAGTATCAGTAGCCA
>NZ_MINN01000001.1 GCF_001877785.1 Rossellomorea aquimaris | reverse complement strand
ATGCTGATAGCGTTCGTCTCTTGGATGAACCGCTACCGCTGTATCGCCGAGCATCGTTTCTGGACGCGTCGTTGCGATTTCAATATGTCCGGACCCATCAGCGAGCGGATAGCGCATATGGTAAAACGCGCCTTGGACATCTTTATAAATTACTTCGATATCGGAAATCGCCGTTTGTGTCGCCGGGTCCCAGTTGATGATGTATTTGCCGCGGTAGATCAATTTTTTCTCGTACAATTTGACGAATACTTCACGCACTGCTTTTGACAAGCCATCGTCGAGTGTAAAGCGCTCGCGGGAATAATCAAGAAAAAAAAAAAAAATAAAGAGAAGTGTCGCTATAATCTATTCAACATGATTGCACAATGTGACACCTACATTGCTGGTGGTCTTTCATCACCTGCTACAATGAGACTGTACACTACAACACACTA